>CAWDSA010000007.1:0-2021497 GCA_963804845.1 uncultured Actinomycetota bacterium | reverse complement strand
TCCGCTCATCGGCATGAGCGTGCGGCTCTGCGCGGGCTCGCCGGCGTCAGCCGCCGGTGACCAACGACGCCAGCCGGGCGCGGGTATTGATGTCGAGCTTGCGATAGATCCGGGACAGGTGGGCGTCCACGGTCCGCGGCGAGAGGAAGAGGTCGGCGGCGATCTGCCGACTTGTCAGGCCTTCGGCGACCTTGTCGGCGACGACCCGTTCTGCCGGCGTGAGCACGTCGAGTCGGCCCGGGCCGCGCTGGCCTCGCGCGGGCATCAGCTGGGCGGCGATCTCGGCGACGGCGCCCAGGGTCAGCTGGTCGTCCTCCACCCAACCCGCGGGGACCGTCCCTGCGGGCTCGACATGGCGCGGCCGCCGCCCCACGCTGCTGGCCCCGCGCGGCGCGCGCAGCGCCGCCGCGGTCGCGGCCACTGACTGAGCGGTCCTCGGCGTCGCGTCGAACGCCAGATGTGCCAGGGCGTCCAGCGCATCTGCGGCCCGCAGCGGCGACGGGATCGTGGCGGCGTTCGACAGCGACTCGAGCAGGGTGGCGCGAGCCTCGGCGTCCTCGCCCTGCCCCAGCAGCGCGTAGCCCAGTACCAGCCGCGCGTCCAGCGCGTCGCGGCCCAGCCGCGCACTGTCGGCCAGGACGACCGCGTCCGCCGCCCGACCCGCCGCGCGCGCGAAGTCGCCTCCGGCGAGCAGGCTCCGGGACTGGGCAACGATGACGGGGAGGCGCACCGCCCACGGGAGGGAGTCGTCCTCGCTGGGTGCGGGCTGGTCGGCCGGAAGGATGTGGCAGAGCTCGACCTCCGCGAGCAGCGCGAGCCGGTCCTCGGCCAGCTCGCACGCCTCGTCACGCACCCGCCGGACGGAGGTGGCGGCCTCGAGCTGCCGCCCCTGTTCCAGCGCGATCCAGGCCAGCAGCAGCCGGGCGGACAGGGTCAGCCACGGCTCGTCCTCCTGGCGCGTGGTGAGGAGGGAGCGCGACAGCTCCGCAGCGGTCGCGAAGTCGCCGCGTACGAGGAGCGCGTGCGCGAGCGTCCGGGTGGCCTGCGGGGCGATGTGGTCGGTTCCGTGGTCGAGCGAGATCGCCCGCCGCGCCTCTCGCTCGGCGTGGTCGAGGTCGCCGGCGTCCAGGTGCATCTCCGCGCGGATGCTCGCGGTGCGCGCGGTCTCGAGATCGGGGTCGGTCGCCTCCCGGGCGTGCTCGTCAGCGCGTTCCAGCAGCCACATGCCCTCGTAGGTGCCACGGGCCTCGGACGCCGCGATGCCCGCGCGCCGGGCGACCTGGGCGCCGATCTCCGGCGGCCCGTCGCCGCTGGTGATCGCGGTCTCCAGGATCTCGGCCGCGTCCCGGGCGCGCATCGCGGTGTAGAGGGAGGAGAAGGCCCGGTTGGCCAGCGCGTAGCCGTGGTCCCGGGTCTCCGGAGCGCCGCAGGCGGCCTCGATCGCCAATCGCATGGTCGGGAGGTCGTTGAGCCACGAGGCGTCGGCGGCGCCCACGTTCATCTCCGCGGGCAGCACGCCATCGGCCCATCCGACCAGCGCCCGGCGTGCGGCGGCTTCGTCATCGGTCGAGGCCGTCAGGAAGGCCCCGTGGCGGCGGATCGGCACCAGCATGTCGATCCGGCCGTCGGGCAACGCCTCCACGAGGGAGCGTCGCGCCAGCCCGAGGGCGAGCTCGCGCCCGGTGTCGATGTCGACCTCCGTGATCGCGGCGAGCACCGCCAGGCTGACCGGGACGGTCAAGGTCGAGAGCCGGCGGAAGCAGCGCTGCTGGTCCCCCTCGAGCAGCACGTACGACGCGTGGACGGCTTCCGACAGGGACGCGCTCGGGGTCACCCGGGTCATGCCGACCAGTGCGATCTGCACCGCCATCTGCTCGATCAGCAGCGGCAGCCCACCGCTGGCACGCAGCAGCATCCGGACGTCCTCGTCGGACTCCTCGAGGTCGACGGGATGTCCGCCTGCATCGATCACGCACCGGCAGAACAGGTCGACCGCCGGCCCCTCCAGCGGCTCGTGCGGCGCGGGCGTCCGGAACGGCCCGAGCCGGACCACTCGGCGACCGAGGAGCGGAGCGAGCGAGCTGGACGTGGTGAGCACGCGTGCTTCGGTCGTCGCCTCCATCATCCCCGCGACGACGCCGTCGAACTCGTCGACGTCGACGCCGTCGACGACCAGCCACCGGGACCGGTCCTCGAGGGCGCGCTGCAGGGCACCCTCGAGCGAGTCCGAGGGAGCCGTCACGGTCTCGAGCTGGTCGAGACAGGAGCGGAGCAGGTCGGGCAGCTGGGTGATGCCCCGAGCGTTGACCCAGGTCACGTCGTCCCGCCCCTGAACCAGCGTCCGCAGCACCGTGGTCTTGCCGCAGCCCGGAGGCCCGACGACGCTGATCCATCGCTCCGTGTCCAGTGCAGCAGGCAGCGCCGTCAGCACGTCCTCACGCCCGATCACTTGGCCGCCCACGACGGTCATCCTGCTCGACTTCGGTGCGTCGCGCGAGGCCGGGCGCCCTGAGGGGAGCTGGCCTGCGCTACGTAGTCAGTTACGTAGTACTACCGATGCGGGCCGCCACCGGGCGCAGCAGAGTGTTCTTGTCGCTGGAACGGGCCGATCGGGGGACGGCCCGTCCAGCGCCTCAATCGGGGGGCGGACCGGGGTCCAACCTTCTCGACGAGCGGCTACCGCACGCACGGGGGACCTGCGGTAGCCGCTCGTCCATGATCTCCGCGAGGTGCTGAACACATGCCGCCAATGTCGGTCGTCGGACCAGGCTTGAGCCATCGGCAGGAGAGCTTCCGAGGGCTGTACTCCGCGCACGTCGATGCCGTCCTGCGCTACGCCTTGCGACGTGTCGACCGCACTGAGGACGCGGGAGACATCGTCGCCGGGACGTTCCTGGTGGCGTGGCGACGGTTCTCCGACGTCCCGGAGGGCGAGGGCGCCCGGCTCTGGCTCTACGGCGTGGCGCGCCACACGCTCGCCCACCACCGGAGCGGTGAGGGTCGGCGTTCGGCGTCCGAGGAACCGCCGCGCTGCGACCTCGCCGCCGCAGTGCCCGGCCACGCGTTCGCCGTGACCGAGCAGGAGACGCTGCGTGACGCACGCTCACGGCTTGCCGCCCGCGACCGCGAGGTCCTGGAGCTGGCGACCTGGGAAGAGCTCGAGCCACGTGAGATCGCCGAGGTGCTCGGCATCTCGGCGATCGCCGTTCACAGCCGCCTGTCGCGCTCGTCACCTCGACGCAATGCTCCGGTAGCCGGAGGTCGTCACGATGGAGGCATGGAGAGCGAGCCCACCCTTCGACCCACCAGCAGCCTCGACGCACGGCGGGAGGACGCCCGGCTGCGTCGACTCAGTCGACAGACGCTCGGGGCCTCCGGGCTCCTCGAACGGCGGCCCGAGCTGAAGGACGTCGCGACGTGGTCGGACGGGGTCGTCGAGTCGGTGCTCTGGTCGGCCTGAGCCGGGGCCTCGCTGGGCATGCCCACGTACCATCGGGGCATGGAGTTGATCGGGCTGCTGGTGCTCTTGGCGCTGATTGCGGGCGTCGTGGTCGTGGCCGGGCGGACCCGCAAGGCCAGGGCGCTGGAGCGGAAGAACGCCGAGCTCGAACCGGTCAAGAAGCTGGCCTTCGAGGACATCACGGCACTGGGGGTCGACCTCCAGGAGCTCGATCTCGAGCTGTCCGGCCACGAGCTCGACGCAGGGGCCCACTCGGACTACCAGCGGGCGCTCGACGCCTACGAGACCGCCAAGTACGCCGGTGAGAAGATCACCGAACCCGACCACATCAGGAACATCACCGAGATTCTCGAGGACGGGCGCTACGCGATAGCATGCGTCCGCGCGCGGGTGGCGGGTCGTCCGCTGCCGACCCGTCGCCCGCCGTGCTTCTTCGACCCGCGCCACGGCCTCTCGGTGGAGGACGTGCCCTACACGCCGCCGGGCGGGGCCCGTCGCGACGTCCCGGCGTGCGCCCTGGATGCCGAGCGGGTCAGTGCCGGCGCCGATCCGGACATCCGCCAGGTGATGGTGGGCTCGAAGCGGGTGCCCTACTGGCAGGGCGGCCGTGCCTACCAGCCCTACGCGATGGGCTACTTCGGCGCCTTCGGCCCGATGGAATGGATGTTCATGGGCATGCTCTTCAGCGGTGGCTTCGACGCCCTGGGTGGCCTCGGCGAGGGCATCGGGGACGGGCGTCGGCGACATCGGCGACGGCATCGGCGACATGTTCGGCGGCTTCGACTTCTGAGACCGTCGCGGGCCAGGTCGAGCTCGTCCCGCGGTCGAGGAACGAGGTCGCGACGGGCGTGTCGAGACCTCAGCAACGCCGTCAGGTTCTCTCGCGCGGGACGCGCAAGGACCGTGTCGAGACCCCAACAACCCAGGTCCTCGCACCTCAACCTCTGAGGGACCAAGAGGTTGAGGGGCGAGGCGGTCAGCGGCGCAGCTGCGCGGCCTGGAGGAAGATCACGCGGCCGTTGACCGAGTCCGAGTCGATGGTGTCGGGGTCCGAGGCGGTGTAGTCGGCCTCGACGCGGACGGTGTAGTCACCGGGCGCCAGGTCGCGGACCAGCAGGTTCGCCAGCCCGATGCTGTAGCCGACGCTGGTCTCGGTCGTCCCGACGACCTTGCCCTTCGCGTCGAGCACCGTGGCGGTCGCGCTCGCCAGGTTCGCGGCGGTGCCAGGCGTCGGGTAGACCAGGGTGATCTTGAGGGCGTCGGTGCGGCGCCCCACCGACACGGCGTGGTCGGCGGCGTACGACCCTCCCGCCGCCAGCGGCGGGGCGTCGGCCTGCCAGAGATCGGAGCGGCTCACGGCCCAGGCGTCGTCGCTGCGCAGCCGGCGGTCGGCGGCGCGAGTGGCGGAGCGCAGGTCCGTCTTCCAGTCCTGGCCGCGGACCAGGTCGACGGCACGGTTGAGGTTGACGTGGCCGTAGCCGACCTGCCACGAATCGAGCTGCTTGCCGTCGGCGCTCATCGGCGAGGCGGTCGCCTTGAGCGCGTCCTGGACCTGGGCGGGGGTCAGCCGTGGGTTGGCGCCCACCAGTACGGCGGCCGCGCCGGCGACGTGCGGCGCAGACATCGACGTACCCGAGGCCACGGCGTTGCCGTGGGTGGGGCAGGGGCCGATGACGCTGCCCGCGCTGTCACAGCTGGAGGAGATGTCGACGCCGGGTCCCGATACGTCGGGCATCGTGATGCCGATCCGGTCGCCGGTGAACACCGTGTGTCCGTTCTTGCCGATCGCGGCGGCGTAGCCGTTGTCGAACTGCAGCCCGTTGGAGGAGAAGGCGCCGCGCTTGCGCTGGAGGTCGCTGGCCGCCACCGAGATCAGCCACGGCGCCTGGTTGAACGGGCTGACCGTCGACTCGCCGTTCTCGTAGCCCGAGTTGCCGGCCGAGAACACGACGACCGCACCCTTCGCCGTGACCGCCTTGGTCGCGACGTTGACCGGGTCCTTCGGGTCGTACTGGCGGAAGGTGTTGCCCCACGAGTTGTTGATGACGTCGATGCCCAGCATCTTCGGCTGGCGCAGCATGTAGTCGTACGCCGTGACCACGGCCGTGGTCGTGATGACCGCGCCGATGCCGAAGCAGGCGAGCTTCGCGTCCGGCGCGACGCCGAGGAACTGCTTGCCGCTGGTGCCGTCGGCGGCGACGATGCCGGCGACGTGGGTGCCGTGGCCGCTGCCGATGTCCGAGTTCTGGTAGACGGGGATGGCGGCGGGCACGACGAGCGTGTTCGACTCGTCCGGCGCCTGGTTGGCGTACTCGGCACTGACGAGCGTGACGTTGTGCTCGATCCGGTGGGTGAGGTCGGGGTGGGTGCCGTCGCAGCCGGAGTCGACGATGCCGACGGTCACGCCCTTGCCGGTGAGGCCCTTCGCGCGCAACGCGGCAGCGGCCTTCGGCGTGGTCGACATGACGTTCGAGGAGGCGGTGTCGGCGTACGACAGCGTCTCGTTCGGGTAGACGTCGCGGGCGACGCCGGCCGCCACCGCGTCGCTGAGCGCGGCGTCCGTGCCGCCGACGATGGCCAGGGGCAGCCGCTTCATCGGCTGGACGACGAGGCCGAGGTCGACCAGCTCGGCGACCTGGGCGGCGGTCGGAACGGCGTCGAACGTGGCGATGCCGAAACCGCGGGGCACGGCGTCGGAGAGGAGCAGCTGGAGCCCGGGATGGGGGGCGGGGGAGACCGAGCTCCAGCTGGTGGCAGGTGCGGTGCCCCCGGTCGCGGCGCTGGTGACGCCGGAGGTGGAGAGCACGGCGGCGGCCGCGCAGGTGAGTGCGGTGAGCCGGCTGCGGAGGAGTGACATGTGGTCCCCTTCTCGGTGATGCCTCGACAACGCAGCCGGAACACCGGAGTTACGCCCTCGCGCGTGCGAAGATCGCCGAATGTGGCAGTGGTCTAGAGCGCTCGTGACGATCGTGCTGCTGTTCGGGGTCGCCCCGACCGCCGCCGCGGGTGACGATCCGCCCGAGGTCGTGCTGCCCCCGACCGGTGTCGACTGGGACTACCAGCTGGGCGGTGACCGGCCGGTGCCCGACGAGGTCGGGATCGTGGTGCGCGACCGCACCTCCGAGCCGCTCGCAGACGTCTACAACGTCTGCTACGTCAACGGCTTCCAGACCCAGCCCGGCGCCAAGAAGTTCTGGCGAGACCGGTGGCACCTGGTGCTCAAGGACGGCGAGGGTGACCCGGTCGTCGACGGCGCCTGGGGAGAGTGGCTGCTCGACATCGGGACGGCCGCCAAGCGCCGCGCGCTGGCGAAGATCGTGGGCCGCTGGACCGCCGGTTGCGCCGAGGACGGCTTCGCCGCCGTCGAGTACGACAACCTCGACTCCTTCACGCGCAGCGGTGGGCGACTGACGCCGCAGGACTCCCGGAGGTACGCCGCGCTCCTGGTCGAGCGGGCCCACGACGAGGGGCTCGCGGCCGCCCAGAAGAATCGCGCCGCCTGGGACGGCACGACCGTCGGCTACGACTTTGCCATCGCCGAGGAGTGCGCCCAGTGGCGCGAGTGCGGCGCCTACGAGGCGACGTACGGCGCGCTCGTGCTGGCGGTCGAGTACCGCGCCAAGCCGTTCCGTCGGGCCTGCCGCGCCTGGGACGACCGGATCTCCGTCGTACGCCGCGACGTGCCGCTGGCCGCCCACGGCGTTCGCCGGTGGTGCGCCGACTGACCGCTCGCTTCACCAGAAGGGGTGAGGCGCGCACGCAGGGCCGGTCCTAGCGTCGAGTGGTTGCCCGCGCCCCTCGAGGGTCTGTCCCGCGCGGGTAGGAGGAGGAAGATCTCGTGGCCTCAGGCGTGGAGACCGGACGCATCACGACCGACATCCCGGCCCGCATGGACAGGTTGCCGTGGTCGCGCTTCCACTGGTTGGTCGTGGTCGGGCTCGGCACCGTGTGGATCCTCGACGGCCTCGAGGTCACCATCGTCGGCTCGATGTCGGCGGCCCTCGAGCCCGAGAGCACCGGCCTGGGGCTGAGCAGCTTCGACGTCGGCCTGGCGGGTGCCGTCTACGTCGCCGGCGCCTGTATCGGCGCCCTCTTCTTCGGCCAGCTCACTGACCGGTACGGACGCAAGAAGCTGTTCCTCATCACGCTCGGCGTCTACACCGTCGCGACGGTGCTGACGGCGTTCTCCATGAACCCGACGTGGTACTTCGCCTGCCGCTTCCTGACCGGTGCCGGCATCGGCGGCGAGTACGCCGCGATCAACTCCGCCATCGACGAGCTGATCCCGAAGAAGTACCGGGGACGGGTCGACGTCACCATCAACGGCTCGTTCTGGGTCGGCGCCGCGGGCGGCGCACTGCTCACCATCCCCCTGCTCGACCCGACCATCATCGACCCGGCGTGGGGCTGGCGCCTGGCGTTCGGCCTCGGCGCCATCCTGGCCGTCGGCATCCTCATCGTGCGCCGCCACGTGCCCGAGTCGCCGCGCTGGCTGTTCATCCACGGCCGCGAGGAGGAGGGCGAGGAGATCGTGCGGGACATCGAGTCGCAGGTCGCCTCCGAGACCGGGCGTGACCTCGAGGACGTCTCGGAGACGATCACGATCCGGCAGCGCAAGACGATCCCGCTCACCATGATCGCCAAGACCGTGTTCACGCTCTACCCCAGGCGGACCGTGCTGTGCCTGTCGCTG
The DNA here is from genome assembly GCA_963804845.1 of uncultured Actinomycetota bacterium. Lineage (GTDB taxonomy): Bacteria > Actinomycetota > Actinomycetes > Propionibacteriales > Nocardioidaceae > Nocardioides. The sequence goes on along the minus strand of CAWDSA010000007.1, from coordinate 2,013,344 downwards.
TTCATCGGACAGGCCTTCCTCTACAACGCCTTCTTCTTCACCTACGGCGACACTCTCGGCGAGTTCCTGGGCGTGGAGCAGGTCGGCTACTACATCGCGGTGTTCGCGGTGAGCAACTTCGTCGGTGCGCTGGTCCTCGGCCCGCTGTTCGACAGCATCGGGCGCGTCCGGATGCTGACCGGCGACCTATGTGATCTCCGGGGCTCTGCTGGCGTTCACCGGGCTGACGCTCGACTCCTACACCGCCGTCACGCTCACCGCGATGGGCTGCCTCATCTTCTTCTTCGCCTCGGCCGGCGCGAGTGCGGCGTACCTCACGGCCAGCGAGGTGTTCCCGATGGAGACGCGAGCGCTGTGCATCGCGTTCTTCTACGCGATCGGTACGGCGGCGGGCGGCATCGCCGGACCGCTGCTGTTCGGCAAGCTCATCGAGGACGCGACGGCCGGCGGTGAGGGCATCTCCGCCATCGCGCTGGGCTACTACATCGGGGCGGCGCTCATGATCGCCGGTGGCATCGTGGCGGCGTTCCTCGGAGTCAAGGCCGAAGGTCGCTCGCTGGAGAGCATCGCGCAGCCGCTGACCGCCGAGGACGACGCGGACCCGGCGCCGGGAGGCTCCGGGGACGACGACCGCGCCCCTCAGCCCGTCTGACCACCCCGACCCGAGAGGAGTCCGACATGCCCATGCCCCCGCCCAAGGCATCGACCGAAGGTCCCCGCGACCGACAGGTCTTCCACGAGATGGGTCAGATCGTCCGGGCGCTGGAGGCGAACGGCCCCCAGCAGCCCGAGGAGCTTGCCCGGATGCTCGGTGCGGCGTACTGGGAGACGGGCCGCTTCGAGCGTGCCCTCGCCCTGGCCGCCAGCGACGGACTGGTCTTCGTCACCGGCGACGGGACCGTGAGCGCGAGCGGCTGAGCAGGCTCGTTAGTCTCGGCGGGTGACCGACAGCCCGGACCGCGACGGCCTCCACACCACGGCGTACGGCGAGACCGGGTCGCGCGTGGTGTTCTGCCACGGGCTGTTCGGGCAGGGCCGGAACTGGACCCAGATCGCCAAGGCACTGGCCGCCGATCACCGGGTGCTGCTGGTCGACATGCCCGACCACGGCCGGTCGACGTGGGGCGAGCGCTTCGACTACGTCGACGCCGCCGATCAGGTCGCGGGACTGCTGGACGCGGACGACCCGGTCGCGCTGGTCGGGCACTCGATGGGCGGCAAGATCGCGATGCTCGTGGCGCTCAGCCGCCCGGAGCTGGTCGAGCGGCTCTGCGTCGTGGACGTGTCGCCCGTCCAGTACCACCACACCGAGGAGTTCCGGGGCTACATCGAGGCGATGCAGGGCCTCGATCTCGCGCGGCTCGAACGGCGCTCGGATGCCGACGAGGCGCTGGCCGACGCGGTGCCGAACCGGACCGTGCGCAGCTTTCTCCTGCAGAACCTCCACCGCGACGGCGACTCCTGGGCCTGGCGGCTCAACCTCGACGTGCTCGGCCGCGACCTGGACCAGCTCGGGGACTGGCCGACCGACCGGCTCGACCACGCGGCGCCGTACGACGGACAGGTGCTGTGGGTCGCGGGGGAGACGTCGCACTACGTCAAGGACGAGTACGCCGAGGCGATGGACCGGCTGTTCCCGAAGAACCGCAGGGTGACGATCAGGGGCGCCGGCCACTGGGTCCACTCCGAGCAGCCCGAGGTGTTCACCGAGGTGCTGCGCAGGTTCCTCGGCTGAGAGCTATTCAGCCCGCCTCGCCCGATAGGCCGCGACCGCGTTGCGGTTGGCGCACGACGTCGAGCAGTAGCGGCGGGAGCGGTTGCGCGAGAGGTCGAGGACGACGCCGTCGCAGCCGTCGTCCGCGCACACGCCCAGCCGGGACGTCTCGTCGGCGCGGATGACGTCGATCATCGCCATCGCCGTCTCGATGACGATCCGCTCGGCGAGCGGATCGTTGTCGTAGTCGGCGGCGTGGAGGTGCCAGTCGAGTCCGTCGTGCGTGACCAGCTCAGGTCGCAGCGTGACCTCGGACAGGGCCTGGTTCACCAGCGCGACGGCGCCGTCCCGGTCGGCGGTGAGCATCTCCCGCAGCCGTGGCCGCAGCGCGCGCACGGCGTCGAGCTCAGCGCGGGTCCGGTCGTGCCGGCCGGTGTAGCTCCAGCGGGTCCAGAACTCGTCCAGCACCGCGATCGATGTCAGCGTGTCCGGGTCGACCGCGGAGTTGACGAGCTCCACGGCGGCTTGGAGCGACATCTCACTGTCATCTGCAAAGACCACGTTGACATCTTACACAGAGGCGCGTAGCGTCACATGTCATGACGACGATGACACATGACACGGTTCGGGAGGTGACTCCGCCCAGGTCGGGCGCCGGCCTCGGGTTCGCAGTCCTCTCCGCGATGTTCTTCGGCATGTCCGGCACCCTCGCCAAGGGGCTGCTCGCCGCGGGGTGGACTCCCGCCTCTGCGGTCACCGCGCGCATCGTGGTGGCGGCCGTCGTGCTGCTCGTGCCCGGGCTCGTCATGTTGCGCGGCCGGTGGCACCTGCTGCGTGCCAACGCCGGCTTCGTGGTCATCTACGGCCTGATCGTCGTGGCCGGCACCCAGCTGGCCTACTTCAGCTCGATCGCGACGTTGCAGGTCGGAGTGGCGCTGCTGATCGAGTACGCCGCGCCGGTACTGGTGATCGGCTGGCTGTGGGCCCGCTACGGACAGCGGCCCGGTCGGCTCACCGCGGCCGGCGGCGCGCTGGCCATCGGTGGTCTGGTGCTCGTGCTCGACCTGGTCTCCGGCGCCGACCTCGACCCGGTCGGGGTGATGTGGGCGCTGCTCGCGATGGTCGGCTGCGCCACCTACTTCGTGATGTCGGCCCAGAACGGCAATGGTCTGCCGCCGGTCGTGCTCGCCTCCGCCGGCCTCGTCGTCGGCGCGGTGGCCTTGCTGCTTGCCGGTGCCGTCGGCGTCCTCGACCTGACCTGGTCGACCGACCCCGCGTCGTACGACGGCACGACCGTGCCGTGGTGGCTGCCCGTGCTGGCGCTCGGCGTGCTCACCTGCTCCTTCGCCTACGTCTTCGGCATCATGGCGTCGCGGACCCTGGGCTCGCGGGTGGCGTCGTTCGTGGCGCTGCTCGAAGTGCTCTTCGCGCTGGTCTTCGCCTGGGTCGCTCTCGACGAGCTGCCGGTCGCGATCCAGTTCGTCGGCGGCGCCGCGGTCCTCGCCGGCGTCGTCCTGGTCAAGCTGGGGGAGCGCACCACCGCAACACGTTGAATGTTGAGGCTTGGAGTGCGGCACGTGAGCGGCGGTGTGGGGCACGGCGTTCGCCACAAACCCGCCGTTGTACGGCCACAGACGCTTCCACTCAACGAGTCAGCGGGCGTCCTGGCGGCGGATGACGATCTCCTTGGTCAGCATCAGGATCGCGGCGGCCGTGGGGATGGCGAGCAGTGCGCCGACCACGCCGAGCAGGCCGGCGCCGATCAGGGCGGCGATCACGGTGACCGAGCCCGGGATGTCGACCGCGCGGGACATGATCTTGGGGTAGAGCAGGTAGTTCTCTGCCTGTTGGTAGATGAGGTAGAAGATCACGCACGCGATGCCGATCTTCGGATCCGTGGCGAACCCGATCGCGCTCACCACGAAAGCGCCGAGGGTGGCGCCGATCATCGGGATCACGTCGAGCAGGGCGACCACGAAGGCGAGCGCCACGGCGTAGTCGCCCAGACCGACGATGAACAGGAAGATGAGTGACGAGACGCCCGCGCACAGGGCGACCAGGAACGCCCCCGACACGTAGGCGCCCACGCTGCGGATCACGCGGTCACCGAGCTTGGTGACCCGGTCGCGGCGGCTCTCCGGCGCCAGTCGGTAGAGCGCCTCCTTCGTGGTGTTCAGCGACGACAGGAAGTAGAGCGTCAGCACGACGATGATGAAGGTGTTGGCCACCGCGGACAGCACCGCGAGCCCGACGCCCAGGACGCCACCGAAGACGCCGGAGGCGAAGTCGCCCTGGGCGACGTAGTCCTTGACCCGGTCGATGACGTCGTACTTGTCGTCGAGCTCCTGGACCTGGCGGTTGCGCTGCAGCTCGTCGAGCCACCCCGGGGCGCTCTGGGAGATGGCGGTGACCTGGTCGCTGATGACCGGCACGATTGCCAGCACGAACAGCGTCACGACGATCACCACGACCACGATGACCACCACCACGGCGTACGGACGCCGCATGTCGCGCCGCATGAAGAACTCGACCGCTGGGTTGAGGCCTGCCGCCAGGAACATGGCGACCACGATCAGCACCAGGTAGGAGCTGACCGAGAGCAGGGCGCTGCCCAGGAAGTAGGCGAGCAACGCTCCGAGCCCGCCGAAGAATCCGATGTAGAACGGCGAGTGCGTGGACAACGGCTTGCCGGGGGCCCCGAGCTCGCCGTGGGCTGCGGCCTCGGGGTGCTCCTCGGCCTCCACGGCCTCGACGTCGTCGGCCTCCCGGGCCTTTCCGCGGCTCAGGATTCGTCCTCGTCGAAGCCGGAGACCACGTCGCGCAGCGAGGCCAGCTGTGCGGTGATCGCGTCGCGGCGCTTGGTCAGCCTCTCGACCTCGGCCTTGACCCCGGCGAGCTCACGCTCGGCCTCGGCGGTGCCGGTCGCGGCGATCGAGTCGGCCTGACCACGCGCCGACGCGACGACCTGCTCGGCCTCGCGCCGCGCTCGCGCCAGCGTCGCCTCCGCCTCGGTCTGGGCCTGCTGTCGGTGGGCGTTGGCCTGGGTCGTGGCTTCGCGGGCCCGCGCCTCGGCAGCGGTGGCCCGCTCCTCGGCCTCAGCGACCAGCCGCTGGGTCTCGCCGGTGGCGTTGGTGTGGTGCTCGGCCGCCTCCTTGGTGAGTCGCTCCTTCTCCACCGCCAGCGTGCGACGGGCCTCCTGCACCTCGCGGTCGGCCGCGGCCCGGGCCTGCTCGGACTCGCGCTTGGCGCTGGTGCGCAGATCGTTGGCCTCCTGCTGGGAGGCGAGCCGCAGCTGGTCGGCCTCGCGGCGCGCCGAGGCGAGCGTGTCCTCGGCCTCGGTCCTCGCCAGGTTGCGCTCCTGCTCCGCCTCGGCAAGCAGACGTGCGCGCGTCTCGTCGAGCTCCTGGAGCTGGACCAGTCGCATGTCCTCGGCCTCGCGGGAGGCGTCGGCGCGGATCGCGCCGGCGTCGCGCGTGGCCTGGGCCCGGATCTCCGCCGCGTCGCGTTCGGCGCCGGTGCGTACCTCGGCAGCCTCCTCCTCGGCGAGGCGCAGCATCGCCGACGCGCGGCCGCCGAGCCCGGCGTACGACGGGTTGAGGTTCTCCTTGATCTGCTGGCGCGCGTCGTCGAGCTGCGCCTCGAGCTCCATGACCCGCTTCTCCGAGTCGGTCAGCGAGCTCGACAGCCCGGCCTTCTCGCCGGCGAGCTGCTGGATCCGCGAGTCGACCGCGGTCTTGTCGTATCCGCCGCGTCGCACCACCGGGAACGACGCGTTGGCCGGAGCCGGTGGCGGCATCGTGCGGGCGGCGGGCGCGGGGGCCGGCCGGGCAGGCGGCGGGGTCGGGCTCGGCACTGCCTTCTGGGGAGCGGGACGCGGCGCCGGGGGTACGACGGCGACCGGTTGGGTGCGCTCGGCGGTGTCGTCCGCGGGTTCGGCGGGCTCCTCGGCCGGCTTCACCGTGGGGATCACCTGGGTCTTCTCGCCGTCGGCAGCTTCTGGTGTGTTCTCGTCGGCCGATGCGTCCTCGCCGTTGTCCGGCTCGTCGTCGTCGAAGATGGACAGACCGCTGTCGCTCATAGGTGCGAAAACCTCTTCCCGGGGGATCGAATGTGGGTGGTCCGCCCCAGTGTCTCCGATCATCGCCGCCGATCCCACCCCGGTCCGCGTGTCGCCGGGTGGGATGCGACTCAGACCCCCCTGAAGCGGTTGATCGCGTCGAGGTGTGTGCTGCGCATCTCCTCGTTGAGGACGCCGAGCCCCTCCTCGGGGGCGAGGCACAGCACGCCGACCTTGCCTTGGTGCGTGTTGTGGTGGACGTCGAGAGCGGCCTGGCCGACCTCGCCGAGCGCATACGTGCGCGACAGCGTCGGGTGGATCTTGCCCTTGGCGATCAGCCGGTTCGCCTCCCACGACTCGCGGTAGTTGGCGAAGTGGGAGCTGATGATCCGCTTGAGGTTCATCCAGAGGTAGCGGTTGTCGTACTCGTGCATGAAGCCGCTGGTCGAGGCGCAGGTCGTGATCGTTCCGCCCTTGCGGGTGACGAACACGCTCGCGCCGAACGTCTCGCGGCCGGGGTGCTCGAAGACGATGTCGATGTCCTCACCCCCGGTCAGCTCGCGGATCTTGGCGCCGAGGCGCTTCCACTCCTTCGGGTCCTGCTGAGTGCCCTCCTCGTTCCAGAACCGGAAGTCCTCCTCGGTGCGGTTGATGATGAGCTCGGCGCCCATGCTGCGGCAGATCGCCGCCTTCTCCTCGCTGGAGACGACGCACACCGGCGTGCCGCCGCCGTTGAGCGCGTACTGCGTGGCAAACCCGCCGAGACCTCCCGAGGCGCCCCAGATCAGGACGTTGTCGCCCTGCTTCATGTCGCCGCCGTTCTTGCTCACCAGCTGGCGGTACGCCGTGCCGTTGACCAGGCCGGGGGAGGCGGCCTCCTCCCACGTGAGGTGCTCGGGCTTGGGCATCAGCTGGTTGGCCTTGACCAGGGCGATGTCGGCGAGGCCGCCGAAGTTGGTCTCGAAGCCCCAGATCCGCTGCTCGGGGTCGAGCATCGTGTCGTTGTGGCCGTCGGGGCCTTCCAGCTCGACGGAGAGGCAGTGGGCGACGACCCGGTCGCCCGGGTTCCAGCTGTGCACGCCCTCGCCGGTCTTGAGCACGACGCCGGAGAGGTCGGAGCCGACCACGTGGTAGGGCAGGTCGTGCCGCTGGGCCAGCGGCGACATCCGCCCGTAGCGCTCGAGGAAGCCGAAGGTCGAGAGCGGCTCGAAGATCGAGGTCCACACGGTGTTGTAGTTGATGGCCGACGCCATCACCGCCACCAGCGCCTCGCCGGGGCCGAGCTCGGGCAGCGCCACGTCGTCGACGTGGATCGACTTGCGCGGGTCCTTGTCGCGGCTCTCGAGGCCCTCGAACATGTCCACCTCGTCCTTCTTGACGAAGGCCGCGCGGTAGGAGTCGGGCAGCTCCAGGTTCGCGAAGTCGTCCGGCGTGGCCTCGCCGGACTGGATGGCTTCCAGGATGGTGTGCACTTCTTGCTCCTCGACACGCTTCTCGATGTGGGCTGCTGGTGAAGATACCGACGAGTAGCGTTGGGCGCACCCAGGTGTGACGGAGTCCATGCCCCTCAGGGAGAGGTTGCCGGCTCCACGAGCTCGACCAGCACGCCGCCGGCGTCCTTCGGGTGGATGAAGTTGACGCGGCTGTCGGACGTCCCGCGCCTGGCAGCGTCGTACAGCAGCCGCAGCCCACGCTCGCGCAGCACGGCAGAGACCGCCTCCACATCGGTCACCCGGAACGCCAGCTGCTGGATCCCGGGGCCCGAGCGGTCGAGGAACTTCGCGATCGTGGACTCGGGTGACAGGGGGGCGAGCAGCTGGATGCAGGATCCTGAGTCGCCCACGCCGACCATCGCCTCGCGCACGCCCTGCTCCTCGTTGACCTCCTCGTGGAGCACCGTCATCCCGTAGGTCTCGCGATAGAACTCCATCGCCTCGTCGAGGTCGGGCACCGCGATGCCGACGTGGTCGATGGCGGTGAAGAGGTGCGTGGGGATGTCGACTGTCATGGGCTCATCGTGGCGGCTGCGGCGTTCGCGAGGCGAGGAGGTGTGAGGAGTTCCTCACCGCCCACCGACTCCCTGTCCACCGGTTCCGGTGGGTATCGTCGCCAACATCAAGTCACTCGCTCGTGATGGAGGCGCCACCATGTCCACGTCCGTGATCGTTGCCGGGGCCCGCACCCCGATCGGCCGCCTGCTCGGCGGGCTGAAGGACCTCTCCGCCGCGGAGCTGGGCGGGGTCGCCATCAAGGGAGCCCTCGACAAGGCGGGCGTCTCCGGTGACCAGGTCGACTACCTGATCATGGGCCAGGTCATCCTCGCCGGCGCCGGCCAGAACCCCGCGCGTACGGCGGGCATCTCCGCCGGGCTGCCGATGAGCCTGCCGTCGATCACCATCAACAAGGTCTGCCTGTCCGGCATCAACGCCATCGCCATGGCCGACCAGATGATCCGCGCCGGCGAGCACGACATCGTGGTGGCCGGCGGCATGGAGTCGATGACGCAGGCGCCACACCTGCTGCCCAAGAGCCGCAGCGGATTCAAGTACGGCGACACCACGCTGGTCGACTCGATGGCCTACGACGCGCTCTACGACCAGGCCACCGACCAGGCCATGATCAACCTGACCGAGAGCTGCAACGTGTCCGGCGCCAACCTGACCCGTGAGGAGCAGGACGCGTTCGCGGCGCAGTCCCACCAGAGGGCGGCGCTGGCATGGAAGAACGGGCTGTTCGACGACGAGGTCGTGCCGGTGACCCAGTCCACACGCAAGGGCGACGTCACGGTCGCCGAGGACGAGGGAGTGCGGGGCGACACGACCGTGGAGTCGCTGGCCGGGCTTCGCGCGGTGTCCAGGGACGGCACGATCACGGCCGGATCCGCCTCCCAGATCAGCGACGGCGCCTGCGCGGTGGTCGTGATGAGCAAGGCCAAGGCCGAGGAGCTCGGCCTCACCTGGCTCGCCGAGATCGGCGCCCACGGCCAGGTCGCCGGCCCCGACTCCAGCCTGCAGCTGCAGCCGGCCCGTGCCATCGAGAAGGCCGCCGGCAAGGAGGGCATCGCGGTCTCCGACATCGACCTGTTCGAGCTCAACGAGGCCTTCGCGGCCGTCGGCATCGAGTCGGCGCGGCAGCTCGGCATCTCCGACGACCAGGTCAACGTCAACGGCGGTGCCATCGCCCTGGGTCACCCGGTCGGCATGTCCGGCGCCCGGATCGTGCTCCACCTCGCGCTCGAGCTCAAGCGCCGCGGTGGCGGCGTCGGTGCCGCCGCGCTGTGCGGCGGCGGCGGCCAGGGCGACGCCCTGATCATCCGCGTTCCCGCGTAGTGGCGCGCCGGTCGTCCGGCAACGTCCCGGAGCTGGTCGAGCGGGCCCGGCAGGGTGATGCGCGTGCCGTCGCGCGGCTGATCTCCCTCGTCGAGGACGCCTCGCCGCTGCTGCGTGAGGTCATGGCCGGACTCGCGCCGTACTCAGGCAGCGCGCAGGTCGTCGGCATCACCGGGTCCCCGGGCGTCGGCAAGTCCACCTCCACGAGCGCGCTCGTGACCGAGCTGCGCCGCGCCGGCAAGCGGGTGGGCGTGCTGGCTGTGGACCCGTCGTCGCCCTTCTCCGGCGGTGCTCTGCTCGGCGACCGCGTGCGGATGCAGGACCACGCCCTCGACCGCGACGTCTACATCCGCTCGATGGCCTCGCGCGGCCACCTCGGTGGGCTCTCCTGGACGACCCCGCAGGCGTTGCGGGTCCTCGACGCGGCCGGCTGCGACGTGATCCTCGTGGAGACCGTCGGCGTCGGTCAGAGCGAGGTCGAGATCGCCGGTCTGGCAGACACGACGCTGGTGCTGATCGCGCCCGGCATGGGGGACGGGATCCAGGCCGCGAAGGCGGGCATCCTCGAGATCGGCGACATCTACGTCATCAACAAGGCCGACCGCGACGGCGCCGACCAGGTCCGCAAGGATCTGCGCTCGATGCTGGCGCTGGCCGAACACGCCGACGGCGCCTGGAAGCCGCCCATCGTCAAGACCGTCGCGGTCAAGGCCGAGGGACTCGACGACGTCGTCGCGGAGATGGATCGTCACCACGCCTGGCTCGCCGAGTCGGGTGAGCTGGAGCGCCGCCGGGTGCGACGGGCGCGCGACGAGATCGAGGCCATCGCGGTCACCGCCCTGCGTGAGCGGTGGGGCGACGTCCACGGTCGCAGCGAGCTCGACGACCTCGCCGCCGCAGTCGTCGCGGGCGACTCCGATCCCTATCGGGCCGCCGACGAGCTGCTCGACACGTTCACGGACTGACCGACCGCGGGCGCCGTTCGCCTGAGAAGTCCACCACTTTCAGCCTGACCGGCACCCATACTGAGGCGTGCCGCCACCGGACGGAACGATAGGGGTCGACGCGCATGAACGGACGGGCCATCCTTCGCTTCCTTGTCTTCAGCGTCGCCACGATGATCGCCGCCGTCATCGGCCGGAACGACCACGGACGACTCGCTGGCCATCAGCCTGGTCTGGCCGTTGTACGGCGTCGCCGTGCTCTGGGTCGGTACCGGGACCCGGCGGTCCCGGCCCTGGGACACCCTCGGCCTGGCGGCCGTCACCGGACTGACCATCCTGGCCGACGACGGCACGTGGGAGCGTGTCGTCGCCGCGATGGTGCTGGCCGTGGTGACGGCGTGGTCGTGGGTGCTCGTCGCGACCTGGCTGAGCCCCGCGCAGGCCGCGAGGCTCGCGCGGCCCCGCACGCTGTCGGGACGTGGTCGTGATCCTGATCGGCCTCCGCCGTCAGCGCCGCTGTAGCCGCGGCGCTGAGGGCGTGGGGGATGCGGGCTGCTGCCCTGCGCAGGACCTCGAGACCTTCGTGCTGCTGCTATTCGTAACTTCAGCGGCATCCTGGGTCCCACCGCGCTCGTGCTCCTGCTGCTGCCCTACCTCGGGCTCGGAGCGTACGACGACTCCCGAACACCCAGCCTTTCGACCGTCGGCCCACCCGCTGCGCTGGGCAGCCGAGGTCTGTCGCCCTCCTGGCCGTCGGCGGGCTGGCTCACGGCCTCGTCTTCGCCGACCCGTCGCACGCCCCTCACCTTCAGCATCGTCCTGGTCGTGGTGTGGGCCGCGTTCCGGCTGCCGCCGATCGGCGCCATGGCCTTCGCGCTCGCTGCTTGGCACGGCGGGCGTCCTGGCGACGCTGGCCGGCAGCGGGCCGTTCCAGGATGCTCGGCGGACCCGTTCGAGAGCGCCGCCATCGCCCAGGCGTTCCTCATCACCCTGGTCCTCGCGACCTTCCTCATCTCGATCGACGTCGAGGAGCGTCGTACGGCGACCGAGCGGGCTCGGCACGGCCGAGCGGGTGGCCGAGAGCCGCGCGACGCTGTTCTCGACGGTGATCGACAACCTCGATGAGGGCGTGACCGTCATCGACGCCGACGACGACTACACGGTCCGCAACCGGGCGGCACGCCGGCTCACGGGTGTCGGCGGGTTCCTCCGTCCGAGACGCCGAGGACCCCGCACAGCCGCGCATGGTCGACGAGAAGGGCCGGCCGATCGCGGTCACCGACATGCCGCACACTCGCGCCCGTGCCGAGTCCCGTGCGGTCAGGGAAACGGTTCACGTGCGGCTGTCCTCCGGCGGTGTCCGGCACCTCCAGGTGTCGTCGATCCCGATCCCCGGGCTGGGCAACGATCCGCGGCCGGTGGTGGTCAACACGCTGCGCGACGTCACCCAGGACCACGAGGATCGCGACCAGCTGGTCGCCTTTGCCGGTGTGGTGGCCCACGACCTCAAGAACCCGCTGACCGTCGTCCTCGGCTGGAGCGAGAGCATCCAGGAAGAGCTCGCGGCGGACGGCCCACCCGACATCGATGCCATGCGCTCGATGGTGACTCGCGTCCAGTCGGCGACCGGCCAGATGCAGAGCTTCATCGACGACCTCCTGGGCATCACGATCGCCCGCGACCGCCCCCTCGAGCTCGAGCGGATCGATCTCTCGGCGTTGGCGGAGGAGGTGGCCGAGCTCCGGCGTGCGGGCGAGGCCCCCGCCAGGATCGCCGTCCAGCCCGGCGTCGTGGTCACCGGCGACCGGTTCCTGATCCGCCAGCTGCTCGACAACCTCGTCGGCAACGCCGTGAAGTACGTCGCTCCCGACGTCCGCCCGGCCGTGATGGTCGCGGCCAGCGAGTCGGACGACCAGGTCGAGATCTCGGTCACCGACAACGGCATCGGGATCCCCGAGGCGATGCGCGAGCGGGTCTTCGACAGCTTCGCGCGCGCCCACGGCGCCGCCTACGGCGGCACCGGCCTGGGCCTGGCGATCTGCGCGCGCGTGGTGAACCGCCACGGGGGGCGGATCTGGATCGACGAGCACGACCGGCCCGGCACGCGGGTCAGCTTCACGCTGCCCCGGGGTTGAGTTCACAGGCGCGCCTCTCGCATCGATGGCGGCCTGCCTGATACCAATGGTGTCGACCCGTGCCGTACCCGATCGGAGCGACTCCCATGAACGCCAAGAAGGCGATGCTGGCCGTGGTCGTGGTCTTCCTCGGTTTCTGGATGTTCACCGACCCCCAAGGCCTGGCCGACGCCGCTCGGTCCGGCTTCAGCCAGGCGTGGAACCTGGCCGAGCAGCTGTTCAGCGCCGTCATCCGGTTCTTCGGCGCGCTGGTCTGACGCCGGTGGGCAGCGCAGGAAGGGGCGGGGATGGGTCTGTTGGGGACGCTCACCGAGCCTGACATCCGCAAGCACCTGCTGCGCGACGAGGGCGAGGTCATCGTCGACGAGGTCCTCAAGCACTGGGCGGCCTACGTCCGCCCGATCCTCGAGACCGCACTCGCGCTGGCCCTGCTGGTCGCGTTCCCGTTCCTCGACATGGACCTCGCGTGGTTCCCGTTCGTGGTGGCGATGGCGCTGTTGGCACACGCCGGATGGAAGGCGCTGCAGGCGCGGATGGACCGGTTCGTGATCACCAACATGCGGGTGTTCCGGCTGCACGGCGTGCTGTCGCAACAGCTCGCCACCATGCCGCTGTCGCGGATCCTCGACATCACCGTCGCCAAGCCGCTGATCGGGCGGGTCCTCGGCTACGGCCACTTCGTCTTCGAGTCCGCCGCCCAGGAGCAGGGGCTGCGCGACATCCGCTACGTCGGCCGGCCCGACGACCGCGACCTCGCCATCCAGCGAGTCGTGCAGCGCTCCGGCCTCCGCGGGCCGCGGGTGGTCAACTAGTCCTCGTGCCACCCCTCCCGTTCGACCCCATCGACGAGGCGGCCCGGCAGTGGGCGAACCACTGGACCGGCGTCCCCGCGATGCACGCCGTCACGTCCCTGATGCGGGTGCAGCAGCTCGTGATCGGGCGGCTCGACGCGATCCTCAAGCCGCACGGGCTCACCTTCGCCCGCTACGAGGCGCTGGTGCTGCTGACGTTCTCGTCGCGGGGCTCGCTCCCGCTGGGGAAGATGGGGGAGCGACTCCAGGTGCACCCCACGTCGGTCACCTCCATCGTCCGCAAGCTCGAGGCAGACGGGCACGTCGAGCGGCGGCCCCACCCCGAGGACGGCCGGGCGGTCTTGGCCGAGATCACGCCGGTCGGACGCGAGGTCGTGCAGTCCGCGACCGCCGACCTGGTGGGGGCCGACTTCGGGCTCGGCGTACTCGACGACGAGGCGCTCGGCCGGTTGTCAGAGCTGCTGCGGCCGGTGCGGCGGGCCGCGGGCGACTACTGAGGCACCCTCATGGCCACCGCTGACGACGTACGCCGGATCGGGCTCGCGCTGCCGCGCACCTATGAGCGGCAGGTGCGTGGGCGGTGGAAGCTCAGGGTCAAGCAGCTCGTCTACGTCGCGTTCTCGCGTGACGAGGAGGCGATGGGCTTCGGCTTTCCCAAGGCGGAGCGCGACGGACTGATCGCCTCCGATCCCGAGACGTTCTTCCTCCCGCCGACGTCCGACCTGCGCTACCAGTGGGTCTGCGCCCACCTGCCGCGGCTCGACGAGGACGAGATGCGGGAGCTCGTGACCGACGCCTGGCGGATGTGTGTGCCGCGGATGCTGCACGACCTGCCCGAGCTGCCGGCGCCCGCCGCCGTCGTGTGGAACCTGGTCGAGCAGCAGGAGTGGGGCGAGCTGCGGCCGCTGCTGCACCCGCAGGTGCGCTTCCACGACCGCGACGTCGAGGTGGTCGGGCGCAGCCAGTTGCTGGCTCACCTCGCCGACCACCCCACGCCCAGACCTCCGCTGTCGGTCGAGGTCCGGGACGGCCAGATCCTCGGCTGGACCCGCTGAGCCCGGTAGTCCAGTGGGAAATCGTCCCGGTCCGGAACGATTCAGGACGATGTTCCACTGGACTACCGCACCAGGGTGCCGCCAAGTGGCCGGATTTAGTTGGGCGTCCTAGTATCTGGGGCATGGCCGAGACCGCACGTGACCGCTGGCAGTCCCGCTACGACGCGGCGAACGACGGCGGGCGCGTCCGCGACGTCGACTTCACCACGCTGAGCGGCGTGGAGGTGGCGCCGGCCTACGGCACCGACACCTCGGAGTGGCCCGGTGAGTTCCCGTTCACCCGTGGTCTCTACCCGACCGGCTACCGAGGCCGCACCTGGACGATCCGGCAGTTCGCCGGCTTCGGCAACGCCGAGCAGACCAACGAGCGCTACAAGATGATCCTCGGCCGGGGTGGTGGCGGCCTCTCGGTGGCCTTCGACATGCCGACCCTGATGGGCCGCGACTCCGACGACCCGCAGGCGCTGGGCGAGGTCGGCCACTGCGGCGTCGCGATCGACTCGGTCGCCGACATGGAGACCCTCTTCCGCGACATCGACCTGGGCGCGGTCACCACGTCGATGACGATCAGCGGCCCCGCCGTACCGGTCTTCTGCATGATGCTGGTCGCGGCCGAGCGGGCGGGGGTCGACACCGGCTCCCTCAACGGCACGCTGCAGACCGACATCTTCAAGGAGTACATCGCTCAGAAGGAGTGGCTCTTCGGCCCCGAGCCGCACCTGCGCCTGATCGGCGACCTGATGGAGTACTGCAACGAGAAGATCCCGGACTACAAGCCGCTCTCGGTCTCCGGCTACCACATCCGCGAGGCCGGCTCGACCGCCGCGCAGGAGCTCGCCTTCACGCTGGCCGACGGCTTCGGCTACGTCGAGCTCGGGCTGTCCCGCGGCCTCGATGTCGAGACGTTCGCACCCGGACTGTCGTTCTTCTTCGACGCCCACGTCGACTTCTTCGAGGAGATCGCGAAGTTCCGCGCCGCCCGGCGGATCTGGGCGCGCTGGATGCGCGACGTCTACGGCGCGAAGACCGAGAAGGCGCAGTGGCTGCGGTTCCACACCCAGACCGCCGGCGTCTCGCTGACGGCGCAGCAGCCCTACAACAACGTCGTGCGCACCGGCATCGAGGCACTCTCCGCCGTCCTCGGCGGCACCAACAGCCTCCACACCAACGCGCTCGACGAGACGCTGGCGCTGCCGAGCGAGCAGGCAGCCGAGATCGCGCTCCGCACGCAGCAGGTGATCATGGAGGAGACCGGCGTCGTGAACGTGGCCGACCCCCTCGGTGGCAGCTGGTACGTCGAGGCGCTGACGGACGAGATCGAGGCCGAGGCCAACGCGATCTTCGACCGGATCCTCGCGATGGGCGGATCGACGCTCACCCACGCGACACCGAGGCGCTGGCCCAGGCCACCACGCAACGGCGAGAACCCGGTCACCCGTGGCCTGCTGCGCGGCATCGAGGACGGCTGGTTCATGTCCGAGATCGCCGAGGCCGCCTTCCAGTACCAGGTGGCGCTCGAGAAGGGCGACAAGAAGATCGTCGGCGTCAACTGCCACGAGCACTCCGTCACCCACGACCTCGAGATCCTGCGGGTCAGCCACGAGGTCGAGATCGACCAGGTGCGGATCCTGGCCGACCGCAAGGGCGGCCGGGACGACGCCGCGGTCGCTGCTGCGCTGGACGCGATGGTCGAGGTCGGACGTACCGACGGCAACATGATCGAGGCGATGCTGGAGGCCTGCCGGGTCGAGGCCACGCTGGGCGAGATCTGCAACGTGCTCCGCGCCGAGTGGGGCGAGTACCGGGAGCCGGCTCGGTTCTGACCAGCACGGGTCTGGTGGTTGCCGGGTGACCCGGTGGCCGGGAACAGTGGCGCCGTGAGCTCGCTGACGCCCCACCTCGACCTGCTCACCCGGGCCTTCTGGCGCGCCGCTGGTCGCGAGGTCGACCTGGCCGGTGAGCACCGGTGGCTCCAGGCGCCCACCAGTACGGGCCCGGTGATCGCGGACGGCTGGCTCGAGGCGGCGGCCGCCCAGGTCGGCGGCAGCGTCGTCGGCGACGGGGAACGAGCCGGGCTGCTGGCGGACATGGCAGCCCTCGACGGCCCGGGTTTTCGGGCAGCCGACCTGGACCCGACGGATCCGCGACTTCTACGAGCACACCGCCGACTGGCGGATGGACGTCTGGACCCAGTGGACGCCCCTGTTCTGGCCCGCCGGCGAGGTGATCTCGAGACTCTTCGGGCGTCGCGTCCAGCAGCTGGCGGTCCTCGACCCGGCCGCTCGACGTGGCCCGCGGCATGGCCAGCAGGGTGGTATCGATCCTCGACGCGCAGGGGCGCCAGGTCCAGGCGGGCTGGATCCGGACGTTGCGCGCGACGGGGGAGTACGTGTTCAGCGGGTGCTACTCAGCACGTCGGCTGCCCGGATCCGACGTGGGATCCGTGCACGTCGCGTTCCCGCTGGAGGCGGGGAACGTCCAGATCTTCCTTCGACCCGAGTCCCGCCCCGACGGATCGTTGCTGCTGGTGTCCGGCGGCGGCGGTTTCGGTGCGACCGGGGCGTACGTCGTCGTCGAGCAGCAGGGTCGGACGTTTGCGGCGCGGGCCGGTCTCCACGAGATCTTCCATGTGTACGTCGACCCCGACGGTGTGCTGCGGACCGACCACGAGCTGAGGCTGTGGGCCGCACCGGTGGTCCGGTTGCACTACAAGCTGGAGCGCTCGGGAAGGATGGGGGCCATGACGCAGCAGCCGTTCAGCCGCCCCGGGGCGATCGACCTCTCCGCCTTCAAGCAGGCCGCGGGAGCACCCGCCCCCGCCACCTCGTCCGACGGCGCCGCAGCCGGCTCGGCGTACGCCGTGGCGGTGGACCAGCAGAACGTGCAGCAGGTCGTGGAGTCGTCGGTGACCGCGCCCGTCGTGCTGCTGTTCTTCTCACCCTCGCAGGTACCGGAGAGCGCCACCATGGCCGCCGACCTGGAGTCGGTCGCGGGCGAGTACGAGGGGCGCTTCCTGGCGGCCCTGGTCGACGTCGACCGGAGCCCGGAGCTCGCGCAGGCGATGCAGGTCACCCAGCTGCCGATGATGCTGGTGCTCATCGACGGCCGACCGGCCACCCAACCGATCCCCGGGGCGCTCGGACTCGACGATCTGCGGGCGCTGTTCAACCAGCTCGCCCAGCAGCTCACCACCCAGGGCATCACCGGGCGGCACCAGCCGCGCGGCACGCAACCCGAGGCGGCCGACGAGACCGAGGAACCGGCCGTCGACCCGCGCTATGCGGCGGCCCAAGCCGCGCTCGAGGCCGACGACGTCGACGGCGCCGTCGCGGAGTACCAGAAGCTCGTCGACGCCAACCCGGCCGACGCCGAGGCGGCGGCCGGTCTGGCGATGGCGAAGGTCCTGCAGCGCACCCGGGGAGCCGACCTCAAGGCCGCCCGCGAGGCCGCGGCCGCCCGCCCCGACGACGTCGACGCGCAGACCCTGGTCGCCGATCTCGACCTCCTCGGCGGCCACGTCGACGACGCGTTCAACCGGCTCGTCGAGCTGATCCGGCGTACGTCGGACAAGGAGCGTGACGCTGCCCGCGAGCACCTGCTCGGTCTCTTCGGCGCAGTCGGCAACGACGACCCGCGGGTGCTGCGTGGTCGCCAGAACCTCGCCTCAGCGCTGTTCTAGGACCGACCGGCCCGCCTCGAGCCGCGCCACCGGTACCCGGAACGGCGAGCACGACACGTAGTCGAGCCCGACCCGGTCGAAGAAGTGGATCGACCGCGGGTCGCCGCCGTGCTCTCCGCAGATGCCCACCTTGAGGTCGGGCTTCGTCTCGCGACCCTTCGTCGTTCCCATCTCCACCATGCCGCCGACGCCGAGCTGGTCCAGCGACTCGAACGGCGAGACGTCGAAGATGCCGTGGTCGAAGTACCGCGAGAAGAAGGCGGCCTCGACGTCGTCGCGGGAGAAGCCCCACGCCATCTGGGTCAGGTCGTTCGTGCCGAAGGAGAAGAAGTCGGCCGACCCCGCGATCCGGTCGGCGAGGAAAGCGGCTCGGGGCAGCTCGATCATGGTCCCGACCTTGAACTCCAGGCGGACGCCGCGGTCGTCCTGGATCTGCTCGGCGACCCGCAGGATGTCGGCCTTGACCACGTCGAGCTCCCGCACGCTGGCCACGAGGGGGATCATGATCTCCGGGAGCGAACGACCGCCTTCGTCGGCGTAGTCGGCGGCGGCCTCGAGGATCGCCCTGGCCTGCATCACGAAGAGTCCGGGGATCTGGATGCCGAGCCGGACCCCGCGCAGGCCGAGCATGGGATTCTGCTCGTGCAGCCGTCGTACGTGGCGCAACAGCACCGTCTCGTGCTCGTCCTCCTCGCCGCTGGCCTCGGCCAGCGCCACCTTCACCGACAGCTCGGTGAGGTCGGGCAGGAACTCGTGGAGAGGCGGGTCGATCAGCCGGATCGTGACGGGCAGCCCGTCCATCGCCTCGAAGATCTCGGTGAAGTCCTGCCGCTGCAGGGGCAGCAGCGCGTCGAGGGCCTCGGTCTGGCTCGCCTCGTCCTCGGCCACGATCAGCCGCTCGACCAGCTCGCGCCGGTCGCCCAGGAACATGTGCTCGGTGCGGCACAGTCCGATGCCCTCGGCGCCGAACCGGCGGGCGCGGGCGGAGTCGTCGGGAGTGTCGGAGTTGGCCCGCACGCGGAGACGTCGGGCGCCGTCCGCGTGGGCCATGATCCGCGAGACCGCGGACACGAGGTCGTCCTCGATCTTCTCGCCCTCGAAGTGCCGCACGATGACCGAGTCGGACACCGGCACCTCTCCCGCGAAGACCTCGCCCGTGGTGCCGTCGATGGAGATCACGTCGCCTTCGGCGATGGTGTCGCCGTCACGTACCTGGAACTGCTTGGCCTTCGCATCCACGTCGAGCGCCTCGGCCCCGCACACGCAGGTGCGGCCCATGCCGCGAGCGACGACGGCGGCGTGGGACGTCTTGCCGCCGCGGCTGGTGAGGATCCCGCGGGCCGCCACCATCCCGCGCAGGTCGTCGGGGTTGGTCTCCTTGCGGACGAGGATCACGTCCTCGCCCCGCTCGGCCCACTCGACGGCGGTGTCGGAGTCGAAGACCGCCTTGCCCACGGCTGCGCCCGGCGAGGCATTCATGCCCGTGGCGAGCAGGGTCCGCTCGGACTTCTCGTCGAAGCGAGGGAACATCAGCTGTGCCAGCTGGTCGCCGGTGACGCGGAGCACGGCCTCGTCGAGGCCGATCAGGCCCTCGTCGACCATGTGGACCGCGATCCGGAACGCCGCCTCCGGCGTCCGCTTCCCGACCCGGGTCTGCAGCATCCACAGCTTGCCCCGCTCCACCGTGAACTCGATGTCACACATGTCCCGGTAGTGCCGCTCGAGGCGGGTCATGATCGTCATCAGGTCGGCGTACGAGCCCTGGTCGACGTCCTCGAAGTCGGCCAGGGAGACGGTGTTGCGGATGCCGGCGACGACGTCCTCGCCCTGGGCGTTCTGGAGGTAGTCGCCGTAGACGCCCTGGGCGCCGCTGGCCGGGTCGCGGGTGAAGGCGACGCCTGAGCCGGAGTCCATGCCGAAGTTGCCGAACACCATGGCCTGGACGTTGACCGCCGTGCCGAGGTCCTCGGGGATCCGCTCCTGGCGGCGGTAGAGCCGGGCCCGGTCGGTGTTCCAGGAGTCGAAGACGGCGCGGACCGCGAGATCGAGCTGTTCGCGCGGATCCTGCGGGAACTCGCGACCGGCCTGCTCCTCCACGATCTTCTTGAACGTCGACACCACGTTGCGCAGGTCGTCGGCGTCGAGGTCGAGGTCGCTGTCGGTCCCACGCTCACGCTTCGCGTCGTCGAGAGCCTCCGAGAAATGTTGGCCGTCGATGTCGAGCACGGTCGCGCCGAACATCTGCAGGAGTCGGCGGTAGGAGTCCTGGGCGAACCGCTCGTCGTTGCTCTGCCGCTCCAGGCCGGCCACCGACTCGTCGTTGAGGCCGACGTTGAGGACGGTCTCCATCATCCCGGGCATCGAGAACTTGGCGCCCGACCGGACGCTCACCAGCAGCGGGTCGTCCGCGTCGCCGAGCCGGCGCCCCATCTTCTTCTCCAGGGCGGCCAGATGCTGGTCGATCTCGTCGTCCAGCTCCGCGGGCATGCCGTCGTCGCTGAGGTAGCCGCGGCAGGCCTCGGTCGAGATCGTGAACCCGGGAGGAACGGGCAGTCCGAGGTTGGTCATCTCGGCGAGGTTGGCGCCCTTGCCCCCGAGCAGGTCCTTCTGGTCCCGGTCGCCGTCGGCGAAGTCGAAGACGTAGGTGTTCACCCGGTCGATCCTGCCCCACGAACCCGGTCGAGGTCACGGGCTCGGGCGCCCTCATGTCTCCGGCGAGGGGACGCAGAGCACCGGCCGGGTCGCGAGGTGCAGCAGCTTGTGGGGCGTCGAGCCCAGCATCGCGCCCCGGATCGGGCTCTCGCCCGCCGTCCCCACCACGATCACGGTCGCGTCGCAGGCGTCGGCCACCCGCACGAGTGCCTCGGCCGGCTTGGCCGCGACCAGCTCGACCCGGGCGGTGAGGCCGGCCGCGGTGGCGCGCTCCAGCGCGTGACCGGTCGCGTTGCGGCCGATCTCCTCGACGGCAGCCTGGTGCGCACTGTGCTCCTCGCCCATGCCGCCGGGCGGCGCGACGCCGTAGACGAGCACGAGCTCCTCGCCGAACCGCTCGGCGAGGGTGATCGCCGTCGCCAGCGCGGCGTCGGCGCCGGGGGACTCGTCGTAGCCGAGCACCACAGCCATCTCGATCAGCCTTCCAGTCCGTCGGGGTCGGCGGTCGCCGGCTGGCGGCCGTGCACGATGTCGGGGTCGGCGACGCCGGGTCGCTCCTGCCAGAAGCGGGAGTCGCGCGACCGCCAGACCAGCATCACGACGATCCCGACCAGGAGGATGCCGACACCGATCACCAGGGGCGGGCCGACGCCGAGCCACGACTGGCCGCTGTAGGAGTTGGCCGGGTCGGACATGTCGCGGACGGAGAGACCCAGCAGCCAGAGCAGGAGCACGGCGCCGAGGACCGGCCCGACGCCGATGAGCAGGAGGTTCTTCGCGCTCTCGGTCAGGTGGCGGCGGTAGTAGATCGCGCAGGCGATGCCGGTCAGCGCGTAGTAGAAGGCGATCAGCAGCGAGAGGGCGGTGAGCGAGTCGAACAACGCGTTCTCGCTCACCTGGAAGATGCTGACGTACCAGACGATCGCGATGCCGGCCACCCACCAGGTGCTGACGTCGGGGGTGAGGTGCCGGGGGTGGATGTGGGCAAAACGCCGGGGGAGCGCCGAGCGTCGCGCCATCGAGAGGCCGGTGCGCGAGGCCGGGATGATCGTCGTCTGCGTCGAGGCGATGGCCGAGGTGGCCACCGCGAACAGCAGCACCCAGTCCCACCCGCCGAGCACCTCGCCGGCGATGTAGGCGAAGACGAACTCCTCTTCACCGGCGTTGTCGGAGAGCCACTGGGGACCTGCGTAGCCGACCACGGCGAACGCGACGGCGACGTAGGTGATCAGCAGGATGAAGGTCGACCAGACCGCAGCCCGTCCCGGCGCCGAGGCGCCGTCGCGGGTCTCCTCCGACAGGTTGACCGCTGACTCCCAGCCCCAGTAGGCGAAGACGCCGAGCAGCAGGCCTCCCGAGAGCGCGGCGCCGCCCTCGCCGAACGGGTTGAGCCAGGAAAGACTGGGGTCGACCGCCAGCAGCGTGCTGTCGTCGCCGTACACCTTGACGATCGCGACGACGGCGAAGACCAGCAACGCGACGACCTGGCCGAAGATGAGAGCGTTCTGCAGCTTCGCCGAGATGTCGGTCCCCAGGACGCAGAGCCAGGTCATCAGGATGATCAGCAGCACCGCCAACGACATCCGCACCCAGGTGTTGTCGCCCCACGAGTCCAGCCCGACGGTGTAGAGGCCGAAGCGGACGCCGACGTCGGCGAGGGAGCCGATGACCAGAACGCCGGTCATCGTGATCGCCCAGCCGCCGACCCAGCCGAACCACGGACCCATCGCGCGGGTGACCCAGCTGAAGGTCGTCCCGCAGTCCTGGTCGACGCGGTTGAGGTAGAGGAACGCCGTGGCGATCAGCGCCATCGGCACGAACGACGCGAGCAGCACGCCGGGCGCGTAGACCCCCACCAGGGCCGCGATCGGGCCGATCACCGCAGCGAGGGAGTAGGCCGGCGAGGTCGCCGCGAGCCCGATCACCAGAGCGTCGACGAAGCCGATGGCGTCGGCCTTGAGCTGCGACGGAGCGTCGGTCATGTCTCTTTGTACTGCACCCGATGCGCTCTTGTCGTCGCTCAGGTGGCCACCGGTTCCGACTTCGGTGTCGGCGCCTGCTCGGCCCGGGGCAGCCGCCGTACGGACGAGGAGAGCAGCGTGAGCAACGCGACGGCGGCATAGGCCACCCCGCTCACGACCAGGACCTGGTCGTAGCCGAAGGCCAGCGCCAGCGGACCCGCCGCGAGCTGGCCGATCGGCATCGCCATCAAGGATCCGAGCATGTCGTAGGAGTAGGCGCGCGACAGCATGTCGTCGGGCACGTGCTCCTGCATCGCGAGGTTCCACGCCATGCCGAACACCTCCATACCGGCACCGGCCACGAACATCGTCACCATCATCAGCGCCAGCGTCGGATGAGCCCCGAGCAGCGCGATCGGCACGCCGACGATGGAGATCGCCGCCATCCCGAGCAGCAGCGGCCGGCGACGGAGGGGGAACCTCAGCAGCACCAGCGTCATCGCCAGCAGCCCGGCCGCCTGGGCGGAGAGCACCAACCCCCAGCCCTGCTCGCCGATGGTCTCCTTGGCGACGATCGGGCCGAGTGTGATGAACGAGGCGTTCCAGATCATGTTGATCAGGGCGAAGGCGAGCACGACGACCCACAGCCAGGTCGTAGTGCGCACGTAGTGCCACCCGGCGGCAAGCTCGGAGAAGGTGCTGCCGTGAGCGGCTCCCGCGGGGTCGGCCTCCCGCGGGACCCGCACGAAGCCGAACAGGATCGCCGACACCAGCCAGGTCGCCGCGTCTACCCCGACCGCCCAGCCGGCGCCGACGGTGACGACCAGCATGGCCGCGATGGAGGGCCCGATGACCATGGAGCTGCCGCGGACCAGCGAGACCAGGGCGTTCGCGCGCTGGAGCTCCTCGCGAGCCACCAGGCTCGGCATGATGCTGGCCAGGGCCGGGAAGCTCACCGCGGAGACCGCTCCGTGCACGACGCTCAGCACGAGCAACATCCAGAGCTCGGCGGTGCCGGTGATGACCAGGACCGCGATCGCCCCCTGCGAGAGGGCGGAGGTGAGGTTCGAGAACTGCAGCAAACGGGCGCGCGAGAAGCGGTCACCGATCACGCCACCCCACAGCAGCAACAGCACCATCGGGATGGTGTGCGCCGCCAGGACCTGGCCGAGGGCCGCGGGGTCGTCGGTGATCTCGAGGACGGCGAAGGCCAGCGCGACGTGCGACATCATCGTGCCGAAGAGATTGATGCTGCGCGCGGCGAAGTAGAACCGGAAGTTGCGTTCGCGCAGGGGAGCGAGCGACTCTCGCCAGGTCACGACGCTCCAGTCCCTCGCATCTGGGAAGTCGGCCGCCGTCGTCGCCACCTTGACGGTCCCCTCGGTACGCGGCGCACGTCGCGGAGGCGTGCAGGCGGGTCGAGGCCTCCTGGACCAGCCCATCACCGCGGCCAGGTCCTCCTCGGGCGACCCACCGCTCCGCGTCGCCGTGAAGTGGCCGTCGACGTCGACCGCCCCACTCCTCGCCGATCCGGCGCGACCAGCCGGCCGACATCGCCGCACCCACGCGAGCCGTTGCGCCGGATCGCTCGTGCGGTCGGCGACCATCGGGCTGCCACGGGTGGCGGTACCGCTTGGCCACGCCACCCCGGATCCGCTCCTCGGACGCCACCTCGAGGTCGGCCCGCCTCGAACAGCACCCGGAGGTGGTACGACGCATTGGCATGAGTGAGGTCGAGCTCGCGGGCGACGTCGGCGGCACTCATCTCGGCGCCGGTGAGGAGCGACAGGATCCGCAGTCGCACCGGATGTGCCATCGCCCGCAGCGAGGAGATCTGGTCGTCACCCATCTGACCCTCCAAGAGTTGTTTGGGTGTCAGTCGTGACGCGAGGGCGGCGTACTGTCAAACAAACGTTTGGGGGTTGCTCAGGTGCGACCCGACTCGGCGTAGCCGTCGCCGCCGGGAGAGAGCGCCTGCTCGATCCGACGGGCGGTGAAGTCGGCGCAGTGAGCGCGTACCTCGTCGAGGGTGCAGAACCGGGCGGCCCTGATCTCGCGCTCCTGGCGCACCATCGTGTCGAGGAGGGAGGCGTCGTGCGCGCCCCCGTCGAAGACCAGGCAGACCGCGTCGTCCCACCCACCCCAGGGCGGCAGCCAGTCGGTCAGCAGCAGCGCACCGGGCTCGAGGTCGAGGCCGAGCTCCTCTCGGACCTCGCGGGCGACCGCGAGCTTCGGCGACTCGCCCACCTCCACGACGCCGCCGGGCAGGTCCCAGTCGCGTTTGTAGGTCAGCTCGCACACCAGCACCCGACCTTCGGTGTCGCGCACCAGCAGCTGGCTGATCGCGCGCTTGCGCGGCAGGAACGAGTTGAGCAACGAGCGGAACCCGCCGGGGTCGCTGACCGGGACGTCGGTGGCCAGGCGGGCGTAGACGATCCGGTCACCGGGCTCTCCGGCGAGCAACACTCCCCGGCGTACGCCTTCGCGGTGCATGCCGCACCACGTCGCGATCCGCTGGCTCTCCACGTCCGCCGGACTGACGAGCGTCTCGACCCGGACGTGCTCGTCCAGCGCGGCCTCGACGTGCGGCACCACCACCCCGACGGCGGCCGTCAGCCCACGGGCGGTCACGTCCTCGCCCCAGCTGATCCGGGCGACCCCCTCCGCGACGGTCTCCACGGTCGGCTCCGGCTGCGTCACCGTTTCACCCTAACCGGGGTTGAGTTGGGTTGTTTGGCCCCATGAGTTGGGCATTGTGGCCCGGGTCGGGGGCCAAAGAGCCCCACTCGAAGGGCCAATTCCCCCAACTCAACGGTTGTGGGAGCGGAGCCAGATGGTGGCGAGCGGGGGGACGACGATGTCGGCGTACGCCGGGCGGCCGGCATGGTCGCCGAGAACTGCGGTGACCGTGCCGAGGTTGCCGACGCCCGAGCCGGTGTAGGTCTCCGCGTCGGTGTTGACGATCTCCTCCCAGGTGCCGGGGGCCGGCAGGGGGAGCCGG
This sequence comes from uncultured Actinomycetota bacterium, assembly GCA_963804845.1. Taxonomy (GTDB): domain Bacteria; phylum Actinomycetota; class Actinomycetes; order Propionibacteriales; family Nocardioidaceae; genus Nocardioides. The sequence goes on along the minus strand of CAWDSA010000007.1, from coordinate 1,988,005 downwards.
TAGTCGGCGTGGGGCTGGGCGGCGAAGTTGGCGACGCAGACCAGCGAGGAGCCGTCGGCGGCGGTGCGCTGGAACGAGAAGACGTTGCGCCCGGCGTCGTTCGCGTCGAGCCAGTCGTACGCCGCCGGATCGCCGTCGGTCTGCCACAGCGCCGGGGTGTCGCGGTAGGCCCGGTTGAGGTCGCGCACGAGCGAGTGCACGCCCCGGTGCTCGGGGTGGTCGAGCAGCCACCAGTCGAGCTCGCGCGCCTCGGCCCACTCCGACTCCTGGCCCAGCTCGGCGCCCATGAAGAGCAGCTGCTTGCCGGGGTGGGCCCACATGTAGGCGAGGTAGGCCCGCAGGTTCGCCAGCTGCTGCCACCGGTCGCCCGGCATCTTGCGCAGCAGCGAGCCCTTGCCGTGGACGACCTCGTCGTGGCTGATCGGCAGCACGAAGTTCTCGGACCAGGCGTAGACGATCGAGAACGTCATCTCGCCGTGGTGCCAGGCCCGGTGGACCGGCTCGTGCTCCATGTAGCCGAGCGAGTCGTGCATCCAGCCCATGTTCCACTTGAAGGAGAAGCCGAGCCCGTCCTCCGAGGTCGGCCGGGTGACGCCGGGCCACGAGGTCGACTCCTCGGCGATCGTGATCGTCCCCGGCACCCGCTTGCTGACGGTGCCGGTCATCTCCTGGAGGAACTGCACGGCCTCGAGGTTCTCGCGGCCGCCGTGGACGTTGGGCGTCCACTGGTCGGGCTCGCGGGAGTAGTCGAGGTAGAGCATCGAGGCCACCGCGTCGACGCGCAGCCCGTCGATGTGGAACTCCTCCAGCCAGTAGAGCGCGTTCGCGACCAGGAAGTTCCGCACCTCGCGGCGGCCGAAGTTGAAGATGAAGGTGCCCCAGTCGGGGTGTTCCCCACGCGACGGGTTCGGGTCCTCGTAGAGCGGTGTCCCGTCGAAGCGCGCGAGCGCGAACTGGTCCTTGGGGAAGTGCGCCGGCACCCAGTCGACGATCACGCCGATGCCGGCCTGGTGCAGCCGGTCGACGAGGTGGCGGAAGCCGTCGGGGTCGCCGAAGCGTGCGGTGGGTGCGTAGTACGACGTCACCTGGTAGCCCCACGAGCCGCCGAACGGGTGCTCCATCACCGGCAGGAACTCGACGTGGGTGAAGCCGAGGTCGGTGAGGTAGGGGACCAGCTCGTCGGCGAGCTCGGCGTAGGACATGACCTCACCGTCGCGCTTGCGCCACGACCCGAGGTGCACCTCGTACGTCGACATCGGCTCCGCCAGCGGCTGCCCGGACGTGCGGCCGGTCATCCACTCGTCGTCGCCCCATGCGTAGTCGGGGTCGAAGACCACCGAGCCGGTCAGCGGGGGGACCTCGGTGTGGAACGCCATCGGGTCGGCCTTCTCGCGCCACTCCCCGTCCGCGCCCAGCACGGCGAACTTGTAGACCGTCCCCGACCCGGCGTCGGGCACGAACAGCTCCCAGACCCCGGAGCTGCCGAGCTGGCGCATGGGGTGCTCGCGGCCGTCCCAGTTGTTGAAGGAGCCCTTCACCCGGATGCCGCGCGCCGAGGGCGCCCAGACCGCGAACGACGTGCCGGTGATGACGTCGCCGAGCGGACCTTCGTAGCGGTGGACGCGCGCGCCGAGGACCTCCCAGAGGTTCTCGTGGCGGCCCTCGTTGATGAGGTGGAGGTCGATCTCGCCCAGCGTCGGAAGGAACCGGTAGGGGTCGTCGACGGAGATCGGGTCGGCGTCGTAGGAGATCTCGAGCCGGTAGCCGGGCACGTCGGTGCCCGGGAGCACGCCGACCCACACGCCTTCGTGCTCGTGGGTCAGGTCGATCCGCTCCTCGCCGTACGTCACGACGACGGAGGACGCGAGCGGCTTCAGCACCCGCACCGTGACGCCGTCACCGTGCGGATGGGGGCCGAGGACGGCGTGGGGGTGGCCGTGCTCGCCGCGGACCAGCTGCTCGAGCTCCTCGAGCCGGGATCGGCTTCGCGGTGTGCTTCGGGGTGCTCATGCTGCCACCACCTCGGCGATGGCCTCGAGCGGGATCGACACCCAGGTCGGCCGGTTGCGGGCCTCGTAGACCGCTTCGTAGACGGCCTTGTCGGCGACGTACGCCGCGAGCAGGGTCTCCTCGTCGGCGGTCAGCTCGCGGCCGGCGTAGGCCGCGAGGAACGCGGCCCGGTTGCGCTTGGACCACTGCGCAGCCCGGAACGCGCGCTGATCGGCGCGCTGGGGCTCGGAGTCACCGTAGGTCCGCTCCACGACGCGCGGCGCGTAGTCGAAGGAGCGCAACATGCCGGCGACGTCTCGCCACGGCGAGTCCGGCAGCACTCGCTCGGAGAGTGGCCGGGCCGGCTCTCCCTCGAAGTCCACGATCTTCCATCCCCGGACCGTGCGCAGCGTCTGGCCGAGGTGCAGGTCGGCATGGATCTGCTGGATCGCCACGTCGGACAGCCCCGAGACCCGGTCGAAGACCGCCCGGAGGTCCTCGGCGTGGTCGGCCAGCTCGGTGACGACTCGCGACGCGGCGTCGAGTCGTTCGTGCATGGCGGCCGCCAGCTCCGCCTGAGCCGCCGCGTCACGGGTACGTCGAGGGAAGTGCTCGGCCAGCGAGTCGTGGGTCTCGCGCAGGGCGACCCCGAGCCGGGACGCCTCGCCGGCGAAGTCGCCGCCGACCTCGTCGGCGTGCAGGTCGCCCTCGGCGAACAGGTTGCGAACGCTGGCGAGCGCGAGCTCCCAACCGTCGCTGGCGGTGCGGAGGAACTGCTGGAGCATCGCGAGCTGGATCACCTCGTCCCCCTCGCCGGCCTCCAACCAGCCGTAGAGCGCGGCGACGTGGTCGGAACCGGCGCGGGTCAGCACCTCGTGGACCGTGATGTCGGGGTTGCGGCCCGGGGTGATCTTGCGGAACACCTTGAGCAGCGAGTCCTCGCCGAAGGCCACCGACGAGTTCGACTGCTCTCCGGAGAACAGGGTCGAGTGGGTGGTCAGGTCGAGGTCATGACCGGGCAGCCGCTCGAAGTGCAGGTCGCCGGGCGGGGGCGCGTCGAAGGCCGCGAGCAGATAACCCATCGCGATCCGGTCGTGCACCGCGTCGTAGACGTGGGACGGGTGGAGGTCGGCGTCGTCCCAGACGCCGACGTGAGCGTGCTCGAGGTGCTCCTGCGGGGCGGCGTAGTAGGAGAGCGGCAGCTGGTAGAGGTCCTCGCCGCCCTCGTCGTCCTGGTAGCTGATGGTGGCCAGATCGAGGGCCAGCGTCGGGCCCTCGGCGGAGTCGGCATCCAGCGTGCCGAGCCGGCGCACGCTGGTCACCTCGAACGGCCGGCCCTTGCCGCCGAACCACCGGGCGTGTGCCAGGAAGTCGTGCAGAGCACGATTCACGGCGCACCACCTTCCTCCGAGGCCGGCCGGGTCAGCCGGAACCAGTAGAAGCCGTACCCACCCAGCGTCAAGAGATACGGCAGCTCGCCGATTGCCGGGAACGGTACGCCGCCGAGCAGCTCGACCGGGACGCAGCCCTCGAACCGGCGCAGGTCGAGCTCCACCGGTTGCGGGAAGCGGGAGAGATTGTTGATGCAGACGATGGTGTCCTCGCGGCCCTCGTCGCCGACGTGCTCCCGCGCGTAGGACAGCACGCTCGGGTTGGAGCCGCCGAGGTCGGCGAACGTGCCCAGCCCGAAGGCCGGGTGGTTGCGGCGGGCGTGGATGATCCGACGGGTCCAGTGCAGCAGCGAGGAGGAGTTCTCCAGCTGGGACTCGACGTTGACGCTCTGGTAGCCGGTGACCGGGTCCTGGACCAGCGGCAGGTGGAGCCGACCCGGCGTCGCCGCGGAGAAGCCGGCGTTGCGGTCCGGGGTCCACTGCATCGGCGTCCGGACGCCGTCGCGGTCGCCCAGCCAGATGTTGTCGCCCATGCCGATCTCGTCGCCGTAGTAGAGGACCGGCGAGCCGGGCAACGACAGCAGCAGGGCGGTGAACAGCTCCATCCGGTTCGTGTCGTTGTCGAGCAGGGGGGCAAGCCGGCGGCGGATACCGATGTTGGCCTTCATCCGCGGGTCCGTGGCGTACTCGGCCCACATGTAGTCGCGGTCCTCGTCGGTCACCATCTCGAGGGTCAGCTCGTCGTGGTTGCGCAGGAAGATGCCCCACTGGCAGCTGTCCGGGATCGCGGGTGTCTGCTCCATGATCTCCGAGATCGGGTAGCGCGACTCGCGACGTACCGCCATGAAGATGCGCGGCATCACCGGGAAGTGGAAGGCCATGTGGCACTCGTCGCCGCCGACCTCCGGGTCGCCGAAGTACTCCACGACGTCGTCCGGCCACTGGTTCGCCTCGCAGAGCAGCACCGTGCCGGGGTACTTGTCGTCGACGAACTTCCGCACCTTCTTCAGCATCTGGTGCGTCTCGGGGAGGTTCTCGCCGTTGGTGCCCGGCCGCTCGTAGAGGTAGGGCACGGCGTCGAGCCGGAAGCCGTCGAGGCCCATGGCGAGCCAGAAGTCCATCGCCTCGATCATCGCGTCGTGGACCGCGGGATTGTCGAAGTTGAGGTCGGGCTGGTGGTGGAAGAAGCGGTGCCAGAAGTACTGGCCCCGCACCGGGTCCAAGGTCCAGTTCGACGGCTCGGTGTCGACGAAGATGATGCGAGCATCCTGATAGAGCTCGTCGGTGTCGGACCACACGTAGAAGTCGCCGTAGGGACCGTTGGGGTCTCGGCGCGACTCCTGGAACCACGGGTGGGCGTCACTCGTGTGGTTCATGACGAAGTCGATGATGACGCGGATGCCGCGCTTGTGGGACTCGTCGAGGAGCAGCTGGAAGTCCTCGACCGTTCCGCACTCGGGGAGGATGCCGGTGTAGTCGGCCACGTCGTAGCCCCCGTCGCGCAGCGGGGACGTGAAGAACGGCGGGATCCAGAGGCAGTCGACGCCGAGCCACTCCAGGTAGTCGAGCTTCTCGATCAGGCCCCGGAAGTCGCCGGTGCCGTCGGCGTTGGAGTCGCGGAACGAGCGGACCAGCACCTCGTAGAAGACGGCCGTCTTGAACCAGTCGGGGATCGGGGCGAGGGGCTCCGCACGGGGTGTCAGCGCCGGGTCGTCGGCGATCACCTCTGTCAACGGGGACTCCTGACGGTCAACACGTGGGCGGGCTCGTGACCCGGGTCGAGGCGGACGTAGTTGTGCTCGCCCCACGACCAGGTCTCGTCGCTGATCTCGTCATGGACGGCGAAGGTCTCGGTCCAGTCGAAGCCCAAGGCCTCGAGGTCGAGGTGGACCACCGTCTCGCGGGTCCCGTGGGGGTCGAGGTTGATGACCACGATGACGGTGTCGCTCTGCCCGTCGGGGAGAACCGCTTGCTTGCTGAAGCAGATGACGTGGTCGTCATCGCTGGAGTGGACGACCACGTTGCGCAACAGCTGCAGGGCGCGGTGGTCCCGGCGTACCCGGTTGAGCCGGGTGAGGTACGGCGCCAGCGTGCGACCCTCCACCGCGGCGGCGTCCCAGTCGCGCACCCGGACCTGGTACTTCTCCGAGTCGAGGTACTCCTCGCTCCCGGGCTTGACCGCCACGTGCTCGAAGAGCTCGTAGCCGGCGTAGACGCCCCAGCTGGGGGAGCCGGTCGCGGCGAGCACGGCACGGATCTTGAAGGCCGCCGGCCCGCCGTACTGCAGGAACGCGTGGAGGATGTCGGGGGTGTTGACGAAGAAGTTGGGCCGCATCAGGTGGTCGGTCTCGGTGGCGAGCTCGCGGAGGTAGTCCTCGATCTCGGTCTTGGCGGTACGCCACGTGAAGTAGGTGTAGGACTGGTGGAACCCGATGGCGCCCAGGCCGCGCATCATCGCCGGGCGGGTGAACGCCTCGGACAGGAACAGCACGTCGGGGTCAGTCCTGCGGACCTCGCGCAACAGCCACTCCCAGAACGCGACCGGCTTCGTGTGCGGGTTGTCGACGCGGAAGATCCGGACGCCGTGCGACGCCCAGTGCTGGACGACGCGGAGGACCTCGGCGGAGATGCCTGCGGGGTCGTTGTCGAAGTTGAGCGGGTAGATGTCCTGGTACTTCTTCGGAGGGTTCTCGGCGTAGGCGATGGTGCCGTCGGCGCGGGTCGTGAACCACTCGGGGTTGGACGTCACCCACGGATGGTCGGGTGCGCACTGCAGCGCCAGGTCGAGGGCGACCTCGAGGCCCAGCGAGCGAGCGCGCTCCACGAACGCGTCGAAGTCGGCGAGGGTGCCGAGGTCGCGGTGGACGGCGTCGTGCCCGCCCTCCTTGCTGCCGATCGCCCACGGGGACCCGGTGTCGTCCGGGCCGGGGGTGAGCGTGTTGTTCGGGCCCTTGCGGTTCACCTCGCCGATCGGATGGATCGGGGGGAGGTAGATCACGTCGAAGCCCATGTCGGCGACGGCCTCGAGCCGCTTCGCCGCGGTCGCGAACGTGCCGCTGGTGACCTTCCCGGTCGCCGCGTCGCGGGTCGCACCCTCCGAGCGCGGGAAGAACTCGTACCAGCTCCCGAAGAGTGCCCGCTCGCGGTCGGCGTACGCCGGGAACGGGCCCTCGACGGTGATGTGCTCGCGCAGCGGGTGGGCGGCCAGCACGTCGACGAGGTCGGGGGACTGGAGGGCGGCGAGCCGCGCGCCAGGCGGGCGGTTGGTGTCGGTGGTGGCCTCGATCGCACCCTGCACGACGTCGGCACCGCGCCGGTCGAGCTTGTCGAGACTGCGGAGCACACGCTCGAGGAGCAACCGGCCCTCGGTGAACATCAGCTCGACGTCGACCTCGGCGGGGATCTTGAGGCCGGCGTTGTGCTGCCAGGTGGCGATCGGGTCGGACCAGGCGTGGACCTCGAACGTCCAGGACCCTTCGACATCCGGGGTCACCCAGGCGACGTAGCGGTCCGGCTCGTCCCCGCCGTCGGGGAGCATCCGCACCGGCGGGCGGCGTACGCCGTCGGGGCCGGTCAGCACGACCTCGGCGCCGAGCTTGTCGTGGCCCTCGCGGAACACGGTGGCCGTCACGGGGAAGGGCTCCCCGCGGGTCGCCTTGGCGGGCTGTCGTCCGAGGTCGACCAGGGGCATGACGTTCATGACAGGGATGCGACCGACCATGCCGTCCACACTCGCGGAATCGGCGGGACCGACGCAAGCTGGGGTCCGAACGCTCGCGCGGCTTCGTGCCTCAGCCGCCTCGCGAGCTCGACCTGGCCGACCGGGCCGACCGCGTGCTCGGTCGGCCGCTCCACAGGGGTCGAGCGCGAGCGCAGCGGCGCCCGCAGGCAGTGGGTCGAGCAGCGAGCGCAGCGAGCGCCGCAGGCAGTGGGTCGAGCAGCGAGCGCAGCGAGCGACTGTCGAGACCCAGCCACTGCTCTGGTCTCGACACGCTCGCGCGGCCTCGTCCCTCGGCCGCGTCGCTTGCTCGACCGGCTCGACCGGGGCCGACCTCGTGCCTCGGTCGGCCCGCCCGCCTCAGTAGACCTGCAGCTCTGCGGCGTGGACGATGGTGCCGCGGTCCGACCCGGTCTTGCAGTCGGTGTTGTTGCCCGGGTCGTTGTCCTGGTCCCCGGCGTAGCCGGCGAAGCCGGTGCACTGGTTCTCCACCGCGACCAGCCGGATCGCGGCTGCTCGCACATTCGGGACGTTGAACGACCGCATGATCAGGTCGGGCGCCACGGGCCGGGGCCGCATCGACGGGAAGGCGTCGCCGGGCGAGGTGTAGAACCGCTTCCACTTCGCGTTGTCACCGTCACAGTTCCGCACGCATCGTTCGAGGGCGAACTTGCGCAGGGCGGTGAACCGCGAGCCCGAGTCGGGGTCGGCGGCCAGCGGGACCTCGCTGCCGTCCGGCGGCGACGGGTTCAGCATCGCGCTGACGTTCACACGGCTGATCCGGTGGCGCTTGCCTGCCAGGTCGACCGACACGAACGGGCTGTTCTCGTCGACGTTGCTGCCGTCGCCGTTGACGCCACCCCAGTTGGTGTTCTCGGTGCCGTCGATGAGCGACCTCGCGTTGAGGGAGCCCTCGCTGGACGCGATGACCTTGGCGCCGCTGGCGGCCGCTGCGAGGTTGCGCGGGGCGCGGATGTTCACCGAGCTCCGCTCGCCGGGCGTGACCTTCAGGGTGAATCGCTTGAAGCCGCGCTGCGCCGACACGTAGAGCATCTGGTAGCGGCCCGGCACCAGAGTGGCGGTCGCGTCCAGCTTCGACTTCTTGACCGAGTCGGCGACCGGGTTCGACCGCGCCTCGTAGCGACCGACGTACACCTTGCCGGCACCAGGTGTCCGGAAGGTGATCTGGCCGTTGGCCGCGGTCGGGGAGGCGAAGCTGGCCCTCGGGTTGGCCGAGTCAGGCTTGGTCTTGGCTCCCTTGCCGAGGCCGCGCTTCGCGAAGGCGTTCCACAGCGGCTTCCTGTTGGCGCCGTCGAACCGCATCCGGTCGGCCGCGATCATCGCGTTGCGGGCGTCGACGAACGACGTCGCACCCTGCTGGAGCAGGAACGCGTCGAACATCAGCGCCATCCAGCGGCGGTTGCCCGGGCACGTGGTCGGCCGGAACGGGCCCTGGCGCCGGCTGCCCTGCGAGCAGTTCAGCTGGCGGTCCATGTTGCCGTAGGGGTACTTCGCGTTCCACTTCTTGACCAGTGCGGAACGGACCTGCCACTGCACGCCGTTCCAGATCTCGCCGTCGGCGTGCACCTCGGGTCCGGTGGAGTCGAATCCGTAGTTGGCGTAGGTCAGCGGGTTCTTGTTGATCGCGTAGTCGCGGATCCCCTTCCTCCGGTTGCCCGTGGCGTAGGGACCCACCACCCACGGGCTCGTCCCGTTCGAGTAGCCGTGGGCGAAGATGTACTCGGCACCCACCAGGTCGCCCCAGGACTCGCCCATCGCCCCGCCCTGCTCGGAGGTGATGCCCTCGTCAGGCCCACCGATCATCCGGTTGCTGATGGCGTGGGTGTACTCGTGGCCCACGATGCTCATGTCGAGGCCGCCGTCGGTGCAGGGGGCGTAGAACGCCCCGGCGATCGGCTGGAACAGGTACTGGTTCGTGATGCCCGGGACGCCGTCCGCCAGAGTGATCTGGTTGGCGTTGTCACGGCCGAGGTACGACGGCTGGCCGCCGGTGAGCGCGCCGGCCTGAGCGTTGCCGATCTCGGGGTCGTGGTCAGCGGCCACGCCGGGGTTCTCGACGTTGACCTGCTGCATGTTGTAGTTCCGCTCGGTGAACCCGAGGTTGTAGCTGTAGTCGTGCATCCGGTTGTGGGCGACGAACAGGTTCGTCACCGACGCCAGGATGTCGTTGCCCCCCGGCACGAGCACGGTGGGGTCGCACTTGGCGTTGTTCCACACGTCGGCGAACTCGTCGAAGTACTCCCGGGTCGGTGAGACGGGTGCCTGGCCACCACCGCCGGGCGTCAGCGGACTCACCCAGGCCTCCCGGGTCCGGGCATTGTTGCCGTCGGTCGTCAGCGTGGGGGAGTCGGTCTCGTAGCTGTAGTCCCAGGCGCCGCCGAACGGCTGGGCGACCGAGCCTGAGGGCAGGGTGCAGTAGTCGCGCCCGAAGATCCGCCAGCAGGCGATCCTGTCGTTCTTCGGCTCATGGTCGGGGGAGTAGTTCAGCGCCGGGTTGGCCGGGAACATCCGCCAGGCGGGGTACTGCCCGTCGGCCGGTGTGCCGCCCTCGTCGTCGGACGTCGTCACGAGACCGGCGTAGTTGGTCGGCGGCAACCAGGGAATGCCGTCGAAGGGGCAGATCACGACGCTGTAGACACCGGCGGGAAGCGGCTCAGGTGCGGTGTACATGAGTGTCTCGGGGCTGGAGAGCAGGTCGGCACTGGTGATGACGTCGCCCTCCGGGTCGCGGATCTCGATGACCGCGTCGTTGGCCGCGTTCACCGCGCTCATCGCCACGTTGATCTGTCGGGTGTTGTCGTCGGTCAGCTCGAACGGGTGCGGCTCGCCGCACTCGGTGCCGTCGATGGAGCCCTGGAACGGCTCGGTCGCCTCGGACTGCTCGACCTGGTTGTGCCGGTGGAGGACGTCGCCGGTGACGGCGTCGACCATCGAGGTGTAGGCGAAGGCGACGCCCTGGTCGACATCGACGACGTTCGCCTCGAAGACCGGTCGGACGGTGCCGTCGGCCAAGGCCAGTGCGCGGAGCCGCACCTGCTGCTCCTGGGCGAAGCCGGGGACCTGCAACCGGGTCCACGGCTCGCTGTCGGCCTGGGGGCCGGGGGTCACGGCGACGTCGTCGACCGAGGAGGTGATGGCGTCGACGTCGATGTCGCTCCGCCCGACGTCGCGGGCGGCGTTGAGCCAGCCCTCGAGCGGGGACAGCGTGGCGGCCGCCGGGGTCGCGGTCGTCGGGGTGATGCTGGAGGAGGCGAAGGCGATCTCGCCGTTCGCGACTCCCACGGTGACCATGCTGCCGAGGGCGGGCGTCAGGTCGCCGAAGCGCTGCCTGAACAGCACGGCGCGCGCGTCGCTCTGCGCCAGCTCCTGGTTGTTCACCAGCTCGAGGTCGTCGGCCTGCGCGGGGGTGAGTCCGAAGACCGCCGCGTTGTCGCGCAGCCAGGCGCGTGCCGCCTGGACCGGGTCGGACGAGGTGGCCTCGGCCAGGACGCCGTCGGCGGGGAGGATCGAGGACGGCGTACCGAACTGGTTCCAGCCGAGGTCGATCGCGTCGAGGGAACGGGCTGCCGCCTGCTGGGCGGAGGTCGGCCGCGCGATGCCACGGCTGTCGAGGTCGGTGAGGCCAGGGGCGGTGTCTCCCCACGTCACGACGTCGTCGGCGGCCACACGCTCGGCCGGGGCGGGTGCGCTCTGCGCGATCGCCGGGAGCTGGGTGAGCCCCGGGACGAGCGCCACGGTGAGCATGGCGGTTCCGGCGAGGGCAAGGGTGGCCCCGCGGGTCCGCATGCGGTGTTGGGAGGGTGTCATGAACCTCACAACGCCAGGGCCCGCCTTCGGTTATGCGAGGGGCCGCGGGGGACGCCATCCGGACGTCGGCTTGGATCGTTCACATCATCGGCGCTACCGTCCTGAGGTGCGTGCGATCCGACGTTTCACCGTCCGTCCTGTCCTGCCCGAGGCGCTGGCCTCCCTGGGCACCCTCGCCGGCAATCTCCGGTGGTCCTGGCACCCGCCGACCCAGGACGTGTTCGCGGCGGTCGACGCCGATCTCTGGGAGTCCACCGGTCGCGACCCGGTGCGGCTGCTGGGTGCCGTCGACGCCGGCCGGCTGGAGGAGCTGGCGGCCGACGGTGCGTTCCTCGACATGCTCGCGGAGGCGCAGGCCGACCTCGACCACTACCTGACCGGCGACCACTGGTACCAGACCGCTGGCGACGACGCCCCGCGCGCGGTCGCCTACTTCTCGCCGGAGTACGGCATCTCCGCGGTGCTGCCGCAGTACTCCGGTGGTCTCGGCATCCTCGCCGGTGACCACCTCAAGGCGTCCTCCGACCTCGGCGTCCCGCTCATCGGCGTGGGCCTGCTCTACCGGCAGGGCTACTTCAAGCAGTCGCTGTCCCGGGAGGGCTGGCAGCAGGAGACCTACCCCGTCCTCGACCCGGACGAGCTGCCGCTGTCACTGCTCCACGAGGCCGACGGCACGCGCGTGCTGGTCCGGATCACGATGGCCGGCGGCGCCGAGCTCGTGGCGCGGATCTGGGTCGCCCGCGTCGGCCGGGTGCCGCTGCTGCTGCTCGACACCGACCTCGAGGAGAACCCCGACCACTTCCGCGAGGTCACCGACCGGCTCTACGGCGGCACCAGCGAGGACCGGCTCCGCCAGGAGCTGCTGCTCGGCATCGGTGGCGTCCGCGCGCTGCGCGCCTACACCCGGATCACCGGCGCCCCCGAGCCGGAGGTGTTCCACACCAACGAGGGTCACGCCGGCTTCCTCGGCCTCGAGCGGATCCGCGAGCTCTCGGTCGCCGAGGGCGGCCCGGAGCTCGACTTCGACACCGCGCTCGAGGTGGGCCGCGGCTCGACCGTCTTCACGACCCACACCCCGGTCCCGGCCGGCATCGACCGCTTCCCGCGCGAGCTCGTCGAGCAGTACTTCGGCGGCGCGTCGCCGGTTCCCGGCGTACCTGTGGAGCGGATCCTGGCGCTCGGCAGCGAGGACTACGACGGCGGCGACGCCAGCGTCTTCAACATGGCGGTCATGGGCTTCCGGTTGGCGCAGCGCGCCAACGGGGTCTCCCAGCTCCACGGGCACGTCTCCCGCGAGATGTTCAGCGGGCTGTGGCCGGCGTTCGACGAGGCGGAGGTGCCGATCGCCTCGATCACCAACGGAGTCCACGCCCCGACCTGGGTCGGCCGGGAGGTCTTCGAGCTCGCCACCGAGCACGGCGCCGATCTCGATGCCGGCGAGGCGGAGTCGTTCTGGGCCGCCGTCGACAAGATCCCCGGTGCTGACATCTGGGCCACCAAGCGGACCCTGCGCAGCAACCTGATCCAGGACGCCCGCCGTCGGCTCGCCACGTCCTGGAACGAACGTGGCTCAGCGCCGGCGGAGCTGGCCTGGATCGACTCGTGCCTCGACCCGGACGTCCTCACCATCGGGTTCGCCCGCCGCGTCCCGTCGTACAAGCGCCTCACGCTGATGCTCTCGGACCCCGAGCGGCTCAAGCGGCTGCTGCTCGATCCCGAGCGGCCGATCCAGCTGATCATCGCCGGCAAGGCGCACCCGGCCGACGACGGCGGCAAGAAGCTGATCCAGCAGCTGGTGCAGTTCGCCGACGACCCCGAGGTCCGGCACCGGATCGTCTTCCTGCCCAACTACGACATCGCGATGGCGCTGCCGCTCTACCCGGGCTGCGACGTGTGGCTCAACAACCCGCTCCGGCCCTACGAGGCGTGCGGCACGTCCGGCATGAAGGCGGCCCTCAACGGCGGCCTCAACCTCTCGATCCTCGACGGCTGGTGGGACGAGTGGTACGACGGCAGCAACGGCTGGGCGATCCCGTCCGCCGACGGGGTCGACGACACCGACCGCCGCGACGACCTCGAGGCCACCGCCCTCTACGACCTGATCGAGAACGAGGTCGCGCCGCGCTTCTACGACGTCGGCGACGACGGGGTCCCGAGCCGCTGGCTCGAGATGGTGCGCCACACCCTCAAGTCGCTCGGCCCCAAGGTGCTCGCGACCCGGATGGTCCGCGACTACGTCCGCAAGCTCTACACGCCCGCCGCGCTCACCGGCCGCAAGCTCAACTCCGACTACGTCGGCGCCGCGGCGCTGTCGGAGTGGAAGCGCACGGTCCGCGCCGGCTGGTCCGGCGTCCGGGTCGAGCACGTGGAGAGCAGCGGCGTCGGTGACGCCCCCGAGATCGGCACCACGCTCACCGTCCGTGCGTTCGTGTCCCTCGGCGACCTGGGGCCCGACGACGTCGACGTACAGCTCGTGCACGGCGTCATCAACTCCGAGGACGAGCTGGTGGCCAGCTCCGTGGAGAGCCTGGCCCCGGTCGAGGTCTACCAGGGTGGGCGGCACCGCTTCGACGGCAGCGTCACCCTCGGCCGCAGCGGCGCGTTCGGCTACACCGTGCGCGTCGTACCGAAGCACGACCTCCTCGCCTCACCCGCCGAGCTCGGCGTCGTCGCCCTCCCCGCCTGATCGCGAGACGTCACAAAGTTCACTCAGACGACCGCCGAGACGGCACGGATGCTGGCCTGAACTCTGCACTTGTGCCCTCTCGCGCCCTCTGCGACCTGCATTTGTGACGCTTCGGCCAGGGGAGCCTGCCGGTCAGGTTTGGCGGAGGACGACGAGGGAGCGGGGGCCGAGGGGGAGGGCGTCGCCGGCCACGACCGGGGTGCCGTGCGTCAACCCGGGGTCGGTGGTGAGCGCGACCTCGCCGGAGCGGACCCACTCGTTGTCGGGCAGCCGTACGTCGACCGGGTCTGGTCCGGCGTTGCACCAGAGCACGAACGAGGCGTCGCGCTGCTGCTCGCCGCGCGGACCGGGGGAGCGCAGCGGGTCGCCGGACACGAACATGCCGACGACCTGGAGGCCGTCGTCGTGCCAGTCCTGCTCGGTCATCTCGGACCCGCGCGGATGCAGCCACGCCAGGTCCTTCGGACCGCCCTCGATGGTCGGGCTGCCGGCGAAGTGGTGGCGCTGCCGGAGCGCCGGGTGCTCCCGCCGCAGCCGGAGCGCAGCCTTCACGAGGTCGTAGACGTCGAGCCACGCGTCGTCCGGTCGCCAGTCGATCCAGGACACCTCGTTGTCCTGGCAGTAGGCGTTGTTGTTGCCGCCCTGGGTGCGACCGCGCTCGTCGCCGGCAGTCAGCATCGGCGCACCGCTGGACAGGCACAGCGTCGCCATCATGTTCGCGGCCTGCCGTCGGCGCAGGGCGACGATCGCCTCGTCGTCGGTCTCACCCTCCACACCGTGGTGGTGCGACCGGTGGTTGTCGGTGCCGTCCCGGTTCGACTCGCCGTTCGCCTCGTTGTGCTTGCGCTCGTAGGAGACGACGTCCCGGATCGTGAACCCGTCGTGGGCGGTCACGAAGTTCACCGAGGCGTACGGCGAGCGGCCGTCGTCGGCGTACAGGTCTGACGACCCCGCCATCCGGCTGGCGAGCTCACGGACCCCGGGCGACGCGCCACGCCAGAAGTCGCGCACCGTGTCGCGGTAGCGGTCGTTCCACTCGACCCACGGAGGCGGGAACGAGCCGACCAGGTAGCCGTCCATCGAGGCGTCCCAGGGCTCGGCGATCAGCTTCACGTGCCGCAGCACCGGGTCCTGCGAGATCGTCGTCAGGAACGCGCTGTGCATGTCGATGTCGTGACCGGTCCGCGCCAGCGCGGAGGCGAGGTCGAAGCGGAAGCCGTCGACGTGCATCTCGGTCACCCAGTAACGCAGCGAGTCGAGGATCAGCCGCAGCGCGCCGACGTACGAGGCGTCGACCGTGTTGCCGCAGCCGGTGACGTCCCAGTAGTCGAGGCCGCCCTTGCCGTCATTCGTGCGCTTGTAGAAGCCGAGGTCGTCGAGGCCGCGGAACGAGTACGTCGGGCCGTCGGGGCCGCCCTCGGCGGTGTGGTTGTAGACGACGTCGAGGATCACCTCGATGCCGGCCGCATGGAAGTTCTTCACCATCTGCTTGAACTCGGTGACCTGCTGGCCGCGGTCGCCGGCCGACGAGTACGCCGCGTGGGGCGCGAAGAAGCCGATCGAGTTGTAGCCCCAGTAGTTGACCAGGCCCCGATCCGCGACCGCGGGCTCGGTGAAGAAGTGGTGGACCGGGAGCAGCTCGACGGCCGTGACACCGAGGTCGTTGAGGTAGCGGGTCACGGTGGAGCTGCCCAGGCCGGCGTACGTGCCGCGCTGCTGGCTCGGGCACCTCGTTGTGCAGCTGGGTGTACCCCTTCACGTGCAGCTCGTAGATGACCGTGTCGCGCCACCGGGTCCGCGGCGGGCGGTCACCCTCCCACTCGAACTCGTCGTGCACGACGACCGAGCGTGCCGGGTCGCCGACCGAGATCGCGCGGGCGTAGGGATCGAGCAGCAGGTTGTCGGGGTCGAAGCAGCGGCCGGTCGCGGGCTCCCACGGCCCGTCGGCCCGGAAGCCGTACGGCTGACCAGGGAGTACGCCGGGGACGGCGCCGTGCCAGACGCCCAGGGTGTGCTCCGTGAGCTGGTGCCGTACCTCGTCGCCGTCGTCGTCGAAGAGGCACACCCACATCGCGGTCGCCTCGGGCGACCAGACCGCGAAGTTCGTCGACTCCGGCGTCCAGGTCGCCCCCAGCAGCTGGTGGAACCCCGGCCACACCGGAGCCGTCTCGTCGCGGCTCTGCCAGCGCCAGGAGTTCAGGCTCACCCGGCCCATCTAAGCCCATGCCGGAGGCCCCGGAACCGACGCCCTAGGCTCGGAGCGAACGTGACCTGCTGTGCGACCAGAGGAGTACCCATGTCGGAGTTCGTGCGTCTCGAGGTGGCCGACGGCGTCGCCACCCTGCGGCTGGACCGCCCGAAGATGAACGCCCTCAACGCCCAGGTCCAGGAGGAGATCCGCGCCGCGGCCACGGAGGCCGCCGAACGCGACGACGTCAAGGCGGTCGTGGTCTACGGCGGCGAGAAGGTGTTCGCGGCGGGCGCGGACATCAAGGAGATGGCCGACATGTCCTACACCGACATGGTCCAGCGCTCGGGCAAGCTCCAGTCCGCCTTCAGTGCGGTCGCCCGGATCCCGAAGCCGGTCGTCGCGGCGGTCACCGGCTACGCGCTCGGCGGGGGCTGCGAGCTCGCGCTCTGCGCCGACGTGCGTTTCGCCGCGGACACTGCGGTCCTGGGTCAGCCGGAGGTCCTGCTGGGCATCATCCCCGGGGCCGGCGGCACCCAGCGGCTGACGCGGCTGGTCGGTCCCAGCAAGGCCAAGGACATCATCTTCAGCGGCCGCTTCGTGAAGGCCGACGAGGCGCTCGCCATCGGGCTGGTCGACCGGGTGGTCGCGGCCGAGCAGGTCTACGACGAGGCGGTGACGTGGGCGAAGCAGTTCGCCGGCGCCGCGACGTACGCCGTGCGTGCGGCCAAGGAGAGCATCGACCGTGGCATCGAGGTGGATCTCGAGACCGGCCTGGAGATCGAGCGGCAGCAGTTCGCGGCCCTGTTCGCGACCGAGGACCGCCGCATCGGCATGGAGTCGTTCGTGGAGAGCGGCCCGGGGAAGGCCCAGTTCGTAGGTCGCTGATTTCGCCCCTATGATCCGCCCATGGCGCTCCGCAAGGACAGACAAGTCCGACAAGACTGACTCCGGCGACACCACCAAGAAGCCCGGCGTCCCGATCCGGGTGCGCATCGCGCAGCTGGTCTGGCTGGTCTTCCTCGTCTGCGCGCTGTTCCTGGCCGTCGGTGCACTGCTCATCACGGTCGACGCCAACCAGGACAACCCGCTGGTCGAGTTCGTGCTGAACGGCGCCAACGCGGTCGACCTCGGAATCTTCTCGCGCACCAACGGCATCAAGGAGTTCACCGGCGAGAACGCCGAGGTGAAGAACGCCCTGTTCAACTGGGGGATCGGGGCGGTTGCCTACCTGATCGTGGGTCGGATCCTGGACCGCCTCATCCGGCCGTGACTCCCGCCACGGCGCCCTGCCCAACGTGGGGGCGCTGTGAGCGATGCCACCGCGGGTGGCATACCCGCGGAAGGTTTCCCGCTAGTAACCTCGATCCACAGTCCCACGAACAGAGCCCGACTACACAGGAGGGGCCGTCACCGGCCGCACACCCATGAACATTGTCGTCTGTGTGAAGTACGTGCCCGACGCAACCGCCGACCGCCACTTCGAGTCCGACAAGACGGTGGACCGCGACGGCGTCGACGGGCTGCTGTCCGAGCTCGACGAGTACGCCGTCGAGCAGGCGCTCCAGATCAAGGAGAAGTCCGACAACCCTGAGGAGACCACCGTGACGGCGCTCTGCGTCGGACCGGAGAAGGCGGTCGACGCGGTCCGCAAGGCCCTCCAGATGGGTGCCGACGCCGGCGTCCACGTCCTCGACGACGCCATCGCGGGGTCGGACGCGGTCGCCACCAGCCTGGTGCTGGCCAAGGCCGTGGAGAAGGTCGGCGCCGACAAGACCGTCGACCTGGTCATGTGCGGCATGGCCTCGACCGACGGCTCGATGAGCGTCGTACCCGCCATGCTGGCCGAGCGGCTCGACCTGCCGCAGGTGACCTTCGCCGCGGTCGTGGAGATCCAGGGTGACCAGATCCGCATCAAGCGCGACGGTGACACCGCCACCGAGGTCGTCGGCGGCACGCTGCCGCTCGTGGTGTCGGTGACCGACCAGAGTGGTGAGGCCCGCTACCCGTCGTTCAAGGGGATCATGGCCGCCAAGAAGAAGCCGGTCGAGACCTACGCCTTGTCCGACCTGGGCGTCGACGCCGACCAGGTCGGACTCTCCGTCGCCTGGTCGGAGGTGCAGGACACGACCGAGCGTCCGCCGCGCACCGCCGGCGAGATCGTCACCGACGAGGACGGGTCGGGCGCCACTGCGCTGACCGAGTTCCTCGCTGCCAAGAAATTCATCTGAGCGAAGTTCATCTGAGGAGATCAGCCAATGACTGAAGTTCTGGTGCTCATCGACCACGCCGACGGCGAGGTCAAGAAGCCGACGTACGAGCTGCTCACCATCGCGCGTCGCCTCGGCGAGCCGTCCGCCGTCTTCATCGGCAGCGGTGACCAGGGGTCCGCGGTGGCCGAGAAGGTCAAGAAGTACGGCGCCGAGAAGGTCTACGTCGTCGATGACGCGGAGATCAAGGGCTACCTCGTCGCGCCCAAGGCCGAGGCCCTCCAGCAGCTCGTGGAGAAGACCTCGCCCGCCGCCGTGCTCATCCCCTCGTCCATCGAGGGCAAGGAGATCGCGGGCCGGCTGGCGATCAAGATCGAGTCCGGCCTGATCACCGACGCCGTCGACGTCGCCGACGACGGCACGACCACCCAGTCGGTCTTCGCCGGCAACTACACGGTGACCGCCAAGGTCACCCAGGGCACGCCCGTGATCACCGTGAAGCCCAACTCCGCTACGCCGGAGGAGACCGAGGGTGCCGCCGCGGTGGAGGAGTTCGCCGCGACGGTGTCGGACTCTGCCAAGAAGGCGCAGATCGTCGCCTCGCAGCCGCGCAAGGCGTCGGGCCGCCCCGATCTCACCGAGGCCGCGATCGTGGTGGCCGGTGGGCGCGGCACCGGTGGCAAGTTCGAGCCGGTCGAGCAGCTCGCCGACTCCCTCGGCGCGGCCGTGGGCGCCTCGCGGGCGGCGGTCGACTCCGGCTGGATCCCCCACTCGTTCCAGATCGGCCAGACCGGCAAGACCGTCTCGCCCCAGCTCTACGTCGCGGGCGGCATCTCCGGAGCGATCCAGCACCGCGCCGGCATGCAGACCTCGAAGACCATCGTCGCGGTCAACAAGGACGACGAGGCCCCGATCTTCGAGCTGGTCGACTTCGGCGTGGTGGGCGACCTCCACACGGTCTTCCCGGCCGCCGCCGAGAAGATCACCGAGCGCAAGGGCTGACCCTCCAGGTTGTGAGTTGAGCTGCGCCTCCCTCCCCGGTTTCCCGGGGAGGGAGGCGCAACTCATGCCTGAGGGAGGCGCAACTCAACCGTTCAGCGGTAGAAGCGGGGCATCTGCTCGTCGATGATGCCGACCTTGGCGGCCTTCACCCAGCGCTCGCCGGTGCGCTGGTTGGTCCCGAGCCGGACCTTGCGCAGCGACTCGTTGTTGGTCGTGTCGCCCTCGACGAGCGCACCGAACGGGTTGCCCTCGACCGAGAGGTAGTAGACGCCGTCCGGCAGGTCACCGATCCGGAACGCCTGGCCGGCGCGGTACTGGTGGTAGGTGTCACCCGATCCGTTCGACAGCACCTCGCGCAGACCCTGCGCCTCCGGGCCGCCGCACGCGCTCGACAGGTCGGTGTTCTCCGGCTGCCAGTCGGCGTTGGGGACCGTGTAGTCGACCGCATCCGTGTTGGCCAGGCAGAACGACGCCTTGGTGGACCTCACGGCCTGGGTCAGGTCCTCGTTGAGGAGCCGGTACCGCGCGAAGTCCTGGAAGTGCCAGTGCTGGTGGTTGGCGCCGTGGAAGTGGAACTCGCCCACCTCCTGGTAGCCGGTCTCGTTGCCCTCGGCGTCGTAGAAGTACTGGTAGGCGTCCATGTGGTCGCCGTGGCCCTCACGGAAGCCGTCGACGACCAGCGGGCCGGCTCCGCCGTTCCACACCGTGGCGGCGAACCGCATCGTGGTGCCCTGGCCGTTGAGCTGGATGTCGAAGGCCGGCAGCGACTGCAGGTCAGGCGCCGTCTCGGGTGCGGGCGCACCGGCGGAGGGAGCACTCGGCTCGCGGGAGGCCGACGGCACGAGCGCGTGGCTGTGGTCGCGAGCCTGCCCTTCGCCCTCGAACCGCTCCTCCTTGCGGACGACGAGTCGCGTGGTCACCTCGGCGTCCTCCGCGGCGATGCCGAACAGCTCGGCGTAGTCCGGGTCGATGCTCGCCACGACGTCGTAGCGGCCCTTGTCGAGCCGGACCGGACGGCCGTACTCGGGGAACATCGGGGTCGACCAGCCGGCCTGGATGCCCATCACGGAGCCGACGGTGTAGGAGTTCCACGGGCAGCCGTAGGGGTAGGGCGAGCGCGCGGGCGCGTCGGGCCGGGTGCGGGCGCTGTAGCCGTTGAAGCAGGAGTCGACCGCCATCCTCTTGACGACCTCACCGTCGCTGACGCGGGTCACGGTCAGGTGGGTGAAGTCGGTGAGGCCGGTGAAGTCGGCCATCGCGCCCTCGGGCAGCGCGACGTCACCGGACTCGCGGTGCCAGACGCTGCTGATCTGGTCGTCGTACGTCGGGCGCTGGCTGCGGATCTCGAACGGCTCGGCGCCGGCGACGAGGCGGAGGCCGAAGTCGGTGTAGACGCGGCCGCGGTAGCCGTAGGCCACGATCTTCTCGGCGCCGCGGAGGCTGACCGGTGAGGCGGACGGCGGTGCCGCCTCGTCGGCCCCGGCGGTCGGGCTGAGGACGAGCGCGGCGCTCAGGGCGGCAACGCCGGTGAGGCTGGCGGCCAGGGTGCGTAGGTGCATCGGATCCCTCTCGGGGCAGGGGGGATCGACGTCCCCGTTCATACGTATGGACGCACAGCATCGCTGATCGGTTGCCTATTACGCTCATCTCATGGGCGATTCGGAGCTCCAGGTCGTCGCGGAGCGGTCGCGTACCGCCGCGCGAGCGCTCGCTCTGGCCACGCGCGCGGCGAAGGACGCCGCCCTGCACGCCATGGCCGACGACCTCGAACGCGCCACCGCGGCCGTCGTCGCCGCCAACCTGCAGGACCTGGAACGGGCCGAGGCGAACGACACCCCGGCCAACATCGTCGATCGGCTCCGCCTCACGCCCGAACGGGTCGCCGCCATGGCGCAGGGGCTGCGCGACGTGGCCGGGCTGCCCGACCCGGTCGGCGAGGTCGTCCGCGGCGGCGTGCTCGCCAACGGGCTCGAGCTCCGCCAGGTCCGGGTGCCCTTCGGCGTCGTCGGGATGATCTACGAGGCCCGCCCCAACGTGACCGCCGACGCCGCCGGCATCTGTCTCAAGTCCGGCAACGCGGTGCTGCTGCGGGGGTCGTCGAGCGCCCGCATCGTCCAACGCCGCGATCGTCGAGGTCATGCGTGCGGCCGCCGGCCGAAGCGGCCTCCACGCCGACGTCATCCAGCTGGTGCCGGGTGACTCCCACGAGAGCGTCAAGGAGCTGATGCGGGCGCGCGGTCTGGTCGACGTCCTGATCCCGCGAGGGGGTGCCGGGCCTGATCCGCTCGGTCGTGGAGGAGTCCACGGTCCCGGTGATCGAGACCGGGGTGGGCAACTGCCACGTCTACGTCGATGCCGCGGCCGACCTCGACCGGGCGCTGGCGATCGTGCTGAACTCCAAGACCCAGCGCACCAGTGTCTGCAACGCCGCGGAATCACTGCTGGTCCACGAGCGGGTCGCCGACACGTTCCTGCCGCGGGTCGTGGCCGGGTTGCAGGAGGCGGGGGTGACCCTCCACGGCGATGCCGCGTTCTCGACGTATGACGGCGTGGAGCCGGCCATCGGCCGATGACTGGGACCGCGAGTACCTCTCCCTCGACATCTCCGCAGCCGTCGTGCGCGACCTCGACGCCGCCATCGACCACATCCACCGCCACTCCACCGGCCACAGCGACGCGATCGTGACCGAGGACCAGGCGGCGGCACGGCGGTTCGTGGCCGCCGTCGACTCCGCCGCGGTGCTGGTCAACGCCTCGACCCGGTTCACCGACGGCGGTGAGTTCGGCTTCGGCGCGGAGATCGGGATCAGCACTCAGAAGCTGCACGCGCGGGGCCCGATGGGGCTCCCGGAGATGACGTCGACGAAGTACGTCGTGACCGGCGACGGCCACATCCGCTGACTCCCGATAGCATGGCGGGCATGTCGATGATCCTGATGGCCGCCGCTGAGACCGAGCACGAGGTCAGCCAGGCCGTGAGCTGGGCCGTCGGTGGCGGCGCCCTCCTGATCCTGCTGGGCCTGCTGGGCGCGCTGATCGCGTTCGGCGGGGGACGCGAGCACAGCTGAGCTCCCCGCTGAACACGCGCCGGGTCGGGGTCATGGGCGGCACCTTCGACCCGATCCACCACGGCCACCTCGTCGCCGCGTCGGAGGTGCAGGCCTGGTTCGACCTCGACGAGGTCGTCTTCGTCCCGACCGGTGACCCGTGGCAGAAGTCGGACCGCACGGTCTCGGCGGCCGAGCACCGCTACCTGATGACGGTGATCGCGACCGCGGCCAACCCGCGGTTCCGGGTCTCCCGCGTCGACATCGACCGCGAGGGGCCGACGTACACCATCGACACCCTGCGCGACCTGCACGAGCAGCTCCCCGACGCCGAGCTCTACTTCATCACCGGCGCCGACGCGCTGGCCGACATCTTGACCTGGCGCGATGCGGAGAAGCTCTTCGAGCTCGCCCAGTTCGTCGGATGCACCCGGCCCGGCTACGACATGGACGCCTCGACCCTGACCGACATCCCCGACGACCGGGTCACCCTGGTCGAGATCCCGGCGCTCGCGATCTCCTCCACGGCCTGCCGCGAGCGCGCCACGGCCGGGCAACCGGTCTGGTACCTCGTCCCCGACGGGGTCGTCCAGTACATCGCCAAGCACGACATCTATCCCGACACCACCCCCGATTCGAGCGGAGCCGCATGACCGCCACAGACCGAGCCGTCGAGCTCGTCCACGCCGCCGCCCGCGCGGCGTCCGACAAGCTCGGCACCGACCTCCTCGCCTTCGACGTCAGCGAGCAGCTCGCCATCACCGACGCCTTCCTGCTCGCCTCCGGCAGCAACGACCGGCAGGTGAAGGCGATCGTCGACGAGATCGAGGACAAGCTGCGCGAGATCGGCGCCAAGCCGGTCCGCCGCGAGGGCGAGCGCGACGGGCGCTGGGTCCTCATCGACTACGGCGAGATCGTGGTCCACGTCCAGCACGAGGAGGAGCGCGAGTTCTACGCGCTCGAGCGGCTCTGGCGTGACTGCCCGGTGATCGCGCTCCCCGCAGACGTCACCGCCGGCGAGCGCTGACCCGCCGATGGCAGTGAGTCCGCCCCGGCGGCTGGTGCTGCTGCGGCACGGCCAGACGGAGTGGAACGCCACCGCTCGCGCGCAGGGCCACGCCGACGTCGAGCTCGACGACGTCGGCCACGCCCAGGCCGCCGCCGCAGCCCCGTGGGTGGCGGGTTTCGGTCCGGCTGCCCTGTGGTCCTCTGACCTCGCGCGGGCGCGGCAGACCGCGTCGTACGTCGAGAAGGAGACCGGCCTGGTCGCGATCCTCGACGAGCGGCTGCGTGAGTACGACGTGGGGGACCGGACCGGGCTGACGCTCGCCGAGTTCTCCGTCCAGTTCCCAGATGAGTACGTCGCCTGGCGGGGCGGCCGCTACGACGTCGTACCGGGTGCGGAGTCGACGGCGGACGTGCACGCCCGGATCGTCCCCGCCTGCCGCGAGCTGGTCGACTCGATCGCGCCGGGGCAGACCGCCGTCGCCGTCACGCACGGTGCGGCCCTCAAGGTCGCCCTGGTCGACCTCCTGGGGTGGGAGCCCGCCTCCCGGGACTCCCTGCACGGCCTCGACAACTGCGCGGTCGCCATCCTCTCCGAGGATGCCCCCGGAGCCCCGATGCGGCTGGTCGCCTACAACGTCAGACCCGGCTCTCTCGGGTAACGGGTCCTTGGGTGCGCTCCCGGTGCGTCACAACACCGCAGGAGCGCAACCAAGGGTCCGTTACCCAGCATTGGGGCCGGATTTCGCCGCGCTGGAGCGGGCGGCTAGTATTCCGCGAGTTGCCTGACGGCAACGGATCTGGGGCTGTGGCGCAGCTGGTAGCGCATCTGCATGGCATGCAGAGGGTCAGGGGTTCGAGTCCCCTCAGCTCCACCGATGAAGAGCCGGGCCGCGAGGTCCGGCTCTTGCTGTGTGGGGCTGTGGCGCAGCTGGTAGCGGCTGGGTCATTTCTGGGCGATGGCAGGCAGAGGGTCAGGGGTTCGAGTCCCCTCAGCTCCACCGATGAAGAGCCGGGCCGCGAGGTCCGGCTCTTGCTGTGTGGGGGTGTGGCGCAGCTGGTAGCGGCTGGGTCATGTCTGGGCGATGGCAGGCAGAGGGTCAGGGGTTCGAGTCCCCTCAGCTCCACCGATGAAGAGCCGGGCCGCGAGGTCCGGCTCTTGCTGTGTGGGGCTGTGGCGCAGCTGGTAGCGGCTGGGTCATCTCTGGGCGATGGCATGCAGGTGGTGAGGCCTCGCCCGTCGGGATGGTTCGGCGTCCGAGCAGTCTCGCTAGCGTCGGCACCGGGGTGCCATGTCGGCATCCCCGTGTCTCGAGGGAGCCCACATGGCCACGAAGCGACCGCCCGCCACCACGCAGGACCAGCGCGGAGAGGGGGACGAGCTGCACCAGGGCGTGAAGCGCGGCGAACGGATGACGACGTCGACCGGGACGCCGATCAGCGACGACCAGAACTCCCTCAAGGTCGGGGGCCGCGGGCCGACCGCGCTCGAGGACTTCGCGCTCCGCGACAAGATCTTCCACTTCGACCACGAGCGCATCCCCGAGCGGGTCGTGCACGCACGCGGGTACGGCGCACACGGGACGCTCGAGTGCCTGGAGGCGATCCCTGACCTGACCCGGGCTGCGCCGTTCCAGACGAAGGGCAAGAAGACCGAGGCGTTCGTCCGGTTCTCGACGGTGGTCGGCAACCTCGGCTCCGCCGATCTCGCGCGAGACGTGCGCGGCTTTGCCGTCAAGCTCTACACCGACGAGGGCAACTGGGACCTCGTGGGGAACAACATTCCGGTGTTCTTCATCCAGGACGCGATGAAGTTCCCCGACCTCGTCCACGCGGTCAAGGAGGAGCAGGACCGCGGCTGGCCGCAGGCGGCCAGCGCGCACGACACGTTCTGGGACTTCGCATCCCTGATGCCGGAGTCGACGCACATGCTGCTGTGGGTGATGAGTGACCGGGCGATCCCGCGGTCCTTCCGCTTCATGGAGGGCTTCGGTGTGCACACCTATCGCTTCGTCGATGCCGAGGGTGGGGACACCTTCGTCAAGTTCCACTGGAAGCCGATGCAGGGACTGCAGTCGGTGGTGTGGAACGAGGCGCTCAAGATCAACGGCGCCGATCCCGACTTCCACCGCCGCGACCTCTTTGCCGCCATCGACAGCGGCGACTTCCCCCAGTGGGAGCTGGGCGTGCAGGTCTTCGACGAGAAGTTCGCCGACACGTTCGACTTCGACGTCCTCGACGCGACCAAGATCATTCCCGAGGAAGTCCTACCGGTCCGCACGATCGCTCGGCTGACTCTGGATCGGGTGGTGGACAACGTGTTCGCCGAGACCGAGCAGGTCGCCTTCTGCACGCAGAACGTCGTGCCGGGCATCGACTTCACCAACGACCCGCTGCTCCAGGGACGCAACTTCTCCTACCTCGATACGCAGCTCAAGCGCCTCGGCGGCCCCAACTTCAACCAGCTGCCCGTCAACGCGCCCCGCTGCCCCGTCATGCACTTCCAGCGCGACGGCCACATGCAGACCGATCCCCAGCCCGGGAGGGGCAACTACGAGCCGAACTCGCTGACGGGCGACGACCGCGGACCGCGGGCCGACCTGGTGCAGGGCTACCAGAGCGTGATGCGAGAGGAGCAGGGAGCGACGCGACGGCTGCGGGCCGAGTCGTTCGCCGACCACTACAGCCAGGCTCGGCAGTTCTTCATCAGTCAGACCGACGTGGAGCGCGACCACATCATCGCGGCCTTCGCCTTCGAGCTCGGCAAGGTGGAGGCACCCAAGATCCGGACCCGGATGCTGGCCAACCTGGCCAACGTCCACGACGACCTCGCCCAGGGCGTCGCCGACAAGCTCGGCATGCCGCTCCCCGACGCGGCCCCGGCTGCGGTGCGGCCGCGCACGGACCTGCCGGAGTCGCCGGCGCTGAGCATCGTGCTGAACGGACCGGACTCCTTCGCCGGACGCAAGCTCGGCGTGCTCGTGACCAACGGCAGCGACAAGGCGCTCGTCGACGCGGTGACCTCGGCTTTCGAGAAGGCCGGTGCCGTCGTGGAGTACGTCGCGCCGGCGATCGGTCCGGTCAAGCTCAAGGGCGGCGGCTCGATCACGCCGGACAAGGCCATCGATGGCGGGCCCTCGGTGCTCTTCGACGCGGTCGCGTTGCTCCCCTCGGCCGCCGGCGCCACCGAGCTCGCAGACCGAGCCAGCGCCCAGGACTTCGTCAGCGACGCCTTCGCGCACCACAAGTTCATCGGTATGGGGCCAGACGCGGCCGACCTGCTCGCAGCTGCCGGTGTGGAGGCGGACGAGGGGTGCGCGGACCTGGCCAGCGGGAGAGACGCGGCAAGCTTCCTGGCCAGCTGCGGCGCCCTGCGGTACTGGGACCGCGACGTACGTCCGTGACGAGGACACCGGTCCTGCTCGGAGCGCCCGACGACGCGGCACGGGATCAGCTGGCCGGCCTCGCCGCCCGTGCGCACGGCGCCGCGGGCGATGTGAGTGCTGCGCTGGGACTGGCCACGGAGCTGGGTGACCTGCTGCCCATGCCGGGTGACGGTCGCACGGCGCACCTCTGGTCGGCGCTGGCGACGGTGGGCGCCGCCGACCTGACGGTAGCCCGGGTGCTCGAGCCCCATCTCGACGGGCTGGCCATCATGCGACAGGCGGACGTGCCAGCGGGGGACGGCACCTGGGGCGTCTTCGCCGCCGAGGGACCGGGCGAGCCGTTGCGAGCGGTGCCCAGCGGGTCGTCGTACCGGCTGAACGGGCGCAAGCACTGGTGCTCGCTCGCCGCCCGCCTCGACCGGGCGCTGGTCAGTGCATGGGTGGGGGAGCACCGGCAGCTGTTCGCCGTCGACCTGCACGAGTCCGGAGTGAGCGCAGTGCCCGGCACGTGGGTGGCGCGCGGCCTGGCCGCGGTCGACTCCGGACCGGTGGACTTCGCGGACGTGCCGGCGAGACCGATCGGAGAGCCGGGGTGGTACCTGGAGCGCCCGGGATTCGCCTGGGGAGGCCTCGGGGTCGCTGCGATCTGGTACGGCGGCGCGGTGGGCGTCGCCCGCCGGCTGCTGGCGAGTGCGTCGGACCGGCCGCCCGACCAGGTGGCGTGGATGCACCTCGGCGCGGTGGACGCCGCGCTCCACGGTGCCCGGTGCGCCCTCGAGGACGCCGCAACGGCGATGGACGCGGGTCAGCTGACCGGGTCCTCCGGGTCCCTGGCCGCGCTGCGGGTCCGGCAGGTCGTCGCGCTGGCGGCGGAGGACGTGCTGCGACGCGCGGCCCACGCCCTCGGGCCGGGACCGCTCGCGACCGACGAGGACCACGCGCGCCGGACCTCCGACCTGGACCTCTACCTGCGCCAGTGGCACGCGGAACGGGACCAGGCCGCCCTGGGTCGACACCTGGGCGACGGCGACCCGGCGACGGCCCCGTGGTGACCGAGCCCGACCTCCCGGACCTCGTCCTTCCTGCTGCCCCCGGCCGGCTGATCGTCCTCGGGGTTCGCCCGGAGGAGGCAACCGCCGGTGCGGGAGGGTTGATGCACACCGCGGCGCTCGCGGGCTGGCGGGTCAAGGTCGTCTCGGCGACGGCCGGCGAGGAATCCCTTGACGCGATCGCGCACCTCGCGCCGAGTGCTGAGATGTCCGGCCTCGGCATGCCTGATGACGGATCGCTGGTCGACCAGGTGCCCGAGCTGGTGGCTGTCCTGGTGGCGACGATCGGAATCCATGGCGGGGACGTGCTGGTCTGCGCCCCTTGGCGTCGGGACGGACATCCCGACCACGAGGCCGCCGGTGCGGCAGCTGCCATCGCGGCCCGCCGCACCGATGCGCGGCTGATCGAGTATCCCGTCCGGCGCGAGCCCCGCGCTCATGGCAGCGACGTGCCCTGGCCGCAGGCGCGGCTCCTCCGGCTCGACGGACCGGCCCAGGCGCTGAAGCTGTCGGCCATGGCAGCCCAGCCCCAGGCGCACGCCGGCCGCGACCGGGAGATCTTCTTCGAGGATGCCGAGCCGATCTCCGACGATGCGCTGGACCGCGTGCATCGTGAACGTGCCGACCCTTGGGAGGTGGACTCGAGCTACGAACGACGCAAGCGCGCGGTCACCTTGGCCAGCCTGCCTCGCGAACGTTACGAGTCAGCGCTCGAGGTCGGGTGCTCCGTCGGTGCCTTAGCGGTCGACCTCGCGGAGCGGTGTGGCCACCTGTTGGCGATCGACGCCAGCGAGACGGCAGTCGCCGCCGCCAGCGAGCGGACGGCCACCCTGGCCTGGGTCAAGGTGCGCCGGGCGGCGGTGCCGGCGCAGTGGCCGACCGGCAGCTTCGACCTGATCTCGGTCTCGGAGGTCGGCTACTTCCTGAGCCCGCGGCAGCTCGCGCTCGCAGTGGAGCACAGCTTCGGCTCGCTGGCCACGGAGGGACACCTGCTGCTGTGCCACTGGCGGCACCAGCCGGTCGGCTGGCCGCTGGCCGGGCCTGCGGTGCACGAAGCCTTCCTCGCCACGGGGGCACCCGTGCTGGTCGAGCACCAGGAGCCCGACTTCCTGCTGCACGTGCTGGGGCGTCCCTCGTAGGAGATAGCGACGCAGACGGCCCGGTAGCCTGCCCGCCGTGACGACGTTCACGTGGCTGACGGCTGCCGCTCTGGTCCTGCTCGCCCTCGTTGCGGGCGTCGCCACGCGTACGCCGACCCTGGAGCGGCCGGTGCGGATCGCGCTCGTCGCCGCGGAGGTCGCTGGTCGTGCTGTTGTCGTCGTCGACGTCGGGATGGTGCTCCGCGCCGACGCGGCCGACCGTCCGGAAGCCTCATCACGCACCTCGGCTACGCGCTGGCCGCGGTCGGACTCGTGCCGGCCCTCGCCTGGCGCGCGCCGACACCCGACGAGGAGGAGCACGAGGCGACTCCGGAGCCGGTGTCGTTGTGGGTCGTGGCGGTGGCGCTGCTCGCGGTCGCGGTGTGCGTCGTGCGGTTGGCGCAGACCAGATGAAGGCCTCGACGGGCCGGCAGGTGCTGGTCGCGGTGTACGCCGTGTTCGCGGTCGCGGCGGGTGCCCGCTCGATCGTCCAGATCGCGACCGATTTCGACGCGGCCCCGCTCGCCTACACGCTCTCCGCGGTCGCGGCGGCCGTCTACGTCGTCGCCACGCTCGCCCTGCGTCGTACGTCGGAGCGCGCGCGGCGGGTCGCGATCGCCGCCTGCAGCGTCGAGGCGGTCGGGGTCGTGGCGGTCGGAACCCTGTCGCTGGTGCGCGCCGGACTGGTTCCCGGACCAGACGGTGTGGTCGGACTTCGGCGTGGGCTACGGCTTCGTGCCGCTGGTGCTGCCGTTCGTCGGGCTGTGGTGGCTGCTGCGCGTCAGGTGATGGTCATGCCGCCGTCGACCGGCAGCGTCTGACCGGTGATGTAGCCGGCGGCGTCGGAGGCGAGGAACACCACGGTCGCGGCGAGCTCGGCGGGGTCGCCCTTGCGGCCGACGGGGATGCGCGGCTCCTGCGACTCGAGGTAGCCGTCGGGGTACTGGTCGGTCATCTCCGAGGTGAAGAAGCCGGGGGCGACCGCGTTGACCCGGATCCCCTTGCGGCCGGTCCACTGCTGGGCGAGGTCGCGGGTGAGCCCGATCAGGCCGGCCTTCGACGCGGCGTACGCCGCCTGGGGGAGGCCGGCGGTGGTGAGGCCGAGCACGCTGGAGATGTTGATGATGCTCGACCCGGGCTGCATCACCCGGCCGCAGGCCTGGGCCATCCAGTAGCAGCCGTTGAGGTTGACGTCGATGACCTGCCGGAACTCCTCGGGCGTCTCCCGCGTGGCCGGGCACGGCGGTCCCGATGCCGGCGTTGTTGACGAGGATGTCGACCCGGCCCAGCTCGGCCATCGCCGCGTCGACCAGCGCCTGGCAGTCGTCGGGATCGGCGACGTCGGTCGCCACCGTCACGGCTCGGCGACCCGCGTCGCGCACCAGCGCGGCGGTCTCCTCGAGCTTGTCGGTACGCCGGGCGCCGAGTGCCACGTCCGCCCCGGCCTCGGCCAGCCCCTGGGCGAACGCCACGCCGAGGCCGCTGGAGGCGCCGGTGACGATCGCGACCTTGCCGTCGAGCCGGAACAGGTCCATCACGTCGGTCATGGCTCGACCCTAGAGGCCGCCAGGAGCTCGTCCTGCCAGGCGAACGCCCGGTCCGCCCGGTCGGCGAGACCGGGGCCGGGGAGCAGGTCGTGGATCCGCTCGGCGTACCCACGCGGCAGGTCGGTGTCGAGGTAGCGCAGGCCGAAGTCGTGTCGGGCCGGGCAGTGCTCGAGCCGGAGCAGCTCGACGAGTGGCGTCAACGCGAACCGGAAGTAGAACGACGTCGCCTCGGTCAGCTGCCCGCGCGCCAACGCCCGACGCACCAGCCACTCCGCGGTGTGGCGGCGGGCCGCGATCTGCTCGAGCGTCGCAGCGCGGGCACGGGCGTGCGGCTCCTCGTCCTCGGGCTCGAGCCGCAGGAGCCGGTCCGGGTCGTGGAGCACGATCGGCGTGCCGTGGCGGCGCGGGTCGATGCTGACCCCGTCGTCGGGGAGAGGATGGACCAGGACATCGAGGATCCGGGTCGGCTCGCGCAGCGCCGCCGCATCCGGCTGGAGGTGCACGAACAGCTGCCTCCCGCCGTCCGGTGGACGTCGGCCGGGACCTCCCACAGGTGATGCGCGTCGAGCCGGTCGAGCAGCAGGTCGCGGAGCTCGTCGTACGACGCCACCGCTTCGCCCTCCACCCACAGCTCGAGGTCGAGGTCGGAGTGGTCGTCGTAGCGGCCGGTGGCCGCGGAGCCCCCCACGATCGCCAGCCGGATCGCCGGACGTGCGGCGGCGTGGCGTCGCACGAGGTCGAGCACGTCGTCGTAGCGGCTCAGGTCGGGCTCCGGCACGGCCCCGACCCTAGCCGTGGGCGACCGCCGGTGGTTTCGCTACCATGGGGGCATGTGCAGGTCCCTGCTCCTTACCTAGCCGCGTCGGTCACGCACCACCCGACGCGGCTGCCCCTCGTGATCGAGGGGCTTTTTCATGTCCACACCGGAGCCGGACGAGACGAGAGAGACAGATGAGCGAGCAGACGGAACGCGCGTCGTACGACGTGCACGGGGTCGAGGCGAAGTGGCAGCGCGTCTGGGACGAGCTGCAGCCCTTCACCGCCGACGACCAGGCCGTGCTGAGCGGCGAGCGCGAGAAGCGCTACGCGCTGACGATGTTCCCCTACCCCAGCGGCGACCTGCACATGGGGCACGCCGAGGTGATGGCGCTGCACGACGTCATCGCGCGCTACTGGCGCCAGCGCGGCTACGAGGTCCTGAACCCGATGGGATGGGACTCCTTCGGGCTGCCGGCCGAGAACGCCGCGATCAGGAACGACGAGCACCCGGCGACCTACACCTACGACAACATCGACACGCAGTACGCGTCGTTCAAGAACTACGGCATGAGCTTCGACTGGACCCGCCGGTTCAACACCAGCGACCCGTCGTACTACCGCTGGACGCAGTGGCTGTTCCTGAAGTTCCGCGAGCAGGGCATGGCCTACCGCAAGAACAGCCCGGTCAACTGGTGTCCGCAGGACCAGACCGTGCTGGCCAACGAGCAGGTCGTCGACGGCCACTGCGAGCGCTGCGGCGCCGAGGTGACCAAGCGCGAGCTGACGCAGTGGTACTTCAAGATCACCGACTACGCCCAGGAGCTGCTGGACGACCTGGACGTGCTGGCGCCGACCTGGCCCGAGCGCGTCATCAACGCCCAGCGCAGCTGGATCGGCCGGTCCGAGGGTGCCCACGTCGACTTCGTCGTGGACGGCCACGACGAGCCCCTGACGGTGTACACGACCCGTCCCGACACCCTGTTCGGTGCGACGTTCATGGTGGTCGCGCCCGATGCGCCGCTGGCCGCCGAGCTGGTCAGCGACGAGCAGCGGGCGGCGTACGAGACCTATCGCGACCAGGTCCGCACGACCTCCGAGATCGAGCGGCAGGCCACCGACCGACCCAAGACCGGTGTCGACCTGGGCGTGCAGGCCGTGAACCCGCTGACGGGCGCGCGGATCCCGGTGTACGCCGCCGACTACGTGCTGGCCGACTACGGCACCGGC
This sequence comes from uncultured Actinomycetota bacterium, assembly GCA_963804845.1. Classification (GTDB taxonomy): domain Bacteria; phylum Actinomycetota; class Actinomycetes; order Propionibacteriales; family Nocardioidaceae; genus Nocardioides. The sequence goes on along the minus strand of CAWDSA010000007.1, from coordinate 1,955,834 downwards.
GCGATCATGGCCGTGCCCGGGCAGGACCAGCGCGACTGGGACTTCGCGAACGCCTTCGACCTGCCGGTCATCAGGACGGTGCAGCCGCCGGACGACTGGGAGGGGGAGGCGTACGTCGGCGAGGGTCCCGCGATCAACTCCGCGAACGACGACATCGACCTGTCCGGGCTGTCCGTCGAGGACGCCAAGCACACGACCATCGCCTACCTGGAGAAGCAGGGGCTGGGGCGCGGCACCGTCAACTTCCGGCTGCGCGACTGGCTGCTGAGCCGGCAGCGCTACTGGGGCGTGCCGATCCCGGTCATCCACTGCCAGGCGTGCGGCGAGGTCGCCGTACCCGAGGACCAGCTGCCGGTCGAGCTGCCCGAGCTGCGCGGCGCCGACCTGAAGCCCAAGGGCGTCTCTCCGCTGGCGGCCGCCGAGGAGTGGGTGAACGTCGACTGCCCGCAGTGCGGCGGGCCCGCGAAGCGCGACTCCGACACCATGGACACCTTCGTCGACTCGTCCTGGTACATGTTCCGCTACGTCTCGCCGAACGACGACACCCAGGCCTTCGACCCGGCGCTGGCCAACGCCTGGATGCCGTGCGACATCTACGTCGGCGGCGTCGAGCACGCCGTGCTGCACCTGCTGTATGCCCGGTTCTTCACCAAGGTCATGGCCGACATGGGCCTGATCGACTTCCGCGAGCCGTTCGCGGCCCAGCTGAACCAGGGCGTCGTCATCAACCAGGGCAAGAAGATGAGCAAGTCGCTGGGCAACGGCGTCAGTTTGGGGGACCAACTACGTGAGTTCGGCGTGGATGCGGTCCGGCTGACCCTGGTCTTCGCGGGTCCGCCCGAGGACGACATCGACTGGGCGGACATGTCGCCCGCGGGGTCGCTGCGGTTCCTGCAGCGGGCCTGGCGGCTGTCGGGCGACGTCACCTCGTCGACGGACGTCGACCCCGCGACCGGTGACGCGGCGCTGCGCGCGGTCACCCACCACACGCTGCACGACGCCGCGCAGCTGGTCGAGGCGCAGCGGTTCAACGTGATGGTCGCCCGGATGATGGAGCTGGTGAACGCCACCCGCAAGGCCATCGACTCCGGCGTCGGCGGGTCGGACCCGGCCGTCCGCGAGGCGGCGGAGGCGGTCGCGGTCCTGCTGAGCCTGGTGGCGCCGTACACCGCCGAGGAGATGTGGGAGCGGCTGGGTCACGAGCCGACGGTGGCGAACGCCGGCTGGCCCGAGGTCGACGAGTCGCTGCTGGTCCAGGAGTCCGTCACCTGCGTGGTGCAGGTGAAGGGCAAGGTCCGCGCCCGGCTGGAGGTCGCGCCCGACATCTCGGAGTCCGACCTGGAGGCCGCGGCGCATGGCCGACCCGGGCGTGCAACGCGCCATCGACGGTGCGGTCGTGCGCAAGGTGATCGTGCGAGCCCCCAAGCTGGTCAACGTCGTCGTCTGAAATGGACCTGCGCTACCGGCTGGCAGTGGTGACCGGGGCTGGCGGCGGCCTCGGCCACGAGCTGGCGGTGGCACTGGGCCGGGCCGGGGCGAGCGTGCTCGTCGTGGACCGCGACGGCGCGGCCGCTGCGGCGACCGCGCTGCGCGTGCGGGAGTCGCGGGTGCCGGCCTGGTCATGGGACGCGGACCTGTCGGACCCGACGGGCCTGGAGGGGATCGCGGCGCGGTTGGGCGTGACCAGGAAGACGACGTCGGCGGCCTCTGCCAACCCGTCCATCTCGTTCAGCAGCGTGAACATCAGCGGGGTACTCGCCGTGGTAGTGGTCGCGCTGCTCGGCGATCAGGTCGACGTCCTCGATCACGATCATCGACGGCTGGAGCGAGCGCGCGATCGAGCACGCCTCCTTGACGAGGTGCAGCGGTCGATCGACCTGTTGGTCAACAATGCGGGCGGCTGGACGGCGGGGGACAGTGGCCGGCCGCGACGGCCGCCGACTGGGGAGGCACCCTGGACCTCAACCTGCGCGCGCCCATGCGGCTCACGCAGCTCGTCCTGGCCGGGCTCGCCGACCGACGCGGCCGCACCGACGGGACGCCTGCCGTCGTGAACGTGGCATCCAGCGCCGCGCTGGGGTCGCAGGCCTACGGCTCCCCGGAGTACGCCGCGGCCAAGGCGGGACTGATCCGCTTCACCACGTCGGATCCGTCGGTCGGGCCCGGGTCATGGCCGGGTACCTGGCGATCGGGCTGCCGGCACCGTCACCCTGGCCAAGTTGCCAAGTGGGCGGCGTCCGGTAGCTGGGATGCTCGAGGCGTCGAGCTCCGCGATGCCGACGGCCCTCGTGCCGTCCGGCCACCCCGATCAGCGCGGAGGTCGCTGCACGCCAGCCAGGCTCGAGCGCCGCCTGGCCGGGCCGAGCTCGTAGGAGGCCCTGCTCCTGCCGGATGGGCAGGTGCTCGGTGGGGACCGCCAGGAAGTCGCCGATGATCCCGCGGAACGTGGGCCGCTCCGCCTCCCTCGCCTGCTGCACCCAGCGGTTCACCAGCCGCCGGCCGTAGCGCCGCACGTCGGCGAGCTCGGGAGCCCGGTCAGCGGGCGCCGTACCGGCGTCGTCGAACCCCAGACTGATGTGGCTGACGTACGCGGTGGGCTCGTCCATGGGGCACAGCGTAGGGGCGCACCGCGCCGCACGGCCGCTACCCTCGCGCCATGTCCCGGACCGTGCTCGTCACCGACTCGACGGCCTCGCTGCCGGCCGAGGTGGCCGAGGCGCGCGGGATCCTCGTGGTGCCGCTGCAGGTCGTGATCGGTGCGACGTCGTACGACGAGGGCGCCGAGGGCGCCACGCCGGCACTCGTGGCCGAGGCGCTGCGCGAGTTCCGGCCCGTGAGCACGTCTCGTCCCGCTCCGGCGCTGATGCTGGAGGTGTTCGAGAAGGCGGCAGCAGACGGTGCGACCTCGATCGTCGCGGTCCACATCTCCGGCGACATGAGCGGCACCTTCGAGTCGGCCCAGCTGGCGGCGCGCGAGGCGTCGATCCCGGTCGTCCCGGTCGACAGCCGCCAGGTCGGGATCTCGACGGGCTTCGCCGTGCTCGCGGCTGCCGACGTCCTCGATGCGGGCGGTAGCGCCGAGGAGGCGGCCGCGGCCGCACGGCAACGGGCGGAGGCCACGACGTCCCTGTTCTACGTCGACACGCTGGAGTACCTGCGCCGCGGTGGCCGGATCGGGGCGGCCGCGGCGCTGCTCGGTGGCGCCCTCGCGGTCAAGCCGCTGCTGACGATCACCGACGGCCGGGTGGCGACGCTGGAGAAGGTCCGGACGTCGACCCGCGCACTCTCGCGGCTCGAGGAGCTCGCGGTCGCTGCCGCGGGTGACGGTCCGGTCGACATCGGGGTCGCCCACCTCGCGAGCGCCGACCGGGCGGTCCAGCTCGTGGAGCGGCTCGACGAGCGGCTGGCCCACAACCTCGCGGGCCGGGACATCCACTGCGGCGAGGTCGGGGCCGTGCTCGGTGCCCACGTCGGGCCGGGGATGCTCGCCGTCTGCGTCGCCCCGCGCGACGACTGACCCACTTTCCGTCCACAACCTGCCGCGTGGGCGGGTTCTCCACAGGCTCGGTCGGCGGTGGGTCCGAACGGTCGCCGGACCTCCCTAGCGTCCGTGTCATGTCGAGCCGAACCAGTCGAGTCGAGCAGGAGGCCGCCCGCGCCCGTCGCCTCCAGCTGCTGGGGGAGGAGCTGCAGGGGGTCCGGGACGGTCCGTGGGAGGTGCCTGACACGCACACCCGGGTCCGCGGGGCACCCGGCCCCGAGGCGCCGCCGCCCCTGGTTCCGGTGCCGGGACGCCACGCTTCCCGCAGGACCGGCCGCCTGGCCGCGCTGGTGCCCGAGACACTGCGCGGCCGGGTCGGCCTCGGACCCGGTCCACTCGCGGTCGTGGCGGTGCTGGTCGCCGTGGGCCTGGCGGTGACGACGTGGTGGGTGGTGCGAGCCGACACCACGACCGTCGCGCCACTGGCCCCGGCGCCGGCCGCACCCGTCCTCGAGCCGTCCCAGCCGGCTCGGCCTCGCCCGCGGAGACGGAAACGGAGACGGTCACCGTCGACATCGCCGGCAAGGTACGCCGTCCCGGCATCGCGGTACTGGAGGCGGGTGCCCGGGTCGTCGACGCGTTGCGTGCGGCCGGAGGAGCACGGCCGGGAGTCGACCTGACCGACCTCAACCTGGCGCGGCTGCTGGTCGACGGGGAGCAGATCGTGGTGGGGATCGCAGCGCCGGCGGTCGGCCTGCCGAGCGGGGCCGCGTCGTCGACGGCTGCCCCGACCGGCGCGCTCGTCGACATCAACACTGCCGACCAGGTGGCGCTCGAGTCACTGCCCGAGGTCGGGCCGGTGACGGCCCAGGCGATCCTGGCGTGGCGCGACGCCAACGGCGGCTTCACCGCCGTCTCGGAGCTGCTCGAGGTCGATGGCATCGGTGATGCCACCCTGGCTGCGATGGCGCCCTTCGTGACGGTCTAGTGACTCGGCCCGACCTGCGGATGCCGGCGCTCGGGCTGGCCGCCTGGGCAGGCGGGCTGGTCGCCGTGTGGCTGCCTCTGGCCGGGATCTCGCTGGTCGCCCTGCTCGGTCTGGGCCTGGCGTGGCGGCGGGGGAGCCGGGCGTTGCTGGCCGCCGTGCTGGTGTTCGGGGCGGTCGCGGGCGCGGCCGTGCTGCGGGAGGCGCGGGTCGCTGCCGATCCGGTCTCGGCACTGGCCCAGGTCGGTGCCGCCGTCGAGGCGGAGGTGGTGGTGACCTCCGACCCGCGGCCGACGCAGAGCGGGTTCGGCGACGGGGTCGTCCTCCGGGCGACCGTCGTCCGGGTGACCGGCCGGGGTACGACCTACGAGCTGCGCTCGCCGGTGCTGGTGCTGGCGGGCGAGTCGTGGACCGGCGTACCGCTGGGGGCGCGGGTGCGCCTCACCGGTCAGCTCGCCGAGCCCGAGCCGGGCGGCGACACCCTGGCCGCCGTCGTGTCTGCGTCGGGCGACCCGGTGGTCGTCGAGGGGCCCGGTGTCTGGTGGCGGGCGGCCGGAGCGGTGCGGGCGTCGCTCCGCGAGTCGGTCGGCGACCTGCCCGAGGAGCGTCGGGCGCTGGTCCCGGCACTGGTGGTCGGCGACGACGCTGCCGTGGACGACGAGCTCGCCGAGGAGTTCCGGTCCACCGGACTCACCCACCTGCTCGCCGTCTCCGGGACCAACCTGACCCTGGTCGTGGGCTTCCTGCTGGTGACCGGACGCTGGTGCGGGGTGCGGGGCCGCGGGCACTACGTCGTGGGTGCACTCGGGATCGCCGGGTTCGTGCTGCTCGCGCGGACCGAGCCCAGCGTCGTCCGGGCGGCGGCCATGGGGACGGTGGCCCTGCTCGGCATGGGTGTCGACGGTCGACGGCGCGGCTTTCGAGCCCTCGGGGTGGCGGTGGTGGGCCTCCTGCTGATCACCCCCGCGCTCGCGGTGTCGGTCGGTTTCGCGCTGTCCGTCGTCGCCACCGGCGGGATCCTCGTGCTCGGCCCCGGTCTGCGCGACGCACTATCCCGCTGGGCGCCACGCTGGTTGGCGGAGGCGGTCGCCGTGCCGCTCGCGGCGCAGCTCGCGTGCACTCCACTGGTGGCCGCCATCTCGGGGCAGGTGAGTCTGGTCGCGGTCGGCGCCAACCTCGCGGTGGCGCCGGTGATCGGACCGGCGACCGTGCTCGGGCTCGCCGGCGGCCTGGCCGGCCTGGTCTGGGACCCGGCCGGTCGGCTGTGCGGGATGCTGGCCGGCTGGTGCGTGGCGTGGCTGGTGACGGTGGCCGATCGCGGCGCCGCGCTGCCCGCGGCGGCGATCGGCTGGGGGACCGGCGGCCTCGCGCTGGTCGTGCTGACCTTGCTGGTGGTGGTGCTCGCTTTCGTCCTGCCACGGCTGCTTCGCCGCCCGGTCGGCAGCATGGCCTGTTGTGCGGTGCTCGTCGTCGCGGTGCTCGTGCGGCCGCCGCTCCCGGGCTGGCCACCACCCGGGTGGGTGCTCGTCGCGTGCGACGTGGGGCAGGGTGATGCCCTCGTGCTGCGCGCCGGGCAGGGCGCGGGCGTCGTGGTCGACGCCGGGCCGGAGCCGCGGCTGGTCGACGGCTGCCTCGACCGGTTGGGCATCGAGCAGATCCCGCTCCTGGTCCTGACGCATCCCCACGCCGACCACGTCGACGGGCTGAGCGGCGTCCGGTCCGGCCGCGAGGTCGGGCAGGTCGAGACGAGTGACACCGCGCCGTACGGCGAGACCCGCGTGGTCGGCGACGCCACGCTCCAGGTGCTGTGGCCGCCGCCCGGACTCACCGTGTCGAATCCCAACGACGCCAGCGTGGTCCTGCTGGCACAGGTGCGCGGCGTCCGGCTGCTCCTCACCGGCGACGTCGAGCCCACCAGCCAGGCGTCGATCCAGCGCGCGTGGCCCGGCGTTGCCATCGACGTGCTGAAGGTGCCCCACCACGGCAGCCGGTTCCAGGACCTCGACTGGCTGCTCGGGCTCGGGGCACGGGTCGCGCTGGTGTCCGCGGGCGCCGACAACGACTACGGCCACCCCGCCGACGCCACGCTCGACCCGCTGGCGGGAACCGGTGCCGAGGTGCTGCGCACCGACGTCGACGGCGACCTGGCCGTGACCGTCCGGGACGGTGAGCTGGGTGTCGCCACCTCCGGCTAGTGTTCGTGCCCATGTCAGGTCCGCGCGCCGCCGACGTCCTCGGCCGGGTCACGCTGGTCACCGGCAAGGAGGAGTTCCTCGGCGAGCGCGCCGTCGCCCAGGTGCGAGACGCGGTCCGCCGCTACGACGCCGAGGCGGAGCTGTCGGAGACCCGGGCTCTCGACCTCACCGCCGCGTCGCTGGGCGAGCTCTCGGCGCCCTCGCTGTTCTCTGCCACGCGCTGCGTCGTGGTGCGCGGCCTCGAGGACCTGCCCGACGAGGCGGTCGACGGGCTGCTCGACTACATCGCTGCTCCCGTCGAGGACGTCGCGCTCGTGCTGTTCCACGGTGGCGGCCAGAAGGGCTCCGGGGTCCTGACCAAGCTCCGCAAGCTGGAGAGCGTGACCGAGGTGAAGTCGGCCGAGCTGAAGGGCTCGGAGTTCCCCGGGTTCGTCGCGGCCGAGGTGCGCGCCGCCGGTGGCCGGATCGACCAGGACGCCGCTCTCGCCCTGGTGCAGGCGGTCGGCCAGGACCTCCGATCGCTCGCGGCGGCAGCGACCCAGCTGGTCAGCGACTTTCCCGAGACGACGCTGGGTGTCGGCGAGGTCAAGCAGTACTTCGGCGGCCGGGCGGAGGCGAAGTCGTTCGCCGTCGCCGATGCGGCGTTCTGGGGGCGGCGCGCCGTCGCCCTGGAGGAGCTGCGCTGGGCACTCGACGCCGGGACCGCTCCGGTCCTGGTCACCTCGGCCTTCGCCGGCAGCGCGCGCGGCGTCGCCCGCTACCTCGCCGCGCCCCGAGGTCAGCGCGAGTCCGACCTGGCCCGCGACCTCGGCGTACCCCCGTGGAAGGTGCGCACCGTGCGTGACCAGTCGCGCTCGTGGTCCGAGCCGGGGATCGCGCGGGCGATCCGGGCGATCGCCCAGGCCGACGCCGACATCAAGGGCGCGGCCAGCGACGCCTCCTACACGCTGGAGCGGCTGGTGCTGACCGTCAGCGGGCTGCGGGAGGGATAAGCGCTCGGAAACGCAGAAGAACCCGCCGTAGCGGGTTCTTCAAGGGCGCTGGGAGATCAGAGGGACGAGGCGCGCTTCGCGATGGCTGACTTGCGGTTCGCGGCCTGGTTCTTGTGGATGACGCCCTTGGAGGCAGCCTTGTCCAGCTTGCGGGCGGCGTCGCGGCCGGCCACCACGGCGGTGTCCTTGTCGCCGGCGTCGGCGGCCTCGCGGAACTTGCGCACGGCGCTCTTCAGGCTCGTCTTGACGGCCTTGTTGCGCTCGTGACGCTTCTCGTTCTGCTTGTTCCGCTTGATCTGGGACTTGATGTTCGCCACTGATGCAGCCTTCGGTAGGTCGTGTGGTGCCGGGTGGTGGTGCTGAGTTTCAGGGCTCGCGAGTCCTACGGCGAGCGACAGGAAAGGCTAGCAGCGCGCTCATGCGTGACCAAAATCCGAGCGTGACGTCCAACCCCGCCGCTCACACAGCCACTCCCAGCACACCTCGCCCTGCCAGCGCTGGTGGTCGCGGAGGTACGGCGAGGTCGGCGGCACCGGGTCGTCGGCCGACTTCAGGAAGTACGCCGTGACCAACGCGATCACCACGTCGATCGACTCGGCCGGGACGTCGCGCAACAGCCGGCGCTCGGCGATGACGGCCGCCACGTCGAGCCCGTCGCCGCGGGGACCGATGAGCATGAACAGGGAGTCCAGCCAGTCGGCCCCGACCACTGGCCAGTTCCAGTCGCAGAACCACGCCCGACCTTCGGCGTCGATCAGCACGTTGTCGTCGCGGACGTCGGTGTGGACGACCGTGTCGCCGCCCATCACCTCCGCGTAGCGACCGGCGAGCGCAGCCGCCTCCTCGAGGTGGGGCAGGTCCGGGTGAACGGCCCGCACCTGGTCCCAGTTGCCGAGGAACGGCGCGAACTCGTCGGCAGCAGACGCCAGCGCCAGGTTCTCCGGGGCCGGCGTCAGGTGGGAGGCGACGACCTCCAGCGCGTCCAGGCAGGAGTCGAGGTCGGGGACGGTCCAGGGCCGGCTCGGGTGGCGTCCCTCGACGTGGTCGATGCCGAGCGCGACCCACTCGCCGTCGTAGGTCCAGAGCAGGCGTGGTGCCGGCACGCCTGCGGGCAGCGCCTCCAGCTTGCGGGCCTCCTCGCGGTAGGCCGCGGCGAAGATCCCCTGCGCACGGAGCGAGGCAGCCTTCACGAAGTGGCGGCTGCCGTCCTCACACTCGAGCACCGAGGCGAAGCCGGGAGTGAACCCCCGGTTGCGCGTGTGGGCGGTGACGACGGGGGAGCCGCAGCGGCGTTCGATGAGGTCACGCAGCGGCGGGGGCAGGACGTGCCACTCGAGTCGGAGCGCGGTGTCGCCGAGCGGTGGGGCGGAACGGGCCATGTCGCCATCCTCGCGGACGGGGGTCGCACCGGCCGCGCCACGCCCGAGCGTGGCGGCGGCCGGCTGGAAAGGGCGTGCGCCGGAGCCGCTCGTACGAGACCGCGAGCGGACCGCGACTTTCGCTGTGGGCGATGCGCATCCGCTTCACACTCGTGAGCCGCACACCGGGAAACCCCCCGGTTCTCGACCGGCGTGCTGGTGAACTGCCCCCGGCTTGCCCCCCGCCCGCCTCAACGGACTGTCTGCGGAAAGGTCACGCCATGGTGGCGAACGGGTACGCAAACCATCCGAAAGGGTGGTCGCGAGTTCGGGGAGACTCGCCCCTGCGTGGAAGAATCGGCATTTCGACCGACCTCCCGCCACCCGAAAGCAGCGTCCTCACCTCGTGCCCGCCTCGACCGCGCCCCGACCCGGCCACACCGATCCGGCGATCATCCGCAACTTCTGCATCATCGCCCACATCGACCATGGCAAGTCGACGCTGGCCGACCGGATGCTCCAGCTGACCGGCGTCGTCGACGAGCGCGCCGCGCGGGCCCAGTACCTCGACCGGATGGACATCGAGCGCGAGCGCGGCATCACGATCAAGAGCCAGGCGGTTCGGATGCCGTGGACGGTCCCGGCCGACAACGACGAGGGCGCCGAGCCGGGCACCTACGTGCTCAACATGATCGACACCCCCGGCCACGTCGACTTCACCTACGAGGTGTCGCGGTCGCTCGAGGCGTGTGAGGCGGCGGTGCTGCTCGTCGACGCGGCCCAGGGGATCGAGGCGCAGACGCTGGCCAACCTCTACCTCGCGATGGGGGCCGACCTCCACATCATCCCGGTGCTCAACAAGATCGACCTGCCCAGCGCCAACGTCGACAAGTACGCCGCGGAGCTGGCGGGGCTGGTCGGCTGCGAGGTGTCCGACGTGCTGCTGACCAGCGCCAAGACCGGTGTCGGTGTCGAGACGCTCCTCAACGAGATCGTCAAGCAGACCCCGCCGCCGGTGGGCGAGGCCGACAAGCCTCCCCGAGCGCTGATCTTCGACTCGGTCTACGACACCTACCGCGGCGTGGTGACCTACGTGCGGGTCATCGACGGCAAGCTCACCCACCGTGACCGGATCAAGATGATGTCGACCAACGCCGTCCACGAGATGCTCGAGGTGGGCGTGATCTCGCCCGAGCCGGTCAAGGCCGGCGAGATCGGGGTCGGCGAGGTCGGCTACCTGATCACCGGGGTGAAGGACGTCCGTCAGTCGCGGGTCGGTGACACCGTCACCTCCCAGCACCACGGCGCGACCGAGGCGCTGAGTGGCTACAAGCACCCCAACCCGATGGTCTACGCCGGGCTGTACCCGATCGACGGCGACGACTACCCGACGCTGCGCGACGCGCTGGAGAAGCTCCAGCTCAACGACGCGGCGCTGGCCTACGAGCCCGAGACGTCCGGGGCGCTGGGCTTCGGCTTCCGGTGTGGCTTCCTCGGGCTGCTCCACATGGAGATCACCCGTGACCGGCTCGAACGCGAGTTCAACCTCGACCTGATCTCGACTGCGCCCAACGTGGTCTACGAGGTCGGCATGGAGGACGGCACCCGCCACGAGGTCACCAACCCCAGTGAGTTCCCCGACGGAAAGATCGCCGAGGTCCGCGAGCCGGTCGTGAAGGCGACGATCCTGGCGCCGTCGGACTTCATCGGCACGATCATGGAGCTCTGCCAGACCAAGCGCGGCAGCCTGCTCGGCATGGACTACCTCTCCGAGGACCGGGTCGAGATGCGCTACACCCTGCCGATGGGCGAGATCGTCTTCGACTTCTTCGACGCCCTGAAGTCCCGCACCAAGGGTTACGCCTCCCTCGACTACGAGCGCACCGGCGAGCAGGCGGCCGACCTGGTGAAGGTCGACATCCTGCTCCAGGGCGAGCCGGTCGACGCCTTCTCGGCGATCGTCCACCGCGACGCGGCGTACGGCTACGGCGTGATGATGGCAGGCAAGCTCAAGGACCTCATCCCGCGGCAGCAGTTCGAGGTGCCGATCCAGGCCGCGATCGGTGCCCGCGTGATCGCCCGCGAGAACATCCGCGCGATCCGCAAGGACGTGCTCGCCAAGTGCTACGGCGGCGACATCACCCGCAAGCGCAAGCTGCTCGAGAAGCAGAAGGAGGGCAAGAAGCGGATGAAGATGGTCGGCCGGGTCGAGGTGCCCCAGGAAGCCTTCGTCGCCGCCCTCTCCTCCGACGGCGCCGGCGCCACGGAGCGCAAGAAGTAGCGGTTCCTCGACGCCGGCCGGCCGTCCGACCGGGATCAGTCGCGCAGCGGGCCGCCCGCGCGGTCGTAGGACTCGGCAACGATCTCGGCGACCACGGACAGCGCGATCTCGCCCGGCCCCTTGCCGCCCAGGTCGTGTCCGGCCGGGACGTGCAGAGTGGTGACGTCCACGCCCTCCTCGCGCAGCTCCGCCACGGTCGCGGCCGCGCGTCGCCGGCTGGCCATCATCGCGACGTACGTCGCCTCGGACGCGAGCGCGTCGCGGAGCACAGCAGGTGCGTCCGGCGCGTCGTGGTCGCAGAGCACCACGGCATCGCCGGCTCGCGGCGCCAGACCCGGTCCGCCGTCGTCGTCGGCCAGCACGACCACCTCGCGGCCAACCGTGGTCGCGATGGCCTCGACGGCGCGGGCGATCGGATTGTCGGTGAGGACCAGGATCCGGCCGTGGGTCGTCGCCTGGTCCGACCACGGCTGCTCGCGCGGGCTCATGGCCGAAGCCTCCCACCGCGCACCGACGTGAACAATGTGCCCATGCACCTCCCCGACGGCGTCCTCGGCATGGCCGAGCGCGGGCCGGGGTGGGCTGACTGGGTCGACCGGCTGCCACGGCTCGCCAGCGACCTGATGTCCGAGTGGGGGCTCCGCGCCGACGGGTGGTCGATGCACGGCTATGCCGCGCTGGTGGTCCCCGCGCTCACCGAGGACGACGAGTGCGTCGTCCTCAAGGTGACGTGGGACGGGGATGAGGAGTCGGAGCACGAGGCGCTGGCGCTGCGACACTGGGACGGCCACGGCGCGGTCCGGATGCTCCGCGCGGACCCCGGTCGCCGGGCGCTGCTGCTCGAACGCCTCCATGCCACCGACCTGCGCGACCTGTGGGACATCGAGGCGTGCGAGGTCGTGGCCGGACTCTGGTCGCAGCTGCACCGGCCGGCGCTGCCGCAGCTGCGACCCGTCACGGCGTACGTCGAACGCTGGGTCGCGGACCTGCAACGACTCCCGGTCGGCGGTCCAGTGCCGCGCCGGCTCGTGGAGCAGGCGACCTCGCTCGCCGCCGACCTCGTGGCAGACCCTGCCAGCACCCGAACCTTGATCCACGGCGATCTGCACTACTACAACGTGCTGGCCGCCGATCGTGCGCCGTGGCTCGCGATCGACCCCAAGCCGATGAACGGCGACCCGCACTACGAGGTCGCCCCGATGCTGTCGAACCGGTCGGCGGAGCTCGACCGGGCGACATCCGAGGCGGCATCCGGCGACGTTTCCACACACTGGTCGACGCCGGCGGGCTCGACGAGGACCGGGCCCGCGACTGGGTCGTGGTGCGCGAGGTGCTGAAGGCGCACTGGGCCGCCGAGCTGGGCGACACCGAGGCCGTCACGACGGCGCTGACGATCGCCAAGGCAGTTCAGGACTGACGGCGATGTGATGATGAACCCGTGACGTTCCTGCTGCGTTCCGTGCACGTCGGCCGTCCCCGGCCGCGGGAGTGGGCCGAGCTCGGCCTCACCGCGATCCAGAAGCACCCGGTCGACGGCCCGGTCCGTGCTCTCCGGCTCGGACTGGAGGGCGACCAGGTCGGAGATACCAAGCACCACGGAGGCATCGACCAGGCGGTCTACGCCTTCTCCCGCGAGGACCTCGACCGCTGGACCGAGACGCTCGGCCAGCCGATCGCGGACGGGCAGTTCGGCGAGAACCTCACCACCAGCGGCTACGACATCAACGCAGCCGAGATCGGCGAGACGTGGCGGGTCGGCACCGTGCTGCTGGAGGTAGCGAGCCCCAGGATCCCCTGCAACGACTTCAAGGGCTGGATGGGGGAGCTGGGCTTCGACAACACCGCCTGGGTGAAGCGGTTCACGGCGCCGGGGCGTCCGGGTCCGTACCTCAGGGTGATCGAGGAGGGGAAGCTGCAGGCCGGCGACCCGATCTCGGTCGTCCACCGACCCGGTCACGGCGTCACGGTCAGCCACATGTTCCGGGCGCTCACGACCGAGCGCGAGCTGCTGCCCGACCTGCTCGCGGTCGACGGGCTGGTGGACGAGGCTCGGCGAACGGCTGAGGAGTACGTCGCTCGTCGCTGAGATCAGCCGTTGAGTAAAGACGTGTAAGTTACTAGACTTATAGGATGAACCGACGTCGGCCGCCCGACTTCTTCCTGATCGGTGCACCCAAGGCGGGGACCAGCGCGCTCCACGCGGCGCTGGCCGCTCACCCCGACCTGTTCCTGAGCCCGGTCAAGGAGCCCAAGTACTACCTCTGCGGCGACTCGCCGCCGCCGGCGTACAAGGGGCCGGGTGACGCCCACAGCAACCAGGAGTGGATCTGGCAGCGGGAGCGCTACCTCGACCTGTTCGACGCCGCACCGGAGCAGGCGCTGCGCGGCGAGAGCACGCCGTTCTACCTCTATCACCGCGATGCCCGCCGTCGGATCGCCGTTGACCGGCCGGACGCGAAGGTGGTCACCGTGCTGCGAGATCCGGTCGACCGCGCCTACTCCAACTGGATGCACCTGTGGATGGACGGCCTCGAGCCGCGCGGCGACGTCCTGGAAGCGGTCGCGCGCGAGCCGCGCCGCGTCGACGACGGCTGGGCGCCGTTCTGGCACTACCAGCGGCTCGGCATGTACGGCCGACAGCTGCAGGACCTGTTCAACCACTTCCCCCGTGAGCAGGTGCTGGTGCTCCGCTACCGGGAGCTGGTCGACGATCCCGAGTCGGTGCTGCGCCGGGTCTGCCAGTTCCTGGGTGTGGCCGAGGCCGCGGTCGCGACCATCCCGCCGGACAACTCGCGCGTGTTCGTGCGGGACGGCGTCCGGGCTCGAACCGTGGGGCCGGTGATCCGCGTGGGTGCGACCGCCGGCCAGTTCCTCCCGCCGAAGGTGTGGCGGCGGGTCAGCCGGCCGCTCATCGACCAGCTGCAGAAGGGAGGGGACCCGGCGCGACCCAAGCTCACACCCGAGCAGCGGCAGGTGCTGCTGGAGCCGCACCTGCCCGACATCGACCTGCTGGAGGAGGTGACCGGTGAGTCGTTCGACGCCTGGCGCACGACCGAACGGGCCGGAGACTCCTTCGCGAGCCGGGCGGCCTCGCGGGTCGCGGTCAGCTCGCGCTGACGGAGGTGACCAGGTCGTGCGCACCGTCGGGCCGGGCGACCTCGGCGTAGAACCGGGTCGAGCCGTCCGGCAGCCGCACCGCGGTGGCGTAGCGGAACGCGCCGTCCGAGTGGGGGGACCGGATCGTCGGCGCCGTCCGGTCGGGAACCAGCCGGCCGGTGCCGTCGTCGCGGGCGACCCCGGTCGTCTCGTGCCAGTTCTGCTCGGCGGTCTCCCGCCCGTCGTACAGCACCACCAGCGGGTCGTGTGACAGCACCGCGGTCACCCGGGTGCCGCGGGCGTCCCAGCCGTCCACGCCGGGCCTCAGCACGGTGCCGTGCCGGGTCCAGGCCAGCCCGTCGTCACTGGTGAGGTAGGCCGTGGACATCCGGTCCTCGTGCCCGGGATCGGCGAGCGGGTGCTCGCACAGCCACATCTCCCACAGCCCGTCGCGCACCGTCACGACCGGGTCCTTGACCGCGACGGTGTCGGTCCCCGGCAGGACCAGGGTGCGGCGGCCGGTCGGGAGGTCCTCGGGTCGGTCGGCGTCGAGCGCCTCGACCCACCAGTGCTTGGAGCCGGGGGTGGCGCACGAGAGGTACAGCCGCCAGCCCCCGTCGGGGCGCCGCAACACGACGGGCCGCTCGAAGGACTCGGAACCGAAGGCGTCGCGGGGCACCTCACACACCGGCTCGACGGTCACGCCGTCGCGGCTGCGGACGACGGTGGTCGCAACCCCGCGGCCCTCCGACAAGGGACGCCGGACCCGGTAGGCGAGGTAGACGTCACCGTCAACGAGCGTCGCGGAGGCGGCTCCGGACCAGTTTCCCGGCCCCGGTCCGGGGGCGGGAACGACGACCTGGCCGTCGTCGACGGAGGGCAGAGGGAGCGCGGCGAGATCCATGCCCATAGTCTACTGATCATGTTGGGTTTGGCTGCGCGCGGGCAGTCCATGGGGCTCGCGGAGCGGGACTGCTACCGCTCCGTAACGTGGTGATCTAGGTTACTCGCCAACACCTTCATCCACGCGCGGTCTCTCCGTCCGCCGTACCAGTGCAGGAGCCCAGGAACCCATGGCCATCAACATCGACACGAGCTTCGTCGAGTCCCTCCCCGCCAACGTGGCCGTCCAGTTCCTGGAGCGGGTCGAGAAGTCTCCGGACCGTGAGGCATTCCGCTACCCCGTCGGCGAGGCGTGGGAGTCGTTGACCTGGCGCCAGACCGGCGATGAGGTCAGCCGCCTGGCGGCGGGCCTGCTCGCGCTCGGGGTGGAGGCCGAGCAGCGGGTCGGCATCGCCTCGGCCACCCGCTACGAGTGGATCCTCGCCGACCTCGCGATCATGTGCGCCGGCGGCGCGACTACCACGGTCTACCCGTCGACCAACGAGGAGGACACGGCGTACATCCTGGCCGACTCCGAGTGTCAGGTCGTCTTCGCCGAGGACGACGAGCAGATCGCCAAGCTCAAGAATCGGAAGTCCGAGCTGCCCCACGTGAAGAAGGTCGTCACCTTCGCGGGAACCACGGACGGCGACTGGGTCATCAACCTCGACGACCTCGGCGAGCTCGGCGACGGCCACCTCGCCGAGCACCCTGACGTGGTCAGGGAGACCGCCGAGAAGATCCCCGGCAGCCAGCTCGCCACGCTCATCTACACCTCCGGGACCACCGGCCGTCCCAAGGGCGTCCGGCTGCGCCACTCGTCCTGGGTCTACGAGGGCGGCGCGATCCAGGCGCAGGGCATCCTCTCCGAGGACGACCTGCAGTTCCTGTGGCTGCCGATGGCCCACTCGTTCGGCAAGGTGCTGCTCTCGAGCCAGCTCGCGTGCGGCTTCGCGACTGCCATCGACGGTCGCGTGGAGAAGATCGTCGACAACTGCGCCACGGTGAAGCCGACCTTCATGGGTGCGGCGCCGCGCATCTTCGAGAAGGCCTACGGCCGGATCCAGACGATGCAGGCGGCCGAGGGCGGCGCCAAGGAGAAGATCTTCCACAAGGCGTTCGAGGTCGGGCTCAAGGTCGAGCAGCTCAAGCGTGACGGCAAGTCGGTCCCGCTCCCGCTCAAGCTGCAGCACGGCCTCTTCGACAAGCTGGTCTTCAGCAAGGTGCGCGAGCGCTTCGGCGGACGGGTCCGGTTCTTCATCTCCGGGGCCGCCGCCCTCAACCGGGAGATCGCCGAGTGGTTCAACGCTGCCGGCATCGTGATCCTCGAGGGCTACGGCATGACGGAGAACTCTGCCGGCGCAACCGTCAACCACCCGGACGAGAACAAGATCGGCACCGTCGGCCGGGCGCTCCCGGGGGCAGAGGTCAAGATCGGCGATGGCGACGAGGTGCTGCTGCGCGGTCCGCACATCATGGACGGCTACCACAACCTCCCCGAGGAGACGTCCAGGACTCTGGATGCTGACGGGTGGCTGCACACCGGCGACAAGGGTTCCCTCGACAGCGATGGCTTCCTGACCATCACCGGCCGGATCAAGGAGCTCTTCAAGACCTCGGGCGGCAAGTACATCGCCCCGCCCGCGATCGAGTCGAAGTTCAAGGCGATCTGCCCCTACGCCAGCCAGTTCATGGTGTTCGGCGCCGAGCGCAACTTCTGCGTCGCACTGATCACCCTCGACCCGGACGCCGTCGCGGGGTGGGCGCAGGAGAACGGCGTCAGCGGCGACTACACCGAGATCGTCAACTCCGAGCAGTGCCAGGCGATGGTCGCCGGCTACGTCGACGAGCTGAACACCAAGCTCAACCGGTGGGAGACCATCAAGAAGTGGGAGCTGCTCGACCACGACCTGAGCGTCGAGTCCGGCGAGCTGACCCCGTCGATGAAGGTCAAGCGCAACGTCGTCGAGGGCAACTACAAGGAGACGATCGACGCCTTCTACGCCTGAGCCGGGACGCGCGCGGAGCGCGTGGCCCGAAAGCGAAGGGATTGAGCAAGCGTCGCGACCGAGCGGGCGAGGTCGCGGCGGCGTGTCGAAATCCTGAGCCGAGCGGCCAGGACGCGCCGCCAGGACCAGCGAGGCGCAACTGAACGCCTGGCGAGGCGCCACTGAACGCCTAGCGAGGCGCAACTCAACATGGGTGCGTGCGAGCATGAGGGGGTGCCCTCAGCGCTGCCCCCGGGCGATCCAGCACCCGCCGACGGGAGGCTGCCCGACGAGGCCGTCGACGGGCTCGGCGAGCGGCCGTTCGGCCTCTACGTCCATGTCCCCTTCTGCACCGTGCGCTGCGGATACTGCGACTTCAACACCTACACCGCCGAGGAGCTCGGTCCGGGCGCCTCGCGAGCCACCTACGCCTCCTCGGTGATCGCGGAGATCCGCTGGGCGCGACACGTGCTGGGCGACGTCGACCTGCCGGTGTCGACGGTCTTCCTGGGCGGCGGTACGCCGACGCTGCTCCCGGCCGGCGACCTCGGCGCGGTGCTGGCGACGATCGCGTCGGAGTTCGGCCTCGCCCCTGACGCTGAGGTCACGACCGAGTCCAACCCCGACTCCGTGGCCTCGTGGGACCTGGAGAAGCTGCGCGACGTCGGCTTCAACCGGATCTCCTTCGGGATGCAGTCGGCCGTCCCGCACGTGCTGGCCACCCTCGACCGGACCCACGACCCGCTCCGGGTTCCGGCCGTGGTCGGGTGGGCACGCGCTGCCGGCTTCGAGCAGCTGAGCCTCGACCTGATCTACGGGACGCCGGGGGAGTCGCTCACCGACTGGGAGGTCTCGCTCGAGGCGGCGCTCGCCTGCGAGCCGGACCACGTCTCGGCGTACGCGCTGATCGTGGAGGACGGAACCGCGCTCGCGCGAGCAGTCCGCCGCGGCCAGATCCCGGCCCCGGACGACGACGACCTGGCCGACAAGTACCTCGCGGCCGACGAGCGGTTCGCGGCCGGTGCGCTCGGTTGGTACGAGGTGTCGAACTGGGCGCGCGACGAGGCGGCGCGGTGCCGGCACAACCTCCTCTACTGGACCGGCGCCGACTGGTGGGGTGTGGGGCCGGGCGCCCACTCCCACGTCGGCGGCACGCGTTGGTGGAACGTCAAGCACCCCGCGGCGTACGCCGACCGGCTCGCGTCCGGGCTCAGCCCGGCGCATGCGCGCGAGCTGCTGGGCGACGAGGACCGCCGGGTGGAACGGGTGCTGCTGGAGCTGCGGCTCGACACCGGACTCGACCGCGACGTGCTCGACGAGAGCGGGCTGGCGGCCGTGCCGGACCTCGTGGAGCGAGGTCTGCTGGTCGCCGACGCTCCGCGCCTCGTCCTCACCCGCGAGGGCCGGCTGCTGGCCGACGGCGTGGTGAGGGAGCTGCTCAGCTGACGAACCGGATGGTGAGCGGGTACTCGTACGGCTCGCCACGGCTGGCGGCGATCGTCGCCTGGATGACCAGCACCAGCACGATCAGCAGCACGATCGCCACCAACGGGAAGATGATGATGAACGCGACCCCGAACGTGACGATGATGATGACGAACGCGATCACGCCCCCGACGACGCTGTAGATCAGCATCGAGATCTGGAAGTTGAGCGACTCGACGGCGTGGCGGCGTACGAACGGGGAGTCGTTCTTCACCAGCATCACCAGCAGCGGCGCGAGGAAGCCGAACGCGAACCAGGCTGACACCAGGGCGCCGATGTGGGAGGCCAGGGCCCAGGTCTTGTCGTCCTGGCTGACGCCGCCGTTCGGGTCATGCGCGGGCGGCTGACCGTAGGGGTCGCTCATGGGATCGATGGTAGCCGCGTCACGACGTGACGAAGTCGATCAGTTCCTCGACCCGCCCGAGCAGGGCCGGGTCGAGGTCGGCGTACGACGTGACCGTGGCCAGCACCCGCCGCCACGCGCGGCCGATGTCGGCCTGGTCGCGGTGGGGCCAGCCGAGGCGCTGACAGGTGCCGCGCTTCCAGTCCTCGTTGCGCGGGACCTCGGGCCAGCGCTCGATCCCGAGTCGCTCGGGCTTGACCGCCTGCCAGATGTCGATGAATGGGTGACCCGTGACCAGGACGTGCGGTCCGACGGGGGAACGGGCGATTGCACCGGCGATCCGGCTCTCCTTCGACCCCTGGACGAGGTGGTCGACGAGGACGCCGACCCGTCGTTCCGGGCCGGGACGGAAGTCGCGGAGGTGGTCGGCGAGGTCGTCGACGCCGCCGAGGTACTCCACGACGACGCCTTCGATCCGCAGGTCGTCGCCCCAGACCTTCTCGACCAGCTCCGCGTCGTGGCGGCCCTCGACGTAGATCCGGCTCTGTCGGGCCACCCGGGCGCCGGCGCCGTGGACGGCGACGGAGCCGGAGGCGGTACGCGTCGGCTTCGAGGGAGCGGCGACGCGCGCCGGGGCGGTGAGGATGACCGGCTTGCCGTCGAGCAGGAAGCCGGCGCCGAGCGGGAAGGTACGCCGCTTCTGCCGGCGGTCCTCGAGCGTGACCGTGTGGAGGTCGCGGTCGACCTGGACGATCTCGCCGCAGAAGTCTGTGGTCACCTCCTCCACGACCTCACCCTTCACCGCCGGTGTCTCGACGGCGCGGCCGCGCTTCGGCGCGCGCCAGTCGGTGCTGAGGATGTCGGTGCCGTAGCGGTCGCGCGAGCTCACCCGCTCACGCTAGGTGGATCGGGTCAGGCGTCGTCGTCCGACTCGCCGTCGTCGTCCTTGTCGTCGTCCTGCCCGTCGTCGTCGGGGCTGGACTCCTCGGGGCTCTTGCCCCCGAGCATGTCGAGCTCGTCGGTGTCGACGTCCTCGGGAAGGGGCTCGGCGAGCGGGTTGTCCTCGCTCGGCTGCAGGTCCTCCGGGACCAGCTCGACGTCGTCGCTGCCCTCGGCCTCGTTCTCGGATTCGCTCATGGTCAGAGACGGTAGTCCAGTGGCAAATCGTGCGTTCGTGGGCACCGAGGACAGCGATGTGTCGCTGGACTACCGCATCAGACGAGCGGGAGGCGCTTCTGGCTGCGGGGCAGGTGCTCGTAGCCCCGGCGTACGGCGGCCGCCAGCCGTTCCTTCTCCCACGGCCACTCCGCGGCGTCGAGGGCGTCCGCGACCGGAACCCCGCGGCTGGCGAGGTCGCGGATCGTCTCGGCGACGGTGCCGAGGTCGTCGCGCTGCCGCTCCACGAAGCCGCGGTCGACGGGCGCGCCGTGCCCCGGTACGACGACGGTGGCGGGTGTGAGGAGGTTGAGGACCAGGTCGAGGGTGAGGGGCCACTCCATCGGCCACGAGTCCTCACCCATCCCCGGCGGCGCGGACTCCTCGACCAGGTCGCCTGCCAGCACCACATCGGCATCGGCCACGCGCACCACCAGGTCGCCGGCGGTGTGGCCGCGGCCCGGGTGGACCAGCTCGACGGCACGGTCACCGAGGTCGATCACGCGGGCCGAGGAGAACGTCTGGTCGGCCGGCACGATCTCGGTCTGCAGCACCTCGTCGCGGTGCGGATCGTCGGGGTCCTCGTCGTACAGACGCTTGATCCGTTCCCCGGCCGGGATGGTCCGGGCGGCGGCCTCTTCGTGGGCGTGGATCGGCAGCTCGCCGTACGCCGCGCGGAGCTCGCCGTTGCCGAAGGTGTGGTCGAAGTGCTCGTGGGTGTTCACGACGGCGACCACGTCGCCCGCGCCGAGGCGCCGCACGTCGGCCACGACCTCGCGGGCGGCCGCCGAGGAGGCGTGGGTGTCGATCACCAGCAGTCCCCGCTCCCCGCCGACGAGCGTCACGTTGACGTCGAACCAGGGATAGCGCGCGACCCAGACCCGGTCGGCGAGCTCGGTGAAGTCAGTCACGGCAACGACCCTAGTAGGCTTGGCACTCCGGGCACGGGAGTGCCAGAGCTGGTCCGAGTGGCGAGGAGGTGGCAGTCGTGCAGGACGATCGCAGGCTCGCCGTCCTCCGGGCGATCGTGGAGGACTACGTCGCCACCGAGGAGCCGGTCGGGTCCAAGGCCCTGGTCGAGCGCCACGGGCTCGGAGTCTCTCCGGCCACGGTCCGCAACGACATGGCCGCGCTGGAGGAGGAGGGGTTCATCACCCAGCCCCACACCAGCGCGGGGCGGGTCCCCACCGACAAGGGCTACCGGCTCTTCGTCGACAAGCTGACGACCATCAAGCCGATGAGCGCGGCCGAGCGCCGCGCGATCACCACGATCCTCGACGGCGCGGTCGACCTCGACGACGTCGTCCACCGGTCGGTGAGGCTGCTGGCGCAACTGACCCGACAGGTCGCCGTCGTGCAGTACCCCACCCTGAGCCGCAGCACCGTGCGCCACATCGAGCTGGTGTCGCTCGCGCCGAACCGGGTGCTCGCCGTGCTGATCCTGAGCACCGGCCGGGTCGAGCAGCGCGTCGTCGAGCTGGCGACCGAGCTCGACGAGCGAGGCCTGGCCGGGCTGCGGACCCGGACCAACCGTGCTGCCACCGGTGAGGTCATCGCCGACGCCGTCAGCCGGCTGCGGACCCTCGCAGCCGAAGAGCCGACGGCTGCGGCCGTGGCCGAGGCGCTCGCGGAGGCGATGTCCGACCAGCGCGTCGACGAGCGGGTCGCGGTCGGGGGCACCGCCAACCTGGCTCACTTCGGCGCCAGCTTCGAGGCCGACGTACGCCCCCTGCTCGAGGCCCTCGAGGAGCACGTGGTGCTGCTCAAGCTCATCGGCGAGTCGACCTCCGGAGACACGCTCATGGTGCGGATCGGCCACGAAGGCCCCTACCAGGAGCTGTCGTCGACGTCCGTGGTCGCGACCGGTTACGGACCCGGCAACGAGGCGCTCGCGACGCTCGGCATCGTCGGTCCGACCCGCATGGACTACCCCGGCTCGATGGCGGCGGTGCGCGCCGTCGCCCGCTACGTGTCCCGGATCCTCGACGAGGCCTGACCACCACCGACCACACGACCCCTACCGACCGAGACTACGAAGGACGACGTTGAGCCAGGACCTGTACGACCTCCTGGGTGTCACCCGCGACGCCGACGGCGAGGCCATCAAGAAGGCCTACCGCAAGCTGGCGCGGCAGTACCACCCGGACGTCAACCCCGACGCGGCGACCCAGGAGATGTTCAAGGAGGTCTCCCGCGCCTACGAGGTGCTGTCGGACCCGCAGAAGCGGGCGGCGTACGACCGCGGCGGTGACCCGTACGGCGGGACCGGCGGCTTCGGGCAGGGTGCCGGGTTCTCCTTCACCGACATCATGGATGCCTTCTTCGGTGGCGGGGGCGCGGCCGCCCAGGGTCGCGGTCCGCGGTCGCGGGTCCGCCGCGGCCAGGACGCCCTGATCCGCGTCGAGATCGAGCTCGCGGAGGCGGCGTTCGGCGTCACCCGTGAGCTCAAGGTCGACACCGCCGTCGTGTGCGGCACCTGTTCGGGAAGCGGCGCATCCCCGGGGACGCAGCCGGTCTCCTGCGAGACCTGCCACGGCGTGGGTGAGGTCGCCCATGTGCAGCGCTCGTTCCTCGGCGAGGTGCGGACGCTTCGGCCGTGTGCCGCGTGCCGCGGCTTCGGCCAGATCATCCCCGACCCCTGCCGTGAGTGCTCCGGCGACGGCCGGGTCCGTTCGCGCCGGACGCTGACGGTGAAGATCCCGGCCGGTGTCGACTCCGGTACCCGCGTCCAGCTCGCCGAGCAGGGCGAGGTCGGCCCGGGCGGTGGACCGGCCGGAGACCTCTACGTCGAGATCAGCGTCGCCCAGCACCCGACCTTCACCCGTCACGGAGACGACCTCCACTGCACGGTGACCGTGCCGATGACGGCCGCCGCCCTCGGCACCACGCTGACGCTGCCGACCCTCGAGTCCGACGTCGCGTCGGGCACCGACCCGGAGCTCGAGACCGAGTTCGAGCTCGAGGTCCGGCCCGGCACCCAGTCGGGCTCCGAGCAGGTGCAGCGCGGCCGCGGCGTACCCGGCCTGCGTGGGGGACGGGGCGACCTCGTGGTCCACCTCGTCGTGGAGACGCCCACGCGGCTCGACGAGCGGCAGGAGGAGCTGCTGCGGGAGATGGCCGCCCTCCGCAACGAGGAGCAGCCGAGCGGTCAGGTCCGGGCCGCGCAGAAGTCGGTGTTCGGCCGGCTGCGCGACGCGTTCAACCAACAGCACTGATGAGCCTCCCGGTCCACCTCGCTTCCTCCCTCGACGGGGCGACTGCGGGGGCCCTCGTGGAGGTGACCGGTGATGAGGCCCATCACGCCGTCGCCGTACGACGGCTGCGGGTGGGGGAGCCGGTGATGCTCACCGACGGTCGTGGCCTCTCGGTCTCCGGTGAGGTGGAGTCGACGGGCAAACGGGTGTTCGCGGTGCGGGTCTGCTGACGTCTCCCGCACCCCGTCGGCCCGAGCCAGAGGTCGTCGTCGTGCAGGCGCTGCCGAAGGGCGACCGCGGCGAGCTCGCGGTCGAGGTGCTGACCGAGATCGGGGTCGCCCGGATCGTGCCGTGGGCCGCGTCGCGCAGCGTCGCGGTCTGGAAGGGAGAGCGGGCCGCGAAGTCACTCGCCCGCTGGCGTTCTACCGCGCGCGAGGCCGGCAAGCAGGCGCGGCGGCCGTGGGCGGCCTCGGTCGACCCGCTCGCGTCCACCGCCGAGGTGGTCTCCCTGGTTTCGAGCGCCGACCTCGCCGTAGTCCTGCACGAGGCGTCCTCGTCGCCGTTGACCTCTCTGGGCGTACCGGCTGCTGGGCTGGTCGTCGTCGTGGTCGGGCCCGAGGGCGGGTTGTCCGAGGAGGAGGTCGCTGCCTTCACCGCCGCCGGCGGCGTCGCCGTACGGCTGGGGTCGGAGGTGCTGCGCACGTCGACCGCGGGGGTGGCTGCGGTGGCGGCGCTGCTGTCGCGAACGTCCCGCTGGAGTTGACCCGCGCGTCGAACTTCCCGTGCGAGTCGTGAACTTCCCGAGTGATGC
The DNA here is from genome assembly GCA_963804845.1 of uncultured Actinomycetota bacterium. GTDB lineage: Bacteria > Actinomycetota > Actinomycetes > Propionibacteriales > Nocardioidaceae > Nocardioides. The sequence goes on along the minus strand of CAWDSA010000007.1, from coordinate 1,931,588 downwards.
TTGCCCCGGGAAGTTCAGGTTTCCCCGCATACGCGGGGAAACCGCGGGCCCACCTCACCCGACCGTGAAGTCCTTGTCGTCGATCATCGCGCCGATGCCCTCGGTGCCGCCGGAGGGGTCGTCGGTGGTGGCCCAGAGCGTGTAGTCGCCGGGCGCCAGGTCGGAGATGTCGGCGGTGGTCTCGAAGGGGAAGAGCTTGGGCTCCATCCAGCCCGCCATCGTGGCGAATCCGTCCAGGACGACCTCGTCGCCATGACGGATCTCCCAGCGGACGTTGGCCTCGAAGCTGTTGCCGACCCCGGAGATCTCCAAGGTGCCGTCCGTCGACGGCGGATCCCTGCTCGGGGGTGGTGAGGCTCAGGTGGGAGAGGACGTCGAGCGGCGGCGCGGCGGTCAGGCCTCCGGCGGTGTCGATGCCGAACAACGGCACGGGGGAGCCGCCGAGCTGCACCACCACAGGCACCCGCTCCTGTTGGACACCCTGCAGCGTGTAGACGAGCTGCTGCACCGCCAGCTTCGCCTCCGCCGCCGACATCCCCGGGGCGCGGGTGTTCCAACCGTCGTCGGGCACGGTCGCGATGATCGCGCCGGCGTCGGCGGCGTACTCGACGCTCTCGAACGCCCCGCCGGGGAACAGGGTCCGGTAGTCGGGGTCGAGCGACGATCCGGAGGTCAGCAGATCCGCGGCTGCCTCGAGCGGGTCACCGTCGACGCGCTGGAACTCCCGGTAGAGCCGCAGGCCGGCGCGATCGGTGTCGTCCGACGAAGTACGCCGGGACGGTCGCTCCGCTGCCGTTCCCCTCGGAGGTCGGGGAGTCGGTCGGGTTGTCGGAGGGTTCGCCGGGCGTCTCGGTGTCGCGGTCGGCGCCGCGTGTCGGGCCGTCGTCGGCGACCGGGGTCTGGTCGGAGCAGGCGCCGAGCAGGAAGAGCACTGCGGCCGCAGGTGTCAGGAGTCTGATGCGCATGGCGGTGCCTCTCACTCGATGACGAACGTGCGGGAGTCGGAGAACGGACCGAAGCCTTCGGCGCCGCCCGACGGGTCGTCGGTCTCCACCGTGAGGGTGTAGGTGCCCGGAACGTAGGAGGACACGTCGATGTCGCCCGAGAACGGGAACAGCCGCGTGCCCATCCAGCCCTCGGCGGTGAGGTTGCCCCCGTTGCCGCTCCCCCCGTCCGCGCTCTCGATCGTGTAGACGAGGTTCGCTTCGTTCGAGTTGGCCACGCCGTCGATGTGCAGGGTGTCGCCGTCACGACCTGGCCCTCGGACGGGTCGGAGAGGTTCACATGGGACAGCACGTCGAGCTGCGGCGTGCAGCGCGGGACGGCCTCCGTGGCCGAGTCCTCGCTGTGCAGCACGACCGAAAGCGGCTCCTGGAAGCCGGCGCGGACGGTGTAGACGACCTGCTGCACGGCCAGTGGCGACGGGTCAGCCGGAGCGCCGTCGGCCAGCGTCACGTGGACGATGCCGCCCTCCGGGTCGGAGACAGCGCCGAACGAGCCCGCCGGCCACAGGTCTGGTGTAGTCCGGGTCCACGGGCCCGGACTCGAGCAGCTCCAGCCCGGCCAGCCCCGGCGACGGGTCGACGACCTGCTGGAACTCCCGGTAGAGGCGGGGTCCGCGTGGGGTGTCGCCCACGAAGTAGGCGGCGACGGCCTTCTGGTCGCCGGTCGGAGGTGCCGGCGTCTCCTCGGCCACCGAACCACTCGGTGTGTTGGACGGACCCGGCTGCGCGGTCGGGGACGGGCTGTTGACCACCAGCGCGATCGCGGTGATGGCTGCGGCGGTCGCCAGCGCCGAGCCGCCGGCCGCGATCCACCAGCGACGCGAGGACGGCGCCGACGTACGGGCGCGCAGCTCGCCGAGCCGGTCGGACGGCTCGACGTCCGCGACCGCGTCGCGGAGCAGCTCGGAGAGCCGGTCGTCGATGTCGTGGCGGGTCATGACCGCTCCTCCAGGTAGTCGGCGAGCGCCGTCCGCAGTGCGGCGGCGCCCCGGGACGCGTGGCTCTTCACGGCACCGCGACTGATGCCCATCGCGTCGGCGATCTCGGCCTCGGACATCTCGGCGTAGTAGCGCAGCGCCATCACCTCGCGTTGGCGGTCGGGGAGCGACCGCATCGCGGCCAGGACGGCGTCGCGGCGCTCGGTCACCAGGGCGCCGTCGTCGCTGCCGGGTGCGTCGATGTCGCGGGTGCCGCGGGCCACGTGGCGGGCGACGACCGCGCGGTGGCGCAGCGCGGAGCGGGCCCGGTTGACGACCGTCTGTCGCAGGTAGGCGAGCGCCTTGTCGGTGTCGCGGAGCCGCCGCCAGCGGTCGTGCACCGCGACGAACGCGTCCTGCACGATCTCCTCGGCGAGCCCGTTGTCGTGGACGAGCAGCACGGCCAACCGCACCAGTGATCGCCAGTGGGCGGCGTACAGCTGCTCCAGGGCGGTGTCGGCGTCCCACGCCCGGGCCTCGCCGGTCACGGCGGGGACGGGGAAGGGGGTCGCATGAGTGAGCACGCTAGTGGGACGCACGGATCCGGGTAGCGGTTGACACGACCGGCTCGCTGATTCCGAGGACGCAGACGGTCCTGCCGCCCTACGGTTGCGCTAGAGCCCGCCCGGATATCCCCCCGTCCGGAAGGAGAGACCGCTTTGACGTCATGGCTACGGCTCCTCGCTGCGCCTGTCCTCCTCGTGGTCGCCGCCGGAGGAGTCCTTGCTGCCGACCTGCTCGGCAACCCGGTCGAGCTTGCGCTGTCGGTCGCGGCCCTCCTGATCGCCATCGCTGCCGGCTTGGCGGTGATGAACACGCGGTCGTTGGCTTTGGACCTCGACGACGCCCAGGACGACGCCGACGTGAACGCCGGGCTGCTGAGCGAGATCTTCGCGGCCCGCACGGTCACGGTCCTCATCACGACCGACCTCGACGGCGCCATCACGCGCTTCAACCCGGGCGCGGCAGCGGTCGTGGGCGTCAGTGAGATCAGCGCGCTGGGCCGCACGCCCTCGTTCTTCCTCGACGAGGCCGTGATCGCGTCGTGGGCCCTCGCGCTGCGTACCGACCAGACGTTCGCAGCGGTGGCGGCCGGTCTGGTTGCCGGTGACCAACGGCAACCGCTCGCGTGGCCGTTCGCGCGCCCCGACGGAGAGCGGCGGATGCTGTCGATGACGCTCGCCCCGATCCGTACGTCGAGCGGCGAGACCACCGGCTACCTCTTCGCGGGTCGTGACGTCACCGACGAGAACCAGGGTGAGAGTGGCACCGAACAGTTCCTCGCCACCATGAGCCTCGAGCTGCGCGCGCCGATGGCGAGCATCCTCGGGTACGCCGAGATGCTCCAGGAGGAGCTCGACGACCCGACCGCGAATGCTGGCGCCCGCACCTTCGTCGACCGCATCGAGCGGAACGGTCAGCGGATGCTGCTGCTGATCCAGGACCTGCTGACCCTGACTCGGGTGGAGGACCCCGACCTGGAGCTGCAGCAGACCGAGGTCGACCTCCGCACGCTGGTCTCCTCGGCGTACGACGACCTCCGGGGACGGATCGACGGCCGCCGGCTGGACCTGTCGCTGCGGCTGCCACCCGACCCGATCCGCCACGAGTGTGATCCGAAGCTGGTCGAGCAGGCCGTCCATCAGCTGCTGCTCAACGCCGCGAAGTTCACGCCGGACGGCGGCCGGATCATGGTGTCGCTGAAGTCGAACGGCACGGTCAACCGGATCGTCGTCGGCGACACCGGCCTCGGCATCTCCCAGACCGACCGTGAGCGGCTGTTCACGCGCTTCTTCCGCAGTCACCAGCCGGAGGTTCAGCAGGTCCAGGGCTCCGGGCTCGGCCTGGCGATCGTTCAGGCCGTCGTCGTCGCCCACGGTGGCGTCGTGACCGTTGACAGCGAGCTCGGCCGGGGCTCCACCTTCGTCGTCGAGCTGCCCGGCCGTACCACCAGTGCCATCTCCCGGCCCGCCGAGGCGGAATCGTCTCCTAGCATGAGTGCATGACCGCGTCGGACGACTGTCTCTTCTGCAAGATCATCGCGGGCGACATCCCCGGCGACATCGTCTTGATCACCGACGACGTGGTCGCGTTCCGTGACGTCAACCCGGTCGCGCCGACCCACGTCCTCGTCGTACCCCGCGACCACGCCACCAATGCTGCCGAGACCGCCGCCGCCGACCCCACCCTGGTCGGCGCCCTGGTCGCTGCCGCAGCCGAGGTCGCGTCGCGCGAAGGCCTCGATGACTACCGGATGGTGTTCAACACCGGCGCCGGGGTCGGCCAGAGCGTGTTCCACACCCACCTCCACGTCCTGGGGGGCCGGTCGATGACCTGGCCCCCAGGCTGACGGGACGCATGATGCTCCATCGCCGCATGTCCGCAGTCCTCGCGCTGAGCCTGGTCGCCGTCCTGGCCCTCGTCGGGTGCGGACCCGATGAGTCACCGAAGACGTCGCCCGAGCCGGACACCGCGGGCGCGAGCGACGGTTCCGAGCCCGCCCACCAGCACTCCGGCAAGGACCCGAAGCCGGTCGCGCTGCGGAAAGGAGAGCGCAGGCTGACGCTCTCGATGGCCGAGCCCTACACGCCCAGCGCGCCGACCGGAGTCGGCACCGACGACTACCGCTGCTTCCTGCTCGACCCGCGCCTCGAGCGCGACTCCTACCTGACCGGCACCCACGTGCTGCCCGGCAATCGTGACGTCGTCCACCACGTGATCCTGTTCCGGGTGCCGCCCCACCAGGTGGCCACGGCCGAGTCGGTCGACGCGGAGGACGAGGGACCCGGCTGGACCTGCTTCGGTGGCAGCGGCGTCAACGACTTCGCCGACGTCGATGACGCCCAGTGGCTGGGGGCGTGGGCGCCCGGAGGCCGCGAGTCGGTGCTGCGCCCAGGGCTCGGCGTCGAGCTCGACGAAGGCAGCCAGATCGTGATGCAGGTCCACTACAACCTGATGGTGGGAGACGACGCCGACGTGTCGGCCGCCCAGCTGCGGCTCGCGCCGGAGGGTGCGACGATGACCCCGCTCGAGACGATGCTGCTCCCGGCTCCGGTCGAGCTGCCCTGTCGCCCGGGCCGCGACGCGTCCCCGCTGTGCGACCGCCAGGCCGCCCTCGCCGACGTGAAGCAGCGTTTCGGTCAAGGTCCTGGGGCCACGGCCGACGCCCTGTACCTCCTGTGCGGGGGCACGCCGGAGGCTGGCCCCACCCAGTCCTGCACGCGCACCATCGCGGAGTCGATGACCATCCAGGGCGTGGCCGGTCACATGCACCTGCTCGGGCGCTCGATCAAGGTCGAGGTCAATCCCGGCACCGACCGAGCCCGAACCGTGCTCGACATTCCCGTGTGGAACTTCGACGACCAGGGCGCGACGGCGATCCGGCCGGTGCAGCTGAAGGCGTCCGACACGGTGCGCGTCACGTGCACCCACGCCCAGTGGCTGCGCGACAAGCTGCCGGCCTTCGAGGGCCAGAAGGAGCGCTACGTCGTCTGGGGTGAGGGCACCACCGACGAGATGTGCCTGGGCATCCTGCAGGTCACCCGTCCTTAAGGAGTGGGAGCCTGCCGATCGCCTGCGTAGCATGGAATCTCCATGACTGACACCCAGAACACTCCAGGCACCCGCCACACGGTGGTCGTGCCCAACAGCATCGACATGGTGAGCCTGCTCGGTCCCGGCGACGAGCACCTTGCCATGCTCGAGCGCGCCTTCGACGCCGAGCTCCACGTCCGCGGCAACCGGATCACGCTCCAGGGCGACCCGGGCGAGGTCGCCCTGGCCGAGCGGCTGCTCGACGAGCTCGTGACCATCATCCGCACCGGCCAGGGCATCTCGACCGAGACGGTCGAGCGGGCGCTGGGCATGCTGCGCGCGGAGACGACCGAGCGACCGGCCGACGTCCTCTCGCTCAACATCCTGTCCAACCGGGGCCGCTCGATCAGGCCGAAGACGCTGAACCAGAAGCGCTACGTCGACTCGATCGACAAGCACACCATCACGTTCGGCATCGGCCCCGCCGGCACCGGCAAGACCTACCTCGCCGTCGCGAAGGCCGTCCAGTCGCTGCAGGCCAAGAACGTCAACCGGATCATCCTGACCCGTCCGGCCGTGGAGGCGGGGGAGCGGCTCGGGTTCCTACCCGGCACGCTGAGCGAGAAGATCGACCCGTACCTGCGTCCGCTCTACGACGCGCTCCACGACATGATCGACCCCGAGTCGATCCCCAAGCTGCTGGCCGCCGGCACCATCGAGGTCGCACCGCTGGCCTACATGCGGGGCAGGTCGCTGAACGACTCCTTCATCATTCTCGACGAGGCCCAGAACACCACGCCCGAGCAGATGAAGATGTTCCTGACGCGGCTCGGGTTCGGCTCGAAGATGGTCGTCACCGGCGACGTCACCCAGATCGACCTGCCGGGCGGCACGCGCTCCGGGCTCAAGGTCGTCGAGGACATCCTCACCGGCGTCGAGGACGTCGGCTTCAACCGGCTCACCAGCCACGACGTCGTACGTCACAAGCTGGTCGGCCGGATCGTCGCCGCTTACGAGGAGTACGACGTGCGCGGCCCGGCCGCGTCGGGGCCGGAGGGCCGGCACCGACCATGAGCATCGAGATCCTCAACGAGTCCGGACACGACCTCGACGTCTCGCGGCTGGCCGGTCTCTCCCGGTTCGTCATGGACCGGATGCGGGTCCACCCTCAGGCCGAGCTGTGCCTCAAGGCGGTCGACGAGGCCACCATCGCCGAGCTCAACCAACAGTGGATGGAGAAGGACGGGCCGACCGACGTGCTCGCCTTTCCCATGGACGAGCTGCGGCCCGGCCTGCTCGACGAGGAGCCGGTCGACGGCGTGCTCGGTGACCTGGTGCTCTGCCCCGCGGTCGCGGAGCGGCAGGGAGCCACAGCCGGACATGGCACCCTCGCGGAGGTCGAGCTGCTGACCGTCCACGGCATCCTCCACCTGCTGGGCTACGACCACGCCGAGCCTGAAGAGCACCGAGAGATGTTCGGGCTCCAGGACGAGCTGCTCGCCGAGTGGCGCGCGTCCGGCGTCGGGTCCGATCAGCGGTGAACGCGGGTGACGCGTGGCTGCTGACGGCAGCCGCCACTCTGGTGATCCTCGCCGGACTCTTCTCGGCGGCCGACGCCGCGCTCTCGTCGTACTCCCGCGCCCGAGCCGCCGAGCTCGTCGACGAGGGCAAGGCGGGCGCGAAGCGACTGGTGGCGCTGCTGGACGACGCGCCCCGCTACCTCAACACCGCGCTGCTGCTACGACTGCTCTGCGAGATCGCCGCGATCGTGCTGGTCGCCGGACTGGTACGTGACGCCTTCGACGGCGACTTCTGGCGCTCCGCCGCGACGACCATCGCCGTGATGCTGGTCGTCTCGTTCGTCGTGATCGGCGTCGCCCCTCGCACCCTCGGCCGCCAGCACGACGAACGCGTCGCGTTGCTCACCGCTGCGCCCCTGTCCGCCGTCACGAGGATCCTCGGTCCGATCCCACGGCTGCTGATCCTGGTCGGTAATGCGATCACCCCTGGCCGCGGATTCCGCGAGGGTCCGTTCTCGACGGAGACCGAGCTGCGGGAGCTGGTCGACCTCGCGGAGGCCTCGGCGGTCATCGAGTCCGGAGAGCGGAGGATGATCCACTCGGTGTTCGAGCTCGGCGACACCACCGCCCGTGAGGTGATGGTGCCGCGCAACGACGTGGTCTACATCGAGCGCCACAAGAACCTGCGACAGGCGATGTCGCTCTTCCTGCGGAGCGGGTTCTCGCGGGTCCCGGTGATCGGCGAGAACCTCGACGAGGTCCTCGGGTTCGCCTACCTCAAGGATGTGGTCCGCCGCGACTTCGAGGACCCGGACGTGGAGTTCACGCAGCGGGTGGAGGAGGTCATGCGGCAGGCGATCTACGTCCCCGACTCGAAGCCGGTCGATGCCCTGCTCACCGAGATGCAGGCGATGCGCCAGCACATCGCGGTCGTCGTCGACGAGTACGGCGGCACCGCCGGCCTGGTCACCATCGAGGACGTGCTCGAGGAGATCGTCGGCGAGATCACCGACGAGTACGACGAGGAGGAGATCGAGGTCGAGGTGCTCGAGGACGGAGCAACCCGGGTCTCGTCGCGCTATCCCATCGACGACCTCGACGAGCTGTTCGGCTTCGACGTCGACGACGAGGACGTCGACAGTGTCGGCGGCTTGATGGCCAAGCACCTGGGCCGGGTGCCGATCCCGGGGTCGAGCGTCGAGGCGCACGGGCTCCGGTTCGAGGCCGAGGACACGGCGGGTCGCCGTAACAAGGTCGGCACGGTGCTGATCAGGCGCACCACGGCCACCGAGGAGCACGACCCGGATGAGTGACCCAGATGAGTGACACTGCCACCCCGTTGTCCGCCGAGGACGCCAAGCTGGTGACGCTTGCGCGCGCCACCCGGGCGCGGGTCGGGGCCGCCGAGGGCGCCGCGGTCCGCGACGAGAACGGTCGCACCTACGCCGCCGCGACGGTCGATCTTCCCTCACTGCGCCTGTCCGCGCTCGAGGTGTGTGTGGCGATGGCGGTCGCGTCCGGGTCGCGAGCCCTGGAGGCGGTCGTCGTGCTCACTGGTGCAGACCAGTTCAAGGGCCTGGAGGCCGTGCGCGACCTCGCCGGAGCCGGCGTCGTGGTGCACCGCGGCGATGGGCGCGGCACGATCGTGGACTCCTCCACCACCTGACGAGCCGACTCGCCGGGGGAGGACGGGCAACTTCCCCGTAAATAAACGTCACGCGTGCATCTCCGGACGCACGCGTGACGCCCGGTCCCCCCGGGCACCGCAAGCCTAGACCGGGCGGGCCTTCTCCACTACGGATGAAACTACTTGTCGGAATACTTGACCAGAATGTGCCTGCGTCAGTCACAATCGGGTCATGGATACCGCCGACGCGCTGCTGTTGCAGGAGATCGATACCCACGTCCTGGGCGACCGGCTGCGTGCCGCGAGGCTCGCGCGGGACTGGACCCAGACCGATCTGGCCGGTGAATTTGTCTCGGTCGGCTACATCTCCCGGATCGAATCAGGGCAGCGCCGGCCCAACACCGCGGTGCTCGAGCAGCTGGCATCTCGGCTCGACATCGCCATCGACGAGCTGCTGCGCGGCCCGACGGCACGCGAGCAGGACGCGATCAAGCTGAGCCTCGACTTCGCCGAGCTCTCCCTCGAGACCGGCGACGCCGTGGAGGCCGAGGCCAGCGCGCGCAGCGCGCGCGACCGTGCCCGAGCCCTGTCACACCGCGAGATGTCTGAACGCGCGCAATACCTGGTCGCGCGGGCACTGGAGCAGCAGGGCAGCGTCAACGATGCCATCCTCGAGTTGGAGCCGTTGGCGACGTCGCGCGCCGGTTCCGCCATCGGTCTCAAGGCCGCGATCGCTCTCAGCCGCTGCTACCGCGAGTCCGGAGACCTCAATCTCGCTATCGACATCGGCGAACGGGTGCTCATCGAGATGAGTGGCACCCCGCTCGACAGCACTGACGAGGCGGTCCAGCTCGCGGTCACGGTGGCAGCGGCCTACTTCGAGCGGGGCGACACCGGCCAGGCGGTACGAACCTGCCGCAAGGCGATCGACAAGGCTGAGCAGCTGGAGTCGCCTCAGGCCCGAGCTTCCGCGTACTGGAACGCCAGCATGATGGAGTCACGTCAGGGGTCAGTCAGCGACGCGATCCCGCTGGCGGAGCGCGCCCTGGCACTTCTGTCAGAAGGGCATGATGCCCGCAACCTGGGCCGGCTCCGGATTGCATTGGCTGATATGCAACTGCGGCTTGATCCCCCGGAGGTCGCGGCCGCGACGGCTCGAACTCGACCGTGCCGCCGAGGAATTCCGGCACTCCAGTGCGAGCGCCGTAGATCTTGCACGCAGCGATGTCTTCCGGGCCCGCGCATTCCTGCTCGATCACGATCTCGAGAGTGCAGAGCAGGTCAGTGTCCAGGTGTACGCGGCAGCCATCGCCTGTGGACCTGACATCGCAGCCGAGGCCAAGGCGGTGGAGGGTCAGGTGTTGGCCGCTTCCGGGCGCGCTGAGGAAGCCGCAGGCGCCTACCGCGAGGCGGTCATGCTGCTCACCGGGATTGGTGCCGATCGAAACGCGGCCCAACTGTGGTTCGAGCTTGCTGGACTGCTGGAGGACGTGGGTGACTTCGAGACAGCCCGAGTCGCCTACCGCAGCGCTGCAGCGGCCACCGGCCTACGTAGCCGCACGACCGTCGATGTGATGTCTCAGATCGCGATCGACTGACTCCTTGTCAGCAGCACCAGCTGCCGGTCTTGTACATGGGCTTGGCGTCGGGGGTTGCGATCGAGGCGGTGGCGCCGACGGTGCCGAGCGTGGCGAGCACAGCAGTGGCGAGAGCAGCGATCTTGATCCTGGCTTGACGAGACATGTTTGTTTCTCCCTCTGAGCAAACAAGTTGAACGCGGTCGCGCCCAGCATGATGCATCCCGAGGCAAATCGGGAAGGGGCGTGGCCTGCTATTTCTTTACCGACGAGTACCGGTTCACGCCTGAGGCCTGTATTTCGTGTGCCAGAGGAGGCAGAAGTGATTGTCTCGTTTTCCCTCCGGAGCCTGTACTCGGGTGTAAAGTCAGGTCACACGAGGTTGGCAAACCACTTCTTTGCTCCCTCGTTGGCTCGCAGGACGTCCGTCCCCCCGGACCCCGACGAGCGCGTGCTCGGCCCACGGGCACGCTGGCTCCCCGCACCAAGGTGCGGGGGGCCGCTTCCGTAGCCGGCCCCCGCGGACCCCCCGCCGAGGGGGCCGGCCCCGAAGCGCGAGTACGGTGGCACCTGTGGTCGGCACGATGACCGGGGGACTCCACGAAGCTGCGGTGGCGCGGCTGACGAAGTCGTACGCCGGGGTGCCGCCGGACGCACCGGTTCGACTGGCAAAGTCGACGACCAACCTGTTCCGGTCCCGGGCGCCGTCCGCGACGCCGGGTCTCGACGTCTCCGGCCTCACCGGCGTGCTGGCGGTCGACCCGGTCGCCCTCACCGCCGAGGTGCAGGGGATGTGCACCTACGAGGACCTGGTGGCGGCCACGCTGCCGCTCGGCGTGATCCCGCTCGTGGTCCCCCAGCTCCGCACCATCACGATCGGCGGGGCGGTCAGCGGGCTCGGCATCGAGGCGACCAGCTTCCGCCACGGGCTGCCCCACGAGTCGGTGCTCGAGATGGACGTGTTCACCGGCGCCGGCGTGGTCGTCACGGTCCGTCCGGGCGACGAGCTCTTCGACGCCTTCCCGAACTCCTACGGCTCACTCGGCTACGCGACCCGGCTGGTCGTCCGGCTCGAGGCGGTGCCGCCGTACGTCTCGCTGCGCCACGTCCGGGTCGAGGACCGCCGGCTCTCCCAGGTCGTGCAGGAGATCGTGGACACCGGCCAGCTCGACGGCGAGCGGGTCGACGGCCTCGACGGCGTGGCCTTTGCGCCGGGGGAGTGCTACCTGACGCTGGCGCGCTGGACCGACGAGGCCGGTCCGACCAGCGACTACACCGGCACGAGCGTCTACTACCGCTCGGTCCAGGCGCGGCACACGGATCTGCTGACCATCCACGACTACCTCTGGCGCTGGGACACCGACTGGTTCTGGTGCTCTCGCGCGTTCGGCGCCCAGCACCCGGTCGTACGCCGGCTGTGGCCGCGCCGGTGGCGTCGCTCGGACGTCTACATGCGGCTGCTCGGGCTCGACCGTCGCTTCGCGATCGCCGACCGCCTCGACCGCCGCGCGGGGCGGCCGCAGCGCGAGCGCGTCGTGCAGGACGTCGAGGTGCCTGTCGAACGACTGGCAGAGTTCCTCGCCTGGTTCGACGCCGAGGTGGGGATGCGTCCGGTGTGGCTGTGCCCGGTCGTGGCGCAGGGGTCGTGGCCGACGTATCCGCTCGAGCCCGGCCGGTGCTACGTCAACGTCGGCTTCTGGGGCACCGTCCATGTCGGGCCCGACGCGGCCGATGCTCCTCTCAACCGTGCCATCGAGCAGGTCGTCCACGAGCTCGGCGGTCACAAGAGCCTCTACTCCGAGTCGTTCTACGACCGCGCCACCTTCGACGCCCTCTACGACGGCGCACACCTCGCTCGGGTGAAGGCCGCCTACGATCCTGACGGCCGACTGACCACGCTCTACGACAAGGCGGTGAGACGACGATGACCACCCTCACGATCGCGGCAGCGGTCGACTCCCTCGTGCGCGACGGCGTGCCGGTGCGCTTCACGGCGTACGACGGCAGCGCGGCCGGGCCGAGCGATGCCGAGCTCGGCCTGGAGCTGACCAGCCCTCGCGGGCTTGCCTACCTGCTGACCGCCCCGGGCGACCTCGGCATGGCCCGCGCGTACGTCACCGGCGACCTCCTGATCCACGGCGTCCACCCCGGCGACCCCTACGACGCGTTGGTCCATCTCCAGAGCCGCCTGGGATTCCGGACGCCGACCCCCGCGGAAGCACTCGCCGTGGTCCGCTCGCTCGGCCTCGGCACCCTCCGCCCGCCGCCACCGCCGCCCATGGAGGCGCCGCCGCGCTGGCGCCGGAACGTCGAAGGGCTGCGCCACACCAAGGGTCGCGATGCCGACGCGATCTCCCACCACTACGACGTGTCGAACCGGTTCTACGAGCTGGTGCTCGGGCCCTCGATGACCTACACGTGCGCGGTCTACCCGACGGCCGACGCGACGCTGGAGCAGGCGCAGGCCGAGAAGTACGACCTGATCTGCCGCAAGCTCGACCTCAAGCCCGGTCAACGACTGCTCGACGTCGGCTGCGGCTGGGGCGGCATGGTCCGGCACGCCGCACGCGAGTACGGCGTCCGGGCCCTCGGCGTCACGCTCTCGAGGCAGCAGGCGTCGTGGGCCAAGGAGGCGATCGACCGCGAGCGGCTCGGCGACCTGGCCGAGGTGCGCCACCTCGACTACCGCGACGTCCTCGAGACCGGATTCGACGCCGTGAGCTCCATCGGCCTGACCGAGCACATCGGCGTCCGCAACTACCCGGCGTACTTCGCGCACCTCCGCGACCGTCTCGCGCCCGGCGGTCGGCTGCTCAACCACTGCATCACCAGGTCGCACAACCGACGGCAGGACATCGGCTCGTTCCTCGACCGCTACGTGTTCCCGGACGGGGAGCTGACCGGGTCGGGCCGGATCATCACGGTGGCCCAGGACTCCGGCCTCGAAGTCATGCACGAGGAGAACTTGAGGCGCCACTACGCGCTGACGCTCGCCGGCTGGTGCCGCAACCTGCGCGACCACTGGGACGAGGCCGTCGCGGAGGTCGGCGAGGGCACGGCGCGGGTCTGGGGTCTCTACATGGCCGGCTCGCGGCTGGGCTTCGAGCGCAACGAGATCCAGCTCCACCACGTGCTCGCCGCCCGCACCAGCTGACGACGGGGAGAACGGATTCCCGCTCCGCCCGACGTGGTGACTACCCTCGGGAAGTGACCACGCGAGCCCGGGCGTACGACGCGACCGTCGGCGCTCGCGAAGAGCTCTCCCCGCACCTGGTCCGGCTGACCCTGGGCGGTCTCGACGGGTTCACCTCGACCGGTGTCCCGGACGAGTGGGTCGGGCTGGTGGTGCCCGGGCAGTTCCAGTCGCGCTACTACACCGTGCGAGCGTGGGACGGCGAGCTCGCTGGTCCTCGACGTGGTCGTCCACGACGTCGGACTGGTCACCGAGTGGGCCTCGCGCGACTGCGCCGGGCGACACCGTGGTCGTCACGGAGCCGAAGGGCTCGTTCGCGTTGCCGCCGGATGCCGCGCTGGTTGCTGCTCGTCGGAGACCTCACCGCCATGCCCGCGATGGCCCGGATCGTCGAGACCCATCCCGACCTGCCCACCAGGGTCTGGGCCGAGGTGCCCGATGACCTCGGCGGCTACCTGGCCTCGACCGCCGACGTGACCTGGCTCGACCCGCCCGGCCCGGGCTCCAGTCGGCTCGCGGAGGTCGTCGAGGGCATCGAGTGGCCCGAGGGTGAGGGCTACTTCTGGATGGCGGGGGAGTCGTCGCAGATGCGGGCCATCCGCAAGCACCTGATGCGTGAGCGTCGGCTGGCCCCCTCGGCGTACGACGTCATGGGCTACTGGCGGGGCGGGGCGGAGCGGCAGCCGCGGGCGGTCGATCCCGGTCCCATCTGGCGGGCCGGCAAGGCGGCGGGCAAGACTGACGACGAGATCTGGGCTGACTACGACAGGGCGCGTGATGAGTGACGATGACTGACGCAGAGTTCCGGAGCGGGTTCGCCTGCTTCGTGGGCCGGCCCAACGCTGGCAAGTCGACCCTGACCAATGCGGTGATCGGCCAGAAGATCGTGATCACCTCCGACAAGCCGCAGACCACGCGCACCGTCGTCCGCGGGATCCTGCACCGCCCCGACGCCCAGCTGATCCTGGTCGACACACCCGGGCTGCACCGGCCGCGCACGCTGCTCGGGGAACGCCTCAACGACCTGGTTCGCACGACCTGGGCCGAGGTCGACGTCGTGGGCGTCTGCTTCCCGGCCAACGAGAAGATCGGTCCGGGCGACCGGTTCATCGTGAGCCAGCTGGCCAGGGTCCGTCGTACGCCGAGGGTCGCGATCGCCACGAAGACCGACCTCGTCACGCCGCAGCGCATCGCCGAGCACCTCACCGACATCGTCGAGCTCGGTCGCGAGACCGGCACGGAGTGGGCCGAGATCGTGCCCGTCTCGGCGATTTCCGGTGACCAGGTCGGGCTGCTGGCGGATCTGCTCGTCGGGCTGATGCCGGAAGGCCCGCAGCTCTATCCCGACGGCGACCTCACCGACGCACCCGAGGAGCAGCTGGTCGCCGAGCTGATCCGCGAGGCAGCGCTGGAGGGCGTGCGTGACGAGCTGCCCCACTCGATCGCGGTCGTCGTCGAGGAGATGGGACTGCGCGAGGACCGCCCCGACGACAAGCCCCTGCTCGACATCCACGCCAACCTGTACGTCGAGCGGTCCTCGCAGAAGGGGATCGTGATCGGCCACAAGGGCGCCCGCCTGCGCGACGTCGGCAGCCGCGCGCGACAGCAGATCGAGTCCCTCCTCGGAACCCCCGTCTTCCTCGACCTCCACGTCAAGATCGCCAAGGACTGGCAGCGCGATCCCCGCCAGCTCCGCAAGCTCGGCTTCTAGTCGAACGGAAGGTTTGTGTCGCTCGAGCGGAGGAAATGGGGCGCCCGGGAGGTCGCACATCCGCCGCTCACAGGTCACAAACCGTCCACTCGACGGGCTAGGGGGCCGGCGCCCAGCAGATGCCGTAGGTCTGGCCGGCTCTCCACTGCTCGGCGGTCGGCCACTCGTACCCCCACTGGAAGTCGAGCGGGTCGGGCGCCTGTGCCCTGGCAGCACCGCGGCACGGCTCCTCGCCTGCCCGCTCGGCGGCCTCCTCGCCGGGGTAGTCCGGCCCGGGAAGGATGACGGTCCGCAGCGCCCGCCAGGTGTGGGTCTCGGAGCAGGCCACGCGGGCGAATCCCTCGGTTCCCGGCTCGGCGGTGCCGCACATGGCGAAGCGGGCTCGCCCCTCCTCGGTGTCGAGTACGCCGGACAGCGACCCCGTGACCTCCAGGAGCTCGGAGTCGCGGCTCAGCGCGACCACGTCGCAACGGAACCAGTCGGCACCGGCATCGGACTCGGCCAGGGTCGGCGTGAACCAGACGGCCCGCACCATGCTGAGCCGGCGCTGCTCCTCGGATCCGCCGACGTGCGCGGGCAGCAGTCGCGGGCAGGTCGTCGCGACCTGGTCCTGCAGCCGTCGGGAGTCGACGGCGAGCAGCCGCCCGGCGACGACGCGCTCGAGACGACCGACGTGGAACGTCTCGGCCGCGTGGGTGCCGCGGCAGGGAACGGCTGGGGCACGCGAGCTCGGAGCCACGGCCTGGTCGTAGCTGAGGCGGTAGCAGGCGTCCGCGGGCGGGGCTGCCGGCGGTCTCGGCGCGCGCGTCGGGCCATCGCTGGCCGTCGTGGAGGAGGAGGGCGGTGCCGAGTCCGGCTCCTCGCCCGGCGTACCAGTGCAGCCGGCCGTCAGGGTGAGTGCCAGCAGGCTCAGCGCCAGCCGCGTGGCGATCGCGCGGATCACCGTTCGGTCTTCGCCCAGCAGATGGAGCGCCGGTTGCCGACCTCCCACTCCGCCTCGTGGAACCAGGTGTAGGCGAAGTCGTAGGAGACGGGGTAGCCGAGCAGGGCGCCGACCGATCGGTCACAGAAGTCGCGCGTCTTGACCTCGACCAGGCGATCGCCCGGGTAGTCGTCCTCGGGCTCGCCGAGCTTGATGGTGCTCACGGCCCGCCAGACGTGCGGCTCAGTGCACGGCACCCGCGCCGAACCGGCCACGGTCGGGCCTTCGGCACACACCATCCACTCGTCACCGATGCGACCCGACAGCAGGCCCTTGGCGTCGGCCGGCAGGTCGACGTACGACTCGCTCTCCTCGCCGCCCCCGACGATGTCGCAGCGGTACCACCGCGCACCCTCGTCCCAGGCGGACTCGGACGGGCGGAACCATGCCCAGCTCGCGACGGTGCGCATCACCAGGCTCTCGTCGCCGCCGACGAAGGCCTGGAACTTCTCGCTGCAGGTGCGATAGGCGAAGTCACCGAGGCTGGGGTCGTCGTAGGCGACGTCGGACAGCTCGTCCGGGAGCGTCCCGACGGCATAGGTCTGGGCGGTGTGGGGTTCGCCGCAGTCGACCATGCGGGTGGCGTTGCTGGCCTCGGCGACGTCCGCCGGCGTGAGCACGCGGCAGGCACCGAGCTCGGGTGTCTCGACGGCGTCGACCTGGGCCGGGTCGGTGTTGGTGCCCTGCTCGGCCGAGCCGGAGCAGCTGGCCAGGAGGAGCACGGTGATCGGGAGGATCGCCCAGGCGCGCACGGCGTCCTCCTCCGATCGGTGTGGTGCTGCCAGCGGGTCACTCTCGCTCAACAGTGCCGCGATGGTACCCCTCGTTTCGTACGTCGGGCGCCCGGCGTTCCCCGCCGCGGGTGTTCCACAAGAGCAGTTGCACAAGAACTCTTGTATATCTAGGGTGGCGGTGTGAACGAACCAGACCCGTACCCCGTCCGGCAGCGCGAGGGAATCCGCACGCTGACCACCGCCAAGGCGCTGTCGGCCCTCGCCCATCCCTACCGGGCACGGATCCTCGACGCGCTACGTGTCGACGGACCGAGCACGGCGAGCATGTTGGCCGGTCGCACCGGACAGGCGGTGGGCAGCGCGAGCCACCATCTCAAGGTGCTCCACGAGGCCGGGCTGGTCGAGGAGGCGCCCGAGCTCGCCAAGGACCGCCGCGAGCGGTGGTGGCGGATGGTCGGACGTGGCTCCCGCTGGTCGCGCGACGAGTTCCGCGACGACCCGGCGGCCCTCGCGGCCGCCGAGGAGGCCGAGGCCCTGGCGTGGTACCGCCAGATCGAGCGGGTGACCGCGTGGCTCACCCACGTGGGGAGCGACGACGCGTGGTCCGCGACCGCCTATGCCACCCAGTCCTGGGCCCGGTTGACGCCCGCAGAGCTGCGCCAGGTGGCGGAGGAGGTCATGGACGTCTTCATGCGGTGGAGCAGCCGGCCGCTGCCTGACGACGGCGCCGACCGCGAGCCGGTCTACCTGTTCTCCCGGGGCTTCCCGTGCCAGCCGTGACCGAGGCCGCGGCGCCCGAGGTCACCTTGGCGCGGCTCCGACACAACCGCAGCTTCCAGCTGCTGTGGTTCGGCGAGGCGATCAGCGTCCTGGGGTCGATGACCACGATCGTGGTCCTCCCGCTCATCGCCGTCATCGCGTTCGACGCATCCGCGCTCTGGATGGGGCTTCTCACCGCCGCCACCTGGTTGCCCTGGCTCGTGCTCGGACTGCCCGCCGGTGCCTGGATCGACGAGAGCGACCACCGGCGGGTGATGATCGCGGCCGACCTGTTCGCCGCCGTCGCCTACCTGACGGTGCCGGTGGCGTGGGCGCTCGACCTGCTCACGCTGCCTCACCTGGTCGGCGTCGCGCTCGCAGGCGGCGTGAAGGAGGTGTTCTTCCGTACGTCGTACCCCGGCCTCATCTCACGGCTCGTGGCCGACGACGACCTGGAGGCCGCCAACGGCCGGCTCTACGGGACGGAAGCCGCGATGCAGATCGCCGGCCCCGGCATCGGCGGCCTGATGGTGCAGGTGATGTCCGCGGCGTACGCCCTGGTCCTCGACGTCGTCAGCTTCGTGGTCTCCGCCATCTGCCTGTGGCGGATCAAGCCGGAGACGCTCAGGCCACTGCCGCCCCGCCCGCCCCGCGAGCCGCTCGGCCGCCGCATCGCCGAGGGGATGCGGGTCACCGTCCACGACCGCTACCTCGCGTGGATGACGGTCCAAGGTGGGCTCAGCAACTTCGCGCTGACCGGGTACGGCGCCCTGCTCGTGCTGTTCATGGTCCGCGAGCTCGGCGTGTCCTCGGGCCAGGTCGGACTGCTGATGGCGGCCGGCAGCGCGGGAGGACTGGTCGGCGCCTCGGTCGCCAACCGATGTGCCCGCCGCTTCGGCAGCGCCCGGGCGATGCTGGGCCTGATGCTGCTCGGCGGGCCGCCGGCCCTGCTGATCGGCCTGGCCCAACCCGGACCGCTGGTCTGGCTGATCCCCCTCGGCGCTCTCCTCGTCGGCATCGGTGTCGTCGGCGCCAACGTGATCCGAGCCGCGTTCCGGCAGCGCTACGTCCCCACCCACCTGATGGCACGCACGATCGGGGCCAGCGCGGTGGTCAACTTCGGCACCATGCCCGTGGCCGCGCTGCTGGCCGGCGTGATGGGGGAGACGGTCGGCCTGCGCCCCACGATCCTCCTCATGGCCGCCATCCACGCCGCGACCTGCCTGGCGTCGTTGTGGTCACCGTGGGCGCACAGCCGTGACCTGCCGACCGAGGGCCTGGTCGTCGCGCCGGGCTCTCCGGACGGATACCCTCAGGTGCTCGCACCACCAACGGAGGGAAGTCAATGAAGATCCGCACCCTAGGCGCCACAGCTGTGCTCGTCCTGATCCTCGGCGCCTGCGGCGGCGGCAGACGACGACGAGGCCAGCAAGGCGATCGCCGACTCCATCATGGACAGCAACGACGAAACGTTCCAGGTCACCCAGGAGCAGGCCGACTGCGTCGGCGACGGCTTCGTCGACGAGATCGGCACCGACAAGATCGTCGAGTACGGCATCCTCACCGAGGAGAACAAGGCCGCCGACGGCATCGAGCAGGTGGAGATGTCCGACGAGGACGCCGAGTCGGCGGCCGACGTCATGCAGGAGTGCGCGGACATCAAGCAGATCTTCACGAGCGCGATGGGCGAGCTGCCCCCGGAGGCGCAGACCTGCATCGAGGAGAAGCTCACCGACGACGTGCTCCACGAGTTCCTGGTCGCGGTCTTCAAGAACGACCAGGAGGGCGGCACCCAGAACCTGATGACCGCCCTCACCGAGTGCATGGGTGCCGGCGGCTGACCGGTTCCACCCACTGATCACCCGACGGCTGCGGCTCGTCGTGGCGACGGAGTGCGTTACGCTCCTTGACGTCATGACGAGCCGCAGCCTGCTTCTTGCTTGCCGCCGCGAGGGCTGATCCCGCCGGACCCCTCGCCGCGGAGTGTTCGTGATGCCCGGCTCCCGCATCGCAGCGAAGGCTGATCCATGACGCAGCAGCACCCCGGCTTCACCCGTTCCCAGCGGTCCTCCGGCATGCCGATCCACCGCTACCGCGCGTTCGAGCCGATCGACCTCCCCGACCGCACCTGGCCGTCTCACACCGTCACCGAGGCTCCGCGGTGGCTCTCCACCGACCTGCGCGACGGCAACCAGGCCCTCATCGACCCGATGACGCCGGCACGCAAGATGAAGATGTTCGACCTGCTGGTGTCGATGGGCTACAAGGAGATCGAGGTCGGCTTCCCGGCCGCCAGCCAGACCGACTTCGACTTCGTCCGCCAGCTCATCGAGCAGGAACGGGTGCCCGAGGACGTCACGATCTCGGTGCTGACGCAGGCCCGCGAGGACCTCATCGAGCGCTCGGTCCAGAGCCTGGTCGGCATCCACCACGCCAACATCCACCTCTACAACGCGCTCGCACCCCTGTTCCGCCGCGTCGTCTTCCGCGCCAGCAACGACGAGATCAAGGACATCGCGGTCCGCGGCACGCAGCTCGTGATGAAGCACACCGAGAACATCCTGGGCACCACCGTCATCGGCTACGAGTACAGCCCGGAGATCTTCACCGGCACCGAGCTGCCGTTCAGCGTCGAGGTCTGCGAGGCGGTCTCGGACGTGTGGCAGCCCGACGACGGCCGCGAGATCATCCTCAACCTGCCGGCGACCGTCGAGATGGCCACGCCCAACGTCTACGCCGACCAGATCGAGTGGTTCTCACGGCAGCTCACCCGCCGCGACCACACCGTCATCAGCCTGCACCCCCACAACGACCGCGGCACGGCGGTCGCGGCGACCGAGCTGGCGATGATGGCCGGCGCCGACCGTGTCGAGGGCTGCCTGTTCGGTCACGGCGAGCGCACCGGCAACGTCTGCCTGGTCACCCTCGGGATGAACCTCTTCAGCCAGGGCATCGACCCGCAGGTCGACTTCTCCGACATCGACGAGATCCGGCGCACGGTCGAGTACTGCACCCAGCTGCCGGTCCACCCCCGCCACCCCTATGCCGGCGACCTCGTCTACACCGCCTTCTCCGGGTCCCACCAGGACGCGATCAAGAAGGGCCTCGAGGATCTCGAGCGGCAGGCGCGCGAGCAGGGCATCCCGGTCGAGCAGGTCACGTGGGAAGCGCCCTACCTCCCGATCGATCCCAAGGACGTCGGGCGCTCCTACGAGGCCGTGATCCGGGTCAACAGCCAGTCCGGCAAGGGCGGCGTCGCCTACATCCTCAAGGCCGAGCACAAGCTCGACCTGCCGCGGCGCGCCCAGATCGAGTTCAGTCGCGTGGTCCAGGACCGCACCGACGCCGAGGGTGGCGAGATGACGGCCGACGCGATCTGGGACGTGTTCTCCTCCGAGTACCTCGACCGTGAGGTGCCGTTGAAGCTCAACTCGGTCCACACCTCCAGTGCCGCCGGCGAACGCGACGCACTCACCGTCAACGTCTATGTCGACGGCGAGCTGCGGACCCTCGAGGGCACCGGCAACGGCCCCATCGCGGCCTTCGTGGACGCGGTGAACGGCCTGCCCCAGAACTACGACGTGCGCGTGCTCGACTATGCCGAGCACGCCCTGTCGGCGGGCGGCGACGCGGTCGCGGCGGCGTACGTCGAGTGCCTGGTCGGTGACGAGGTGCTGTGGGGTGTCGGGGTCGACGCCAACATCGTGACGGCGAGCCTCAAGGCGGTCATCAGTGCGGTGAACCGCAGCGTCACGGCGCCGGTCCCGCGCTGACCCGCCAGCTCAGTGCGCCGGCAGGTGGTAGACGCGGTCGGTGGTGTGTGAGGTGACCCAGACCTCGCCGGCAACGACGTCGGCGTCGAGGTTGGCGCTGTCGTTCAGGGGTGCGAGCTCCGCCAGGACGCGCTCTTCCAGCACCTCGCCGCTCACGGGGTCGATGGCGACCACGGCGGGTCCCTCCTCCGGTACGGCGAGCAGGGTGCCCTCGGGCGTCACCGTCAGCGGGTCGGGGAAGCCGGCGACCGCCACGTCGGTGGTCATCTCGAGCGTCCGCGGGTCCAGCCCGAGAACCTGGTCGGAGAAGGTGCAGGCCGTCCATACCTGCCCGGCGACCACCGCGAGGCCCTGAGGCCCGTCGCAGAGCTCGGCGGAGGCGGTGACCTCGCCGGACTCGGGGTCGATGCGCAGCACGGTGTTGTCGGCGAAGTGGGACACCCACACGGCACCGGCACCGGTCGTCACGAGACGCGCGCCGACGCCGATGTCGATCCGGTCCACCACGCGCCGAGACGCCGGGTCGACCCGGAGCAGCTGCCCGGCGTCCTGGGCGACCAGCCAGATCGAGCCGAAGCCGTCGGTCACGCCCTCGGGTCCCGCCCCGGTGGCGATGCGGTCGGTGATCTTCCCGGTGCGCTCGTCGATCCGCACCAGCTTCTCGCCGTGGAACGACGTGACCCAGGCTGCGCCGTACGCCACCGCGACCCGCAGCGGTACGCCGGGGACGTCGACGACCAGGTCGGGCTTGCGGGCGTCGAGCGGGATGCGTGACACGGTCTCGGCGACGGCGCTGACCACCCAGACGGCGTCCTCGCCGGCCGCGATGCCCACCGGACCCGCGCCCACGTCGACGTAGTCAGCGTCGACCGGCGTCACGGACTCCGAGGGCGAGGGGGACGTGGAGGCCGAAGAGTCGGTCCGGGGCTCAGGCTGCTCAGAACCACCGCAACCCGCGAGTGCCAGGGTCAGAACCAGCGCGACGAACGGCGTCCTCATGGCCGGAGACTAGAGCGCGGCCGGTTCTAGTGTCGAGATTTTTCGACACCGTTACCGAGTTGTGAACGCGCGGGCTGCCGTCGCCAACGTCTCGAAGCCACCGGGGGAGAGGACGTAGACGTTGGGCTCCGAGCCTGCCCGGACGCCGAGCTCCACGAGACCGGCGGCGCGCAGCAGGGCCAGATGGTGCAGCAGGGTGGTGCGCGGCGCGTCCAGCGCCACGCGGAGCTCGGGCAGGGTCCGCTCCGCGGTGCGCAGCTGCTGGAGCACCCGGATCCGGGTGTCGTCGCCGAGGGCGCGCCCGATCTCACGCAGCTGGGCTCCGGCGTCGGTCGTTCCCCCGTCGGTCAGCGGCGGGTGCAGGATCACGGTCTGGTCGATCTCGTCGACGGCGACCAGGATCGGGGCCGTCCGCACGCTTGTCACGAGGACCACACGTCCCAGCACGTCCGGGCCGTAGTGGATGCCGGGGGCGACCCGCTCGAGCAACCCTGCGGGGCCGAGGTCGGCGAGCGCCCGAGCCGTCGCTGTCGCAGACGGGGCGCGCGCGTCCAGCGCGGGGAAGGCCTCCAGCACGCGGAGACACGTCTCGCGGACCTCCTCGCCGGGGGTGCGCAGCAGCCACGGGGTCACCTGGAGCAGGGTGTCCGCCGTCGCGGCTCGCAAGGCCGTGAGCGCCGCACGGTCGCCGGCGAGCGCCGAGCGCACGACGTCGTCCGCGACCCGGGTCCGCAGCTGCCGCCGCCGGCCGCCGACCATGATCCAGCGCAGGTCGTCAGGGGCGGTGCGCTCGACGAGCTGCACCAGCCGGCTCCGGGTACCGGCGGCTCTGGTCGCGGCCAGGGGCCCGGCGAGGTTGATCCAGCCGAACCGCCCGAACCGGCGCGTCTCGGCGACCAGGCCGGGGTTGGTACGGCGTACCGCTGCGTGGGCTGCCGGCCCGTGCGTGAAGACCTGCCGCCAGTCGGCGTCAGCCACCGCCGCAGCCGCGACCAGGAGCTCGAAGCCGGTGCCCGAGCGGGTGTGCACCTGCAGGTCCATGCCTTAGTGTCCCGCGCGCAACGGCAATCGCACGGTGAAGGTGGAGCCCTCGCCGGGGACCGACTCGACGCCGATCCGGCCACCGTGGGCGGCGACGATGCCGGCGACGATCGACAACCCGAGACCGGTGCCCTGGATCGCCATGGCCTGCGCGGTCGAGGCCCGGAAGAACTTCTGGAAGAGGGCGTCCTGCTCCTCGCCGGGGATGCCGATGCCGGTGTCGGACACGACCAGCCAGGCCTCGCCGGCGTCGGTCCAGATCCGGGTGGTGACACTGCCGTAGTCGGGTGTGAACTTCACGGAGTTGCTCAGCAGGTTGAGCATGACCCGTTCGAGCTGCAGGGCGTCTCCCAGGACCGGCACCGGGTGGTCCGGCAGGTCGAAGCCCACCGTCAGCGAGCGGTCGCGGACCAGCGGGCGGATCGACTCCTCGGTGTGGCGCGCCAGCACGCAGAGGTCGACGACCTCGCGCTCCCACACGGTGCCGCCGGTGTCGAGTCCCGCCAGAGCGAGCAGGTCGTTGCAGAGGGTGATCAGCCGGTCGCCGTTGCGGGCGATCGTGTCCAGCAGCGGCACCTGGGCCGGGTCGGGCTTGACCGGCGACCCCTCGGCCAGCATCTCGGTGTAGCCGACGATGCTCGTGACCGGCGTCCGCAGCTCGTGGCTGACGGTGGAGACGAACTCGTTCTTCGCCGTGTCCAGCTGCCGCAGCCGGTCGGCCGCCATCCGCTCCTTCTCGAGGGCCGCCATCAGCATCATCTGCCCTTGGCGCTGCTCGGTGACGTCTCGAGCCAGGACCAGGTACCCCGCCTGGGGACCGAACTGACTGCCGCCACCGCACAGCGTCATCTCGACCGTACGTCGCCGCCCCTGCGCGGACAGCCAGGTCCAGTCCCGCGCCTGTGACTCGGCGCCCCCGTCGAGGCTGGCCGTGAGAGCCGACCAGTCGGACAGCGACGACCCACCGGTGCGCTCACGCACCTCAGCGGGATCGAGCAGGTCGATGAAGGGCCGACCGCGCAGATCGTCGGACTGGTAGCCCAACAGCGACTCGGCCCCGGAGTTGAGCACCCGGATGCACCCCTGGGCATCGATCCCGATGATCGCGGTCGAGATGCCGGCCTGGAACAGGTTGGCCATCAGTCCGGCGCTGGCCCGCTCGGCGGTCACGTCGACGCCGGTCATGACCGCGTAGCGCGGCGCGCCGTCCTCGTCGCGCACGAGCTCGGTGTTCCACAGGACCCGCAGCGGAGGGCCGGTGCTGGTGCGGACGTCGGACTCGCGGGTGCCCGGGATGCCGGCGCCGTCACCGCTGGCGAACATCTCGCGCACCGCCTCGACCCGCTGCTCCGCGATGATCGTCGCCCAGAACGGGTGGCCGAGGATCTGCTCCTCCGGAAAGCCGGTGAGGAGGGTGGTGGCCTGATTGACCCGGATCACGTTCCCGGCCATGTCGGTCATCATCATGATGCAGCGAGCGGTGTCGAGCAGGCTGCTCGTCAGCTGCTCGGCGGACACGGTGCGGGCGAGCGCCTGGTGCAGCGCGGTCACGTCGAGCAGCTGCGCCGAGAACGTCGCGTCGGAGTCGGTGGAGATCTGCGAGATCGCGAGGTCGACGTGGCTGTCGGGGCGGTGGGTGATCCCGACGTGACCACGCCAGCCATCGAGGTTCCCTTCGAGCATCGTCTGGGTGGCGCCGCGCAACGCCGTCGACTGGGTCAGCACCCGGTCGAGATAGCGACCCACGACGGAGTGCCCCGGTTCGTCCAGCATCTCCCGCGCGGTGTCGTTGGCGTCGACGATCTCCAGCCGGTCGCCACGCTCGGCGAGCAGCAGCATGCCGGTCAGGGACTCGGTGAAGTTGCGCCGGAAGACCGCCTCGCGCTCGGAGAGTGCAGCGAGCGCCCGACTGCGCTGCGTGATCGCCAGGGTGAGGGGCAGCGCGATGATGGCCGTGGTGAGGATGTAGCCGAGCACGAGCGGTTGCGCCAGCTCGAGCGGGATGATGCCGCCCTCGCCGGTGTCGCCGAAGGGCCCGCGTCCGCTGGACGTGAACAGGACCGTCATCACCGCGCTGGCCAGCACCTCGAGCGTGACGGTGCGGGGATCGAGCCGCAGCGCCGCCCACACCAGGAACGGCAGCGTCACGAAGACCACGGGGTAGGGGTGCTCCGGCCCGAAGGACGCCAGGGTCACGAGTCCCATGAGCGAGATCTGCGCGGCGTACTCCCGCCGCTCCGCGACGCCGGTCCGGAACCGCCAGGTCATCGCCACCGGGACGATCACCAGCACGGCGGCCGCGTGCGAGGTGAGCAGGTTGCGGAAGGTGCCGCGGAAGGGGCCGAGATCGGCGAGGACGACCGTGGTGGTCGCCAGCAGCGCGAGCACGGTCGCCCCCGCCAGGGCGGCGCGCACCAGGCGGAGGAAGTCCTTGAGCTCCACGAGCTGGATCAGCCGGCCGCCGGCCCCCTTGAGCATCAGGCCGGCAATCACGGCCTCGGCGGCGTTCGCGACGCCGAAGGCGGCGGAGACCGGCACCGTCCGGCCGCCGCTCAGGTTGGCCAGGAACGAGGCCAGCGCGATGCCGAACGCGAGAAACGGCCACCACGAGCGCTGTGCCATGGCGATGAGGGCGACCGAGACGCCGGCGGCCGGCCACCAGAATGCGATCGAGCCCGATATGGGGGTGAACCACACTGCCCAGAATCCGAGCAGGTAGACGCTCACAAGCGCCGCTGCGGTCGCCGCGGGCGCTGACCAGCGCGCTCCCGAGCTCATGGGGACAGTGTGGTCGATGTGGCGTCCAGATGTGGCCTTTCGAGGCCGATGATCGTCTAGTCTGCGCGGATGTTGGTCTCCGAGCGCATCGGCCAGTTCTTCCTCGAGAGCGAGGCCGGTCGCGACCGGCTCGAATACACCGAGTACGGCGCCGGCGACTCCTGGGTCGTGCTGCTCCACGGCCAGCTCATGCCGCGGCGGATGCACGAGCCGCTGGCGCGCGCGCTGGCCGCCGAGGGGCTCCACGTCGTGACCCTGGACCTGCTCGGTCACGGCCGATCCGACCGGCCCGAGGACCCGCTCGTCTACTCGATGAGCGCCTTCGCCGAGCAGGTCGTCGCCCTGCTCGACCACCTCGGCGCCGCCCAGGCTGTCATCGGCGGGACGTCCCTGGGCGCCAACGTGTCGCTCGAGGTCGCCGTGCTCGCGCCCGAGCGGGTCCGCGGGCTGATCCTGGAGATGCCGGTCCTCGACAACGCCCTGGAGGCCGGGATCCTGGCGTTCGGGCCGTTGCTGTTCGCCGCCCGGTTCCTGCCGCTGACGATCCACGCGCTGCGCTGGGTCACCCGCCCCGTCCCGCGCGGCATGGTGCCGTTCTGGGTCGGCATCGGCCTCGACACGTGCGACCAGCGACCGGGCTCGGTGGCGGCCGCGGTCCACGGGATCTTCTTCGGCCGGATCGCCCCGGGCACCCGGCAACGCCGCGGGATCGCGGCTCCGGCCCTCGTGATCGGCCACCCCTCGGACCCGATCCATCCCGCGGCCGACGCGGCGATGCTGGCCGAGGAGATGCCGAACGCCGAGTTCGTGCGGGCCAACAGCATCCTCGAGTGGCGGTCACGACCCGAGCGCCTGACCCGCGTCGCCATCGGCTTCGCGCTCGGCTGCTGGCAGACACGCGCCGGCCAGCGGCGTACGCGCGCCTGAACGCGGCACAATGGGCCGGTGCCCCTCTACCGAGACGAGGCGGTCGTCCTCCGCACCCACAAGCTGGGTGAGGCCGACCGGATCATCACCCTGCTGACCCGCCACCACGGGCTGGTGCGGGCGGTGGCCAAGGGGGTACGCAAGACCACGTCCCGCTGGGGATCCCGGCTCGAGCCGTTCACGCACGTCGACCTCCAGCTGGCCGAGGGCCGCAGCCTCGACGTCGTGACCCAGGCCGAGACGCTGTCCCCCTTCGGCGGTGACCTCGGCGGCGACTACGAGCGCTACACCGCGGGCAGCGTGATGCTCGAGACCGCCGAGCGGCTGGTCACCGAGGAGCGGCAGCCGTCCCTGCAGCAGTTCCTGCTGCTCGTCGGCGGCCTGCGCGCGATGACCGCGGGGGAGCACCGGCCAGGGCAGGTCCTCGACTCCTACCTGCTGCGCTCGCTGGCCGTCTCCGGCTACGCACCGTCCTTCGACACCTGTGCCCGGTGCGGCGAACCCGGCCCCCACCGCTGGTTCAACCCCAGCGCCGGCGGGGTGCTGTGCAGCACCTGCAAGCTGCCCGGCTCTGCCGGCCCCCCGGCCGAGACGCTGGTCATCCTCGGCGCCCTGCTCGCCGGCGACTGGCCGGTCGTCCACGCCGCCGACCCGCGTCACCTGCGGGAGGCCAGCGGCATGGTCGCCGCCTACCTCGCCTGGCACCTCGAGCGCGGGCTCCGGTCGCTGCAGTACGTAGAGAGATAGGAGCCTTGGCGGCGCCAGTCACCAGGTCTCGACACGCCGGTCGCAGCCTCGTGCCTCGGCTGCGCGGCTCGCTCGACCACCATCAGCGGATCCGCTGGCGCGGCTCCGCTCAGGCCCTGTGGCGACCGGGCTGGAAGGTGGGGCCGGAGCCCAGCGACCGTAGGTCGACGAACTCGGAGCACGCGTCCCGGATGTCGAGCGGGATCGCCGGCGGGCCGGCGACGACGACCTCGAGGCCTCGCTCCCGGAGCCGCTGGAGGAGCGGCAGGGTGGATTCGACGTCGCCGACCAGGACCACTCCGTCGAGGCGGGCGGCGGTCGTGAGCTCGATCGCATCCATCGTGAGAGCAATCAGCGCCGGGTCCTGGGTGGTCCGGGCCCGGAACTGGTGGCGGAGCTGGATCCCGTGTCGGCGCAGCACCGGCAGCCACCGAGCGACATTCGGGGAGGACCAGTCCGCGTACGCGTGTACGACCACTACCTCGCCGCGCTCGGTGAGGAGCTCTGCCAACGGCGCCCACGACTCCGGCGCGACTGTTTCGGCATGGATCAGTGCTCCTAGGCGCACCTTGCGGCCCCCTCCAGGCTCGGCAAGTCTCGCCGCAGCCTAGGCGGACCCGCCGCCTCCCGCCGGAGATCGTCCGGTGCGTCGCGGATCGGCTCGCCGATCCGGAGCACGCCTGCCTCCTGTTCGATGACCCACGCATGGAGCGCGAGCCGAGATCGCGTATCAGGAACCGGCCCCTGCCCCTCCATATCGGGAACGGGAGGAACTGACATGCTGGACAACACGACGTGCCCCGAGTGCCGGGAGGTGGCTCGGGTGGAATGGCGATGCGTGCTGGAGAGCACCGATGGTCCGATCGAGCACTGCAAGGTCAGGTGTGAGCAGGGGCACTGGTTCCTGCTCCCTGTGGACGTGCTCTGCCGACGGCTGACAGCACCGGACGCGGCGCAGCACCTGACCACATCGCTGACCATGGCCGGCCTGCTCTGCTCTTAGGCGCCGCCGTACCGCCGGTCGCGGCTGGCGTAGGTCTCGATGGCCCGCCACAGGTGGGTCCGGTCGACGTCGGGCCAGAGCACGTCGGTGAACACCAGCTCGGCGTACGCCGCCTGCCACAGCATGAAGTTCGACAACCGCTGCTCACCCGACGTTCGCCACACCATGTCGGCGTCGGCCGCCTCGGGCACGTAGAGGTGGCGGGCGAACGTGCGCTCGTCGACCTTGTCGGGGTTGAGTCGGCCGGCGGCCACTTCCCGGGCGATCGACCGCGCCGTGTCGGCCAGCTCGGCACGGCCGCCGTAGTTGACGCACATCGTCAGCGTCAGCACGTCGTTGTCACGCGTGAGCTCCTCGGCGACCTGGAGCTCGCGGATGACCGACTTCCACAGCCGTGGCGCGCGCCCCGCCCACCGCACGCGTACGCCGAGCTCGTGCATCTCGTCGCGGCGGCGGCGGATGACGTCGCGGTTGAAGCCCATCAGGAACTTCACCTCGTCAGGGGAGCGCGACCAGTTCTCCGTCGAGAAGGCGTACGCCGAGATCGCGCCGACACCGATCTCGATGGCACCCTCGACGACGTCGAACAACGAGTGCTCGCCCTGCTCGTGTCCGGCGGTGCGCGGCAACCCGCGTTCCTTGGCCCACCGGCCGTTGCCGTCCATCACGATGGCCACATGGCGCGGCACGAGGTCCCGCGGAACGTTCGGCGGTGTCGCACCCGACGGGTGCCGCGTGGGTGGACGGACCGAGCGCTTCACCCCCGTGAGGATGTCAGATCGGTGGCGCAGCGCGGGCAGAGCCCGAAGATCTCCAGCGTGTGGCTGACCTCGGCGTACCCGTGCTCGGCGGCGATCGCGCGCGTCCACCGCTCCACCGCCGGGCCCTCCACCTCGACCGTCGCGCCGCACGAGCGGCACACCAGGTGGTGATGGTGGGTGTCGGAGCACCGGCGATAGCCGGCCTCGCCCTCGGCCGACCGGATCACGTCGACCTCGTCGTGCTCGGCGAGCAGCTGGAGCGTCCGGTAGACGGTGGCGAGCCCGATCGTGTTGCCGCGCTCGCGCATCAGGGCGTGGATCTCCCTCGCGGACCGGAACTCGTCGAACGACTCCAGGACGTCTGCGACGGCCTGGCGCTGCCGGGTGAGGCGTAGCGGCTGCTCAACCACGGGCCACCTCCCTGCTACGCAGCCACGCCCCTACCGGCCAGGTGAGCGCGAAGCCGGTCAGCGCCAGCAGCACGATGCTCGGCCCCGGTGCGACGTTGGCGTCGAAGTCGAGGGAGAGGTACGCCGCCAACAGCAGTCCGCCCAGCGCGGCGCCCAGGCCGAGCACCATCGCCATCGCCATCGTGCCGCGGAACGAGCGCGTCAGCTGTTGTGCGGTCGCGACCGGCACCACCATCAGGGCCGAGACGAGCAAGAGACCGACCGTGCGCATCGCCACCGTGACCGTCACCGCCGCCAGCACCGCGACCAGCAGGTTGTAGGCCCGGACCTTCACGCCGGCGACCCGCGCGAACTCCGCGTCCTGGGCGATGGCGGAGAGCTGGGGAGCGAGGCCGACACACAACGCCACGACCACGACCGCGAGCACCATCGTCGTGAGCACGTCGGCCGGCGAGACGCTGGTGACCGACCCGAACAGGTAGGTCTGCAGCGTCGAGGCGCTCTGACCGGCGAGTCCGGTGATGAGAACGCCACCCGCCAGGCCGCCGTAGAACAGCAGCGCGAGCGCGACGTCGCCGTTGGTGTGGCCGCGCTCGCGAATGACCTCGATCGTGACGGCGCCGATGACGGCCACCACCACCGCGAGCCAGGTCGGCGAGGTGCCGGTGAGCAGCCCGATCGCGACGCCGGTGACCGCGACGTGGCCGAGTCCGTCGCCGAGCAGGGCGAGCCGACGCTGGACGAGGTAGGTGCCGATGGTGGGCGCGGCCAGGCCGGTCACCGCCGCGGCGACCAGCGCCCGGATCATGAACGGGTGCGAGAGCAGGTCGATCACGGGCGCTCCTGCAGCGAGTCGAGGGGTGCCTCGACGTGCGGGGTGTGGTCGTGACGGTGGAGTCGTGGGTGGTGGTGGTCATGCAGGGTGACCTCGTCGGTCGGCTCACCGTCGTAGCTGACCCGGCCGTGCGCCATCACGACCGCGCGGTCCACGAGCGTCGCCATCGGCCCGAGCTCGTGGGCCACCAGCACCACGGTCGCGCCGCGTTCCTTCAGCACCCCGAGCGACGTCGCCAGCGCCCGCTGGTTGGGCAGGTCGACACCGGCAGTCGGCTCGTCGAGGAAGAAGACATCAGGCTCCCCGGCCAGCGCCCGGGCGATGAGCACGCGCTGCTGCTGGCCGCCCGACAGGGTCGCCACGCTGTCACTGGCGCGATCGGCCAGACCGACGACGTCGAGCGCGTCGGCCACTGCGCGCCGGTCGGCCGTCGACAACGGCCGGAGCAACCGGCGCCGGCCGAGCCGACCGGCGGTCACGACCTCACGCACCGAGGTGGGTACGCCGGACGCGGCGCCCGCCCGCTGGGGGACCAGGCCGATCCGGTGCCACTCCTTGAAGTCGGCCAGCGGCGTGCCGAACAGCGCGACCGAACCGTCGGAGACCGGCCGCAGGCCGGTCGCGGCGCGAACCACGGTCGACTTGCCGGAACCGTTGGCACCCATCAGGGCGACGAACTCACCGCTCCCGACCGTGAGGTCGATCCCGTGCAGCACCGGACGTCCGGCCAAGGACAGCCGGACGTCGCGGAGAGCCAGGACCTCGGTCAACAGCCGTTCGCCTCCTCGAGTGCCGAGAGGTTGTCGTGCATCAGCGAAAGGTAGTCCTGGCCCGCTGTCTCGTCGGTGAGTCCCTCGATCGGGTCGAGCACGGCGGTCTCGATGCCCAGGTCGGTGGCCAGCGTCTCGGCGAGGGCTGGGCTGGCGAGCCGCTCCGAGAAGACAGTGGTCAGGCCCTCCTCCTCGATCAGGTCTGACAGCGCCGCGAGCGTCGCCGGCGTCGGCTCTGCGTCGGGGGAGAGGCCGGCGATCGGTTCCAGGTGCAGCCCGTAGCGGGCGAGGTAGCCGAAGGCGTCGTGGCTGACGACGACCAGGTCGCGCGCGCAGGCGTCCAACCCCTCGACGTACGCCGCATCCATCGCCTCGAGGTCAGCGACCAGGTCCTGGGCGCGGGCGCGGTAGTCGTCGGCGTGCTCCGGGTCGAGCTCGGCCAGCCGGTCGGCGACGGCATGGGTCAGGTCGGCCATGAGCAGCGGGTCGAGCCAGAAGTGCGGGTCGAGATCGCCGTGGTCGTGGGTCTCCTCGTGGGCGTGGTCGTCGCCCGAGTGGTCCGCCACGGGCCGCAGCTCGACCACGGAGGCCGCATCGAGCCTGGTCCCCTGGGCGTTCGTCTCCACGGCGTCGTCGACGGCGGGCTGGAATCCGTCGAGGTAGACGACCAGCGCGGCCTCGGACAGATCGGCGGTGGCCGCGATCGAGAGCTCGAGGTCGTGCGGCTCGCCGCCGGGAGCGGTCAGGTTGGTGACCGTCCAGTCGTCGCCCGCCACCCGCTCGGTCACCCACGCCAGGGGATAGAACGAGGCGACGGCCGCGCGGTCGTCGGTGTCCGAGGCGCCGGTGAGGGCGCCACACCCGGACAGCACCGCCGCGGCGCCGAGACCGGCGCTGAGGCAGTGCGACCCTGGACCACATGAGAATCATTCTCAACAAGAATGAGAATGATTGTCAACTAGGGAACTGGCATGCTGTCCGGGTGCTGGTGGTCAACAGGTTCCGGGTCCCGATCGGTGACGCCGACGGTTTCCGCGTCGATCTCGAGCGGGCGCGACAGGCGCTGGCCGAGCGGCCCGGTCACCTCGAGAGCCGGATCGGCCGCAACGTGGACGACCCGACGCTGTGGGTGCTGACCAGCACGTGGGAGCACGTCGGCGCCTACCGCCGCGCCCTGTCGGCGTACGACGTGAAGCTGCACGCCGTACCGGTCCTCAGCCGCGCCCTCGACGAGCCCAGCGCCTACGAGTGGGCCGAACCGGGCAGGGACCTCAACGAGGCCGGATCGCGGTCGTTAGGCTGACCCCTTCCCGATGGACCCAGTGCGGACCGGCAGCCAGCCGGCCCGATGCGTCGAAAGTGAGCTGTTCCCCGTGGCCAAGCCGCCTCCCTCGACCCTCGACCACGTCGTCTCCCTCTGCAAGCGCCGGGGTTTCGTCTACCCCTGCGGCGAGATCTACGGCGGCACCCGCTCCGCGTGGGACTACGGCCCGCTGGGCGTGGAGCTCAAGGAGAACATCAAGCGCCAGTGGTGGAAGTCGACGGTCACCGCCCGCGAGGACGTGGTGGGTCTCGACTCGAGCGTCATCCTCCCGACGCGGACGTGGGAGGCCAGCGGCCACCTCAGCACGTTCAGCGACCCGCTGACCGAGTGCCAGTCCTGCCACAAGAGGTTCCGTGAGGACCACCTCCAGGAGGAGTACGCCGGGAAGAAGGGGCTCGACGATCCGGACTCGGTCGACATCAACGAGCTCGTGCCGTGCCCCAACTGCGGCACCCGCGGCGCCTGGACGCCGCCGCGCGCGTTCAACATGATGCTCAAGACCTACCTCGGCGTGATCGAGGACGAGTCCGGGCTCCACTACCTGCGGCCCGAGACGGCGCAGGGCATCTTCCTCAACTTCGCCAACGTGGTGACCTCCAGCCGCAAGAAGCCGCCGTTCGGCATCGCCCAGATGGGCAAGAGCTTCCGCAACGAGATCACGCCCGGCAACTTCATCTTCCGCACCCGCGAGTTCGAGCAGATGGAGATGGAGTACTTCGTCAAGCCGGGTGAGGACGAGGAGCTCCACCAGTACTGGATCGACACCCGGACCCAGTGGTACACCGACCTCGGCATCGACCCCGACAACCTGCGCCACTACGAGCACCCCAAGGAGAAGCTCTCCCACTACTCCAAGCGGACCGTGGACATCGAGTACCGCTTCGGGTTCTCGGGCCGCGACTTCGAGGAGCTCGAGGGCATCGCCAACCGCACCGACTTCGACCTCAGCCAGCACAGCGAGTTCTCCGGCCAGGACCTGTCGTACTTCGACCAGGCCAGCAACGAGCGCTACGTCCCCTACGTCATCGAGCCGGCCGCGGGCCTCACCCGCAGCCTGATGGCGTTCCTCGTCGACGCCTACACCGAGGACGAGGCGCCCAACACCAAGGGTGGCGTCGACAAGCGGACCGTGCTCCGGCTCGACCCGCGCCTCGCACCGGTCAAGGTCGCCGTGCTGCCCCTCTCGCGCAACGCCGACCTGTCGCCGAAGGCGCGCGACCTCGCCGCCGAGCTGCGCCGCCACTGGAACGTCGAGTTCGACGACTCCGGTGCGATCGGTCGCCGCTATCGCCGCCAGGACGAGATCGGTACGCCGTACTGCGTGACGGTCGACTTCGAGAGCCTCGACGACCACGCGGTGACTGTCCGCGAGCGCGACTCCATGCAGCAAGAACGGGTCGGTCTCGACTCGATCACGAGCTGGTTCGCCCAGCGTTTCGTCGGCTGCTGATTGGGTGCTCATGCACAATGACCGCATGCGTCTGCCCGCTCGTCTGCTTGCCCTGACCCTTGCCGCTTCCCTGCTCCTGGCCGGGTGCGGAGACGATGGTGACGATCCGGACGCCGACGGCACGGGCAGCCCCACCGGGACGCCCACGACCGAGCCCTACCTGCCGGTCCCCGACGGCGTGGAGCTGACCGCCCAGGGCAGCACCGTGGCCGTCGGCGACACCGCGACCGTCGCCTACGAGCCGCGCCAGGACTTCGTCGGCGCCCTGGAGATCAAGGTGACCTCCCTCGAGGAGGCGAAGTTCGACCAGTTCGTCGGCTGGGACCTCACCAAGGAGATCAAGTCGACGGCGCCGTACTTCGTGCGGGCGACCGTGACCAACGTCGGTGAGACCGACCTCGGGAGTGGCAAGGGGCTCCAGCCGGTACCGCTCTATGCGGTCGACGGCGAGAACCGGCTGATCGAGTCCTCGCTGTTCAGGGGATCGTTCAAGCCGTGCGAGAGCGCGTTCTTCCCCAAGAAGTTCAAGAACGGCGACACGATGAAGGCGTGCATGGTCTACCTCGCCCCCGGGAAGGGCGACCTCGCCGCGGTGAGCTTCCGGCCGAGCCAGGAGTTCAACCCGATCATCTGGGAGGGCGACCTGGTCCCCGCCAAGGGCACCGGCGGCGTGGCAAGGGTGGCCAGGGCGACCAGGGTGGCCAGGGCGACAAGAAGGACGACGGCAAGAAGTCGGGCAACAAGAACAACGGCTGACCAAGCACCGGACGAGGCGATTTCGTCGGTCCGGCCGCAGCAACGGACAATGGGGACATGTCCCTGACCCTCGGCAGCCTGACGGTGCCGACCCCCGTGGTGCTGGCGCCGATGGCCGGCATCACCAACGCCGCCTACCGGCGGCTGTGCGCGGAGCAGGGTGCAGGGCTCTACGTCTGCGAGATGATCACCTCCCGCGGCCTCGTCGAGGGTGACCAGACCACGCTGAACATGCTGGTCTTCGACGACCTGGAGCAGATCCGGTCAGTCCAGCTCTACGGCACCGACCCGCGTTACGTGGGCAAGGCGGTCGAGATCCTCTGCGCCGAGTTCGGCGTCGCCCATGTCGACCTCAACTTCGGCTGCCCGGTGCCCAAGGTGACCCGCAAGGGTGGCGGCGGCGCACTGCCGTGGAAGCGCGGCCTGCTCGCCGAGATCCTCGAGCACGCCGTCGCGGCCGCCTCGCCGTACGACGTCCCGGTGACGATGAAGACGCGCAAGGGTCTCGACGACGACCACCTCACCTACCTCGACGCCGGGCGGATCGCGCAGGAGTCCGGCTGCGCCGCCATCGCCCTGCACGGGAGGACCGTGGCGCAGTCCTACTCCGGGCGCGCTGACTGGGAGGCGATCGCGTCGCTGGTCGACCACGTCGACATCCCGGTGCTCGGCAACGGCGACATCTGGGAGGCCGCCGACGCGTTGCGCATGGTCGAGCAGACCGGTGCCGCGGGCGTCGTGGTCGGCCGCGGCTGCCTGGGGCGGCCGTGGCTGTTCCGCGACCTCGCCGACGCCTTCGCCGGACGCCGTACGCAGGTGCTGCCGTCGCTGGGCGAGGTCCGCACGATGATGCGCCGCCACGCCGAGCTGCTGAGCGAGCACATGGGGGAGGAGCGCGGCTGCAAGGAGTTCCGCAAGCACGTCTCGTGGTACCTCAAGGGGTTCGCGGCCGGCGGCACCCTGCGCCACTCCCTGGCCCTGGTGGACTCGCTCGCCGCGCTCGACACCTTGCTGGCCGAGCTCGACCCGGACGAGCCGTATCCCCGCTCCGCTCTCGGCGCCCCGCGCGGCCGGCAGGGCTCGCCGCGAGCCCGCGTCGTGCTGCCCGAGGGATGGCTGGACGACACCGACGGCTCCGGGTGTACGGTGCGCGAGGATGCCTCGGAGGTCACGGGCGGATAACGGCCAGGTGACGCTGTGATCACGGTCTCGTGACCCGAAACACCCGGAAAAACCCGGTCTGAGATTGGGCTCGGCTCCCCGGCTGTGCTTCACTCGGACCTTCTCGGCGCGTTCACCCCACCGGGTGAGCGCCGTACCCCCGTCAGCAACAGCAAAGGATCAGCGCTGTGGCAGATCATCGCCACAAGCGGGAAACCAATGCCCGCATGTTCAAGTTCAAGGTGCCCAAGGCTCCCTTGATCGCCGCACCGATCGCCCTCGTGGCGACCCTGTCGACCGTCGGCGGCGGAGTCCTGGCCGCCAGTCCCGAGACCCGGGACCTCCTGATGGCCAACAGCTCCAGCTCGGTCTCCGACGCCGTCGACCTCTCCGACCGGCCCCAGATCGTCTCCCGCTCGGACTCGCGGATCGAGCCGCTGAGCGAGGTCGACCGGATGCTCGCCGCGGACGCCACCACCGCCGCCATCCGGAAGGCCGACACCAAGCTCTGGACGACCGCACCGCTCAACCTCTGGACCACCCCGGACGACTCCGCCACCAAGGTCGGCGTCGTGCAGGACGGCAAGAAGATCCTGGTGACCGGCCGCAAGGCCGCCGAGCGGGTCGAGATCGTCATCGACGGCGAGTCCCGCTGGGTGACCGCCGGCTACCTGTCCGAGGAGAAGCCCGACCCCGACCCGGCCGACATCGGTCTCGGCGGTGAGTGCACCAACGGCAGCTCCGTGTCCGGGACGGCCAACATCCTGCTCGTGCACGAGGCCGTGTGTGCCGCGTTCCCCGAGATCACGTCGTACGGCACCTACCGTGGCGACGGCGAGCACGCCCAGGGCATCGCGATCGACATCATGGTCAGCGGTGAGCGCGGCTGGGAGGTCGCGGAGTTCCTGCGGGCCAACTACTCGGCCCTGGGCATCAGCTACATCATCTACAGCCAGAACATCTGGTCGGTCGACCGCGCCGGCGAGGGCTGGCGTGGCATGTCCGACCGTGGCTCCACCACGGCCAACCACTACGACCACGTCCACGTCACGACGTACTGACCGCCCGGGCGAACTCCTCGAGCAGGCGGGCAACCCGATCCGGATGACCCAGCTGGGGCACATGCCCGGCATGCAGGACCTCCAGGTGGGCGTCCGGGATCTCGGCGGCGGCCTTCCGCGCCTCCGCGAGCGGTACGACGGGATCGATATTGCCCCAGATCATCAAGGTCGGCACGGCCAGACGGCGCAGGTCTTCACGGCGGAACCGCATGCTGCCCCGGAAACCACGCGGGGACATCAACGCCCGTAGCTCGGCCAGGTTCGCCCCTGTCGCCACGGGGTCCCGGGCCCCAGCGACGAGGGAGTCGAGCAGGTCGGGGTGCCGCACGATGGTCTCTGCCTCGCCCACCGAGGCCATCATCTTCAGCAGCATGCGACGGCCCGGCTTCACCGCCCGCACCATGAGGTCACCGACCCCGGGAGCTGCGGCCAATCGCAAGGGCACCGGCGCTCGACCACCGGGCAGGGTCGGCACGGATCCCAAGTCACATCGAAATCATTCCCGTCGGGGGCGCCCACTAGGGTCGCCCCGATGGCATTTCCTGGAGGGCTACGACGACGCCGACCGTGAGCGGTTCGTCGCCGAACCGCCGAAACGGGTCGATGCCCCCGAGCGCACTGCCTTCGAGCGCGATCGTGCCCGCGTCGTGCACGCGGCGGCCTCGCGCCGGCTGGCGGCCAAGACCCAGGTCGTGGGGCCACAGAGCGATGACTTCGTCCGCAACCGGCTCACCCACAGCCTCGAGGTGGCCCAGGTCGCGCGTGACCTGGCCCGTGCGCTGGGCTGCGACCCCGACCTCGCCGAGACCGCCGCGCTGGCCCACGACCTCGGTCACCCGCCCTTCGGCCACAACGGTGAGCGTGTGCTGGCCGCGCTCTCGGAGGAGTGCGGCGGCTTCGAGGGCAACGCCCAGACACTGCGCATCCTCAGTCGTCTCGAGGCGAAGACGATCGCGTCCGACGGATCCAGCGTGGGGCTCAACCTCACCAGGGCGACGCTCGACGCGTGCACCAAGTACCCGTGGCCGCGCTCGGCGGCAACGCCTCCGCAGGGCGTCCATGCCGACGGCTCCCCGCGCGTGGTGGTCAAGTTCGGCGTCTACGACGACGACCGGCCGGTCTTCGACTGGATGCGGTCACCTGACGCCGGCACACGTCAGTGCGTGGAGGCGCAGGTCATGGATCTCGCCGACGACGTCGCCTACTCCGTCCACGACATCGAGGACGGAGTCGTGGCCGGCCGGATCGACCTGAGCCGGATCGACCGCCCGGCGGTGTGGGCGACGGTGCGCGGGTGGTACCT
Organism: uncultured Actinomycetota bacterium; assembly: GCA_963804845.1. Lineage (GTDB taxonomy): Bacteria > Actinomycetota > Actinomycetes > Propionibacteriales > Nocardioidaceae > Nocardioides. The sequence goes on along the minus strand of CAWDSA010000007.1, from coordinate 1,892,871 downwards.
CCCCGATGCCACCGACGACGCTCCTCGACGCGGTCCTCGACGGGCTGGTCGCGATCGACGGCTGGCCCGATGCGCCGTACGACGGGAGCCGCGCCTCGCTGGCCGCACTCAAGAACCTCACCAGCGACGTGATCGGCCGCTTCTGCGGTGCGGTGCAGGCAGCGACCTTCGCCGCCGGCGCCGGACCGTTCGTGCGCTACCAGGCCAACCTGGCCGTCCCGGCCGGCACCCGCTTGGAGATGGGCGTCCTCAAGGGGATCGCGGCCCACTACGTCATGCAGGCAGACGACCGGGTCCAGGCGATGGTGCGCCAGCGCGAGCTGATGGCCGACCTCGTCGAGGCCGTGGCCGCCCGCGGCCCGGACGCGCTGGAGCGGGCGTTCGCCGACGACTGGCGGGCGGCTACCGACGACGCCGCCCGACGGCGCGTCGTGATCGACCAAGTGGCGTCACTGACCGACGCCAGCGCCCTCGCGTGGCACCGACGGCTTGTCCCCTAGGGCAGGTCGCCCTTGGGGTAGGGGTCCTTCTGGTTGACGAGGCTCTCGTCCGGGAGGTCGCCGGCAGCACCGTCGCCGGTGACCTTGGCCTTGGCGGCCTCCGCAGCGCCGGCCAGCTTGTCCTTGACGACCGGTGCCTGCGTCTTGGCGGTGTCGACCGCCTGCTGCGTCTTCTCCTGGACGGTCGGGTTGTCCTTCACCTTGCCCGCCACACCCTTGATCTGCTCGTAGCGCTCCCGGCCCGCCCGTGAGCCGAGGACGTAGCCCACGGCGCCCGACAGCAGGATTGTCAGCTTCTTCATCGCGCTCTCCTCTTCTCGTTGTCGTCTTGTCAGCGGTGGCGGCGGCGCCACCACCACGCAGCCACGGCCATCGCCACCAGGGACGCCGCAGCGCCCGTCGCCACCGGTCGGTCCTTGAGCTGGTTCGCCTTGTGACGCGCGTGCGACTTCACGTCGAGCTTCGCAGTCAGCTGGTCGACGGTCGCGGCGAGCTGTTCCCGCTGGGCCTCGATCTCGGCCTCGATCTGTTCCGGCGTCCCGTTGCTCACGTGTGGTGTCCCTTCACGGTCTCGACGTCCTCCTTGATCCCGGCCACGGCCCGTTCCGGCACCACCGGCGTCGCCTCGGCCACCTGGCTCTTGCCACGGAGCGCGGCAACACCGGCCGCCGCAAGCAGTACCACTCCGACGATGAGCGCGGACGCCCAGGCCGGCAGCACCAGCGTCAGTGCGAGCACTGCTGTCGCGATGAGCGTGGCAGCGCCGAAGAACGCCAACAGCCCGGCGGCGCCGAAGAGGCCGGCGCCGATGCCGGCCCGCTTCCCCTTCTGGGTCAGCTCGGCCTGGGCCAGCCGCAGCTCGGAACGCACCAGCTCCGGGATCTGGACGGACAGGTCGTGGACCAGCGCCCCCAGCGGGGGTTCCTTCTGGTCGGGGCCAGGAGGCCTGTCTGACTCACTCATCCCTCCACCGTTGCGGGTGTGGCTGCCGTCTGCCAACCCCCGACTGGGTGAGGAGACCCTGTGGACCGCCGGTTGCGGGGTACCTCCGCTGCGTAGACTTCGAGCGTGCCCGGACGGATTCGCGACGACGACATCGCCGAGGTGCGCGAGAAGGCCCGGATCGACGAGATCGTCGCCGACTACGTCACTCTGCGGAACGCCGGCGGAGGGTCGCTCAAGGGCCTCTGCCCCTTCCACGACGAGAAGTCGCCGTCGTTCCACGTCACGCCGAGTCGCGGGTTCTTCCATTGTCTGGCCGGCGAGACGCGGGTCCTGACCTGGGAGGGCGCCAAGCCGATCTCCGAGCTGGCTGGCGGGACACACCGCGTGCTGGGCGCCGACGGGCGGTGGGTCGACGCGCCGTTCAAGAGCTATGGCGTACAGCGTCTCCACCGGATCACGATCACCCGCAACCGGCAGGTCAAGGAGCTCTACGCGACCGACGGTCACCGCTGGTTCATTCGCAGCGGCAAGGACCAGCGCAAGCGTCGCGAGGTACTGACCACGGCCTCTGAAGCGAGGGGACCGTCTGGCCCCGAAGTTCCCAGGGACCAGGATCGCGCGGTCAAGGCCGTCGCCGTTCGGCATCGCCCATGGATTCACCTATGGTGACGGGACCCGGAGCGGGATCCGGGGCGATGGCGCTGCTGTGCCCGCCGAAGGACCTGGCGATGCTCAAGTGGTTCCCCAACAGCCACTCGTCGGCGTCCGGCGACAACCTGTTGGTCCACGACCTGCCGCGGTTCTTCAAGGAGTTGCCCGACCTGGGCGAGTCCGTGTCCTACCTCTACGGGTGGCTGGCGGGCTACTTTGCCGCGGATGGGTGCGTCGCCGCTGACGGCACCGTCATCATGAACTCGGCGCGTCGCGCTGATCTCGAGTTCTTCCGCGATGTCTGTACCCGGCTCGGAATCGGAACCTACGGGATCACCACCCAAGTGCGGCTGGGGCTCGGGCAAGGCACCCTCGGACCTGCACCGAATACACCTCATCAACGAGGACCTTCCCGCCGACTTCTTCCTGCTGGACCAACACCGACAGCGGTTCGAGTCGAGTGCGAAGCAGTTCGCGCGACGAGGATGGGTGGTGCAGTCGGTCGAGGTGACGGACCGGGTCGAGGAGGTGTTCTGCGCGGAAGTGCCCGACGGCCACGCGTTCACGCTCGAGGACAACATCCTCACGGGCAATTGCTTCGGTTGTCAGGAAGGCGGCGACGTCCTCAGCTTCCTGATGAAGATCGACGGACTGTCGTTCACCGAGGCCGTCGAGAGGCTGGCCGACAAGTACGGCGTCCAGCTGCGTCGCGAGGAGGGTGACGGGCGCGACGATCGACCCAAGGGACCGCAGCGCAGCCGGCTGGTCGAGGCCAACAAGATCGCCCAGGAGTTCTACGCCGACCAGCTCCGTACGCCCGAGGCCCAGGTTGCCCGTCAGTTCCTGCTCGAGCGCGGGTTCGACGGCGCCTCCGCCGAGCGCTTCGGCAACGGCTACGCGCCGCGCGACGGTGAGGCGCTGCTGACCGTGCTGCGCCAGAAGGGTTTCCGCGACGAGGAGAGCGTCGCCTCGGGGCTGGTCGCGATCGGCCGCTCGGCGTACGACCGGTTCCGCGGCCGGCTGCTGTGGCCGATCCGCGACGCCTCCGGCGACACCATCGGCTTCGGCGCGCGCCGGATCCTCGACGACGACAAGATCGACGCGAAGTACCTCAACACCCCCGAGACCACGCTCTACAAGAAGAGCCAGGTGCTCTACGGCATCGACCTCGCCCGTCGTGAGATGGCGCGCAGCTCGCAGGCGGTGGTGGTCGAGGGCTACACCGACGTGATGGCGTGCCACCTGGCCGGCGTCGGGACGGCCGTCGCGACGTGCGGCACCGCCTTCGGTGACGACCACGCCCGGGTCCTGCGCCGGTTCCTCCACGACCACGAGGAGTTCCGCGGCGAGGTGATCTTCACCTTCGACGGCGACGCGGCCGGGCAGAAGGCCGCGCTCAAGGCGTTCGGCGGCGATCAGAACTTCGTCTCCCAGACCTACGTCGCGGTGGAGCCCACGGGCCTCGACCCGTGCGACCTGCGGATCAAGGAGGGCGACGCCGCGGTGCGCGAGCTCGTCGCCCGTCGGGTGCCGCTCTACCGCTTCGTGCTCGACAACATCGTCACCAAGTACGACCTCGACCGCGCCGACGGCCGCGTCGACGCGGTCCGCGAGGGGGCGCGGCTGGTCTCCAGCATCCGCGACAAGTCCAAGGTCGACGCCTTCTCCCGCGAGCTGGCCGGGATGATCGGTGTCGACGTCGAGCAGGCTCGTGAAGAAGTGCGCCGAGCGGCCAACCGAGCCTCACGACCGGCCCCCCAGCAGCAGTCCCGCCCTGGCGGGCAGCAGCCACCGGAGGCCACGGAGCAGCCGCGACGACAGCTCCCCGACCTGCGTGATCCGCGGTTCGCGATCGAGCGCGAGACGCTCAAGCTGGTGATCCAGCACCCCGCCGCGATCGGCAACGCTTCCCGCGACGTCGACGGCTCGGACTTCACCCACCCGACCTACCGCGCGGTCTGGGAGCTCGTCGCCGCGTCCGGCGGACCGGCCACCGGCGCCCACGACGACGCCTGGGCCGGACGGCTGCGCGACGCCGCCTCCGATCCTGCCGTCTCGTCGGCGGTCAGCGAGCTCGGCGTCGAGCCGCTGCTGAGGGCGACGGACCCCGACCCGGCCTTCGTCGCGGCTCACGTCTACCGGCTCCAGGAGCTGACCACGCTGCGCCGGATCGCCGAGCTGAAGTCCAAGCTCCAGCGCACCAACCCGGTGGAGCACGCAGTCGACTACAACCGGATGTTCGGCGAGCTGGTCGCCCTCGAGCAGCATCGCCGCACGCTCCACGACCGCGCGGTCGGCACCGCGTGAAGCGCTCGCTGCGCCGCCGGCCCGCGATCGACGTACGCCCGGGGGAATCGGTGCTGGCGTGGGCCGAGGCCACCGACGGAACGGTCGTCGCAGGCACCCGCGACGCCGTCTATGTCGGCTCCACCCGGCTGCCGTGGGAGCAGGTCGAGGCCGCCGAATGGGACCGCGACGCCGACCTGCTCCGACTCAGCGAGGTCGGCACGTGGGGCGAGCGTCGCGTCGAGCACGCCCTCTCCTTCGACGACCCGGGTCGGCTGCTGCAGCTGGTCCGGGAACGGGTCACCGCCAGCATCGTCCTCCAGCGCCATGTCTCGGTCGACGGGCGTCGCGGCGTGCGCGTGATCGCCCGCCGCGCGCCGAATCGCGACCGGCCGATCGCCTGGTTCTACGAGTACGACGAGGGCGTCGACCCGGCAGATCCGGCCGTCCGCGAGGTGGCCGAGACCGCCCTCAAGACGGCCCGTGAAGAGCTCGGCGAGCACTGACACCCGGATTTCGGCCGCGCCCCATCGCCTTGCTAACCTGTGCGGCGCACCTCCAGCACGATCCCCTGTAGCTCAACTGGCAGAGCATTCGGCTGTTAACCGGAGGGTTGTTGGTTCGAGTCCAACCGGGGGAGCGCATCTGATGTCCCGAGACACCGTCGACAGGTGTCTCGGGACATCGTCTCTCCTGAGAGCACGCGGTTCCGCATCACCCCTGCCATGATGGTGCCGCCAGCGCGGCGCTTTCCTGTCGCGGTGCGAGGTGTCCCACGACCATGAAGCTCACTCCCATGCCAGCCGCCGGGACCTGCGGTGGTGCATCACGCCGTGACCAGTCCGGGTTCCACACGTCTCGACGTCCAGGGGCTCCGTGCAGTCGCGGTGCTGCTCGTGGTCCTGGCGCACGTCGGAGTGCCCCTGCTGCCGGGCGGCTTCGTCGGCGTCGACGTGTTCTTCGTGGTCTCCGGCTTCCTGATCACCGGCCTGCTGCTGCGCGAGCACGAGGCCACCGGCCGGATCCGGCTCGGCGGGTTCTTCGCCCGCCGCGCGCGACGGATCCTCCCGGCGGCGACCGTGGTGCTGCTGGCGACCGTCGCGTACGCCGCCGCCACCCTCCCGGCATCCCGGGTCGACGAGGTGGTCACGGATGCCAAGTGGTCGGCGCTCTTCTTGGCCAACGTCCACTTCGCCCAGGTCGACGGCGACTACTTCGAGCAGGACCGGGAGACCTCACCGCTCCAGCACTTCTGGTCCCTCGGGGTCGAGGAGCAGTTCTACCTGGTGTGGCCGGCTCTGCTCGTCCTGCTGCTCGTCGGCCTCGCTCGACGCCGGTCCCGACGCCCGTCGACGAGGGTGATGGTCGCCGCCGTCCTGGGGGTGATCTGGTGCGCGTCGTACGCGTGGTGCCTGGCCGAGGCGGGGCAGCCGGCGGCCTACTACGGTGCGCTGCCGCGGGCCTGGGAGCTCGCCACCGGCGCGCTGCTGGCGGCTGGGGTGCCGTTGTTGCGACGGCTCCCCGGGTGGGCACGCATGGTGCTCGCGACAGCGGGCTTGGTCGCGGTCGGTGCAGCGTCAGCGCGGTACGGCGCCAGCGTCGCCGGACCTGAGCTGATTCTGCCCGTCGCCGGGACCGCCGCCCTGCTCGCCGCGGGGACGGTGCCCCGGGACACCGCGCTCCCGCTGGTCGCCAGGCCGCTGACGTGGGCGCCGATGGTGTGGGTGGGAGATCGGTCCTACTCGCTCTACCTGTGGCACTGGCCGGTCCTCGTGCTGGTCGCCCCCGATCTCGGGCTGGGTGCGGTGACCGGGGGGCTGGCCGTACTGGTGATCACCTTTGTTCTCGCTGAGGTCGGGTTCCACCTGGTGGAGACCCCCTTCCGTCGATCCCGGGTCCCGGGCTTCCGAGGCCGGTCGGCCCTGGTGCTGTGGCCGGTGACCGTGGGCGCGGTGGTGATCAGCGGCTCGCTCGCGTCTGCGTACGCCGAAGCCGGCCTCGAGGAGCGGCGCGCGGCGGCACGGCAGTACTACGCCGATCATCCGGCGGCGATGCCGGCACCCGGCGAAGAGCTCGTCCAGCAACCAGTTCGCGCGTCACTGGCCGAGGCGATCCGGCTCGCCGACGCGGGCGCCCCGATCCCTGAGGACCTGGCGAACGAGGAGGGTCTGTCCGACGACCACTGGCAAGGCTGGTTCGACTGCTGGGGGGACTGGGACGTGACCACGGTCCCGCTGTGCCCGCTGGGCGACCGCCGCGCCCCCCGCACGGTGGTGGTGTACGGCGACTCCCAGGCGGGGATGCTGCTCCCGGCCCTCGATCGGGTCGGCGCCAGCGAGGGGATGCGGATCCTCGGCCTGGTCAAGCTCGGCTGTGCTCCGTACGCCGTGGACCAGTGGAACTCCGGTCAGCCGTACGAGGCCTGCGACGAGTTCCGGGACTGGGCCCGAGACCGGATCCGGGAGCTCGACCCCGACGTGCTCGTGCTCGCCGCGCGCGGGATGTGGGCGGTCCGCGACCAGGACGGTGTGCCTGCTGGACAGGTCTGGTCGGCCGGGGTCGACGCCACCCTCGACCAGGTCGTCGCCGAGGCTGGCAAGGTCGTCGTGGTCTCCGGCCTCGGCGCGCTCGAGTTCCGGCCGCCGGACTGCCTGAGCGACCCCGAGTCCGACCTGGCCAGCTGCACCAGCCCGGAGGACGTGCGCATTCTGGAAGCCAACGAGCTGACCCGCGCCGCGGCCACCCACCACGACCTCACCTATGTCGACCTGACCAGCCTGGCGTGCCTGCGGCACCGCTGCCCGCTGGTCGCAGAACGGACCGTGCTCTACCGCGACCCCGCCCACCTGAGCATGACGTGGATGCTCCGGGTCTCCAGTGAGCTCGCCACGATGATGGAGGTGTCATGAAAGGGAATCGATGGAGGGGCGCGCTTCAGGTCGTCGTGCTGATGGTGTGCGCGCCGGCCCTGCTCGGCCTGGCTCCTGCGGCGGAGGCCGCGCGCGCGGCGGCAGGGGACGACCCGCCGCCGGTGGCCAAGCAGATCCGGGCGGCGCTGGCCGCAGGCGACGACGGGCGCCCGCTGCGAAGGCCCTTGGTCAACGAGGAGAACCTGCCGAAGGATGTCTGGCACAAGTGGTGGACCTGCACGATCGAATGGGATGACTACCGGGGCCCGATCTGCCCGCTCGGCGACGTCGACGCCGAGCGCAAGGTCGTGGTGTACGGCGACTCCCATGCCGGCGTCTGGCTGCCCGCGTTGGACCGGATGGGACGCCAGGCCGGGTTCCGGGTGGTCCCACTGCTCAAGTTCGGCTGTGTCCCCTTCCACGTGGTGCAGCGGAACGACGGAGGCCCCTACCCCTCGTGTCCCAAGTTCCGCAGGTGGTCGGAGCGGAAGATCAAGGACATCGATCCCGCGCTGGTCATCCTCGGCTACCGCGGTTTCTGGGCGGTGGACCCGGACCCCGGGAAAACGGTGGCCGAGTCCTGGAAGCAGGGCACCCGGTCGGCGCTGCGACTGCTGAACAAGCACACGCCGCGGCTGGTGGTTCTCGGCGACGTGCCGAGCAAGGGCCTGCGACCGGTCGAGTGCCTGGACGCGGACGCACACATGGGGACCTGCACCACCCGGGTGGAGACCAAGGTGCTGCGGGCCAACCAGGTCACCCGGAAGGCGACGCAGGCTACCCGAGCGCGATACGTGGTCACCCAGAACCTGGTGTGCGCCGACGGTCGATGCCCGCTGGTGGTGGAGCGCATCGTCACCTATCGTGACGCGTCCCACCTCAGCAAGACCTGGACCTACCGGATCACCGACGAGCTGCGCGTCCCGGATCCGGCCGGCCGCCGATCGATGACCAGACCACCACGCCAGGTCCGTGGGGAGTGACTGTCCAAGGAGGCGCGCATGGAGACCATCGGTCGTGGTGCTGGCGGTCGTGACGGGGCTGGTGGCGTTGCTGGCGATGTGGGTGGGTCGGCGCCAACGTCGGATCTCGGGCTCGTCGTCCGGCAACGACCGGTTGGGCGTGAAAGATCCCCGTGACACGCCGTGGGGCCCGTCCAGCAGCCTCTGACTAGTCGCCCCAACCCATCGGGAAGACCTCGAACGGCGCCGCGAAGCCGCCGCCGAGCCGTTGTCCGGTCTGCCGCGCCATTCCCTCGAGGAACTCGCGGGGGTCGAAGTGCTCCCAGCCGAGCCCGTCGATGTAGGCCCGGTGCGCCTCCAGCGAGGCGACCCCGGCGTCGAAGGTCGCGGTGGTGTCGACCGCGTGACCCGAGGTCGGTGACCCGAAGGCCCACACCTGCTTCACCCCGCCCCACGGCTCCAGGTCGTGGCCCAGCTGCTCGTTGAAGATCCAGCGGTTGCCGGCGTCGCGCACCGCGTCGACCACGGCCTTGCCGACGGCGATGTGGTCGGCCTGGTTGAGGTTCGTGCCGCCCCAGGTGTCCCGGAAGTTGCCGGTGATGACGATGTCCGGCCGGTGGCGACGGACGACCTCGGCGATCGCGCGACGGAGGGGTACGCCGTACTCCAGGACGCCGTCGGGAAGCCGCATGAAGTCACACGTCTCCACGCCGACCGCCTGGCAGGCCGCGAGCTGCTCCTGCTCGCGGAGCGGCCCTGCCTCGTCGGGCGTCATGCCGTCGATGCCCGCCTCGCCGCTGGTCACCATGCAGTAGACGACGTCCTTGCCCTGCCCGGTCCAGCGGGCCACGGCCGCGGCCGCTCCGAACTCCATGTCGTCGGGGTGGGCCACCACGCACAGTGCGCGTTCCCAATCCTCGTTCAGCGGTTCGAGCGGCGGGGGTGCGGTGTCGTCGGTCATGCCACGAGCATGCCGCATATCGGGTTGCCACACCTCGACCCTGTGGGCTTGGGTGGCCGACATGGCCGCGTGGGGGAGTGCTGCATTCCGGGCCGAGCTGCGGTCCTGGGTCGAAGGCGTCGCCGGCCCGGTCGACGCGATGGAGCAGGCCAAGCTGAGGCCGTGGGCCACGGTGTGGCGGATCCGCGCCGCCGGCACGACGTACTACGCCAAGCAGAACTGCCCGGGACAGCAGTTCGAGGCCGCCCTGGTCTCCCTGCTCGCGGAGCTCGCGCCGTCGTACGTCGTGCCGGTGGCCGCCGTGGATGCCGACCGCGGCCTGCTGCTCACGCCCGACCAGGGCCAGGTCTTCGGCGAGTCCGTCGCCGAGAACGACCTCGACGCGTGGTGTCGGCTGGTGGTGCGGGCGATGGAGCTGGCCCGGGAGGTAGCGCCGCACGCCGACGCTCTCGCCGGTGCCGGCCTCACGAGCTGCCGCGTGCCGGGCGACGTCGAGCCCCTCGTGCGGCGCTACCGCGACGAGGTCTCCGCCCTGGGCCTTCCCGACTCGCTCGTCCACAACGACCTGCACGAGCACAATGCGTTCGACCGCCCCGACGGCCTGGTCTTCTTCGACTTCGCGGACGCGGTGCTCGCCCACCCGCTCTCCGGGCTGCTGGTGCCCCTCGACGTGCTCGTCGATCGGCTCGACAACGCAGGCCCCGAGGACGCACGTCTCCGACGCGTCGCGGATGCGGGACTGGAGGTCTGGAGCGACCTCGCCCCGATCCGCGAGCTCCGCGCCGCTCTACCGGCCGCCTTGCGCCTCGGCCGGCTCGGCCGGGCGGAGTCGTGGGCTCGGATCGTGCCCGACCTCACCGGGCCGGACGCCGAGGAGCTCAGCAGCTACGCCGCCTCGTGGCTCGCCCGCCTCCCGGATCCAGCACCGGTCAGCTTCCAGTATGGTGCGCGCGGCGCGGTAGCTCAGTCGGCGAGAGCAGAGGACTCATAGTCCCGGGGTCGCGGTGTGTGCCCGAGGTAGTGGCACCGGTGGTGCGGCCGGGCTGTGCCCGTGACCAGCCTGGCGCACGCCTGGCATCACGGTTAGCGTCGGTCGCGGCGTCTGATCAGAGGCCGGAGACTTCGAAGGGAGCACCATGAGGAAGTACGTTGCCGCCCTACTGGCCCCGGTGGTCGCCGTTGGCCTGGTGGGCACCGCGTCTGAGTCAACGACGGTGGACGCCCAGGGAGCCGCAGCGCCGGTGGCAGCCAGGGGAACGTCAGCGACAGTGCCAGCAGGGGGAACGTTCGGTTCCATGCAAGTCGTCTGTCGATCCTCGCACACCAACAGTGACGATCCGATCGTGTACCCGCGCCAGCGGGGCGCCGCCCACCAGCACGACTTCTTCGGCAACACCTCCACCAACGCGTTCAGCACCCAAGCCAGACTCAAGGGCAAGCCGACCACGTGCTCCCGACCGGGAGACAAGGCGGCCTACTGGACGCCGACCCTGCGGAACGACGGCCGCCGAGTCGTGCCTGATCGGGTCATCGCGTACTACCGCACCTCGAGGATCCGCGACATCGAGTCGATCCGCCCCTTCCCGCGCGGCCTGAAGATGATCGCCGGCTCCCACATGGCGACAAGGGCCGACCCGCAGCCCACCAAATTCGTCAACTGGAACTGCGGCGACGGCGTCGAAGGCACGGCAGGGATGCCGAAAGCATGCCCGAACAAGGCACTTCGGCTTCGGATCGAGTTCCCGAACTGCTGGAACGGCCGCACTCGGGACTCGGCTAACCACAAGAGCCACATGGCGTATGCCGGAGTCCGGGGTGCCCGGGGATGCCCAAGCAGCCACCCTGTCGCCGTGCCCGCGCTGAGCCTGAACTTCCGCTGGAACATCGACGGTCCGCTCCGCGACGTGCGACTCTCCTCCGGAGGGGTCTACAGTGCCCATGCTGACTTCTGGAACTCCTGGAACCAGGGCGTCCTGAGGCGGCTGGTGCGCAACTGCCTGAACGCCGGGCGGGTCTGCAACAGCAGCATCTCCGATGCGCCACCGAGCCGGTTGTCACCGATGGAACCGGGCCAGGTGCACGTGGGTGGGCATAGACATGCCCACTGATCTGTCTGGGTGACCATCGAGCCCCGGCTACCCGGCCGTCCTGAGCTGTCAGTGGTTGAGGGGGACGGTGACGACGCTGCCGCCGACCGGGACGGTCCTGGTGCCGGAGGGTGTGGTGACGTTCACGTCGACCGGCGCGGCGTACCCGGTGGTGTTCACGGCGACCCGGCGCCACAGATACAGCACCACCGAGCCCGTGCCGTCGACCGTGGCGAGCTGCTGTACGCCGTCGGGGGCGGTGATCTCGGCATGGACCTGGGTGGCGGTACCACCCTTGCGGTTCAAGATCCCGGCGAGCGCGTCGAAGGCGGGCTTGACCTGCCAGGTGGCCGGGTCGAGCGAGGGCGTGTCGATCAGCCCGAGGCTGGCCTCGCGGTCGGAGTCGGAGGGGTCCGGATCGTCGGTGGTCTCGAAGTAGGAGACGTAGCTGCCTCGGAGGAAGTACTCCAGCCCCAGCTTGGGGGTGTACACCGCCTGCTGCGCCTCGGTGACCGCCCTGGCGCCGCCGGTGTAGTTGGCGGCGGTGAAGTAGCCGGCTTCGGTGCACCACGGCGCACCCTCGGCGTTCGGGAACGTGTCGCGCATCGCGTCGAGAGTCTGATCGAGCTCCCACGTCGGGTCGCCGCCTCGTGGGTAGAGGTGGTAGGTGACCGTGTCGATCGTGTTGTGGGCCGACCACACCGTGCCGGTGCCGTCGGTGTACCGCACGGCCGCGAGCTTCTCCGCGTCGCGACGGAACTGGTCGGTGTCCCCCGACCACAGGGCGGGGGAACCGACGTCAACCCGGTGGCCCATCTGGGCGTTGGCCGCGGTCACGGCCTTCCGCAGGGGCACCAGGTTGTCGCGCACCGTGCGCAGCGGCCAGTCCGCGGGTAGCGGCGAGCCACCGCCCCGCACGTGGTTCGGCTCGTTCCAACCCACCACCATCGGCACCATGTCGCCCCAGCGCACGAGGTTCTCGGTCAACCCCTTCCAGAACGCGGCGCTCTCGGGCCGGTAGCCACCCGTGGTCTCACCGACAGTGAGGACGGTCTTGATGCCCATCGCGTGCAGCCGGGCGAGGTCGGCGAGCTCGTCCCTGGCCGGAACGTACTTGAGGCTCACCCACTCCACACCCAGGTCACCGAGGGCGGTCTCGATGGCCTCCCGCCTCCCGTAGGTCGAGGTGTCGTAGTGGGGGAAGTCACGGATCCCGACATGGTCGGCAAGGTCCTGGGCGGCCACCACATCCAGCAGCGGCAGGCTCGAGGTCGGCGGCGGCTCCTCCGGATCGTCGGGTGTCGTGGGCCCTCCCTCGGGGGGCTCGACATTCACCGTGACGCGCGCCGTGTCCCAACGGCCGCGCACGTCGACGAGGCCGTACCGGACGTTGTACGTGCCAGGCTCAGTGGTCTCGGGCACCGACAACCGGAGGCGATGGCGGCCCGGCACCACTGCTCGGACCTGCCGCAGCGTCGCGTCGGCGGACTGGACGACTCGCACCTTGGCTAGCCGCTTGCGGAAGGCCCTGTCGTTCGCCTTCACCGCGATCCTCGCGGTCGTGCCGGCGGTGATGGTGACCATGTCATGGTTCGCGATCGGGGCGGCGCCACGGGCGGCGTCGGCTCCGCTCACTGTGAGCACCGGTATCACGGTGGCGGCGAGCAGGACGGACACGAGGGCAGGCAGAGGCGTCATGGGGGGTTCGCTCACTGGTCTTTCGGGGGGCGCGGACCGGGGGGTGTCCGCTTGCTCCGCAGCATGCGCCGCGAGTGGTCCTCGTGAACATGAAATGGCTCAGAACCGCCCGAAGTGACTAGACCAGCTCGCCGGTCGGAGCACCCCGCGCAACCACCTCTGGCTGCCCGACCTCACCGGGCCGGACGCCGACGACTCGGCGGCTACGCAGCCTCGTGGCCCGCCCACCTCCGGTGGTCACGACCTTCGAGGTCGTCCGCGGCTGAGGCCGCCGTGCCTCTCCATTGAGGTGCGCGGTGACGCCTCACTGCGGCCAGCCTCACCCAATGCGGATGAAGCAGGTGAGCGCGCTCAGTACCTATGGTGGCCCAATGTCATGGCCGCCCGCCGACCCGGCTCGCTCCGCGGCCCCGCGTGGCGGTACAGCCTCGACGATGCCGCGCTCGGTCATCGTGCTCCTCGGGATCCTTGGCGTCGTCGCTCTGGGGATCGGCACGAAAGCGGCCGCCGGGATCGTCGCGCCGGCGATGCTCGCCCTCGTACTCACCATCGCCGTGCTTCCGATCGGCCGGTGGACGCGCGGCCACGGATGGCCGGGCTGGCTGGCGACGCTGACCGCCCTGGCTGCGTCGTACCTGATCCTGCTGGTGCTGGTCGTCGGCACCGTCGTGTGCCTGATCAAGTTCGCCGACTTGCTCCCGTCGTATGCGGACGAGGCCAAGGACCTCACGAAGAACGCTGAGGACGGCCTCGCTCAGCTCGGTCTGAGCACCGGCTCGACCACCGACGCCCTCTCGAAACTGAGCCCCGCAGAGCTCGCAGGCTGGCTGGGTGAGCTGATCTCGGGGATCCTCGGAGCTCTTGGGTTCCTGTTCTTCCTGGTGACGTTGATGTTCTTCTTCGTCGTCGCCGTGCCGGGCTTCGCACCGCGCGTCGCCGCTCTCCAGCGCACCAAACCCGAGCTGGCCGCCGCCATGGGGGACTGGGTGACGCGATGCCAGACCTACCTGGTGATGACCGCGCTCTTCGGTGCCATCGTCGGTGTGCTCGATGCCGGTGCCCTGTGGCTGCTGGGCGTCCCACTGCCGTTGGTCTGGGGGTTCTTCTCCTTCATCACGAACTTCATCCCCAACATCGGTTTCATCGTCGGCATCATCCCGCCCGCGTTCCTGGCGTTGCTGGACCAGGGCTGGAGGGGACTGCTGCTCGTGGTCTTGGTCTACAGCGTGCTCAACGTCACGATCCAGACGTTCATCCAGCCGCGCATCGTCGGAAACTCGGTCGGGCTCAGCGGCGAGGTCACCTTCATGTCGTTGGTGGTGTGGACGTTCCTCCTCGGTGCGCTCGGTGCGCTGCTGGCCGTTCCGATGACGCTGCTCCTCCGAGCGATCTTCATCGACGCCGACTCTCGGGCGTCCTGGGTGGCTCCGCTGATCGACGCCAAGGTCGAGGAGCCACCACCGCCGACGGAGAACGCACCCGCCTCCTAGTTGCGCAGGGTCGATCGACGGCATGGGAGTGACCGGCTCCTCTGATCTCAGAACAAGAGCCGCAGCAGACCGTCCACGACCAGTGCGCCTCCGACCACGATGGAGAGCCACTTGCGGAGTCCCGCCGCGTGGTCACTCACCCAGGACTGCCCTCGGTCGAAGATCGCGGCGCTGCGCTCCCCGGCGATGACCACGATGCCGACCGGAACCGAGACCAGCGCGGTTGACACGGCGATGTACAACCCGACCAAGGCAACATCGACGACGTTGCGCAGGTCCACGCCCGTGACTGAGGACATGGCGATGAACGTGAGCACGAGTCGTTTGGGCCCTCCGAAACCGAGAAGTCCCGCCATGGAGAACGACGCCGCGGGGCCTACGTTGCGGAGCCCGTCGACGATGGCCGCCGTGCGACTGCTCCGTGTCTCCGGTGCAGCCGGTGCCGTGTGCCCGATCCCGCTCCCGACTGCCAGCAGCGCCAGGCCGAGGCCGAGCGTGGCCACCGCCTTGAAGGTCTCGTGTGAGTCGAACCGAGAGACGGTGGCCTGACCGAGGGCCAGACCGAGGCCGCATGCGAGCACAGTTCCGGACACGAAGCCGCTCAGGAACGCGATCCCGTTCGTGCGCGGCCGCTCGCTGCGAAGGACGGCGAACGTCGCGGCCAGCACGAGGGCGCTGGCGGCTGCAGCGAGAGCGTAGAAGAGGACTTCACCCACGGCGTACATCACGCGTCTCCGCCTCGTGACCGAGCGCGCAACCGGGGGCGTCGTCTCCCGCTCCGAGGTGAGCTCCGGATCGATGGATCGCGGTGGCGACCAAGGGGAAGAACAACACTGACATCACACCCGCCCCGACGAGTGCCGCCGCGTTCTCGGGCAGCATCGTCCCAGTCGAGAGGCCGATCTGGGCCAGCGCGACGAGCAGCGGGAGCGTGGTGGCGCTGAGCAGCATCAGCTGGACCCGCTGGCGCGGGGGGAGAGCCCGGCGGTAGACCACCAGAACCGGCACGCCCCGAACGGCGAGCAGGAGGACGAAGAAGACGAGAAGACGACCGGGCGACTCGCGGATCGACTGGAGGTCGATGCCCATGCCCGCGGTGACGAAGAAGACCGGGATGAAGAATCCGTAGCCGACCGCGTCCAGCTTCGCCTCCAGAGCATGCCGGTCACCTGGAGCCCACCGACGGAGTACCGCACCGGCCAGGAAGGCCCCCAGGACGACGTCGAGGCCGAACTCGCCGGCCAGCACCAGCAGGCCGAGGAGCAGGGCGAGGGTCAACCTCAGGGTGGTCTGACTGGTCGCGTCCGCCCCCGCACGGGCGATGTGCATCACCCGGCTGCCGTGAGCGAAGCGGGCGAAGCCGGCCATCGCCGCCGCCACGAGTGCGATCGCGGCCAGCGAGATCAGGGCAGAGAACCTGCTGTTGACACTGAGGAAGATCGCGATGGCCAGGATCGGGAAGAGCTCGCCGATGGCCCCGGATGCGAGGAAGTACCTTCCCAGCGCACCTCCGAGCATGCCCTTCTCCCGCAGGATGGGGAGCACCGTGCCGAGTGCTGTCGTCGTCAGTGCGAGGCCGACGGCTGTGAACGCGTCGACATACCCCACCGCGGTCAGACCACCGACGACCGCGGCAGCGACCACGGCAGACGCGACCCACGCGATCACTGCCAGCCGACCCGGTCGCTCGAAGAGCATCGCAGGGTCGATCTCGAACCCCGCGAGGAGGAACACCATGCCCAGGCCGACGTTGGCGATGAGCTCGATCTGGGGATTGACCTCCAGGCCGAGGACCTCCGGACCGATCAGAACCCCGCCGAGGATCAGCAGGATGAGCTGCGGGATCCGCTGGCCGGGCAGGAGTACGGCGAGGATGGGCGCTGTTGCCGACACGGCTGCCACCACGAACAGCGTCTCCAGGTCGGAGAGAAGGTCCATGTCCCGTCAGCCCAGTCCGAGGTGGTCGGGACTGCGGGCGGTCTCCGCCTGCCCCACGGTGACGTGCTGCCGACACACCTGCTGGTGTGCCCAGCGAGACCCGGCCGCCAACGCCTGCATGTGGGTCATGCTGGCCCGGATCGCGACCCTCGCCAAGCGATTCACCGACAATGCTGAAGAGTTTGGTCGTGAAGCGTTGCTCGCGCGGGGCGCGATCCTCGTGAATTTCACCCGTGCTCGGGCTAGGCGGCGGGGCACGCCGTGGGAGTAATCTGCGCGCGCACCCAAGCCCGCTGTGCGACTGTCCGGAGGTAGTGATGTCCCGTAGTCCAATGGCCGGGCGACGTCGAGTCCACGGGTGCTCCGGCTCGGGCTCCACTGGTGCTCGGCACGTTGATCCTCGTCTCCGGGGTAGCCAACCTCAACCTGTCGGTGGCCAATGTCGCCCTGCCGTCGATCGGCGATGCGTTCGACTCCTCGCAGACCAGCCTCAACCTGATCGCGGTCGGCTACTCCTTGGGCCTCGCCGCGTCCGTCCTCTACCTGGGAGCGGTGGGTGACCGTCACGGTCGCAAGCTGCTGATGATGCTCGGCACCGCGCTGTCGGTGCCCGCCTGCCTGCTCGCTGCCTTCGCCTGGACCGACAGCGTGCTGGTGGTTGCCCGCATCTTCGGAGGACTCGCCGCCGGCATGGCCTATCCCACGACGTTGGCCCTGATCACCGCTCTGTGGACGGGGCCCGCGCGCACCAGGTCGATCGCCCTGTGGTCGGCCCTCGGCGGAGCCATCGCGTCGCTCGGCCCCCTGGTCGCCGGCTGGCTGCTTGAGAGCTTCTGGTGGGGCTCGGTCTTCCTCGTCACCTTGCCGTTGGCGGTCGTCGCGCTGGTGATGGCGTGGGCGTTCGTCCCCGCGCACGTCAACGAGTCCACGGAGCCCGTCGACAACCTCGGGGGCATCCTCTCGGTCATGCTGGTGGCCGGCCTGGTGCTCTCGATCAACTTCGCGCCCGTGCCGGGCAAGGGCACACTGGTGCTCGGCCTGGCCATGGTCGCGCTCGCGGCTGCGGTGGCCTTCGTGTGGCAGCAGCGTCGTGCCGCGAACCCGCTCTTCGACCTCGGGGTCGCGGGCAGGCGGATCTTCTGGGTCGCCGCCTGCGCTGGGATCATCGTGTTCGGGTCGCTGATGGGCGCGGCATTCGTCAGCCAGCAGTTCCTCCAGAACGTGCTCGGCTACAGCACGGTGGAGGCCGGCGCCGCCTTCTTGCCCACGATCGTCTTCATGGTCCTCGTCGCGCCGCGTTCGGCCGTGCTCGTGGAGACACATGGCGCGCGGACGACCCTTCTCCTCGGCTACGTGTCCCTGCTGCTCGCCTTCGTGTGGATGCTTCTGCTCTGGAAGGAGGACAGCAGCTACTGGAAGATCGCGAGTGGCCTACGCGTTCATCGGCATCGGAGTCGGGCTGGCCGGAACGCCCGCATCACACTCGTTGACGGGTTCGGTCCCCGTCCACCGGGCCGGCATGGCCTCGGGGACGGCCGACCTGCAACGCGATCTCGGGGGCGCGATCATGCAATCCGTCTTCGGCGCGCTGTTGACCGCCGGGTACGCCAGCGCCTTCGCGTCAGCGATCGGCAGCTCCTCCAAGGCCGGCCAGGTCTCCACCGAGGTGCAGTCCGAGCTCACGAAGTCGTTCGCAGGAGCCGAGCAGGTCGCGCAGCAGCACCCCAAGTACGCCGATCAGATCACCGCCGCAGCGAAGTCGTCGTTCCTGCAGGGCGACGACTGGGCCTACGGCGCGGGCGTGGTCGCGATCCTGCTGGGCGCCGTGCTCGTCTTCTGGTGCTTCCCGCGCAAGGAGGCCGAACAACAGCTGTTGCGCGAATACGCGGAGCAGGACGCACGGGCGTGACGGACTGAACGACACCGGCGTCGCTCTCCGCGGCATCAGCGATGGGTCCGCTACGGTGAGGATGAAGGCCCGGTGCGGGACACGTGAGGCGCCGGTCGAGTGAAAGAGGGTGCGGGCCGCATGGGGGTAATGATCACAAGCACTGGTGTCTATCTGATCCTGGCGCTGGTCTTCCTCGTCATCATCGGTGGTGGGGCCATCCTGGCGTACCGCATGAGCAACCGGGATCCGTAGGCCGATCAGCGATGACGGCAGGCGACCGGGCCGACGATGCCCGGGTCACGCGGGCGGATGATGCTCAGTAGGCTCCTGCGCACTTGGGGCGGTAGCTCAGCAGGTAGAGCAGCAGACTCATAATCTGCCGTGTCGTGGGTTCAAGTCCCACCCGCCCCACGAGCGCTGTCGAGCGGGTCAGCGGTGATGGCCGAGCACGTTCACCACATGGCCAGCGCTGGTGCGCAGGAAGAAGCGGCGGACGCCCCAGTCCTCGTCTTGCAGGGGATGGACGATCTCAGCACCGCTGTCGCGCGCCAGCTGGTACGCGACGTCGACGTCCGGCACCTCCACCGACATCTGGGGATTGCACGGCGCGGACTTGTCCGTGTCCATCACGCTGAACTGGGCACTGCCGCTCGTCCCCAAGGTCGCCACCCAGCCCAGGTTCATGAGCACGTCGAGGCCGAGCAGCGTGGCGTACTCCTGAACTGCGGCGTCGACATCGGTGACGGTCAGGATCGGCACTGCTCGGAGCAGCTCCATCAACCCCACCTTGTCGCGCCCGGGGCGAGGCCGCGCCCGGGAGTCCCGGGCGCGGCCCTGTGATCAGAAGACAAAGAGTGCCAGTACGACGATGACTGCGATCACGAGTGCCAGAATGGCGATGGTTCGAGTGTTCATCTGTGTGTGCTCCTTGTCCGGCCGGCGGCGATGTCCGCCAGTCTCTGAGAGCACCCTACGAAACCCGGGTCCACGGAGAGTCGCGCGGGGCCTGACCAGGCGTGACACGGCGTGTCGCGGGATGCAGGGTGGGGGCATGGATCTCGACTTCAGCGGCCTGCGGGCCATGTACCTCACCTGCACCCTCAAGCGGAGCCCCGAGCCGAGCCACACGTCGGGGCTGGTCGAGGCCAGCGCGGCGATCATGCGCAAGCACGGCGTCGAGGTGGACATCATCCGGCCGATCGACCACGACCTCGCGACCGGTGTCTACACCGACATGACCGAGCACGGCTGGGAGTCCGACGAGTGGCCGGCCATCCATGAGCGAGTGATGGCCAGCGACATCCTCGTCGTGGCCGGGCCGATCTGGCTCGGCGACAACTCCAGCGTCACCAAGCAGGTGATCGAGCGGCTGTACGGCGCCTCCGGCGACCTCAACGACGCGGGGCAGTACGTCTACTACGGCCGGGTCGGCGGCTGCCTCATCACGGGTAACGAGGACGGCATCAAGCACTGCGCCCAGAACATCCTCTACTCGCTCCAGCACATCGGCTACACGATCCCGCCCCAGGCCGACGCCGGCTGGGTCGGTGCGGCCGGCCCGGGTCCGTCCTACCTCGACGAGGGCAGCGGCGGGCCGGAGAACGACTTCACCAACCGGAACACGACGTTCATGACGTGGAACCTGATGCACGTCGCCCGCATGCTCAAGCAGGCAGGCGGCATCCCGGCGCACGGCAACCAGAGCTCGGAGTGGGACGACGGTGCACGGTTCGACTTCGAGAACCCCGAGTACCGGTAGCCGACTCAGGTGTCGAGCAGCGCGTCCACGTTCGGGAGGTCGTCGAACCCGGTGAACGTGCCTGCCTCGGCGATCTCCTTCGCCATCTCGAGGAAGCCGCCCCAGGCCGTGCGCGCCAGGGTGCCCCCAACGCTGATCCGTCGTATGCCGAGCTCGGCGGCCTCGGCGACCGTGATGAAGGGGGCGTTGATGAGCAGGTTCACCGGCTTGGGTGCCACCGCGGAGACGATCGCGGTGACGTGGTCGACCGAGTCGATCCGAGGCGCATAGAGGCAGTCGGCTCCGGCCTCGGCGTACGCGGTCAGCCTGCGGATCGTCTCGTCGATGTCGGGCCGTCCGCACACGAACCCCTCGGAGCGACCGGTCAGGACGACCCCAGTACCACTGGCGTCGATGGCCTCTCGTGCGGCGCGGACCCGTTCCACGGCCAGGTCGAAGTCGAAGAGTGGATTCTCTGCGTCTCCCGAGGAGTCCTCGATCGAGAGTCCGGCGATGCCGGTGGCGGCAGCCAGCGCGACGTTCTCCGCGACGCCCGCGGGTTCCACGGCATAGCCACCCTCGAAGTCGGCGTTGATCGGGACGTCCACGGCGCCGGCGATGGAGCGCAGGTGGGCGAGCGCCTCGTCGAGCGGGACCTTGTTGTCGGAGAGCCCCAGCGTCCATGCCATCCCGCAGCTGGTCGTCGCCAGCGCCGGGAACCCCATCTGTTCCAGCACCCGGGCGGTCCCGGCGTCCCAGGGGTTGGGCATGACGAAGCAACCCTCGGAGTGCAAGCGGTGGAACTCGGCGACCCGATCTGCTGGCGCGTCCATCCGCCCAATCTATCTCCGGGGACGGCGGGTGACGTAGAGCCCGAAGAGGAAAAATGCGAACAGCCCGCAGGCCACGAGTCGGGCGGTGTAGCTCCACGGCCAGAGCTGGGTCTCGTAGTCGACGCTGCCGGCGACCAGGTTGTCGGAGGCGATGGCGAGCGTGTCGGTGCCGACCCAGTTCTCGCCCACCGAGGGCAGTGTCGTCAGGTCGGTGGCCGAGCGCCCGTCGAGCGGGATGTCGAGGATCCGCTCGACGCTGCCCGACTCCAGGAGGTAGGCCACGACAGCCACGGTGCGATCGCCGGAGAAGCCGATCAGGCGATCGAGCGCGATGCCGTCCGTCGAGACCTGCTCACCCTCCGAGAGCGTCCCGTCCTGACCCAGCGCGGACAGGAAGAGCCGCTTCGCCCCCTCCACCTCGCGCAGGCTGGCCAGCTGGTCGCCGGCAGGGGACCAGGCCAGCGATGCCTCCTCGGGGATGTCGGTCGGCTGCGCGCTCACGTCCCCGTCCGGTACGCCGACGGTCGTCAGCTCCTCGCCCGACACGAAGTCGACGCCGCTGCTGTCCGGGCGCCAGGCCGCCCGGCGGATCACGTCCGACGCTGCCTCGGCGGTAGCGACCACGTCGCCGGTCCGGACGTCGACCACGGTGAGCTGCTCGCCGTACGCGAGCACCATGCGTGAGTCCGGCGAGAACGCGCCGACGTGGTCGACCCCGTCGACCTCCAGCTCGCGCACCTCACCCGAGACCGCGTCGTAGACGACAACTCCGGACCCGTCGGGCCAGGCCAGCAGCGTGCCGTCGTGACTCACTGCCATCACCCCAGGGCCGGCAGGTGGGAGGCCGGGCGCCTCCAGGGCGCGGTAGGAGCCCCCGTTGGACGCCACCGTGACCCACGGGTGGTCCAGGGTCCCCGTCAGCCCGTCGCGGACGTCGTTACCGGCGAACACCAGCGAGACCGCGCCGGGCGGACCGTACTCATCAGTCGTCGGGACCGACGGTGGCACGTTCTCGACGACGGCGGGCAGCGCGCCGACGCCCGACTGCGGTGCCGAGCGCGAGCTGTTCCAGGCGGCGAGGCCCACGGTCGCGGCCAGGTAGAGCAGGCCAGTGAACACGACGGCCACGACCAATGCCGGAATCAGCCCCCGCCTCTGGATCCGGATCCGCAACTCAGTTCTCCCTGTCGATCAAGTATTCGCCATCCTCGAAGACCAGTCCTAGCACGACATCGCCCGACGTCTCAGAGCCGTCGGTGCGCACGTAGTCGACGGTGTAGGCCACGGTCAGAGCTTCAGGGTCTGCGTTGATCTCGACTGGTGTCGCGCTGTCGATGGTGCCCCAGAAGCCGGTGTAGCTGTCGATGCCACCGCTCTCCTCCTGAAAGCGCGGGGTCAGCATCTCGAACGTCGTCTCGGGCTCTTCCGGCGCCGTGGCGAGGTAGTTGGTGATGAACGCTTCCATGTCCTCCGCCGTGGGTTCGGCGGGAGGCGACTCCGTCTCCTGGGTTTCCTCGGTCTGTGACGGCGACCCGCCATTGGACGTGGTGGTGCCCGGATCGTCACCGCTGTTCCACAGCGACCAGGCCAGAAGCAGGAGCACGAGCAGGGCGACGAGTCCGATCCCGATCAGGATGGTCGACGTGTGGGGTCGACGGCGTGCCGAGCTGGCCGCGGCCACCGGTGGGACGGCCGGCGTGTCGATCGGGGGTCTGCGGGGGCGGCGCGACGGGTTCGACCGGCGGCGTCGCGAGCACCTGGGTCGATTCGGCCGCGACGGGCGGGGCCGGGTGGATCGTGGTACCGGTGGGGCCGGCCACCAGGTAGTCGCGCACCTGCGCCATCGACCAGCGGTCGGCCGGGTCACGAGTCATCGTCGCCTCGAGCAGCGGGCCGAGCCAGCCGCTGTCAGGCAACCGCGGCGGCTCCTCGTGCACGATCCGGTAGAGCGCCCCCATCAGGTTGTCGCCGACCTCGTACGGCGGGCGCCCGCTCAGGGCGTGGAACAAGGTCGCACCGAGCGACCACACGTCGCTCGCGTCGGTCGCGGCCTGCCCCGAGGCGACCTCCGGTGCGAGGTAGGCCGGGGAACCGGTCACCAGCCCGGTCTGCGTCAACGAGGCGTCGGCCTCGGCCCGGGCGATGCCGAAGTCGGAGAGCTTCACGTTGCCGTCCTGGGTGACCAGGATGTTGGAGGGCTTGACGTCGCGGTGGACGATGCCGGCCTCGTGAGCCGCGGCGAGCGCATCGGCCGCCTGCTCCAGCAGCGGAGAGACCTGTTCGGGGGCCAGCGCGCCGTCACGTTGCACGAGCCCGGCGAGGGTCACCCCCTCGACGTACTCCATGACCAGCCACTGGCCCTCCGCGTCGGTGACCAGGTCGAAGACCGCAACGACGTGCGGGTGGTTGAGGCGTGCGGCGAGTCGGGCCTCGCGCTCGGCGCGCTCGAGGTCGGGGGTCGCTCCGCCCGGGATCATGCCCACCCGCTTGATCGCCACCTGCCGGCCGAGCACCTCGTCGCGCGCCAGCCAGACGGCTCCCATGCCGCCACGACCGACTTCGCGCTCGAACTCGTACCTGCCTGCGATCACCGGGGCATGCTATCCGTCGGCCACGGTCACCCCGACGGGTGAAACCGCCTGTGCGCACTCGCGGGTCATGGGGCAGGCTGGCCCCAGACGTTCCCTTGATGGAAGGCAGACCGGTGTCCCTGGATCCCACCCTCCTCGACGACCTCGCGTGGCGCGGCCTGATCGCCCACTCGACGGACCTCGACGCGCTGCGCGACGCGTTGAGCCAGGGGAGCGTGAAGTTCTACGTCGGGTTCGACCCCACCGCCCCCAGCCTCCACATGGGCCACCTGGTCCAGGTCCTGACCGCCCGTCGGCTCCAGCTGGCCGGCCACCTGCCCTTCGCGCTGGTCGGCGGTGCGACCGGGATGATCGGTGACCCCAAGGACTCCGGCGAGCGCACGCTCAACTCCCTCGACGTCGTCAAGGACTGGGTCCAGCGCGTGCGCGCGCAGATCGAGCCGTTCCTCGCGTTCGACGGCCCCAACCCCGCGACCATGGTCAACAACTACGACTGGACGGCGAGCCTGTCGACGATCGACTTCCTCCGCGACGTCGGCAAGCACTTCCCGGTGAACCGGATGCTGGCCCGCGATGTCGTGAGCCGGAGGCTCGAGCAGGGGCTCAGCTACACCGAGTTCAGCTACGTGCTGCTCCAGTCGTGGGACTACCTCAACCTCTACCGCGACCACGGGGTGACGCTCCAGTTCGGCGGCTCCGACCAGTGGGGCAACCTCACGGCCGGCGTCGAGCTCATCCGTCGCTCCGACGGCGGCCGTGCCCACGCGTTCGCGACGCCCCTCCTCACGAAGTCCGACGGGACCAAGTACGGCAAGACCGAGGGCGGCGCCCTGTGGCTCGACCCCGAGATGCTCCCGCCGTACGCCTTCCACCAGTTCTGGCTCAATGCCGAGGACGAGCAGGTCGGAGAGCTGCTCCGCGTCTTCACCTTCCTCGACCGCGAGCAGATCGAGGCGCTGGAGGCGGAGACCAGCGAGCGGCCGTGGTTGCGCGCTGCCCAGAAGGTGCTGGCCGACGAGGTCACCACGCTCGTCCACGGCGAGCGCGAGACGGAGCAGGCCAAGGCCGCGGCTGCGGCCCTCTTCGGCGGGGGAGACCTCCGGGCACTCAGTACGTCGACGCTCGCTGCCGCGCTCCGCGAGGCCGGCTCCAGCCGGATCAGCGGAGAGCTGCCGTCGGTCGTCGACCTGCTGGTGGAGTCGGGCCTGTCGAAGAGCAAGGGCGAGGCGCGCCGCACCATCGGCGAGGGCGGCGCCTACCTCAACAACGTCCGTATCGAGGACCCCGACCTGGTGCCCGGCGCGGGGGACCTGATCGACGGCGAGTGGCTGGTGCTGCGCCGCGGCAAGAAGAACTTCGCGGGCGTCCAGGTCGCCTCCTGACCTCCTGACCTGCGGAGACGCAGATGTGGGCCAGGCCACAGCCGGATGGATTTGGCGCACGCGGCTCGGTCGCCTAGTGTTCTCCGGGTCGCCAGGGAGCGGCGGGCAGCAAGATCCGATCAGGATCGGGCAGCCGGCCCCGGGCGACCACTCTTCACTCTCCATCCGGGGGACGAGCGCGCGCCACAAGGCCGTGCTCCTACGCCGACTGGATCGTGCTGTGCGCTTCGGCGCGTCTGATGTTTGAGAACTCAACAGTGTGTTTATGTCGATGGAATTAGTTTGTATGCCCTGATCAGTTTTTGGTTTGGGTTTGTTTTTGGTGACATATGATTCTGGCTTTTGTCAGGGTTTGTTGTTGTCAGGATGGTTTTTCATGGTTTTTCTATGGAGAGTTTGATCCTGGCTCAGGACGAACGCTGGCGGCGTGCTTAACACATGCAAGTCGAGCGGAAAGGCCCTTTCGGGGGTACTCGAGCGGCGAACGGGTGAGTAACACGTGAGTAATCTGCCCTTCACTCTGGGATAGCCCTCCGAAAGGGGGATTAATACCGGATATGACATGCGCCTGCATGGGTGTGTGTGGAAAAGTTTTTCTGGTGGGGGATGTGCTCGCGGCCTATCAGCTTGTTGGTGGGGTAATGGCCTACCAAGGCTTCGACGGGTAGCCGGCCTGAGAGGGTGACCGGCCACACTGGGACTGAGACACGGCCCAGACTCCTACGGGAGGCAGCAGTGGGGAATATTGGACAATGGGCGGAAGCCTGATCCAGCAACGCCGCGTGAGGGATGACGGCCTTCGGGTTGTAAACCTCTTTCAGCTCCGGCGAAGCTGCTCCTTTTTGGGGGTGGTGACGGTAGGGGCAGAAGAAGGACCGGCCAACTACGTGCCAGCAGCCGCGGTAATACGTAGGGTCCGAGCGTTGTCCGGAATTATTGGGCGTAAAGGGCTCGTAGGCGGTTTGTCGCGTCGGGAGTGAAAACACCGGGCTTAACTCGGTGCTTGCTTTCGATACGGGCAGACTGGAGGTATGCAGGGGAGAACGGAATTCCTGGTGTAGCGGTGAAATGCGCAGATATCAGGAGGAACACCGGTGGCGAAGGCGGTTCTCTGGGCATTACCTGACGCTGAGGAGCGAAAGTGTGGGGAGCGAACAGGATTAGATACCCTGGTAGTCCACACCGTAAACGTTGGGCGCTAGGTGTGGGATCCATTCCACGGGTTCCGTGCCGTAGCTAACGCATTAAGCGCCCCGCCTGGGGAGTACGGCCGCAAGGCTAAAACTCAAAGGAATTGACGGGGGCCCGCACAAGCGGCGGAGCATGCGGATTAATTCGATGCAACGCGAAGAACCTTACCTGGGTTTGACATACACCGGAAAGCTGCAGAGATGTGGCCCCTTTTGTCGGTGTACAGGTGGTGCATGGCTGTCGTCAGCTCGTGTCGTGAGATGTTGGGTTAAGTCCCGCAACGAGCGCAACCCTCGTCCTATGTTGCCAGCACGCCCTTCGGGGTGGTGGGGACTCATGGGAGACTGCCGGGGTCAACTCGGAGGAAGGTGGGGATGACGTCAAGTCATCATGCCCCTTATGTCCAGGGCTTCACGCATGCTACAATGGCCGGTACAGAGGGCTGCGATCCCGTGAGGGGGAGCGAATCCCTAAAAGCCGGTCTCAGTTCGGATTGGGGTCTGCAACTCGACCCCATGAAGTCGGAGTCGCTAGTAATCGCAGATCAGCAACGCTGCGGTGAATACGTTCCCGGGCCTTGTACACACCGCCCGTCACGTCACGAAAGTCGGCAACACCCGAAGCCGGTGGCCCAACCCCTTCTAGGGGAGGGAGCCGTCGAAGGTGGGGCTGGCGATTGGGACGAAGTCGTAACAAGGTAGCCGTACCGGAAGGTGCGGCTGGATCACCTCCTTTCTAAGGAGCACACACCCGCAAGCCCATCTCCGATGGGTGGGGGCTGGCCGTCCGGCTGGTTCCTGATGGTGGTGTTCACTAGTGGAATCCATCGATGTACCCCGCCCCGCAGGTGGGTCCGTGCCTTCTGGGTGCGGTGCTTGCGTGGGGTGGTGGGGGCACACTGTTGGGGTTCTGAAGCATCAGACCCCCTTCCGGGCCCGTGCGGGCCAGCCGTTGGTTGGCCCGGTGTGGGTTGTGGGTGGGGTGGTGTTTCTGTGTTCCCGGCCTCCTGGCTGCGCCCGTGTGGGTGTGGTGGGGGGTGTGGGGTTGTTGTTTGAGATCTGGATAGTGGACGCGAGCATCTTTGTAGTGTGCTGCCGTCAAGACCGAAGCGTCGCCTCGTTTGTGGGGTGGCGTGTTTGTCGCATGCGTGTGCCTGGTTCCTCTGTGCCCTTGTTGGGTGTGGGGGGTTGGGTGTGTGGGTGTGGTGTGGTGTTGGTGGTGGCAAGCTGTGAAGGGCACATGGTGGATGCCTTGGCATCGAGAGCCGATGAAGGACGTAGGAGCCTGCGATAAGCCCTGGGGAGTTGGCAACCGAGCTGTGATCCGGGGATGTCCGAATGGGGAAACCCAGCTGGAGTCATGTCCAGTTACCCGCGCCTGAATGTATAGGGCGTGTGGAGGGAACGCCGGGAAGTGAAACATCTCAGTACCGGTAGGAAGAGAAAACAATAGTGATTCCGAGAGTAGTGGCGAGCGAAATCGGAAGAGGCTAAACCTCATGCATGTGATACCCGGCAGGGGTTGTGTGTGGGGGGTTGTGGGAAGTGTCTGTTCCTGGTCTGCCGGCCGGGTGCGCAGTAAGAAAGTGTGTGTGAAGTTGAAGTCCCTTGGAAGGGGGCGCCGTAGAGGGTGAGAGCCCCGTAAGTGTAAGCACATGCCTGTGTTGGACGTTTTCCCAAGTAACACGGAACCCCTGAAATTCCGTGTGAATCTGGCGGGACCACCCGTTAAGCCTAAATACTCCTCGATGACCGATAGCGGACAAGTACCGTGAGGGAAAGGTGAAAAGTACCCCTGGCGGGGAGTGAAATAGTACCTGAAACCGTGTGCCTACAATCCGTCAGAGCCTGACATTCCCTTTGGGGGGTGGGTGGGTGATGGCGTGCCTTTTGAAGAATGAGCCTGCGAGTTTGCGGTGTGTTGCGAGGTTAACCCGTGTGGGGAAGCCGTAGCGAAAGCGAGTCTGAATAGGGCGCTTTAGTAGCACGCTCAAGACCCGAAGCGAAGTGATCTATCCATGGGCAGGTTGAAGCGTCGGTAAGACGACGTGGAGGACCGAACCCACTTAGGTTGAAAACTGAGGGGATGACCTGTGGATAGGGGTGAAAGGCCAATCAAACTTCGTGATAGCTGGTTCTCCCCGAAATGCATTTAGGTGCAGCGTTGCGTGTTTCTTGCCGGAGGTAGAGCACTGGATAGCCGATGGGCCCGACCAGGTTACTGACGTTAGCCAAACTCCGAATGCCGGTAAGTGAGAGCGCAGCAGTGAGACGGCGGGGGATAAGCTCCGTCGTCGAGAGGGAAACAGCCCAGACCATCAGCTAAGGCCCCTAAGCGGTGACTAAGTGGAAAAGGATGTGGAGTCGCAGTGACAACCAGGAGGTTGGCTTGGAAGCAGCCACCCTTGAAAGAGTGCGTAATAGCTCACTGGTCAAGTGATTCCGCGCCGACAATGTAGCGGGGCTCAAGTCATCCGCCGAAGCTATGGCATTCGCACGTTAGCCAAGCCGCCCCCCTCCCTTGTGGAGACCCGGGGTTGGTTCAGGTGTGTGGATGGGTAGGGGAGCGTCGTGTCGGAAGTGAAGCCGCCGAGTGATCGAGTGGTGGATGCGACACGAGTGAGAATGCAGGCATGAGTAGCGAATCACGGGTGAGAAACCCGTGCGCCGAATGATCAAGGGTTCCAGGGTCAAGCTAATCTGCCCTGGGTAAGTCGGGACCTAAGGCGAGGCCGACAGGCGTAGTCGATGGACAACGGGTTGATATTCCCGTACCGGCAAAGTAGCGCCCATGACGAGGCCGGTGATGCTAACCACCCAAAACACGCGTCTAGCGCCCTTCGGGGTTGCGGGCGTGTGCGGAGCGTGGGACCCGAACCGGTAGTAGTCAAGCGATGGGGTGACGCAGGAAGGTAGCCCAACCACGGCGATGGTTGTCCGTGGCCAAGCATGTAGGACGAGACCCAGGCAAATCCGGGTCTCTCACTTGGATGTGGAGTCTGAGATGTG
Source organism: uncultured Actinomycetota bacterium (assembly GCA_963804845.1). Lineage (GTDB taxonomy): Bacteria > Actinomycetota > Actinomycetes > Propionibacteriales > Nocardioidaceae > Nocardioides. The sequence goes on along the minus strand of CAWDSA010000007.1, from coordinate 1,863,810 downwards.
ATGGGGAGCCACTAAGGCGAAGTGGGTGATCCTATGCTGTCGAGAAAAACCTCTAGCGAGCTACGCGCCGCCCGTACCCCAAACCGACTCAGGTGATCAGGTAGAGAATACCAAGGCGATCGAGCGAACCATGGTTAAGGAACTCGGCAAAATGCCCCCGTAACTTCGGGAGAAGGGGGACCCGAACCGTCAACCCACTAGCTGGGGGACGCGGTGAGGGTCGCAGAGACCAGGCCCAAGCGACTGTTTACTAAAAACACAGGTCCGTGCGAAGTTGTAAGACGATGTATACGGACTGACTCCTGCCCGGTGCTGGAAGGTTAAGAGGACGGGTCAACCCACCCAACGGGTGAGGTGAAGCCCAGAATTTAAGCCCCAGTAAACGGCGGTGGTAACTATAACCATCCTAAGGTAGCGAAATTCCTTGTCGGGTAAGTTCCGACCTGCACGAATGGAGTAACGACTTGGGCGCTGTCTCAACCATGGACTCGGCGAAATTGCACTACGAGTAAAGATGCTCGTTACGCGCGGCAGGACGGAAAGACCCCGGGACCTTTACTATAGTTTGGTATTGGTGTTTGGTTCGGCTTGTGTAGGATAGGTGGGAGACTGTGAACCCCTCACGCCAGTGAGGGGGGAGTCAACGTTGAAATACCACTCTGGTCGTACTAGATATCTAACCTAGGACCATGATCTGGTTCAGGAACAGTGCCTGATGGGTAGTTTAACTGGGGCGGTTGCCTCCTAAAGAGTAACGGAGGCGCTCAAAGGTTCCCTCAGCCTGGTTGGCAATCAGGTGGCGAGTGTAAGTGCACAAGGGAGCTTGACTGTGAGACAGACATGTCGAGCAGGGACGAAAGTCGGAACTAGTGATCCGGCGCCAGCATGTGGAAGCGGCGTCGCTCAACGGATAAAAGGTACCCCGGGGATAACAGGCTGATCTTCCCCAAGAGTCCATATCGACGGGATGGTTTGGCACCTCGATGTCGGCTCGTCGCATCCTGGGGCTGGAGTAGGTCCCAAGGGTTGGGCTGTTCGCCCATTAAAGCGGCACGCGAGCTGGGTTTAGAACGTCGTGAGACAGTTCGGTCCCTATCCGCCGCGCGCGCAGGAAACTTGAGAAAGGCTGTCCCTAGTACGAGAGGACCGGGATGGACGAACCTCTGGTGTGCCAGTTGTCCCGCCAGGGGCACCGCTGGTTAGCTACGTTCGGAAGTGATAACCGCTGAATGCATCTAAGCGGGAAGCACGTTTCAAGATGAGGTTTCCCACCCCCTCGAGGGGGTAAGGCCCCCACCAGAACAGTGGGTTGATAGGCCGGAGGTGTACAGCAGCAATGCCCAGCCGACCGGTACTAATAGGCCGAGGGCTTGCCCCACCCACACCACACCACACCACCCACAACCGGTGGCACGTGAACAGTGGTGACCAGGGAGCACACCCATACAAAGACCTGCCACCAAGCATAACGCCCGCGTCCACTAACCAGATCCCAACCAACAAACCCACCGCACCACACACAGTGCGACACGGGACAACGGTTGACAACGTTACGGCGGCCATAGCGAACGGGAAACACCCGGACCCATACCGAACCCGGAAGTTAAGCCGATCAGCGCCGATGGTACTGCACCCGAGAGGCTGTGGGAGAGTAGGACGCCGCCGGACCTACCCTTACGTGAAGGCCATCCGCAAGGATGGCCTTCACGCCATTTACGAGGAGTGAGCAGTGGCCGAGGAGCGTGGGCGTCAGCGCCCGACCGGACGCAAGGAGGGTCGCCCCCAGGGCGGCCGGCCCCGCGGGGACAACCCCCGTGGTGGCAAGCGCCCGCCCCGCCAGGGCGACTGGAAACGACCGGACGACAAGCAAGGGCCACGCAGCGAGGAGCAGGCTCGCTACGACGGCCCCCCGATCCCCGAGGAGATCACGGGCAAGGAGCTCGACCGGGCCGTCGCCGGACAGCTCAAGGGACTGCCCGAGAAGCTGGCGTCCCGGGTTGCGCGACACCTGGCCGCGGCCGGGGCGCTGATCGACGACGACCCGGAGACTGCCTACCAACACACGCTGGCGGCGCGCGCCCGAGCGTCTCGGCTGGCGGTGGTGCGCGAGGCGACCGGGGAGGCTGCGTACGCCGCCGGGCACTACGCGGAGGCGCTGAGCGAGCTCAGGGCCGCCAAGCGCATGAACGGTGCCACGGCCTACCTGCCGATCATGGCCGACTGCCACCGGGCGCTGGGACAGGCCGATCGGGCTCTGAAGCTCGCCCGCAGTCCGGGCGTCGCGAACTTCTCGCCGGAGGCCAAGGCCGAGATGACGATCGTCGAGGCCGGCGCCCGCAGAGATCTCGGTCAGCTCGACGCCGCGCTCCGCACGCTCGAGCTCGCACCCTTGACCTCCAACACCCGAGCGCCGTGGGTGGTGAGGCTGCGCTATGCCTATGCCGACACGTTGCTGAGCGCCGGGCGCTCCACGGAGGCTCTCGAGTGGTTCCACCGGACCCACGCCATCGACCCCGACGACCTCACTGATGCCGAGGAGCGCGCGGAGCAGCTGGAGAAGTCCCTCGAGTCCTGAGGCCGTTCGCTGCCAGCCTGCTTGACCCGCCCGGTTGCGGCGAGGTTCACTCGTGCGCACGCAAGGAGGCACACGATGCTGCGATTCTCGGGAGCAGGCGTCAGTGAGGTCGGGCTCAGGCGCGACCACAACGAGGACTCCGCTTTTGTCGGGCCCTACGTCGCGCTCGTTGCCGACGGCGTGGGAGGAGCGGCCGCGGGTGAGGTGGCCTCGGCCACCGCGACGTTCGCCCTGGCGGCCACCGCGCTCGCACGGTTCGGCGACCCGGTCGAGTCGGTGCTGCGTGACGGAGTGGCGGCTGCCCGCCAGAGCGTCCGCCACGGCGTCGACCTCGACCCGGCCCGCACCGGCATGGCCACCACCGTCACGGCCGTCGCCACGGACGGCCACCGGATCGTGCTGGCCCACCTCGGGGACTCACGGGCCTACACGTTCCGGCGCGGTCGGCTGCGTCGGGTCTCCCGCGACCACACCGCCGTCCAGGACCTGATCGACAGCGGCCGGATCACGCCGGCCGAGGCGCCCAGCCACCCGTGGCGCAACGTCGTGCTGCGCTCGATCGGTGCCGACGAGGGAGTCGCCGTCGACGACGCCGAGGTCACCGAGCTCCCGCTCGACCCCGGGGACCGGATCCTGCTGTGCAGCGACGGGCTCACCGACCTGGTACCGGAGACCCGGATCGGGGAGGTCCTGCGCCTGCGCGACCCCCACTCCGCGGCCGCCGTCCTGACGCACGCCGCCCTCAACGCGGGCGGCACGGACAACGTCACCTGTGTCGTCCTCGATGTCGTGGCCGGGCCGCTGGTCGTGGGCGACGGCCAGCTGCTCGGCGCGGTCCGTGACGTGGCGAACCTGGTCGACCCGGGGTTCGTGCGCCGCGGCTGAGCCGTGATGCCAGACTGGCGCGCATGAGCCGCACCAGCGTCGAACGGCCCGCGCTCGAGGGGACGGTCGCCGTACGCGACGGTCGGCGGCTGAGCTTCGCCGAGTACGGCTCGACGCACGGGCCCGCACTGATCTGGATGCACGGCACCCCGGGCGCACGCCGCCAGATCCCGCTCGAGGCCCGTGCCTACGTGCGCGACCACGGCATCCGGTTGATCGGGATCGACCGGCCCGGCATCGGCTCCTCGACGCCTCACCTCTACCCGAACCTGAAGGACTGGACTGCCGACCTCGAGATCCTGCTCGACACACTCGGCATCGACACCGTCCGCCTGGTCGGCCTCTCGGGCGGGGGTCCCTACGTCCTGGCCGCGGGCGCAGCCCTCCCCGAGCGAGTGCTGGGGCTCGGCATCCTCGGCGGCGTCGCACCCACTCGCGGCGACGATGCGATCGCCGGAGGCACGATGCAGCTCGCCGTTCAGCTCGCGCCGCTGATCGCGGCCGGCCGGGTGCCCCTCGGGGTGGCCCTGACCGGCTTCATCCGGATCGTGAGGCCCTTTGCCGGGCCGATCATCGACCTCTACGCCGCCTTCCAGCCGCCCGGCGACAAGCACCTGCTGGCGCGGCCGGAGTTCCGGGCGATGTTCCTCGACGACCTGCTGCACGGGAGCCGGTTCCAGACGTCCGCGCCGCTGACCGACCTGGTGCTGTTCACGCGCGACTGGGGCTTCACGGTCGACGAGGTGCGCGTTCCGGTGCGGTGGTGGCACGGCGACGACGACCACATCGTGCCGCTGGCCCACGGCCAGCACGTGGTGGGACGGCTGCCGGACGCCCGGCTCCGCATCATCGGCGGCGAGAGCCATCTCGGCGGACTCGGCATCGCCCGCGACGTGATCGGCACCGTGATGGACCTGCCGGCCCGGCGTCAGGCGAGCGCCGCGCGCTGAGGAGCGCCGCGCAGAGTGGCCGATTCGCTGGCGCACACGCGCCTCATGGGTCACAATGGCTCCACAACTACACACGTGTGACTCACTCACACCTCCGAGATCTCGAGAGCCCGCTGGGGAAGGCGTAGCTCGCGCCTGATCGAAGGAGGGTCGTCGTGACCGCACGCACCAGCACCGCAACGAGGGGCGTCCTCTACGTCCACTCCGCGCCGTCCGCACTGGCCCCGCACGTCGAGTGGGCCGTGGGCGGCGTTCTTGGCGTCCCTGTGAACGTCGACTGGACGCCGCAACCCGCCCAGCCCGGGACCTACCGTGCCGAGCTCTCCTGGTCCGGGGCCACCGGCTCCGGCGCGGCCATCGCTTCTGCCCTCCGCGGCTGGAACCACCTGCGCTTCGAGGTGACCGAGGAGCCGACCACGGGCACCGAGGGCTCGCGCTACTCCTACACCCCCGACCTGGGCGTCTTCCACGCCGTGACGGGGCTGCACGGCGACATCATGATCCCGGAGGACCGGCTCAAGGCGGCGGTGGTGAAGGCCGCACTCGGCGACACCACGCTCGTGGGGGAGGTCGACAAGCTGCTCGGCAAGCCCTGGGACGACGAGCTGGAGACGTTCCGGCACGCCGGTGAGGGTGCACCGGTGCGGTGGTTGCACCAAGTGGTGTGAGCGCTCAGGGCCGGCGTAGCCGGAAGTAGCCCGGCTTGATCCAGACCTCGTCGACGAGGTCGTAGCCGTCGTAGACCGAGAGCTTGCCGCGGATCTTGAAGCGCCCGGGGACGGTCGAGGGCTTGCAGATCGCGAACTCCGCGGTCCCGCGCTTGGGGTCGATCTCGGAGTCCTTCACGACGTTGGCGATGCCCTCGCCGCGCTTGTCCCGCAAGAACAGCTCCAGGGCCCAGTCGTTGCCGGGCTGCACGTTGCCGGGCTTGGCGTGGTACCGGAACCGGTAGTCGTGACAGCCCGCCCGCAGCACGCCGTCCTTGCGCCAGGCGCGGCCGTACTCGGAGCTGCCGGCCACCGAAGCGGCAGGCAGCGTCGTCACCAGCAGCCCCAACGCGAGTCCGAGCGCCAGCAGCAGTCTTCTGAATGGCATCGGTCTACCTCCACCTCGTCCAACGGCGGGGTGTGAACGACGTTACGGAGCGGATCGAAGGCGGAAGGGTTCAGAGGGGGATGTTGCCGTGGCCGCCGCGGCGTACGCCGACCGTCTGGATCTCCTCGTTGATCGCCAGCGCGATCGCGGAGCGGGTCCGGGCCGGCTCCACGACCTCGTCGACCACGCCGATCTCGACGGCCTTGTCGACGCCTCCGGCGATCCGCTCGTGCTCGGTGGCCAGCTCGGCCTCGACCTGCGGACGGATGTCGGGCGAGACCTCGGCCAGCTTGCGGCGGTGGAGGATCCGGATGGCGGCGACGGCCCCCATCACGGCGACCTCGGCACCCGGCCACGCAAGCACCCGGGTCGCGCCGAGCGAGCGAGCGTTCATGGCGATGTAGGCGCCGCCGTAGGTCTTGCGCGTGACGAGTGTGACGCGGGGGACCACGCACTCGCCGAAGGCGTGGAGCAGCTTCGCGCCGCGCCGGACCACGCCGTCCCACTCCTGGCCGACGCCGGGAAGATAGCCAGGCACGTCGACGACCACGATCAGGGGGACGCCGAACGCGTCGCACATCCGCACGAACCGCGAAGCCTTCTCCGCCGACAGCGAGTCGAGGCAGCCGCCGAGCCGCAGCGGGTTGTTGGCGACCACGCCGACGGTGCGGCCGCCGAAGCGACCGAGGGCGGTGACGATGTTGGGGGCCCAGCGCGCGTGGAGCTCCTGCATGGTGCCCTCGTCGAGCACCGAGTCGACCAGCGGGTGGACGTCGTACGCGCGCTTCTTGGACTCCGGAAGCAGCTCCTCCAGGTCGCGGTCGACGACGCTGTCGACGTCGAGGCTGCCCTGGGAGCCGAGGAGGGAGGCGACGGTGCGGGCCCGGCCGAGGGCCTCGTCCTCGGACTCGGTGAGGATGTGGACGACGCCGGAGCGACGGCCGTGGGGCTCGGGGCCGCCGAGCCGCAGCATGTCGACGTCCTCGCCGGTCACGGACCGTACGACGTCCGGGCCGGTCACGAAGATCCGGCCCTCGGGGCCGAGGATGACGACGTCGGTCAACGCGGGACCGTACGCCGCGCCGCCGGCGGCCGGGCCCAGCACGACGGAGACCTGCGGGATCCGACCGGAGGCCTGGGTCATCGCGTGGAAGATCCGGCCGACCGCGTGGAGCGAGAGCACGCCCTCGGCGAGCCGTGCGCCACCGGAGTGCCAGAGGCCGATGATCGGCACGCCGTCGGTCATCGCGCGGTGGTAGGCGTCGACGACCACCCGGCAGCCGACGTCGCCCATGGCGCCGCCCATGACGGTCGCGTCGGAGCAGAACGCCACGACGCGGGTTCCGTCGACGCTGCCGACCGCGGCCAGCATCCCGGAGTCGTCGTCGGGGGTGAGCAGCTCCATGCTGTCCTCGTCGAGGAGGGCACGCAGCCGGGTCACCGGGTTGCGCGGGTCCTGATCGCGGGGCAGCTTCGCCGGCTTGGCCGGCGCGACCGTCGTCACGACGTGCTCCCGAAGGCGACCGCGACGTTGGCGCCACCGAAGCCGAAGGAGTTGTTCAGTGCGGCGATGTCGCCGGCCGGTAGGTCACGGGGCTTGGTGGCGATGTCGAGCTCGACCTGGGGATCCTGGTCGTCGAGGTTGATCGTCGGCGGGGCCACCCGGTGGTGCAGGGCCAGGATCGTCGCGATCGCCTCGAGGGCGCCGGCGCCACCGAGGAGGTGGCCGGTCATCGACTTGGTGCTGGTGACCACGACCTGGGAGACGTGGGATCCGAGCGTCGCGTGGAGCATCAAGCCCTCCGCGATGTCGCCCTGCGGCGTCGAGGTCGCGTGGGCGTTGACGTGGACGATCGAGGAGGGGTCGATCTGCGACTCCTCCAGCGCCCGGACGATGGCTCGGGACCCGCCGCGGCCGGCCGGGTCGGGCTGGGCGATGTCGTGGGCGTCGGCGGTGATCCCCGCGCCCAGGACCTCGGCGTAGATGCGCGCCCCGCGGGCGCGGGCGTGCTCCTCGGACTCGAGCACCAGGACACCGGCGCCCTCACCGAGCACGAACCCGTCACGACCGGTGTCCCACGGCCGGGACACGGTCGCGGGGTCGCCGGTGTTCTTGGACAGCGCCATCATGTTGGCGAAGGCTGCCATCGGCAGCGGGTGGATGGCCGCCTCGGTGCCGCCCGCCAGGACGACATCGGCCCGGCCGAGCCGGATCTGGTCGACGGCCAGCGCGATCGCCTCGTTGCCGGAGGCACAGGCCGACACCGGCGTGTTGACCGCGGCCCTGGCGCCCACGTAGAGGCTGACCTGGGCGGCGGGAGCGTTGGGCATGAGCATGGGTACGGCGAGCGGGGAGACCCGTCGTGGACCCTTCTCCTTGAGCACGTCGTAGTTGTCGAGCAGCGTGTTCACGCCGCCGATGCCCGAGGCCATCGCCACGCCCAGCCGCTCGTGGTCGACGTCGCTGCCTTCGAGGCCGCAGTCGCCCCACGCCTCCATCGCCGCGACCATCGCGAACTGCGAGGAGCGGTCGAGACGGCGCGCCTTGACCCGCTCGAGCACCTCGGTGGGCTCGACGGCGACCCGCCCGGCGATCTTGACCGGCAGCTCCTCGGCCCACTCCTCGGTGAGGGGGCGGACCCCGGAGCGTCCGGCGAGCATGCCTTCCCAGGTGCTCGCGACATCACCGCCGAGGGGGCTGGTGGTGCCCATGCCGGTGACCACGACTCGGGTGCGACTCATCTGCAGACTCGATCCTTCGAACGACGATGGGGTGGGGTGGGCGTCAGCCCTGGGCGCGCTCGATGAACGCGACGGCGTCACCGACGGTCTTGAGGTTCTTGACCTCGTCGTCGGGGATGGAGACGCCGAACTTCTCCTCGGCGGCCACGACGACCTCGACCATGGACAGCGAGTCGACGTCGAGGTCGTCCACGAAGGACTTGTCGAGCTGGACGTCGTCGGTGTCGATACCGGCGACCTCGTTGACGATCTCGGCGAGGTCGGCGCGGATCTCTTCGGTGGTGGGCATGTGGAACCTCTCTCACTTCTTCGGTGGGTACAGTTGTGGGTACAGATTCTTGGGGTACGTCGGGTGTCGGCTGCGGTCAGGGGACGGTGACGACCTGGGCGGCGTACGCCAGGCCGGCGCCGAAGGCGATGAGGAGCGCGACGTCGCCACTGCGCGCCTCGCCCTCCTCCATCATCCGGTGGAGGGCGAGCGGGATGGACGCCGCCGAGGTGTTGCCCTGGTCGGCGATGTCGCGGGCGATGCGGACCCGTTCGGGCAGCTTCATGGAGCGCGCCATCGCGTCGATGATGCGCATGTTGGCCTGGTGGGGCACGAACACGTCGAGGTCGTCGGTGGTGAGCCCGGCGCGGTCGAGGGCCTGTTGACCGATCTTCGCCATCGCAAAGCTGGCCCAGCGGAAGACGGGGTTGCCCTGCATGACGAGGTGGGGCATGACACCACTGCCGGGTACGGCGGGGGTGCCGACCACGTCGCGCCAGTCCTCCTTCTGCCGGATCAGGTCGTACTGCTCGCCGTCGGAGCCCCAGACGACCGGGCCGATGCCGGCGGTGTCGCTGGGACCGATCACGGCCGCGCCGGCTCCGTCGGCGAAGATGAACGCGGTGCCGCGGTCGTGGAGGTCGGTGATGTCGCTGAGCCGCTCCACGCCGATCACCAGCACGTGCCCGGCGCTGCCGCCGCGGACCATGTCGGCGCCGAGCGAGACCCCGTGGCAGAAGCCGGCGCAGGCGGCGGAGATGTCGAACGCGGCCGCGTTGTTGGTGCCGAGCTCGTAGGCGATGGCGGTGGCGATCGCGGGAGTCTGGAGCAGGTGGGTGACGGTGGCGACGATGACGCAGTCGATCTGTTCCGGTGAGATACCGGCCCGCTCGATGGCCTCCTTCGCCGCGCCGACCGACATCACCTGGATGGTCTCGTCGGGGGCTGCCCAGCGGCGCTGCTTGATCCCGGAGCGCTGCTGGATCCACTCGTCGCTGGACTCGATCGCCTCGACGACGTCGGCGTTCGGGACCACACGGGACGGACGGTAGGCGCCGAGTCCGAGGATCGCGGCGTGCTGGGCGCCTGTCACTGAGCCGATGCCGGCCATCAGGCTGCCCCCTCCGGGTGGAGGCGGAGCAACGGCTGGCCGGGCGAGACGAGGTCGCCGTCCTCGACGAGCCACTCGACGACCTGTCCGCCGTGGGCGGCCACCACGTGGTGGCGGTCGCGGAGGCTGGCGACGTCGCCGATCGGCGTACCGGGGGCGAGCACTCCCACGTCGGCCGCCTGCTCGTCGCGGTGGAAGGTGCCCTTGGCGGGCGAGACGACCATGCGCCACGTGGGCGTGATGTCGATGGGGGAGGCCTCGCCGTGGCGCTGGACGAACGCTCGCGCGTCGTCGAGCTGGTCGGGCGACTTGAGCGCAAACGTCTCGACGCCCTTGAGGGCGCGCTTGGCGATGCCGGTGAGGGTGCCGGCCGGTGGCATCTCGAGGATGCCGGTGACGCCGAGGTCGGACATCGTCTCGAGGCAGAGGTCCCAGCGGACCGGGCTGGCGATCTGGCCGACGATCCGGGTCAGCACCTCCACGCCGTCGTGGACGACGTTGCCGTCCTTGTTGGAGATGACGGGGATGCGGGCGTCGTGGACCGAGACCGAGCGGGCGAGGTGACCGAGGTGGCCCACGGCAGGGGACATGTGCCAGGTGTGGAAGGCGCCGGCGACGCTGAGCGGCATCAGGCGGGCCTTGGCAGGCGGCGCGGCCGCGAACGCCTCCAGCTGCTCGAGGGTGCCGGCCGCGACGATCTGGCCAGGGCCGTTGTCGTTGGCGGGAGTGAGCCCGTGCTGCTCGAGCGAGGCCAGGACCTCGTCGCGGTCGCCACCCAGCACGGCGGTCATGCCGGTCGGGGTGACGGCGGCCGCCTCGGCCATCGCGTTGCCGCGCTCGCGGACCAGCACCATCGCCTGCTCGGCGGTGATGACCCGGGCGCCGGCGGCGGCGGTCAGCTCACCCACGCTGTGGCCGGCGACGGCGGTGACGGTCTCGAACGCGTCGGTCGGGTGGGGAAAGAGCTCCAGGGCGGCCACCAGTCCGGTCGCGACCAGCAGTGGCTGCGCGACCTTGGTGTCACGGATGGTGTCGGCGTCCGCCTCGGTGCCGTAGTGGATCAGGTCGACGCCGGAGACGGTCGCGAGCCACTCCATGCGCGAGGCGAAGGTCCGGTCCTCGAGCCAGGGGGTCAGGAAGCCGGGGGTCTGGGCGCCCTGGCCGGGCGCGACGATGACGAGCACAACCCCCACTCTGCCCGGACCGGGCAGCCGGGCGCGCCTCCGCCGCTCACGAAACCGCGTCCCGATTGTTTGTAGGGTTCCTACAAAGAATCGCCGCGTCCGGACTGGCGCCCCAACACCAGTGCGATCCGCAGGGCGAACGCCTCCCGCGCGTCGCCGGGGGAGAAGCCCGTGAGGTCGGTGACCTGCTTGAGGCGATAGCGCACCGTGTTCGGGTGCACGAACAACGCGCGGCCGGTGGCCTCGATCGAGCCCCCGGTCCCGAAGTACGCCGCGAGCGTCTCGATCAGGGTCCCGCGGGCGTGCAGCAAGGGCAGGTAGACCTCGTCGACCAGGTGCCGGCGGGCGTGACCGTCGCCCGCCAGGACGCGCTCGGGTAGCAGCTCCGCACTGGTCGAAGGTCGTGGCGCCTCGGGCCACCCGCTCGCCGCGCGGTAGGCCGACATCGCCGCCCGGGCCGAGACGTGGGCGTGGTCCAGCCCGTCGGTGACCGGCCCCACGACCACCGGACCGTCCCCGAAGAGGTCCGAGACCGAGGCGGCCGCCTTGCCGGCGTCGCCGACCGCGCCCAGCACGACCACGAGCCGCTCACCCTGGGTGGCGCACAGGGCGTCCATGCCGGCCTCGCGCGCCGCGCGTCGTACTTCGGCGAAGACGTCGGTCTCGGTCCGCCGGGCCGGGACGCTGCCCAGCACCACGGCGACGTCGCCGCGGGCCGACCAGCCCAGGGCGCTGGCGCGGGACATCACGGCCTCGTCGGCCTCGGCACGCAGCACCGAGTCGACGACCAGTGCCTCCAGTCGTGCGTCCCAGGCGCCCCGGACCTCGGCGGCCCGGGCGTAGACCTCGGCAGTGGCGAACGCGACCTCGCGGGCGTAGCGCAGGACCGCCCCCTGGACGTCGACGACGTCCTCCGGATCGATGATGTCGTCGATGCTGCCCTCGACGACCTCGAGCGACAGCTTCACCAGGTCGACGGTCTGCTGGAGGTTGATCACACCGGTCAGCGCCCGGGGGGCGGCGCCGAAGACGGCGGCGGCGAGGGCGCTGCCGGCCGGGACCGGCTCGCTGCCGTGGGAGTACCAGTCGACGAATCCCTTCACGCCGGCCTGCACGATCAGCCCCACCCAGGACCGGTCGTCGGCACTGAGCTCCTGGAACCAGGGCAGCTCGGTCTCCATCCGAGACGTCGCCGTCGTGCTCAGAACTCCCGTCGAGCGCAGCAGGGCGGCCGCGGCCCGGTCGCGATTCACGGCCGGGTCAAGAGGCGCCGGTCTCGGGTTGGTCACGATCCGACACTAGTGGACTTGTGAACCAGGCGAAATCGCCGAAAGTCCCATGAAATAAGGGTTTCCGGGTTCTGAACTGGAACAAGTTCTGATTGAATCCGGCAGAACCCCACGAGAGGCGGCTCCCTGTGGTCGAGTCCCGGTACGAGGTCCAGTACCTCACCATCCATGGTCACCGGCGTGCGTTCGTGAAGACCGGGCAGGGGCCGGTCGTGCTGCTGCTCCACGGCCTGGGATGCGACCACACCACGTGGGAGTCGGCCATCGACTCGCTCGCCCGCCGCTACACCGTGATCGCGCCGGACCTGCTCGGCCACGGCCTCTCCGACAAGCCACGCGCCGACTACAGCGTGGGCGGCTACGCCAACGCGATGCGCGACCTGCTGACGTGTCTGGGCATCGATCGGGTGACCGTCGTCGGCCACAGCTTCGGTGGGGGCGTCGCGATGCAGTTCGCCTACCAGTTCCCCGAGCGCACGGAGCGGCTGATCCTGGTCTCCTCGGGCGGCCTCGGTCCCGACGTGAGCCCTCTCATCCGCGCGGTCACGACGCCGGGCTTCCACCCGGCCATGGCCATGCTCACGCTGCCCGGCGTACGCCACCTGGGCAAGGCGGGGCTGCGAGGCCTCGCCAAGCTGCCGTCACGCCATACCCGCGACCTCGACGAGGTCGCCGAGATCTACGACTCCTTCAAGGATCCCGCCACGCGGCACGCGATCCGCCACGTCGTGCGCGCGGTGGTCGACTGGCGCGGCCAGATCGTGACCATGGAGGACCGGGCCTACCTGACGCAGGTCATGCCGATGGCCGTGATCTGGGGCCGCGACGACCAGGTGATCCCGGTCAGTCACGCCTCCCACGCCGCGCGGCTCGCGCCCGATGCCCGGGTGGAGGTGATCCCGAACGCGGGGCACTTCCCCCACAAGGACCACCCGCAGCGCTTCGCGAAGATCGTCCACGAGTTCATCCGCTCGACGCAGCCGGCGACCTACTCCCGCGCGAGGTTCCGGGCACTGCTGCGGGCCGGCCGGCAGATCGAGCAGGACGCGACGGTCACCCGCATCGGGCCAGCCTGACCCGATCAATCGTCGGTGACGCGCAGCGTGGTCCTCATCGTGGAGGGGTGCGGGTCGCAGAGGATGGAGTAGGCGCCGGCACGCAGCCGCACCCGCCAACCCCACCTCCCGGTGGCGCTCACCGACGTGTGCTCGTTCACCCCGGTCCCGCGGATGCGCCAGTTGTGCGCGGAGGAGCTGTCCGTGACCACCACGCGGTAGCGACCGGCCGGGACGCGGTTGCGGCTGATCGTGATCGTGTACCCAGGACCGACCGTTCCTCGCAGCCGCGGCAGGGCCTGGTCACGAGCGGCGCCGCTCCGGGGGCGGAACGCGGCCGATGACGCGGGCTCCTCGGTCGGGTCGGTGGTGTGATGACTGTGGGCGTCGGTCCGATCGGTCGAGGGAGCGGCAGCGGGGTCCTGGGCGCAGGCGCTCAGTGCTGCCACCAGGGCGAGGCTCGACGCCGTCGCCGCGGCCGCCGCGTGCCATCCCCTCGCCCCACACCCGGCGGCGCGAGATCGCTTCGCGATCACGCGTCGCCACCCTCCTGCTCCACGTCCTTGACGGCGGTGGGGTCGTCGATCCGGTAGCGGGCGAACGCCTCGGCGACCTTCTCCCGCGGGTAGTCGCCGGCGTCGGCCAGCGCCTGCAGGGTCTGCACGACCACCGACTCGGCGTCGATCCGGAAGAACCGGCGCGCCGCGGGTCGGGTGTCGGCGAAGCCGAAACCGTCGGCGCCGAGCACGCGGTAGTCGCCGGGCACCCACCGCGCGATCTGCATGGGTACGGCGGTCATGTAGTCGGACACCGCCACCACCGGACCGGGCGCTCCGCTGAGGGTCCGGGCGACGTACGACGTGCGCGGCTCCTGGTCGGGGTGCATCAGGTTCCAGTCCTCGGAAGCGATGGCATCGCGCGCCAGCTCGTTCCACGACGTGACCGACCACGTGTCGGCCACGACGCCCCAGTCGTCGCGCAGCATCCGGGCGGCCCGCTCGATCCACGGGAACCCGACGCCGGAGGCGAGCAGCTGCACACGCGGGCCGTCACCCTCGCCGGTCGAGACCCGGTAGAGACCCTTGAGGATGGCGTCGACGTCGACGTCCTCCGGCTCCGCCGGGTGCGAGACCGGCTCGTTGTAGACGGTGAGGTAGAAGATCACGTTCTCAGCGTCGGCGCCGTACATCCGCTCGAGGCCCGACTGCATGATGTGGCTGACCTCGTAGGCGAACGCGGGGTCGTAGTGGACGATGGCCGGGTTGGTGACCGCGAGCAACGGGGAGTGGCCGTCGGCGTGCTGGAGCCCCTCGCCGGTCAGCGTGGTGCGGCCGGCGGTGGCACCGATGAGGAAGCCCCGCGAGAGCTGGTCGGCCATCGCCCAGATCGAGTCGGCGGTGCGCTGGAACCCGAACATCGAGTAGAAGATGTAGAAGGGGATCATCGGCTCGCCGTGGGTGGAGTACGACGATCCCGCCGCCACCGCGGACGCCACCGAACCGGCCTCCGAGATGCCCTCGTGGAGCATCTGCCCCTGCGCCGACTCCTTGTAGGAGAGCAACAACTTGCGGTCGACCGACTCGTACTGCTGTCCGCCCGGGTTGTAGACCTTGGCGCTGGGGAACATGGAGTCCATGCCGAACGTGCGGTACTCGTCCGGCGCGATCGGGACGATGCGGTCGCCGATCTCGGGATCCTTCATCCAGTCCTTGAGCAACCGGACCAGCGCCATCGTGGTCGCGATCTTGTTCTTGCCCGAACCCTGCTTGAGCTCGGCGTAGACCGCGTCGCCGGGCAGCTTCAGCGGGCTGGAGCGGTCGACGCGGCGCGGCAGCGAACCGCCGAGCTGCTTGCGACGCTCCATCATGTACTCGATCTCGGGAGCATCCTTGCCGGGGTGGAAGAACGGCGCGGTCCCGTCGCGCTCGTAGGCCTCCTCGAGCTGCTTGTCGCTGAACGGGAGGTAGAGCCGGTCGCGGAACTTCTTGAAGTCTGCGGTGGTCAGCTTCTTCATCTGGTGGGTGGCGTTCTTGCCCTCGAGGGCGTCGATCGTCCAGCCCTTGATCGTCTTGGCCAAGATCACCGTCGGCTGGCCGGCGTGCTTGCTGGCGGCGTCGAACGCGGCGTACACCTTGCGGTAGTCGTGGCCACCTCGCGGCAGCTTCTCGATCTGGGCGTCGCTCATGTGCTCGACCATCGAGCGCAACCGCGGGTCACTGCCGAAGAAGTGGTCGCGGATGTAGGAGCCGTCCTCGGTGGAGTAGGTCTGGTACTGGCCGTCCGGCGTGGTGTTCATCCGGTTGACCAGGACGCCGTCGACGTCGCGCGCCAGCAGTGCGTCCCACTCGCGGCCCCACACGACCTTGATCACGTTCCAGCCGGCACCGCGGAAGAACGACTCCAGCTCCTGGATGATCTTGCCGTTGCCGCGGACCGGCCCGTCGAGCTGCTGGAGGTTGCAGTTCACGACGAAGACCAGGTTGTCGAGCTCCTCGCGTGCCGCGAGGCCGATCGCGCCGAGCGACTCCGGCTCGCCCATCTCGCCGTCGCCGAGGAACGCCCACACCTGCTGGTCGGAGGTGTCCTTGATGCTCCGGTTGTGGAGATAACGGTTGAAGCGTGCCTGGTAGATCGCGTTGAGGGCGGTCAGGCCCATCGAGACGGTGGGGAACTCCCAGAAGTCCGGCATCAGGCGGGGGTGGGGGTACGACGGCAGCCCGTTGCCCGGACCGTGCTGGACCTCCTGCCGGAACCGGTACAGCTGGTCCTCGGTGAGTCGCCCCTCCAGGAAGGCGCGGGCGTAGATGCCCGGCGACCCGTGGCCCTGGATGTAGATCTGGTCGCCGCCGCCGGGAGCGTCCTTGCCCCGGAAGAAGTGGTTGAAGCCGACCTCGTAGAGGCTGGCCGCCGACTGGTAGGTGGCGATGTGCCCGCCGACCTCGAGGCCCTTGCGGTTGGCGCTGGAGACCATGACCGCGGCGTTCCACCGGATGAACGCGCGGATCCGGCGTTCGATGTCCTCGTCGCCCGGGAACCACGGCTCGCGCTCGGGCGGGATCGAGTTGATGTAGTCGGTGCTGCGGAGGGCGGGGACACCCACCTGCTTCTCGCGGGCTCGTTCGAGCAGCCGCAGCATGACGTAGCGGGCCCGGTCGCGGCCGCGCTCCTCGAGCATGCTGTCGAAGGACTCCAGCCAGTCGCCGGTCTCCTCGGGGTCGATGTCGGGGAGCTGCGTCGGGAGCCCCTCGTGGATCACGGAGGGAACGGAGGGCTGGCTCGACGAAGGTGCCTCGGCCGGGGTCGTGGTGTCGTCGCTCACCGGTCCATCGTTGCACGCAGGAGCAGCCCGAGAAATCTACCCAGGGGTAGCGCTCGTCCACCGATTCGGGGCTCGTGGTTTCGAGACGGCTCGCTCGGTCTGTCGCTGCGCTCCCGACCGGGAGCCCCTCAACCCGCTCGCCAGTTCTGCCCCTCGCACGCTCGGGACAGGGCTCCCGGCTTGCGCACCTGCGTCAACTCCGCTGGACTACTCCACACCTGAGCGTGCGACACCCGTCGTACCGACCTGGAGATGAGTGGAGGAGCAGTGAGCTCGACCGCTGGCAGCGATGCCACGCACACGGAGGGTGAGACCTCCGGGCCGGCGGCACGCCTCGGCTTCGCCACGGGGATGGTGGTCCAGGAGCTCGGCTGGGACTCCGACACCGACGACGAGCTGCGCGTCGCGATCGAGGACGCGATCGACGCCGACATGGTCGACGGTGACTTCGGCAACGTGGTCGACGCCGTCATCCTCTGGTGGCGCGACGACGACGGCGACCTCGTCGACGGCCTGCTCGGCTCCCTGACCGACCTGGTCGGCGGCGGCGTGATCTGGCTGCTCACCCCCAAGGTCGGCCGCCCCAACTCTGTCGCCGCCTCCGACATCGCCGAGGCGGCGCCCATCGCCGGCCTCTCGCAGACCACCACCGTCGCCGTCAGCAAGGACTGGGCCGCGACCCGCCTTGTGACACCGAAGACACCTGCGTAACCACGCCGGTAGTCACACGTTCGACAGGACACCATGGACAAGATCTCGAACGTCGCCGTCACCTTGCGCGTGCTGGGCGGTGCCGGTGTCATCCGTCCGCTCGGGCCGCGCACGCTGGTCGGACTCGCCCGCATCCTGAAGCAGTGGGGCACCGGCCCGGCGGGAGGCTTTGCCACCCTGGCCCTGACCGACCCCAACCGGATCGCGCTCGTCGACGAGCTCGGCGAGCTCACCTTCGGCGAGATCCACCGTCGCAGCAACGCGCTCTCGCGCGGCCTGGCCGAGCTCGGCGTCGGCGAGGGCGACTCGGTCGCCGTGATGTGCCGCAACCACCGCGGGTTCGTCGACGCCACCATCGCGATCGCCAAGCTCGGCGCCGACATTCTCTACCTCAACACCGCCTTCGCAGGTCCCCAGCTCGTCGACGTCCTCGAGCGCGAGGCGCCCAGCGCGGTCATCCACGACGAGGAGTTCACCGACCTCCTCGAGAAGGCCGAGCTCGAGCAGCGGGTGCTCGCCTGGACCGATTCCGACGACCACGACGTCACCCTCGAGTCCCTCATCGCGGCCCACGACGACAGCGACGTCGACCCGCCCGAGCGCCACGCACGGATCGTGATCCTCACCTCCGGCACCACCGGTACGCCGAAGGGCGCCCCGCGCAACGAGGCGGGCATCGATGCCGCGGTCTCGTTGATGTCACGGCTGCCGCTGCGCCACGGCTGGCGCACCCACATCGCCGCGCCGCTGTTCCACACGTGGGGCTTCGCCCACCTCGCCCTCGGCATGCTGCTCGGCTCGACCGTGGTGCTGCGCCGCAAGTTCGACCCCGAGGACGCGCTGCGGACCACCGAGGACCAGCGGTGCGACTCGCTCGTGGTCATTCCGGTGATGCTGCAGCGGATGCTGGCCCTGCCCGAGGAGACGCTGTCGTCGTACGACCTGTCGCGGGTCAAGGTGGTCGCGGCGTCCGGCTCGGCCCTGCCGGGCAACCTCGCCCTGAGCTGGATGGACCACTTCGGCGACAACCTCTACAACATCTACGGCTCGACCGAGGTCGCCTACGCGAGCATCGCCACGCCCACCGACCTCCGCGAGGCGCCGTCGTCGGCGGGCAAGCCGCCCCACGCGACGATCGTGAGGGTGTTCGACGAGGACGGGAAGCCGGTCGCTGACGGCACCACCGGCCGGATCTTCGTCGGCAACTCGATGCTGTTCGAGGGCTACACCGGCGGCGGCAGCAAGGACATGATCGACGGCCTGATGGCCACGGGCGACGTCGGGAAGTTCGGCGACGACGGCCGTCTCTACGTCGACGGACGCGACGACGAGATGATCGTCTCCGGCGGCGAGAACGTCTTTCCCAAGGAAGTCGAGGACTGCATCGTCGGCCATGACGACGTGGCCGAGGTCGCGGCGATCGGCGTCGACGACGACGACTACGGCAAGCGGCTGCGGGCCTTCGTGGTCCTGCGTGAGGGCAGCGGCGAGCTGAGCGAGGACGACGTCAAGGATCACGTCAAGGCCAACCTGGCCCGCTTCAAGGTGCCGCGCGACGTCGTGTTCCTCGACGAGCTGCCGCGCAACGCGACCGGCAAGATCCTCAAGCGCGAGCTGCTCGAGCAGGACGAG
Source organism: uncultured Actinomycetota bacterium (assembly GCA_963804845.1). Taxonomy (GTDB): domain Bacteria; phylum Actinomycetota; class Actinomycetes; order Propionibacteriales; family Nocardioidaceae; genus Nocardioides. Next base: position 1,844,994 of record CAWDSA010000007.1, on the reverse strand, counting down.
GCCGAATCGGGGGACGACGAGGCCTGATGCGAGAATGGGGACCACCATGACCGGTCTCTCTCTCGGCGGCCCCGCGCCCGACTTCACGCTGCGCGACCAGTTCGGCCAGGACGTCACCTTGTCCTCCTTCCGCGGCCAGAAGGCCGTGGTGCTCGTCTTCTTCCCGTATGCGTTCTCGGGGGTGTGCACCGGCGAGATGGCCGGCATCCGCGAGCGCCTGGCCGAGTTCATGACGTTCGACTCCGAGGTCCTGGCCATCTCGTGCGACCCGGTCTACTCCCTCAGGGCGTTCGCCGACGCCGACGGCCTCAACTTCCCGCTGTTGTCGGACTTCTGGCCGCACGGCGAGGTGTCGCGCGCCTACGAGGTCTTCGACGAGCAGAAGGGGTCGCCGATGCGGTCGTCGTACGTCGTCGACCGGGACGGAAATCGTCCGCTGGGCGGTCCACAACGCGAGGCCCGAAGGCCGCGATCTGGACGAGCACCTGAAGCAGCTGCAGGCGCTGGTCTAGGCCAGATCCGAAAGTTTTCAAAGAAATTCGCCGCGAAGTGGCGACAAGACTTGGGCCGTGTGCCTATTCTCGAACTCGTTGAGCCGCTGGTGACCCGAGACGCCAGCGGCTCGACTCATGTCACGGCCCGCTTCGCGCGGAGCGCGACCCGTGTCGAGATCCGCGACCCGCCATGGCAGTCCGACCGGCCCGCGCCACGAACGGCCACCCGTAGAGTCGCCCCGCGTCCGGGCGTATAGCTCAGCGGTAGAGCGCTTCCCTTACAAGGAAGATGTCGGGGGTTCGATCCCCTCTGCGCCCACGGGTCGAGTCAGCTGGGATTCACGGCATATCGGAGCAGCGCCACGCCGGACTGGAACGCCCGCGACTCGAGCAGCTCGAGACGGGGGACCGCGGTGCCTGCGGCCACCAGGCCCTTGCCACGGCCCTGGACGGCGGGGTAGATGAGCAGCCGGATCTCGTCGACGAGCCCGGCCGCGAGCACGGCGTGCGCCAGGCTGATGCTCCCGGACACCGTGATGTCGCCGCCGTCGGAGTCCTTGAGCCGACGCACCTCCTCGACCGGGTCACCGGGGAGGATCGTCGAGTTGCGCCACTGCGGGTCGGTCATCGACGAGGAGACGACGTACTTCTGCACCTGGTCGAGGTACGCGCCTGCCGGCTCGTCGGTGTGCTGAGGCCAGTGACTGCGGAAGTCCTCGAAGGTCTGCCGGCCCAGCAACACCGCGTCGGAGGACGCACCCCGGCACTCCGTGGCGTCGAGCCATTCCTGGATGTGCCCGTCAGGCGACGGGTCGAACCACTCGTCGAGCATCTCGATCCGCCCGTCGGCGGTGATGTTCTCGGTGACCAGCAATCGGCGCATGGCACCGGTCTATCACTCCCGTTTCGGGACCCGCAGGTGCCCTCTTGCCATCCCCCGTGTTGAATCGGTTGGGTGGAAGCCCGATCGGGAGGAGTGCGCCACATGGGCGACAGCGCGACCATCGCAGCACGGCTCGACGGGCAACGCGTCCTGCTCACGGGCGCGACCGGCTTCGTCGGTGAGGCGCTGCTGCACCTGCTGCTGACCGAGGTTCCCGGTTGCCAGGCGACGCTCTTGGTGCGGGGGAAGGGGTCGACGAGCGCGGAGGCACGGGTTCGGACCCTGCTCGGCAAGCCGATCTTCGAAGCCGCCGTCTCGGCTGACGGTGGCATCGACCAGCTGATGGCGCGGCGGGTCCGCGTTCTCGCCGGCGATCTCGCGAACGTCCCGCCGCTGCCAGCGGATCTCGACGCGGTGGTGCACTGCGCCGGCGACGTGTCCTTCGACCCGCCCGTCGACGAGGGCTTCCGGACCAACGTGCTCGGCACGCGCGAGCTGCTCGAACGGGTCCGGGAGGTCGGGCCCGACCTGCACTACGTCCACGTCTCCACGGCGTACGTCGCCGGGCGACGTCGCGGCAGCATCCCGGAGGTGTCGGTGTCGCACGACGTCGACCTCGAGGCAGAGCTCGCCTGGGGGCTTGGCCAGCGCCAGTCGGTCGAGCACCGGTCGCGGAGTGCCGGCGTTCTGGCCGGCGAACGGAAGAAGGCCGAACGGGCCCACGGCCGCGCCGGGCTGCTCACCGCGGCCGGCGCCACCGAGGAGGCGCGTCGGCAGTGGGTCAAGGACGAGCTGGTGCGGCTGGGCACCGAACGTGCCCGCAGCCTCGGCTGGACCGACTGCTACACGTTCACGAAGGCGCTGGGGGAGCGGGTGGTCGAGGACCACGCCCGCGAGCACCGCGTCACCATCGTCCGGCCGACGATCATCGAGTCGGCGCTCGAGCGGCCCCATGCCGGCTGGATCGAGGGCTTCAAGATGGCCGAGCCGCTGATCCTGGCCTACGGCCGCGGCGAGCTGCCGGAGTTCCCCGCGGCTGCCGACACCATCGTCGACATCGTGCCGGTCGACCATGTCGTCGCGGCGATCGTGGCGGTGCTCGCCCATCCACCCGACGCGGGCGAGGCGGCGTACTTCCAGGTCTCGTCGGGACACCGCAACCCGCTCACGTTCCGCACGCTCTACGACCACGTCCGCGCCTACTTCGACGAGCACCCGTTCACCGCAGGAGATCGCGGCGCGTCCCGACTGCCCGACTGGCGCTTCCCGGGGGCGCAGAGCGTGGAACGGCTGCTCACGACGAGCGAGCGGGCCCACCACGTCGCCGACAAGGCGGTCCGGCTGGCTCCGCGCAGCGACCGGGTCCGCGACATCGCGCGCAAGCTCGACCAGCAGGGGCGCAGGCTGGAGTTCCTGCGGCGCTACCTCGACCTCTACCGCGAGTACGCCCAGGCCGAGCTGCGCTTCTCCGATGACCGCACCCTGGCGCTGTACCGCTCGCTGTCCGAGGCCGACCGCGAGACCTTCGCGTTCGACACGGCGGTGATCGACTGGGGCCACTACCTCCGCGAGGTGCACTGCCCGGCGGTCACCGCCCCGATCCGGTCCCTCGACGAGCTGCGCGCGGCGCGGAAGCGCGGACGCGTCGCCGGGCTCAAGCCCGTGGCCTCGGCCAGCGCAACCGCCGGGGGAGATGTCGCCGCGTTCTTCGACATGGACGGCACGTTGTTGTCGTCGAACGTGATCGAGACCTACCTGTGGATGCGGCTGCGCGAGCTCTCCGACGTGGAGCGCTTCACCGAGCTCGGCCGGATCGCTGCCCGGGTGCCGAGCCTGGTCCGGGCCGAGCGGGTCGAGCGGAGCGCCTTCCTGCGCTCGGTCTACCGGGAGTACGCCGGCGCCCGGCTCTCCGACCTCGATGCGGTGGCCGACGAGGAGCTGTCCGACCACGTGCTCGCCCGCCTCGCGCCCGCCGCCTCCCGGCGGATCCGCGAGCACCGAGCGGCCGGCCACACGACCGTGCTGATCACGGGAGCGATCAGACCGCTCACCCGGCCGCTGCTCCCGCTGTTCGACCATGTCGAGGCCGCCGAGCTCGCGGTCGACGACCGCGGCGTCTGCACCGGCCACCTGGAGTCCTCCCCGTTGGTGGGGGAGTCGCGCGCCGCCTGGATGCGCGCGTGGGCGACCGATCACGGCATCGACCTCGCCGCGTCCTACGGCTACGCCGACTCGCACTCCGACCTCCCCCTGCTCGAGGCGGTGGGCCACCCGGTCGCGGTCCGCCCGGACGTGTCGCTGTTCCGCCACGCCCGACGGCATCACTGGCCCACGGTGGACTGGGCCAGCCCTGACGCCACCGCACGTGCCCTCAACCCGGCGGCGGCCCGCCCATGATGCTCGCGCTGGAGATGTTCCGCTCCCTGCCCCGTGCCGCCGCCGGCCGGGTCGTGGGCGGGCGGATGCCGATGTTGCTGTCCGGATTCGCCGCACCGCTGCGGCTGGTCACCATCGAGGAGCCTCGAGTCCGCAAGCCTGGCTGGGCCCGGCTGCGCACCAGGCTCTCCGGCATCTGTGGCTCCGACCTCGGCGCCCTGTCGGGCCGCACCAGCCTCTACTTCTCCGCCGTGGTGTCGCTGCCGTTCGTGCCCGGCCACGAGGTCGTCGCCGAGCTGGTGGACGACTGCGAGGACCTCTCTGCCGGCACCCGCGTCGTGGTCGATCCGGTCCTCACCTGCGCCGCCCGGGGCGTCGAGCCCTGCGAGGCGTGCGTCACGGGCGCCACCAACCGCTGCGGCCGGATCACGGTCGGCCACCTCGCGCCCGGACTGCAGACCGGCTTCTGCCGCGACACCGGCGGCGGTTGGGGCCAGACGCTGACCGCCCATCGCAGCCAGCTCCACGCCGTCCCCGAGGGGCACAGCGACGAGCAGGCGCTCCTGACCGAACCCCTCGCCTGCGCGGCCCACACCGCGCTGAGTGCCCGGGTCCAGGCGAACGACCGGGTCCTGGTCAGCGGTGCCGGCGCCGTGGGCCTGTTCACCACGCTGGCGCTGCGCAGCCTCACCCCGGCCGGCGAGATCGTCGTGGTCGCCAAGCACGGTCACCAGCGCGAGCTGGCGCTCGAGCTCGGTGCGACCGAGGTGGTGGCGCCGGGCGAAGTGCTACGACGCGTCCGCCGGAGCACCGGAGCGTTCCAGCTCAAGCCCGAGTTCAGCTCGCCGTACCTCCTCGGCGGCGTCGACGTCGCCGTGGACGCCGTGGGCTCCCGGCAGTCGCTGGAGACCGCGCTGCATGCGACGCGAGCCGGCGGCCGCGTCGTCCTCTCCGGCATGCCGTCCGGCGCAGACCTCTCGGCGGCCTGGTTCCGGGAGCTCGAGGTCGTCGGCAGCTACGCCTCGGCGCAGCGCGAACCGGCCGCCGGTGACCGGTCCGCCTTCGACATCGCCACCGAGCTGGTGGCCGGCGACGCCGTGAGTCGCATCGCCAAGGACGTCGTGTCCTACCCGCTGCACCGGTGGCGAGAAGCACTCGACCACGCCCACTCGGCCGGCCGCCTCGGCACCGTGAAAGTTGCGTTCGATCCCAGGAGGACCGACTGATGAGCAGACCCGGATTCGTGCTGGAGGTCGACGACCGCACCCCGCCGCTGGTCGTGCACGAAGGGCAGGGCTTCCGGCTCGAGGAGTTCCCCCACGGCACCCGCGTGGTCTATCCGCCGGAGTCGCTGCCGACCGTGCCCGACGTCGAGCAGGCGATCCGTGACGCGCTGCTGAACCCGCTCGACTCCGAGCCGCTGCCGGAGCTGCTGTTCCCGGGGATGCGGCTGACGATCGCGTTCGACGACCTGTCGCTGCCGCTGCCGACCATGCGGCCACCCGACGTCCGGCAGCGGATCATCGAGCAGGTGCTGACGATGGCCGCCGACGCCGGGGTCGACGACGTCGAGCTGATCGCGGCCAACGCGCTGCACCGCCGGATGACGCCGGCCGAGCTCAAGCACATCGTGGGGGAGCGGGTCTTCCGGTCCTTCCACCCGCAGGGCGCGCTCTACAACTTCGACGCCGAGGATCGCGACGCGCTCACCCACCTCGGCACCACCGACATGGGTGAGGACATCGAGATCAGCAAGCGGGCGGCCGAGTCCGACCTGCTGGTCTACGTCAACGTCAACCTGGTGGCGATGGACGGCGGTCACAAGTCGGTCGGCATCGGGCTGGCGTCGTACAACAGCCTGCGGCACCACCACAACGCCCACACGATGGTGCGCTCGCACTCGTTCATGGACCACAAGAGCAGCCACCTGCACCACTCCGCGTGGCGGATGGGGCGGGTGATCAAGGACACCGTGAAGGTGTTCCAGATCGAGACCACGCTCGACAACAACGTGTTCCCGGCGCCGTACGACTTCCTGATGAAGCGGGAGTGGGAGTGGTCGGTCCGCGACCAGGCCACGATGCTCGGCGTCCGGCGTGGACTCTCGGTGGCGCCGCGGCGGGTGCGCCACAAGATGTTCCACGACATGCGCGCGCCCTACGGCCTGACCGGCGTCAACGCCGGCGAGGTCGAGGCGGTCCACGAGCAGACCATCGCCACCGTCCATCGCCAGCAGCTGGTCGAGGTACAGGGCCAGTCCGACGTCCTGGTCATGGGGGTGCCCTACCTCGGCCCCTACAACGTGAACTCGACCATGAACCCGATCCTCGCGACGTGCATGGGGCTGGGCTACTACTTCAACTCCTACCGCGGTGCGCCGGTCGTGCGCCGTGGCGGCGCGGTGATCCTCTACCACCCGCTCAACGAGGGCTTCAACCAGCTCCACCACCCGTCGTACGTCGACTTCTACGAGGAGGTGCTGGCGGAGTCGACGGACCCGGCGGTGATCGGGGCGAAGTACGAGCAGCAGTTCGCGACCGATCCCTGGTACATCCACCTCTACCGGACCTCTCACGCCTACCACGGCGTCCACCCGTTCTACATGTGGTACTGGGCGGCGCACGCGATGGACCACGTCGACGACGTGATCTGGGTGGGTGCGAACCGGCGGGCCGCGGCGCGGCTCGGGTTCCGGGCGGCCACCACGCTCGCCGACGCCCTCGAGATGGCCTCCGACACGGTCGGCACGTCACCGTCGATCACCTACCTGCACAACCCGCCCCACCTGTTGGCGGACGTGATCCAGTGAGCTTCCTCCGCGAGAGCGTCGACGACGTCCGCACGGTCGCCCGCGGCTGGCGCTGGGGCCGGCGGGCGCAGGTGCCGCGCTCGGCCGAGCCGTGGGTGCTGCCGGCGGAGAGCTCGGTGTTCCGCACCGAGTGGGCGCGCCGGGCGCCGGGCCGCGCGGCCCGCGAGGTGGCCCAGAAGGCGGGCCTGGAGCCGGTCTTCCGATCCCAGGTCCGCACCCAGGTCGAGGGCCTCGACGTGCTGGAGCGGGTCACGGGGCCCGTCATCTTCGTGGGCAACCACGCCTCCCACCTCGACACGCCCCTGGTGCTGCTCTCGCTGCCCGACGAGTGGCGGCGGCGTACGGCGGTGGCCGCAGCGGCCGACTACTTCTTCGACACGTGGTGGCGAGCCGTCGGCTCGGCGCTGCTGTTCAACACCTTCCCGATCGAGCGGCGCAGCGGCTCGATGTCGGACACGCCGGGCGACGTGCTGGCAGCCGGCTGGAGCCTGCTGATCTTCCCGGAGGGCACCCGCTCGGCCGACGGCTGGGTGGGCCGGTTCCGCATGGGTGCGGCCTACCTCGCGTGCGAGCACGGGGTGCCGGTGGTTCCGGTCGCCCACCGCGGCACCTTCGCGGCGATGCCGCGCGGCCAGGGGTGGCCCAGTCCCGGGCGTCGGCTGCTGACGATCCGCTTCGGCGAGCCGCTGGTGCCAAGCCCGGGCGAGACGCCGCGCAGCATGGCACCCCGCATCAGGGACGCCGTCGCCGCGCTGCTCGACGAGGACTCCTCGACCTGGTGGGAGGCCCGGAAGCGCACCGCAACTCGGGAGACCCCGGACCCCAGCGGGCCGGACGTCGCGCCGTGGCGGCGGGTGTGGGAGCAGACCGCCTCGCCCGACACCGACCCGGCTCGGTCCCGGCTGATCGCCTGGCGCCGCTGAACCTCCTTCCGCCGTCCTCGTGCGTACGACGCCACGGGAGCGGCTGTGGTGAAGCTCGCGGCCTAAGAGGTGTCTCATCAGGCGCTCATGGAGGCCTCACGGCAGGTCGGCAAGGTTCCTCTCACGACGCACGATCCCCACGAGAGGAACTTCCATGTCCACCAAGCTCAACCTCCCCGCCGCCGCGTTCGCCGGCCTGGTGACCACCGGGCTGCTGGCGCTGCCCATCTCCTCGGCCTTCGCCGCGGACGATGTCGCCATGAAGCGGCAGGACGGCGCACCCGACCTGGTCCTCGTCACCGACGACGAGGCCGACGACGACCTCGCCAGCAACACCGGCAAGACCGGCGGTGGCGACACCAACTCCAAGTCGCGCGACACCAGCGGGGACAACAGCAACGACGGAACCGGCAGCGGCCACTCCGCCGCGAGCAACGACCGTGACAAGAGCCGCGGCGACAGGACCAGGGACTGGACCAAGGACGGCAAGGGTGACAACACCCGCGACCACTCCCGGAACCAGACCAACGACAACTCGCGCAACGACACCCGCGGCTGATCGGACCTAGGCTGCGACTGTGAGCGACTCCGACAGCTGGCACCTGGCCGAGGGCGACCTGATCACCCCCGAGCTGACCGTTCTGCGGCGGCTCGGGGGTGGCTTCGCGTACGAGGTCTTCCTGGCCTTTGACGAGGTGACCTACGTCCCCGTCGTCGTCAAGGTGGTCCGCCCCGGCCAGGTGGCCGACGAGAACACCCTGCGCGGCCTGCGTCGCGAGGTCGAGGCGCTGGCCCTCGTCAACCACCCGGTCGTGGCCCGCGGCCTGCGCTTCGACCTGGAGGCCGAACGGCCCCACGTCGTCCTGCAGCACATCGAGGGCCCCCGGCTCTCGACCCTGATCCGGCGCCACGGCCGGCTCCAGGAGCAGCAGTACCTGCCGCTGGCGATCGAGGTCGCGGCGGCCCTCCACTACTTCCGGGGCGTCGACCTGCTCCACCTCGACGTCAAGCCCAGCAACGTCATCATGAGCGCCCCCGCGCGGCTGATCGACCTCTCCATCGCCCGCACACCGGAGTACGCCGCTCGCAGCAAGCGGCTCGGCACCGACTACTACATGTCACCCGAGCAGGCCGACCCCGACACCCATGGCCATCCGGGCTTCGCCGCCGACGTCTGGGGACTCGGCGCCACCCTCTTCCACGCGGTGGCCGGCTATCGCGCCTTCGACAAGGGCTCCAGCGACGCCTCGGACCTGCCGGGTCGCTTCCCGCAGCTCGTCGACGCGCCGTACGACCTGCCCGACCAGGTGCCTGACGCCGTCCGCGAGGTCATCGCGGCCGCGCTCGACCGCGACCCGGACCAGCGGCCGCTGCCCTCCGAGGTCGTCGACGCCCTGGAGCCGGCGCTCGCCGGCCTGCCGGCGCCGCGGCTGACCTTCAAGGTCAGGGGCTGAAGCGGTAGCCCATGCCGCGCACCGTCGCGATGGCTTCGGGACCGAACTTCTTCCGCAGGTAGCCGACATAGACGTCGACGACGTTGGAGCCAGGGTCGAAGTCGAGGCCCCACACGTGGTCGAGCAGCTGCTCGCGTGACAGGACCTGCCCGGCGTTCAGCATGAAGATCTCCGCGAGGGTGAACTCGCGCGCCGACAGGTCGTGGTCCTTGCCGTCCACGTGCGCCCGGCGGGTGCGCAGGTCCAGGCGTACGCCGCCCGCCTGCAACACGTCGCGGACACCGCTCCCGTCGCCCTCGCTGGTCTGGCGCAGCCGCAGCCGGACCCGGGCCAGCAGCTCGGCGAACCGGAACGGCTTGGGCATGTAGTCGTCGGCCCCGCCCTCCAGCGCGCTCACCGTGTCGGTGACCGAGTCGCGCGCGGTCAGCACGATGACGGGCATGCGCGATCCCTGGGCGCGCAGCTGCTCGAGGACGTCGAAACCGTCGAGCCGGGGGAGACCGATGTCGAGGACCATCAGGTCGAAGTCGCCACTGAGGGCGTGGTCGAGTCCGTCCATGCCGTCGGCAACGACGGTCGTGGCATGCCCCTCGGCCCGCAAGCCCTTGGAGACGAACGAGGCGATGCGCTGCTCGTCCTCGACGATCAGGATGCGGGCCACGGGACCTCCGGTCGAGCAGGCAGGGTGATGACGAAGCGGGCCCCGGAGGGTGTCTCGTCGGAGACGGCGACCTCGCCGTTGTGGGCGTGGACGATCGCGGCCACGATGGAGAGGCCGAGCCCGAACCCCTCGTCGTCGGCCCGTACGACGCTGCGGCCGAAGCGCTCGAAGATGTGGGCACGGTCCGACTCGCGCACTCCGGGACCGGTGTCCCGCACCCAGATCCGCATCGACGCGCCGTCGATCTCCGAGCCGATCGCGATCGTGTCGCCGGTCTCGGTGTGCTTGACGGCGTTGTCGGCGAGCTGGAGCACGGCCTGGGTGATGCGCTGCTCGTCCATCGCGACGATCCCCTCGGCGGCGCCGTCGAGCTGCCAGTCGCGGTCGGCCAGGCCGCGCGCCTTGGACAGCAGGGTGTGGGTCAGCCGCTCCACGCTGACGGGCGAGGAGGTGAGGAAGTCGGGTCGGTCGGTCTTGGCCAGCAGGATCAGGTCGCCGACGAGGCGCGCCATCCGGTCGATCTCGTCGAGCAGCAGCGCGCGGGTCTCGGCGACCTCGTCGGGGTCGTCGGCGTCGAGCAGCTCGAGGTGGCCGCGCAGCACGGTGAGCGGGGTCTTGAGCTCGTGGCCGGCGTCGTCGAGGAACTGCCGCTGGCCGACGAAGGCGAGCTCGAGTCGGGCCAGCATGTCGTTGAGCGTCCGGGTCAGCGCGGTGATGTCGTCATTTCCGCGCTCAGGGATGCGGAGGCTCAGGTCGGTCTCGCGAATCGTCTCCGCAGTGGTGCGCAGGGTCGTCAGCGGTGCCAGCAGCTGGCCGGCGCGCCAGATCGCGAGCAGGGTGATCAGGCCGAGGAAGCCGACCGTGACCACGGCGTACGTCTGGATGGTGCGGTCGAGCTCGCTGCGCTCGTCGTCGGCGAAGTTGATGATCGTCAGCGCGCCGGAGTTGGTGGGGTCGAGCTCATTCTCGACCGGCACCACCGTGACCCACACCTCTTGGTACTCGGGGCTGTCGATCACCTCGGTGCCGCCGGCTGTCCGCGAGCTCCGCCGACGGTCTCGCTGGTAGCCTGCTCGGACTGAGGATCGCCTTTCCGAACTGATTGGGCGTGGAGCCGCGGACCTCCCCATCGACGTAGGTCACCAGCATCTCGTCGTCGTCGGTGACGTTGCGTTGCCGATAGAGCTTCAGCAGCCGCTCCACGCTGTCGAACGGTTCCGTGGTCTGGGGATCGTTGCCCCCCTGCAGCCGGCGCAGCTCGGCGATCTCCTGGTCGATCTGCTGGTGGAGGTCGTTGTCGATCTGGGCGCTCTCGAGCACGTAGACCAGCAACCCGGCCGCGGCCATCGCCGCCGCGGTGACCAGCGCGATCGTGGCGGCGATCTTGATCCGGACCGGGATCGGGGTGGGGCCCCGCCGCCGGCCTGGGGGCGACTCGAGCGGCGGGGCCGTCTGGACGGTCTCAGTCGTCCCGGGATTCCCCGCCGCCGCCGCTGTTGCTGTCGTCATTGCCGTCATCGTCCCCGCCGTCATCGTTGTCGTCCACATCACGAGGCGGCGGAGGTGCCGCCGGGGCCGGTCGGTCGTCGCTGGTGTCGCCGTTGCCGCCGCTGCCGGGATCGCCCCCACGGCTGGCGTCGTCGCGCGAGTCGTCACCGGGCTGGCGGGTTCCGCCATCGGGGTCCTCGTCGGTCGGTGTCGGGGCGGGGGCGTCGTCCGCGGGGTCGTCGTCCATCCGACCGATGATGACCGGACGGCTGCGGTCGGGGTCGGGGTCGTCGGGGGCCGCGAGCACGCCACCCACGAACGCGACCAGCGGCAGCGTCAGTGCGGAGGCCAGCAGGGCCTTCATCGTCGGCGACATGACGCCATCCTGAGACGCTCACGTGGGCGTGGGATGAGGCGTGGATGAGAGCCCTCTCATGAAAGGCAAGAACCCCGGCCCACAGTCTCGGACTAACGTGGTGCCTGACCACGCGGACAGGAGGAACCATGATCGTGCCGTTCAGCATCTCCGACTTCCTCGACCGCGCCGTCGCCGTGTACGGCGACCGGGTCGGTGTCGTCGACGAGCCCGACCAGCCTGCCCCGTCCCTCGGCGATCTCACGTATGCCGAGCTCGACTCCCTGGCACGGCGGCAGGCCGCCCGCCTCGACGCGCTGGGCATCGGCGTCGGAGACCGAGTCGCGGTGGTGTCCCACAACAGTGCCCGGCTGATGACGTCGTTCTTCGGGGTCGCCGGCTACGGCCGAGTCCTGGTGCCGGTCGAACTTCCGGCTCCGGCCCGACGAGGTCCGCTACATCGTCGAGCACTCCGGCGCGCGGGTGCTCTACGTCGACCCGGAGCTCGATGAGGCGCTCGCCGACGTGACCGCCGAGCACCGGTTCGTGCTCGGGCAGGACGACGACCTGTTCGCGGCGGAGGGTGCTGAGCCGCAGCCGTGGGAGCCTGACGAGAACGCCACGGCCTGCATCAACTACACCTCCGGGACCACGGCACGGCCCAAGGGCGTCCAGATCACCCATCGCAACATCTGGGTCAACGCCGTCACCTTCGGCCTCCACGTCGGTGTGACCGACCGTGACGTCTACCTCCACACGCTCCCGCAGTTCCACGCGAACGGCTGGGGCCTTCCGTTCACCATGACCGGACTCGGAGTGCCACAGATCATGCTGCGCAAGGTCGACGGCGCCGAGATCCTGCGCCGGGTCGAGCGGCACGGAGTGACCGTGATGGCCGCGGCGCCGGCAGTCGCGGCGGCGGTCCTCGAGGCCGCGGAGACGTGGGACGGCGAGATCCCGGGACGTGACCGGGTGCGGATCATCATGGCCGGCGCGCCGCCTCCCACGAAGACGGTGGTCCGGGTCGAGGAGGAGCTCGGCTGGGAGTTCGTCCAGATCTACGGGCTGACCGAGACCTCCCCGCTGCTGACGGTCAACCGGCGTCGCCAGGAGTGGGACGACCTGGGCGGCGAGGAGCGGGCGCAGAAGCTGGTGCGGGCCGGCGCGCCCGCACTCGGCGTACGCCTCAAGGTCGACGAGTCCGAGGAGGGTGCCGGTGAGCTGCTGGCCCGCTCCAACGTGGTCCTCGAGGGCTACTGGGAGCAGCCGGAGGAGTCGGAGGTGGCGCTGCGCGACGGCTGGTTCCACACCGGCGACGGTGCGGCGATCGGCGACGACGGCTACGTCACGATCCAGGACCGGAAGAAGGACGTGATCATCACCGGCGGCGAGAACGTCTCGTCGATCGAGGTCGAGGACGTGCTGTTCTCCCACCCAGCGGTCGCCGAGGTCGCGGTGATCGGCGTGCCCAGTGAGAAGTGGGGGGAGACGATCAAGGCGTTGGTCGTGCTCGCCGAGGACGAGAAGGCGACGGAGGACGAGCTGATCGCCTGGTGCAAGGACAAGGCGGCCGGCTACAAGGCGCCGACGACGATCGAGTTCCGCGACGAGCTCGCGCGCACCGCGACGGGCAAGCTCCAGAAGTTCAAGCTGCGGAAGCCTTACTGGGAGGGCTACGACCGCCAGGTCAACTAGCCTTCCCGGCATGCCGAGCCTGCGTGACGTCGTCGACCTGCTCCACGGCTGGTATCCACCGTCGACCGCCGACGCGTGGGACGCCGTCGGGCTGGTGGCGGGTGATCCGGACGCCGACATCCAGAAGGTGATGTTCGCGGTCGACCCCGCATGGGTGGTCGCGCAGGAGGCCGTCGAGTGGGGTGCGGACCTGCTGGTCGTGCATCACCCGCTCCTCCTGACCCCGGTCCACGGTGTCGCGGCGACGACGCCCAAGGGCCGCACCCTCCACACGCTCGTGACGGCCGGGTGCGCACTGCTGACCGCCCACACCAATGCCGATCAGGCTGTCGGTGGAGTGTCGGAGGCGATGGCCGCTGCACTCGGCCTCACGGAGGTGGTGCCGCTTCAGCCGGCGCCCTCGGAGCCGATGGACAAGCTGACGGTCTACGTGCCGGCTGCCGACGCGGATGCGGTGCGGACGGCGCTGGCCGAGGCCGGCGCCGGACGGATCGGCGACTACGACCACGCCTCGTTCTCGACACCGGGCGAGGGCCGGTTCCGGCCGCTCGAGGGTGCGTCGCCGGCGGTCGGGTCGGTCGGGGAGATCGAGACCGTCGGTGAGGAGCGGATCGAGGTGGTGCTGCCGCGCGCGCTCCGCGCGCGGGTCGTGACGGCCATGCTCGCGGCGCATCCCTACGAGGAGCCCGCGCACGACGTGGTGGAGCTCGCCGACCCCGGCCTCGGGGGCACGGGCACGGGCCGGATCGGATCCGTCGCGCCCACGACGCTGCGCGGCTTTGCCGACGCCGTGGCGGCGGCGCTGCCCGAGACCGCCCACGGCGTGAGGGTCGCGGGCGATCCCGACCGCGTCGTACGGCGGGTCGCCCTGTGCGGTGGCGCGGGCGACTTCCTGCTCGACGCCGTACGCCGGACCGACGCCGATGTCTACGTCACCAGCGACCTGCGCCACCATCGGGCTGGGGAGTTCCTCGAGCACGACGGCCCGGCCCTGGTCGACGTCGCCCACTGGGCGGCGGAGTGGACGTGGCTGCCGGTGGTCTCGGCGCGGGTGGCCGAGGCGCTGGGGGCTACGGTGGGGACTCGCGTGAGCACGACCAACACCGACCCCTGGCAGTTCCGCATCTGAGGAGCCGACGCTGAAAGCCGACCCGTTCGCACAACTGAGGTTGCTCGACCTCCAGGCGCTCGACGCGAGGGCGGCCCTGCTGCGCCACCAGCGCACGCACCTGCCGGAGCTCGCCGAGATCGAGGAGCTGCAGAAGACGCGGACCGAGGCGGACAACCGGGCCCGGGACGCCCGGATGGTGGTCGACGACCTCACGGAGGAGCAGGCCAAGATCGACGCTGACGTCGAGCAGGCGCGCACCCGGCGCACCCGCGACCAGGATCGCGTCGACCAGGGAGCCATCTCCAACCCCAAGGACCTGCAGCGGATGCTGTCGGAGCTGGAGTCGCTCCACCGGCGGATCACCACGCTCGAGGACCAGGAGCTCGACGTGATGGAGCAGGTGGAGAACGCCCAGAAGGAGCTCGACTCCCTGGCCGCGCAGGTCGTGGCGGCCGACGAGCGACTCGCGGTCCTCTCGGCGTCGCGGGACGACAAGACCGGGGCGATCGACCGGGAGCTCGACGCGGTGGCCAAGGAGCGGGCGCCGATCGTGGCCGGGTTGCCGGCCGACCTGATCGCCCTCTACGACCGGCTGTGCGAGCTGAAGGGTGGGGTCGGCGCGGCCCCGCTGCGCGCCCGCCAGTGCGGCGGCTGCCAGCTGTCCCTCGACGCGGCGGAGCTGGCCGACATCAAGGCGGCGGGCGACGACGAGGTGATCCGCTGCGAGGAGTGCCAGCGGATCCTGGTCCGAACCGCCGAGAGCGGGTTGTGACCGCACCCACGACGCTGGTGCTGGTGCGTCACGGCGTCACTGCGCACACCACCGAGAAGCGCTTCTCCGGCGGCCTCGCGAGCTCCAACCCCGGCCTCTCCGACGAGGGTCGCGCCCAGATCGGTGCGGTCGCCGAGTGGCTGCGGCCGATCGCGGACCAGATCGACGGGGTCGTGGCCTCACCCGTCCGTCGTACGCGGGAGTCGGCCGACCTGCTGGCGTCGGCGCTCGGCCAGGTGGTGACCGAGGAGGCCGGCTTCGCCGAGATGGAGTTCGGCGCCTGGGACGGACTCACCTTCGTCGAGGTGGCCGAGCAGCACCGTGACGAGCTCGACGCCTGGGTGGGCTCGCTCGACGTCGCACCGGGCGGCACCGGTGAGTCGCTCCAGGTCGTCCAGGAGCGCGTCCTGGCCGCGCTCGGCCGGGTGCTCGAGTCCCACGCCGGCCGGACTGTCGTCGTGGTCAGCCACGTCACGCCGATCAAGACCCTCGTCGCCCACACCCTCGACGCCCCGCTGCTGTCCGTGTTCCGGATGCAGCTGACCCCGGCGTCGGTCACCGTGCTCTCGTTCTTCTCCGGCGAGACCGGCCCCCGCTCGACGTTGCGTCTCTACAACGCCTCACCCCCGGGCCAACCGCCGTTCGGGGATCCGAACCGGTGGTGAGGGCGGTCGGTTCAACCTGCGACTGACGTGACGACCACGTCGAGCTGGGTCCCCCTCGGGCCGGTGGGTGCCTCCTCGACGTGCCAGCCGAGGTCGCGCAGGGCGCGGGCGAGGGCGGCGGGAGTACGGGGGTTGCGGCCGTCCTCGAGCAGGGCGCGGACCAGCCGCCCCTTCGTCGCCTTGTTGAAGTGGCTGACCACGGTGCGCCGGCCGCCGCTCTCGTGGAGGACCCGCACGGTCGCCACCCGCCGGGCGAGGTCGGGCGCCGGCCGCCAGAACGCGGTGTAGGTCCCGGACCGGAGATCAACCAGCAGCCCGTCTCCCAGGGATTCGCGGACCGCGCCGCCCAGCACCTCGCGCCAGGCGCCGGCCACGGAGCCCAGAGCTGGGAGGGACGCGTCACCCGAGAGGCGGTACGCCGGGATCCGGTCGGTCGGGCGCACCAGTCCGAACACCGACGACACGATCGCGACCCGGGCGGCGGAGCGGCGCCGGGCGGCGGGGGAGAGGGAGTCGAAGCCGAGCGCGTCGTAGAGAACGCCCGTGTAGACCCGGTCGGCGCGCGCCGTCGGCGCCGACTCGAGGACCCGGTTGTGCTCCAGCAGGTCGAGCTGGGTGTGGCCGATCCCGAGGATCGCGGCGGCGTCGGGCCGCTGGCTCGTGGCGACGAGCGCCTCGACCACGCGGCGCCGTACGACGGTGAGGGACGGGTGTGCCAGCGCGGAGAGCTCCAGCGGCTTGCCACGGGCCGGTGCGGTCTTTCCCTCGCTCGGGGGCAGCAGGATGAGCACCGGCCAAGGTTAGGGTCGGGGTCATGGCGAGCAGTCGAGTGGTCCGGATCAAGGCGCGGGGCGAGGGCGGGGTGACGGCTCAGCTGCGCGACGGGATCACCGCGATCCAGCAGGAGCTGGGGGTGACGCCCGAGTTCCCGGCCGAGGTCGAGGCGACCGCGGCACGAGCGGCCGCGGAGCCGCGGCTGCCGGAGCTGGACCGCACCGACCTGGAGCTCGTCACCATCGACCCGCCGTCGGCCATGGACCTCGACCAGGCACTCCACCTCGAGCGGGCCGGCGACGGCTACGTCGTCCACTACGCCATCGCCGACGTGGCCGCCTTCGTGTCGCCGGGGGACGCGGTCGACGCGGAGGCGAACCGTCGCGGCGAGACCCTCTACGGCGCGGACTCCAAGGTGCCGCTCCACCCGACGTCGATCTCCGAGGAGGCCGGGTCGCTGATGCCCGACCAGGAGCGACCGGCCCTGCTCTGGACGATCCAGGTCGATGCCACCGGGGAGGGGACCGATGTCTCTGTCGAGCGGGCGCGCGTGCGGTCCCGGGAGAAGCTCGACTACGAGGAGGCCCAGCGACGTATCGACGACGGGAGCGCCTCGGAGTCGTTGATGCTGCTCAAGGACGTCGGCATGCTCCGGCTCGAGCGTGAGGCTGCCCGTGGCGGGGTCTCGCTGCCGCTGCCCGAGCAGGAGGTCGAGACCGACGGCGATTCGGTGGAGCTCTACTTCCGATCGATGCTGCCCGTCGAGCAGTGGAACGCGCAGATCTCGCTGTTGACCGGATTCGCGGCCGCGTCCTTGATGGTCTACGCGCGGGTCGGCCTGCTGCGGACGCTGCCACCGCCCGACCCGCACGACGTGACCCGGCTCCACCGCACCGCCCGCGCGCTCGGCATCGACTGGCCGGCCGAGCAGCTCTACCCCGACTTCATCCGCACCCTCGACCCGGGCAAGCCCGAGCACGCCGCCATGATCGTGGCGTGCACGCGGCTGCTGCGAGGGAGCGGGTACGTCGGCTTCGACGGCGAGATGCCGGCCGAGCCGCAGCACGCCGCCCTCGCCTCCGAGTACGCCCACGTGACGGCGCCGCTCCGACGCCTCGGCGACCGCTATGCCGGCGAGATCTGTGTCGCGCTGTGCGCCGGCGACGAGGTCCCCACGTGGGTCCTCGAGCGGCTGCACGACCTCCCCGACACGCTGCGTGAGTCCGCCCACAAGGCCAACAGCTACGAGGGCGCCGTGGTCGACCTGGTCGAGGCGGCGCTGCTCCAGCACCGGGTGGGTGAGAACTTCCCGGGCGTCATCGTCGAGGTCGAGCGCAAGGACCACTCCCGCGGCACGGTCACCGTCCAGGACCCCGCCGTCGAGGCGCGCGTGCGCGGCTCGGGCGACCTGCCGCTGGGCGACGACGTGACCGTCAGGCTCGCCACCGCCGATCCGGCGCGGCGCTCGGTCGAGTTCAGGCTGGTGGGAGCGGACTAGAGCGGTCGCCGATTCCCGGGCCTTTTCCACGGTAACTCCACAAATGGGCCACAAACCAACTACGCTCCCCCCAAGTCCCCCCGACTTGTTGGAGCCCCCCCATGAACGCACGCCTGCCCTTGCGCGCCGCCCTGTTCCTCCTGGCCACTGCTGTGAGCCTGGCCCTGATCGCCTCCCCTGGCGCCTCGCAGACGAGCGCCGCTGGTGCGCTGCGCGTCTCTCCGGGAGACGACTACGTCGGCGGCCAGGCGCTGACCTTTCGAGGGCAACATCGGCCTCAGCGGCGTACGCACCATCCGGCTCCAGTCGCACATGGACCGACCAGGCGATCAGTGGGAGCCGATCGACGGGTTCAGCGCGAAGACCCAGGCGAACGGCGACTTCAGCTTCGTCTACCCGGCTCCCGCGATGTTCGGCATCCGCTACCGGGTGGTGTCCGGCAAGGCCGCGACCCCCGGCTGGACGTTCGAGGCGCTCTCGCAGGACCTCACGCTCGAGGCGGTGACCCAGCCCGTGGCCGGAGAGTCGTTCAGGCTGGAGGTCGACACGACCCCCACGCTCCACCGGCGGCCCGACACCATCGGCCTCAAGCCGATCCCCGGCCGCGGACTGACCCTCCAGCGGCGCGTCGACGGCGACACCTGGGAGCAGGTCGCGAGCACCGACCGTGAGCCAGTACGGCATGGGGACGTTCCACGTCACCGAGCCGAACCCGGGCCTGGTCGTCTACCGGGCGGTGCAGCAGGACTGGCACCAGGACGGCAACAAGATCGGCTGGTTCCCCTCGTTCCCGCTGTACGTCAGGGTTCAGGACCCGCAGGACAAGGCCGCGGGCCTGGCCGTGACCACGCCCGCCAGCAGCGGCCGCGAACTGGCCTGTCACCAGCCGGTCGTCGGCGACGCGGCGACCAACACCGCCGCCGGCGTCAGGGGCTGGGCCCCGTCCGTGTTCGACTTCGCGTGGGTGGCGGGTGAGTCGCTGACCAGCCCGCCGTACCGCGGTACCAGGAAGCAGGGCCGTTGGGTCGACTACACCGACGGCGCCGGCCGCGTGAACAAGCACAACGGTGGTCTCATGCTCGACAGCAAGCGCGAGAACGACTGCGGCAACGGCGACTTCGGCACCACCCGGGCCACGCTGCAGGGCAACTCGATGACCTATGGCCGCTGGGAGGTCCGGCTCCGCTTGAAGTCGGACGAGCAGGCCGACCGCGACTACCGCACCATGGTGCAGCTGGTTCCCGAGCGGGCGAGCGACTACGCCTGCGGTGGTCACAACATCACGATCGCCGACATGAAGCCGCACAGCTCGATGGTCAGGTTCGGCGCGAACGCGATGTCGAAGCGTTGGACCGGCGCCAAGAGCGCCGGCGGCGTGGTCAACAACCGTTCGCTCGTCTTCGCGGTCGAGGTCACCAAGAAGCGCGTCTCGTGGCTCCTCGGCGGCAAGGTCATCGGCTCCGTCAAGAGCCGGGCGGCCAGCTCCGACGTTCCGATGACGCTGCGGCTGAGCATGGTCGGTGACGGCAACCACGAGATGAACCACACCGAGCTGATCTCCGACTGGCAGCGCGCCTTCCCTCTCGCCCGCGGCAAGATGGTCACGAGCGGCAAGAAGCTGAAGCCGGGACGGCTCAACGTCTTCCTGCTGAACCTTGGTTGCGGCCGACTCACCCTCGGCGGGTGATGTCGGGAACCCGCCGAGAGTGGAGCGTGGGCCACGTGAACCTGACGGCCGGCCTGAGCCAGGTCGCGCATGCCATGTCGGACGGGACCGGACGGCAGCACGACGAGATCCGACTGCTGACCGCAGCAGCCGCCACCGCAGTGGCCGCGGCAGCAGCGGTGCGAGGTGTCGCCTGGGTGGTCGAGGCAACGACGGACGTCGACCTGTGGCCCACCCAGCCGGATCGGTACTAGAGGACCAGCAGTACAGCCCTCGTCTCGAGCGTGGCGGTGGTCATGGTGTTCGCGGTGCTGGCCCGCCGGACCCGAGGACAACGTCGAGCTCGGCGATGACCGCGTCCAGATCCAGCGCCCACGTGTCGTGCGCCCCGGGACCGGTGATCTGGTGCATGCGGCCGCGCGCCAGCCGGGAGCCGTCTCGCAGCGATCGTGCCCGCTCCCGCCCGGCCTCGTCGGGCGCGGTGGACTCGAGCACGGTCAGCCGGTCTTCGGCGGCCGCGACGCGGGGCTGGCCCACGGCCCACCCACCGGCCACCTGCTCGCGGGAGCCGGCCTGACGCAGCTCGGGCAGCAGCTCGTGGGCGAACCACGCGAGCTCGGCCTCGGCCCCGACCAGGTCGCGCCGCCATGCGTTTCGCCGGCGGGACCGCACCAGCAGGGGAATGGCGACGACGCTCCCGACGACCAGGGCGGCCAGCAGCCACCACACCCAGCTCGGGACTGCTTCGTCGTCGGCGGCCGCCTCCTCGTCCGGCTCCGACGTCTCCGGTGCTGTCGACTCGGTGGCGCTGTCCTCCGGCTCCGAAGGGGTCGTCTCGGGCTCTGCTGGGGTCGTCTCCTCGGGTTCCGTCGGGCTCGTCTCTTCGGGTTCGGTCGGGCTGGTCTCGTCGGGTTCCTCCGGGGTCGTCTCGTCGGGCTCCGCCGGGCTCGTTTCGTCCGGCCGACCGGTGCGGCTGGGAGTGCCGGTCAGGCTGGGCAGGTCACTGGGCAGGGTCGCGGTGGGTGTCCGGGTCGGTGAGAACGTGGGTCGGGTGCCGTCGCCCCCCTCCCCGCCGCCGCAGGCGCCCACGAGCAGCAGCGCCATCAGGAGCATGGACACGCGGGTTGCGCCGCGGCGCCGGGCAGTTCCGGTTCGGGCTGCCGATCCAGTGCTCGGCGTCATGTCGTTGTGGGCGACCATCGCCTCACGGTGCCGAACAGGTGAGCGACGCGACTCCCCCGCATCGGGTGAACGGAGGGGCGACTAGAACAGGAAGTCGCTCCCGTCGACGAAGACCTCCTGGCCGAAGCTCTCGAAGATCGTGATCGTCCCGCGGCTCGAGGTGATCGTGGTCTGGAAGTCCTCGTTGACGATCGTCAGGTCGGAGAGCTCCAGCCCGCTGCCGCGCAGATCGAAGAGATCTGATCCGTCCTGGAAGCCAGAGACCGTGTCGCCGAACGTGCTGCCCTCGGCGCTCCAGCGACCCGGCCCGGCGTAGACGAACAGGTCCGGTGCGTTGTCCAGGTCGAACCCGAACTCGTCGCGGCCGGCCTCGAGCTGGTCGTCGGCCGCGCTGCTGACGAGCCGATCCGATCCGCCGCCGCCGTTCAATGACGAACCCACCGCCCCGGCGCGCAGGTCGTCGTTCCCCCCGTCACCCTGCAGGCTGTGGTCGAAGCTGCCGGACGAAACGTCGCTGCCGAAGAGGAGATCGTTGCCGTCGCCGCCGGAGGCGACCCCGCCGCCGTCGCTCGTCGCCAGGGTCAGCTCGTCGTCGCCCTCCTCACCGAAGAGGTTGTCGAAGCCACCAGGGCCGCCGTCGAGGAAGTCGTTGCCGGCTCCGCCATGAGCCTCGTCGTCGCCGCCCAGGGCCCTGACTTCGTCGTCGCCACCCGCGGCGAAGATCCGATCGGCTTCCTCGGTGCCGGTGATGACGTCGTCACCGTTCGTCCCGGCAATGATGAAGTCGGTGTTGTCGAAGTCTGCGGGTGTGAAGTTGTGGGACCCGCGGAACCGCACGGTGAAGTCGCTCGCGTCGGCCAGGCCGTCGTCGTTGGTGTCAGCGATCAGGAACGTGTCGCCGCCGCGCCGGATGTAGCCGAGCTGGGTGAGCCCGTCACCACCGCCCGGAAGGGCCGACCCCGGCCGGGGAGCCACGTTGATCCTGCCGACCCAGGCGAACTCCCCGCCTGACAGTCGGAGCACGTCGCCACCCGCTCGGCCCGCACGCTGGAAGTCCACCACGACGTCGCTCGCGGCGAGTGTGGAATCCGGCTGGAATGCACTGGTGAACAGGTTGAACTGGTCGTTGCCGGCGCCGCCCTGGCTGCGATCAGCGGCTTCCTCGCCCTCGAGCTCGTCGGGGCCCGCCCCGCCGTTGAGCAGGTCTCTGCCCTCGCCGCCGAACAGCTCGTCCTCATCTGCCTCGCCGAACATGGCGTCGTTGTCGTCGAGGCCGAAGAGGGTGTCGTCGCCCGTGCCGCCCAGCATGACGTCGTTTCCCTCGTCGCCGTCGAGCGTGTCGTCGCCGGCGCGGCCGAACACGGCGTCGTTCCCGTCCCCGCCAGCGAGCCCGATGTCGTCGTCGGCGCCCCCGTCGACCAGATCGTTGCCGGCCTCACCGAGCAAGGCGTCGCGGCCGGCCCCGCCGGCGATCCGGTCGTTGCCCTCGCGGCCCTCGGCCCGGTCGTTGCCGCCCAGCGCACGGATGACGTCGTTCTCAGGTGTGCCGATGATGACGTCTGGCCCGTTCGTGCCCGTGAAGTCTGCCGCCTGGACCACGCCGCCGGTCAGGAGTGCGACCGCCAGTGCCGACGCGGCACTGACCATGAAGCGGAGACGGAATCGGCTCCACCTGTAGCCGAGAAAGACGCGACTGCTCTGCTGATCCGCCATGAGCTTGCTCCCTGCCCGGAGGACGCCCGGCCGGCGATCCTCGCTCCCTGACAACGAGGAGACACCCACCGTTTCAGCGGCGTCAATGAGTCGGACGGCCGGTAGTCAAATTCTCAAGAATCTCTCAGGAACGGACATCCGACGAGGGCTTGATGAAGCGGAATGGGCTGGCCTGTAGGCCGGGTTCTGTACGCCGAAGCGTGGCGACCATCCATCTAGGACGACCGTTGCCGGTCGCCTCCAGCGATCTACCCGTGCACTCGGGCGGGCAGCCCTCGAACGTGCACGCGCCCTGCGCCCGTGGGCGCCGAGCTTCTTGATCTTGCTCCAGGTGGGGTTTACCGAGCCGTTCCGGTCGCCCGGAACGCTGGTGGTCTCTTGCACCACCGTTTCACCCTTACCTCTCCCGCTGACCAGCAGTGGGGGAGGCGGTCTGCTTTCTGTGGCACTGTCCCGCGGGTTGCCCCGGGTGGCTGTTAGCCACCACCTCGCCCTGTGGAGCCCGGACCTTCCTCGGCGCACTCCCGTGAGGGGTACGACGCGGTCGCCCGGCCAGCCCATCCGCCCGGTCAGCGTAGTGGCTGGCGCCGACGGGGGCGAACAGACGGCGGAGGTCGGGCAGCCGTGGTTCACTCAGCCCATGTCTCGCCGTCGTCTCGTGCTCGGCAGCCTCGTCGCGGTCACTGTCGCCGCCACGGGTGCCCCTGCCCCGGCGCAGACCGATCTCGGGAGTCCCGCCGCGTCCTCGGCGTCCGGCGAGGGGAGGCGGTCGACCAATGTCAGGATCGAGACCCCGCAGGGCCGGCTCAGCTCCTACCTCGTGAATGCTCCGGTGGCGGGTTCGATCGCCACGACGGCGGTCGAGCTCCGGATCGAACGAGCGGGCGGCACCGTGGTCCAGGCGTGGCCCGAGATCGGCGTGGTGGTCGCCCACTCGCGCCGGGCGTCCTTCCGTGAGCGCCTCCGCAGCCACCCCGAGGACGTGTTGTCCGTGGGTGCCACGAGGACGGTCCGGGTGAAGGAGGGTTCTCCGGAGGGCCCCGCCGAGCCTGGGGCCGAGAGCCGTTCGACGATCGTCGCCGATCCTCGCGAGGACAGACAGTGGGACATGCGGGTCATCGGCGCTGACCAGGCTCACGACGTCACCGACGGGTCGGCCGACGTCCTGGTCGGCATCCTCGACACCGGCATCGACCCCGACCACCCCGACCTCGCGCCCAACCTCGATCGCGACGCCTCCGTCGGCTGCGACGACGCCGGCCGGCCGGTCACGGCGGCTCGTGCGTGGCGTCCGAGCGGTTTCGACCACGGCACCCACGTCGCCGGCACCGTGGCGGCGGCCCGCAACGATGTCGGCATCGTCGGAGTGGCGCCCGGCGTGCGCATCGCGTCGGTCAAGGTCGTCAACGACGACGGCCTCATCTACCCCGAGTACGCCGTGTGCGGGTTCATGTGGGCGGGCCGGCAGGGCATGGACGTGACCAACAACAGCTACTACGTCGACCCGTTCCAGTTCTACTGCGACGACCGCCCGGACCAGGCCGCGGCGTTGATGGCCGTCGAGCGAGCGGTGACGTGGTCGCGCGACGAGGGCGTCGTGCACGCCGCGGCAGCAGGCAACGCCGCGACCGACCTCGCGCGCAACCGGGTGGACAACGCCAGCCCCAACGACAGCCAGCCGGTGCGGCGGCGGATCAACGGCGGCTGCCTGCAGGTCCCGGGGGAGCTTCCCGGCGTGGTCACGGTGTCGTCGTACGCCCGCATCCGCCAGACCTTCGACACCAGGCTCTCGTACTTCTCCAACACCGGACTCGGCGTGATCGACGTCGCCGCGCCCGGCTCCGACATCCTGTCCACGGTGATCCACCAGAACGGCTACGGCCGCATGAGCGGGACGTCGATGGCCTCGCCCCACGTCGCGGGGGTGTTGGCGCTGCTGGTCTCCACCCATCCGGACTGGACGCCCGGCCAGCTCACCGCGGCGCTGCTGGCCCAGGCCGACGACCAGCCGTGCCGGCCTCCCGAGCCCGGCTCGCCGCTCACCTGCCGAGGCCCTGACGCCGACAACAGCTTCGCCGGTGACGGCATGGTCGACGCGCTGGCGGCCGTCACCCCGTGAAGGACGCCTTCTAGGGGTGCGTGAGCACCTCGGCGCCGCTGGGCGTCACGAGCAGGGTGTGCTCGAACTGGGCGCTGCGCCGCCGGTCGAGGGTCACGACCGTCCACTGGTCGTCCCACATCTCCCACTCATGGGTGCCGAGGTTGAGCATCGGCTCGATCGTGAAGGTCATCCCGACCTCCATCACGTCGTCGAAGCGCGGCTCGTCGTAGTGGGGGATGATCAGCCCGCTGTGGAAGGCGCTGCCGATGCCGTGGCCGGTGAAGTCGCGCACCACGCCGTAGCCGAAGCGGCGGGCGTAGCTCTCGATGACCCGCCCGATCACGTTGACCTGGCGGCCTGGGCGGACGGCCTTGATGCCGCGTTCGAGGGCCTCCTTGGTGCGCTCGACGAGGAGTCGCGACTCCTCGTCGACGTCGCCGGCGAAGAAGGTGGCGTTGGTGTCGCCGTGGACGCCGTCGAGGAAGGCGGTGATGTCGATGTTGACCAGGTCGCCGTCCTCGACCACGCGGTCGTCCGGAATGCCGTGGCAGACCACCTCGTTGACGCTGGAGCACAGGCTCTTGGGGAAGCCGCGGTAGCCGAGCGTCGACGGGTAGGCGCCGTGGTCGCACAGGAACTCGTGGCCGATCCGGTCGAGCTCGTCGGTCGTGATACCCGGCTCGACGTGGGAACCGACCAGCTCACGCGCCTGGGCGGCCAGTCGACCGGCCACGCGCATCCTCGCGATGGTGTCGGTGTCCTTGACCTCGCTCCCGGTGAAGTGCTCGGGCTGGGGGCGGTCGACGTACTCCGGCCGGGCGATGTGGGCAGGCACCGGACGGCGTGCGGAGATCGCGCCGGGAGCGATGGGGGCTGCGACTGGCATGGCCCGAGTGTAGTTTCCGGGGCATGAGTGAATCCGGGTCGTACTGGTTCTGCGTGAAGCACCACCGGGTGGAGTCGAGCGGGGACCTCTGTCCGCCGATCGACCGGCTGGGTCCGTTCGACACCGAGGAAGCCGCCTCGCGTGCCCTGGAGAAGGCCGCGGAGCGCAACGAGGAGTGGGACAACGACCCGAACTGGAACGACGAGGAGCTCGAGGACTGACCCGGCGATGACCGAGCTTCCGCCGCCGCCCAGCCGGGCGAAGGCCTCGCCCTGGCCGTTCGTCGGGATGATCGGGATGGCGTGTGTGCTGTTCCTGATCGGTGCCAGTGTGCTGGCCACGCCGTGGTTCGTGGTGCTGGGCCTGACGATCCTCTGGCTCGTGGTCCTGGTCGTCGCCGTCGTGTGGTGGTCGCTCCACCCGACCTGGCTGCCCTGGCTGCCGGTCGGGCTCGACCGTCGTGTGGATCGGAGCAGTTGTCGGCGGTGCTGCGATGTTCGGCTGGACGGGCGAGTTCTGAGGTAGCCCGGGCCTAGCTGGCGCTGACCCGCAGGACCGCGTCGGTGCCGCCGTCGTTGTCCGTCGTCAGCAGCAGGTCGTTGCTGGGAGTCAGGGTGACCGAGCGCAGCCGTCCGAGCTGGCGCAGCTTCTTCGGAGCCTTGGTCCACTGGAGGTGGCCCTTGCCGTCGAACTTCATGAACACGACCCGGTTCGCCGCGAGTGCGGCCACCGCGAGGGTGCCGTTGAGCTTGCCCCACTCCTTGCCGTAGACCCAGGCGCCGCCCGAGGTGGCGATGGTCGGGTTGCCGGAGCGCCAGCGTGCGGAGACCTGCTTCCCGGGCAGTGAGTGGTCGGTCATCGGGACCGACTCGTTGTAGCCGGGGACGGGGTGCCAGCCGTAGTCGCCGCCGGCGCGGAGCCGGTTGACCTCGTCATCGCGGAAGGAGCCGTGCTCGACCGACCACAGCGTGCCGTCGCGGCGCTGGGCCAGGCCCTGCACGTTGCGGTGGCCGTAGGTGAAGACGTAGCGCTTGCGCTTGTTGTCCGCCCCCACGAACGGGTTGTCGGCCCAGGGCTTGCCGGTCATCCGGTCGAGTCGGAGCGTCTTGCCGCCCAACGAGGTCAGGTCGCGCGGGTTGGTGCCGACGGCGGCGTCACCGGTGCCGACCAGCAGGGCGCCGTTGTTGGCGATCAGCAGCCGGCAGCCGCCGTGGCGGCCGCTGGTGGTCGGGAACCCGGAGACCAGCGTCTCGACCCGGGTCGCCTCGGTCACATCGGCGTTGAGCTCCCACGCCACGACGCGGACGTCGTGGCCGCCGCCCGGCTTCTCCCAGCCCGAGCACGTGTAGAACCGGTTGTTGTCCGCGAAGTCCGGGTCGACCTCCAGCGACATCAGACCGGTCTCGCCGGACACCCAGATCTTCCCCTGAGGGAAATCCACGGTGCGGCGCTGGCCGTCGGAGTACGCCGAGAGCCGGGCCCGGTCGCGCTCGGTGACCAGCAGCGTGCCGTTCGGGAGCCGCTTCACGTCCCACGGGTTGTCCAGCTCGGTGACCAGACGTCGCACCCGCAGCTTCGGCATCGGGCGCGGGGCGGCCGAGGCGGTCTTCTCAGGGCTGGCCGACGCCTCGGTCGTGGCAGAGGGGCTCGACCCGGACTCCGGGGTGCCGGAGGTCGGAGCGGCGGACGGCGGCGAGGCGGTGTCGTCGCTCGCGCAGGCCGGCGCGGCGGTGACGAAGAGGACCAGGCTGAGGGCGACGAGAGTGGCGCGCATGTCCCTCACGTTATCCCGCCGAACGGCGGTAACCCCGGCGGCTCGGTGTCGTTGGTCACTCGTCCGACCCCGACCTCGGAGGATCGCCCATGACGTCATCGCTGCTCACCCGGCTCAGTGCCGTCCCCCTCGTGCTGGGGCTCTGCGCGCTGGGGTCCCCCGCGCAGGCTCACGGTGACGGCGACGTCGCCACGAACACCCGTGGCGTGCAGGTCGAGGCCGAGGGCGAGGGGAAGCGGATGCGGTTCGTCGCCAACCTCCAGTACAACCGTTCTGGCGAGAACCAGAGCGGCTCGGACATCGAGTTCATGCGGCTCGGCGGCAAGGAGTACGCGCTCGCCGGGACGCTGCGCGGCGGGCTGCAGATCATCGACATCACCCACCCGCGCAAGCCGCGCAAGGTAGCGACGTACGACTGCGACATCAGCCAGGGCGACATCCAGGTCTGGAAGACCTCGTCCAAGGTGTTGGCGAGCTACACGGCCGACGGCACCGTCGGCGCGGCCGGAGCCAGCTCGCAGTGCGGCCGCGACCTCAAGCTCCAGGCGGGGGATGCCGGCACCGTCCTGGTCGACCTCACGTCACCGCGCACGCCGCGATCGGTGAGCTTCCTTCCGGTGCCGCAGGGCTCTCACAACATGACCCTGCACCCGAGCGGCGACTACCTCTACAACTCCAACTCCGACCTCTACGGCGCCGACACCACCCCCAACGTCACGATCTACGACGTCCGCAAGCCGATGGCGCCGAAGGAGGTCCAGGAGTACGAGATCCCGTTCACGCCGGGCTCCCTCGGCACCGAGTCGCACGACATCACGTTCAACAAGAGCGGGACGAGGGCGTACGTCGCGGCGCTGTCGCAGACCCTGGTGCTCGACACGAGCGACCCGCGGAACCCCGAGCTCATCAGCAAGATCGTCGACCCGGCGATCAACGTCGTCCACCAGTCCGACCCGTTCCGGGTGAGGACGCCCGCCGGCACCCTCCGCGAGCTGCTCGTCATCACCGACGAGCGCGCCGGAGCCGCCGGCAGCGTGGAGTGCCCGGGCGGCGGCCTGCACGTGTACGACGTGACCGGGGCCAAGGAGAAGAGCCCGGAGAAGCTCGGCGCCTGGTTCATCCCCACGACCCAGCCGCAGGACGGCGCGACCTGCACCTCCCACGTGCTGCGGATCTACCCGCGCCAGCAGATGATGACCATCTCGTGGTACTCCCAGGGCGTCCGGGTGCTCGACATCGCGGGGCTGGCGACCTACGAAGGGTCGCCGACCGACATCGCGTTCGGTGATGGCATCGGCATGAAGGAGGTCGGCCACTTCGTCTTCCCCGACTCCGACTCCTGGTCGTTCAAGACCAACAAGATCAAGCGCGACGGCTCGTTCTTCGGCTACTCCAACGACCTGGTTCGCGGCTTCGACGTCTTCAAGTTCAAGGGTCTCAAGGACCGGAACGTCACGCCGCTGCGGCCGAAGGACGTGGCTCCGCGCGACGTCGGCGAGGGCTCCAAGATGCTCGTGCCGCTGGCCGTGCTGCTGCCGGCCGTGCTCATGGCTGGGCTGATCCGGCGCCGCAGCCGGAGCCGGATCAGTTTCTAGGTCTCGACGCGCCGGTCGCGACTTCGTTTCTCAGTCGCGCGGCCTGCTCGACCTGGCCGAGCCCACGCCCCGCGCTCGTGCCTCGCGCGCCGCTGCTCGTCTCAGAACGTGTGGTCGGGGCCGGGGAAGGTGCCGGCCCTGACGTCGTCGGCGTAGGCACGGGCGGCGTCGAGCAGGACGCCGTGCACGTCGGCGTACTGCTTGACGAAGCGCGCCATCCGGCCCGTGCGGAGGCCGAACGCGTCCTGCCACACCAGCACCTGGCCGTCGCAGTCCTTGCCGGCGCCGATCCCGATGGTGGGGATCAGCAGCTCCTTGGTCACCTGGGCTGCGACGTCACCGGGGACCATCTCCATGACCACGGCGAAGGCGCCGGCCTCCTGGACCGCCTGGGCGTCACGCAGCACCCGTTCGGCGGTGTCGCCTCGGCCCTGCACGCGGTAGCCGCCCAGGGCGTGCTCGCTCTGGGGGGTGAAGCCGATGTGGGCCATGACGGGGATGCCGCCGCGGGTGAGGCGCTCGATCTGCGGCACCATCTCGACGCCGCCCTCGAGCTTCACGCAGTGGGCGCCGCCCTCCTTCATGAACCGTGCCGCGGTGAGGTAGGCCTGCTCCGGCGAGGCCTGGTAGGACCCGAACGGCAGGTCGCCGACGACCAGGGCGCGGTGGACGGAGCGCGAGACTGCCCGGGTCAACGGCAGCAGCTCCTCGACGGTCACGGGCAGGGACGTCTCGTTGCCGAACACGTTGTTGCTGGCGCTGTCGCCCACCAGCAGCACCTCGATGCCGGCCTCGTCGAAGGTGGCCGCGGCGTACTGCTCGTAGGCCGTGAGCATCGCGAACTTCTCACCGCGCTCCTTCAGCTCGCGCAGGTGGTGGGTGCGGATTCGCTTCACGGGTGTGGCCGAGGGTGCCGGGCCGCTGCCGTACGGCGCGGGCTGCTCGTCGCTCATGTGAGTCACGCTACGCCGGTGCCGACCGGCTCGTCGCTGTGGTCCCGATCACCCCCCAACAGGAGGCAGGGTCGTGCGTCGGGCGAACTCTTGCAAGAATCACCCCATGGACCACGCCTCCGACCCCCCGAGAGGTCAGGTTGCTGCCGCCCTGGAGCATGCGCAGCGGATCGCCGACGAGCTGTTGCGCGACACCCGCGCGGAGGCAGACGAGCTGCTGGGCAAGGCGCAGGAGAACGAACAGCGCACCGCGGCGGCGCGGGCCGAGGCGGAGCAGGCGCTGGCCGAGGCCGAGCGTGCCAAGGAGCAGGCCACGACGCGGCTGGCCCGCGCCTCCGACCGGGGGCAGGAACTGATCCGCGACGCCGGTGAGCAGGCGCTCCTGATCATGCAGGCCGCCGGCCGTGACCGTGACCAGCTCCTGGCCGACGCCCGCGCAGCGGCCGCCGCGGAGACCGAGACCGCCCACCGTGAGCGGGCTTCGGTCGAGGCCGAGACCGCGCGCCTTCACACCGAGGCCGAGCAGCGGATGACCGCCCTCCTGGCATCGGCCGAGGAGCAGGTCGCGGCGCGGTTCGCCGAGGTCGACCGGCACGAGCACGCCCGGCGGGCCGAGGTGGCGCGCGTGGTGCAGGGTCTGGAGGCCGACGCGACCGCGTCAGCCAACGAGGTGCGCGAGGCGGCCGATGCCGAGGCCGGCGCCATCCGGGAGGCTGCCCTGAGCGAAGCGGCCACGCTCAAGGCGCACGCGCAGGAGCACCACGACGCACTGGTCGGCCAGGCCGAGCAGCACCTGGCGCAGGCACGTGAGGAGGCCGACCAGCGACTGGCCGAGGCCGCCGAGCAGTCCGCGTGGGCGGACAAGACCGTGGCCGACGTGATGGCGAGTGCCGAGCACGAAGCCGAACGACAGCGGGCCGAGGCTCACCAGGCGCTCGACCAGGAGCTGGCGGAGCGGCGCGCAGAGCAGGAGCAGTCCGACGCGCAGCACGCACTCGAGCTCGCCGAGCAGGCCGACCGGGCGCGCGAGGAGCGTGAGGCCATCGCCGCTGAGGCGGTGGCGGAGCTCGAGCGTGCCCGCGGCGAGGCCGAGCAGGTCCTCGCCGCGGCGCAACGCGATGCCGAGGCGCGCATCGAGGAGGCGGCGCGGACCCTGGCGGACGCCGAGGAGCAGGCGGACGGCCGGCTCGCCGAGGCCGAGGCCGGTGCCCGCACCCTGCGCGAACAGGTGGCCGAAGAGTTCGCCCGGTCGCGCAGCCAGGCGCAGCAGGCGCTGAGCGAGGCTCGTGACGAGGCCGAGGCGACCCAGCGCGTGGCCAGGCAGGAGCACGACCGGCTGGTCCGCGAGGCCGAGGACCGGCGAGCGCTGGCCCAGGAGGAGGTGGCGGAGCTGACTCGTCAGCGCGACGCTATCGTCGAGGAACTCGGCGGGCTGTCCGGTGTCATCCAGGCCCTCGCCGTACCCGAACCCAACGCGACCGACGCCGCTCCGGAGGCGCCGACCCAGGAACCGTCCACCCCCCACCCATCCGAGAGCGAGAAGTAGATGTCCGACAAGTCCAACCAGCCGTCGTTCCGGATCGTCCGCCGCGGCTACGAACCCACCGATGTCAATCGGCACGTCTCCGACCTCCTCAAGGAGTCGGGCGAGCATCAGCAGCGCATCGCCGAGCTCACGGCCAAGGTGCGTGAGCTCGAGGCCTCCCGCGCGCAGGTCCAGGAGCAGGCCTCGGAGACTGCGAGCTTCGCCGACTTCGGCAAGCGGGTGGGTGACATCCTCACTCTCGCCGAGGAGGAGGCCGCCGACATCCGCAGCAGCGCCCAGGGCGAGGCCGACATGCTGCTCAGGGAGGCGCAGACGTCGGCCGCTCGGCTGCGGACCGAGGCGCAGGAGTACGCCGCAGCCCGGCGTGCCGAGGCCGACGAAGAGGCCGAGTCGGCAGTCACCGCGGCCCACCGCCGGTCCGACGAGCTGGCGGAGGAGGGTGCACGGGAGGCATCGGCGCGACGGGCCGAGGCGGATGCGCTCTACGAGGCGCAGCAGGCCGACGCGGCGCAGGCAGCTGCCGACTTCGAGACGACCCTCGCAGCGCGACGCGACAACGCCGAGCGGGAGTTCGCTGCCCAGTTCGAGACCGCGAAGGGCCAGCTCGTCGAGGCGCAGACCCACCTGGATCGCACCCGCGGAGACGCGCAGCGCATTCGCGCCGAGGCCGAGACCGGCGCGCGACGGCTGGTGGAGGACGCCCAGAAGGAGGTCGAGGCCATGGTCTCCCAGGCCCGGGCCCACGCCGACCGGATCCGGGAGGAGTCCGACCGCGAGCTGGTCGCCGCCACGCAGCGGCGCGACAGCATCAATGCCCAGCTCACGAACGTCCGGCAGATGCTCGCCACCCTCACCAGCGCGGTCCCGCCGGGGCTGCTCGCCGACCCGTCGGCGCCGGACGTCGAGGACGAGGTCCAGGAGCCGGAGGACGTCGAGGTGGAGGACGTCGCGCCAGATGACGAGGCCAGTGACGAGGCCAGTGCCGAGGCCAGTGACGAGGCCAGTGACGAGGCGGCGGACGCGGAGGACGGGACGGAGCCGGACGCTGCGGTCGCCCTCGACGAGGACCAGGACGAGAACGAGGACGCGGACGAGTCAGAGCTCGAGGACGAGCCCCGGGGCTGAGCCGCCGCTGGTCAGCTGGGGACTGGTCGGGTGAGCTCGTGCCGGAGCCCGTCGAGGGCGATCCGCTCGTCAGCGGTGTCCCGGTGGTGCCCCTCGAACCAGTCGGCGTACTGCGACACCTCGTCGAGTCGCCACTCGAGGTCGAACATCGTGACGAGCGAGTCGTCTGCTTCCTCACTGAGCCCATGGGGGGCGAGGTAGCGCAGGTCGCGCTCGCTGGGTGCGAGCCGCAGTGACTCCCAGTCGACGAGGTACGTGCGATCCCCGGACACCAGCTGGTTGCGGGTGTGCGGCTCGCCGTGAGTGGCGACCCAGGCCTCCGGATCGGTCGACGCGGCGAACCGGAGGTAGTCGGCCGTCCAGTGCCCGATCTCGTCGAGTCGCTCACGGAGGGCCAGGCGTGCGGTCTCGCCGTGGGGGCCGGCGGTCCATGGCGAGAGTGTGCGGGCGGCGAGGAGGTCCGGGAAGTCCGGACCGACCAGTGGGTGCCAGCGGGGGAGCCCGGCCGGCGGGGTCTGGGCGTGGATCGCGGCCAGCATCGCGCCGGTCCGGTCCGCGTCGGCGCGGTCAGAGAACGGGCCATCGCCGCTCGTCCCGTCGTGCCAGACCGACGCACTCAGCGCGTAGGCCCCGAGGCGGCGGTGAACCGGTCGTCAGGACCCGGCAACGGCGGGACGACGAACTCGAGGCCCCGCCAGGCCAGCTCCGCCGCCCCGGCGTACGCCGCTTCGAGGGTGTCGGCGGAGTGGTGGACGCCGAGCCGGTCGAGGGTCACGAACAGAACCGGCCGCCCGGCGGCGAGCGCCTGCCAGTGCCAGGCTCCGAAACCGACCGGCAGGTGAACGACCTGGTCCACCTCACGCCACCACCGGTCGCGCACCACGTCGAGCACGGCCGCGTTCGACACGCCTGCGGGAGCCTCGCGCACCAGACAACCTTTCCGGGTGAGTAGCCACCGGTCTATCACGTGCGAGGATCGGCGCCATGGCCTCCTACAACGCAGATCTCCAGGCATCCGTGGACGCGACGTCCGTCGCTCACGACGCGGGCACCGAGGACGACCTGGTGCAGTACCTGCGCGACCAGCTGGCCGAGCGCGAGATCGAGACCGCTGACGACGCCTGGCTCGAGCGGATGGTCGAAGGCATCAAGGGCGATCGCAACTACCTGATCGAGAGCGAGCCGGACGACTTCACGCCCCGCAGCGACCGTTGACTCACGATCCGGGTGCGGCGGCAGCGGCTGCCTCGAGGTCGGCCACCACGATCCGTTGCATCGAGAGCATCGCGCCGACCGCCGCCTGAGCGCGGGCGCGGTCGGGGTCGCTGATCAGCTCGTAGAGCCGCACCGGGACGATCTGCCAGGACAGACCCGAACCGGTCCTTGAGCCAGCCGCACATCGACTCCTCGCCCCCGTCGGCGGTCAACGCCTCCCAGTAGCGATCCACCTCCGCCTGGTCGGCGCAGTCGACCGAGAACGAGATGGTCTCGGTGAACCCGGCGTGCTCGGGTCCGCCGTTGATCCCCTTGAAACGCTGACCGTTGGCCGTCCACTCGGCCGCCATCACGGTCCCGGCCTTGCCCGGCCCGGCCTCGCCGTACCGGCTGACGTGAAGGACCTCGGAATCGGGAAACACGGAGGTGTAGAACGCCACGGCCTCCTCGAGGTCGTCGTCGAACCACAGGCATGGGCTGATCGGGGGCATGGGTCTCCTTCGATGTGTGTCAACGATGCAGACCCACGTCGACACCAGAAGTCATCGAAGTACGCGCGAACCATCTGAACCGATGAGAGCGTTCACGCAGTGAGGAGGTGAGCATGGACGAGGCAGAGTTCACCGAGTGGGCGACCGCGCACGAACGCCGGTTGTTGCGGACGGCGTACCTGCTCACCGGCGACCTGCACCTCGCTGAGGACATGCTGCAGGAAGCGCTCGTCAAGGTGGCGTTGCGGTGGGGACGTCTGCGCGCTGGCAACCCTGGCGCCTACGCCCGGACGATCTTGGTCAACGACAACATCTCCAGGTGGCGCCGTCGGCGCGAGTACCCCACCGATCAAACCCCGCCGGCATCGACGATCACGTCGGATCCCGACGCTGCCCTCGTCGTACGTCGCGCGCTGGGTCGCCTCACCGCCCGGCAGCGGGCCGTGGTGGTGCTTCGCCATTTCGACGACCTGACCGAGCGTGAGACCGCTCAGATCCTGGGCATCACCGTCGGCGCGGTCAAGAGTCAGAATGCCGCTGCCCTCGCGCGATTGCGTGACGGTGCGCCTGAACTTCTCGACCTGATCGGAGGGACCCGATGACCGATCTCCACGACCTGCTCGACCGGGCCACGGACCGGATCGAAGCACCGCACCTCGCCGCCTCCGCGTTGGCTGCTGCGCGCCGCAGGCGTGCCCGCGACCGCGGTGCCGTCGCGTCGCTGGCCGCGGCCGCTGTGGTCGCTGCGGTGATCTTGGTGCCCGACCGGACGGCGGACGTCGAGCCTTCCCCGGCGCCCTCGCCCACACCCTCCGAGTACGAGCCGCAGTCCATCGCGCCCCTGACCGACGACATCGTGCGGGACACGCTCGATGTCGATGCTGACTACCCCGACGAGGATCTGCTGCTGCCGGCCTCGCTCCAGCCCTCCGATGTCACTGCCTCGCAACGTGGGCCGGCCGTCGTGGTCGTGCAGACGGTCGACGGCACGATCAGCTCCCTCGGCCTGGACGGCACCTGGCGTTCGCCTTCGAACATGCCAGACGGTCGCCTGTTCCCCGAGTCACTGGCGTCGGACGGCGGCGCTGTGGCACTCCGGTCCGAGAGCGCGATGGAGGTGTACTCCCTCTTCGCAGGGAGGGCGTTCACCTACGAGGTGGCACCCGTCGCCACCACGGGCCTCTGGGCGAACGACTCGGTCGGGTTGTTCTACGACGTTCCCGGGCAGGGCGGGGAGACGCGCGAGCACGAGGCCTCGCGCGACATCAGCTCGGTGGCATTCCCCGTGGGCGAGGGCTTGACCGACATCGCGATGGATCCTCGAGGCAATTCGCTCCACGAGTTCGTCGAGGACGAGTACGTGGTGTGGTCGAACTTCCAGGACATCGGGATCCGGCGTGACACGGCCGCCCTCGGTGACCTGCACCGGCCCATCGCCCAGGAGGGAGTCGTGGCCGTCGTCCGCTCCGGTCTCGACGACACGGACCCCACCGCGGCGGACGGCATCGTGGTGCTCGGTGCCGACTTGGAACCCGTCGCACTGCTGCCGGTGGTGGGGACCGCGATGGACGAGGTGGTGCTGCACGACTTCGTGGACGCCCACACGCTGCTCATCGAGGTGGGGGACCGCCTGGTCACCTGGAACCACAGCACCGGCGAATTGCTCGACGTCGCCACACTGCCGCCAGGTGCCAGGGTCTCCGTTGCTTACTGGAACCTTCGGGATTCATAAGTCCGGGCGCGGAAACTGCTCGTGGCCCTCATGTCCGCCTGGTGAAGCTGACTTTCCCGTTCGGGGCCGGCTTTGAGCTGGTAGCGGCGGTCGTGGGCGAGGGTGTGGTGTCTCTGGCAGAGGAGTCGGCCGGTGTTGACGTCGGTGTTGCCGTCCCGGCTCCAGGGCTGGTCGTGGTGGACGTGGCACATCGAGGGCGGCCGATCACAGCCTTCGGCGGTGCAACCGCCGTCCCGGACGCCCATCGCGATCCGCTGAGCGCGGGTGTGGAACCGGCGCCGGCGGCCGACGTCGAGAGGCTCGGACTTCCCGCCGAGCACGACCGGGATGACCCCGGCCAGGCACGCCATCCGCCGGGCTTCGCCGGCGGAGATGCGGGTGCCGTCACAGAGTCCGGCAGCCTTGAGGCCGCCCATGAGCGTGTCGAGGTCGATGGTGACCACCACGGTGGCCGCACAACCACCGGCGGTCGGGATCGAGTCTTCGGGTCGGGTCTCGAGGTACTCCATGAACGCGAGCCCGAGCTTGTGCTTGGTGGGTGTCTCGGCGGGCCGGTCGGGGTGGCGGGCCGGGTTGCTGATCGCGAGCAGTGCTTTGCGGAGGATCGACCCGTGCAGTGACGGCAGGGTGAACCGGCCGTGGCACGTCCCGTGGCCGTCGTCCGACATCGTCAACGACGCCTTCGCCCTCGCGGCGGCTTCCTCGTCCTCCAGCCGTCGGGCTTCCTCGGCGTCGGCGACCTCGGGGGCGGCCACCTCGAGCAGTCGCCGTCCCAGGATCCGCAGCGCCTTGGCGTCGTGGTCACGGGCCTCACGGAGCAGGAACGCCTCCGCCTGGTCGCGGGTCTCGGCGTCGACCAGGTCGGCCGGAAGGTCGTCGACCGCTTCCACGATCACGTGCGCCTGCTCGACATTGATCTCCGCTCGGCCAGCGCACCGCTCCACGGCCTCGTGGGCGGCGTCCAGCCGAGTCCGCCAACCGAGCCGCACGATGGACCGCCGGCCGCGTCGTACGGGTGGTGTGGGCCAGCCAGTTCGCCGCCGACGTCGCCCCCACCGCCGTACCGACCTCGACCCGCTTGCCATGGGACAGCAGCCGCAGCTGCAGCTGCGCCACCTGCGAGGCCAGCCGCGTCACCTCGACCAGGGCGGCTTCGGTCTCGGCCGTGGCTCATCGACCAGATCGGCGTCTCGACGACCGATGACAGCTCCCCGCGCACCACATCGATGACGCTCGCCACCGGGTGCGTCGAGTCGAATCGCTCTGCTGTCATGACGACACTCAACCACCCACCACTGACAGTGATCCGGGTCCTGTGGACAACACCGAGTGCCCTGAAATTGTGGACGGAAAGTGGTCCCAAACGAGGCGAGGTTGCCCCGGGGTTGCGAGGCTCGTCGCCGGCGCTCCTCGGCACCTCAACCACCGGGGCACCACGACCGCCGAGCACGTCACACGACCGGGCCGGGTAGGCGCCCTAGACTCGTGGTGTGGACTTCTACTCCGCGTACGACCAGGGCTTCGCCCGGGTCGCGGCCTGCACGGTGCCGGTGGCGATCGCCGACCCGGCGACCAACGCGCGCACGATCCTCGAGCAGGCACAGGCGTGCCACGAGGACGGCGTGGTGCTGGCGCTGTTCCCCGAGCTGTCGCTGTGCGGCTACGCCATCGACGACCTGCTGATGCAGGACACCCTGCTCGAGGGGGTGGTGGAGGCGATCGCCACGATCGCGGAGGGGTCGGTGGACCTCGCGCCGATGATCGTCGTCGGGGCGCCGCTGGTGCACGGCACGCGAGTCCTCAACTGTGCGGTGGTCATCCACCGCGGCCGGGTGCTCGGCGTCGCGCCGAAGTCCTACCTGCCGACCTACCGCGAGTTCTACGAACGCCGGTGGTTCGCGCCCGGTGACGACCGCCACGGCTCCTCGATCCGGCTGCTGGGCGAGGAGGTGCCGTTCGGCCCCGACCTGGTCTTCACGGCGACCGATCTGCCGGGCTTCGCCGTGCACGTGGAGATCTGCGAAGACATGTGGGTGCCGGTGCCGCCCAGCGCCGAGGCCGCACTCGCCGGCGCGACGGTGCTCTGCAACCTGTCCGGCAGCCCGATCACGATCGCCCGCGCCGAGGACCGTCGGCTGCTGGTCCGCTCGGCGAGCGCGCGCTGCAGCGCGGCGTACCTGTTCGCCGCCGCCGGTCAGGGCGAGTCGACGACCGACCTGTCGTGGGACGGCCAGACCATGGTCTACGAGTGCGGCGACCTGCTCGCCGAGAGCGAGCGCTTCCCCGAGGGGCCGCGTCGCAGCGTGGTCGACGTCGACCTCGACCGGATCCGGCAGGAGCGGATCCGGCAAGGGACCTTTGACGACAACCGCCGCGGTTTCGAGGCTCGCTCGACCGCCGAGCGGTTCCGGACGGTCGGCGTCGAACTGCGGCCGCCGACGGGAGACATCGGGTTGCGGCGCAAGGTCGACCGGTTCCCGTTCGTCCCCGACGACGCCGAGCGGCTCGCGCTGGACTGCTACGAGGCCTACCACATCCAGGTCTCCGGGCTTGAGCAGCGGCTCCACGCCATCGGCCAGCCCAAGATCATGATCGGTGTCAGCGGCGGCCTCGACTCCACTCATGCGCTGATCGTCGCGGCCAAGGCGATGGACCGGCTGGGCCGACCTCGCTCCGACATCCACGCCTTCTCGATGCCGGGGTTCGCCACCGGCGATGCCACCCGATCGCTCGCGACCCGGCTGACGAAGAGCCTGGGCGTCACGTTCGAGGAGCTCGACATCACGGCCGCCGCGCGCCAGATGCTGGCCGACCTGGACCATCCCTTTGCCGAAGGCGAGGAGGTCTACGACGTCACCTTCGAGAACGTGCAGGCCGGGCTGCGGACCGACTACCTCTTCCGGCTCGCCAACCACCGCGGCGGGATCGTGCTCGGCACCGGCGACCTGTCCGAGCTCGCCCTCGGCTGGTGCACCTACGGCGTGGGCGACCAGATGTCCCACTACGGCGTCAACGCCGGAGTGCCGAAGACGCTGATCCAGCACCTGATCCGATGGGTGATCGAGTCGGGGCAGTTCGACGGCGACACCGACGACGTGCTGGTGGAGATCCTCGACCAGGAGATCACCCCCGAGCTGATCCCCGGCGGCAGCCAGTCGACCGAGGAGTCGGTCGGGCCCTACGCGCTGCAGGACTTCACGCTCTACCACGTGATCCGTCGCGGCTACCGGCCGCGGAAGATCGCCTTCCTGGCGATGCACGCCTGGGCCGATGCCACGGTCGGCGACTGGCCGCCGGGCTACCCCGACAGTGGCCGTCCGGCGTACGACCTGGCTGCGGTGAAGCGCTGGCTCGACGTCTTCGTACGCCGCTTCTTCGGCAACCAGTTCAAGCGCTCCGCGCTGCCCAACGGACCCAAGGTCACCCCTGGCGGGACGATGAGTCCACGCGGCGACTGGCGGATGCCGTCGGACGCCAGCGCGACGGCGTGGCTGGCGGAGATCGAGCGCGACATTCCGTGAGGGCGGCACCGGCTTGATCCGGACTTGACGTGCTCATCTCCCGCGCTTAGCGGCCGGGCGCAGCAGGCTGGGCGCACGCCACCTACCCCAAGGAGTCACCATGAGAAAGAGCCTGCGCGCCACGATCGCCCTGTCCGCGGCCACCGCCACCGTGGCCGCCCTCGGCCTGTCCGCGGCCCCAGCCAGCGCCGGCGACGGCGACGTCGAGAAGGCCCGCAACTGCGGCGGCTTCCGCCTCGAGCTCAAGGTGGGGCCTGAGGACGGGGGCTGGGAGGTCGAGTCCGACGTCGACGACGCGAGCGCGGGCAGCGACTGGCGGATCGTCATCCGCCAGGACGGCAGCCGCGTCTTCAACCGGGTCCGCACTGCCGGCCCGGGCGGGGACGTCGAGGTCGACCTGCGCCGGCCGAACACCGCCGGCTCCGACAGCTTCCGGTTCCGTGCGCACCCCGTCGGCAACCCGGACCGTGCCTGCTCCCTGAGGATCACCCGGTCCTGAGACCGGCCAGCGGCCGACCGCTCGACGACACCGGGGCGAGCCTCACCCACTCCGTCACGCCGATGTAACACGCCTGCGACATGATGGGCGCATGGGCAAGCAGGAAGACTTCGTGCTGCGGGCGCTCGAGGAGCGTGACGTCCGCTTCGTGCGGCTGTGGTTCACCGACGTGCTCGGCTACCTCAAGTCGGTGTCAGTGGCGCCGGCGGAGCTGGAGGGGGCCTTCGAGGAGGGCATCGGCTTCGACGGCTCGTCGGTCGAGGGGTTCGCCCGGGTCTATGAGTCCGACATGCTCGCCAAGCCCGACCCGACGACGTTCCAGATCCTGCCGTGGCGCGGCGACGGCCCGTCCACCGCGCGGATGTTCTGCGACATCGTCATGCCCGACGGCGCCCCGTCGTACGCCGATCCGCGCCACGTGCTCAAGCGCAACCTCTCGGCCGCGGGCGAGCGGGGCTTCACCTTCTACACCCACCCCGAGATCGAGTTCTACCTGTTCAAGGACACCCCGTCGCCCGGCGTCGAGCCGGTGCCGGTCGACCGCAGCGGGTTCTTCGACCACACGCCCCAGTCCAGCGCCACCGACTTCCGCCGCGAGGCGATCACGATGCTGGAGTCGATGGGGATCTCGGTCGAGTTCAGCCACCACGAGGGCGGTCCGGGCCAGCAGGAGATCGACCTGCGCTACGCCGACGCGCTGTCGACAGCCGACAACGTGATGACCTTCCGCACCGTCGTCCGCGAGGTCGCCCTGTCGCAGGGGATCTGGGCCAGCTTCATGCCGAAGCCGTTCACCACCCACCCCGGCTCCGGCATGCACACCCACGTCAGCCTTTTCGAGGGCGACCAGAACGCGTTCTTCGAGGCCGGCGCCGAGTACCAGCTGTCGAAGACCGGTCGGCAGTTCATCGCCGGCGTCCTCCACCACGCCAGCGAGATCTCGGTCGTGACCAACCAGTGGGTCAACAGCTACAAGCGGCTGCTCGCCGGCGACGAGGCGCCGCCCTACATCTGCTGGGGCCACAACAACCGCTCCGCGATGGTCCGGGTGCCGATGTACAAGCCCAACAAGGGCCCGTCGACCCGCATCGAGATCCGCACCGTCGACGCGGCCTGCAACCCCTACCTCACGTTCGCGGTCATCCTGGCCGCCGGCATGAAGGGCAT
This sequence comes from uncultured Actinomycetota bacterium, assembly GCA_963804845.1. Classification (GTDB taxonomy): domain Bacteria; phylum Actinomycetota; class Actinomycetes; order Propionibacteriales; family Nocardioidaceae; genus Nocardioides. The sequence continues at coordinate 1,803,870 of CAWDSA010000007.1, read as the reverse complement.
CGACGAGGGTTACGACCTGCCACGCGAGGCCGAGGACGACATGTGGACGCTGTCCGAGCGGGAGCGCAAGAGCCTCGGCATCGAGCCGTTGCCCAAGAGCCTCTACGACGCGATCGGGATCGCTGAGAGCTCCGAGCTCCTCGCGGAGGCCCTCGGCGAGCATGTCTTCGACTTCTTCCTCCGCAACAAGCGCAAGGAGTGGGAGGAGTACCGGATCCAGGTCTCGCCGTTCGAGCGCGACCGGATGCTTCCGGTCATCTGAGGGAACGAGTCGTGACGCGGATGCCGCCCGTGGTGATGGTGGTCGAGCACGAGTCAGGGTGCCCACCGGCCCATGTCGGGACCTGGCTGACCGAAGCCGGAGCGGAGGTCGTGGTGTGCCGGCCGTGGGCCGGCGACGAGCTGCCACCGGCTTCGGCGTACGACGCGATGGTGGTGCTCGGCGGCTCGATGGGGGCGAACGACGACGGGCTCCACCACTGGCTGGCGCCGCTCAGGCAGACCTCTCTGCGACTGCGTCGCGCCGCGTACCCCGGTGCTGGGGATCTGTCTCGGCCACCAGCTGATCGCGGCCGCGCTCGGTGGAACGGCGGAGCGGAACCCGCACGGCCAGCAGGTCGGGGTGTTCGACGTGGGCTGGCTGCCCGAGGCCGGCCAGGACGAGCTGATGTCGGGCCTGGGCGCGGTGCGCGGCATCCAGTGGAACCACGACCTCGTGACGGCGCTGCCCGACGGAGCGGTCGCGCTGGCGCGGACCCCGGACGGCGAGCTGCAGGTGGCGCGCTTCGCGCCCCGCGCCTGGGGAGTTCAGCTCCATCCCGAGGCAGACGAGCACATCGTGGTCGCCTGGGCCGAGGGCGACCGCCAGGAACACCTCGACCGAGGGATCGACCAGGCCGCCCTGATCAGCGAGATCGAGCAGGCCCGGCCAGAGCTCGACGAGGCGTGGCGGCCGATGGCGGTCAGGTTCGTGGACCTCGCCCGCGCGGGTGACCGGTGAGTCGAGCGGCCCTGGCCCGGGCTGGGTTCACCGACCCGGCGTCGGCGAGCGACGCGTTCACCGCTCTGGGGGACTACGGCGACCCGTTGCTCGCGGTCCTCGGCCGCACCGCCGACCCCGACCTCGCCCTGGCCGGCCTGACGCGGCTTGCCGACCGGGTCGACGACCGGGACGAGCTGCTGGCGGCCGCCGCCGACGACGAGGGCACCGCGATGCGGCTGTTGAGCGTCCTCGGGGCGAGTGTCGCCCTCGCCGAGCACCTCGCCCGCCACCCTGACCAATGGCGTGAGCTGACCGATCCGACACTCGGGTCGACCCGCGCCCCGGCGTACGCCGTCCGAGCGGGGCTGCTGGAAGCGGTGGGCGCCGATGCGGCCGATGCCGAGCCGGTCGCGACGGTGCCCGACGCCGAGGCGCTGGATGCGCTGCGGGTGGAGTACCGGCGGATGCTGATGCGGCTTGCCGCCCGCGACCTCGCCCACGGCCAGGGTGTGGACGACACCGCCGCGGAGCTGTCAGACCTGGCCGCGGGCACGCTCGAGGCCGGGCTCGCCGTTGCCCGCGCCCGGGTCGGCGACGACAGCAGACAAGCAAGGCTGGCGGTCATCGCGATGGGCAAGTGCGGCGGCCACGAGCTCAACTACGTGTCCGACGTCGACGTGATCTTCGTCTACGAACCCGCCGAGGGTGTCGCGGACGCCGCGGCCGCGCGCATCGCGACCCAGCTGGCGGGTCACCTGATGCAGGTCTGCTCCGAGCACACCCCCGAGGGCACCATCTGGCCGGTCGACGCCAACCTGCGGCCCGAGGGCAAGTCCGGGATGCTCGTGCGCACCGTCGCCAGCCATCGCGGCTACTACGAGCGCTGGGCGAAGACCTGGGAGTTCCAGGCGCTGCTCAAGGCACGTCCCGTGGCGGGAGACCTCGCGGTCGGGCGCGAGTACGCCGAGATGGTGGAACCGCTCGTGTGGCAGGCCGCCGAGCGCGACGGATTCGTCGACGACGTGCGGGCCATGCGTCGTCGCGTCATCGAGCACATCCCGGCGCAGCACGCCGACCGCCAGCTCAAGCTCGGGTCAGGAGGCCTGCGCGACGTGGAGTTCGCCGTGCAGCTGCTGCAGCTGGTGCACGGTCGGGCGGACCGTCGCTTGCGTGCCTCGACCACGCTCAGCGCGCTCGCCAGGCTGACCGAGGGCGGCTATGTCGGTCGGCCGGACGGCGAGGCGATGCACGACGCCTACGCGTTCCTGCGGACCCTCGAGCACCGGATCCAGCTCCACCAGCTGCGTCGCACGCACGTCGTTCCCGACGACGAGCCGAGCCTGCGCCGTCTGGCGCGCAGCATGGGATTCACGAAGGAACCGGTCGCCGAGCTCGACCAGGCCTGGCAGCACCACCGTCGCGAGGTGCGGCGGCTGCACGAGAAGCTCTTCTACCGGCCGCTGCTGGCCGCCGTCGCCCGGATCCCCGGCGAGGGAGCCCGGCTCTCTCCGGAGGCGGCGACCGCACGGATGTCGGCGCTCGGCTATCGCGACCCCGCCTCCGCGATGCGACATCTCGAGGCCCTGACGACCGGCGTCTCGCGCACCTCGTCGATCCAGCGGACGCTGCTGCCGGTGATGCTCGAGTGGTTCGGCGATGCCCCCGACCCCGACGCCGGGCTGTTCGGCTTCCGCCGGATCAGCGAGGCGCTCGGCACGACTCCGTGGTACCTCTCCACGCTGCGCGACGAGGGTGAGGTCGCCCAGCGACTGGCGATGCTCCTCGCCAGCTCCCGCTACGCCACCGATCTGCTCGAGCGCGAGCCGCAGGGCGTGAAGATGCTGGGGGAGGAGCTCACCCCGTTGACGGCGGAGGCGCTCACCGACGAGATGGCCTCCATCGCCGGTCGGCGCGACGGGGCCGAGGACGCGATCGGCTCGATCCGTGCCGTACGCCGTCGAGAGCTGTTGCGGATAGCCGCCGGCGAGCTGACCGGTGTCACCGACGTCGCCGAGGTCGGTGCCGCGCTCGCGCGGTTGACCGACGCCACCCTCGAGGCCACGCTGGCGATCGCCGGTCGGGCGGTCCGTGAGGCGCGGTCGCTGGAAAAGGCACCGACGGCGATGGCGATCGTCGCGATGGGCCGCTACGGCGGCTTCGAGCTCTCCTACGGGTCCGATGCCGACGTGCTGTTCGTGCACGACCCCCACGCGGACGCCGATCCGCAGGACGCGACCGGCTATGCGATGGCCGTAGCCAACGAGATGCGGCGGCTGCTCGCCATGCCCGGTCCTGACCCGTCGCTCGAGGTCGACGCGGGCCTGCGTCCTGAGGGCAAGCAGGGCCCCCTCGTGCGCACGCTCGGCTCCTACCGGGCCTACTACGCGAAGTGGTCCCGGGTGTGGGAGGCACAGGCGCTGTTGCGCGCCGACGCCGTCGTGGGCGACGAGGACCTGCGCCGCCGCTTCACCGAGATGATCGACCCGCTGCGCTACCCGGAAGGCGGGCTGGCACACGACGACATCGTCGAGATCCGCCGGATCAAGGCCCGCGTCGACACCGAGCGGCTGCCCCGCGGCGCGGACCGCAACACGCACCTCAAGCTCGGCCGCGGCGGGCTCACCGACATCGAGTGGACCGTCCAGCTGCTCCAGATGCGGTACGGCGCCGAGCACCCCGGCCTGCGCACGCCCCAGACTCTCGCCGCCCTCGAGGGGGCCCGCGAGGCCGGGGTGATCGAGTCGCGCGATGCCGCCGTCCTCGACGAGGGCTGGCGAACGGTGAGCCGGGTCCGCAACGCGATCACCCTGGTCCGCGGCAAGCCGGGCGACCAGCTGCCACGCGACACTCGCGAACGGTCGGCGGTCGCGATCACCGTCGGCTATCCGCCAGGTGGCACCGACCAGATGGTCAACGACTACCTGCGCCGGACCCGGCGTACCCACGCCGTCGTGGAGCGGGTCTTCTGGGAGTGATCAGGCATGGACTGAATCTCCCCCGAGATGCAGCAATATGCTAATCTTCAGGTGAGGTGAAGGCATATGCTCATGGCTACGGTGATCGGCGACCTCGTCCAGTCGCGGGGATCGCGCGAACGAGCGGTGCTCCACGAGAGCCTCGCAGCGGTGCTGGCCGAGGTCAATGCCGTCTTCGAACCGGTGACGCCGTTGCGGATCACCCTCGGTGACGAGTACCAGGGCGGATTCGCCGGAGTCCGCGACGCCGTGCGTGCGACGCTCCGGCTGCGGCTCGCCCTGGCGCCGCTGACCGAGGTCCGGCACGGCATCGGCTGGGGCGAGGTGAACCTGCTCCAGGAGGAGCCGCGGGTCGAGGACGGGCCGGGCTGGTGGGCGGCGCGCGATGCGATCCACGTGGTCGAACGCGCAGAGCAACGGGCCGGGACGCGGCTGCGCCGTACCGCCTTCCGGCGCGCCGGGGACGCCGACGGCCCCGACCCTGCCACGCTCGAGGCCATGCTCATCCTCCGCGACCAGATGGTCGGCGACCTCTCGGAGCGTTCGCTCGTGGTGTTGCGCGGGCTGCTCGATGGCACGACCCAGCGCGACCTGGCGACCCAGCTCGGCGTCACCGCCTCCGCGGTGTCGCAGCGGGTCCGGGCCGACGGACTGGGTGCGCTGGTGGCGGCCGACGAGGCGTTGGCGGTCACGCCATGACCTGGATCGGGCTGCTGCTCGTCGGCTTTGCGGTGACCGACCTGGTCTTCTCGGTCAGGCCGATGCGCTGGGTGCCCGAGGCCGTGGGCGCGACGACCGTGGTGGTGCTCGGGCTGCTCGCCGACCTGACCGAGCCTCGCGACCTGGTGGCGCTGCTGGTCCTCGCGGCGCTGGCGCTCGGCTGGGGGCAGGCGGTCACCCGCGGTTTCGCGTCCGGACCGGGCATGGCTGCCCCTGGGGATCTTCGGTGGTGCTCTGCTGCTCGCGATCGCGCTCTCGCCACTGGCCGGGTACGCCGATGGCGCTCTCGGCCACTGGCTGGCCGAGACCCCGGTGGCCGTGCTCGCCGACCTGGACGGCGACGAGGCGCTGCTCCTGCTGGGCGTGATGCTGGCCCAGCTCTCGACCGGCAACGTCCTGGTCCGGCTGGTCCTCGCCGCCACTGGGACGGTCGACCCGGCCCGCGGCGACGGTCGCGCGGTCCCGACGTACCGGCTCAAGGGCGGGCGGCTGCTGGGCCCGATGGAGCGGGTCTTCATCGTCGGCCTCGGGTTGGCGGGCCAGTTGACCGCGGCCTCGATCGTGGTGGCGGCCAAGGGGCTGTTGCGCTGGCCCGAGCTCCAGGCGGCGCGCGACGAGGGGCCGGGGATCCACCAGGTGACGGAGTACTTCCTCGTCGGCAGCTTCGTGAGCTGGACGCTGGCCCTCGGCGGCCTGGTGCTGCTGGGCGGCTGAGCCACCACCCAGGCGGGTGGTGCCGGTGACGGCGTGACCTTTCTAGCGTGGGAGGCATGACGCGCTTCGGCTTCACCCTCATGACCGAACAGTCCGGCCCGACCGACCTGGTCGCCCAGGCCCGTCAGGCCGAGGAGGTCGGCTTCGACTTCGAGGTGATGAGCGACCACTACTTTCCGTGGCTCAGCGCCCAGGGGCACGCGCCATACGCCTGGAGCGTGCTGGGAGCGGTCGCCCAGGCCACCGAACGGGTCGACCTGATGACCTACGTGACGTGCCCGATCCTGCGCTACCACCCCGCTGTCGTGGCCCAGAAGGCAGCCACCATGGGGCTGCTGAGCGACGGTCGCTTCACGCTCGGGCTCGGCGCCGGGGAGAACCTCAACGAGCACGTCGTTGGCCAGGGCTGGCCCAGCGTGGACGTGCGCCACGACATGTTGGTCGAGGCGTTGCACATCATCCGGGAGCTGTTCACGGGCGAGCTGGTGAGCTGGGGTGGCGACCACTTCCGGGTCGACTCGGCGCGGCTGTGGGACCTCCCCGAGGTCCCGGTCGGGATCGCCACCGCGATCAGTGGGGAGAAGTCGATCGCGTCGGTCGGCCCGCTGTCGGACCACGTGGTGGCGGTCGAGCCCGAGAGCGAGCTGCTCGAGGCGTGGAACAGGACCGACGGGGCGCCCAGGATCGGACCGAGCGGGGCGCGTGCGATCGGGCAGATCCCGATCTGCTGGGACCGCGACCGTGATGCGGCCATCGCGCGGGCGCACGACCAGTTCCGGTGGTTCGCCGGCGGCTGGTCGGTCAACAGCGACCTGCCGACCACGGCCGGCTTCGCCGGGGCCACTCAGTTCGTCCGCCCGGAGGACGTCGCTGACAACATCCCCTGCGGCCCCGACCTCGACGCTGTGGTCGAGGCGGTCTCGGCGTTCTGGGAGGCCGGCTTCACCGACGTCGCGCTGGTCCAGGTCGGCGGTGACTCGGTGCCGGGCTTCCTCGAGGAGGCAGCCGGCCCCCCTGCTGAAGATGCTGCGCGACAGCGCCCCGTCAACCTGACACGATCACCCCCATGCCCCCCACTCCACGCGTGCTCGCGATCATCCAGGCCGGGCGGCGAGGGAAGCCGGATGGACGTGCTCACCCGCGAGCGGGCCAAGCCGGCGCTACCGGTCGCGGGTGTCTACCAGCTCGTCGACTTCCCCCTGTCCAGCCTGTCCAACAGCGGCATCACCGACGTGTGGCTCTCGGTGCAGTACCACGGCGCCTCGCTCGAGGAGCAGGTCGCCAACGGGCGGCCGTGGGACCTCGACCGGACCCGCGGCGGCCTGCGGCTGCTGATGCCGGAGCAGGGCACCGGCACGTCCGACGAGGACGGGTTCGCCACCGGCAACGCCGATGGCCTGTTCCGCATCCGCGACCAGGTCGCGGAGCACGGCCCTGACGTCGTGGTGGTGATGAGCGCCGATCACGTCTACCGGCTCGACTTCGCTGAGCTGGTGGCGACGCACCTCGAGCGGGACGACGAGTGCACGGTCGTCACGACCGAGGTGGATCCGGCGGAAGCGGGGGACCACGCCGTCATCTCGGTGGACGATGACCGGGTCGTGGGGATCGACTACAAGCCCGAGCAGCCTGACTCCGGGACGGTGGCGGCGGAGATCATCGCCTACCGGCCTGACACTCTCATCGCCGTCCTGGAGGAGCTGCACCGTGAGCTCTCGGAGGACTCCGAGCCGGGGGACTCCGGGCTCGGCGACTTCGGTGAGCACCTGCTCCCGCGCCTGGTCGAGCGCGGACGGACGGGGGCGTTCGCGCTGCCGGGCTACTGGCGCGATCTCGGCCAGCCCCACTACTACCTGCGCGCCCACCGTGAGCTGCTGCTCGACGACGTGGGCCTGCTCAACGACCCGAAGTGGCCGGTCTTCACCCGCCATACCCAGCGCGGACCGGCGCGGCTGCTCGACGGTGCCGAGGTGACCGACAGCCTGGTGAGCTCAGGGTGCATCGTGTCGGGTCGGGTCGAACGCAGCGTGCTCGGGCCTGGGGTTCGGGTCGAGACGGGGGCGCGGGTCAGCGACGCCGTCGTCTTCGCCGACTGCACCATCGAGGAGGGTGCCGTCGTCTCGCGTGCCATCGTCGACAAGCACTGCCGGATCGGCGCGGGCGCGCGCGTGGGCTCCGACGAGGCCGACCTCGACGACAGCGAGGCGATCGCGCTCCTCGGACTGGACAGCGTCGTCGAGCCGGGGGAGCGGGTGCCGGCAGGCGCCCGGCTGGAGCCCGGCACCACCGCCGGCTGATGTCTGCTCGACGCGACCGCTGCGATGTTGCCCGGCGAAGGTGTCACACAAAGTGAGTGATGTGCGCAGCGCCCGTTCGTTGATCCCGCCAGGCGACTGGTCACGTCCCGGACGCTTCGCGGCCGAGTCCGACGTGGCCTAGCGCTCCGGTCAGAGGTCGTTCCCGGAGAAGTCCTCACCGGGCTTGATGCTCGTCATTGCAGGGCAGCGGTCAGTCGCATGACGTTGTCCGCGTAGGCCGAGCCGCGCGAGCGGGTGAGCCACTCCTCGAGGGTCAGCTCGCGTGACAGACCGCGATAGGTGTCCTCGACCTTGCGCACGCGCGAGACGACCTCCGGGTCCGGAATCATGAGGGAGACCTCGTAGTTCAGGACGAACGAGCGCATGTCGAGGTTGCTCGAACCCACGACGGCGACGTCGTCGTCGACTGTGAAGAACTTCGAGTGGAGGACGTACGGCGCGGGGTACATGAAGATCCGGACACCGGCCCGCAGCAGAGCCTCGTAGTAGGAGCGCTGCGCGTGGTAGACCATGAACTGGTCGCCGGCCTCACTGACGAAGAGCTCGACGTCGACGCCACGCTGGGCAGCGGTGGTCACGGCGTACAACAGGGACTCGTCCGGCACGAAGTACGGACTGGTGATCGAGAGCCTGCGCCGCGCCGAGTACAGCAGCGCGGTGAAGGCGCGCAGGTTGTTCTCCGTTGCGAAGCCCGGGCCGCTGGGAATCACCTGCGCGGGGACCGACCCGGCGACGGGTGTGGGCGCCTCGATCTCGTTCGTGAGCCTGGTGCCGGTCTCGCTGTACCAGTCGGTGGCGAACAGCACGTTGAGTGCGCTGACCACCGGCCCCTCCACCCGAGCCAGCAGCTCCACCCATTCGCGACCGGCCTGGTGGTTCTTGGGCTTGTTGTAGCCCGGCTCGATGAGGTTGAGGGAGCCGGTGAAGGCGACCCTCCCGTCGACGACCAGGATCTTGCGGTGGTTGCGGAGGTCGGGGCGGCGCCACTCTCCCTTGAGCGGGTGGATCGACAGCATGGGGTGCCAGTCGATGCCCGTGCCTTCCAGTCGTTTGCAGAAGTCCTTGTAGCCGGGGATGCCGCGGGATCCGAGGTGGTCGAACAGGAGCCGCACCTCGACGCCTCGCTGCACGGCGCGGACAAGAGCCTCGTAGAACGGAGCGGTGACCTCGTCCCACGCGGTGATGTAGAACTCCACGTGCACCCACGTGTCGGCGCCGTCGACCTCTGCGGTCATCGCGGCGACCGCTGGTCCGTAGTCGGGGAACAGGTCGACCCGGTTGCCCGGGAGCAGGGGCAAGGCGCCCAGGTTGCGATTGAGGGTGGCCACCGACGCGACGTACTCGGGGCCGGTGAAGGCGGCCTCGACCGTGGAGATGTCCGTCGTGCGCTCAGCAATGATCGCGTTGACCTCCGCCTGCTGCTCGTGGCGCCGTTGTCCGAGCCGAGTCCTGCCCATGATCAGGAAGACGACGATTCCCACGAACGGGATGATGTAGATCAGCAGCAGCCAGGCCATGCCGCTCGAAGGGCGACGGTTCTTGGGAACGAGACCCAACGCGACGATCTTGATCGTGAGGTCGAGCAGGAAGAGAGCGGCGGCGATCCATCCGGGCATGCCGCCACCCTGCTCTACGCGGGTGCCGAGATCGTCACTCAGGGTGGGTGAGGCGGTCACGCCCCGTCGCGGACGAGGAAACTGGTTCATCCGACGTGCGGGATTGGGTTGCGCGGGTCGGGATCTCCGCATGGATCTTCGTGGGCTTCGTCGTAGCGATGGGGATCGTCGCCAGCGCTCTCGCCGCTGTGAACGAGACTCGTGCTCCCGCTGACGTCCGCGGGCGTGCTAGGTGCGTCGAATGTTGCGCTGACCTACGCGATGACCGGGCCGGCCAACTGGCCGGCCGGAAGAGCGTCTCACTTCGCCGGATGGGCCATCGTGTCGACAGCGACGGTGACGGCAAGGACGAGGGCAGAATTCTCGCCAGGAGCAACGTCGACTCCGTAGGTGTCACGTGCTCGGAACCACTTCTTGGACACCTCGGCGATCTTGCGCCCGTCAGCCTCGATCTCGTACTCGTGGTCGGCGATGCTGCCCTGGACCGTCCAGTCGTCACCCGCCGTGCGGTCGACCTTCCAGCGTTCGCGCAGCGGCGAGACAAGGGCCTTGTGCACGAGGGCCAGCCGTTCGCCATCCCGGTCCTCGATCGCCATCGAGTCCCGGATGTGCAGGACTCTGGTCTGGATGCGGCAGAGCTGAGCGCCCTGGGTGTCCTCGATATCCAGGGTGTTGCGCAACCGCATGGCCTTGCCGTTCACGCGGAAGACGCGGTCTCCGGCGTCGTTCTCGATCCAGTAGTCGTCACCGATGGAGATCATCTTCTGTCGCATCTGGAAGCAGTTGGCATTGCCACCGCGCCCGAAGGTCTCACGTTCGTCCTGGCGCTTCTCGCGCCGGTCTCGCAGTCCCATCGTCATCTCCATCTCGTCGGGCATTCCAGGATCGTCGAGAGACGAGTCGGATGCCTCATGCACTCTGAGTGAAAGGGCGCGAAGCCGACGTGGCGGTCGAACGTCGGCGCTCCACGAGGCGTCGTCGGTTCAGTGCGCCGGATGAGTCGATGAGGCCTCCTCGTCGATCGCGAGACCAGGCAACCGTAGGTGGGTCAGACCGGCTGCCGTCACTCATCCATGTGGGATGAGGTCGATCCCACCAGGCGTCGAGACGCTGAATGACATGAGGGAGGTGGCCAGGGCTGAGACCGTTGAGACGCTCCTCTCCGAGATCGAGAAGATCTTGGTCGCCCCGGCAATGCTCATCCATCTCCTAGACGGCGAATGATGAGCAACAGCAAGGCGAGCTCCGCCGCAGGAGGTGTCCTGTTCGTCACCTGTCTGTCGACTCTGGTGGTCAACGCCAACACGTCCGCGGTCAGCATCCTGCTCCCGGCGATCAGCGACGACACCGGGATGTCCGTCACGACGTTGCAATGGGCCGTGACGGGCTACTCGCTGGTGGGCGCCGCGACCATCGTGACCTCCGGTTCGCTGGGTGACGTCTTCGGCAGGAAACGCATCTTCCAGCTCGGACTGCTGCTCTTCGTTGCTTCCTGCGTGCTGATCGCGCTCTCGGACTCGGGCGAGATGGTGATCGCGGGCCGCTGCCTCCAGGGTGCGTCGGGGGCGACGATCCTGGCCTGTGGGCTCAGCCTGCTGACCGTGGCCACCCCCGGTGAAGGCCAGTTGCGGGCGGTTTCGCTCTGGGGTGCCGCGGCCGGCGTCGGGGCTGCCGCCGGACCACTGCTCGGTGGCCTGTTGGTCGAGGGGACCGGCTGGCAGGGGCTGTTCTGGGTGGACGCAGCTGTCGCTGGAGTGTGCATGGCGCTGACGGCCGCCAAGGTGACCGAGTCGAGGGACGAGGACCGTCCCCGCTCGATCGACCTCGCTGGGAGCGTGCTGGTCGCGCTCACCCTCACGCCCGTCGTGCTCGCCTTGAGCAAGGGCAGCGATTGGGGCTGGACGTCTCTGGCCACGCTCAGTTGTCTGGTGGTCTCCATCGTCTCGGGGTTCGCCTTCGTGGCAGTGGAGAAGCGCGTTGCCGTCCCCATGCTCGATCTGGCCCTGCTGCGCAACCGGATCCTGGTGGCGTCCACGATCGCCATCCTCATCGGCGCCGGCACCATCAACGCGCTGATGTACCTGGTCAGCATCTACTTCCAGGACCCTGCCACGCTCGGGCTCAGTGCCTTGGAAGCTGGCCTGGCGACCCTCCCGGCTACAGCCGGGCTGGTTCTGGTGGCGCCGCTCGTCCCGCGCTTCGCGGCCCGGTTCGGCGGCCGTCAGGTCGTCGGTGCAGGTTTCGCGATCACCGCCGTAGGGTTCGCTGCGGTCGGCTTCGTCGAAGGCTCGTGGGGCTACGCGGCCTTCGTGCTGCCCCTCGTGGCCGTCGCCATCGGGATGGGACTCTCCAACGGGCCGGCGACGTCGGCCTCCACCGCATCTGTCTCGGCGGCCCAGGTCGGGGCGGCATCCGGTGTCTCGAACATGGCCCGCTACGTCGGTGCTGCCGTGGCGACGGCGCTCGCCGCGTCGATCTACTCCAGCGTGGTCACCGACAGGACTGCCGCAGGCGAGCCCACAGCTGACGCTCTGTCCGCGGGCCTCGCGGCCGCGTCGTGGACGATGGCCGCTTTCAGCCTCATCGGCGTCGTGATGGCCGTGGTCATGGGTCGTCACCGGGTCGCCCAGGGCACCATGGCCGATGCCGGCGCAGCAGCGGCCGCCCACACCCACACCCTGCCTACCTCAGCCACGCCGACGCGTTGACCGACGTCGACTCGACGGCACGGTGCTGGGTTGGCGGTGGGCGAGTCTGCGCGAGGATCTCCTGACTCGTCTAGAAGGATGACGTCATGCAGACCACGGAGCGAGACGTTGGTGCATCCGGGATCGTGCTGCTGACGTTGGCATCGGGTCAGTTCCTGATGACGCTCGACAGCTCCGTGATGAACGTGTCGATCGCGACGGTCGCAGCGGACCTGGGCACCACGGTGACCGGGATCCAGACCGCCATCACGCTCTACACCCTGGTGATGGCGTCGTTGATGATCACCGGCGGCAAGATCGGCCAGATCATCGGCCGCAAACGCGCCTTCGGTATCGGCTGCGTGATCTACGGCTGCGGGTCCTTGGTCACGTCCCTCGCACCCAACCTCACCGTGCTGATGATCGGCTGGTCCCTCCTCGAGGGCGTCGGCGCCGCCCTGATCATGCCCGCCATCGTTGCGCTGGTCGCGTCCAACTTCGCCCGCTCCGAGAGACCTCGCGCCTATGGGCTGGTGGCTTCGGCCGGCGCGATCGCGGTTGCCGCAGGACCTCTCATCGGCGGCCTCTTCACCACCTACCTGTCCTGGCGACTGGTGTTCGCCGGCGAAGTCCTCGTGGTCGTGGCGATCCTCGCGCTCACGCGACGCCTCGCCGACGCGACGCCCGAGAATCGAGTCCGGCTCGACCTCATCGGAACCGTCCTGTCGGCGCTCGGGCTCGGACTGATCGTCTTCGGGATCCTCCGTTCAGGCGAATGGGGACTCATCCAGCCCAAGCCGTCCGCCCCAGAGTGGCTGGGCCTGTCGCCTGCGGTCTGGCTTCTTCTGGGCGGTGGGTTCGTGCTCTGGCTCTTCATGCGGATGGGAGAACCGGCAGATCGCCCGAGACGCTGAGCCCCTGGTCAATCCCGCCATCCTCAGGATTCCGGTGCTCCGAGGCGGCCTCACCGCGCTTCTTCTTCCAGTACCTGCTGCAAGCGGGACTCTTCTTCGCGGTCCCCCTGTTCCTCTCCGTGGCCCTGGGGCTCTCGGCGATCGACGACCGGCGTCCGGCTGCTGCCCCTGTCGATCACGCTCTTGTTGGCCGCCGCCGGGATCCCCAAGGTGTTTCCCGACGCATCGCCACGGCGAGTGGTCCGGTTCGGAGTCCTGGCGATGTTCGGCAGTATCGCGATCATGATCGCCGCGCTCGAGCTCGGTGCTGGTCCCGAGATCGTGACCTGGCCCATGCTGCTCGCCGGCCTCGGCATCGGTGCGCTGGCATCGCAGCTCGGCAGCGTCACCGTTTCCTCGGTCTCCGACGAGCAGGCAGGTGATGTGGGCGGGCTCCAGAACACGGTCACCAACCTCGGAGCGTCGATCGGAACCGCACTGGCGGGCGCCGTGCTCATCTCCACCTTGACGACGTCGTTCCTCGTCGGGATCGAGGACAACTCTGACGTGCCACCCGAGGTCACCTCCGCTGCCACAGTGGAGCTAGCGGCAGGAATCCCCTTCGTCTCCGACGCGCAGCTGCGAACCGCGCTTGACGACGCGGACGTGCCCGCGAGCACGGCCGATGCGGTCGTGGAGGCGAACGAGGCCGCGCGCATCGACGGGCTGCGATCCTCGCTCGCGGTCCTGGCGCTCATCGCGCTGATCGCCCTCTTCTTCACGCGCCGGATCCCGACCGACGCAGCCAGCATCGATCGAAAGTCCCAGGTCGGGCGAGACGCCCCCGCCAACCGTGTGAAGTCTCAGCGATCGGCCATCCCCAAGCGGAAATCGGACACGGCTGGCGAGTACGGCGCAACCAGTTTTGCCTGGCCCGAAGTAGCCATGGTCAAAACGAACACCCAGGCGTAGTGTCGGCTCATCTCGGGTCATCCGAGGGGGGGCCATGGCTAGTCGAGCTCTGCGCAACGTAGGACGGGAGTTACTTATCCCGGGGACAGTCATTGCTGTCCTTGTGCTTGCCGCAACCGGAGCAACGCCAGTGCTCGGTGCGCCGGACGCCGTACCGGGCGAGGCAGCCGGACCCAACGGTCCGCAGGACTGGCCGGCCAACGGCGTCGATGGAGACATCGTGGCCGCAACGGCCGACCTGAGCACCATTCCCGTGAAGCGCGACCGGGGCAAGCAGGAGCAGCTCGGGCCGGTGGGGCGTCGCACCTCGACCACCCCTGATGTCCCGGGTCAGCCGTACACGGACCCGGCCGACCAACCCGGCCGGCTCGAGCCCGCAGCAGGTAGTGGAAGCTCACCCGCAGAACTGCGCGCCGCGCTACGCGCCGATGACCGTATCCGTGTGATCGTCTCGATGGCCCTGGACATCGAGGTCGAGGCAGACCTTGCTCGCGGCGAGGTCCGCGAACAGCGTGCCGCGATCGCCGACCGTCTCGAGCGGCTAGACGCGACCCTTGCCGGAACCTCGTCGCGCGTCCTGACGCGCTTCGACGTCGTGCCATCCGCGGTCGCGATGGTGGATCGCGCCGGACTCGATGCGCTGCTGGCTGACACGCGGGTGCGCGCGGTGACCCTCGATCTGGAGGCTCCGCTCGCACTGGACGTGTCCACCGGCGTCATCGACTCCGACCTGCTCAACACGGCTGGCGTGCTCGGCAACAACTTCGAGGGCAGCACCGGCGGCGCGTTTGAGGTCGCCGTCATCGACAGCGGCGTCGACAACCAGCACAGCGCGTTCACGGGACGGATCGTGGACCAGGCATGCTTCTCCGCGACCTCGTGGTGCCCCAACGGCGCAACGTCGCAGACAGGTGGCGCCGCGGGTGACAACTGCACCTACTCCACCCAGTGCGACCACGGGACCCACGTGGGCGGCATCGCCGCCGGGAGCTCCTACACCGGCGGTCACGAAGGTGTGGCACGCGGTGCTGGGATCGTCGCCATCCAGGTCGGCCACCGGTCGACCACCTGCGCGGTGGGCGAACCCAACCCGTGCTGGCGGTACTTCTTCAGCGACCTCGACCTGGCCCTGCAGCACACGCTCAACCTGAAGAACGGCGGCCGTAACATCGTGGCCGCCAACATGAGTCTCGGAGGGCCACTCCACGCAACCGAAGCCTCGTGTGGATCGGCGTTCCCGAACACCCAATCGATCATGGCGAACCTCCTGGCGGCGGGCGTGGCGCCCGTGTCAGCAGCGGGCAACAACGGCTCCGGCACGAGTGTGAGCTACCCGGCGTGCGTGCCCAGCTCGTACGCCGTGGCAGCGTCCGACGACAGTGACGTCCCGGCCGGCTTCAGCAACAACAACGCGATCACCGACTGGTGGGCGCCGGGCGTCGGCATCGACGCACCGGTGACGGCCTCGTCGACCGCTCATGGCAACAAGTCGGGCACGTCCATGGCCGCCCCACACGTCACCGGTGCGTTCGCACTGCTCCGTGAGTGTGTCGACGGGAACGGGGTTCCGCAGACCAGTGCAGCAGCTGCCGCAGATCTGTCCGCGACTGGGCCGACCATCACCCACGACGGTGTTGCCCGCCGAAGGATCAACGTGCTGGATGCCGCGACCAGCAACGTCAACAACAACGACTTCGCCGCCCCGGAGGTCCTTCCCGCCAACCCAGGGGCAGGCTTCAACGACTTCGACTTCACGGTGTGTTCGGACACCGAGCCCGGAGAGCCGGGCCCGTTCAGCCTCGACAACGGCATCTGGTACAGCTGGACACCTGCGACGACCGGAACCGCGACCATCTCCACCGATGACGCCGGTGGCAACGTGACGACCTTCGACACGACCCTGGCCATGTACACGGGAAGCACCTTGGCCGGACTGTCGACGTACGCCTCCGACGACGACAGCGGAGTGGGCCTGCGCAGCCAGATCGTGGTCCCCGTCCAGGGCGGGACGACGTACCGGATCAAGGTCGACGGCTTCGGGGGTGGCAACGGCCTGCTGAACCTGCACCTGGAGCTTGGCGCACCACCGCAGTGTGGCGGGGTGAACGCGACCCTGGTTGATGGCCCCGCCGGCTCATTCATCAACGGCACGGCAGCCGACGACGTGATCGTGGCCGGTGCGGGAGACGACACGATTGTGGCCAGGGGTGGAAATGACCGGGTCTGCGGTGATGCAGGTGCGGACGACATCTCCACCTTGAGCGGCAACGACTTCGTGCTCGGCGGGCCCGATGCGGACACCATCGCAGGCGGGCCGGACGACGACACTCTCGTCGGCAACGCCGGTGGGGGTGACGTGAACGACGTCGGCGACGTCATCGACGGTGAGACCGGAAACGACTTCATCGACGGCTGGGTCGGTGACGACACGTTGATCGGCGGCCCCGGCGACGACCAGCTGCGAGGGGAGGCTGGGGTCGACACGGTGACGTACGCAGGATCCCCGGCCGCTGTTGCTGCCGACCTCGACACTGCCAGCGCCACCGGCGACGGCAACGACACGTTCGTCCTCGTAGAGAACCTCGTCGGGTCGGCCTTCAACGACCAACTGCAGGGGGACGCCAACGTGAACGTGCTGTCCGGTGGCGGGGGTCGGGATCGGATCAACGGCCGGGGCGGGAACGACACCGTCAACGGCGGATCCGGCAACGACACGGTGCAGGGCCACGACGACGACGATGTGATCAACGGCGGATCCGGCAAGGACACCGCGGTCTTCGAGCACGCCCTGATCGGCGTCGTCGTGAACCTGACGGCCGGTACCGGAACCGGGCAAGGCTCGGACACGCTCGCTGGCGTCGAGGACGTCATCGGGTCGGACTTCAAGGACACGATCCTCGGCAGCCCAGTCGTCAACCGTCTGTTCGGCGGGAGCGCGTTCGACACGATTCGGGGCCGGGCAGGCAACGACAGGCTGTTCGGCGAGAATGGCCCGGACAAGCTGTTCGGCGAGGGCGGCCGCGATGTGCTCTCCGGCGGCTCCCAGTCGGACCGGTGCAACGGCGGCCCCGGGACCGACTCGCAAAACAACTGCGAGGTGAGGATCGGCATCCCGTAACCCATAGGCGCAGTGTGTCGGTCGGAAGCCCGCTACCTGGAAGTCTCCGTTTCCCCTGGGGTCACCTCAGCGCTAGCCGTGTCACGAGCCTCGCCGAGATCGGCCAGAAGGGAGTCGACCACGATGAGCCCGCCACCGAGAACGACCGCAGCGATCGGTACCGGCAGCCTCGTTCGACGCAAAGCGGCCGTGGCGGTCAGCATCACGGTCGACCACGACGCCACCGAGGTCGCGAAGGGCACCGTGGCGCGTTTCCACGGCTCCTCCGAGTCGGGCAGGACCGTGAAGATCTGGAGCCCCGGCCGGTTCAGTAACCAGCCGCCGGCGAAGCCCGCGAGCAGCATGGGCGACCGCTTGGAGGCGTCCGTTGCGAGACAGGCGAAAGCCACACTGGCTCCCCGGACCACCGCACCGGGTCGCACCTTCATCCGCCGCACCTCCGGTCCGATCGTCTCGTGCTCCTCGCCGCAGGGCAACGGCCAACCGCTCAATCGACCACTTGTTGACCAACGCCCCGGAGACTCGGGGCCTTCGTTCTCTGATCGGTGAGAGCCGGTGACTAGTTGTGACCATCGTGCGGACTGTCTGCGGACCGTCCGCCTCCCGAAAGGAACCATCAGCATGACCGCTCATGGGAAACGCGCGGCGCCTGTGGGGGCGCCGCGCGTCATGGATAGGAGTGCGGACTCACCGCACATCCCCCCAGTTCGTTGCGGGAGCCCCCCGGCATCACCGCAACGTGAAACAACCCTAGGCCGCCAAGCGGTGCGTGAGGCACACCCGTAGTGATGAAGTCTTCATCTCGCGGGCGGCTTACGGTCGCGGCATCCGGCAGGTCTACTCGCACAAGGGTGACGTATCACCATTCTCGGGTGGCCTGACCGGCCCCTGACAAATGAACCGCCCCCGTCATCACTGATGCCGGGGGCGGTGGCATGCTCCCGGGGGGCGGTCGCATGCTCTGGGCGGCTCCGAGGGGTCGCGCCGTAGACCATAGGCCAAAGAGGGCGAAACGTGAAGCCTGCGACCCAGGAAGGTGGGACGGGCATGAGGGGACGCGTTAGGGGCCGCCCCGCCAGTGCTCGATGCGGCGGTGATCGGGCATGAACCCGTTGCGCACTCCCCAGAGGACGGCCTGGCTCCTACTGTCGACCTCGATCTTGCGATAGAGGGTGCGGATGTAGGTCTTGACCGTGTTGGGACTCAGATAGGTCAGCTTCGCGATTTCCGCGTTGCTCCTTCCCTGCGTGATGAGCGCAAGGACCTCCGCCTCACGATCGGTCAGGCCCTCGCCGCGTCCGGGCCAGTCGCCAATCGTGTTGCGTGTCTTCGTCGCGGGGGCACTGACCACGATCTCGCCTGCATGGACGGACTCGAGGGCAGCCACCAGCTCACGCGCGGTCAGAGCCTTGGACAGGTAGCCGTGCACGCCGAGGTCGCGCGCCATCGAGAGGAGCTCGGGGTGGAAGTTCCATGTGTAGACCACGACCCGCCGGGCGCGTGGGTTGTCGATCAGCGTCTTGATCTCGTCGTGGTCGGACTCGGGCTGGGCGAACGAGTCGTACAACGCTATGTCGACTTCGTCCTCAAGCGGCTTGTTCGTGTCGAGCTCGGCTACGACGACGCGGTCACGGTACGGATCGAGCATCTTGGCGACACCGGTGACCACGACGTCGTAGTCGTCCACGAGGGCGACAAGGACGGGACCACGGTGACTGCTCACACGTCAGAGACTAACCCACCTAGGGGTGTGTTACACCCCTGGTGGGGTGGTTACGTACACCCCAATGGAGCAAGCAGAAGGCGTTGGCGGTGTCGGCTGCGCTCGCTAGGACGATCGCTTGGAAGTTGCCGAGGTCCAGCACGTCACCCGGTCCCCGGTTTGGACGACGATCGTGTGCTTCGCCTTGAGTGCAGGAAGCTCGACACCGTCACTCGAACATCTGTCGAAGTCTTACGAACGGCGGGCGTTGCAGGTCAGAGGGTTGTGAGTCCTAGATGTCGAAGTACAGCTCGAACTCGTGGGGGTGGGGGCGGAGCGCGACCGGCGCGATCTCCTGGGTGCGCTTGAAGTCGATCCACGTCTCGATCAGGTCGGGGGTGAAGACGCCGCCCTCGAGCAGGAAGTCGTGGTCAGCCTCGAGCGAGTCGAGCACCGCGTTGAGGGAGCCAGGCACCGTTGGGATGTCGGCGTGCTCGTCGGGCGGGAGCTCGTAGAGGTCCTTGTCGACCGGCTCGTGCGGCTCGATCTTGTTCTTGATGCCGTCGATGCCGGCCAGCAGCATCGCGGAGAACGCGAGGTACGGGTTCGACGACGGGTCGGGGCAGCGGAACTCGATCCGCTTGGCCTTCGGGTTCGCGCCCGTGATCGGGATCCGGACGCAGGCCGAGCGGTTGCGCTGGCTGTAGACCAGGTTGACCGGAGCCTCGAAGCCCGGGACCAGGCGGTGGTAGGAGTTCACCGTCGGGTTGGTGAAGGCGAGCAGTGACGGCGCGTGCTTGAGGATGCCGCCGATGTAGTAGCGCGCCATGTCGGAGAGCCCGGCGTACCCGGTCTCGTCGTAGAACAGCGGCTCGCCGTCGTTCCAGATCGACTGGTGGCAGTGCATGCCCGAGCCGTTGTCGCCGAAGATCGGCTTGGGCATGAACGTCGCAGTCTTGCCGTTGCGCCAGGCGACGTTCTTGACGAGGTACTTGAACTTCATGACGTCGTCGGCGCTCTTGAGGAGTTCGTCGAAGCGCCAGTTGATCTCGGCCTGACCAGCGGTTCCCACCTCGTGGTGGGCCCGCTCCACGATCAGGCCGGCCTTCTCCATCTCGATGACGATCTCGTCGCGGAGGTCGCCGAAGTGGTCATATGGCGCGACCGGGAAGTAGCCGCCCTTGTACTTCACCTTGTAGCCGCGGTTGTTGTCCTCGGAGCCGGAGTTCCAGGCGCCCGCCTCGGAGTCGATGTGGTAGTAACCGGCGTTCTGCTTGGTTTCGAAACGGACCGAGTCGAAGACGTAGAACTCGGCCTCGGGCGCGAAGTACGCCGTGTCGCCGATGCCGGTCGACTTGAGGTATTGCTGTGCCTTCTTGGCGATGTTGCGCGGGTCGCGCGAGTAGGCCTCGCCGGTGAGCGGGTCGTGGACGAAGAAGTTGACGATCAGCGTCTTGGCGGCCCGGAACGGGTCGAGGTAGGCGGTCGTCGGGTCGGGGAACAGCGCCATGTCGGACTCATGGATCGCCTGGAATCCACGGACCGAGGAACCATCGAAGTTCAGGCCGTCGTCGAAGACGGACTGGTCGAAGGACGAGAGCGGCACGGTGAAGTGCTGCATCACACCGGGCAGGTCGCAGAACCGGACGTCGACCATCTCGACACCCTCGTCCTTGACGTACTTCAGCAGCTCGTCGCTGTTTGCGAACATGCGTCCTCCTTGGCCGGCTCTGCCGGCCGCAAGATCCTGTGGCGAAACGAAAGTCCGGTGCGGCGCTGCACCGGTCTCCCCGAACCTAGGCACGGGCAGTTTCTCGACCGTATCCCGATTGTTTCGTGCATGTAACAGATGGCCGGACCCAGCAGGCCACAGCCGCGCATCTAGGCTGACCCGGTGATCGAGACCGCCTCGTGGGGCCGCCGCGTCCTCGCGCTGATCGTCGACTGGTTCGCCTCCACGCTGGTCGTGGTCCTCCTGATCGGGCCGGAGAGGTGGAGCGAGGACCCCTTGTCCAGCCTCTACACGCTGGGGGTCTTCGCGCTGGAGTCGTCGGTGCTCACGGCATTGGCGGGCGGCTCGTTCGGCAAGCTCGCCACGCGGCTGCGCGTGGTCCGCGCCGACGGCAGCCCGGTGCCACCGGACCTGCTGCGGAGCATCGCGCGCGCGGTCCTGGTGTGCTTGGTCATCCCGCCGCTGGTGTTCCGGCCGGACCGCCGCGGGCTGCACGACATGGTCGCCGGCTCGGCGACCGTCACCCTGCAGGAGTTCCTGGCCCGTACGGGTCGGTGATCGCGCGCAGCCGCGCCATCGTCTCCTCCAGACGCGCGAACTCCGCGGCCCCGACGTGGGTCTCCCATTCCTCCCGGACCTCCGCCTCGACTTCTCGGGCCAGCGCCACGACCTCGCGTCCGCGAGGGGCCATCCGCACCAGTCGCGCTCGCGCGTCGGAAGGGTCTGGCACCCGCTCGACGTACCCGGCCTTCTCGAGCTGGTCGACGAGAAAGCCGGCAGTCTGCTTGGTGACCTGCGCGGCTTCGGCGAGCTCGGTGAGCCGGGTGCCCTCGGGGCCGATCCTGGCCGCGACCCGGCTCTGGGCGACGGTGACGTCATGGCCGGCTCGCCGGACGTGGTCGAGCACCCGCTGCTCCATCGCCCGGTGCGCGACGAAGAAGAGCACACCCACATGCGGCTGATCGGTCATTCCGGCTCCTTCCCCCTTGACTAATGGTCAGTGTAACTGACTATTATTGGTCAGTGAGACTGACGATCAGGGGGGTGGCCGTGGACCGGGACGAGAGCTGGCAGGTCATCGACCGACACCGCGCGATGGTCGCCGCCCTGCTCGAGACGCTCTCGGACCAGCAGTGGGAAGCGCCGTCGCTCTGCCGGGCCTGGCGGGTGCGCGACGTCGGCGCGCATCTCTCGCTCGCAGCGACCGCCAGGTCTGGCGAGGTGCTCACCGCGGCGCTGGCGGCTCGCGGCAACCCGGACCGGATGATCCGCGACGCGTCCATCGCGCGCGCTCAGCGACCCACGGAGCAGATCGTCGCCGACCTCCGGGGGATCGTCGGGTCCCGACGGCTGGCGCCGACCACCTTCTGGCGTGATCCGTTGCTCGACATCTTGGTTCACGCCCACGACATCGCGCGGCCGCTCGGCATCGACATCGACACCCCGACGGAGCCGGCACGGGTGGCCGCGGACTGGGCCTGGCAACGCAGGTTCCCGTTCTTCCCGGGACGCCGGCTCCGAGGCGTCCGGTTGGTGGCCGATGACGTGGACTGGGCCCGGGGGAGTGGCGAGCAGATCACTGGCCCGATCGCGGCACTGCTGCTCGTGTCGACCGGCCGTGCCGCGGGCCTCGCCGACCTCGACGCGCGTTCGGCCGAGCTCCTGGCTCCGCGCTTAGGGTGATTGACGAGTCCTACACGTCCCGCATCTCGGCACCGTGCACGATGAGAGCCCAGATCACGAGGATGTCGACCGCGATCATGATCGCCGACCAGATCGGGTAGGCGGCGAGGAAGCCGAGGTTCACGACCGCACTCACGAGGGCGATCACGACGGCGACGGCACGCGCCCAGGAGCGCCCGGACAGCAGCCCGATCGCCGCGGTGGCCATGAGGGCACCGCCGAGGAGATGGATCCAGCCCCACGCCGTGTAGTCGAGATTCACCACCAGGCCATTCCGGCCAACGAGGTAGTACTCGTCCCGGAAGAGGGCGACCAGTCCCGCCATGGCGTGGAACAGCCCGAGCAGGAACATCATGAACGCGGCAAAGAAGATCCAGCCGACCCACGCGGTGGCGGTCGTGGGCTGTACGCCCTGGTGGTCCGGCTGCCGGGGAACCGCGCCCTCAGCGGGCATCGAGTGCGACATGTGGCTGCCTTTCTGGTGAGGCCTGGAGTCCAGATTCGGCCCGGCAGACGGGCCGCCGCCTCATCCCGGGCGGGTGAGACGGTCGCTTCAGGAGCTGGGGACGCCGGCCTGAAGCTTCTCCAGCACCCGGTCGATGCTGAAGCTGGGTGGTTCCTGCCGGGCGGGGAACTCGGCCAACGACGAGATCATCCGCGAGACGTACACCTGCGCCGGGATGGGCAGCCAGGCGTGGTCGAGGCACCAGTCGTAGTAGGTGTTCGATGTGATGTCCGCGCGTTCGTAAGGGTCCGTGCGCAGGTTGAACATCTTCGGCACCCTCAGCTCGGTGAACGGCTCGGCCCACACCCGCAGCGTCCCGGTGGCACGCTGCTCGAGGAAGACCAGTTTCCAGTTGTCGTACCGCAACGCCGTCAGGTCGCCGTCGTCGGACACGTAGAAGAAGTGCTTGCGCGGGCTCTCGTCCGTGGCCCCGGTGATGTAGTCCAGCTGGTTGTGCCCGTCGAGGTGCACCTTGTACGTCGTCCCGCCGAGGTCGCCGCCCTGCTTCAGCCGCTCCGCGACATCGGTGTCACCAGCTGCCGCGAGGAGGGTCACGAACCAGTCGTTGTGGCTGACGATCCCGTTGAGCACCGTGCCCGCCGGGATCCGTCCGGGCCACCGCACCACCGCTGGCACCCGGTAGGCACCCTCCCAGTTCGAGTTCTTCTCGCTCCGGAACGGCGTCATCCCTGCGTCGGGCCAGGAGTTCATGTGCGGACCGTTGTCGGTGGAGTACATGACGACGGTGTCCTCGGCCAGCCCGTTGTCGTCGAGGAACGCCAGTACGTCGCCGACCAGGTCGTCGTGGTCACACATGGTGTCGTGGTACGCCGACTGCCACCGGCCGGCCCGGCCGCGGCTGCCGTCCTTGACGTGGGTGCGGAAGTGCATGTGGGTGGTGTTGAGCCACACGAAGAACGGGGTGTCGGCGGCCTTGGCGTCCGACATGAACCGCAAGGCCTCGGGGGTGACCTCGTCGTCGATGGTCTTCATCCGCTCCTTCGTCAGCGGGCCGGTGTCCTCGATGCGCTGGGTGCCGTCGCCGTTCGCCCACGAGTGGATGACCCCGCGCGGGCCGAAGTTCTTGCGGAAGTCGGGGAAGTCCTCCTCGGACGGGTAGTCGTCGAGCTCGGGCTCCTCCTCGGCATTGAGGTGGTAGAGGTTCCCGAAGAACTCGTCGAAGCCGTGCATCGTGGGCAGGAACTCGTCACGGTCGCCGAAGTGGTTCTTGCCGAACTGGCCGGTCGCGTACCCGAGGGCCTTCAGTGCCGTCGCGATCGTCGGGTCCTCGGCCCTCAGGCCGACGTCCATGCCGGGCATGCCGACCTTGGTGAGCCCGGTCCGGTAGGGGTTCTGACCGGTGATGAACGCCGCCCGGCCCGCCGTACAGCTCTGCTCGCCGTAGTAGTCGGTGAACCGCACGCCCTCGGCAGCGATCCGGTCGATGTTCGGGGTGCGGTAGCCCATCAGACCCTCGCTGTAGCAGCTCAGGTTGCTGATCCCGATGTCGTCGCCCCAGATGATCAGGATGTTCGGCTGGTCGGACATCGGAACCTCCTTGGATCTGACGCGTCATCCCGCAACCTAGGAGCGCCTGGGAGACCCCACATCACCCATTGCGTGGGAGGACCCGGAACCGGGACCAGAGCACCCTCAGCACGACGCCGGTGAGGGAGGACGTCCATGCTGGAGGCGATCAGGGTGAAGCTGCGCTCCTGGATTCGATCGCTGAAGCCGGGGAAGAACCTCGGAAGGGACGCGCTCGCGGGCTTACCCGGAGCGATCAGCAGCGTCCCCGACGGGATGGCGTCGGCGGTGCTAGTGGGGGTCAACCCCGTGCACGGCCTCTACGCCAGCTTCGCCGGCCCGGTCGCCGGCGGCCTGACGTCGAGCACCCGCATGATGGTGATCACCACGACGACCGCGGCGGCACTTGCGGCAGGCTCCGCTGTCGCGGATGTCGACCCCGACCAACGCACCGAGGCGTTGTTCCTGCTCACGGTGATCGCCGGTGCGGTGATGGTGGCAGCAGGACTGCTCAAGCTGGGGCGCTACACGCGCTTCGTCTCGCACTCCGTGATGACCGGCTTTCTCACAGGCGTGGCGATCAACATCATCTGTGGTCAGCTCGGCGACCTGACCGGCGTCGCAGCCGAGGGTCCGTATGCCATCGCCAAGGCGTACGACGTCCTCACGCAGCCCAGCGCGATCGACCTCGCCTCGCTGCTGGCAGGCGCCGGAGCACTGGCGATCCTCTTCGGACTGGCGCACACCAGGCTGCGCACGTTGAGCGCCCTGGTGGCACTGGTCGTGCCCACGCTCGCGATCGCGCTCGCGGACGCCCAGCAGGTGGCCCGCGTGTCCGACCAGGGAGCTATCCCGCGCTCGGTGCCGGTGCCCCACCTGCCGGACCTGGGCCTGATCTCGGTCAGCCTGGTCCTCAACGCCCTGGCGATCGCGGTCATCGTCCTCGTCCAGGGGGCCGGAGTCAGCGAGTCCGCGCCCAACGAGGACGGGCGTCCCTCCAACATGAACCGGGACTTCCTCGCACAGGGCCTCGGCAACCTGGCCGCGGGGCTGGTCCGCGGTCAGCCCGTGGGGGGCTCGGTGGGCCAGACGGCCCTCAATGTTGCAGCGGGGGCGCGGACGCGGTGGTCCGCGATCTTCTCGGGGCTGTGGATGCTGGTCATCATCGTGGTGTTCGCCCGGCTGGTCGGTGTGATCGTGATGCCGACGCTGGCGGCCATCCTCGTCTTCGCCGCCATCGGAGCCCTGCGGCCCGCCCGGCTGCTGACGATCTGGCGAACCGGACGCATCTCACAGGTCGCGCTGGTGGCCACGCTGTTGGCCACCCTGTTCCTGCCGGTGGCTGTCGCCGTGGGCATCGGCGTGGTGCTGTCGCTGATGCTCCAGCTCAACCAGGAGGCCCTGGACCTCAGGGTGGTCGAGCTCGTACCTATGCCCGACCACCGGTTCAGCGAGCAGCCCGCTCCGGCACGGCTCACCAGCCACCAGGTGACCGTCCTCGACGTCTACGGCAGCCTCTTCTACGCCGGCGCGCGCACGTTGCAGGCGAGGCTGCCCGAGGTGCGTGGAACCCAGGCGCCCGCCGTGGTGCTGCGACTGCGTGGCCGGACGTCGCTCGGCGCCACCTTCTTCCGGATCCTCGCCACCTACGCTGAACAGCTGAGCGCCGTCGGCGGGCGGCTGTACGTGTCGGGCCTGGACCCCGGCATGGCGGACCTGATGGCGCGGACCGTTCCCGTGACACTGGCCCCGCCCGAGCGCTCGTACGGCGCGACGCCCGTGCTCGGGGAGTCGACGTGGCAGGCCCTGACCGAGGCGGAGGCTTACGTCGTGGAGCACCGAACGTGATCGACGATTCTCATCTGGGGTGAGTGATTCGGGGGGCCGTTCGGGGCGGTTCCATGAGGGGTGGACCGGCACCGCGAGGTGCTGGACAGCGAGGGACCCCGGAGCCGGGACAAAGGAGCGGAACCATGACCGAACAACGGACGACTGACTCGCGCGGGAACAGGATGGCCACCGGATTCATCACGTTCGCCGGGGTCATGATGATCATGACGGGAGGGTTTCAGACGCTGGCGGGGCTTGTGGGGGTGGTCCAGGACGAGTTCTACGTCTCGACGCGCAACTACGTCTTCGAGCTCGACGCCACCACCTGGGGATGGATCCACATGCTGATGGGGCTCGTGGTCGTGGCCGCCGGGTTCGCAGTGCTCGCCGGGCAGACCTGGGGGCGTGTCGTCGGCATCCTGCTGGCACTCGGCAGCGCGCTGACCAACTTCGCCTTCCTGCCGTACTACCCCTTCTGGTCCATGCTGATCATCGCGCTGGACGTCTTCGTCATCTGGGCGTTGGCCGTCCACGGCCGCGAGTTCGAGCTGGAGGCCACGTACTGATCCGAGCTCGCGGCGGCCTGTGATCGGAGTCGGACGTGGAGGTACTAGCCCTCGCCCTGGTGCTGATCACGATCATCGGGTGGTGTGTCCTCGCCGGCCGGCTCGAGCGAGCCGGGCTGACGTCCCCGATGCTGTTCGTCGCAGCAGGATGCGTGCTCGCGGGAGTCTTCGAGTTCCGCGACCATCCGCCCGAGCCGGAGCTGGTCAAGGTCATCGCGGAGGTGACCTTGGTCTGGGTGCTCTTCGCGGACGCCTCGAAGGTCCGGCTGCTTCAGTTCCGGCGGGACCTCGGCACCTACGGACGCCTGCTCGGCGTCGGCCTCCCGCTGACCGTGGGGCTCGGCACGGTGGCCGCCGTCCTCGTCCTCGACGTCGACCCGTGGGCCGCACTCCTGCTCGGCGCGGCACTGGCGCCGACCGACGCCGCGCTGGGCGCGAGTGTGATGTCCAACCCCTCCGTCCCAGACCGGATCCGACGGGCCCTCAACGTCGAGAGCGGCCTCAACGACGGCATCGTCACCCCGATCGTCCTCGTGGCGGTCGCCGGCGTGGCCGCGAGCGAGGGCATCCAGGGGGTCGAGAACCCCGGTCGCGCCGTGCTGGCCCTCCTGACGGGCGTGATCGCCGGGGTGGTGTTCGGCGGTGTCGGGGGGCTGGTCACGAAGGGAGCCAGGCGCCGGGAGTGGCTGACCGAGGAACTGGGTGGCCCAGCCGTGCTGGCCCTGGCGCTGCTGTCCTACGCCGGCGCCCTCGTCGTCGACGGCAACGGCTTCGTCGCCGCCTTCGTGGGCGGCATCGTCTTCGGTAACCTCGCCGGACGCGGGGGTGCCAAGGAGGTCTACTTCGTCGAGCAGACGGGCTCACTGGCAGCCATGGTGTGCTGGCTCGTGTTCGGCGCCCTGGCGGTGCCGGTCATCGTGGACTGGATCACCTGGACGGCAGTCCTGTACGCAGTGCTGAGCCTGACACTCCTCCGGATGCTGCCGGTCGCGCTCGCCCTCCTCGGGGCCGGGTTCGACCGCCACGACGTGCTCTTCATCGGGTGGTTCGGTCCGCGCGGCCTCGCGTCGGTGGTCTTTGCGCTCTTGACGCTGGAAGGACTCGACGCGGCGGGTCGGGAGCTCGTCGCAATCATCGCCCTGACGGTGACGCTGAGTGTCGTGCTGCACGGCATCAGCGCGCGGCCCCTCGCCGCCCGGTTCAAGAGCGAGCGGGAGCCGCGCCTCACCTGAAGCGAGTGATTCGCACGCGGTCGACGGGCGGTTCGATAGTGGGTGGGTGGACCCAAGACATGGATGACTCGGCTGGCAGGAGACCCGATGAGTACTCGCCCCGCCGCAGGTGCACAAAAGGCGGACACGGGCGGCGCGGCAGCGCGGGAGTGAGCCGACACCATGGACGAGGAACAGACACGCAGTGGGCCACTCGAGGCGGCGCTCTCGCCCGAGCGGGTCGAAGCGGCCCTGGAACGGCTGCCTCCCCGGCTGGGCCGCCTGGCGAGATGGATCCTCACGCGCTGGTTGGGGCGCACCCTGATCCGTAGCCTCGCGGCCACCATGCGCATCGAGATCTTCGACCGCTCGATGACGATCGCGGCTCAGTTCTTCACGTCGGTGCTGCCGATCCTGATCCTGACGGCGACGTGGGCGCAGGCGGGGGACGCCGACACGGTCGCCGACCTCGCGAGGGTCCCGGACTCCTCGCGCTCGATCATCAACGAGGCGGTGGGGGGCGCGGACAGCGGTGCGTTCGGGATCGCCGGGGTCCTCTTGGTGCTCGCGTCGGCGACCAGCCTGTCGCGGGCACTGACGCGAGCCTTCGCGACCATCTGGCGGGTGCCGCGGCCCAGGACCGGGTTGACGTCCGCGTGGCGCTGGTTGGCCGTGGTGGTGGTGCTCACGCTGGCCGTGGTCGCCGGGAACCGGCTGAGCGAGCGCACCAGCTTCCTACCGCCACGGGAGGTCTGGCCGCTTGCGTTCTCGTTCGCCACCGACGTGGCGGTGGCCGTCTTCGTCCCCTGGGTCTTGCTCTCCGGCGGCGTTGCGGCTCGCCTGCTGGTCCCCGGTGCCACGGTGTTCGCGCTGTTGATGCTGGTGGTCCGCCCCGCGGCCGACCTGTGGCTGCCGCGGGCGCTGGAGGTGAGCGCGGACCGGTACGGCGCGATCGGGCTGGCCTTCACCTACCTGGCGTGGCTGTACGTCGTGTCGTTCGTCTTCGTCGGTGCCGCGGTCCTCGGGCAGGTGGTGGCGAGCGACGACGGACGCCTGGGTGGTCTCATCCGGGGCTCGCCGGATCCGTCGGTCGGCCCGGTCTAGCGGCCCTCGGGGTCCGCGACCCCGCGTCGGTGTCCGCAGTGGCGCAGGATGGTCCGCAGTGCGACGTGCATCGCATCCGCCCCGATCACCCGCTCGGCGGGGAACGGCACGTCGGTGGGCACGACCGCGCACGCACGGTCCTGCCACCCACCGAGACCCCCGTGACAGCCGACCAGGTCCTCGAACGCCGACACCTCCTCGGTGCCGGGATCGACGGTGCTGTTGACGTAGATGTCGGGCGCTTCCGGGCGGTGGGCGACGCGGGCGACGAAGGCCGGGGCGTCCGCGCCGAAGGGGAGCAACGGATCCTCACCCTCCACATGGCCGTCGTCGAGGCGGTGCCAGCCCTTGCTCCCCAGGACGACCGGACCGTCGTCGTCCATCACCACCACGAAGCCGATGCCGGGATGCCTGGACAGACCGGCAACCAGGCTCGGGAACCGCCGGTGCAGCTCGCGGCGATCGAGGCGCTGCTTCTCCCCGCGCACGTAGATCAGCCCGAGGTTGCCGGACCCGAACACGTGAAACGTCTCATCGCCGACGACGTCCGTCGATCCGGGGCCGAGCTCTGACGGCTGGTTGGGGTCGCGCTTGTCCATGGCTGCGGCCGCGCTGGTCATGCTCCGTCCGGTCACCCCGCTTCCGGACGACAGCTCTCCCACGAGGCCCCTGGTCCTGCCCCAGCCCTCGACGTCGTCGTCCGAGGACGACACCTGACTGCGTGAGAGCCTGGCCACCACGGTGGCCAGGTCTTCGCCGTAGCGCTCCGCGAAAGGGGTCCCCTGGGCCTGGCCGTGGTCCGAGAGGATCACGAACCGGTACCGCCTGGGTGCGGCGGCGGCCACCATCTCCAGCTGGTGGAGCACACCGTCGACCGCTTCCAGCGCTTCGAGGGCCTCGGGCCGCAGTACGCCGGCGTGGTGAGCGATCTCGTCGTAGTCGACGTAGTCGACATAGATCGACCGGGTTCCCTGCAGCATGTGCTGGGCCACGAGAATCGTGTTCAGGTCACGCAGCGCACCGTTGGTCACCGACCGCAACAGGGCCGTCTCCCAGTTCCGCGTGCAACGGGGCTGGACGTCGCGGCGGATGGCACGACGTGTCTGGAAGCGGTCTCGCGCCAGCTCTGAGATCGATCGGGACAACGCTCTCGTCAGGCCCGCCGGGTGCATCACGAACTGAGCAACCGCGCGTCGTGCGATCTCCCCGCCGGTGGCCCGGCGACTCATGGTCAGGACGGCGGTGGGGGCATCGCCGGTGAAGAGGTTGCTGATGCTGACGCCGTCGTCGACGAGGAGCCCCTTGCCGGTCGTCAGCTCGGTCTCGATCACCGCCGCGTCCTTGGGACGGTTCGCGACCAGGATCCGGTCCCCGGCCCGGTCGTACCAGCGGAAAGCCGGGATGCCGTCGATCACGCCGTGCAGGATGCCCATCTGGCTGGCGGGCGTGGTCGCCGGCAGCTTGGGTGTCCATTCGTGCAGCGCGTGGGTGCCGGACCGGACCCACCGGGTGAGGGTCGGTACGGTGCCGGCCGTGATGGCCATCTGGAGGACCGGGAACGGCACCCCGTCGAGCTGGACGAATAGCACACCGTCGACGTCCGGGTCCGCCAGGTGCGGCGGTGTGCGCCGGGCCGACGCCACGAGCCTGCTGACCAGGGCTTGAGAGGTTCCCGCGCTGCCGAACCAGCCCAGCACGGTGCTGACCAGGCCGACGACGAGAGCGACGAGAACCGCCGTCCAGAAGTCCGCCAGCGCGACATCGGGCAGGATCCAGGAGGCCACGATCACGAGCAGCGCCTGCCCCAGGAAGGCGAGAAGCAGGACGGCCAGCCAGCCGAGTCGGACCGCAGCCCCCACCAGGAGTGGCTGGCTCACGACGGCGAGCAGGGACAGGAGGGCGGCGAAGGCGAATGGACCTCCCGGCTCCGTGGCTTGGAAGCCCGGCAGCACCCAGTCGCAGAGCCAGATCGCCGGCACGATCAGCAGCACGGAGATTGCGTACGACGTGACGTGGGCGTACCAGGGGCGGCGCCACGACTCACGCGCCAGGTCGCCGGCCACGCCGGAACGCCCGGATTCGGGCGGGCGGTCCCGGTCCACAGGCCCGGGGTCCCCGTTCGGCATCGGCGCCTCCTCCGCATCCTCGTCGACACCATGGTCCCCACCTCGCCCCCGCGGCGCTTCACACACACAGGGTGGTTCGTGCAGCCGCCTCATCCCGCAGGGGACGCGGTCGGCGGCCGTTCTCATCCGGACCGTGTGATGCGTGGTCGCGCCGTCGTCCGGAGAATCACCGACGCGGACACGATTTCCGCGTCGATGTAGGGCATGCCCCCGTGCCCCGAAGGAGCGTCTCCGATGGACGAGGACACCCGGAACGACGAGGTCCTGTCGGAGGGTGGCGCTGCCACGACGGATCGCCCTTCCCGGGGGCGCGCCGCGGCCGCCGTCATCTGCCTGGTGCTCGCCGCGCTGCTCACCACGCCGGCCGCGGTCGCGTACTGGGGGCAGCGCACACTCAACGACACCCAGCGCTACGTGGCGACCGTGGGGCCGTTGGTGGATTCACCCGAGGTCCAGGACGTGCTCGCCACCACTGTCACGGACGCCATCCAGCAACAGGTCGACGTCGAGCAGCTCCTCGCCGACGTGTTCGCCGGCGTGATCACCGAGGCACCACGCCTGGAGGCGCTGGTGGGACCCTTGGCTGCGGCGATCAACGGCGCCGTGGAGCGTCAGGTCCGGGAGTTCCTGGCATCCGACGCTTTTGCCGAGATCTGGACGCGCGTGAACACCCGGGCGCAGCAGGCACTCCAGCGGATCCTCCAGGGAGACACCACCGGGGCCGTCTCCCTGCAGGGCGACGAGGTCGTGCTCGACGTCTCCGAGGTGATCGACGAGGTCAAGGCTCGCCTCGCCGACCGCGGGCTGACGTTCATCGAGAACGCCCCCATCCCGGAGAGCGACCGCCAGATCGTGTTGCTGACCGCCCCCCAGCTCGAGCAGCTGCGCACGATCTACGCGTTCGGCAACCCGGTGGCGCGCTGGCTGCTGCCGCTGGTGGGAGTCCTCTACATCGCAGCGTTCGTCCTCGCCCGGCGCAAGCCACGCATGACCGTCGCCATCGGGGCGGTGATCGCCGGCAACGCGCTGCTGATCGCACTCGCGCTCTCCGTGGGAAGGCAGCTGTTCAGCAACGAGCTCTCCGGCACCACGTTCGGGCCGGCCAGCCGGGCCTTCTACGAGACCATGCTCTCCTACCTCCAGCGTGGTCAGGAGGTCGTGCTCTGGTTGGGTCTTGCCCTGGTGGTGGCCGGCTGGTTCGCCGGTACGAACCGGTACGGGACAGCGGTGCGCTCGGCAGTCACCGGTGGTCTGGAGAAGAGCGGAGCCGCCCTGCCCGACGAGCAGGTCGGTGCCGGCGGCCGATGGGTGGCAGGGAACGTCGGTTGGCTCCGGGTCGCCGTGGCCGCCCTGGGCACCGTGGTCCTGCTCTGGGGCAACGACGTCTCGCTGGCGCGATGGTGGTGGTCACTGGCACTGGTGCTGGTCCTGCTGGCCGTGCTCCAGGTCCTCGTCGGTGCTGGCAGAAGATCGAGGGCGCAGGAATACCCCACGTCGGATGAGGTCAGCGCGGTCGGCCGTCCCTAGCGTCATGGGCACCAACCACTGCCACCCTGCCGGGGCGGCCCTGCGGGGAGGAACGACATGAGCTTCTGGGACATCCTGTGGTTCATCATCATCTCGTACGTGTTCATCGCCTACCTGATGCTCCTGTTCAACATCCTCGCCGACGTGTTCCGCGATGAGGAGCTGTCGGGGGCCGGCAAGGCCGGCTGGACCATCTTCCTGGTCCTGGTGCCGCTGCTCGCGGCGCTCGTCTACCTGATCTCGAGGGGAGCCGGGATGGCCGCGCGGCAGAACGCACACATCCAGCGCCAGGTCGCTGAGCAGGACGACTACATCCGGTCCGTGGCGGGCACGCAGAGCGGGACGTCGCAGGTCGCGGAGGCCAAGGCACTCCTGGACTCCGGCGCCATCACCCAGAGCGAGTTCGAAGCACTGAAGGCGAAGGCGCTCGCCTAGCCCAAGGTGCCCGCTCGCCCGGCCGGTACCAGATGACGGGGGACCCGCGTGAACGTGCTCGTGGCGCTGGTCGTGCTGCTGGTCGTCACCGCGGTGACGGTGTCGGGGATGCTGCTGGTGCGGCGACGCGCCCCCGACGGAAGCTACTTCACCGACGGCGACCGCGCCTCGGGCGTCTTCGGGGTCCTGGCCACCGGCTTCTCCGTCCTCCTCGGGTTCCTCATCTTCCTGGCCTTCTCCTCGTACGACGCCTCGCGCCAGGGGGCCGAGACCGAGGCGACGATCGTGGCGCAGCAGGTCCAGACCGCCCAGTTCCTTCCGGAGGACGTCTCGGCCGACCTGACCGGCGAGCTGACCTGCTATGCCCGGTCGGTTGCCGGCATGGAGTGGGACGCGCTGGACGAGGGCACGCTCGGAGACGCGATCAACCCCTGGGGCGCTGAGATGTTCCGCACGATCTCAACGGTCGAGCCCGCCACGGCATCGGAGCAGTCGGCCTACGACCGGTGGATGGACCAGACCATGGATCGCGAGCAGGCGCGCATCGCCCGTGTCCATGGCGCCGAGGGCATCGTCCCGTTGCCGGTGTGGCTGGCGCTCCTCGTGATCTCCGCGGTCATCTTCGGCTACCTGCTGTTCTTCGCCGATCCCGCCGAAGGGACGGTCACCCAAGGCATGCTGATGGGGAGTGTCACCGTCGTCGTGGCGCTGCTGATGATGCTGCTCGTCTTCTTCGACCACCCTCACGGCGGTGGAGTGGGACGCCTGGAACCGGTCGCGATGGAGCGGACGCTCCGCGTGGTGGACGCGCAGCTGGAGGTCGTGGGGATTTCCGTCACTCCTCCGTGCGACGAGGACGGCCATGCACGCTGACGCCGAGGAGAAGCAGGGCCGGAACTGGCAGGAGCTGCTGGCCACCGTGCTGCTCGTCGCAGCTGCCCTCGCGACGTCGTGGAGCAGCTACCAAGCCACACGATGGAACGGGGAGCAGGCGGCCGCAGCCGGCCGCACGACGGCGATCCGGCTCGAGGCCACGCGGGCGCAGGGGCTGGCCGAGTCCCAGTCGCAGGTCGACGTCGCCACCTTCATCGCCTGGGCCGACGCCGACCAGCGTGGCGAACAGGACCTCGCCGACTTCTACGTCGACCGGTTCCGCGACGAGTTCGTGGTCGCCTTCGAGGCATGGCAGGCGACCGACCCGTTGACCGATGCCGGGGCGCCGCCGACCCCCTTCGCGATGGATGAGTACCAGGTCGCGGCGCAGACCGAGGCAGGGAAGCTCGATGCCGCCGCCGAGGCGTCGGCCGCCGAGGTGCGTGCGAACATCCAGCGCGCCAGCAACTACGTGCTGACCGTCGTCCTCTACGCCGTGGTCCTGTTCTTCGCCGGCATGAGCACGCGGATCTCGACGCCGCGGTTGCGCTGGGTGCTCACGGGAGCCGGATGCCTGGTGTTCCTGGGTGCGATCGCTCTGGATCTCCGACCTTCCCCGTCAGCGTGGCGGTCTAGCAGGCTCAGTCAGCGGATCCGGCCCCTGGGCGCGGTCGGCAACGCCACGCCGAGCGGCCATGATGAACAGCCGGACCAAGACCCCGAGCACGACCAGGTCGAGCAGCATCTGCAGCGTGACCAGGAGGCGCATCGGGTTCGATGACGCCACGATGTCGCCGAAGCCGACGGTGACGAAGCAGGTGACGGAGAAGTACAGGGCCCCGGTCCTGTCGAGGACCTCGTTGAACGATCCGAAGGTCGCTCATCGAGCCGAACAGGTAGCTGCGGGCGAAGATCAGCAGGAACACGGGAACCGCGAGTGCCAGCGTCTCCACCGCACGGGTGATCGGATACTTCGACCTGGCGATGCCTCGCAGCTGGACCGCCACGACGACGCTGAAGGCGACAGGGCCAGCGCCAGCCACGGCAGGTCGGAGCCGGCTCCCTTCGTCCCGCGCGGGGATCAGGTAGTACGCCGCCGAGCAGCGCGGTCGAGCGAGAGCACGATCCGGAGGACGGCGAGCAGGCCGAGCCGCACAGCCTCGCTGGTCAGTGCGCCGAGTGCGGGCAGTCCGGGTTGGTGCCATGCGCGCGCTCGCTCCGCGCTCACTGACGGGCCATGGCGACCCGGAGCAGCTCGTCGGGGGAGAGGTAGTGATCCGCGTCCTGGGCGTCGTCGCCGACGTCGATCTGGACCCAGTGCACCTCGCCGGTGAAGTGGTTGGGACTGGGTAGTCGTCGGCGACGAGCGCGCCGTCCTCCCTGCCCACGTCGCAGGTGTCGTCGGCGGAGAAGATCATCGCCGCGGTCGCGTCCACCGTTCCTTCGCCGACCTTGTCGCCGCCCACGAACAGGCTCACGGTGCCGCCCTTGCCCAGACCGGGACCGTCGTACGCGAACTCCATCCGCACCTGCTGGAGACCCTCCGCCAGGACGCGGTCGGCCCCCACGAAGAACCGCTGGATACCGAAGAGGTTGTAGCAGTAGCGGAGTCGCCCTCCTTGACGTAGAGGCTCCACCCGCCGATGCTGCCGCCCTGGGCGATGATCACGCCCTGGACGTTCTCCGCCGGGACGGTGATCTCCGCCGTGACCGCGTGCGAGACGTTCTTGATGCTCACCACCGAGTGCTCGGACAGCCGGCCCATGCCGGCGTAGAGCCGCTGCTGGGTTCCGGTCACCAGCTGCGGGCGGCCACTGACGGCGGCGGAGAGCCGCTCCACCACGCGGTCGTCGAGGGGCAACACGTTGTTCCGGGCTGCCTCGATCAGGAACAGTCGCTGCAGCTCGTGGAGCTTCTCCGGGTGCTGTCTCCGACAGGTCCTCGCTCTGGGACCAGTCCACGTTGGTGTCGTAGAGCTCCCACACGTCGTCGTCGAAGGCGGGCGTCTCCTCGCCCATGAGCAGCCATGGGGTCTTGTGGCGGGTGACCGCCGTCCAGCCCTTGTGATAGATGCCGCGGTTCCCGAACATCTCGAAGTACTGGGTCTCGTGCCGGTCCGCCGCCTGCTCGTCGTCGAAGGAGTACCGCATGCTCACGCCCTGCATCGGCGTCTGCATCACGCCGTTGACGAACGTGGGCTCGGCCAGGCCGGCAGCGTCCAGGATGGTGGGAGCGACGTCGATCACGTGGGCGAACTGCTGACCGGATCCCGTCGCCGCGACTCGATGCCGCTCGGCCAGTGCACGATCGCACCGTTGCGGGTGCCCCCGAAGTGCGAGGCGACCTGCTTGGTCCACTGGTACGGCGTGTCCATGGCGTGCGCCCACCCCACGGAGTAGTGGTTGTAGGAGTCCGGCCCGCCGAGGCCCGGAAGGGTGGCGAGCAGGAACTCGGGCGTCTCGATCGCGGCGGCCCCGTTGAAGTTGATCATCTCGTTGTAGGTGCCGTTCATGGTGCCCTCGGCGGAGGCCCCGTTGTCGCCGATGATGTAGTAGACGAGCGTGTCGTCCATGACGCCGAGGTCCTCGATCGCGTCGAACAGCCGACCGACGTGGTGGTCGGTGTACTCCAGGAACGCCGCGTAGACCTCCATCTGCCGGCGGAGGACCGGCTTGAGCTCCTCCGGCATGTCGTCCCAGGCCGGGATCTCGGCAGGTCGCTGGCGTCAGCTCCGCGTCCGTCCGGGATCACCCCGAGCTCCTTCTGCCGGGCGATGATCTCCTCCCGCAGCACGTCCCAGCCGTCGTCGAAGCGGCCGGCGTACTTGTCGATCCACTCGGGCGGGACATGGTGGGGCGCGTGCGTCGCACCCGGGGCGAAGTAGGCGAAGAACGGCTTGTCCGCCATCAGCGACTTCTGCCGGCGGATCCAGCCGATCGCCTTGTCCGTCATGTCGCCCATCAGGTGGTAGCCCTCCTCGGGCGTCCGGTCGGGCTCGACGGGGGTGGTGCCTTCGTAGAGGGCCGGGTAGTACTGGTGGGCCTCGCCGCCGATGAACCCGTAGAAGTACTCGAAGCCGCTGCCCGTGGGCCAGTTGTCGAACGGGCCCAGAGGGCTGGTCTCCCACACCGGCACCTCGTGGCACTTGCCGAACTGCGCGGTCGAGTACCCGTTGAGCTTCAGGATCTCGGCGAGCGGCGCGCAGCTGTTGGGACGCCTCGAGTCGTAGCCCGGAGCCGACGTGGCGATCTCGGTGATGCCACCCATGCCGACGGTGTGGTGGTTGCGCCCGCTCAGCAGGGCAGCGCGGGTAGGAGAGCACAAGGCAGTGGTGTGGAACCGGTTGAACTTCAGCCCCGCGGACGCCAGTCGCTCGGCGTTCGGGGTGTCGATGACGCCGCCGAAGGCGCTCGAGGCCCCGAACCCCACGTCATCGAGCAGCACCACCAGCACGTTCGGCGCCGACGGCGGGGGTCGCAGCGGCTCGATGGGCGCGAACGCCGTGTCCGGATCCTTGGCGTCGTAGGTGACCAGGCCGACCGGCGGTCGGTCCGGAACCGGCAACACGTCGCGGCGGGCGCTCTTCGGCTGGGTCTCCATCGGTCCGATCCCTTCGGCTGAGCGGCCTCGAGGTGGTCGACGGCCGATCCCGCCATCCTTGGCGCTCAGCCCGTCCGGATCGTCGTCCCCGGTGGATGAGCCGTCAGAAGACGAAGGGCGAGGACGGTCACATCTGACCGAGGATCCGCGCCTTCTGCGCGGCGAACTCCTCGTCCGTGAGGACGCCCGACTCGTGAAGTCGGCCCAGGTCCGTCAACAGCTCGATGGGGTCGGATTCCTCCGCGGCAGGGGGAGGAGGTGGCATGGCGGGCTGTGGCTGTGCCGGCTGCTGGTCCGCCCACCGGTTGGCCTGCCTCCTCGATACGTTGTTGGAGACCGCCGTCGCCGTTCCGGCGATCGCTGCGGTGCGGGCAACTCCTCTGAGCAGACCTGGCATGGTCTCGTTCCCTTCTGGTCGTGAGGCCGACGACGGATGTCAGCCGGCCGTCTCTGCGAGATCGAGGGCTTCGGCGAGGTCCCCCAGGGGGACGTATCCGGCGGCGACGAGCTCGGCACCGCCGCGGCGCAGAGCGTCCGCCAGCGCAGCGGCCCAGGTGTTCTCGAAGAGCAGCACGGCGGCAGCACTGTTCGAAGCGATCGCTCCGCCAGCCTCTTCCAGGTCGTCGGCCCCCAGAAGATCGGACGACGCGCCCTCGAACACCGCCAGGTCCAGCTCACCGTCACCGTCGAGGTCCGTGATCTCGACGGCGGTGACGACACCCTCGGCGTCCTTCATGACGAACACGAGGTCGAGGACGCGGATGATGCCGAGCTCCGTGAGGCGGACCAGCTCCGCCATGCCCTCCCCCGTCAATCTGGCCTGCGGAAACTCGACCACCAGATAGCTGATTGGTCCCAGCGTGACTTCGTCCCCATCGCCCATGACGACCAATCCTCTCCCGCGGCGGCCCGGTGGCCGCCTAGTCCACGTTCGCCCAACGCTAGGGAGACGGGGGACGGAATCCCTCACCCGCTACGGACGAAGCGTGCGCCAGCGAAGGGCGACAGACGTCGCTGCGGTTTCACCTGTGCGTGACGATGACCGCGGGGTCGGGAGGTATCAGACTCTGCTCAACGGCCCACGATCTGCCCGCTACGAGGGATGGCTGACGATGGAGCAACACTCGCCCAGGGCGCCCGCGAGCGGCGGCCGCGGCTCCGCAGACCAGGTGTTCGAGGTGCGCATCACCGGCTCGGTC
Source organism: uncultured Actinomycetota bacterium (assembly GCA_963804845.1). Classification (GTDB taxonomy): domain Bacteria; phylum Actinomycetota; class Actinomycetes; order Propionibacteriales; family Nocardioidaceae; genus Nocardioides. Next base: position 1,765,255 of record CAWDSA010000007.1, on the reverse strand, counting down.
TCGGACGACGTCCTCGCGCAGCTCGGCCATGTCGACGTCATCACCCGTGAGCTGAGGACCTCCTTGCAGGGGCACTTCCAGGACCAGGCCGAGCTCCACGGGTTCCTGGCCCGGCTGCGAGCCTTCGGACTCGACGTGGTCGAGGTTCGCCGGCTTGCGGCCGGCACCACGGGAGATCCGGGTGGAGCCGACACATGAACCGACGTGATCAGCCGGAGGGCGTCGACTACGAGCTGACGATCGAGGGTGGGCTCGGCCCGGTCCTGCGCTGGGCGTTGCGGCCGAACCAGGTCATCGAGTCGCACACCTGCACCACGGTCCGAGCGGCGTCGGAGACCGACCTGATCGGTCTCGTGGAGGTGCTGGACCGGACTGGACTGAGGGTCGAGAGCGTGTGGCTGCTCCCTAGTCAGGGTGAGTCATCGCATCGAGCGCCACCGCCACCGTGAGCAACAAGGGCGTGTCGGCCCCCGGGGTGACCTGGATCGCGTAGGTGTCGCGCATCCTGAACCAGCGCTTCGAGATCTCGGCGACCTGGCGTCCGTCGCGCTCCACCGTGTACTCGTGGTCGACGACGTTGCCCTGCACCGACAGGTCTTCACCACCCTCGACGTCCACCTTCCACCGGTGACGGAGCGGGGAGACCAGGGCCTTGTGGACCGTGGCGATCCGGTCTCCGTCGGGCCCCTCGATCGCCATCGTGTCCCGCACGTGGAGGACGCGGGTCTGGACCCGACACAGCCGTTGTCCCTGCACGTCGAGGAGGTCGAAGGTCTTGCGCAGCCGCAGTGCCTTGCCATCGACGCGGTAGACACGTTCACCGTCGGCGTTCTCGATCCAGTAGTCGTCGCCGAAGGAGACCAGCTTCTCTCGCATCCGGTACTGCACAGCGGTCCCGCCTCGGCTCCGGTCACCCCTGCCGCCTGGCGCCATGATGCACCTCGCTGTCGTCGCTCCGGTCCCGTCACGGTGTCATTCAGGTGGGAGAGAGGGCTCACCTGCTCCGGATGAGAGGCGGTGCCGAGCCGGGAGTGGCCTAGGATCACGCCATGACCGTTGGCCAGGGAGCGCCGCCGGCTGCTCTGAGGCTCGACGAACAACTGTTGGACACCAGGCTCCGCGTCCCGGACGCGGCTGCCGGACTGGTGAGCCGTCTCGAGATCATTGATGCCGCCCGCACGAGCTCGTGCCGGCTCGTCGCGGTGACCGCGCCACCCGGATATGGGAAGTCGACCCTGCTCGCCGAGTGGGCAAGGACCGAGGACCGCCAGGTCGCTTGGGTCTCGCTCAATCGGCTGGACAATGATCCGGCGGCCCTGCTGGCCGTGCTGGCTGCTTCCTTCGTGCGCGCCACGGAGGCCCACGACCAGGTCGTGGGGCACATGACCGGCCTGGCCGCGTTGGGTCGCGCCGCGCCGCGGCTGGCAGCGGCCTTCAACGCCAGCCCCCGCCCGTTCGTGTTCTTCCTCGACGACCTGCACGAGCTGCGGTCGCCGGCCTGCCACGACGTGCTGAGCGTTCTGGTCTCGGCCATCCCTCCGGGCTCGCAGCTGGTCGCGGCCAGTCGCAACGCGCAGCCGCATCTGCCCCGCCTGCGCGCAGGCCGCGACGCGCTCGAGATCACGAACCGCGACCTGGCACTCGACCCGGCGGGAGCGAAGCAGATCTTTGCCGAGGCAGACGTGGACCTGACCCGCGACGAGGCCGAGCACCTGACGGCGCGCACCGAAGGGTGGCCGGCAGGACTGTACCTGGCGTCGCTCATGGTTCGGGACAGCCGGGAGCCGCTGCAGGTGTCAGGCGACGACCGCTACATCGCGGACTACTTGTACGGCGAGACGCTCTCTCAGCTGGAGGATGACACCCAGGAGTTTCTGCGGCGGACCGCTGTGCTCGACCAGCTCAGCGGCGAGCTCTGCGATGCCGTCCTCGATCGGCAGGACTCACAGTCACGCCTTCGTGGGCTGGAGGCATCCAGCCTGTTCGTGCTCCCCGTTGACCGGCGGCGGCGCTGGTATCGCTACCACCCGCTGTTCCGTGAGTTCCTCCTCGGAGAGCTGCAGCGGGTGGAACCCGAGGTCGTCAGCGATCTGCACACTCGGTCCGCGGCCTGGTACGAGGCACATGGGTCGCCGGCGCTGGCCGTGGAGCACCTGCTCGAGACCGCCGACCGTCGGCGCTGTGCCGAGCTGGTGGCGAGCATCGCCCTCGCGACGTATCAGAGTGGCCAGGTGGCGACCGTGTACCGGTGGCTGTCAGAGCTGGGTGACGGTCTGATGGAGGAATATCCTCCCCTCGCAGTCGTGCAGGGTTGGCTGGCGGCGCTGACGGGTGAGACGACGGAAGCCCTCCGCTGGGCGGCGTTCCTCGACACGGCATCCTTCGACGCCAAGCCCGTCGACGGCACGGCATCGTTCGAGTCGGCGAGGGCGATGCTACGGGCCGCCATGTGTGCCGACGGACCGGAGCAGGCGATGCGCGACGCGCGGCTCGCACTGGACCAGGAGGAGCCGTGGAGCCTCTGGCACGACCTGGCGCTGTACCTCTACGCCGAAGCGCACATCCTGGTGGGCGATACGGACCGGGGCGTGGCCCTCCTCGAGGAGACGGCGGGCCTGGCCAAGCACAGTGGCAACGCCGACAGGGTCGTGCTGACGTCGGCCGAGCTCGCCTGGATCGCCATGGATCGCGGAAACTGGGAGGAGGCGGCAACCCACCTGCAGCCGGGCCTCGCGGCCATCGAGGAACACCAGCTCCAGGACTACGTGGTGAGTGTCCTGGCCTACAGCGCCGCAGCCCGGTTGCATCTGCACCGTGGGAACCGCACGGAGGCCGACCGATTGCACGGCAGGGCGATGCGTGGCCGGGGTATCAGTACACATGCGCTGCCTTTCCTCGCTGTGCGGGGTCGGCTCCAGCTCGCCAAGGTCTCGTGGGCTTCGGGGGACCAGAGTGCGGCACGGCACCTGCTGAGCGAGATGGACGACATCCTCCGGCACCGGCCGTCACTGGGAGTTCTGGTCGACGATGTGGGTGCCTTGAGGGCCACGATGGATGCCGCCCATCTGGGGAACGGCCACGGCCCTGCGCCGCTCAGCCCCGCCGAGCTGCGATTGCTGCCGTACCTCCAGACGCACCTGACCGTCGCGGAGATCGGGGAGCGGCTCGTCGTCTCACGCAACACGGCGAGCTCCCAGATCACCTCCATCTACCGGAAGCTGGGAGTCTCCACGCGCAGCGACGCCGTGCGGGAGGCCACGACTGTCGGTCTCCTCGGCGGCTGACCGACCCGCTGCGACTCCGCGTCACGCACATCCGTGTGAAACCCGGTCTCCTGGGCGCGGTTTCACACGATTTCGGTGATTCCTCCGAAAGTGAGTTCCTTTACTGTGGTGGTACCTGGGGAGGGAACGTGGAACGCAGATGAGTGCGCGCGCGTCGTCGGACAGTCCGCGACACGAGGATCCCGCGGTGACGGCGGGCTGGACCGGCGTACCCGAGCGTCCCCGACAGTTTCTCGCGCGATCCCGTCTCCTGGACCTGCTGGAGGCTGACGAGCGGTGCCCCCTGGTGCTCGTCAGCGCTCCCGCGGGCACTGGCAAGACCGCACTGGTGGTCGACTGGGTGACGACCCGCGCGGCCGCGCGTACCGAGTGGATCACCTTCGACGGGGATGAGGCCTTCTGGCCAGGTTTCGTCGGGTGTCTCGAGCGCCTGGGGGTGCCCGTGTCCGCGACCTCCCTTCCCGCGGGAAAGGCGGCCCTGGATGTCGGCGTTCGCCGAGGGATTGCGTCGTCGATCGCATCTGAGGCGACCCCCATCACGGTGGTCGTCGACGGCTACGAGGTCGACTCCGCGGCCGTGGCGGGCGACCTGGACTTCCTGCTGAGGCACACCGGACACCGGTTGCGCCTGGTGCTCCTCACGCGCGCCGATCCCGTGATGCCGCTGTACCGGTACCGTCTCGAGGAGACCATGACCGAGGTACGCATGGCTGACCTGGCGTTCACCGATGAGGAAGCCGGAGCCCTGCTCGACGAGATGGGTGTTCGGCTCGCCCCCGAGTCCGTGCGGAGCCTGAACGGCCAGACCAAGGGCTGGGTGACCGGACTGCGGTTTGCCGGGAAGACGCTCGCCCTTCGCGAAGATCCCGACGGCGCTGTCGAACAGGTGGTCGGAGACAGCGGAAGCATCGCGGAGTACCTCATGGGCGAGGTGCTGGCGGCCCATCCGCCAGCGGTGCGCGAGCAGCTGATGGCCATGAGCATCCCCGACACCATCCAGCCCGGTCTCGCCGAGGCGCTGGCCGGCCGCTCCGCGGCCAGGACGCTCGCCTTCCTCGTGAGGGTGAACGTGTTCATCGAGAACGTGCCGGGTCGTGCCGGTCACTACCGGTACCACCCGTTCTTCCGCGAGCTCCTGCGCGCGGAGCTCGCGTACGGCTCACCGGAGACCATGGCCACCTTGCAGCGACGGGCGGCCGAGTGGTTCGCGGAGCAGGGTCTCCTCACCTCCTCCGTACGCCACTACGCGTCCCTCGGCGCCTGGGAAGAAGCCGCGGACCAGGTCGTTGACGACGCCGCTGTGGGACAGCTGGTGCTGGACGACGGCTCCAGCGCCCTCGCGCAGACCCTGAGGGCGCTTCCTGCCGACCTCGAGACTCCATCAGCGGCGGTGGTGAGGGCGACTCTGGCCCTGACCGATGGCGACACTGTCGTCTTCCACGAGCAGCTCGGCCGAATCCGGAGCAACGGTGGTGACGAGAGCGCCCACGACCAGGCCATCAGCCTCGCGGTGGCGGTGCTGGTCGCCATCCGTGCCCGGTTCTCCGACGATCCGGGCGAGGCGGAGGTCCTTGCGCAGGCTGCGGAGGAGGCTCTGACGCAGGAATCGACGCGCAGCAAGGTGCGGACCCACCCGGAGCTGGCGGCCCTGGTCCTGGCGACCAAGGGCATCGCGACGATTCGGCAGGGGCACCTGGAGGAGGCCGACGAGATCTTCAGGGCGGGCGCCGGTGCCGCAGTCGATGCCGGGGCCGATCCGCTCCTGGTGGAGTGCCTGGGCTACCTCGCCCTTCTGGCCTGCTGTGCTGGCGATCTGGCCCGTGGCGAGGCACTTGCGACTCGCGCCATCCGGGCCGCGAGCGACGCCGGCATCCCTGTCGGGGACCGCTCGGCCGCCGCGCAGGTGGCGCTCGCGTGGGTCGCTGTCGAGCGCTACGAGTTGCGGGCTGCGATCGATCACGTGCGTTCCGCCGAACGGTCGGACTTCATCCTGGGGGACCCTGTACCTCGCGCCCTGCTCACGGTGGTCAAGTCTCGGCTCCAGGTGGCGCAAGGAGACCGGGCAGGTGCGCTGTCGCGGGTGTCCGACGCCGCCGGGGAGTTCGCCGATCCCGAGAGCTGGTTGGTCCACCGGATGCGGATCGAGGCCGGGCACCTGATGGTCGCCAGCGGCGAGCCCGAGGCAGCGCTCGCAGAGGTCGAGGGGCTCGACCTCCAGGGCACCGGAGCTGAAGCGGCGCTGGTCGTCAGCCAGGCCAGGTTGCGGCTCGATGACGATCCGGCTGCAGCCGAGGCCTTGACGAAGGCCCTCGGCCGGAAGGCCGCGCTGCCGATCCGGGTGTCGCGGGTGGCTGGTGGAGAGCGCCCGTCAGCTGCACAAGGGCTCGACGATGGGGTCGCGCCAAGCACTCGACAAGGCCTTGCAGCTCGCCGCCACGCCGAAGCTGCGGCGCCCCTTCCACGAGGCACCCACCCCAGTGCGCCAGCTGCTCCTCCAGGACCCACAGCTGGCCGCGGCCCATGCCTGGCTCTTCGAGGTGGCCGGGGCAGCGCTGCCCAGGCCGACGCAGCGACCGCAGCCGGTCGACGCCGGCCCACGGTCGGCTCCGGTCGAGCGCCTGACCGAGAAGGAGCTCGAGGTACTCGGACACCTCGCCGAGCTGCTGACGACCGAGGAGATCGCGGCGGTCATGTACATCTCGGTCAACACGGTGCGCACGCACGTGAGGAACATCCTGCGGAAGTTCGGGGTGTCGCGCCGGAACGCCGCGGTTCGGTTGGCACGAGAGCTCGAACTGCTTTCTGCCTGACCGCTACCGCCCCTTCATCTGCCCGCGCATGCCCTTCATGCTGGTCGGCACCGGGCCCTTGGGGATCGGCAGGCTGGGGCGGTTGGCGTCGATCGCCCTGAGCCGGCTGAGCAGGTCGGTGAGCGCGGCGCCCTTCACCGACTTGCCGAGCTTGGTCACGTGGCGGACCAGCTTGGTCAGCGGCACCTGGCCCTCGCCGTCGCCGACGACGACGTGATGGATCGGCACGTCCGAGGCGACCCGGGCGTGACGGCGCTCCTCGTTGGCCAGCAGGGTCTTCACGCGGTGGGGGCTGCCCTCCCCGACCAGCACGATGCCCGGCGGGCCGACGACGCGGTGGACCATGTCCTGCTGCTTGTTGAACGCCACCATCTGGTCGGTCTTCCAGCCGCGGCGCAGCGTCGAGAGCGCTCGCGCGCCCGCGCCCGGCGTACCTGCCATCTGGGAGTACGCCGACTTCTGGGCCCTGCGGCCGAAGAGGATGATCATGGCGAGCAGTCCGAGGAGCAGCCCCCCGACGATCGCGAGGATGAGGTTGAGGGTCCCCGAGCCGGGCAGCACGAAGTAGAAGAGGGCGAAGCCGAGGCCGCCGGCGACCAGGAAGGTGCCGAGCAGCACCAGACCGAGGTGACGGTCGGTCCGCTTGGTCATCCGGAAGGTGGCCACCATCTGCTGGCGGCGGTTCATGTCGGACGGATCGAGGTTGGACATCCAGGTGCTTTCTGAAGGAGCGAGTGGCTAGGCGGTGCGGGCGGCTCGGTGGTCGAGAGCCTGACGGTACAACCGACCCGCCCGGTAGGACGAACGGACCAGCGGCCCCGACATCACGCCGGAGAAGCCGACCTCGTCGGCCTCGTCCTTGAGCTCGACGAACTCCTCCGGCTTCACCCACCTCTCGACCGGGTGGTGGCGCACGGAGGGCCGGAGGTACTGGGTGATGGTGATCAGCTCGCACCCGGCATCGTGGAGGTCGCGCAGCGCCTGGCTGACTTCCTCACGGGTCTCGCCCATGCCGAGGATCAGGTTGGACTTGGTCACCAGGCCGAAGTCGCGGGCCTGGGTGATCACGTCGAGCGAGCGGTCGTAGCGGAAGGCCGGGCGGATCCTCTTGAAGATCCGCGGCACCGTCTCGACGTTGTGGGCCAGCACCTCGGGCCGCGACTCGAACACCTCCGTCAGGAGGTCGGGCTTGCCGTTGAAGTCGGGGATCAGGTTCTCGACGCCCGTGTCCGGGTTGAGCTCGTGGATCGCGCGCACGGTCTCGGCGTAGAGCCAGGCACCGCCGTCGGGCAGGTCGTCGCGGGCGACGCCGGTGATGGTCGCGTAGCGCAGCTGCATCTTCTGCACCGACTCGGCGACCCGGCGCGGCTCGTCACGATCGAGCGGGTCCGGCTTGCCGGTGTCGATCTGGCAGAAGTCGCAGCGACGGGTGCACTGGTCTCCGCCGATGAGGAAGGTCGCCTCGCGGTCCTCCCAGCACTCGAAGATGTTGGGGCAGCCGGCCTCCTGGCAGACCGTGTGGAGGCCCTCGGACTTCACCAGGTTCTGCAGCGCCGTGTACTCCGGCCCCATCTTCGCCCGCGTCTTGATCCACTCCGGCTTGCGTTCGATGGGGGTCTCGGCGTTGCGCACCTCGAGTCGCAGCAGCTTGCGGCCCTGTGGTGTCGGAGTCTGCGGAGCGGGGGCGGTGGTCACTCCCGCAACTCTACCTACGGAACATCGCGCCGACGGAATGCCCACATCGACGCCGCGACCGCACCCGCGAGAAGGACGGCCAGGTTGCGGGCACCGGTCCACAGGCTGAGCCGCGCGTAGTCCGCGCAGTCGACGCCCTCGGGCGGGCGACGGCCCGTGAAGCAGATGTCGGGCGGATTCGTGTAGTAGCGGGTGCCGTCCCAGATGACCGCGGAGAGGTTCTTGTTGGGGAACCACGCCTCGCTGACGCCGATCAGCGCCAGGATCAGCGTCGCGCCCACCACGACGGCGAACATGGCGCCGAGGGTGAAGACCGTGGACCGCACGAGCATGGTGACGGCGTACGCGCCGACGGCCGCCGCGCCGATCACCAGCACGGCACGCGCCGCGCTCTCGACGATCCAGCCCGGGACCTCCGGTGGCACGTCGATGTCTCGCGACTGGGCCAACAGGGCCGAGCCCGCCTCCGAACGCAGCGAGCAGGACTGCGGAGGTGAGCACGGCCACCACCAACACGGCCGCGGCCTTGGCAAGCCAGATCCGGGCGCGCCGGGGCTCGAACAACAGCTGGTTGCTCATCGATCCTGAGTTCCAGTCGGCGCCGGCGAAGGTGGTGCCGACCAGCATCAGCAGGCCCATCAGAATCGTGATGACGCCCAGACCGGACGTCCGGAACGCCTCGCCCACCCGCAGCGGTTCGCGGGAGACGAACCACTCGACCTGAGGGCCCACCCGATCCGCGCACTGTGCCGTGTCCCGGACACCGTATCGGTCCGGGTGCTTCTCGCAGCGCTCGATCTCGCGCTGCATGTAGGGCTGCTCCAGCTCGCGCTCCACTTGTTCCTGGGCGTCGCGGAGTTCGGCGTCGGACACCGGGCGGGTGCTCCACGCCGTGCCGGCGAAGATCACGACGGTGACCAGGGCACAGCCGGCGAGCAGGACGACGACCGCGCGGCGCCAGCGCAGCCGGGTCAGCTCCACGCCGAGCAGCCGGATCATCGGGCACCTCCCCGGTGGCGGGGGTCTCGCCGAGCGCCTCACCGGAGGTGAGGTCGAGGAACACGGTCTCGAGGTCGGGCCGGACCGGCGTCAGCTCACTCAGCCAGACCTGCGACTCACCGAGGAGGCGGGTGATCTCGGCAGGTGGCCGGTCGGTCTCGACCCGGAAGCTGTCGCCCTCGGGATGGATCGTGAAGCCGGCCGTCTCGAGTCGGCGTACGGCGTCCGCTCCGTCGGCCACCCGCACCCGGTAGGAGGTGCTGGCGCCCATGAGGTCGTCGACCTTGCCGGAGGCGAGCATCCGGCCGTTGCCGATGATCGTGACCGACGAGCAGACCTGCTGGACCTCGGCGAGGATGTGGGAGCTGAGCAGGACCGTCACGCCTGACTCGCCGAGGGAGCGGATCGTGTCGCGGATCTCGCGGATGCCGGCCGGGTCGAGGCCGTTGGTGGGCTCGTCGAGGATCAGCAGCTGCGGGTCCTTGAGCAGGGTCGCCGCGATCGCGAGCCGCTGCTTCATGCCGAGCGAGTAGGACTTGTAGCGGTCCTTGTCGCGCTCACCGAGGCTGACGGTGTCGAGCGCGGCCTCGATCCGGTCCTTGCCGATGCCTCGGGTGCGGGCCAGCAGCTGCAGGTTCTGCCGGCCGGTGAAGTTGGGGGAGAACTTCGGCGACTCGACGACCGCGCCGACGCGGTCGATGACGCCGGGCAGTCCGTGGGGGACCGTGGTGCCGAACAGCGCCATCGAGCCCTTCGTCGCGCGGGCGAGCCCGAGCAACATGCGGATGGTGGTGGTCTTCCCGGACCCGTTGGGTCCGAGGAAGCCGTGCACACCTCCCGCCGGCACCGCCAGGTCCAGCGACTGCACCGCAACCCGCAGCCCGCCTCGTCGTGTCCGGAACTCCTTGCGCAGCCCGGCTGTCTCGATGACCAAGTCCCCCGTCATAAATACGGAGTATGCACTACGGGGTGACGAGCTCGATCCTCGACACGCGGGTCGGTTCGGGACGCGGCTCGTAGTCGGGGGTGGCGTCGTACGGCTGCCAGGTGAGGTACGACGCGAGGTGCCGCTCGACCAGCGGGATGATCTCGTGGACGGTCACGTCGCGGTCCAGCTCCCGGGACAGGGAGGTCACGCCGGCGTCGGCGATGCCGCAGGGCACGAACCGGTCGTACCAGCCCATGTCGACGTCGCAGTTGATCGCGAAACCGTGCATCGTGACGCCACGGCTGACCCGGATCCCGATGGCGGCGACCTTCCGCTCCGGCCCGCGTTCGTCTGCCCGCAGCCACACGCCGCTGCGGCCGGGGATGCGAGCCGTGGTGACGCCGAGGTCGCGACAGGTCGCGATGAGTGCCTCCTCGACGCGACGCACGTAGTCGACGACCTTGACGTGGTCGGGGAGCGTGACGATGGGGTAGCCGACCAGCTGGCCGGGCCCGTGGAAGGTGATCTTGCCGCCGCGGTCGACGTCGATGACGGGTGCGCCACCGGGGTCGACGGGGCGCTCGTGAGCGTCGGTGCGCTTGCCGCAGGTGAACACCGGCGGGTGCTCGAGCATCAGCACCGTGTCGGGGGCGGCGCCGGCCACCACCGACGCGTGGACGTCGCGCTGCAGGTCCCACGCGGCGACGTAGTCGACGGCGTCGTCCCCGAGGCCGGCGATCCGGAAGTCAAGACCCACGCTCGCAGCCTACCCCTGTGGATGACGCCCGCGCGGGTCAGCCGGAGTGGGTAGAAGCAGGGTGTGAACCTCTTCCAGCTGGTCCTGCCCCTGTTCCTCGTACCCCACCCGCCGACCGTCGAGGCGCTGGCAGTGCTCCACGCCTGGGACGAGCAACGCGCGGCCGCCTGGGCGCGCGGGCAACCGGCGGCACTCGCCGAGCTCTACGTCGATGGCTCGCGCACCGGCCGCGCGGACCGGCGCCTGCTCGCGTCGTACGCCGACCGCGGACTGCGCGTCACCGGCATGCGGATGCAGGTGCTGGCGGCGTCCCTCGTCCACAGCACCCCGACCACGCTCACCTTGAGGGTCACCGACCGGCTGGTGGGTGCCGTGGCGGTGGCCGGAGACCGGCGCGTGAAGCTTCCGATGGACGACCCCTCCACGCGGGTGATCGTGCTGCGAAGGGTGGCGGGCGAGTGGCTGGTCGCGGAGGTGGCCGATCAGCGCAGCCCGGCCGCGAGCACGGCGTCGACGTCGCGGTCCTGGAACTGGTAGCCAGCTGCCTCGAGGACCGCCGGGGAAACGTTGATCGAGCCCAGCAGCTCGGGTGCCGCGGGCCCCGCGCCCAGCGAGAGCAGGGGAGAGGGGACGAAGGCGAAAGCCGGGCGGTGCACGGCGCCGGCCAGCGCCTGCGTGAACTCCGCGTTGGTCGGGGTGATCGGCGCGCTGATGTTCACCGGCCCGGAGAAACTGGCGTCCTCGGCCAGCCGGACTACCGCGCCGAGCCAGTCGCGCAGCGAGACCATCGGCATGTGCTGGCTGCCGTCTCCCAGGCGGGCGCCGAGCCCGAGCCGGAAGAGCGGCCGCAGCTGCTTGAGCGGCGGGGCGGCGCGGTCCATGACCGGCGCTGTGCGGAGCACGCACACCCGCGCGCCCGCTCGTTCGGCGGGGGCGGCGGCCTCCTGCCAGTCCCGGCAGACCCCGGACATCAGCGAGTCGCTGCTCGGGTCGCTCGCCTCGGTGACCAGCTCTGCCCCGTGGTCGCCGTAGTAGCCCACGGCGTTGTTGGCCAGGAAGGCCGGCTTGGACTCGGCGCCGGCGATGGTGTCGGCGATCAGCGCGGTCGTCGACACCCGGCTCTCGCGCAGCTCGCGGGCCCACCGCTTCGAGTGTGGGTTGCCCACGGTGGGGGAGCCCGCGACGTTGACGACGACGTCCGCCTGCTCGATCAGGCCCCGGTCGAGCACGCCGGCGGCAGGATCCCAGCGCGCCTCGTCCGGTGCGCTCGCCTCGCGCCGGACGAGCCGGGTGACGTCGTGGCCGTCCTCGCGGAACTTGTTGGTCAGGTTGGTCCCGAGGAATCCGGAGGAGCCGGCGATCACGATCCGCATGACCCCATCCTGCCCGTCTGTCCAAGGCAGACGTCATCGGTTCGGTCGCCATGACGACCGAAGCGTATGACGTCAGCTGGGCTCAGACGTCGAACTGACCTGCCTCGAGGCGGGCCTTCACGTCCTGCAGGAACCGGGCCGCGTCGGCGCCGTCGACGATCCGGTGGTCGTAGGTGAGTGACAGGTAGGCCATCTGGCGCACCGCGATCGTCTCGCCGAGGTTGGGGTCGTCGATGACGACCGGCCGCTTGACGACGGTGCCGGTGCCGAGGATCGCCACCTGCGGCTGGTTGATGATCGGGGTGTCGAACAGGGCTCCGACGCTGCCGGTGTTGGTCAGCGTGAAGGTGCCACCCGACAGCTCGTCCGGCTTGATCTTGTTGGTACGGGTCCGCTCGGCCACGTCGGCGATCTTGCGTGCCAGGCCCGCGACGTTGAGGTCGCCGGCATTGTGGATGACGGGGCTGAGCAGGCCGCGCTCGGTGTCCACCGCGATCGCCAGGTGCTCGGCGTCGAAGTAGGTGATCTCGCCCTTCTCCTCGTCGACCTGGGAGTTGAGGGCCGGGTGCGCCTTCAGCGCGTCGATCGTGGCCTTGGCGAAGAACGGGAAGTACGACAGCTTCACGCCCTCGCGCGCGAGGAAGTCGGCCTTGACCGCGCTGCGGAGCCGGCCGATGTTGGTCACGTCGACCTCGACCACCTGGGTCAGCTGGGCCGACGTCTGCAACGACTCGATCATCCGCTTCGCGATGACCTTGCGCAGCCGCGACATCGGCTCGGTCTTGCCCCGCAGCGGGGACGGCGCCGTGGACGGTGCCGGCGCGGCACCGGACGCGGCCGGCGCCTCGGCGGCCGCGGGGGCCTCCTTCGCCTTCGCGGCGTCGAGGACGTCCTGCTTGCGGATCCGTCCACCGACCCCGGTGCCGGTCACGCTCGACAGGTCGACGTCGTGCTGGGCGGCCATCTTGCGCACCAGTGGCGTGACGTAGGTCGAGGGCTCCTCCCGGTCCTTGGCCGGAGCAGCCTCCTGCTTGGGAGCCTCCTCCTTCGCCTCGGGCTCCGGCTCCTCCTCCTTGGCCTGGGGCTCCGGCTCCTCCTCGGACGGAGACTCTTCCTCGGCCTCTGGCTCCGCTTCTTTCTCCGGCTCCGGCTCCGGCTCGGGCTCGGGCTCGGACTCCTTCTCGTCGTCACCGCTGCTCTCGCCGCCGGACGCGTCCGAACCTGCCTCACCAGACCCGACCACGGCCAGCTCGGCACCCACCTCGACGGTTTCGTCCTCCTCGACCTTGATCTCGAGCAGCTTGCCAGCGACCGGGGAGGGGATCTCGGTGTCGACCTTGTCGGTGGAGACCTCCAGCAGCGGCTCGTCGACCGCGACGTCGTCACCGACCTGCTTGAGCCAGCGGGTGACGGTGCCCTCGGTGACGGACTCGCCGAGCGCGGGCAGCGTGACCGAGGTACCGCCACCTCCACCGCCACCGGACGACTCGCCGGAGTCGCCGGAGTCGCCCGAGTCGCTCCGAGTCGTCGGAGTCGTCCGACGACTCGCCGGCCGGCTCCTGCTCCGACGGTGCCTCGCCGTCGGAGTCCTTCTCCTCGGCCTCCTGCTCGGCACGCTCCTGCTCGACGTCCTCACCGCCGCCGGCGGACTCCTCCTGGCCCTCGTCGGAGCCCGAGTCCTCCGAGCCCGAGTCCTCCGAGCCCGAGTCCTCCGAGCCCGAGTCCTCCGAGCCCGAGTCCTCGCGAGCCCGGAGTCGCTGCCACCGGAGTCGCCCTCGCCCTCCTCGCCGACCAGCGCCAGCACCGCGCCGACCTCGACGGTGTCGTCCTCGTTGGCCTTGATCTCGACCAGCGTGCCCGCGACCGGGGAGGGGATCTCGGTGTCGACCTTGTCGGTGGAGACCTCGAGCAACGGCTCGTCGACAGCCACCTGATCGCCGACCTGCTTGAGCCAGCGGGTGACGGTGCCTTCGGTGACGGACTCGCCGAGCGCGGGGAGGGTGACTTCGGTGGCCAATGGTCTTCCTTCGGTCGCGGTGAGGTCGGGGATCAGGAGTGGGCGTGCAAGGCCTTGCCGGCGAGCGCCAGGTGGGCCTCGCCGAGAGCCTCGTTCTGGGTGGGGTGTGCGTGGACGAGCGGAGCCACGTCGTCGGCGTGGGCCTCCCAGTTGTAGATGAGCTGGGCCTCGCCGATCAGCTCGCCGACACGGTCGCCGACGAGGTGGACACCGACGACCGGCCCGTCCTTGCGGCGGACCAGCTTCACGAAGCCCTGGGTGGCCAGGATCTGGCTCTTGCCGTTGCCACCGAGGTCGTAGGTCAGCGACTCGACCTCGTCGGCGCCGTACTGCTCGATGGCCGCCGACTCGTTGAGGCCGACCGAGGCGACCTCGGGATGGGAGTAGGTCACGCGGGGGATGCCGGCCTCGTCGATCGGCGCCGGGTCGAGCCCGGCGATCTCCTCGGCGACGAAGATGCCCTGCTGGAAGCCGCGGTGGGCCAGCTGGAGCCCGGGCACGATGTCGCCGACGGCGTAGACGCCCTCGACGTTGGTGCGGCAGCGCTCGTCGGCGAGCACGAAGCCGCGGTCCATCGTGACGCCCTGCTCGTCGTAGCCGAGGCCGTCGGTGACCGGCCCGCGGCCGACGGCGACCAGCAGCAGCTCGGCCTCGATCACGTCGCCGCCCTCGACGGTGACGGCGACGTTGGAGTCGGTGGTCTTGACGCTCTGGAACGGGGTGCCGGTGCGGAAGTTGATGCCGCGCTTGCGGAACGCGCGCTCGAGCGCCTTCGACGACGCCTCGTCCTCGGCCGCCACCAGCCGGGGGAGCGCCTCGATGATCGTGACGTCGGCGCCGAAGCTCTTCCAGACGCTCGCGAACTCGCAGCCGATCACGCCGCCGCCGAGCACCACGACCGACTCAGGCACACGGTCCAGCCGCAGCGCGTGCTCGGAGGAGAGGATGCGCTCGCCGTCGAGGTCGAGGCCGGGGAGCGACTTGCTGTAGGAGCCGGAGGCCAGCACCACGTGTCGTCCGGCGTACGCCGTGCCGTCGACGGTGACCTCGCGTGGACCCGTGAGCCGCCCTTCGCCCTCGATGACGGTGATGCCGCGGCCCTTGATGAGACCGGTGAGGCCCTTGAAGAGGCGGCCGACCACGCCGTCCTTGTAGCTGTTGACGCCCGCCATGTCGATCCCGTCGAGGGACGCCACGACACCGAACTTCGCGGAGTCGCGCGCGGAGTCGGCGACCTCCGCCGCGTGGAGCAGTGCCTTGGTGGGGATGCAGCCGACGTGGAGGCAGGTGCCGCCGAGGTTGCCCTTCTCGACCAGGCCCACCGACAGCCCGAGCTGGGCCGCCCGGAGGGCACAGGCATAGCCGCCCGACCCTGCTCCGAGAATGAGTACGTCGAATTCGGCCTCGGCCACCTTGGTCCCTTCTCTCTCAGTCGGGCTCCCGTGGCCCGAGCCCATCTTTGCACTCTTTTCGAGCCTGTCGACACCACCCCGGGGAGCGACCCGGCACACTGGGACCCATGGGATTGTTCGACCGGTTCCGCGGTCACGGGAAGAGCCGACCGAAGGTACGCCGCCCCGCGCGCGACGCCACCCGCACGGGCTCCACGACCGTCCGCGCGTCCGACAAGGCCGACGAGC
Source organism: uncultured Actinomycetota bacterium (assembly GCA_963804845.1). GTDB lineage: Bacteria > Actinomycetota > Actinomycetes > Propionibacteriales > Nocardioidaceae > Nocardioides. The sequence continues at coordinate 1,749,752 of CAWDSA010000007.1, read as the reverse complement.
AGCACCTGCTCGACTTCGTCCGCAACCGCCGCGGCGTCGAGGGCTTCGTGGAGCCCCGCACCGCCGTCAGCGACGTCACGCTGTTGCTCGTGGCCCACGACGGCGAGTGGACACGACGCCGCGTGCCGTCGGTGCAGTGGGCCCACCAGTTCGCCAACAAGCACCAGGTGCCGTCGTACGACGCGGCGGTGGTCGGCGTGCCGCAGCGGATGCGCGACTACAACCGCCGCAAGAAGGCCGGCGGGCTCTAGCCCTTCTTGCTCTTCGCCTGCTCGGCGAGCGTGCGCGCGTACTCGACCACGGTGGTCACCGCGAAGCCGGTGCCGCCATGCGTGACGTGGCCGTAGGCCGAGCCGGAGTGGTACGACGGGCCGGCGATGTCGAGGTGGGCCCACGGCACGTCCTTGGTGAACTCCTGGAGGAACGCCCCGGCGTAGAGGCCCCCGCCCATCCGGTTCCAGTCGTGCTGCAGCAGGTCGGCGATCTTGCTGGCCTTGACCCGCTCGGTCATGGTCTCCGGCAGCGGCATCGGCCAGTGGGCCTCTCCGGCCGTGTCGCCCGCCGACAGCACGTCGTCGACGATCTCCTCGGCCCCCATGACACCGCCGACGCGGTCGCCGAGAGCGAGCACCATGTGGCCGGTGAGGGTGGCGACGTCGAGGATGACGTCGGGCTTCGACTCGGTTGCCCGGACGATGGCGTCGGCCAGGATCAGCCGGCCCTCGGCGTCGGTGTTGAGCACCTCGACGGTCGTGCCGCCGTACATCGTCAGGACGTCACCGGGGCGCGTGGCCGAGCCGGACACCATGTTCTCGGCCATCGGCACGAAGGTGCTGACCTTGATCGGCAGGCCCAGCTGCGCGATCGCCAGCGTCGCCTGCGCGACCGCCGCGGCGCCGGCCATGTCGCACTTCATCTCGTGCATGCTCTGCGCCGGCTTGATGGAGAGCCCGCCGGAGTCGAAGGTGATGCCCTTGCCGACCAGGGCGAGGTGGGTCTTGGCGCCGCGCGGCGCGTAGGTCAGCTCGACCAGCCGCGGCGGCGCGTCCGAGCCGGCGCCGACGCCGAGGATGCCGCCGAAGCCGAGGTCCGCGAGCGACTTCTCGTCGTGGACGACCGCCTTCACCTTGGTCCGGCCGCGGCCCTTGCCTGCCGCGGCCGCTGCGTCGGCGACGGCATCGGCGAACTCGGCCGGGCGCAGGTCGCCCGGCGGCATGTTGACCCAGTCGCGGGTGGTGGCGACCGCGGTGGCGAGCACCTGGGCGGTCTCGAACGCATCGCTGATCTCGGCCTTGCGGGCGGCCGGGCTGAGCACGGTGACGGTGCCAGGCTGTGTCGCGTCCTCGGTCGGCTTCTTCTTGTAGGCCGTGAAGGTGTAGGCGCCGAGGTGGTAGCCCTCGGTGACGGCCCGCACCAGCGACGCCGAGTCGGCAGGGAGCGCCAGCGCGACGGAGGCGGCGTTGGTGACCGAGCGGGCAGCCGCACCGGCCGCCCGTCGTACGGCGACCTGGTCGCTGTCCCGGCCGAGACCGACGAGCAGCAGCACGGGCGAGGAGAGGGTGCCGCCGGTCGGGATGCGGTGGACCTCGCCGGCCTTGCCGGTCACGCCGAGGCTGGCCAGCAGCGGGCGGAACTTGCGCCCGTAGGCCTTCGCCACGGCCTCACCGCCAGCGGCGACCTGCGGTCCCTTGGACGCGCCCTTGCTGGTGCCCTCCGGAGGTTGGACCATGCCGACGACGACGGCGTCGGCTCGGGTCTTGGCGGGGTTCGCGGAACGCAGCTGGTAAGTCGTCACCGGGGCAGGATACGGGCCCCGTGACGTACGCCACGCTGCGGTAGGTTCGCGGGATGAGCCAGCCGGACCTCCGCCACTCGCCGCTCCACGAGCGTCACGCCGCGCTCGGGGCGAGCTTCGCGGAGTTCGGCGGGTGGATGATGCCGCTGAAGTATCCGGCCGGCACGGTCGCCGAGCACACCGCCGTCCGGACCTCTGTCGGCCTCTTCGACGTGAGCCACCTCGGCAAGGCGCTGGTGACCGGCCCGGGCGCAGCGGCGTACGTCAACGAGACGCTCAGCAACGACCTCGACAAGATCCGGCCGGGCAAGGCCCAGTACACCCTCTGCGTCGACGACGAGACCGGCGGCATCGTCGACGACCTCATCGTCTACCACCACGACGACGAGCACATCCTGCTCGTCCCGAACGCCGCCAACACCGCCGAGGTCGTACGCCGGCTGCGGGCCGAGGCGCCGGCGGGGATCGAGGTCATCGACCACCACGCCGACTACGCCGTGCTGGCGCTGCAGGGCTCGCGTTCCGACGAGGTGCTGACCGCGCTCGGGCTGCCGGCCGGCCACGAGTACATGTCGTTCGAGGAGGCCGACCACGACGGCGCCGGGGTCGTGGTGTGCCGCACCGGCTACACGGGCGAGCGTGGCTACGAGCTGATCGTGCAGAACGACGCGGCGGGGTCGCTCTGGGACCGGCTGGTGGAGGCGGGGGAGCCGCACGGGCTCGAGCCCTGTGGCCTCGGGGCGCGCGACACGCTGCGCACCGAGATGGGCTATCCGCTGCACGGCCAGGACATCACTCTCGACACCACCCCCAACGAGGCCCGGCTGGGCTGGGCGGTCGGGTGGAAGAAAGAACGCTTCTGGGGGAGCCGACGGCTGCGCGAGGAGAAGGAGGCCGGTCCCAAGCGGCTGCTGCGCGGTCTCGTCGCGACCGGCCGCGGCATCCCCCGCCCGGGGATGACGGTCTCGCTGGTCTCCGACGTCCCCCTCTGCCAGGTCACCTCCGGCACGTTCAGCCCGACTCTCCGCAAGGGGATCGGCCTGGCGCTGGTGCCGACGATGGTCAACCCGGAGGCCGAGCTGGGCGTGGATATTCGTGGGCGGCGGGAGGTCTTCGCGCTCACGCAGCCGCCCTTCGTCGACACGAGCGTCCGGGAGTCCTGACATGAACCTGCCCGACCAGCCCGCCACGTTCCGTCAGCCCACCCCGGCCGAGCGGCCCTGGTGGTGGCGGATGGAGGACGCGACGGGGGCCGAGGTCGCCGTCTCCCACGACTACGCAGGGCAGCGGTTCACCAGCCAGGCCGACGCCGAGTCGTGGGTCGGCGAGATCTGGTCCGACCTCGCCGGCGAGGGCGTCGACCAGGTGACCCTGCTGGAGCACGAGCGGGTCGTCTACGGCCCGATGTCGCTCCACGCGTGACCACACCGGCAATCGAGCAAGGCGCTCGCTCCGAACACCCAGTGACATGGGCACCGTGAGATGAACCGGGACGACAGCGAGTTCAGCGCCTACCTGGCGGCCCGCTGGCCCGCGCTCGTCCGCACCCTCGTCCTCCTCGGCCATCCCGAAGGCGACGCCCACGCGATCGCGCTCGACGGGCTGGTCCGGATCTACCCCGACTGGCAGCGGCTCAGCCGCGAGGAGGACGTCGACGTCGCGGTCTACCGCGAAGTGCTCGACGCGCGCGATCGCCACCTGCGCGACGCGGACTCCGACCCGGACACTCCACTCCCGCCGAAGGTCGCCCGCGCCGTACCCCCTGGACTGGCGGAGCAGGCCGAGCGCCGAGAGCAGGTCGAGGCCGCCCTGGCCGCGATGACGCCGGGGGACCGGATGGTGGTGGTGCTCGAGTACGTCGCGGAGCTGTCGGAGGACCAGGTCGCCGACGTCCTCGACGCCCCTGCCGGCGGCTCGTCCCCGGCTCGCCGATGCCGACGTCCGGTTGGCCCTCGAGGCGGTGCCGGTCGACGCGCTCCACGCCGGGGACGTCGCTGAGCGCTCGCGCGCCCGGCGCCGGAAGGTATGGACCCGCGCCGGTGCCGTCGCCGCGGTTCTCGTGGTCCTCGTCCTGGCCGGGAACTGGCTCTCCAACCGGCTCGACACGGTCGGTGACATCGACCGGGCCGCGAACCCGCTCCCCGTCGCGTGGTACGCGAACGGGAAGCTCCATCTGCCTGACGTCACCGTCGGCGTACGGCCGGTGCTCCAGCTGGTCTCGGTACCCGACGGGGTCGTGCTCAGCAATGACGAGGGACAGGTGCTGTTCGTCGAGAACGACGGCGAGCAGCGGCAGATCGGCGACACCGTCACAGATACGCCCCTGGTGGTGGAACCGGACAACGGCTGGGTGGCCTGGGCAGATCCCGGGACGGGCGATCCCGAGCTCGTCGTGTTCGACACGGCGATCGGGGACGAGGTCGGCCGCCGTTCCCTCGCGGCTCTCGGCACCGGGGGTGGTCAGCCGGTCGGCGGGAGCGGGCCGGTCGCGATCGACGACGAGCGCGTCCACTACCGCATCCAGGACACGGACTTCGCCTGGGAGCCGCTGCCGGGCGACGCGTTCTCCCTCGCAGGCGAGCTGGTCGACATGGCTGAGGGCGCCTCCATCAGCCGCGCCGACGGGCCGGGGGAGCTGCTGGTGCAGGCGCAGCCGTTCGACTCTCCTCGGCCGGTGGTCGGTACCGATGCCCGGTTGACCACCGACGGCCGCTACGTCATGGCCGTCGTGGACGACGACCTCACGGTCTACGAGACCTCGACGGCGCAGGAGGTGCCGCGGATGCACTCGCCCAGCGACCAGGCTCTGTCGTGGACGTATGCCGGCGATGACACGTTCCTCGTGACCGTGCTCCACAAGCTGCAGGACAAGATCTACCAGGACACCCTGCAGATGCCGGACCAGGGCGACTACCGGGTCTACGAGTGCGTGCCCGACCGGGACGACGTCTGCGTCGAGGTCGCTCGGGTTCCGAGGGAGTCGCCGGACGCGCCGGTGCTGGCGCGCTGACCGCTAGCGTTCCACTGTGCACGAGTTCCGGCAGGTCGACGTCTTCTCATCCACCCCGCTGCTGGGCAACCCGGTCGCGGTCGTCCATGCCGCCGATGGCGTCACCGACGACGAGATGCGCGCGTTCGCCCGCTGGACCAACCTGAGCGAGACCACGTTCCTGCTCACTCCCCGCGACCCGGGAGCCGACTACCGGTTGCGGATCTTCACGCCGAGCTCCGAGCTCCCGTTCGCCGGCCACCCGACGATCGGCTCGGCGCACGCGTGGCTGGAGGCGGGCGGGTGACCGTCGGTGCCCGGTCAGCTGGTGCAGGAGTGCGGTGCCGGCCTGGTGACCTTGCGACGTAGCGGAGCGGCTGGCGTTCGCCGCTCCGCCCCTGATCCGCTCCGGCCCGGTCGACGAGGCCGATCTCGACGGTGTGCTGGCGCCGCTCGGAATCGCGGCGAGCGACGTGGTCGACTCGGCCTGGATCGACAACGGTCCGGGCTGGATGGGCGTGCTGCTGGCCGACGCCGAACAGGTGCTCGCGCTGCGGCCCGACTTCTCCGCACTCCATCAGGACGTCGGCGTGGTGGGCCTTCGCATCTACTGGTTCCGGACGCGGGGACACCGCGTGCGAGGTGCGTGCCTTCTGCCCGGCGGAGTCCGGGATCACCGAGGACCCGGTCACCGGCAGCCTCAATGCCGGCATCGCCCAGTGGCTGTCCGGCACGGTGCTGCCGACGTCGTACGTCGCCGCCCAGGGGACCGCGATCGGGCGGGCCGGGCGGGTCCACGTCGAGCAGGACGGGGAGACGATCTGGGTGGGCGGCGACGCCACGACGATCCTCCACGGACAGGCCGACATCCGGGCGTAGGGTCGTCCTATGCAGGCCTACCTCGACCTCCTCCAGAGGATCCTCGACGAGGGCGCGGAGAAGGGCGATCGCACCGGCACCGGCACGCTGTCGGTCTTCGGCCACCAGCTGCGCTTCGACCTGGCCGAGGGCTTCCCGCTGGTCACCACGAAGAAGGTCCACACCCGCTCGGTGTTCGCCGAGCTGCTCTGGTTCCTCCGCGGCGACACCAACGTGAAGTGGCTGCAGGACCGGGGCGTGACGATCTGGGACGAGTGGGCCGACGCCGACGGTGACCTCGGCCCGGTCTACGGCTACCAGTGGCGGTCGTGGCCGACGCCCGACGGGCGCCACGTCGACCAGGTCGCCCAGCTCGTCGACAACCTGCGCCGCGACCCCGACAGCCGCCGCCACATCGTCAGCGCGTGGAACGTCGCCGACATCCCGCAGATGGCCCTGGCGCCGTGCCACGCGTTCTTCCAGTTCTACGTCGCCGGCGGGCGGTTGTCGTGCCAGCTCTACCAGCGCTCCGCCGACGTGTTCCTCGGCGTCCCGTTCAACATCGCGTCGTACGCGCTGCTCACCCACATGGTCGCCCAGGTGACCGATCTCGAGGTCGGCGACTTCGTCCACACCCTCGGCGACGCCCACCTCTACTCCAACCACCTCGACCAGGCCCGGCTGCAGCTCACGCGCGAGCCGCGGCCGCTGCCGCGCCTGCTGCTCGATCCCTCGGTGAAGTCGCTCGACGAGTTCGACCTCGAGCACATCTCGGTCGAGGGCTACGACCCCCACCCCGGCATCAAGGCCCCGATTGCAGTCTGAGCGGCGGGTCGTCGCGGTGGCGGCGTACGCCGACAACCGCGTCATCGGCGACCAGGGTCGGATTCCGTGGCACATCCCCGACGACTTCGCCCACTTCAAGGCCGAGACGCTGGGGCACACGCTGGTGATGGGCCGGCTCACGTTCGACTCGATCGGCCGCCCCCTCCCGGGCCGCCACACGATCGTGGTCACCCGCAATGACGACTGGTCCCACGAAGGCGTCGACGTCGCCCACACCCTCGACGACGCGTTCGCGCTCGCTGAGGACCGCGACGGTGACACCGTCGTCGCCGGTGGGACGCAGATCTACCGACAGGCGATGCCACGGCTGACCCACCAGGTCCTCACCGAGGTCCACCTCAGCGTCGAGGGCGACGCCCACTACCCGTCGTTCTCGTTGGAGGAGTGGGTCGAGGTGCGGCGGGTCTCGCGGCCCGATCTCGACTGGGTCTGGTGGGAGCGGGTCTGAACGCGACCGGGACTTCCTGGGCGAGTCGGTGACTTCGGGGGGCAAGTTTCCCCCGGGAAGTGTCGGTTTCCCCGCATATGCGGGGAAACCGCGGCCCTCACGGGCAGTCTGCCAACGCCTCGGCGATCATCCGGTGGCCCTGCTGCTCGAACCGCTCGTCGCCGACCTGGTAGGCCCAGACGGCGGTGCCGATCGCCTCGCGGACGCGGATCCGGTGCCAGTCGGCAGGCCCGTCCGGTTCGGCAGAGCGGGGGTCGGGGCCGTAACCCTCGAGGAACGCGGCCTCGAGGGTCGGGTCACGGCGGAAGTCGCCGGCGGCGAGGCGGGCCAGGTCGGTGGCCGCGGGGCGGAGGTCGGCGCGGCCGAGGTCGATGGCGCTGACGACACCGTCGTGGATGATCCAGTTGCGGGGCTGCCAGTCGCCGTGGGTGGGCACCAGCGTCACGGCGACGCCCGGGTCCCACGTCGCGATGACCTCGCGGAGACGAGCCTCGACTGCCGGCTCGATCCGGTGCGGCCGGCCGAGCCAGGCCAGCGACCGCGCAGTCGCCCGCTCTTCGTACGCCGAGTCCTCGACACCGGGCTGGTGGTGCAGCAGTCGCAGGAGCACGCCCGCCTGCCGGAAGGTGTCGGGATCCTCGGCAGCGGGGGAGCCCTCCACGAGAGAGCCGGGCAGGAACCGGGTCAACAGCATCCGCTGCGCGGCATCGCTGGCGACGTACGCCGGGACGCGCCCCCGCGTGGTCCACGGCGAGAGCCACGAGTGGTGGGCCCGGATCTCGCGGGCCATGTGGCCGTCGTCCGGTCCACCTGCCTTGAGGATGTAGCGCTCGCCGTCGTGCTCGAGCTCCAGCACCGCGCGCAGCCCCAGCGCGTCCCAGGTGTGGTCCTGCGTCACCGACGCTCCAGGCAGCCAGGCGTCCAGCAGCGCCCGTTGGGCAGGGGTCAGCACGGCTCGATTCTCACCGAGACCAGACGCTGACGTGCCGTCGGCTGTCGCCGGTGAACGGCTCGCGCAGCCAGCCGCCCCACCGGTCGACCAGCCGTAGCCCGGCCAGTTGCGCCATCAGGTCGAGCTCGGCCGGGGTGGTCAGCCGCTGCGCGATCGGCCCGAGCCGGACGCCCTCGGCGGAGATCGTGACGTGGTTCTCCGACAGGAGCTGGGTCGAGGCGTCGAAGCGATTCACGTCGAGCACCACCGCGTCGTTGCCGACGTACTCCGCCTCGACGAACTGGCTCCGGCTGAACATCTGCCACGGCGTCGCGCTCTCGATCACGAAGACGCCGTCGTCGAGCAGCCGGGACGCGGCGTTGCGGAAGACCGCGACCTGACCCTCCTGGGTCAGCACGTTCCCGATCGTGTTGAAGACGAGAAAGATCAGACCGAAGCTTCCGGCTGGAGCGTCAGTCGTCATGTCGCCCCGCACGACCGGGATGTCGGGGTTGCGCTCGCGCAGCAGGTCGAGCATGGCCGGCGACTGGTCGATGCCGCAGACGTCGACACCCCGCGCGGCCAGAGGTACGGCGATCCGGCCCGTGCCGATCGCGAACTCGCAGACCGCCCGGCCGGCGGCCACCTCGACGAGGAACTCGACCGTCTGGTCCTCGTCACCGCGCGGCTCGTCGTCGTAGCGCGCGGCCACGTCGGGGCCGAAGCTCTGCAGCGGGTCGAATCCGTCCATGGCCGACCAGCCAACCCGGCAGACGGCCGGGGGACAACCGGTTATCAGGGGTGGCTGCGCGACACGGTGCGGCACTCGCCGCCGCCGACGGGGCAGAGCGCGGGTCCCGTGGGGCGGGCCAGCCAGCGACCGTGTGCCACATCGGTACCGCGGACCACGCTGCGGCGCCAGACACCCTGACCGCCGAGCTCGTTGCAGGTCGCTCGACCCTCGACGACCCGGCAGAAGGCGACCCGGCCCTCGGTCAGGACGAAGGCCCGCGACAACGGGTCGCCCGGTCGAGCGTCCTGCGCCCGGCGCGGCGCCTGCCAGCCGGAGTCGGTCACGACCGAGCACGTGGCCCGGTCGGAGACCATGCCGCAGCGCGCGGGGCCGGTAGGCGTGACCAGCCACGTGGCATCGACGAGAGCGGCGCGGACGCGGTCGACCCGGTCGAAGCCCCAGGTGCGCGACGCGGGGTCGAACGGCAGACAGGCCAGCGCATCGCCACGCGCTTCGAGGGAACGACAGAACCAGACGCGGTCATCTGGCCCGGGCAGGAACACCTGGCTCTGCGCCGAGCCCCAGGGGACCTCGCGACCGGTGCGTACGACGACGGGACCGCCGGCCGTACGGAGCCGGCAGCCGACCCGTTGGTGGCCGACCGTGCCGAGTCGACCGCAGAGCAGCTCCCGGTCGTCGACGGTCACGAAGCGGGCCGAGCCGGGCAGGAAGTCACCTTCCCGGCCGGGCGGTGCGACCACGCCCTGTCGGAGCGGGGTCGTGGCGGCTTCCGACACGTTGCCCGCCGCGTCGTAGGCCTCGACGGAGTAGGTGTAGGCCTGACCGGGCGAGGCCTGGCGGTCGACAAAGGTCGGGACGGACGTGGTGGCGAGGGGCCGGCCGTTGCGGAGGACGTGGTAGCCGGTGACGCCCAGGTCGTCAGCGGGCTGTTCCCAGCTGACCGCCACGCCGCGCTCGACCGGGTTGGCGACCAGCGCCGGTGGTGCATCGGGTGGGGTGTAGTCGACCGGGACCACGTCGGCGAGGTGGATGAACCTGTCGGGCCAGCCGGCACCGCCGGGGGTCACCGTCACCACGTGGAAGCCGTTGTGGCCGTCGGTGTTCATCTCGGAGATCACGATGCTGCCGTCGGAGTTGACCGCCTCGACGTAGGAGACGTGACCGCGGGCGTACCAGCCCACGCTGCCGACGGCCGGCACCTTGTTCGGCTTGATGCCGACCGACTTGGCGGCCTTGGCCCAGTCGGCGGCGTCACCCCAGTGGACGCCGTCGTACCAGTTGGTGAAGGTGAAGCCGTTGCGCTGACCGAGCCGGTGCGCGACCCACGAGGTGCACTGGCCCTGGAAGAAGCCCAGGCCGTCGTTGACGCAGCCGCCGGTCCCGGCCGTGGACTCGTCACAGTCAGGCGCGGCCGGCCACGGATAGCCGTAGGAGTCGTGCGCCTCGTTGGTGCCGGGGTAGCCGGCCCACACCGGCGTCTGCGGGTCGGTCGGCGTGGGGGCGCCGGCGCCCTGACCGGGAGGGTTGTTCGGGGGCACGCTGCCGGGTACGGCGAACGAGGCACCCGTGGGGATGAGCACCAGTGCGACGAGCAGGCCGACGATGAGCCGGGCGCGCGGGCGCCGCGCGGGTCGCTCGAGCCGGTGACGGGGGGCTGACGGGCTCACAATCCCTCCACAACGTGATGTGCGCCCCGGGGGGTGGGCGCAAAGCCCATGGTGATCGCGTGACCCGCCGGCGCGGAGCAAAACCGGCAAACCTGCCCGCCGCCGCCCGGATCGGGGTAAAGGAGCCGATATCCTGACCGCATGACCCCCGCCACCGCTCCCGAGGCGCCTTTCGGTCGGATGATGACGGCGATGGCAACGGCCTTTGCCGCCGACGGGTCGGTCGACCTGGACCAGACCGGTGCGATCGCCGCCCATCTGGTCGACAACGGTCACGACGGCCTCGTGGTGAGCGGGACGACGGGCGAGTCGCCCACCACCACCGTGGCGGAAGACGGCGAGATCCTGCGCGTCGTCAAGGATGCCGTCGGCCAGCATGCCAAGGTCGTGGCCGGTGTCGGCACCAATGCCACCGCCCACTCCGTCGAGCTCGCTCGACAGGCCGAGAAGCTCGGCGCCGATGGCTTGCTGGTGGTGACGCCCTACTACAGCAAGCCGAGCCAGCAGGGCGTGCTCCACCACTTCACCGAGGTGGCCCAGGCCACTGACGTTCCGGTGATGCTCTACGACGTGCCCGGCCGGACCGCCACCACCATCTCGCTGGAGACGTACGCCGCGGCCAAGGAGCTCGACTCGGTGGTCGCCGTCAAGGACGCCGTCGGCGACTTCGCGCGTGGCCTCCGGGTCATCGACCTGGGCTACAGCATCTATTCCGGCGACGACCACGCCAACCTCGGCTGGCTGGCCCACGGCGCCTGTGGCTTCGTGTCGGTCGTGGGCCACGCCGGTGGCCAGATGCTGGCCGCGATGGCCGGCGCCTTCTTCCACGGCGACCACGCGGGAGCGCTCGCCCTCTACCACCGGCTGCTGCCGGCCATGGACGCGATCATGGGGGTGCCCAACTACGGCGCGACGAGCGCCAAGGCGGCCCTCGAGCTGCTCGGGGTCATCGACAACCGCCGCGTCCGCGCGCCGCTGGTGCCCCTCACCGACCAGGAGGTCGCCGATCTGCGCGCCGGCCTGGCGGCGTCCGGCCTGATCTGACCGCCCGGCCTTCGGCCTGCGCGGATCCACCACACGAAAGAGACCAGATGTCCCACCCCCACCCGGAACTGTCCGCGCCCGACGAGCTCGCCGAGGGAGGACTCCGGATCATCCCGCTCGGGGGCCTGGGCGAAGTGGGTCGCAACATGACCGTCTTCGAGTACGACGGCCGACTGTTGATCGTGGACTGCGGCGTGCTCTTCCCCGAGGAGAACCACCCGGGCGTCGACCTCATCCTTCCCGACTTCGAACCGATCCGGGGTCGCCTCGACGACGTGGAGGCGCTGGTCCTGACCCACGGGCACGAGGACCACATCGGGGCCACCCCGTTCCTGCTGCGCGAGCGAGGCGACATCCCGCTCGTCGGCTCGGAGCTCACCTTGGCCCTGCTCGACAGCAAGCTGCGCGAGCACCGGCTGCGCGAGACCGTTCACCACAAGGTCCGTGAGGGCGACCGGATCAGCTTCGGCCCGTTCGACCTCGAGTTCGTCGCGGTCAACCACTCGATCCCCGACGCGCTCGCGGTCGCGATCCGCACCGGCGCCGGGCTGGTGCTCCACACCGGCGACTTCAAGCTGGACCAGCTGCCCCTCGACGGGCGGATCACCGATCTCCGGGCCTTCGCGCGACTGGGCCAGGAGGGCGTCGACCTCTTCATGGTCGACTCGACCAACGCGGAGGTGCCCGGGTTCACCACCTCCGAGCAGGACATCGCGCCGGTCCTGGAGCGGGTGTTCCACGAGAGCGAGCAGCGGATCATCGTGGCCTGCTTCGCCTCCCACGTCCACCGGGTCCAGCAGATCCTCGACGCCGCCGTCGAGCACGACCGGAAGGTCGCCTACGTCGGTCGCTCGATGGTGCGCAACATGGCGATCGCCCGCGACCTCGGCTACCTCACGGTGCCACCAGATGTGCTGGTCGACCCCAAGGAGCTCACCGACCTCGCGCCGGAACGACAGGTGCTCGTCTCCACCGGTAGCCAAGGGGAACCGTTGAGCGCGCTCAGCCGGATCGCCCAGGGCAGCCACCACTTCGTCCACATCGAGGCCGGCGACACGGTCGTCCTGGCCTCCAGCCTGATCCCGGGCAACGAGAACGCCGTCTACCGGGTGATCAACGGGCTGGCCCGGTGGGGCGCCAACGTGGTCCACAAGGGCAACGCACTGGTCCACGTCAGCGGCCACGCCAGCGCCGGCGAGCTGCTCTACTGCTACAACATCGTCCGGCCCCGCAACGTGCTGCCGGTCCATGGCGAGATCCGCCACCTGCTGGCCAACGGTGAGCTCGCCCGTCGTACCGGTGTCCCGCACGACAACGTGGTGATCGCGGAGGACGGCGTCGTCGTGGACCTGGTCGACGGTGTCGCCACCATCGCGGGCAAGGTCGAGTGCGGCTACGTCTTCGTCGACGGATCGTCTGTGGGGGACATCACCGAGTCCGACCTCAAGGACCGGCGAATCCTCGGCGAAGAGGGCTTCATCTCTGTCATCGTTGTCGTGGACTCCGTGACCGGCAAGGTGTCGGGGGGTCCGGAGATCCACGCACGTGGTTTCGCTGAGGATGACTCGACCTTCGACGAGATCAAGCAACCGATCATCGACGCCCTCCACCGCGCCGCCGGTGAAGGTGTGGGAGACGCCTACCAGCGGCAGCAGACAGTACGAAGAGTGGTGGGACGGTGGGTCAACAGCACCCATCGACGCCGCCCGATGATCATCCCGGTGGTCATCGAGGCCTGACCGCGCAGCTCGGAGAGGATCGATGGCCCGGTTCGACACATTCCATGCGGACGGTGTCAGGCGCCTCTACGAGGTGACCCGACGCGTCAGCTCCTCCGCCGACCTTGCCGAGGTCCTCGAGGAGATCGCGCAGGGCGTGTGCGAGGGCCTGGGCTACGGGGTGGCCGCGATCTCGCGCCTGGAGGGCGACACGCTGGTGATGGCGGCGGTCGGTGGTGACGACACGGTCCGTGAGGAGATCATCGGACGCCGGACACCGGCAGAGAACGTGCTCGGTCGCGAGTTCTCCATCGCCGACCACTGGGGAATCCTCCGCTTCGTCCCCCATGACCGGCTGCCACCGGAGCAGATCGAGAGCCTGTGGGTGCCCAACATCGAGGTGTCGGACGACCCCGAGGCGTGGCACCCCCTCGATGCGCTCTACGCCCCGCTCTACTCCGCGACCGGCAAGCTCCTGGGCAACATGGCGGTCGACCTCCCGCCGGGCAACAAGATCCCGAACCAGCAGCAGCGCGAGCTGCTGGAGATGTTCGTGGTCCAGGCAGGTCTGGCCCTCGAGAACGCACAGCGACGCGAGCAGCTCAGCCGACAGGTGAAGCTCGGGGAGGCGCTGAAGAAGCTGGCGCTCCTCTCGGGCCACGTGGAGCTCCAACCCGCCCTGGAGGAGGCGGCCGACGCCCTCTATGCGGCGATCCCCGTCGCCCAGGTGTCGTTGCGGTGCTTCGCGGACAACCTCGAGGATCCCGAGAACCACGCCGCAGGCAGGCCGCACCCCAACCACGGCAGTGAGGAGCTGGCGCTGGCCTTGCGCGACGACCTGGTCAGGTTCGCCGCCCGGGGCGTGCAGCGCGTGCACCTCTACTCGCGTCGCGACGACGACTTCGGCGATCTCGAGTCGGCGCCACTGGTCCGGCGCCAGCTGGAGCAGTTCGACTGGTCCCACGGTGCCCTGGTGGCGATCGGGGTGGACCGTGAAGTCCTGGGGTACGTCGCCGTGCTCCGGGACGACTCGCATGGAAACTTCGACGCCGACGAGGTCGACGCGCTCCAGGAAGCGGGCCGCGAGCTCGGCCGTCTGGTGCGTGACGTCCGGTTGCGGCGAACTGAGCGTCGGCTCCTCGTCGAGCTGCGTGAGCTGGACCGCTACAAGGGCGAGCTGATCGCGACCATCTCCCACGAGCTGAAGACGCCGCTGACGTCGATCATCGGTCACACCGAGCTGCTGGAGGAGTCCGGCGTACAGCCGACTTCGGTGAGCGCCATCGGTCGCAACGCGGCCCGGCTCGACCGGCTGGTCACCAATCTCCTCAACTACTCGCGCATCCAGGGCGGTCACGAGCTCCACCGGGTGCCGCTCGACCTGATCGACCTGTGCACCGGCTCGCTCGAGATGCTCCGTCTCCAGGTGCAGTCCGCCGGCGTGTCGCTGCGGCTGACCGAGCCGGAGTCGCCCGTGGTCGTCGTGGGGGATGCCGAAGAGCTGCCGCGGGTCGTCGACAACCTCTGCAGCAACGCGGTGAAGTACACCCCGCCGGGGGGCCGGATCGAGGTCGTCGTGCGGGAGCAAGAGGGCTACGGAGAGGTTGTCGTGAGCGACACCGGCCTCGGCATCTCGCCGACGGACCAGGTCCACCTGTTCTCCGCGTTCCACCGCTCCACCAACCCCGAGGCGCTCACCATTCCCGGCACCGGCCTGGGGCTGGCGATCTCCCGCACCATCGCCGAGCTCCACGGCGGCGACATCAGGGTGCGATCAGAGCTCGGCTCCGGCAGCGAGTTCACGCTCCGGATCCCGCTCGCGGCCGGCTGATCGCAGGATCAGTCGGCTCGCGGCCACGACCGGGTCCACGGGCGGCTCTGGACGCGACGTAGCTGGTCGAGCAGCGAGCGCAGCGAGCGGCTGTCGAGACCATCCCACAGCCCACTGCCTGACCCGTTGGTCGTCGTACGTCGGCCCAACCGTGACCTCGACCGCAGGCTCGAGCAGCACGCGCTCGGAGTGGGTCCGGAGCACACCCGCCGGCGACTTCCGGTGCAGGCCGGTACGACGACACGCAACGTGTGATCCCTGTGACTGGTGTGACTGTGGCCTAGCCTTCGAGCATGGCGACCCGTACGTCTTCCCCGCCGGGGTCGCGGAGCAAGAGCACGTCCTCGTCACGGTCCTCGGCCTCCAGGTCGAAGTCGAAGGCCAAGCCGAAGAAGCGCTCGACCTCCCGATCACGGAGTACCCGGTCCAGCAGGAGCCGGCGTCCAGCACCGCGTGCCGTCCGCAGCGGCCGCGGTCCGGTCTCGCGCGCCTTCGGCGCGGTCGGTCGGGGCGTCGGCGCGACCTGGATGGCCACCGCCCACGGCGTCGGTACCGGCGCCCGCAAGATCGGCGGTGCGGCGCGCGACCTCGAGCCCGAGCAACGACGTGACGGTGTGGGGCTGTTCCTGATCGCTCTCGCAGTCGTGGCGGCAGCCGCCGTCTGGTGGCAGCTCCCGGGTGGAGTCATGGAGTTCGGCCGCACGGTCGTGTCCGGCTCGGTCGGCAAGGTCGGCTGGCTCGTCCCGGTCATGCTGGTCCTGATCGGTTGGCGCAACATGCGCGACCCCGAGCACAACGGCCCGGCCGGTCGGCAGGTGATCGGCTGGCTCGCCCTCGGATTCGGTGTCCTCGGCATCGTCCAGATCGCGAGCGGCAACCCCCAGCCCCAGGTCGGCGATGCCAGCGACCTCCAGTTCGGCGGCGGCGCCATCGGCTTCGTCGTGGCCAGCCTGCTGCTGGACCTGCTCCGTTCGGCGTACGTCGTGGTGCCCGTGCTGGTGCTGCTGTCGCTGTTCGGTGCGCTGGTGATCACCGCGACGCCGGTCTACCAGGTACCCGCACGGCTCGGCGCGCTGCGCGACCGGCTGCTCGGACGCACCCCGAAGCCGGAGGTGGACGAGGGAGACGTCACCCAGCCGATCCGGAGCCGCAGCGACATCGACCCCGACATGGGCGACCCGGCCTACGACTCACCGGTCCTGACCGAGCGCCAGCTGAGGAAGCTCCGTCGCCAGCGTGAGCAGGCGCTCGACGACGACGAGCCGACCGAGCCCACGCCCGTGGTGGAGGAGAGGGTCGAGCTCGAGCCACCTCCGCATACCCCGATCCCCCCGCGCGTCGAGCAGCTCGCCCTGTCCGGCGACATCACCTACACCCTGCCCGACAACAGCGCCCTCAAGCCGGGCTCGCCCCACAAGGCCCGGTCGAAGGCCAGCGACGACGTCGTCGGTCGGCTCACCCAGGTGCTGGAGGAGTTCGGCATCGACGCCCAGGTCACCGGCTACACCCGCGGCCCGACCGTCACCCGCTACGAGGTCGAGCTCGGCCAGGCCGTCAAGGTCGAGAAGGTGACCGCGCTCTCCAAGAACATCGCGTACGCCGTGGCCTCGGCCGACGTCCGGATCCTGAGCCCGATCCCCGGCAAGTCCGCCATCGGCATCGAGATCCCCAACGTCGACAAGGAGATCGTCTCCCTCGGCGACGTGCTCCGGTCGGGCAACGCCCGCTCCGACCACCACCCGATGGTCGCCGGGCTCGGCAAGGACGTCGAGGGCGGCTTCGTGGTCGCCAACCTCGCCAAGATGCCGCACCTGCTGGTGGCTGGCGCCACCGGCTCCGGCAAGTCGTCGTTCATCAACTCCATGGTCACCTCGGTGCTGATGCGGGCCACGCCCGACGAGGTGCGGATGATCATGATCGACCCCAAGCGGGTCGAGCTGAACGCCTACGAGGGCGTCCCGCACCTGATCACGCCGATCATCACCAACCCCAAGAAGGCCGCCGAGGCCCTGGCCTGGGTCGTGCGCGAGATGGACATGCGCTACGACGACCTGGCCAACTTCGGCTTCCGCCACATCGACGACTTCAACAAGGCGGTGCGCGCCGGCAAGGTCGAGGTGCCTCCCGGGAGCGAGCGCGCGCTGGCGCCGTACCCCTACCTGCTGGTGATCGTCGACGAGCTGGCCGACCTGATGATGGTCGCGCCGCGCGACGTCGAGGACGCCATCGTCCGGATCACCCAGCTCGCACGGGCGGCCGGCATCCACCTGGTGCTCGCGACGCAGCGCCCGAGCGTCGACGTGGTGACCGGCCTGATCAAGGCGAACGTGCCCTCACGTCTCGCGTTCTCGACGTCCTCGCTCGCCGACAGCCGGGTCATCCTCGACCAGCCGGGTGCGGAGAAGCTGGTCGGCCAGGGAGACGGACTCTTCCTGCCGATGGGTGCGTCCAAGCCGGTCCGCGTGCAGGGCTCGTGGGTGACCGAGGCCGAGGTCCACCAGGTCGTCGCCCACTGCAAGACGCAGCTCCAGCCGACGTACGTCGAGGACGTGACCGCGCCGCAGCAGGCCAAGCGCGACCTGGACGACGACATCGGTGACGACCTCGACCTGGTGATCCAGGCCATCGAGCTGGTCGTCTCGACGCAGTTCGGTTCGACCTCGATGCTGCAACGCAAGCTCCGGGTCGGCTTCGCCAAGGCGGGTCGGCTGATGGACATCCTCGAGAGCCGTGGTGTGGTCGGCCCCAGTGAGGGGTCGAAGGCCCGCGACGTGCTCGTCAAGCCCGACGAGATCGACAGCGTCATCGCGACTGTGCAGGGGGAGGCAGTATGAGCAGCCTGGAGTCTGAGCCCGACTACGAGTCCGACGGACCGAACGACGATCCGGGCACCCCGACCGGCCTGGCGCTGGCACCGGAGAGTGTGGTGGTCCGCCGCAACGCGGGACTGGCTGCGCTGGTCGGCGGCCTCGCCTCCGCCGTTGCGATCGCCTACCTGGCACGAGCGTCGGAGTCCGGCGCCGTCCTCGACTGGACCATGGCCGGCGTCCTCGGCGTGCTCGGCATCGGCTACCTCGCCGCACTGGTCGACGCCCGGACACCCCTGCTCGTGGCCGACACCCAGGGCGTGCGGATCCGGCTCGGCCGGGCCTGGCGCGGGCTCCCGTGGGGGGCACTCCACCGGGTCGAGCACACCCCGCGCCGCGGGCTGTTCCGCGACGGCCGGCTGGTGATGGTGGTGCACAACCCGGCCCGGCTCCTGGAGGAGCTCGACGGCAGTGCGCGCCGCCAGTCACAACTCAGCCAGAAGCTGTACGGCGCTCCGTTCGCCCTTCCCCTCGGTCTCTCGACCCGGGTGAATGCGAGCGACCTGACCGCGGCGTTGACCGCCCTGGCTGGCCCCACCAGCCGGGTCATCGAGCTGGCGGACACAGCGCCCGAACTGGATTCAACGGCGGTCGAGACTGTCGAGACCCATGAGGTCGCGGGTGAGTCCACCGAGGTCGCACCCCGCCGACGGCTCCCCGCGCTGCGTCCACTTCTGGCGCATGGCATCTACCTGGTCGCCGGACTCTTCCAGCGAGAGCCTGCACCCGACGTGGTCGAGTCGACACCGGAGATCGCGCCCAGCGAGACACCCAGCCCTCTGCGCGAGCCCGCCACCGCATCGAGGATCGAGGTCCGCGTCGAGGTCGAGGAGGACCTCGACGAGCTGGCCGAGGGCGGTCGGGAGCTGCGTCGTCCCGGCAGTGTCAGCCTGGTCGAGGACACGCAGGTCTGGAGCGAGCGCGTCGCGCCGATCGCCCGCGAGGGCAGCGCCGTCGAGCCGCTCCTGGTCGACGAGTTCGCCGTCGAGCCCGCCGCGGACCCGGTCATCGGGCCCGACTTCGCAGCCGCCCGGACCCGGTTGGGCCTCACCGTCGACCAGCTGGCCGAGCGCACCCGGATCCGGCCCCACGTCATCGAGTCGATCGAGGTCGACGACTTCACACCGTGCGGCGGCGACTTCTACGCCCGCGGCCACCTCCGCACGCTCGCCCGCGTCCTCGGCGTCGAGGTCGCACCCCTTCTCACGACGTACGACGAGCGCTACTCAGATGCCCCCATCAACCCGCGGCGGGTCTTCGAGGCGGAGCTGGCGACCGGCTCGCACGGCTCGATCCGAGGCACCCGCGGTGGCCCGAACTGGTCGGTGCTGGTGGCGGCCGTGATGGCACTCGTGCTGGCGTGGTCGGTCGCCCGCCTGGTCATGGACAACCCGATCGACCTTCGGGGCGCGACCCCGGTCCTCAACGGCTCGGCCGGCGTCGGCAACGGCGGCGGCAAGGCTGCGCCCGAGGTGCCGGTCGTGCTGACCGCGGCCGGCGGTGGCGCGCAGGTCATCGTGCGCGACGGGGCCGGCAACGTGGTGTTCAAGGGCGGCCTGGCCTTTGGCGAGAGCCGGACGCTGCAGGTGTCGCCGCCGGTGCGGGTCGGGTCATCGGACGGCTCGCTGACGGTGCGGGTGGACGGTCAGGACCACGAGGCGCTCGGTGCCACCGGCCGCCACGCCGAGGACATCTTCACCGTCACTCCCTGAACGACCGACTCGTGATCCGGGTCACCGCCGTCACGCGACGAATCTGGTGACCCGGGTCAGACCCGGCATACTCGTGCGGAGATGACTACGTCCGCCCCCGCCCCGCTCTCGGTCGCCCTGGTGACCCTCGGCTGCGCGCGCAACGAGGTGGACTCCGAGGAGCTGGCGGGTCGCCTGGAGGCCGGTGGGTTCCTGCTGGTCGACGAGGCCGAGGACGCCGACACGGTCGTGGTCAACACCTGCGGATTCGTCGAGGCCGCGAAGAAGGACAGCGTCGACACGCTGCTCCAGGCCGCCGACCTCAAGGCAACCGGTCGTCCCCAGGCCGTGGTCGCGGTCGGCTGCCTCGCCGAGCGCTACGGCAAGGACCTCGCGTCCTCGCTTCCCGAGGCCGACGCCGTGCTCGGGTTCGACGACTACCCCGACATCGCCGCGCGGCTGCGGTCGATCGTGGCGGGTGAGGTCCACGAGGCCCACACGCCGCAGGACCGCCGCACGCTGCTCCCGATCACCCCGGTCGAGCGCGGCGCGTCGGTCGACGATGACTTCCTGAGTGTTCCCGGGCATTCTCCGGCCAGCGGTCCCCGCGCCGTACGCCGTCGGCTCGACGGCGGCCCGATGGCGCCGCTCAAGCTCGCCAGCGGCTGTGACCGGCGCTGTTCCTTCTGTGCCATCCCGACCTTCCGCGGATCCTTCGTCAGCCGCCGTCCCAGCGACGTGCTCGGCGAGGCGGTCTGGCTGGCGGAGCAGGGCGTCAAGGAGGTCTTCCTCGTCAGCGAGAACTCCACCTCCTACGGCAAGGACCTCGGCGACCTGCGGCTGCTGGAGACGCTGCTGCCCGAGCTGGCCGCCGTCGACGGCATCGAACGCGTGCGGGTGTCCTACCTGCAGCCTGCCGAGACCCGGCCCGGCCTGGTCGAGGCGATCGCCACCACACCCGGCGTCGCGCCGTACTTCGACCTGTCCTTCCAGCACGCCAGCGCGTCGGTGCTGCGTCGGATGCGTCGCTTCGGTGACCCCGAGTCGTTCCTGAACCTGCTGGCCGACGTCCGCGTGCTCGCTCCTGAGGCCGGCGTCCGGTCCAACGTCATTGTCGGGTTCCCCGGGGAGACCGAGGCCGACCTCCAGACGCTCTGCGACTTCCTGGTCGAGGCCCGGATGGACGTCACCGGCGTGTTCGGCTACTCCGACGAGGACGGCACCGAGGCGGCGTCCTACGAGGGCAAGCTGGACGACGACGAGATCCGCGCCCGCACGGGGCACGTGGTGGCGCTGGTCGAGGAGCTCAACGCGCAGCGGGCCGAGGAGCGGATGGGCCAGACTGTCGAGGTGCTGGTCGAGTCCGCTGCCGACGACGAGCTCGTCGGCCGGGCCTCCCACCAGGGCCCCGAGGTCGACGGCTCGACCTACCTCGTCGACTGCGCGGCAGCGGTCGGCGACATCGTGCGGGCCGAGGTGGTCGGCACCGAGGGCGTGGACCTCTTCGCGAAGGAGGTCAGGTGACCGGGACCGAACGACAGTCGAGCAACGTGAACGTGCCCAACGCGCTGACGGCGCTCCGGATCGTGATGGTGCCGTTCTTGGGCTGGGCGCTGCTCCACGACGGCGGCGACTCGATCACGTGGCGCCTGGTGGCCTTTGCGCTTTTCGTGGGGGCGATGATCACTGACCTGATCGACGGTGAGCTGGCTCGCAGGCACGACCTGATCACGAACTTCGGCAAGATCGCGGACCCCATCGCCGACAAGGCGATGACCGGCATGGCGCTGATCGGGCTCTCGATCGTGGGCGACGTCTGGTGGTGGGTCACCATCGTCGTGCTGCTCCGCGAGTGGAGCGTCACCCTGCTGCGGCTCTCGGTCCTCCAGCAGGTCGTGATCGCCGCTTCGGCGAGCGGCAAGATCAAGACCACCCTGCAGGCGGTCGCGCTCAGCCTCCTCATCCTGCCGCTTCCCCACGGCGACGCCCACGGAGGCGC
The DNA here is from genome assembly GCA_963804845.1 of uncultured Actinomycetota bacterium. Lineage (GTDB taxonomy): Bacteria > Actinomycetota > Actinomycetes > Propionibacteriales > Nocardioidaceae > Nocardioides. The sequence continues at coordinate 1,728,314 of CAWDSA010000007.1, read as the reverse complement.
GTTCGACCAGTTCGGCGTCGCCGGCGAGGTGCTTTTCTACGTCGGCCAGGTGGCCCTGGCAGGCGCCGTGGCGATGACCCTGTGGTCGGGCTACGAGTTCTTCCGCGACGTCTGGCGGCAGCGCCACGCGCTCCGGACGCCCACCGGCAACTGACGACAGTTTCGTCGCCGGAAGTTCATCAACTCCTGTCTGAGCAGGGCCCGGGCACCGGGTTAGGGTGACGGCGATCAGCGACCCCCTCACCACACCCACTCGGAGACTCGCGCATGCCCCGCTCTCGCACCCTCGCGGCCCTGACCGGCCTCGCCCTCACTGCCGGAAGTCTCGGCGTCGTCACCGTCGCCTCCATCGGCGTCCGCCAACCCCGGCGGCACCGACCTCGTCATCAGTGAGGTGTACGGCGGCGGCGGCAACTCCGGCGCCACGCTGCAGCAACGACTTCGTCGAGCTCTACAACCCCACCGGGGCGCCCATCGACGCGACCGGGCTCACGGTCAGCTACTTCTCGTCAAGCGGGAGCCTCCAAGGCAGCCATACCCTCGAGTGCGGCACCGTGCCGGCCACCGGATACTTCCTCGTCCAGGAGGCCGCCGGAGCCAATACGAGCGCTGAACCGCTCCCGAACCCCGACGCCGTCGGCGACCTCGCGATGAGTGGGACCAACGGCTCGATCGAGATCAGCCGCGGCGCCACGGTGGTGGACCTGGTCGGCTATGGCACGGCCACGCGTCGCGAAGGCGCGGCGGCGCCGGCGCTGACCAACACGACGGCGGCCTCCCGGGTCGTGACCCGACCCCAGCCAGACACCGACGACAACGCAGTCGACTTCGTCTCCGGTGCTCCGGCTCCGCAGAACGACGGTGTCGACGAGCCGTGCGAGGTCGAGGAGCCGGACGTCGTGGTCGAGGACGCGACGATCGCGGAGGTCCAGGGCACCGGGTTCGAGAGTCCGTACGCCGACGACCCGACGACGTACGCCCGCACGCGCGGCGTCGTTACTGCGGCCTACCCGACCGGCGACTTCTCCGCCTTCGTGATCCAGACCGAGGGGACCGGCGACAGCAGTGACGCCACGCCGGGTGCCTCCGACGGACTCTGGATCTCCCAGGCCAGCGGCGACGTGGACGCCGAGATCGGGCAGTTCGTCGAGGTGACCGGGCCGGTCGATGAGGTCTTCGGCCGCACCGAGCTGACCTACGACCCGAGCGACCCCGACAGCGCCCTCACCGTGCTCAGCGAGGTCCCGGACCCGGTCACCGCGCTGGCGGGCGACTACCCGACCACCGCAGCTGACCGGGAGTCGCACGAGAGCGAGTTGCTCGACGTGTCGGACCAGCAGTTCACGGTGACCGACAACTTCAACACCAACCGGTTCGGCGAGGTCGGACTGGCCACGGGTGACACGCCGCTCATCATCCCGACCGAGGTCGCAGACGCCCAGGACGCCGCTGCGATCGACGCCGTGCAGGACGACAACTTCGCGCGCGGCGTGGTGGTGGACGACGGTGCCGACTGGGACTACACGGCAAGCGCCTTCGAGGACATCCCGATGCCCCGGCTGCGCAACGACAGCCCGATGCGGGTGGGGTCGGCTGCAGACATCGTGGGTGACGTGATCCTCGACTACGGCTTCGGGGATTGGCGGTTCCAGCCCACGAGCCAGGTCACCGGCCCGGGTGACGACGTGCTGGTCGTCGAGAACGACCGTTCGGACGACCTCGCGCCGCAGGATGTCGGCGGCGACATCCAGATCGCCAGCGCGAACGTGCTCAACTACTTCAACACCACGGGGATGGAGTTCGAGGCGGCGGGCGGCAACTGCACGTTCTTCACCGACCGGGACAACGACCCGGTGTCGAACAACCAGTGCACCCCCGACGGGCCGCGCGGTGCCGCAGAGGACGAGGACCTGGCCCGCCAGCAGGAGAAGATCGTCGCCGAGATCAACACCCTCGACGCGGACGTCGTATCACTCGAGGAGATCGAGAACTCCGTCAAGCTGATCGGCGAGACCAACCGCGATGACGCACTCAGCGAGCTCGTTGACGCGCTCAACGCCGATGCCGGCGAGCAGCGCTGGGCCTTCGTGCCGAGTCCGCCGGCCTCGGAGCTGCCGGCGCTCGAGCGCCAGGACGTGATCCGGCTGGCGTTCATCTACCAGCCCTCGAGCATCGAACCAGTGGGCGCCTCGGACGTCCTGGTCGCCGAGGACTCATTCACCAACGCACGGCAACCTCTCGCCCAGGCCTTCAAGCCGGTCGGTGGTGCGGCCCCCACGACGTTCGGCGTCATCGCCAACCACTTCAAGTCCAAGGGCTCACCGTGCACGGCAGACGGCGACACCGACACCGTCCCCGCGGACCCGCTGCAGGGCAACTGCAACGCAACGCGCGTCAGGGACGCCGAGGCCCTGGTCGACTTCGCCGAGCAGTTCAAGACCGATCGGGACATCTCCAAGCTGTTCCTCGCCGGCGACTTCAACTCCTACACGATGGAAGACCCGATCCAGGTCCTGGAGACCGCCGGCTACACGGTGCTTCACTCCGACACCTCCGACGAGTGGAGCTACAGCTTCGGCAGCCAGTCCGGGTCGCTCGACCACGTTCTCGCCAACGAGGCCGCGCTGCCGGACGTGACCGGTGTCGACATCTGGGAGATCAACGCCAATGAGGCGGTGGCCTTCGAGTACAGCCGCCACAACGCCAACGCCGTCGACGTCTACCAGCCCGGTGTCTTCCGTGCCGCGGACCACAACCCCGAGTTGGTCGGGATCGACATCCCGGAGAAGGCCACGCCTCGGATGCGGGTCGAGCGGACCCCGGACGAGGTGGTCGAGGACCGGACGCGCGTGAAGCTGTCGGTCTCGGTGAGGTTCCAGGGCCAGCCCGCCACGGGCGACGTACGGGTCAAGGGCCATGGCTACGACGAGGTGCGCGAGCTCTCGGACGGTGAGGCAACCTTCCGGCTGCCGAAGTTCAAGAAGCCGGGCGTGAAGACCTTCACCGTCGTCTACACGGGCAGCGACACGTTCAAGCGGGTCGTCAAGGAGATCACCTTCCGGGTGCGTCCCAAGCGCTGACGCTCACCGACGCTGGTGCAGGCGCGTCTCCCTCAGTCGGAGCGCCGCCTGCACCAGCGCGAGGTGGCTGAACGCCTGCGGGAAGTTGCCGGCCATCCGGTCGTTGCGGACGTCGTACTCCTCGGCGAGCAGACCGACGTCGTTGGTGAGCGCGCAGAGGCGCTCGAAGAGTGCCTCTGCGTCCTCGTGCCGGCCGGCCTCGGCGTAGGCCGACACGAGCCAGTACGAGCACGCCAGGAACGGGTGCTCCCCGCCCGGGAGCCCGTCGACCCCCGTGGACGTGCGATAGCGCATCACGAGGCCGTCGCGCATCAGGTCGTGCTCGATGGCCTCGATGGTGCCGAGCATCCGCGGGTCGTCTCCGGCGATGAACCCGATCATGGGCAGCACCAGGAGCGAGGCGTCGACCTCACTGGTGTCGTAGTGCTGGGTGAAGGTGTTGCGACCGCGGTCGAACCCGCGGTCGAGCACCTCGTCGCGGACCTCGTCACGCAGCCGGCGCCAGGCATCGACCGGCCCGTCCAGGTCGTGCTTCTCCACCGCGTGCACGGCGCGGTCGAACGCCGCCCACACCATCGCGCGGGAGTGGGTGAACCGCTGGACCGGTCCACGGATCTCCCAGAGACCGTGGTCCGGCTCCCGCCAGGTCTCGGCCAGCCGGTCGACCAGCTTGCGCTGGAGCGACCAGGCGTTCGGGTCACCGGGGATGCCGGCGTCGCGACCCTCGGCCAACGCGATCATCACCTCGCCGAGCACGTCGGACTGCCGCTGTTCGACGGCGGCGTTGCCGATCCGCACCGGGCGCGAGCCGGCATACCCCGGCAGGTGGGGCAGCTCGGCCTCAGGCAATCGCCGGGAGCCGTCGACGGCGTACATGATCTGGAGGTCCTCGGGATCGCCGGCCACCGCTCTGAGCAGCCAGGTGCGCCAGGCCCGAGCCTCGCTCGTCGCACCGGCGGCGATGAGTGATTCCAGCGTGAGAGCGGCATCGCGGAGCCAGCAGTAGCGGTAGTCCCAGTTGCGCTCGCCGCCGAAGTCCTCCGGCAGGGACGTGGTCGGGGCCGCGACGATGCCGCCGGTGCGTTCGTGCGTGAGCAGCCGCAACGTCAGCAGGGACCGGGCCACCGCGTCGCGATGAGGCACGCCCTCCAGGTCACAGCTCGCGAGCCAGTCCCGCTCCTCGCGGATCGTGGCCTTGATGCGCCGGCGGATCCGGTCTCGCTTCGGCAGCGCCTCCGACGAGGCGACCCAGGTCGTCGAGAACGTCAGCTTCTCGCCCTCGGTCACGTCGAACTCGTCGGCGTGCCGGTGATCCACCGCCCGCGGGAGCCGCGGACCGCGAAGCACCAGCTGGTCCGGGCCGCCGACGGCCGTGATGACCTCGTCCTGGCCGACGGTCTGGCGGGTGACCCACGGGCGGACCTGGCCGTAGTCGAGGCGGACGACCCACTCGTGACGCATCCGCACGGTCCCCTCGATGCCGGTGATCCTGCGGATGACGTCGGCGCGGTCGTCGCCGAACGGCATCAGGTCGACCAGTCGCACCACGCCCGTCGCGGTGGTGAAGGTCGTCTCCAGGACGGTCGAGTCGTCGACGTACCTCCGCGCTGACGTGTAGTCCTCGACCGGCTCGAGCTGCCAGTGCCCGTGGTCGTCGGTCCCGAGGAGTCCCGCGAAACAGGCAGGGGAGTCGAAGCGCGGTAGGCACAGCCAGTCGATGGATCCGTTGCGGCCCACCAGCGCGGCGGTGTGGCGATCGCCGATGAGGGCGTAGTCCTCGATCGGCAGCGCCATGCGAGCCATCATGTCCTACGGTCGGAACGTGGAAGCCGCCGCTGTCCTGGACCTCCTGGTGGGTCGCGACGCGACCCTCGCCACCGCCGAGTCGCTGACCGGAGGGATGCTCGCGGGTCGCGTCACGTCCGTCCCCGGTGCTTCTCGGGCCTACGTCGGGGGAGTGGTCGGCTACGCCACCGAGGTGAAGCAGGACCTGCTCGGGGTTCCGGAAGCGCTCGTGGAGCGCCACGGGGTCGTGTCACCGGAGTGTGCGCGAGCCATGGCCGAGGGCGTACGACGTCTGCTCGGTGCGACGTACGCGCTGAGCACGACGGGCGTGGCCGGCCCGGACACGCAGGAGGGTCGACCCGTCGGGACCGCGTTCGTGGGCGTGGCCGGGCCTGACGTGCTCACCGTGGTCTCGCTGGAGCTGAGCGGCACCCGCGAGCAGATCCGGGAGCGCACCTGCGACGAGGCACTTGCGGCTCTCGAGGGGATTCTCCGCAAGGAAGAACCTGGGCTCCGGTAGCGTTGACCGGACAGACTCATCCGAAACTCAGGAGAGGGGACCCGGCATGGCGTTGTTCCGCCGCTCTCTCGGTGACGTGCTCCGCAGCAAGCGCCTGCAGCGAGGCATGACCCTGCGCGAGGTCTCCGCAGAGGCCCGGGTCTCGCTCGGCTACATCTCCGAGATCGAGCGTGGCCAGAAGGAAGCCTCCTCCGAGCTGCTGGGCTCGCTGTGTGCCGCGCTCGACGTCCCCCTCTCCGAGGTGCTCCAGGACGTCTCGTCGATGGTCGCGCTCGAGGAGACCACCGCCGCCCCCGGCCCCGAGGTCGTCGCCTCCGCCGCGTGACCGGAGCGTAGACGGACGGACCGAAAGGCTTCGTTCGACGCGTCTACACGCATGGTTGCAGTCAGCCGTTGGGACGTGTGGGCGAGCAGGCTAGTGGCTGACCGTACGGGTCCATCGGACCTCGCCCTCGTGCCACTCGTCGGTGGGCGTGAGCCCGCCGGCAGTGGCGACGGCGGCGGATGCCAGGTGGTCGGGGTGGATGTGGGCGATGATGGTCTGCAGGCGCTGCTGGCTGAGCCAGGCGATGACCCCCTTGGTGGCTTCGGTGGCGATGCCCCGCCCCTGCCAGGGGGTTCCCACCACCCAGGCGATCTCGGCGATAGGCCCACCGTCGGATGGACTGACCGTGGCTTGGACCGTGCCCGCCAGGCAGGCTTCGCCGCGGAGATGGATCACCCAGTTGCACCAATCGATGGTCGGGTCGGACGAGCCGGCGACCAGACGTTGGTAGCGCGAACGCAATGCCTGCGGGCTGCTCGGGGAGCCCCCGATGTAGGTGTGCAAGGCCGGATCGGACAGCACTGTGGCCATCTCTGCGGCGTGCTCAACATGCAGCGGCAGCAAGTCAAGCCGCCCGGTGCTGATCACCTCGGCCGCGATGGGTTCACGCCGGCTGCTCGGGTCGTTCGACAAACTGACCTCCTCACGTCTGTGACGCGCACGTCCGTGATCTGCATCGTGCACCATCTCATCGGCACCAGCGCGTGCGGATCGCGGCATGAGCGTGCGAAGGGCCTGGCGGCAAACGGTTACCGGCGACCGCGCGTGAGGGACCGTGGGATGGGTACGTCAATCCCATGAAGCTGATGAGAGGTGCGGCTGCCTTGGGCGCCGCAAAGATGGTCTACGACCAGGCTCGTAAGCCGGAGAATCAGGCGAAGCTGAAGTCAGCCGTCGCAAAGGCAAAGGAGTCGCGTACAAGTCGCCGGAAGTAGTCCAGCGCGGTCGCGGAATGGCCAACCGGTCAGCGGCATGAGCGTGCGGTTCAGGAACGGCGCGGGTATCCGTACTTCGCCGGGTCGGCCAGAACCGCATCCACCGTTGACGCTGCGCTGTCTCCACTCATCGCGACCTGCTCAAGAAGTTGGATTGCGAGTTGCCGGTTGCCCGAGTCGATTGCCGCATCGAACTCGCGGACCAAGCCCGCCGTGAAGAGGCGTTCATTGACCGTCATCCCTGCGAAGTCCCGCCCTCGTGCACTCACGTCGTCCACCGTAGTGCGCGGCGTCGGAGTATCGACCGCTCATCGGCATGACCGCCCAGCGGCATGAGCGTGCGTTTCGGGGACCCGGACAGCGGCAGTATGAGAGCTCGTCGGCGAGCAGGGAACGACGCATGGCCCATGGCGACGACCGGACACCGTTCGGACACGAGGTCTCGAGGTGGCCCTACGCTCGATCGCGACGCACGAACAGGTACAGCCCGTTCGAGTTTCTCTTCACCGGCAGCCGTTGAACCCACTTGTTGCTTGAAGGCGTACCAAGATCCAGGTGCTCGATCCTCTCGAATCCGGCCGCCTCGATGGCCTGAACGTAGGCGCCCTCGTTGCGATAGCGCGCCACGTAGCCGCTCTCGTACCGGTCGAGGCGCTCCTTCGACTTCGCCAGGGAGTCGACGGTGATGAACATGCCGCCCGTTGCCAACGCGGCGTGCACCAGCCCCAGGAAATCGGTGAACACCGCGTCATCGACGAGGCAGCTGGTGACCCCGAGCGCCATCACAAGGTCGTAGGCCCCGGCGTCCAAGGGTTCGAGGACATCGGCAATCCGGAACTCGACATTCCCGACCTGCTCCGTGGCTGCCCGCCGTTGAGCTCCTTCGATCAAGGCAGGGCCGATGTCGGTGCCCTCCATTTGGTCTACGTGGCCGGCGGCCTGCAGCGTGAACCGGCCATCTCCGCAGCCCAGGTCGATGCCAGCTCCCATCTACCTTCCCGGCTGAACACCCGTTCGAGGGCGGCTGCGCGGCGGTCGTAGTAGGGGCTGCTGCCGAGGAAGGTGTCGGTCGACGCTCGCCAGTACTCCTCGGAGACCGTCTGCATCGCTCCCCCTTCAGCGGAGGGGTCGAGCCGCTCCGCGCCGGAGAGTCGCTCGATCACGCGCCCGAGAGGGCCAGTCGCCTTCGCCACCGGGACAGCATGCCCGCCCCGATGCCTCCTGTCATGCATTCCCCACTGACCGTGCCGCCGCTTCCCAAGTCGAGCGGCCGAACCCAACCCCGTGCCACGCCCGGTCACCGGCATGACCGGACAGCGGCATGAGCGGACGGTTTGCAGGGCTTGATGGGCGGCACGCGTGGCAATCTGTCGGCATGTCCTTGGACTCGTTTGCCACCAACTACACCGACGAAGTCAGGTGGCTCTGCTGGGTGCTCTGGCTCGTGACGGCTGTGTTCACTGCGCTTCTTGTAGGGCGCAGAGTCCAAGCTGCATCGACGGCATCAGCCCGCGCCCGAATCGTTCTCAGCGGCATGCTCGTCGTTGCGCTGGTGACCCTTCTGGCCCTCGGCATTCCGTGGTGGCTGGAATCGAACGACCTCGAGCCAATGGCTATCCGCTCAGCGGCATGAGCGGGCGGTTGCCTGCGCGGAGGTAGCGCTTCTGGCACCCTGTCGCCGTGGACGTCACCGTGCCCGCGTGGAGCGACAACCAGGACTACCTCGACCTTTGCACCCTCCTGGAGGTGATCGGGGCGAACGACTGGACGTGGCGACTCGACGAGTTCCACGGCACGACTCGCCGCGATGGAGAAGTCAACGCCGTCGATCTTCAGAACCGGTTGGAGGGAGGTGAGTCGCGCTCATTCACTTGGAACGAACTCCTGGCCTTCGCGGACAAGGTGGACCAAATCATCGACGGACGACTGACCGCGCATGTGCCAGGGAAGGCTGAACCAGCACTGATCGTCGAAGCCCGCGACAGCACCGACTGGAAGGTCACTGCGACGGAGGGGAACTCCCTTGCGGCGGCTGCCGTGGACCGCGTTGCCGCTCTGAGCGACTAACCGCTCATCGGCATGAGCGGACGTCCCCGGGGGCGGCGATAGACTCGTCCGGGCCTTTGGCGATCATGAACCTCATGGAGGACCAGCAGGCGCCGCAGTCGGCCGAGGGTGAGGCGAAGGTCATCACGCTCTGCGGCTCGACCACGTTTGAGGCTGAGTTTGCGGAGGTCAACCAGCGGCTCACGATGGATGGTTGCGTCGTGATCAGCCTCGGAATGTTCAGCCTCCCTGATCTGCCGGACTACGACTGGACAGCCGACAGCTCGGACCTGAAGGGGCGGCTCGGCGGCGTGCACTTCCAGAAGATTCGTATGGCTGACGAGGTGTACATCGTGGATCCGGGCGGCTATGTAGGCGAGTCAACCCGACGGGAGATTGCTTACGCGGAGTCGCTCGGCAAGCCGGTTCGGTATCTGAGTCGCGAGCGGTCGGCTCGAACGGGAGACGGCCCCCAGGACTGAGCCGCATCGTCACGGTTCCGGCTGACAGCGCGGGCACCAGTACGCCGGGCGTTCGCGCCCCGAGGGGCCGGTCTTCGCCATCCGGATCGGTGCACCGCACCGCGGGCAGGGCATGCGGCGGCGCTCGAAGACCCACGTGGTCGGCCGCCGACGCTCGACAGCGGACGCGAGCAGCTCCTGGCCCTTGATGACGAGAGCCTGCAGGTCGCGCACCTCCGCCACCCGCGTCTGCGGGTGGACGCGGAGTGCGAACAACATCTCGGCGGCCCACATCGTGCCGATGCCTGCCAGGTTGCGCTGGTCGAGCAGCGCGTCGCGGATCGGCAGGTCGGGATGGGCCGCGAGGCGGCGTACGGCCTCGGCGGCGTCCCAGTCGGGGCCGAGCGGGTCCGGCCCGAGGTGGTCGACGAGACTCTCCTCGCGGTCGCGGGGGACCAGCTCGACGATGCCCAGCGAGAACCCGACGGCGACGCGGTCGTGCGTCGTCAGCACCACGCGTGCGGTGTGTCCCGGCCGGCCCCACCGCTGCCCCGGGGTGTAGTCACGCCACGTGCCCTCCATCTTGAGGTGGGTGTGGAGGGTCCACTGCCGCTCGCCCTGGTCGAGCCGGGTGAGGAGGTGTTTGCCGCGAGTGTGGGTACCGGTGACGGTGGCACCGGACAGGTCGGCGACGGCGAACCGGGGCACCCGGAAGTCGGTGGCGGTGAGGACCTTGCCGGCCAGTGCCTGGTCGAGCCGGCGGGCGGTGCGTACGACGGCGTCGCCCTCAGGCACGGAGCCGGAGGCCCTTCGGGGTCGCGACGAACCCGGCCGCGGCCAGGGCCTCGCGCAACGGGGTCTGCCCGCCACCGAGCATCTGCGCGCCGTCTGCCCGCTCGACCGTGAGCCGGCCGAGGTGGCCGCGGCGGGCGGAGGTGGCGAGTGCCTCGGCCGCCGGCGTGAGCAGGTCGGCGTCCTCGGACCAGGTCAGCAGGGTGCGTCCGCCACGCTCGACGTAGAGGGTGAGCTCGCCGTCGACCAGCACGACCAGGGCGCCCGCCTTGCGGCCGGGGCGGTGGCCGCCCTCGCCCGTGGGCCACGGGAGCGCGGCGCCGTAGGGGTTGGCGGGATCGGTGGCAGCGAGTGCCGTGGCCACCGGCTTGTCGTGAGGCCGGGTGTCGGTGAACGTGCGGAGTCGGTCGACGGCGCCCGCGGTGCCGAACTGCGCTGCTCCGAGGCCGTCCACGAAGTAGCCGCGGCGGCACCGGCCGGAGTCCTCGAACGCCGAGAGCACTTTGTAGACGGCGGCGAATCCGCCCGGCGTCCGCTCGCTCTGGACCGCGCCGCGGGTGACCACGCCGTGACGGTCGAGCAGCCGCTCGGCCGCGGCGTGGGCGCGCCGGGTCGGGTCGGTGTCGAGCCCGGGCAGCACCGCCCACCGGCCGGCGGTGTGGGGCGGTCCGCTGCGCAGGACGCGCGGTCCGGGACGGCGCGTGCGGTGGGTCCCCTTGCCGCCCCCGACGAGAGAGCGGAGCGGGGCGAGCGTGTCGTTGCCGATGCGCCCCGCCCAGACCAGGTCCCAGAGGACGCCGGCCAGCGCGTCATCGGTCACGCTGTCGACCCCCTGTCTGCCCGACCGCCTGCCCGAGCTGGCGGAAGAACCACGCCCCGCCGGGCTCGAGCGCGTCGAGGACCGCCTGGTGGAGCTCGGAGTGCTCGAACGCGGTCGGCTCGGGGAGCGTGAGGTGGGCCTGGTCGGCGAGGTGGAGCGAGACCCACCCGTCCTGGCCGGGCAGCGCACCGTGGCCGGCCCACACCAGGTCTCCCGCGCTGGTCAGCTCGTCGAGCAGCGCCGGCTCGTAGTCGCTGACCCGCGCAGCGAGCACCAGCGGTTCGAGCGCACTCGCCGGGACCGGGCAGCCGGCGAGCTGTCCGACGACCGTGAGGACGCCGTCGACTCCCCGCAGCCGGCCGTCGACGTGCTGCCACGCGGAGAGGAACCGGCCCAGGGCCGGTGGCTCGACCGGTTCGATCTCCTGGCGCAGCCGTGCCAGCGAACGGCGCCGGAGCCGGCGCAGCACGTCGGCGTCGCACCATTCCGTCCCCGACCCCGACGGGCGGAACTCGCCGTCGAGCACCCGGCCCTGCGACGCGAGCCGCTGCAGCGTCTGGCGGGCGACGGCGTCGCCGAGACCGAGCCGCCCGGCCACGTCGTGGCTCGTGAACGGACCGTGCGTGCGCGCGTAGCGGGAGACCAGGTCGGCCAGCGGGTCGTCGACGGGGTCGGCGAAGACGTCGGGGGTGCCGGGCGGGACGGGGACGCCGAGGCCGTCGCGCAGTCGGCCGACGTCCTCGATGGCGGTCCAGCGCTCCTCGCCGGCGATCCGGACCTCGACCACCCGCCGGGCGTCGGCCAGCGTCGCCAGCCAGTCGGAGACGTCGGCGCCGTCGACCGCCCGTGCCCGGACCTCCTCGGTGGTGAGCGGGCCGAGCATCCGCAGCAGGTCGGCCGCGCCCTCGGCGTCGCGGGCCCGGCGGTCGGGGGCGAGGCGCTGGAGCTCCGCCTCGACCTCTGCCAGCACCTCAGGATCGAGCAGCTCGCGCAGCTCCGCGCGCCCGAGCAGCTCGGCGAGCAGTCCTTGGTCGAGACTCAGCGCGGCCGCACGCCGTTCGGCGAGCGGCGAGTCACCCTCGTAGACGAACTGGGCGACGTAGCCGAACAACAGGCTGCGCGCGTACGGCGAGGGCTGGGTCGTGGCGACGTCGACGATCGTCACCTCGCGCCGGTCGACCCGACGCATCAGCGACACCAGCCCCGGCAGGTCGTAGACGTCCTGGAGGCACTCGCGCACGGCCTCGAGCACGATCGGGAAGGACGGGTAGCGAGCAGCGACCTCGAGCAGCGCGGCCGAGCGCTGGCGCTGCTGCCACAGCGGGCTGCGGCGGCCGGGGTCGCGGCGGGGGAGCAGCAGCGCCCGGGCTGCGCACTCACGGAACCGACTCGCGAACAGCGCGCTGCCGCCGACCTCGGTGGTGACGATCTCCTCGATCTCGTCGGGCTCGAACGCGACGATCTCACCGGTGGGCGGCTCGGCCTCGGTGTCGGGGACCCGCACCACGATGCCGTCGTCGGAGGCGACCGCCTGGCCGTCGAAGCCGAAGCGCTCGCGCAGCCGGGCGTTGATCGCCAACGCCCACGGTGCGTGGACCGGGGTGCCGTAGGGGGAGTGGACCACGAGCCGCCAGTCGCCGAGCTCGTCACGGAACCGTTCGACGAGGACCGACACGTCGCTCGGCAACGCGCGGGTGGCCTCGACCTGTTCGCCGATGTAGCCCACCAGGTTGCCGGCGGCGTACTCGTCCAGACCGTGGGCACGCGCCTCGGCCACGGCCTTCGCCGGCGGAAGCGCCGCAAGCTCGCGGGTGAACGCACCGATCGCCTCGCCCAGCTCGGCGGGCCGGCCGAGCGCATCCCCCTTCCAGAACGGCAACCGGCCGGGGACGCCGGGAGCGGGGCTGACGATGACCCGGTCGTGGGTGATGTCCTCGATCCGCCAGCTGGTCGCGCCGAGCGCGAACACGTCGCCGACGCGCGACTCGTAGACCATCTCCTCGTCGAGCTCGCCCACGCGCCGACCCGTCCCCTCGCCGACGAGGTAGACGCCGAACAGGCCGCGGTCGGGGATGGTGCCGCCGCTGGTCACCGCGAGCCGTTGGGCGCCGGGCCGACCGGTGACAGTGCCGGTGACGCGGTCCCAGACCAGTCGCGGCCGCAGCTCGGCGAACTCGTCGGAGGGGTAGCGGCCGGCGAGCAGGTCGAGGGTCGCGTCGTAGGCACTGCGGGGGAGCGTGGTGAACGAGGCGGTGCGGCGTACGAGCGCGTAGAGCTCGTCGACGTTCCAGGCGTCGAGGGCGCAGGCGGCGACGACCTGCTGGGCGAGGACGTCGAGCGGGTTGGTCGGGATACGCGTGGACTCGATCGCACCCTCGCGCATCCGGCGTACGGCGACGGCGGTCTGGGCGAGGTCGCCGCGGTGCTTGGGGAACAGCACGCCGCGGCTGACCTCACCGACCTGGTGGCCGGCGCGGCCGACCCGCTGCAGCGCGCTCGCCACGCTGGGCGGCGACTCGATCTGGATGACGAGGTCGACCGCTCCCATGTCGATGCCGAGCTCGAGACTGCTGGTCGCGACCACGGCGGGCAGCCGGCCGCGCTTGAGGTCGTCCTCGATGAGGGCCCGCTGCTCCTTGGACACCGATCCGTGGTGGGCCTTGGCGAGGATCGCGGGCGCGCCGTGGGACGCGCCCGACTGGGCCATGATCTGGGCCGGCGAGTCGTGCTCCTCGGCGACCCGGCCGGCGGCGATCTCGTTGAGTCGCGCGGTGAGTCGCTCGGCCAGTCGGCGGCTGTTGGCGAAGACGATCGTGGACCGGTGTTGGCCGATCAGGTCAGCGACGTGCTCCTCGACGTGGGGCCAGATCGACTGGCTGCGATCAGGACGACCTTGCTCCTCGTCGTACTCCTCCGGGGCCGTCATGTCCTCGACGGGTACGACGACGCGGAGGTCCCACGCCTTCTCGCTCGGCGGTGCGACGACCTCGACCGCGGCCTGGCCACCGAGGTAGCGGGCGACCTCCTCGGTGGGTCGGACCGTGGCCGACAGCCCGATCCGCTGCGCCGGGCGAGGCAGCAGGGCGTCGAGCCGCTCCAGACTGATCGCGAGGTGCGCGCCGCGCTTGGTGCCGGCGACGGCGTGGACCTCGTCGACGATCACCGTCTCGACGCTGCGCAGGCTCTCGCGCGCCTGGCTGGTCAGCATGAGGAACAGCGACTCGGGCGTGGTGATCAGGATGTCGGGTGGAGCGGTCGTCAGCCGGCGCCGGTCGGCGGCGCTGGTGTCGCCGGTCCGCAGACCCACGGTCACGTCGGACAGGCTCGTCTCCGAGCCGCTCGGCGGTGTGGCGGATCCCGGCCAGGGGGGCACGCAGGTTGCGCTCGACGTCGACCGCCAGCGCCTTGAGCGGGGACACGTAGAGGACCCGGCAGCGCTCCTTCTTGGGCGGCACGGCACCGGTCGCGAGCCGGTCGAGCGACCAGAGGAAGGCGCTCAGCGTCTTGCCGGAACCCGTGGGCGCCACCACCAGCGCATGGCGACCGTGGCTGATCGCCTCCCAGGCGCCGATCTGGGCCGGGGTCGGTTCGGCGAAGGCAGCCGCGAACCACTCCCGCGTGGGAGCGCTGAAGCGGGCGAGCGGGTTCACCCCTCAATCCTGCCCGACGCCACTGACAGTGGTCAGAACCGGGCCCGCGCCTGCTGCACGGCCAGCAACGCGCACAGCCCGGCCACCACCGCCAGCACCAGCGAGATGTCGACCACCAGGGCACCGCGGGCCATCAGCAGCGGCATCCCGAACCCGACGTACGCGACGCCGTAGAACGCCGCCGACACCGTGCCCAACCGGCCCGGCGAGGCGATGACCGGCAGCCGGGCGAGGCTGCTCGCCAGCGCCAGCCCACCGCCGGCGCCCAGCAGGACGGCGGCCGGCACCGACACCAGCAGCAGCGCCGGGACCGCGGCGCCCAGTGCCGTCAGCGCGAACCCGACCGCACCGGCACTCACGGCCACGGCGGCCGAGCGGTGACCGAGCCGCGCCTGGAGCGGCGCCGCGAGAGCCCCGGCGCCGAGGGTGGCGCCGGCGAGCAGACCGGTCAGGGCGATCGGCGCCACGGGGAAGCCGACCAGCAGCGGCACACCCCCCAGCGCTCCGGCCGGGAAGGCGTAGACACACACGGCGAGCGGCGCCGCCACCAGGAAGGCACGACCAGCCTGGCCGGGTGCGAACACGGGAGCGGCCGGGTCGTCCTGCCGCCGGCCGCCGCGGGACCCGGCGGTGTCGCGTCACCCTCCACGCGGCGATGATCGCCGCGATCAGCGCCACCCCGTGCAGGAGGTAGGGCAGCACCAGCGGCTGCGGTCCCCACTCGCCGATCAGCCCGGCGACGGTCGGTCCGATCGCGAACCCACCGGTCATGGTGACCGCCGCCCGGCGCGCGCCGGTGGTCCGGCCGGCTGCGAGCGAGGTCTCGACGAGCCACGCGCTGCCGATGCTGAACAGCGCGCCGGCGCCGGCACCCTGGACGAACCGGATGACGAACAGCGCCGGCTCGCTGTCCTGCGCCAAGACGAACGCCAGCGACGCCACCGCCGACAGCAGTGCTGCCGGGAGCGCCACCGGACGGCGACCCCATCGGTCCGCCGCCGGCCCGGCCAGCACCAGCGCAGGCACCATGCCGACGGCGTACACACCGAAGAGGGCGGTCAGCTCGGTGTCCGACATGTCCAGCGTGACCTGGTAGATCAGCAGCAGGACGCTCGGGATGTTCGTCCCGGCCGCGGTCGCGAGGAGCAGGAGCCCGAGCCGTCGTTCGGCGGTCGCGCCCGTCATCCGGGCGCGGGGACCACCACCGCGTCCAGCTCCACCTCCACCAGCCACCGCGGATCGAGCAGGCCGACCACGACCATCGTGCTGGCAGGTCGCACCTCGCCGAACACCTCGGCGTGCACGGCGCCGACGCTCTCGGCCAGGTCGGCGGAGACGACGTACTGTCGCGTCCGTACGACGTCGCCCAGGTCGCCCCCCAGGTCGCGGAGTGCGGCCAGGGCGATCTCCCAGCAGCGACGTGCCTGCACTGCCGGATCGGGGTCGACGGACCCGTCCGGCCAGACGGGTCCCGTGCCCGACACGGCCACGACCTCGCCCGTACGGGCGGCCCGACTGAAGCCGATGCTGTCCTCGTACGGCGAACCTGAGCGCGCGCGCTGTCCCATGGCCGCCACGCTAGCCCGGGCCGATATCGGGTCGCGGGCACGTGGCCCGCCGGTGAGACTGTCCCGGTGCGATTCCCCGACGACGTCCCGATCCTGACCGACGGCGTGGTGACCCTGCGGGCACACCGGCCGGCCGACGTGCCACGCATCGTCGAGCAGTGCAACGACCCCGAGTCGATCGCGTGGACCACGGTGCCGTCGCCGTACGGCGAGAGCGACGCCGAGGAGTGGCTCGGTACGACGATCCCGTCGGGCGTGGGACGACGACACCACGTACGGCTTCGCCATCGAGCATGTCGGGCAGTTCGCCGGCACCGTCGATCTGCGGATGCGCGGGGGAGGTGAGGGCGAGCTCGGTTTCGGGCTCCACCCCGATGCCCGTGGCGACGGGCTCATGCGGCGCGCCCTCGACCTGCTGCTGGACTGGGCGTTCGACGAACGCGAGCTCGCAGTCGTCCAGTGGCGGGCCTTCGTCGGCAACTGGGCGTCGCGCCGCACCGTGTGGGCCCTCGGGTTCTCCTTCGGCCCGACGATCCCGCGGCTGCTGCCGTACCGCGGGGAGCGCCGCGATGCGTGGACCGCCTGGATCGGCGCCGGCGACCCTCGGCACCCGGTCGCACCCTGGCTGGCGCCACCCGTGCTCGAGGCAGGTGGGCTGCGACTCCGGCCGTGGCAGCTCTCCGACGCCGACCGGCTGGTGGAGGCGTCCAACGATCCGGTGCTGCGCGAGCGGATCCCTGACTCGCCGCTGCCGCGCTCGCTCGACGACGTGCCCGACTACCTCGACCGGGTGCGGCTCGGTGCCGCGACCAACGGCCGGGTCGCCTGGTGCGTCGCCGACGGGGCGAGTGACCTGGCTCTGGGCAACGTGGCCCTGTTCGACTTCGAGGACGAGGGCGACACCCTGACGGCCCAGCTGGGTTACTGGTCGCACCCGTCCGGCCGTGGCCGCGGGGTCATGACCACCGCGCTGCGGGCGGCCGTCGAGTGGGCGATGACTCCGGCTGCCGACGGGGGACTCGGCGTACGACGCCTCTATCTGCTCACGGCCGCGAGCAACGCCGGCTCCCGACGTCTCGCCGAGCGCGTCGGATTCATCCACGTCGGCACCGAGCGAGGGTCGGCTCCCACCGCAGGCGGTGGGTTCGAGGACAACGCGTTCTACGACCTGCTCCGCGAGGAGGCGTGACGCCGAGCCGCTGAGCGCTTCCCGGGTTCAGGCCCCGGGTGCCTGCATGATGACCCCGTGGGCACGTGGCGGCTGGTCGACGGGGACGTGACGATCGAGGGCGACCTCGTGCTGCGGCCGGTGCGGCCGTGGTCGGCGACGGTCCACGCGCTGCTCGCCCATCTCCGCGCGCAAGGCCTTGACTGCGTCCCCGAGCCGGTCGACATCCGCGGTGACATCGAGGCGGTCTCCTACGTCCCCGGCGACTGCGGGCCGGACGCGTGGCCGCACCAGGTCACCGAGTCCGGTCTGTCGTCGGCGGCGGCGCTGCTGCGGCGGGTCCATGACGCGTCGGTGGGCTTCGATCCCGGCGCGGACGCCCTCTGGGCCTTTCCCCGGGTGCCGGGCGCGGACGTCGTCTGCCACGGTGACCCCGGTCCGTGGAACTTCGTGTGGCGTGAGGGCGTCGCGGTCGCCCTCGTCGACTGGGAGCACGCGTCGCCAGCACCCGCCCTCGACGACGTCGCCGCCGCGCTCGACTCGTTCACCCCGTTCCGACCCGACGACGTGGCACAACGACACGGCTTCGCCGAGCCTCCCGACCGACGTGCCCGGATCCGCACGTTCGCGGCGGCCTACGACACCGGCGGTACGTCGGGGCTCGTCGACCGGGTCATCGACCGACAGCAGGCGACCGTCACCCGCGTCCTCGACCTCGCCGAGCGAGGCTTCGAACCGTGGGCGTCCTGGGTGCAGTCGGGCGGGCTCGACGACCTGAAGTCGCGGACCCGCTGGACCCGCGAGCACCGCCACCTCCTCGAGTGACACTGCGTAACGCAGTGGGGGCTGTCGGTGGATGTTTGTAGGCTCGTCGCTCGTGACCACATCGATGATCTCGGCCGTCGGCCTCCGCAAGTCGTTCGGTGACTTCGAGGCCGTCAAGGGCATCGATGTCGACGTACGCCGCGGCGAGGCGTTCGGCTTCCTGGGGCCCAACGGGGCCGGCAAGTCCTCGACGATGCGGATGATCGCGGCGGTGTCGCCGGTGAGCGCGGGCGAGCTGCGGATCTTCGGCCTCGACCCGGCCGTCGACGGGCCCACGATCCGCGGCCGGCTGGGCGTGTGCCCCCAGGAGGACACCCTCGACAACGAGCTCAACGTCTTCGACAACCTCTACATCTACGGCCGCTACTTCGGCATCGACAAGGCGGTCGTGCGCGAGCGCAGCGAGGAGCTGCTGGAGTTCGTCGCGCTGACCGAGAAGCGCAAGTCGCGGGTCGAGGACCTCTCGGGCGGCATGAAGCGGCGGCTCACCATCGCCCGCAGCCTGGTCAACAGCCCCGAGCTGCTGCTGCTCGACGAGCCCACCACCGGCCTCGACCCGCAGGCGCGCCACGTGCTGTGGGACCAGCTGTTCCGGCTCAAGCAGGCCGGGGTGACGCTGGTGATCACGACCCACTACATGGACGAGGCCGAGCAGCTCTGCGACCGGCTGGTCGTCATGGACAAGGGCCTGATCGTGGCCGAGGGCAGCCCGCGCGAGCTGATCGAGGCCCACTCGACGCGCGAGGTGGCCGAGCTCCGGTTCGGCGTCGAGCAGAGCCACGAGGCGCTGGCCGAGAAGCTCGCCGACCTCGGCAACCGCATCGAGGTCCTGCCCGACCGGCTGCTGGTCTACAGCCAGGACGGCGAGGAGGTCATCGCCAAGACCCACGAGCGCGGCCTCCAGCCGGTCGCGGTCCTGGTCCGCCGCTCCACGCTCGAGGACGTCTTCCTCCGCCTCACCGGCCGGACGTTGGTCGACTGATGACCACGCTCTCGATCGCTGCGGGGACGAACCGCCAGTTCGACTACTGGTGGACCGTCTACAAGCGCACCTGGAAGTCGTCGGTCGTCAGCAGCTTCCTGAGCCCGATCTTCTACGTCGTGGCCATGGGCGTGCTGCTCGGCGGCTTCATCAGCGGCGACCCCAGCGAGCTCGAGGGTGCGACCAGCTACCTCGCGTTCGTCGTACCCGGCCTGGTCGCGGCCCACGCGATGCAGACCGCGGTCGGTGAGGTCACCTGGCCCGTCATGGGCGCGATCAAGTGGCACAAGACCTACTACGCGCAGATCGCCACACCGCTCGACCCGGCCCACCTGGTCGCCGGCCACCTCATGTTCGTGCTGTTCCGGCTGGCGACGACCTGTGCGGTGTTCATGCTGGTGCTGGCGCCGTTCGGGGTGTTCGCGACGTGGTGGGGTCCGTTCCTGGCCTTCGGCGCCCAGATCCTGGTCGGCATGACGTTCGCGGCGCTGATCTTCGGGTGGAGCGCGCGGCTCCGCGACGAGGCCGGCTTCGGCGTGCTGTTCCGGCTCGGGATCTTCCCGCTGTTCCTGTTCTCCGGTGCGTTCTTCCCGGTCGACAACCTCGGCGCCGTCGGCGAGTTCGTGGCCCGGCTGACGCCGCTGTGGCACGGCGTCAACCTGTCGCGGATGTTCTGCGTCGGGGTGGTCGACTGGCCGGTCGCGGCCATCAACGTCGCGGTCCTGGTCACGCTGCTCGTGGTCGGCTGGTTCTGGTCGGTCTCGGGTCTCACGAAGCGGCTGGTGACGTGATGGCTCTCGACGAGCTCGACCGCCGCGTGGTCCCGGCCGACGGCCGCGTGGTCCCGCTGACCCCGGCCGGGGCGCTGAAGGTCCTGGTGCTGCGCAACTACATCACCTACAAGCACGCCTGGAAGCTGTTCCTCACCGGCTTCCTGGAGCCGGTCTTCTACCTGTTCTCCATCGGCATCGGCGTCGGCGCGCTGGTGGAGGGCTTCGAGTTCAACGGCGAGCCGATCGGCTACGCCGCGTTCGTGGCGCCCGGGATGCTCGCGGTCTCGGCGTTCAACGGCGCGCTGATGGACTCGACGTTCAACGTGTTCTTCAAGCTCAAGTACGAAAAGGTCTACGACCAGATGCTGGCGACGCCGCTGACGACCGGCGACATCGCTCGCGGTGAGATCACGTGGGGACAGCTCCGCGGTGGCACCTACTCCGCCGCGTTCCTGGTGGTGATGGCCGCGATGGGGCTGGTGGGGTCGTGGTGGGCGCTGCTCGCGCTGCCAGCGGCGCTGCTGATCGGGTTCGCCTTCAGTGCGGTCTGCATGGCGCTGACGACGTGGATGAAGTCCTGGCAGGACTTCGACAAGATCACGCTCGCCCAGCTGCCGATGTTCCTGTTCTCGGCGACCTTCTTCCCGCTGACGGTCTTCCCGACCTGGCTCCAGTGGGTCGTCGAGGCCACCCCGCTCTACCGCGGCGTGGTGCTGTGCCGTGAGCTCACCACCGGCTCGATCACCTGGGCGTCCGGTGTCTCGGTCGTCTACCTGCTGGTGATGTGCCTGGTCGGCCTGGCCGTCGTACGCCGCCGGCTGGATGCGCTGCTGCTGACGTGAAGCCTGCCTGACAGGATTGCCGGCATGACGATCGAGCCCGACACCAAGGACTGGACCTGGGTCCTCGCGGAGCCGTGCCCGGAGTGCGGCTTCGACGCCCCCGACCTCGACCGGGACCGGATCCCGCAGGCGATCCGTGACAACGCCACTCTCTGGGAGGTCGTCCTGCACACCGACGACGCGGCGGTCCGGCCGTCCGGCCACGTCTGGTCGCCGCTGGAGTACGCCTGTCACGTCCGCGACGTCAACGCCCTGTTCGAGCGTCGGCTGGCGCTGATGCTGACCGAGGACGACCCGGCCTTCGACAGCTGGGACCAGGACGAGACCGCGGTCGAGGACGACTACGGCAGTCAGGACCCGGAGACCGTCGCCGGCGAGGTGACGAGGACCGCCGCGGCCGTGGCCGCCGCCTACGAGGGTGTCACCGGAGACCAGTGGGAGCGCACCGGCCGGCGGAGCGACGGCGCGACCTTCACCGTCGACACCTTCGCCCGCTACCACCTCCACGATCTCGTCCACCACGCCCACGACGTCTCCCACATCACCAAGCGGGTGACGGTCGCGTCCTACGACGCCGACGCGGAGGCGTACGCCGCGGGCCAGCCGCCGGTCTCCGACGACGTCGTCGCTGCCCTCGACGGCTTCGCCGGCCTGCTCGAGAACGGCGCGCGGGTGCTGGAGGTCGGCAGCGGCTCGGGCCGCGACGCGACCCTGTTGGAAGAGCGGGGGCTCGCCGTCCGCCGCACCGACATCACGCCGGCCTTCGTGCGGATGCTGCGGGCCGACGGCCACGACGCGACCGTGCTCGACCCGCTGGTCGACGACCTCGCCGACCCCGACCACGACGCACCGTACGACGGCGTCTGGGCCTCCGCGAGCCTGCTCCACGTCCGCCGCGAGGACCTGCCGGCCGTGCTCCGCAACCTCGCCGGCGTCACCCGCGAGGGCGGCGTGCTCCACCTCGCGGTCAAGGAGGGCGACGGGGCCCGGTTCTCCGTCCACGGCAACATCCCCGGGCCGCGCCACTTCACGTACTGGCGCGAGGAGGGGCTGCGCGCCGTCCTCGCCGACACCGGCTGGGAGGTGCGGTCGCTGTCGCGCGGCGTCGGCCTCCGCGACGAGACCTGGCTCGACGTGACCGCCCTGCGCCGGTGATGCCATGAGGCACACCGAGTTCTGGGCGCGCCTGGAGGAGGTGCTCCAACCGGCGTACGCCCACTCCTGGGCCAACGACCAGGTGATCGGCTCGCTCGGCGGCCGCACGGTGGTCGAGGCCCTCGACGACGGCGTCCCTCCCAAGGAGGTCTGGCGCGAGGTGTGGCGCGTCCTCGATCTCCCCGCCTCGCAGCGATGATGGCCTGATGACGGCCACGTCCACGACGTACGACGCCGCGCGGGTCCACCGGCGGGCGGTGCTCACCCTCGTCGTGGCCCAGGCGGTCGGCGCCATCGGCATCACCATCGGCATTGCGACCGCGTCGCTGCTGGCCCGCGACGTCAGCGGCTCGGAGGGCCAGGCCGGCCTCGCCCAGACCGCACAGGTGCTGGGCGCGGCGGTGGCCGCCTACTGGCTGGCGCGGGTGATGGCCGTCCGGGGACGCCGGTTCGGCCAGGTCACCGGACTGCTGCTCGGCGCCACTGGCGCCGCCCTGGCCGTCGTGGCAGGCGTCGTCGGCTCGATGGTGCTGCTGCTCGTGGGCTGCACGCTTCTCGGGTTCACGTCGGCCGCGAACGCAGCCGCGCGCTACGCCGCGACCGATCTCGCCCCGATCGCGACCCGCGCCCGCTCCCTGTCGCTCGTCGTGTGGGCCACCACCGTCGGTGCCGTCGTGGGGCCGAACCTCTCCGGGGCGTCCGTCTCATTGGCCGGGGTCCTCGGCGTCCCGGACCTGACCGGCCCGTTCGCGCTCGCGGCGATCGGGATGCTGCTGGCGGCCTTGATCATCGCGGTCTTCATGCGACCCGACCCGCTCCTGGTCGCCCGTGCGCTCGCCGGTGCCGACCAGACTCCGCCGGTGGGGACGTCCTGGGGCCGGGCCGTCGCGGCGCTGCGGGGGAGTCCCGCGCTCGCGGCCGCGGTGCTCGGCCTGGCCAGCGCCCACACGGTGATGGTGTCGGTGATGATCATGACGCCGCTCCACATGGAGCACGGCGGGGCCGAGCTCCGGGTCATCGGCTTCGTGATCTCCGGCCACGTGCTGGGCATGTTCGCCTTCGCGCCGGTCATGGGCTGGCTCGCCGACCGCTGGGGCAGGCCCGCGATGCTGTTCGTCGGCGCCGGGCTGCAGCTGCTCTCGCTGCTCCTGTCCGGCAGCTCGCCCGAGGGCTCGTCGTGGCAGATCTCGGTCGGACTGTTCCTGCTCGGTCTCGGCTGGTCGAGCGCGACCGTGGCCGCGTCGGCCACGATCGCCGACCTCGCTCCGCTCGAGTCGCGCACCGACGTCCAGGGCGTCGCCGACATGGGGATGTGGCTGGCCGCCGCGGGCGGAGGCGCGTTGTCGGGGCTGATCGTGGCGCAGTGGGGCTACCCGGCGCTGAACGGCTTCGCCGCGATGCTGGCCGGTGGCGTGGTGCTGGCCGCGGTCATCACGGCCGCCGCCCGACGACCCGCGGCACCTGACAGGCTGGACGCATGACACGGGCCGACATCGCGGTCATCGGGGGGACCGGCTTCTACTCCTTCCTCGAGGATGCCGAGCAACAGATCGTGGAGACGCCGTACGGCGATCCCTCAGGCGCCGATCTCGATCGGCACCATCGCCGGCCGACGGGTCGCGTTTCTCCCGCGCCACGGGGAGCACCACGAGTTCCCGCCCCACCTCATCAACTACCGCGCCAACGCGTGGGCGCTCCGTTCGCTGGGGGTGCGGCAGGTCCTGGCGCCGTGTGCCGTCGGCTCGCTCAGCCACGACCTCGAGCCCGGCGACGTCGTCATCCCCGACCAGCTCGTCGACCGCACCCGGAGCCGGACCCAGTCGTTCGTGGAGTCGGGCGCATGTCACGTCCCGTTCGCAGATCCCTACTGCGCCCGGACCAGCGAGGCCGTGGCGTCGACCGAACCCGACGCGCGGCTCGGCGGCACGATGGTCGTCGTCGAGGGGCCGCGGTTCTCCACCCGGGCGGAGTCGCAGCACTACGCCGCGCAGGGCTGGTCGCTGATCAACATGACCGGACACCCTGAGGCCGTGCTCGCCCGCGAGATGGCTCAGTGCTACACCGCGATCGCCCTCGTTACCGACCTCGACGCAGGGCTCGAGGCCGGCTCCGGTGTCGGCCAGCAGGAGGTCTTCCGGCGCTTCGCGGACAACCTCGAACGGCTCCGCGGCCTGCTCGCGCGCGCCATCGAGGCACTGCCCGATCCAGACGGCTGCTCCTGTGCCACCTGGGCGGACGACGTCGACCTCACCTACGAGATCCCGTGAGGATCCTGGTCACCGGCTCGGCCGGATTCATCGGGTCCGCCGTCAGTGACGCGCTCACCGCGCGCGGCGACGAGGTGGTCCGGGTCGACCTGATGCTGGCGCAGGCCCACGGCGAGAGCGAGCCGCCTCCGGGGACACACCAGCTCGACGTGCGCGACGCGGAGGTGTGGGGCGACCTGCTCACAGGGATCGATGCCGTCTGCCACCAGGCCGCCCTGGTCGGGGCCGGCGTCACCGTGGGCGACCTGCCTCGCTACGCCGCCTTCAACGACCTGGGCACGGCCGCCCTGCTCGCGGCGATGCACGCGGTCCGGCGTACGACGCCTCGTGCTGGCGTCGTCGATGGTGGTCTACGGCGAGGGCCGTTACGCCTGCCCCGACCACGGTTCCCGGACACCGCCCGCCCGCGACCAGGCGGCTCTGGACGCCGGTGACTTCGACAACCACTGCGATGTCTGCGGAGCCGCGCTTGCGTGGGAGCTGGTCGACGAGTCGGCACGCCTCGACCCACGCAGCGCCTACGCCGCGAGCAAGGTCGCCCAGGAGCACTACGCGTCGGCCTGGGCGCGGCAGGCCGCGGGTGCCGTGGTCGCGTTGCGCTACCACAACGTCTACGGGCCCGGGATGCCCCGGGACACGCCGTACTCCGGGGTGGCGGCGCTGTTCCGGTCGTCCCTCGAGCGCGGCGAACCGCCTCAGGTCTTCGAGGACGGCGACCAGATGCGCGACTTCGTCCACGTGGCCGACGTCGCCCGCGCCAACCTCGCCGCCCTCGACGCGGTGATGGATCGCGACACCGGCCACCTCGCCGCCTTCAACGTCTGCTCCGGGACGCCGGTCTCGATCGGCGAGGTGGCACGACTGGTCGCGCGAGGGCAGTAGCAGCGACCTCGATCCGGTGGTCACGGGCGACTACCGATCCGGCGACGTACGGCACGTGGTCGCCTCGCCGGAGCGGGCCAGCGCCGAGCTCGGCTTCACAGCCGAGGTCACACCTGAGCAGGGGCTCCCGGAGTTCGCCACCGCGCCGCTGCGCGGCTGACTCACCAGGTCAGGTAGAGCAGGTGCTCGAGCACCACCGCGACCGCGACCTGGAGCGCGAGCGATGGGGTGCGCCAGCGCGGCGGCAGCAACGCGGTCGAGACCAGCAGCCACGGCACGAACGGCAGCCAGATCCGCTCGACCTCGGCCCGGCTCATCTGCGACAGGGTCGCCAGGAGCACGGCCGTCGCGGCAGCCCCGGACAGCAGCAGCACCACCCGGTCCACCCCGCGCCGCAGCTGGGCCAGTCCCGCGCCGAGGACCGGACCGGCGCAGAGCGTCAGCGCGGCGAGGTTGGCCCACGTCCAGTACAGCCCCGGCCGATCCTTCGCCAGGCCGCGCCAGTAGCGCTCGCGCAGCTCGAAGAATCCTTCCCACCAGGCGAAGCCGGCGGCGGCGAACGCCAGCACGACGACCAGCGCCGTGCCGGCGACGACGGGAAGAGGCCGCCACGACCGGGCGATCACGAGTACGGCGAGGGCCAGCGGCCCGAGCAGCAGCAGGCCGTAGGACATCATCACCGCGGCACCCAGCAGCAGACCCGCGACCACCGACCAGCCCAGCATCGAGGCCCGGGTCTCGCGGGTGGCGGCGACCGCGAGCGCGGCCAACCCCCATGCTGCGACCGCCGCATACAGCGCGTCCGCCGAGACGCACATGAAGAGCGCTGCCGGGCCGAGGACGAGGAACGGGGCCGCCCGCCGTGCCTGCTCCTCGGCTCCCGAGCACGCGCAGCGTCGTCATCACCGCCAGACGCCGTCGTGGCTGCGAGCAGCGTGACGACGATGCCGGCGCCGTACGACTCGAGCCCGAGGCGGACCAGGCCGACGAAGAACAGCAGCGCCAGCGGCGGATGGCCGGCCACGTGGACGGTCCAGTTCTGGGGGTGATCGGCGTCGATCCGGGCGGCGTAGTCGTCGAGCAGGACGCCGATGTCGGTCACCGCTGCGGCCGTCGTCAGGTAGTCGTAGGGGTGCGCCAGCACGTGGGCGACGCCGTTGGTGCCGCGCACGTGCGCCAGTGACAGCATCCACGACGAGCCCGCCGACGTACGCCGCCGCCAGCAGCGGTCGCCAGGCCAGCCGTTCGGCCAGCCCACCGGCGTAGCGGACCGCCGAGCAGCGCCAGCACCACCGCCGGGATCGTGCCGGGACCGAGCCACTCGGGCGCCCAGGTGGCGTGGAGCGGCGGCACCGAGATGCCGCCGGCCGCGGCCGACCGCGCGCGCACCTCCCAACCCGACAGCCACGGCACGGCCATCGCGACGGCCACGAGCACCACCGCGATGGCGAGACCGAGACGTGCCCGCGCGGTCGACGACATGCCCCGGAGGCTAGGGCACCGACGGTGGTCGACCAGCCAGGCGTCACGGCACCGTAAGGATTGTTCGGCCTCCGAGACCGCAACCGGTCATCCTAGCGTGAAATGCGTGGAGCCCGACTGCGACCTGATCCTCCCGTGCCGCGACGAGGCGGCCGCGTTGCGCATGCTCCTGCCGCGCGTCCCGGCCCGGTTCCACGTCATCGTGGTGGACAACGGGTCGAGCGACGACACCGCGGCCGTGGCCGCGCGCGGGCGCCGAGCGTGGTCGAGGAGTCGCGGCCCGGATACGGCGCGGCCGTGCACGCGGGCGTGGTCGCGGCGCACTCGCGACCACGTCGCGGTCATGGACGGCGACGGCTCCTTCGACCCCGACGACCTCGTCCCGCTGCTGGAGGACGTGCGGAACGGCCGCGCGGACCTCGCGATCGGGCGGCGGCGCCCCACCTCGAGGGGCGTGTGGCCCTGGCACGCCCGGCTCGGCAACCGCGCGGTCGTGTGGCTGCTGCGTCGCCGCGGGTTCGTGGCCCACGACATCGCGCCCATCCGTGTGGCGCGCCGCGACGAACTCCTGGCGTTGGACGTCCAGGACCGGAGGTTCGGCTACCCCGTGGAGCTGATGCAGAGGGCCACTGCCGAGGGGTGGCGGATCACCGAGCATGGACGTGCCCTACCACCCGCGCGCCGAGGGCACGCGATCGAAGGTGTCCGGCTCCGTCGTGGGCACGGTCCGGGCCGCCCGCGACTTCTGGAAGGTGATCACGTGACGTCCTGTGGCTCCGCACGTCCTCGTCGTCGCCAAGGCCCCGGTGCCCGGGCTGGCCAAGACCCGGCTCGGCGACCGGATCGGGATGACGACCCGCCGCCGACCTCGCCGCCGCTGCCCTGCTCGACACCCTGGACGCCTGCGTCTCGGTGTTCGGGCCGGGGCACCGCCACGTGGCGATGACCGGCGACCTGGCGGCCGCCTGCCGCCGTGACGATCTCGTGAGTGCCCTTGACGGGTGGCGGGTGTTCGAGCAGCGCGGCAGCACGTTCGCCGAACGGCTGGCCCACGCGCACGCAGACCTCGGTGCCGGTCCCGTGGTGCAGATCGGCATGGACACCCCGCAGGTGACCGGCGACGTCCTCGCGTCGTCAGCTGCGCTGCTCGATGAACACGACGCGGCGCTCGGTCCCGCCGAGGACGGCGGCTGGTGGCTGCTGGCCCTGCGCGATCCCGCGTGGGCCGCAGTCCTGCGCGATGTGCCCGCGTCCACCCCCGAGACCGGGGCTCTCACGAGGGCGGCTCTGGAGGCGCTCGGGCTCGACGTGGGCGAAACTGTCGCGTTGCGGGATGTCGACGAGGTGGACGACGCCCGCGTGGTCGCCGCCAGTGCCGGCGGCACCCACTTCGCGACCGCCTGGTTCGACACCGCGGGAGCGGTGCGATGACCGACACCACCGGACGGCCGGTGCACCACCTGCTCTCCGCCGCCCTCCGTGGCCACCGGTGCGATGTCGTCGGAGCGAACGAGGACGCCCGGCCGCTGCCGGTGCACGCGTGGGTCGGAACGGCGGACATGTCGGACGAGGTCGTGCTGCGCCACTGCGTCGGCAGGACGCTCGACGTGGGTTGCGGCCCCGGCCGGATGGCAGAGGCCCTGGTCCGGGCCGGCCACGGGGTGCTGGCGCTCGACGTGGCTGCCGAAGCGGTCATGCAGACGCGCGCACGCGGTGTGACCGCTCATCGGCAGAACGTCTTCGCCCCCGTCGCCGGGGAGGGGACCTGGCAGACCGCACTGCTGGCCGACGGCAACATCGGCATCGGCGGAGACCCGGTCGCGCTGCTGGGGCGTCTCCGCGAGCTCCTGGTGCCGGGCGGCCGGGTGGTCGCCGACCTCGACCCGCCGGGCACGGGCGTGGTGACCAGCTGGTCCCGGCTCAGGGTCGCGTCCGGGGTGAGCCGCCCGTTCCTGTGGACCGTCGTGGCCGCCGACGAGCTGGACCAGATCGCTGACGCTGCCGGGTTCGACGTGTCGGACGTCGTGGAGCACGAAGGCCGCTGGTTCGCCGTCCTGGAGTCCCGGTCATGAGGGTCCGGCCCCCCGCTGAGGCCGACTTCACCTCGCGGCTCCGCAGCCCGGCCGTGGCGGCCCGTGTCGGGGTGTGGCTGGGGATCAGCTTCGGGCTCTGCTTCGTCACCGGACTGGTCAGCCACTATGCCCAGGCCGGCTCGCAGCCGGTGCCGTTCCCGACCAGCCCGGCCTGGGGCTACCGCGTGACCCAGGGCGTCCACGTGCTCTCAGGCATCGCCGCGATCCCGCTGCTGCTGGTCAAGCTGTGGACCGTCTACCCGAAGCTGTTCCGACCCCTGCCTCGACAGTCGCGCGCGCTCGCGCTGGATGCGGCCGAGAAGGGCTCGATCGCCGTCCTCGTGGCCTCGGCGATCTTCCAGCTGGTCACCGGCCTGGCCAACTCGACGCAGTGGTACCCGTGGGCCTTCTCGTTCCGCTCGACCCACTACGCCATCGCCTGGGTCACGATCGGGGCGCTGGTGCTGCACATCGCCGTGAAGCTCCCGGTCATCCGGGAGGCCCTCGGCTCCGACATCGACGCCACCGGTCACGACCGGGTCTCGGCCACCGAGGCCGGGGTGTTGACGCGTCGCGGGGTGGTGCGCACGGCGCTCCTCGGGTCCGCCGTCGCTGTGCTGGCGACGGCCGGCGGCACCGTGCCATGGCTGCGCCGGATCTCCGTGCTGGCCGTCACGACCGGCGACGGTCCCAACGGGCTACCCGTCAACCGAACGCTCGCCGAGGCGGGCATCGACCCCGCCATGGTCGGCGACACGTTCCGGCTCACGGTGACGTACGGCGACCATGAGGTGTCGCTGTCGCGCGACGACCTGGCGGCGATGACGCAGCACGTCGTCGAGCTGCCGATCGCCTGCGTCGAAGGGTGGAGCGCATCGGGGAGCTGGACCGGCGTCCGGATGCGCGAGCTGCTCTCGCTGGTCGGGGCACCGGAAGGCCGCGACATTCAGGTCCGTTCGCTGCAGACCCGGTACGCCTTCGGCACGTCGCGGCTGTGGTCGAACTTCGCTGACGACGACCGGACTCTGCTGGCCCTGGAGCTGAACGGCTCGCCGCTGTCGCTCGACCACGGTTTCCCCTGCCGCGTCATCGCGCCCAACCGTCCCGGCGTCCGGCAGACCAAGTGGGTCAACCAGTTGGAGGTGCTGTGAGGTCACGGCTCGCGCTGGGCGCGCTGGGCGTCGCGGCAGCGGCGTACGGTGCGCTCATGCTGCTGGACGACCCGTTCTCCGACCTGGTCTCGGTCGCCATCTGGCTGGCGGCCGGTGTGCTGCTGCACGACCTCGTGCTGGCGCCGGTGTCGATCGTCGCCGGCCGCGCCGTGCCGCGACTCCCCGCTCCGACCCGGGCTCCGGTCGTGGTCGGGGTGGTCGTGCTGGTCGCCGTCACGCTGCTCGCGATCCCGGTCCTGGGACAGTTCGGCGCGTCGCCCGGCAACCCCACGCTGCTCGACCGGAACTACTGGGCGGGCTGGGCGGGCATCGTCGCCCTGACAGTGGTGGGTGTGGTGGTCGCGTCGCTGGCGCGGAGGAGCGAGCGGAGGGCGACGTGACCTGCGTCCTCGTCGTTGACGATGACCCGACCGTCCGGGAGGTCGTGGTCTCCTACCTGCAGGCGGCCGGCCACGACGTGACGGAGGCTGCCGACGGGGAGTCAGCGTTGCGGCTGTTCGAGGAGCGGCCGGCCGACCTGGTCGTGCTGGACCTCATGCTTCCGGACCTCGACGGGCTCGAGGTGTGCCGGCGGATCCAGGTGCACCGCGATGTGCCGGTGATCATGCTGACCGCCCTCGGCGGCGAGGCCGACCGCGTCGTGGGCCTGGAGCGCGGGGCCGACGACTACGTCACCAAGCCCTTCAGCCCGCGCGAACTCGTGCTTCGGGTGGAGTCGGTGCTGCGCCGCATCGGCAACGTGGCCGAGACGCGTACCGGGCGATGGACTGATGGCGACCTGATCGTCGACACCGAACGGCACGAGGTCATGCTCCGCGGCGACGAGCTCATCCTGACCGGGCGTGAGTTCGACCTGCTGCGCTTCCTCGTCGCCCATGCCGGCCGGGCGTTCACGCGCGAGGAGCTGCTGGCCCAGGTCTGGGGTTGGACGTTCGGGGACCACTCGACCGTCACCGTGCACGTACGCCGGCTGCGCGAGAAGGTGGAGCAGGACCCCACCCGTCCCGCTCGGCTGGTCACGGTGTGGGGCGTGGGCTATCGGTGGGACGCGGCGGGATGATTCACCCCATTCGAATGCTCACTACGTTCCGCTTCGAACGGGGACCCCGAAAATGAGCGACCAGGCCGAGATCGCCCTGGTCGCCGCCGCCTGGTCCGGCAGCGTCGGACTGGCCGGCCTCGTCCTCGCCTGGCTGCTGCGGCGCAGCTCGCTGCGCTGGCAGACCGCGCTGGTCGCGCTCGTCGCCGTGGTGGCCGTGGTCGCGGGTGTGCTCGGAACCGCCCGCGCGATGTTCCTCTCGGACCACGACTTCGATGTCGTCCTCATCGTCGGAGCCGTCGCCGGCGCGGTCGCGCTGACGGTGGCCGTGGTCGTCGGTGGGGCCTTCGCCCACTGGTCGTCGCGGCTGCAGGACGAAGCCCGGCGTGTCGGTGGCGAGGAGACTGCGGTGCCGGACGAGCGAGGCCCCGCCGAGCTGCGCGAGCTGTCCCGGGAGCTGGCTCGCACCAGTGAGCGGCTGGCCGAGTCGCGCCAGCGTGAGCAGGAGCTCGAGGGCGCCCGGCGCGACCTGGTGTCGTGGGTGTCGCACGACCTACGGACCCCGCTCGCCGGGATGCGGGCCATGACCGAGGCGCTGGAGGACGGGCTGGCCCCCGACCCGGCGCGCTACCACCGCCAGATCCGGGCCGAGGTCGACCGGATGGTGACGATGGTGGACGACCTCTTCGAGCTGTCCCAGCTCCACTCCGGAGTCCTCCGGCTGTCGCCGGAGCCGCTCCTGCTGGGCGATCTCGTCAGCGACGCGATCGCGGCGGCTGACCCTCTGGCCCGGCGGCGTGGCGTGCGCCTCGACGGGTCGGTGGCTGAGGGGCTGCGGGTCACCGCCGACCCCGATGGCCTCTCCCGGATCGTGGCCAACCTGGTGATGAACGCGATCCGTCACACGCCCTCCGACGGGGTCGTCGAGATCCACGGTGTCGCCGTCGCCGACGGGGTCGAGCTGACCGTCACCGACGGCTGCGGCGGACTGTCGGAGGAGGTCCGGGGGCGGGTGT
Organism: uncultured Actinomycetota bacterium; assembly: GCA_963804845.1. Classification (GTDB taxonomy): domain Bacteria; phylum Actinomycetota; class Actinomycetes; order Propionibacteriales; family Nocardioidaceae; genus Nocardioides. The sequence continues at coordinate 1,696,657 of CAWDSA010000007.1, read as the reverse complement.
TCGAGGTCGGCTGGCAGGGCGAGTCCGCGCGGACGCCTCGTCACGACGCTGAGGTGGCGCTGGGCGCGGGCTCCGGGGCCGGTCTCGGGCTGGCGATCGTCAAGGGCCTGGTCGAGGCACACCAGGGGAGCGTCGAGGTCGAGAACCAGCCACCCGGGTGCCGGTTCCGGGTGCTTGCTCCCGGTCGGCCCGGCCTGACGTTCGCACGCGCGACACGACACGCCGGGTCGGCGTACGTCGGATCGAACGTCTGTTCGGCTAGCGTGTCATCCACAGGTGCGACGCGAGGCGAGTTCTCCACAGCCCCGGCTCCGGCCGGTCCGTGTTGTCGGTGGCTCGTCCTAGCGTCGAAGGCGCACCTGAACCGACACGAACAGGAAGGCCCGCAGATGGCTGGTGGAGACCGCGAGAAGGCACTGGACGTTGCCCTCGCCAACATCGAGAAGCAGTTCGGCAAGGGCTCGGTCATGCGACTGGGCGACGAGACGCGGGCCCCGCTGGAGGTGATCCCGACCGGAGCGATCGCCCTCGACGTCGCCCTCGGCATCGGCGGCCTGCCGCGCGGTCGGGTCGTGGAGATCTACGGCCCCGAGTCCAGCGGCAAGACCACGGTCGCGCTCCACGCCGTGGCCAGCGCCCAGAGCGCCGGCGGGATCGTGGCGTTCATCGACGCCGAGCACGCGCTCGACCCCGACTACGCGAAGGCTCTCGGCGTCGACACCGACGCCCTGCTGGTGAGCCAACCCGACAGTGGTGAGCAGGCGCTCGAGATCGCCGACATGCTGGTCCGCTCCGGCGCGCTGACCCTGATCGTCATCGACTCCGTCGCGGCCCTGGTGCCCCGCGCCGAGATCGAGGGCGAGATGGGCGACAGCCACGTCGGCCTCCAGGCGCGGTTGATGAGCCAGGCGCTGCGCAAGATGACCGGTGCCCTCAACGGTTCCAACACGACGATGATCTTCATCAACCAGCTGCGCGAGAAGATCGGCGTGATGTTCGGCAGTCCGGAGACCACCACCGGTGGCCGGGCACTGAAGTTCTACTCCTCGGTGCGGCTCGACGTCCGCCGGATCGAGACCCTCAAGGACGGCACCGACATGGTCGGCAACCGGACCCGGATCAAGGTCGTCAAGAACAAGGTCGCGCCGCCGTTCAAGCAGGCCGAGTTCGACATCATGTACGGCAAGGGCATCTCCCGCGAGGGCGGCCTGATCGACGTCGGCGTGGAGGCCGGGCTGGTCCGCAAGGCGGGCGCCTGGTTCACCTACGAGGGCGACCAGCTCGGCCAGGGCAAGGAGAACGCGCGCAGCTTCCTGCGCGACAACCCCGACCTGGCCAACGAGCTCGAGAAGCGCATCCTCGAGAAGCTCGGTGTCGGTCCCGACGGTCGACACCCCGGCCGAGGAGCTGTCCGACGAGCCCATCGGGATCAGTGACTTCTGACCGCGGGTCTCGACGAGCTCGACCACCGGGGGCGAGCCGTGAGATGGGCGCGGGCAGGTCGAGCGAGCGCCCGACCGAGCCTGCGAGGTCGGGACCGCGTGTCGAGACCGAGGATCCAGCTTCGCAGTCCGAGTCGCCGCAGTCCGACCGTCTCGGCCCGTGGCACCGGCGACGTCCGGCTGGGGGTGGAGGCGTGGGGGGCGTCTCCACCACCGGTCGATGGGGAAGCGAAGGGCCCGGATGCCGATCCCGAGTCGGTCGCACGCACGATCCTGCTCAACCAGCTGACCGGTCGGGCCCGCTCGCGACGTGAGCTGGCCGACAAGCTGGCCCAGAAGAACGTCCCCGACGAGCTGGCGACCCGGTTGCTCGACCGGTTCGAGGAGGTCGGGCTCGTCGACGACGCGGCCTTCGCCCGCACGTGGGTCGAGGACCGGCACACCAGCCGCGGGCTGGCGCCGCGGGCACTGGCCCAGGAGCTGCGGCGCAAGGGCGTCGACGACGAGGTCGCCCGCGAGGCGCTCGACCAGATCGACGGAGACGAGCAGGAGGCGACCGCGCGCGCGCTGGTCCGCAAGAAGCTGCGCAGCCTCGAGCGGTTCGACGAGCCGACCAGGACGCGGCGGCTGGTCGGGTTGCTGGCCCGCAAGGGCTACGCCCCCGGCCTGGCCTACGCCATCGTGCGTGATGAGCTCGGAGCTCAGGCGGGGGAGACCCCTTCCCCCTAGGCTCGGCTTCATGACGGTCCACCTCACCGTCTCCGACCGGGGCCACGAGATGAGCGGTGTGGTGCGCGCCGATGAGTCATGGGCGGCGGCCGCGCGACGTACCTGCGCGAGCCACCACGCCGACCCCGTGCCGCTCGACCTGTCCGGTGAGGTGAAGCGATTCCACGTCGAGCACGACCGCCGGGTGGCGCTGCGGGCGATGACCCGCGGCGACCTGCCCGACGTCCACCGGTGGCGCAACGCAGAGCACGTGCGCCGCTGGTGGGACGAGCTCGGTGACCCGACGCTGGAGGAGATCACGGCGAAGTACGGGCCGCGCATCGACGGGATGCAGCCCACCCGGATGTGGGTCGTCGAGGTCAACGGCCGCAGCGTCGGGTTCGTGCAGGACTACCGGCTCCGCGACCACCCCGATTTCGCGGCGCTCACCCCCGATCCCGAGGCGGTGGGGGTCGACTACGTCGTGGGCGAGCCCGGGATGGTCGGACGCGGGATCGGCACCGCGATGCTGTGGGCATGGCTCGCCAGTGCCCGCCGGCGCTACCCCGACGTCGCGTCGTACTTCGCGGCTCCGGACCACCGGAACGAGGCCAGCCTCCGGGTGCTGGAGAAGGTCGGGTTCGAGCGCGGTACCTGGTTCGACGAGCCGCAGCGTGACGGCTCGGTCGCCACCATGGTCGGCTGCTCGCTCGACGTACGGCAGGTCGTGGGTTGAACAGATGCGGCTGACCATCCTCGGCGGCGACGGCGGCTGGCCGCGTCCCGGGGGCGCCTGCAGCGGATACCTCGTCGAGCACGAGGGCTGCTCGATCCTGCTCGACCCCGGGCCGGGGACGTTCCCGCGGCTGGTCGAGCTGCTGCCCGCAGACACGCTCGACGCGGTGCTGGTGAGTCACGGACACCCTGACCACTGCCTCGACCTCAACCCGTTGCTGCGGGCCCGGGCCTTCGTCGAGGAAGACGTGCCGCCGCTCCGTGTCCACGCCCCGGCGGCAGCGCTGGACGCCGTGCTGGCGCTCGACCATCCGGGAGTCCTCGACGAGGCGGTCGACGTGTGTGAGCTCAGCCCCGGGCACGCCGTGCACGTCGGCCCGTTCACGGTGCTCGCCGCCGAGCTCCCGCACACCTGGCCGAACCTGGCGACCCGGATCTCGGCCGACGACGCGAGCCTCGTCTACACCGGCGACGGCGGCCCCAGCGCCGAGGCTGGTCGAGCTGGCGCGGGACGCCGACGTGCTGCTCGCCGAGGCGAGCAGCGTGGATGAGATCGACGACCACATGGCGGGCCTGCTGTCCACGGCCGGCCAGCGCGGGGACGACGCGCGGCAGGCGGGCGTCGGGATGTTGGTGCTGACCCACCTGCTGCCCGGGGAGGATCCGGTTGCGGCGCGCGATCGGGCGGCGGCGCGGTTCCCGGGTCCCATCGACGTGGCCCGTCCGGGGTTGGTGATCGAGGTCGGCCGCGCCGGTCCGACATGATGGCGCCATGAGCCTGTTGCGACTGCCACCCGGCCCGGTCGACCTCCGGGCCATCGACACGGCAGCGACCCCCGGGTTCACCGGGGACAAGGCGGCCGGCAAGGAGGCGCTCGCGTCGCTCGGGGACGAGCTGTCGGACCTGCAGGAGCGGCTCTTCGCCGAGGGGACGACCGGGTCGCGGCGCCGGGTCCTGCTCGTGCTCCAGGGCATGGACACCTCCGGCAAGGGCGGGACCCTGCGTCACACCGTGGGGCTGATCGACCCGCAGGGCGTACGCATCACCAGCTTCAAGGCGCCGACTGACGAGGAGAAGCAACACCACTTCCTGTGGCGGATCAGGCGCGCGCTCCCGGAGCCGGGCCAGGTCGGGGTCTTCGACCGCTCCCACTACGAGGACGTGCTCATCGTGAAGGTCCACGGGTGGGCGGAGGAGCGCACCGTCGAGAGCCGCTACGACCAGATCAACGAGTTCGAGGCCGAGCTGGCCGCCGACGGTGTGGTGCTGGTCAAGTGCATGCTTCACATCTCCGCCGACGTCCAGCGGGACCGGCTCTCCGAACGGCTCGACAATCCGGACAAGCACTGGAAGTACAACTCCGGGGACCTCGACGAGCGCGCCCGGTGGGGCGACTACCGAGCGGCGTACGAGACCGCCCTGGAGCGCACCAACACCGAGATCTCGCCGTGGCACGTGATCCCGTCGGATCGCAAGTGGTTCCGCAACCTTGCCGTCGGGCAGCTGCTGCTCGAGGCGCTGCGGGGCATGAACCCGCAGTGGCCGCCCGCCGACTTCGACGTCGAGGCGGAGCGCCGGCGGCTGGCCGAGGAGGACCCGGTCGCGTGATCCCCACCGTCGCCGTCACCCGCTACGTCACGCCGCTGCGCGAGGGCGGGTCGCTGCCCGGCATCGTCGAGGCCGACGACCTCGGCACCTACGTCTGCAAGTTCCGCGGCGCCGGTCAGGGAGTCCGGGTCCTGGTCGCCGAGGTGATCGTCGCCGAGCTCGCCCGTCGGCTCGGCCTCGACACACCGCGCATCGTCGTGCTCGACCTCGATCCCGAGATCGCCCGCTACGAGGCCGACGAGGAGGTGCAGGACCTGCTCAAGGCCAGCGCGGGATCGAACCTCGGCGTCGACTTCCTGCCGGGCGCCTTCGGCTACGACGGCCAACATCCGCCGGCCCCCGGCAGGGCGGCGCGGGTCATGTGGCTGGACGCGTTCTGCGCCAACGTCGACCGCAGCTGGCGCAACCCCAACCTGCTGATCTGGCACGGCGACCTGTGGCTGATCGACCACGGCGCCTCGCTCTACTTCCACCACGGCTGGGGCGCGGGGGTCGGCGACCCGGAACGCTTCGCCGACCAGCCCTGGGACGGCGCCGACCACGTGCTGCGTGACCATGTCGATCAGGGGGGCGGCGACCTGGCCGGCGTCGACCACGAGCTGCGCGGCCTGCTCGACGAATCGGTGCTGACCGAGGTCGTGGCGCAGGTGCCGGATGTCTGGCTGGAGCCGGTGCCGGGCGCCGCGACGCCGGAGGAGCTCAGGTCGGCGTACGTCTCCTTCCTGTCCGCCCGGCTCGGCTCGCGTGCGTGGCTCCCGGGAGGTGGGGGATGACCGGTGTCGCCTACCAGTACGTCGTGCTGCGCTGCGTCCCGCGGCCCGACCGCGAGGAGTTCGTCAACGTGGGGGTCGTGCTGTTCTGCGAGGAGCAACGGTTCCTCGACGTGGCGTGCCACGTCGATGAGCAGCGGCTGGCGGTGCTCGACTCACGGCTCGACCTCGATCAGGTGCGCGCCGGCCTGGACTTCGCATCGGCCGTGTGCGCGGGCGACGAGCGCGCGGGTGATGCCGCTCGGGCGCCGCTGGGTCAGCGGTTCGGCTTCCTCAGGGCGCCTCGCAGCACCGTCATCCAGCCTGGTCCGGTGCACGGCGGGCTGACCACCGACCCCGCCCGCCAGCTCGAGCACCTGCTGGAGCGGTTGGTGGGATGAACGCTCCCGACGCCGCCCTGCTCACCGCGGTCCGGGGCGCGCTCGGCGAGGTAGGCGATCCCGAGCGGGCCGCGGCTCAGCAGTCGTACATGAAGTCCGCGCTGCCCTACCGAGGGCTCTCCGCGCCCGAGCTCCGTGCGCTGCTCCGTCCGATCCTCGCCGAGCACCGGATCAGCGACCGCGCGACCTGGGAGGCGACCGCCCGAGGGCTCTGGGACGGCGCCGGCCACCGGGAGGAGTGGTACGCGACGCTGGCGCTGCTCCGCCACCGTCACTACCGCGCCTGGCTCGACCCGGACCTGTTGCCGCTCTGCCGGCACCTGGTGCACACGGGCGCCTGGTGGGACGTGGTCGACGAGATCGCGAGCCACCTGGTCGGCGGTGTGCTGGCCGGCCACCGCGGCCCGGTCACACCGCTCATGCGGGACTGGGCGGTCGAGGACCACCTGTGGATCCGGCGCACCGCGATCCTCAGCCAGCTCCGGCACCGAGGCGACACCGACACCACCCTGCTCGCCGACGTGCTCGACGAGAACCTCCAGGACTCGACGTACGGTCGCCAGTTCTTCATCCGCAAGGCGGTCGGGTGGGCGCTGCGGGAGTACGCCCGCACCGACCCTGCCTTCGTCACGGCGTACGTCGCACGCCGGGACGAGCGGCTCAGCGGCCTCTCACGGCGTGAGGCGACCAAGCACCTCTGAAGGTCAGACCGGGACCAGCTCGACCGCGCCGACGGCGTAGCGCGCCAGCACCGTGCGGGCGAGCTCGGGGTGGGCACCCAGCGGCTCGGACACGGCCACCGCGCCTGCCTCCAGCGCCAGCTCCTTGGCCCGGTCGGGCAGCAGCCCCGGCGCGAGGAACAGCGAAGCGACCGCGATGTGGCGTCGACCCTCGCCGCGGAAGGCGCGCACGGCCTCGCCCGTGGTCGGGGGCGCGGCAGAGGCGAACGCGGCCGTGACCGGCAGCTTGTGGCGCGTGCTCCACACCCGGGCCAGTCGCGCGACCGCCTGGTTGGCCATCGGGTCCGAGGAACCCGCGCCGGCGAGCACCAGTGCGTCGAGCTCGCGCACCCGCGACTCCCTGAGCGCCTCGCGCATCCGGATGTCGAGGACCTCGAGGAACTGCGCCTCCAGTCCGAGGATCGCCGACGTGGTGACCTTCAGTCCGGGGTGGCGCTCGGTCGCCTCCGCGACGGCCCGGGGGACGTCGACGCGCGCGTGGTAGGCCTCGGTGAGGAGCAGCGGCACGACGACGATCTCCTCGTGTCCCTTGCGGACGAGTCGGTCGACGACGGTCTGGAACGACGGGCGCGACCGTTCGAGGAACGCCCGCTCGATCGTGAGGTCAGGGCGGATCGCCTTCACCTCGCCGACGAGCGCCTTGATGGTCGCAGCGGACCGTGGGTCACGACTTCCGTGAGCCAGGGCCACGAGGGCTGGAGCAGCCATGGTTTCTTCCCTCTCTCCTCAGTGGATCCCGCACTCGGTCTTGGTGGTGCCTGCCCAGCGCCCGCTGCGCGGGTCGTCGCCGGGTGCAACCCGACGCGTGCAGGGCCAGCAGCCGATCGACGGGTAGCCGTCGTAGACCAGCGGGTTGACGAGGACGCCGTTGTCCGCGATGTAACGCTCCACCTGGTCGTCGCTCCAGCGCGCCAGGGGAGACACCTTGACCTTGCCCTTGCGGGCGTCCCAGCCCACGACCGGCGCGATGACCCGGTTGTGGGTCTCGGCGCGGCGCAGCCCGGTCGCCCAGGCGTCGTACGACGCGAGCGACTCGGTGAGGGGCGCGACCTTGCGCAGCTGGCAGCACAGGTCGGGGTCGGTCTTGTAGAGATCCTTGCCGTGGGCCGCGTCCTGCTCGGCCACGGTCTGCTCGGGGGACGCGGTCACCAGGTTGACCGCCAGCGTCGCCTGCACGGCGTCACGGGTGCCGATGGTCTCGGCGAAGTGGTAGCCGGTGTCGAGGAAGACGACGTCCACGCCAGGCGCCACGGTCGAGGCGACGTGCGCCAGGACCGCGTCACCCATCGACGACGTGATGCAGAACCGGTCACCGAAGGTGGCCACGGCCCACTCGATGATGTCCTCGGCCGGCGCCAGCTCGAGCTCGGCGCCGACGTGCGACACCAGCTCGCGCAGCTCCTCGGGCGAGCGGCCCTCGGTGTGGGTCCCGCGGTTGGCGTGGGCCTCGCGGGTGGTCGCGGCCGTCATGCGGGGTCCCCCCGGGATCCGGTCGGCCGCACCAGGCCGATCATGCTGAGCTTGAACGCCCGCAGGCAGCCGCGGCACTCCCAGGCACCGTGGCCCTCCTCGGAGGGCCAGAGGTCGGTCTCGCCGCAGTAGGGGCAGTGGAACGGCACGGCACGCTCGCTCATGCGGTCACCTCCAGCACGCGGTCGCCGCGCAGCAGGTCCTCGTCGGCGCGCTGCACCCAGTCGGCGAACGACTCGTCGTCGCTGCGTTCGGCCAGGAAGTTGGTGACGACGACGGTGATGTAGTCGTCGAGGCCGGCGCTGGTCACCTTGTGGGCGCGCAGCTTGCGGCCGAAGTTGGCTCCGAGTCCGGTCGCGCCGCCCAGGTGCACCTGGAAGCCCTCGACCTGCTCGCCGTCGGCCATGACCAGCTGGCCCTTCAGCCCGATGTCGGCCACCTGGGTGCGGGCGCAGGCGTTGGGGCAGCCGTTGACGTTGACGGTGATCGGGACCTCGAGGTCGGGGAAGCGACGTTCGAGCTCGTTGACGAGGTCGCGGGCGCGGTTCTTCGTGTCGACGATCGCCAGCTTGCAGAACTCGATGCCGGTGCAGGCCATCGTGTTGCGGCGCCAGCCAGACGGCCGGCCCGAGAGACCGATCTGGTCGAGTCGGTCGAGCAGCGCCTCGACGGTCTCGGGGTCGACGCCGATCAGCACGATCTTCTGGTACGGCGTGAGCCGGACGCCGTCGACGCAGAACTCCTCCAGGACGTCGGCCAGCTTGACCAGCAGCGTGCCGGACACGCGTCCCGCGGTCGGCGCGACACCGACGTACAGCCGACCGTCCTGCTGCTCGTGGACCCCGATGTGGTCGCGGTGGCCGATGGGCGAAGCGGGCGACTCGCAGGTGACCAGCTCGCGGCCGAGGTACTCGTGCTCGAGCACCTCGCGGAACTTCTCCACGCCCCAGTCGGCGACGAGGAACTTGAGCCGGGCCCGCGAACGGAGCCGGCGGTAGCCGTAGTCGCGGAAGATCGCCGCGACACCTTCCCACGCGTCGGCGACGTCCTCGAGCGGGATCCAGACGCCCATCTTCTGGGCCAGCATCGGGTTGGTCGACAACCCGCCGCCCACCCAGAGGTCGAAGCCGGGGCCGAAGTCGGGGTGGACGGTGCCGACGAAGGCGATGTCGTTGACCTCGGGCGCGACGTCGTGGCTGGGGTGACCGGTCAGCGCGGTCTTGAACTTGCGCGGCAGATTGGAGTACTCCGGATTGCCGAGCACGCGCCGCTTGATCTCGTCGAGCGCGGAGGTGCCGTCGATGATCTCGTCGGCGGCGACACCGGCGACCGGCGATCCCAGGAACGGCCGCGGCGAGTCGCCGCACGCTTCCATGGTCGAGAGCCCGACAGCGCCGAGCCGGTCCCAGATCGTGGGAACGTCCTCGATCCGGATCCAGTGGAACTGGATGTTCTCGCGGTCGGTGACGTCGGCGGTGTCACGGGCGAACTCCTGGCCGACCGTGCCGAGGGCCCGCACCGCGGCGGGGGAGAGGAGCGCACCGTCGGAGCGCACGCGCATCATGAAGAACTCGTCGTCGAGCTCCTCCTCCTCGAGCATCGCGGTCTTGCCGCCGTCGAACCCGGGCGCGCGCTGGGTGTAGAGGCCGAGCCACCGGAACCGGCCGCGCAGGTCGGCGGGGTCGATCGACGCGAATCCGCGCTTGGAGTAGATGTGCTGGATCCGAGCCTGGACGTTGAGCGGGTCGTCGTCCTTCTTGGACTGCTCGTTCTTGTTCAGCGGCTCCGAGTAGCCGAGCGCCCACTGGCCCTCACCGCGTTTGGGACGCGGAATCTCGGTGCGGGCCGCGGGCTTCGCGGTGTAGCGCAGATCTGACATGGGTGTCCTTCGAGCTGAGCGGGCGGGCTTGAGCGACGAAGCTTTCAGCGAGGACGACAGATCATGCTGCGCGTGCGCCCGAAGTCCACGTGGCGTCGAACCACGAGGTAGGCGTGCGTTGCAGCGCTGATCATGCCCACGAGTCTCAGGGGGTGGACCCCCCTTCCACAACATGGAATCCCATGATGTGGACTGCACGACCATATTGTGAGACGCAGCGGTCATGCCACGCCGCGGGGCGTGGCCTGCCTCACACCGCCGACGGTCACTAGGCTGTCGGAATGACCGACACGACCGTCAGCAGTGCCTACTCCCAGATCCTCGACGTGATCGGCTCGGTCGAGCCGCGGATCGCCGACGCGACCCGGCAGGAGCTGGAGGACCAGCGGTCCTCGCTCAAGCTGATCGCCAGCGAGAACTACGCCTCGCCCGCGGTGCTGCTCACCATGGGCACCTGGTTCAGCGACAAGTACGCCGAGGGCACGATCGGCCACCGGTTCTACGCCGGCTGCCAGAACGTCGACACCGTCGAGTCCGTCGCCGCCGAGCATGCGCGCGAGCTGTTCGGGGCGCCGTACGCCTATGTCCAGCCGCACTCCGGGATCGATGCCAACCTGGTCGCCTTCTGGTCGATCCTGGCCCACCACGTCGAGGGGCCGTGGCTGCAGAAGTTCGGCGCCAAGAACGTCAACGAGCTGTCCGAGGACGAGTGGGAGACGCTGCGGGCTGAGTTCGGCCACCAGCGGCTGCTCGGCATGAGCCTCGACGCGGGCGGCCACCTCACCCACGGCTTCCGGCCCAACATCAGCGGCAAGATGTTCCACCAGCAGCAGTACGGCACCGATCCCGAGACCGGGCTGCTCGACTACGACGCCGTGCGCGCGAAGGCCCGGGAGTTCCAGCCACTGATCCTGGTCGCCGGCTACTCGGCGTACCCCCGTCGTGTCGACTTCGCCAAGATGCGCGAGATCGCCGACGAGGTCGGCGCGGTGCTGATGGTCGACATGGCCCACTTCGCCGGCCTGGTCGCCGGCAAGGTGTTCACCGGCGACGAGGACCCGGTGCCCCACGCCCACATCACCACCACGACGACCCACAAGTCGTTGCGCGGTCCCCGCGGGGGGATGGTCCTCGCCCAGGAGGAGTACGCCGCGGACGTCGACCGCGGCTGCCCGATGGTGCTGGGCGGTCCGCTCTCCCACATGATGGCCGCCAAAGCCGTCGCCCTCGCCGAGGCCCGCACCGCGGAGTTCCGGTCGTACTCGCAGGACGTCGCCGACAACGCCAAGACGCTCGCCGAGGGGTTCCTGCGCCGCGACGCCAGGCTCGTCACCGGCGGCACCGACAACCACATCGTGCTGCTCGACGTGTCGGCCTTCGGTCTGACCGGCCGGCAGGCCGAGTCGGCGCTGCTCGACGCCGGTGTCGTCACCAACCGCAACTCGATCCCGGCCGATCCCAACGGCGCCTGGTACACCTCCGGCATCCGCCTCGGGACGCCCGCACTGACCACCCGCGGCTTCGGCGGCGACGACTTCGACCGGGTCGCCGAGCTGATCGTCGACGTGCTCCGCAACACCGAGGCCGGCACGACGAAGGCCGGTGGGCCGTCGAAGGCGTCGTACGTCCTGGCCGACGGAGTCGCCGACCGCATCAAGGCCGCGTCGGCCGAGATGCTCGACAAGCACCCGCTCTACCCGGGTCTCGAGCTGACCTGACCCGATTTTGTGGATGAAATGTTGACGAGTTGAGCCAGATTCACCCCATTTGGTCGACGCTGGGGCCTCACCGGCCCGCGTAGCATTCGAAGCGCTCACCAGCTGTGGCTGGGTCGGCTAACCATCCCCATGGTGCCGCCCGTCCCTCAGCTGCAGCGCCGCGGTGGGTTGCGTGCTCCCGGCTGCGTCCTCCACGGCCCACGGTGTTGAGGACGCACCGGGAGCGCGCGCTCTACAGGGTGGGGGTCGCGCGCTCGACCAGCGCCCGGAGGTCGCCGCCCGCCAGCGTGCCGTACGTGCCGTCGTGCCCGGTACCGAGCCGCGACGCGCAGAACACGTCGGCGACCTCCGGAGGGCCGAACCGCACCAGCAGCGAACCCTGCAGGCACGCCGCCATCCGGGCGGCCAGCCGACGGGCAGAGACCTCGAGGCCCGAGGCGTCGCCGAGCAGGGAGAGGGTGTCCTCGACCGCGCGGTCGAGGCGGGCGTCGCCGCCGCGGGCCAGCCCCACCTCGGTCAGCCAGGCGTCGAGCACCTCCGGCTCGCGTGACAGCGCGCGCAGGACGTCGAGCGCGTTGACGTTGCCGGAGCCCTCCCACACCGAGTTGAGCGGGGCCTCGCGATAGAGCAGGGGGAGCCCGGACTCCTCGACGTAACCGTTCCCGCCGAGGCACTCCAGCGCCTCCGCGACCATGCCGGGCGTGCGTTTGCAGACCCAGAACTTGGCCAGCGGCAGGGCGAGCCGGCGGAGCGCCTGCTCGTGCGGATCGGTGGCCTGGTCGACGGCCGCGGCGAGCCGCACCGCGAGCACGGTGGCGGCCTCGGCCTCGACGGCGAGGTCGGCGATGACGTTCTGCATGAGGGGCTTGTCGGCCAGCAGCGACCCGAACGCGGAGCGGTGGGCGACGTGCCAGGCGGCCTCGTTGAGGGCGCGCCGCATCAGCGAGGTCGAGCCGAGGACGCAGTCGAGTCGCGTCGCGGCGACCATCTCGATGATGGTGCGGACGCCGCGCCCCTCGTCGCCGAGCCGGCGGGCCAGGGTCCCGTTGAGCTCGAGCTCGCTGGACGCGTTCGAGCGGTTGCCGAGCTTGTCCTTGAGCCGGACGACGTCGAGGCGGTTGCGGGTGCCGTCGGGCAGCACCCGCGGGACCACGAAGCAGGTCACCCCCGCCTGTCCCGAATCCTGGGGGGCTTGCGCGAGCACCAGGAACATGTCGTTCATCGGTGCCGAGGTGAACCACTTGTGGCCGTGGAGCTCGTACTCGCCGTCCACTGACGTCGGGAGGGCACGCGTGACGTTGGCGCGGACGTCGGAGCCGCCCTGCTTCTCGGTCATCCCCATGCCGGCCAGGGCTCCCCGCTTCTCCGAGACCGGCCGCAGTCCGGGGTCGTACGTCGTCGAGGCGAGCAGCGGGGTCCACTCCTTGGCGACCGCGTCGTCCACGCGGAGGGCCGGCACCGCGGCGTACGTCATCGAGACGGGGCAGCCGTGGCCGGGCTCGGTGTGCGACCACGCCATGAAGCCGGCGGCGCGCCGGACGTGGGCATGCGATGAGTCCGACTCCCAGGGGGTCGCGGCGAGGCCGTGGCCGATGGCGCGCTCCATCAGCCAGTGCCACGACGGGTGGAACTCGACCTCGTCGATCCGGTTGCCGTAGCGGTCGTACGACGTGAGCCGCGGCGGGTTCTGGTTGGCGAGCATGCCGTGGGCGCGGGCCTCCTCGGTGCCGGCGGCGGCGCCGATGACGGCCAGGTCGTCGACGACCTCGGCGGACGCGTGCCGCGTCACGGCCTCGACCAGGGCGCGGTCGGAGGTGACGACGTTGTGGCCCACCAGAGGCGGGGGCTGGTTCGTGCTGGTACGCGGGTCTTCCGGGGCGGAGCCACCTGCCGGGTTTCGGCTGCTCATGTGGCTACCGTAGGCGCATGCGGGAGACGTTGTGGCGCTTGGTCGTCACGACGGTCGGCTCCTGCATGAGATACCGCGTCACCGGGCTCGCGGGCGAGGCGGCGTTCTTCGCCATCCTGTCCATACCGCCGCTGCTCTTCGCGCTCGCCGGGGCCATCGGCTATGTCAGCGACCAGTTCCCGGCCGCCGAGGTGGCCGAGGTCCGGCAGGGCATCATCGACTTCACGTCGCGCGGTCTCACCGACTCCGCGGTGCAGAAGATCGTCGTGCCCACCCTCGACGAAGTGCTGCAGCCGGGCCGCTTCGACGTGATCTCGGTGGGTTTCATCCTCTCCCTGTGGTCGGGCTCGCGAGCGCTCAACGTCTTCGTCGACACCATCACGATCATGCACGGGCTCGGTGGGCACCGCGGGATCGTGAAGACCCGGGCGCTCTCGTTCTTCCTCTACATCCTCGCGATCGTGACCGGTGTCTTCGCGCTGCCGCTGGTGGTCGTCGGGCCCTCGCTGGTGGGGCGGATCCTGCCCGAGAGCGCCGACTTCGTGACGGAGTTCTACTGGCCGGCGGTGATCGTCCTGTCGATCTGCTTCCTCGCCACCCTCTACCACGTGTCGGTGCCGGTGCGGACGAACTGGAGCTTCAACCTCCCGGGCGCGACGTTCGCCCTGGCGGCCTGGATCTTCGGCTCCTTCATGCTGCGGTGGGTGCTCACGATCACCGCCGCCGACTCGAACTCGATCTTCGGCCCGCTCGCAGCGCCGATCGCCGTACTCCTGTGGTTGTACCTGCTCTCGATCGCCGTCCTCATCGGCGCCGCGGTCAATGCGGCCTTCGACACCGTCTTCCCGCAGAAGTCGACGACCCGCGCCCGAATGGAACTCGTGCAGCGCCTGCGGGAGCGGATGACGCCCGGCACCCACAGGACCGACTAGATTCACTGCCGTGGCCGACGACCTTCTCAACCAGGGCGAGGGACGCTCGCGCGGGAGGGTCTCGCTCCCTGATCGCAGTCGGTCCCCGTGGTGGGAGCTCTCGCGACGGCTGCTGATCGCCCTGGGGATCCTGGTCGGCACCGTGCTGCTCGTCTGGTTCGACCAGCGACGGCTACGTCGACAACAACGATCTGCCCGATCGAGAGGTGTCGTCCTGCGTCGACTCGATCTACTACACGACCGTCACGTTGAGCACGACCGGGTACGGCGACATCGCGCCAGTCGCGACCCCAGCCCGGCATGGTCAACGCGTTCATCATCACCCCGGCCCGCATCGCGTTCCTGGTGCTGCTGATCGGCACCACCCTCGAAGTGCTCGCCTCGCAGGGGCGCGAGATGATCCGGGTCTCCCGGTGGAGGAAGAACATGGGACAACACGTCGTCGTCATCGGCTACGGCACCAAGGGCCGCAGCGCCGTCGAGACGCTCGTCAACAACGGCCAGGACCGCGAGGGGATCGTCGTCGTCGACACCTCCCAGGCCGCGATCGACGACGCCAATGCCGACGACCTCGTCGTCGTCGTGGGTGACGCCACCCGGCGCGACATCCTGCGCCGCGCGGGGGTCGGCCCGCGCCGAGCAGGTCATCATCACCACCGACCGCGACGACTCCAACGTGCTCGCCACGCTGACCGTTCGCCAGCTCAACCCCGACGCCTGGATCGTCTCGGCGGTGCGCGAGCAGGAGAACGCGCCGCTGATGAGGCAGTCGGGCGCCGACTCGGTCATCACCTCCTCCGACGCCGTCGGCCGACTGCTCGGACTCTCGTCGCTCTCGCCGACCCTGGGCTCGGTCATGGAGGACCTGCTGACGTACGGCGAGGGGCTGGAGGTGGCCGAGCGCGAGCTGCTCGTCACCGAGGTCGGCCAGCAGCCGCAGGCCCTGCCCGACCAGGTCATCGCCGTGGTCCGCGACGAAAAGGTCTACCGCTACTTCGACCCCGTGGTGACCCAGCTGGCGCGCGGTGACCGCCTGGTCGTCGTACGTCCCGCGAAGGAGCTTCCGTGGGCGCCGCGACCCGGCACCCACGACGAGGACTTCGCGACCGACGAGGCCTGACGTCCGGCGCGGGTCAGCCCAGCACGCTGCGGGGTGCGTCCTCGGCCACCGGCCGGCGTCGCGACCACGCCGACAGGTCCACCTCGAGCCCGGTCCGCGGCAGCGTGAGCCGGACCGGGTCGGCGTCGTGGTCGTGGCCGCCCTCGACGGCGTCGATCAGCGTGCGCATCACGGTGCCGACGACGGGGGCGTTCTTGAACTGGTTGCCGCTGGTGCCGATGGCGACGTAGAAGCCGGGCCGGTCGGTGCGGTCGTAGACCGGGGACCAGTCGGGGGTGACGTCGTACACCCCGGCGATGCCCAGCGGCCGGTTCGGGACGGCGAGGTGGGGGAACCGTCGGGCGGCGCGCAGCACCTGCGCCTCGAAGACGCCCGGTGTCGGGTGTGGGTTGGCGAGGTCGGGGTCGTCGAGCCACTCGGGCGGGTCGCACTCCGGCTCCATGCCACCGACCAGCAGTCGGCCGGGGCCGGCCGGGCGCGTGTAGATGCCGAGGTCGGGGTCGGCGAGGATGATCCGGTCGCCCTCCGACCCGGCCGGGGCGGCGATCTCGTGGACCTCCTGCCGCATCGGCCGGGTGGCCACGGTGAAGTCGGTGCCGACTCCGGCGAGGGCGTTGACCCCGGCCGACCAGGGGCCGGCCGCGTTGACGACGATGTCGGCGTCGATGGTCTCGTCGTCGGCGAGGGTCAGCCGCCAGCGACGCGGTCCGCTCGGGTCGATCGCGACCACCTGCCGGTGCACCAGGACGCTCGCGCCGTGGGCGGCGGCGGCGACGGCGAGGTTCTGGGCCGCGAGCGCCGGGTCGGCGACGTACCCGGCGTCGGGAGTGAACGTGCCGGTCAACGTGCCGTGGGCGTCGGCGAAGAACGCGTCCGACCGCACCGGCGCAGGAGGGCCGAACGCACCGGGGTCGAGGTGGGGCACCCGGGCGGCGATCTCATCGGCTCCCCACGCCTCCCACGGCACGCCCACCTGGTCGAACAGCGCGGTGATCGGCGCCGAGGCTCCGGGGGTGTGGTCGAGGACCAGCATTCCGGTCTGCTCGATCCGGGCGAGGCCGGCCGGGTCGATGTGTCCGAGATGGCCGGCCCAGTCACGCCAGCCGTGCAGCGCCTCCCACGAGAGGGCGACCCCGGCGTACGTCGAGTAGTGGAACCGGACGATGCCGCTGGACGCGCTGGTCGAGCCGTGCCCGGCTCCGCCGGCCTTGTCCAGCACCACGACCTGTCGCCCGGCGCGGGCCAGCTCGAGGGCGATGGAGGATCCGAGGACGCCGGCGCCGATCACGACGACGTCGGTCGTCCGGTCCACCACGTCTCTCCTTCGCTTCCGAAGCCAGCAATCCTCGCACGGGTTCCCAGTTGCGCTCCCGGGCGTCGTGGCCCAATGATGTGCCCATGAG
The DNA here is from genome assembly GCA_963804845.1 of uncultured Actinomycetota bacterium. Lineage (GTDB taxonomy): Bacteria > Actinomycetota > Actinomycetes > Propionibacteriales > Nocardioidaceae > Nocardioides. Next base: position 1,679,842 of record CAWDSA010000007.1, on the reverse strand, counting down.
ACGAGCGAGCTCCATGCGGCTACGGCGTGGCATCGGCATCGTGGTCGGGGCCGCTCTCGCGGCCACGCTGCTCGGCAGCGTCCCGCCCGCCGCTGCCCGGCCGATCCCACACCTCGAGCCGCGACCCGGTCCAGACGCCGGCCTCGGTGCGAGTCGATCCGGACCGCCCCGCCCGTGCGGGTCGGCGACCTCGAGCTCAAGCCCTGCGACGTGGTCGCGCGGGCCCTCTGCGGCTCGATCTGGAGGCGCTGGGAGCCCGACAACCCGGACGCCGGACGGGTGAAGGTCGGCTTCGCCTTCGTCCCGGCGCGTGACGACACCCGCCCGGCGCTCGGCACGGTGGTGCCGCACGAGGGCGGCCCCGGCTACTCCACGACCGGGTCGGCCGGCGGCTACCGCAACATGTACGCGCCCTTGCTCGGCCGGCGGAACATGCTGCTCGTCGACCAGCGCGGCACCGGCCTCTCCCGACCGCTCCGGTGCGCCGAGCTGCAGAACCTCACGATCGCGTACGCCGTCGCGGCCGGCCGGTGCGGCCGGCAGCTCGGGGACCGTTCCGACGACTACACGACCGCCCTGCTCGGCCGATGACACCGCAGCCGTGATCCGCAGGCTCGACCTCACCGTCGTCGACCTCTACGGAGACTCCTACGGCACGTTCTTCCAGCAGGTGTTCGTCGGCCGCCACCCGGACCTGGTGCGCAGCGTGGTGCTCGACAGCGCCTACCCGACGTACGGCGAGAGCGGGTGGTACCCGACCCAGGGGCCGGCGATGCGGCGCGCGTTCACGGCGGCGTGCGAGCGCTCACGCGTCTGCCGTGAGGCTGGGCCGACCGTTCCTGGCCGAGCTGAACCGCGTCCTCGACCAGGTCCGGAAGCACCCGTGGGCCGGTGTGGGCTATGACGCCGATGGGCGGCGGATGCGGGTCCGGGTCAACCGCGCCGAACCTCGCGCACGTCGCGTACGGAGCGACGTACGCGCCGGCGTTCTACCGTGAGATGACCGCGGCGCTCCGGTCGGGGCTCGACGGCTATCGCGCACCGCTGCTCCGCCTGGTGGCCGAGGTCACCGGCGGCGGCACGTACGCCGGGCCGGTGGTCGCGTACAGCGAGGGACTCGACGCGGCGGTTGCCTGCCACGACTACCCGCAGCTCTACGACATGACCGCCCCACCGGGCACGCGTGCGCGAGGCACCAGTACGCGGCGGCGATCGACCGTCGGCAGCGCCGCCACCCGCACACCTACGGCCCCTTCAGCGTGCACGAGTACGCGCGCTCCGGCTGGGAGCTGCTCAGCTGGTGCACCCGCTGGCCCACGGCGCCGCCGGACAACCCGGCCGGCCCGCCACGACCGCCCGGCGGCTACCCCGACGTGCCGGTGCTGGTCATCAGCGGCGAGTTCGACTCGATCACGACCGCGGCCGAGGGTGACATCGTCGTCGTCGCAGTTCCCCGACGCGCAGCACGTCCTGCTCCGCAACAGCTTCCACGTCAACGCCTCCTATGACTACGAGGGCTGCGGTGAGACGCTGGTCCGGCAGTTCACCCGGGACCCGGAGAGCGAGCTGACGACGTGCGGTGATGACCTGGCGCCGGTGCGGACCCTCGGAGCCTTCCCGTCGTCACTTGTCCGACGTCCGCCCGGGGAAGTCCTCGAAGCCTCTGGACCGGCGTGCCCGTCGCGTCGCACCCGCCGCCGCCCTCACGATCGCGGATGTGCAGGACCGCTGGTACAACAACTACTCCGGCGACGGCGTCGGTCTCCACGGCGGCACCTGGTCGTACACCGGATACGCCACCATCCGCTTCCGGCTCCGCGACGTCGAGCTGATCCCCGGCCACCGCGTCAGCGGCACCGCCACCTGGGACCGGAACGCCAAGCGGATGATCGTCGACCTGACCGTGCGCGGAAGCGGCCCCGACGCTCGCCTTCGCGGACGTTGGCACACCCGCGAAGCCGGAGCCGACGGCGTACTTCGAGGCACCATCGGCGGCCAGCGGACCGAGATCAGCTTCCCCGCTCCCTGACCCGTGTCCTCCCTCACAGCGGAGGTCAAGAGCCCTACATTGCAGATATGGCAGACATCCTTCTGGGCCTCCTCGCGATCGTTGCCGGAGGCGCCATGATTCTCGCTGGCCAGTTCGTGCTGCGGCTGGTCATCCCCGTGTGGGGCTTCTTCGCCGGGTTCGCCTTCGGTGCCGGACTCGTCGCCGGGTTCGCCGACGAGCGGTTCCTCGGGACGGTGCTCGGCTGGGTGCTGGGCCTGGTCTTCGCCGTGCTCTTCGCGGTCTTCGCCTACCTCTACTTCTACGTCGCCGTCATTCTCGCGATGAGCGCGTTCGGGTTCGCGATCGGGTCCGGCCTGGTCGTCGCCCTTGGGATCGACTGGAACTGGGTGGCCGTGCTGGTGGGTCTGGTCGTCGGCCTGATCGCCGGACTCGTGTCGGTCTTCGGCAACATGCCGATGATCGTGCTGGTCATCTTCAGCTCGCTGGCGGGCGCCGTCGGTGTGGTGGGCGGCCTGATGTTGCTGGTGGGCTCGCTGGACTCCGCCGACTTCACCCGGGGCGACTTCACCAACACGGTCGAGAACGGCTGGGTCTGGTCGCTGCTCCTGCTGGTCCTCGCACTCGCCGGGATCTTCGTCCAGGCCATGCAGCGGGCCGCGATGCGCCGCACCGTCCAGGAAGTCTGGTACGCCGAGGCCAGCTGACGGACGGCTGACAGTCGGTCGGCCACGGGAGGGTTCGCAGCATCAGACCTGGGCTGGAGAGCCCTCCGCGGGAACGGACGCGAAGAGGTTGAGCCCGAGTCGTTCGGCGAGGTACTTGGTCGCCAACTGGCCGCGGATGCTGTTGCCGGCGGCGTCCAGGGGTGGCGAATAGGTGGCCAGTCCGCCCTTGCCGGGGGAGACCGTCACGATGCCGCCGCTGACGCCGCTCTTGCCGGGGATCCCTATCTGGTACAGCCAGTCGCCCGACAACTCGTAGAGGCCGGCGCTCGCCATCACGGCCAGGACGCGCCGGCACACGCCCGGTCTGAGCACCGTCTCGCCGGTGACCGGGTTGACGCCTCCGTTCGCCAGTGTCGCCGCCATCACTGCGAGGTCGTGGACAGTCACGTCCAGCGAGCACTGGCGGGTGTAGATGTCGGTCGCCTCGTCGGGGTCGAAGTAGAGCCGCTCATAGCTCTTGAGCAGGTGGGCGATGCCCTGGTTTCGCATGTTGGTGGCGGACTCGGAGGCATAGACCTCCGCGTTGACCGTGAGCTCGCGTCCGGCGAACATCGACAGTCGCTCCCGGATCGCCTCCCACTTCTCCTCGGCCGTGGCGCCCGGCGCGAGACTGGTGGTCGCGATCGCGCCGGCGTTGACGAGCGGGTTCATCGTCCGGTCCACGTTGAGCTCGACGGCCATGAGCGAGTTGAACGGGAGACCGGTGCTGTTGACGCCGAGACGCAGCCGTGCCGACTCATACCCGAGCGAGTCGCAGACGAGGGCGAACACGAACGGCTTGGAGACGCTCTGGATCGAGAATTGGGCCGCGACATCTCCGATCTCGAACGACCGACCCAACGGTCCGACCACGGCGATCCCGAACAGGTCCGGCGATGCCTCCGCCAGCACCGGAATGTAGTCCGCGACGTCGCCACTGTTGTTGTGGCGGTAGCGCTCGTACGCGTCGGTGACGAGCTGCCGGACCTCTGGAGGTCGCGGGAGGTCGCCCGTCGACACGCGCGGTGGCGTCGTTTCCTCGTCGAACGGGAGGTCCTCGTGCATGGAGAGCTCGGGCATCGGTCTCCGATCGCTCTTCTCGCTCCCGCTCAGGCGTCGTCCGCCTGTGCCTCCTTGGCCGCTGCCTTGATGTCGTCGGCCTCGACCTTGTCGATGGCGGACTCGACGATGGCGTCGGCCCGCGCGAGGGCCTCCTGGATCCGGACCGCACGGGGGTCCGAGACCAGGGCGAGCAGGCCGGAGTGACCTGGCGGGATGGCGTTCTCGAGCTCCTGCTCGAGCTCGCCGTGGTGGTGGCGCTGACGCAGCTTTCCAGCGAGAGCGCCGGCTGAGCCGGCCACTGCGGCGCTGCCGAGGATCGACGGCGGGAAGATGACGCCGAGCGCGATGCCACCGACCACGCCCCATTTGAGCCCCGACTTCGTGCTGTGGTCGGTCGCCTTCTGTACTTCCAGCTTCCCCTCCGCCGAGCGGCTCACCACGATCACACCCTCGACTTCGACGGTACGGCCGTCCTCGGCGGACTTGAGGGCCTCGTACGCCTCCCACGCCGTGGTGGTGTCGCTGAAGTCAGCGACCAGGAGGGTGTAGGCGCCGTCGGATACGACGGCGGCGCCCATTTCGACGTCGGGGCTCTGGTTCTCGTCTGACATGGCAGGACCTCCAAGATGATGGGCTACCCAGACTCCAGCAGCCGGACCCTTCGGGACATCACCCGCTACGGGTGGGACGGTCGCCACTCGCGCTTCTAGGGTGGACCCATGACGTCGGTCAAGCAGTTCCAGGTCACGTTCGACTGCGCAGAGCCGGAGCGTGTCGCTCGGTTCTGGTGCGAGGTGTTGGGGTACGTCGTACCGCCGCCACCGGAGGGTTTTGCCTCGTGGGAGGACTTCGATCGCGCCCTGCCGCCTGAGCAGCAGGGCTCGGCGTTCGCGTGCATCGATCCCTCAGGTGTGGGCCCGCGGCTGTTCTTCCAGCGCGTTCCCGAAGGCAAGGTCGTCAAGAATCGGCTGCACCTGGACGTGCGGGTCGGCACCGGGATGGTGGGCGAGGAGCGGCTGGCCGCGCTCGAGGCTGAATGCGCCCGACTCATCCCCCTGGGGGCCACCAGATACCAACTGCTGGTGGCCGATGGTGTCAACGAGTCGTGCCTGGTGATGCAGGACGTCGAGGGCAACGAGTTCTGTCTCGACTGACACTGGCCAGCGCGATCGGCGAGGGTCGGACGGTCGCTCCGATTACCCATGCCCCCTGCCATCTGCAAGAGCCAAGTCGAACACATGTTCGATCTCAGTCGGCGGGCTCGGACCTCTCGATCCAGCTGGCCGAAGGATGAGGCGAGCGTCCGCGCCCACACGGATCGCGGCATGCGGACGTACCAGACGGCTCGATGACGATCTTCGTCCAGATCGACGCGACCGGCACCTACCGGTGGACCGCGAAGTAACGGTCGAAGTTCCGCCGGGGGTCTGTCGCTCTTAGACAAGACCGCCCCCGGCTCTACGGAAGCCGGGGGCGGTTCTGTCGGGCCTTTGGTGATGGTTCCCACCGCCCGGATGCCGGGGGATGTTGGGCAGCGGTAGTCGGGCATAGAGGGCTCAGGTGACGGAACATCTGCCGCGCGACGGGGTGGTCCAAACTTCCGGTTCGCGTGGTCCGCCCCTCGCACATGTGGCAAAGTGCTAACCGTGGCGGGGCCCCCCATCCGCCAAAAGGATGTGTGCATGATGGTCACCGACGGACTCGCACAAATCGACTTGACGTGGATCCTTCTCGCGGTGAGCGCGTGGTTGGTCCTGTCCGTGCCCCTTGGGATGGCGGTCGGGCGTGTTCTCGCCTCAGGCAGTCGACCCCAGCCCCCGATGGTCAGCGAGTGGCCCATCGAGGCTCGAGGCAGGCCGCTGACCCGAGCGCTGTGACGACACCCAGAACCGCCCCCGACTTCCGAGGAGCCGGAGGCGGGTGGGGGTCATCTCTCGGTCCGCTCAATGAGAGCCGCGTGCCGCGCCATATCTGGCACATTCATGGCACGAGGCCGGTTCCATTTCTGGAAACCGGCCCCTGACCTGCTGACTCTTGGGTGGGCGATACTGGGTTTGAACCAGTGACCTCTTCCGTGTCAAGGAAGCGCGCTACCACTGCGCCAATCGCCCGGGATCTTGAGTTGTCTGGGTGGAGGTGGAGGTGGGTACGGGATTTGAACCCGTGTAAACGGATTTGCAGTCCGTTGCCTCGCCTCTCGGCCAACCCACCACGGAGGCACTTCCCAAGGGAAGCTGGGCCAGGAAGACCTCTCCGAGCGGACGACGAGGCTCGAACTCGCGACCTCAACCTTGGCAAGGTTGCGCTCTACCAACTGAGCTACGTCCGCCTGCGACCAAGCCTGGGGCTCGGTGCGCACAGAACAGTAGCCCATGCCCCAGACGCGGCAAAATCCACCCGGGGCACGCGTGTTCGGCTCCTAGAGTGGGTCTATGCGAGCGTGGTTGAACGGTGAAATCCTGCCCGATCCGAGCGGTCCCGCGGTGGGTGTCACCGACCACGGACTGACCGTGGGAGACGGGGTGTTCGAGGCGATCAAGGTGGTCGACGGCCAGCCGTTCGCACTCACCCGACACCTCGAACGTCTGGCCCGGAGTGCGGCTGGGCTCGGGCTACCGGACGTCGACGACGACGCCGTACGCCGGGGTGTCGCGGCCGTGCTGGAGGGCGAACCCCTCGGGCTGGGCCGGATCCGGATCACCTACACCGGAGGACCGGCGCCGCTGGGCTCCGGTCGCGGCGACGCCCCGCCGACACTGGTCGTGGTCGCGGACGAGATGGCGCCGGCGAACGAGACCACCGGGGTCGTCACCGTGGAGTGGCCGCGCAACGAGCGAGGCGCGCTGGCCGGCCTCAAGACCACGTCGTACGCCGAGAACGTGATGGCACTGGCGCGCGCCGCCGATGCCGGGGCGACCGAGGCGGTCTTCGCCAACCTCGCCGGGAACCTCTGCGAGGGCACCGGCTCCAACGTCTTCTACGTGGTCGACGGCGAGCTCCGGACGCCGACGCTGGACAGCGGCTGCCTGGCGGGCGTGACGCGCAAGCTGCTCCTGGAGTGGTTCGGCGGCGTCGAGGTCGACGAGCCGATCGAGGTCGTCGACGGAGCCAGCGAGGTGTTCCTGGTGTCGACCACCCGCGATGTGCAGGGCGTGAACCGCTGGAACGACCGCGAGCTGCCTGCCCCAGGCCCGGTCACCGCCGAGGCGATGGCCTGCTGGCGGGATCGCGAACCGGAGCTACTGGGCGCCTGACGCCAGCAGCTGGGCAACCACCGCGTCCACGTCGAGCCGATCGCTCTCGGTGCCGAGAGGCACCATCGCCAGCGTGCGCGTGATGAAGCGGTAGAGCTGGTTGGTGCGGACCTCGCCGACCACCTCTCCGTGCGGCGCGCTCAGGCTGAGCACCACGACGGCTCGTCCCTCGGCGTTGCGGCCCGGCCACAGGCAGACGTCACCCGTGCCGGCGGGATCGGTGAGGCCCTGCACGAGCAGAGACCGGGACAGCTCCCAACGCACGTACGTGTCGTCACCGAGATGGAAGGTGAGTGCGACGGCGAACGGGTCCTGGGCGTCGTACCGGAACTCCACCTCGATCTCGCGTGCCGGCCCGGGTGCGATGCAGTGCATCGCCAGCTCCTGCGCCAGGATCCGCGGTGCCTTCATGTGGGAGAGACGGCGCCGACGCGCTCGCGTGACGCGGCTCTGGCCTTCGACACCCGGGTAGGCTCGACCGCGTGACGTGCGACGGGGACCGCCGGTGAAGGGCACCGCCAAGAGGGTGGTGCTGGAGTCGGCGGGATGGCTGCTGCTGGTCGTCGGCATCGCCGCTCTGGTCCTGCCCGGACCGGGCCTGCTCGGCGTCTTTGCCGGCCTCTTGCTGCTCTCGCAGCAGTACGAGTGGGCCGAGCGCCGCACCGAGCCGATCAAGCTGCGGGCGTTCAAGGCGGCCGCCGAGGGCGTCGAGACCTGGCCGCGGATCTTCGCCTCGCTGCTCGGCGTCGTGGTCCTCGTGGGGTGCGGAATTCTCTGGATCATCAAGCCTGCTGTGCCCGACTGGTGGCCGCTCTCGGACTTCTGGTGGCTGCCCGGCGGCCTCGGCACCGGGATCACCCAGATCGTCTCGGCGGGCATCGCGGTGGCACTGATCATCTACAGCTACCGCCGCTTTCACGGCCATCCGGACGCGGTCCGCGAGCTCGGCAAGGCCATCAAGGAAGCCGATCGCGCCGTCAAGCAGCCCTCGTGACGCCGGTTTCGTCTGCCCGCCGCACGACCTGTATTGTCTGACCGGCTCGAGGGCGATTGGCGCAGTGGTAGCGCGCTTCGTTCACACCGAAGAGGTCACTGGTTCGAACCCAGTATCGCCCACTCGCGTTGCGGTAGCGCGGCTCTGCCGTTGACACCGAAGCCCTACGACCCCGGTCCTCGCCCTTGTTCCCCGCCTGGATCGGTGAGCAGATCCCGAAGCTGGGCGACCTCGGCGGTCAGCGCGCGGATGTCCCGTTGTGTCGCCGCCGCCGACTCCTCCTCGACCTCGGCGACCCGGTCGAGCAACCACGAGGCGAACGTCGCCGTCACGACACCGAGGAGCGCGATTCCACCGACCATCAGACCGGCGGCGACAAGCTTGCCCCGTGCCGTCACCGGAAATTGGTCGCCGTAGCCAACGGTCGTGACCGTCGTCAACGCCCACCAGACCGCGTCACCGAACGCCGTAATGTTCGCGTCGTCTGCGGCTCGTTCGGCTTCGAGAACGGCGAGGGACGCGACGAACAGGAGCAACGTGGTCGCCCCGATGATGTACACCACGACCCGACCTCGGAGAGATCCGCCAACGTGTCGGTTGAGTACGCCGAGGACCGTGATCAACCTCAAGAGGCGGAGCGGTCGGAGGATGGGCAGAAGGACGGCGGCAAGGTCGAACGGGTTGCGGGCAACGAACCGGGCACGTCGCTGGCTCAGGTAGAGGCGCGCGGCGAAGTCGATGACGAACGCGACCCAAGCGACGGCGGTCACCAGTCCGAAGATCCTGCCCGTCGTGCCATCGGCGACGCCCGGGTCGAGGATCGGCCACGCATAGGCGACGAGAAACGAAATCGCGGCGATCGTCAGAGGGACGTTGCTCGCCTGTTCCCACCGGAGACGGCGCGGTTCCTCGATGGCGGTGTCGTGTTCGGTTGCCACGTCCATCGACGCTAGAGCGCCGGGGGGTCAGGGTGCGGAAGGCGCGGCCGAGGGTCTCAACCCTTCGGTGGGAACGTGTCGATCAGATGCAGCATGCGGCAACTCCATGTCGCCTCCACATCCAGGCCGTTGACAGATCAGCTAGGAAAGTAGTTTCCTTATCGTCAACTACTTTACCGAGGGGAAGGGAGTAGGCGATGGAACCCACTCAGCAGGACGCGGAAGCCATGCTGAAAGACGCAGCCGGGATCGAGACAGCGGTGCGAGCGCGGGCACCGCAGGAGTATCCGCTGTACTTCGCGATGGGTTTCGGATTCGTGTGTTGCGGGCTGTTCTTCGATCTCGGCGGCGACAACGACGGCGTCGGCGCGGCGGTAGCGGTGGCCGTGCTAGCGGCGGTCCTCCTCGCCGTGATGGTGGGCACTCATGTCCCCTACCTGCGTCGGTACCGGCAGGTGCGGACGCGGAGCACCCCGGCATGGCTGGAGTGGGCCCTCGCTGCCTGGGCCGCCGCCGCCCTGTTCTTCCTCGGGATCCTGCTGGAAGGCACCATCGGCTTCTCCTTCACTCTCGGGGGCATCGTGGGCGCCGTGCCGTTTCTGCTGTGGGCCGAGCGGCTTCGGCGCACCGCATGACCGCGCACCCGCGGGCGCGTCTCGATGACCTGGTCCACCAGCCCGTGCGCTTCTCCCTGCTCGCCGGCCTGGCCCAAGCCGACGAGCTGGAGTTCCGGTTCATGCGCGACACCCTGCAGATCAGCGACTCGTTGCTGTCCCGCCAAGCCTCGACCCTTGAACAAGCCGGCTACATCGCCATTCGCAAGGGCCACGTCGGCAAATTTCCCCGCACCTGGCTCAAACTCACCCCCGCAGGCCGCACCGCGTTCAACGAGCACCTCGCCACCCTGCGCGAGATCGTCGAATCGCCCGCACCCATGCGTCAACCTGACACCGGGCGAATCCCGCGCGAGGCGGAAGCTTGCCCACTCGCCGTCACGGAGCCCCGGTCTACACTGCGAAGCATGGGACACAAGTGAACCGCCCACTCCGGCTGGCCATCGTTGATGACTTTGCCGTGGTCGTTGCCGGAGTCGCCTCGTTCCTGGCGGCCGAGCGGATCGATGTGGTCGAGACCGGGGCGAAGTCGCCCGTCATGACCGATGTCGACATCGTCCTCTACGACACCTTCGGTCAGGTGCAGGGTGTCGGCATCGATCTGCAGGACTTCGTCCGTGACAGCGGCGCGAAGGTGGTCATCTACAGCTGGAACCTCGAGCCGGAGATGATCCAGGAAGCCATGGCCGGTGGTGCCTGCGGCTACCTCTCGAAGGTGCTCACCGGACCCGAGGTTGTCGCCGCCCTGGAACGGGTCATGCGCGGCGAGGTCGTCATCCTCACCGGTGACCACGAGACGAGCGTGGGTGGTGTGGGCGACTGGCCGGGCCGGTCCGTGGGACTCTCTCCGCGTGAGGCCGAAGTGCTGGCTCTGATCACCCAGGGCCTGAGCAATCAGGAGATCGCAGAGCGGGTGTTCATCAGCCCCAACACGGTGAAGACCTACGTCCGCTCCGCCTACCGCAAGATCGGCGTCACCCGGCGCTCACAAGCCGTGGGGTGGGCCGTGATGAACGGCTTCAAGCCGGACACGCTGCGCACCGTGGACCCTGCACTCCTGGTGCGCCCGGCGTCAGTGGCAGCGCGGCCCCCCGGGGCCTAGACAACCGCGCTCACGCGCCAGGCGGCCCATCGAGCACCGTCGGCACGTACTCGAGCAACTGGAGCCGACCGTCGAAGGTTCGGGAATCGACGAGGTCGAGGGCGATGTCGGGGTACCCCTCGAAGAGCCGTTGCATAGCCGGTGGTGCCCGTGACGACGGGGAAGATGACGACGCGCAGGCGATCGACCAGGCCGGCCTCGAACAGAGCCCGACTCAGCCGCACGCTGCCGACGGTGCGCAGGGGCCGTGCATCCCGCTGCTTCATCTCTGCCACCGCCTCGACCGCGTCCCCGTCGACCAGCTCGGTGTTCGCCCACGTGAGCGGCGCCTGCAGCGTCGAGGAGAACACCACCTTCGGCATGGCGGTCAGCCCGGCGAGGCCGGGATCGTCGGGCATCTCGATGGCGTAGCCGGACATCTCCCGGTACGTCGTCGCGCCCATCAGGACGGTGTATTCCTGCTGACCGTCCTCCTCCAGCCAGGCCAGGTACTCAGGCCCCTCCATGCCCCAGTACCCCGGCCACTGATCCGCGGTTCCGTAGCTGTCCAGTGACGTGATGAAGTCCACCATCAGGCCCGTCATTGATATCTCCTTCGTCCGAGGGCTGTGGTTCCAACAATGGTGACCAGTACGGCGAGCGGAACTCATCGGTTCGCGATTCGTCGGACGGCGCGCTCAACCGTCACGTCCGCCGGGTGAAGCTGACCTTCCCGTTCGGGCCGGCTTTGAGCTGGTAGCGGGCGTCGTGGGCCAGGGTGTGGTGGCGCTGGCGCAGAGGAGTCGGCCGGTCTTGATGTCGGTGTTGCCGTCCCGGCTCCAGGGCTGGTCGTGGTGGGCGTGGCACATCGAGGGTGGCCGGTCGCAGCCTTCGGCGGTGCAGCCGCCGTCCCGGACTCCGAGCGCGATGCGCTGGGCCTTGCTGTGGAACCGGCGCTTGCGGCCGACGTCGAGGGGTTCGGACTTGCCGCCGAGGACGACCGGGATGACTCCGGCCAGGCACGCCATCCGCCGGGCTTCACCGGCGCTGATGCGGGTGCCGTCGCACAGACCGGCGGCCTTGAGACCGCCCATCAGGGTGTCCAGCTCGATGGTCACCACGACCGTGGCGGCGACCACCACCGGCGGTGGGGATCGAGTCTTCGGGGCGGGTCTCGAGGTACTCCATGAACGCGAGCCCGAGCTTGTGCTTGGTGGGTGTCTCGGCGGGCCGGTCGGGGTGACGCGCCGGGGCCGCGATCGCGAGCAGGGCCTTGCGGAGCATCGACCCGTGCAGCGAGGGCAGGGTGAACCGGCCGTGGCACGTCCCGTGGCCGTCGTCCGACATCGTCAACGACGCCTTCGCCCTCGCGGCGGCCTCCTCGTCCTCGAGCCGTCGGGCTTCCTCGGCGTCGGCGACCTCGGGGGCGGCCACCTCGAGCAGCCGGCGTCCCAGGATCCGCAGCGCCTTGGCGTCGTGGTCACGGGCCTCACGGAGCAGGAACGCCACCGCCTTGTCGCGGGTCTCGGCGTCGACCAGGTCGGCCGGGAGGTCGTCGACCGCTTCCACGATCACGTGCGCCTGCTCGACATTGATCGAGGCATCGGCCAGCGCCTCGTCCACGGCCTCGGTGGGCGGCGTCCAGCCGGTCCGCCAACCGAGCCGCACGATGGACGGCCGGACGCGTCGTACGGGTGGTGTGGGCCAGCCAGTTCGCCGCCGACGTCGCCCCCACCGACGTACCGACCTCGACCCGCTTGCCATGGGACAGCAGCCGCAGCTGCAGCTGCGCCACCTGCGAGGCCAGCCGCGTCACGTCGACCAGGGCGGCTTCGGTCTCGGCGGTGCTCATCGACCAGATCGGCGTCTCGACGACGGATGACAGCTCCGCGCGCACAGAATCGATGGCGGTCGCCACCGGGTGCGTGGGGTCGAAGTGCTCTGCTGTCATAGGTCCACTCAAGCACTGCCCACTGACAGGAATCCCTGTCAACCATGGGCTTTCCACAGCGCTTGGAGGTCACGGAAATGTCACGATCCGCGCCTCAACCACCTGGGCTGGTTGGCAGCCGCGGTGGCTACCCCCGAGCGTCGCTGGAGGTCACGGTTCGAACGCGGAACCACCCACCTTCCCGCATCCAGTGGTAGACCAATCTCATGGAGTGGGTCCTGCTCGTGCTCGCTGCCGGTGGCGGAGGCACCTACCTCGGTCGCAAGCTGATCGCCGCGCGTGCGGACCGGCAGGAGCGGGCCGTGGAGCTCGAGGCCGTACGGCGGCTCGCGGACGAGGACGTCACCGTCTTCGGTGAGCAGCTGCAACATCTGGGCGACGACGTGGCCGACCGCAAGCTCGACGTCGACACCCGCCGCGACTACCAGACCGCTCTGGACGCCTACGAGCGCGGCAAGTGGGACGCGCCGAGACTCCAGGACATCGAGGAGATCAGCAGCCTGGTCGACACGCTGGCGACCGGCCGCTACGCGATGGCGTGTGTCCAGGCCCGGGTCGCCGGCGAGCCGGTCCCGGAGATGCGCGTGCCCTGCTTCTTCAACCCGCAGCACGGGCCGTCGGCTCAGGAAGTCATGTGGACCTCGTCGCGGCACGGCACCCGACGGGTCCCGGCGTGCCGGATGTGCGCGGCCAGGGTGGCTGCACACGAGAAGCCCGAGGTCCGCACCGTGCGCATCGGCTCGCGCACCGTCCCGTACTGGGAGGCCGGCGCCGCGTTCCACCCCTACAGCCGGGGCTACTTCCCGTCCGAGAGCGTCGCCGTGGCCAGCATGGGGTGGGTCTGGCTGCGCCGAGGACCTCGGGCGGCAGCAGCTACCACGGCGGCTACGAGCAGGCGGGGGAGGCCACGAGTACGGCGGCGGCTTCGACGGTGGCGGTGGCGGTGACGACGGCGGCGGCGCGACCTGAGCGGTCCGACGCGGCGATATCGGCGTGCTGCCGTCCCGGCTCGGCCGTTACGCTCGACGGGTCCCTGAACCCGATGGAGGAGCTTCCCTCGTGCCCGAGATCAAGATCGCCCTGCTCGCTGCCGATGCGCGCGAGGAGCGGACGGTCACGGCCGGGACCAAAGCCTGGGAGCTGTTCGCCGACGAGCCCGACGTGGTGGCGGCGCGGGTCGGCGCCCCCGGTGGTGAGCAGAGCCTGAAGGACCTGTCCTACGTCCTCGAGGACGGTGACGACATCGCGCCGGTCGCGATCGACAGCGCCGACGGTCGCGACATCCTGCGGCACTCGACCGCGCACGTGCTCGCCCAGGCGGTGCAGCAGCTCTGGCCTGACGCCAGGCTCGGGATCGGTCCGCCGATCGAGAACGGCTTCTACTACGACTTCGACGTCGAGACCCCGTTCCACCCGGAGGACCTCGACAAGCTCGAGACCGCGATGCGCAAGATCATCAAGGAGAACCAGCGGTTCGAGCGTCGCGTCACCACCGACGCCGAAGCCCTCAATGAGCTCAAGGACGAGCCCTACAAGATCGAGCTGATCGGGCTCAAGGGCGCCGGCCGTGCCGACGACTCAGACCAGGAAGTAGCAGAGGGCGCGAGCGTCGAGGTCGGCGCCGGCGAGCTCACGATCTACGACAACATCCGCCGCAACGGGGAGGTCGCCTGGTCCGACCTGTGCCGCGGCCCGCACCTGCCGACCACCAAGCGGATCCCGGCGTTCAAGCTGATGCGCACCGCGGCGGCGTACTGGCGTGGAGACGAGAAGAACCAGCAGCTGCAGCGGATCTACGGCACCGCGTGGGAGTCGAAGGAGGCGCTCGCCGAGCACCTCCACCGGCTCGAGGAGGCCGAGAAGCGCGACCACCGCAAGCTCGGTCGCGACCTCGACCTCTACTCCTTCCCCGACGAGCTGGGCTCCGGCCTCGCGGTCTTCCACCCCAAGGGTGGGGTCATCAAGCGGGAGATGGAGGACTACGTCCGCCGCCGCCACATCGAGGAGGGCTTCGAGTACGTCGGCACCCCGCACATCTCGAAGGACGGGCTGTTCCACACCTCCGGCCACCTGCCCTACTACGCGGAGACCATGTATCCCGCCGATCAAGCTCGAGGGCGCGGAGTACCGCCTCAAGGCGATGAACTGCCCGATGCACAACCTCATCTACCGCTCGCGCGGCCGTTCCTACCGCGAGCTGCCGCTACGGCTCTTCGAGTTCGGCGGGGTCTACCGATTCGAGAAGTCCGGGGTCGTCCACGGCCTGACCCGCGTCCGCGGGATGACCCAGGACGACTCGCACTCCTACGTCACCCCCGAGCAGGCGCCCGACGAGATCAAGCACCTGCTTGAACTTCTGCCTCAGCCTGTTCCGCGACTTCGGGCTCGACGACTTCTACCTCGAGCTGTCCACCCGCGACGACTCGAAGCCCGACAAGTTCGTCGGCGACGACGAGGAGTGGGCGGTCGCGACCAAGGTCCTCGAGGACGCCGCCACCGAGTCCGGCCTGGAGCTGGTGCCCGACCCCGGCGGCGCGGCGTACTACGGCCCGAAGATCTCGGTGCAGGCCCGCGACGCGATCGGTCGGACCTGGCAGCTGTCGACGATCCAGTACGACTTCAACCAGCCCCGCGGCTTCGAGCTGGAGTACCAGGCGGCCGACGGCAGCCGGCAGCGCCCGGTGATGATCCACTCGGCGAAGTTCGGCTCGATCGAGCGGTTCATCGGCGTGCTCGTCGAGCACTACGCCGGCGCGTTCCCTCCGTGGCTGGCGCCCGTCCAGGTCCAGGGCATCCCGATCGCCGAGCGCCACCACGACTACCTGCGCGACGTGGCGGAGCAGATGCGGGTGCTCGGGCTGCGGGTCGAGGTCGACGACTCCGACGACCGGATGCAGAAGAAGATCCGCAACGCCCAGGTGCAGAAGGTCCCGTTCATGGTGATCGCCGGAGACGAGGACGTCGCGGCGCACGCCGTGTCGTTCCGCTACCGCGACGGTCACCAGGAGAACGGCGTCCCCGTGGACGAGGCGATCCAGCGAGTCGTCAACGCGGTCGCGACCCGCGGTCAGGTCTGAGGACTGCGTCGGGCGAAGGCTTCGGAGCGCTACCGCACCCAGACGCGCTTGACCCGGTAGGTCCAGAAAGGAGACACCCGGCGGGCGTCCCCGGAGGGGGTGAGGCGGACCTGAGCGAGCTGAGGCCTGCCATCTCGAGGCTTGCCCCAGAACGCGGTCACGAAGCGCCGGTCGCTCTCCCAAGCCGTCTCGTCGTCACCGAACGACGCGGTGTCCCCACCCGAGGGCTTGCCGTTGAACCGGCGGAGCGCGGTACCGGTGTCGGCGTCGCGCATCACGATCGAGCCCGGGTTCATGTACTCCTGCTGGAGCTTGCGCTTCGTGTAAGTGAGCACCGTTTCGCCGTCGGGGGAGAAGACCGGGTCCGTGTTGAGATAGCCATTGCTCGTCCAGGCCTCCCAGTCCGCCCCCTCGTCCAGGGGGACCACGCGGAGCTTGGTGTTGGAGTTGTCGGACCAGCGCCACGCGGCGCGCCGGTCGAGGTCGACGCCGTCGACGTCGCGCAGGCCCTGGTCGACGACCTCGTCCGTGTCCGGATTCCATGTGACGAGCCGGTCGGGGTCGCTGTGCCTCGGGGCCCGCAGGGTCATCCACACCAGTCCGTCGCGGTAGGCGTGGATGTCGATCCAGTCCCCGGAGATCCGGGCGATGCGCTCGCCGGTGGCGATGTCGTAGACCGACGCCAGCAGCCCGGACCGCCCGTTGGGGTAGATCTCCTGCACCACGCGGCCCCCGTCGACCAAGATCGCGGGATTCTCCCGGTCACCGATGATCCGCGTGAGCCGACCTCGCGGTGACACCCGGTAGATGGAGGTGCGGTTGAGGGTGCTGCTCAGGGCGACCCAGCCGTCGTCCCCGTTGCGATGGATCTGCCGGACCTTGCCGACCCGGTCGCCGCGGAGCGGGACGCGCGTGTCCCCGTCGACCACCACCTGTCGGTTCACGTCGAGGTAGGGCAGCCGGGCCGGGGGGCCCGCTTCCAAGGAGTTGGGGTGGATCCGGCGTTCGGGCACCTCGGCCGAGGCCGGGAGGACCGGCAGCACCAGGACGCCGGCGACGAGGGCAGGGAGAAGTGCTCCAAGGGTTCGCATTTCCGGTAGACGCATGCCGGAGACGAAAAGTTGTCGCCCGCCGTCGCTACGCTGCTGTGCGTGTCCGTTGACCAGCCTGCTCCCACGAGACGCCGTCCCGACGGCCGGAAGCGTCGCTGGGACCAGCACAAGGCCGAGCGGCGTCGTCTCGTGCTCGACGCCGCCCTGCTGGTCATCGACGAAGCCGGCCCCGGCCAGGACGTCCACGTCCAGCAGATCGCCGAGCGGGCGGGCCTGAGCCGCACCGTCCTCTATCGGCACTTCATCGACCGTGCCGACCTCGATCGCGCCATCCAGACCGAGATCCTCGACCGGCTCGGCCGGGAGATCCTTGCCGTGCTGGCGCTCGACGGCACTCCGATGCAGGTCGTCCGGCGGATCGTGGCGGCGTACGTCGGCTGGGCCGCCGCCCACCCCGCACTCCACCGCTACGCCGCGCTCGAGGTGCCGGGCGAGGGGCCGAGCCCGCTGGCCCAGACGGTGGGCCAGCTCGCCCACCAGATCGAGACCCTGATCACGCTCGCCGCCCAGCTGCTCGAGGTGCCGATCGACGACGACCTGCGCTCCGGCCTCGACCCGCTGGTGTTCGGCATCGTCGGGTCGGGCATGGGCGCCTGCCGCCGGTGGCTCGGTCGCCCCCAGCGCGTGCCCGACCAGGAGGTGTTCATCGACCTGGTCGCCCAGTCCATCTGGTTCCAGCTCGCCGGGATGGCGGCCGCGCGCGGGGTGGTCATCGATCCGGACACCCCGCTGCAGGACGTCTTCGGGGGCGTGGTCAAGGACGTCGGACCGTGACCCACCACGACGCCGGCGTGGGTCGGCCCGACGAGCTGGAGCGGCTCTGGACGCCCTACCGGATGGCCTACATCAAGGGTGAGAACCGCCCGGGTGACGAGGGCGCCGAGGAGTGCCCGTTCTGCCGCATACCCGGCCTCGAGGACGGCGAGGGGCTGATCGTCCATCGCGGCGACGCGGCGTACGTGGTGCTCAATCTCTATCCCTACACGTCGGGCCACCTGATGGTCTGCCCCTACCGCCACGTCGCCGACTACACCGAGACCACCGTCGAGGAGACGGCCGAGATCGCGGCGCTGACCAAGCAGGCGATGACAGCGATCCGCACGGTGTCGGGAGCGGCCGGGTTCAACCTCGGCATGAACCAAGGGTCCGCCGGCGGCGCCGGCATCCGCGCCCACCTCCACCAGCACGTGGTGCCACGCTGGATCGGCGACTCCAACTTCATGCCGATCATCGGCCGGACCAAGACCATGCCGCAGCTGCTGGGGGAGACCCGGGACCTGCTGGCCGGAGCCTGGGGCTGACGTGCCGACCTGGCTCGGGTGGACCGTGCTCGCCCTGGTGTTCGTCGACGAGGTGGTGGCCGTCGGCGCCCTGGGCTACGTCGGATCGCGGCTCGGAGGTTGGCCGGTCGGCATCCTGCTGGCCGCAGTCGCCGTCGGCATCTGGTGGGGGTTCGCCTCACCCAAGGCGCCGTGGGGCGGATCGATCACCCGACCCGTGGCGAAGGTCGTGGTCTTCGGCGCCGCCTGTGGCGGCCTGGCGTGGGCCGGCCAGGAGACGGCCGCCGTACTGCTCCTGGTCTTCTCCGTGGCCATCAACGCCGTCGCCCAGCTGCCGGGAGTCCGGACGCTGGTGCCGGACACCGCCCGCTAGCGTCCCGGCCCATGGACACACTGCGACTCGTCGTCCTGGTTCTGGCAACGATGGCCACCGGCCTGAGTGCCGGAGTCTTCTGGCTCTATGCCCACACCGTCATGCCCGGGTTGAGGCGAGTCGACGACCGCACCTTTGTGGCGGCGTTCGGCGCGATCGACCGGGCGATCATCAACCCGTGGTTCATGGCATGCGGATTCCTGGGCGCACCGCTGCTCACCGCGCTCGCCGCCGCGCTCCACCTGGGTGAGGAGTGGCGCCCGGTGCTGGGCTGGACGGTGGCCGCGCTCGCGGCGTACGTCGTGCTGGCGGTGATCACGATCGCCGTCAACGTGCCGCGCAACGACGCGCTGAAGGCCGCCGGGGATCCGGATCAGGTGGACGTGTCGGCGGTGCGCCACGCGTTCGACGAGGACCGCTGGGTGCGGTGGAACCGGGTGCGCGTCGTCCTCAACCTCGGTGGGTTCGCCGCGTTGTGCTGGGCGCTGGTGCTGCACGGCCGCATAGCCGGCTAGTCAGCCCACGAGGTGCGGGTGCTGCGCCGAGCGTCCCTGGAAGGCCAGGATGTCCGGGTTGACGATCTGGCCGTCGCGGATCTCGATCGCGCGGCTCAGCGTCTCGTCGGCGTCCCACGAGTCGGGGCCTTCGAGCACCGGGCGCAGGAACGGGATGAGCGCGAGGCTGTTCTCCCACGTCGCCGACTCCCAGAGGTACGACGGGCTGTGGTCGACCCCGTAGTAGTCGATGTTGCCCACCGTGAACATCGGGTCGTCGAAGGTGGTGGGCCGCGCCCACTCGAAGCCCATGCCCTCGTCGCACGACACGTCGACGATGAGGCTGCGAGGCCGGAACGCGGCGACGTCGTCGTTGGTCAGGTAGGTCTGCGGAGCCGCGGTGTCCTGGAAGGTGCAGTTGACGACGATGTCGCGCTCGGCCAGGAACGGCGCGATCGGGACGCGGCCGCGCTCGGTGATCACGTGGCTGAGCTGCTGTCCGTCGGGGTCCTGGTCGAACTGGAAGATCCGCACGGAGTGGATGGGTGAGCCGACGGCCGTGACACCGCGGCTGGTCAGCACGCAGACGTCGTGGATGCCGTGGGCGTTGAGGGCGGTGACCGCGCCGCGCGCGGTGGCGCCGAACCCGATGACGACCGCACGCAGCCGGCGCCCGTAGTCACCGGTCCGCCCGGTCAGCTGCAGCGCCTGCAGCACCGAGCAGTACCCGGCGAGCTCGTTGTTCTTGTGGAACACGTGGACCGCGACGTTGCCGTCCTGGGTCCAGTGGTTCATGACCTCGAAGGCGATCAGCGTCAGCCGCCGGTCGATGGCGAGCTGGGTGAGCCCGGGGTCCTGGACGCAGTGCGGCCAGCCCCAGAGCACCGCGCCTTCGCGCAGCAGGGCGAGATCGGCGTGCTGCGGCTTCGGCAGCACCACGACGTCGGACCGAGTGAGGATCTCCTCGCGCGTCGCGAATCCGGCGACGACACCGGCCAGCTCGGAGTCCGCGACTCCGAAGCGGGCGCCGTACCCGTGCTCGAGCGTCAGGTTGGCGCGAATGTCAGGGTCAAGCCCCGGAATGTGTTCGGGGTGGAGCGGCAGCCGGTACTCGTTCTCCTTGGCGGACGTGCCGACGACGCCCAGTCCGCGCAGGGTCACTTCTTCTTGTGGTCGAGCTTGTCGGAGAACGACTCCTCCTGGCCCTTGGCGCGCTTCTCGGCGCGCTTCTCCTTGATGGACTTGCCGGTCTTCTTGGACATGTGCTGCCGCGGCGACTTGTCGCTCATGTGGCTCCCAACTCGAGAGCCTGAATGGCTCCGTGCTGCCAGCGTACGCCCCCGCGGGAGGTAGCCTCTCGGCCGTGCTCGACCGATTCAAGGCCTTCTGGCAAGGCGTCATGCTCGCCCCGTTCGTCAAGCTCTTCCTGCGCCTCGGGATCAGCGCGGACGCCGTCACGCTCGTCGGCACCCTCGGCGTGGCCGCGGGTGCGCTGGTCTTCTTCCCGCAGGGGATGCTGTGGGAGGGCGTGCTGGTCATCACCGCCTTCGTCTTCAGCGACCTGATCGACGGCCAGATGGCGCGACTGTCGGGCCGGACCTCGAAGTTCGGCGCGTTCTGGGACTCCACGCTGGACCGGATCGGCGACGGCGCCATCTTCGGCGGGCTGCTGCTCTACTTCGCGGGCCCCGGCGACGACTTCCTCTACCTGTGCGTGACGCTCTACTGCCTGGTGATGGGCTCGGTGACTTCGTACGCGCGGGCCCGTGCCGAGTCGCTCGGGATGGATGCCAAGGGCGGGATCGCCGAGCGTGCCGACCGGCTGGTGGCGATCCTGGTGATGACCTTCTTCGGCGACCTGCTCGACCTGCCGATCCTCTACGAGGTGACGCTGTGGGTGCTGGCGGCCGCGAGCACCTACACGGTGGTCTTCCGGATCCTGAAGGTACGCCGGCAGGCGAGCGCCGAGGCGGCCGCTCCCGGAATGAGCCCGGCGCCGTCTCCGCCGTACGATGGGGGCATGAACGACAGCACCCCCGCAACCAGCCCGCAGACCGGTACGTCGCGCGTGAAGCGCGGCATGGCCGAGATGCTCAAGGGCGGCGTGATCATGGACGTGGTCACCCCCGAACAGGCCAAGATCGCCGAGGACGCCGGCGCGGTCGCGGTGATGGCGCTGGAGCGGGTGCCGGCCGACATCCGGGCCCAGGGTGGCGTGTCCCGCATGAGCGACCCGGACATGATCGACGGCATCATCGAGCAGGTCTCGATCCCGGTGATGGCCAAGGCGCGGATCGGTCACTTCGCGGAGGCCCAGGTGCTGCAGAGCCTCGGCGTCGACTACGTCGACGAGTCCGAGGTGCTCACTCCGGCCGACTACGCCCACCACATCGACAAGTGGGCCTTCACCGTCCCCTTCGTGTGCGGCGCGACCAACCTGGGAGAGGCGCTGCGCCGGATCACCGAAGGTGCGGCGATGATCCGGTCCAAGGGCGAGGCGGGCACCGGTGACGTCTCCAATGCCGTCACCCACATGCGCACCATCCGCGCCGAGCTGCGCCGCCTCCACGGCCTGTCCGAGGACGAGCTCTACCTCGCGGCCAAGGAGCTCCAGGCGCCCTACGACCTGGTCAAGGAGGTCGCCGAGGCCGGCAAGCTGCCGGTCGTGCTGTTCACCGCCGGTGGCATCGCGACCCCCGCCGATGCGGCGATGATGATGCAGCTCGGCGCCGAGGGCGTGTTCGTCGGTTCCGGCATCTTCAAGTCCGGCAACCCCGCCGAGCGAGCCGAGGCGATCGTCAAGGCCACCACGTTCTACGACGACCCCGACGTGGTCGCCAAGGTCAGCCGAGGGCTGGGCGAGGCGATGGTCGGGATCAACGTCGACGACATCCCGGCGCCGCACCGGCTGGCCGAGCGGGGCTGGTGATCGCCCCCACCGTCGGGGTCTTCGCCCTGCAAGGTGACGTCCGCGAGCACCTGCAGGTCCTGGCCGGGCTGGGCGTCCGGGCTCTCGGCGTACGTCGTCCGAGCGAGCTCGACCAGTGCGACGCGCTCGTGCTGCCGGGCGGCGAGTCGACGACGATGGCCAAGCTGGCGCGGACCTTTGAGCTCTTCGACCCGATCCGCAAGCGGCTGGCCGACGGGATGCCGACGCTGGGGACGTGCGCCGGGATGATCCTGCTCGCCGATGACATCGAGGACGGGATCGCCGGCCAGGAGACGTTCGGCGGGCTCGACGTGACCGTACGGCGCAACGCGTTCGGACGGCAGGTCGACTCGTTCGAGGGCGACCTGGACTTTGCCGGGTTCGACGACCCGGTGCACGCGATCTTCATCCGGGCGCCCGTGGGTCGAGCGAACCGGGACGGCGGTGGAGGTGCTCGCCCGGGTGGCCGACGGCGAGGCCGCCGGTAGGATCGTCGCGGTCCGACAGGGTCACCTGCTGGCGACGTCGTTCCACCCCGAGGTGGGCGGCGAGGAGCGGGTGCACCGGCTGCTCGTGGACCTGATCCCCTGATCGACCAGCGCACAGACGAGACCGACACCGAAGACCGACACACAGAAGGCGGGGCATGTCCGGCCACTCCAAATGGGCGACCACCAAGCACAAGAAGGCCGCGATCGATGCCAAGCGCGGCAAGCTGTTCGCCAAGCTGATCAAGAACGTCGAGGTCGCGGCTCGGATGGGTGGCGGCGACCCGGCCGGCAACCCGACCCTCTACGACGCGATCCAGAAGGCGAAGAAGTCGTCGGTCCCCAACGACAACATCGACCGCGCGGTCAAGCGCGGCTCCGGTGCCGAGGCGGGCGGGGCCGACTACCAGACGATCATGTACGAGGGCTACGGCCCGTCGGGCGTCGCGATGCTGATCGAGTGCCTCACCGACAACCGCAACCGGGCCGCGATGGAGGTCCGCACCGCGATGAGCCGCAACGGCGGCTCGCTCGCTGACCCGGGCTCGGTGTCGTTCCTCTTCAACCGCAAGGGTGTCGTCCTCGTCCCGACCGACCAGGAGGGGCGAACCGTGTCCGAGGACGACGTCCTCGAGGCTGCCCTCGACGCGGGCGCCGAGGAGGTCAACGACCTCGGGGAGTCGTTCGAGGTGATCTCCGAGGCCGGCGACCTGGTCGGCGTACGCACGGCGCTGCAGGCCGCCGGCGTCGACTACGACTCCGCCGAGGCCCAGTTCGTCCCTGACCTGCAGGTCGAGCTCGACGCAGACTCCGCGGCCAAGGTCTTCCGCCTCATCGACGTCCTCGATGACCTCGACGACGTGCAGAACATCTTCGCCAACTTCGACGTCTCCGACGAGGTCCTGGCCGAGCTCGACGCCTGACGCGGAGGCTGACCGCTCCGTCGGTTCGGCCGGATCGGCGTGTTCTGCGCGGCTCCGCGCTCCTGCCGGGCTAGCGTGACTCCCGAACAGACGTTCGAGGAGGGTAGATGCGCGTGCTCGGGATCGACCCCGGCCTGACCCGCTGCGGGCTGGGCGTCGTCGACGGCAGCGTCGGCCGGCCGCTGGCGCTGGTCGACGTCAACGTGCTCCGCACGTCGGCCGGCCTCCCGGTCGCCGAGCGACTGGTGTCGATCGAGCGCGGCATCGACGCGTGGCTCGACGAGTACGCACCCGACGCGGTCGCCGTCGAGCGGGTCTTCGCCCGGTCCGACTCCAGCACCATCATGGGCACCGCGCAGGCGAGCGGGATCGCGCTGGTGGCCGCGGCCCGGCGCGGGCTGCCCGTCACGACCTACACACCGAGCGAGGTCAAGGCCGCGGTCTCCGGAAGCGGCCGCGCCGACAAGGAACAGGTCGGCGCGATGGTCACCCGGATCCTGCGGCTCGACACCCCACCGCGGCCCGCCGACGCGGCCGACGCCCTCGCGCTCGCCATCACCCACGTCTGGCGCGGCAGCGCCCAGTCCCGGATCGACGCGGCGCTCGCCGCTGGGAGACAGTCCACGAAAGGATTGGCATGATCGCCTTCGTCCGCGGCCAGGTGGCCGCCGTCGGACTCACGTCCGCCGTCGTCGAGGTCGGCGGCGTCGGGCTCGAGCTGGTCTGTACGCCGGGAACGCTCGCCACGCTGCGCCCGGGCCAGGCGGCGACCCTGCCGACCAGCATGGTCGTCCGCGAGGACTCCCTCACCCTCTTCGGTTTCCTCGACGAGGACGAGCGCACCACCTTCGAGCTGGTGCAGACCGCCTCCGGCGTCGGGCCCAAGCTGGCACAGGCGATGCTGGCCGTGCTCAGCCCCGACGACCTGCGCAGCGCGGTCGCCCACGAGGACGTCAAGACCCTCACCCGGGTGCCGGGGATCGGCCAGAAGGGAGCGCAGCGGATCATCCTCGAGCTGCGCGACCGGATCGGTGCTCCCACCGGTGCCGTCATCGGTGCGACCGTCCACGCCGGCGGGCCTGCGTGGCGTGGCCAGGTGCAGCAGGGGCTGGTCGGCCTCGGCTGGTCGGTCAAGGAGGCCGACCAGGCCGTGGAGGCGGTCGCCGATGAGGCCGGCGACGACCCCGATGTCGGCGCGCTGCTCCGCGCGGCCCTCCGAACGCTGAGCACGAGATGAGCGACCAGGGGTGGCCCGGCACCAACCAGGCTCGGGCGGGCGACGACCTCTCCGCCGCCGAGGAGGATCACCTGCGGTCGCTCACTGCCGCGGAGGCCGAAGGCGACGAGCGGGCGGTCGAGGCAGCCCTGCGGCCGCGCACCCTCGACGAGGTCATCGGTCAGGGGCGGGTGCGTGCCCAGCTCGGCCTGGTCCTCGAAGCGGCTCGCAAGCGGGAGCGCGCGCCGGACCACGTGCTGCTCTCCGGCCCGCCCGGCCTCGGCAAGACGACGCTGGCCATGATCATCGCCGCCGAGATGTCGTCACCCCTGCGCCTGACCAGCGGCCCCGCGATCACTCACGCCGGAGACCTGGCCGCCATCCTGTCCGGCATGAACGAGGGCGACGTGCTCTTCGTCGACGAGATCCACCGGATGGCTCGCCCCGCCGAGGAGATGCTCTACCTCGCGATGGAGGACTTCCGGGTCGACGTGGTCATCGGCAAGGGTCCGGGCGCCACCGCCATCCCACTCGAGATCGCGTCCTTCACGCTCGTCGGCGCCACGACCAGGGCCGGACTGCTCCCCGGCCCGCTCCGTGACCGGTTCGGCTTCACCGGCCACCTCGAGTTCTACGAGCCCGACGAGCTCGAGCTGATCGTGCGCCGCTCGGCCGGACTGCTCGGCGTCGAGCTGACCGACGACGGCGCTGCCGAGATCGCCTCCCGCTCGCGCGGCACGCCCCGCATCGCCAACCGGCTGCTGCGCCGGGTCCGTGACTATGCCCAGGTCCGCGCCGACGGCGTCGTGACCCTCGAGATCGCCCGGTTGGCCCTCGAGCTCTACGAGGTCGACGAGTCGGGCCTCGACCGCCTCGACCGCGGCGTCCTCGACGCCCTCTGCCGTCGGTTCGGCGGTGGCCCCGTCGGCATCTCCACGCTCGCCGTCGCCGTGGGCGAGGAGCGCGAGACGGTCGAGGAGGTGGCCGAGCCCTTCCTGGTGCGCAGCGGCCTGCTCGCACGTACGCCGAGGGGGCGCGTCGCGACGCCCGCCGCCTGGGCCCACCTCGGCCTCACCGCACCCGTCCCGACCGATCCGGTGCTCTTCGACGAGTGAACCGGCCTCCTGAGGACACCGTTCTGGTGGCCGTTACACTTCACCGTTGGTCGGCCGGACCGTGCCGCCACCCATCCCCAACATCTGCGAGGTTCTGTCGTGGAAGGGCTCGTCTCCATCCTGCCGATCATCGGCATCGCGCTGCTGTTCTGGCTGCTGATCATCCGTCCCCAGTCGCGGCGGCAGAAGGCCGTGGTCGCGATGCAGACGGCACTCGAGCCCGGCACCGAGGTGATGTTGTCCTCGGGCGTCTACGGCCGGCTCCAGATGGTCGAGGACGACCACGTGATGCTGCGCGTCGCTGACGGCGTGATCCTCAAGGTCGCCAAGGGCGCGGTGGCCAACGTGGTCGAGCCCCAGGTGACCGAGCCCGCACCCGGCGAGCCGTCCGAGGAACCCTGAGGCGATGGCTTCTCGCCCGCGTCCCACGCGCACGCTTCTCGGATTCTTCATCGGCCTCGGGATCGCCTACGGCCTGGTCGCCCTCGCCGGCACCTGGACACCGAAGCTCGGCCTCGACCTGCAGGGTGGCACCCGGATCACCCTCATCGCCGAGGGCGACCCTTCTGAGGACAACCTCGTCGAGGCTTCCCAGATCATCGACCAGCGCGTCAACGGCTCGGGTGTCTCCGAGGCCGAGGTCACCACGCAGGGCAACCGGTTCGTGGTGGTCGAGATTCCCGGCGAGAGCCAGCGCGACCTCGTCGACACCGTGAAGCGGCAGGCCCAGCTGCGGTTCCGGGTCGTCGCCTGCTCATCCCTCGACGGTCGGTGCGGCACATCGACCGCGCCGACGGACCCTACCGACGAACCGGCAGATCCGCCCGGCGAGGGAGTCACGGTCGACCCTTCTCCCACCGACTCGGCCAGCGGTTCCGAGACGCCCGCCAACCGCGCGTCACTCGGCTTCTCGAACAAGAGCGGGGACAAGAAGGACGGCAAGGGCGACGGCAAGAAGGACGAACCCACGCAGGAGCCGAGCGCGGAGCCGACCGACGAGCCGGCCGAGCCGGCGCAGCCGGCCACGGGTGACTACGGCGACCCACTGGCCTGGATGGACAACCCCGACCCGGCCTCGATCCAGGCCTTCCAGGACTACGAGTGCCCGCCTGCGGGCGAGACCGCTCTGGTCGAGGACGACCCGGACAAGCCGCTCGTCACCTGTGACGCGGAGGGCGTGAAGTACCTGCTCTCGGTCGCGATGATCGAGGGGACCCAGCTGTCCTCGGCCAGCGCCGGCATCCCGCAGCAGTCGGTCGAATGGGTCGTCAGCCTGGACTTCGACGGCGAGGGCACCGACGTCTTCACCACCATCTCGCGGGCGCTGTACGGGACCGAGAAGCAGTTCGCGATCGTGCTGGACGGCCAGGTGCTCTCGGCGCCGACCATGGACGCGGTCATCACCAACGGCCAGGCGGAGATCAGCGGCGAGTTCACCGAGGCCTCGGCGACCAGCCTCGCCACCAGCCTGAAGTTCGGTGCCCTGCCGATCGCCTTCGAGCCGAACCCGCCCGTCGAGACGGTCGGACCCTCGCTGGCCGGAAACCAGCTGGCGGCGGGCCTCTTCGCCGGTGCGGTAGGGCTGCTGCTGGTGATGCTCTACTGCCTCTTCTACTACCGCGGCCTCGGGCTCGTGGTGCTGGCGTCCCTGCTGATCGCGGCCGCCTCGACGTACGCGCTCGTGCTGCTGCTGAGCGAGACGGCCAACTTCACGCTCTCGTTGCCGGGCATCGCGGGCCTGATCGTGGCGGTCGGTATCACCGCCGACTCGTTCATCGTCTACTTCGAACGCATCCGCGACGAGATGCGCGACGGGAAGTCGATGCCCGTGGCCGTGGAGTCGGGGTGGGCGCGCGCCCGCAACACCTGCCTCGCCGCCGACGCCGTCTCCCTGCTCGCGGCCCTCGTGCTGTTCATCTTCGCCGCCGGCGTCGTGAAGGGCTTCGCGTTCGCGCTGGGTCTCTCGACGCTGATCGACCTGGTCGTCTTCTTCTGGTTCACCCACCCGATGGTGTCGTGGCTGGCGCGGTATCCGTTCTTCAATCGCGGCCACCGCTTCTCCGGGCTCAGCGCCGAGACACTCGGAATCGACTCGATCACCGTTCGCGGCGCGGAGGCGAGGGCCTGATGGGACGCTTCTCGAGACTCGGCAACGATCTCTACACCGGTAAGAAGTCGGTCGACTTCGTCGGTCGCCGCTGGCTCTGGTACGCCGCCTCGGCCGTCATCGTGATCATCGCGATCGTCGGGCTGGCGACCAAGGGCCTCAACTACGGCATCGAGTTCACCGGTGGAGCCGAGTACAAGGTGACGCTCCCGACCGACCAGGTCACCCAGGACACGGCCGACGAGCTGCGTGAGGCTGTCGCAGGCACGGGGATCGACAACGCCTCGTCCCCGGTGGTCACCACCTCGGGTGACGAGCAGATCCTGATCCAGACCGAACCGCTCGACGGGGACGAGAGCGCCACCATCGTCGACGTCATCCTCGAGACCACAGGGGCCACGGCCGACGACATCTCCCAGACCGAGCTCGGCGCGAGCTGGGGCGAGGAGATCGCGCAGCGGTCGCTGATCGGTCTCGCGGTCTTCCTGGTGCTGGTCGTGCTGTTCATCTGGGCCTACTTCCGCGAGTGGAAGATGTCGGTGGCCGCCCTCGTGGCGCTGGCCCATGACGTGCTGATCACGATCGGGGTCTACGCCATCTCCGGCTTCGAGGTGACGCCGGCGACGGTGACCGGGATCCTGACGATCCTCGGCTTCTCGCTCTACGACACCGTCGTGGTCTTCGACAAGGTGCGCGAGAACACCAAGAACCTCCGCGAGATGCGGATGGGCTACGCCCAGGCCGCCAACCTCGCGGTCAACCAGACCCTGGTGCGGTCCATCAACACCTCGATCGTCGCGCTGATCCCGGTCGGCGCGATCCTCTACGTCGGCGCGTTCCAGCTCGGTGCCGGAAGCCTGAAGGACCTGGCCCTGGCACTCTTCGTCGGCATGGCGGCGGGCGTCTACTCCTCGGTCTTCATCGCCACGCCCCTGTTGGCCCACATGAAGGCGGGAGAGACCGAGGTCAAGCAGACGGAGCGACGGGCGATGGCGCGGAAGAAGTCGACGGCTGCCGATCCGTACGCCGGTGTCCCGGCCCGGGTGGGAGGCCAGGCGGTGACGACGGCCGGCACGCCCGCGCCGCCCGGCGTCACGAGCGGCCCCACGCCGACCCGGAAGAGCGACCGCAGCGGCGAGGCTGCCGGACGTGGTCGGGTCGCCCCGAGCGCGCCGCGACCGGTGTCGAAGAGCAACGCCTCCGGCCGGAACCAGCCCAGCCGCAAGACCCGGTCGAAGCGCGGCAAGCGGTGACCGACGCAGCAGCGGCTCGCGAGGCCCTCGCACGGCTGGTGGTCGACGTCCCCGACTTCCCCGAGCCCGGGGTGGTCTTCAAGGACATCACTCCGTTGCTGGCCGACCACGACGGCTTCACGACCGTGATCGAGGCGCTGGCGGCGGCCGGCCGTGACGAGACCGGGCAGGTCGTGGTGGACAAGGTCGTCGGCATGGAGGCGCGGGGGTTCATCCTCGCCGCCCCCGTGGCACTCGCCCTGGGCCGCGGATTCGTGCCCGTCCGCAAGGCCGGCAAGCTGCCGCGGGCGACCCACGCCGTCTCCTACGCACTGGAGTACGGCGAAGCGACGCTGGAGATCCACCAGGACGCCATCGATGCGGGAGAGCGGGTGCTGCTCGTGGATGACGTGCTCGCCACCGGGGGCACCGTCGCAGCGACTGCCGAGCTGATCGAGCGGTGCGGCGGCGTACCGCACTCGGTGACGGTGCTGATGGAGCTCGGCTTCCTCGACGGCCGAGCCAAGGCCGGGGACCTGCCGGTCGCCAGCCTCGTCACGATCTGACGTGTCCCTCACCGCCCGTAGACTGGGGCCATGACGGAGGAGCAGACCGAGACGGCCACCGAGCCGGTCCAGTCTGCTCGGAGCATGCGGTCGCGACTGGCCCGGATGGGAACGCGAAGCCAGCCCGCCAACCCGGTCCTGGAGCCGCTGTTCCGCGCCGTGCGCAGCAATCACCCGAAGGCCGACCTGGCGCTGCTCGAGCGCGCCTACATCACCGCCGAGACGGCTCACGGCACCCAGATGCGCAAGAGCGGCGACCCCTACATCACCCATCCGCTCGCGGTGACCACGATCCTCGCCGACATGGGTCTGACCGAGCCGACCCTCGTGGCGGCCCTGCTCCACGACACGATCGAGGACACGGCGTACACCCTCGACGAGCTGACGCGTGACTTCGGCGAGGAGGTGGCACTGCTCGTCGACGGCGTGACCAAGCTCGACAAGGTCAAGTACGGCGACTCCGCGCAGGCCGAGACGATCCGCAAGATGATCGTCGCGATGTCACGCGACATCCGGGTGCTCGTCATCAAGCTCGCCGACCGGCTCCACAACATGCGCACGCTGCGCTACGTGAAGCGCGAGGCGCAGGAGCGCACCGCGCGCGAGACCCTGGACATCTACGCTCCGCTGGCCCACCGGCTCGGCATGAACACCATCAAGTGGGAGCTCGAGGACCTCGCCTTCGCGACGCTGCACCCCAAGATCTACGACGAGATCGTGCGGCTGGTCGCCGAGCGCGCCCCGTCGCGCGGGCAGTTCCTGGGCGACGTCATCGCCCAGGTCGAGAAGGACCTCAAGGAAGCCAAGATCAAGGCCAAGGTCACCGGCCGACCGAAGCACTACTACTCGATCTACCAGAAGATGATCGTGGGCGGCCGGGAGTTCTCCGACATCTACGACCTGGTCGGCGTGCGGATCCTGGTCGAGACCGACCGCGACTGCTACTCCGCTCTCGGCATCCTGCACTCGCGCTGGAACCCGGTCCTGGGCCGGTTCAAGGACTACGTCGCGATGCCGAAGTTCAACATGTACCAGTCGCTCCACACGACCGTGATCGGACCGGCCGGCAAACCGGTCGAGCTCCAGATCCGGACCTTCAGCCAGCACCGCCGCGCCGAGTACGGCGTCGCGGCCCACTGGAAGTACAAGGAAGACGGCCGCAACGGCCTCGACACCGACCGGCAGGGCGACGTCGACGACATGGCGTGGATGCGACAGCTGCTCGACTGGCAGAGCGACGTCGAGGACCCGGGTGAGTTCCTGGAGTCGCTGCGGTTCGAGATCAACCGCGCCGAGGTCTACGTCTTCACCCCTCGCGGCGACGTCATCCCGCTGCCGACCGGCGCCACGCCCGTCGACTTCGCCTACGCCGTCCACACCGAGGTCGGCCACCACACGATCGGCGCCCGCGTGAACGGGCGGTTGGTGCCGCTGGAGTCGACGCTCGAGAACAGCGACGTCGTCGAGGTCTTCACCTCCAAGTCGCCCAACGCCGCGCCGTCGCGCGACTGGCTCACGTTCGTGAAGTCGCCCCGGGCGCGCAACAAGATCCGCCAGTGGTTCACCAAGGAGCGGCGTGAGGAGGCGATCGAGAACGGCAAGGACCAGATCGCCAAGCACATGCGCAAGGAGGGCATGCCGCTCCAGCGACTGCTCTCGCACGAGACGCTCACGCTGGTAGCCCTCCACTTCAAGCTGTCCGACGTGTCCGCCCTCTATGCCGCCGTCGGCGAGGGTCACCTGAGCGCACAGGCCGTCGTACGTCGCGTCATCGACCTCCACGGCGGCGACGACGGCGCCGCGGAGGACATGTCCGAGGCCGTCACCATCACCGGCCGCACGGGCACACGTACGCCGGCCGGCGGCGACACCGGGGTCATCGTCAAGGGCGCCCCGGAGGTCTGGGTCAAGCTCGCCAAGTGCTGCACGCCGGTCCCGCCCGACGACATTCTCGGGTTCGTCACCAAGGGCGGGGGAGTGTCCGTGCACCGCAAGAACTGCACCAACGCCGCCAGCCTGCTCAGCCAGCCCGAGCGGCTGCAGGAGGTCGAGTGGGCGCCCACCGGCCAGTCGATGTTCCTCGTCAACATCCAGGTCGAGGCCCTCGACCGGGCGCGGCTGCTCTCCGACATCACCATGGCGCTCTCCGACGCCCACGTGAACATCCTCAGTGCGAGCCTCTCCACGACCCGCGACCGGGTTGCGACGAGCCGATTCACCTTCGAGATGGCCGAGTCCAAGCACCTCGACAACGTGCTCCGCGCCGTCCGCGCCGTCCCGGGCGTCTTCGACGCCTACCGCGTCACGCACTGACGCGCTCGCCACGCACCCCACTCACTCGTTCGGGGCTGCTGCTCACTGATATCTCGACACGCCCGACGCCCGGGCTCGCACGCTCGCCCGACCCGGGGCGTCGATCTCGCTCGCCACGCACCCCGCTCACTTCGTTCGCGGGCTGCTGCTCACTGATAGTCGGCGGAGACCTGCTTGGCCATGTCGAGGAACTGCTGCCGGGAGGCGAGGTTGTCCTCGAGCTCCTTGACCCTGGTGTCGTTCCCAGATGCCTTGGCCGCCTGGAGGTCGCGCTCGATGTCGGCGATCGCGTTCTCCAGCTTGGTGACCATGTCGTCCGCGCGCGCTGTCTTCTCCGGGTCGGTACGGCGCCACTGGTCCTCCTCGACCGAGCGGATCGCCTGCTCGACCTGGCGGAGCCGCCCCTCGAGCTCCTTCATCCGCTCGCGCGGGACCTTGCCCGCCGCCTCCCAGCGGTCGGCGATCTCGCGGATCTTCTTCTTGGCTGCCTCGAGGTCGCCCCCCTCGGACTGCAGAGCGGGGACCAAGGCCTCGGCCTCGACCAGCAGCGCCTCCTTGACCTCGGCGTTGGCGGCGAACTCCTTGTCCTGCTCGGCCTGCACGGCGTCGCGGGCACCGAAGAACGTGTCCTGGGCGCCGCGGAAGCGCTGCCACAGCTGCTCGTCGACGTCACGCGGGGCCGGGCCGGCGGCCTTCCACTGACGCATCAGCTCGCGGAACGCCCCCGAGGTCGGGCCCCAGTCCTTCGAGGACGCAAGCGCCTCGGCCTCCTTGGCCAGTCGTTCCTTCACCCCGCGGGCGCCCTCGCGCTTCTCGTGCTGCTCGGCGAAGTGGGTCTTGCGACGGCGGGTGTACGTCGTCCGCGCGGAGGAGAACCGGCGCCACAGCGCGTCGTCGGAGGCGCGATCGATGCGGGGCAGTGCCTTCCACTCCTCGAGGAGGTCGCGCAGCCGGTTGGCACCGCCGCGCCAGTCGTTGCTGTCGGCGAGCTTCTCGGCCTCGGCGACGATGGCCTCCTTGGCCGTCTTCGACTCGGCCGACTTCTTGGCCCGTTCCTCCTTGCGCGCCTTGCGCTGGGTGGCCAGCACCGGTGACAGCGCGTCGAGACGGCCGGCCAGTGAGCCAAGGTCGCCGACGGCGTTGGCCTCGACGATCTGCGACCGCACCGACTTGATCGCCTCGGCGGCCTCGTCGGGGGAGAGGACTCCGGAGTTGACCCGCTGCTCCAGCAGGTGCACCTCGAGCGCCAGGGCGTCGTACCGCTTGGTGTAGAAGCCCAGAGCCTGCTCCGGCGTGCCTTCGGGGTACTGGCCCACCTCGCGCTCGCCGTCGGAGGTCCTCACGAAGACGGTGCCGTCCTCGGCGACCCGTCCCCACTCTTCGCTAGTCACCCGGGTCATGCTAGATGAGTGCCTGACGCCGATGCGCGGGCGCGCCCCCCTGCTCGGTAGTGTGCGGGGCGTGTTCATCGCCGGATTTCCCGCGGGCCCGTGGGGTACCAACTGCTACGTCGCAGCCACCGCCGCGGGCACGGAGTGCGTCGTCATCGACCCCGGCAAGGACGCCGCCGAAGGTGTGGCCGAGGTGGTGCGCGAACACCGGCTGAAGCCGGTCGCCGTGCTGGTCACCCACGGCCATGTCGACCACATGTGGTGCGTCGCGCCCGTCGCCGGGACGTACGACGCCACCGCCTGGATCCACCCCAGCGACCGGCACCTGCTGACCGACCCGATGGCCGGGATGTCGCGTGAGACGACCCAGATGCTCCTCGGCGGCAACTACGAGTGGGCCGAGCCCGACGACGTCCAGGAGCTCGGCGACGCCCAGGAGCTGGAGCTGGCCGGTCTGCGCTTCGCCGTCGACCACACGCCCGGTCACACGCCGGGGTCGGTCACGTTCCGCTCGCCGTACGACGGCGACGGCGTGTCCGAGCTGATGTTCGCCGGCGACCTGCTGTTCGCGGGCTCGATCGGGCGGACCGACCTGCCCGGAGGCGACCACCCGACCATGCTCCGCAGCCTGCGCGACAAGGTGCTGACCCTGCCCGACGACGTCGTGGTGCTGCCCGGGCACGGCGAGCAGACCTCGATCGGCCGGGAGCGCGCGAGCAACCCGTTCCTGCTCGACCTGCAGACCGACGGCGCCGAGAGTGCTGTCGGTCGCGTGACCCGGGGACTCTAGACGTGGCCCGGCCCACCCCGCTCAGCGGGTTCCCCGAGCTGCTGCCTGAGCAACGCCACGTCGAGCAGCAGGTCATCGACACGCTGCGCCGAACCTTTGAGCTGCACGGATTCGCGGGCATCGAGACCCGGTCCGTGGAGCCCCTCGACCAGCTCCTCCGCAAGGGTGACACCTCCAAGGAGGTCTACCTGCTGCGCCGCCTGCACGAGGAGTCGGCCGACGGCCACTCCGGCCTCGGCCTGCACTTCGACCTGACCGTGCCGTTCGCGCGCTACGTGCTGGAGAACGCCGGGAAGCTCGAGTTCCCCTTCCGCCGCTACCAGATCCAGAGGGCGTGGCGTGGCGAACGCCCCCAGGTGGGCCGCTACCGCGAGTTCACGCAGGCCGACGTCGACATCGTCGGCAAGGACGAGCTCGCGTTCCACCACGACGTCGAGGTGATGCGGGTGATGGTCGAGTCGCTGGCGGCGCTGCCGATCCCACCGGTCTCCTTCCAGTTCAACAACCGCAAGCTGATCCAGGGCTTCTACCGCGGCCTCGGCATCGGGGACATCACCGAAGCGATCCGGATCATCGACAAGCTCGACAAGCTCCCGGCCGACGAGGTCGCCGCCCAGCTCGTCTCGGAGGCGGGCGCCACCGCGGAGCAGGCCGAGCGGTGCCTCGAGCTTGCGACCATCCGGGTCTCGGACACCTCCTTCGTCGACCAGGTCCGGGCGCTCGGCGTCGAGGACGAGCTGCTCGAGACCGGCCTGTCCGAGCTGGCGGCGGTCGTCGAAGGGTGCTCGGGGGCCGGCGGCCCGCGGGTGGGCGTGGAGGCCAACCTGCGCATCGCCCGCGGCCTCGACTACTACACCGGCACCGTGGTCGAGATCTACATGGCCGGCTACGAGCAGCTGAAGTCCGTGGGCGGGGGCGGGCGGTACGACGCGCTCGCCGACGACGGCAAGACGACGTACCCGGGTGTCGGGGTGTCCTTCGGCGTCTCCCGGACCATCCTCCCGCTGATCGCCGACGGGGTCCTCGGCGGGAGTCGAGCGGTCCCGAGCGCGGTCCTGGTCGCCGTCAACGCGGAGGAGTCGCGGTCTGCCAGCAGCGACGTCGCCCGGCGGCTGCGTGCGCACGGCGTGCCGTGCGAGGTGGCGGCCAGTCCGCAGAAGTTCGGCAAGCAAATTCGGTTTGCAGAACGGCGTGGCATCCCGTACGTCTGGTTCCTCGGCGAGAACGGGCACGAGGTCAAGGACATCCGCAGCGGCGAGCAGACGCCCGCGGATCCGGACACGTGGACACCGCCCGCCGAAGACCTCCACCCCCAGATCGTCATCAAGGGTTTCGAGGCTCGCAATAAGCAGCGCGCAGGCCGATCCCGAAACCTCGCACCTCAACCACCGAAAGGCCCCAACAGTGATCCGCACCCACGACGCCGGCACCCTGACCGCTGCCAACGTCGGAGACACCGTCACCCTCGCCGGGTGGGTCGCGCGCCGACGCGACCACGGCGGCGTGACGTTCCTGGACCTGCGTGAGACGAGCGGCGTGGTCCAGGTCGTCGTGCGCGACGAGGCGGTCGCCCACAGCCTGCGCAGCGAGTTCTGCCTCAAGGTGAGCGGCACGGTCGGCCACCGGCCCGAGGGCAACGCCAACCCCAACATCCCGACCGGCGAGATCGAGGTCGTTGCGACCGAGGTCGAGGTGCTCAGTGCGGCTGCCGCTCTGCCCTTCCCGATCGACGAACACGTGGAAGTGGGCGAGGAAGCCCGCCTCAAGCACCGCTACCTCGACCTCCGCCGTCCCGGCCCGGCCGCCGCGATCCGGCTCCGCAGCAAGGTCAACAAGGCCGCCCGCGACGTCCTCGACCGGCACGACTTCGTCGAGATCGAGACCCCGACGCTGACCCGGTCGACCCCCGAGGGCGCCCGCGACTTCCTGGTACCCGCCCGGCTCCAGCCCGGCAGCTGGTACGCGCTCCCGCAGAGCCCGCAGCTGTTCAAGCAGCTGCTCATGGTGGCCGGCATGGAGCGCTACTACCAGATCGCGCGCTGCTACCGCGACGAGGACTTCCGCGCCGACCGGCAGCCCGAGTTCACCCAGCTCGACGTGGAGATGAGCTTTGTCGAGCAGGACGACGTGATCGCGCTGACCGAGGAGATCCTGGTCGCGCTGTGGAAGCTGGTCGGCCACGACGTCGCCACCCCGATCCCGCGGCTGACCTACGCCGAGTCGATGGCCCGCTTCGGGACCGACAAGCCCGACCTGCGGATGGGCCACGAGCTGGTCGAGTGCACCGACTACTTCAAGGAGACGCCGTTCCGCGTCTTCCAGGCGGAGTACGTCGGAGCGGTCGTCATGCCGGGCGGAGCCTCGCAGCCCCGCAAGCAGCTGGACGCCTGGCAGGAGTGGGCCAAGCAGCGCGGCGCCCGTGGCCTGGCCTACGTGCTGGTGCAGGAGGACGGCGAGCTGGGCGGACCCGTCGCGAAGAACCTCAGCGACGAGGAGCGGGCCGGAATCGCGGCGCACGTCGGGGCCGGCCCCGGCGACTGCATCTTCTTCGGTGCCGGCGCCACGAAGTCGAGCCGGGCGCTGCTCGGCGCGGCCCGGCTCGAGATCGGCCGTCGGTGCGGGCTGATCGACGAGTCGACGCTACGCCTTCACGTGGGTGGTCGACGCCCCGCTGTTCGAGCCCAGCTCCGAGGCGGTCGCGAGCGGTGACGTCGCCGTCGGCGCCGGCTCGTGGACCGCGGTGCACCACGCCTTCACCAGCCCCAAGCAGGAGTACCTCGACACCTTCGACACCGACCCCGGCACGGCGTTGGCCTACGCCTACGACATCGTCTGCAACGGCAACGAGATCGGGGGCGGATCCATCCGTATCCACCGCGAGGACATCCAGAAGCGGGTCTTCGAGGTGATGGGGCTCGGCCCCGACGAGGCACAGGAGAAGTTCGGCTTCCTGCTCGACGCCTTCAAGTACGGCGCCCCCCCGCACGGCGGTATCGCCCTGGGCTGGGACCGGATCGTGGCGCTGCTGGCAGGGCTCGACTCGATCCGTGAGGTGATCGCGTTCCCGAAGTCGGGGGGCGGTTTCGACCCGCTCACCGCGGCGCCCGCCCCGATCACGCCGGAGCAGCGCAAGGAGGCCGGCGTGGATGCCAGCCCGCAGCAGGTGGACGCGCCGGAGACGCCGACCGAGCCGTGAGCGACGACGGCGGCTTGTTCGACGTACCGGGTGGTGGTCCTGCGCCCGGATCCGGCTCGCTGGCCGCCAACACCCATGCCTCCGCGCCGCTGCCGGTCCGGATGCGGCCGCGCACCCTCGACGAGCTGGTCGGGCAGGAGCAGCTGCGTGCCCCCGGGTCGCCACTGCGCCAGCTGATCGAGGGAGACCAGGCGACGTCCCTGTTGCTGTGGGGGCCGCCGGGCACCGGCAAGACGACCATCGCCGCGATCGTCAGCCAGCAGACCGACCGCCGGTTCGTCGAGGTCTCGGCCGTCTCCGCGGGCGTCAAGGAGGTCCGCGCCGCGATCGACAGCGCGAGATCCCAGCTCAACGGCGGTGGCCGCGAGACGGTGCTGTTCGTCGACGAGGTCCACCGCTTCAGCAAGGCCCAGCAGGACGCGCTGCTCCCCGGCGTCGAGAACCGCTGGGTGACCCTGGTGGCCGCGACGACCGAGAACCCGTTCTTCTCCGTCATCTCTCCGCTGCTGTCGCGCAGCCTGCTGCTGCGGCTGCAGCCCCTCACCGACGACGACGTACGTGCCGTGATGGAGTCGGCGCTGGCCGACGAGCGTGGGCTGGCGGGGGAGTACGACCTGGCCGAGGACGCCCGGGAGCACCTGGTCCGGCTGGCCGGCGGCGACGCCCGCCGTTCACTCACCTACCTGGAGGCTGCCGCCCGGGCCGCCACCGCCCGCGACAGCACCACCATCGACCTGGAGTCGGCCGAGGCGGCCGTCGACCAGGCCGCGGTCCGCTACGACCGGCAGGGCGACCAGCACTACGACGTCATCAGCGCGTTCATCAAGTCGATCCGCGGCTCCGACGCCGACGCGGCGCTGCACTACCTGGCGCGGATGTTCGAGGCGGGGGAGGACCCGCGGTTCATCGCGCGGCGGCTGGTGATCCTGGCCAGCGAGGACGTGGGCCTCGCCGACCCGACCGCGCTCACCACCGCCGTCGCCGCGGCCCAGGCGGTGCAGCTGATCGGGATGCCGGAGGCCAGGCTCAACCTCGCCCAGGCCACGATCGCGCTGGCCGTCGCCCCGAAGTCGAACGCGGTCACCACTGCCATCGATGCGGCTCAAGCCGACGTCCGCGACGGCAAGATCGGCAACGTCCCGCCGCACCTGCGTGACGCCCACTACGGCGGCGCGGGAGAGCTCGGCCACGGGCAGGGCTACGTCTACAGCCACGACGCGCCGTACGGCGTTGCCGAGCAGCAGTACGCGCCCGACGTGATCATGGACGCGGCCTACTACCGGCCGACCGTCGCTCGGCGCCGAGGCCGCGGTCGCCGAGCGCTGGGAGCGGATCCGCAGGATCGTCCGCGGCGATCGATCGGGTGAGTGACGAACGGGCGTGCCTGCCGGGATCAGTCGGCCCACCGGACTAGCGTCGGCCCGGTGAAGCGACGATGAGCAAGATGGATGCCCAACGGGCCATGCGCGAGGCTCGCTACGAGCAGCGGATGGCTCGCGGAGCGAAGGGCGCCGCCACCCCGAGAGTCAGCCAGCCTCCGGGCGTCCGGCCGGCAGCGGTCGAGTCGCCTCCCGCGGTCGCGAGCCCGCAGCCGACGTCCGAGTCGTGCGGCCACCGCTCGATCAACGGTCGCACCTGCACTCGTGAACAGGGGCACGCAGCCAAGAGCCACCGCTACTCCTGAGCGCTACGCCGGCAGACGGGCGGGTTCAGTCGACGACGCGGACGGTCCGCACCACCTTCTCGCGGTTGAACCGGATCTTCAGCGTGACCCGCTCCACGCCCTCGCTGACCGAGTCACGGCGGACCGGGATCGCGATGGTGGACCCAGCTCGCCCGGTCGCAGCCGCTCGAAGAGGAAGACACCGGCGCGGTAGAGTGGCGTCGTCGGATCGCCGGTCGTCGACGAAGTGCGACTCGAGCCAGTGCTGCGGGAGATCGCCGACCGCCAGTCGACGCCCAGCGCCCTTGGCCCTTCACGGCCTGCACCGCCGACGCAGGACTCGTAGCCGGTCTGCCTCCGACAGCTCGACCCGCACGTTGATCGCCTGGCCCTCCGCGATCCGGTCGGGCGACCCGCACCCGCAGCCGGGGAGCGGGGTCGTCGTCGAGCAGGTTGACTCGCCCGTTGTAGCTGATCGGTCATCGCACCGCGGGCCGGGTAGATCACGAAGTCCGTCGCACGGCGCGGGAAGTCGTCGATGGTGTTGCCCGTGTACTCGTAGCGGATCGATCCCTCGGTCTGGCCGGGCGCGAGGTCGAGTCGGAACTGGCTCCGCCCCCCGCGCCGCGAGAACTGGTCGAACCTGCCCACGACGAGGTGGGCGGGTCGGGTCAGCTCGCCCGACACCGTGAACGGGAGCCGGGCGACGGAGGTGCCCCGTCGGTCTCCCTCGGTGACCGTGATGGAGCCGAGGCTGACGGTGGCCATCCGGCGTTCGGGGACGACGGCCAGGGCGTCGGGTGCGGCCGCGACGTCGAGGATCCAGAGCCGGCCGTCGGAGCTGTCGCCGATCACGTCGACCCGCTCCACCTGCTCGAGGTCGATCCCTGCGGCTGCGCTGGGATCGGCGATGACGGCCTGGGCCCACCGCTTGCCGACCCTCCGGTCGACGGGGAGCGCCGGCACGATCCCGTCGCCCTCAGGGGTGATGACGGCGGTGTCGCCCGTGGCGTCGGTCAGCCGGAGCCGGATCCTGACGTCGCCCAGCTCGGGGTCGACGATGGAGCGCAGCTCGAGTCGACCGTCCGACAGGTCGAGCGGCTCGTCGAAGACCAGCCCGCCGGTGTCTCCGGATTCCGCCCAGGTCATCTCCAGGGCGCGCCGCGGCGGTGCCAGCTCGCCGGAGTCGTACCAGTGGGGAACCTGACCGTAGAGGTCGAACTCACGGCCGCACATGCCGGCAGAGTTGGGCTTGAGGATGCCTTGGCAGAACGAGGTGTCGGCGCCGGACGCCAGCGACAGCCCGCTGTCGATTGCCGGACGGCGCAACTCACGACCTCCGCCGATCGCGTGGGAACGCACGTCGGCGGCACCGATCGACGGCGGGTGGACCACCGATCCGTCGTACAGCGGGAGGAACTCCTGGGCGTCGTTCGCGAACAGTTGGGCGGCTCCGACGACGTACGCGACGCCGACGTCACGCTGATCCTCGGCACTCAGACGGGTCGGTGAGCTCGAGCCACAGATCCCGCGCCTGCCGTACCAGTCGTCCCAGGCGGGGGCCTGCGCGATGCCGGGCGTCCACTCGGTGTTGAAGAAGTTGTGGTTGGCTCCGAGGACCATCACCGAGCTCTTCAGCGAGGTGTCGTCGTCGGTCAGGTCGCGCGCGCTGTCGGTGAAGCGCTGACCCTGGAGGTCGAACACGTCGCCGTCGCAGTAGGGGAGCATCGTCACCGTCGGGACGTAGGGCGCGGTCTGGGTGCCGAAGTCGGTGGGGGCGAGCAGCACCTGGCCGACGATCCGGTACGGCGCGTCGAGCGGGATCTGGATCGAGGCGCGGTTGACGCCCTCGCCGCCACGGCTGTGGCCGACGAGCACCACCCGCGAGAGATCGACCTGGTGGTCGTCGGCGAGCGTCGTCCAGTGGTCGAGGTGTTGCTGCACGATCTCGGCACGCGCGTCGGCCCCGCCGTCAGCGAGGCGGAAGTCCTGGGCGTTGATGCCGTTGACCCGGATCGAGACCGTCGCGAAGCCCTGGGAGGCGAGCACCTGCTGGATGTAGTCGTAGCCGAGGTGGCTCGGGATCTCCGCCATCGGCGGCTGGCAGGGCCAGTCGAAGTCCTCGCCGCCCCCGGACGGGCTGTAGCAGTAGGAGTGGCGGCCGTGGAGGAAGACCACCAGCGGGCGGGGCCCGGTGGTGGCGGTCGGGGCGGGCTCCACGACGTGACCGACCATCTCGATGGGCTGGCGCATCCGGGGCAGCTTCACCCCGTCGAGCTCGTAGTCGCTGCTGACCACGTCATGCGGTCCGGGCTCGGCCGGGTCGTCGGCCAGCGCCGGTCCCGGCGGGAGGTTTGCAGGTGCGGTGCTCTCATCGGTCTGGTCGAGTCCGGGGGAGTCCAGCCGGTCGCCCGACAGCAGGACGTCGAGGTCGGCGGGGACAGGTCGCTCCGGGGTGCTGACCGTCGTGACCACGGTCCGGCCGTCTTCGCGGAGCACCGGCACGCCGAGCGACACACCGTCGGAGACGATGGTGGCGCGGTCGGAGGTCACGGGCAGCCGTCGAGGTGAGCGCCAGGTGACCTGGTAGGTGTCCGGCCCGGTCTTGCTGACCTTCCAGGTGCCGACCTCGCCGACCCGAGCCGACTCACGGTCCGGTGGCGGCGGCGCGGGACTGGCACTCGAGCTGCCGGGAGCGAGGCCGAGGCCGAGCGACCCCACGAGCGCTGCGGCGAGCAGAGTGCGGAACGTGGCGTTTCCGGGACGTGGCGACATGGCTGATCTCCCCCTCGAGTGTTGGCTCACCTTCTCAGACGCGACCGCCCGTGTCTTGGTTGCCCGAACTGTGTGTCGGCTGTCGGTCATGGCTGAGCCATGGCTCGGTGGGTCGCGGACGACCGACCACGGCGGAGTGCATGCTGGCGCGCATGTACTCACGGGCGCTGGCCGGCACCGCGCTCTCCTATGCCGTCCTCCTCATTGGCCTTCTCCCGGCAGTCGTGGTGCTCGTGGTGCTCGGTGCCACCCAGCCTTGACTCGCGATTTGCAGTCACCAGGTGAATGGGAATCGCGCGTCAAGGCGGGTGGGGCCAGCCATGGGCTGCGGATAGGGTCGACCACCATGATGTGGGAGTGGCTCGCGCTCGCGGGACTGGCGGTGGTGGCGCTCGCGCTGCTGGTCGCCCTCACGCGTCTCCGGGCTCGCACCGAGCGTGAGATCGCGGGCGCCCACGACGAGGCGGCGGCGCTGCGTGATCGGCTCGACCGGCTCGAACAGGAGCATGCCCGGCCAGAGCCGCCGCCGGTGACCGTCGATCAGGAGTTCCGCATCACCCGCGTGGGCGACCCGGACACGGCGACATCGGATCCGGGGGAGCCGGTGCGGCTCGAACGCACGGTGTTCGCCGACGTGCTGCTCCGGGAGAGCGTGATCCGGCTGGGCTCGCTGACCCACGGCGTACGACGAGCGATGTCGGCCGAGTCGCGGAACCGGATCCGGTTCGAGATGAAGCGCGAGGTCAAGCGCGCCCGCAAGCACCGTCGCGCCGAGCAGCGCGAGGCGTACCGCGACTGGCAGGCGAGGCGGCGCCACGCCGTTCCCGACGACGATCTCCGGGACACGGCGTGAGCCGGGCCCTGTGGTTCGTGGCCGGTGCCGGCGCCGGCATCTACGGGATGGTCCGGGGCCGGCGTGCCGCGGAGGTGTTCACGGCCGACGGCCTGCGCGACCGGGTCGAGGCGCTGACTGCTCGGGGCCAGGCTCTTCCGCGACGAGGTCGCCCAGGGCGCAGCCGAACGGGAAACCGAGTTGCGCGAGCGGTTCGGCGTGCTGCCTCATGGTCGCAAGGAGCTCGGGGTCTCGACGGGCTCGACCGCCGTCGGGTCCCGTTCTCGTGACACGACGGAAGGCACACCGTAGATGGACACCGCGGAGATCCGCCGCAGGTTCGTGGCGCACTTCGAGCGCGCTGGCCACACGCCCGTGCCCTCGGCGTCGCTGCTGCTCGACGACCCGAACCTGCTGTTCGTCAACGCCGGCATGGTGCCGTTCAAGCCCTACTTCCTCGGGCAGGAGGCGGCGCCGTACGACCGTGCCGTGAGCATCCAGAAGTGCGTGCGCACCCCTGACATCGAGGACGTCGGCAAGACCACGCGACACGGCACGTTCTTCGAGATGTGCGGGAACTTCTCCTTCGGCGACTACTTCAAGGAGGGCGCGATCGAGCTCGGCTGGGACCTGGTGACCCGGTCGATCGCCGACGGCGGTTTCGGCTTCCCCGAGGACAAGCTGTGGCCGACCGTCTACGACGACGACGCCGAGGCGGTCGAGCTGTGGCGCAAGGTGACCGGCCTGCCCGACGAGCGCATCGTGCGCCTCGGGAAGTCCGAGAACTACTGGTCGATGGGCGTGCCCGGCCCGGGCGGGCCGTGCTCGGAGATCCTGATCGACCGCGGCCCCGAGTTCGGCGCCGACGGGGACTTCTCGGCGGAGGACCGCTACCTGGAGTTCTGGAACCTGGTGTTCATGCAGGACGAGCTGTCCGCCGTGCGCTCGAAGGAGGACTTCGACATCGCCGGCTCGCTGCCGAAGAAGAACA
Organism: uncultured Actinomycetota bacterium; assembly: GCA_963804845.1. Lineage (GTDB taxonomy): Bacteria > Actinomycetota > Actinomycetes > Propionibacteriales > Nocardioidaceae > Nocardioides. Next base: position 1,636,370 of record CAWDSA010000007.1, on the reverse strand, counting down.
TCGACACCGGCATGGGGCTCGAGCGGGTTGCCTATCTGTTGCAAGGCAAGCAGAACATGTACGAGATCGACGTCATGTTCCCCGTGATCGAGAAGGCGATGGAGCTGTCGGGCCGCCGCTACGGCGCCGACCACGCCGACGACGTGAGGTTCCGCGTGGTCGCCGACCACGTCCGCTCCTCGATGATGCTGATCAGCGACGGCGTCACACCCGGCAACGAGTCGCGTGGCTACGTCCTGCGCCGACTGTTGCGCCGCGCGGTCCGCTCGATGCGGCTGCTCGGCTTCGAGGACCGCGCGCTCCCCGAGCTGATGCCGGTCTCGCGCGACAAGATGGGCGAGACCTACACCGAGCTCCACCGTGACTGGGAACGGATCTCGGCCGTCGCGTACGCCGAGGAGGACGCGTTCCGCCAGACGCTGCGTGCCGGCACGGCGATCTTCGACCTGGCCACGACCGAGGTGAAGCAGGGCGGCAGCTCGCAGCTCTCCGGCTCGAAGGCGTTCGCGCTCCACGACACCTACGGCTTCCCGATCGACCTCACCCTCGAGATGGCGGCCGAGCAGGGGCTCTCGGTCGACGAGGACGGCTTCCGGCGTCTCATGGCGGAGCAGCGCGACCGCGCCAAGGCCGACGCCCGCTCCAAGAAGGGCCAGCACCGCGACGCGTCCGCCTACCGCGCGGTTGCCGACACCCTCGATCGCGGCGTCGAGTTCACCGGCTACTCCGAGATCGTCACGGAGGGTTCGGTGCGTGGCATCGTCACCAGTGGCGGCGTCGTCGACTCTGCGCGCGAGGGTGACGAGATCGAGCTGGTGCTCGACCGCACCCCGTTCTACGCCGAGGGCGGTGGCCAGCTCGCCGACCAGGGTGTGATCGAGCTGGACAACGGCGCCCGGCTCGAGGTGCGCGACGTCCAGTCGCCGATCACCGGCCTGATCGTGCACCAGGCCAAGGTGCTCACGGGCGAGGTCACGGTCGGCGTCGGTGCCCAGGCGATGGTCGACATCGAGCGCCGCCGTTCGATCTCGCGATCCCACACCGCGACGCACATGGTCCACAAGGCGTTCCGCGAGGCGCTCGGCGACACCGCGACCCAGGCCGGCTCGGAGAACTCGCCCGGCCGGTTCCGCTTCGACTTCTCGGCGACCGGCTCGGTGCCCACGTCCGTGATGGCCGACGTCGAGGCTCGGGTCAACGACCTCGTGCTCGCCGACCTGGCCGTGCACGCCGAGCTCATGACCCAGGACGAGGCCGTGAAGTCGGGCGCGATGGCGCTGTTCGGCGAGAAGTACGGCGACGAGGTGCGGGTGATCTCCGTCGGCGACTGGGCCCGTGAGCTCTGCGGCGGCACCCACGCGGTCCGCTCCGGCCAGCTCGGCGTGATCAAGCTGCTCGGCGAGTCCTCCATCGGGTCCGGAGTACGACGCGTCGAGGCGCTCGTCGGCGGGGACGCCTACCGGTTCCTGGCCCGCGAGCACGTCCTGGTCGCGCAGCTCTCCGAGGCGCTCAAGGTGCGACCGGAGCAGCTGCCCGAGCGGGTCAACGACATCGTCGAGAAGCTGCGGGTCGCCGAGAAGGAGATCGAGAAGGTCCGCGTGAAGCAGCTGCTCGACGCAGGCGGTGACCTCGCCGACGCCGCGCAGCAGATCGGCCCGGCGAAGGTCGTCGCCCACCGTGCAGCCGGTGCCGCCGGCGGCGACGTGCGCCAGCTCGCCCTCGACGTCCGAGGTCGCCTTCCCGACGGTGAACCGGGCGTGGTGGTGGTGATCGGGGACGCGGACGGGAAGGTCGCGGTCGTGGCGGCTGTGAACGAGGCCGCCCGTGAGCGCGGCCTCAGCGCGAACGCGCTGGTCGGGGCGATCGGCCCACTGGTCGGCGGTCGTGGGGGCGGCAAGGACGACGTCGCCCAGGGCGGCGGCAGCGACACCACGCGCATCGACGAGGCCCTTGCGCTGGTCGCGACCGAGGTCGGCCGCGTGGTCGGGTCGTGAGGCTACGCGACTGATGCGCCCCGGCGTACGCCTCGGGCTGGACCCCGGCAACGCCCGGATCGGCGTCGCGCGCAGCGACCCGTCCGGATTCCTGGCGACCCCGGTCGAGACGGTGCGCCGAGGCAAGGGCGACCTGAATCGGATCGCGGCCCTGGTCGCGGAGGAGGACGTCGTCGAGGTGGTGATGGGGCTGCCCCGGTCACTGTCCGGGGGCGAGGGTCCGGCGGCGGTCACGGTCCGCGAGTTCGCGACCCGGCTGGCCGAGCGGGTCGCACCCGTCCCGGTGCGACTGGTAGACGAGCGTCTCTCCACGGTTTCGGCGGAGGCTATGCTGCGCGACCGGGGGAAGAAGGGTCAGGAACGGCGCGCCGTCGTGGACATGGCCGCCGCCGTGACGATCCTGCAACACGCACTGGACAGCGAACGTGCTACGGGTGCGCCCCCGGGCGAGCCCCTCGAGAGGGATGAATGAGCCACTACGACCAGCCCGTGGAGTCCGTGGATGAGGACGCCCCGAGCGAGGGCGGACGCCGGAAGAAGAGCAGATCGGTCCCCGGCTGCATCGCCGTGCTCGTCGCTCTGGCCGTCGTGGTCGGTGGCTTCTACTTCGCTGTCACCAAGGGAGTCGACTTCGTCCGTGACCAGTTCGCCGACCCGGCCGACTACGCCGGTCCGGGCCACGGGAAGGTCACCTTCCAGGTCGAGTCCGGCGACACCGTCGCCGAGATGGGCCGCGGCCTGAAGGACGCCGGAGTGGTCGCGTCGGTGCAGGCCTTCATCAATGCCGCATCGGCCGAGCCCGGCGCATCCGGCATCCAGGTCGGCTTCTACCAGTTCAAGAAGGAGATGGCGGCTGCCGACGCGGTCGACATCCTGCTCGACCCCGAGAACATCATGCGCGACACCGTGACGATCCCTGAGGGACTCCGGGTCGTCGACATCCTCGACGTCCTCGCGAAGAACACCGACTTCAGCCGGGAGCAGTACCAGAAGGTCCTGGACGACCCCGAGCGCCTGGGCCTGCCCGACTACGCCGAGGGCAACCCCGAGGGCTACCTCTTCCCGTCGACCTACGACATCGGCCCGGATGCCACTCCCGAGTCGATCCTGGTCGCGATGGTCGACCGGTGGGAGCAGGCGGCCGAGGACGCCGACCTCGAGGGCCGGGCCGCCGAGCTCGGATACACGCCCCATGAGCTGATGACCGTCGCCAGCCTGGTCGAGGCCGAGGCCAGTCGGGACGAGGACCGCGGCAAGGTCGCCCGGGTCATCTACAACCGGATCGAGAACCCCGGCACGGCCGGCACCGTCGGTCTGCTCCAGATCGACGCCACGATCAACTTCGCCATCGGGCGAGACCTCGGGTTCGTGATCACCGAGGAGGACCGGAACTTCCCCTCGCCGTACAACACCTACGTCACTGAAGGCCTCCCGCCGGGACCGATCGAGGCGCCGGGTGACGCCGCGATCGAGGCGGCGGCCAACCCGACGGAGGGCGACTGGTACTACTACGTGACCGTCAACCTCAAGACCGGCGAGACCAAGTTCGCCGAGACCTACGACGAGTTCCTGACCTACGACAACGAGTTCGACGTCTACTGCGAGACATCCGACGCGTGCTGAGCTGACCGATGCCCCCGACCGCCAGGCATTGCGCCGTCCTGGGCGACCCGATCGCCCACTCCTTGTCTCCCGCGCTTCACCGGGCGGCGTACGCCGAGCTCGGGCTCGACTGGACCTACGAGGCCCACCGCGTGCCGGCCGGGGAACTGGCCGGTTTCGTCGGTGGACTCGACCATGACTGGCGCGGGTTGTCGCTGACCATGCCGCTGAAGCGGGAGGCGCTGGCGCTGGCCGACGACGTCAGCGGCTGGGCGAGACTCGCGGGCGCCGCCAACACGCTGGTGCTCGACGGTGGAAGCCGGCTGGCCGACAACACCGACGTCACGGGGGCGATCGCCGCGCTGCGCGAGCGCGTGGGCGAGCCACCCGTGGTCGCGACGATCCTGGGCGGCGGCGCGACCGCCGCGTCGGCCGCCCTCGCGCTCTGTGAGCTGGGGGCGGGCTCGCTCACGCTGCTCGTCCGGTCACCGGACCGCGCTCTGGAGACGCTCGCGGCGATCGACGCCCACCCCGCCCGCCCCGCGGTGCGGGTCGGTGCGATCGACGCCGACCCGGTGGTCGGCGACGTGGTGGTGTCGACGATCCCCGCCGCGGCCCAGACCGCCGACCTGGTGGCGCGCTGCGCCGCCGTCCCGGTCGTCTTCGAGGTCGTCTACGACCCGTGGCCGACCCCCCTGGCCGCCTCGGCGTCCGACCGCACCCTGGTCAGCGGGCTCGACCTGCTCGTCCACCAGGCCGCGCTCCAGTTCGAGCTGTTCACCGGGCAGGCTGCACCGCTGGCCGCCATGCGGTCGGCGGGCGAGGCCGCGCTGGCGCAGCGGCGGCAGGCGCCCGCATGAGCCCAGAGGTGGTCGCCGGCTGCGCTGCCGTGGGTGTCCTCGGTGGTCTGCTGGTGCCGCGTGTGATCCGGGCGCTGCCCGAGCCGAAGGTCAGTGAGGCTGCGCCGGGGGAGGACCCGAAGCCGCTCTACGCCGACGTGGGTTCGCGCCCGGGTCTCGCGTGGCGCGCGGCCCTCGTCTCCGGCGTGCTGGCGGCGGTGGTCGGCGCGATCATCGGACAGGACTGGTGGCTGGTCGCGCTGGTCCCGATCGTCCCCACATGTGTCGCGCTCTCCGTCATCGACTGGCACACCCGGCTGCTGCCGACGCGCATCGTGTTGCCGGCCACGGCGTACGTCGTGGTGGTCGCGCTGGTGGGATGGGCGATCTCGGGCGACCCGGCCGACCTGATCCGGGCCGCGATCGGGCTCGTGGTCGCGCGCTCGGTCTACTGGCTGCTGTGGTTCATCCACTCCGCGGGGATGGGCTTCGGCGACGTCCGCCTCGCGGCGCTGATGGGCTTCTCGCTGGGCCACGTCGGATGGGGCGAGTTCGCCGTCGGGATGTACGCCGGCTTCCTGGTGTTCGGGCTGCCCGGACTGCTCCTCGCTCTGGTGAAGTGGGACCGGGCCCTGCTGCGGGCGGCGTATCCGTTCGGCCCGTTCATGCTGGTCGGTGGGCTGATCGGGCTCGCCGTCGGGCCGTGGGTGGCCGACTATCTCGTCCGCGGCTGACCAGTCGAAGGGCGGTGACCTCGACCGCCGCAGCTGGTGGGTTTCGAGATGGCCGACTGGGCACTCCCTCGCTTCGCTCGGGACTACCCCGGCCTCCTCAACCTCCCTCGCCCGACGCCACCGCCTCGCTGGCTCGCTGGCTGCCGACTCGGCTCGTGAAACACTGACGCCATGCTGCGCTGGCTGACCGCGGGTGAGTCCCACGGCCCCTCCCTGGTCGCGATCCTCGAGGGGTTGCCGTCCCACGTCCGGGTGACCTCCGACGACATCGTCGACGCGCTCGCGCGCCGCCGTCTCGGCTACGGTCGCGGCGCCCGCATGAAGTTCGAGCAGGACGAGGTGACGCTCGTCGGCGGTGTCCGCCACGGCCTGACCCAGGGGGGTCCGGTCGCGATCCAGGTCGGCAACACCGAGTGGCCCAAGTGGGACAAGGTGATGGCGGCCGACCCGGTCGACCCGGTCGAGCTGGAGGCGCTGGCCCGCAATGCCGCCCTCACCCGGCCACGGCCCGGCCACGCCGACCTCGTCGGCATGCAGAAGTACGGCTTCGACGAGGCCCGCCCGATCCTCGAGCGCGCGAGTGCTCGTGAGACCGCTGCCCGCGTCGCCCTCGGCCGGGTCGCCTCCCACTTCCTCGACCAGGCGGTCGGCGCCCGGATCGTCTCCCACGTCATCGAGCTCGGTGGTGTGCGCGCCCCGGCGGGCGTGCTGCCCGATCCTGATGACGTCGACCGGCTCGACGCCGACCCCGTCCGCTGCCTCGACCCGGACACCGCCAAGCAGATGGTCGCGACGATCGACCAGGCCCACCAGGACGGCGACACCCTCGGCGGAGTCGTCGAGGTCGTCGTCCACGGCCTGCCGCCCGGCCTCGGCTCGCACGTCCACTGGGACCGGCGGCTCGACTCCCGGCTGGCCGGCGCGCTGATGGGCATCCAGGCGATCAAGGGCGTCGAGGTCGGCGACGGGTTCGAGCTGGCCGCGACGCCGGGGTCGCTGGCCCACGACGAGATCGTGCCGACCGACGACGGCCTGCGGCGTACGTCGGGACGGTCGGGCGGCACGGAGGGCGGCATGTCCACCGGGGAGCTGTTGCGGGTGCGCGCTGCGATGAAGCCGATCGCGACCGTGCCACGGGCGCTGAAGACGGTCGACGTCGCGACCGGCGAGGCGACCACCGCCCACCACCAGCGCTCCGACGTGTGTGCCGTCCCGGCGGCCGGGATCGTCGCCGAGGCGATGGTGGCGCTGGTGCTGGCCGACGCGGTGCTGGAGAAGTTCGGCGGCGACTCGGTCGATCGAGACCCGACCGCAACGCCGAGTCCTACCTCGACACCCTGCGTTTCCGATGAGCCCGAAGGTCGTCCTCGTCGGGCCGATGGGCGCCGGCAAGACCACGGTGGCCAACCTGCTCGCCGAGGCGTGGGGAGTCGCGGTGCGCGACACCGACGACGACATCGAAGCCGCCGAGGGCCGCAGCATCTCCGACATCTTCATCGACGACGGCGAGGACCACTTCCGCGTCCTCGAGGCGAAAGCGGTGGCCGAGGCGCTCTCCGGGCACGACGGCGTGCTCGCGCTGGGCGGCGGCGCCGTCCTCGACGAGGACACGCGTGCCCTCCTGGCCGGTCACCGCGTCGTCTTCCTCCGGGTCGGCCTCTCCGACGCCGTGCAGCGGGTCGGGCTGGGCGTGGGCCGGCCGCTGCTGCTCGGCAACGTCCGGGGCCGGATCAAGGCCATTCTCGACGAGCGCACTCCGATCTACGAGTCCGTCGCGACCTACGTCGTCGAGACCGACGGTCGCACCCCCGACGAGATCGCCGACGAGATCCGGGGCCTCCTCGATGAGCTGAGACCGTGCTGCACGTCGGCGGCGCCGTCGCCGTACGACGTGGTCGTCGGCCGCGACCTGCTCGACCGACTGCCGGCCATCCTGGGACCCGACGTCCGCCGGGTCGCCGTCCTGTACGCCGACCAGCTGGCCGAGGCCGCCCAGCCGCTGGTCGACGGGCTCGTGACGCACCACGACGTGCTCGCGCTCGGGCTGCCCGACGGTGAGGCCGCCAAGAGCGCCTCGGTCGCCAACGACTGCTGGGAGGCGCTCGGCGAGCGCGGCTTCACCCGCTCCGACGCGGTCGTCTCGTTCGGCGGGGGAGCGGTCACCGACCTGGCCGGCTTCGTGGCCGCGACCTGGCTGCGCGGGGTGCGCGTCGTCCACGTCCCGACGACCCTGCTCGGCATGGTCGATGCCGCGGTGGGCGGCAAGACGGGCATCAACACCGCCGCCGGCAAGAACCTGGTCGGCGCCTTCCACGAGCCGGCGGGCGTGCTCTGCGACCTCGCCACCCTCGCCACGCTGCCGCGCGAGGACCTGGTCGCCGGCCTGGCCGAGGTCGTCAAGTGCGGCTTCATCGCCGACCCGCGGATCCTCGAGCTGGTCGAGGAGAACGACCCCGCGTCGCTGACCGCCGACTCCGCCGTGATGCGCGAGCTGGTCGAGCGCGCGATCCGGGTCAAGATCGACGTCGTGGTGGCCGACCTCAAGGAGACCGGCGGCGCCGACGGACACCCGGGACGCGAGGTCCTCAACTACGGCCACACCCTGGCCCACGCGATCGAGCGCGCCGAGGGCTACTCGGTGCGCCACGGCGACGCGGTCGCCATCGGCTGCGTCTATGCGGCCGAGCTGGCCGGCCTCGCGGGCGTCCTCGACGCCGCGACCGTCGTCCCGCCATCGCGATGCCTTCGCCCGGGTCGGGCTCCCCACGACCTACGCCGGCGCCTCCTTCGACGACCTCCACGCGACGATGAAGGTCGACAAGAAGTCCCGCGGCTCGCAGCTGCGGTTCATCGTGCTGCGCGACGTCGCGCAGCCGGTGGTGCTGGAGGGGCCGTCGGAGGACGACCTGCGCGCGGCGTACGAGCGGATCGGAGGCTCCCGATGATGAAGGTGCTGGTGCTCAACGGGCCGAACCTGGGGCGGCTCGGCAGACGGCAGCCGGAGATCTACGGCGACACGACGTACGCCGAGCTGGTCGAGCTCTGCGCCGGCTGGGGCCGCGACCTGGGCCTCGACGTCGAGACCCGGCAGACCAACCACGAGGGCGAGCTGCTCGACTGGCTCAACGCCGCCGCGGACGACGCGACGCCGGTGGTCCTCAACGCCGGCGCGTGGACCCACTACTCGCTACGCCCTGCTCGACGCCTGCGCCCAGCTCACCGCGCCGCTGGTGGAGGTGCACATCTCCGACCCGAAGCAGCGTCCCGAGGAGTTCCGCCACACCTCCCTCGTCGAGCCGTACGCCGCCGCGACCATCGTCGGCCAGGGCCTCGACGGCTACCGGCAGGCGCTGGAACACATCGCCGCGTCCTGAGGTGTGCCGGGGGTTTCGAGGCTCGACTTCGCTCGCACCTGCAGACCACCGGCGACCGCTCGGTGCTCGCGACCCGGTCGCGGGGGTGGCCAGAGCGGCGAGCCGCCGCAGCTCGGCGACATGGGCCGCGAACGCTTCACGCCCTCGAGGCGACATCGAGACCCAGGTGCGTGGCCGACCCACGCCGCCCGGCCGACGCTTGACCAGCCGGACGTAGTTCACGTCCTCGAGGGCCTTCAGTGCTTGCTCGTCACCGAGTCGGCGATGCCGAGGGTGTCGCGCAATGTGCGCGAACTCGGCCTCCTCGACCGCGGCCAGGATGCCGCAGATCTGGAGCCGGGTCGGTTCATGGACTACCAGGTCGAAGCGGGGACCGATCACGAGCGTTCGGCCTCCAGCCGCGCGGCGAAGATGCGATCACGCCCGCCACGTCAGCCAAGCGCTCGCGGAAACGCCGAACAGCAGGGCCGCGGGCACGATCACCACCGGTCGACCCACCGACTGCGAGAGCAGCCAGAGGGGATAGGAGACCACGCCGCCACCCACGAACCAGAGCACCAGCAGCCACCACGAGCGTTTCTTCGGGTCCGAGTGAAGTCCCCGGACGCGCGCATCGAGGTGGCCCACCAGGACCACGATGCCGACGAGGGCCGCGAAGGACCACCAAGGGTCGTCGTCCGGCAGGAGCAGGAGCAGCGGGAGCCCGGTGAAGGCCACGCCGATCGCGGCGTAGTACCACCGCGGCGCCAGCGCTCGTCCCCGGAGCGCCGCCCGTGCCTGGTCGAGCTCCTCGAGCTGCCGCTGCGCCGCCGCCGGATCACTTTCCACGGTGGAAACCTTAGTCGACACTTTCCGAGGAGGAAGAGCGCGTCGCTGAGTCACGCCACCCCGGGATCCTGCGCCCGATGCGCGCGTCGGATGAGGACGACGTGGACGACCGACGCCACCACGGTGAGTGCTATCAGGGGCCACGGTGTCTCATACCTCACCCTGACCGCTGACACCCCGATCGTCACCAGCACGGCGAGCATGGTCACCTGCTTGTCACGGGTGCTCATCGGTGTCCGCACCCAGGGAGGGCGACCAGCGGCCCGACGCCGTTGTGCCCAGAACAGGGCGATGAAGATCGCGATGGTGAAGGCGTACACGACGAAGATCCAGTCCGAGTCACCCAACAGCAGCGTGCTCGTGACGAACGTGAGCCAGGTCAGGGTCCACACGTAGGTGTGCCACAGCGGGTCCGGCGGACGGGGCTGTGCCTCGCCGTGCCGCTCGAGCTCCTCGACCTGCCGCTCCCTGAGGTGCCACACTCCGGTGGTCGGAGGGAGCGGCAGGTGGCCGTCGTGACAGCCGGCTCGGGACGGACCGCCCCACGGGTGCGTGAGGCAGCACTGCCTGCGCTCGGCACCCTCGCGACCGTGACGCTCGTGGGTATCGGCTGCGGCATCGTCACGGTCGGTGTGCTGTCGCGGCTCGCCATGTTCCTGCTCGCCGAGCTCAACCCCTGGCCAGCGGCGTCACCAGTGACGACGGCTTCGTGATCGGCCAGTTCACGCTGTCCGGTTCGCTCAACCTGCTGCTCGTCGCCGGCCCGGCTCTCGGCCTGGCAGGGGCAGGCTTCTATCTCGCGCTCCGGGGGTTGCGGATCGGTCCTGCGTGGTTCCGGCTGCTGTCGATCTCGGTCGGCCCGGCGGTGGTGGTGGGCGCGATGATCGTCCACACCACGGGCGTCGACTTCGTGCTGCTGGAGCCGTTGTGGCTGGCGATCGCGCTGTTCGTGCTGCTGCCCGCGGTGTACGTCGCGATGCTGAGCCTGGTCGCCGAACGGCTGCTGGTGCGCTGGCCGGAGCCACCGCGGCCGGTGCTGGTGCTCGGTCTGCTGGCCTGGGTTCCGTTGCTTCCGGGGCTGCTCCTGCTGTCCGCCGGGTGGCTCTTGCTGCAGACAGCAGCGGGAGCCCGGATCCGCGCCACGCCGTCGGCTGCCTGGGTGGCTCGCGGCCTGCTTGCTCTCGTCTTCCTGGTGGCCGTCGCCGATCTCGTCGTCGACTACCGCGCCCTCAGCTGAGGGAACCGCACGGCCAGCGCAACCGTCCCAGCTTCACGCACCCGACGGAAGGCACGGACATGGAGCGCACGGTCACGGTCAGTGTGAAGGGACTGCTGGTGGCGGCGCTGGTGCTGCTGGCGCTGGTGACGGCGTACCTGCTGGGAGGTGCCGGCGGGACGAGCGGCACACCTGCAGAAGCGTCCACGCAGGAGACACCCGCAGCGGTTGCACCCGGCCAGCAGGACGAACGGACGCTGCGGATGGTCGGAACCGGCGAGGCCACCGTGGTTCCCGACCAGCTCACCTTCACCTTGTCGGTGACCAACAAGCAGGTCGATCTCGACGAGGCGCTGGCTGGCTCGAGCGCGACCATGGAGCGGGTCGTGGCGCGCCTCAGGGACTTCGGCATCAAGGAGGGCGATGTGCAGACGACCGGTCTGCAGATGCACCCCACCTACGCCTACTACGACTACAGCCCGCCGGTGCTGACCGGCTACCGGGTGACCCAGAAGGCGCAGGTCACCGTGCGCGACCTCGCCCAGGGTGGCAAGGCCGTCAGTGCGGCGATCGAGTCCGGTGGCAACGCCGTGCGTGCCACCGACCTGCGGCTCGGCATCTCCGACCCCGAGGCTGCGCTGGCGAAGGCGCGCGACGCGGCCGTGGAGGCGGCCACCGCCAAGGCCGAGCAGTACGCCGCGGCCACCGGGCAGTCGCTGGGCGACGTGCTGGGCCTGCGCGAGGTCACCAGCACCAGCGGTGGGTCGCGAGACTGGGAGCTGAGCAGCATGCGCGCGGCGTACGACGCGGCGGAGGCGGTGCTGCCCATCAGCGCGGGCAAGGACGACTTGAGCGTCAAGGTCGAGGTGCTGTGGGCCTTCGCCGAATAGGAGGGGCATGGTGGCCGCCGATATCCTCGCGGCCATGGCGACGACGAACGACCTGAAGAACGGCATGGTGCTCAAGCTGGACGGCCAGCTCTGGCAGGTCATGTGGTTCCAGCACCACAAGCCCGGCAAGGGCGGCGCGGTGGTCCGCACCAAGCTGCGCGCGGTCGAGTCCGGCAAGACCGTCGACAAGACGTTCAACGCCGACGTGAAGGTCGAGGTCGCGAGCGTCGACAAGCGGACGATGCAGTACCTCTACAACGACGGCAACTCCTACGTCTTCATGGACACCGGCACCTTCGACCAGGTCGAGGTCGACCCCGACATCGTCGGCGGCGCCAAGAACTTCCTGCTCGAGAACGGCGAGGCGATCGTCGCCACCAACGAGGGCCGTGTCCTCTACATCGAGATGCCGGCCTCCGTGGAGCTCGAGATCACCTACACCGAGCCCGGCGTGGTCGGCGACAGCGCCACCGGCCGGACCAAGCCCGCCACCGTCGAGACCGGCCACGAGATCCAGGTCCCGCTGTTCATCAACCAGGGGGAGCGCGTCAAGGTCGACACCCGCGACTCGTCCTACCTCGGCCGCGTCAAGTCCTGACGGCCCACCGATGGCAGCCAGAACCAAGGCCCGCAAGCGGGCGCTCGACATCCTCTTCGCCTCCGAGCTCCGCGGTGACGACCCCGTCGCCGCGCTCGACGGCGCGATCGAGGCAGGCGAGGGCCCGACCAACGACTACACCTCCTTCCTGGTCCGCGGCGTGTCCGAGCACCGCGCGCGGATCGACGAGCTCCTCTCGGCGTACTCCTCCGGCTGGACGCTCGACCGGATGCCGGCCGTCGACCGCAACGTGCTGCGGATCGGGCTCTTCGAGATGCTCTACGTCGAGGACGTGCCCGACCCGGTCGCCGTGACCGAGGCGATGACGCTGGTCCGTGAGCTGTCCACCGACGAGTCGCCCCAGTTCGTGAACGGCGTGCTCGGCGCCCTGCTGCGCGAGAAGGACAGCCTCGACGGGTGAGGTGGCTGCAGCCGCGACCTCGTAGGGTCGGCCCATGACCGACATGCAGCGCGCCGCAGGCAAGGCAGAGAACAGTGATGCCCTCGACTACGTGATCCGGGGTGGACTGGTCGCCTATGGCGTCATCCACATCCTGATCGGCTGGCTAGCGGTCCAGATCGCGTTCGGCGAGCAGTCGAAGCAGGCGTCGGGCACCGGGGCACTCGAGTACCTCGCCAAGCAACCGCTCGGCGGATTCCTGATCTGGGTGGTGGCCATCGGGATGGCCGCCCTGGTGATCTGGCGGCTGCTCGAGGCCTGGCAGATCTACCGTGCCGAGGACGGCACCGACCGGGTCAAGGGCATGGTGGGGCAGCTGTTCAAGGGCGTCCTGTACGCCGTGCTCGCCTTCACCGCCTTCCAGGTCGCCCTCGGGCAGACCGGCGGCGGAAGCGGCACCGACAGCATGACGGCCGACCTGATGAAGATGACCGGGGGCCAGCTGCTGGTGGGTGCGGTCGGCCTGGGCGTGCTCGCCTACGGCGCCTACTACGTCTACCAGGGCTGGACCGAGAAGTTCCTCGAGAAGCTCGACGGCCGCCCGCAGAACGCCGAGACCGGCGAGGCCTACCGCTGGCTCGGCAAGGTGGGCTTCATCGCCAAGGGGATCGCGATCGGCGTGATCGGCGTCCTGTTCATCTACGCCGCCGTCACCCACGACCCGCAGAAGTCCGCCGGTCTCGACCAGGCGCTGCAGGAGATCGCCCAGCAGCCCTTCGGTCAGGTGCTGCTGACGCTGGTCGGGGCCGGGATCGCCTGCTACGGGCTGTTCGCGTTCGCCCGCGCCCGGCACCTCTCCCGCTGAGACCTACACGAGCGCGGCCACGGCCGCCACGACCGGGTCGACCTCGTCCGGTGAGGTGACGATGCTCGGACCGAACCGCAGGTAGGACTGCTGGTAGGGGGTGGCACTGGCGACGATGCCAGCCTCGCGCAGCGCCATCACCGCATTCGCAGGCAACGTGCCGCGGACGTCCACGCACACGATGCCGGCCGAGACCTCGGGATCTGCCGGCGTCACCACGGTGATGCCGTCGATGCCGGCCAGCCCCTCCTTGAGGGCCGACGCCTGCTCGACGGTCCGGGCCACGACCCGGTCGCGACCGATTCGCTCGTGGAAGGCGAACGCCTCCGAGAGCGCCCACCTGTGCTCGAAGTCGTGGTAGCCGCCGGGCGTGAGCCGCTGCGCCTCGCCCGGTCCGGAGAAGGTCGGGATCAGCTCGGTCAGCGGCGCCCAGTCCCTGGCCCACAGCAGGCCGGTGCCGCGTGGTCCGAAGAGCCACTTGTGGGTGCCGGTGGCCAGGAAGTCGCAGCCGAGGTCGGGCAGGTCGATGTCGACCGCGCCGAAGCCATGGACGCCGTCGACACAGAGCAGGACCCGGTTGCCGGCATCCCGATCCCGGTTGATCCCGGCGATCGCGGCGGCGAACTCGGGGATCGGCAGTCGGACGCCGGTACTGGAGTGCACCCAGGTCACCGCCACCACGCGGGTCCGGGACCCGATCGCACGCACCAGCCGGCTGGTGAGCTCGTCGACGGTCGCCGCGGCAGGGTCGTCGTAGAGGTCGGTCCTCCGGACGCTGGCGCCGGTCCGCCGCTCGAGAAGCTGCAGGGATGCCTCGGTCGAGTAGAAGTCGTGGCTGGTCGTCAGCACCTCGTCGCCCGGCCGCAGGTCGAGGCCGCCGTACATCATCGCGATGCCCATCGTGGTGCTGTCGGTGAGGGCGAACTGGTCGGCACCCCCACCGGCGTACGCCGCCGCCGCGGCCCGGACCTCCTGCTCGGCGGTGGAGCCCTCGTGGAGGGCCAGGTCGGTGTCGAGGTTCAACCTGCTCCGGTGGTGGGCGATCGCGGCCTCCACCTGGGCGGTGTGGGGGGAGAGCACGAACGCGGCGAACTGGGCGAGCTCGGGGTCGAGCGGGAACTGCGCCCGCACCGACTCCCAGTCCTCCGGGTCGAAGTCGGGGATCGTGAGCTCCCCGGGTGGCCCGGTCGTGGTGTCGGACGTCGGCTCGGTGGGGGCCGCCGCGGGCCGGGGGTCGTCGGCGGCGGTGCAGCCGGCCAGGAGGCCGGCCCCGCCGGCCAGGCCCGCGCCCAGCACGGTTCGTCGAGTGGGAGTCTTCACTGACACATCGTGGGGCATGCTGGGCGACATGGCGACGTACGACGCGGACGTAGTGGTGGTCGGACTCGGGCCGGGCGGGGAGTACGCCGCGCAGAAGCTCGCCGAGGCGGGTCTCGACGTCGTCGGGGTCGACCGTGACCTGGTCGGCGGTGAGTGCCCGTTCTACGGCTGCGTGCCGTCGAAGATGATGATCCGCGCCGCCGACGCGCTCGGGGAGGCCCGCCGTGTCGACCACCTCGCCGGAGCGGCGACCGTCGAGCCCGACTGGGGCGCGGTGGCCGAGCGCATCGACAAGCAGGCGACCAACCACTGGCGCGACGACTCCCACGTGGAGCGGCTCGAGGGGGCCGGGGTCCGCATCGTGCGCGGAACCGGACGGCTCGACGGACCGGGCAGGGTGCGGGTCGAGGACGACACGTACGTCGGGGCACGCGGCGTCCTGCTGGGCGTCGGGACGTCGCCGGCGACGCCGCCGATCGACGGGCTCGCCGCTACGCCGTACTGGACCAACCGCGAGATCGTGAAGGTCACCGAGCTCCCGGGCTCCCTCGCGGTGATCGGTGGTGGCGCCATCGGCTGCGAGCTCGCCCAGGCGTTCTCGCGCTTCGGTTCCGAGGTGACCATCCTCGAGACCGCCGACCGGATCCTGTCGGCCGAGGAGCCGGAGTCGAGCGAGCTGCTGACCCGGGTGCTGCGCGACGAGGGGCTCCGGGTGGAGGTCGGGCTGACAGTGGAGCGGGTCGACCACGACGGCGCCTTCCGCATCTCGACCGACCGCGGCGAGATCGTGACCGACCAGCTGCTCGTCGCAGCCGGCCGCTCGCCCAACCTGCGGGGCATCGGCCTCGACACCGTCGGCCTCGACCCCGACGCCAACGACATCGACACAGATGAACGGATGCGCGCCGGCGAGCGGCTCTGGGCGGTCGGCGACATCACCGGCCATGGCGCCTTCACCCACGTGTCGATGTACCAGGGCGAGATCGCCGTCCGTGACCTGCTCGGCCAGGACGGCTTCACCGCCGACTACCGCGCCGTGACCCGGGTGACCTTCACCGATCCCGAGATCGGATCGGTCGGGATGACCGAGCAGCAGGCGCGCGACGCCGGCCTGGAGGTCCGGGTCGGTCACGCCGACCTGGCCGAGTCCAGCCGCGGCTGGATCCACGACCTCGGGAACGACGGGCTGCTCAAGCTGGTCGCCGATGCTGACCGCGGCGTCCTGGTCGGGGCGACGTCCGCCGGGCCGTCCGGGGGCGAGGTGCTCGCGATGCTGGCTCTCGCCGTGCACGCGGAGATCCCCCTGGAGCAGCTCGCGTCGATGCACTACGCCTACCCGACGTTCCACCGCGCGGTCGACGTCGCCGTGACCTCCGTCTGCTCTCGACGCGAGTGCCGCGCTCGCGATGTTTGACGGAGGTGCGCGGATCGCCGGTTAGGCTGCCGAGGCAGGTGACCCGCCCCGGACCTTGGAGGACCCCCCATGTCGGACGACCAGCCCCGCGAGGAGCACCCCCGCGAGGACCCCCCTCGCGAGGAGGAGCCTGCCCACCGGGTGGACGAGCCCGCCGCGGAGGAACCGGTCGGCTGGCAGGGCCTCGAGCCTGACACGAGCGAGCGGTTGTTCGCGGTCGACGAGCTCGCGGCGTACGAGCAGTCGCGGATGGACACACCGACGCCGCTGCCGACCCCGCCCCACGGCGACCCGTTGTCCGGGCCGATGCCCGGTGAGCCCGCCCCGACCCCGCCCCACCATGACCCGCTGTCCGGGCCGATGCCCGGTGAGCCCACCCCGCCTCCTCCGGCCCTCCCGCCGCCTCTCCCTACTCGGGCCCGCCGGCGCCTCCTCCGCCGCCGCGCGCACCCTCAGGTCCGCCGCCGTCCGGCCCGCCGCCGGGCTGGGTGCCGCCCTCCGTGACCGGGGCTCCGGTGCCGGGGACGCCTCCCGGACAGGGCTGGCCGGTCCAAGCCCCGGCCGCACCGCCGGTGCCGCCCTGCACCGCCGGCACCGCCTGCGCCACCTGCACCGCCTGCGCCCGCCTGCACCGCCTGCTGCACCGCCCGCGGCACCGCCGTCGCATGCCGTGGAACCGGAAACCGACGCTTCCGTACCCCGCTTCATGTCGGCCACCGACTTCCTGGACCGGCGCTCCGACCAGGTCGAGCTCGGCCCCGCCACGTGGGGCTGGCGCGGCAAGGTGCGCAAGTGGAGCGGCGGTGCGATCGCCCCCAAGATGGGGCCGGCCGAGACCACGCACGAGCAGAACCGACGGGCCATCCAGCGCGACTTCGAGGGGCCGCGGACCATCGCCTTCCTCAACCCCAAGGGTGGCGCCGCCAAGACCACCGGCGTGCTGGCGGCCGGCTACACCT
Source organism: uncultured Actinomycetota bacterium (assembly GCA_963804845.1). Taxonomy (GTDB): domain Bacteria; phylum Actinomycetota; class Actinomycetes; order Propionibacteriales; family Nocardioidaceae; genus Nocardioides. The sequence goes on along the minus strand of CAWDSA010000007.1, from coordinate 1,619,337 downwards.
TCGGCACCGTGCGTGGCGGAGGCGTGGTGGCGTGGGACAACAACGAGACCCGCGGCACCCTCGGCATCCGGGGCCACCGCAGCAACCACCGCAACACCACCCGAGAGCTGCTGGAGGACCTCGAGCGCTTCAACGACGTCTACCAGGCGCGGATCGGCGACCTGGGGGCATTCGTCCGCTCGCAGGGCGACGCGCACTTCGACATCCTGGCGTCCGACGAGCGGCCCGACGTGACCGGCATGATCCGGGCCAAGGACTTCTCGGCCGTCCACGGGCTGCTCGAGCGGTTCTACCGGCTCATCCTGGTCGACACCGGCAACAACCTGCGGGCCGAGAACTGGCTCGCCGCGGCCCAGACCGCCGACCTCCTGGTCGTGACGTCGACCATCCGCGAGGACACCGGCTACTCCGGGCTGTGGATGCTCGACGCGCTCCAGGATGCCGGCTACGAGAACCTCAAGCACAAGACGGTCACGGTGCTCTCCGACCCGTCCTCCCACGTCGACGAGCAGCTCGCGCACGACCTGGTGCAGGTCTACGAGCAGCGCACGAAGGCCGTCTACCGCGTCCCCTACGACCCGGTGCTGGTCTCCGGGTCGGTGGTTCCCTACGCGATGCTCAGCGAGGGCACGCGGTCGGCGTGGCTCCGGGCGTGCGCGGGCATGTCCGTGCTTCTCTGACCATCGCCCGGCTAGCGTCACCGACATGACCGTGAACGCCGGCCTCTCCGGCACCCGCCTCCGCCACACCGTCGCCTTCGCGCTCCAGCACGACGACGGCAGCCCGGAGGAGGCATCCTTCCTGACCGCGCTGTGGGGACTGGGCGAGATCGAGGGCGTTGAGGCTTTCGAGGTCGCCCGCGAGGTGAGTCCCAAGAACCCCTACCGGCTGGGACTCTCCATGGAGTTCGCCGACCGCGCGGCCTACGACCTGTACAACGACGACCCGCGGCACGTCGCCTTCGTGCGCGACCGCTGGGTACCCGAGGTCGCCGACTTCCTGGAAGTCGACTTCGCACCGCTCGAGGAGCCGCCCGGTCCGCTAGAGTGACCCGCGATCGACATCCTTTAACGAGCCGTCCCGTGAGGCGGAGAAGGAGTCCGGCACGCTGATGCCTGAACCGTTCGTTGCACCCCTCCCGCCCGACCCCACCGAGCGCGTCGTCCTCGACGCCCGTGACGTCTCCCGGGCCCTGACCCGCATCTCCCACGAGATCCTCGAGCGCAACAAGGGTCCGCGTGGCCTCGTGCTGCTCGGCATCCCGACCCGCGGGGTCCCGCTCGCCGAGCGGATCGGCACCAAGATCGCGGCGGTCGAGGGTGGCGACGTGCCCGTCGGTTCGCTCGACGTCACCCTGTACCGCGACGACCTGCGGCTCAAGCCGGCCCGCACCCTGCTCCACACCGAGATCCCGTCGGGAGGCATCGACGGCGCCACCGTCGTCCTCGTGGACGACGTGCTGTTCTCCGGTCGCACGATCCGGGCCGCTCTCGACGCGCTGACCGAGATCGGTCGGCCCGCCGCCGTACGGCTCGCCGTCCTGGTCGACCGCGGTCACCGCGAGCTGCCGATCCGTGCCGACTTCGTCGGCAAGAACCTTCCGACCTCGCTGGTCGAGCGGGTCCGCGTCACCGTCGCGGAGATCGACGGCGAGGATGCGGTCAGCATCGAGGGCACACCCGAACGGAGCGACGCATGAAGCGCCACCTGCTGTCGGCCGCCGACCTGAGCCGCGACGACGCCGAGCTGGTCCTGAGCACCGCGGCAGAGATGCTGGCGCTGGCCGATCGGCCGATCAAGAAGCTGCCGGCGCTGCGGGGCCGGACGGTCGTCAACCTGTTCTTCGAGGACTCGACCCGCACCCGGATCTCGTTCGAGGCCGCGGCCAAGCGACTCTCGGCGGACGTCATCAACTTCGCCGCGAAGGGGTCGTCGCTGTCCAAGGGGGAGTCACTCAAGGACACCGCCCTCACCCTCGAGGCGATGGGTGCCGACGCGGTCGTGGTGCGCCACAGCGCCTCGGGCGCGCCCTACCGCCTCGCCCACTCGGGCTGGGTCCACTCCAGCATCGTCAACGCCGGCGACGGCACCCACGAGCACCCCACGCAGGCGCTGCTCGACGCGTTCACCATGTCGCGCCACCTCGGATCGCTGGACGGTCGCCGGGTGGCGGTCGTCGGCGACGTCCTCCACTCCCGGGTCGCCCGGTCCAACGCGCTGCTGCTGCAGACGCTCGGCGCCGAGGTCACCCTCGTCGCCCCGCCGACGCTGCTGCCGGTCGGTATCGACACCTGGGGCGTGGAGACGTCGTACGACCTCGACGCGGTGCTGCCCAAGGCCGACGTGGTGATGATGCTGCGCGTCCAGGCCGAGCGGATGAACGGGGGCTTCTTCCCCACGCCACGCGAGTACTCACGCCGCTACGGCCTCGACGGCCGTCGCATGGCGACGCTCCAGGACCACACGATCGTGATGCACCCCGGACCCATGGTCCGCGGGATGGAGATCACCGCCCAGGTCGCCGACTCCGACCGCTCGGTCATCGTCGAGCAGGTCACCAACGGTGTGGCCGTGCGGATGGCCGTGCTCTACCTGCTGCTCAGCGGCACCGAGACCGACAGCGACTCCCCGGCGGACGAGCCCGTCGAGACCCAGGAAGGGCCTGCATGACCACCTACCTGATCAAGGGAGCCGCCATCCTCGGTGGCGACCCGACCGACCTGCTGCTGCGCGAGGGGATCGTCGCCGGGATCGGCGAGGGCCTCAGCGAGGACGGTGCCGAGGTCGTCGACGCCGCCGGACTGATCGCCCTGCCCGGCCTCGTCGACCTGCACACTCACCTCCGCGAACCCGGCCGCGAGGACGCCGAGACGGTGCTCACTGGCACCCAGGCGGCCGCGATCGGCGGCTTCACCGCCGTCCACGCCATGGCCAACACCGAACCCGTGGCGGACACCGCCGGCGTCGTCGAACAGGTCTGGCGGCTCGGCCGCGAAGCCGGTTACTGCGACGTCTATCCGGTCGGTGCCGTCACCGTCGGCCTGGCTGGCCAGCAGCTGGCCGAGCTGGGCGCGATGGCCGACTCCGCCGCGCGGGTGCGGGTGTTCTCCGACGACGGCAAGTGTGTGAACGACGCGGTGCTGATGCGCCGGGCGCTCGAGTACGTCAAGGCGTTCGACGGAGTGATCGCCCAGCACGCCCAGGAGCCGCGGCTCACCGAGAACGCCCAGATGAACGAGGGCGACCTGTCGGGTCGACTCGGACTGGCAGGCTGGCCGGCCGTGGCGGAGGAGGCGATCATCGCCCGCGACTGCCTGTTGGCCGCCCACGTCGGCTCACGTCTGCACGTCTGCCACGTCTCGACCGCCGGGTCGGTGGAGATCGTGCGGCAGGCCAAGGAGAAGGGCTGGAACGTCACGGCCGAGGCCTGCCCCCACCACCTGCTGCTGACCGACGAGCTGGCCTCGACGTACAACCCGATCTACAAGGTGAACCCGCCCCTGCGCACCGCCACCGACGCCGAGGCGCTGCGCGCCGGGCTGGCCGACGGCACCATCGACATCGTCGCCACCGACCACGCCCCTCACCCGCACGAGGACAAGGACTGCGAGTGGGCCGCGGCCGCGTTCGGCATGCTGGGCCTCGAGACCGCGCTGTCGGTCGTGCAGGAGACGATGGTCGATCCGGGCCTGCTCGACTGGGCGGGCGTCGCCGACCGGATGTCGGCCGCACCCGCCCGGATCGGCCGGGTGAGCGACCACGGCCAGCCGATCGCGGAGGGCGCGCCGGCGCACGTCGTGCTCTACGACCCCTCCGTGCGTCGCGTCGTCGAAGCCTCCGACTCCGCGTCGCTCTCGCGGAACACGCCGTACGCCGGCCGTGAGCTGCCCGGTCGGGTCGTCGCCACCTTCCTGCGTGGTCGCGCGACGGTGCTCGACGGCAAGCTCTGCTGAGCGCCCGGATCGTCAGAGCCGGGCCTCGTAGACCAGGTTGAACGGCGTCTCCGCCACCCGCCGGAAGCGGGTGAAGCCGGCGTCGGTGCAGACCTGATGGATCGCCTGCTCGCCCGCCTGCGCGCCGAGGGCGTAGCCGCCCGGCTGCGACATCGCGTTGGGCACGCAGAGCAACGTCGAGAAGTTGTAGTAGACCCGACCCACCGGGTTGAGGTTCTCGGCGACGCTGTCGCCCGCCGCAGGCTCGACGATCAGCCAGCTGCCGTCGGGTGCCAGCGTGCTGCGCACGTGCTTGGCCGCGCCCAGCGGGTCGCCCATGTCGTGCAGGCAGTCGAAGCTCGCCACGAGCGCGTAGTCGCTCCCGGAGAAGGACTGGGCACCGGCGACCTCGAAGGTCACCCGGTCGGTCACCCCGGCCTCGGCGGCGTGCCGGTTGGCCTCGTCGATGGAGCCGGCGTGGTAGTCGGAGCCGACGACGGTCGAGGCAGGGAACGCCTCGGCCAGCAGGATCGTGCTGGCGCCGTGGCCGCAGCCGATGTCGGCGACCCGCGCGCCGGCCTCGAGCTGCTGCTGGATGCCGTCCAGGGCCGGGATCCACTCCGGGACGAGGTGGGCGAGGTAGCCCGGCCGGAAGAACTTCTCGCAGCCGGAGAACACCTGCGGGTCGTGCTCGTGCCAACCCAACCCGCCGCCCGTGGTGAACGCCTGCTCCATCCGCGGGACTGCCGCGATGGCGCCGAGTGCCAGCTCGAACGCGCCGGGCAGGTAGAGGACGCCCTGCGGATCGGTCAGGGCGAACGCCTGCTCGGGGGTCATGGAGTAGGAGTCGGTGTCCGCGTCGTACTCGATGTAGCCGCCCGCGGCCTGGCCGCGCAGCCACTCGGTGACGTAGCGGGCGTGGGTGTCCGTGCGGCCGGCGAGCTCGGCGCCGGTGGCCGGCCCCTCGGCGAGAGCGCGGTAGAGCCCCAGCCGGTCGCCCAGGACGACGTTGCCCGCGGCGACGGTCGCCCCGAGGTCGCCCGCGAACTGTCCGACGAACTCCATGAGCTTGTCCATGTCGACGGTGCGGCTTGTCGGTGCGTGGTGGTCATTGTCGTGTCCCTTCCGTGCGGTGGATGCTGGTGGACGAGCATCCGAGTCGTGCGGTTGCAATCCGATTGCAACCCGCGCGGGTCACGGTCTGAGGACATCGGCCGAGGAGGGAAGGACATGCGAGCGCGAGAGCCGGACCAGACGGGGTACGTCGAGAGGGACGGGATCCGCGTCTACTACGAGGCCTTCGGGTCGTCCGGGCCGTGGGTGGTGTTCACGCCCGCCGACACGATCGTCGAGAGTCGCATGTGGAAGGCCCAGGTCCACTACCTCGCCCGTCGACACCGGGTGGTCGTCATCGACCCCAGGGGTAACGGGCGCAGCGATCGGCCCGTGGGCCCGGAGTTCTACACCGACGCCACGATCGTGGATGACCTGCTCGCGGTCATGGACACGGTCGGAGTCGAGCGCGCCGTGCTCGTCGGGTTGTGCGACAGCGGCTGGTTCGGGCTGCTCGCCGCGTCGCGCCACCCCGAGCGTGTCGCCGGCGTCGTCGCCATCGGGCCGGGTGCGCAGGACGGCACCCCCAGGATCGACCGCGGTCTCGACCTGCTGGCGAACTGGACCGCCGACCTCACGAAGCCTCAGGGCTGGCAGCTCTTCAACCGGACCGCCTGGCGCGAGGAGTGGCAGGCCTGGATCAGCTTCTTCTTCTCCCAGATCTGCAACGAGCCCCACAGCACGAAGGTCTACGAGGACGTCGTCGGCTGGGCCGGCCAGACCAATGGCGAGATCATGGTCTCGATGATCGACGCCGACTGCGTCGGCGACTCTCCCGACCGCGTCGCGAAGACGCTGCGGTCGATCGCCTGTCCCGTGCTGGTGATCCACGGCACGCACGACTGGTGCCAGCCGTTCGCCCGGGGCGCCCACATGGCCCGCCTCGCCGGTGCCGAGCTGGTCGCCCTGGGTGGGTCAGGGCACCTCCCGCCGGGGCGCGACCCGGTCGCGGTCAACCACGTGCTCGCGGACTTCGTGCGCCGGGTAGGTGCGGGCGACCGCGCGGCAGGGGATGGACGCGCCGACCTTCGTGCGCGTTCACCTGAGCACGCGGCGCGACCCGGCCCCGCCACTCATCGTGGGGCGGTCCGTGAGCGGTGGGACTGCCTACGGGGCCGGACCTGCGTCGGTCGTCGTGCTGCCGACGCCCGACGGGGAGAGCGCAGGGGACTGGCACCGTCAGCTCCCGGCGCTGGCCCGCCACGCGTCGTTCGTCGTCCCCGACGACGTCACGGACCCGCTGGCGGTGCCGACCGACGGGCCGGTGGTGGTCGATGGTGCCTCCCGGTGGCATCGGCGCCGTTTCACGGCTGCTGACCGAGACCGAACGAGTGGCAGCGGTCGTGGTCGTGGAGGCCCCGATGGCGCTGGCGGAGCAGCCCGGGCTGCTGGAGTTCTTCTTCGACCGCTTGCCGGAGGCCAGGGCGACGGCTGAGATCGTGTGCGGTCTGGTGGACGCGGACGCAGCCCGAGCTGCCGGCCGCGTCCCGGTCGTGACCGTCGTCGACGACCCGGGACAGGTGCTGCCGCTGCCCGGTGGACACCGTCATCACCATCGAGGGCGGCGTACCGACGAAGACGACGCCACGACCGCGCCGGCGGCGCCGCGAGCGGCGGGTGCTGTTCCTCTCCTCGCCGATCGGTCTCGGCCACGTGCGTCGCGACCTGGCGATCGCGGACTCCCTGCGGCAGCAGGTTCCCGGCCTCCAGGTCGACTGGCTCTCGCAGTCACCGGTCACGGAGTTCCTGACCCAGCGGGGAGAGCAGGTCCATCCTGCGTCCGCGTGGCTGGCCACGGAGTCGGGACACATCGAGTCCGAGGCGGGGGAGCACGACCTCCACGCGTTCCAGGCGATCCGGCGGATGGACGAGATCCTGGTGAACAACTTCCACGTCTTCGACGACCTGGTCGCCGAGCGCGAGTACGACGCGTGGGTCGGTGACGAGGCGTGGGACCTCGACCACTTCCTGCACGAGAACCCGCGGCTCAAGCGGGCGCCGTTCGTGTGGCTGACCGACTTCGTCGGCTGGTTGCCCATGCCCGACGGTGGTGAGCACGAGGCGGCGTTGGCGGCCGACTACAACGCCGAGATGGTGGAGCACGTCGCGCGCTTCCCCGGGCTCCGGGACCGCTCGGTCTTCGTCGGCGACCCGGACGACGTGGTGCCGGAGCCGCTCGGCCCGGGGTTGCCGGGTATCCGCGAGTGGACCGAGGAGCACTTCGCGTTCAGCGGCTACGTGATGGGGGAGCGGCCCTCGCCGGAGGAACGCGACCGGCTGCGGGCCCGGCTCGGCTACCGGCCCGACGAGACGGTCTGCGTGGTCTCCGTCGGCGGGTCCGGCGTGGGAGGCCCGCTGCTCGAGCGGGTCGTGGCGGCGTACGACGCCTCGCGGGCACGGGTGCCGTCGCTGCGGATGCTGGTGGTGGCCGGACCGCGACTCGACCCGGCCTCGATCCCGGCACGTGACGGGGTCACGGTCGAGGGCTTCGTGCCTGACCTCGACCTCCACCACGCGGCCTGCGACATCGCCGTCGTGCAGGGTGGGCTCTCGACCACGATGGAGCTCACCGCGGCCGACCGGCCCTTCCTGTACTTCCCGCTGCGACACCACTTCGAGCAGCAGTTCCACGTCCGGCACCGACTCGAGCGGCACGGCGCGGGCCGGGCGATGGACTACGAGACCGCTGAGCCCGAGCTCATCGCCGATGCGTTGGTCGACGAGCTCGAGCGCCCCCGGCGCTACGCGGAGGTGCCCTCCGACGGTGCCGAGCGCGCTGCTGAGCTGGTGGCCGGCGTCCTCTGACGAGCTCGCTCGTGAAGCGCGAGCCAGGAGTCGCGGGTCGCCGCCAGCAGCGGCGCCATGAGCCGCGCGGCCCGCGCCGGTTCGCCGGCGTTCAGCCACGCGGTCGCCAGCGCCTCGTAGACGTCCGACCCGGTGATCCAGGCACTGCCCGGAGCCGCGTCGACCCCGGCGAGGAGCCGATCTGCCTCCTCCAGCCCCTCGCCGGTCACGGCGGCACGGGGCGCCAGGCACCGCAGCCGATAGGCCGCGCCGGCCTCCGGTCCCAAGGCCTGCAGGCCGTCGGCGCACAACGCTCCGACGTCGTCGGTGCGTCCGAGCTCCAGCAGGGTCGTTGCGAAGCTCCCGACTGCGGTCGCGTACCACCAGGGATGTGCCGAGGGCGACAGCTCGGCCACCGCGCGGCGGCCGTCGTCGAGCGCCCCGTCGAGGTCACCCGCGAGCCGCGCCAACCAGCCGCGCTGGGCCAGGAAGTACGCCGGGTAGGCGCCGTACCCGGTCGCCCGGTTGACCTCGAACGCCTCGTCGATGAGCCGCCGGGCACCGGCCCAGTCGCCGTCGGCGGCGGGCACGAGCGAGGACTCCTGCAGCGCCCACTGCCGCAGCCAGGGGAGTCCGAGGTCGTCCAGCAGCGGAAGCAGCTCGTCGAGGGCCGCCGCCAGCGCGCCGCTGTCTCCGCTGTAGGCGTGCACCGTCTTGAGCCCGTCGAGCGACCGGGCCAGCGCCTCGGGCCGCCCGCTGGCCCGTGAACGGGCCACGCCGTCGGTGGCGATGTCCAGTGCCTGCGCCAACCGGAGCCGGCTGCACTCGAGAACCGCGATCCGGCTGCGGAACATGGCCGCCGACACCGCGTCGCCCAGCTCGGTCGCCCGGTCCAGCCCGGTGCGGTTGTACCCGAGCACCTCGTCCAGCGGGAGCCGCCGGCCGACGGAGAGATCGCCACCCAGCAGTCGCAGCCGTCGCATGTCGAGCCGCGGGTCGCGCGCGTCCGCGACCGGGTTCCCCGCGGCGAGGGCGTCGCGGTGTGCGGCGACGAAGTCGGCCCGGGCCTCCTGCACCCGGGCCCGCTCCAGGAGGACGGTGGCCGTCAACCCCGGGTCGGCCGCCTCGGCGGCGTCGGCCTCGGCGAGGTCCAGCAGTGCGAGGGCATCATCGAGGGCGGCCGTCCGCCGCGCGGTGCGCCCCGCGACCAGGTAGCCGTGCGCGGCTCGCGTCGCGTCGCCGGCTGCGTGCGCGTGGCCGGCCATCTCCTCCGGCCTCCCCGCCAGCAGATCGGCGGCGCGCCGGTGGTAGGCGACGGCCAGCGGTGGCGGCAGGGTGGCCAGCACCGCGTCCTTCACCAGGTCGTTGACGAAGTCGTAGTGGGTGCCGGCCGACGCCATCAGGCCGGCGCCGACCGCTCGCTCACACGCCAGGACCACGTCGACCTCGGTCTGCTGCAGGAGGCCGGCCACGAGGACCGGGTCGACGCGGGTGCCGAGCACCGACGCGGCGGCCACCAGGGTGGCGACCTCGGTGTCGAGTCGCTCGAGCTGCCCGGCCACGGCGGTGGCCACGGTGTGCGGTACGCCGCTGGTGCCGGACGCGAGGGCCTGGAGACTCGCGACGACGCTCAGCGGGTGCCCCTGGCTGCGCTCGAGGACCTCTGCGCTGCGGCTGATGAACCCGGCCGCCTCCGCCAGCGCGGCCACCGCCGACGGCGGGAGGGGTCCCAGCAGCAGTGGGGCGCTGCGCTCGGTGAGGCTCGACAACGACGGCAACCCCTCGGTCCGGGTCGCCCCGACCAACAACACCGGCGCCGGACCCAGCTGTGTCGCCAGGTGGGCCAGCACGTCGGCGGTGACGTCGGCGCCGTACTGCAGGTCGTCCACGCTGAGCAGCACCGGCTGACGCGCGGCGAGGCCGGCGACGGCAGCGACCACGGCGTCGAACGCGCGACGTCGTGCGAGGTCCCCGGAGATGCCGGGCTCCGGTGTCACGTCGAGGAGCTCGCCGAGGTCGGGGAGCAGTCCCGCCCAGGCCCGGAGATGACCACCGAGGAGGACCCGCAGCGTGTCCTCGGGCAGCCTCAGCAGGACCGGCCGCAGCGCCTCGAGGTAGGGCTGGAGGAACAGCGAGCGCTCACCGGGCCGGCAGCGGGTGGCGAGCACCAGGCCACCGGTCCGTCGCGCCAGGTCGGCCGCCTCGCGGAGCAACCGGGTCTTGCCGATCCCCGGTACGCCGGCCACCACGACCAGCTCGGCGCCGCTCGCCGACGCTGCCGCCCAGGCGCGGTCGAGCGTCGCCAGCTCCGTGTCGCGGCCCACCAGCAGCGTGGGGGCCTCGGCCTGCGTCTCAGGTCCGGCACGCTGCGGCTTCTCGTGACGCAGCACGCGTACGTGCAGGGCCTGCGTGTCGGCGTCGGGATCGGTGCCGAGCTCGTCCGCGAGCCGTGCCGCGAGATCGGCGTACACGTCGAGGGCCGCCGCTGCCTGTCCGTCGACGGCGAGCGCGGTCATGAGGTCGCGGTGCGCGCGCTCGTCGAAAGGGTCGGCGTCGACCGCGTCGCGCGCAGTCTGCTCGGCGAGGTCGGCCCGACCGCTCTCGACCGCCGCCCGCGGCCAGCAGGTGTCGCGCCTCGCGGGCGAGGGTGGCCGCCTCACGTCGCAGAGGTTCGGCCCACGGGTCCTCGAACTCCTCGGCGAGCGACCCGTCACCGCCGAGGAGACGCAGCGCCCGCTGTGCTGCGGCGACGGCGAGTGTCGGTTCCTTGCGGCGCAGCCGGGCGTCCGCCGCGGCGTGGAGCTCGGCCACGGCATCCAGGTCGAGGTCGACGCCCGGTGCGAGGCCGTAGCCGGCCCCGGTCTGCACGATCAGGTCGTCGCCGGCGGTCCGCCGAAGTCGACTGGCGAGGGTGGCGAGGTTGCCGTGCGGGTCCCGTGGTGGGTTCATGTCCCACACGGCCTCGACGAGCCGATCGACCGAGACCGACGCCCCGCGAGCAGACGCCAGGACCGCGGCCAGGACCCGCGCCTTCCTGGTTCCGAGCCGTGGTCCCGACAGCGACTCCCCGTCGCGGATCACGGTCAGCCTGCCGCACACGGCCACCCGGACCGTCACGACGCGAGTATCGCACTACGAGGCGGTCGGGCGACCGTCCTCACGCGGCACGGGCGGCGATCGACGTGCCGCAACGCGGGCAGTGGTGGCGGCGGCAGGAGTCGAGCTCCTGACCGCAGGCGCAGGTCTCGCTGCGGGCCGGGCGGGCGGCCTCCAGCGGGTGGAGACTGGCCCAGGCTTGGCGTTCGGTGGTCATCGTCGTCACCCCCTCGGTGATGGTGTCTTGAAGGAGTAGACCCGCGTCGCGTCTGATACTCATCGGGACCGGTCAGAGCACCAGCCGCATCGCACGCAGTCGCTCGTAGGCGGGGCGGCAGGCCAGCGCGACCGCGGCGTCGTGCTCGTCGAGGTCGACGTCCCGAGGTCGGTACGGCGCGAAGCCGGTCGACGCCCAGACGGCGTCGTACCAGTGGGGTGCCCAGACACCGTCGGAGTCGCGCGGGCCGGCCGGCCACGTCAGCATCGCGTCGGTGAACGGCGATGTCGAGCCAGTCGCACAGCCAGCGCAGGTGGGTCTCGGGGTCGCGCAGGAAGTCGGCGGCGTCGATGACCGGCGGCCGCTCGTCGAGCTGGTCGAGGAGGTCGGCCTGCTGCCGCAGCCCGATGTCGTCGGGCTCGCATGACTCGCGTGACTTCACGTACGACGCGACGACCTCGGCAGGGTCGCGGATCAGCAGCACGTTGCGGAACTGCCGCGCCCAGGTCGAGGTCCTGCCCGGGCGCGAGGTGGTGGGTCATGTGCTTGGCGTAGTGGACGCTGACGCCGTCGGGGAGTGGGGCCAGCAGTCCGGCGACCACCTGGTCGACGTCGGTCGGCTGCGAGGCGATGACCTCGTCGCGCGCCGGGTGGTCGAGCCCGGTCCGGGCCAGGAACGCGGCATAGAACGGCTCGTCCGCGACGACCGTGTCGGGCCGGTTCTCCCAGGCGCGCATCATCGCGGTCGAGATGTTGCGGGGGCCCGACCACATGGCCACCCGGACCGTCACGGCGCGGTCCGTCCGGCGACGTCGGCGGCCACGTGCTCGGCGTACAGCGACTGGAGACGTTCGACGACCGGCCCGCGCTGGCCGGTGCCGATGGTGCGCCCGTCGACGGTCCGTACCGGGACCACGCCCGCGAAGGTGCCGGTCACGAACGCCTCACTGGCGGAGTAGACGTCGGTGAGGCTGAAGGTGGTCTCGCGGGCGGGGATGTCGTGGTGGCGGCAGACCTCGAGCACGTTGCCGCGGGTGATCCCGCCGAGGCAGAACCTGCCGTCGGACGTCCACACCTCCTGGTCCGGCGTGACGATGAAGAAGTGGGTGGAGTTGCAGGTCGCGACGAAGCCATGGGGGTCCAGCATCAGCGCCTCGTCGGCGCCGGCGGTGTAGGCCTGGATGCAGGCCGTGATGTCGTTCAGCTTGCTGTGCGCGTTGAGCTTCGGGTCGAGCGTGTCGGGCGTCGCGCGGCGTACGTGCGTGGTGAAGAGGGTGATGCCCTCCGTGACCGTGGCCGGCATCGGCTCCTTGTGCTCGGCGATGATCACGACGGTCGCGGGGCCGACGGTGACTCGAGGGTCCTGGTACGGCGTCGACTTCACGCCCCGGGTGACCATCAACCGGATGTGGACGCCGTGGTGCATCTCGTTGGCGGCGAGGGTCTCGTAGAGCGCGCGGGTCAGCTCGTCGCGGGTCATGCCGATGTCGAGCATGAGTGCCTGGGCGCCCTGCCAGAGCCGGTCGAGGTGGGTCTCGAGGAACGCGGGGTGACCGTCGTGGACCCGCAGCCCCTCCCAGACGCCGTCGCCGAGCACGAAGCCGGAGTCGAAGACCGACACCACCGCCTCGGCCCGCGGCTTCAGCTCACCGTTGACCCAGATCAGGATCTCGTCGTTGCGGGGGTCGTCGCCGTGGTCGTGGGTGCCGTGAGCCATGCGGCGACCTTCGGCTCACGCGAGAGCCGGGGAGGGCGATCCGAACGCGGGCAGTGCCGTCCGGTGCAGGTGCTCGAGCTCGGCGCACGCACACGTCTCGGGGCGGCGGTCCCCGACCAGAGCCGTTGCTGGCCGAGGCGTGTGACGTTCGCTGTTCATCGTCTTCACCTCCTCCGGCGTCACGCGTGATCAGGATCGTGGCCTCGGACGGATCGGGCAGACTCCTCGCCATGCCCGCCCCGTCCGCCGATGCGCTGGTGGTGGTCGACGTGCAACGTGCGCTGGTGTCGGGGGAGCACGCGGTGCGAGATGCGGCGGACTATCTGGATCGGTGGTCCGGAGCGCTGGTCGCGGCCCGTGCGGCGGGGGTGCCGGTCATCCACCTGCAGGACGACGGCGCGCAGGACCCGCGGGTGCGCCGGGGGTACGCCGGGCTGGGAGCTCGCCCTGCCCGTGGTCGACTCGGACGTGGTGGTCACCAAGGCCATCCGACGACGGCTTCGTCGACACCGATCTGGAGGTCCTGCTGCGGGATCGGGGCGTGACCATGGTCTGCCTGGTCGGGATCCAGTCGGAGATGTGCGTCGCGGCCACGGCGCGCGGTGCCCTGGCGCGAGGCTTTGCGGTGGTGCTGCCGCGGGACGGCCACACGACGTACGACGTCCCGGCCGACGGAGGTGCGCCTGCTGTGCCGGCGGCACAGGTCTCGCGCGTCGCCGAGTGGTCCCTCGGCGATGAGGTCGTCGTGCCGGACCGGCTGGTCGACGTCCGCTTCGTCCAGCCGCGGGCGCTCGAGACCTGAGTCGCGCCGACCTCGTGGGCGAGTCGGCACTTCGTGGGGAATTCGCCCCCGAAGTGGTTCCCGGATATCCGGGGAACCGCGCCGCCTCAGCCGCGGCGGTTGACCGGACGCGGTTGCCCGAGCCGGAGTTGCGGACGTCGTCCCGCGGCGCACGGTACCGCGTTGTCGTCCCCGGTGAGGACGACCTTGTCGAGCCGCGGAAGGTGGCGGCGGTGTGGTCGCCGGACAACCGCGCGTCGTACCCGCGCCTGGCGGCGATGTCGTGGCCGCGGCCGCTGACGGCGAGGTCGGTGATCTGGCGGGCAGTCAGCGTGAGGCGACGCTCCGCGACGCGGGCGTCCTCGAGCAGGCCGCTCGACCCGAACGTCCGAGCCCGGGGAGGCGGCCCGCATCTACGCGCACCGAGACGGCCTCGACCGTCTGGTCATGGCCGCGGACGACGAGCGTGTCGACCGGCTTGGCGTGGATCGTGTTGCCGTGACCGCGCACGACCAGCTTCTGGGAGGCCGGCATCGTGACGTCGGCGTTGTCGGCCGTGACCACGACGACGCCGCAGGTGCCGCTGAGGTCGTAGGTGGCGTCGTCGAGGGGGAGCACCACCTTGTCCACGGAGCACTCGACCGGGATCGGGAGCCCGGCATGAGCCGGGGCGGTCAACCCGGTGGCGGCCAGGAGCAGGCCGGTGGTCAGGGCGAGGCGAGCGGAAGAACGCATACCGGCAGTATGGCAAGAACCGCCGGGCACCACGCCGTGGGACACCGTGAGGTCGGGCACACCACCGCTGATAAGGTCTGGCCCGATCGAACATCCTTTAACGATCCGTCCCGTGAGGCGGAGAAGGAGGTACGACGCAGGTGACTCCTGCTCCCGCGATGCTCGTCCTCGAGGACGGCCGCACCTTCCACGGCGACTCCTACGGGGCCGAGGGCGAGACCTTCGGCGAGGCCGTGTTCTCCACCGGCATGACCGGCTACCAGGAGACCTTGACCGACCCCAGCTATCACCGCCAGGTGGTCGTGATGACCGCCCCCCACGTCGGCAACACCGGCATGAACGACGAGGACGCCGAGTCCCGCCGGATCTGGGTCAGCGGATACGTGGTGCGCGATCCCGCCCGGATCCCGTCCAACTGGCGCTCCCGCCGCAGCCTCGACGACGCGTTGCGTGAGCAGGGTGTGGTCGGCATCAGCGGCGTCGACACCCGCGCGCTCACCCGCCACCTCCGCGAGCGCGGCGCGATGCGGGTCGGCATCTCCACCAGCGAGACCGACACCGATGCGCTGCTCGCCCGAGTACGGCAACAGCCCGCGATGACCGGCGCCGACCTCGCGGGCGAGGTGACCACTCCCGAGGCCTACGTCGTGCCCGCTGTCGGTGAGAAGCGTTGGACGGTCGCGGCCGTCGACCTCGGCATCAAGGGGATGACCCCGGCGCGGATGGCCGAGCGGGGGATCGAGGTCCACGTGCTGCCCAGCACCGCCACGATCGACGACGTGCTCGCCACCGGGGCCGACGGCGTCTTCTTCTCCAACGGCCCGGGCGACCCCGCCACCGCCGACCTCACCACGCTCACCGGGGTGCTCGAGCGGGGCATCCCCTACTTCGGCATCTGCTTCGGCAACCAGCTGTTCGGCCGGGCCCTCGGCTTCGGCACCTACAAGCTGACCTACGGCCACCGCGGCATCAACCAGCCGGTCATGGACCGCACCACGGGCAAGGTCGAGGTCACCGCGCACAACCACGGCTTCGCGGTCGACGCCCCCACCGACCGGCCCACCACCACGCCGTACGGCGAAGCGACCGTGTCCCACGTCTGCCTCAACGACGACGTGGTCGAAGGCCTCGAGCTGCGCGACGGCGACGGCAACCTGAGGTCGTTCAGCGTGCAGTACCACCCCGAGGCCGCGGCCGGCCCCCATGACGCCGAGTACCTCTTCGACCGGTTCTGCGACCTGATGACCGAGCGGGGGGATCGCTGATGCCCAAGCGCACCGACCTCCAGAGCGTGCTGGTGATCGGGTCGGGCCCCATCGTCATCGGGCAGGCGTGCGAGTTCGACTACTCCGGCACCCAGGCGTGCCGGGTGCTGCGGGCCGAGGGCCTGCGCGTGATCCTCGTGAACTCCAACCCGGCCACGATCATGACCGACCCGGAGTTCGCCGACGCGACCTACGTCGAGCCGATCACCCCGGAGTTCGTCGAGAAGGTGATCGAGAAGGAGCGTCCCGACGCGCTGCTCGCCACGCTCGGCGGTCAGACCGCACTCAACACCGCGGTCGCGCTCGACGAGCGCGGCGTCCTCGAGAAGTACGGGGTCGAGCTGATCGGCGCCAGCATCGAGGCGATCGACCGCGGCGAGAACCGCGAGTCGTTCAAGAAGATCGTCGAGGAGCTCGGCGGCGAGGTCGCGCGCTCGGTCATCTGCCACACCGTCGACGAGCTGATGGACGGCGCAGGCGAGCTCGGCTACCCGGTCGTCGTGCGCCCCTCCTTCACCATGGGCGGGTCCGGCTCGGGCATGGCGTACGACGAGCGGGACCTGCGCCGCATCGGCGGCGGCGGGCTCTCGGCGTCGCCGACCAGCGAGGTGCTCCTCGAGGAGTCGATCCTCGGCTGGAAGGAGTACGAGCTGGAGGTGATGCGCGACACCGCCGACAACGTCGTCATCGTGTGCAGCATCGAGAACCTCGACCCCATGGGCGTCCACACCGGCGACTCGATCACCGTCGCGCCGGCGATGACGCTGACCGACCGCGAGTACCAGGCCCTGCGCGACCTCTCGATCGGCATCATCCGGTCGGTCGGGGTGGACACCGGGGGCTGCAACATCCAGTTCGCGGTCAACCCGGACGACGGGCGGATCGTCGTCATCGAGATGAACCCGCGGGTCTCGAGGTCGAGCGCCCTCGCCTCGAAGGCGACCGGCTTCCCGATCGCCAAGATCGCCGCCAAGGTCGCGATCGGCTACACCCTCGACGAGATCCCGAACGACATCACGACCCGAGCCGACGGGCAGAGCACGCCTGCCGCCTTCGAGCCGACGCTCGACTACGTCGTGGTGAAGGTGCCGCGGTTCGCGTTCGAGAAGTTCCCCGGCGCCGACCCGGTGCTGACCACCCACATGAAGTCGGTCGGCGAGGCGATGGCGATCGGCCGCAACTTCACCGAGGCGCTGCAGAAGGCGTTGCGCTCGCTGGAGAGTCCGGACGCCGTCTTCGACTGGAGTCACCGCCACGTCGACCTCGACCGGGAGCGGCTGCTCGCCGACGCGGCGGTCCCGCACGACGGCCGGCTGCGGGTCGTGATGGACGCGATCCGGGCGGGGGCGACGCCCCATGACGTGCATGCCGCCACCGGCATCGACCCGTGGTTCGTCGACCAGCTCTGCCTGATCAACGAGATCGCGCAGGAGCTCATCGGCGCGGCCGAGCTGACCTCGCCACTGCTGCGCCGCGCCAAGCGGCACGGCTTCTCCGACGTGCAGGTCGGCCGGATGCGCAACCTCGCCGAGCCGGTCGTCCGCGGCGTCCGGCACGCGCTCGGGATCCGGCCCGTCTACAAGACCGTCGACACCTGCGCCGCCGAGTTCGCGGCGGCCACCCCCTACCACTACTCGTCGTACGACGAGGAGACCGAGGTGCGGCCGCGGCCCGAGGGGAAGGCGGCGGTGATCATCCTCGGCTCCGGGCCGAACCGGATCGGGCAGGGCATCGAGTTCGACTACTCGTGCGTCCACGCCAGCCTCGCGCTGGCCGAGGCCGGCTACGAGACGATCATGGTCAACTGCAACCCCGAGACCGTGTCGACCGACTACGACACCTCCGACCGGCTCTACTTCGAGCCGCTGACGCTCGAGGACGTGCTCGAGATCGTCCACGTCGAGCAGCAGGCCGGGCCGGTCGCCGGGGTCATCTGCCAGCTCGGCGGCCAGACCCCGCTCGGCCTGGCCCAGGGGCTTGCCGACGCCGGCGTGCCGATCGTCGGCACGACCCCCGAGGCGATCCATCTCGCCGAGGAGCGCGGCGCGTTCGGCCGGGTGCTGGCCGAGGCAGGGCTGCCCGCGCCCAAGCACGGCATGGCGTCGTCGTTCGACGAGGCCCAGGGGATCGCCCACACCATCGGCTACCCGGTGCTGGTGCGCCCGTCGTACGTCCTCGGCGGGCGTGGCATGGAGATCGTCTACGACGACGAGACGCTCGAGGGCTACATCGCCCGGGCGACCGCGATCAGCCCGGAGCGCCCGGTCCTGGTCGACCGGTTCATCGACGACGCGGTCGAGATCGACGTCGACGCACTGTACGACGGCGAGGAGCTCTACCTGGGTGGAGTCATGGAGCACATCGAGGAGGCCGGCATCCACTCCGGCGACTCGTCGTGCGTGCTGCCGCCGATCACCCTCGGCGACTCCGAGATCCAGCGGATCCGCGAGGCCACCGAGGCGATCGCGCGGGGCGTCGGCGTGCGCGGCCTGATCAACATCCAGTTCGCGCTCAGCTCCGACGTGCTCTACGTGCTGGAGGCCAACCCGCGCGCGTCCAGGACGGTGCCCTTCGTCTCGAAGGCCACCGCGGTCCCGCTCGCGAAGGCTGCGGCGCGGGTGATGCTGGGGGAGTCGATCGCCTCGCTGCGCACGGAGGGGATGCTGGCCGCCGAGGGCGACGGGGGCGACCTGCCGCCGGACGCGCCGATCGCGGTCAAGGAGGCGGTGATGCCGTTCAACCGCTTCAAGACCTCCGAGGGGCAGACCGTCGACACGGTGCTCGGACCCGAGATGCGCTCCACCGGAGAAGTCATGGGTTTCGACGCCGACTTCGGTCGCGCGTTCGCCAAGTCGCAGGCCGCGGCCTACGGACCGCTGCCCACCACTGGCCGGGTCTTCGCGAGCATGGCCAACCGCGACAAGCGCACCATGATCTTCCCGATCAAGCGGCTGGCCGACCTCGGCTTCGAGATCCTGGCGACCCAGGGCACCGCGGAGGTGCTCCGGCGCAACGGCATAGAAGCCCGCGTCGTCCGCAAGCACTTCGAGGGCACCGGCCCGGCCGGTGAGCCCACCACCGTGCAGCTGATCGCCGACGGCGAGATCGACCTGATCGTCAACACACCCCACGGTGCCGGGGGCGGCTCGGCGCGCACCGACGGCTACGAGATCCGCACCGCAGCGGTCCTTGCCAACGTCCCGTGCATCACCACCGTGCAGGGACTCGGCGCGGCGGTGCAGGGGATCGAGGCGATGCGCGCGGGTGAGATCGAGGTCTGCTCCCTCCAGGAGTGGGCCACGAGGTGACGGCGTACGACGTCCTGTTCAGGCGCGGGCTCACCCGGATCGACCCGGAGCGCGCCCACCACCTCGGCTTCCGCGCTGTCCGCGCCGCCGGCCCGGCGATGCGCCGGCTGCGCCGACCGGGCGACCCGGTCGAGGCGATGGGGCTGACCTTTCCCAACGTGCTCGGCCTGGCGGCCGGCTTCGACAAGAACGCGGTCGGCATCGACGGCCTGGCCGCTCTCGGGTTCGGCCACGTCGAAGTCGGGACGGTCACGGGACAGCCGCAGCCGGGCAATCCGCAGCCGCGCCTGTTCCGGCTGCCCGCAGACCGCGCGGTCGTGAACCGGATGGGCTTCAACAACGACGGCGCCGAGGCGGTGGCGCAGCGGCTGGCGGCACGTGGGCGGAGTCGTGACAAGAGCGACCGCCGTGGTGTGCGCCCGATCCTGGGGATCAACATCGGGAAGACCAAGGACGTGCCGGAGGACGACCAGGCCGCCGTCGAGGCCGACTACGTGCTGAGCACGCGGCTGCTCTCGCCGCACGCCGACTACCTGGTCGTCAACGTCTCGTCGCCCAACACGCCCGGACTGCGTTCGCTCCAGTCGGTCGAGCGGCTCGCACCGCTCCTGTCATCGGTGCGCGCGCACGCCGGGCCGGTGCCGCTGCTGGTGAAGATCGCGCCCGACCTCGCCGACGAGGACGTCCTCGCGGTGGCGGACCTCGCGGTCGACCTCGGCCTCGACGGGATCATCGCGACCAACACGACGATCTCCCGCGACGGCCTCGTCAGCAGTGGGGCCGACATCGAGGCCGTCGGGGCCGGTGGGCTCTCCGGGCGACCGCTGACCGCGCGTGCCGAGGCCGTGATGCGACTCCTGCGAGACCGGGTCGGCCCGGAGCTGACGCTCATCGGGGTCGGCGGCATCACCACCGTGGACGACGCCCGTGCCCGACTCGCCGCCGGCGCCACTCTGCTGCAGGCGTACAGCGCGTTCGTCTACGAGGGGCCGCTCTGGCCACGCCGGATCGTGCGCGGGATCGGATGAACTCCGCCGACCGGCCGGACCGGGGACCGCTCCACGTCACGGGCGAGCTGCTGGCGTCACGCCGGATCGGTGCCCACCACCACCTGACGCTGGTCGCCCCCGGCATCCCCGAACGGTTCCGGCCCGGCACCTTCGTCGCGATCTCGACCGGAGCGGAGCGACTCGCCCGCCGCGCCTTCTGGATCCACCGGGTCAAGCCGACCGGGGGCTACGGCGCGACCCTCGAGCTGGTCGTCGAGGAGCGCGGTCCGGGAACGTCCTGGCTGGTGGGCAGGCCGCCGGGAACCCGCCTCGAGATCACCGGCCCTCTCGGTCGTGCGTTCTCGCTCCCGCAGGAGCCGGTCAGCTGCGTGCTGGTCGGTGAGGGGTACGCCGCTGCTCCACTGTTCCCGCTCGCCGAGCGGCTGCGAGAGCGCGACTGCTCGATCACGCTCGTCGTGGCCGGTGCCGACGAGGCCCACCTGCTCTCCGCCCTGGAGGCACGTCGCTCGGCCCGTGCGGTCACGGTCGTGACCGGCGACGGCTCGGTCGGCCAGAAGGGCACCGTGGCCGATGTCGTCGACGACGTCCTGTCCCGCGCCCAGGCCGCCGTCGTCTACGCCGCCGGCCCGGTGTCGACGCTCCACGCGGTCGCGGCTGCCGCCGAGGGGGTCGGCGCCTGGAGCCAGGTCGCGCTCGAACGCCCGCTCACCTGCGCCACCGGGCTGTGCCAGGGGTGCGCCGTACCCGTCGCGGGGGAGGCCGGCCACACCCGGCTGGTCCGCGCCTGCTGCGACGGCCCGGTCTTCCGTGGCGACCGCGTCGTCTGGGACCAGCTGGTGAGCCCGACATGACCCTGGAGCTGACCTCGCCCGTCATGGTGGCCGCCGGCTGCGGCGGCACCGGCCCCGAGCTGGCCGCGTTCACCGACCTCGCGGCCCTCGGTGGCTTCGTGACCCGCTCCATCACGCTCGCCCCGTGCGCGGGTGGTGAGCAGCCACGGATCCTGGAGACGCCCTCGGGGCTGGTCCATGCCGTCGACCTGCAGAACCCGGGCGTCGACCAGTTCCTCGCGCTGGAGCTGCCGTGGCTGGTGCAGCACGGCGCGCGCGTGTTCGTCTCGATGGTGGGGCGGTCGCTGGGGGAGTACGCCGAGCTGGCGCGCCGGCTCGGCCGCACGCCTGGCATCGCCGGGATCGAGGTCAACCTCTCCGCCCCCGACGGGGCGGCCAGCGGCGTCTTCGACGTCGCGCGAGCCGTTCCATGCGGCCTCGGTGGTCTCCACCGTCCACCGTGACCTGCCCCGCGGCGTCCCGGTGCTGGCCAAGCTGCGCTCCGACCTGCTCCGTGTCGCCGAGCATGCTCGCGCCGTCCTCGATGCAGGTGCGGACGCGGTGGTGGTCGGCAACGCGCTGCCCGCAGCGATGCCCGATGGCCGACCCGCCGGACTGAGTGGACCGGCGATCCGGCCGCTGGCGCTGCGCTGCCTCGCCGAGGTGCTCGCCGCCGCCCCGGAGGCGAGCGTCATCGCCAGCGGCGGCATCGCGACCGCTGCCGACGCCCGCGCCGTCCTCGACCTCGGGGCGACCGCCGTCCAGATCGGGACCGCGCTGCTGCACGACCCGACCACCGCGGCTCGGCTGGTCACCGAGCTGGGAGAGGATGAAGCATGACTGACACCCCATCCGAAGGGAGAGCTTCGCTCCGCTCTTCGGCCAAGGAGTACGGGGACCCCAAAAAGACGTTCGGCTCCCGACTCCACGGCGCGATCGCGGAGCGCGGCCAGTTCTGCGTGGGCATCGACCCCCACTCCCACCTCCTCACCGACTGGGGTCTCACCGACGACCCGGCCGGTCTCGAGACGTTTGCGCTCGGCGTGGTCGAGGCGGTGGCGCCGTACGTCTCGGTCGTCAAGCCGCAGTCGGCCTTCTACGAGCGGTTCGGCAGCCGTGGCGTCGCCGTCCTCGAGCGGGTCATCGCCGAGTCACGCGCGGCGGGCGCGCTCGTGCTGCTCGACGTCAAGCGCGGCGACATCGGCTCCACGTCCCAGGCCTACGCCGACGCCTATCTCGACCCCGCCTCGCCCCTGGCCGCGGACGCGATCACGGCGAGCCCGTTCCTCGGGTTCGGCTCGCTCGACCCGATGGTCGAGACCGCCCGACGCCACGATGCCGGGGTGTTCGTGCTGGCCCTGACCTCGAACAAGGAGGGCCCGGAGGTCCAGCACGCCACGGCGGCGGACGGTCGGACCGTGGCCGCAGGCGTGCTCGGCCGGCTGCGCGAGCTCAATGCGGGCGCCGACCCGCTCGGCTCCTTCGGCGCCGTGGTCGGGGCCACCATCGGCGAGACCGGCGAGGATCTCGTGTTCAACGGGCCGCTCCTGGCGCCCGGTTACGGGGAGCAAGGTGGCGGCCCGGCCGACATCCGGCGGATCTTCGGCGCCGCGGCCCCTCAGGTCCTCGCCAGCTCCTCGCGCGGGGTGCTGCGACTGGGTCCCGACCGGGCCGCCATGACCGAGGCCTGCCGGCGGGCCAACGACGACCTCGCCCAGGCACTCGCATGACACGACTCCTGGTCGGTCTCCTGCTGGCCGGCGTGCTGGCCGGCTGCGGCGACAGCCCGGAGGACGTGCGCGCCGACTACTGCGAGCGGGTCGAGGAGAACCAGGTGGCCCTGTCCGAGGCGCTCGCCGACGACAGCCCGGACGCGCTGCTCGGCGCGCTCCCGATCTTCCGCGAGCTCGCCGCGGACGCTCCGCGCGACATCGAGGACGACTGGACCGCCTTCATCGACGCACTCGAGGGGCTCGCGGAGGCGTTGGACGCGGCCGGCGTCGACGCGGCGTCGTACGACGCGGACAAGCCGCCCGCCGACGTGACCGACGAGGAGCAGGCCGCCATCGCAGCGGCCGCGGACGCGCTGTTCGGGGTGACCGACGCCTTCGAGGGCGTGAAGCAGCAGGCCAAGGACGTGTGCAAGACGCCGCTCTACCAGTGACGACGCAACCGGACCCCGATGGCCCGGGTGCATTGCAGCCGCGGAACCGACGTGGCTAGATTGGCCGCTGACCTGCACCTTTCTGGCTGACGAAGGAAATCCGCACCCGTGGCCCTGCCTCCCCTCACCCCCGAACAACGCGCGGCGGCGCTCCAGAAGGCCGCCGCGTCCCGACGGGAGCGGGCCGAGGTGAAGAACCGTCTCAAGCATGCCGGCGCCTCGATCACCGATGTGCTGCACGAGGGTGAGACCAACGAGGTCATCGGCAAGATGCGCGTCATCGACCTGCTCCAGGCCATGCCGGGCCTCGGGAAGATCCGCGCGCGCCAGGTCATGGAACGACTCGGCATCGCCGAGAGCCGTCGGGTGCGGGGCCTGGGCATCAAGCAGGTGGCCGCCCTCGAGCGCGAGTTCGGCCCCCAGGACTCCGGCGCGTGACCGGGCCCGATGGCTGAGGCCGGCGTACGCCGGTCTCGGCTGGTTGTCCTGGCCGGACCCACCGCGGTCGGCAAGGGCACGGTGGCGGCAGACATCCGCGCTCACCATCCGGAGGTCTGGATCTCGGTCTCGGCCACCACCCGCGCGCCACGCCCAGGCGAGCAGGATGGCATCCACTACTGGTTCGTCTCCGATGAGGAGTTCGACCGGATGATCGGCGCCGGCGAGCTGCTGGAGTGGGCGGTGGTCCACCAGACCGCGCGCTACGGCACCCCACGCCGCGCCGTCGAGACGATGCTGGCCGACGGACGTCGGGCGTTGCTCGAGATCGACCTCCAGGGCGCCCGGCAGGTCCGGGAGACCATGCCCGAGGCGCTGTTCGTCTTCCTGAAGCCGCCGTCGTGGGAGGAGCTGGTGCGCCGACTGACCGGTCGTGGCACCGAATCGGGCGAGGAACAGGCCCGTCGGCTGGAGACCGCGCTCGACGAGCTGGCGGCCGAGGAGGAGTTCGACGTCACCATCGTCAATCGCGAAGTTCACGCTGCGGCGGAGGAGTTGGTAGCCTTGATGACAGACCGGGTCACTGGTCAGCAGGGGTCACTCGACTCCTGATCCCCATTTGCAACTGTGAGGCGTCACGCGTGTCTGGACCCAACATCGCCGCCGAGGGTGTCACCAACCCCCCGATCGACGAGCTGCTCACCAAGACCGACAGCAAGTACAAGCTGGTGCTCTACAGCGCCAAGCGCGCGCGCCAGATCAACGCCTACTACTCCCAGCTGGGCGAGGGCCTGCTGGAGTACGTGGGCCCGCTCGTGGACACCCACGTGCAGGAGAAGCCCCTGTCGATCTCGCTGCGCGAGATCAACCAAGACCTGCTCACCTGTGAGGACGTCGACCCGGCCGAGCTGGCCGCGGAGGAGGAGGCACGCAAGCAGGCGTCCCTCGAGGCGTCCTTCACGGCGGGCGAGTGATCTGACGGGTCGGCCATGACCCACGTCGTACTCGGGGTCTCCGGCGGCATCGCGGCCTACAAGGCCTGCGAGCTGCTGCGCCGCTTCACCGAGTCCGGCCACGAGGTCACGGTCGTCCCCACCGCCGCCGCACTGTCGTTCGTCGGCGAGGCGACCTGGGCGGCACTGTCCGGGCGGCCGGTCCACACGAGCGTCTGGGACGACGTCCACCAGGTGCCCCACGTGCGGATCGGTCAGTCGGCCGACCTCGTGGTCGTCGCCCCGGCGACCGCCGACCTGATGGCCAAGGCCGCCCACGGGCTGGCCGACGACCTGCTCACCAACACCCTGCTCACCGCGCGCTGCCCGGTGGTGTTCGCACCCGCGATGCACACCGAGATGTGGGAGCACCCCGCCACCGTCGCCAACGTGGCCACGCTGCGCGGGCGTGGCGCGATCGTGGTGGAGCCCGCCGAGGGTCGGCTCACCGGAGCCGACTCCGGCAAGGGCCGACTGCCCGAGCCGGGCGAGATCTTCGACGTCTGCGTCGAGGTGCTCGAACGGGTCTCGACCGGCTCGCCCGCCGTTGCGGACCTCGCCGGGCGACGTGTCGTGGTTTCTGCCGGCGGCACCCGCGAGCCCCTCGACCCCGTCCGCTTCCTCGGCAACCGCTCGTCGGGCCGTCAGGGTTACGCCCTCGCGCGGGCCGCGGCCGCCCGCGGTGCCGAAGTCACTCTCGTCAGTGCCAACGTGTCGCTGCCCGACCCCGCGGGCGTCAAGGTTGTCCCGGTCGAGACCACCGGTCAGCTGCGCGACGCGGTCGTGATCGCCGCGGCCGACGCCGATGCCGTCGTGATGGCTGCCGCGCCGGCCGACTTCCGGCCGGTCGCCTTCAGCGACGCGAAGATCAAGAAGGCCGACGACGGCTCCGCGCCGTCGATCGAGCTGTCCCAGAACCCCGACATCCTCGCGGGGATCTCGCACGACCGGCCTCGCCCCGACGCGGTGATCGTGGGGTTCGCCGCCGAGACCGGCGACGCGACCGGATCGGTGCTCGACCTGGCCCAGGCCAAGCTCGTCCGCAAGGGCTGCGACCTGCTCGTGGTGAACGACGTCAGCGGGGGAGCGGTGTTCGGCAGCCCCGACAACCAGGCCGTGATCCTGGCCGCCGACGGTGCCCGGGTCGACGTACCGCACGGGTCGAAGGCTGCCCTCGCGCACGTGATCTGGGACGAGGTCCTACGTCGATTCGACCGGTGAGACCGGCGTATCGCATGCTGGTCGCCTTGTAGGGTGAATCGACACCCCTGGGACCAGAGAGTGAGCTTGAACGTGGCTGGACGCCTCTTCACGTCGGAGTCGGTGACCGAGGGTCACCCGGACAAGATCGCCGACCGCATCAGCGACACCGTCGTCGACTACCTCATGGAGCACGACTCCGACAAGGAGAACCTCCGGACGGCCGTCGAGACGCTGCTGACCACCGGTCTCGTCGTCGTCGCCGGTGAGGTGCGGACCAACGCCTACGCACCGGTCGCCGAGCTGGTCCGCAAGACGATCCTCGACATCGGCTACGACTCGTCGCTCAAGGGCTTCGACGGCGCCAGCTGCGGCGTCCAGGTCGCCATCGGCGCTCAGTCCGTCGACATCGCGCAGGGCGTCGACGACGGCCACGAGTCGCGCGTCGGCGACTCCGACGACGACCTCGACAAGCGCGGTGCCGGTGACCAGGGCCTGATGTTCGGCTACGCGTGCGACGACACCGCCGAGCTGATGCCGCTGCCGATCATGATCGCCCAGCGTCTCGCGCAGCGGCTGACCGAGGTGCGCAAGGACGGCACCCTCGACTACCTGCGACCCGATGGCAAGACCCAGGTCACCATCGAGTACGACGCCGAGGACCGCCCGGTCCGCGTCGACACCGTGGTCCTCTCGACCCAGCACGCCGACGAGATCGACCACCCCACCCTCGAGTCCGACATCAAGAAGCACGTCATCGACAGCGTGCTGGAGGGCTTCGACATCTCGTCGGAGGACTACCGGCTGCTCGTGAACCCGACCGGCAAGTTCGTCGTCGGCGGACCGATGGGCGACGCCGGCCTCACCGGCCGCAAGATCATCGTCGACACCTACGGCGGCATGGCCCGCCACGGCGGCGGCGCCTTCTCCGGCAAGGACCCCTCGAAGGTCGACCGCTCCGCTGCCTACGCCATGCGCTGGGTCGCCAAGAACGTCGTCGCCGCGGGCCTGGCTCGCCGCTGCGAGGCACAGGTCGCCTACGCCATCGGCAAGGCAGCCCCGGTCGGCGTCTTCGTCGAGACCTTCGGCACCGGCGTGATCCCCGACGAGGACATCCAGCAGGCCGTCCTCAAGTGCTTCGACCTCCGGCCCGCCGCCATCATCCGCGACCTCGACCTGCTGCGCCCGATCTACGCCCAGACCTCGGCGTACGGCCACTTCGGCCGCGAGCTTCCCGACTTCACCTGGGAGCGGATCGACCGCGCCGCCGACCTCAAGGCCGCCGCGGGGCTGTAGGGGTGGCCGCGGTTTCCCCGCATATGCGGGGAAACCGGAACATCACCCCGCAAACTTGCCCCGCTAAGTTCACGACTCGCCCAGCAGGTCCGGCCGTCACCGTGCGCTGGTAGACAACTGCCATGCCCGACGAGTCCGAGATGCTGCCCGGCCTCCGGGCAACGGTCGCCGACTCCAAGGCCAAGGCCAAGGCCACCCGGGCCCGCAAGGCCGCCGAGGTCGAGCCGGCGCCGACCGACCCGGTCGCCCGGGTGCTCGTCGACCTGCCGCTCGCCCATCTCGACCGACCCTTCGACTACCTCGTGCCCGCCAAGGACGCCGACACGGCCGTGGCCGGTGCCCGGGTGAAGGTGCGGTTCGCGGGCCAGGACGTCGACGGCTACGTCGTGGCCCGCGCCGCGGAGTCCGACCACCCCGGCCGACTGGCACCGCTGCGCCGCGTCGTCAGCCCCGAGCCGGTCCTCCAGCCCGAGATCGCGGAACTTGCCGCACGCCGTCGCCGAGCGCTACGCCGGGAGCCGGGCCGATGTGCTCCGCCTGGCGGTGCCGCCGCGCCACGCCACCACCGAGGCCAAGCCGTCCCCCGACGCCGACGACCGCGTCACGGCCGATCCCCCCGCCGCAGCCAGCGCCTGGGCCGGCCATGAGCCGGCCACCGCCTTCCTCGCCCACCTGGCCGCCGGCGGCGCCCCGCGCGCCGTCTGGTCCGCCGCTCCCGCCACCGACTGGCCGCTCGCCCTCGCCCATGCCGCGGCCCACACCCACGCCGCCGGGCGGGGGACGCTGATCGTCGTCCCCGACCATCGCGACCTGGCCCGCGTCGACGCAGCGTTGCTCGAGGTCCTCGGCGACGGCCACCACGTGACGCTCCGGGCCGAGGCCGGTCCGGCTGCTCGCTACCAGGAGTTCCTCTCCGTCTCTCGCGGCCGCCGCCGGGTCGTGCTCGGCACCCGAGCGGCCGCCTTCGCGCCGGTCCACGACCTCGGCCTGGTCGCGATCTGGGACGACGGCGACGATCTCCACGCCGAGCCGCGCGCGCCCTACCCGCACACCCGCGAGGTGCTGCTGATGCGTGCCGAGCAGCAGCAGACCGCGGTCCTCGTCGCCGGCTTCGCCCGGTCCGTCGAGGCCCACCAGCTGGTCAGCTCCGGCTGGGCCCACGAGATCACCGCGCGACGTGACGTGCTGCGCGACCGGGTCACCGTCACCGTCGCCGAGTCCGGTGAGCGCGAGCACGGTGCTCGCCTGCCGCGCGCGGCGTACGACGTGATCCGCGCCGGCCTGACCGAGGGACCCGTGCTGGTGCAGACCCCGCGCTCCGGCTACGCGCCCAGCCTCGCCTGCGAGCGGTGCCGCACGCCGGCCCGGTGTGACCGGTGCACCGGCCCGCTCCAGCTCGCCGGTGCGGCGGATCCGCCGTCCTGCGGATGGTGCGGAGACCCCGCTCCCGGCTGGGCCTGCGGCGAGTGCGGCCACCGCGGCATGCGCGCCCCGGTGGTGGGGGAGTCCCGCACCGCCGAGGAGCTCGGCCGCACCTTCCCAGGCGTGCCGGTCCTCACCTCAGGAGGGGCCAGCGTCCGCGCCGGCGTGCCGTCGACGCCCGCGATGGTGGTCGCGACTCCCGGCGCGGAACCGGTCGCCGAGGCCGGCTATGCCGCCGTCGTGCTGCTCGACACCTGGCTCCCGCTCGGCCGCGCCGACCTGCGCGCCGAGGAGGAGGCGCTGCGGCGGTGGCTCAACGCCGCCGGGCTGGTGCGACCCGGTGGTCGCGTGGTCGCCGTCGGCGAGCCCGACCAGCCCGCCCTGCAGGCGCTGGTCCGCTGGGATCCCGCCGGTTTCGCCGAGCGCGAGGCGGTTCAGCGGGCTGAGGCCCACCTGCCTCCGTCCTCGCGGCTGGCGACGATCACCGGCGACCCCGGAGCGGTCGACGACGCGATCACGCTGCTCGACCTCCCGGACGGCGCCGAGGTCCTGGGCCCGGTTCCCGCCGGCGAGCAGTCTCGCGTCGTCATCCGGGTGCCGCGGGCCGCGGGCGCCGCTCTGTCGCGCGCGCTGGGCGAGATCCAGCGCGTCCGCTCTGCCCGCAAGCTCGACGCCGTACGGGTCCAGGTCGACCCGGCCACCCTCTGAACGTCAGGACGACAGTCGCTGGTACTTCCGGATCGCCAGCGGCAGGAACGCCAGCGTGATCAGGAGGGGCCACACCAGCGCCATCTCCATGGCGTGCTGCTCGATCCAGCTGTCGCCGGTGGGGACCGGGTTGCCGAACAGCTCGCGAATCGCGTTGGCGGTCGACGAGACCGGGTTCCACATCGCGATGAAGCCCAGCCACGCGGGCATCAACGAGGGCGGGGTGAACACGCTGGACAGCATGCCGAACGGGAACGCGATCGCGAACAGGTTGCCGGCCTGCTCCTGGCCGGGCACGAACATGGCCAGGTAGACCCCGATCCAGATCAGCGCGAACCGCAACCACAGCAGGAGGAAGAACGCGTACGCCGTCTCCACCGCGCTGCCGTCGGACCGCCACCCCACGGCCAGCGCGATGAGGGCCAGCACCGCGAGGTCGATGGCCGCGCCGATCAGGTCGCCCACACCCCGCCCGCTCACCACGGCGGAGCGGGCCATCGGCATCGACCGGAACCGGTCGGTGACGCCCTTCTCCTTGTCGACGACCATGGCGTAGGCGGTGTTCATGAACCCGAAGGCCATCGTCATCGCAAACATGCCCGGCATCGCGTACGCCTTGTAGTCGGCGCCATCTCCGACGTCCATCGCTGACCCGAAGACATAGACGAACAGCAGCACGGACACGATCGGGAAACCGAGCTGCCACAAGATGATGGTCGGCTGGCGCTGGTAGTACAGGAGCCCGCGCCACACCATCGCGGTGCAGTCGGACACGGTCCACCACCAGCCAGGGCGTTGGGTGGGCTCCAGCTGCGGGCCAGGACTGATCGTCACCGGACCACCTCCTGCTCCTCGGCGGGCTCCACGTCCTCAGCACGATGCCCCGTGAGCCTCAGGAACACGTCGTCGAGTGACGGGCGGCGCAACGTGATGTCCTCGACGGCGAGCCCTGCCGTGTGCAACCGGCCGGCGATGGTCCCGATGGCCTGCACCCGGTCCGGCACGGGGGCGGTGACCCGCCGCCGCTCGGGGTCGATCTCCGGCTCCGCGCTCGTCACGCCGGCGAACGAGGCTGCCACGGCGGCGAGATCGGTGCCGGGTGCGGCGACGACCTCGATCTGATCGCCGCCGACCATGGCCTTCAGGTGGGCAGGAGAGCCGGTGGCCACGGTGGCGCCGCGGTCGATGACGGTGATCTGGTCCGAGAGCTGATCGGCCTCGTCGAGGTACTGGGTGGTGAGCAGCACCGTGGTGCCGCCCGCCACCAGATCCCGGATCGCCGCCCACACCTCGTTGCGCCCTCGCGGGTCGAGCCCGGTGGTGGGCTCATCGAGGAACAGCACCTCGGGCGCCAGGATCATGCTGGCCGCGACGTCGAGCCGGCGCCGCATGCCGCCGCTGTAGGTCTTCACTCCCTTGTCGGCCGCCGCGGTCAGGTCGAACTGCGCCAGCAGCTCCGCCGCCCGCACGGCGGCCTGACGCCGGCTGAGGTGGTAGAGCCGGCCGAACAGGGTCAGGTTCTGGCGTCCGGTGAGGATCTCGTCGACGGCGGCGTACTGGCCGGCCAACCCGATCCTCCGGCGCACCTCCTGCGGGTCCTGTGACACGTCGACGCCGGCGACGCGGGCGGTGCCGCTGTCGGCGTCGAGCAGCGTGGCGAGGACCCGCACCGCGGTGGTCTTGCCGGCGCCGTTCGGGCCGAGCAGTCCGTGGACGCTGCCGTGGGCGACCGCGAGGTCGAAGCCGTCGAGAGCGACGACCTCCTTGAACCGCTTGGTCAGGCCCGTGGTCTCGACCGCCAGCTCGGACGCCATGGTGCCTCCCCGTCGCGCGAACCGATAAACTGAGTACGGCGTACGCGGCAAGCGTACACCCGACGCAGTACTCTTCGCGAGAGGGTTTTCAGCCGCACGAGGAGGAGCCGGGATGGCCCAGGAACACAGTGGCCGTGGCGACATCAGTCGCAGCCTCGCGCTGATGTGGCACTTCGAGCTCGGCGAGCATCAGCGCGGCCCCAAGCCGCGGCTGAGCCTGGACGCGATCGTCGCGGCGGCGGTGGACGTGGCCGATGCCGAGGGCCTCGACGCGGTCTCGATGCGGCGCATCGCCCAGGATCTCGGCGTCGGAGCGATGTCCCTCTACCGCTACGTGCCCAGCAAGGAGGAGCTGCTCGACCTGATGCTCGAACGGGTCAACGCTCCGGAGGAGGACGCGACGCTCGGGACGGACTGGCGCGTCGCGATGGAGGCGCTCGGGAGCTCCCTGTGGGCGCTCCACACCCGCCACCCGTGGCTGCCCCTGGTGGACCAGACCCGCCCGCTCCTCGGTCCGAACGCCCTACGCGGCCTCGACGTCGCTCTGGCCGCGCTCACCGGCACCGGGCTCACGTCGCAGGAGCAGGTGGCGATGATCGTCGCCATCGAGGCGGTCGTCGTCAGCGCCGCCCGCAACCACAACGGGGCAACCCTGGCCGAGAAGTCGACGGGGATCAGCCACGAGGAGTTCTGGGCCGCCCAGGAGCCGGTGCTGGCTGCTGCCATGGAGTCAGGGCTCTACCCCCACGTCGCCGGTCTGGACGAGGACGCGTTCTCGATGGCCGGCGAGGAGTTCATGCGATTCGCCCTGGACACCTTGCTCGACGGGTTCGCGGTCCTGGTGGAGAGCCGGGCGACCGGCGCTCTCTAGACTCACCGCCGTGGCGATCCAACCGATCCGGCTCTTCGGCGACCCGGTGCTCCGACAGCGGGCTCACGAGGTCGTCGACTTCGACGTCGAGCTCCGCACGCTCGTCTCCGACCTCACCGACACCATGCTCGCCGCCCCGGGCGCCGGCCTGGCCGCACCGCAGATCGGCGTCGGGCTCCGTGTCTTCACCTGGTACGTCGAGGGCGAGCTCGGGCACCTCGTCAACCCGTCCCTCGAGCTCTCCGAGGAGCAGCAGGACGGTGCCGAGGGCTGCCTGTCGCTGCCCGAGCTGACCTTCGACTGCCTGCGCGCCCTGTCGGTCGTCGCCAACGGCTTCGACATGTACGGCGAACCGGTGACCCTGCACGGCAGCGACCTGCTGGCACGCGCCATCCAGCACGAGACCGACCACCTCGACGGCGTCCTCTTCATCGATCGGCTCGGCTCCGAGGCCCGCAAGGCCGCGATGCGCGAGATCCGCGAGGCGGACTGGTTCGGCCTCGAGAAGCCGACCGTCAAGGTCAGCCCCCACGCCACGAACGGGCTCCAGCTCTGATGCGGCTCGTCTTCGCCGGCACCCCCGAGGTCGCCGTCCCTTCGCTCGACGCGATCGCGGCCAGCGGCCACGAGCTGGCCGGAGTGGTGACCCGACCCGACGCCCCGGCCGGTCGCGGCCGCAGGCTGGTCGCCAGCCCGGTCGCCCAGCGCGCCGAGGAGCTCGGACTGCCGGTGCTCAAGCCCGACCACCCGCGTGACCCCGACTTCCAGGCCGCGCTGCGTGACCTGGCCCCGGACTGCTGCCCCGTCGTCGCCTACGGCGCCCTCCTCCCGCAGAGCGCCCTCGACATCCCACTCCACGGCTGGGTCAACCTCCACTTCTCGGTGCTCCCGGCCTGGCGCGGTGCGGCACCCGTGCAGCACGCCATCTGGGCCGGCGACGAGGTCACCGGTGCCACGACGTTCCGGATCGTCAAGGCGATGGACGCCGGGCCCACCTTCGGCGTGATGACCGAGGCCGTACGACCGACCGACACCGCCGGCGACCTCCTCGGACGGCTCGCCGAGGGCGGGGCCGGCCTGCTCCTCGCGACCCTCGACGGGATCGACGACGGCACCCTCGAGGCGCGCGAGCAGCCCACCGAGGGCATCAGCCTGGCACCCAAGATCACCGTCGACGACGCTCGCGTCGACTGGACCGAGCCGGCCGCCGCGGTCGACCGCCGGATCCGGGCCTGCACGCCCGGCCCGGGCGCCTGGTCGACCCTCGACGGCGAGCGGATCAAGATCGGCCCGGCCACCCCCTCCGCCGACCACGAACCCCTGCCGCCGGGCCGGCTCGCGGTCTCGAAGAGCGCCGTCCACGTCGGCACCGGCGGCATGCCCGTGCGGTTGGGCCAGGTCAAGGCGTTCGGCAAGAAGGAGATGGCGGCCGCCGACTGGGCGCGCGGCGTCACCTTCGCCGCGGACGCCGGCTTCGCCTGAGGGGGTGAGGCGTGACCCCGGTCACCACCTACTAGGGTGGATGGCGGCTCGTTGAACCTTGGTCTATCTCGGGAGGACCCCCACATGAGCGTGATGACGCGTGCTCGACCGCGAGCACACCGTCGCTCCCCACAGCTACAACCGCTGGCTGATCCCTCCGGCCGCTCTGGCGATCCATCTCTGCATCGGGCAGGCCTATGCGACGAGCGTCTACAAGAACTCGATGGTCGACCACTTCGACACCTCCCAGACCGCGATCGGGATCGTCTTCTCGATCGCGATCGTGATGCTGGGGCTGTCGGCAGCCGTCTTCGGCACCTGGGTCGAGCGGGTCGGGCCTCGCATGGCGATGTTCACCGCCGCCTGCTGCTGGTCCGCCGGATTCCTGGTCGGATCGCTCGGCATCGCGACGGGGCAGCTGTGGCTGCTCTACGTCGGCTACGGCTTCATCGGCGGCATCGGCCTCGGGATCGGCTACATCTCCCCGGTCTCCACGCTGATCAAGTGGTTCCCTGACCGGCCCGGTCTGGCCACCGGCATGGCGATCATGGGCTTCGGCGGTGGCGCCATGGTGGCGGCCCCCGCGTCCCGGCAGCTGATGTCGTTCTTCGACTCCGGCTACGACCCGTCCAGCACCGACTCACTGGCCAACGGCCATGCCCTCACCTGGCTGTTCATCAGCCTCGGGGTCATCTACTTCCTGATCATGATGATGGGAGTCGCCAACATCCGGGTTCCTCCCCCCGGCTGGCAGCCCGAGGGGTTCGACCCGGCCGAGGTGGAGAAGAAGGACCTGGTCACCGACAACGACGTGTCGGCGGCCAACGCCATCAAGACGCCCCAGTTCTGGCTGCTCTGGACCGTGCTGTTCTGCAACGTGACCGCGGGGATCGGCATCCTGGAGCAGGCGGCACCCATGATCCAGGACTTCTTCCGCGACGACCCCGGCGGCCCCTCGACGGTCTCCGTCGCGGCCGCGGGTGGCTTCGTGGGCGTGCTGTCCCTGTTCAACATGGCGGGTCGATTCGTGTGGTCGAGCACCTCGGACTACATCGGCCGCAAGCCGATCTACATGCTCTACCTCGGCGGCGGCATCGTGCTCTACGTGCTGCTCGCCCTGACCGGGTCGACCACCACCGCGGTGTTCGTGCTGCTGGCAGCGCTCATCATCTCCTTCTACGGCGGCGGTTTCGCCACCGTGCCGGCGTACCTCCGAGACCTGTTCGGGGTGTTCCAGGTGGGGGCGATCCACGGTCGGCTGCTGACCGCCTGGGCGGCGGCCGGGGTCGCCGGGCCACTGATCATCAACAGCTTCCTCGACCGCGCCGGTGGCGCGGGCACGTTGACCGCCGACGCCTACCGACCGGCGCTGTTCACGATGGTGGGGATCCTGGCCGTCGGCTTCGTGGCGAACCTGCTGATCCGGCCGGTCGCGGACCGCTTCCACGAGGATCTCAGCGACCACCACGCCGAAGTGGAGTCCGAACGGCAGGAAGGGCTCGAGGCGGAGCAGGAGGAGGCCCACGTGTCCACACAGGCGAGGCTGATCGTCTCCTGGGCCGTGGTCGGGCTGTTGCTCGGCTACGGGGTCTACCAGACCCTCGTCGCCGCCGTGAACCTGTTCTGAGGGAGCGCCGTTAGCCTGTCCGGCATGGGCCGGCCGGCGACTCCTGAGGACATCGACGCGATCTGCGGGTCGTTGCCCGAGACCGAGTTCGGCATCTCGTGGGGTGACCGGCCGACCTGGAAGGTTCCCCGCGGCGAGAAGGGCAAGGGGTTCGTCCTCTACCGGATGCCGCACAAGACGGCCGTCGATCCCGAGACCGGGGAGATGTACGACGACCTGGTCGTCATCATCACCCCGACGGCGGTCGAGAAGCAGGCCCTGGTCGACGACCCCGACCTGCCGTTCTTCACGATCGACCACTTCCGCAACTTCGACGCCGTCCTCGTCCAGCAGTCGCGCCTCGGCGAGATCGACGTCGAGGAGCTGCGCGAGATCCTCACCGACGCCTGGGCGCGCCGGGCTCCCAAGCGACTGGTCAAGGCCCACTTCGAAGGACAGAGCCTCGGCGATGGCTGACCCGGCCCGGCTCGCGGCGTACGACGTCATGCGGGCGGTCCGGACCCAGGACGCCTACGCCAACCTCGTGCTGCCGCAGGCGCTGCGCGAGCATCGACTCACCGGGCGCGACGCCGGCTTCGCCACCGAGCTCGCGGCGGGAACGCTGCGTCGGCAGGGCACCTACGACGCGGTCATCGACGCCTGCCTCACCCGCGGCAAGGTGAAGCCGCGGATCCGCGACGTGCTGCGCCTGGGCACCCACCAGCTGCTGGGGATGCGCGTCGGCGCGCACGCTGCGGTCTCGACCACGGTCGACCTGGCCCGGGCGCGCGCGGGAGCCGGCTCGGTCGGGTTGGTCAACGCCGTGCTGCGCAAGGTCTCCGAGCACGACCTCGAGACCTGGATCGAGCGGGTCGCCCCTGACGCGGTCGCCGATCCCGTCGGCCACCTCGCCGTGGCCCACAGCCACCCGCGCTGGGTGGTGTCCGAGTTCGAGCGGGCGCTCGGCGACCGGCGCGATGAGCTTCCAGCGCTCCTCTCGGCCGACAACGACCCGCCCGCAGTCGTCCTGGTCGCCCGTCCCGGCCGGTCCACCCGCGACGAGCTTCCTGGAGAGCCGACCACGCTCTCGCCGTACGGCGTCCGGCTGGCCGGTGGCGATCCGGGCGCGGTACCGGCGGTGGCCGAGGGTCGGGCCGGCGTGCAGGACGAGGGCTCCCAGCTGGTGGCCCTGGCGCTGGCCGAGGCGACACTCGAGGGACCGGACGGTCTCTGGCTCGACCTCTGCGCCGGCCCGGGCGGCAAGGCGGCCCTGCTGGCTGCCCTCGCGGCGGGGCGCGGCGCCCGACTGGTCGCCAACGAGCCCCAACAGCACCGCGCCGACCTCGTCCGCCGGGCGCTCGCCGGCGCGGACAACACCGAAGTGACCCTGGTCGACGGCCGGGAGCCCCTGTGGTCGCCGGGCTCGTTCGACCGGGTCCTGGTCGACGCGCCCTGCTCCGGGCTGGGCGCGCTCCGGCGCCGACCCGAGGCACGCTGGCGCAAGCTGCCGGCCGACCTGGAGGAACTGGTGCCGCTGCAGCGGGCGCTGCTCGGCTCGGCGCTGGACCTGGTGCGACCCGGGGGAGTCGTGGTCTACGCGACGTGCTCACCGGTGGTGGTGGAGACCACCGGAGTGGTCGATGCGGTCGTGGGCGAGCGGGACGATGTCGAGCAGGTGTCGCCTGCCCGCCAGCTGTGGCCGCACGAGCACGGCACGGACGCCATGTTCTGGTCCGTGTTGAGGCGTCGCTGAGCGAGCTGAGGATGAATTGTTGCCAACTGGCGACGGGGAACCATTGGTTTCTCCCCGATCCTGAGGTGGAATAGGGCCTTGCGACCCACTCGGGGGCCGCCGGGGGAGGAGTTCAGCCATGCGTCGCCCAGCGATCGCCGCCATGTTGGCAGCCGTGTCCGTGCTCGGCATGCCGCTGGCTGCCCATGCCGATGACACGGTCGTGGTGCCCGGCACGGCCTTCCCGACCTCGAGCACCTACCTCACCTACTTCGGCTGCGTCGACCTCTACCACGCCGACACCCGCGGCCCCGAGATGCGGGTGACCCGTGATGCCGCCGCCCCGCTCGGCAGGCGCGCCGCGGGTCTTCAGCTTCCCGGCACCGGGACCGCGGCCGGCTCCGTGAGCGTGGTCGACTCGATCGCCGACGCCACCAACACGATGGCCGTGCGCGCCGCCGCCGGCAGCAGCGGCGTCGCCTACGTCTGGTACGTCGCCCCCGACATGGTTCCCGGCGAGGTGTGGTCCGGCCGCGCAGACCTCTCTGCCTCAGCCGACGGCTGGCAGCAGCTCGACGCCGCTTCCGCGACCTACCAGTGGAGCCGCGTCGTCGCCGCCACCGGCGCGATCCGCGAGCGGGGTGGGGTCGCCACCATCGACGACTTCGCGGCCGATCACGGCGACGGACCCGGCTACCTGTTGTCCGGCCTGGGCTGCGACGGCCGCGAGTTCGGCGTCGACGCCATCAAGGTGGGCGCGCCGGGCTCGATCACGACGTACGACCTCGAGGGCTGGGCGGTCTCGACCTCCATCACGGCGTCGAGCCAGCGCGTCAAGCGCGGCCAGGAGGTCACCATCGGGGCGACCTCCGTCGACGCCGCCTCCACGGCGATGGGCTCGGCGCTCGTGCTCGAGGCGCGCCCCCGAGGCGCTCGCGTGTTCCGGCCGGTCACTGATCCGGTGCTCGCCTCGCCCGACGGCCAGGTGACCACCACGGTCGCCCCGCGTGTCACGACCGACTACCGCTGGTTCTTCGCCGAGCGGGCCTACGCCGATGCCCACTGGTCGCCGACCGTGCGCATCGTCGTGGAGCAGCCGAAGCACCGCTGACCTCTCGACTACGGTGGGCGCCATGGCGTCGCCGTTCACCGAGATCGCCGTTCTGTGTGACCAGTGATGACCGTGTCGTCAAGGTGCCCACACCCCGACCGCGTCTCCGGACCCGACTACGGTGGGCGCCATGGCGTCGCCGTTCACCGAGATCGAGGTGGACGACCGTGTCGTCAAGGTGACGAACCCCGACCGCGTCTACTTCCCCGACTCCGGTGCCACCAAGCTCGACCTCGTCGAGTACTACCTCTCCGTGGGCGACGGCATCGTGAACGCCCTGTTCGAGCGGCCGTGCATGCTGCACCGGTTTCCCAAGGGGCTGGCCGGCGAGAAGGTCCACCAGAAGCGGCTGCCCGCCGGCGCCCCGCCCTGGATCGAGACGGTCCGGCTCCACTTCCCACGCTGGAACCGCACCGCCGACGAGCTCTGCGTGACCGAGCTCGGCGCGGTCATCTGGGCGGTGCAGATGTCGACGGTCGAGTTCCACCCCTGGAACAGCCGGCGTGAGGACCCGGAGTCGCCGGACGAGTGGCGGATCGACCTCGACCCGGGTCCGCTCTCGGACTTCGCGCAGGTCCAGCGGGTCGCGGCCGTCGTCCACGAGGTCCTCGACGAGCTCGGCGCCATCGGCTACCCGAAGACCAGCGGCGGGAAGGGCCTCCACATCTACGTCCGGATCCGGCCCGACCATGGCCACAAGCAGGTACGCCGCGCGGCGCTCGCCTTCGCCCGCGAGGTCGAGCGGCGCGCTCCCGACGACGTGACGACCACGTGGTGGCGCAAGGATCGCGACCCCCACCACCTCTTCGTCGACTACAACCAGAACGCCCGCGACCACACCATCGCCGCGGCGTACTCGGTGCGTGGTCTTCCCGATGCCCGGGTCAGCGCCCCGATCCACTGGGAGGAGGTCGATGCGTGCGACCCGCGCGACTTCACGATCTTCACCGTCCCGCAGCGCTACGCCGAGCTCGGCGACCTCCACGCCACCATCGACCGCGACGTCTTCGACATCGCCCCGCTGCTGGAGTGGGCGGATCGCGACGAGGCCGCGGGTGCCGCCCCGCCCGCCGATCCGGACTCCTAGGATCGAGCCCGTGGCCCTCCCCGTGACACCTCAGATCACACCGAGCATCCTCAACGCCGACTTCGCTGCCCTCGGCGCGGAGGTGGCTCGGATCCCCAGTGCCGACTGGATCCACGTCGACGTGATGGACAACCACTTCGTCCCGAACCTGACGTTCGGGCCGACCATGGTCGAGGCGCTGGCCCGGGCGACCGACGTTCCCCTCGACGCGCACCTGATGATCGAGAATCCCGATCGCGAGGCGCTCGCGTACGTCGAGGCCGGCTGCGGGTCGGTCACGTTCCACGTCGAGGCGGC
The DNA here is from genome assembly GCA_963804845.1 of uncultured Actinomycetota bacterium. GTDB lineage: Bacteria > Actinomycetota > Actinomycetes > Propionibacteriales > Nocardioidaceae > Nocardioides. The sequence goes on along the minus strand of CAWDSA010000007.1, from coordinate 1,580,329 downwards.
GACGGCTCCGGTGCGGCTCGCCCGCGAGCTGCGCGCCCACGGTGCCCGCGCCAGCATGGCGCTCAAGCCCGCGACGCCGATCGACCCCTACGAGGACCTGTTGCCTGACCTCGACATGGTGCTGCTGATGACCGTCGAGCCCGGATTCGGCGGCCAGAAGTTCCTCGACCTGGTGCTCCCCAAGATCCGGCGGGCCCGCGAGCTGGTGGAGAAGCACGGTGTCGAGACCTGGCTCCAGGTCGACGGCGGCGTCTCCCTCGACACGATCGGACGCTGTGCCGAGGCCGGCGCCGACGTGTTCGTGGCCGGCTCGGCCGTCTTCGCCGCCGACGACCCCGACGCGATGGTCACCGCACTCCGCGACGCCGCCACGTCTGCCGGCTGAACGCCTCCGGCCAGAATCGAACCGTGCGAGGCGCAACTCAACCCGGTGTCGTGCTGTGGGACACCTCACGGCCACCTGATCACGTTCAGGAGTAGGCTCGGCGGCGCAAGAGCTACTGACAACAGTGCTCGCGTGCTCTGGGGGCGGTGAAAGTCCGCACCGGCGGTGACTGAGTTCGCTCAGAAGTCCGCGACCCGACCGCAGCCAGCGGCCGGTTGACCAGGTGGGAATCCTGGACCGACGGTCAAAGTCCGGATGGAAAGCAGCACGCAGCGGCGTCGCACCTATCCGGTGCGCCTGTCGCCGACGCCCCGGAGCCCGTGGACACCCGGACCCGGGAGCAGGCGTTGCCCTTCACCCCCGCCGAACGCGCGGCCATGCTGCGCGCGCTCGAGCTGGCGGCGACCCCCGGCGTCCCGACCGGCCCGAATCCCCGGGTCGGCTGCGTGATCGTGGCCGACGACGGCACCGAGGTGGCCGAGGGCTTCCACCGGGGGAGCGGTTCGCCGCACGCCGAGGTCGACGCACTCTCGAACGCCGGCGACGACGCCCGAGGCGCCACCGCGGTGGTCACGCTCGAGCCCTGCAGCCACACCGGCCGTACCGGTCCCTGCGCCGAGGCGCTCATCGCGGCCGGCGTACGGCGGGTCGTCTTCGCCCAGTCCGACACCAACCCGGTCGCTCAGGGTGGTGGAGCGACCCTGCGCGCCGCGGGGGTCGAGGTCGAGGCCGGCCTGCTGCTCGACGAGGCCCGCGCCCTCAACCACACCTGGACGTTCGCGGTCGAGCACGGCCGGCCCTTCGTCACCTGGAAGTTCGCGACCACCCTCGACGGCCGCAGTGCCGCCGCCGACGGCACCAGCCGCTGGGTCTCCAGCCTCGCCGCGCGACGCGACACCCACCGACTCCGGGCCGAGTGCGACGCCGTGCTGGTCGGCTCCCACACCGTCGAGGTCGACGACCCCGAGCTGACCGTCCGCGACGAGCTCGACCAGCCCGTCGACCGGCAGCCCCTGCGCGTCGTCATGGGCGAGCGCAGCCTCGCGGCGGACCGCCGGATCTTCAACGATCGGGCCGAGTCGCTCCACCTGCGCACCCGCGACCCGCACGAGGCGCTCGCGGCCCTGTTCGCCCGCGACTGTCAGCACGTGTTCCTCGAGGGCGGACCGACCGTGGCCGCCGCCTTCCTCGAGGCCGGACTGGTCGACCAGGTCGTCGCGTACGTCGCGCCGATGCTGCTCGGCTCCGGGGCGAACGCCGTCGGCGACCTCGGCCTCGACACCATCGGCGAGGCGGTGCACCTGCACGTCGACGACGTCCGGGTGCTGCAGGGCCACGATGGCGAGGACACCAACATCCGGCTCGCGCTCAGCCGACGAGGGGGATGGGCCTGATGTTCACCGGGATCGTGGAGGAGCTCGGCACCGTCGCCGCGGTCGACGACCAGGGTGACGCCGTGCGGCTCTCCATCCGCGCCGGGCGGGTGCTCGAGGACGTGACGTTGGGCGACTCGATCGCCGTCAACGGCTGCTGTCTCACCGTCACCGCCGTCAGCGACGGCGTCTGGACCGCCGACGTCATGCAGGAGACGCTCGACAAGACCTCGCTGCGCGGCGCCGCGGTCGGCGACTGGGTCAACCTCGAGCGAGCCGCCACGCTCGCGACCCGACTGGGCGGCCACCTGGTCCAGGGCCACGTCGACGGTGTGGGCGAGATCCTGTCCCGTGCCCCGAGCGAGCACTGGGAGGTCGTCACGGTCTCGCTGCCGACCCATCTTGCGCCGTACGTCGTCGACAAGGGTTCGATCGCCGTGGACGGCGTCAGCCTGACCGTGGTCGAGGCCGCCGAGGACCACTTCACCGTCAGCCTCATCCCCGAGACGCTCTCGCGGACCACGCTCGGGAGTCGGGCGCCGGGCGAGCGGGTCAACCTCGAGGTCGACGTCATCGCCAAGCACGTGGCCAAGCTGGTCCGTGCCTACACAGGAGGAGAAGGATGATCGACTGGCTGCTGCACGGCACCATCCCGGTCGCGGGTGGCGAGCTGCTCGCGCGAGAGGTGGTCGGCAACCTGTTCGGCCTCGTCAGCGCCCTGCTCGGCATGCGGCGCGTGGTCTGGGCCTGGCCGGTGGGCATCGTCGGCAACGTGCTGCTGTTCACGGTGTTCGTCACCGGCACGCTCAGCGGCGCCAGCGAGGACCCGCTCTGGGGCCAGGCGGGTCGCCAGGTCTTCTTCATCGCGGTGTCGCTCTACGGCTGGTGGAAGTGGAGCCGGTCCCGGGCAGCGGGCGGTGCCGCTGATGGCGGGGCGATCACCGTGCGGTGGGCCACGGCCCGCGAGCGCGTGATGCTCGTGGTGCTGGCGGTTGTCGGCTACGCCGCGGCGTACGCCCTGCTGCTGCAGATCGGCTCGTGGGGCCCGCAGACCGAGGCCTGGATCCTGGCCGGATCCATGCTCGCGACCTACGGCATGGCCCGCGGGTGGGTGGAGTTCTGGCTGGTGTGGATCCTGGTCGACATCGTCGGCGTGACCACGCTCATCAACGCCGGCTTCTACCCGACCGCCGGGATGTACGTCTTCTACGGCGCCTTCTGCGTCGTCGGCTTCATCGCCTGGATGCGTGCCGAGCGGGCAGCGAGCGCCGACCAGGCCTCGCGACGCGACGAGAAGGGCGTCCCGGCATGACCGTCGCCCTCGACACCGTCGAGCGGGCCGTCGCCGACATCGCGGCCGGCAGGGCCGTGGTCGTGGTCGACGACGCGGACCGGGAGAACGAGGGCGACCTGATCTTTGCGGCGAGCCGGGCGACCCAGGAGCTGATGGCGTTCACGATCCGCCACTCCAGCGGCGTGATCTGCGTGCCGATGCCGGCCGAGATGCTCGATCGCCTCGAGATCCCGCTGATGACCCCTCACAACAAGGACAAGCTGCGCACGGCGTACACGATCTCGGTCGACTCCCGCGACGGCGTCACCACGGGCATCTCGGCCGCCGACCGGGCTCACACCGCACGCGTGCTGGCGGACTCCGCGACCGAGCCGTGGGAGGTCACGCGTCCCGGCCACGTCTTCCCGTTGCGCTACCACGAAGGCGGGGTGCTGGTCCGCCGCGGGCACACCGAGGCCGCCGTCGACCTCGCCCGGATGGCCGGGCTGACCCCGGCCGGCGTCCTGGTCGAGATCGTCAACGACGACGGCACCATGAAGCGCGGGCCGCAGCTGCGGGCGTTCGCCGACGAGCACGGCCTCGCGATGATCTCGATCGACGACCTGGTTCGTCACCGGCACCGCACCGAGATGCTCGTCGAGCGGGCGGCAGTGACGACGCTGCCGACGAGGGCCGGCGATTTCACGGCCCACGGCTATCGCAGCACGGTCGACGGAAGCGAGCACCTGGCGCTGGTCCACGGCGACGTCGCGGCGGCGAGCGCGGCGGGGGAGCCGATCCTGGTCCGCGTGCACTCCGAGTGCCTCACCGGCGATGTCTTCGGCAGCCACCGGTGCGACTGCGGCCCCCAGCTCGACGAGGCTCTCGAGCGGGTCGTCGACGAAGGGCGCGGAATCGTGATCTACCTGCGCGGCCACGAGGGGCGAGGCATCGGCCTGGTCGCCAAGCTGCAGGCCTACGCGCTGCAGGACGGCGGCCGCGACACCGTCGACGCCAACCTCGACCTGGGGCTTCCCGCCGACGCCCGCCACTACGGCGCCGCGACCCAGATCCTGCGCGACCTCGGCGTACGTTCCGTGCGGCTGCTGACCAACAACCCCGACAAGACCACCAGCCTGGCCGACTACGGTGTTTCCGTCTCGGAGCGGGTCCCGCTGACGCCGCGGCCGAACGACCACAATCTGGCCTACCTGCGCACCAAACGGGACCGCATGGGCCACGCATTGCCCGATCTGATGGGGCCAGACCTGAAGGGGGCACGGTGAGCGGAGCCGGAGCGCCACAGCAGCAGCCCGTCGACTGCCACGACCTGCGGGTGGCGATCGTCGCCGCCAGCTGGCACCAGACGGTGATGGACGGGCTGGTCGCGGGTGCCCAGCGCGCCTGCCGCGACCACCAGGTCGAGGCGCCCCAGCTGGTCCGCGTGCCCGGCACCTTCGAGCTGGCGGTCGTCGCCGACGCCGTCGCCGCCCAGGGGTACGACGCGGTCGTCGCCCTCGGCGTCGTGATCCGAGGCGGCACCCCCCACTTCGACTACGTCTGCTCCGCCGCGACCGACGGGCTGAACCGGGTCGCCCTCGACCGGCAGACCGCCGTCGGGTTCGGGGTGCTGACCTGCGACACCGAGGAGCAGGCGCTCGACCGGGCCGGTCTCAGTGGTTCCCAGGAGGACAAGGGCTACGAGGCAGCTGCGGCCGCACTGACCACCGCCCAGACACTGCGCTCGATCCGCCGGGGCTACGTCTAGCCTTGACGGTGTGAAGACGTTCGACGAGCTCTGGTCCGAGCTGAGCGACAAGGCCGCCACGCGGCCTCCCGGCTCGGGCACCGTGCAGCAGCTCGACGCCGGCGTCCATGCCATCGGCAAGAAGCTGGTCGAGGAGGCCGCCGAGTCCTGGATGGCCGCCGAGCACGAGTCGAAGGAGCGCGCGGCCGAGGAGATCAGCCAGCTGCTCTACCACGCGCAGGTGCTCATGCTCGCCTGCGACCTGACCCTCGACGACGTCTACACCCACCTCTGAGGACCGATGACCACGCAAGGCTCCACGACCAGCGCCGCGAGCGGCGACCGGCTGCTCCGCGTCGCCGTCCCCAACAAGGGCGCACTGTCCCAGTCAGCGCAGGAGATCCTGCGCGAGTCGGGCTACCGGCAGCGTCACGACGCCCAGGAGCTGCGACTCCTCGACGAGGAGAACGGCGTCGAGTTCTTCTACCTGCGCCCGCGTGACATCGCGCTCTACGTCGGCGAAGGCACGCTGGACGTCGGCATCACCGGCCGTGACCTCCTGCTCGACTCCGGCGCCAAGGCAGAGGAGGTGATGGGCCTCGGGTTCGGCACCAGCCGCTTCCGGTTCGCCGGCCCCTCCGGCCAGTTCTCCGAGCTCGCCGACCTCGCCGGCCAGCGGATCGCCACGTCGTACGTCGGCATCGTGACCGGCTTCCTGGAGCGGCAGGGGATCGAGGCCTCCGTGACGCGCCTCGACGGCGCCGTCGAGACCAGCATCCAGCTCGGCGTCGCCGACGTGATCGCCGACGTGGTCGAGACCGGCAGCACCCTCAAGGCCGCCGGGCTCGAGACGTTCGGCGAGACGATCCTGGAGTCCGAGGCGGTGCTGGTCACCCGCGGCGGTGAGACGCCGGCCGGCTTCGAGGTCTTCCGGCGCCGGATCGACGGGGTCCTGGTCGCGCGGAGCTACGTGATGATGGACTACGACATCCCCACGGAACGCGTGGCCGAGGCCGTCGCTCTCACGCCCGGCATCGAGAGTCCCACCGTGCTGCCCCTCCACCGCGAGGGCTGGGTCGCGGTGCGCGCGATGGTCCCGCGGCTGGGTGCGCAGCGGCTGATGGACGAGCTCTTCGACATCGGCGCCCGCGGCATCCTCCTCACCGACATCCATGCCTGCCGTCTCTGAGCCGGAGCTGCCCCACACCTGGCGACCCTTCGGCGTCCGGATGGCGGGGGCGCTGTTCGGAGGAGCGCTGCTGCTTGTGTGCGCATTCGCGTGGTTCGCCTTCGACGCGGAGACCCGGGCCCGGTTCTCCTGGTTCCAGCGCGGCACCGTCGTCTTCCTCGGCCTGCTCTTCTACTCGGCCGGGTTCGCGATGGCCCGGTCGCGGGTCGTGGCCGAGGCCGACCGGCTGGTGGTCGTCAACGGCTACCGCACCCACGCCTATGAGTGGGCCGAGGTGCTGGCGGTCCACCTGCCGCCCGGCGCCCCCTGGGCCGTGCTCGACCTCGCCGACGGCACCAGCCAGCCGGCGATGGGCATCCAGGGCTCCGACGGCGGCCGCGCGCGGCGAGCGGTGGCCGAGCTACGCCTGCTGCTGGCCCGGTCCGGCTGAGCCGGGACGCCACCGCCCCTGGCCGTCGACGAGGAGGTCGGCGCGCTCCCGCGTGCGGTGACGCGTGAAGTGCTCGGCCTCTGCCGCGGCCCACGCCTCCCAGTACGGCGCGAAGGCGTCGCCGTCGCGATCCAGCCCGCGCCGCATCCGCAGGTCGTGGGGTGCCTCCACCCACGCGAGGACCGTCGTCAGCGGGGCCGCAGGCTGCGATCCCGACCCGACGCCTTCCAGCACCAGCAGGTCGGTGGGCTCGACGGTGACCTCCTCGGCCCAGGCCCCCCGGTGCCAGTCCCAGCGCCGGTAGCTCCCGGGCTGACCCTCGGCGAGCGGGAGCAGCAGCCTGTCCAGCTGCGCGGTCACGGTCGGGAGGCCGTCCCAACCCTCGTAGAGGTCGTCCATGTGCACGACCGTCGCCTCGGGCTCGAGCGCGAGGAGCCGCTCCGCGAGCGTCGTCTTGCCGGATCCGGCCGGGCCGTCGATGCACACCAGCCGCCCGCGACCAAGCGTCGGGAGGCGACGACGGGCGAGGTCGAGAACCGCGGCCGCGGGCTGAGTCACCGGCTGGGTCACGGCGCAACGATAGGCACCGAGCAGCGCAGCGGCCCCGCGCCGGCCCGGAATGTCAGGAAACCGGGTTTGAACGTGTCGCCTTGGGGCAGGGTTGACCCAGTTGGGATCCAGTCATCGTTCCAGGAGGGAACTGCACATGTTCGCCACACGCATGCGACTCGTCGCTGCCACCGTCGCGCTGGTCGCCACGGCACCGCTCGCCGCCCTCGGCACGGCCAATGCCGAGCCGGCCGGCGACAAGCCGGAGCGCACGATCAAGATCGTCGGCAAGGAGCCCAAGCAGGGCAAGTTCATCATCAAGGGCAACGTGAAGCCCGACTACGAGAACCGCTTTGCGTTCGTCGAGCGCAAGCTCAAGAGTGCGAACAAGTGGGACAACTACCGCAAGTTCAAGACCAACGGCCAGAGCAAGTACCGCCAGCGCATCGCCGCCCTCAACCGCGTCGGCGTTGTCTGCTACCGGGTGAAGATCAAGGGCAACGACGCCTTCAAGACGTCCTACTCCCGCCGGGTCTGCATCCAGACCACGCGCGGCTGATCTCACGTCGTACGACAGGCCCCCGCCAGTGCGGCGGGGGCCTTCGTCGTGTCAGAAGGCGAGACCGAGGCCGCGGTAGGTCTCCACGACGTCGACGAACGCCTCGCCGGCCAGCAGCCGTACGTCGTTGGTGTGCTCGAAGGGCTCGCCGGACTTGGCATGCCGGAACCACACCAGGTCGCCCACCCGCAGGTGGGCCGCTGCCGGCCCGGTGAGCGGCGTCTGCACCTCGCCGGCTCCTTCGAGCGTGGTCAGGTGGAGACCCTCCGGTATCCACGGCACCGGCAGCCGGTCGCGGCCGGCGGCACCCGAGGCGACCAGCCCGCCGCCGTGGACGGTCGCGATCCCGGCCGACGGGCGGCGTACGACGGGGAGTGCGAACAGCGCCGCCGGCACCGGGTCGAACGACTGGTAGTGGTCGAACAGGGTCGGGACCAGGAGCCCGGAGCCTGCCGCCACCTCGGTCACGACCGGATCCTGGGCCGTCGACTCGACCGAGCCCGAGCCACCGGCGTTCCAGAACTCCAGCTCGGCCACTCCGGCCAGCGCGTCGGCCACCTGCTGGCGTCGTACCTCCAGCTGGGTCTGGGACGCCTGCTTCAGCCCTCGCACGATCAGGGACCGCGCCCGCTGGGTCGGGACCACGTCGGGCACCCCGGCGACCTGACCTTCGTACGTCATCACCCCCACCAGCCGGAACCCGCGACGCTCCGCGACGGCGCGGGCGAGGACCAACACCGACGCCGGGTCGTAGAGGGGTGACCGCTTCGGGCCGACGTGCTGGCCACCGATGCGCAGTCCGGCATCGACGTCGATCGCCACCCGGATCGGGACCGCCAGGGAGTGGCGCACGGAGTCGACCACGTCGAGGTGGGCGACGTCGTCGATCATCAGCGTGATCGCGGAAGCGGCACCGGGCGAGGCCACCAGCCTGCCGAGCGCGGTGCGGTCGACCGTCGGGTAGGCAACGACGATGTCGTCGCTGACGCCTCGCTCGTAGAGCCACAGCGCCTCGCGGAGCGTGAAGGCGAGGACGCCGGCGATGCCGTCGACGCGGAGCGCACGCTCGAGGAGCTGCCGGGACGCGCACCGACTTCGACGCGACCCGGATCGGCTTGCCCTGCGCGCGGCGCACCAGGTCGGCAGCGTTGTGGTCGAAGGCGTCGAGGTCGACGACCATGGCAGGAGTCGGCAACGGTTCACCGGAGGCATGCATCGTCGCCACGGCCGCGGCGAGCCGGCGGGCGAGCTCGCGCCGCCCGCCCGAGGTCGGCGCCATCAGGTGATCCCGCGGCGCTTCAGGATCGCCTCGATGTCGGCGAGGTCGTCGTCGATGGCGGGCTCGCCCCGACCCGATGACGGGGGAAGTGCGGCGGGGTCGCTGCCGGCGCCGACCTGCTTGGCGCTCCGCGCCGGGCGCGCCACCCCGGCCGCGCTCACGCAGGTAGGCCGAGGAGCCGAGGAGCAGCACCGAGACGCCGGTCAGCACGATTCCGGCCCACACCATCGGGCTGAGGACCAGGCTGGTGGCCCAGTCGAAGACCGACCCCCCGATCTCGGAGAACATCTCGAGAGTGCCGGTGAGGAAGGCCGCAGGCGGGAGCAGCGTCAGCCCGGCCCCCCGCAGGCCCGAGGCCAGGCCCCGGTGGCGGAAGGCGTACCAGGTCCAGGCCGCGCCGATGGCCGTCAGCACCGTCGTGAGCGCCGCCCAGGTCACCTCGTCCACGCCTCCAACCTTGGCACACCCGTCACAGCGGCCCGTGCCGGGTGCGAGGGCTGGGCTGTCAGGATGGGAGGCGTGTCGAGATCGATCCCTGACCCCGGCTTCCCCGGAGACGACGGGGCAGCCGACCCCGCGGTGACGGCAGCGCTCACGGCGTACGCCTCCGGTGAGGGGGAGTACGTGGAGGTGCTGGACGCCCTGCGGGCGTCACGGCTGCTGGTACCGGTGGTCGCGATCGCCGGCGACGTGGAGGTCGATGACGCCGGACTCGCCCACGACAAGACCAGCGACATGGCGACCGTGCTCCTCACCCGGCCCGACGGCAGGCGCGGGCTGCTCGCCTTCACCGGGACGGCGTCGCTGACGGCGTGGAACGCCGAGGCGCGGCCGGTCCCGGTCTCCGCGCCCACCGCCGCCGCCTCGGCGCTCCACGAGCAGGCTGCAGGCCCTAGTGGTCGACGTGGCAGGCCCGGTCCGCTTTCCGATCGAGGGTGAGGACCTCCGTGCGCTGGCGGCCGGCTGGCAGCTCAGCCGGGTCGGCGAGCGCGGTTCGAACTACTGGGCCTGGATTCGACCGGCCACGGAATGAACCGGTAAGGTGCGGCGTTGACCGATCAGTTCCGTCACACCCGTGACAGGACCGATCTCACAAGCGGGGACCAGCAGCTTCACGTCTCCCACCCGCATCGACCGACACAGGTCGTCGGGTCCGGTCACGGTGACGACGTACCAACGTCGTGACCGGCGGCACGCGTACGGTTTTCCGGGCGACGTGGCGCGACTGGCTTCCGCTTGTGAACAGCGGGAGCCTCTTTTCGATTTCGGCGCCGGTCCGGGCCGATGACGCGGGGAGTCAACCGGTAAGCGAAAACCACACTGGAGGACTCATCAGCACCGAGCTTCGTATCAACGACCGGATCCGGGTACCCGAGGTCCGGCTCGTGGGACCCAACGGCGAGACCGTGGGCATCGTCCCGACCGACCAGGCCCTCAAGCTGGCCCAGGAGGCCGACCTCGATCTCGTCGAGGTGGCTCCCATGGCCCGACCGCCGGTCTGCAAGCTCATGGACTACGGGAAGTTCAAGTACGAGAACGCCCAGAAGGCCCGTGAGGCCCGTCGGAACCAGACCAACGTCATCATCAAGGAGATGAAGCTCCGCCCGAAGATCGACCAGCACGACTACGAGACCAAGAAGGGTCACGTCGTGCGGTTCCTCAAGGCAGGCGACAAGGTCAAGATCACCATCATGTTCCGCGGTCGCGAGCAGCACCGCCCCGAGCTCGGGTTCCGGCTGCTGCAGCGGCTGGCCGAGGACGTCGAGGAGCTGGGCTTCGTCGAGTCGTCGCCCAAGCAGGACGGCCGCAACATGATCATGGTCCTGGGTCCCCACCGCAAGAAGGCCGAGGCCAGGGCCGACCACGAGGCCCAGAAGGAGTCGCGGGCCGCCGAGCGGGCCGCGGTCGAGGCCGAGGAGCAGGCCGAGCGCGACGCGGCGCACGCCGCGGGGCCGGTCGCCCAGAAGAAGGAACGTGGCCGCTCCGAGAACCTGGATCCCGAGATCGAGGCGTGACGAAGTCACTGCTCAATCGAGCACGTCGCGGCGAAGCCGTGACAACGACCTGACAGGCCCAACGAGACACAAGAGCAACCGAAGGAAGAACACGATGCCGAAGAACAAGACGCACTCCGGTGCCAGCAAGCGCTTCCGCGTGACCGGAACCGGCAAGATCCGCCGCCAGAAGGCGGGCCTGCGCCACAACCTGGAGAAGAAGCCCTCCAAGGTGACCCGCCGGATGTCCGGCACCACCGAGGTCGCCAAGGCCGACGTCAAGCGCGCCAAGAAGCTGCTGGGTCGCTGACCCGCCCACCCCACAGGTGGTCGAGTGCGACCACGACGAAGCACTGAGCAAGGAGTAAAGACATGGCACGCGTCAAGCGCGCAGTGAACGCCCACAAGAAGCGCAGGACCACCCTCGAGCGGGCCTCGGGTTACCGCGGTCAGCGCTCGCGCCTCTACCGCAAGGCCAAGGAGCAGGTCACCCACTCGCTGGTCTACAGCTACAACGACCGCCGCAAGAACAAGGGCAACTTCCGACGGCTGTGGATCCAGCGGATCAACGCCGCTGCCCGCGCGCAGGGGATGACCTACAACCGCTTCATCCAGGGCCTCCACCTGGCCGGCGTCGAGGTGGACCGCAAGATCCTGGCCGACCTCGCCGTCAACGACGCGCCTGCGTTCACCGCGCTCGTCGAGACCGCCAAGGCCGCCCTGCCCGAGGACGTCAACGCGCCGAAGGCGTCCTGACTCTGTGGCCGAGCCCCTGACTGCGGGCGCTCCGCTCAATTCCAGGAGTGGTCGCGTCAAGGAGGCACGCAAGCTCAGCCGCCGCCCGGTTCGCGCCGAGCGGCGGCTGTTCCTTGCCGACGGCCCGAACGCGGTCGAGGGCGCACTCTCGCTGCCTGGCTGCGCGGTCGAGGTGTTCGCCACCCCCGCCGCGACTCGAGCGCACGCCGTCCTGGTCGATGCGGCCGGCCACGCCGGCGTGCCGTGGACACCGGTCGACGACCGGGCGATGGCCTCCCTCAGCGACAGCGTCACCCCGGCCGGCGTCATCGCAGTGTGTCGCTTCCTCGACCGTACGACGGTCGAGCTCGTCGAACCTCGTCCGAGCCTGCTGGTCATCTGCGCCGACGTTCGCGATCCCGGCAACGCCGGCACGGTGATCCGCACCGCCGACGCGGTCGCCGCCGGCGGCGTGCTGCTGACCGGCCACTCGGTCGATCCCTACAACCCCAAGACGGTGCGGGCCACCGTCGGCAGCCTCTTCCACGTGCCCGTGGCCGTCGCGACCGACACCGAAGACGCGGTCGCCACCGCTCGCGGGGCGGGGCTCGTCGTCCTGGCTGCCGATGGCGAGGGCGACGTCGACCTGTTCGAGGCCGATGACCTCATGCGCGGGCCGGTCGCCTGGTTGTTCGGCAACGAAGCCTGGGGGCTCCCGGCCGAGACGGCCGCGCTGGCCGACCACCGGGTCCGGATCCCGATCCCCGGGCGAGCCGAGAGCCTCAACCTCGCCACCGCCGCCGCGGTCTGCCTCTACGCGACGGCGCGCGCTCGCCGCTGACGACGTCGACATGGGTCAGGATGTCCCTGTGGCCGAGCCGATGACACCGCAGTCGCTGGCCAACGTGCTGCCCGACGGTGTGGTCATAGCCGGTGCCGACGGACTCGTCGAGCTGGTCTCGGCACGGGCGGCACGGATGCTGGGCATCGACGCCGCCAGCGCGGTGGGGCAGCCGCTCGGGAGCGTGCTCACACTGACCGACAACGCGGGGCGTGACTGGTGCCGCGAGAACGCGCCCTACGACGGACTGACGATCCGGACCGGCGTGCCCGAGCAGTCCTGGCTGCTCGCCAGCGGCCTCGAGGTCCTCACGACCGCCCGGATCAGCCGCCCTCGAAGCGGGGCTGCCGTCAACCGGGTCGCCGTCGTGCTGCGCAGCGGCCGAGGCCGCGCCCGCCTCGACCGCGAGCGCTCCGACCTCGTCGCGACCGTCGCCCACGAGCTCCGCTCGCCCCTCACCGGCGTCAAGGGCTTCGTGCAGGTGATGCTCAACCGCTGGGACCAGCTGACCGAGGAGCAGAAGAAGTTGATGCTCAGAACGGTCCACTCGGACTCCGACCGGCTCAGCCGACTGATCGCCGAGCTGCTCGACGTCGCGCGGATCGACACCGGCCGGCTCTCGCTCCACCCGCGTCCCTGCGACGCCGCGGTCCTGGTCGGCTCGGGTCGTCGACTCGATCGTCGCGGGCACCGCCCGCCACGTGGAGTTCGCGGCAGATGACGACCTGCCGCGGATCGCGGCCGACCCCGACAAGTTCACCCAGGTCGTCACCAACCTGGTCGAGAACGCCGTCCGTCACGGCTCCGGTGAGGTCCGGATCAGCCTGCACCGGCTCCACCCGGACGCTGAGCACGACGGCATCCGGCTCTTCGTCGAGGACGACGGCTCCGGCATCGCGGAGGAGATGCGGCGCCGGGTGTTCACCAAGTTCTGGACCGGCGGCGCACGTGGCGGCTCCGGCCTCGGCCTCTACCTCGTCAACGGCCTCACCCACGCCCACGGCGGCACCGTGACGATCGGCGACGCCGAGGGCGGTGGCGCCCGGATCTGCGTCGACTGGCCGGCCGCAGCCGAGGCCTAGCTCAGTTGTCGCGCTGCACCCGGATGGTCGGGCTCTCGTCGGCCTTGCAGTTCGGGGTGGCCTTGACCCGGGCGTAGAAGCGGCCCTCGGTGCCGAGCTGACCGGTATCCCAGACCCACTGGCCGCCCTGGAGGTCGGTGGTGTCGTTGGCGAAGTGGGAGTCGTCGCCGCCCCCGCGTGAGCCCTTCTGCTTGATCAGCCGCACCTCGCGCTCGGCCTTGCACTCCCGGCGCGGGCTCTTGAGCGTGCCGAAGATGTCGGTCTGCTCGTTGTCGATGGTGACGGTGACATCCGCCTTGGCTGTGGGTGCCGCGGCCTGGGTGAGAGGCGGGGCGGCGAGAGTGAGGGCAGCCGTGGCCACGACGGCCACGGGTACCGCAAGACGCTTGGAAGTCATGGCAGATCCTCTCGACGGAGTCGGTGGGCCCGAGACTCCGTCAGGCTACTGCCGCCGGGACGTTTCCGAAACGGCCCGGCGGCGCCGGTCAGGAACCGGTTCGCGGGCTGGGAGCCACACTTCCTAGACTCACCCCATGTCCGGACCCAACAGCGACTACGACCCGGTGCAGGTCACGCCGCTCGACGCCGACCAGGTGGCCGCAATGCGCGACGCCGCCCTCGCCGCGATCGAGTCCGCCGGCGACCTCGCCGAGCTCAAGCAGGTCCGGCTCGACCACGCGGGTGACCGGTCGCCGCTGGCACTGGCCAACCGCGAGATCGGCGCCCTGCCGCCGCAGGCGAAGAAGGAGGCCGGCCAGCGCGTCGGCCGGGCGCGGGGCGACGGTCAACCAGGCGCTCGCGGCTCGCGCGGTGGTGCTCGAGGCCGAGCACGAGCAGCGGATGCTGGTCGAGGAGACCGTCGACGTCACGCTGCCGGTCGACCGGACACCGCGCGGCAGCCGCCACCCGCTCACCACCGGCGGGGAGCAGATCGAGGACATCTTCGTCGCGATGGGCTGGGAGGTCGCGGAGGGCCCGATCGTCGAGGCCGAGTGGCTGAACTTCGACGCTCTCAACCTCGGGGAGGACCACCCGGCCCGGACGATGCAGGACACGTTCTGGGCCGAGCCTGCCGACCACCACCTCGTGCTGCGCACGCACACGTCACCCGTGCAGGCGCGGACCATGCTCACCCGCACCCCGCCGATCTACGTCGTGTGCCCGGGCCGGGTCTTCCGCACCGACGAGTACGACGCGACCCACAGCCCGATGTTCCACCAGGTCGAGGGCCTGGTCGTCGACGAGGGCATCACGCTCGCCCACCTCAAGGGCTCGCTCGACCACTTCGCCGCCCGCATGTTCGGCGACGGCATCGCGACCCGGTTCCGGCCGTCGTACTTCCCCTTCACGGAGCCGTCCGCCGAGGTCGACCTGCGCTGCTTCGTCTGCCGGGGTGTCGACTCCGACGCCTGCCGCACCTGTCGCGGCGAGGGCTGGATCGAGTGGGGCGGCTGCGGTGTGGTCAACCCCCGGGTGCTGACGGCGTGCGGCATCGACAGCGAGCGCTACACCGGCTTCGCCTTCGGCATGGGGATCGACCGGACGCTGATGTTCGCGACCGGTGCCGCCGACCTGCGCGACTTCTTCGAGGGCGACGTCCGCTTCTCGTCCGCCTTCGGAACGGAGCTCTGACCCCGTGCGTGCCCCGCTGGCCTGGATCCGTGAGTACGTCGACCTGCCGGACGACCTGGACACCGAGAAGTTCGCCGACTCGCTGACCGACCTGGGTCTCCGCGTCGAGGCGCTCCACCGTCCCGGTGACGACATCACCGGTCCGCTGGTCATCGGTCGCGTGCTCACCATGGAGCCCGAGCCGCAGAAGAACGGCAAGACCATCAACTGGTCCACCGTCGACGTCGGCGCCGCCAACGGGACCGGCGAGCCGCAAGGCATCGTCTGCGGCGCCCACAACTACGCCCCCGGTGACCTCGTCGTCGTGGTGCTGCCCGGGGCGGTGCTGCCGGGCAACTTCGAGATCTCCGCGCGCAAGACCTACGGCCACGTCTCGGCCGGGATGATCTGCTCGGCCCGCGAGCTCGGCCTGGGGGACGAGCACGACGGGATCATCGTGCTGCCCGACGGCGCCGGCGAGCCCGGACAGGACGCGCGGTCCGTCCTGGGACTGGACGACATCGTCATCGAGTTCGAGATCAACCCCGACCGCGCCTACGCCCTCTCCCTGCGCGGCATCGCCCGCGAAGCCGCGCTGGCCTACGACGCACGCTTCCTCGACCCGGTCGAGCGGGACGTGCCGCCGGCCGACGACCAGGGCTACCCGGTCGCGGTCGACGACGCCGTGGGATGCCCGGTCTTCGTCGCCCGGACGGTCACCGGGTTCGACCCGACCGCGCCGACTCCCGACTGGCTCGCGCGGCGCATCCAGCAGGCCGGCATGCGGCCGATCTCGCTGGCCGTCGACGTCACCAACTACGTCATGCTCGAGACCGGCCGGCCGATCCACGGCTACGACGCCGACAAGGTGCAGGGCGCGATCCGGGTGCGCCGCGCCGGCGAAGGCGAGCGACTGACCACGCTCGACGGCACCGACCGGGCGCTCTCGCCCGAAGACCTCGTCGTCACCGACGACTCCGGGATCATCGGGCTCGGCGGGGTCATGGGCGGCGAGGACACCGAGATGTCCGACACCACCACCCACGTCCTGGTCGAGGCCGCTCACTGGGACGCGGTCGCGATGTTCCGGACCGGCCGGCGGCACCGGATCACCTCCGAGGCCGGCAAGCGCAACGAGCGCGGCGTCGACCCGACCATCTGCGAGGCAGCGGCCGACCGGGTGGTCGAGCTGCTCACGACGTACGGCGGCGGCAGCATCGAGCCGGGTGTCACGGTCGTCGGCGAACCGCCCACGCCGGGCCGGATCACGATGCCGGTCGACCTGCCGGCGCGGATCACGGGCATGGAGATCGACGAACCCACCGTCGTCCGCAACCTGACCGCCGTCGGCTGCGAGGTGTCGGTCTCCGAGGGCGAGCTGACCGCGGTCGTCCCGCCGTGGCGCCCCGACCTCACCGATCCCCACGACCTGGTCGAGGAGGTCGCACGGATCGTCGGCTACGCCAACGTGCCCTCGGTACTGCCTCCGGCCCCGTCGGGCCGAGGCCTCACTCCGCGCCAGCGGCTGCGCCGCCGGATCGGCCGCACCCTGGCCGGCGCCGGCTTCGTGGAGGTCATCAGCTTCCCGTTCATCGGCCCGAAGGACCTCGACGCGCTGGGGCTGCCGGCCGACGACGACCGGCGCCAGCTCCTCTCGCTGGCCAACCCGCTGTCGGCCGAGGAGCCGTCGATGACCACCACCGTGCTGCCGGGGCTGCTGAAGGCGGTCGCCCGCAACACCGGTCGTGGCACGGCGGACCTCGCGCTGTTCGAGCTCGCCACCGTGACCCGTCCCGACGCCGGCAGGGGAACCACGATCCTGCCTGTCGACCGACGGCCGACCGAGGGCGAGTTCGACGACCTCACCAAGGCGGTTCCGGACCAGCCGCTCCACCTCGGCGTGGTCGCCACCGGTGAGCGCACCCGTTCCGGGTGGTGGGACGGCGGTGCGAGCCCCTACGACTGGAGCGACGCGCTGTCCGCCGTGCGCGAGGTCGCGCACGCCGTCGGCGTCGAGGTCTCCGTCCGGTCGGCCGCGAAGCCGCCCTGGCATCCCGGCCGTTGCGCCGAGGTCGTCGCCGGCGAGACCGTGCTGGGCTGGGCAGGCGAGCTGCACCCGCGGGTGTGCACGGCGTACGGCGTACCGCCGCGCACCGTGGCAGCCGAGGTCGACCTCGACGCGCTGCTCGCGCTCGCACCCGACTCGACCCGCGCCCCCAGCTTCTCCAACTACCCGGTCGCCAAGGAGGACGTCGCCCTCGTGGTCGACACTGCGGTGACGGTCGCCGAGGTCGAGGCCGCGCTGCGTGAGGGGGCCGGCGAGCTGCTCGAGTCGATCCGCCTCTTCGACGTCTACACCGGGGACCAGATCGGCGAGGGCAAGAAGTCGTTGGCCTTTGCGCTGCGTTTCCGGGCACCTGACCGCACGTTGGTCGAAGGCGAGGTCGCAGCCGCCCGCGACGCCGCGGTCGCCGCGGCAGTGGCCCGCTGCGGGGCGGTCCAGCGCACCTAGAGGGGCTGGTGGATGACCTGCCGGAAGCGATCGACGATGGCCAGGTCGCCGGCCAGGTGGATCTCGGCCCCGTCGCCGCGTCGCCACAGTCGCGTCAGCAGCGGCGCCGCGTCGCCGCTGATGACCGCGTCGGGCTCGACGCCCGGGTCGGCGACGACGTGGAGGCCGTCGTCGTCGTGGTGCGTGTCGTCGGGGTCGGTGCCGGCCACCCGTCCGAGCTGCACCCAGACCGACGCCTCGGCGTCGGTGATGTCGAGGCGCAGGTGATGGGGGAGCGGGTTGAAGCTGGCCCAGTCGGGAGCGGCGCCGACCATGACGTCGAGGACCTCGTCGACGCCGTCGGCGGCCAGCCGGACGTCGAGCGGCGTCGTCGTGCCGGCCGTCTGCTCGGCGTCGATCCGGTGCACGAGCGCCTCGAGCGCCTGGCGTCGCAGCACGAACCCCACCGACTGGTCGTCGGACCAGGTCCAGGCCCGGTCACCCGGATCGGCGTCCGCGAGCGACGCCTGGAGCGCGGCAGAGTGCTGGTCGAACGCCGTCAGCACGTCGGCGTACGACACCGGCCGCTCGGGTGCGACCCGATCCGAGGGCGACTCCGGTCGGTGGGCGACGATCCAGGCCCAGAACGCCTGGACCCGGGTGAGGTGCCAGGCGAGATCGGCGGCGTCCCACCCGGGGCAACCAGGCACTCGGGCGTGCGCGTCACACTCGGCGAGCACCTCGCGAAACCGGTGTGACTCCGAAGCGAGCAGGTCGAGGTAGGCGTCGGGAGTCAGTCGTTCCATGGAGCGAACCTAGTGAGCGCCACCGACGCCGAGAACCCCTGCTGGGGAACATTCGGAGGCATGTATAGTCATGCACATGACGTTCAGCGTGGCGGTCGCCGGAGCCAGCGGGTACGCCGGGGGAGAGGTGCTGCGGCTGCTGCTGGCCCACCCCGAGGCCGAGATCGGCGCCCTGACCGGCGGCTCCAACGCGGGGGAGACCCTCGGCACCCTGCAGCCTCACCTGGTGCCACTGGCTGACCGGGTGCTCGAGCCCACGACGCCCGAGACCCTGGCCGGCCACGACGTGGTCGTGCTCGGCCTGCCGCACGGGCAGTCCGGCCCGCTCGCGTCGGCGCTCGGTGACGACACCGTCGTCATCGACTGCGGTGCCGACTTCCGGCTGGAGGACGCCGCGCTCTGGGAGCAGTTCTACGGCGGCGAGCACGCGGGTTCGTGGCCCTACGGGCTGCCGGAGCTCCCCGGCCAGCGTGAGCTGCTCGCCGGCGCGCGCCGGGTCGCGGTCCCCGGTTGCTATCCCACGGTCTCCACGCTCGCGCTCGTACCGGCTCTGGCCGCGGGCCTGGTCGAGCCCGACGTGGTCGTGGTCGCGGCGTCCGGCACGAGCGGCGCCGGCAAGGCGCCCCGACCCCACCTGCTCGGCAGCGAGGTCATGGGCAACGCCAGCGCCTACGGCGTCGGCGGGACTCACCGCCACACCCCCGAGATCGTGCAGAACCTCACCCGCGTCGCCGGCGGAGATGTCCGGGTCAGCTTCACCCCGACCCTGGTGCCGATGTCGCGCGGCATCCTCGCCACCTGTTCGGCACCCCTGGCCGGTGACGTCTCCACCGACGAGGCCCACGCCACCTACGCCAAGGCATACGCCGACGAGCCGTTCGTCCACGTCCTCCCACCGGGCAGCTGGCCGCAGACCCAGTCGGTCCTCGGCTCCAACACCGTGCAGCTCCAGGTCGTCGTGGACGAGGCATCCCGCCGCCTGGTCGCCGTGGGCGTCGTCGACAACCTCGCCAAGGGCACCGGCGGTGCGGCGGTGCAGTGCCTCAACCTCGCGCTCGGGCTCGACGAGGCCACCGGCCTCTCCGCCGTCGGGATCGCCCCGTGAGCGTGACCGCCCCGCGCGGCTTCCGGGCGGCCGGCGTCGCTGCCGGGCTGAAGTCGAGTGGCGGCAAGGATGTCGCGCTCGTCGTCAACGACGGCCCCCGCCACGACTCCGCCAGCGTCTTCACCGCCAACCGCTGCAAGGCCAACCCGGTGCTGTGGAGCGAGCAGGTCGTCCGCGACGGCGTGGTCCGGGCGGTCGTCCTCAACTCGGGCGGAGCCAACTGCTACACCGGTCCCGACGGCTTCCTGACGACCCACGCCGTCGCCGAGCGCGTCGCCCACCACCTCGGGATCGGTGCCCTCGACGTCGTCGTCTGCTCCACCGGCCTGATCGGGCTCGTCAACGACCGCGCGCAGGTCCTCGCGGGCGTCGATGCGGCGTACGACGCCCTCGACCCGGCCGGAGGCGACGACGCGGCCGCCGCCATCATGACCACCGACTCGGTCAGCAAGCAGGTCGTGGTCGAGGAGGCCGGCTGGAGCGTCGCGGGCATGGCCAAGGGCGCCGGCATGCTGGCCCCGCAGCTCGCCACGATGCTGGTCGTGCTCACCACCGACGCCGTCGTGCCCGCTGCCGACCTCGACGCCGCGCTCCGCGCCGCGACCAGGGTCAGCTTCGACCGGCTCGACTCCGACGGCTGCATGTCGACCAACGACACGGTCACCGTCCTCGCGAGCGGCGCCAGCGGCATCACGCCGTCCGCCGAGGACTTCACGGCGGTCCTGACGCGCGCCTGCACCGACCTGGCGATGCAGCTGCTCGCCGATGCCGAGGGCGCCGACCACGAGATCGCGATCACCACGCTGAATGCCGCGACCGAGGACGACGCCGTTGCCGTCGGCCGCAGCGTCGCACGCAGCAACCTCTTCAAGGCTGCGGTGTTCGGCAAGGACCCCAACTGGGGCCGGGTGCTGGCCTCCATCGGCACCACCGACGCCGCATTCGATCCGGCGGATCTCGACGTCGCCATCAACGGGGTCTGGGTCTGCCGCGGTTCGACCCCCGCCGAGGATCCTGCCAAGGTCGATCTGACCGGCCGCGAGGTCTCCGTGACCATCGACCTCAAGTCCGGCACGGCCCGGGCCACCGTCTGGACCAACGACCTCACCCACGCCTACGTCCACGAGAACAGCGCCTACTCCTCATGACCATGGATCCCGACGCCGCCGCCCACTACGCCAACGCTGCTGCCAAGGCCCGCGTCCTCGCCGGCGCGCTGCCCTGGCTGAAGCGCTACAGCGGCAAGACCGTGGTGGTGAAGTACGGCGGCAACGCGATGACCGACGAGACCCTCAAGCAGGCCTTCGCCGAGGACATCGTCTTCCTGCGGTTCGCCGGCTTCAAACCGGTGGTGGTCCACGGCGGTGGCCCCCAGATCTCCACGATGCTCGACAAGCTCGGCATCGAGTCGGAGTTCCGCGGCGGCCTGCGAGTGACGACCCCGGAGGCGATGGACGTGGTCCGGATGGTGCTGGTCGGGCAGGTGCAGCGCGAGCTGGTCGGGCTGATCAACGACCACGGACCGCTGGCAGTCGGGCTCTCCGGAGAGGACGCCGGCCTGTTCACCGCCAAGCCGGCCAACACCATCGTCGACGGCGAAGAGGTCGACCTCGGGCTGGTCGGCGAGGTGGCATCCGTACGCCCGGAGTCGGTGCTCGACCTGGTCGAGGCGGGTCGGATCCCGGTCATCTCCAGTGTCGCGCCCGACGCCGACGGCCTGGTCCACAACGTGAACGCCGACACCGCCGCCGCTGCCCTGGCGATCGCGCTCGGTGCCGAGAAGCTGCTGGTGCTGACCGACGTCGAGGGTCTCTACCGCGACTGGCCCGACAGCGACGACGTCATCCAGGAGATCAGCCCCGAGGCGCTGGCCGAGCTGATGCCGACCCTCGCGAGCGGGATGGTGCCCAAGATGCAGGCCTGCCTGCAGGCGGTGACCGGCGGCGTACCCAAGGCCACCGTCGTCGACGGCCGCGAGCCCCACGCCGTGCTGCTCGAGCTGTTCACCGACGAGGGGATCGGGACCCAGGTGCTGCCCGGCGTCGCCACCCGACTGAAGAGGGCCCTGCCATGAACCTGTCAGCCGGCTGGAAGCAGCGCTATGCCGCGTCCCTGATGAACACCTTCGGGCCGCCGAAGCTGGTCCTCACCCGCGGCGAGGGCGCCCACGTCTGGGACGCCGACGGCAACGAGTACGTCGACCTTCTCGGCGGGATCGCGGTCAACGCCCTCGGCCACGGCCACCCGGCCCTGCTCGAGGCCGTCACCGCGCAGCTGGGCACCCTCGGCCACGTCTCGAACTTCTTCACGAGCGAGCCCCAGGTCAGGCTCGCCGAGCGGCTGCTGGCCCTGGTCCCCGGCGACGGCAAGGTCTTCTTCGCCAACTCCGGCGCCGAGGCCAACGAGGCTGCCCTCAAGCTCACCCGACTCACCGGTCGCACCCGGCTGGTCGCCGCCGAGGGCGCGTTCCACGGCCGCACGATGGGCTCGCTGGCGCTGACGGCCAAGGCTGCCTACCGCGAGCCGTTCGAGCCGCTGCCCGGCGAGGTGACCTGGGTCCCGTACGGCGACGCCGACGCCCTCCGCGCCGCCGTCGACGACCGGACGGCGGCCGTGGTGCTCGAGCCGATCCAGGGCGAGGCCGGCGTCGTGGTACCGCCGGACGGCTACCTCGCGGCCGCCCGCGCCATCACCCGCGACCACGGCGCGCTGCTGTGGATCGACGAGGTGCAGACCGGCATCGGCCGGACCGGCCGCTGGCTCGCACACGATCCCGGCCTCGGCGCCGACGTCATCACCCTGGCCAAGGGGCTCGGCGGGGGCATCCCGATCGGCGCCTGTCTCGGCCTCGGTGACGCGGCCGACCTGCTCCAGCCCGGCAACCACGGCACCACGTTCGGCGGCAACCCGGTCGCCTGTGCCGCGGCGCTCGCGGTGCTCGACACCATCGAGGCCGACGCGCTGCTCGACCATGCGACCGTGCTCGGCCAGAAGCTGCGCGACGGCCTGGCAGCCGACCCGCGGGTCACCGAGGTCCGGGGCGAGGGGCTGCTGATCGGGCTCACCCTCGAGACCGACAAGGCCGCTGAGGTCGTCGCGGCTGCCCAGGACGCCGGCTTCATCATCAACATGCCCGGCCCCGACCTGATCCGGCTGGCGCCGCCGCTGGTCCTCACCGACGACGACGCGGCCGGCTTCCTCTCCGCCTGGCCGGGCATCCTCGACACCGCCCTGGGAGGCACCCGGTGACCCGACACTTCCTCGCCGACGACGACCTGAGCCCCGCCGAGCAGGCCGAGGTCCTTGCCCTGGCCGCCACGATCAAGCGCTCGCCGTACGACCGGACACCGCTGGCAGGCCCCCACACCGTGGCGATGATCTTCGACAAGCCCACCTTGCGCACGCAGGCGTCCTTCGCGGCCGGCATCGCGGAGCTCGGCGGACACCCGATGCTGATCGACGGGAAGCTCGCCGGGATCGGCGTGCGGGAGTCCATCGCCGACGTCGCGCGCGTGCTGGGCCGGCAGGCGTCGATGATCGTGTGGCGGACCTACGGCCAGGACCGGATCGATCAGATGGCCGCTGCCGCCGGGGTGCCGGTCGTCAACGCGCTCACCGACGACTACCACCCGTGCCAGCTGCTGGCCGACCTGATGACCGTGCAGGAGCACCGGGGGAGCCTGGCCGGCCAGCGGGTCGCGTTCGTCGGCGACGGCGCCTGCAACATGGGCAACTCGTGGCTGCTGGCCGGTGCCACCGCCGGCATGCACGTCGTGATCGGTGCCCCTGAGGGCTACACGCCCGATGCGGCGATGGTCCAGCGCGCTGCCGCCATCGCCGAGACGACCGGCGGCTCGGTCGCCCTCGAGACCGACCCGGTCACCGCCGTCACCGACGCCGACGTCGTCGTGACCGACACCTGGGTCTCGATGGGCAAGGAGGACGAGTCCGGCGACCGGCTGCAGGTCTTCGGCCGCTGGTCGGTCACGAGCGAGCTGTTCGGCAAGGCCAGGCCCGACGCACTCTTCCTGCACTGCCTGCCCGCCTACCGCGGCAGCGAGGTCGACGCCGAGGTCATCGACGGGCCCCGCTCCGCGGTCTGGGACGAGGCGGAGAACCGACGCCACGCGCAGAAGGCGATCCTGACCTGGCTGTGGGAGAGGAGTGACCCGGATGAGTGACGCGGCCCTGCGCCCCACCACCAAGAACGCCCGCCACCAGCGGATCGTGGAGCTCGTGACCCAGCGGGAGGTCCGGTCCCAGACCGAGCTGGCCGACCTGCTGGTCTCCAGCGGTCTCCAGGTCACGCAGGCAACGTTGAGCCGCGACCTGGTCGAGCTCGACGCGGTCAAGGTGCGCGGCCTCTCCGGCGCGCTGGTCTACGCCGTACCCGGCGAGGGCGGCGACCGCCGTCCGTCCGCTCCGGGCGAGAGCGCCGCGGCCACCCAGCGGTTGTCGCGCCTGTGCAACGAGCTGCTGGTGAGCGTCGAGGCGAATGCCAACCTCGTCGTCCTCCGCACCCCGCCGGGCGCCGCCCAGTTCCTGGCGAGCGCGTTCGACAAGGCAGAGCTGCCCGACGTCCTCGGCACCATCGCGGGCGACGACACGATCCTGGTCATCGGTCGCGGGGCCGGGGGCGGCGACGCCCTGGTCCGACGATTCCTCACCCTCGCGGGCGACCACCCCACGTCCTGACCACGCACCCGAACCGAAGGAACCGATCCCGTGAGCAAGGTCCTCACCTCCCTGCCCGCCGGCGAGCGCGTCGGCATCGCCTTCTCCGGCGGCCTCGACACCTCCGTCGCCGTCGCGTGGATGCGCGACAAGGGCGCGATCCCGTGCACCTACACCGCCGACATCGGGCAGTACGACGAGCGCGACATCGACGGCGTACCCGACCGCGCGCTCCAGTACGGCGCCGAGCTGGCCCGCGCGATCGACTGCCGGCGCCAGCTCGTGGAGGAGGGCCTTGCCGCCCTGACGTGCGGCGCCTTCCACATCCGCTCCGGCGGCCGCGCCTACTTCAACACCACCCCGATCGGGCGCGCCGTCACCGGCACCATGCTGGTCCGTGCGATGCACGAGGACGACGTCAACATCTGGGGCGACGGCTCGACGTTCAAGGGCAACGACATCGAGCGGTTCTACCGCTACGGGCTGCTGGCCAACCCCGACCTGCGCATCTACAAGCCGTGGCTCGACGCCGACTTCGTCCACGAGCTGGGTGGTCGCACCGAGATGAGCCAGTGGCTGACCGAACGCGACCTGCCCTACCGCGACAGCCAGGAGAAGGCCTACTCCACCGACGCGAACATCTGGGGCGCGACCCACGAGGCGAAGACGCTCGAGCACCTCGACGTCTCGCTGGAGACCGTGGAGCCGATCATGGGCGTGAAGTTCTGGGACCCGGGGGTGACCATCGAGCCCGAGGACGTCTCGATCCGGTTCGAGCGCGGCCGACCGATCGCCGTCAACGGCATCCACCACGCCGACCCGGTGGCGCTGGTCCACGAGGTCAACGCGATCGGGGGCCGACACGGTCTCGGGATGTCCGACCAGATCGAGAACCGGATCATCGAGGCCAAGTCGCGCGGCATCTACGAGGCGCCCGGGATGGCGCTGCTCTGGATCGCCTACGAGCGGCTGCTCAACGCCGTCCACAACGAGGACACCATCGCCAACTACCACGCGGAGGGCCGCCGCCTGGGCGTGCTGCTCTACCAGGGTCGCTGGCTCGACCCGCAGGCGTTGATGCAGCGGGAGGCCATCCAGCGGTGGATCGGCTCACTGGTCTCCGGCGAGGTGACGGTCCGGTTGCGCCGGGGTGAGGACTACACGATCCTCCGCACCGCCGGCGACCACTTCTCCTACCACCCCGACAAGCTGTCGATGGAGCGCACCGTCAACGCCGCGTTCGGCCCGCTCGACCGGATCGGCCAGCTCACGCTGCGCAACCTCGACATCGCCGATTCGCGCGACAAGCTCGAGGCGTACGCCGCGCAGCCGCTCGACGAGGGCCAGGTCCTGGTCGAGAACGGCACCCTCTACGGCGAGCTGGAGCCCGGCGGCTACGCGCGGATCGCCAAGAACCCCGCGGCCGAGGGCGACGCCGGAGACGCAGCGCTCGACCACGCCGCCATGGAGTTCGGGACCGACTGATGAACGAGCACAGAACCAACCAGGGCAAGCTGTGGGGCGGCCGCTTCGACGGTGGCCCCTCGCCGGAGCTCGAGGCGCTGTCGCGATCGACCCACTTCGACTGGCGGCTCGGGCTCTACGACATCGCCGGGTCCCACGCCCACGCCAAGGCACTCGGGGCCGGCGGCTACCTCAGTGCCGACGACGAAGCGGAGATCCACCGCGGCCTCGACGTGCTCGCCCAGCGCTACGCCGACGGCGAGCTGCTGCCGACACCGTCGGACGAGGACGTCCACGGTGCGCTGGAGCGGCTGCTGCTGGACGAGGTGGGCTCCGACATCGGTGGCCGGCTACGTGCCGGTCGCAGCCGCAACGACCAGATCGCCACGCTGTTCCGCTCCTTCCTGCTCGACCACTGCGTCACCATCCAGGGCCTGGTGCTCGACCTGGTCGACGCACTCGCCGAGCAGGCCCGCGGTCACCTCGACGTGATCATGCCGGGCCGCACGCACCTCCAGCACGCCCAGCCGGTGCTGCTCTCCCACCACCTGCTCGCGCACGCCTGGCCGCTGCTGCGCGACGTGCAGCGGCTCGAGGACTGGCGCGGGCGCACTGCCGCGGAGTCGCCGTACGGCTCCGGTGCGCTGGCGGGGTCCAGCCTCGACCTCGACCCGCTCCTGGTCGCCGACGAGCTCGGCTTCCAGGGATCGGCCGCCAACTCGATCGACGGGACCGCCGCCCGCGACTTCGTCGCCGAGTTCGCCTTCGTCACCGCTCAGATCGGCGTCGACGTGAGCCGGCTGGCCGAGGAGGTCATTCTCTGGTCCACGCGGGAGTTCGACTTCGTCGTGCTCCACGACTCCTGGTCGACCGGCTCGAGCATCATGCCGCAGAAGAAGAACCCGGACGTCGCCGAGCTCGCCCGTGGCAAGGCGGGGCGGCTGATCGGCAACCTCTCGGGTCTCATGGCCACGTTCAAGGCGCTCCCGCTCGCCTACAACCGCGACCTCCAGGAGGACAAGGAGCCGGTCTTCGACTCCGTCGACACGCTCGAGGTCCTCCTGCCCGCCTTCACGGGGATGGTCGGCACGCTCGTCTTCAACACCGCGCGGATGGCCGAGCTCGCACCCCAGGGCTTCTCGCTCGCGACCGATGTCGCCGAGTGGCTGGTACGCGAAGGCGTGGCGTTCAGGGTCGCCCACGAGCTCGCGGGAGCGTGCGTACGCCGCTGCGAGGAGCTCGGTGTCGAGCTGGCCGACCTCACCGACGACCAGTTCGCCGAGATCTCCCCCCACCTGACGCCCGGCGTCCGAGGCGTCCTGACCGCTCAGGGCTCGGTCGCCTCCCGGCGCGGCCGCGGCGGGACCGCGCCGGACCGGGTACGGGACCAGCTCGCCGAGCTGGCGACCGCCGTCGAGAACCACCGTGCCCGGGTCGGATGACCTCGGCGGGCTGCTCGCCGGACCGGTCCTCGACGTCGCGCCGCGGCTGCTGGGCGCCGTCCTCCGCCACGCAGACGTCGCGGTGCGGATCACCGAGGTGGAGGCCTACGACGGACCGGACGATCCCGGCTCCCATGCCTACCGCGGGCGGACCGATCGCAATGCCGTCATGTTCGGCCCGCCGGGTCGGCTCTACGTCTACTTCACCTACGGCATGCACTACTGCTGCAACGTCGTCTGCGGACCCGCCGGGACACCGAGTGCCGTGCTGCTGCGCGCGGGGGAGGTCGTCGAGGGCACCGAAGCGGCCCGGGCGCGGCGTGGCAGCGCGATCGACCGTGACCTCGCACGCGGGCCGGCGCGACTGTGCCAGGCCCTCGCGATCTCCCGTGAACAGAACGGGGTCGAGCTGTCGAGCGGATCGATGACACTGGTCCCCGGCGCCCGGTGATCGACTACCGGACCGGCCCCCGCGTGGGTCTACGCGGGGCACCCGATCGTCCCTGGCGGTTCTGGATCCCGGGGGAGTCCACCGTCTCGGCCTACCGTCCGGCGAAGCCCCGGCCACGGCCCGGGGAGCCGATTTGAGGAGCTCACCGGGGCGCTGCTAGCGTTGTTCCTCGTTGCTCTCGCGCCGCCCAGAACCAGGGGTTCACACCCACCGGACTGGCGGTCGACCGGGGCAGCGCCGGGAGGGTCCTGCCGAGTTGACTGGCTCGACCCAGACCGGTAAGTTTCTGCAGGTTGCCCCGACACCTGCCCGCAAGGGTCGCTGTGGTGTGCGTCTGATGTTTGAGAACTCAACAGTGTGTTTATGTCGATGGAATTAGTTTGTATGCCCTGATCAGTTTTTGGTTTGGGTTTGTTTTTGGTGACATGATGATTCTGGCTTTTGTCAGGGTTTGTTGTTGTCAGGATGGTTTTTCATGGTTTTTCTATGGAGAGTTTGATCCTGGCTCAGGACGAACGCTGGCGGCGTGCTTAACACATGCAAGTCGAGCGGAAAGGCCCTTTCGGGGGTACTCGAGCGGCGAACGGGTGAGTAACACGTGAGTAATCTGCCCTTCACTCTGGGATAGCCCTCCGAAAGGGGGATTAATACCGGATATGACATGCGCCTGCATGGGTGTGTGTGGAAAAGTTTTTCTGGTGGGGGATGTGCTCGCGGCCTATCAGCTTGTTGGTGGGGTAATGGCCTACCAAGGCTTCGACGGGTAGCCGGCCTGAGAGGGTGACCGGCCACACTGGGACTGAGACACGGCCCAGACTCCTACGGGAGGCAGCAGTGGGGAATATTGGACAATGGGCGGAAGCCTGATCCAGCAACGCCGCGTGAGGGATGACGGCCTTCGGGTTGTAAACCTCTTTCAGCTCCGGCGAAGCTGCTCCTTTTTGGGGGTGGTGACGGTAGGGGCAGAAGAAGGACCGGCCAACTACGTGCCAGCAGCCGCGGTAATACGTAGGGTCCGAGCGTTGTCCGGAATTATTGGGCGTAAAGGGCTCGTAGGCGGTTTGTCGCGTCGGGAGTGAAAACACCGGGCTTAACTCGGTGCTTGCTTTCGATACGGGCAGACTGGAGGTATGCAGGGGAGAACGGAATTCCTGGTGTAGCGGTGAAATGCGCAGATATCAGGAGGAACACCGGTGGCGAAGGCGGTTCTCTGGGCATTACCTGACGCTGAGGAGCGAAAGTGTGGGGAGCGAACAGGATTAGATACCCTGGTAGTCCACACCGTAAACGTTGGGCGCTAGGTGTGGGATCCATTCCACGGGTTCCGTGCCGTAGCTAACGCATTAAGCGCCCCGCCTGGGGAGTACGGCCGCAAGGCTAAAACTCAAAGGAATTGACGGGGGCCCGCACAAGCGGCGGAGCATGCGGATTAATTCGATGCAACGCGAAGAACCTTACCTGGGTTTGACATACACCGGAAAGCTGCAGAGATGTGGCCCCTTTTGTCGGTGTACAGGTGGTGCATGGCTGTCGTCAGCTCGTGTCGTGAGATGTTGGGTTAAGTCCCGCAACGAGCGCAACCCTCGTCCTATGTTGCCAGCACGCCCTTCGGGGTGGTGGGGACTCATGGGAGACTGCCGGGGTCAACTCGGAGGAAGGTGGGGATGACGTCAAGTCATCATGCCCCTTATGTCCAGGGCTTCACGCATGCTACAATGGCCGGTACAGAGGGCTGCGATCCCGTGAGGGGGAGCGAATCCCTAAAAGCCGGTCTCAGTTCGGATTGGGGTCTGCAACTCGACCCCATGAAGTCGGAGTCGCTAGTAATCGCAGATCAGCAACGCTGCGGTGAATACGTTCCCGGGCCTTGTACACACCGCCCGTCACGTCACGAAAGTCGGCAACACCCGAAGCCGGTGGCCCAACCCCTTCTAGGGGAGGGAGCCGTCGAAGGTGGGGCTGGCGATTGGGACGAAGTCGTAACAAGGTAGCCGTACCGGAAGGTGCGGCTGGATCACCTCCTTTCTAAGGAGCACACACCCGAGTCCGTGGGACCGAACGGCCGTCCGGCCGGTCTGATGGTGGTGTTCACTAGTGGAATCCATCGATGTACCCCGCCCCGCAGGTGGGTCCGTGCCTTCTGGGTGCAGTGCTTGCGTGGGGTGGTGGGGGCACACTGTTGGGGTTCTGAAGCATCAGACCCCCTCGCCCGTGGGGCCAGCGTTGGTTGGCCCGGTGTGGGTTGTGGGTGGGGTGGTGTTTCTGTGTTCCCGGCCTCCTGGCTGCGCCCGTGTGGGTGTGGTGGGGGGTGTGGGGTTGTTGTTTGAGATCTGGATAGTGGACGCGAGCATCTTTGTAGTGTGCTGCCGTCAAGACCGACGCACCTGTGTGCCTGGTTCCTCTGTGCCCGTTGGGTGTGGGGGGTTGGGTGTGTGGGTGTGGTGTGGTGTTGGTGGTGGCAAGCTGTGAAGGGCACATGGTGGATGCCTTGGCATCGAGAGCCGATGAAGGACGTAGGAGCCTGCGATAAGCCCTGGGGAGTTGGCAACCGAGCTGTGATCCGGGGATGTCCGAATGGGGAAACCCAGCTGGAGTCATGTCCAGTTACCCGCGCCTGAATGTATAGGGCGTGTGGAGGGAACGCCGGGAAGTGAAACATCTCAGTACCGGTAGGAAGAGAAAACAATAGTGATTCCGAGAGTAGTGGCGAGCGAAATCGGAAGAGGCTAAACCTCATGCATGTGATACCCGGCAGGGGTTGTGTGTGGGGGGTTGTGGGAAGTGTCTGTTCCTGGTCTGCCGGCCGGGTGCGCAGTAAGAAAGTGTGTGTGAAGTTGAAGTCCCTTGGAAGGGGGCGCCGTAGAGGGTGAGAGCCCCGTAAGTGTAAGCACATGCCTGTGTTGGACGTTTTCCCAAGTAACACGGAACCCCTGAAATTCCGTGTGAATCTGGCGGGACCACCCGTTAAGCCTAAATACTCCTCGATGACCGATAGCGGACAAGTACCGTGAGGGAAAGGTGAAAAGTACCCCTGGCGGGGAGTGAAATAGTACCTGAAACCGTGTGCCTACAATCCGTCAGAGCCTGACATCTCCCTTGTGGGGGGTGGGTGGGTGATGGCGTGCCTTTTGAAGAATGAGCCTGCGAGTTTGCGGTGTGTTGCGAGGTTAACCCGTGTGGGGAAGCCGTAGCGAAAGCGAGTCTGAATAGGGCGCTTTAGTAGCACGCTCAAGACCCGAAGCGAAGTGATCTATCCATGGGCAGGTTGAAGCGTCGGTAAGACGACGTGGAGGACCGAACCCACTTAGGTTGAAAACTGAGGGGATGACCTGTGGATAGGGGTGAAAGGCCAATCAAACTTCGTGATAGCTGGTTCTCCCCGAAATGCATTTAGGTGCAGCGTTGCGTGTTTCTTGCCGGAGGTAGAGCACTGGATAGCCGATGGGCCCGACCAGGTTACTGACGTTAGCCAAACTCCGAATGCCGGTAAGTGAGAGCGCAGCAGTGAGACGGCGGGGGATAAGCTCCGTCGTCGAGAGGGAAACAGCCCAGACCATCAGCTAAGGCCCCTAAGCGGTGACTAAGTGGAAAAGGATGTGGAGTCGCAGTGACAACCAGGAGGTTGGCTTGGAAGCAGCCACCCTTGAAAGAGTGCGTAATAGCTCACTGGTCAAGTGATTCCGCGCCGACAATGTAGCGGGGCTCAAGTCATCCGCCGAAGCTATGGCATTCGCACGTTAGCCAAGCCGCCCCCCTCCCTTGTGGAGACCCGGGGTTGGTTCAGGTGTGTGGATGGGTAGGGGAGCGTCGTGTCGGAAGTGAAGCCGCCGAGTGATCGAGTGGTGGATGCGACACGAGTGAGAATGCAGGCATGAGTAGCGAATCACGGGTGAGAAACCCGTGCGCCGAATGATCAAGGGTTCCAGGGTCAAGCTAATCTGCCCTGGGTAAGTCGGGACCTAAGGCGAGGCCGACAGGCGTAGTCGATGGACAACGGGTTGATATTCCCGTACCGGCAAAGTAGCGCCCATGACGAGGCCGGTGATGCTAACCACCCAAAACACGCGTCTAGCGCCCTTCGGGGTTGCGGGCGTGTGCGGAGCGTGGGACCCGAACCGGTAGTAGTCAAGCGATGGGGTGACGCAGGAAGGTAGCCCAACCACGGCGATGGTTGTCCGTGGCCAAGCATGTAGGACGAGACCCAGGCAAATCCGGGTCTCTCACTTGGATGTGGAGTCTGAGATGTGATGGGGAGCCACTAAGGCGAAGTGGGTGATCCTATGCTGTCGAGAAAAACCTCTAGCGAGCTACGCGCCGCCCGTACCCCAAACCGACTCAGGTGATCAGGTAGAGAATACCAAGGCGATCGAGCGAACCATGGTTAAGGAACTCGGCAAAATGCCCCCGTAACTTCGGGAGAAGGGGGACCCGAACCGTCAACCCACTAGCTGGGGGACGCGGTGAGGGTCGCAGAGACCAGGCCCAAGCGACTGTTTACTAAAAACACAGGTCCGTGCGAAGTTGTAAGACGATGTATACGGACTGACTCCTGCCCGGTGCTGGAAGGTTAAGAGGACGGGTCAACCCACCCGCAAGGGTTGAGGTGAAGCCCAGAATTTAAGCCCCAGTAAACGGCGGTGGTAACTATAACCATCCTAAGGTAGCGAAATTCCTTGTCGGGTAAGTTCCGACCTGCACGAATGGAGTAACGACTTGGGCGCTGTCTCAACCATGGACTCGGCGAAATTGCACTACGAGTAAAGATGCTCGTTACGCGCGGCAGGACGGAAAGACCCCGGGACCTTTACTATAGTTTGGTATTGGTGTTTGGTTCGGCTTGTGTAGGATAGGTGGGAGACTGTGAACCCCTCACGCCAGTGAGGGGGGAGTCAACGTTGAAATACCACTCTGGTCGTACTAGATATCTAACCTAGGACCATGATCTGGTTCAGGAACAGTGCCTGATGGGTAGTTTAACTGGGGCGGTTGCCTCCTAAAGAGTAACGGAGGCGCTCAAAGGTTCCCTCAGCCTGGTTGGCAATCAGGTGGCGAGTGTAAGTGCACAAGGGAGCTTGACTGTGAGACAGACATGTCGAGCAGGGACGAAAGTCGGAACTAGTGATCCGGCGCCAGCATGTGGAAGCGGCGTCGCTCAACGGATAAAAGGTACCCCGGGGATAACAGGCTGATCTTCCCCAAGAGTCCATATCGACGGGATGGTTTGGCACCTCGATGTCGGCTCGTCGCATCCTGGGGCTGGAGTAGGTCCCAAGGGTTGGGCTGTTCGCCCATTAAAGCGGCACGCGAGCTGGGTTTAGAACGTCGTGAGACAGTTCGGTCCCTATCCGCCGCGCGCGCAGGAAACTTGAGAAAGGCTGTCCCTAGTACGAGAGGACCGGGATGGACGAACCTCTGGTGTGCCAGTTGTCCCGCCAGGGGCACCGCTGGTTAGCTACGTTCGGAAGTGATAACCGCTGAATGCATCTAAGCGGGAAGCACGTTTCAAGATGAGGTTTCCCACCCCCTCGAGGGGGTAAGGCCCCCACCAGAACAGTGGGTTGATAGGCCGGAGGTGTACAGCAGCAATGCCCAGCCGACCGGTACTAATAGGCCGAGGGCTTGCCCCACCCACACCACACCACACCAAGCACAACCGTGGTCAGTGTCGGGCACACCAACAAAGACTTTGCTACGCGTCCACTAACCAGATCCCAACCAACAAACCCCCGCACCACACACAGTGCGGCAGGGACAACGGTTGACAACGTTACGGCGGCCATAGCGAACGGGAAACACCCGGACCCATACCGAACCCGGAAGTTAAGCCGATCAGCGCCGATGGTACTGCACCCGAGAGGCTGTGGGAGAGTAGGACGCCGCCGGACATTCTTTGGTCGAGGGCCACCCTTTCGAGGGTGGCCCTCGATTCATTTCCGGACCTTCTGTGCCGCAACGGAACCGGGAGTCGTCCACAGTTCGAACGGGTTGCTGGGTGTCCACAGGCCGCGGCGTGAGACGTCGCTGGTGTCGGCCCGCCTCTCGATGCTCGTGCCTGAGGTGATGACTGATGACAACGAAGAATGACGAGGGCGGGGCCTTCCCCGCCAACGAGGTCCGGCTCGTCGGACGGGTGTCGGGAGATCCCGAGGAGCGGGTGCTTCCGAGCGGCGACCGGCTGTGGTCGTTCCGGGTGGTGGTTGCTCGAGATCAGCCCCGGGGCCGGCAGACGGTCGACGCGCTCGAGTGCGTGGCCTGGTCCGCCCGGACTCGCCGAGCGGTCTCACGATGGGCCGACGGCGACACCGTCGAGCTGTCGGGGGCGCTCCGTCGGCGGTTCTACCGAGCGGGCGCAGCGACCGTGTCGCGCGTCGAGGTGGAGACCACGCGGGCCCGGATCATCCGTCGAGCAGCGACCGCATGAGCACGCCCACGCTGGGTTTCGGCTGGAACGACGTGGCCTTCTCCGGCAGCAGCCGGTGCCCTGAGACGATCCGGTCGACGAGGTCGAAGTCGGGTGCCGGCATCAGCACGGCCACCCGGCGTCGCTCAGCCACCCGCACCAGTGTGTCCTCCACGGAGTGGTGATAGCCCAGCTGCCGCGGCTTCCCGGGGATGCGCGGGAGGAGCTCGTCGTGGAGCACCTCCACGGCGGCGCGGTGGCCGGACAGGTGCAGCTCGAGCCGCGCCCACGCCCGGCCGTCGGTCACGACCAGCGTGGTCGGACCGAGCGCCGCCATCGCGGCTCGCTCGCTGGCCGGCGCAAACTCCGCGAGACCCTCGGCCGCCTTCTCGACCTCGTCCAGGCGCGTCTGGGTGAGGGTGCGGTGGATGGCGCCGAGGAACAGGGGAGTGTCGTCCTGGTCGACCAGCATCGCGAGCCCGGTGTCGGCGCTGGTGCCGGGTCGCTGCGCCTGCAGGCGCAGGTAGGCCGCATAGCGGTGATGACCGTCCGCGATCAGCGGTTGGGAGTCGGCGAGGTGCTTGTCGAACTCGGCCAGCAGCCGGGCGTCGTTGATGGCCCACAACCGGTTGTGCCGCTCGGCGCGATCGACGAACTCGTGGTCCGGCGCCGCGGCCATGACGCCATGGACGAGCGCGCGTACCCGCGACGGGCCCCGGTGGACCAGGAGGATCGGAGCGGGGTTCAGCTCCATCTCGGCCATCCGCTCGGCGAGCTCTCTGGCCTGGGAGCCGTGCACGCCCTCGTGGGGCAGCACGACCCGGTCGTGGGGATCCGTGGACCGCCGGGAGACGTCCAGTCCGCCGACGAGTCCGCGCACGGTGAGCCCGCCCGAGGTGTACTCGTGGAGGTAGAGCGCCGGTGCGTCCGCGCGGGTGAGGTTCCCTTGCCGTTCCCACCGGGCCAGCCGCTTCGAGACGTCGCGGTAGGGGCGGGCGAACGCACGGGCCGAAGCGGGGTCCCCGACGCGGTGGGCGGAGAGGACGATGCCGCGGAACGGGTCGAGACGGAAGGGTCCGGCCGCGGCGGTAGGGGTGCCCGCAGCGCCGGAGTGCATCGGATCATCGTAGGGTGCCGTGCCACGGACCCGATGTGGAGGTGACCCGTGCTCGGCGCATCTGCACGACCGCTGGTCGAGGCCTACGACCTGGCGATGTTCGACCTGGACGGCGTCGTCTACGTCGGCGAGCAGCCCGTGCCCGGTGCGCCTGACCACCTGGCCCGGGTCCGCGCCTCGGGGGTCCACCTGGCCTTCATCACCAACAATGCCTCGCGCGCTCCGGAAGCGGTCGCGCAGAAGCTCACCGGCATGGGTGTCGAGGCAACGAGCGGAGACGTGGTGACATCCGCGCAGGCGGCGGCGCACGTGCTGGCGGAGCGGTTCGGCCGGGGTGCGGTGGTCGGGGTGCTGGGCGCCATCGGCCTCGAGACCGCGTTGCTGGAGGAGGGACTGGTGCCGGCGACCGTGGACGACGACGAGATCGTCGCGCTGGTCAGTGGCTACGGGCCCGATGTGCCGTGGCGCGACATCATGCGTGCCGCCTCCCGGATCCGCGACGGGCTTCCGTGGGTGGCCAGCAACACCGACCTCACGCTTCCCACGCCGGGCGGGACCGCACCCGGTCACGGCGTGCTGGTCGACATGCTCTCCCGCTACGCCGGCGTCGAGCCGGTGGTGGCGGGCAAGCCACGGCGGCCCCTGCTCGACGAGACGGTGCGGCGGGTGGGCGGCGAGCGACCGCTGATGGTGGGGGACCGGCTCGACACCGACATCGAGGGCGGCCACGAGGCGGGTGTCGACTCGTTGCTCGTGATGACCGGTGTCACCGGGCTGGCCGAGCTGGTGGCGGCGAGACCCGTGGAGCGGCCGACGTACCTCTCTCCGGACCTCGGTGGACTGTTCGAGGTCCACGCCGCACCGCGATCCGACGGCCAGGGCAGGTGGGAGCTGGGCGGGTGGTCGGCGTGGGTCGACGGCGCCCTCCGGGTGACCGGCGAGGGAGACCACGCGGACTGGTGGCGGGTGGTCGCGTCCGCCTCGTGGCAGCATCTCGACCACGCCGGGGAATCGGCTGACACCACGGGACTGGTGCCGCCCGAAGCGCCCTCCGGCAGGTAGCCTTCGGGCCATGACCGAGGCCCAGACGACCGCGCCCGATCCCGACCAGGTCAGGACCGGGGTCCCCGAGGTCGACGCCGTGCTGGAGTCCGTCGAGGCGCTCGACGGCACCGACGTCGCCGGGCACGCGGCCGTGTTCGAGAGCGCCCACGACCAGCTGCGCCGGGCGCTCGACGGCCAGCAGTAGATCGCCCGACCGACGTGCCGCCGCGCCGCCTCCGGCTGGACGCCGAGCTGGTCCGACGTGGCCTGGCCCGCTCCCGCGAGCACGCCACCGAGCTCATCGCCGACGGACGGGTGACCGTGGCCGGGGCGCGGGCCACCAAGCCGGCGACCGGTGTCACCACCGACGTCGCAGTCGTCATCACCACGGACCCGGACCGGCCCGACTACGTGTCGCGGGGTGGCCACAAGCTCGCGGGCGCCCTGGCGGCGTTCGGCACCGAGGGACTCGCGGTCGAGGGCAGGCGGTGCCTCGATGCGGGGGCGTCGACCGGCGGGTTCACCGACGTGCTGCTCCGGGCCGGGGCGCGCGAGGTGGTCGCCGTCGACGTCGGGTACGGCCAGCTCGCGTGGTCGCTGCAGAGTGATGACCGGGTGGTGGTCCACGACCGCACCAACATCCGTGACCTGACCCTCGACCTGGTGGGCCAGCCGGTGAGCCTGGTCGTGGGCGACCTCTCCTTCATCTCGCTCACCCTGGTGCTGGACGCCCTGATCGGGGTCACCACGTGCCGATGGCGATCTCGCGCTCATGGTGAAGCCGCAGTTCGAGGTGGGCAAGGATCGGGTGGGCAAGGGAGGTGTGGTGCGCGACCCCGAGCTGTGGGTCGAGGCGGTGGCGACCGTGGCCGACGCAGCCGCCGCCCGCGGCTGGGGTGCGCGGAGCGTGACCCCGAGCCCGCTGCCGGGTCCGTCCGGGAACGTCGAGTTCTTCCTGTGGCTGCGTCAGGGCCCGGCGACGCTGTCGCCGGCCGATCGCGACGCCGTCGTCCGAGCCGGTGTGGGGCCGGGCGCCGTCGGAGGCGAGTGAGAAGGTGGAGCAATGACGGAGACCGACGCGACGCGACGGGTGCTGCTGCTCGCACACACGGGCCGTAGCGAGGCGCGCGACGTGGCGCGGGAGTTCGTTCGTGCGCTGAGCGGCCACGGCCTCGTGGTGCGCCTCCTGGCCGAGGAGGCAGCCGCCCTCGACCTGACCGGGGACGAGTCCGACCTCAGGCTGGAGATCGCCCAGGGGGAACGGGAGGCCTGGCACGACTGCGAGCTCGCCGTCGTCATCGGCGGCGACGGCTCCATCCTGCGCGCGGCCGAGATCACGCATGCGAGCGGGACGCCGGTGCTCGGGGTCAACCTCGGACACGTCGGCTTCCTTGCTGAGGCGGAGATCGACGACGTCGACACCACGATCCAGGCCATCGTCGACCGCCGCTACACCACTGACGACCGGCTCACCCTCGATGTCACCGTCCACCACGAGGGTGAGCTGGTGGTCAGCACGTTCGCCCTCAACGAGGCCAGCGTCGAGAAGGCTGCCCGCGAGCGGATGCTCGAGGTCGTCCTGGAGATCGACGACCGGCCGCTCTCGCGGTGGGGCTGCGACGGGGTCGTGGTCGCGACGCCGACCGGGTCCACCGCCTACAGCTTCAGCGCCGGCGGCCCGGTCGTGTGGCCGAGCGTGGAGGCGATGTGCGTGGTGCCGCTGAGCGCCCACGCCCTGTTCGCCCGACCCCTCGTGGTCGCGCCGACGTCGGTCGTCGCCGTCGAGCTGCTGACTCGCAACGACGGCACCGGCGTGCTGTGGTGCGACGGCCGCCGTACGGTCGACCTGCCGCCGGGCGCCCGGATCGAGGTGCGCAGCGGCCTGCGGCCGGTGCGACTGGTGCGGCTCCACGACGCGCCGTTCACGGATCGGTTGGTGGCCAAGTTCGACCTGCCCGTCGAGGGCTGGCGCGGAGCGAGCGCCCGCCGCCGACGAGCCGGGACCCCCGATGCTTGAGGAGATCCGGATCGGCTCGCTGGGCGTCATCGACTCCGCCGTGCTCGAGCTGGGTCCCGGCCTCACCGCCATCACCGGCGAGACCGGTGCCGGCAAGACCATGATCGTCACGGCACTCGGCCTGCTGCTCGGTGGCCGGGCCGACAGCGGCGCCGTCCGCACCGGTGCCCGCACCGCTCGTGTCGAGGGCACCGTCGCAGTCGCCGACCTGGCCGACTTCGCGGCGGCCGTCGAGGAGGCCGGGGGAGAGGTCGAGGACGCACGGGTCGTGCTCGGTCGCACGGTCAGCGCCGAGGGCCGGTCCCGGGCCTTCGTGGCCGGTGCCTCGGTCCCCGTCAGCAGGCTCGCCGACCTGGCCGCGCCGCTGGTGGCGGTCCACGGCCAGTCCGACCAGCACCGCCTGCTCCAGCCGCGGGCGCAACGCGAGGCCCTCGACCGGTTCGGCGGAGACCCCGTGGCCCAGCCGCTGACGCGCTATCGCGCACTCCATGAGGCGCTGCGGTCGACCGAGCGCGAGCTCGACGACGTCACCACCCACGCCCGCGACCGCGCCCGCGAGGCAGATCTGCTCCGGTTCGGGGTGGGGGAGATCGAGTCGGTCACCCCGGCGCCGGGTGAGGACACCGAGCTGGCGACCGAGGAGGCCCGGCTCGGGCATGCCGACACGCTTCGGCTCGCCGCCGAGACCGCCCGGTCCGCGCTCTCCGGCGATGGCGACCAGCCCGACGCGCTCGGAGCGGTCGCGGGCGCCCGCACCGCGCTCGAGAGCGTCCGCGACCACGATCCGGAGGCGGCCGAGCTCGCCGACCGGGTCGCCGAGCTCAGCTACGTCCTCGCCGACCTGGCGGCCGACGTCGCGTCGTACGCCTCCTCGGTGGAGACCGACCCGAACCGGCTGGCCGCAGTCTCGGAGCGGCGTTCAGCGCTCACTGCCCTCACCCGCAAGTACGGCGAGACCATCGACGAGGTGCTGGCCTGGCAGGAGCGTTCGGCCGCGCGGCTGCTCGACCTCGACGGGACGGATGAGCGGATCGAGAGGCTGCGCGTCGAGCGTGAGCGGCTCCGGGCCGAGCTCACGGAGGTCGCCGGCGAGCTGACCGCAGCCCGCAGCGAGGCCGCGGGTCGGCTGGCCGAGGCCGTGACCGGTGAGCTCGCGGCCCTGGCGATGCCCCACGCCCGGCTGGAGGTGAGGGTGCAGGAGCGAGAGCAGTTCGGCTCCTCCGGCCGCGACGACGTCGAGCTGAGGCTGTCGGCCAACGTCGGCGCCGAGGCACGACCGCTCCACAAGGGTGCCTCCGGCGGCGAGCTGTCGCGCGTGATGCTGGCGCTGGAGGTCACCCTCGCCGCGTCGGGCACCGTCCCCACCTTTGTGTTCGACGAGGTCGACGCCGGGGTCGGCGGTGCGGCGGCGGTCGAGGTGGGCCGTCGGCTGGCCCGGCTCGCCCGCAGTGCCCAGGTGCTGGTGGTGACCCACCTGCCCCAGGTCGCGGCGTACGCCGACCGCCACGTCGTCATCACCAAGTCCCACGACGGAACCGTGACCAGCGCCGGGCTGACGGTGCTCGACGACGAGGCGCGGGAGCGCGAGCTGTCGCGGATGATGGCCGGCCTGAGTGCGTCGGACAACGCGCTCGCGCACGCTCGCGAGCTGCTCGACGCCGCCCTGCCGGCGCGGGCCGGGCGCTGACGCGCCGACCAGCCGCGGATACCGTCCACGACCCGGCTCGGCTGACACCATGAGGCGGTGCCAGTCCGCCACAAGTCCTCCTTCCTGCCCGGCCTGACGGGGACGGCTCGGGTCGAGCGTCGCACCAAGGTCCTGCTGCCCAGGCTGCGTCCCGGCGACATCGCCGTGCTCGACCACCTCGACCTCGACCGGGCCACGGCCCAGGCTCTCGTCGATGCCCGCGTCAGC
Organism: uncultured Actinomycetota bacterium; assembly: GCA_963804845.1. Classification (GTDB taxonomy): domain Bacteria; phylum Actinomycetota; class Actinomycetes; order Propionibacteriales; family Nocardioidaceae; genus Nocardioides. The sequence continues at coordinate 1,540,356 of CAWDSA010000007.1, read as the reverse complement.
GCCGTGCTCAACCTCTCGCCGTTCCTCTCCGGCCGCTATCCCGCCCTCGGCCCGGCGCTCCTCGCCGAGGCGGGCATCCTGCTGGTCGACCGGATCGAGGGTGCGGGCAGGATCGGCGACGGCGCCCGCGTCCGGGTCCACGACGAGGTCGTCTACATCGACGACGAACCGGTCGCTATCGGCCGAGAAGTCGGCCCCGAGCTGCTCGATGACGAGATGGACCATGCCCGCACCGGACTCGGGACGCAGCTGGAGACCTTCACCCACAACAGCACCGAGTTCCTGCGCCGTGAGGCCGACCTGCTGCTCCACGGACAGGGCCTGCCGACCCTGGGCACTCGCATGGCCGGCCGCCCGGTGGTCGTCGTGGCGGACGGCCACGACCACCGCGCCGGGCTGCGCTCCATCCGTTCCTTCCTCAAGGAGCGGCGTCCCGTGCTGGTTGCGGTCGGTGGTGGTGCCGACGTCCTGCACCGCGCGGGCCTGAAGCCGGACGTCATCGTGATCGACGCCGGCCCCGACGACGGGGAGTACCCGTCGGCGGCCGCGCTTCGTGCCGCCCACGACGTCGTGGTGCGCGTCGACCGCGGCAACCGACGACCGATCGACCACCTCGAGCGGCTGGGGGTCCGATCGACTCGGGTCGAGACGACGGTCACCACCGAGGACGTCGGGCTGCTCCTGGCCCACGCCGCCGACGCTGCCGTGATCGTGGGCGTCGGGATGCACGCCACGCTCGACGAGTTCCTCGACCGGCAGCGGTCGGGCCTGGCCAGCACCTACCTGACCCGGCTCGTGGTCGGACAGCGGCTGGTCGACGCCGCCTCGGTGCCGACCCTCTACTCGGGACGATTGCGACCGCGCCACCTGTTCCTCGCGCTCATGCTCGGTCTCGCCGCGCTGGTGGCAGCGATCGCCACCACCCCGGTCGGCGAGGAGTGGGCGACCGAGGCCTGGGCCTGGGTGCGTGCCCTCACCGTCGAGGCAGGGTGGCTTCCGTGACGCTCGTACGACGCCACCTGGTCAGTGCCGTCGCGTTGGTGCTGGCGCTCGCCGTCGGCATCGCGCTCGGCGGCGGACCGCTCAGCCACGAGTCGTTGCTTCCCGCCACCGCCGAGCGCGCCGCCGCACAGCCGCAGGCCGAGGTCGGCCCGACCGCCGACGACCTGGCCGCGGCCGCCGCACCGGGCCTCTACGGCGCCCGGCTCGAAGGTCGCAGCGTCGCAATGCTCTCGACACCCGGCGTCGACGCGAGCACCATCGAGGCGCTGAGCGACGGAGTCGAGGCAGCCAACGGTTCGATCTCCGCCCGCTGGACTGCGGGCCGCTCACTTGTCGGTGCGAACGACATGGCGCTGGTCGAGACACTCGGGAGCCAGCTGGTCGACCAGCTCGACGGCCGGGGTGCCGACGCCGACGCCGCGGCGTACGAGCGGATGGGTCAGCTGGTGGGAACGGCGATCGCCTCAGCAAGCCCCGAGGGAGCGGTCCCCGGCCCGGACGTGCTCACGATCCGGCAGAGCATCGACGCCGCCAGCCTCCTCAGTCACGACGGCGAACAGCCTCGCCGGGCGCCGCTCGTGCTGCTCGTCCTCGGCGGGGACCTGGACGACGACGTGCTCGAGGGCCTGGTCACCGGCCTCGCCGCGCGAGCGTCCGGAGTGGTTGTCGCCGCCCCGAGCCGAGACCGCGGCCTCACGGTGCTCGACGAGCTGGGGGTGGTCACCACCGTCGACGGCGTCGACGGAGCGGCCGGCCGGCTGGCGGCCGTGTTGGCCCTGAGCCGGGCCGAGGAGAATCCGGGCGGTTCCTACGGTGCGTCGGGATCTGACGGCATGCTCCCGCTCGGGTAGGCTAAAACTCCGTGAAGCATGCGACGCCGGTCAAGCACGTGTTCGTCACCGGAGGCGTCGCCTCCTCCCTCGGAAAGGGGCTCACGGCTTCCAGCCTCGGCAGCCTGTTGAAGGCACGCGGTCTGCGCGTGACCATGCAGAAGCTGGATCCCTATCTCAACGTCGACCCCGGGACGATGAACCCGTTCCAGCACGGCGAGGTGTTCGTCACCAACGACGGCGCGGAGACCGACCTCGACATCGGCCACTACGAACGCTTCCTCGACACCGATCTCGGGCAGATCGCCAACGTGACGACCGGGCAGGTCTACTCGACGGTGATCGCCAAGGAGCGCCGGGGCGACTATCTCGGCGACACCGTCCAGGTGATCCCCCACATCACCAATGAGATCAAGGACCGGATCCTGGCCATGGGCCGGGTCCACGACGGCGAGCGGGTCGACGTCGTGATCACCGAGATCGGCGGCACCGTCGGCGACATCGAGTCGCTGCCGTTCCTCGAGGCCGCCCGGCAGACCCGGCACGAGATCGGCCGCGACAACTGCTTCTTCATCCACGTCTCCCTGGTGCCCTACATCGGGCCGTCCGGCGAGCTGAAGACCAAGCCCACCCAGCACTCGGTCGCCGCCCTGCGCTCGATCGGTATCCAGCCCGATGCCGTCGTCTGCCGCGCCGATCGGGAGCTGCCCGACAGCATCAAGCGCAAGATCTCGCTGATGTGCGACGTCGACGAGGAGGCGGTGGTGACCGCCGCCGACGCGCCGTCGATCTACGACATCCCCAAGGTGCTCCACCGCGAGGGGCTCGATGCCTACCTCGTACGCCGGCTCGACCTGCCGTTCCGCGACGTCGACTGGACCGTGTGGGACGACCTGCTGCGCCGGGTGCACCACCCCACCGAGGAGGTCACGGTCGGCCTGGTCGGCAAGTACATCGACCTCCCCGACGCCTACCTCTCCGTGGTCGAGGCTCTGCGAGCCGGTGGCTTCGCCCACGAGGCGAAGGTGCACCTGCGCTGGATCGCGTCCGACGCGTGCGAGACGCCTGCGGGCGCCGCCAAGCACCTCAGCGACGTCGACGCGGTGTGCGTCCCCGGCGGATTCGGCATCCGCGGCATCGAGGGCAAGGTCGGCGCACTCCACTACGCCCGCACCCATGGCATCCCGACCCTCGGCCTCTGTCTTGGGCTGCAGTGCATGGTCATCGAGTACGCCCGCAGCGTCGCCGGCCTGGAGAAGGCGGGATCGAGCGAGTTCGACCCGGATGGCCCCGAGCCGGTCATTGCGACCATGGAGGAGCAGAAATCGTTCGTGGAGGGTGCCGGTGACCTCGGTGGCACCATGCGGCTCGGCCTCTACCCGGCCACGCTCGCCGACGGCTCCGTCGTCCGTGAGGCGTACGGCGAGGCGACCGTGCACGAGCGTCACCGTCACCGCTACGAGGTCAACAACGACTACCGCGACCAGCTCGCCGAGTCGGGCCTGGTCTTCTCCGGCACCAACCCCGACCTGGGTCTGGTCGAGTTCGTGGAGCTGCCGCGCGAAGTCCACCCCTACTACGTCGCGACCCAGGCCCACCCCGAGCTGCGCTCGCGACCGACCCGGCCGCACCCGCTGTTCAGCGGGCTGATCGGCGCCGCGATCGAGCGTCAGAAGGCCGAGCGGTTCCCGATCGACGAGTCCGGCTTGCGAAGGCCGCTCGCAGACGACGACTAGCCAGGGGCTCGTTGGGCTTCGAGACGTCCGGTGGGCAGCCCCTCGCACGCTCGGGTCTGCCCCGAACCCTCAACCCTCCTCGCCAGCGGTCGTGCTGACTTCGCTCAGGACGACCGGGCTCGGAGCATCCGGGCGAGGGTGTCGTTGCCGGTGAGGAGCGTGCCGCGCACGGTCGGGTCGAGGTCGGGGTGGTCGGCCACCTCGCGTGACCGCTCGAGGAACGACTCGTCGGCGAACAGCGGGTACATCGACCGCACCAGCGACATCATGGAGAGCAGACCACCGCGGACCTCCTGCATCTCGTCGAGGTAGCGGTCGGCCCACGGCCGCACCAGCTCGGCCTGGCCGGGTCGCCAGAACGCCTTGGCGACGTGGAAGGTCGGGTGGCCGGCCTGGACGGAGCGCACGTCGAACAGCTCCCGCCACGCCTCTGCCTTGGCGGACTCCTCGGGACGAGCCGCGGTCACCGCGACCGCCCGGGACGCGCAGTCGGGGTCGGGGTCGCGGTCGAGCAGGTCGGCCACCACCTGCTCGTCGAAGCGGCCGAGCTCGGCCCGGCGTACGGCGATGCGCCACCCCAGGTCGACGTCGTCGGCCGCCGCTGCGTCGAGGACGGCGTCGTGCTCGGGGGTGCTGGCGGAGCCGGCGAGCACCTGGAGGGCCGGGCGGCGAAGGTCGGCGTCGCCCGCGAGCGCCAGGGCCTGGTCGGCCACCCGGGCCCGCGCGGCCTCGACCTGGTCGAGGGGCGTCCACATCTCCGCGGCGTCGCGGGCCTGGATCAGGAACGGCTCGATCAGGGCGGGATTCTTCTCGACGGCCACCACGCCGAGCACGCAGTCGAGCATGTCGGCCGTCGACAGCTCTCCCTTGCGGAGCATGTCGAGGGCGGTCGACACCGCCACCGCCCGGGCCGTGGAGTCGGGCAACCCGCCGGCGGCCCCCAGCAGCCGTCGAAGAGAGTCATCGGCGGTGCGGACGGCGGCGAAGGTGAGGTCGGTGTCGTTGGGAAGGTGGAGCGCGCCCGCGGGCAGGCCGTTCAGCGGCGTACGACGTCCCGAGGTCTCCACGGGTGTGCGCTCGAGCAGCGCTCCCGACTCGGAGTAGGAGCCGATGTCGATGCGGTGGGGCCGCGGCTCGCCCCCGTCGGGAGCCTCGGCGAGGATCACGTCACCCTCGTCGTCGCTGTGGATGGTGAGGGTGTCGGTGCCGGCCCGGTCGAGCCACTCGACGGTCCAGGCGTCGAGGTCGCGGCCCGACGCCCGGGAGAACGCGGCCATCAGGTCCGCCAGCCGGGTGTTGCCCCAGGCGTGCCGGGCGAAGTAGTCCTGGAGTCCACGGGTGAGGGCGTCCTCGCCGACGTAGGCCATGAGCTGGTGGAGGACCGACTGGCCCTTCGCGTAGGTGATGGCGTCGAAGTTCGCCAGCGCTGCGTCGACGTCCACGACGTCGTTGCGGATCGGGTGAGTGGCCGGACCCATGTCGGTGCGATAGGCCTCGAGCTTGCGGCCGACGAGGAACTCGGCCCACGCGTCGGTGAACTCGGTGGCCTCCGCGGCAGCCCACGTCGAGGCCCAGGACGCGAACGCCTCGTTGAGCCACAGGTCGTCCCACCAGGTCATCGTGACCAGGTCGCCGAACCACATGTGGGCCATCTCGTGGAGCAGCGTGATCGCGGTCTGGGAGCGTTGCGCGTGGGTCGGGGGAGTGCGGAAGAGGTAGCCGTCGCCCCAGGTGATGCAGCCCCAGTTCTCCATCGCGCCGCCCATGTTGGGGACGAACGCCTGGTCGTAGTGGGCCTCCGGGAAGGGCTGGCCGAACCGGTCTCCGAAGAACGTGAGGCCGCGCCTGGTCAGGTCGAAGAGCCAGCCGGCGTCGCGGTCGAGCGATGTGCTCAGCGACTGCCGGCAGTAGAGGCCGAGGTCGTGGTCGCCGTGCTGCTCCCGGATCTCGTGGAACGGGCCCGCGTTGACGACGACGACGTACGGCGAGAGGGGCGGCGTGTCCGGGAAGCTCCAGATTCGCGCCCCGCCGTCGGGCTCGCCGACCGTCTCGGGGCGCATGTTGCTCAGCACGGTCCAGTGCTCGGGGGACGTCACCGTGAACCGGTGGCGGGCCTTGAGGTCCGGCTGGTCGAAGCAGGCCCACAGCCGGCGAGCGTCGTCGCACTCGAGCGAGGTCCAGACGTAGACCTCGTCGTCGGTGGGGTCGACCGTGCGCAGGATGCCGGCGGAGCTGGTCACGTCGGTCTGGCGAGTGGTCACGACCAGGGTGTTGTCGGCCCGGAGGTCGTCGATCGGCAGCCGGCCGCCGGTGGCGGTGGCGGGGTCGAGATCGACGTCGTTGAGGGTCGCGGACACGATCTCGGCCGCCACGTCGACGAAGGTCGAGGCGCCCGGCTCGGAGCAGGTGAAGCGGACCGTCGCGGTGGACTCCCACACCTCCCCGTCGAGCAGGCCGCGCAGGTCGACGGCGATGTCGTAGTGGTCGACGGCGAGGATCGCGGCGCGCTCCTCTGCCTCGGTGCGGGTCAGGCTGGCGACGTCCATGCCGCCACCGTAGCGTTTTGCCTCATGAACGCCACGCCGCCGCTGACCGACGTCGACGAGAGCTGGCCGGTCGCGTCCAGCACCGATCTGCACCGCGACGACTGGGTCGTGGCACTGCGGGCCGACCGGATCCGGCGCCCCGGAACCGACGGCCCCGAGTTCCGGCGGCTGGTGCTGGAGCACCCCGGTGCGGTGATCGTGCTCGCCCTCGACGACGAGGAGCGGGTCTGCCTGCTGGCGCAGTACCGCCACCCGGCCGGCCGCAGGTTCGTCGAGCTGCCCGCCGGGTTGTGTGACGAGCCGGGGGAGGAGCCCCTGGCCGTCGCCCAGCGGGAGCTGCTCGAGGAGGCCGGGCTCCGGGCCGGTCGGTGGTCCCACCTGACCACGTCGTACTCCTCCCCGGGTATCAGCAGCGAGGTCATGCACTTCTTCGTCGCCCGTGAGCTGACCCCGGCCGACCGCGACGGGTTCGACCTCGAGCACGAGGAGGCCGACATGACGCTCTTCTGGGCCCCGTTCTCCGACCTGTACGACGCCGTGCTGGCCGGCCACGTGAGCGACGCGCCGCTGGTGCTGGCGGTGCTGCTCGCGCAGGCCCGGGGTGAGGCGCGGGCAGGAGGCCGTGAGCGGTAGTTTGGCCACGGCCCACGACGGTGTGAGGCCGATCACCTGCTGAGGAGTGTGCACGTGAAGGTCGGCGTTCCGAAGGAAGTCAAGAACCACGAGTACCGAGTCGCCCTCACCCCGGTGGGTGCGCATGAGCTCACCCAGCACGGTCACGAGGTGTTCGTGCAGACCGGCGCGGGGCTGGGCTCACAGATCCCCGACGAGGAGTACGTCGCCGCCGGCGCGAAGATGCTCGACGACGCCGATGACGTGTGGGGCAGCGTCGACATGGTGCTCAAGGTCAAGGAGCCGATCGCCGAGGAGTACCACCGGCTGCGAGACGGCCTGACCCTCTTCACCTATCTCCACCTGGCCGCCGACAAGCCGTTGACCGAGGAGCTCGTCGGAAGCAGCACGACCGCGATCGCCTACGAGACGGTGCAGCTCCCCTCGGGCGGGCTGCCGCTGCTCTATCCGATGTCGGAGGTGGCGGGCTGCCTCGCCCCCCAGGTCGGTGCCCACGCGCTGATGAAGGCGCAGGGTGGACGCGGGGTGCTGATGGGCGGCGTCGGTGGGGTGGCCAACGCCAAGGTCGTGATCATCGGTGCCGGAGTCTCGGGGCAGAACGCTGCCAACATCGCGCTCGGGATGGGCGCCGACGTCACGCTCCTCGACACCGACCTCGACAAGCTGCGGATGTCGTTCTGGCGCTACAACAACCGCGTCCACGGCCTGGCGTCCTCCAAGCTCGCGATCGAGCAGCAGGTGATGGAGGCCGACATGGTGATCGGTGCCGTGCTGATCCCTGGCGCGGCGGCCCCCAAGCTGGTCAGCAACGACCTGGTCTCGCGGATGAAGCCAGGCTCGGTGCTGGTCGACATCGCGGTCGACCAGGGCGGCTGCTTCGAGGACACCCACGCGACCACGCACGCCGACCCGACCTACGACGTCCACAACTCGGTCTTCTACTGCGTGGCGAACATGCCGGGGGCAGTCCCCAACACCTCGACCTATGCGCTGACCAACGCCACGCTGCCCTACACGGTCGCCCTCGCCGACAAGGGCTGGCAGCAGGCCTGCCGCGACGACCAGAGCCTCGCGCTCGGCCTGAACACTCACGCCGGACAGCTGACCAACGCTCCGGTCGGTGACGCGGTCGGGATCGAGGCGGTGTCCGTGGACAGCGCCCTTGCCTGAACCCGTGGAGGGCGGCCAGGGCGAGTTGGTGCGCGCGGTGCGCACCTACCTCGACCACCTGTCGGTCGAGCGTGGGCTCGCGGCGAACACCCTCACGTCGTACCGCCGTGACCTGCGGCGCTACCTCGATCACCTCGCGGCCCACGACATCACCACGCTCGACGGGGTCACGGAGTCGACCGTCTCCGGATTCCTGGTCCGGCTGCGTGAGGGGGACGACGACCACCCGGCGCTCTCCGCGACGTCGGCGGCCCGCACCCTCGTCGCGGTGCGGGGGTTCCACAAGTTCTGCCTCAGCGACGGGCTGGCCAGCCAGGATCCCGCCGCCGCCGTGAAGCCGCCCGCGGCGGCCAAGCGGTTGCCGAAGGCGCTGCCGCTCGGCGACGTCGAGGCGATCCTCGAAGCCGCCGGGGCCGACGGGACGGTGCTGGCGATGCGTGACCGAGCCCTGCTGGAGGTGCTCTACGGCACGGGCGCCCGGATCTCGGAGGGGACCGGCCTCGACGTCGACGACGTCGACCTGGTCGACCGGACCGTGCTGCTGCGCGGCAAGGGGTCCAAGGAGCGGCTGGTGCCCTTCGGGACGTACGCCGCGGAGGCGATCGAGGTCTACCTCGTCCGGGCGCGCCCCGAGCTGGTGTCGGCCAAGACCCCGGGCGGGGCGCTCTTCCTCAACGCGCGAGGCGGACGACTGTCGCGCCAGAGCGCCTGGTCGGTGCTGGCCAAGGCTGCCGACCGGGCCGGCGTCACCCGCGACGTCTCTCCCCACACGCTGCGCCACTCCTTCGCCACCCACCTGCTCGACGGCGGCGCCGACGTCCGGGTCGTGCAGGAGCTGCTGGGCCACGCGTCCGTCACCACGACGCAGGTCTACACGCTGGTGACCGTCGACAACCTCCGCGAGGTCTTCGCGACGGCTCACCCTCGGGCCCGCGAATGACACCGGACGACGTCTACGACCGCGTCCTCGCCCACGCCGCCGACCAGGGCCTCGAGCTCTACCCCCACCAGGAGGAGGCAGTCATCGAGCTCCTGGCCGGCAGCAACGTCGTCCTCGCCACCCCCACCGGGTCGGGCAAGTCGCTGGTCGCCGTGGCCGCCCACATGGCGGCCATGGCCGATGACCGGGTCAGCTTCTACACCGCGCCGATCAAGGCGCTGGTCAGCGAGAAGTTCTTCGCGCTCTGCGAGGTGTTCGGCGCCGACGACGTCGGCCTGCTCACCGGTGACGCGTCGGTCAACCCGGACGCCCCCATCATCTGCTGCACCGCTGAGGTGCTCGCCAACATCGCGCTCCGTGAGGGGCAGGCGACCGACGTGGGGCTGGTGATCATGGACGAGTTCCACTTCTACGCCGAGCCCGACCGGGGCTGGGCGTGGCAGGTGCCGCTGCTGACCCTGCCGCGAGCGCAGTTCCTGCTGATGTCGGCCACGCTGGGTGACGTCACCGCGCTGGCCGCGGACATCTCGCGACGCAACGGCCGTGAGACGGCGGTGGTCGACCAGGCGGAGCGGCCGGTTCCGCTGAGCTTCACGTGGTCCACCGAGACCCTCGACGACACGCTCGACGAGCTCGTGGAGACCGGGCAGGCGCCGGCGTACGTCGTCCACTTCACGCAGGCGGCCGCGGTGGAGCACGCGACGTCGCTGCTGCGCGGCACCAAGGCACGGTTCACCGGCACCGGTGCGCAGATCGACAAGGAGGGGATCGCCGCCCGGATGGCGACGGTCCGGTTCGGCGCGGGCTTCGGCAAGACGCTCTCGAAGCTGCTGCGGGCCGGGATCGGCGTCCACCACGCCGGGATGCTGCCGAAGTACCGCCGGGTCGTGGAGCAGCTGGCGCAGGCCGGTCTGCTGACCGTCATCTGCGGCACCGACACGCTCGGCGTCGGCATCAACGTCCCGATCCGTACCGTGCTCTTCAGCGGCCTCGCCAAGTACGACGGCAACCGGTCGCGGGTGCTGCGGGTGCGCGAGTTCCGCCAGATCGCCGGCCGCGCCGGGCGGGCCGGCTTCGACACGGCCGGCTATGTCGTCGTCCAGGCCCCCGAGCACGTCATCGCGAACGAGAAGGCCAAGAAGAAGGCCGCGGCCAGCACCAACAAGAGGTCGAAGGCGCAGCTCAGGAAGCCGCCGCCGGGAACGATCGTGTGGACCGAGCAGACCTTCGACAAGCTGGTCTCCGGCGAGCCGGAGCCGCTGACGTCGCGGATGAAGGTCGACAACTCGATGCTCATCAACGTGGTGTCACGCGACGAGGACGCCTTCCCCGTGCTGCGGCGGTTGCTCACCGACAACCACGAGGACCCGCGTCAACAGGTCCGGCTCGTGCGGCGGGCACTGCGCCTGGCGCGCTCGCTGGTGACCTCCGGGACGCTCACCAGGCTCGAGGACCGAGACGAGCACGGCCGGCAGTACGTGATGACGGTCGACCTGCCGCCTGACTTCGCACTCAACCAGCCGCTGGCCCACTTCGCGCTCGCGGCGCTCGACGTGCTCGACCCGGAGGCGCCGACCTACACCCTGGACGTGGTCTCGGTCGTCGAGGCCGTGCTCGAGGGACCGCGGCAGATCCTGTTCGCGCAGCAGCATGCCGCGCGGGGTGAGGCGATCGGCGAGATGAAGGCCGACGGCGTGGAGTACGACGAGCGGATGGCGCTGCTCGAGGAGGTGACCTGGCCGCAGCCGCTCGGTGAGTGGCTGGAGCCGCTCTTCGAGACCTACCGGCAGAGCCACGGCTGGCTCTCACCCGACGCGCTGCAGCCGAAGTCGGTGCTCCGCGAGATGTGGGAGCAGGCGATGGGGTTCACCGACTTCGTGGGCCGTTACCAGCTGGCACGGTCGGAGGGGCTGGTGCTGCGTTATCTCACCGACGCCTACCGGACGATCCGGCAGACGGTTCCGGAGCGGCACCGCACGCCCGAGCTCGACGACCTCGTGGAGTGGCTGGGGGAGACGGTCCGGCAGACCGACTCCTCGCTGCTCGACGAGTGGGAGGCGCTCAACGACCCGGAGCACGTCCGTCCCGATGTCGCACACCACGAGCCACCGCCGCCACCCCGACCCATCTCCCGGCAGGACCGGGCCTTCACGGTGATGATCCGCAACGCGCTGTTCGCCCGGGTCCAGTGCTGCGCACGCGACGACCTCGACGGGTTGATGCGGCTCGAGCGTGAGGCCGCCGACCGGGTCGAGCCGCCGCGCGACGTCGTGATGGGTCGCTCGGCCTGGGACGCCGCGCTGGAGGAGTACTACGCCGAGCACAACTCGATCGGCACCGACGGGGCCGCCCGCGGGCCGGCGTACCTCCATCTGGGCGAGGAGGAGCGGGGCGAGCCCGCGGGCGCACCCGAGGAGACCGTCGCCCGGATCCGGCGGGTCGCGCAGACCTTGGCCGACCCCGCCGACCATCGCGACTGGCTGCTCGAGGCGATCGTCGACTGCGACGCCTCCGACGAGGCCGGAGAGCTGGTCCTGGCCGCGACATCACTGCGACGGTTGTGAGGAATCCGTGCACAGACTTGTGCACAGGCACCCGCTTCGCTGTGCACTGGGCGCGGGGTTCTCAACAGATTTCAGAAACTCCCTGTGGGTTCGGTGAGTCGGTTGAGCCCTGGCTCTGCGCAGGTCTAACGTCGCGCACAACTCGGCCAGATGTCGCCGAGTCGACAATTGACGAGGAGCGTCAGATGAGCGGTGAAGGGTCCTTCTCAGGACTGTTCGGCAGGAAGGGCAGCACCGCTGCCCCGGAGATGCCACCGCTGGTCACGCCGCCCGTTCCGTCCCAGACTGACCCTTCCCCCGGAGCAGACGAGCCCGTGCGCCAGCCCATTCCCTTCGAACGTCCCGCGGAGCCGGCGCCCCAGGCGCTGGCCGAGCCCGCGCCCGCGCCCGAGCCGGTGCTCGGCCCCACCGGCCGGCCGATGCCCGACCTGCCCGATCCCCGGCCGGTGACGACTCACGGGCCGGCGCGGGTGATCTCGATGTGCAACCAGAAGGGTGGCGTCGGCAAGACCACGACGACCATCAACCTGGGGGCGTCACTCGCCGAGTACGGACGCAAGGTGTTGCTGGTCGACTTCGACCCGCAGGGCTCGTTGTCCGTCGGCCTGGGACTGAATCCCCACGAGATGGAACTGACGGTCTACAACCTGCTGATGCAGCGCGACGTCGACATCCACGAGGTCGTGGTGCCCTCCGGCGTGCCCGGCATGGACCTGCTTCCCTCCAACATCGACCTCTCCGCCGCCGAGGTGCAGCTGGTCCACGAGGTGGCCCGCGAGCAGACCCTGGCCCGGCTTCTGGCCCCGGCGATCGAGCACTACGACGTGATCCTGATCGACTGCCAGCCCTCACTGGGCCTGCTGACCGTCAACGCGCTCACCGCCTCCGACGGTGTGATCGTGCCGCTGGAGTGCGAGTACTTCGCGCTGCGCGGCGTCGCGCTGCTCAAGACGACCATCGACAAGGTGCGCGAGCGACTCAACCCCAAGCTGGAGATCGACGGCGTGCTCGGCACGATGTTCGACGGCCGCACCCTCCACGGCCGCGAGGTCCTGGAGCGGCTGGTGCAGGCGTGGGGCGACAAGGTCTTCCACACCGTCATCCGCCGGACCATCAAGTTCTCCGACTCGACCGTCGCGGGTGAGCCGATCACGACGTATGCGACGACCTCGCCCGGAGCCGACTCCTACCGCCAGCTCGCCAAGGAGGTGGCACTCCGGTGCCTCGACGGGTGACTCTCCCCGCCGCCGACGACCTGTTCCGCACCACCGGCGAACAGTCGCGCGTCCGCGCCGTACCCGACGCCCCCGAGCAGGACGAAGCCCCACCGGGCGACGACTCGGCGGACGCGGCGGCGCGCAAGCCGAGCGGGCGGGTCCGACACGACGAGAAGATGACGGTCTACGTCACCTCCGACGAGCTGCTCGACCTCGAGCACGCCCGGCTGACGCTGCGACGCGACCAGGGACTGGCGATCGACCGGGGCCGGCTGGTGCGTGAGGCGGTCGCGATGGTGCTCGCCGACTACGGCGTCCGCGGTGACGAGAGCGCCCTCGTGCAGCGCCTCCTCGAGGACTGATTCGCGACCATGACCGACGTGATGGATCCGCCGCTGCCCGTCGAGGGCGCGGCGGAGGCCTCGGCCGAGGCGGGAGCGTTCGCGGTCCACCTCGACAACTTCGAGGGTCCCTTCGACCTGCTGCTGAGCCTGATCAGCAAGCACAAGCTCGACATCACCGAGGTCGCCCTGTCGCGGGTCACCGACGAGTTCATCGTCCACGTCAAGGCGATCGGCAAGGTCTGGGATCTCGACCAGACGACGTCGTTCCTGGTGGTGGCCTCGACGCTCCTGGACCTCAAGGCGGCGCGGCTGCTGCCACAGGGTGACGTGGAGGACGAGGAGGATCTCGCGCTGCTCGAGGCGCGCGACCTGTTGTTCGCGCGGCTGCTCCAGTACAAGGCGTTCAAGCAGGTGGCCGGGGTGCTCGAGCGACGGCTGGCGGGGGAGTCGAAGCGACACCCGCGGGCCGTCGGGCTGGAGGAGCGGTTCGCCGGGCTGCTGCCGGAGGTGCTGATCGGCATCGGTCTCGACCAGTTCGCGGCGATGGCTGCGCAGGCGTTGGAGCCCAAGCCCGAGCTCGAGGTGTCCCTCCACCACATCCATGCGCCCCAGGTCTCGGTGCGTGAGCAGGCCACCCTGATCCTCGACCGGCTGCAGCGCAACGGCACGATGACCTTCCGGGCGCTCTGCGGCGACGCTCCGGACACCCTGACGAGAGTGGCGAGGTTCTTGGCACTGTTGGAGCTGTTCCGCGAGGGACCGATCGCCTTCGACCAGGTGTCGCCGCTCGGCGAGCTGACGGTGCGGTGGACCGGGGGTGTCGACGTCGCGGAGACCGAGTTCGAGATCGACGAGTTCGAGGGCGCACCGGCCGAGCCGTCCGGCACCCCGCCCGAGGAGGAGAACCCCGATGACTGAGACCCAGGCCCTCGACAGCCACGACACGCTCGATGTGGCCGTCGCCGACCTGAGGCCTGCGCTGGAGGCGCTGTTGATGGTGGCCGACCAGCCGCTCGACGTCGCCACGCTGGCCTCGGCAGCGGGTCACCCGTCGATGGCGGTCGAGGAAGCGCTCGCTGCCCTCGCCCGGGAGTACGACGAACAGGGCCGCGGCTTCGAGCTGCGCAATGTCGCCGGCGGCTGGCGCTACTACACGCGCGAGGAGTTCGCTCCCGTGGTGGAGGGGTTCGTGCTCGACGGCCAACAGGCGCGACTCACCCAGGCGGCGCTCGAGACGCTCGCCGTGGTCGCCTACAAGCAGCCGGTGTCGCGGGCCCGGGTGTCCGCGATTCGCGGCGTCAACGTCGACGGCGTGATGCGGACGCTGCTGACCCGGGGGCTGGTCGAGGAGGCCGGCCACGATGGTGAGCACGGGGCGACCCTCTACCGCACGAGCGGCTACTTCCTGGAGCGGATCGGCGTGACCAGCCTCGACGAGCTGCCCGAGCTCGCGCCGTACCTGCCCGACATGGACGACCTGGAGGACGAGCTGGCCGAGGCGGTCGGCCGGCCCGTGGAGGACCCTGCTCCGTGACCGGCCTGTCCATCGACGACGACGGGCTGATCCGGCTGCAAAAGCTGCTGGCGCAGTCGGGCGTCGCGTCCCGCCGCAAGTGTGAGCAGCTGATGCTCGCCGGCGAGGTCGAGGTCGACGGCGAGGTGGTGACCCGGCTGGGCACCAAGGTCGACCCCCGTACGGCCGTGGTCCGGGTGTCGGGTCGACGGCTCCCGCCGGTCTCGGCCCACGTCTACCTCGTGCTCAACAAGCCCCGCGGCGTGGTCTCGACGATGTCGGACCCCCAGGGTCGCCGAACCATCTCCGACGTCGTCGCCGATCGCCCCGAGCGGCTGTTCCATGTCGGTCGCCTCGACACCGACACCTCCGGCCTGCTGCTCCTCACCAACGACGGCGACTTCGCGCAGCGGATGTCCCACCCGTCCCACGAGGTCGACAAGACCTACGTCGCCGAGGTCGACGGCGAGGTCACGCGGGCCACCGTCCGGCAGCTGCGCGAAGGCGTCACCCTCGACGACGGACCGGTCGAGGTGTCGGAGTTCCGAGTCCTCACCCACGGCTCCGGGCGGTCGATCGTCGAGCTGGTCATCCACGAGGGCCGCAACCGGATCGTGCGGCGACTGCTCGACCACGTCGGCCACCCCGTCCGCCGCCTCACCCGGACCGCCATCGGCCCGGTCGCGATCGGCCGGCTCAGGTCCGGTGACCTGCGCGACCTCACCCTCGACGAGCTGGGAGTCCTGCTGGACCGCGCCGAGATGTGAGGGCTGGGGGCACTAGCCTTGCGAGATGCCAGTCCGGGCCGTCCGCGGCGCCACCCAGCTCGAGCGCGACGAGCGCGAGCACATGCTCGACCGGGTCGCCGAGATGGTGCTCGACGTGATGCGCGCCAACGGGCTCGAGGTCGACGACTTCATCTCGGTGATCTTCACCGCCACCTCCGACCTGGTCTCCGAGTTCCCGGCGTACGCCGCCCGCCAGCTCGGCTTCGGCGAGGTGCCGCTGATCTGCGCGCGGGAGCTCGAGATCGCCGACTCGATGCCGCGCGTGGTCCGGATGATGGCGCACGTCGAGTCCGACCTCCCGCGTGCCGAGCTGACCCACTGCTACCTCCACGGCGCGACCGCGCTCCGCAAGGACCTGACCCGCACTCGCGAGGTCCCCGACGATGAGTGACCTGTTGACCGGGCCGGTCGAGATCGTCGGTGCCGGGTTGCTGGGCACGTCGATCGGCCTGGCCTGCCGGCGGGCGGGGATCGAGGCGCTGCTCAGCGACGTCTCGGACGAGCACATCCGCACCGCGTCCGGGCTCGCTGCCGGCCGCGCCCGACGCGACGACGACCGCCCGCAGCTCGTCGTCGTGGCGGTCCCGCCCGACCACCTCGGGACCGAGATCGTCGCGGCGCTCCGTCGCACGGACGCCGTGGTCACCGATGTCGGCAGCATCAAGTCCGAGCCCGAGCGGGTCGTCAGGGAACTGGCGCCCGATCTCGCGGAGCGCTACGTCGGCGGCCACCCGATGGCCGGCAGCGAGCGGTCCGGTCCACTGGCCGCCAGTGCCGCGTTGTTCGACGGCCGACCGTGGGCGATCACCCCCCACGCAGGTTCTCCGGGCGGCGCGGTGGCGCTGGTCGAGGAGCTGGCAGCGGTCTGCGGGGCGGTGCCGGTGCGGATGTCCCCGTTCGACCACGACCAGGCAGTCGCCCGCACGTCTCACCTGCCCCACCTGCTGGCCGTCCTGGTCGCCGGCCGGCTGGCCGGGGCGCCCGCCTCCCACCTCGCGCTGTCGGGTCAGGGGGTCCGCGACGTCACCCGGGTCGCGGGCGGAGATCCGGCCCTGTGGCAGCAGATCGTCATGCTCAACGCCGCCGCGCTCCACGGCCTGCTCGCCGAGGTACGCGAGGAGCTCGATGTCCTGCAGCGGGCCGTGACCGACGGCGATCGCACGGTCCTCGGTGAGCTGCTGGCTCGCGGCGTCGCCGGCACCCATGCGATCCCGGGCAAGCACGGCGGCCCGGCACGCGCGACCCGCTCGGTCTTCGTGTCGGTCCCGGACCATCCCGGCGAGCTGGCCCGGCTCTTCGCCGACGCCGGCTCCTCGGGCGTCAACATCGAGGACGTCCACATCGACCACGACCCCGGCCGGCCGGTCGGACTGGTCGAGCTGATGGTCGAGGAGGCTCGGGCGGAGCACCTGCTGGGGTCTCTCGAGTCACAGGGCTGGGTCACTCACCGGTAGGGCCAGCGTCACCGGATCTCGAAGACCATCCCTTGCCCGTCCTTCGTCACGATCAGAAGGTGGTCGCGGACCTCGGCGTGGTCGGCAGGGCCGTCGAGGAGTGCCAGCATGGCCCGCTCGGTCTTGCCAGCAGGCCCATCGCAAGCCCCGCTGGTGACCCTGGTGTTGGCGAAGGCGAGTGAGGATTCGTTGATCCTGACGGTCGTACGACCGCTGTTGCAGCCCGTGAAGACCCGGGCCAGTCCGTCGCCCCTGACGTTGAGCGTGGGCCGCCGGGTCTGGACGGGAAGGCGCGAGGTGGTGCCCTCGGAGATCGTGCCGATCGCCGTCCACGTGCTCCCGAGCACCCCGTCGAGCGTCGCCGCGGAGGTGCTCGCCAACAGGACGGCGACGTCGTCGCTCGTGAGCGTCAGGATCTCACCCGCCGACGTGGCTTCGGCGCCCGTCGTGAGGAGCTCGGTGAGCCAGGCGTCCTGTTCGGCGAGCTCCGGGTCACAGCCGACCATCGTCGAGGCCGGCTCCGTGACCCAGGCGAGCGTGCTCCCGGTCATCTCGTAGGCGCCGAACATCGTGTTGCACCCCGCCGAGACGGACATCACGTCGTCCTCGAACAGGAGCTGGATCTCCGACCCCGGGACGAGCTCGCGCCCCTCCACCCTGGTCGAGACGTACGCCGTGCCGTCGAGGCTGCCGCTGTCGACCGGTGTGGCCGAAGCCTGGCCCGTCGAGGTCGGTTCGGCAGTGCCGTCCCCGGAGTCGTCCGAACAGGCAGTGAGTCCAGCGAGGAGGAGCAGCAGGGTTCCGAGCACGGCGATGGGCATGGCCGTCTCCTTCTCGCGGGGCGTCCGACGAGCGCCAGACTAGGGGAGCGGGGCCGGGGCCGCGGCTCGCCCGTATCGGGTGAACACTCGCTGGGGTGCCGTGACTCAGGATCTGATCATGGGCGAGGGCGTGCCGACGGCTGAGGCCAGGGAGACCAGCGTCGTCCAGAAGATGACGCTGCCGACGCTGACCGCCATGGTCATCGGTGGCATGGTCGGCGCGGGGGTCTTCTCGCTGCCTGCCCGGTTCGGTGTCGCCACCGGGATCCTGGGCTCCCTGATCGCCTGGGCGGTCGCGGGCGCCGGCATGCTGATGCTGGCGTTCGTGTTCCAGAACCTGGCGCTCCGGAAGCCCGACCTCGACTCCGGCGTGTTCATCTACGCCAAGGCCGGCTTCGGCGACTACGCCGGCTTCAACTCTGCGATCGGGTTCTGGGCCAGCTCGGTGGCGGGCAACGCGTTCTACTGGGTGTTCATCACCGCGACACTGGGCGCGTTCTTCGACGGCTTCGGCGACGGGGACACGGTCCTGGCACTGGTGCTGTCCACCGTCGGTGTGTGGTCCTTCCACATCCTGATCGCCCGCGGCGTCCGCGACGCCGCGGTCATCAACCGGATCGTCACGATCTTCAAGGTCCTGCCGATCCTCGTGTTCATCGTGGTCCTCCTCGTCTCGCTCGACGCCGGTGTCTTTGCCGACAACTGGACCGCCTACGGGTACGGCGACCTGGGATCGCTCGACGAGCAGGTGCGCAACACGATGATCATCACGACGTTCGTGTTCCTGGGCATCGAGGGCGCCAGCGTCTACTCCCGCTACGCCAAGAAGCGCGAGGACGTCGGGAAGGCCACCGTCATGGGTCTCCTCACCGTGCTGTCGATCTTCTCGCTGGTGACGCTGTCGAGCTACGCCGTGATGCCGCAGCCCGAGATCGCCGACACGCGCCAGCCCTCGATGGTCGGCCTGTTCGCCCACGTCGTGGGTGACTGGGGCGAGACCTTCATCAGCATCGCGGTCATCGTCTCGGTGCTGGGCGCGTACCTCGCCTGGACGCTGATGGCCGCCGAGGTGATGTACATTCCGGCCCGCAACCAGGACTTCCCCGCGTTCCTCGGCCGGGAGAACGAGCACGGCACCCCGATCACCGCGCTCGTGGTCACGTCGATCGCGATCCAGTCGGTGTTGCTGCTGACCCTCGTGGTCAGCGACTCGCTGAACTTCCTCCTCGATCTCTGCACCAGCCTCGCCCTCGTGCCGTACTTCCTCGCCGCGGCGTACTCCCTCAAGCTCGCCCTGACGGGGGAGAGCTACGAGAACGAGAGACGTGGCGTGCAGCGCAAGGAAGGGATCATCGCCGGCATCGCGACGGTGTACACGTTGTTCCTCTTCGATGCCGCGGGCCTGGAGTTCCTGCTGCTCTCCGCGGTGATCCTTGCGCCTGCCTCGCTGCTCTACGTCAAGGCGCGCAGCGAGTCCGGGCTCCGCCTCTTCACGCCCACGGAGATCGGCCTCTTCGTGATCATCGTGGCCGCCGGCGTCATCGGCGTCGTCGGCCTCTGGACGGGCCGGATCGCCCTCTGACGTCCATACGGAAGGATCCAACCCCATGACCAGTCAGCAGCTGCCTCAGCCAGCGGTGCCCGGCCCGGCCGCGTCGTACGGCGTGCACTCCGAGGTGGGCAGGTTGCGGAAAGTCTTGGTGTGCGCGCCGGGGCTGGCGCACTCCCGTCTCACGCCGACCAACTCCGACGGACTGCTCTTCGACGACGTGATGTGGGTCCAGAACGCCCAGCGTGACCACGCGGACTTCGTCACCAAGCTGCAGGAGCGTGGGGTGGAGGTGGTCGAGCTCCACGACGTCCTCGCCCAGACCCTCGCCGCACCGGGTGCCAAGGACTGGCTGCTCGAGCGGAAGATCACCGCGAACCAGGTCGGCTTCGGGCTCGTCGACGAGACGCTCGGATTCCTCCGGTCACTCGACGACCGTCGGCTCGCGGAGCTGCTCATCGGGGGCATGGCGACGAACGACCTCCCCGATGACTTCAGGTCCGGGTTCGTGGCCCTGGCGCGGGAGGCCTCCGGGGCACGTGAGTACCTCATGCAACCCCTGCCCAACACCCTCTACACCCGCGACACGACCTGCTGGCTCTACGGCGGCCTCACCATGAACCCGCTGTACTGGCCGGCCCGGCACGACGAGACGCTCCTCTACAAGGCGATCTACCAGTTCCACCCGGACTTCGTCGGCTCACGGGTGTGGTGGGGCGATCCGGAGGTCGACTGGGGTCCGTCCACCATCGAGGGCGGCGACGTGATGCCGATCGGCAACGCGACGGTCCTGATCGGGATGAGTGAGCGTACGTCGCGCCAGGCGATCAGCCAGGTGGCACGGGCGCTCTTCGAGCAGGGCGCCGCCGAGCGGGTCGTCGTGGCGGGGATGCCGAAGCTGCGCGCTGCCATGCACCTCGACACGGTGTTCACCTTCGCCGACCGCGACCTTGTCACCTACTTCCCGGGGATCGTGGACGGCATCCACACCTTCTCGCTGCGTCCCAGCGACGGCTCCCACGGCATGGAGGTCACCGACGAGGGTGACCGTCGGTTCGTCGACGTCGTCGCGGACTCGCTCGGTCTGGCGCAGCTGCGGGCGGTCGAGACGGGCGGAGACGTCTACGCCTCCGAGCGTCAGCAGTGGGACAGCGGCAACAACGCCGTCGCGGTCGAGCCGGGCGTGGTCTTCACCTACGACCGGAACACCTACACCAACACCTTGCTCCGCGACGCCGGCGTCGAGGTGATCACGATCGTCGGTGCCGAGCTCGGCCGAGGCCGCGGTGGCGGTCACTGCATGACCTGCCCGCTCATCCGCGACGCCGTCGACTACTAGTGCTCCGCGCGGCTCTCACGAAGCACAGGAACGGGTGACCCACCGGTAGTCTTACGCCCCGTGTCTGCCACCGCTCCCGACGCTCGGGCGAACCTGGTGATCGCCGTCGACGGCACGTCCGGCGCCGGCAAGTCCAGCACGTCGCGCGCCGTGGCCGCCCGGCTCGGACTGCGCTACCTCGACACCGGTGCCCAGTTCAGGGCGATGACGTGGTGGATGCTGCGACAGGGGATCGATGTCCGCGATCCAGCCGCGGTGGCCGGGCGCTGCGATGAGCCAGAGATCCTGTCCGGCACGGACCCGCTCGGGCCTTCCATCCTGGTCGACGGCGTCGACGTCGGGATCTCGATCCGCTCCGACGAGGTGAATGCCGCGGTGTCTCCGGTGAGCGTCGTCCCAGAGGTCCGGGCACGGCTGCTCGAGATTCAGCGCGCCGAGATCGGTGACGGCGGGATCGTCGTCGAGGGCCGCGACATCGGGTCTGTCGTGTGGCCGCAGGCCGAGGTCAAGGTCTACCTGACTGCCGACCCGGGAGCCCGAGCCGCGCGCCGCGCCGCCGAGACCGGCTCGATCGACCTGCCCGGCACCCAGGAGTCGCTGCTCGAGCGGGACCGGATCGACTCAGGTCGGCCCACGGCCCCGCTGATGATGGCCGATGGGGCCGTCCACATCGACACCACGCCGTACTCCCTCGACGAGGTCATCGACCAGGTCGTCTCGCTCGTCGAGGCGATCGGGGAGCGGGCGTGACGCACCACGAGCCCCCCAGCAGCGCCCACGTCGCCCATCCGCCGACGCTGATGCTGCGCCGGCTGCGGCCGGGCGCGCAGCGCCTGCTGCGGAGGCGGTACGACGTGCGGGTGCACGGTTCGGAGCGGATCCCGGCCACGGGGCCGGTGATCTTCGCGGCCAACCACACCGGCGTCCTCGACGGCCCGCTGCTGGCGATCTTCGCCACGCGGCCGGTGCACGCGTGGACGAAGCACGAGATGTTCCGGGGACGGATGGGCCGGTTCCTGCGTCGGGCCGGGCAGATCCCGTTGAACCGGTTCAGGGCCGATCCTCGGGCCGTGCGGACGGCGCTGCGCGTGCTGCGTGACGGGGGAGCGGTCGGCGTGTTCCCCGAGGGCACCCGAGGTGACGGCGAGCTCCACCGGTTCCACCACGGCGCGGCCTACCTCGCGCTGGTGAGCGGGGCGCCCGTCGTACCCGTCATCCTCCTCGGCAGTCGCGAGCCGGGCGGCGGGCTCGACTCGACGCCTGCTCGGGGCGGACGGATCGACCTGGTGTTCGGCTCTGCCGTGACCATCGGCTCACAGCCGTGGCCACGCTCGAAGGGAATGGTCAGCGACGCCTCGATGCTGCTCCGGGAGCGGCTTCTGGAGACACTGGACGAAGCGCGGTCGACCACGGGCCGCGACCTGCCGGGGCCGCTGCCCGCAGGACAGGAAGAGGACGACCCCGAGACCGGGCTCGTCGACGAGGAACCCAGGTGAGCGACGACATGACCCACGACACGGATGCCGATCTCGGCGAGCCGACCGGGCCGGTTCCGGTGCTGGCCGTCGTCGGGCGCCCCAACGTCGGGAAGTCGACGCTGGTCAACCGGATCATCGGCCGCCGTGAGGCGGTCGTCGAGGACGTCCCCGGCGTGACCCGCGACCGGGTGTCCTACGACGCGAACTGGGCCGGCCGGGCGTTCACCGTCGTCGACACCGGCGGCTGGAACCCCGACGCCAGTGGCCTCGCCGAGCGGATCGCGGCACAGGCCGAGATCGCCGTCTCGCTGGCCGATGCGGTGCTCTTCGTGGTGGACGCGACGGTCGGCATCACCGACGCCGACGAGGCCGTGGTGAAGATCCTGCGTACGTCGAAGAAGCCGGTGGTGCTGGCCGCCAACAAGGTGGACGACGCACGCACCGAGGCCGAGGCCTACGGCCTGTGGAACCTGGGGCTGGGGGAGCCGTGGCCGGTCTCCGCGCTGCACGGTCGCGGCTCCGGCGACATGCTCGACGCCGTGCTCGCGGCACTGCCCGAGCCGCCACCCGAGCGTGATGCCGAGGTCGGCGGACCGCGCCGGATCGCCATCGTCGGCAAGCCCAACGTCGGCAAGTCGTCACTGCTCAACCGGCTGGCCGGCTCCGAGCGGGTCGTCGTCGACGACGTCGCCGGCACCACGGTCGACCCGGTCGACGAGCTGGTCGAGCTCGGCGGCCGCACCTGGCGCTTCATCGACACCGCCGGCATCCGCAAGCGGGTGAAGGAGGCCTCCGGACACGAGTACTACGCGTCCCTGCGTACGTCGACCGCGATCGACCGCGCCGAGTGCGCCGTCCTCGTGCTCGACGCCGAGCAGTCGATCTCCGAGCAGGACGTGCGCATCCTCCAGACGGTCCGCGAGGCCGGCCGCGCGCTGGTCATCGCCTTCAACAAGTGGGACCTCGTCGACGAGGAGCGACGCCACTACCTCCAGCGCGAGATCGAGCGCGAGCTGGTGCAGGTCCAGTGGGCGCCGCGGATCAACGTCACCGCCCGAACCGGCTGGCACGTCGACCGGATCGTCCCCGCCCTCGACAAGGCGATCGCGGGCTGGGAGACGCGGATCTCGACCGGCGCCCTCAACTCGTTCCTGGGCCGGCTGGTCGCCGAGAACCCTCACCCCGTCCGGAGCGGCAAGCAGCCCAAGATCCTCTTCGCCACCCAGGCCGGCACCGCGCCCCCGACGTTCGTGCTCTTCACCAGCGGCAAGCTCGACGCGGGGTACGAGCGCTACATCGAGCGGCGGTTGCGCGAGGAGTTCGGCTTCGCCGGAACCCCGATCGTCCTCACCCAGCGCCCGCGCGAGAAGCGCAAGCGGAGATAGCCGGATAGCCTCGGAGGATGCGTCCGTGGGCAGTCGTCGCGCTGGGGGTTCTCCTGAGCGGTTGTGGTGCGGCCGCGGTGCCTGACGGTACGCAGGCGTCGTCACCCCGAGCGGCCGGCGCCCTCGACTGCGAGGTGTTCCCGGAGGACAACTACTGGCACGCCGACATCTCGGACCTGCCGCGCCACCAGCGCAGCAAGCAGTGGACGAAGCGGATGTCACCGACGTCGATGCTGCATCCCGACTTCGGTTCGTCGTACGGCGACGGGCCGAACTACGGGATGCCGGTCACCGTCGTCGGCCACGGTCACGCGCGGGTCAAGGTGCGGTTCGGGTACGCCGACGAGAGCGACCGGGTCCGCTACCCGTTCGGTCGGGACACCGCCATCGAGGGCGGCCGGAACTCACCGGGCGACAAGCACGCGATCGTCGTCGACCGCGGCACCTGCCGGCTCTACGAGACGTGGAACACCACGGTGCGCGACGGCCGGTGGCGAGCAGGATCCGGCGCCACCTGGTTCCTGGACAGCAATGACCTGCGTCCGTGACGGCTGGACCTCCGCCGACGCGGCCGGACTCCCGATCCTGCCCGGCCTGTTGCTGTGGTCGGAGGTCCGCGACCGCACGGTCGACCACGCCATCAGGTTCACCACCGATGTGACCTCACGCTGGCACCTCTGGCCGGCCCGCCACGACGCGGGCTCCCGCGACAGTCACAAGTTCCCGCCGATGGGTGCCCGGTTCCGCCTGAAGGCGGACTACGAGCCCGAGGGCCTGGGCGCGGATGCCCGCGAGGTGGTCCGAGCGATGAAGACCTACGGCCTGGTGCTGGCCGACAACGGCAGCCCGTGGTTCTTCCAGGGCGAGCGCAACGGACGCTGGCCGAATCGGCTGATCGAAGACCTCAAGCAGATCCCCGCCCGCGCCTTCGTGGCCGTCGACGCGAGCTCGTTGATGGTCGATCGGGACAGCGCCGAAGCGCAGTGACCCCGGATTCGAAGCCGGGTCCCACGCTCGGGTAGGGTTCTGGTCGCTCGACCGGCGATCCCGGGAGAGCATTTTCGGGCTGTGGCGCAGCTTGGTAGCGCACTTGACTGGGGGTCAAGGGGTCGCAGGTTCAAATCCTGTCAGCCCGACCGAACAAACCGGCTCTGACCTGCGGAAACCCTGGGTCAGAGCCGGTTCTGCGTGCGAACCCGAAGCGCTCGCCGTGCACGGAGAGTGCTACGTGGTCACAACCAACCGCACTCCTTCTGGGAGACGCGTGCCGTCGTCGACGGCATCGTCCAACCACGCCCCGATCACGCCGGCCAGCTCCACAGGGTGACTGAAGTTCAGCGCATGGGCCGCCTTGTCCACGATCGCGACCGTCAGGTGCTCCGGAGCGAGCCGGGCAACTTCGCGCACGCGGTCCGGTGGCGGCATGAGTGGGTCGCGGACCCCCAGGACGGCGAGGGTCGGGACGGGGGTGCTCAGCAGGCGCTCCAGCGACGGGAAAAGTGTCAACTCGCGGAAGAGGCGCAGGCCGTTCAGCGGCCCGAACTTCACATAGTCCGGTAGCGCGACCGGGAACATCTTCGTGCTCTCCCTCAACACGTCCCTCGCCAGCTGGCCGAGGGCACGGCTCATGGGCTGGTTGTGCACGCCCCCAGCTGGGGAGACCAGGACGAGGCTGTGGACCCGCTCGGGCGCCTCGTGAGCCACCTCCAAGCCGATGGGGCAGCCCATCGAGTTCCCGACGAGGACGGCCTTGTCGATGTCGAGGCGGTCGAGGATCGCCAGCGTCGTCTCGGCCAGGGCAGGAATGCCCAGGACGTGGTCGCGGCGCTCGCTGCGCCCGTAACCGGGCAGGTCCGGAACCACGTTGACCCCACGCGGGGCCAGGGCGCGCGCGGTCGGCATCAGGTAGGCCCCGGAGATCGCGAACCCGTGGATGTGGACGAGAGCGACACCGCCCTCGTCGGTGCTGCGCCGGCAGTAGACCGACGTTCCGCCCACCTGCAGCCTCTCGGTCACCCAGCCGTCGTCTGGTTCTCCATGACCGGGCATGGGCTGAGCGTAATGGCCCACTCCCGGTCTGAGACTCTCACTCACGGGCTTCGGTAGCCTGCGAACGTCTCGGCGACAAGGAGGATGGTGCGCCATGGGGGTCGAGCCCGCCGATGACTGGCGCCGCGGTGCTGTTGTAAGTACGCCTCCTCCGACGTCGCCTCCGACGTTCGAGCTGGCTCCGGACGCCGTCTCCGGCACCCCGCTCTGGCCGGTCCAGGAGCTCCTCGACGGCGTCTTCTTCGTCATCGGCACGGTTCTGGTGATGTGGCTGGGATGGATCGTGGTCACCGTCGGGTTCGACGGCTGGTTCGCGATCGGCTCTGTCTTCTTCTTCTGGGTGTTGCTGGCCTACGTGGGGCTACCTCGCCTGCAGGAGGTGCTCTCGAAGGTCTACGTGCCCGACTACTTCATCGGGCGGTCGCTCACCGAGGTTGGCGTGCTCGGTGACCCGATCAACCTGGCCCTGGACGGCGACGAGGCGGACATCCATGCCGCCATGACCCGAGCCGGATGGGTCCGGGCCGAGGAGCTCACGATCCGCTCCTCCTGGGGGATCGTGCTCTCGTCGGTGCTTCGCCGCCCCTACCCGGAGGCTCCGGTCTCCTCACTGTTCCTCTTCGGGCAGCGGCAGGCCTTCGCCTACCAGCAGGAGGTGGACGGCAACGCCTCACAACGCCACCACGTGCGTTTCTGGCCGGTTCCCGACGGCTGGACGCTGCCCGGTGGGTTCCGGGTGGGGTGGCTGGCCGCTGCGACGTACGACAGGGCAGTGGGTATTTCCCTGTTCACCCTCCAGGTGACGCACCGAGTGGACGCCGACATCGACATCGAGCGCGACTACGTCATCAACACGGTCCGGTACGCCGCGCCGGAGGCTTCCCTGCGCGTCATCAAGGAGTACTCCAGTGCCTTCACCACGCGCAACGGCGGAGGCGACGTCGTGCGTACCGACGGCAGCCTGCCGATCCTGGACCTGACCAGCCTCGGGGCGCCGGAGCCGCATGAGGTGGAGCCCGCGACCGATGTGTTGTCGCGTGCGGGATCCCACCGGGTGCCGCCGCCGAGCCTCCTCGCCGCGGCGGTGATGAGCACGGCCAAGGCCGCTCTCACGCTGACCACTGTCCTCGTGACGATCTTCCGGGGGGACAACCCCCCGGCTCACCCGTCGACCCTCGAGCTGACGGTGATGGGCAGTCGGTGCGCTGTGCCTCGTCGGCCTGTGGGTGTTCATGCTCGCTCACCATGCCTGGGCTCGGACAGCCCTCATGGTCGTGTGCACCGTGGAGGCGGTCACCCAGCTGCTCGACCTCAGTGCCGTCGCCGAGGTCAAGTTCGTGGTGTTGATGAACACCGCGATCACCGTCCTCATCCTCATCGCGGTGAGCTCCAACGAGGCCCGGCGCTGGGTCAGACTCGATCGGCGAGGCTGAAACGGATCCTGTCAGCCTGACCGAAAAACCGGCTCTGACCTGCGGAACGCCAGGTCAGAGCCGGTCTTGTCTAGCTCCGGCGAGAGCCGATTCGGGTCGTTGGCTCAGGCAAGGGCCTTGGACTTCAGCGCGTCGAACTCGGTCTGGTTGATCGCCCCAGAATCAAGCAGCTCCTTGGCGCGGGCGATCTGGTCGGCCGGGCCACTCGAGGTGCCGGCAACGTCCTGGATGTACTTCGCCTGGTCGGCCTGCACCTGGGCTGCAGCCGCCATCTGGCGTTCGGTCATGCTGCGGCCACGAGCGATCAGGTAGATCAGTGCGCCCAGCCATGGCACGAAGATCAGCAGGATGGCCCACCCTGCCTTCGCCCCACCACTGAGCGAGCTGTCGCCGAAAAGGTCGAACAGGCAGCGGAACCACACCATGAGTGCCGCTATCCAGATGAAGAACCAGAAGCTCCAGAGGAGAACATCCCAGAAGTCGTTGCTGATCGCGTCCATTGTTTGGTTCCTCTCGATATCGCCTAGGTCGGCGCATGCAATGTCACGTCGACAAGAAGAGGCTCCCAGACGTGAACGCTCCTGGGACGAACAGCGGGCGGCGTGTCACGTTCACTCGTCTCCCGGTAGACGCGTCAGCCCTGGTCTCCGGCTGCCCACTGTTTCGCGGATTCGAGGTCGGCGAGCGGAAACGCCCGCGCTTGCCCGGGCCACAGGATGCTGAAGATCTTGATCGCCGGGGCTGCCCACTTCGCATCGGTCACGATCGCGATCCGTTCGAACGACGTCGGATGGCGCACGCCGAGCTTCAGGTCCTCCCAGACCGCCTCTCCTTCGTAGTCGTCGAAATCGGGACCCAGGACATAGACGAGGCGGATCTTTCCGTGCTCGGCGAGCGCGTTCTCGATCGCGGGCAGGACGACGTCCCCGTAGTCGTCCTTCTCCACGTCGTCGATCGCCTCGAGCCCGATGACTCCGGCCGGCATGCCACCAAGAGTGCGGATCATGGTCAGCAGCCTCTTGCATGTCGTGCGGAGCGTCAATCGACGCATGGACACGCTGACGCAACTGGTGGGCGTACCTTCTCGGTGCTGACATGAGGGACCGTTAGCCTGACCGTCGTGCAGACGAACCCGGCACGACACGGCCTGGCTTCGCGGCTGGCGGTTCACGACACCTCCGGTCTGCTGTACGGCGCGATCGTCACGGCGGCTGTGCTGGTCTCGGTGGGCGGTCTGTCCGACACGGTGGGTCAGGTCGTCGCCACCTGGGCCTTCGTGCTGTCCATCTACTGGCTGACGCACGTCTATGTCCATGCAGCGGAGGGCCAGTTCCAGGGCGACGACCGCCACCTGCTCCACCGGTCGCTGACGGCGGCCAAGGCCGAGGTAGCCGTGCTGGCCGGAGGGATTCCGGCGATCGCGGTGTTCGTCGTGCTCGCCACGACAGACACCGAGCTGATCGATGCCGCGAGGAGTGCCCTGTTCTTCACGGTGATGCTGCTCGCTGTGTTCGGCTACGTGGGGGCGCGGCACGCTGGGCGTAGCACCGCCGCGGCCTGGGGAGAAGCGTTCGGAGCCAGCCTGCTCGGGATCCTCATGGCGCTCGGGAAGACGTTGCTGCACTGACAGCGGTGTGCCGCTACCAGTGATCGCTGAGGATGACGCCGACGGCGATCGCCAGTGCGACGGTCGGGATCTGGAGTCGAAGTCGGGGTCTTCCAGCTGGCCCAGTACATCGAGTCCGACCAGGTCGTGGAGATCTCTCGGATGAACCGCATGCTGGCCGACGGCGCGTTCTGAGCCGCACGAACCGCACCTGCTGTCGCGGCGTTTCTTGACTCGTTCAAGAGAAGATGGAAGGGTCGAGACGTGCCCACCACCGCCGCGCTCGAGGAGATGCTGCGTGGGGCGGCGCTGCGCGTGACGCGGCCCCGGCTCGCCGTCCTGGAGGCGGTCCACGCCCACCCTCACGCCGACACCGACGCGATCCTCGCGGCGTCGCGGAGCGGGCTCGGGGCGGTGTCCCACCAGGCCGTGTACGACGTCCTGCGGGCGCTCACCGACGCCGGCCTCGTACGCCGGATCCAACCGCCCGGCTCGGTGGCGCGCTACGAGTCACGGGTGGGGGACAACCACCACCACGTCGTGTGCCGGGTCTGCGGCGCCATCGCCGACGTCGACTGTGCCGTCGGCGACACCCCTTGCCTGACCGCTTCCGACGACCACGGGTTCTCGATCGACGAGGCCGAGGTCGTCTACCGGGGCCTGTGCCCCGACTGCACCACCTGACGTTCCTGACAGCGATCTCCACCCCGGAAGGAAACAGATGACCGAGAAGCAGGACACGGGCGGATGCCCGGTCGACCACGGCGGCGTCACCGCTGACGGCAGCGAGAGCGAGAACCCCGCCATCGACTCCCCGACCCCGAAGGGTCACCGGCCGCGGACCAACCAGGACTGGTGGCCCAACCAGCTGGACCTCTCGGTGCTGCATCCTCACCACCCCGCCGGGAACCCGCTGGGCGACGGCTTCAGCTACCGCGACGAGTTCGCCAAGCTCGACGTCGAGGCCCTCAAGCGGGACATCACCGAGGTCCTGACCACGCCGCAGGAGTGGTGGCCGGCCGACTTCGGCCACTACGGCGGCCTGATGATCCGACTGAGCTGGCACGCCGCAGGCACCTATCGGGTGCACGACGGCCGCGGGGGTGCCGGCGAGGGCAGCCAGCGCTTCGCGCCGCTGAACAGCTGGCCCGACAACGCCAACCTCGACAAGGCGCGTCGGCTGCTCTGGCCGGTGAAGCAGAAGTACGGCCAGAAGATCTCGTGGGCGGACCTGCTGGTGCTCGCGGGCAACGTCGCGCTGGAGTCGATGGGCTTCAAGACGTTCGGGTTCGCCTTCGGCCGTGAGGACGTCTGGGATCCCGAGGAGATCGTCTGGGGCGAAGAGGAGGACTGGCTGGGCGAGGCGCGCTACGTCGGCGAGGGCGAGATGGCCCCCGAGGTGGGCGCCACCGAGATGGGCCTCATCTACGTCAACCCCGAAGGTCCGAAGGGCGAGCCCGACCCGGTCAAGGCGGCCGCCTTCATCCGCGAGACCTTCAAGCGGATGGCGATGAACGACGAGGAGACGCTCGCGCTGATCGCCGGCGGCCACACCTTCGGCAAGACCCACGGCGCTGGGGACGCCGACGCCCACGTCGGCCCCGAACCGGAGGGCGCCCCCTTGGAGGCGCAGGGCCTCGGCTGGCTCAGCACGCACGGCAGCGGCAAGGGCGGTGACGCGATCACCTCCGGGCTCGAGGTCACCTGGACCGACCGGCCGACCGAGTGGAGCAACCGCTTCTTCGAGATCCTCTTCGGCTACGAGTGGGAGCTCACCGAGAGCCCCGGTGGTGCCAAGCAGTGGGTCGCGAAGGACGCCCCGGAGATCATCCCGGACGCCCACGACCCGCAGAAGAAGCACCGGCCGACCATGCTCACCACCGACCTGGCGCTGCGGATGGACCCCACCTACGAGAAGATCTCTCGCCGCTTCCTGGAGAACCCCGACGAGTTCGCGCTGGCATTCGCCAAGGCCTGGTACAAGCTGCTGCACCGCGACATGGGTCCCGTCGGCCCTCTCCTCCTCGGTCCCTGGGTGCCGGAGGCCCAGCTCTGGCAGGACCCGCGTCCCGGAGCGTGACCACGAGCTGGTCGACGAGCAGGACGTCGCCTCACTGAAGGCACAGCTCCTCGATGCGGGGCTGTCGATCTCCCAGCTCGTCAGCACCGCGTGGGCGTCCGCGGCGACCTTCCGCCGCACCGACAAGCGGGGCGGCGCGAACGGCGCACGACTCCGGCTCGAGCCGCAGCGCAGCTGGGACGTCAACCAGCCCGACCAGCTGGCGACCGCACTGCGGGCGATCGAGCAGGTCCAGCAGGACTTCAACGGCGCGCAGAGCGGGGGCAAGCAGGTCTCGCTGGCCGACCTCATCGTCCTCGGCGGTTGCGCCGCGGTCGAGAAGGCGGCGCGGGAGGCAGGCGTCGACGTCCACGTGCCCTTCACCCCGGGACGCACCGATGCGACCCAGGAGCAGACGGACGTGGAGTCCTTCGACTACCTCGAGCCGCGTGCCGATGGCTTCCGGAACTACGTGCGTCCGGGGGAGAAGCTGCAACCGGAGAAGCTGCTGGTCGAGCGCGCCTACCAGCTCGGCCTGTCCGCGCCGGAGATGACGGCGCTGGTCGGTGGGCTGCGGGCCCTCGGTGCCAACGTCGGCGACGCGCAGCACGGCGTCCTCACCGACCGCCCTCAGGTGCTGACCAACGACTTCTTCGTCAACCTGCTGTCGCCGGGGACGCAGTGGAAGGCGTCGCAGGACCAGGAGAACGTCTACGAGATCCGCGACCTGGCCAGCGACGACGTGCGGTGGACCGCGACGGCGGTCGACCTCGTCTTCGGCTCCAACTCCCAGCTCCGGGCGCTCGCCGAGGTCTACGCGAGCGACGACGCGCGCGACAGGTTCGTCGCGGACTTCGTCAAGGCGTGGGACAAGGTCATGAACCTCGACCGGTTCGACATCGCCTGACCACCGGGACGTGGCCGGGGGCCATCGAATCCGACACTCCACGTCGGCGCCGGTGGCCCCCGTCCCGTGATTTTGCAGCCGCTCGATTCCGGACGGCTCACCCGGAAGGGTGGACAGGCTTGACGGTGGGGGACTGATGGTCCAGCGTCGGGGCAGCAACCGACTGGGAGGTCGCCATGAAGATCGGCTCGATCGTCGTCGTCGTGTGGCTGGTGATCGGGGCGCTCGCCGCGCTCCAGCGCGGCTACTTCTCCGACGACTCCAAGACCAGCTGTGCCGAGGCGTCGACGATCGTCGTGACGATCGTCGCCGGTCCGCTCAACTACGTCGGGATCAACCCCAAGATCGACGACTGCAAGGCTCCTGAGCCCTCCAAGTAGGACGGGGAGTCAGTCGTCCTTGGTGTGACCCTTGGCCTTGTCGTGACCGCCGTGTGGCCTTGCCGTGGCCATGGGTTCCCGGTGGCGGCGGGCCGGCGTCGTCCTCGTCGTCCTCCTCTCGTCGGGGGGCGGGGGAGGTGGCGTGGAGGGGTTCTCCGGAGTCGGTGCTGGCTCCCGGTCCCGGTCCTTGGGTGGGGGCGAGGCGGCGGCCAGCAGGGCCTCGGCCGCGGCTCGGATCTCGTCCGCCCGGGTGGTGTCGAGCTCTCCCGCTGCCTCGGCGTCGTCGACGGCGCGGAGCAGTGCCGCGAGTCGCGGACTCCAGTGCCTCTGTGTCGTCGGCGACGACGGCCTTGTCGACGCGTTCGAGTGGTTGTTCCAGGAGCGAGATCCCACCGCTGGTCGACGAGCCGCATCCTGACGCCACCACCAGGGCGAGCAGCAGTCCGACGACGAGACGCATCACTCGTTGACCGCGTCGTGGAGGTCCTGCAGCGGACCCTGCAGGTCGGCCGGTACGTCCGCAGGCGGGCCGTCCGGCGGCGTGGGCTCGTCGCCGCCGGAGGCCAGCGCCATGACGACGATCAGCAGCACCAGCGCAGCCACGGCACCCGCCACGCCCCGCGTGTGGGGTGGCACTGCCCGGGCCTGACGAAGGAGATCGGTCGAGCGGCGCGCGATCGCGTCGCCGGCACGGTCGGCGAGGGGCGGCTGCTCGGCAGCGGCGGGCGGCGTCGGCGAGGTCGGCATCACCGCGGTCGTCGTGGGGCCGACAGCGGCTGCTGGGACGGCCAGCCGCGACGCGACCTCGGCCGCGCCGGGGCGAGCGGTGGGATCACGGTCGGTCATGGCGACCAGCAGGTCGTGGTGGGCCAGGTCGTCCGGAACGTCGGGGTCGCGATGCAGCCGCGCGAGGGCTGCCTCGGTCGGCGTGCCGGGGAAAGCACGGACACCGGTCAGTGCTTCGGTGAGCACCAGTCCGAGCGCGTAGACGTCGGCGGCCCCGGTCACGTCCTGCCCCTGCACCTGCTCGGGTGAGAGGTACGCCGCAGTCCCGATCGTCGTGCCGGTCTGGGTGTGGCGGACCGTGTCGCCGACCAGGCGCGCGATTCCGAAGTCAGCAAGCTTCGACCGGCCCCGATCGCCGAGCAACACGTTTCCCGGCTTCACGTCGCGGTGGACGACCCCGGCGTCGTGCGCGTAGGCGAGCGCCTCGGCGAGCTGGCGGCCGGTGCGGGTGACGACCTCGGCATCGACCGGCCCGTCGGCGATCAGTGATGCCAGCGTCGGGCCCTCGACGAGCTCCATGACGAGGAACGGGCGGTCATCGCTGGTGCCGACGTCCAGCAGCATCACCAGGTTCTGGTGGGAGAGCTGAGCGAGCGTGCGGGCCTCGCTGGTGAAGCGGTCGCGGTCACGCTGGTCGGTCGTGGTCTCGCGCAGCAGCTTGACGGCGACGTCGCGGTGGAGCACCCGGTCGTGGGCGCGGTGCACGTCGGCCATGCCACCCCGGCCGAGCAGCTCACCGAGCTCGAAGCGGCCCGCAAGCAGGCGATCGTCGGTCACGGCGTCCTCCGGTCGGCGTTCGTACGCGCACAGGCGTGGGAGGCCGAGGTTACGTGGTCCGCATCAGCCCCAGCATGTTCGGCTGGAACTGGGGGAACACGCTGGCCGTGCTGACCCCGAAGCGGGTCGAGACGACCTCCGCCAGGACCGAACGGTAGTCGGTGGTGACCAGCAGGTCGGAGTCCAGGTCGTTGGTCAGGCCGGGCCAGGTCCCGTAGTACTGCCCGCCCTTGACCCCTGCGCCGAGCAGGAACATCACGTTGCCGTAGCCGTGGTCGAGGCCGAAGTTGGCGTTCTCCTGGACCCGTCGCCCGAACTCGCTGAGTACCACGACCGTCACCCGGTCGCCGAGCGCCCCGAGGTCGGTGAAGAAGCCGGCCAGGGCGTTGGCGAGCTCGGTGGTGAGACGGTCCATCCGGCCCCACTCGAGCGTGCCGAGGTCGGTGTGCATGTCCCAGTCGCCGTGGTCGAGCGTGATCACCTCGACCCCCACGTCGCCCTTGATGACCCGGGCTGCGGTCCGCAGCGCCTCGCCGAGGTCGGAGCGCCCGTAGTTGGCGCCGTTGGCCGGGTTGGCAGGCGTGTCGCGCACGGGCTGGAAGTCGGAGTTGGCGCGGAACGTCGAGGCCATCGCACCGGAGAGCACCGAGGGCTCGTGGTCCCACAGCGTGTGGAGTGACCTGAGCCTGCGGCCCTCCGGATCCCACTTGTCGTCGCCCGCGATCTCCATGTCGTCGACGCTGCCGGCGGACAGGAAGGGCTCGGGTCCGGTCAGCGAGGTCGGTGCGACCCCGCCGCCGACACTGAAGGCCTGCAGCGGGGAGGCATCGCCGTCGATGCCGATCAGCCGGTTCAGCCAGCCCACGCGCGCCGCGGAACCGGGATCGGCGTCCTCGACCTCCTCCATCGCCGCGAAGTGCGAGCGGTTGGGAGCCGGGAGCCCGGTGGCCTGGACGGCGGCGAGCTTTCCGGCGTTCCACAACGGGACGAGGGGCGCCAGGTTGGGGTGGAGTCCGAACGTGCTGTCCTTGACGAGCAGTGTGCCGGCGGGGATCGCGATCCGCGGCCGTGCCTGGTAGTACTGCGGATCCGCGTGCGGTACGACGAGCGACAACCCGTCGGCGGCGCCACGCAGGGACAGCACCACCATCGTGGACCGGGCGGGCGCGGCGGCGCTCGCCGACACGGTCAGCAGGGTCGAGCCGAAGAGCGTGCTGGTGCCGACCAGCGCGGCGGTACCGGTCAGGAAACCGCGACGCGACAGCTCGGCGAACTCGGGGCAGCAGGAGTCGGTCATGGCGGTCACCGGGTGTAGTGGGTGGGTGAGTCGAGGAAGGTGGTCAGCAGCCGTGCCATCTCCCACTTGAGGACGCCGTGGTCGCGGGTGATCCTCTCGTTGGCGGGTACCCCGAGCGCTTCGCAGCAGGCCCGCACCAGCGTCGGCGTCGCCTTGCGGTGGAGGGTGACCTGCGAGATGTGGTCGACCAGCTGGTCGAACCGGATCGGCAGCCGGGGTGCCCACGCGACGGGCTTGCGGAACTTGATGTCCTTGTCGGGCCACCACCCGCCCGACAGCCCGAAGTGGACCTGCATCGACGCCATCATCCGGGACGGCGTCGACCACGCCTGGTTGACCTGCGGCATGCCGTCGGGTCGCGGCCAGTCCAGCGGGTAGGCGCCCAGGGTGCCGCACTGCCAGAGGACGGCGTTGGCCGCACTGTTGTCGGACCTGGGCTTGCTCATCGTGATGCCGAGGGCGCGGTAGGTCGCGACGACGTCCTCGACCGGCGTCCGCACCTTGAGTCCGTCGGATGCCTGGAACTCGGCGGAGGAGACCAGCGCCCGCAGCACCGGCCGGATCGCCGAACCGTTGTCGAGATAGACCTGGGCGAGCCGGTCGACCAGCGCCTGCGGCGGGTCGTCGCGGACGAACTTCACCGCGAGCTTGCGGGCGATCCGCTGTGCGGTGGCGGGATGCTGGGCCAGATAGCTGAGCATCCGCCGCGAGACGGCCCGGCCGTCTGCGTCACCGTTCTGGTCGCTGAACCCCAGGACGCTGACCGCACCGGTCCAGTGATCGTTGCGTTCGTACCACGCGGTCCAGGTGTCCCACATGTCCACGCGCCACCCGGTGAGGATGCGCGCACAGTTCTTGACGTCGTCCTCGGTGTGGTTGCCACGTCCGACCGTGTGGAGCTCGAGCAGCTCGCGGCCGAGGTTCTCGTTGGGGTGGCGCTTCGTGGACACCGCGTTGCTGAGGAAGATCAGCATCGCCGGGTGCAGGATCGTGGCCTGGAGGAGGTCCTCGAAGGTGCCCAGCGCGTTGGCGCGGATCGCGTCGCCGTAGCTCTTGCGGTAGACGAACGACGGCTCTCCGTTGGCCGGGACGTGGAGATGGTGCTCCCAGAACTCCGTCATCACCTCGTGGAGCTGGCGACGGGTGCGCATCCGTCGCTGCAGCAGCCACCGCTGGTAGTTGGCCGTGAGGATCCAGCCCGGCTCGACCTCGGACTCGTGTCGTTCCCACGCCTTGAGTCCGGAGTAGGCCAGCCCCGGCCACCACTGGTTCAGCCCGACCAGGTCGGGGTCGGGAATCCGGCCGGGGGAGAGCTGCCACTCGAACCACTTCCGTGCCCCACCGCGCTCGGTGACCTGCCGGGCGAGCGCGGGCGTCACGCCGTAGGAGAACCTGCTCACGAGCAGCCGCGCGGACGTGCTGAGCAGGGGTCGTACCCGCGACGGCGTGGGGGTCTCGGCGGGTGCTGTGGCTCGGCGGTGCTCGGGGGCCAGAGGCATGGGGACTCCTCGTTCCCACGACCGGGGGGAGGACGTGGTCGGATCAGACTAGAACGGTGCGCACCGCCGCAGGTCGGATTCGCCGAAGTCAGTAGAGTGGGTGGGGACCGACCCCGATCGAAGGACCGACGACACTCCATGGACGGCTCCCGAAGTCGCCACTTGCCCTCTCCTTCCGACTCGGAGCGCCGCACGTGACCGAATGGCTGCTCCTTGCGCTCTCCCTGCTCCTGATTCTCGCCTGCGGTCTCTTCGTCGCCGCCGAGTTCGCCTTCGTCACGGTCGACCGGAGCAAGGTCGAGCAGGCGGCCGCGGCCGGTGACTCCCGTGCCCAGGGCGTCCAGAGCGCTCTGCGTTCACTTTCCACCCAGCTCTCGGGTGCCCAGGTGGGGATCACGATCACCAACCTGGCGATCGGCTACCTGGCCGAGCCCGCGATCGCACGTCTCATCGATGGGCCACTGGAGGCCATGGGCATCCCGAGGCGCTCGTGCATCCGGTCGCGATCGGGATCGCGCTCACCGTGAGCACGATCCTCACCATGGTCTTCGGCGAGCTGGTCCCCAAGAACCTCGCCATCGCGCGGCCGATGGAGACCGCCCGCGCCACGCAGGGATTCCAGCGGGCCTTCACGGCCGTCAACCGGGTCCCCATCAGACTGCTCAACGGCTCCGCGAACGCCGTCGTGCGCCGCCTCGGCATGGAACCCCAGGAGGAGCTGCGGTCCGCGCGGAGCTCGACGGAGCTGGCCTCCCTGATCTCTCGTTCCGCGGACTTCGGCACGCTCGACGCCGACACCGCCGAGCTGATGGAGCGCTCCGTCGAGTTCGGCACCCGCACCGCCGGCGAGATCATGACGCCGCGCGTGCGCACCGAGACCCTTGAAGGTGGTGACCGCGCCGCCGCCGTGATCGAGCTGGCCCGGCGGAGCGGCCACTCCCGGTTCCCGGTCCTTGGCGCCGACGACACCGTCGTCGGCACCGTTCACGTCAAGCACGCCGTCGCCCTCCCGGTGGCCGAGCGTTCCACGACCCGGATCAAGCACATCATGGTGAAGCCGATCGTGGTCCCCGACTCGATCCGGCTCGACCCGCTGCTCGCGCTGCTGCGACAGGACGGGTTCCAGATGGCGGTCATCCTCGACGAGTACGGCGGCCACGCCGGGATCGTGACGCTCGAGGACGTCATCGAGGAGATCGTCGGCGACATCAGTGACGAGCACGACCGCCTCGGCGCTCGGGGCCGGCAACGACGTGATGGCAGCTGGATGCTCTCCGGCCTCCTGCGCCCCGACGAGGTGGAGGACCTCACGGGCATCGAGCTGCCCGAGGACGAGAACTACGACACCATCGCGGGCCTCGTGCTCCAGGTGCTCGGCCGGATCCCGAGCAAGGGCGACGTCGCCGAGGTGGCGGTGCCCGACCGCTCCGATCCCGAGGAGGTGCGCCAGCAGCTGGCCCTCCTCACCGTCGAGCACATGGACGGGCTGCGGATCGACCGCGTCAGCCTGCGGGTGCTCGGGCGCGAGTCGGAGGAGTCGTCGTGAACAGCGTGACCGCTCTCGTCCTGGCCGTCTTCCTCCTGCTCGGCAACGCCTTCTTCGTGGGCGCCGAGTTCGCGCTGATCTCGGCGCGTCGAAGCCAGATCGAGCCCCGGGCCGAGGAGGGTTCGCGGCTGGCGCGCACCACGCTGCGGGCGATGGAGAACATCGCCCTGGTGATCGGCGTCAACCAGCTCGGCATCACCGTCTGCTCGCTGGTGCTCGGTGCGGTCGCCGAGCCGGCGATCGCGCATCTGCTCGAGCCTGTGTTGCACGCGCTCTCGGTGCCCGAGGGTCTCGTCCACCCGATCGCCTTCGCGGTCGGGCTGGCGATCGTCGTCTACCTGCACGTGGTGATGGGCGAGATGATCCCGAAGAACATCGCCCTGGCCGGACCGGAACGCGCCGCTCTCCTGCTCGGCCCCCCGGTCTGGGCCATCGTCACGGTCCTGCGCCCGATCATCGTGGTGTTCAACGCGATCGCGTCCGCCGTGCTGTCGTTGTTCGGGGTGCGACTGCGCGACGAGATCAGCTCGGCGTACACACGTGAGGAGGTCGCGGCGCTGGTCGAGGAGTCACGCGGCGAGGGCCTGCTGGCCGACGACGAGTACGGCCGGCTCACCGGCGCGCTCGGGTTCACCGAGAAGACGATCGCCGAGGTGCTGATGCCGGCGGGAGACCTCGAGACCGTACGTCGGGGGTCGACCGGGGCCGACGTCGAGGCGCTGTGCGCGACGACCGGCTACAGCCGGTTCCCGGTGGTGTCCGAGAACGACGACCTGCTCGGCTACCTGCACATCAAGGACGTGCTGGAGACCGACGAGGAGCGACGAGGCCGGGTGGTGGACGACAAGTGGATCCGGCCCTTCGCGCCGGTGGGCGTCTCGGACCTCCTGCACGACGCGCTGGCCCAGCTCCAGCAGCGTGGGGCGCACATGGCCCTCGTGGTCGACCCCGCCGGCGCGGTGCTCGGGGTGGCCACCCTGGAGGACGTCATCGAGGAGCTGGTGGGCGAGATCCGTGACGCGGCCCACGCCGACGAGCCAGCCTGACTGCTGGCGCCCTCGCGGCGGATAGGGTGGCGTCGGCATCGGCTCTCACCCATGGAATTGCAGGCAGAACGTTGGCGGACGACTCGACGCGCATCGAGCGCGTGTGGACCGTGCCGAACCTGCTCAGCATGGCTCGGCTGGCGGGCGTTCCGGTGTTCCTGTGGCTGGTCCTCGGCCCCGAGGCCGACGGGTGGGCCCTGCTGCTGCTCATGGTCTCCGGCATCACCGACTACCTCGACGGCTACCTCGCGCGGCGGCTCGACCAGATGTCGCGGCTGGGCCAGGTCCTCGACCCGGTGGCCGACCGGCTCTACATCCTTGCGGTCGTGGTCGGGCTCGCGTTCCGCGACATCATCCCGTGGTGGGTCGCGCTGATCCTGCCGCTGCGCGACGCGCTGCTGTGGATCCTGGTGCCGATCCTGCGCACCCGCGGCTACAGCGCGCTCCCGGTCCACTTCCTCGGCAAGGCCGCGACGTTCAACCTGCTCTACGCCTTCCCGCTGCTGCTGCTCGGAGACGGAGAGGGAACGGTCGCGACCCTCGCCGACGTCTTCGGCTGGGCCTTCGCCGGCTGGGGGATCGGGCTCTACTGGTGGGCCGGCGTCCTCTACGCCTACCAGGTCTACCGATTCGTGCAGACCACTCCACGACGTGCGGTGGCTCCCGATGGCTGAGCCCCCGGGCCGCGACCTCCCCGAGCACGTCACGACCCCGTTGCTGTCGCTGATCACCGAGCAGGCGCTCGAGGAGGACTACCGCTCCGTGGCCGGCCGCCGGTCGGAGGGAGAGACCCCGTCCCGGCCGCCCCGGACCCGCTATGTCGCCGCGGCGGCGATCGCGGTGTTCGGCATCCTGATCAGCATCTCGGCGGTCCAGAACTCCCGCAACGAGGCGGTCGAGGACTCCGGCCGCGCCACGCTCATCGCCAGGATCGGTGAGGCCCGCAGCGACCTCGAGGACCGGCAGGCCCTGATCGCCGACCTGACGCGCGAGAACCGCGCCCTCACCGAAGCGTTCACCGATCTCAGTGCGGACCGGCAGGAAGCGGAGAGCCAGCTCCGGCGGCTGCTGATGTCCACCGGCTACCTGCCGGCGACGGGGGAGGGGGTGCGCATCGTGGTCGACGGCAACCCGATCGGCGACGCCGCCCAGCAGGTGACCGACGCCGACCTCGCGATCCTCGTCGACGGACTGTGGGAGGCCGGCGCCGAGGCGATCGCCATCAACGACCAGCGGCTCAACCCGCTGGGCTCCATCCGCAACGTCGGCTCCGCCATCCACGTCAACACGGTCCCGCTGACGCCGCCGTACGTCGTGCGCGCGATCGGCGACCGGCGGACCCTGGAGGGCAACCTGCTCAACACCTCCCACGGGGCGCAGTTCTACACGCTGGCCGATCAGCTGGGATTCACCTTCGAGATCGACGATGAGGCAGAGTTGGAGCTGCCGGCGGCCCGGCAGCGGTCGCTCAGCCACGTCGAGTCGGGAACCGCGGACCAGCGTGGTGGCGGCGGAGTAGAGGAGGGTCAACCGTGATCGCAGCACTCGGGCTGCTGGTGGGGATCCTGCTCGGGCTGATCTTCCAGCCCGATGTCCCGCTCGCCCTGGAGCCCTACCTCCCCATCGCCGTCGTCGCGGCCCTCGATGCCGTCTTCGGCGGGCTGCGCGCCTACCTCGACGGGATCTTCGACGACAAGGTGTTCGTCGTCTCGTTCCTGAGCAACGTCGTCATCGCGGCCGCGATCGTCTGGCTCGGTGACCAGCTCGGCGTCGGCGGCCAGCTGACCACCGGCGTGATCGTCGTGCTCGGAATCCGAATCTTCTCCAACGTCGCGGCCATCCGCCGACACCTGTTCCATGCCTGAGCCAGAGAGCACTCTCCGGACCCGCCGCACGGCCCGGGGCCGACTGGGGACCGCGCTGCGTGAGCCGTCCCGACGACAGATCGTCGTCGCCCTGCTGCTCGCCATGCTGGGATTCGGCGCGGTCACCCAGGTGCGGTCCAACGAGGTGAACGACACCTACGCCGGGTATCGCCAGGAGGCGCTCATCAGCGTCCTGAACGGACTGGCCGGCACCACGCAGCGCGCCGAGACCGAGCTGGCGCGACTCGAGGAGACCCGGGCGCAGCTCCAGTCCGACACCAGCGCGGAGCAGGCCGCGACCGAGCAGGCACGCACCGAGATCGACACCCTCGAGATCCTCGCCGGCACCGTCCCGGTGACCGGTCCGGGCATCCGGATCACCATCACCGAGGAGACCGGCCAGGTCGACATCGACTCGCTCCTCGACACGGTCCAGGAGATGCGCACCGCCTTCGCGGAGGCGATGCAGATCAACGGCCAGGTGCGCGATCGTCGCCTCCACCTCGTTCGAGGACGGTGTCGGCGGCATCTACGTCGACGGCACGCTCCTCGAGCCGCCGTACGTCATCGACGTGATCGGTGACCCGGCGACGCTGAACGGCGGCATGGTCTTCCCCGAGGGCCCGATCGAGCAGCTCGAGGCCGACGGTGCCGAGGTGGAGGTCGTCGAGCTCCAGTCCCTCGACATCGAGTCGGTCGCCGAGGTCGAACGCGGCGAGTTCGCCCAGCCCCAGTCCAGTCCCTGACCGCCGATCGATAGCCTGCCCACGTCCGACCCCGTCCCAGCCAGGAGGCGCCCCGTGTACCCCGACGACCTGAAGTACACCGCCGAGCACGAGTGGGTCCGTGTCCCCGGCGAGAGCGAGGGCTCCGTGCGGGTGGGCATCACCCACTTCGCGCAGGAGGCCCTCGGCGACATCGTCTACGTCTCCTTGCCCGAGGTCGGTGACAACGTCGAGGCGGGGTCGCCGTGCGGCGAGCTCGAGTCGACCAAGTCCGTCAGCGACATCTTTGCGCCCGTCTCGGGTGAGGTGGTCGCGCGCAACGACTCCCTCGACGCGACGCCGGAGCTCGTCAACAACGATCCGTACGGCGGCGGCTGGCTCTTCGAGCTCGCTCCGGGAGACGCCGGGGCGGTCGCGAGTCTCCTGGATGCCGCGACCTACCAGGGCACCCTCGACTCGTAGAGCGACCCCTCGCAGTTCGGGTTGCTCGCCCACAGGGGGCTGATAGGTTTCGGAGCAACCGTCAACCTCAACTCCGAGGTGAGGGTTTGCGCCAACCGGAGAGGACCTGTGATGCCGTACTGCACATCCTGTGGCCGGCAGAACCCGGACGACGCGCGGTTCTGCTCGCAGTGCGGGACGCCGATCGTCTCGCCGGATGCCAGCACTGATCCAGAGTCCTCCGATGAGTCGACGGCGACCATCACCTTCGGCCTCTCCAAGGACAAGACCGACACCTCCGACCGCCAGCTGAGCCCGGTCGACGCGGCTGCGGTCGACGCACTCCCGCCCGGTCACGCGCTCCTCGTCGTACAACGGGGCCCGGGGGCCGGCAGCCGGTTCCTGCTCGACACCGACACGGTCAACGCCGGGCGCCACCCGGAGAGCGAGATCTTCCTCGACGACGTCACCGTGTCGCGTCGCCACGCCGAGTTCGAGCGCAACGGCGAGTCGTTCACGGTGAGCGACGCCGGCAGTCTCAACGGCACCTACGTCAATCGCGACCGGATCGACAAGGTCCAGCTCAATGACGGCGACGAGGTGCAGATCGGCAAGTACCGACTGGTGTTCTTCTCGGGCCACACGGGCGAGTGATGTCGCAGGTCGCGTCCAGCTCCTCCGGAGCTCGCATGAACATCGGAGAGGTGCTCGACCGGCTCCGCCCGGACTTCCCGGGGGTGACCATCCCGAAGATCCGCTTCCTCGAGGACAAGGGCCTCATCAAGCCCGAGCGCACGCCGGCGGGTTATCGGAAGTTCACGACCGCCGACGTCGACCGGCTGCGCTACATCCTGACGATGCAGCGCGACCACTACCTGCCGCTGCGGATCATCGGCGAACACCTCGACGCCATCGATCGCGGCCTGGAGCCCCCGCCGATCGACTCGGTCGTGCCGACCGTCCCGAAGGTGGCCCTGGCCGCCGACGGCCTCCCGAGCGCCGAGTCCTTCACGCGCTCGGACCACCTGCGCCTCTCGCGCAAGGAGCTGCTCAAGATCGCCGGTGTGGACGAGGAGCTGCTCGACCAGCTCGAGCAGTACGGCTTGATCGTCCCGCGCACCGGCACCGGCCACTACGACACCGACGCGCTGGTCATCGCGCAGACCGCCAAGGAGCTGGCCGAGTTCGGATTCGAGCCGCGTCACCTGCGGGCGTTCAAGACCGCCGCCGACCGCGAGGTCGGGCTCGTCGAGCAGGTCGTCGCTCCCCACAAGCGCGGCCGCGACGCAGCGGCCAAGGCGCGGGCCGAGGACACCGTCAGCGAGATCGCAGCGCTGTCCGTCCGGCTGCACGCCACCTTGGTCAAGACGGCTCTGCGGTCGGTGTGATCCGGCCGCGGCCCTGTGGACCCGGGAGTAGGGTGAACGCGTGCGCGAAGTCGATGTGATGGGCGTCCGGGTCGAGATGCCGTCC
The DNA here is from genome assembly GCA_963804845.1 of uncultured Actinomycetota bacterium. GTDB lineage: Bacteria > Actinomycetota > Actinomycetes > Propionibacteriales > Nocardioidaceae > Nocardioides. The sequence continues at coordinate 1,497,158 of CAWDSA010000007.1, read as the reverse complement.
AACCAGCCGATCGTGCTGTTGCGCGAGGTGTCGGGCGACCGCTACCTCCCGATCTGGATCGGAGCCGTCGAGGCCACGGCCATCGCGTTCGCCCAGCAGGGCGTCGTGCCGCCGCGCCCGCTGACCCACGACCTCCTCAAGGACGTGCTGGCTGCCACTGGCAACGAGCTCAGCGAGGTCCAGATCACCGACGTCAAGGACGGCGTCTACTTCGCGACCCTGGTGCTGACCTCGGGCGCCGAGGTCAGCGCCCGGCCCTCCGACTCGATCGCGCTCGCGCTGCGCACCGGCTCGCGGATCGTCTGCAGCGAGGACGTCCTCGACGAGGTGGGGCTCGCCGTACCCGCTGAGCAGGAGGACGAGGTCGAGAAGTTCCGGGAGTTCCTCGACCAGGTCTCACCCGACGACTTCGAGTCGCGCTGATCCGACTCAGGGGAGGCTCAAGCCTCACCCTCAACCAGAGGTTGAGGGTTGCGACACGCCGCCGCCGTCGTTGACCACCCTCCACCTGCGGCCTACCTTGAACTGTCTCTGTTGTAACTCCACCGTTGTGGTCAGCTGACCCGATGGTTCCCCGGGCGTTACGCACAACGGAGTAGCTCAGGAGGACGGCGTGGCCGGAAACGAGTTCGAGCAGGACCCCGCTCAGGGCGACGCTGCCCTCGAGGCCGCCGAGACGGCCGAGGAGCAGGGGCTGCTGTTCACCGACGACGTCTCACCGCTCCCGAGCGACACCGGCTACCGCGGCCCCACCGCCTGCAACGCGGCCGGCATCACCTACCGCCAGCTCGACTACTGGGCCCGCACCGGCCTGATCGAGCCGAGCGTCCGCGGCGCGACCGGATCCGGCTCGCAGCGCCTCTACTCGTTCCGCGACATCTTGATCCTCAAGGTCATCAAGCGACTGCTCGACGCCGGGATCTCCCTCCAGCAGATCCGCACCGCCGTCCAGCACCTGCGCACCCGCGGCACCGACGACCTGACGCGCGTCACGTTGATGAGTGACGGGGTCTCGGTCTACGAGTGCACCAGCAACGACGAGGTCATCGACCTCCTCCAGGGCGGCCAAGGTGTCTTCGGCATCGCGATCGGCGGTGTCTGGCGAGAGATCGAGGGCACCCTCGCCGAGCTGCCCAGCGAGCGCACCGCCGGCGATCCCGACGATGCCGCTGCCGGCGACGAGCTGGCCGCTCGTCGCGCCGCGCGCCAGACCGGCTGAGCCTGACGCACCCGACGCGGGTGATAGGTTTGGCCCGCCGACAACCCGCACGGGAGAGTCTTCGCACCTCAGGCCCTCGGGTCCGGTGAACGGAGCGCCGAAGGGGCAACCCCTCCCCGGAACCTCTCAGGCGCCAGGACCGTGCGGACCAGGCAACTCTGGAGCACCCGTTCGCGCGGAGTGACAGAGGGGGAGGCTTATCGATCGCAGGCGATCAGAGGAGCCACCCGTGTCTGACCACCCCACGCTCGAGGGACTCGACGCCGCCACCACCTTCGTCGACCGACATGTCGGCCCCGGTCCCGACGACGTCGCCACCATGCTCGACCGGCTGGGATTCGCCTCCCTCGACGCCCTGATGCAGGACGCGGTGCCGGAGTCGATCCACAGCACCGCCGAGCTCGACCTTCCCGAGGCCGCAGACGAGTCGACGGTCGCGCGCGAGCTGCGTGACCTTGCCGCCCGCAACCGGCCGGCCGAGGCGCTCATCGGGCTGGGCTACCACCCGACGCGGACCCCGGCCGTGATCCGTCGCAACGTGCTCGAGGACCCCAGCTGGTACACCGCCTACACGCCGTACCAGCCGGAGATCTCGCAGGGCCGGCTCGAGGCACTCATCAACTTCCAGACCGTGATCGGTGACCTGACCGGTCTCCCGACCGCCAACGCGTCGCTGCTCGACGAGGGCACCGCGGCGGCCGAGGCGATGACGCTCGTACGCCGGGCACAGCGGAAGGCCGACGGACCCTTCGTCGTCGACGCCGACGCGCTGCCGCAGACCATCGACGTGGTGCGCACCCGCGCCGAGGCGATGGGCATCGACGTGGTCGTCGCGGATCTCGCCGACGGGCTCCCGGACGGGGCGCTGAGCGGCGTCCTCGTGCAGTACCCCGGTGCCAGTGGCCGGGTGCTCGACCCGCGCGCCGTCATCGACGCGGTCCACGAGCGGGGCGGGCTGGCGGTCGTCGCCGCCGACCTGCTCGCGCTGACGCTCCTGGAGGCGCCGGGCGAGCTCGGTGCCGACGTCGTGGTCGGTTCCTCGCAGAGGTTCGGGGTGCCACTCTTCTACGGCGGTCCCCACGCCGGCTACATCGCCGTCTCGTCCGGACTCGAGCGCCATCTGCCCGGACGGCTGGTCGGCGTCTCCGTCGACGCCGAGGGCCGACCGGCGTACCGGCTGGCCCTGCAGACCCGCGAGCAGCACATCCGCCGCGACAAGGCGACCTCCAACATCTGCACGGCCCAGGTCCTGCTCGCGGTCGTCGCCTCGATGTATGCCGTCTACCACGGGCCGGAGGGGCTGCGCACGATCGCGACCCGTACCCATCGCTACGCCGCGGTGCTGGCAGCCGCGCTCCAGCAGGCAGGCTTCGGACTGGAGCATCCCGAGTTCTTCGACACGGTCGTCATCCACACCGAGGGTCGGGCCGAAGCGGTGGTCGCGGCGGCGCGCGAGTCCGGCTTCCACCTGCGGCTGATCGACGCCGACCGGGTGGGTCTCTCCACCTCGGAGTGCACCAACCGCCACACCGTGGACGGGGTCCTCGCAGCCTTCGGCGTCGAGGGGACCGACATCGACAGCCTCGACCAGGCCACCGGCGACGCCCTGCCGGACGACCTGCGGCGCACCACGCCGTACCTCACCCACGAGGTCTTCTCGAAGCACCACAGCGAGACCGCGATGCTGCGCTATCTGAGGCGGCTGTCCGCGCGCGACTACGCGCTCGACCGGGGCATGATCCCGCTCGGCTCCTGCACCATGAAGCTCAACGCGACCACGGAGATGGAGCCGGTCTCCCTGCCGGGTTTCGCCGACCTCCACCCCTTCGCTCCTGCCGAGGACGCGGTCGGTTATCGGACCTTGGTCGCGCAGCTCGAGGACTGGCTGGCCATCGTCACCGGCTACGACCGGGTCTCGATCCAGCCCAACGCCGGGTCCCAGGGTGAGCTCGCCGGACTCCTGGCGATCCGCGGGTACCACCGCGCCCATGGCGACGAGCAGCGCAACGTCTGCCTGATCCCGTCGTCGGCCCACGGCACCAACGCCGCGTCCGCGGTCATGGCCGGCATGAAGGTCGTGGTCGTCAAGGCGGCCGACGACGGCTCGGTCGATCCCGACGACCTGCGCGCACAGTGCGAGGCGCACGCCGACGACCTCGCCGCGATCATGGTGACCTACCCGTCGACCCACGGCGCCTACGAGGACGGCATCGGAGCGCTCTGCGAGCTCGTCCACGAGCACGGCGGCCAGGTCTACGTCGACGGCGCCAACCTCAACGCGTTGCTCGGCCACGCCCGACCCGGCGAGTTCGGCGGCGACGTCTCCCACCTCAACCTCCACAAGACGTTCTGCATCCCGCACGGCGGCGGCGGCCCCGGCGTCGGGCCGGTCGCGGTGCGCGAGCACCTGGCGCCGTACCTGCCCTCGCACCCGATGCATCCTGAGGCCGACAAGCGCGACGGCATCGGTCCGATCAGCGCGGCTCCGTACGGCTCGGCGGGGGTGCTGCCGATCTCGTGGGCCTACGTGCGGCTGATGGGCGCCGCTGGCCTGACCACCGCGACGTCGGTGGCGGTGCTGGCCGCCAACTACGTCGCGAGCCGTCTCGACGAACACTTCCCGGTCCTCTACCGCGGCCACAACGGGCTGGTCGCCCACGAGTGCATCCTCGATCTCCGACCGCTCACCAAGCAGACCGGCGTGACCGTCGACGACGTCGCGAAGCGACTCATCGACTACGGCTTCCACGCCCCGACCATGTCGTTCCCCGTCGCGGGGACGCTGATGGTCGAGCCGACCGAGTCCGAGAACCTCGCCGAGCTCGACCGCTTCGTCGACGCGATGATCGCGATCCGAGCCGAGATCGACCGGGTGGGGGCGGGGGAGTGGAGCGCGGACGCGTCACCGCTCCGCCACGCACCCCACACCGCGCGCGCGCTGGTGGACTCGTGGGACCGTGACTACTCGCGCGAGCTCGCCGTCTTCCCGACCGGCCCGGATCCGGACAAGTACTGGCCCCCGGTCGCCCGGGTCGACCAGGCGTACGGCGACCGCAACCTGGTGTGTGCGTGCCCGCCTCCGGAGGCCTTCGCCTAGGGTCGACGCGTGAGGGAGGAGCCAGTGCGCGAGCGCAGACAGGTCTGCCTCGACGTCGCCCAGGCCCGCGGACGGCTGACGTCGGTCGCCGGCGCCGTCTTCCACCGCTACGGCGTCGTCTGGGCCGGTACGTCGGGTGTCGGGGCGGGCGTGTCGGGCCAGTACCGGATCGGCTCGATCACCAAGACGCTCACCGCCGTCCTGGTGATGCAGGCGCGCGACGCCGGCATCCTCACGCTCGACGACCCGATCGGGCGCCACCTGGGCGACGTGGGGTACGCCGAGGCGACGATCCGCCAGCTGCTGAGCCACACCTCAGGCGCGCAGAGCGAGCCGGCCGGGCCGTGGTGGGAACGCTCCCGCGGGGGCGACTTCGCCGTCGCTGGCGGCCGGCCAACGACGGCAGTGGCAGGGTGGCGCGGGCGGGGGAGTTCTACCACTACTCCAACCTGGGCTACGGGCTGCTGGGCGAGATGCTCGGCCGACTGACCGGCCGGCCGTGGCGCCAGCTGGTGCACGAGGTGCTGCTCACGCCGCTCGGGATGGCGCAGACGTCGTACCTGCCTCGTCCCCACGCCCAGCCCGGCTGGAGCGTGGACCACTTCACCGGCATCCGGACCCTCGAACCGCTGGCCAACACCGGGGCGATGGCTCCGGCTGGACAGCTGTGGTCGACGATTCCCGACCTGGTGGCCTGGGGGCAGTTCCTGGCCGGCGCGCGACCGGACCTGCTCGACCCGTCGACGCTGCACGAGATGTCGTCGCCGGTGACCGAGGACTACGGGCTCGGGCTGCGCCTCTCGGCCAATGCCGGGGGACTGCTCGTGGGGCACACCGGGACGATGCCAGGCTTCATGGCGGCGCTCTTCGTCGACCCGGGCTCGGGAATCGGGGCCGCCGTGCTCACCAACGCCACCACCGGCATCGACACCCACCAGCTCGCGATCGACCTCATCGACGGCGACTTCATCGACGACGTCCCGGACCCGTGGGTCCCGACCGTGACGCTGCCGGCGGCGGTCGAGGGTGTGCCCGGGCTGTGGTTCTGGGGCAACAGTGCCATCGAGGCGCGCTGGCACAACCATGGCCTCGACCTGCTGCCGCTCGCGCGTTTCGGCAACGGCGGTGACCGGTTCGAGCTGGACGGTGACCGACTCGTGGGCGTCTCGGGCTACCACCGAGGCGAGACGCTGCTGCTGCACCGCGGCGACGACGGCACCGTCGGTCACCTCGAGTGCGCGACCTGGATCTACACGCGGACGCCGTACGACCCGGACGCGCCGATCCCGGGCGGCCATCCGCCCCGCTGATGCGTTCGACTACATGGCCTGGGACACGCTCGACATGTTGAAGTCGGGGACCCGCAGCGCCGGCGTGGCGGTGCGCGAGAAGAAGTCGTCGCCCCACTCGCGGCTGAAGCTCGGCACCGTCGCGCTGGCGTGGGTGAAGCGGTTGAGGAGGTCGACCGGGCTCTCGTTCCAGCGGAAGTTGTTGACCGCGCCGGTGATCTCACCGTTCTCGACGAGGTAGACGCCGTCGCGGGTGAGCCCGGTCAGGAGCAGCGACTGCGGATCGACCTCGCGGATGTACCACATGCAGGTCAGCAACAGGCCGCGCTCGGTCCCGGCGACCAGGTCGTCGATGGTGCCGGTGGCGCCGTCGACCGTGAGCACCAGGTTGTCGACGTACGGCGTGACCGGCTGGCCGGTGAGGCCGGCCGAGTGACGGGTCTGGATCAGCGAGCCGAGGGTGCCGTCGGTGATCCAGTCGGTGCGCCCGAGCGGCAGCCCGTTGTCGAAGACCGACTGCTCGTTGCCGGAGGCGCCGGCGGTGACGAAGGGCGCGCACTCGAGCCCCGGGTGGGCGGGGTCGGAGAACAGGGTGACCCCGCTCGCGGGCGATCCGGTCGCCGATGCGGGTGCCGCCGCCCCGCTTGCTGTAGACCGACTGCCCCTCGTGGGCGGTGCGGGCACCGGCGTACCAGTAGGCGTCGATCATCAGGTCGGCCACGGCGGTCGGCGGCAGGATCGTGTCGTAGCGCCCCGCCGGCAGGTCGACCTGGCGGTCTGCCCACGCGAGCCGCTGCGCCACGGTCTGGTCCATGACGAGGGCGTCGACGTCGGCGAAGTCGCGGGTCGCGCCGCCCACCCACGCGCTGCGGGTCAGCGAGGTGTCCTTGCCGGTGCATCCGTAGTGGCCGGTCGGCTGGACGTGGCGCAGCCGCAGCCCGGTCGAGGTGCCGAGATACGTCGTCGTGTGGTCGTGGCTGACGAAGCCGTAGAGGACGCGTCCCTGGTCACCAGCCCGCCCGAAGGCCTCGCCGAGTGCTGGCGCGAACGCGTCGAACACGTGGATGTCGGTCGGGACGGGCGCGTCGTCCCAGTCAGGCGAGACGTCGCCGGTCGCGAGCTCCTGGGCGTCCTCGGCGGCGGAGCCGGCGCGTGCGGCGGCGTCGGCTGCCTCCACCAGCGCGGTGACCTGGGCCTGGGTGGTGGCGCTGCCGCTGACCGAGCCGGTCGCCACCCCGTCGCCGGTGCGGACGAAGCTGATCACGGTCACGGCGAGGCTGTGCATCACGCCGTTGGTGGTCAAGGTGTTGTTGGCCCAGCGCAGGTTGGCGCTCGTGGTGTCGCGGACGATCGTGACGCAGTCGTCGGCGACCGAGGTCGCCAGCGCGTGCTCGACGAGCGACTGGGGGGTCCAGGTGTTGGTGGTCATCGCTGGCCTGCCTCGTCGGTCGTGTTGAGGATGCGGACGTCGCGGAACAGCGCGGTCGGACAGCCGTGGCTCACGGCGGCGACCTGCCCGGGTTGAGCCTTGCCGCAGTTGAAGGCGCCCCCCAGGATCCAGGTGTCCTCGCCCCCGACGGCCTCCATGGAGTTCCAGAAGTCGGTCGTGGTGGCCTGGTAGGCAGCGTCGCGGACCTGTCCTGCCAGCTGGCCCTCCTCGATCAGGAAGAAGCGCTGACCGGTGAACTGGAAGTTGAAGCGCTGCATGTCGATGGACCACGACTTGTCACCGACGACGTAGAGACCCCGTTCGACGCGGCCGATCAGGTCGTCGGTCGTGAGGTCGTCGGGCGAGGGTTGGAGCGACACGTTGGCCATCCGCTGGATCGGGATGTGGCCGGAGGAGTCGGCGTAGGCGCAGCCGTTGGAGCGGCCGCCGTTCAGCTCGCTCTTCATGTGGCCCATCGCGCGGTCGAGCTGGTAGCCGACCAGGACGCCGTCACGCACGATGTCCCAGGCCTGCGTCTCGACACCCTCGTCGTCGTACCCGATGGAGGCGAGGCCATGGCGCACTGTCCGGTCGCCGCTGACGTTCATGACCTCCGAGCCGTACTGGAGGGTGTTGAGCTTGTCGTACGTCGCGAACGACGTACCGGCGTAGTTGGCCTCGTAGCCCAGCGCCCGGTCGAGCTCGGTGGCGTGCCCGATCGACTCGTGGATGGTCAGCCACAAGTTGGACGGGTGGATGACCAGGTCGTAGGTCCCTGCCTCGACCGACGGCGCCGCGAGCTTCTCGGCCAGCAGCTCCGGGACCTCGGTGAGCTCGGCGTCCCAGTCGTAGCTGCCGTCGGTGAGGTACTCCCAGCCCCGTCCGACCGGTGGCGCGATCGAGGCCATCGAGTCGAACACCCCGGACTGCTGATCGGTGCCCATCGCCTCGAAGGCGGGCTGCAAGCGGATCCGCTGCTGCGTGGTGCGGGTGCCGGTCAGGTCGGCGTAGTACTTGTTCTCCTGTACCTGCTCCAGCGCAGCGGTCGCGTGCTCGACGGCGGCGTGGTCGCGCAGCCGGTTGGTCCAGCCGATCAGCAGGTCGGCCTTCTCGGCGGTCGTGACCGCGAGCGGATTCACGTCGTACGCCGACACCCAGGTGACGTCGTCGTGGACCGGCTCGGCGGCAATCTCCACCGGGCTGGTCGTCATCTCGGCAGCAACGACCGCGACCGCGATCGCCCGCTCGGCGACGGCGGTGGCCTCCTCGGGAGTGAGCACGACTCCGGCGGCGAACCCCCAGGCTCCGCGGTGGATGACCCGCACCGCGAACCCGAGGTCCTCGGTGTCGGCTGCTCCCTGGAGCACCCCGTCGCGGACGCCGAGGTGCTGGTAGCGCACGCGTTCGAAGCGGAAGTCGGCGTGGCTGGCTCCCATCTCACGCGCGCGGGCGAGCGCAACGTCGCCGAGGTCGCGGTAGGGGAGCGCCAGGAAGGTCGGGTCGAGCTCGGCTCCGGTCATGTGAGCGACCCTAGTCGGGCGCGACGAAGGAGCGCACGGCGTGGGTCGCCAGGTCGAGCTCAGCCCGCGTCCGAGCGTGCGAGGGCGCGACGGCGGTGTCGAGACCCATTCACTGCCCGAGCCTGCTCGCCCCGCGACCGAGGGTCGCGACGGCCTGTCGAGACTCAGTCGACTAGCGGTCAGCTGGAGGCGGCCTGGTGGACCGTCGAGCCGCTGCGCTGCTTGCGGACGTGGAGCTGGGTCGGGATCCGGTCGCGGAGCTCGGCGACATGGCTGACCACGCCGACGACGCGGCCACCGTCGCGCAGCGAGTCGAGGGTGTCCATGACGTCATCGAGGGTGTCGGCGTCCAGGGTCCCGAAGCCTTCGTCGACGAAGAGGGTGTCGAGCTCGGAGCCGCCGGCCTCGTGGGCGATCACGTCGGCCAGACCGAGCGCCAGCGCCAGGGACACCACGAAGGTCTCGCCTCCCGAGAGGGTCACCGGGTCGCGCGACTCCCCGGACCAGTCGTCGCGCACCAGCAGGCTGAGCCCGCCCCGGGACTCGCCGGCACCACGGTCGCCGGTGTGCTCGAGCCGGTAGCGCCCGTCGGTCATCGCCACCAGCCGCTCGTTGGCCGAGGCGACCACCTGGCGCAGCCGGAAGGCCAGGACGTATCCGGACAGGCGCATCTTCAGCCGGTTGTCCGGAGAGCTGCCGTCGGCCATCGAGGCCATCCTGTCGGCGAGGTCGAGCTGGTCGCGCACGGGGATCCAGGCGTCGAGTGCGCCCACGAGCTCCTCGCCGAGGCGGTCGAGCCGATCGCTGCGGCGCCTCGTGTCGGTGGCGTCGGCGCGGGCCGCGTTGAGCTCGTTGTCGCGAGCAGCACGGGCGGCCTCGAGCGCCGGCACATCGGGCGCGTCGGCCTCGGCCGCGGCGACCAGGTCGGGGTCGGCCAGGGCTGCGGCCACCGCCGTGTGGCGGGCCGCCCAGTCGCTGACGAGCTGGTCGAGCTCGGCGAGCTCGTCAGCCGTGAGGGTCGCGGCGCGGGCCTCAGCGAGGTCGGCGAAGCCCCGCTCGACCGCCTCCGCCAGCGCTCGTTGGCGGGACTCGTCGGTGGCCCGGCGCAACCGGTCGCGCTCGCGGACGGCCGCGCTCACCGCAGCACACGCGTCGGCCACGTCATCGAGGTGGGCAGCGAGCGCATCGACGGCGGTGTGGCCCGTGCCGGCCAGCAGGGTCGCGATCTCGGCATCGATCGCGGCCAGCCGCTCGCGAAGCCCGAGCAGGCCGGCATCGAGCGCTGCCCGGTCCGCTTCGAGGGTGGTGTGACGGGCGGTGAGCTCGCCGAACTCCCGCTCGGTGGCCTCCCGGGCTTCTCTGGCCGCGGGCAGGGTGTCCGCGTGGCCGGCGAGCCGCTCGACCCGGGCCTCGTGGACGCCGAGCTCGCGTTCGAGGTCGGTCACGGCGAGGTCTCCGGCGCGCTCGCGCGCGTGGGCGATGCGGACCTCGAGGTCGGTCACCGCGCCCTCGCGCGCCTGCCGCACGATCTCGGCGTCGTCCACGACCTTGCGGGCAGCGCGGATCGCCGACGGCGTCGGGAGCGCCCGGCCGCGGCGCGGCGAGGTGTGGGTGTTCGGCGGAGCCGCAGACCGGGCAGCATGCCCCCACCGCCATGGCCCCGGCGATCTCGGCCGCCATGCCGGTCAGCCGCAGCTCCTGGAGGTGGAGCCACTCCTGGGTCACGACCTGGGTGTGGTCGACGGACTGGCGCAACAGGTCCTGGAGCTCGGCTCGCTCGCCCACCAGCTCGGCGACCTGGCGTCCGGCGTCGCGTCGATCGCGGGCGGTCACGAGGTCGACGCGCGCGGCTTCGAGGCGGTCGGCGGCGCGCACCGCCTCCGCCTCCGTCGTACGCCGCGCAGCCAGCGCTGCGGGTAGCCCGGTGAGCCGCTCGTCGGTCTCGGTGAGTGCCGCGGCTACCTCCCGCTGCCGGGTCTCGCTGGTCGTGATCTGCGTGGCGATCCGCTCGCGCTCGGCCACCCGGGGAGCATGGGCACGCGCCCGGGCGGCGGCCTCGGTGGCGTCCCGTTGCCGCTCGTGCAGCTGGTCGGGAGTGAGCTCGTGCCCGAGCAGCTCGGCGACGCGCCCGAAGGCCGCGGCCGCATCGGCCTCGGCCTTCTCGTGGTCGGCCGCCGTGCCGTCGGCGAGCTCGGCGTGAGGCAGCACCGCTTCAGCCCGGCGCCCGGAGTGGAGCCGCTGCAGGCGGGCGGTGTGGTCTGCTTCCTCGTCGGCCAGGGCACTCGAGTCGGCCAGGGCCAGGGCGAGCCGTTGCTGCCGCTCGGCCAGCGCGCGACCGGCGTCGAGCCGGTCTCGGGCGGCACGCGCCGCCGCGACGGCGTTCTTGACGCGCTCAAAGGCGGCGTCCGCGCCGTGCGCGGCTGCCGCCGCCAGCGACTCGGCCCAGGTCGTGAGGTGGGCGACCACCGGGTCGAGGCCGTGGAGGTCCCACGCGTCGGGGAGCGGCCGGTCGGCTGCTTCGCTGAGCCGGCTGACGAGATCGGCGACGACCTCGTGGTGGCGCACCGACTCACGCCGCAGCTCCCGGCGACGGTCGCGCAGCCAGGTCTCGACGTCCTCGAAACGGGAGGTTCGGAAGAGTTGCTGCAGCAGCTGGTGGCGCTGGTGGGAGTCGGCACGCAGGAACGCCTGGAACCGACCCTGCGGCAGCAGCTGGACCTGGCAGAACTGGGTGAGTGTCATGCCGAGCAGCCCGCTGATGAGGAGGCCCGCCTCGTCGAGTCGGGTCGCCAGCGCCCGCCACTCGCCGTCGACCCGCTCGCGGACCAGCACCGAGGCCTGCTCCTTGGTGAGGCCCGACCCGCGCTTCTTGGGCCGCTCCCACGCAGGGGACCGGTCGATCAGGAACCGCCGACCCTGGACCGTGAACTCCAGCGTCACCGACGGCACGAGTCCGTCGGCCGCCTGGTCGGAGCGGAGCCGCTTGGCCGCCTGCCGGTCGCCGGGGACCGCTCCGTAGAGGGCGAAGCAGATCGCGTCGAGCACGCTCGTCTTGCCGGCGCCGGTGGCCCCGGTCAGCAGGAACAGCCCGGCGTCACTGAGGGAGTCGAGGTCGACCGTGACCTCAGTGGCGAACGGGCCGAACGCCTCGATGCGCAGGTGATGGATCCTCATGGCGCGGCCTCGGTGAGCAGGACGTCGGCGTCGGGATCGTCGCAGCAGTCGTCGACCGCCTCGCGGAGCAGGGCGGCCTCCTCGTCGGTGGCGGTGACCCCCCGCAGCTCGGCCACGAAGTCGAGCGTGATGTCGTGATCGCTGCGGCCGTGGCTGCGCGCGGCAGGGGCGGCGTGGACCGCCGCCGCGGTCGGCTCGAGGGTCAGCGTCAGGGCATGCGGGAATCGCTCACGCAGTCGCTCCATGGCCCGCATCGGCCTCAGGCCGTCGGTGAGCGTCGCCGCGACCCAGGCCTCCTCGTGGCAGGCGAGGGCGGGATCGGTGAGCAACGTCTCGAGATCGCCACGGAGCGCGGCCAGCGGCCGTGGCACCGGCGCGTCGACGAACACGGCGCCGGCGTAGCCACCGGCGTCGAGGTCGACCAGCCACGAGCCCTTCCGCTGCCCGGCCTCGGAGAAGGAGTAGGCGAGCGGCGATCCGCTGTAGCGGACGCCGTCGCTCAGGACCTGGGCACCGTGGAGGTGCCCGAGCGCGGTGTAGTCGACGCCGTCGAAGATCGATGACGAGACCATCGAGACGCCGCCGACGCTGATGTCCCGCTCGGAGTCGCTCGGCGCACATCCCGCGACGAATGCGTGGGCCAGCACGACCGACCGGGTGTCGGAGGGACGCCGGCCCAGGTCGGCGCGCACCCGGCGCATGGCTTCACTGAGCGCGGCCTCGTGGGACCGCGCCGGCAGCTGCCACGGCTCGCGGAGCAGCTGGGGGTCGAGATAGGGGAGCCCGTAGACGGCGACCGGCCCGTGGCGGTCCTCGAGCAGGATCGGTCGGTCGAGCAAGCCGGCGTCGGTGCGGACATGGATGCCCGCGGCGTCCATCAGCCTCGAGCCGAAGCCGAGCCGCTGGGCACTGTCGTGGTTTCCGCTGGTGAGGACGACGCGGGCCGACGAGGCGGCCAGCCGCGCGAACGCCTCGTCGGCGAGCCGGACCGCGTCGACCTGGGGCAGTGCCCGGTCGTAGATGTCGCCGGACACCACCACCAGGTCGACGCGCTCGCTCTCGACCACGTCGAGCATGTGGTCGATGAAGTCGGCCTGGGCAGGCAGGAGTCCTTCACGATGGAACGACCGGCCGAGATGCCAGTCGGAGGTGTGAAGGATCCGCACGAGAACGACCGTAGGCGGGGGGACCGACAGTCCCCGGTACCCACGCCGTTCCGCGTGGAATCAGCTCTGCTGGGCGAGTCCGAACTCGACGCGGCCCTCGGAGTCGACTGCTGCGTCGAGCACCTTGTCGTCCAGGAGCAGCGAGGCGCTCTCGTCGAGGTAGACGGTCGCGCCGTCCTGCTCGACCACGGCGTCACCCGGCTCTGCGGTGGCCGCCGGGGTGACCTCGAGGGCAGGTTCTTCGACGGGTCCGCCGGTGATGCGCAGGCCCTCGGCCTCCGGGATCTGCTCGGCGAAGCCCTTCACCACGGTCGTGGCGTTCTCGGTGAGGATGAGCATGGCTTGTCCTTCCGATCGAGTGCAGTTCACCTCCACCGTGTCGCATCCTCCGCCGAGACTCCAATCGGGCTCCTAGGCGTAGCGGACGGTGCGCTCCTCACGGGTGAAGCCGTAGAGGTCGAGACCGGCCTCGGCCGCGAGGGCGACCGACAGCGACGTCGGAGCGCCGACGGCCGCCAGCGCGCCGATACCCGCGGCGACCGCCTTCTGCACGAGCTCGAAGCCTGCCCTGCCGCTCACGACGAGGGCGGCCTCGGCCGGGGAGACGCCAGCCAGGACCCGCGCCCCGGTCACCTTGTCGACCGCGTTGTGTCGCCCGACGTCCTCTCGTACGACGAGCAGCTCGCCGGTCGCGTCCGCCAGCGCGGCCGCGTGGACGCCTCCGGTGGCGCCGAAGACCTGCTGATGCTGACGGAGCCTGCCGGGCAGGGCCCGGACGGCGTCGGGGCCGATCGTGGCGCCGGCCCAGGCCGGCGCACGCGGGGTGTTCAGCACCGCCTCGATGCTGTCCTTGCCGCAGACCCCGCACGCCGACGACCCGGTGGCGTGACTGCGGGTTCGGTGGCCGGGGTCGTGGTCGGGAGCGGAGTCGAGCGTGACCGTGACGACGTTGAACTCCTGCTGCGGGGTGAGGTCCTCGTCGGTGCAGTAGGCGACCGAGCGGACCGCCGACGGCGCGGCGACGCCTTCGTGGACGAGCCATCCCGCTGCGAGCTCGAAGTCGTGCCCCGGGGTGCGCATGGTGACCCAGACCCGGTGTGGGGGAGTGCCCGGCCAGCCGAGCCGCAGCTCCAGCGGCTCCTCGGCCGCGACCCGGTCCTCGTGGCGCCGGACCTCGCTGCCGGTGTGCTCGTGGACGTCCACGCGCACGGTTGGCCCGGGCCTGCTCACCGTCGTCACAGCACGAGCCTAGGTCGACACCCCGACCGAGGCCTCACGCCGTTCGTCGCCGGCCGCCTCGAGCAGGCCGCTCTCGTCCAGCTGCGCGGCACCCACGCCGCCGAAGTACATGTGCGGCTCCGGGTACTCGTGACTCGGGAGGCCGCTCGCCGTCACCGCAGCCTGGAGCTCGGGGTCGCGCTCGAACTCGCAGGTGAACCCGTCCTCGCCGAGTCGCAGGTGCAGCCGCGGCCGGGAGATGGCGTGCTGGATGTCGGCGCCGTGGAGGGCCTCCTGACCCAGCACGAGCATCAGCGCGGTCGTGATCCGGTCGGCACCGGGCGACCCGATCGCCAGCACCTGCCCGTGGCCGCCGCGGGCGGTCGTCGGCGCCATGTTGGAGGGAAGCCGGGTGCCCGGCTCGACGGCGTGCAGCCCGTGGGGGTTCAGCTCGGTCTCGCCGAGGCAGTTGTTGAGAAGGATGCCGGTCCCCGGGATGGCGAGCCCGGCGCCGTACCCGCTGCTCATCGTGATCGCACATGCCGTTCCGTCCTCGTCCACGGCCGAGATGTGAGCCGTCGATCCCGACCCGCGCACCGCCTCGAGCCCCTCGTGCGCCACGCGTTCGAGGAGGGACCGGCCATCGGCCTCCAGGTCCGACGACTGGTTGTGCACCGACGCGCGGTAGCCGAGGACCGCGCGCTGGATCTCGATGGCATCGGTCCACTCCCACTGCCCGCGACGGGCGAGCTCACCGAGCATCACGGCCAGCATCGGCCCGCCGATCGACGGCGGCGGGCTGATCGCGACGTCCCACTCGCCGACGGGCTGCCGGTGGGCCGGCCGCTCCACGGGGCGGTACGCCGCGAGGTCCTCGGCCGTCACCAGGCCACCGTCGGCGGCCATCTGGTCGACCAGCGCCCGGCCGACCTCGCCGGTCGTGAAGAGCGAGGAGCCCTCGCGGCGCAGCTGCTCGAGAACGTCGGCCAGCGGAAGGTTGGTCGTGACCTCGCCGCCGGCGAGAAGCGCCCCGTCGTCGCCGGTGAGGATGCCGAAGGCCTCGGGGTCCGGGGCGAACAACGAGTCGGCCACGAGCTGCAGGTAGCGGGCGCCGGCGTGGCTGGCTGGATAGCCTTCCCGCGCGGCCCGCTCGGCAGGGGCGAGCAGCTGGCCCCAGTCCAGCCGGGCGTGACGGTCGTGGACCAGCTCGCAGGCCTGGACCGTGCCCGGCGTCGCCACCGATCCCGCGCCGGCGTGCATGGTCACTCCGCCGCCGTACGTCGTGACCACCTCGCGGACACCGCCGCCGAACCGGTCCCGTGCCAGCCCGCGGCCCGGCATCTCGACGTTGCCGTCGACCACCACGGGCTCCCCGTCCGCCGGCCAGACGTTGACGTAGCACCCGCCCGCCCAGCTGACGATCCCCGGCTCGGTCGACATCGACACGAACGCGGCCGCCAGCGCCGCGTCGACGGCGTTCCCGCCCTCCCGCGCCACCTCCAGACCGGCGGCCAGGGACTGGCGGCCGGTGGCGGCGACGGCGACTCTGACGGCCATGCGACTCCTCGTGATCGTGACCCGATCGACACCGGTCCTGGGTACTCATCCTCAGGTGCAACGGGCCGATCGGGACGACAATCCAACAGCCGGTACGACGCGGGCAACCATTTGTCCGCACGAGACGTCCTACCGAGCGAGACACGGGGGCATTCCGGCCTCATCTCGGAGAGGGAGACACGACATGAACATCAACTCTGCGCGCGGCCGGGGAGCGGCCGCGTTCGTGGCGAGCATGGCGCTGGTGGGTACCGGCGCATCGCTCACCGCGCCGGCGAGCTCGGCCCTGGTCGAGGGAGACTGCGCCGCGCCCTTCCCGGTCGCCGAGCTGGCCGACGGCGACGCCGTCGACGGCTTGACGGTCAGCGAGGGCACCACGCCCGAAGCGTTCACCGGTGAGGTCCTCGGCGTGATCAACGACGGCATCGCCCCCGGGCTCGACATGGTGATGGCGCGCCTGACGTCGGACGAGATCGACCGGGTCGGGATCTGGCAAGGGATGTCCGGGTCGCCGGTCTACGCCGATGACGGTCGCCTCATCGGTGCCGTCGCCTACGGCCTGTCCTGCGGGCCGTCGCCCGGTCGCCGGCATCACGCCGTTCGAGGACATGGACGACTACCTCGACGCCGGCGTGCCCGTGAGCATCAAGGTGGGCGACCGCGCGGCCAGGGCCATCGCGGCAGACTCCGAGGTCACCGCCCGCCAGGCGAGCCAGGGCTTCGAGCAGCTGCCGATGCCGCTGGGCGTCTCCGGACTGAGCCAGAAGCGGCTCAACCAGATGAAGAAGAAGGGTCCCGACTACCTGCAGACGCGAGGCGCGGTGGCCACTGGCGCCGCCTCCGCCGCCGCAGACGCCGGCCCGGAGAGCCTGGTCGCGGGTGGCAACCTCGGTGCCGCGATCTCCTACGGTGACATCACCGCCGGTGGTGTCGGCACCGTCACCAGTGTCTGCGACGACCGGCTGGTCGGCTTCGGGCACCCGATGACGTTCGGCGGCGAGACGACGCTCGGCATGATGCCGGCCGACGCCGTCTACGTGCAGGAGGACCCGGTCGGCCCCGGCTTCAAGGTCGCCAACATGGGCGTCCCCGCCGGCACCATCGACCAGGACCGGCTGACGGGCATCACCGGCTCGCTCGGCGTACTGCCGTCGGAGAGCGACGTGACGTCCACCGTCACCTACGGTGACCGGAACCGCACCGGCACGAGCCACTCCTTGGACCAGCGGTACAACGCGGACATCACGTTCTCGCAGATCCTGGCCAACCACGACCGCGTCGTCGACGCGATCCAGCCCGGGAGCGAGGTGGCGTCGTTCAGCATCACCGGTACCGACGGCGGCGGCAACGCCTTCGACATCGAGTTCACGGATCGGTACACGTCCCGCTTCGACATCGCGTTCGAGTCGATCTTCGAGATCGCCGACATCGTCTACTCGCTCTCCCAGATGCAGGGCGTGACGATCGACGAGGTGACCGCTACGGCCGATGTCACCGACGACACCGCGGCCTACCGCATCAAGCAGGTCGAGCAGAAGCGCGGCGGCCAGTGGGTCGAGATCGGGCGGCGCGACCCGGTGGTCGTGAAGCCGGGTGGCACGCTCCAGCTGCGCGCGACTCTCTCGGGCGACGGCACCAG
This sequence comes from uncultured Actinomycetota bacterium, assembly GCA_963804845.1. Lineage (GTDB taxonomy): Bacteria > Actinomycetota > Actinomycetes > Propionibacteriales > Nocardioidaceae > Nocardioides. The sequence goes on along the minus strand of CAWDSA010000007.1, from coordinate 1,479,850 downwards.
CTTCACCACGCCCCTGACCGTCGACGTCCCGAACCACGCCAAGCGTCGCGGCTACCTCGAGGTCACCGGCGGCGCGTCGAGCTGGGACAACTCGGTCTACCGGGCCAGGACCCCCTCGCAGCTGGAGGAGGCCGTGGAGAACATGGTCCGCAACGACGAGGTCGTCGCGAGCCTGATCTTCTTCAAGCGGGGTCAGGACACGGTGTCCAGCGACACCTCCGAGGCCCAGGACCTGGTGGTCCGCGGTCGTGAGTTCGCCGAGGTGAAGGTGCGCCGCTGATCCCCGGCAGCACCTGAGACGGACGGGTCGGGAGCCTGACGGTTCCCGGCCCGTCCGTGCGCGCGGGGGTGGGCGACGTCACGTCGTCGCGAATGCGGTGGGTGGCGTGGCCATACCGCTAGAATGTAAGAGTCGCGAAACCGTGACTAGCCATTACATTTCGGAGCGGCCGCAAACCCGGCCGAAAGGGGACGAAGCCACCATGACGACGCAGTACCTGTCCTACGGGATCGTCGACGGACGGACTCACACGGACCAGGAGATCGCCCTGATGCGTACCGTGGAGCTCGACCGGGAGCACCGCCGCCGCGAGCGCCGCGCGCGTCGCTTCTTCGCTCGCTGACGCAAGACCGGGGGAGCGGGAGAGTGATCCCATGCCTCAGGACACCTTCCGCTCCGTCGAGATGACCAAGATCGGGACCAACCGCTTCAAGGCGACCAACGCCCGTGGCGGTGAGACCTACTTCGGGAGCGGGGGAGAGGACCCCGACTTCACCCCGATCGAGATGCTGCTGGCTGCCATCGCCGGCTGCGGCGCGATCGAGGTCGACCTCGTCACCGGCAAGCGCGCGACCGCCGAGACGTTCCACGTCACGGCCTCCGGCGACAAGGTGCGCGACGAACAGGGCAACCACCTGGTCAACCTCCGGGTCACCTTCGACGTGACCTTCCCCGAGGGGGAGGGGGGCGACGCAGCGCGCGGCGTCATGCCCCGGATCCTCGAGCAGACCCGCGACCGGCTCTGCACCGTGAGCCGGACCGTCGCGCTGGGCGAACCGGTCGAGTACGACCAGGCGTGAGCGGGTCCCGACGATCTCGCCCCCGCTGGACCGGCGAGACTCTGCCCGACCAGTCGGGTCGTCATGTCGTCGTCACGGGGGCAGGGGGAGGGCTCGGCCTCGAGCTCACTCGTCGGCTGTCCGGAGCCGGCGCCCGGGTCACGATGGCGGTCCGGGATGTCGCGCGGCTTCCGGACGACGTACGCCGATGGGCGGGTGTCACGCCGGCGGTGCTCGACCTCTCCGACCTGTCGTCAGTCCGTCGGTTCACCGACCAGGTGGATGACCTCGACGTCCTGGTCGCCAACGCCGGCGTGATGGGGGTGCCGCCCACGCGGACCGTCGACGGCTTCGAGCTGCAGTTCGCGACGAATCACCTGGGCCACTTCGCGCTGGCCAACCTGCTGCTGCCACGACTGTCGGATCGGGTCGTGGTGGTCGGATCCCGGTCTCACGCCGCCGGCGACCTCCCGCTCGACGACCTCAACTGGGAGCGCCGGCCCTACCGACGCTATGCGGCGTACGCCCAGTCCAAGCTCGCGAACCTGCTGTTCACCAGCGAGCTCCAGCGCCGGCTCACGGCCGCCGGGTCGCCGCTGCGCGCGGTCGCCGCGCATCCCGGCTACACCTCCACGGGCATCCAGGGGCGCACCGGCCTGCGGGCCTTCACCGCCGTCTCCGACCTGGGCAACCGGCTGGTCGGCATGCCGGTCGAGCGGGGCGTGCTGCCGCTGCTGTTCGCGACCACGTGCGACGTGCCGGGCAACAGCTACGTCGGCCCGCACCGGCCGTTCCAGCTCTACGGCTGGCCGGTGCAGGTCGGTCGCAGCGCGCTGGCCAGCGATCCCGAGCTCGCCAAGGCGCTCTGGGCTGCTTCGGAGGAGCTGACCGGCGTCAGGTTCCCGTTGTAGTCACTCGACCGACGCGGACTCGATCGTGATCTCGGTGAGGGGCGCGCCGTCTCCCGGACCGTTCGCGTCGTCGGTGCCGGCCTCGGCGGCCGCGGCGACGGCCTCCACGGTGGCGTCGTCGACACTGCCGAACACGGTGTAGTCGGGTCGAGAGCCCGGCGTCGCCGTACACGATGAAGAACTGGGAGCCGTTGGTGTCCGGGCCGCTGTTGGCCATGGCGAGGGTGCCGGCCGTGTACGTCTCCTCGCTGGTCAGCTCGTCGGCGAAGGAGTAGCCCGGGCCGCCGGACCCGGTGGCCGTGGGGTCACCGCACTGGAGGATCGAGATGCTGGTGGCGATGCGGTGGCACTGGGTGTCGTCGAACCAGCCCTGCTCGGCGAGCGAGACGAACGAGTGGACCGTGCAGGGGGCCGCGGCTGCGTCCAGCGTGAGCCCGAACTCGCCGATGCTGGTGGTCATGGTGGCGGCGATCTCGCCCTCGGCGACCGCCTCGGACGAGGGAGGCTCGACCTCCTTGGCGGCGGGCATGCCGTCCTCGGTGTAGGTGCAGTCGGTCGTCTCCAGGTCCCGGTTCGCGTTCGGGTCGTCCGCGGTCGAGGAGGAGTCGTCGCTGCACGCCGTCAGGGGGAGCGCCAGGAGGAGAGCGGCGGGCAGGGTCAGCAAGCGGGCACGCATGGCCCCGATCGTAGGGGAGGGCCAGGAACGTCCGGTCAGTCGTCCGGCAGGACGTTGTCCTCGATCTCCTGCGCCATCGACAAGATCGGCGTGCTGGTGCGCTCAGCGCCGCTGTCGTGATGTTTTCGGTAGGTAACGGCACCTTGATGACGCTCCCGGTGCGTCATAGCGGGGCAGGAGCGCTACCAAGGGGCCGTTACCCAAGGAGAGGAGGGGAGGCAGCCCGCTGCTCGCCAGCTCATGTATTGACATAATGTCGCTTATCGGCGATATCCGGTAGGCGGACCAAGAGGAGTGAGTCACCGTGCGCCGGGTCGACCTCGACCTGGCCCGTCTCCTGGAATCCGAGCTTCTCCAGAACCCGGCGAGAGGCGACGTTCCACGCGCGGACCGTTGCCCACAAGCGCGTGTAGCCCGTCTGGGTCGCCCACGCGACGACGGCTCCACCTGCCTCGGTGGCGTACCCGCAGCCGTGAGCGTGCCGCAGCAGCTCGAAGGCCAGCTCGGGCTCGTCGGCCGCTCCGTTCCCACGGAAGACGAGCCCGCAGTATCCGATGACGTCCCCCGTGCTCTTGCGTTCCACTGCCAGGAGGCCCGGTCGCGGTTCCTTGCGCTCCCTGCGGATCTCACCGGCGATGTCCTCGACCGTCGGGCGCCCTTCGGCATCGAGCCGTCGGTGCGCTGGCACCCTGGGATCACGCTCCGCCCAGAGTCGTCGATAGACGCCGGCCTCGTCCACGCTCCGACGCCGAAGGATCAGGCGATCGGTCTCCATCGCTCCACCGGTGTGCCTCATCGCAGCTCGACGAACCGGTCGACATCAGCCGCCGACGTACGCCGCGAGGTGCTCGCCGGTCAGCGTGGAGCATCGCGCGACCAGGTCGGCGGGTGGGCCTTGGAAGACGACCTTGCCGCCGTCGTGGCCGGCACCCGGGCCGAGGTCGATGATCCAGTCCGCGTGGGCCATGACCGCCTGGTGGTGCTCGATGACGATGACCGACAGGCCTGAGTCGACCAGTCGGTCGAGCAGGCCGAGCAGGTTCTCGACGTCGGCGAGGTGCAGGCCCGTCGTGGGTTCGTCGAGGACGTAGACCTCGCCCTTCTCCGCCATCTGCGTGGCCAGCTTGAGCCGCTGCCGCTCGCCGCCGGAGAGGGTCGTGAGGGGCTGGCCCAGGCTCAGGTAGCCGAGCCCGACGTCGGCGAGCCGGTCCAGGACCTTGTGGGCGGCGGGTGTCTTGGCCTCGCCGTCGGCGAAGAACTCCTCGGCCTCGGCCACCGACATCGCCAGCACCTCGGCGATGTTGCGCCCGCCGAACCTGTACTCCAGCACCGACGCCTGGAAGCGGCGACCCTCACACTCCTCGCACGGTGACTCCACGGTGGCCATCACGCCGAGCTCGGTGAAGATCACTCCGGCGCCCTTGCACGCCGGGCAGGCGCCCTCGGAGTTGGAGCTGAACAGTGCCGGCTTCACCCCGTTGGCCTTGGCGAACGCCTTGCGGATGGGGTCCAGCAGTCCGGTGTAGGTCGCCGGGTTGCTGCGGCGCGAGCCGCGGATCGCGCCCTGGTCGATCACGACCACGCCGTCCCGGCCTTCCAACGACCCGTGGATCAGCGAGCTCTTGCCGGACCCGGCGACGCCCGTGACCACGCACAGCACGCCGAGCGGCACATCCACGTCGACGTCCTGCAGGTTGTGGGTCGACGCGCCGCGGATGGCCAGCGACCCGCTCGACTCCCGCACCGTCTCCTTGAGGTGGGCGCGGTCGTCGAGGTGACGGCCGGTGACGGTGTCGCTCGCGCGCAGCTCCTCGACGCTGCCCTCGAAGCAGATGGTGCCGCCGGCGGTGCCGGCGCCCGGCCCGAGGTCGACGGCGTGGTCGGCGATCGCGATGGTCTCGGGCTTGTGCTCGACGACGAGCACGGTGTTGCCCTTGTCGCGCAGCTGGAGCAGCAGGTTGTTCATCCGCTCGATGTCGTGGGGGTGCAGCCCGATCGTGGGCTCGTCGAACACGTAGGTGACGTCGGTCAGGGAGGAGCCGAGGTGGCGGATCATCTTGGTCCGCTGCGCCTCTCCCCCGGACAGCGTGCCGGCCGGACGGTCGAGTGAGAGGTAGCCCAACCCGATCTCGGCGAACGAGTCGAGCAGGTGCTGGAGCCCGGCGACCAGCGGAGCCACTCCCGGCTCGTCGAGGTCGCGCATCCACGCGGCGAGGTCGCTGATCTGCATCTCGCACAGCTCGGCGATGTTCTTGCCGTTGATCTTCGCCGACAGCGCCTCCTGGGTGAGCCGGGTGCCGTGGCAGTCCGGGCAGGTCTGGAAGGTGATGGCCCGTTCCACGAACCGGCGTACGTGGGGCTGCATCGCCTCGACGTCCTTGGAGAGCATCGACTTCTGGATCTTGGGAATCAGGCCCTCGTAGGTGAGGTTGATGCCCTCCACCTTGATCTTCGTCGGCTCGGCGTACAGGAGGTTCTGGAGCTCCTTCTTCGTGAACTTCGCGATCGGCTTGTCCATGGGGAGGCCTGCGCCGCTGAAGATCCGGCCGTACCAGCCGTCCATGCTGTAGCCGGGCACGGTCAGCGCACCGTCGGCCAGGCTCTTGGAGTCGTCGTAGAGCGCGGTGAGATCGAAGTCGCTGACGTTGCCCATGCCCTCGCAGCGTGGGCACATCCCGCCCTGGTAGACCGCGTTGCGGACGACGGACTTCTCCTCCTTGCCGCCCTTCTCGGTCTTCATCACGCCGCTCGCGGTTCGCGTCGGGACGTTGAAGGCAAACGCGGTGGGCGGCCCGATGTGCGGCTTCCCCACCCTGCTGAAGAGGATCCGCAGCATCGCGTTGGCGTCGGTGGCGGTGCCGACGGTGGAGCGCGGGTTGGCGCCCATCCGCTCCTGGTCGACGATGATCGCCGTCGTCAGGCCGTCCAGTACGTCGACCTCGGGGCGCGCCAGCGTCGGCATGAAGCCCTGCACGAAGGCGCTGTAGGTCTCGTTGATCATCCGCTGCGACTCGGCCGCGATCGTCGCGAACACCAGCGAGCTCTTGCCCGACCCTGAGATGCCCGTGAAGACGGTCAACCGGCGTTTCGGCAGCTCGACGGTGATGTCCTTGAGGTTGTTCTCGCGAGCGCCCTGGACGCGGATCAGGTCGTGGGTGTCGGCGGCGTGCCGGTCGGGGGCCGACGTCGGCTTGCTGGTGGCCATGCTCAGGAACTCTCCCACGTGAATCCGTCGGGGTCGGTGACGGGACTGCCGTCGCCGCTGATCACGATCCGATGCGATCCGGTGCCCTCCGGCGAGACGCCGGCGTCCTTGGCTGCGGCACGGCGAGGGTAGAGCGCCAGCCCCACGGGCGACGAGGACGTGTCGAACTCGACGTACTTGCTGCCGAAGCTCTTCCCCACGGCCAGGCCGCGGTCGACGTAGAACTGCTTGCTCGCCTTCACGTTCTCGACCCCCAGCAGCAGCACGAAGCTGTCGACCTCGCGGGTCGCGGGACCGGTGTTCTTCTTCGACGACGTGGCGACCTTCCAGATCGCCCCGTCAGGGGCCTGCACCACGCCGCCGTACCCCCAGAAGCTCTTCGATGCCGGCTTGAGTGCCGTGGCGCCGCTGTCGAGGGCCGACGTGACGTAGCTGTCGACGGTGCTCGGCTGCGACACCACGAGTGACAGGGTGAAACCACGGAATCCGGTCGTCGGTAGGTCCGTGGTGCGCAGGCGCACCAGGTCGCCCAGACCGAACGCCTCCGCGTAGAAGCGCTCGGCGGCCTCGGTGTCCGTCACCTCGAGGGTGACGGAGTCGAGGGCGGCCACGTCAGCTGACCTCGAAGATCCGGACCATGTTGCCGGCAGGATCGCGCACCGCGCAGTCGCGGACGCCCCACGGCTGCTCGGTCGGCTCCTGGACGACGTCGGCGTCGCCGGCCTGCAGCTGTTCGAACGTGCCGTCGAGGTCGGGGGTGGCCAGGTTGATGCCGGCGTAGGTGCCCTTGGCCATCATCTCGGTGATGGTGCGGCGCTCGTCTTCGGTGATGCCCGGGTCGGCGCCGGGCGGGTGCAGCACGATCGCCGTGTCCGACTGGCCGGCGGGACCCATGGTGAGCCAGTGGGTGCCTTGGTACTCGACGTCGTTGCGGACCTCGAACCCGAGGATGTCGCGGTAGAAGGCCAGCGAGGCTTCGTGATCGGTGTGCGGGAGGTAGCTCTGGTGAATGGTGATGTCCATGGCGGTCAGGCTAGGCGGGGCTCGGCGGCCGGCGCTTCTCGATTCCTGATCGATGTCCCCCGGACAGGTCTGGTGATCTTCTTCGACTCGCAGGGCGGCACCCCCGCCACAGTGTCCCCCGCGTCGCGCCGGTAGACGCTGGGCGGCACCCCGACCAGCTCGGTGAAGCGGCTGCTGAACGTGCCCAGCGACGAGCAGCCGACGGTGAAGCAGACCTCGGTGACGCTGAGGTCGCCCCTTCGCAGCAGCCACATGGCGCGCTCGATGCGCCTCGTCATCAGGTAGGAGTACGGCGACTCGCCGTACGCCGAGCGGAACTGGCGGCTGAGGTGTCCCGCCGACATGTTCACCCCGCGGGCCAGCGCCTCGACGTCGAGCGGCTGCGCGTAGTCGCGGTCGATGCGATCGCGGACGCGCCGCAGCAGCGCGAGATCGCGCAGGTCTCCGTCGGAGCCGCTGGTCATGGGCGAAATGGTGCCACGTCGCACCAGCGGGTGCTACGAAGGCTCCATGACGTACGACGTGGCAGCGGTCCGGGCCCACTACCCGGCGCTGGCCGGTGGAGAGGCGTTCTTCGACGGCCCGGGCGGGACGCAGGTGCCGAGACCGGTCGTCGACGCGGTCGCTTCTGCGATGGCCAGCCCGGTGTCCAACCGTGGCCCCCACACGAGACCCCAACGAGCCGCCGACGAGATCGTGGCTGACTGTCGCGCGGCACTCGCGGACCTGCTCGGCGCCGACCCCGCAGGCATCGTGTTCGGGCGCAGCATGACCGACCTGACCTACGACATGTCGCGCGCCCTGGCGCGGACCTGGCAAGCCGGAGACGAGGTCGTGGTGACCCGGCTCGACCACGACGCCAACGTCCGGCCGTGGATCCAGGCGGCCGAGGCCGCGGGTGCCGTCGTCCGGTGGGTCGACTTCGATCCCGCGACTGGCGAGCTGCGCCCCGAGCACCTGGCTGCCGTGATGTCCGAGCGGACGCGGCTGGTGGCCCTCACCGCGGCGTCCAACGTGCTCGGCACCCGGCCGGACGTCCCGGCGCTGGCAGGGTTGGTCCACGCGGCCGGCGCGCTGCTCTACGTCGACGGCGTCCACCACGCGGCCCACCTGCTCCCCGACGTGGGCGAACTCGGCGCCGACTTCTATGCGTGCTCGCCGTACAAGTTCGGCGGGCCCCACTGCGGGGTCGTGGCAGCCGCGCCGGCCCTGCTGGAGGAGCTGCGCCCCGACAAGCTGCTCCCCGCCACCGATCTGGTACCGGAGCGGTTCGAGCTGGGCACGCTCCCCTACGAGCAGATGGCCGGGACCACGGCTGCCGTCGACTTCCTCGTCTCGCTCGATCCCGACCAGGCGACCGCCCGGCGCCAGGGCCTCGCCGGTGCCTACGCCGCCATCGAGGCCCACGAGTCCGAGCTCCGGGGCCGGATCGAGGAGGCCCTGGCCGCCCGCGGCGACGCGACGGTCTGGTCACGCGCCGCCGCGCGCACGTCGACCCTCTTCTTCACCCTCGACGGCGTGGCGCCGACCGACGCCCACGCGGCGCTCGGCGAACGGCACGTCTCCATCACGTCCGGGCACTGTTACGCCTGGGAGCCCTGCCACCGTCTCGGGCTGGGTGCGACGGGGGCGATCCGGGTCGGGTTGGCGCCATACAACGACGACGGCGACGTGGACCGGCTGCTCGAGGGCCTGGCCGACCTCGGCCGCGGCTGAGTCAGCCGAGCGGCTTCTGGAACCAGCGCACGTCACACCAGCGCCCCTGCTTGAACCCCACCGAGCGGAAGGTCCCGACGACCTCGAAGCCAAGGGCCTGATGGAGCCTCTCGCTCGCCTCGTTCGGCATCGTCGCGCCGCCCACGGCCAGCCTCATCCCGGCCACCCGCATCCGGTCGAGCAGCTCGGCGTACAACGTCCGGCCCACGCCGGACCCGCGCTCCCCCGCGTCGACGTAGACGCTCACCTCACACGTACGCCGATAGGCCGCCCGGTCCCGAAACGTCCCGGCGTACGCGAAGCCGACGACCCGGTCACGGCGTTCGGCGACCAGCCACGCGTGACGCTCCTGCGCCTCGCCGATCCGCCGTGCCATCTCCGGCCGGTCCGGGGGCTCGTCCTCGAAGCTGACCGTCGTCTCCACGACGTACGGCGCGTAGATCGCCGCGCAGGCGGCGGCGTCATCGTCAGCGGAGGCGTCGCGGACGAGGACCGGATCGGGTGTGGATCCCACATCGAGAGGCTACGACGTGCCCTCCGGTCGTCCGTTCACCGCTGGGTTTCCCTGGGTGGGCTACCTGGGACTAGTCAAGTCGAGTCAACTTCTCCCGGGTCTGCCACGCGCGGGTGCCCACCGCTCCTAACGTGGGCGACGTACCCCTCGGGACACGCCCAACAATGAGGTAAAGGCCATGTGGGACTCCGTTCAGACCAGCTCAGGTCATCTGTCGCACGACCTGCCGTGCACGCGCTGCGGGCACGCTCTGCACACCTACCTGGCGTGCTCCGACACGTGTGCGTGCGAGCCGGCGGTCATGCCGGGCTCTGTCCGCGTCCTGGCCGGCTGACCGGGACCGCGACCTCCGCGACCATCTTCAGCGTCGGGTCGTCGGTGGCTCGGCCCTCGACGTCGCCGGCGAACCACTTCATCGTCAGGCCGCCGTCCTGCTGCACCTCCAGCACCGCGAGGTTGTTGTCGTACCAGGGGCCCTGGTCGATCGCCCAGTCCAGCGGCGACACCGGCACCTTGGCCGCCTTGGCCAGCCTTCGCACGGTCCGCCCCACGGACCTCCGCGTCCCGGCTCGGACCACCCTCTCCATGAACGATGGCAGCGGGTTGCGGATCGGCGAGCACACGGCCTGCATGATCCGGCTCTGGATCGTCACGTCCGTGACCGAGGGGTCCGGCCACGCCGTACTGACATAGCTGTGGTGGACGTCGCCGGAGAGGAAGAGCACGGTGTGGGGCGCCCTCCCGCGCGCTCCCGACGCGACCTCGAGCGTCATGTCCGCGACCTGACGGAAGCCCTGCTGGAACGCCGCCCAGTGCTCCAGGTCCATCGCCTGGCGTAGCCGCTCGCCGATACGTGACCCGAGCTTCCCCCAGGCGCCGGTGCACAGCCCCTCGCTGAACGCCTCCGCCTGGTGGAGGCCGGGCGCCATCAGGAACGGCAGTGACGTGCCGACGATGACGTGGTCGAACCCGCCCCGCATCTGGTCGTCGAACCACTCCATCTCCGCCGGGTCGAGGATCGAGCGTTCCGTGGGCTTGAGGACGCGTGCGGCCCGCGAGTCGACCACGACCAGCCGGGCCTGCGTGCCGAAGTCCCGCGCGAAGCTCCACCGGTAGCAGTCGGGCCTCTGGTCGGCGTTGAAGGCGAGGTCGTCGAGGGCCGCGGTGATGTCCAGCTCGTCGGGCCCGTCGTAGCGGCAGATCTGCTGCCACAGGGCATCCTCGGCCAGGTCGGCGCGGCTGAGGTTGCCGAGGTGCTGGTAGACCCAGTACGACGCCAGCCCGCCGACGATCCGGTCGTGCCACCACGAGGTCGACTCCATCTCCTGGCGCCACGTCCAGCTGGTGTTCCAGTCGTCGCGGATGTCGTGGTCGTCGAAGATCATCGCGCTGGGCAGCGTGGACAGCAGCCATCGGTTCGCCGGGTCGGACCAGGCGATGTCGTAGAGGTGGGCGTACTCCTCGTAGTCCTTGAGCTCCTCCCCCGGCGGCTCGTCGAGGCTGCGCCGGGAGGCGATGAACTCCCGCATCTCGTCGCTGGTCTCGTCTGCGTAGACCTGGTCGCCGAGGAAGAGCACGAGGTCGGGCCACCTGTCGGCGTCGTCGCCGGCCATGTGGAGCGCGTAGGCACGCAGCGCGTCCACGCCGAACCCTTCGGTCCCGGCCTGGTCGTGCGGGACGCTCACCCGGCACGAGCCGAACGCCATCCGCAACGGCTTGTCCGCGCAGGGTAGGGATCACCGACGGCGGGTACGGCGAGTCGGGCTCCGGCCAGACCTGCTCGTCGTCGACCAGGACGGTGTAGGGCGTGTGGGTCCCGGGGGCGAGTCCCTCGATCGCGACCAGCGCGTAGTGGTGGTCGTGGACGGCGAAGGTGCGGGCGGAGGCGCGATGGTCGCCCGCGACGACGGTGACCGTCGCGGCGCGCTTCGTCTCGACCCAGATCGTGGCCGAGACGTCATCGACGTGCCGCATCAGCGGCCCGAGTGCGAGGGAGCTCATCCGGGGCCTCCGCCGTTCGAGCCGGAGAGCGGAGCGAGCTCTCCCTTCGGATGGGGTGGTGTTCACGGCTGGAGTAATACCTTGATCGCCCGTCGTTCGTCCATGGCCCGATAGCCGTCAGCCACCTCGTCGAGGGGCAGGGTCTGGTCGAAGACCAGCCCCGGCTCGATCGCACCCGAGGTGACCAGCTCGAGCAGGTCGGGCAGGTAGCGGCGTACGGGCGCGACGCCGCCGGCGAGGCCGACGTTCTTCTGGAACATCCGGCGCACCGGCAGCTCCACGCCGTGGGGCACGCCGACGAAGCCGACCGTGGACCCGGGCCGGGCGAGAGCGAACGCCGTCTGCATCGCCTCGTCGGTCCCGACGCACTCGAGGACCGCGTCGGCGCCGATCCCGTCGGTGAGCTCCTTGACGATGGCGCCGCCCTCCTTGCCCCGCTCGGCAACGATGTCGGTCGCGCCGAACTTCCTGGCGATCACCTGCCGGGACTCGTGCCGCGACATCGCGATGACGCGCTCCGCGCCGAGCTGACGCGCGGCGATCACGCCGCAGAGGCCGACCGCGCCGTCGCCGACCACGACCGCGGTCCCGCCCTTGCGCACGCCGGCCGAGACGGCGGCGTGCCACCCGGTCGCCATGACGTCCGAGAGCGCCAGCAGCGACGGGATCAGGGACTCGTCGGGCATCCCGTCGGTCTTCACGAGGCTGCCATCCGCGTGTGTGACGCGGGAGAACTCGGCCTGACCGCTCTCGGTCCAGCCCTGCTCGACGCAGGCCGACTGGGCGCCGTTGCGGCAGTGGGCGCAGGTGTTGTCGCAGTGCACGAACGGCACGATGACGAAGTCGCCCTCCCGGAACCGCTTCACCTCGCTCCCCACCTCCGAGATGATCCCCACGCACTCGTGGCCGATCGTCGAGCCCGGGTCGATGTCGTTCTCGCCGCGGTATGGCCACAGGTCGGAGCCGCAGATGCAACCCGCCACCACCTTCACGATCGCGTCGGTGGGAGCGGTCAGTGTGGGCTCGGAAACGTCGGACAGGCGGATGTCTCCGGGGGCGTGAATCGTGGTCGCTCGCATGTCCGCCATCCTTGCAGGCCCTCCTGCGGCACTCACCCGGGTGGTGTCTTGCGCTATCTCATATCTGAGATACCGTGGCGGTATGACTGAGGACTACAAGGGTCGCATCGGCAACCTCATCCGCGACGCGCGCAAGCATCGCGGCATGACCCAGCAGCAGCTGGCCGAGCGACTGTCCACCAGCCAGAGCGCGGTCAACCGGATCGAGAAGGGCCACCAGAACCTGTCCCTGGAGATGCTCGCGCGCATCGGCTCCGCGCTCGACTCCGAGATCGTCGCCCTCGGCGCCGGTCCGACCCACCTGCGCGTCACCGGCCCGACCACGCTCTCCGGCAGCATCGCGGTGAAGACCTCCAAGAACGCCGGTGTCGCCCTCCTGTGCGCGTCCCTGCTCAACCGGGGGAAGACGACGCTGCGCAAGGTCGCCCGGATCGAGGAGGTCAACCGGCTGCTCGAGGTGTTGAACAGCCTGGGGGTGCAGACCCGGTGGCTCAATGACGACAACGACCTCGAGATCGTGCCGCCCGCCCAGCTCGACCTCGACAACATCGACGCGGCAGCCGCTCGTCGTACCCGCTCGGTCATCATGTTCCTCGGCCCCCTGCTCCACCGGGCCGACACGTTCGAGCTGCCCTACGCCGGCGGCTGCAACCTCGGCACCCGCACCGTCGAGCCCCACATGACGGCGCTGCGACCCTTCGGGCTCGAGGTCAAGGCGACCGAGGGGAGCTACCACGCCCAGGTCGACCAGCGGGTCTCGCCTGGCCGCCCGATCGTGCTCACCGAGCGCGGTGACACCGTCACCGAGAACGCGCTCATGGCGGCGGCCCTCCACCCGGGCACGACCATCATCCGCAACGCCTCGTCCAACTACATGGTCCAGGACCTCTGCTTCTTCCTGCAGCGCCTCGGCGTCGACGTGATGGGCATCGGCACGACCACGCTGACGATCACGGGCCGCACCCAGATCGACCTCGATGTCGACTACGCGCCGAGCGAGGACCCGATCGAGGCGATGTCGCTGCTCGCGGCCGCGATCGTGACCGGCTCGTCGATCACCATCGAGCGGGTACCGATCGAGTTCCTCGAGATCGAGCTCGCACTCCTGGAGGAGATGGGGTTCCAGTACAACCAGTCCGAGGAGTACGTCGCGCGCAACGGCCACACCCGGCTGGTCGACCTCACCACGCATGCGAGCGTGCTGCGCGCACCGCTCGACAAGATCCACCCGATGCCGTTCCCCGGCCTCAACATCGACAACCTGCCGTTCTTCGCGGTGATCGCGGCGGTCGCCCATGGCCAGACGCTCATCCACGACTGGGTCTACGAGAACCGTGCGATCTACCTGACCGACCTCAACAAGCTCGGCGGCAAGGTCACCCTCCTCGATCCCCACCGGGTCATGATCGAGGGTCCCAGCAGCTTCACCGGCACCGAGATGATGTGTCCCCCGGCGCTGCGACCGGCCGTCGTGCTGCTGCTCACGATGCTGGCGGCCAAGGGGACGTCGGTGCTGCGATCCACGTACGTCATCCACCGCGGCTACGAAGATCTCGCCGAGCGCCTCAACCAGCTCGGCGCCAACATCGAGACGTTCCGCGACATCTGAGCCGGGCAGCCGCGAGCGAGGCTCGCGGCGTCGCCCGGCCAGGTCGAGCTCGCCCCGCGACCGAGGGACGAGGTCGCGTCAGGGCGTGTCGAGACCAGCCGGGTTGAGGTGCGAAGGCCGTCAAGGCCTGAGCCTCGAAACCCCCGGGCGCTACCCAGCCCGCCGTCAGCCGAAGAGGGTCTCCACCCACGCCCGCGCCGGCACCTTGGACGCCGGAGGTGCGGTCATGTCGGGGGTGATCCGCGGCAATGGTGCGGTGTGGTGGCTCGCGTTGCGGTGCCAGTCGGTCTCCGCCTCGACCAGGTTGCCGAGCTCGGCCCTGTCGAGGAACACGCCGTGGCCGTTGGGGCACTGGCTCACCTGTCCGGATCCCAGGGTCCGGCTCACCATCTCGGTGTCGCAACGGGGGCAGGTCAACGCGTCCATGCCGTGACGGTACTCCCCCGTCCTGAGGCGTCGTGGGTGCCTCGCTGGTGGATACTGCCGACGTGACGGAGCCCACGGGATACCGCTACCTCGACGACTCGGTCGCGCCCTTGGCGTTCGCCCACCGTGGTGGTGCCGAACACCCCGACCTGGTCGGGCTGGAGAACACCCTCACCGCGTTCCGGCACGCGGTCGAGCTCGGGTACGACTACCTCGAGACCGACGTCCACGCCACCAGCGACGGCGTGCTGCTGGCCTTCCACGACACCGTGCTGGACCGGGTGACCGACCTCCGCGGCCCGGTCGAGCACCTCACCCTCGCGGACGTACGCCGGGCGCGGATCGGCACCGAGGAAAGGATCCCGACCCTGGCCGAGCTCTTCGATGAGCTCCCGCGCGCGCGCTTCAACATCGACCTGAAAGTCCGACGCTGCGGTGCCACTGCTGGCGTCCTTCGTCGAGGAGCGGGACGCCCGCGACCGGATCCTGGTCGGCGCCTTCTCGCGCCGCAGGATCGCGGAGTTCCGCCGCCTGACGGGTGGACGGGTGGCCACCTCGGCCAGTCCGGTCGAGGTCGCGGCGTACCTCGCCCTTCCCTGGCGCGTCGCGGACCGGCTCACCGGAGCCAGCTTCGCGGCCTTCCAGGTCCCTCACACCCGAGGCCCGTTGACAGTGACCAGTGATCGCTTCGTGCGCCGGGCCCACGCCGCCGGTAAGCACGTCCACTCATGGACCATCGACGATCCGGCCGAGATGATCGAGCTGCTGGACCGTGGTGTCGACGGCCTGATGACCGATCGCACCGACATACTCAAGGACGTGCTCGTCGCGCGGGACCAGTGGACGACGGGGCGCGGGAGGGACCGATCATGACTGAAGTCACCGGCGTCGCCGATCTCGGGCCTCTCAACCGCTCCCGCGAGCAGAAGGCCTGGTACTGGTACGACTGGGCCAACAGCGCCTTCGCGACCACCGTCGCCGGCGTCCTCTTCGGTCCCTACCTGATCGCGATCGCCGAGGAAGCTGCGGTCGACGACCGGGTGTCCGTGCTGGGCCTTCAGATCGACCCCGGAGCGCTCCCCGCCTTCGTCATCACGACCTCGACGATCATCTCCGCGGTGTTGTTGCCGATCCTCGGCGCAGTGGCCGACCGCACCGAGCGCAAGAAGGACCTGCTGGCCGGCTTCGCGTGGACCGGCGCCTTCTTCGCGGCGCTGCTGTTCTTCATGAGTGGTGACAACTGGCAGCTCGGCGCCCTCACGTTCATCGCCGCCAACCTCTGCTTCGCCGCATCCACGGTCTTCAACGACGCGATCCTGCCGCTGATCTCGACCGAGGCCGAGCGCGACCGCGTCTCGTCGCGCGGCTGGGCCTACGGCTACGCCGGCGGTGGCCTGCTGCTGGCTCTCAACTTCGTGATCGTCAGCTTCCACGAGACCTTCGGGCTCACCGAGGGCATGGCGGTGCGACTGAGCCTCCTGTCAGCGGCGGTGTGGTGGGCCGGCTTCACGGTGATCCCGTTCCGTGGCCTCAAGCACCATCCGCCGGCCCAGGTCGAGCAGGTCGAGGGAGGTGTCTTCGCGCGCAGCTTCGGTCAGCTCTGGAAGACCCTGCAGGAGATGCGCAACTACCCGGTGGCGCTCACCTTCCTGCTGGCCTACCTGTTCTTCAACGACGGCATCCAGACCGTCATCAGCCAGGCGTCCGTGTACGGCGTGGAGGAGCTCGGGTTCGAGACGGGCACCGTGCTGGCGACCTATCTCCTGGTCCAGTTCGTCGCGGTCGGGGGCGCTCTGGCGTTCGGCCGCGCCGCTGGCCGCTACGGCGCCAAGAACACCATCCTGTTCGGGCTGGTCGTGTGGATGGCGATCGTGACCGCGGCGCTGTGGGTACCCGAAGAGGCGCTGGTGCCGTTCCTGTTGCTCGGCGTGGCGATCGGCATCGTCCTGGGCGGCACGCAGGCGCTGGCGCGTTCGTACTACTCGCAGTTCATCCCGCGCGGCAAGGAGGCTGAGTTCTTCAGCTTCTACCACGCCCTGGACCGCGGCACGTCCTGGTTCGGCACGCTGACCTTCGGTCTCGTCTACACGCTCACCGACTCCTACCGGCCGGCGATCTTCGCCCTGATCGTGTTCTTCGTCGTCGGCGGGCTGCTGCTGCTGCGCGTCGACACCGAGCGCGGCATCCGGGAGGCCGGGAATGCGCCGAGCGCTGTGTAAGGGGCATGGGCGGCACCTCCCCCTTTCGGGTGACCGGTCGACCGTGGATTCGGGGAATCTTGGAGGTGTCCGTACCGTTGAACTCAGTGGGACGTTCAATCGTTTGCGCAACCACGTCATGACTTTCCGCGTCTTACGTCTCATCAGCGGAAACAACGGGGGCGTTCAATCTCTAGGAGGTGGCTCATGGCAGAGCGCACACTGCGTGGAGCCCGACTCGGTGGGCAGAGTTTCGAGGACGAGCGCGGCATCGAGTTCGCCGCTCGCCAGCAGGTCGGCTACCGCTGCGACCACGGACACGAGTTCGAGATCACGATGTCGGTCGAGGCCGACATTCCGGCCAACTGGGAGTGCCCGCGCTGCGGCGCCCAGTCGCTGAGCGTCGCTGGCATCCTGCCGGAAGCCAAGGCCGAGAAGCCGGTCCGCACCCACTGGGACATGCTCCTCGAGCGCCGCTCGGAGAAGGAGCTCGAGGTCATCCTCAAGGAGCGGCTGGAGCTGCTGCGCGGCGGCGAGATCGGCCCCGCCCACCTCCACCGCGCCCGCGGGCGCAAGAAGAAGGTCAGCTGAGCGACCTACTCGTCGATCACCTCGCCCCGGACCACGGCACCGCCCGTGGGACCGGGGCGATGTGCATTTCCGGGTTCCCCCATGGGTGCGAGCAGCCGCCGGGCGGCCACCCTGGTCAGCAGCCGTCGAGCGACCGGTCGGGTCATCGGCAGGATCAGCAGGACGCCGAACGCGTCCGTGACGAAGCCGGGCGCCAGCATCAGCGTGCCGCCGATGAGGATGAGCGCCCCGTCGGCCAGCTCTCTCGCCGGCATCCGACCGGTCTGCAACGCCTCGGTGAGCGCCTTCCACGCCCGGCCGCCCTCGCGTCGGATCAGCCAGGTGCCGAGCACGCTGGCCAGGATGAGCAGCAGGATCGTCCACCACGGGCCGATCTCCTGACCCACCTGCACCAGCACGAAGATCTCCAGCAGGGGGACGCCGATGAAGGCGACGACCATGGCCAGTCGCAGCAGCCGCTTGCCGTTCATCGTCCACTCCCCAGCACACGTCGCAGCTGAGTGCCTCGCTCCCGCAGCCCCCAGGCGGTGATCCGGCGCAGCGACTCGACCGCGATGGCGCCGCTCATCTTCGAGTCGCCGCGGGTCCGCTCGACGAACTCGATCGGCACCTCCCGGACCGTCAGTCCGCTGCGCAGCGTCCGCGTCGCGAGATCGGTCTGGAAGACGTAGCCCGTCGACAGCACCGTGTCGAGATCGATCTTCTCCAAGGTCTGTCGACGGAACAGGCGGTACCCGGCGGTCGCGTCGCGGACCGGGATGCCGAGCAGGAGCCGGACGTAGAGGTTGCCTCCGCGCGAGAGGGCCTCGCGGCGCCGCGGCCAGTTCACGACCGAGCCGCCGGGAACCCAGCGCGAACCGATCACCAGGTCGGCGTCGGCCATGGCCTCGAGGAGCCGGTGGAGCTGTTCGGGCTGGTGGGAGCCGTCGGCGTCCATCTCGCCGATGACGTCGTAGCCGGCGTCGAGGGCCCAGCGGAAGCCGTGGAGGTAGGCCGCGCCGAGCCCGCCCTTCGCGGTGCGGTGCAGGACGTGGATGCGCGGGTCGGCGGCCGCCAGCTCGTCGGCGAGCCGGCCGGTGCCGTCCGGGGACGAGTCGTCGACCACCAGGACGTCGACCTCGGGCTCCGCGGCGTGGAGGCGGCCGAGGATCCAGGCGAGGTTGTCGCACTCGTTGTAGGTCGGCACGACCATCACGACGCGGCCGAGATCGCTCATGGTGTCGCCTCCTTCCCGGTCCGTGAACGTCGCTCCCGACGATACGTGAGCACCGTCAGCGCGAGCCCGAGCAGCGTGAGCGCCACGGCGATGCGACCGGGCCACAGCCCCATCCTGACCGCCGGTGTCAGCTCGTCCACGAGCGACACCTGCTCCTGCAGGACCTCCTGGGTGCGGGTGTCGGCCCGGGCGAGGACCGTGCCGTCGGGCGCGATGATCCCGGAGACCCCGTTGGTGGCCGCCACGAGCACGAACCGACCCGTCTCCAGGGCTCGCAGGCGGCTGATCTCGAACTGCTGCTCGATCTGGTTCGTGTGGATGAACATCGCGTTGCTGGTCTGCACCGTCACCAGCTGTCCGCCGGCCGCGAGCTGGGCGTGGATGCCGTCGTCGTAGGCGACGTCGAAGCAGATCGCGTCGGCGACCAGCGAGCCCGCGATCGGCAACGGCTCCTCGCGGGTCCCGCTGAGCATGTCGCGCGGGATCAGCCGGAGCTGGCCGATGGTGCCGAGACCGAGGTCGCGCCAGGGAATGTACTCACCGAACGGCACGGGGTGCCACTTGGTGTAGCGGTCGGCCGCACCGGTTCCCGGCTGCCAGACGATCCCCTGGTTGAGGACGTGTTCGGGTCCGGCGTCGACCATGGCGCCGACCAGGATCGGCACCTGCACCGCGTCGCTGGCCTCACGGATTCCTGCGTTGACGTCGCCGGCCAGGAACGGGTCGACGGCCGTGGAGTTCTCCGGCCACACCACGAAGTCCGGCGCCGGCCGTTCGCCGGACTCGACCCGCTCCGCGAGCTCCACGGTCGCCTCGACGTGGTTACGGGTGACCTGGCGGTGGTCGAGCAGGATGTCGCTGCCGTCGCCGGGGACGTCGCCCTGGACCACGGCCACGCTGCGCGTGCCGACGGGGTCCACGTCGTACGGCACGAGCAATGGAAGCAGCGACGTGACCGCCACCGCGCCGATCGCACCGAGCGCCACGACGCGCCCACGCCCCGCTTCGGTCACGGCGGCGGCCACCAGGGCTCCGAGCAGGGCCAGCAGGAACGACACGCCGGCCATGCCGAGGTAGGGCAGCGCATCGGCCCAGGGCGTGCCCGCGACCCCGAAGGACAACCGCCCCCAGGGCATGCCCGAGAACGGCCAGCTGGAACGGATCGTCTCCATCGCCACCCAGGCGGCCGCGAACCACGCAGGCCCGCCGCGCAAGCGCAGCAGCAGCACCGTGGCCGAGCCCAGCGCGGCGTAGAACGCGGCCTCGAGGCCGGCCAGGGCCAGCCAGGGCGCCACACCCACCGCGCGCATCCAGTAGAGCAGCACGAACTGGAAACCGATCCCGAAGGCCAGACCGGGAAGCCAGGCGCGACGCGCGGGCAGGCCACGGACGGCGAGAACGAATCCGGCGACCCCGATCGGCAGCAGCAGCGCGAGCCCGACGGGCTCGAACGCCTGGGCCAGCACGACGCCCGCCAGGAACGCGAGACCGGTCCGCAGGAGCACGGGGGCAAACGTACCGGGGCCGCGAAGGCGCCCGAGGGGACCTGCAGGCGCGGAGGGGCGGCTGGAACCTTCGGGCCAACCCGAGTCCGACTGGCTGCCGAGATCGAGAAGTTGTCTAGGGCGCCAGCGGCCCCTCCGCGTCCGTCCTCACGGCGCCGGACCGGCCTTCGCGAATCGTCTCCGACGGTGCTGGGTAACTCATCTCGGAGGCGACCACTCGGACGCCGGTCCGCCGGCCGCGAACTGCGGGGACGGACAAGGCGGCACTTTTCTGCCCGGGACGGGTTCCTGTCAACCGGCCTCCGACCTGCGGAAATGCACGTATTCGCAGGTCAGGGCGTCGGCCGCCGTAGGCAACGGTTCGTACAATTCTCAGCTGCGACGGCGTGTCGCGCACGACACTCCGACGGCGGGGTCTGCCGGGTCGTGCTGCGTCAGCCCGGGACCACGACGGTGCCGGTCGCTGTGGTCGCGAGCAGCGGCTCCGCGAGCACCTCCGCGGCGCCGGGACGAGCCTCGGTCGCGGCACCCCGCGCCACCACGTGGACGGCGAAGGCGAGCTCGCGCGACCGGGTGCCGACCCGGGTCACCTCACAGCTGATCTCGAGCACGTCGCCGGCGCGGACGGGCGCGAGGAACTGCACGTCCGCGTACGACGCGAAGAGACCTTCGTCGCCGTCGGTCAGGATGCACATCTCGGTCGCGACGTCACCGAACAGGCCGAGGCTGTAGGCCCCGTCGACCAGGTTCCCGGCGTAGTGAGCGTGGCTGTAGGGGACGTAGCGGCGGTGGACGACGCGCAGTCCCACCTCAGCGCCCTCCCCAGCGGTCGAGCCTGTCGGGACCATCAGGACGCCTTCCTCGAAGGGCTGTCGGTGACGCGATGCACGATGAAGGAGGCGACCTCGCCCGGCGTGGTGCCGCGACTGAAGACCCGGTCGACGCCGAGGTCGCCGGCCATGGCCTCGTCGAAGCGAGGCCCGCCGACCACGAGGAGTGGCCGCTTCCGTGCGGGATAGGCCTCGCGGAACGCGGCGGACATCTCGCGGGTGTTGAGCAGGTGGGCGTCGCGCTGCGTGACGACCTGGGAGACCAGCACCGCATCGGCGCGCTCGGTCAGCGACCGATCCACGAGCTGCGGAACCGACACCTGTGCGCCGAGGTTCACGACCTTCACCTCGCGGTAGTACTCCAGGCCCTTCTCCCCCGCGAACCCCTTGATGTTGAGGATGGCGTCGATGCCCACCGTGTGGGCGTCGGTGCCGATGCAGGCACCCACGACCACGAGCCGGCGACGCAGCGACCGCTTGATGGCGGCGTTCGCCTCCTTGGGTGTGAGCAGCGGGTAGTCGCGCTCCACGATCTTGACCGTGCTCGGGTCGACGAGGTGGTTGACCCTGCCGTAGACCACGAAGAAGCTGAAGTCGGGCCCCATCGGCTTGCCATGGACGACCAGCGCGGGATCCATGCCCATCTTGTTGGCCAGCTGGAGCGCTGCCCCGTCCGCGATCTTCGAGTGCGGCATCGGCAGGGTGAAGGACAGCTGCACCATGCCGTCGCCGGTGGTGTCGCCGTACGGGCGGATGGGGCCACTCATTCGGGGTCCCCGTTCAAAGCGGAGCGCAGCGAGCATTCGGATGGGGTGGTGCTCACTTCTCCTCCAGCAGCTCGGTCGCGGGGTTGTAGTAGTCGCGGGCCTTGCGAGCGACGCCTTCGAGGCCGCGGCCACCGTCGGCAGGTCGCTTCATCAGGCCGAAGGTACCGTCCGCGATCGCGTCGAGCAGACCATTCTCGTGGCCGCGGATGTCGTCGAGCAGCGTGATGCTCTCGTCGAGCACCTGCTGCCCGCGCTGCTCGATGAAGCCGCCCGGGGCCGGCCGGAAGTCCTCGTGGAGGTTCCCCGCGGCGTTCATCACGTAGCGCACGTTCTGGAGGGCGAGGTCGCGGTCGGACAGCCACGGCGTCACCACGGCCTCGGTCATCATGCCGACCAGCAGGATCCCCTGGTCGGTGAGAGCACCGATCAGGTTGAAGAAGCCGTCGAGCAGGTAGCCGCGGAAGACGTCACCGGTCATGTGGCGCGTCGGCGGCATCCACTTCAGCGGCGCCTTCGGGAACAGGTCGCGGGCGAGCATCGCGTGGGCGAGCTCCATGCGGAACGAGTCGGGGACGTCTGGGTCGATCTCGAAGGCGTGGCCCAGGCCGAGCTGCCAGTCCTCGAGTCCGGCCTCCTTGGCGAAGTACTCGTTGAGGAGCTGGCTGGTCGTGACCGTGTGGGCCGCCTCGACAGCGTCCGCAGTGGTCAGGTAGTTGTCCTCGCCGGTGTTGATGATGATCCCGGCGCGGGCATGGATCTGGCGACTGAAGCGCTGATCGACGAAGGTGCGGATCGGGTTGATGTCGCGGAAGAGGATCCCGTACATCGAGTCGTTGAGCATCATGTCGAGCCGCTCGAGCCCGGCGAGGGTGGCGATCTCGGGCATGCACAGGCCGGACGCGTAGTTGGTCAGGCGCACGTAGCGCCCGAGCTCGCGCGACGTCTCGTCGAGGGCCGCGCGCATCAACCGGAAGTTCTCCTGCGTCGCGTAGGTGCCGGCGAAGCCCTCTCGGGTCGCCCCCTCCGGGACGAAGTCGAGCAGCGACTGACCCGTGGAGCGGATGACGGCGATGACATCGGCTCCCTCGCGCGCGGCCGCCTGCGCCTGGGGGATGTCCTCGTAGATGTCGCCGGTGGCGACGATGAGATAGATCCATGGCGTGCGGGGCGCGTCGCCCACCTTGGCGATCAGGCGTTCGCGCTCCGTACGGCGCTTGTCGATGCTCCGGATGCCGGCTCCGACCGCCTTGCGGGAGGCACCGGTGGCGCGCGTGGCGTCGCGGCCCTCCGGGAGCGTGAACCGGACCGAGCCGGCCCCGGCCTTCTGGGCCAGGGTGAGGAGGTCCTCGGCCTCGCCACGGCGCAGCGCGTCCCAGACCGGCAGGGCAACCCCGTGCTCCAGCCCGACGTCGGCGCGCACCGCGTCGACGAGCCGGTTGACCCACGGCGTGCCGTCGGGGTCGGCCCCGGCGAGACCGGCGAGCCGGAGCGTCGCGCGCTCGACGGACACGGTGGTGTGCTTCTTCGCCAGCGTGACGACCGGGCGACCGACCTTGCGGGCCAGCGCGCGGGCTTCCTTGACCCGGGCGGCGTCGAGCTCGAGCCGCCCGACGGTCGCGCTTCACAGTCGCCCCTCGAACAGCCGACGCACACCAGGATTGTCGCGCAACAGCTCGAGCGCGTAAGCCGCGTGGCCGGGCACGTAGCCGTTGCCGACCAGCATCGTGACGTCGGCGGCGAGTCCCTCCGCGCCCAGTGCGGCGGCGGAGAACGAGGTCGCCATCGAGAAGAACACGACCGTCCCGCCCTCAGCGGTGGTGAGGATCGCCCCGCCCTCGCAGCCCGGCACGTCGACGCAGACGACCGTGACGTCGGCCGGCCCGCCGGCCGCGGCGACCGCGTCACGCAACGCGATCGGGTCGCGGGCGTCGGCGACCACGACGTGGTCGGCGAGCCCGGCGTCGGTCAGGAGGTCGGCCTCGGCCTGGTGGGGCACGACTCCGACGACCCGGCCGGCCCCGGCGTCGCGCGCGGCGGTGAGGCTCAGCGACCCCGACTTTCCGGCGCCGCCGATCACGGCCACGGTGGGGCGGTCGTACTGCCGTACGACGCGTGCCGTCAGGGCGGGGGCGCCGCAGACGTCCATCACCGCGAGGCTCAGCTCGGGTGCGAGGTCATCGGGCAGGACGGCGGCGATGGAGCGGCCGAACAGCACGGCGTACCCGTCGCAGGGCACCTGCTCACTGGTGCCGTCCCAGCGGGCGAGCCCGTCCTCGATGACCAGCGGGGTCAGCGTGAGCGAGACCAGGGTGGCGACGCGGTCGCCCACCTCCAGCCCGAGGGGGGACTCCTCCCCCACCGCCTCGACGGTCCCGACGAGCATCCCGCCGGAGCCGGTCACGGGATTCTGCATCTTGCCGCGGGTGGCGACGATCTCGACGACCTCGTCCCGGACCGCTCCCCCGTCGCCGGCGTGCTTGCGCTCGAGCTGACGGAACGAGGCGGCGTCGAGGTTGAGCCGCTCGACCCGGACCCGCACCTCGTCGGGCCACAGCTCGCGGCGTACGTCGAGCCTCTGGGCGGCCTGCGGCAGCACCAGCTGCTCGTCGAGCACCCGGTGGAGCCCGGTCGGGTCTGAGAGGACATCTGCGCGCACGTGTTCAGACTAACGACAAATCTTGCGGCGCGTTATTCGACAGGCCGGAGAATCGCCGCGTACGCTGGTCCGGTGAGTATTGAGACCGCCATCGACCTCGAGTCGTCGCAGCCCTATCCCTACACCCGCGCCGAGCTGGTCGAGCCCGACTGGACCCGGTTCCCGGGCTGGCGCGACGTGACCGCCGAGGAGTGGGCGTCTGTGCAGTGGCAGCGCGCCCACTGCGTCAAGAACGTCAAGCAGCTGCGCGAGCTGATGGGCGACCTCCTCGACGAGCGGTTCTACACCGACCTCGAGCGCGACCAGGCCGAGCGCGCCACCATGTCGATGCTGGTGCCGCCGCAGATGATGAACACCATGGCGCCGGCCGTCGAGCCGCGCGGCGCGGGCTCGCTGACCGACGCGTTCTACGCCGACCCGATCCGGCACTACATGATCCCGGTCTTCTCCGACCGCCGGACCGACTGGTCGTCGCACCCCCACGCCACCCGCGACTCCCTGCACGAGCACGACATGTGGGCGACCGAGGGACTGACCCACCGCTACCCCACCAAGGTGCTCGCCGAGCTGCTGCCGACCTGTCCGCAGTACTGCGGTCACTGCACCCGCATGGACCTGGTCGGCAACTCCACGCCGACGATCGAGAAGCTGAAGTTCGGCGGCAAGCCGAACGACCGGATCGGCGACATGCTCGACTACCTCCGTCGTACGCCGTCGGTGCGCGACGTCGTGGTCTCCGGCGGCGACGTGGCGAACATGCCGTGGGCGCGGCTCGAGGACTTCCTCACCCGCGTGCTCGAGATCGAGAACATCCGCGACATCCGGCTCGCCACGAAGGCGCTGATCGGGCTGCCGCAGCACTGGCTCCAGGACGACGTACGCGCCGGCATGGAACGGGTCGCCACGATCGCCCGCGAGCGCGGCGCCTCGATCGCGATCCACACCCACACCAACCACGCCAACTCGGTGACGCCGCTGGTCGCCGAGGCGACCCGGGCGATGCTCGACACCGGCATCCGCGACGTCCGCAACCAGGGAGTGCTGCTCAACGGCGTCAACGCCGACCCGCATGCGCTGCTCGACCTGTGCTTCCGGCTGCTCGATGGCGCGCAGATCATGCCGTACTACTTCTACATGTGCGACATGATCCCCTACTCCGAGCACTGGCGGGTCTCGGTCGCCGACGCCCAGCGACTGCAGCACCACATCATGGGCTACCTCCCCGGCTTCGCGACGCCGCGGATCGTCTGTGACGTGCCGTTCGTCGGGAAGCGCTGGGTCCACCAGCTCGCCGACTACGACACCGAGCGCGGCATCTCCTACTGGACCAAGAACTACCGCACCTCGATCGAGGCCGACACCGCCGACGCCCTCACGCGCACCTACGAGTACTACGACCCGATCCACACCCTCCCCCCCGCCGGCCAGGCCTGGTGGGAGGAGCACGGCCGCCTCGACGAGTCCGCGTTGAAGGCTGCCGAGGTCGCCGAGGCCTCCCGTCGTACCGCCGCCCTCCAGGCCCACTGAGGGCGGTTCCCTCGGTTTCCCCGCATATGCGGGGAAACCGAAACTTCGCGGGGCAAGCAACACACGGGAAGTTCACGACTCGCGAGTGAGGTCCTGGACCTGACGGGGTCTTGAGACGCGCTGCCGACGAGCTTGTCCACAGGCAGCGCCAGGTGTGGTTTTCGCCTGACCGTTCTGGAGGCAGGCTCCTCCACGTGTCCATATCCGAACCGATCGACCTCTCCGACGCCGTGTGGCTACGAAGCGAGCTCTTGGCCGAGGGGCACACCGACCACGAGCTGAGAGCGTTGGTCCGCTCTGGTGCCCTGCACCGGGTCCGCCACGGATCGTACGTCGACGGCGACCTCTGGAGGCGACTCAGCAATGCGGATCGACACCGGGTGCTGGTCCGTGCGGTTCTGCGGCGGGCGCACCCGTCCACGGTCATCACTCACGTGAGCGCGGCTGTCGAGCGCGGGACTCCCGTCTGGGGGGTTCCACTCGACGAAGTGCACGTGACGCGGAGCGACGGGAGGCCGGGACGCCGAGAGGCAGGCGTGGTCCACCACGCGGGCGTCCTCCCGGCTGAGCACGTCACCACAGTCAACGGAGTCAAGGTTTCCTCGGCCGCGCGATGTGCTGTCGAGGTGGCCTCCCTGACCACGATCGAACCAGCTCTGGTCACCGTGAACAGCATGCTCAACCAGGGTCAGGTCACGCTCGCGGAGCTCGAGACCATGGTCGACGAGCTGAAGCACTGGCCCGCGACCATCTCCACCACGCTCCTCCTCAGGCTGTGTGACGGACGTTTGGAGTCGGTAGGAGAGACACGCACGGCGCACCTGTGCTGGTCCCAGCACCTGCCTCGCCCCGTGCCGCAGCTCGAGATCTTCGACGAGCAGGGGCGCTTCGTGGCCCGGGTGGACTTTGCGTGGCCCGAGCTGGGTGTGTTCCTGGAGTTCGATGGCCGGCAGAAGTACGAACAGTTCCGACGTCGAGGTGAGTCGCTCGAGGACTTCCTCCTGCGGGAGAAGCGTCGTGAGGAACTGGTCTGTCAGATCACCGGATGGGTCTGCATCCGGATCACTTGGCGTGACCTCGAGCAGCCCGAGCTCACCGCCCGTCGGATCCGCCGGATTCTCGAAAGCCGCCGCCCCGCCGGGGCGTGACCTCCTGCGCGAGTTGTGAACTTCCTGGGCGATGCTTGCCCCCGGAAGTTCCGGTTTCCCCGCATATGCGGGGAAACCGCGACCCCCACGTAACCGCCATCCCCTACGTCACCGGAGCGGTTCTCGTACGGGGTGGAGAGGACGATGGTGGTGCGGGTGGAGACGTTGGCGGCAGAACGGATCCGGGCGAGGAGGTCCTCGAGGGCCACGGGGGTGGCGACGCGGACCTTGAGGATGTAGGACTCGTCGCCGGCGACCGACCAGCACGACTCGATCTCCGCGATGTCGCGGACGCGGTCGGGGTAGTCGTCGGGCTGGGCGGAGTCGATGGGGGTGATGGAGACGAACGCCGTCAGCGGCAGCCCGATCCCGTCGTGGTTGATGGTCGCGCCGTAGCCGGTGATCAGCCCCCGCTGCTCCAGCCGCTTCACGCGCTGGTGGACCGCGGAGGTGGAGAGGCCGGTGGCCTTGCCGAGGTCGGTGTAGGACATCCGGCCGTCGACCGCCAGCAGCTCCAGGATGGCGCGGTCGGTCACTTCGAGGTCGGTGCCGTTCACGGCCGCCACCCTAGTGGGTACGCCGTGGCAGGATGCCGTGCGTGACGAACCGGCTGATGCTGTTGGACACCGCGAGCATGTACTTCCGCGCGTTCTTCGGGGTACCCGAGATCAAGGCCGACAACGGCACGCCGGTCAACGCCGTCCGCGGCCTGGTCGACTTCATCAACCGGCTGGTCGGCGAGTACCAGCCGACCCACCTCGTGTGCTGCTGGGACAACGACTGGCGCCCGCAGTGGCGCGTCGACCTGATCCCGTCCTACAAGTCCCACCGCGTCGTGGCGACCCGCCCCGGCGACCAGCCGGACATCGAGGAGGTCCCCGACCCGCTCGAGATCCAGGTGCCGGTCATCCGCGCCGTCATGGACGCCTTCGGCATCGCGATCGTCGGCGCCGACGGCTATGAGGCCGACGACGTGATCGGGACGCTCGCCACCGGCGCCGGGATGCCGGTCGACATCGTCACCGGCGACCGCGACCTGTTCCAGCTCGTCGACGACGAGGCGGACGTGCGGGTGCTCTACATCGCCCGCGGCGTCGGCAAGCACGAGCGCATCACCGAGGACGTCGTGCGGGAGAAGTACGCCGTGGAGGCATCCCAGTACGCCGACTTCGCCACCCTGCGCGGAGACGCGTCCGACGGGTTGCCGGGTGTCACGGGCGTGGGTGACAAGACGGCTGCGACGCTGCTCCAGCGGTTCGGCAGCATGAGCGGGATCCTGGCGGCGGTCGACGACCCCGACTCCGACCTCGGCCCGAACCCGCGCTCCAAGCTGCGCAACGCGGTCGAGTACCTCGCCGTGGCGCCGCAGGTGGTGGCCGTGGCCCGCGACATCGACCTCGGCCCGCTCGACGCCACGCTCCCCCGCCAGCCGGCCGACCCCGAGCTGGTCGCGGCCCTCGCCGAGGAGTTCAACCTCAGCGGGCCGGTGGAGCGGCTGACCAAGACGCTCGCGACTCGGTGACCGGCGTCCGAGCCCAGCCGACGCCACGAGCCGGCGAGTAGCGGCGGCGTCGGGTGAGGAGATTGAGGGGCAGGAGCAGGCCCGAGCCTGTGAGGGGCTACTCATTTGCCGTCTCGAAATCTACGGTGAGGGCATGAGCCGGGTCGCCGTCGTCGGAGGGAACGGCCAGATCGCACGTCTGCTCCACCCGCTCCTGATCGGCGCGGGCCACCAGCCGGTCGCCCTCGTCCGCAGGCAGGAGCAGGCCGAGGCCTTGCAGGCCGATGGCGTGGACACCCGCCTGCTCGACATCGAGAACAGCGGCGAGGACGACTTCGCGGCGGCGTTCGAAGGCTGCGACGCGGTGGTGTTCGCCGCCGGCGGCGGCCCCGACGGCAACGTCGAGCGCAAGCGCACCGTCGACCTCGAGGGGTCCCTCAAGTCCATCGCCGGCGCCACGAGCGCCGGCATCAGGCGCTTCGTCCAGATCTCCGCGATCAACGTCGACGAGCCGGTCGCCGAGGACGCCGGCGAGGTCTGGACGGCGTACGTCGAGGCCAAGCGGGACTCCGACGCGGCGCTTCGCGCGAGCGACCTCGACTGGACCATCCTGCGGCCCGGCAAGCTGACCGACGACGCAGCGACCGGCCAGGTTGCCCTCGGGCCCGACATCGAGCGAGGCGAGATCCCTCGCGCCGACGTGGCCGCGGTGGTGGCGGCGACCCTCGACGACTCCCGCACGGTCGGCCAGCAGTGGAACGTCGTCAGCGGCGACCACCCGGTCGATGCCGCGATCTCGGCGGCCACATCGTGATCGTCGTCTCTGCCCTGCTGGCGGGTGCCGTGGCGCTCTCCCCCGTCGAACCCGTCGAGCCTCCCGAGCTGCTCGAGCCGGGGGGTGCGTGCATCGCGCAAGCCGTTCCCACGCTCTACCTCGGCGACCCGCTGCGGGGATGCCCGCAGGCGCCGCCCGGCCACCTCGAGCCCCGATACGTGCCGCTCCCCGGTCAGTCGTTCATCGACGAGTAGGCGACGACACCCCGCTTGAGACGTCGTACGGCGTCACGGGCCGTGTCGCGCAGCTCGCCGGCGCCGGCGGCGTCGGCCACCTGACCGGTGAGGTCGAGCAGCTGCTTCGTCCAGCGCACGAAGTCGCCCGCCGCCAGGTCGGTCACGGTCAGCACGTCGTCGAGATCGTCGCCCTCGGCCCAGCGATAGGCCGCCCACGCGAACCCGAGGTCCGGCTGGCGGAGGAAGTCGAGCTTGTGGCTGCGCTCGAGCTGGTCGAGCTCGCTCCACACCCGGACCATGCCGGCGACGACCTCGCGCACCGGGCTGCCCGGGATCCGCGGGGACGAGGCGTCGTCGGGCCGGCGTGCCTCGAAGACCAGCACGGACAGCACACTCGCGAGCTCCGACGGACCGAGGCCGTCCCAGAGCCCCTGTCGCAACGACTCGGCGGCCACCAGGTCCATGTCGGTGTACAGACGTCTCAGGTGTGCTCCGCGGTCGGTCACGGAGTCGCCGTCGAGGTAGTCGAGCGCGGTCAGGACCTCGCAGACCCGGTCGAACTGCCGAGCCACCGTGTTGGTGCGCCTCTCGATCCGGCTCCGGAGCGTGGTGGAGTCACGCTCGAGCTTGAACCAGCGCTCGGCCCAGCGGGCGTGGTCCTCGCGGTCGGGACACTGGTGGCACGGATGGTCCTTCAGCTGGTGACGCAGCCGCTCGACCTGGTCGTTCTCCGTCGCCCGAGCGGTCGTACGGCGCTTCGGCGGCGGGGTCAGGTCATGGGTGCGGGAGCGCAGCGCCGACACCAGGTCGCGCCGCATCTGCGGATTGCGGCCGTTGAACGACTTGGGGACCTTCAGCTTCGCCAGCGCCTCGACGGGGGTCGGGAAGTCGGGCGGCGCCAGCCGGCGGGCCTGACGCTCCGCCGTGACGACGTAGGGCCGTGGCTCCTCGCCTCCCGTCGTGCCGGGATCGATGACCACGGCATAACCCGAGAACTTGCCGGCAGGAACGATGATCACGTCGCCGGGGCGCAGCCGCCGCAGCGACGCCACCGCCTCGTCGCGCCTGTCGACACGTCGTTGACGCGCGTCGCTCTTCTCCAGCTCGGAGATGTGCCGTCGCATCCTCGCGTACTCCATGAAGTCACCGAGGTGACAGGTCGCGGCGTCGGCGTAGCCTGCCAGCGCGTCGTCGCTCTTGCGGAGCTGGCGGGCCAGCCCCACGACCGCCTTGTCGGCCTGGAACTGGGCGAAGGACTGCTCGAGCAGCTCACGGGATCGCTCCCGGCCGAACTGGTGCACGAGGTTGACGGCCATGTTGTACGACGGGCGGAAGCTCGACCGGAGCGGATAGGTGCGGGTCGAGGCGAGGCCGGCGAGCTCACGCGGGTTCAGCCCCGGCTGCCAGAGCACGACGCCGTGCCCCTCGATGTCGAGCCCTCGACGCCCCGCCCGACCGGTGAGCTGGGTGTACTCCCCGGGCGTGATGTCGGCGTGGGTCTCGCCATTCCACTTCGAGAGCTTCTCGATGACGACGGTGCGGGCTGGCATGTTGATGCCGAGCGCCAGCGTCTCGGTGGCGAACACGACCTTGCAGAGCCCGCGGACGAAGAGCTTCTCGACGACCTCCTTGAAGGCGGGCAGCATGCCGGCGTGGTGGGCGGCGACGCCGCGGGTGAGACCGTCGAGGAAGTCGTGGTAGCCCAGGACGTGGCGATCCTCCTCGGGCAGGTGGCGACAACTGGTCTCGACGTACTCGTAGATCGTGTCGCGCTCCTCCGGGCTGGTGAGCCGGACGTTGGCCGACAGGCACTGGGTGACCGCGGCGTCGCAGCCGACCCGGCTGAAGATGAACACGATCGCCGGCAGCAGCCCTTCGCGGTCGAGCCGCTCGATGACGTCCGGACGGCTCGGGATCCAGACCCGGCGGCCGTTGCCGACCTGGCGTGGGTTCTTCGAAGAGCCTGGCCTGCCCTTGCGGGGCGACCGGCGGTCGCGCATCAGCCGGGAGCTCGCGAAGTCGTCGCGCGCGATCCGCTCGAGCTCGCGGTTGACCGGCGCCCCTTCTGAGACGAAGCCGGCGGCGGCGTCGACGTCGGAGACCGCGAACAGGTCGAGCATCCGCTTGCCGACCATGACGTGCTGGTAGAGCGGCACCGGACGCCGCTCCTCGACGATGGTCGTGACCTCGCCACGGACGGTCGCCAGCCACTCGCCGAACTCCTCGGCGTTGGACACGGTCGCCGAGAGCGAGATCAGGGACACCGACTCCGGCAGGTGGATGATGATCTCCTCCCACACGGCGCCGCGGTCGCGGTCGGCGAGGTAGTGGACCTCGTCCATGACCACGAATCCGAGTCCGAGCAGCGTGCGCGACCCGGCGTAGAGCATGTTGCGCAGCACCTCGGTCGTCATCACGACGATCGGCGCCTCGCCGTTGACGGTGTTGTCGCCGGTCAGCAGGCCGACCTGGTCCTCGCCGTACCGCCGGACGAGGTCGTGGAACTTCTGGTTCGAGAGCGCCTTGATGGGCGTCGTGTAGAACGCCTTGCGACCGGTCGTCGAGCGCCAGGTGCACGGCGTACTCACCGACAATCGTCTTCCCGGAGCCGGTCGGGGCCGCGACCAGGACGCCGCGGCCGGCATCGATCTCCTGACATGCCCGGATCTGGAAGTCGTCGAGGTCGAAGTCGAAGAGGGCGGTGAAGTCACGCAAGGATGCTCAGCGCCCCCGGGTCGCACTCGATGGTGAGCGGAAGCGCGCCGAACCGCTCGCCGTCGGCGTACGTCACGATGCCGGGCGCGGCCACGGTGACCGAGCTGACCCGGTGGTGCTCGTACTGGGGGTGGCTCACGTGGGTGCCCTTGAAGAGCTTGGGGTAGGTGCGGACCAGGTTGGCCTTGCTCATCGGCTTGATGACGACCACGTCGAGCAGGCCGTCGTCGAGCAGTGCCCCTTCGGTGATCCGGAGGCCACCTCCGAAGGAGGGACCGTTGCCGACGGCGACCAACATGGCGTCGAGTCGCATCGTGATGCCGTCGAGCTCGAGGACGTACGGGATCGGCTCGAACGTGCGGAGCTCGGCGAGGGTGGCCAGGTTGTAGCGCATCTGGCCCTTCGGCCACCGCATCAGGTTGGCCCGCTCGTTGACCACCGCGTCGAAACCGGCTGCCAGCACGGTGACGAACCAGCGCGAGCCCGAGCGGGCCAGGTCGATCCGCCGGGGCGACGAGGCGATCACGCGGTCGGCCGCCGCGCCCGGGTCCTTCCGCGGGAGGTCGAGGTAGCGAGCCACGTCGTTGCCGGTGCCGGCAGGGATGATCCCGAGGTGGGTATCGGTGCCGGCGACGGCCTGAACCCCCAGGTGGACCATCCCGTCTCCCCCACACACGACCACGGCCCAAACGTCGTCCGCGACAGCCGCACGTGCCAGGTCGAGAGCCTCGTCGGCGTTCGATCCCGCCAGGTCCCGTACGGCGAAGCCCGCCTCGCGCAGCCGGGGCAGCGCCGCCACCCGGGCCGCGGCTCCCTTGCCCTTGCCCGCGGTCGGGTTGGTCAACAGGGCGATCTCGCGGGGCACGCCGCGAGCCTAGACGACTAGCGCCGGGCCGAGCCGATCCGGAGCAGGACCCCCCACTCCTCCGGGGACGCGCCGACCGCCCTGGCCAGCCGCGCCAGTGCCTCCATCACCAGGTCGGCGTCGAAGCGGCGCCCGGGCACGGCGAGCGTGAGCGTACGTTCCCGATCGACCACCAGCACCTGACCGTCGTGCCAGGCCTGGTGGGCGCGGCTGCGGACGTCATCTGGCACGACGGGAACGGGATAGGCCTCGTCGGTGGCCAGCAGGTTGCACTTGAGGCGGTTCTGCGCGCCTCCGATGAGCGCTCCGGACACGACGTGGCTGGTGCGCAGGCCGGTGGCGGCCTCCCAGACGACGTCAGAGCCGCCCAGCCAGTCCGGGAGGTCGAAGGGGTCGACGTCGGACACGGTCACAACGGGGACATCTCGTCGTCACTGAGCCCGGCCACGGGGTCGGCCTGGGCGCGACGTCGGTCAAGGATGCGCGTGATGACCTCGGAGATGCCGAAGAGGAGCACCATCGGGACCGCCAGGAACAGCATGGTGAACGGGTCGGTGGACGGGGTCGCGACGGCGGCAAACAGGAACGTGCCGATCACGATCCACGGCCGATGGGCGCCCAACGCCGCGCCACTGAGGACGCCGGCAGCGTTGAGCAGGATCACGAACACCGGGATCTCGAACGCGATCCCGAAGACCAGCAGGGTCCTGATCAGGAACGTCAGGTAGTCGCCGAACTCGACCAGGTTGGTGAGGTCGGACTGCGTCAGGCCGATCAGCAGCTCCAGGCCCTTCGGGAGCGTCAGGTAGCCCACGGTGACGCCGACGAGGAACAGCGGGCCCGCGATGGCGGCGAAGACCCGGCTCCACTTGCGCTCCTTGGCGTGGAGCCCGGGCAGGATGAACGCCCAGATCTGGTAGAGCCAGAACGGGCTGGTGAGGATCAGCGCGGTGGTGCCGCAGAGCTTGAGGTAGAGCATGAGTGGGCCGCCGACACCTCCGATCGTGGCCTCACTCTCGATGTCATCGGGCAACCCGGCGACGGCGTCCTCGTACGGCCCCAGCACGAGCTCGAAAATCGGGTCGAAGAAGAACAGCGAGACGATCAGCCCGACCAGCAGGATCGTGAGGATCTTCAGGATCCGGCCGCGCAGCTCACGCAGGTGGTCGGAGAGCGCCATCCGCCCGTCGGGCCCGACGGGGTTCTGGGGCTTGCCGGCGTAGAGGCCGACAAGGCCGGAGATCCGCACCGACGGCGTCAGCTGGCGGTGCCGTCGCGCTGCTCACGCACGATCGGCTCACTGACAGTGGGCTCGGTCGTGGCGTTGTTGGCCTCGATCGCCTTCTGCTCCGGCGTCTTCTGGTCCTCGTCGACGTCGTCGTCGTCGTCCATCAGGCCCTTGGTCTCCGACTTGAAGATCCGCAGGGCACGGCCACTCCCGCGCGCCAGTTCCGGAAGCTTCTTGGCGCCGAAGAGCAGCAGGATCACGAGAACGACCAGCACGAGTTCCCAGCCGCCGGGGAAAGCGAACATTGCATTCATCTGAGTTCCTCACATTGCCCGGTTCGGTCTCTGACTATGGTACTTCGTCACCCTCGATACAACCGGATGGCATCCTCGGCGCGCGCGGTGACCGCGTCGGCCCAGTCCGCCGGCCGCACCACTGTCGCCTGCGGCGCGAGCCGCAGCACCAGCCGCTCGAGCCAGCGTCGGTCTGCCACCAGCAGATCGACCTCGAGGCTGCCGTCGGGAAGCGTCCGGGTCTCCTCGACCTGGTAGTACTCCACGACCCAGCTGGCCGACGACGCGAGCCGCAGCGTCACCCGCTCGGCCTGCTCGTCGAAGCCGAAGAGGTCGCCGCTGAGATCCGATGGGGGCGCGTCGGCGTGGGTGACCGGTTGGTCGAGCACCAGCGCGCCGTGGATCCGGTCGAGACGGAAGAGACGATCGTCCTCGGCGCTGTGACACCAGGCGGCGAGGTAGGCCGAGCCACGCGACGTGACGACACCCCGGGGATCCACGACCCGCACGGTCTCCTCGTCGCGCGCCGGCACGTAGTAGGTCAGCTGCACCTGGCGACCGTCGCGGACGGCCTGCTCCAGGTCGGACTGCAACCGGGTCAGGTCGGTCGGCTCGGGGTCCACGCCGGGGTCGATCGGGACCGCACCGGCGTCGGCGGTGGCGGCCTGCAGCTTGCCGAGCGCCCGGTCCAGGATCTCGCGGGTCTCGGGCTGCGCGCCGTTGCGCAACGCCAGGAGCGCCACCATCACGGCCGTCGCCTCGGTCGCGGTCAGGCGCAACGGTCGGGCGAGGTAGTCGGCGTTGGACACCCTGATGACGCCGTCGCTCTCGAGGGCGTCGAGGTCGACGTCGATCAGGTCGTCCGGGTAGCCGCCGGGAAGGCCGCACATGAACAGCACCTTGAGGTCGCTCCGGACCTGCTCCGGCGTCGTGCCGAGCGCCACTGCGGCCTCGTCGACGCGCACCTGGCCCCGGCTGTGCAGGTACGGAACCAGCGTGAGGAGCCGGGCGACCTGCTCGCGGGCGCCACCGGGACCGCCGCCGCTCACGCGTCGCTCCCGTCGACCAGCGCGGTCAGCCGCGCGACGACCTGCTCGCGCAGGCTGTCCGGCGACTCCACCACCACGTCGGCGCCGTGCGCCAGGACCTCCGAGGCAAGGTCCGGACCGCCCCGCGCGAGCACGATGCGGTCCCACGCGGTCGTGTCGTCGGGGCCTGGCACACCGGTCTCGACCCGCTCGGACGCGCGACGGAGCGCATGCCCGGTGCCGGAGCGTGCCAGCAGCGTGGCCGGCTCGGCGACCCGAGCGGGGGCGAGACGCCGCGCGATCTCGCGGATGTCTACGCCGGCAGGAACGTCGTACGCCGCGGGCTGCCCGACCATGCGGGCGCTCCCCTGGACGCGCGAGAGCCGGAAGATCCGTTCCTCCCCGCGGTCACGGTCGTGGCCGACGGCGTACCAACGTCCGGAGTAGCGGACCACGCCCCACGGCTCGAGGCATCGGCCGGTGACCTCGGCCCCCGGTCGCTGGTAGTCGAACTCCACGACGCAACGGTCGCGGGCGGCCTCCCAGAACACGTCGAATGCCGGCTCGTCGGCGCCGAGCCTCGGCTCGACCAGGTCGAGAGCCCCCACGTCGACCGGGACACCTGCGGCGGTCAGCTTGCGTACGGCGCCGCTGGTGGCCTCGGCCAGGCGGGCGTGCTCCCAGACCTTGGTGGCCAGGCCCACGACCTGGGCCTCGTCGGCCGTCAGCTCGACCTGGGGCAGCTGCAGCTCGTCGGGACGGATCCGGTAGCCGGGCTCGTCGTCGAAGTAGGCGTCGAGCTGACCCACCTCGATCGGCACGCCGAGCGCGCGCAGGTCGTCCTTGTCGCGCTCGAACATCCTCTCGAACGCCTCGTCCGTGGAGTCCGGGTAGAGGAGCGAGCGGACCCGGTCCTTGGCGATGTAGCGACGCTGCATGAGCAGCATGATGAGGAGATTGAGCAGCCGCTCGCTCTTCTCCGCCGCCATGCTGAGACCGTACTGGTGTCGGTCAGGCCGCGCCGAGGATGTCGACCACGAAGTAGAGCGTGTCGGTCGGCTTGATGCCTGCCTCCGGGTTGCCTTCCTTGCCGTAGCCGAGGTCGGGCGGGATCGCGAGGACGACGCGGCTGCCGACGGTCTGCCCGACCAGCGCCTGGTCCCAACCCTCCACGACGCCCCCGACGCCGATCGCGAACGAGGCCGGCTGCGCGGAGTAGCTCTCGTCGAAGGGCTTCTTGCCGTTGTAGACCTGGCCGAGGTAGTTGACCGCGATGGTCTGGCCCTTCTCCACGACCGGGCCCTCCCCCTCGATGAGCACCGCGGTCTGGAGCTCGTCGGTCGGCTCCGGCGTGCCGGCGAAGTCGAAGCCGGTCGGTGCGTCCTCCTCACCTTGGAGGCTCGGCACCCACGACGGGGCCTTCTGGTCCTTTCCGTCGGGGCCGTCCTCGATCGATCCGAGCACGTCGACGACCGTGAGGACGGTGTCCTCGTTGCCGATGTTGATCTGGGGGTTGCCGGCTTCGCCGAACGCGGTCTTGGCGGACGCGGCGATCGCGATGCGCGAGCCGATCGTCTGGCCCTCGAGGCCGGCCAGGAAGAGCGGGCTCAGCTGCGCTTCGTCCACCGTGAGCAGCTCGGGCTGTCCAGCATCGTAGGTGGAGAACGCCTTCTCCTGGGTGAAACCGTTGCCGATCCAGATGTGGGCGAACACCTGGTCGCCGGTCTCGATCTCCTCGCCGTCCCCCTCGGTGACGACCTTGGTCTCGACCTCGTCGGCCTCGAGCTCACCGTCCCAGGTGACCTCGGGGTCGCTCCCGACCTCACCGGCGATCTCGACGGACTCCAGTCCGGAGCCGCCGGAGCTCTCCTCCTCGTCGGAGGACCCACCGGAGTCGTCACCGCAGGCGACGAGGGCGGCGCCGAGGAGCAGCGCGAGGAACAGGGCAAGGAAACGACGGATCACGGACACACCTTCGTTGAGGGGCACAACAGCAGCGGTCACCCTATCCCGCGCAAGCAAGAGGAACCTGAGAGGTCCGGAAGCCGCGACCTACATGCCGTCGATCAGACGCTGCACCCGCTCGTCGTACGCCCGGAACGGGTCCTTGCAGAGCACGGTGCGTTGAGCCTGGTCGTTCAGCTTGAGATGCACCCAGTCGACCGTGAAGTCGCGGCGGCGCTCCTGCGCCTTGCGGATGAACTCGCCGCGCAGTCGGGCGCGGGTGGTCTGCGGGGGGACCGACTTGGCCTCGAAGATCTTCAGGTCGCTGGTCACGCGGGCCACGGCGCCGCGCTTCTCGAGCAGGTAGTAGAGGCCGCGGCCGCGGTGGATGTCGTGGTAGGCGAGGTCGAGCTGGGCGATGCGGGGGTGGCCGAGCGGGAGGCCGTGCTTGGCCCGATAGCGGTCCATCAGCTTCCACTTGATGACCCAGTCGATCTCGCGGTCGACGAGCCCGAGATCGTCGGAGTCGACCGCCTTGAGGGTGCGCTCCCACAGGTCGAGCGCACGGTCGATGACCGGCGTCCGCAGCTCACGGCGGTCGACGAAGTCACGTGCCTTGGCGAGGTACTCGCCCTGGATGTCGAGCGCGCTGGCCTCGCGTCCGTTGGCGAGCCGGACCTTGCGTCTTCCGCTGACGTCGTGGGAGATCTCGCGGATGGCACGGATCGGGTTCTCCATCGTGAGGTCGCGCATCACCACGCCCTCCTCGATCATCCGCAGCACGAGGTCGCAGCTGGCCACCTTGAGCAGCGTGGTCGTCTCGCTCATGTTGGAGTCGCCGACGATGACGTGGAGACGGCGGTACTTCTCCGCGTCGGCGTGCGGCTCGTCGCGGGTGTTGATGATCGGACGGCTCCTGGTCGTGGCGCTGCTGACGCCCTCCCAGATGTGTTCCGCGCGCTGGCTCACGGAGTACGACGCGCCGCGAGGCGTCTGGGTGACCTTGCCGGCCCCCACCATGATCTGGCGAGTCACGAGGAAGGGGATCAGCACGTCAGCGAGCCGACTGAACTCCCCCTCACGGCTCACGCAGTAGTTCTCGTGGCAGCCGTAGGAGTTGCCGGCGGAGTCGGTGTTGTTCTTGAACAGGTAGATCTCGCCGGCGATGCCCTCGTCGTGCAGCCGCTGCTCGGCATCCAGCAGGAGTCCCTCCAGCACCCTCTCCCCCGCCTTGTCGTGTGCGACCAGCTCGGTGATGTCGTCGCACTCCGGCGTCGCGTACTCCGGGTGGCTCCCGACGTCGAGGTAGAGGCGGGCACCGTTGCGCAGGAAGACGTTGCTCGACCGGCCCCAGCTGACGACCTTGCGGAACAGGTAGCGGGCGACCTCGTCGGGACTCAGCCGGCGCTGCCCCCGGAACGTGCACGTGACGCCGTACTCGTTCTCGATGCCGAAGATCCGCCGGTCCACGGGGCACAGCCTAGGCGGGTCGTGTCTGGCGCGTGTCTCGCCGAGCCGTACCGGCTCAGTGCAGTGGGTCGCTGGGGTCGATCGGCGGCGAGTCGGGTGGGGTCGGGCCGGGTTCGGTCGGGGTCTCGTCGGGGGCCACCGGGTCGGAGGGTGGCGGGGTCGGTTCGCCGGTGCGCGGGTCCTCAAGCGGTGGTACGGCGCCGCTCGTCTGGTCGGTCGGGTCGGCCGGGTCGTCGGGTACCGGCTCGGTGGACGGCGTGCCGGGTGCCCCGTCCTCCGGATCGGCAAAGCCCGGGGTCGTCGGGCCCCGGTCGGCGAGCAGCGACTCGAGCCGCGAGGGCCGCACCCTGCTGAACTTCCGGGCCTGGTTGCGGGTCCGGTCGAGCACCGCCACCTCGAGGTCGTCGACGGGGATGACCCGGTCGTCGGAGTCGGAGTGCCCCAGTGCCGCAACGGCGAGGTGGAGGGCACCGTCGAGCGTCGCGCCCTCGGTGTAGTTGCTCTTGAGGTACTCGCCGACGACGTCGGCGGCGCCTCCCATGACCGCGAAGCCGTGGACATCGGCGACCTGGCCGTCGTAGGTGAGCCGGTAGATCTGGTCGTCGGCGGCGACCTCGCCGACCTCGGCGACGAAGATCTCCACCTCGTAGGGCTTTTCGCCGCCGCTGGAGAAGATGGTGCCGAGCGTCTGGGCATAGGCGTTGGCCAGACCGCGGCCGGTGACGTCGCGGCGGTCGTAGGCGTAGCCGCGCATGTCGGCGAGCCGGACACCGGCGATCCGCAGGTTCTCGAACTCGTTGTAGCGGCCGACCGCGGCGAACGCGATCCGGTCGTAGATCTCCGACACCTTGTGGAGAGCCTGCGAGGGGTTCTCCGAGGCGAACAGGATGCCGTCGGCGTACTGCACGGCGACGACCGAGCGCCCACGAGCGATGCCCTTCCGGGCGAAGTCGGCTCGATCCTTCATGACCTGCTCGGGCGAGACATAGAAAGGCATACTCATGAGCGGTCACCCCGGGTCAGCACCGGCGCGGCGGGCCCATCGGGCCTCAGCATCCTCCCGGCGATCATCTGGTCGGCCAGGTCGGCCACCTCGTCGTCGGCCATCCGGCGGCCGCCGTCGGCGGTGATGAGGTGGACGACGGGGAAGATCCGGCGCGTCAGGTCGGGCCCACCGGTCGCGGAGTCGTCGTCGGCGGCGTCGTACAGCGCCTGGACGACCACGGTCACGGCCTCGGTCTCGGTCAGATCGTCGCGGTAGAGCTTCTTGAGCGAGCCACGTGCGAACAACGACCCGGATCCGACCGAGTGGAACGCGGTCTCCTCGTAGCGGCCGCCGGTCAGGTCGTAGCTGAAGATCCGGCCCTGCTCGCTGAGGAGGTCGAATCCTGAGAAGAGGGGTACGACGGCGAGGCCCTGCATGGCCAGGCCGAGGTTGGCGCGGATCAGCGCGGCGAGCCGGTTGGCCTTGCCGTCCATCGAGAGCGTGGTGCCCTCGATCTTCTCGTAGTGCTCGAGCTCGGTCTGGAACAGCCGCACCATCTCGACCGCGAGGCCGGCAGTGCCGGCGATGCCGACGGCGGAGTACTCGTCGGCCGGGAACACCTTCTCGATGTCGCGCTGGGCGATGACGTTGCCCATCGTGGCGCGGCGGTCGCCGGCCATGACCACGCCGCCGGGGTAGGTGGCGGCGACGATCGTGGTGCCGTGGGGGGCGAGGTCGCCGGCGTGGCCCTGCGGCACCGCACGCCGCGACGGCAGCAGGTCGGGAGCGGCGTCGGACAGGAAGTCGCTGAAGGAGGAGCTGCCGGGCATGAGGTACGCCGCCGGCAGCCGCGGGCCGTCCGGCAAGCTCATTCGGGGTCCCCGTCGAAACCGCAGCGGAGCGAGGATTTCGATGGGGTGATCATTCTCCACCCTTCTGGATGAACGACTTCACGAAGTCCTCGGCGTTGGTCTCCAGCACGTCGTCGATCTCGTCCAGGATCGCGTCGATGTCGTCGTCGAGCGCCTCCTTGCGCTCGCTGACGTCGCTCTCGACCGTGGTCTCGGGCGCCTCGTCGGACTCCGTGGACTTGCGTGGCTGCTTCTGCTCCTGTGCCATACGAGCGACCCTATCCACTCAGCGGGTGAGAGCGGTGAACAACGCCTCCGCCGTCTCGCAGCGGTCGATCAGCTCGCCCACGCTCGCCTTGCTGCCGCGCAGGGGGTCGATCGTCGGAACTCGCTGCAGCGACTCGCGTCCGGGGAGGTCGAAGATGACCGAGTCCCACGACGCCGCGGCCACGTGCTCGGCGTACTTCTCCAGGCAGCGGCCGCGGAAGTAGGCACGTGTGTCCTCGGGCGGGTCATGCATCGCGACCTCCACCGCGGCGTCATCGAGCAACCGTTCGATCCGGCCCATGCCGACGAGCTTGTGGTAGAGCCCCTTCTCGGGGCGGATGTCGGAGTACTGGACGTCGATCAGCTGGAGCTTCGCGTCGTCCCACCCCAGCCCGTCGCGGTCGCGGTAGTGCTCGAGCAGCTTCAGCTTGGCCACCCAGTCGAGCTCGGTGGCGCACAGCATCGGGTCGCGCTCGAGCCGGTCCAGGACGGACTCCCACCGGGTCAGCACGTCGCGTGTCTGCGGGTCGGCGTCGGACCCGAATCGGTCCTCGACATACTTCTTCGCGAGGTCGAGGTACTCCAGCTGCAGCTGCACGGCCGTCAGGGTGCGACCGTCGGTCAGCGTGATCTGCTGCTGGAGCGTCGTGTCGTGAGAGACCGCGCGCAGTGCCCCGACCGCACCCTCCACCGTCAGGTCTCGGTCGAGGAAGCGGTCCTCGATCATGGAGAGGACCAGCGCGGTCGTCCCGACCTTGAGGTAGGTCGAGACCTCGGCGATGTTGGCGTCGCCGAGGATCACGTGGAGTCGGCGGTACTTCTCCGGGTCGGCGTGCGGCTCGTCGCGGGTGTTGATGATCGGTCGCTTCAGGGTCGTCTCGAGCCCGACCTCGACCTCGAAGAAGTCGGCGCGCTGGCTGATCTGGAAGCCGTGCTCGCGACCGTCCTGGCCGATGCCGACCCGGCCGGCGCCGCAGACGATCTGCCGGGAGACGAAGAACGGCGTCAGGTGCCTGACGATCTCGCCGAACGGCGTGCTGCGACGCATGAGGTAGTTCTCGTGGGCGCCGTAGGACGCGCCCTTGTTGTCCGTGTTGTTCTTGTAGAGGTTGATCGGCCCGCCGCCGGGAAGCTGACCGGCGCGGCGCGAGGCGTCGAGCATGACCTGCTCCCCCGCCTTGTCCCAGCGCACGATGTCGAGCGGGGAGGTCACCTCAGGCGTCGAGTACTCCGGGTGGGCGTGGTCGACGTAGAGCCGGGCGCCGTTGGTGAGGATGACGTTGGCGAGGCCGAGGTCCTCGTCGGTGAGCTGGGACGGGTCGGCGACCTGACGCGACATGTCGAAGCCGCGGGCGTCCCGCAACGGCGACTCCTCCTCGAAGTCCCAGCGTGCTCGCCGGGCGGGCACGGTCGCCGAGGCGTAGGCGTTCACGATCTGTGAGGACGCCACCATCGGGTTGGCCAAGGGCTGGCCCGGCACCGAGATGCCGTACTCCACCTCGGTTCCCATCACGCGCCTGACGCTCATAGTGGGAGCCTACGGCGTCGGGGTGAGTCAGCTCTTGCGCAACCTGGGAATCACGAACAGCAGCACCACGACGACGACCACGACGATCAGGATCACCTTCATGCCGCGACAGTACTGGCCGGTG
This sequence comes from uncultured Actinomycetota bacterium, assembly GCA_963804845.1. Lineage (GTDB taxonomy): Bacteria > Actinomycetota > Actinomycetes > Propionibacteriales > Nocardioidaceae > Nocardioides. The sequence continues at coordinate 1,437,383 of CAWDSA010000007.1, read as the reverse complement.
GACAGGGCCTAGGCTCACCCGTATGGGTGTCTGGGGGGACCAGGTGGTGCCGCGGCTTGCCGATCGGTCCCTCCGCGGTCACGAGATCGGTGACCTGCGCGGGGAGGCGTGCGCCCCGCTGCGCGGCCGGGTGCTGGAGCTCGGGTTCGGCAGCGGCCTGAACGTCCGCTGGTACCCGCCCGCCGTGACCTCGGTCGCGGCCGTCGAGCCCTCGGACGTCGGCTGGCGGCTCTCCGAGCGTCGCCGCCACCGGACCGACATCCCGATCGAGCGACGCGGCCTCGACGGGCAGCGGCTCGACGAGCCGGACGCCGCCTACGACGCCGTGCTCTCGACGTTCACCCTCTGCACGATCCCGGATGTCGGCGAGGCGCTGGCGGAGGTACGCCGGGTGCTGCGGTCCGACGGGGTCCTGTGCGTGCTCGAGCACGGCCTGGCGCCGGACGACCGCGTCGCCGCATGGCAGCACCGGCTCGACGGGGTGCAACAGCGTGTCGCCGGCGGCTGCCACCTGACGCGCGACGTGGCCCAGCTCGTGCGCGACGCGGGTTTCGAGCTGACCCGGCTGGAGACGTCCTACCTGGAGGGTCCCGCCTTCTCGCGACCGTGGACCTACGGCTACCTGCTCGCCGCCCGCCCTCGCGCCTGAAGCGCGTGCGCAAAGTTGACGGCCGACGATGCCGCCCCACCCGAGCACCAGACTGCCGAGGTTGACGGCCGCGTTCTCCGGAACTGCCAGGCTGAGCGCAGTCACCGGGATGCCGGCGACCACTGAGACGATGCCGAGGGCCAGCTGGCGCGGGCCGGCCGAGGCCCGGTCCCTGGCGTCGCGGTCGCGGACCGACACCTCCTGCGCGGCCCGGGCGACCACGGCTGCCTCGATGCGCTCGGCGAAGGACTCGACCAGCGCGGCGTCGTAGGACGGGCCGAGCTCGCGGCGAGCCTCCAGCACCGCCTCGAGCTCGGTCCGCTCGAGTTCCTCCTCAGCCGCCATCGCCGGGCGGCTCAGAGGTACTGGCCGGTGTTGGTGGCGGTGTCGATGGAACGACCCGGCTCGGTGCCCTGCTTGCCGGTGATGAGCGTACGGATGAACACGATCCGTTCGCCCTTCTTGCCGGAGATGCGGGCCCAGTCGTCGGGGTTGGTGGTGTTGGGCAGGTCCTCGTTCTCCTTGAACTCGTCGACGCACGCCTGCAGGAGGTGGCTGACCCGCAGCCCGTGCTGGTCGTGCTCGAGGAAGTCCTTGATCGCCATCTTCTTGGCGCGGTCGACGATGTTCTGGATCATCGCCCCGGAGTTGAAGTCCTTGAAGTAGAGGACCTCCTTGTCCCCGTTGGCGTAGGTGACCTCGAGGAACCGGTTCTCCTCGGTCTCGGTGTACATCCGCTCGACGGTCGCCCGGATCATCGCCGCCACGCACGCGTCGCGGTCGCCGGTGAACTCCGACAGGTCGTCGCCGTGGAGGGGCAGGCTCGGCACGAGGTACTTGCTGAAGATGTCGCGCGCCGACTCGGCGTCGGGGCGCTCGATCTTGATCTTCACGTCGAGCCGGCCCGGCCGCAGGATGGCGGGGTCGATCATGTCCTCGCGGTTGGAGGCGCCGATCACGAGCACGTTCTCGAGGGCCTCGACGCCGTCGATCTCGCTCAGGAGCTGGGGAACGATGGTGTTCTCCACGTCAGAGGACACACCCGAGCCGCGGGTGCGGAACAGGGAGTCCATCTCGTCGAAGAACACGATGACCGGTGTGCCGTGGCTGGCCTTCTCACGCGCACGCTGGAACACCAGCCGGATGTGGCGCTCGGTCTCGCCGACGTACTTGTTGAGCAGCTCGGGGCCCTTGATGTTGAGGAAGTAGGACTTCCCCTCCTGCCCCGTCCTGGCCGCGACCTTCTTGGCCAGCGAGTTGGCGACCGCCTTGGCGATCAGCGTCTTGCCGCACCCCGGCGGACCATAGAGCAGCACGCCCTTGGGCGGCTTGAGCTGGTGCTCCTTGAAGAGCTCGGGGTGGAGGTAGGGCAGCTCGACCGCATCGCGGATCTGGTCGATCTGGCCGGTGAGGCCACCGATGGAGTCGTAGGCGATGTCGGGGACTTCCTCCAGGACCAGCTCCTCGACCTCCGACTTGGGCACGCGTTCGTAGACGTAGCCGGCGCGCGAGTCGAGCAGCAGCGAGTCGCCGGCGCGCAACGTCTGGTCACGCAGCGGCTCGGCGAGGCGTACGACGCGCTCCTCGTCGGCGTTGGCGATGACGAGGGCGCGGTCGCCGTCGGCCAGCAGCTCCTTGAACATGACCACCTCGCCGACCTCCTCGAACTCGAGGGCGGCCACGACGTTGAGGGCCTCGTTGAGCATGACCTCCTGGCCCCGCACGAGCGACTCGACGTCGACGTTGGGGCTGGCGTTGACCCGCAGCTTGCGGCCACCGGTGAACACGTCGATCGAGTCGTCCTCGTTGCGGCCCAGGAAGGTGCCGAAGCCGGCCGGCGGCTGAGCCAGCCGGTCGACCTCCTCCTTGAGCTTCATGATCTGGTCGCGGGCCTCGCGCAGGGTCTCGGCGAGTCGTTCGTTCTGGGCCGTGACCGCGGACAACGAGCGCTGGGTGTCGGCCAACCGCATCTCGACACCGCGGGAGCTGCCGGGTGCGTCACTCAGACGGCGGCGGAGGTCGGTGACCTCGGCCTCGAGGAAGCGCACCTGACCCATGAGCTCGTCCGGCGACGGCTCGCGCTCGTCGCGGGGCTTGCCTGACAGTCCTTCGGTTGACGACATTGGCGTCACCTCCCGCTTGCGACCCTACCCGCGAGATTGCCCCGAGGAAGGGCAGACACCAGTAGTGGGATCACGATTTCGAGATAAAGCCTCGCCAGCTCGGCTTCCCTCAATCCAGGGTTTTCGTGACGGCCCGAGATCAGCCTTCGTCGTCCTCGAGGGCCTGGGGCGGCAGGCCGGGCGGCCTGGGGCCGGTGTAGTCAGGCCCGTAGGCCCCGGGTGCGGGCCGGCGCTTCTTGGCCGGCGCCTCCTGCCCCGGCGCCATCCGTCGGGACGTCACGAGGAACGCCGTGTGGCCGATCATCTTGTGGCCAGGTCGTACGGCGAGGCCCTCGACGTGCCAGTCCCGGACCATCGACTCCCACACGGCCGGCTCGGTGAAGCCGCCATGGGCGCGCAGCGTCTCGACGAAGCGCGACAGCTGGGTCGTGGTGGCGACGTACCCGCAGACGATCCCCCCGGGGCGCAGCGCGTCCGCGACCACCTCGACGCACTCCCAGGGGGCGAGCATGTCGAGGATCACGCGGTCGGCCCGCTCACCGGTGCGGGGCAGCTCCTCGGCCAGGTCACCGAGCCGCAGCTCCCAGGCCGGGTGGGTCTCGCCCTCGGGCGTGGCGAAGAACTGGTGCACGTTCTGCCGCGCGACCTCCGCGAACTCCTCGCGCCGCTCGTAGGACGTCAGCCGTCCGAAGGGCCCCACCGCACGCAGCAGCGAACACGTCAGCGCACCAGAGCCCACCCCGGCCTCGACGACGTCGGCGCCCGGGAAGATGTCGGCCATGGCGACGATCTGGGCGGCGTCCTTGGGGTAGACCACGGCCGCACCGCGCGGCATGGACACCACGAACTCGGAGAGCAGCGGGCGGAAGACGAGGTACTGGCCGCCGGCCGACGAGGTGACGCTGAAACCCTCGTCGCGGCCGATCAGCTCGTCGTGCTCGAGGTGGCCGCGGTTGGAGAAGAACCGCTTCCCGGGCTCGAGGCAGATGTTGTGGCGACGGCCCTTGGTGTCGGTCAGCCGCACCCACTCCCCTGCCCGGAGGGGGCCGCGGTGGACGCCCGACCACGCCTGCGGGGGGACGTCGGGTGACTGCTGTTCAGCCACTCTGCCCCACCTCGCGGAAGGCCCGGTCCACGTCGGTCGTCGCGAGCACCCCGTAGATCGCACCGTCCTCCTCGACCAGGAGGTACTCCGCGGCGGGCGTACGGCTGATCGCGAGAACCAGGTCCTCCCCGGTGATGGTGACCGGCAGGCTCAGCCCGGTGTCGAGCGTCCGGCTGACGGTGGAGACCGCCACCCACGGACGACGGTCCTCGGGGGTGGCGAGCACGGCCGACTCGTTGACCAGCCCGACCGGCTGCCCCGCGCTCGTGACGGTGACGATGCTGCCGGCCTCGGCCTCACGCGCCCGGCGTACGGCCTCGGCGAGGGGCAGGTCGTCGGGAACGGTGATCGTGCGCCGAGCCAGGTCGCGGGCCACCAGTCCCGGAAGCTTGCGTCGCAACCGCGCGGAAGCCATCGCAGCGGTCGCGCCCGACCACAGGAAGAGCGCGATCACTGCTGCGAGGACGAAGTCGATGATGTCGGGAGGCCTGGTGAAAAGAGGCTCCATCGCCAGTGGATAGGCGAGCGCGGCGACCGCCGTGACCCGGCCGCCCCACCCGGCCACGATGGTCCCGGTGTGCATGCTGCCGGTGAGCTTCCAGATGCCGCTGCGCAGCACGCGGCCGCCGTCGAGCGGGAGCCCGGGCACCAGGTTGAGGACGCCGACCAGCAGGTTGGCGCCGGCGAGCCCCTCGACCGCCAGCAGCAACAGTCCGTCCGGTGTGACGAACCACAGTCCGACAGCGCACGCCGCCGACCGCCAGCGAGGTCAGCGGGCCCACCACGGCGATCATGAACTCCTCGCGCGGGCGCCTGGACTCTCCCTCGATCGCGGTCATGCCGCCCAGGAAGTGCAGCGTGATCGAGGTGACCGGGAAGCCGTAGCGCTGGGCCATCACCGCGTGGGACGCCTCGTGGAGCAGCACCGAGAGGTAGAGGACGACCGCGAACAGGAAGCCGGCGACGTACTTCCAACCGCCGAGGCCCGGCGAGACCTCGCTCGACGCGCAGGCGCCATCACGACTGCGATGAGCGCCGCGACGACGAACCACGACGACGAGACGAGCACGTCGCTACCCGCCACGGACCCGATCCGGAACGTCCCCGGAGGTCGCTGCGGCCGCGCGGCTTCGCCCTGGGGCTGAGGCGTGGAGGGGTGAGGGCCGGACACGAATCGAGGCTATCCGACCTCACCGCGCGCCCCGGCATCGCTGCGACCGTGCTGTCAGGGCCCTCACCTAGTGTGACCACATGAGCGTGCAGGACTCCCCTTCCATGGCGCTGTCGACGCCCGTCGACGGCGTGAACGTCCTCGGATCGCTCTCGCCCAGCCGGGCGGGCGACTTCATGACCTGTCCGCTGCTCTACCGGTTCCGCACCATCGATCGGCTCCCCGAACCGTTCAGCCCCGACGCGGTGCGCGGGACGCTGATCCACAAGGTGCTCGAGGACCTCTTCGACCTGCCGGCCGGCGACCGCACGCCGGAGCAGGCGCGCGACCTGCTGGTCCCGACGTGGGAGCAGCTGCTGGAGGCGGAGCCCGAGCTCGCCGAGATGTTCACGGGTGAGGGCCCGGAGGTCGCGGAGTGGCTCGGGGGTTGCCGGACCGTTCTCGATCGCTACTTCCAGCTCGAGGACCCGAGCCGGCTCGAGCCCGCCGAGCGCGAGCTCTACGTCGAGGCCGTGCTCGATTCCAAGCTGCTGCTCCGCGGCTTCGTCGACCGGCTCGACGTCGCCCCCGACGGCGCGCTCAGAGTGGTCGACTACAAGAGCGGCCGGGCTCCGAGCGAGGGCTGGGAGGCCAAGGCGCTGTTCCAGATGAAGTTCTACGCGCTGGTCCTCTGGCGAACCCGCGGGGTGGTGCCGGCGATGCTCCAGCTGGTCTACCTCGGCAGCGGCGAGCTGGTCCGCTACGTCCCCGACGAGGGCGACCTGCGCGCGACGGAGCGCAAGGTCGAGGCGATCTGGAAGGCGATCGCCCGCGCGACCGAGGACCGCGACTGGCGACCCCACCGGTCCCGGCTGTGCGACTGGTGCTCCTTCAAGGCGATCTGCCCCGAGTGGGGCGGCACTCCCCCACCTCTGCCCGCGGTCGAGCCCGCCGACCCCGGCGAGCTGACGGCGGCCGACGTGGACTAGCCGCCGGCGTCCGACCGGAGGTCGGCCAGCGCGGAGGCTTCGAGGCCGACCAGGGTGTCGCGGAACACCCGTCGCTCTCCCTCGAGCACCGGGACGTGGTTCGGCACGACGAGGACCACGCAGCCGGCGGCCGCTGCCGAGCGGGCTCCGGTGTTGGAGTCCTCGATCGCCAGGCAGTCGGCAGGCTCGGCCCGGAGCTCCCGAGCGGCCTTCAGGTAGGGCGCCGGATGCGGTTTGCCGTGGCTGACGGCATCGCCGGTGATCACGACCTGGAACGCGCCCGCGGGCAGGGCGGCCAGCACCGGTGCCACGAACCGGCGGTAGGACATCGTGACCAGTGCACACGGGACGTCGTACGACGCCAGGTCGGCGAGCAGCTCACGCGCACCGGGCTGCCACGGGACGGCGTGCTCCACCCGCGCGACGACGGCGTCGAGAAGCTCCTCGACGATGTCGGCCGGCTCGAGCTCGATGCGCATGTGTTCGCGGATGTAGCGGCCGGAGTCGAGCAGGTCCTGGCCCACCAGGTTGAGCGCGTGCTCGCGCGACCAGGTGCCGCCGTGGCGGTCGGCCAGCTCGAACTCGGCGTCGATCCAGTACGGCTCGGTGTCGACGAGGGTTCCGTCCATGTCCCAGAGGACGGCCGCCGGCCAGTCCCGGTCCGCCACCGGCTCAGTCCTCCGGGTCGTAGCCGAGGTTGGGCGAGAGCCACCGCTCGGCCTCCGCGAGGGTCCAGCCCTTGCGCTCGGCGTAGTCGGCCACCTGGTCGCGCGCCAGCCGACCCACCACGAAGTACTGCGACTCCGGGTGGGAGAAGTACCAGCCCGACACCGAGGCGCCCGGCCACATCGCCATCGACTCGGTGAGCTCGATGCCGGTGGCGGCCTCGACGTCCAGCAGCTCCCACAGGGTGCGCTTCTCGGTGTGCTCGGGGCACGCCGGGTAGCCGGGAGCCGGGCGGATCCCCCGGTACTGCTCCTTGAGCAGGCCCACGTTGTCGAGGTGCTCGTCGGGGCTGTAGCCCCACAGCTCCTTGCGTACTCGCTGGTGCAGCCGCTCGGCGAAGGCCTCGGCGAGCCGGTCGGCGAGGGACTCGAGCAGGATCGCGTCGTAGTCGTTGAGGTCTGCCTTGAACTCGGCGATCTTCTCCTGCGTGCCGTGGCCAGTGGTCACCGCGAACGCGCCCATGTAGTCCCGCACGCCCGTGCTCCGGGGCGCGACGAAGTCGGAGAGTGCCCGGTTGGGGACGCCGTCTCGGTGCCGACCCTGCTGGCGCAGCATGGACAGCACACGGTGCGGCTCGTCGCGCTGCTCGGTGAGGTAGAGGTGGATGTCGTCGCCGTCGCTGTTGGCCGGGAACAACCCGATCGTGCCGTGCGCGGTCAGCCACTTCTCGGCGGTCAGCCGCTCGAGCATGGCCTGCGCGTCGTCGTACAGCTTGCGCGCCTCTGGTCCGCTCGACGGGTTGTTGAGGATGTCGGGGAAGGACCCCTTCATCTCCCAGGAGTTGAAGAACGGCTGCCAGTCGATGTAGCGCCGCAGCTCGGTCAGGTCGTAGTTGTGGAAGATCCGCACGTGCTGGGTCTCGCCGCGGCGGCCGATGATCGGCGAGACGTCCCGGTCCTGCTGGAGCAGCAGGTGGGGTCGTGGTGGCCGGTAACCGGTCCAGTCGATGGGGGTCGCGTTGGCCCTCGCCTCCTCGAGCGTCACCATCGGGCGATCGTGCTTGGCGGCGTGCCGGGTGCGCAGGCTGTCGAAGTCGGCCTTCACGTCGGCCATCAGCTTCGTTCGGCGCTCCTCGTGGAGCAACGCCGCGACGGTCGGCACCGAGCGCGAGGCGTCCTTGACCCAGACCACGGGGCCGTCGTACTTCCCGTCCACCTTGACCGCCGTGTGAGCGCGCGACGTGGTTGCGCCACCGATCAGGAGCGGGATGTCGAAGCCCTGGCGCTGCATCTCGCTGGCCATGGTGACCATCTCGTCCAGCGACGGGGTGATCAGGCCGGAGAGGCCGATGGCGTCGGCCTCGTTCTCGGTGGCGGCGTCGAGGATCTTCTGCGCCGGCACCATCACGCCGAGGTCGATCACCTCGTAGTTGTTGCACTGGAGGACGACGCCGACGATGTTCTTGCCGATGTCGTGGACGTCTCCCTTGACGGTGGCCATCACGACCGTGCCGTTGGTGTCCTTCTGCTTGGCCAGCGTCGGGTCCTTGGCCTTCTCCTCCTCGATGAAGGGGATCAGGTAGGCGACGGCCTTCTTCATGACGCGCGCACTCTTGACCACCTGCGGGAGGAACATCTTGCCGGCGCCGAACAGGTCGCCGACCACGTTCATGCCGTCCATCAACGGGCCCTCGATGACCTCGATCGGACGTCCGCCCCGCTCCGCGATCTCGGCGCGCAGCTCTTCCGTGTCGCTCTCGACGTGGGCGTCGATGCCCTTCACCAGGGCGTGGGTGATCCGCTCCGAGACCGGCAGCGCTCGCCACTCCTCCTCGGTCACCACCTCGTCCTCGGCTGCCTTGTTGTACGTCTCGGCAATCTCGAGCAAGCGCTCAGCGGCGTCGGGTCGCCGGTTGAGCACGACGTCCTCGATCCGGTCTCGCAGCTCGGCGTCGACCTGGTCGTAGACGACGAGCGCTCCCGCGTTGACGATGCCCATGTCGAGGCCCGCCTCGATGGCGTGGAACAGGAAGACCGCGTGGATCGCCTCGCGCACCGGGTTGTTGCCGCGGAACGAGAAGCTGACGTTGGAGATGCCGCCGGAGACCAGTGCCCCGGGCAGGTTCTCCTTGATCCAGCGGGTGGCCTCGATGAAGTCCTGGCCGTACGAGGCGTGCTCCTCGATGCCGGTCGCGACCGCGAACACGTTCGGATCGAAGATGATGTCGCCGGGCGGGAAACCGATGTCGTCGGTCAGGATCCGGTAGGCGCGCTCACAGATGGCCTTGCGGCGCTCGAGATTGTCTGCCTGCCCGTCCTCGTCGAAGGCCATCACGACCACGGCCGCGCCGTACTTGCGACACAGCCGGGCCTGCTCGACGAACTTCTCCTCGCCCTCCTTCATCGAGATCGAGTTGACGATCGGCTTTCCCTGGAGACACTTCAGGCCGGCCTCGATGACCTCCCACTTGGAGGAGTCGACCATCACCGGCACGCGACAGATGTCGGGTTCGCTCGCGACCAGCTTGAGGAACCGGTCCATCGCGGCGACGCCGTCGATCATGCCCTCGTCCATGTTGACGTCGATGACCTGCGCCCCGTTGTCGACCTGCTGGGCCGCCACCGTCAGGGCGGTGTCGTAGTCGCCGTCCTTGATCAGCTTGCGGAACTTGGCCGAGCCGGTGATGTTGGTGCGCTCGCCGACGTTCACGAACAGGCTGTCGTCGTCGATCGTGAACGGCTCGAGCCCGGAGAGCCGCATGGCGGCGGCGGGTTCGGCCGGGACCCGTGGTTCGGCGCCCTTCGCGGCGGTCGCGATCGCGGAGATGTGTTCCGGCGTGGTGCCGCAGCAGCCGCCCAGCAGGTTGACCAGCGCGTGACCGGCGAACTCGCCGAGCACGGCCGCCATCTGGTCAGGCGTCTCGTCGTACTCCCCGAACTCGTTGGGCAGCCCGGCGTTGGGGTGCGCGGAGACGAAGCAGTCGGCGATCCGCGCGAGCTCGGCGATGTAGGGCCGCAGGTCGGCGGCACCGAGGGCGCAGTTGAGACCTACGACGAGGGGGCGGACGTGGCTGATGCTGTTCCAGAACGCCTCGGTGGTCTGCCCGGAGAGAGTGCGCCCGCTGGCGTCGGTGATGGTGCCGGAGATCCACACGGGCCAGCGGCGCTCCTGCTCCTCGAAAAGGGTCTCGAGGGCGAAGATCGCGGCCTTGGCATTGAGGGTGTCGAAGACGGTCTCGACGAGCAGCAGGTCGGCGCCGCCGTCGACCAGGCCGCGTGCCTCCTCGAGGTAGGACTCGACGAGCTCGTCGAACCCGACGTTGCGTGCCCCTGGATCGTTGACGTCCGGAGAGATGGAGGCGGTCCGGTTGGTAGGCCCGAGCGAGCCGGCGACGTAGCGCGCGCGTTCGGGAGTGCTCGCCTCGTCGGCAGCCTCGCGGGCCAGCGCCGCCGCTGCTCGGTTGAGCTCGTAGCAGTGGTCCTCGAGCCCGTAGTCGGCCTGGGAGATGCTCGACGCGGTGAAGGTGTTGGTGCAGACGATGTCGGCCCCGGCGTCGAGGTAGGCGCGGTGGATGTCACGGATGATGTCGGGCTGCGTCATCGACAGGACGTCGGAGTCGCCCTTGAGGTCGTGGCCGTGGTCGGCGAACGCCTCGCCGCGGTAGCCGGCCTCCTCGAGCTGGTGGCCCTGGATGAGGGTGCCCATGGCACCGTCGATCACCAGGATGCGCTCGCGCAGGGCAGCGGTGAGCTGCTCCGTCGCGTCGGGGCGGTGCGCGGGTGCCGTCACAGCTCTCCTCTCGGGCCGAGGTGCCGCTCCAGCCTAGGCAGCGAGTCCGCGGAGTGGACTCCACTCCCGGATGGTGACACCGCTTGCATCGTGGCACCGCGACGGCGCCGCAGCGAAATCCTCCCCGCCAGGGGCGCGGAGCGCGCCGAAACCCCGAGCACACCCCGGCTGGCCCGTAGGGTGGCGGCGTGATCGAGATCGAGGATGCCCCCGAGCTGATCGACCCCATCGTCATCGCCGCGTTCGAGGGCTGGAACGACGCCGCCGAGGCGGCCTCGTCCGCGATGGACCACCTGATGCGGGTGTGGGACGCGCGCGCCGTCGGGGCCGTCGATCCGGAGGACTTCTACGACTTCCAGGTGAACCGGCCGATCGTGGGCTCCGACGACAACGGGCACCGCCGGCTCAGCTGGCCGAGCACCCAGATCGCCATCGCCTCCCCACCCGACCTCGATCGCGACGTGATCCTGGTGCGCGGCATCGAGCCGAACATGCGCTGGCGCCAGTTCGTCGCCGAGGTGCTTGCGGCCTGCGACGAGCTCGGCGGCCAGCTCGTCGTCACCCTCGGCGCACTGCTCGCCGACACGCCCCACACCCGGCCGATCCCGGTGTCGGGTACGGCGACCGAGCCCGACCTCGTCGACCGGCTCAAGCTCGAGGAGTCCACCTACGAGGGCCCCACCGGCATCGTCGGCGTACTGCAGGACGCGTGCGTCAAGCTCGACATCCCCGCAGTGTCCTACTGGGCCGCGGTTCCCCACTACGTCGCGCAGCCACCGTGCCCCAAGGCGACGATGGCGCTGCTCGGCCAGCTGGAGGACCTGCTCGAGGCGAGCATCCCGCTGCTCGACCTACCGGAGGAGGCGCGCGCCTGGGAGCGCGGCGTCGACGAGCTGGCCGAGGAGGACGAGGACGTGGCCGACTACGTCCGTGCCCTCGAAGAGACGCGGGACACGGCCGACCTGCCCGAGGCCAGCGGCGAGGCGATCGCCCGCGAGTTCGAGCGCTACCTCAAGCGCAACCGCAGCGAGGATGGCTGAGAGCTGCGCGCGAGGGACAGCGCGTGACGCAGCGAAGTCAGCTACAGCGACAGGCCGAGCGCGGCGTCCAGCAGCTGGTGGATCGTGGCCGCGGCCGAGGAGTCGCCGGTCTCGGCCAGCCCACCCGTGCCGAGGGTGGCGTCGACCCAGCGCTGCACGGCGGCCAGGGCAGTCGGCGCGTCCAGGTCGTCGGCGAGTGCGTCGAGTACGGCGCCCACCACGGGCTCGGCCGGAGCGCCCGCTCCGAGCGCGAGTGCGCGACGCCAGTCGGTGAGCGTGTCGACGGCGTCCCACAACTCGGCGTCGGTCCACTCCCAGTCGTCCCGGTAGTGGTGGCGCAGCAGCGCCAGCCGGATGGCCATGGGGTCGACGTCGCTGTTGCGCAGGGCGCTGACGAAGACCAGGTTGCCGCGGGACTTCGACATCTTCTCGCCGTCGTATCCGACCATGCCCGCGTGGGCGTAGGCCCGGGCGAATCGGTGGGCCGGCGCGGCGACCTGCGCTTCGGAGGCGCACATCTCGTGGTGGGGGAACACCAGGTCGCTGCCACCTGCCTGGACGTCGAAGGTGTGGCCGAGGTGGGCCAGCGCGATCGCGGTGCACTCGATGTGCCAGCCGGGCCGGCCGCGACCGAACTCGCTGTCCCACGCAGGCTCGCCGTCGCGCTCGGCACGCCACACGACACAGTCGAGCGGATCCTTCTTGCCGGCCCGGTCGGGGTCGCCGCCGCGGTCACCGAACGTCTCGAGCATCTGGTGGCGGGTCCAGCCCGAGACCAGGCCGAACGTGTCGTCGGCGTTGACGGAGAAGTAGAGGTCGTCCTCGACGCGGTAGACCGACCCGACATCGTCCAGCATGCGGATCAGCTCGATCACGAGCGGAATCGACTCGACGGCCCCCACGTAGTGGTCAGGCGGGAGGACGCGTAGCGCGGCCATGTCCTGCCGGAACAGCTCGGTCTCCCGCTCGGCGAGCTCGACCCAGTCGACACCGACCTTGGTCGCCCGCTCGAGCAAGGGGTCGTCGACGTCCGTCACGTTCTGCACGTAGGTCACGTCGTGACCCGCGAGGCGCCACGCGCGGACCAGGAGGTCGAAGCCGATGTAGGTGGCGGCGTGACCGATGTGCGTGGCGTCGTACGGCGTGATCCCGCAGACGTAGAGCCGGGCCGGCCCGTCGGCGGGCGTCACCTCCATCGGCTCGCCAGAGGCGGTGTCGTGCACCCGGACCGGCGGTCCGGTCACGGGGAGCCTGGGCACATCCGGAGCCGTCCACGCACGCATGCTCGAAGGGTATCCGTGCGCCGTCAGAACGGTGGCCACGGGATGGCGGGCCAGTCACCGCGGGGCAGCGGGAAGCGGGCGGCCGACAGCAGTCGTTCGCAGCGGCGCCGCAGCCGGGCCAGCTCGAAGGAGTCGAGCAGCTGGCTCAGGTCGCTCCCGAGCTCGCCGTCGATGGCGGTCACCAGCCGCTGGACACCGGCGATCTCATCGTCGGACAATGGCTCTCCCGCCCAGCCCCACAGCACGGTCCGGAGCTTGTGGTCGGTGTGGAAGGTGACGCCGTGGTCGACGCCGTAGCGATGACCCTCGGCCATCTCCAGCACGTGGCCTCCCTTCCTGTCGGCGTTGTTGACGACGACGTCGAAGACCGCCATCCGCCGCAGCGCGTCGGAGTCCTCGTGGATCAGCGAGATCGGCCGGTCGTGCTCGTCGACGCCGTCGAAGACGTGCAGGAAGCCCGCCGGCACCTCGCCCTCGGCCACGAGCGTGACCGCGGCCTGCCCCTCGTCGGGCTCCCGCCACACCTGCACCATGCCGAGTCCGTGCGGGCCGTCCCGGAGCACGGTGTGCGGCACGACGTCCCAGCCGAGTGCCTCCGAGACGGCGTACGCCGCCACCTCCCGCTGGGCGAGTGTGCCCCCGGGGAAGTCCCACAGCGGCCGCTCCCCCGCCACCGGCTTGTAGACGACCCGCACGTCGTCGATCTCGCCCACGAAGGTGGCGTTGGACGCCGGCATGATCCGTCCGTGGAGGCTCAGCTCCCCGTCGAGGAGGCTCACGGATCCCGGCGCTTGAACCCGTTGGACCGTACGCAGAGGTGACCCTCGGGGTCCATGGCGCTGCCGCAGAAGGGACAGCTCGGGCGCCCGGCCTCGACGACCTTCTCGGCCCGTTGCACAAAGGACCGGGCGGCCGCCGCGGGCAGCCGCACGAGCAGCAGCTCGTCGGGTTCGGGCTCCTCGACGTCCTCGTCGAGCTGGTCGGGGCTCACCACGGCAGCCTCGCTGTAGGGAAAGACCTCGATCACCACGCGCTCGTCATCAGGGTCCCACGAGAGGGTCATGGTGCCGGCCCGGAACTCCTCCACGATCGGCTGCTCGAGCGGCTCGGCGTCGTCCATGGTGAGCGGGGCCACGGCGGGGACGACCTCGCGGGTGTCGGACTTCATCAGCTCGTCCAGCAGCTGGTCCATGCGCTCGGCGAGCGCGACGACCTGCTGCTTCTCCAGCGCGACGCTCACCACGCGCGCACCCTCCCGCGCCTGGAGGAAGAACGTCCGGTCGCCGGGCTCGCCGACGGTCCCGGCCACGAAGCGCTCGGGCGGGTCGAAGGTGTGGACGATCGGCACGCTCTCCACCCTAATGACCGCTCCCAGCTGGACCCGCGCCCCCGCCCACGACGCCCGGCCGGGGTGCCTTCTTCCGTGAGCTGGGGGCCAACCAGCCGAGGTCGCCTTCGTGGCTGTTGCTCTGGAGGACGTACGCCGCGTCGGGCGTGTAACGGACCACGGACATCGACGCCGGGTCGACGTGGAGCCGCTGGAACTGGTCGAGATGGAGCCCGAGCGCGTCGGCCAGGATCGCCTTCACGAGGTCTCCGTGCGTGACAGCGGCCCACACTGCGTGCGGGCCGTGCTCGCCTTCGACCCGCGCGTCGTGACGGCGGATCGCGGCCACGGCCCGGGCCGACATCGCCGCCATGGACTCCCCTGCCGGGAAGGTGACCGACGCCGGGTGGCGCTGGATGGCCTTCCACAGCTTCTCGCGGGCCAGGTCCTTCAGCGCTCGTCCCTGCCACTCGCCGTAGTCGCACTCCACCAGCCCCCGCTCGGAGAGCACCTTCACCGGGTGAGTCTGCGCCGCGGCGAGGACACGGGAGGTTTCCTTGCACCGCTCCAGCGGGCTGCTGACCAGCGCCGCGAGCGGGACGGCCGACAGCCGCTGGCCGGCGCGCTCGGCCTGCGCCTGCCCGGTCTCGTCGAGGTGGACCCCCTTGAGCCGGCCGGTCAGGACTCCGGTCGCGTTCGCGCTCGATCGCGCGTGACGGACGAGCACCACCGTTGCCATGTCGCGAGACTAGTCGGGCCCGCCGAAGGAGGGTCGGGCGTGGCGAAGGAGGTTGAGCAGAGCGCGCGGCCGAGCTCGCGAGGCCGCGACCGCGCGTCGAAACCCAGGGGACTGTACTGGCGCTAGCCTCGGGACGTGATCGTCGACAGCGCGGTCTACCGCGACGGGACCCGGGTGCCGGTGGACACGGACGTCGCCGACCTGGCCGCGATGCGTGAGCGTTGCGCGGACGGCGACTTCGTGTGGGTCGGTCTCCACGACCCCGACGAGCGCGAGCTCGCCGAGGTCGCGGACGCCTTCTCGCTGCACGCGCTGGCCGTCGAGGACGCCGTCAAGGCCCACCAGCGCCCCAAGCTCGAGCGTTACGACGACAGCCTGTTCCTGGTCCTCAAGACGCTCTGGTACGTCGATGAGGAGGACGCGGTGGAGACCGGCGAGATCAACCTGTTCGTCGGCAGCGACTTCGTCATCAGCGTCCGGCACGGACGCGGCGGCGGTCTGCACCGCGCGCGGCTCGACCTCGAAGCGCGTCAGGCCGTACTCGCGCACGGACCGTCGGCAGTCATCTACGCGGTGTGCGACCAGATCGTCGACGACTACCAGCAGGTGTGCGACTCGCTGGTCGAGGATGTCGACGAGGTCGAGATATCCGTGTTCTCCGAGGACCGGACCAACGACTCCGCCCGTATCTACGTCCTGAAGCGCGAGCTCGCGGAGGTACGGCGAGCGGTGCTCCCGCTGCGTGACCCCATCAACCGGTTCGCCACCGGTGGGGTGCACGGCATCGACCGCGAGGCGGCGCCGTACTTCCGCGACGTGGGCGACCACCTCAGCCGCTGCGCTGACACCATCGACGAGCTCGACGGACTGCTCTCGACCGCCTTCGACGCCCACCTGGCCAGCATCTCGGTGCAGCAGAACAACGACATGCGCAAGATCTCGGCCGGTGCGGCGCTGGTCGTCGTGCCCACCCTCATCGCCGGCATCTACGGCATGAACTTCGACCACATGCCCGAGCTCCACTGGGCCCTCGGCTACCCGTGGGCGCTGCTGTTGATGGTCGGCACCTCGGCCGGCCTGCTGTGGTTCTTCAAGAAGTCCGGCTGGCTCTGACCCGGCCGCCGTCAGGCTTCGAGGACGCCGACGGCGAGGAGCACGAGGGTCAACGTGCCCAGCCCGATGCGGTAGATCACGAACGGCAGGTAGGACCTCGTCGAGACGTAGCGAAGCAACCACGCGATGGCCGCGTACCCCACGACGAAGGCGACCACCGTCGCCACGAGGGTCGGTCCCCAGCCGTAGGCATTGTCCCCGTGGGGGATCTCCTTGAGCTCGAACAGGCCGGCTCCGACAACAGCCGGGATCGCCAGCAGGAAGGCGTAGCGGGTCGCGGCCTCGCGCTCGTAGCCGAGGAACCTGCCCATCGTGATCGTGGCCCCGGAGCGCGACACACCCGGCACCAGGGCGCACGCCTGGGCAACGCCCATGAGGACGGCGTCGCGCAGCGAGAGGTCCTTCATCTGCTTGCGGTTGGAGCTGATCCGGTCGGCGATGCCGAGCACGATGCCGAGCACGATCAGGGTGGTGCCGATGATCCAGAGGTTGCGGAAGTCGTTCTCGATGACGTCCTTCAGCAGCACCCCGAGGACCACGATCGGCAACGAGCCGATGATGATGAACCAGCCCATGCGCGAGTCGATGTGACCGCGGAACTCGGGTCGGTAGAGCGAGCGCAGCCACATCTTCCCGATCCGCCAGATGTCCTTGCGGAAGAAGATCAGCACTGCGAGCTCGGTCCCGATCTGGATGACTGCGGTGAACGCGGCGCCCGGGTCGCCCCACCCCCAGAGCTCCGGGAAGATCCGCAGGTGCGCGCTGCTCGAGATGGGGAGGAACTCGGTCAGGCCCTGGAGGGTGCCGAGCACGACGGCCTTGACGAGGTCCCACACGGCGGGCAAGCCTACGGTGAGGACCTCCCGCCCGAGTGGGGAGTCGTGCTTTAGCCTTTCCACCATGCAGCAACGCGCCGTCGGCCACACCGGCCTGAAGGTCTCCCGACTCGGCCTCGGGACGATGTCGTGGGGGACGTCCACCGATGAGCACGAGGCCCGCGAGCAGCTGCGGTCCTACCTCGACGCCGGGGGGAATCTCCTCGACACGGCTCACATCTACGGCGGTGGCGCGTCGGAGGAGCTGCTGGGCCACCTGCTGTCCGAGACCGGCGACCGCGACGAGCTCGTCGTCGCGACCAAGGCCGGATTCGGCATCCGCCGCGGCTCCCGCGTGTACGACTCTTCGCGGGGTTACCTCCTGCGGTGCCTCGACCTGTCCCTGCGTCGGCTCGGCACCGACCACGTCGACCTCTGGCAACTGCACGTCTGGTCCGACAACGCCCCGCTCGAGGAGACGCTCGCCGCCTTCGACACTGCTGTGACGTCGGGTCGGGTGACGCACGTGGGCATCTCCAACTTCGCCGGCTGGCAGACCGCCCAGGCGGCGACCTGGCAACGAGCCGTGCCGGGCCGCACGCCGATCGCCTCGACCCAGGTCGAGTACTCCCTGCTCAATCGTGAGGTCGAGGCGGAAGTGCTACCGGCCGCCCAGGCGCTCGGGCTCGGCGTACTGCCCTACTCACCGCTTGCCGGTGGCGTCCTGACCGCCAAGTACCGGGAGGGCACGCCCTCGGACTCGCGGGGTGCGAGTGCGGCGGCCGGGATGATCGACCACTACCTCTCCGACCACAGCACCGGCGTCGTCGAGGCCGTGGTCAAGGCGGCCGACGGCCTCGGCTGGACACCGCTGCAGGTGGCCCTGGTGTGGGTGCGGGATCGGTCCGGCGTGACCGCGCCGATCGTCGGCGCCCGCACCGCAGTCCAGCTCCAGGACGCCCTGGCGACCGAGGACCTGACCCTGCCGGACGAGATCGTCGATGCCCTCGACGACGTCTCCGGGGAGTGACCCGTGGCGACCCGGGTGACCGAACGGCCCCTCGGGCGTGGAGTGGAGTGGCAGTTCGAGAAGCTGACGATCTCGCGTGACTTCTCGCGCAACGCGGTGACGCGGATGCTGGTCGACATGGCCGAGCACGGCGGCTGGGAGCTCGATCGCGTCCAGGTCAAGGCCGACGGCACCCGCCGGATCGTGCTGCGGCGCAAGATCATCCGGCAGCGGGCGACCGTGTGGTTCGGAGACCCCGCCCCGATCTGAGCTCGGCCGGGTCGGCTCCGAGCTCCGGGCCTCAGACGTCGTCGAGGAAGCGGTCGAAGACCCGGGCTCCGAACTCCAGGGCATCGACCGGGACGCGTTCGTCGACGCCGTGGAAGAGCGCGGTGAAGTCGAGGTCGGCCGGCAGGCGCAACGGAGTGAAGCCATAGGAGCGCATGCCGAGCTTGCGGAAGTGCTTGGCGTCGGTGCCGCCGCTCATCAGGAAGGGAGCGACCAGTGCGTCCGGGTCCTCGGCCAGCAGCGAGCGGTGCATCGCGTCGACCAGCTCCCCGTCGTACGGCGTCTCCCAGGGCTGCTGGTTCGAGAGGTACTCGACCTCGATCCCCTCGCCCACGAGCTCGGCCAGGGTGGTGAAGAACTCGTCCTCGTAGCCGGGCAGGAAGCGGCCGTCGACGTGGGCGCTCGCCTCGGTGGGAATCACGTTGGCCTTGTAGCCCGCGCCGAGCATGGTCGGGTTGGTGGTGTGGCGGATCACCGCACCGAGCATCCGGGCCGCGCCGCCGAACTCCTCGACCAGCGCCTCGGCGTTCTCGGGCGTCGCCTCGGTGCCGGCCAGGTCGGCGACGGTGGCGAGCAGCACCTCCATCGCGGGCGTGAGCCGGACCGGCCACGGGTGAGCACCGATCCGGGCGACCGCCTGCGCGATCCGGGTGACCGCGTTCTCGGGATTGATCATCGAGCCGTGACCGGCTCGGCCGCGGGCTGTCAGCTTCATCCAGGCCATGCCCTTCTCGGCGGCCTCGACGAGATAGATCCGGCGGCCGCGCACGGTCGCGCTGAACCCGCCGACCTCGCCGACGGCCTCGGTGACGCCGTCGAAGTGCTCGGCGTACTGCTCGACCATGATCTGCGCCCCGTGGTGGCCGCCGGCCTCCTCGTCGGCGGTGAACGCCAGCACGATCGGCCGGTCCGGCAGCGCGCCGGCGCGGGTACGCGCCCGCACCACGGAGAGCAGCATGGCGTCGAAGTCCTTCATGTCGACCGCGCCCCGGCCCCAGACGTAGTCGTCCTGGATCTCACCGGAGAACGGGTCGACCTGCCAGTCCTCGGCGGCGGCCGGTACGACGTCCAGGTGGGCGTGGAGCAGCAGGGCCGGACGGTCCGAGGACGTGTCGCCCCAGTGTGCGATGAGGCTGGTGCGGCCCGGCGTCCGCTCGACGATCGTCGACTCGATGCCGACCTCGTCGAGCAGCGTCGCGACGTGCTCGGCGGCCTTCCGCTCGCCCGGCCCGGAGTCGTCGCCGTAGTTCGACGTGTCGATCCGAATCAGGTCGCGACACAGCTCCACGACCTCCGTCGTCGGGTCGTACGTCGACGCGTCCTGCCCCTGGTCCTGATGCGCAGCCATGACCCCATCCTGACACCCCGGCACGGCTCTCCCCGATGCGGGAATCACTCCCCCACTTTGCTAATGTTCCAGCGCACTCGTCCGGGTGGCGGAATTGGCAGACGCGCTAGCTTGAGGTGCTAGTGCCCGTATTAGGGCGTGGGGGTTCAAGTCCCCCCTCGGACACCCAGCAGTCGTACCATGGGGCATGGAGCGTCGGGTTCTTCCCGCGTGCTTGAGCGGCCTCACGGCAGCTCTCCTCGCCACGGCGCTGACTGCCTGCGGTGCGACGTCCACCGAGCAGGGCGACCCGCCAGCGACGCCCACGGGGTCGGCATCGTCTCCCGCCTCACCCACGATCACGAGCTCGGCCGGCGATCCGGAGCGGAGTGAGACGTCCCGGGCCGGCACCACGTGCCAGGAGGCCCAGTTGAGGGCGAAGCGACGCATGGCCTGGCCGCTCCTCCAGATCCTGTGGCAGGTGACGTCGGATGTGGACGGTCGGTCCTGGGAGGCTGCGACCCGGACCCGGTCAGCGCTCGACCGTGCGCTCGCCAAGGTCCGCGAGCAGTGCGGTCGGGCGCCGGTCGAGATCCGCACGCTCAGGTCGGACGTGCATGCGGCCACGGAGGTCCCTCTCGGCGCTTCTGGCGTGCGGGCGCTCGAGAAGGCCTTCGCACGTTGGGGCTCGGCCATCGAGGCCGACACGAGCCCCCTGAGCGGCGCCTCGGCTGCCCTGCGTCACTGTGAGCGGTTCGGCGAACGCGTGCGTCCCGGCTACGCACTCTGGTGGGACCACGCGCCTGACGGGCGGCGCTGGTGGGTCCAGGTCGAGATCGAGAACAGAACCGACACCCGCTACTGGGTGGACCTGAGCGGCACGATGGCGGTCACCGGACTGACCCACCCCAGGGTCGGCGGGCCCCGCGACGAGCATGGAGGGCGCCGCATCTCGTGGGGCGGCTCCTCGGCCGACAGCATGTACGCCTGGCCGTCCACGACGTCCACTCGGAAGGTCGGGCTCACCGAGTTCGTGTTCACGACCCCCGCAGGACTCGTGTATGACGTCCGCCCGGAGGTGTTCATCCGCCACGACGAAGTCACGTGCTCGATGCCGGTACCGCGTCTGAACCCCTAGCGCTCGAAGACCACGAGCTGGCGGTAGCCGCGGCGGCGCACACCCGTTTGATCGGGGCGAACGATGAGCATGCCGTTGCTGATCATCCAAGCCGCCCGCTCTCCTCTGTAGCCAGGGATCGCCGTGCAGGTATCGCCGTTGCCATTGCGGCGATTCTTGACCGGCGGCTGAGGCACGGGCAACGCCGTGAATTCCGTGCCCGTACCAGAGTTGATGAGCATCCAATCCCGTCGCTGAAGCCTGGCGGTACGGGACGCCAGCTGCTGGACAACCAGCAAGTCCGTCGTGGTGTCACCATTGGCGAGACCACTGCAGAAGCTGAAGCCCGCGCTCAACGGAAACCTGAAGTCGATCTGCGAGAAGTGGGGCGGCTCCTGGGTGTTGAGACGCACGACCAGCGCAGCTTTGGTGACGGTCACCAGATCTCGCCATCCGTCGCTGTTCAGGTCGACCAGGGCGGCGTCCTTCCGCCGCCCGGCGGGAATGCCCTGGCGCTCCGCCACTTCGCGATAGGACACCGGTCCGCCCGGGGTCGTCAGGTTCCTGTAGAGGCGGAGCGAATACGAGCACGACAGAAAGTCTTGGCTGCCATCGCGATCGAAGTCGCCGGTAGATGAACAGTAGGTGTGCTGCACGGAGGGCAGTCCGCCTGTGCGTCGTTCCACGAACCGCTGACCAACGTTGGCAAAGATGTGGTCCCTACTCGGATGGCGAACGGGCTCCGCGTTCCCCACGAACAGACTGGGTCGTGCGTCGCCGCGGATGTTCAGGATCGACACCGTTCGGCCTCGACCCGAGGGGTCTACGGCACCCCACGTAGTCACAACGTTCTTGAAGCCACCGTCCGGCTGCTGGATCAGCAGCTCGTTCTTCTTGTCCGAGACGGTGCCGATGTTGGCGCCCACGACGCAGTACAGGTCGGTCCGCCCGTCCGGGGGTGTGCGAGCTGGCCCGGCGAAGTCGGCGGCTGCGCAGTTGTGACGATCGATGCTCCTCAGGGACCGGTCAAAGGTGAACCCACCGCGGCCGTTCCCCAGCCATATCTCCCACGGATGGTCATGGAACGAGAGGAGAAGGTCCGGGTTCCCGTCGTTGTTCTTGTTGAAGACGAGACTGTCACCCCACGTGTCGGAGTAGGCCCCCAACCCTTGTCGTCGGCGATCCACTCGCAGGGTGATGTCGCGCATCCGGCCTTCGGCGATGATCCGCGACGATGTCACCTCGAGGTCGCGACCAGGCGCGAATCCGTCAGTACGGGTGGCGTCAACCGAGAGCACGACACCGAGGCCGACGACCAGCACGACGGCCAGGATGGCTGCGAGCGCGGTGCGCTCCATGATCCCCCGATGGCGTCCGGGACGCGATCCACCCTGAGCACGGGTTCGACCCACGGCAGTTGGTGTTCGAGATCGTTAATCGTAAGCCTGATGTGCCGACGTGAACACCCCATCGCTCGACGGGCCCGGCTTCCTGGGCGGCGGCGTGATGGACTGGCCCCATGATGATCCGCCCAGCGGAGCTGTCGGCGATCAAGGCCGGCGAGATCGACCTTGCCTTCCGGCGGTGGGACCGGCCGCGGGTCAAGGTGGGCACCCGGATGCGGACCGGGGTCGGGTTGATCGAGGTCACCTCGGTGGAGCAGGTGTCACTCTCGTCGCTCAAGGCGGATGACGCCCGACGGGCGGGCTTGCCCACCGTGAAGCGCGCTCAAGGACGCTCTGGCCCACCGCACCGATCGCCCGGTGTTCCGGGTGGGGCTGCGTCACTCCGGCGCCGACCCGCGCGAGATGTTGCGGGAAACGGTTCCCGACGCCGATGAGATCGTGGCGATCCGGGGCTGGCTCGACCGGCTCGACGCCGCGTCGAAGCATGGCTCATGGACGCGACCGACCCTGGAGATCATCGACCGCAGTCCCGGCGTACGCGCTCCCGATCTGGCGGCGGAGCTGGGCCGGCAGACGCTGGAGTGGAAGGCCGACGTGCGCAAGCTCAAGGAGAAGGGGCTGACCGAGTCGCTCGCGATCGGCTACCGCCTCTCCCCCCGCGGCGAGGCCGTCCTCGACCACGGGGGGCCGAAGCGCGAGCGATCCCGCCCCGACGGGACCCCGCTCCCCCGTGCCATCGGCGCGCCCGCGACCGCAGCCCTGCGCGCCGAGGGTGTCATCAGCCTGGAGCAGGTCGCGGGCTGGTCCGCGAGTGACCTGCTCGCGCTCCATGGTGTCGGCCCGATCGCGATCACCCGACTCGGCGAGGCGCTCGGCGAGCGTGGCCTCGGGTTCCGGGAGACACCAGTGACGCCGCTGCGGGTCGGCTTCGTGACGGGAACGACGCCCGACAAGTGGGCCAAGGTCTGGCGCGACCGCAGCCGGAGCCCGCTCGAGCTGGTGCCCGTCACCGATGCCGAGCAGGAGGCCCGACTGCGCGACGGCACGCTCGACATGTGCCTGGTCCGGCTCCCCGTCGACCGCACCGGGCTCCACCTCATCCCGCTGTACGACGAGGTGGCGGTCGTCGTGGTGCCGCGTGACCACTTCGCGACGGCCGGCACCGAGGTCGAGCTCGCCGACCTCGCCGACGAGCAGCTGGTGCTGCCCCACACCTCCGGCTGGACGCCCCGGGCGCCCCAGCTCGACTGGCCGGCCATGAGCGACCGGGAGGCGATCGAGGTCGTGGCCGCGGGCAGCGGCGTCGCCATCGTCCCGATGTCGGTCGCGCGGCTCTTCAGTCGCAAGGACGTCGCGTCCCGGCCGGTCATCGACCTGCCTCCGAGCTCGGTCGGACTCGCGTGGCTCGTCGCGCGGGACGACGACGACACCCAGGCGTTCGTCGGGGTCGTTCGCGGCCGCACGCCCAACAGCTCACGCTGACTGGCGCGCGTACACACTCGAAGCCACGCCGGGCACCGAGGTGCCCGGCGTGGACCGCCGTCTGGGTCAGCCCTGCCCCGGGATCAGGGCGTCCCGGGTCAGGGCAGGCTGTTCGCCGCTGCGACCACGTCGACCAGACCGTGTCCCTTGTCGAAGGACGTCCCGCCGACGTAGGGCGAGCCGAACGTGTACTTGTGGGCGGTCGACGTGATCGCGTCCTCGACCTGGGCCGGCGTCGCGGTCGGGGACTTCTGGAACAGCTGCGCCACGATGCCGGCGATGTGCGGAGCCGCCATCGAGGTGCCGCTGATCGTGTTGTAGTCGCCGTTCTCGACGGGCGCGAGCCCGGTCGAGCAGATCACGAGGTAGATGCGGCAGGAGCTGGTGATGGTGTCGCCGGGAGCCGAGATGTCGGGCCAGGTCGACTGGTCGCTGGCGAGCCCGCGCGAGGAGAACGTGCTGACCTCGCCGTCCCGGGTGCCGGTCTCCAGGTCGTTGTACGACGCGGCGCTGATGATGCCGCCGGTCGGGTCCTGTCCTGGCGGGTTGGTCAGGCTCTCGGAGCCGTCACCACCGTCGTTGCCGGCGGCCCAGACGGTCACCACACCCTCGGCGGCCAGCGCGCGCTGGAGCTTGACGGTCGCGGACTCCGGGTCGAACTCGCCACCACCACTGGGGCCGTAGGAGTTGTTGGTGACCTTGATCGGCGGGCACTCGGCGACCGGTACCCCGGCGCCACACGGAGCCGCGTGGTTCTCGAGCACCCAGTTGAGGGCCGCGTCCGCGCCGATGATGACCAGGCCGGCACCGGTCGAGAGCGAGACCAGCTTGGCGCCGGGAGCCGCTCCGTGGAGGGTCGAACCGTCGGACAGCTCGGTCGGGCGGCCGGCGACGATGCCGGCGACGTGGGTGCCGTGGCCGCCGACCGACAACGTGTCGGTGTCGACGTTGTTGGGCACGTTGACGACCTGGCAGAAGGCGCCGAACGGGTCGCAGACGGTCTTGTTGTTGCTGACGACCGCGGAGGTGCCGTCGTCCTCGGTGAGGTAGGGGTGGGTCGGGTCGACGCCGGAGTCGATGACCCCGACGCTGATGCCGGTGCCGGTGAGCGCGGTGCCGTCGGCGCCGGTGAGGGTCTGCTGCGCCTCGGTGCCGCGGGTGGCGGTGTTGGAGGTGTACTGCGTGAACTCGATCGGCTGGTTTCCCTCGACGTAGGTCACGCCGGGCTGGATCCGGGCGACCGCGATCTGCGCTGCGGTGGCGCGCGCGACGACGACGCCGATCTTGTCGAAGCTCATGGTCCTGGTCATGCCGGCCGCGGTCACGGCGCGGTCGGCGGCGGCCAGGTCGGTGCCGTGCACCATCACCGTGGCCCGCTCGCCCATGCCCAGCGTGGTGAGCTGCTGGGCGAGGAAGTCGGAGACGTTGGCCTTGACGAGCGGCAGCGCGGCGGTGGCGCTGGTCGTCGGCAGGGTCGGGGTGAGTGCGGCCACGGCCAGAGCGGCCGCAGCAACGAGTCGTGAAGAACGACGCATGGGGGGTTCCCTCCTGATGTCACCGGATACGTGTCAGGAACAACGGCGCCCCGGGGCGAAGGTCACGCTCCTCAGGTGGCGGAGACGCCGACCGTGCCCGTCGCGGAACGCCTCGACGAACAGCGCGTGGTCGTCGCGGACGCGGACGGCGTACGCCATCCCCCAGTCGGTCAGCCACGCCGTGAACTCCTTGCGCCGGCGGTCCAGCGAGGACGCGATCGCCTCCTCGACCTGGAAGTCGACGAGGTCCTGCTCGCTGTCCTCGTCGGAGGCGCAGTGGATCTTCGCCGTCGCGCGCCCGAGCATGTCGACCACCTCGGCGATGTCCTCAGGCTCGGTGAGATCGGACCAGTCGAGGTCGACCTCGTACGGCGAGACCTCGGAGACGACGTAAGCCACCCCGTCCAGGGTCGTGTATCCGAGCAGCGGGTCGGTGTGGACCTGGAGTGCGCGCTGGCTGACCACGGTCCGGTGGCCCTCGTTCTCGAAGTAGGCATCCACCGCCTTCGAGTCGACGAACCGGCTCACCGCCGGGATGTTCGCCTGCTTCATCGACAGCACCACGTCGTTGTCGAGCGCCTGGCTGAATCCCTCGACGAGCACGTTGTACGCCGGGAGGCCGGCGCTGCCGATGCCGAACCCTGACTTCCCCACCACGTCGCGCAGCTCGTAGAACAGGTCGCGATCGAACCGCTTGTCGTCCGGAATCGTGTCGAGGTAGCGCTCGAACGCCGCCACGACCTTCGTGCGCTCGGTCTTCGCCAGGTCGGCGTACCGAGCCGTCGTCGCGGAACGTCCGCACGCCGTTGCCGAGCACGGTGGTCTTGTCGAGCAGGTCGGCGCGGCGGTTGCATCGCGCCGTCACGAGCGCCGCCTTGATCGGGCCCGTCGTGTTGTCGAGGTGCAGCGCGAAGTCCTCGTCGTCGTCGTCGTCGCTCCGGCGGTACTCGTCGACCTGCGAGAGGTACGACCGCACGTACTTGCCGATCAGCCGGCGTACGTCGTCCTCGGGCAGCGCCTTCTGCCAGCCGACGAGGGCGAGCGAGGCAGCGAAGCGCTGCAGGTCCCAGGTGAAGCGGCCGAGGTAGGCCTCGTCGAAGTCGTTGATGTCGAAGACCAGGCGCCCGTCGGAGTTCAGGTAGGTGCCGAAGTTCTCCACGTGCAGGTCGCCGTGGATCCAGATCCGGCCGGACCGGTCGTCGGCGAAGGGGTCCTCCTCCTCGGTGACATCCGCGTAGAAGAGGCACGCGCTGCCCCGGTAGAACGAGTGCGGATCGCTCGCCATCTTGCGGAACTTCACCCGGAACGCCTGCGGGTCGGCCTTCATCAGGGGCGCGAAGGCGTCGTCCAGCACTCCGGTGATCAGCTCTGCGGCGCTTGTCGGACTTCGGCATCCGGCCACTATGCCGGACGCTCTCCGGGCAGTCGTAGGCCGTTGGCGCGCAGCTCCAGCTCGGCGAGCCTCGTCGTGATCTCGGTGTCACCGCGGCGCCAGGCGCCGGCCGGGTCGTCGGTGATCCGCGCGAGCACGTGCAGCGGCTGGTGCGCCAGCGCCCGGAGAGCAAACAGGTCGAGGTCCTCTGCCGCGTCCACGAGCTTTGCGCCGGCCGTCGCTCGACGTACGAACCGGACCCGCGACGGCAGGTAGAACGCCGCGACGACCAGGATCGGGATGCCAGCGACCGCGAGCCCGAGCATGTCGGCAAGCTGCTCCACTGCTGCCACCTCGGCGCGGCCCGCGTCGGCGAGCTCCTCGGCGGCAGCGCTGGCCTCGTCGAAGGGTGCCCTGGCGCCATCCCCTACGAGCGGCAGGTCGCCGAGCACGCCGCCTGCTTCCGACATCGACTCGGAGATGGCCGACCCGGCCGCGGTGACCTGGTGGCCCGGCCCGGCCAGCTCCGTCGTGGCGTCATGGACCGCCATCCCTGCCCAGGCCCAAGCGAGCACCCAGCCCACGAAGAGCAGGTCGGTCAGGACCTGGCGCGCGCGATGTCCGGAGTTGTCCGCGTAGAGCTTCATGCCACCATCGGAACACAGCGGATTGGGTGCGACTACTCAGTCGGGATCGGGTACGAGCGCGGGTGCGCGACACCCCCGTGCCGGCAGATGGTTCTGGCATGGAAACCACGAGCTCGCCCAAGAACACCAACGCCTTCTTCCTGCAGGCCGGCATCTCCTTCGCCGTCGCCCTGCTCACGATGATCTTCTCGATCTTCTACCTGCCGGTCGACGTCTGGATCCGCGCCTTCTTCGGCCTCGGGATCATGTACCTGACCACCTCGGCGTTCACCCTCGCCAAGTGCGTGCGCGACGCCCAGGAGAACCAGACCGTCTACGCCCGCCTCGACCAGGCCCGCGTGGAGCGGATCCTGGCCGAGCACGACCCCTTCAAGGCGGTCTCCTGACTCACATGGCGGACGGCGCGGGGGCCGTCGGGAACGGGCACGGACGTACGGTGGGACACACACCGGCCGCCGTGCCCGTTCCCGTCCGTCCGTCCGTCCGTCAGAGGAGTTCTCGTGAGTCACCCGCTCGGCACCATCACCCAGCTCGCCACCGGGACCGTCGTCGGCGCCACCAAGCTGTCGGCCAAGGTTGTCGGCCGTACGTACGGCGTCTCCAAGGGTGTCGCTGCTGCCGGTGCCCGCGTCGTGCGGGACGCCGCGGGACGCGGGTCGTCTGCCCAGGAGGCCGGCGGCATCGTCACGACACCGGTCACGGCGGACACGCCCCGTCCGGTCAACGTGACCGAGGAGCTCGGTCTCGACCCGGCGCCGGTCGAGCGCCCTCGCCAGCCCCGTCCGGTGCCGGTCACCGACATCGACGCTCAGGCCGAGCCCGGCCTGGTCGACTCGACCCCCGCGGACGTGGCCGAGCGCATCTCGCGCTCCGAGTAGCGGACGCCTACTTCAGCTCGGCGCTGGAGAGTCCGAGCAGCCGGCGGGCCACGATCAGCTGCTGGATCTGCTGGGTGCCCTCGAAGATGTCGAGGATCTTCGAGTCGCGCGACCACTTCTCGAGGAGCTCGGTCTCCGAGTAGCCCAGCGTCGATGCGAGCTGGACACACGACAGCGTGACGTCCGAGGCGACGCGCCCGGCCTTGGCCTTGGCCATGGACGCCTCGAGCGAGTTGGGCTTGCGGTTGTCGGCCTCCCACGCCGCCTGCAGTGTGAGCAGGCGGGCGCCCTCCCAGTCGGCCTCCATCTGCAGGAACTTCGCGGCCGCTGCGTGCTGGACCTGGGCCGGACGGTCGTAGTCGACCTCCACGCCTGCCTGCGCCAGAAGATCGCGCGTGAGGTCGAGCGAGGCCTTGGCCACCCCGATCGCCATGGCGGCCACCAGCGGTCGGGTGTTGTCGAATGTCGCCATCGCGCCCGCGAACCCCTGCTTGGCGTCCACGTCCGGCGATCCGAGCAGGTTCTCCCGTGGCACCCGGCAGTCGGTGAAGGTGATCGTCGCGGTGTCGGATGCGCGGATGCCGAGCTTGTGCTCCAGCCGCTCCACGGTCATGCCGGGGGTGCCCTTCTCGACCACGAACGACTTGATCGCCGCCCGGCCGAGGGACTTGTCGAGCGTCGCCCACACGACGACGCTGTCGGCGCGCTCGCCCGACGTCACGAAGATCTTCTCGCCGTTGATGACGTAGTGGTCGCCGTCGAGGACGGCCGTGGTCTGGATGTTCGCCGAGTCCGAGCCCACGCCGGGCTCGGTGATCGCCATCGCGGCCCAGGTGTCGCCGAAGCGCTTCGACTGCTCGTCGTCCGCCACGGAGGCGATCGCGGAGTTGCCCAGGCCCTGACGGGGCATCGACAGCAGCAGGCCCACGTCGCCCCAGCACATCTCGGCGATGGACATGACCGAGGCGAGGTTGGCGCCGTTCTGCACCCCGGACTTCTCCTCCGGCTTCTCCTCACGACGTACGCCGGTGGCGCCAGCGCCCTCGTTGGCGCCGGACTCGGCGAGCCCGTCGATCATCGCCGCGAGCATGTCGAGCTCCTTGGGGTACTCGTGCTCGGCGCGGTCGTACTTGCGGGACACGGGGCGCAGCATGTTCATGGCGACCTGGTGTGCCTGGTCGCGCAGCGTCCGGAATCGTTTCGGATCGTCGAGGTGAATCATGCTTTTCGGGGTCCCCTCAGCGTTGTGGAAGGAGCGAGCGAAGCGAGCGGAGGGAGCAACGTTGTGGGTGTTCATTAGACAAGCACGCTTCCTTCCATGACGCCGATCGCGCGCAGGTCGCGGTACCAGCGCTCCACCGGGTGCTCCTTGACGAAGCCGTGGCCCCCGAGCAGCTGGACACCGTCGAGGCCGATCTGCATGCCCTTGTCGGCGCACAACGTGCGAGCGAGCGCGGCCTCGCGAGCGAAGTCCTTGCCGGCGGCCGCACGCGCGGCCGCCTTGTAGGTCACCAGCCGCATGGCCTGCAGCTCGATCGCGATGTTGGCCACCATGAACGCCACCGACTGGCGGTGCGCGACCGGTTCGCCGAAAGCCTCGCGCTCCTTGACGTAGGGGATGACGTAGTCGAGCACGGCCTGGCCGGTGCCGACGGCGAGCGCGCACCACGCGAGCCGGGAGAGCCGCACGCACTCGGCGTACGTCGATCCGTCGGTCTCTCCCAGGAGGGAGGCAGCCGGCACCCGCACGCCCGAAAGGGTCAACCGGGTCAGCGAGGCGGCGCGGACGCCCATGGCCGGGTCGCCCTCGACGGCCAGGCCGTCGGTCCCCGCCTCGACGAGGACCAGCACCGGCTGCCCCTCGAGCTGGGCGCCGACCACGAACAGCTCGGCGTCAGCGCCCCGCGGGACGAGCGACTTCACGCCGTCGAGGACGAGGTGGTCACCGTCCCTGACGGCGCTGGTCGTCGGCTCCAGCACGTCGAACAGCACGGCCGGCTCGTTGAGCGCCAGTGCCGCGGCGGGCACGTCGTCGCCGGTGAACGCCGGCAGGTAGGTCTTCTGCTGCTGCTCGGTGCCCCACAGCGACAGCGCGGTGGCGACCGCACCGGGAGCCATGGCGGAGACGGCGAGTCCCATGTCGCCCTTCGCCAACGCCTCGGCGACCAGGGTGCCGGCCATCGCGGAACGGTGCTCGGAGATGCCTCCCAGTGACTCCGGGACGCCGAGGATCGGCAGTCCGATCTCGAGGCTGGCCCGCAGCAGATCGTCGGGGGCGGCGCAGTCGTCGTCGGCCTTCGCGGCAGCCGGGCGAAGCATCTCCTCGGCGAACTCCCCCACGACGTCGACGAGCATCTGCTCGTCCTCGGTCGGGGTCAGGTCGAAGACGCCCGGTGGCGTTGCACTGGGGACGCGGACCCCTTGCTTCGTGGCAGAACCGACACGCTTGAAGGTGCGCCCGGCCGCGGTGGCGGCATGGAATCCCCCGCGGGTGACGGTGAACACCGTCTGCTCGGCCTGCTTGCGAAGGCCGATCCGGTCGAGCAGATCGCTCTGCGCCACCCGGCTCAGCGCGGCGACGGCGTAACCGATCGGGTCACGCGTCTCCCCGCTGGCCAGGCCGTGCTTCCCGCCCGGTCTGAGGTTCTTGGTGAGGGCCATGCAAGATAATGTAAACCGGAGTTACACTTTCTGCCACGACGGGGCGGGTGTCACCGGTCACAGGGGTGCGCGGAGCGACAGCGACACGGGGTACGTCGAGCCGGCGACATCGACCTCATGGTGGCCGGACGACAACCAGGCGGTGTCGACCGGACCCGGGGCCTGCAGGTACCCCAGACCGACCGAGGCGCCCAACGTGGCACCCCACGCTGCGCTCGTGACCTGGCCGACCGGGTCACCGTCACGGAGCAGCAGCTCGCCTCCCCACAACAGGGGTTCCTGGTCGGAGACGACCAGGCTGACGAACCGGCGACGCGGCCCGCCCTCGGCCAGCCTCGCCCGGTGCGCCTCCAACGCCGCCCGGCCCAGGAAGTCCTTGCTCCCCTTCAACGCCGTGGCGAACACCAGCCCGGCCTCGACGGGGGTGTGGTCGGGCGTCAGCTCGCGACCGAACGCGCGGTACCCCTTCTCCAGCCGCAACCCCTCGATCGCGTAGTAGCCGGCATCGGCTCCCCCGCCCCCGGTCACCGCCTCGTACACCGTCGCGGCCGAGCCGACCGGGACCAGCACCTCCCAGCCGACCTCGCCGACGTAGGTCATGCGCGTGGCACGGACTCGCACGTCCGACAGCAACAACGGCCGGGACGTCGCGAACGGGAACCCGTCGTCGCTCAGGTCGGCGTCGGTGAGGGCCCCCAGCAGCGCACGAGCGCCAGGCCCCATCACCCCGATGACGGAGAACTCCTCGGTGATGTCGTCGATCCCGGTGTCCGGTCGTGCGTGGCGGCGCAGCCAGTCCAGGTCACGCACCGTGGTGGCCGAAGAGCTGACGACCAGGAACTCGTCGGGCGCGGTTCGCGTCACCGTGAGATCGGCTTCGTACGTGCCGCGGGTGTTCAGCCACGGGGTGTAGACGCAGTGCCCCACCGGGACGTCGACGTCCGCGGCGCAGACCCACTGCAACGTGTCGAGCGCCCCCGGCCCGGACACGGCGTACTTCGAGAACGACGTCTGGTCGAAGACCGCCACGCCGTTGCGGCAGGCGAGCTGTTCGCCGTTGCAGTTCTCCAGCCAGGACGGCTTCCCCCAGGTGTACGCCGCCGCGTCGCCGGTGGTGAACACGTTGGCCCGCTCCCAGCCCATCTTGGCGCCGAACCACGCGCCGCGTGCCGCGAGCCGCTCGTGGAGCGGCGACCGACGCTGGCCGCGCCCCGACGTCATCTCGCGGTTCGGCCACGGCACCGCGTAGTGCAGGCCCAGCACCTCCGCGACCCGAGACCTCAGCCAGTCCACGTCGTTGTGGAACGGCGCGAACCGACGCAGGTCCACCGCGACCAGGTCCTCCTGCGGCTCGCCCGCCACGATCCACTCCGCGAGTGCGCGACCCGCCCCGCCCGCCGCGGCGATGCCGACCGAGTTGAAGCCGGCCCCGACGAAGTAGCCGCGCAGGCCCGGCGCCTCCCCCAGCAGGAACTGGTTGTCCGGGGTGAAGGACTCCGGGCCGTTGTAGAACTTCCGGATGCCGGTGTCCTCCAGCGCCGGCACCCGGCGCAGCGCCTCGTCCATCAGCAGCGAGAAGTGCTCCCAGTCCTCGTCGAGCAGCTGGAACTCGAAGGGGTACGGGACGGCGTCCGGTCCCTTCCACGGCTTGGCGTCGGGCTCGAAGCCCCCCACGACCAGGCCGCCGACCTCCTCCTTGAAGTACGTCCAGCCATCGGGGTCGCGCATCACCGGCAGGTCGGGGCGGACACCCTCCACTGCCTCGGTCACCACGTAGAAGTGCTCCGCAGCATGGAGCGGCACGGTGACGCCCACCTGCTGGCCCAGCGCGTGCGCCCACATCCCGCCGCAGTTGACAACGATGTCCGCCTCGATGTCGCCGTCGTCCGTCCGGACACCCGTGACCCGGGCCCCGGACGGGCCGTCCGCCACGGTGAACCCGAGGACTCGCCGGCCCTCCACGATCCGGGCACCGCCGAGCCGGGCGCCCTTGGCCAGCGACTGGGTCAGATCGGTGGGGTTCACCTTGCCGTCGCCCGGGAGGTGGAGCGCGCCCAGCAGGTCGTCGACCCGCATCGGGGGCCACAGCTCCTGGGCCTCCTCGGGCGACACCAGCCGGCACGGCAGGTCGTAGGCCGCCGCGTTAGCCGCGGTACGGCGCAGCTGCACCATCCGGTCCTCGGTGCGGGCCACCACCAGCCCACCGACGTTGTTGTAACCGGTCGCGAGCCCGGTCTCCTCCTCGAGCCGGGCGTACAGCTCGGCCGAGTACTGCACCAGACGGGTCCCGCTCTCCGTCGCTCTCAGCGGGCCGACCAGCCCGGCGGCGTGCCAGGTCGTGCCGCCGGAGAGCCGGCCCTGCTCGAGCAGGAGGACGTCGGACACCCCGAGCTTCGTCAGGTGGTAGGCCGTGGAGCACCCGATCACCCCGCCACCCACGACCACGACCCGGGCGCGGGCCGGGAGCTCAGTCACCGGAGGCGTCCTCGAGCAGTCGCGCGAAGCCGTCGGAGGTGAAGGTGCGGGCGGCCTTCTCGAAGCGGTGCATCCCCCACGCGTGGAAGTCGAAGTCGAGAGGGCTGGTCGCGGCCTGGATGAAGCCCCACAAGGCCCAGCCGTACTCGCTCCGCAGCGATCCCAGCCGGACCCGGGCCACCTCACCGCGGGTCGGCGTGCCGAAGTACGCCTCGGCGTACGCCTCGACCTGCTCGGACGCGAACTCGCACTCCGTGCAGGTGTTGCCGAGCTCGAAGCCGACGTCGTTGTTGCCGGAGTACTCGTAGTCGATGAGCCAGACCCGCTCGCCGTCGTCGATGAAGTTGCCGGCCAGCAGGTCGTTGTTGCACGGCACCGTCTGCTGCGGCCGTGACTCCACGACCCGTCGCACCGCCGCCCAGTCGTCGGCGTGGTCGTCGTACCCGGCCGGGAGCGAGAACCCCTGCTCACGCACCGTGCGCAGGTACGCCGCCTGGCGGGCGAACATGTCGAAGTCGGCGCTGAACCGGGGCCCGGCGTGCAGCCTCCGGCAGGCGTCGGCCGCCCGTCCCAGCACGTCGGCGTCGGCGAACGAGTCGTTCTCCAGGGACGTACCGGTGAGGAACCCGATCACCAGCACGCCGAGGTCGGGGCGGTAGTCGAAGACCTCGGCGCCGACCCCGGCCTGGTGCGCCGCCCGGGTGTTGTCGTGCTCGGCGTCCCGGTCGATGCCGAGCAGGGCAGCGTCGCTGCCGCTGCACCGCACCACGTAGTCGCCGTCGGGGGTGACCACCCGATAGTTGCGGTTCGTGAGTCCGCCCGACAGCTCCTCGACCGAGATCCGCCCGGACAGGCGCGGGATCTGGTCGAGGAGGTCGTCGAGCCCCTCCGGGCTCACCCGTCGAAGGCCTCGATCACGGCCTCGTCGATCGTGTGCTTGGGACCGGTGAACCAGTGCTTGGCCGACGCGTGCCACCAGATCGTCAGCAGCAGCACCGCGCCCAGGGTGACGATCGGGGCGTAGTTGACGAACTTCCACTCGAACTCGTCGCGGAACGGGTTGGCTGCCGGAGTCGTCGGCATCATCAGGAACACGGACACGATGACGATCTCGGCGACGGCGATCGGGTTCATCCACTTGTACTTCGCGCCGTTGTTCCACGAGCCGACCTCGAACTTGTCGCCGTGCCGCCATCGCAGGAAGATCGGGATGGCGAACGAGGCGTAGAGACCGATCACCGCGATCGACGTGACCGCGTAGAAGGCCAGTGGCACCGGAGTCCCGGCGACGTCGACCTCGATGAGGGCCGGCAGCGTGATCACGGCGGCGGACACGCCGACCATGATCACCGCGTTTGCCGGCACCCGCAGCGCGGTGAGCTTCTTCAGCCAGTTCGACCCCGGGATCGCGCCGTCTCGGCTGAAGGCGAAGGTCATCCGCGACGCCGACGTCATGCAGGACGTGGCACAGAAGAACTGCGCCGACGCCGAGATGAGCAGAACCACGGTCGCCCAGTTGGTGCCCAGCGCCTGCACGAAGATCCCTGCCACGCCGGCACCGGCCAGGGCGTTGTCAGGCTGGCCTTCCGCATTGTCCGGGATGGCGAACACGACGCACAGCAGCAGGATGTAGCCACCGATGAGCGAGTAGAAGATCGAGCGCCAGATGCCCTTGGCGGCGGCCTTGGATGCCTCGGCGGTCTCCTCGGAGAGGTGGGCACAGGCGTCGAACCCGGTGATCGTGTACTGCGTGAGCAGGAAGCCGAACGGCACGATCGCGAACCAGAACGCGACGCTGGTCGTGCTGCCGTCGGCGTAACCGGAGTTGTTGAACCGCTCCGTGAACACGTAGCTGAACGACTGGTGCTGGTCGGGCACGAAGATCAGGATCGCGACGATGATCGAGGCGCCCGCCACGTGCCACCACACCGAGACGTTGTTCATGATCGCCATCAGGTGGCTGCTGAAGATGTTCAGCACCGCGGCCAGCCCGAGCACGATCACGAAGATGATGAAGACCCGGGTCAGGGAGTAGTTGCCGGCGAACGACTCGGAGTAGGTGCTGATCGTCAGGTCGATGAAGGTCGCGCAGCCGTAGGACACACCCGCCGTCACGGCGACCAGGCCGATCAGGTTGAGCCAGCCCGTGAAGAACCCGGCGGCCGGACCGCCGAGCTTGGACGCCCACCAGTAGATGCCGCCCGACGTCGGGTACGCCGACACGAGCTCGCTCATCGTGAAGCCGATCAACAGGATGAACAGCCCCAGGATCGGCCAGGACCACGAGATGGAGATCGGCCCGCCGTTGTTGAAGCCGGCCCCGAAGTTGGTGAAGCAGCCCGCCAGGATCGAGATGATCGAGAACGAGATCGCGAAGTTGGAGAACCCGGACCACGAGCGATTCAGCTCCTGGCTGTACCCCAGCTTGGCGAGATGTTTCTCGTCGTCATTCATGTTCTTGAGCTCAGCCATCGTGCACCCTCCCCTGGGACGTCGGCGCGCCCCCTTTCGCGGGAGGCTAGACCCGCAGGGAATCCGCCGTCCAGAGCCGTGACCAAATTGGTCTGAACTCCGACCATTGACGGCGACCACGCCTGCTGATGAGACTGACCCCTGTGACCGCACAACCGCTCGAGCACCTGACCGGGGTCGTGCTGCGCCCGGTGCGCGGTCACCACGCCTTCGAGTCGTGCGTGGAGCAGCTCGCCACGGCCATCCGGCTGGGGGTCTACCCGACCGGGAGCACGCTGCCGCCCGAGCGCGAGCTGGCGACCCGACTCGAGGTCAGCCGGGCGACGCTCCGGGAGGCGATGGCGGCGTTGCGGGAGGCCGGCCTGGTCCAGACTACGCGGGGCCGGGGAGGCGGCACGGTCGTCACCCGACGCGGTCGCGGGACGTTCGCCCGCCGGGCGGCTCGGATCACGCCCGAGCAGCGCCACGACTGGCTCGACGCCCTCGAGTTCCGGCGGGCCGTCGAGCCGGCAGCGGCGAGCCTGGCCGCCCGCGCCGAGCTCGACGACGACCAGCGGGCGAGCCTGCAGACCGCACATGACGCGGTCGCGCTGGCCAAGGGCGCGGCCGGCCACCGGCAGGCCGACTCCCGCTTCCACCTCACCGTGGCCGCGCTGAGCGGGTCCCCGCGCACGATCGAGGCGGTCACCTCGGTGCAGGCGTCGCTCCACGAGATGCTGCTGTCGATCCCGTTCCTCGGAGCCAACATCAGTCACAGCCACCGCCAGCACCGAGACGTCACGTCCGCCGTCCTGCGCGGCCGCCCCGAGCGCGCCCACCAGGTGATGGAGGAGCACTGCGACGACACCGCCGCGCTGCTGCGGGCCTTCCTCGCATGACGGTGTCAGAGATGAGAATTGGCCACGGATGAGCAGAACCGATCGAGCGGAGACGACATGAGTGCACCCAACAACCGGTTCCTGACGCTTGATCAGCTGCGCGACAAGATCTCGGCCGGCGACGTCGACACGGTGGTGCTCGCGTTCACCGACATGCAGGGACGGCTGCAGGGCAAGCGACTGCACGCGGCGTACTTCCTCGACGTCGCCCTCGAGCAGGGCACCGAGGGCTGCAACTACCTGCTCGCAGTCGACATCGACATGAACACCGTCGACGGCTACGCCATGTCGTCCTGGGAGAAGGGGTACGGCGACCTGGAGTTCGTCCCCGACTACGACACGCTCCGGCTGCTCCCCCACCTGCCGGGGACCGCCATGGTCCAGTGCGACCTCGTCTGGCTCGACCACGCGCCCGTTCTGGCGTCCCCGCGGACGGTCCTGAAGCGCCAGCTCGAGCGAGCCCACGAGGGCGGCTGGCAGGCCCTGGCCGGGACGGAGCTGGAGTTCATCGCCTTCGACACTCCCTACGAGCAGGCGTGGGACCAGCGCTACCGCGACCTGACGCCGTCCAACCAGTACAACGTCGACTACTCGCTGCTCGGCACGTCGCGCGTCGAGCCGCTGCTGCGCGACATCCGCAACCACATGTACGCCGCCGGTCTCGACGTCGAGGGCGCGAAGGGCGAGTGCAACTTCGGGCAGCACGAGATCGGCTTCCTGTACGCCGACGCACTGGTCACCGCCGACAACCACAGCGTCTACAAGACCTCTGCCAAGGAGATCGCGGTCCAGCACGGCAAGTCGATCACCTTCCTCGCGAAGTTCAACGAGCGCGAGGGCTCCTCGTGCCACATCCACCTCTCCCTGCGCGGTCTCGACGGATCCGTCGTGTTCTGGGACGGCGAGGAGCGATCGGCGCTCTACGACTCGTTCGTGGCCGGGGTCCTGACGACGATGCGCGACTTCACGCTGCTCTACGCACCGAACATCAACTCCTACAAGCGGTTCACCGCCGGGTCCTTCGCGCCGACCGCCATCGCGTGGGGCAACGACAACCGCACCTGCGCAGTCCGGCTGGTCGGACACGGTCCGTCGGCCCGGATGGAGAACCGGCTGCCCGGTGCCGACGTGAACCCGCACCTGGCACTCGCAGCGATGCTCGCGGGAGGGCTCCACGGCGTCGAGCAGGAACTCACGTTGGAGGACGAGCTGGTCGGCAACGCCTACAGCTCGGACAAGGAGCACGTGCCCTCGACCCTGCGCGAGGCCCGCGACGCCTTTGCGTCGTCCGACCTCGCCCGCGACGCGTTCGGCGACGAGGTGGTCGACCACTACACCAACATGGCCGACGTCGAGCTGGCCGCTTTCGACGCCGCCGTGACCGACTGGGAGCTCGTGCGCGGCTTCGAGAGGATGTGACGCCGACCATGACGGTACTGATCAACCCCGCCACCGAGAAGCGCCTCGACGTCGAGGTCCCCTCACACGACGAGCCCTCGACCGACTCGGCGATCGAGCGGGCGCACGAGGCGTTCACGGCCTGGCGCGAGGTCGCGCCCGGCGAGCGTGCTCGGCTGCTGCGGGCGTTCGCGGCGATCGTCGAGGACCACCTCGAGGAGCTGGCGCAGACCGAGGTCGCCAACGCGGGCCACACCATCGGCAACGCCCGCTGGGAGGCCGGCAATGTCCGGGACTGCCTCAACTACTACGCCGGGGCGCCCGAGCGGCTGATCGGCAAGCAGATCCCGGTCGCCGGCGGCATCGACGTGACGTTCCACGAGCCGCTCGGCGTGGTCGGCATCATCGTGCCCTGGAACTTCCCGATGCCGATCGCGGGCTGGGGCCTCGCGCCCGCGCTCGCCGCCGGCAACACCGTGGTCCTCAAGCCCGCTGAGATCACGCCCCTCACCGCGATCCGACTGGCAGAGCTCGGCCGCGAGGCGGGTCTCCCCGACGGCGTGTTCACCGTCGTGCCGGGGAAGGGGTCCGTCGTCGGTCAGCGGTTCGTCAGCCATCCCCTGGTGCGCAAGGTGTGCTTCACCGGCTCGACCGAGGTCGGTCAGCAGATCATGGCCGGCTGCGCGAAGCAGGTGAAGCGGGTGACGCTCGAGCTCGGCGGCAAGAGCGCCAACATCATCTTCGCCGACACCGACGTCGCCCAGGCAGCCGCTGCCGCGCCGTACGCGGTGTTCGACAACGCCGGCCAGGACTGCTGTGCGAGATCCCGGATCCTGGTGCAGCGGACCGTGTACGACGAGTTCGTCGGCCGGTTCGAGCAGGCGGTCACGGCCTTCCGCGTCGAGGACCCGGCGGGCGAGCGGAGCGAGATGGGGCCGATGGTCTCGGCCGGCCAGCGCGACACCGTCCAGCGCTACATCGACGACTCCTCCGTCGCCTTCACTGGCACCGCCCCCGACGGTCCCGGCTGGTGGTTGCCACCCACGGTCGTCGAGTCGCGCTCGACCGACGAAGCGGTGTGGCGGGAGGAGGTGTTCGGTCCACTGGTGGCGGTGATGCCTTTCGACGACGAGGACGACGCGGTCGCGCTCGCCAACGACACCGAGTACGGGCTGTCCGGCTCGATCTACACCCGCGACCTGGGCCGCGCACTCCGCGTCGCCCGCGGTGTCGAGGCCGGCAACCTGTCGGTGAACTCCCACGCCTCGGTCCGCTACTGGACGCCCTTCGGGGGCTACAAGCAGTCCGGCCTCGGCCGCGAGCTGGGACCCGACGCGCCGGCCGCCTTCACCGAGGAGAAGAACGTGTTCATCGCGACCGACCGGGACGGGGAGTAGCCGACGATGGCAGGGCGGATCGAGGGAAAGGTCGCGGTCGTCACCGGTGGTTGCTCCGGCATCGGGCTGGCCACGGTCGAGCGTTTCGTGGAGGAGGGTGCGCGGGTCGTCGTCGGCGACATCGACGACGAGCGCGGCCACGTCCTCGTCGGCCAGCTCGGGGGCGAGCAGTTTGCGACGTACGTCCACGTCGACGTGACCAGCAAGGACGAGGTGGACGCGCTGTTCGCCATGGCGAAGGACTCGTACGGCTCGGTCGACATCGCCTTCAACAACGCGGGGATCAGCCCTCCTGACGACGAGTCGATCCTCGACACCGACCTCGAGGCCTGGCGCCGGGTGCAGGAGGTCAACCTGACCAGCGTCTACCTGTGCAGCAAGGCCGCGCTGACACACATGGTCGCGCAGGGCAGCGGGTCGATCGTCAACACCGCGTCGTTCGTGGCGGTGATGGGGGCGGCGACGTCGCAGATCTCCTACTCCGCCAGCAAGGGCGGCGTGCTCTCCATGACCCGAGAGCTCGGCGTCCAGTTCGCGCGGGAAGGCATCCGGGTCAACGCCCTGTGCCCCGGACCCGTCAACACCCCGCTCCTCCAGGAGCTCTTCGCCACCGACGCCGAACGGGCAGCGCGCCGGCTGGTGCACGTCCCCATGGGGCGGTTCGGCGAGCCCCGCGAGATGGCGAACGCCGTGCTCTTCCTCGCCTCCGACGAGTCCTCCTTCATCACCGCGAGCACCTTCCTGGTGGACGGGGGCATCCACGCGGCCTACGTGACGCCGCTGTGAGCACACGATGAGCCCGCCGGTGATCGGCCTGACGACCTATCGCGAGGAGGCGGCGTGGGGCGTCTGGCTGCACCAGCGCGCCGACGTCCTCCAGGCCGAGTACGCCGACACGGTGGTCGCGGCCGGCGGCATTCCGCTGCTGCTGCCGCCGGCAACGGCATCGCCCGAGGCAGCCGCGGCCGTGGTGGCGCGCCTGGACGGCCTGGTCGTCTCGGGCGGGGCCGACGTCGACCCGGCCCGGTACGGCGCGGAGCCGCACCACCGGAGCAGCGCCTGGCGACCCGACCGCGACGCGTGGGAGATGGCGCTCCTCGACGCGGCGGCCGCCCCGGGTCTGCCGGTGCTCGGCGTCTGTCGCGGCATGCAGGTGATGGCGGTGCACGCCGGCGGAACCCTCGACCAGCACACACCCGACCTGGTCGGCCACGACCACCACTCCCCCGGCGGCGACGTGTTCGGCGACATCCTCGTGAGCACCGAGCCCGGCTCGCGGATCGCGTCGTTGCTGGGACCCGAGGTGGAGGTGTCGTGCCACCACCACCAGTCGGTGCGCGACGCCCCGGGCTTCGCGGTCACGGCGCGCGCCGTGGACGGCACCGTCGAGGCGATGGAAGCCGCCGGCGAGGTGTTTCGGGTCGGCGTGCAGTGGCACCCGGAGATGCGGACGGAGCTGGCGCTGGTTCGTGGGCTGGTCGCCGCCGCGGGCTGACCAGGGCGACCCTAGGCTACGGGGCATGTCCGACCAGCCCGACGCCGTCGTCCACGCGCCGTACGGCCCCCTTCCCGAGGGCGGGAACGTCCGACCCATCACGCGGTGGGGCACGCCGGTGATGCACCGGCCCCAGGCCGAGGTCACGGCGTACGACGAGGAGCTGCGGTCGCTGGTGGCCGACATGGTCGCCACCATGTACGCCGCCGAGGGCGTCGGGCTGGCCGCGTGCCAGATCGGCGTCGACCGGGCGGTGTTCGTCTTCGACTGTCCCGACGAGAGCGGGGATCGGACCGTGGGTGTCGTGTGCAACCCGCGGCTGGCCGTCCCGGAGGGAACGGAGCGACAGCTCGACGTGGAGGACGAGGGCTGCCTGTCGTTCCCCGGCGCCTTCGTCGAGTGCGCGCGTCCGGACCAGGCATCGGTCGCCGGCACCGGGCTCGACGGGGAGCCCGTCGAGTTCAGCGGGGACGGACTGCTGGCGCGGTGTCTCCAGCACGAGACCGACCACACGGTCGGCACCGTCTTCGGTGACCGCCTGCCCACGAAGCTGCGCAAGAGGCTTCAGAAGGCCCACGACGCGGCCGCGGACGACTACCCGGCGGACTGGCCCACCTGATCTCGAGCCGGTCCGGTGGCGTGAATCAGGGGGCGGGCTGCGTCTGCGGGTCCTCGTGCGGGTCGATCTCGGGCAGCGGCTCGGTGGGGATCGGTTCCGGGTCGCCGCTCGGCACGACGTCAGGGTCCGGCCCCGGCTCCTGCGGTGTGGTGGTCATGGGTGCGACCGTAGACGGGTCCGTGCTCCTCCGGGGACCCCTCAAAGGGTGGGAACGCCGCGCCAGCAACGAGGACGCCGAGCTACTGGGTCGGGTCCTCGCACAGGAAGGGGTCACGGTCGCCGCCTGAGTGGTAGGCGTACTCCTCGTCGCCGACGGCGAGCGTGATCCGCTGGCCCTCGACCAGCGCCTGGGTGTACATCGTGCCCGGCTTGGCGCACCCGAGGCTGCCGTCCCTCCAGGTGACCGCCTCGAC
The DNA here is from genome assembly GCA_963804845.1 of uncultured Actinomycetota bacterium. Classification (GTDB taxonomy): domain Bacteria; phylum Actinomycetota; class Actinomycetes; order Propionibacteriales; family Nocardioidaceae; genus Nocardioides. The sequence continues at coordinate 1,395,726 of CAWDSA010000007.1, read as the reverse complement.
CGCGACGACCACGACCTCGTCCTGGTCGACCTCGAGGCGTGAGGCGAGGTCTGCCGCAGCCGCCCGAGCCTGCGGAGTCTCCGCACCCGGGACGGACGAGGGGACGGGTGCTGGACATGGCGCCCTCCGTGGGCTCGTCGGAGGCGGTGGTCTGGTCAGCTTCCCGCAGCCGCCGAGCAGCAGCAGCGGCAAGCAGGGTGATGGCGGTGAGTGCGCGGGTGCTGAGCGTCGTCACAGCGGCTCCTCCGGAAATCAGCGGTGCCCACCAGACGGTACGCGGCGTCCGATGGTTCCCCTGGACGTGCCGACCGGCCGGCCACCGCGTGGGGTGGCCGGCCGGTCGTCTCGTGATGTGCGGTCAGCGCCTGCGGCGGGCGTCGCGGATCTTCACCACGGCGACCTTCGGGGCACCGACGCTGTAGCTGTCACCCTCGGTGAGGACGATGCGCACCCGGCGCACACCCTGCTGACCCTTCCGGTTGACCGCCTTGACGTACTCCCGGGCCCGGACCTTGCCAGGCTGGAAGGTGATACTGCCGTCCAGGGCACGGTAGTCAGTACCGGCCACGGCGGTGCCGAGAACGTCGTAGAACACCGTGAGGCGCTCGTCCGAGACGGCGCTCGGCCGCTTGAACACGACCACGCCGTCCGCTCCGCGCTCACGTGCATCCCGCTTCTTGATCACCTTGATCGCGGGCGGCTGCGCACCCTCGACCACGGAGACGAAGTTGGACAGCCGCACGGCCTTGGCACCCGGGTTGTCGACCGTGTGCGTCAGGCGGTTGCGCAGCACCTGGCCCTCGATGACGTCGTCGTCGACGGTCACCTGGTAGGTGAACGTGACGGGCGAGTCGTCCTTGACGTAGGTCCCGCAGACGACGGTGTCGTCCTCGATCGTGCTGCTGGCATCACCGAGGTTGACCAGTGCAGAGCCGTGCTCGCCAGTCTGGTCCTCAGCACCGACGGTCACGCCGGTGAGGGGGCCAGTCACGTTGTCGTAGGCGAACACCAGGTCTCGACTACCGGTCACGGCGAAGACCTCGAGGTCGTAGGTGCCCTGGGCACCCGCGGCATCGTCGGCCTTGCGCAGGTTGTCGAACTCGATGATGCCGAGCCCGGCGCCTGCCGTGGCCACCGTGACCCCAGCACCGCTGGGGGCGTCGTGCACGATCTGCATGTCCTGCCACAGCATCGCGGCCACACCGTTGGGAACCGTCGTGTCCGGCAGCTCCTGAGGCGTCCCGACGTCACCCGACCAGTTGTCGATACCGCCGTAGACCAGGTAGCCGTCGTCGGTGAACGAGATGCCCGACTGGGTGTCCTCGTAGTAGCCGAACTCGCGACTGCTCAGCGCCGTGTAGAGCACGCCGTCACCGGTGACCAGTGGGTCGGGGCCGAAGCCGAAGCCGGCGAGGTCCAGGTAGCCGCCGCCGTTGAACGGATTGGCGCAGGACTCGTCGGTGGCGCTGGTGCTCCACTCGTAGTCACCCACCGCACCGACCGGGGTCGGCATGGTGTGCTCCCACGTGAGGACATTGCCCTCGAGGGTCGCGCCCTCGGGGCCCGATCCCTCCACGTACGTCGTGCCGTTCGGCAGTTGGTCGGTGAAGGTGTAGGTGAGGTCCTCCGGGGTGACGTTGGGCTGCACCTCGACCGTGTAGGTCAAGGTGTCGCCCGGTGCCGCCTGGTTGGCGTCGACGCTCTTGGTGACGTCGTCCGCGAGGCGGTCCACCGTCACCGGGATGGTGCCGATGGTCGCTGCCGCCAGGCGCTGCGTTGAGCGTCAGCGAGCCGTACCAGGTCTCACCCGCGCGCATGCGCGACTCGTCCCAGAAGGCACGGATCGTGAACGGGTCGCCCGCGGGCTGGCTGGCCGGTCCCTCGGCGCGCAGGTTGCCGGCGTCGCCGCTGACCACCGCGTGCTCCAGGTTCACCGTGTCGGTGCCACCGGGCGTGCTGGCGTCCCAGTTCTGGACCAGGATCCACCAGTCTCCGGCGTCGCCGTCGCCGAGGGGGATGTCGACGCTCTCGGCCGACCCGCCCGAAGCGCTGGAGGCCACCACGTTCTCCGCCGCGACCTCGCCCGTGCCGACGAAGAGGTCGAAGTCGGGTGCGGTCGCGTCGCTGAGCTTGGCGATCAACCGGGTTGCCCCCTGCGGGACCGTCACGTCGACCACCTCGGTGCCGTTGCCATCGAAGGCATCGTCGTTCGTCGAGTCCTCCTCGATGGAGAGACCCTCCACCGTGGCTGGCACCAGGCCGTTGGCCTCGATGTCGAGGTCGCTGATCGCGATGGCCTCGATCGGCTCGGACTCCTGGGAGCCCGCGTCACGTCGGGTGTCGATGTCGATCGCGGCGGGGATGATGCCCGTCGACGGCAGGGCTGCCACCGGCAGGTGGGCGGCCGGAGCCTCCGAACCTGCGGCGGGCGTCAGCACGACGTCGCCGAACTGGTAGTCCTCGGTCGACGCACCAGTCACGTCGGCGGTGATCGTGAGCTCCTGCGACTCGCCCTCGGCGAGCGTGAAGGTCGCGGGCGTGACGGTGACGGTGATGTCTTCGGAGACGCCAGAACCCTCGGTCGTCCAGGTGCCGGCACCGGTCTCGGTCGCCGTCACCGTGCGCGTCCAGGAGCACTCCTCCAGGCACTGGCTGCTCGCCATGCTGGCGGTGTTGAGCTCCTTGACGTCGCCGCCCACGGTCGGGTCGGCGGCCACGTAGTCGGCCTCGCTCTCGTCGAGCACGAGCCCGGCGTTGGACGCCTTCGTCAGGTCGACCCGACCCGAGCCCATGTCGAACCAGTCGGCCTCTGAGCCGTCGGTGTCGGTGACGTCGGTGAAGGCCGTCGTCATCAGCGCCGACTGCGCCTCGGCGGGCGTCCAGTCCGGGTTGGCCGCGGCGATCAGCGCGAAGGCACCGGCCACGTGCGGGCTGGCCATCGACGTCCCGGAGATGAAGCCCCACGAGACCTCGTTGTCGGTGCCGTTGCCCGCGAGGATGTCGACGCCGGGCGCCGACAGGCTGGGGCTGATCATCTCGACGGCCCGGTTGGGCCCGCGGCTGGAGAAGCCGGCCATGATGTCCGCAACGTCGTCACCGATGTACTCGGTGCCACCGGAGAGCGAAGCCTCCTCGCCGGTGACAGTGTCCATCCACTGCTCCAGCTCGACGCCGTCGTCGTAGGTGATGTGGACGGCCGGCAGCGCGTGCGGGTCGGCGTTGAGCGAGTCGCCACTGGCGGCGTCGTTCATGAGGACCATGCCCTCGGCGCCCAGGGCGGCGACGACCTGACCCTTCTCGACCCGGCCGGTGACGCCGCGCTCACACACGACGATCTGACCGGTCAGGTCCTCGCCCTCGAGCTCTTCGGCCACACACAGGTTGCTGCCGAGGTCGGCGGCATCGACGAGCGGGTAGCTGCCGTCCGTGGCGTTGGCGAAGGCGAGGCCCTCAATGTCGGGGTGGGTCGCGCCGTCGGCGGTGATGTCCTCGACGGTGGCCTGCCACTGGCGGTTGTGCTGGGTGGCACCGACGGACGTGATCCACGGGACGTCCGCGGGCGAGCCCACGGTCGCGGCACCGGGGCCGTCGTTGCCGGCGGAGGTGGCGACGTAGATTCCGGCGGCCCGGGCGTTCAGGAAGCCCAGGGCGTCGGGGTCGGACCACGGGCTCGACGGCGCAGCGCTGCCGATCGAGTAGTTGATGACGTCGACGCCGTCGTCGATGGCCTGGTCGATGCCCGCGACGATGGCGGTCAACGGGCAGCCGCCGTCGCAGACGTCGTAGGTGATGAGGTTGGCGTGAGGGGCGACACCCTTGATGTTCTCGGTCGTCGAGAAGCGATCGTCGGGGTTCTCCTCGGCACTGAAGGTCGTCGCGTCGACCTGGTTGCCGGCCGTCGTGGACGCGGTGTGGGTGCCGTGGCCGTTCTCGTCGTAGGCATAGCCGACATCGGCGTTGTCACCAGGGGCGAAGTCCCAGGCACCGATCAGCTTGTCGTTGCACTCGAAGTCCGGGTTGTAGAACGCGGTGTTGGCGGGGTCGCAGACACCTACGTAGTTGCCCGCACCGAAGGGGTTGTCGTGGCTGTAGCCGTCGCCACCGTCGGCCTCGGGCACGGAGTCCGCGAAGGAGGGGTTGGCGGCGTTGACGCCCGAGTCGAGGACGCCGGCGATGACGCCCTCGCCCTTGGTGCCGTTGCCGCTCGGCGTGGCCGAGCCGTCCCAGATGCTGGGGGCGCCGATCCACTCCGGGCCGACGTCGGTCTGCAGCCGGCGGATCTCGTCGACCTGGACCGCGGCGACGCCGTCGATCTCGGCGACCTGGCGGGCCTCGTCGCGGGTGAGCGAGACGGCGATGCCGTTGAGGGCGTCGGTGTAGGCGTACCTCACCTGGGCGGCACGTCCGGTGACGCCGGCGATGTCGCGGCGCAGGTCAGCCTGCTCCGCGACCACGTGGTCGCGGTAGGCCCGCTCGCGTGCGGCGTCGGGTGCGAAGGTGCGACCCGCGGCCTGCACGGGTGCGAGGCCCTTGACCCCACCGTCGTACGACGGCACTGCTGCGCCCTCGAGCTGGACGAGGTAGAGCTGCTTGCCGGCACCGTCGCCGAGAGAGACGACCGTGCCCTTCTCCTGGGCGCCGGCGAGCGACGCGGGGGCCGCTGCTTGGAGCTTGGGCGACTTCTCGGACGGCGCGTGGCCCGGTGCCGCGGTGGCGGCTGGAGCCATGCCGATCGTCAGCGCCACGATGGCTGACGTCGCGATTGTTCGACGGATCACGTCTGGGTACTCCCCCTGGGACATGGGCAGGAGGGCTCAGCACGACATGACCGAGACGCCCACCCGAGTGAACGATGAACCCTAGGTACTACGTGTCCTGGGTCACAGAGTCAACGTGTGCGGGACGGATCATGCGGGGCCGTGACCCAAACGTGACCGAACTCAACGGGCCGTGGACCGCCGGGCAGCCACGTAGCAGGCCACGGCGGTGGCCGCGGCCACGTTGAGCGAGTCGATGCCCTCGCGCATCGGGATGACCGCGCGCCGGTCGGCGGACTGCTCCCAGCGGGGCGACAGCCCGTGCCCCTCGGAGCCGAGCACGAGGGCGAGCCGATCGACGCCGGCGACCGCGGCGTCGACGGGGACGGCGTCAGCCGCCAGCGTCAGGGCGACGGTGGTGAACCCGCGCGCGGAGAGGTCCGGCAGTGCGTCGTACCAGTCAGGGAGCCGGGTCCAGGGCGTGGCGAACACGGCGCCCATCGCGACCTTGATCGCACGCCGGTAGAGCGGATCTGCGCAGCGCGGGGCGAGGAGCACGGCGTCGAAGCCGAGCGCCGCTCCCGAGCGGAAGATCGCGCCGACGTTGGTGTGGTCGACGACGTCCTCGATCACGAGGACCGACCGCGCGCCGTCCAGCACCTCGGACACGGAGGGCAGGGGTTGCCGGTGGAGCGAGGCGAGCGCGCCGCGGTGGACGTGGAACCCGGTGACCTGTTCCGCGAGCGCCTCGGAGACGACGAAGCAGGGCACCTCACTGGTCGCGAGGACGTCGGCGAGCCCGTCCAGCCAGCGAGGTGCCATCAGGAACGACCGGGGCTCGAAGCCGGCCTCCACGGCTCGGCGTACGACCTTCTCGCCCTCGGCCAGGAACAGTCCCAGCTCGCTCTCGAGGTGCTTGCGGAGCTCGACGTCGCGCAGGTCACGGTAGTCGGCGAGCCGGGGGTCGTGGGGGTCGTCGACCTCGACGAGAGTCGGCCATCAGCCGTGGCCGAACACGTCGGGGTGGGCCACCGCCACGACCTCGCCCACGACGATGATCGCCGGCGGCCCGACGGCCTCGGCCCGGAGTCGTTCCTCGAGCGTGCCCAGGGTCGCGAGCACCATGCGCTCGGCCGGCATGGTTCCGTCGCACACGACCGCCACCGGGGTGTCGGCACCACGGCCGTGGTCGAGCAGGGCGCGCGCGATGGCCGGAGCGTTCTCCACGGCCATCATCAGGAGCAGCGTCCCACCGATCCGGGCCGCTGCATCCCAGTCGACGAGCGAGTCCTCGTGGCCGGGCGGCAGGTGGCCGCTGAGAACTGTGAAGCCGTGGGCGACGCCGCGGTGGGTGACGGGGATGCCGGCGACGGACGGGACCGCGATCGGGCTCGGCAATCCCGGGATCACGGTGACCGGGACGCCCGCTTCTCGGCAGGCGAGCACCTCCTCGTACCCGCGGCCGAAGACGAACGAGTCACCTCCCTTGAAACGCACCACTCGCTTGCCCGCTCGGGCCCGGTCGACCAGCACCCGGTTGATCTCCTCCTGCTGCGCCGCCCGACCACGCGGCAGCTTGGCCACGTCGACCAGCTCGACGTGGGGCGCGAGCTCGTCGAGCAGCTCGCGGGGCGCCAGTCGGTCGGTGACCACGACGTCCGCGGAGGCCAGCGCATGGCGGGCGGCGACCGTGACCAGCTCCGGGTCACCCGGGCCACCGCCGACCAGCAGGACTCCGGGCGTGCGGTCGTGCGCGCCCGAGGTGGACAGGCGCCCATCGGCCAGCGCGTTGACGATGTCGTCACGCAGCGCTGCCGACTGCCTCGGCTCGCGGTTGCCGAGCACCGACACCGTGACGCTGCCGTGGCGCCCCGACGCCGCTGTCCACGCGGAAGCCTCACGTGCGTCGTCGCTGCGCACGCAGAAGATCCGACGTCTGTCGCAGCCCGCAAGCACCCGCGCATTGACTCCGGGGTCGTCGGTGGCCGCGATCACGTACCAGGCCGCGTCCAGGTCGACGTCCTCGAAGCCCCGTTGGACCCAGGTGATCTCCCCCGCGAGGCCCTCGAGAGCCGGCGTCACCTGCGGTGAGACGAGCACGACCTCGGCCCCGGCGGCGAGCAGTGCCGGCACCCGACGCTGCGCCACGTGCCCACCCCCGACGACCAGCACGCGCCGGCCACCGAGGCGCAGCCCGACGGGATACGGCGGCAGGTCGCTGGGTTCGGTCACTCGACGCATTCTCCCCGAACCCGGGGCTCGGTAGTGTCGGGGCCATGAGTGTGGACACCACGATCGAACGCCCGGTCAGCCCGAATCCCTACGACCTGCTCCCGGCGCGGCCGTCGTTCAGCGTCACCAGCGACGACGTCACCGACGGCCAGCCGCTCAACGACGCCCAGGTGGCCGCGGAGGGAAACATCTCGCCGCAGCTGTCCTGGTCCGGCGCACCCGAGGGCACCAGGTCCTTCGTCGTGACCTGCTTCGACCCGGACGCCCCGACCCCGAGCGGCTTCTGGCACTGGGCCCTGGTCGACCTCCCCGCAGACGTCACGTCACTCGACGCCGGCGCCGGTGCGGCCGACGCCGACCTGCCGGGCGATGCCTTCATGTTGCGCAACGACGGGGGCGGTTCGGAGTTCATGGGCGCCGCTCCCCCGCCCAACGACCAGCCGCACCGCTACTTCTTCGTCGTGCACGCCGTCGGTGAGGACTCTCTCGGCATCGACGCCGACGCGTCCCCCGCCGTGATGAGCTTCAACCTGGCCTTCAAGACACTCGGGCGCGCCATCGTCCACGGGACCTACCAGCACTGAGGACCCGGGTCCGGGCTCCGGTCAGGCCACCGCCGGGGTCGCGGTGACCACGACGTTGCTGAGGTACTCGACACCGTTCCAGTCCTCGCACGTGATGAGCACCAGCCGCCCGGGCACCTCCTGGTCGAAGATCCGGCCGGCGCGCTCAGCAAGCTCGCCCTTGCCGAGCACGACCACGTTGTCCACGTCGTAGCCGATCCGGCCGCGGTCGGTCGTCATCCACACGCGGTCACCGTCGTTGATCCGTTCGAGGTCATCCATCGCTCCACCACCGGCGTGGACGGTGTGACCGGTGACGAGGGCCGACCCCAGGCGGGCGCCCGGCTTGGCGCCATCCGCCCACCACCCCAGCGTCTGCGGGTCGGACGGCGGGGTCAGCACGCCTCCCGGCGCACCGATCGGAATGATCGGAGCAGTGATTCCCAGCGACGGCACCTCGAGGCGTTCGGGGGCTCCGGGCTCGGTCTCGACCCGCTTCTCCCTCGGCAGCGGCACGGCGTCCACCACCTCCTGGCCCGGAGGCATGCTCACGCTCGGGGTCGGGTCGTCCTCCACGACCTGCTGCCCCGAGGAGGTCGACGGCTGGAAGAGCCAGGTGGCTCCGCCGATGACGACCAGGAGCAAGCCGATGACAACGAGGGTCCAGGTCATGCGCCCGGAGCCTGTCGGCTGCTGCCCGTCCTCACTCATGTCGGTCAGTATCCGGCATGGCCGAAATCGTGCGGCCCGCCGAAGGACTAGGGGGCATAGTCAATTCGGGCTATTGCGGAAAACCCGTTCTGTTACCAAACTGTGTACTTCTACACCACGAAGTTGCACGGCAACACCACGCGGCCCGGTGCCCCCCTCCGGGTCGAGTAGCCCACCCCGAGGTGGTCGCTCCCCCCGCGACCGCCGACGGTCACCGACCCAGTGACCGAAGCCCACAACGGCCATCCCCCCGGTGGCCTGTACAGACGGAGCCCCCCATGCGTCACTGTGCACGGCTGATTTCTGCAGCCATCCTGTCCCTGGCCCTCGTGGCCGGCGCCGTCGGGCTGCTCGCGATGCCCGCGCAGGCCAAGACCTGGCTCGCCCCGGCACCCGACCCCGAAGCAAACCCCCAGAAGGACCGGAACGAGTTCGAGAACCGGATCCTGGTCGAGATCAACAAGGCCCGGGCGGCCGCCGGCCTCAACAAGGTGCGGCTCTTCGAGTCCTGCGTTGACCACAAGTCCGAACGGTGGGCACGCAAGATCAAGCTGTCCGGTGACTTCGTCCACCGCAACCAGATGAGGGTCATCAACCAGTGCGACCTTCAGTGGACCGGCGAGGTCCTGGTCCGCGGTTCGGGCCTCACTCCCCAGTCGGCAGTGGCCGCCTGGCTCAACTCCCCCAGTCATCGCGACGTGATCATGAAGGAGCGGGCCCGTTGGGCAGGTGTCGGCGTCCGCCTCGACAGTGATGGTCGCTTCGTCGGTGTCGTGAACTTCGGCGACGCCACCTGAACCGCGACGTGCAGGAGGGCACAGCGGGGCACCGCTGACGCTCTCTGGGGCAAGCCGGTTGTGGGCTACCTGCTTGCCCCCGCACGTCGTCGGGTGACCGGTTGGTCATCCACCTGAGAACAGCGCAGTGCGTCGGTGCCAGTGGGTGCCGCCGACGCACTGCGCTGTTCCGCGTCCCGGCTCGACGACGTCGAGTTCCACGGCGGGCGTCTTCGACACAGCAACGAGGGGCGGCCCGCGTGGGCCGCCCCTCGTCGTGCTCTCTCGAGAAGGTGTGGAACCTCGGTGATCAGGCCTCGGCGAGACCCTTCAGCCGCCAGAACCCGGCCAGACCGAGCACGATCACGCCGCCGAGGAGCGGAGCCAGCCAGCGCGGGCCGGCAGGTGCGGTTGCCGAGTCGGCGAACGACGCTGGGGCAAGACCGGCGTCGACCGACGTCGGCACCGTCTCCTGGGTGGGCGCGACCTGGACGGCCGGAGCCTGCTCCTGCTCGTCGTTCTCTTCGTCGTCGGGTGCGGTCTCTTCCTCACCCTTGACCTCGATGCAGCCGAGCTGCTTCTTCTCAGCCGCCGTCAGGTGGCGGACGAACACCCAGCCGGTGTCGTTGCGGACCTCGGGCTCACCGAGGACCCACTCCGAACCGTTCCAGACGTACGCGGTGACGATGTCCCACTCGCGACGCTCGACGCCGTCACAGTCGGTGCGCGTCTTGGAGCGGTCACGCACCAGCGGCTCCGGCTGTTCGCCCTTGTCGCAGTCGGTCACCGAGGAAGGCTCGGCCGGGAACGTGTGGGTGAAGGTGTTCTGACCTTCGATCACGAATCCCTGCAGGGCCGTGTAGGTCACGGTGACCGTCTCACCGGGAGCCACCGTGCCGGTGATCTCCTGGGTCGTCCCCTCGAACTCCGGGGCGTTCATGGTCGGCTCGGTGTAGACGTTGTTGATGCAGACGTTGTCACCGAACTCCACGTCGACCGTGACCGGTGTCGGCGTCGTGGTGTCCTCACAGTCACCGCCCAGGTCCTCGACGCGGGTGTCGTGGAACTGGTTGGAGGTGTTGCCGTTGCTCCAGTCGAGATAGCCGTACTCCCACTTGCCGTCCCCCACGGTGGTGCCGGGCAGCGTGGTCGTCCAGCTGATCGAACCCTGCGGCGAGTTGATCGCGCCGCGGTCGGTCCAGGCGAAGCTGTCGGCGGCGTTCTCCCACCCGGAGTCGAACACACCGTCGCTGTCGGTGCGGGTGAGGATCTTGGTGCCGTAGGCGGCCTGGGGCACGTTCGACCACGACAGCGTGTACGTGACGAGGTAGGTGCCGTTCGGCTGGCACTGTCCGACCGCGGTGATGTTGCCCTGGTGGGCAGAGGCCGGACTGGCCAGGAAGATTGTTCCCATCATCAAGATGGCGAGCGCGAGCAAACCCGCGCGCAGGTAGGTAAAGGTGTGCTTCAAGGTGGTGTCCCCCCAGTAAACCGGCCCCCCGGCCGGTGCTTTGTCATTTCTTCATACGGACGCAGACAATCACGTCTGGTCGCTCAACGAACAGGAACGACCCTCGTTACGTCGTCCAATCCCGATTTTACTTGGCTGTGCGTCACCGCCCGATCGGACGCCGGACGGCCCCTTCCGCGCGACTGCCGCCCCGTACCCTGACAGGATTCCGTCATGCGCGCCCCCACCACCGACCTGCTCGGCGAACCGTGGACCGCGGAGACGATCCACTTCCCGCCCGACGACGAGGGCGCGGTCGTCGCCACGCTCATCCATCGCCGAGCCGATCAACCCACCGGCCGTGCGGTACTTCATGTGCATGGCTTCGCCGACTACTTCTTCCAGACACAGTACGCCGAGTTCTGGACGGCTCGCGGATACGATTTCTACGCTGTGGATCTGCGCAAGTGCGGCCGGTCCCTTCTACCGCACCAGTCGCCACACTTCGCGAGTGACCTGCGCGACTACTTTCCGGACCTCGACGCCGCGTGGCACCGGGTCACACAGCGCGACGGCCACCACCATGTCGTCCTCAGTGCTCACTCGACGGGCGGCCTGACGGGATCGCTGTGGGCCGACGAGCGACAGCCGGGACTGGCCGGGATGGTGCTCAACGCCCCGTGGCTCGACATGCAGGGCAGCACGCTGATGCGCACCCTCGGCACGATCGCGGTCGAGCGGATCGGCGGCAGAACGCCCTATCGCATCGTTCCGCGCCGGGTCGACGGCTTCTACGCCCGCAGCCTGCACCACGAGCACGAGGGAGAGTGGGAGTTCGACCAGGAGCTGAAGCCGATCATGTCGTTCCCGGTCTTCGCCGGTTGGCTCCGGGCGGTCCGGCGAGGGCACGCCCAGCTCCAGTCGGGCCTCGACGTCGGTTGCCCGACGCTGGTGCTGTCCTCGGCCTCGACCGCCTGGCCGCAAGAGATGGGCGACGACGTGCACCAGAACGACGTGGTGCTCGACGTCGAGCAGATCCGCCGCTGGTCACCGGCCCTCGGGCGGCATGTCACCTATGTGGGCATCCCCGGCGCTCGGCATGACGTCACGCTCTCCCTGCCGGAGCCGCGGGCCCAGGTCTACGACGAGCTCACCCGTTGGCTGACGGCGTACGTCGACGGTGACGCCCACTAGGGTCCGGGACATGAATCCGGCTCTCACCCTCGCTGCGGCCCGCATCCTGATCGGCTCCGTCGCGGTCGCGGCTCCCGCCACGGGTGCTCGGTTGTTCCGCCTCGATGCGATCGGCAATCCCCAGCTCCCCTACATGACCCGGCTCTTCGGGGGCCGTGAGATCGCGCTCGGAGCGGCGACACTGCTCGCCAGCGGCGATGCACAGCGCCAGCTGGTGGCGTTCGGCGTCGCGGTCGACGCCGCGGACGCGGGCGCCGCCTTCCTTGCCGGCCGCGACCGCTCCGTGAGCCGGGTCACCTCGTTGCTCCTGGCCACACCTGCCGTCGCGGCAGCGGTGTCCGGCGTCAGCGGGTGGCGGGAGCTCTGAGCACACTCAGTCCCGCAGGAAGACCACCAGCGCGGTGACCCCGACCACGACGATCACGGCGCGCAGGACCGCGGGCGGCAGCCGTCGTCCGACCGTGGCACCCAGCTGGCCGCCCACGATCGAGCCGGCGGCGATGAGGCCGGCGACCTCCCAGTCCACGTCGGCGACGGCGATGAACACGATCGCCGCGACCCCGTTGACGATCAGCGCGAGCACGTTCTTCGTGGCGTTGTGGCGTTGGAGGCTGTCGGCCACGCCGATCCCCAGGATCGCGACGAGCAGCACCCCCTGGGCTGCCCCGAAGTAGCCGCCGTAGACACCGGCCAGTGCCACCGCCGGCCACACCCACCAGGTGCCGTGCTCGGGCAGTCCCCCGCTCGCCTCGGCCCGGGCCGCGACCCGGCGTGAGGTGGCCGGACCGATCACGACCAGCAGCACTCCCAGCCCGACGAGCACGGGCACGATGGCGTCGAACGCCTCCGACGGCAGCCACAGCAGGAGCACGGCACCCGCCGTACCTCCCAGGAGTGAGGCGGAGCCCAACCGCAGCAACCGCGTGCGCTGTCCGGACAGCTCGGCGCGGTAACCGACCGCACCCGACAGCGAGCCCGGCACCAGGCCGACGGTGTTGGAGACGTTGGCCGTCACCGGGGGAACCCCGAACGCCAGCAGGGTCGGGAACGTGATCAGGGTTCCCGACCCGACCACGGTGTTGATGGTTCCTGCCGCGACCCCCGCCATCAGGATCGCGACGATCTCGAACGCGCTCACGTCGTGGGCGGGGCTCCCGGCGTCGGCGGGGCATCGGCGACGTCATCGGTCGTGGGATCCGACGCGCTGCCGGCGGCCGCGGCAGCTTGATGGGCGCGCGACGCCTTGCCGGGGTTGGCGGCCTCGGCGGCGGCCGCGATGGCCTCCTCGACGGCCCTGTTCGCCTCCGACACGCCCAGCTGATCTGAACCCTTGGCGAGCTGGGGCTCGGTCGGGCCCATGTCGACGCGTGTGCGCGGGGTGGCGTCCTGCGGGATGCCGGCGATCTCGTGGATCGACGAGCCGAGACCTTCCAGCGCCTTGGTGATCTCCGAGGGATGACCCACACCTTGTTGGCGTCGCCCTCGGCGATCTTCGGCATCATCTGGAGGTACTGGTAGGCCAGCAGCGACTGGTCGGGCTGGCCGTCGTGGATCGCCTGGAACACGGTCTGGATGGCCTGGCCCTCGCCCTGCGCGCGCAGGATCTGCGACTCCCGGTCGGCCTGGGCGCGCAGGATCAGCGACTCCCGGTCGCCCTCGGCGTTGAGGATGGACGACTGCTTGTTGCCCTCCGCGGTGAGGATCGCCGACTGCCGCTGCCCCTCCGCGGTGAGGATCAGCGCCCGCTTGTCGCGCTCGGCGCGCATCTGCTTCTCCATCGCGTCCTTGATCGAGGGCGGCGGGTCGATGCCCTTGACCTCGACCCGGTTGACCTTGATGCCCCACTTGCCGGTCGCCTCGTCGAGGACGCCGCGCAGTCCGGTGTTGATCTCCTCGCGGCTGGTCAGCGTCTGCTCGAGGTCCATGCCACCGGCGATGTTGCGCAGCGTGGTCATGGTGAGCTGCTCGACGGCCTGGATGTAGTTGGCGATCTCGTAGGTCGCCGCGACCGGGTCGGTGACCTGGAAGTAGATGACGGTGTCGATCGAGACCGTCAGGTTGTCCTCGGTGATCACCGGCTGCGGCGGGAAGCTGACGACCTGCTCGCGGAGGTCGATGAGGTAGCGGACCTTGTCGACGAACGGCACGACCGTCTTGAGACCCGCGTCGAGGGTCTGCTGGTACTTGCCGAACCGCTCGACGACGCCGGCGCGCGCCTGCGGGATGATCTTGATCGTCTTCGCCAGCAGTACGACGGCGAACAGCGCCAGCAGCGCCATCACGATGAGCAGGGGGGTCATCTGTCTCCTCCGGTTCGGTCCGCTTCGATGGTCATGCTTCGAGGCGAGGAACGGGGTGGACGTAGGCGGTGGCGCCGCGGATGTCCAGCACCTCCACCGTCTCCCCCAGCTCGATGGTCAGGGTCTCGTCGTACGGCTGAGCGGTCCACTCCTGGCCGGAGAGCTTGACCTCGCCCGGCGCCAGCGCGGTGATGGTGCGGGTGACCGTGCCCTGGGTGCCGATCAGCTTGGTGTGTCCGAGCCGGAGCTCGGGACCGGTCTGGAGCTTGGCGACCAGGCTGGGACGGACCAGGGCCAGCATCCCGAGCGAGGTCAGGATCGCGACCAGGAGCTGCACGACGATCAGGTCGGTGAACACGCTGGTGACCATGCCTGCGGCGGCACCGGTGGCGAGCATGGCCAGCACGAGGTCGAGGCTGAACATCTCCGCCACGCCCAACAGCACCGTGAGACCCAGCCAGGTCGCGGTGAGGTGGTCCTGGAACCAGTCCATGCCACCAGCCTATCCGGCGGGTTGAGGGCGTCACCGCTCAGCCGGCGTGACGACGGGCTCGCCGGCGGGCTGAGTACCGGCCGGCCTCGTGGCGCAGCACCAGGGGTAGGGCGAAGGCGGCCGACAGGTTCTGCTCGGTCACGACCTCCTCCATCGGACCGCCCGCCACCACGCTGCCCTCGCGCAGCAGCAACGCATGGGTGAAGCCGGGCGGAATCTCCTCGACGTGGTGGGAGACCAGCACGGTCGCCGGCGAGGCAGGGTCGTGGGCCAGGAGGGACAGCGTGCTCACCAGGTCTTCGCGCCCACCGAGGTCGAGTCCGGCAGCCGGCTCGTCCAGCAGCAGCAGCTCGGGGTCGGTCATCAGCGCCCTCGCGATCTGCACCCGCTTGCGCTCGCCCTCGCTGAGGGTGCCGAACGTACGGTCGGCCAGCTGGCTCATCCCGACCTCCATGAGCAGGTCGGTCGCCCGGTCGTGGTCGAGCTCGTCGTACGCCTCGCGCCACCGGCCGACGACGCCGTACGACGCGGAGACGACGACGTCGCGGACCCGCTCCCCGCGCGGGATCCGCTCGGCGAGGGCGGCACTGGTGAGACCGATCCGTGGCCGCAGCTCGAAGACGTCGACGGTCCCGAGGACCTCGTCGAGGATGCCCGCCACGCCTGCTGCCGGGTGGATCTGGGCGGCCGCCACCTGGAGCAGCGTCGTCTTGCCGGCTCCGTTCGGGCCCAGGACCACCCAGCGCTCGTCGGCCTCGACGGTCCAGTCGATCGAGTCCAGCAACGTCGCCTGCCCTCGTCGCACCGTGACACCTGCGAACTCGAGGACGGCGGACATGGCCGCCACCCTAGTGCCCGTGATCGAGGGCCTCGACGCGTATCCTCGCCCGCCGTGACCACTTCCCTTCCCGTGTCCGCTGTGGCGGCGTGGTGGGTCACGTCGTGGCTGCGCGGTCACGTCGTCACGGACCTGGTGATCGATGCCGTGGAGGCAGACGAGCGCCTTCACCGCGACCGGCACGGGGACCCGCTCGCGGTCGTGCTCGGACGGCTGAGGGGCGCCGGTGCGACGGGGTGTGGGCTCGCCCTGCCCGTCGAGGGTGATCCGCTGGGGTTGGGTGGACCCGCAGCGTTGAACGACCTCGCCCTCGACCACGGTCAGGCCGTGGTCTGCGTCGAGGCCGGCCTCGCCCTGGTGCCCGACGAGGCCGTGGAGACCGTCACCTGGCTCGACGCCCCGGCCGCGCGTCGCCAGCTGCCCGACGTCGGGGAGGCCGACCGCGAGCTGCGGCGGCAGACGATCGTCGTGGCCGACGCCCTCGCGGCGCTCGAGGTCGCACGTTGGAGGCCCGAGGCGGCCGATCTGTTCCTCGACGGCACGCGCCCCGACCTGGACGCACCACCCGGGATCCCTGGCCGGTGCGTGGACCTCGCGGCCCGCGCGCTGACGGCCCTGACCATCACCGACGTGGCCCTGGCCGACGACGGCGGTGCCACGTCAGCGTCGGACGTCACGCGCCGCAGGCAGACGTTGGTGCCGCTGGAGCGGGCCGCGCGCCGCGCGTTGGTCGCCGCCTGCTCGCCCGAGGCGTGGCCGCCTGCCTGAGGCCCGGATCAGTCGGACTGGAAGACTCCGAGCACCGTTCCGGCCGGGTCGGCGAACGTGAACCGACGGCCACCCGGGTAGGCCTCGATGGGGGTGACCACTCGGCCACCCGCGGCCTCGACGGACGCCAGCGACGCCTCGACGTCGTCGGAGACGATCAGCACCAGGGCCCCGCCCAGCCCGCCGGAGTTGTTCGTGTTGAGGCCACCGACCTCCCCGTCGCCCGAGGCGGAGCGGATGCCGGCGTAGGTCGGCCCGTAGTCGTTGAACTCCCAGCCGAAGCCAGCCTCGTAGAACGCACGGGACGTGGCGAGGTCGTCGGCAGCGAGCTCGATGTAGGCGATCGTGTGATGGGTGGTGTCCATCCGATCAGGCTAGGACGGACCGCTGACACGGGTCGCCGGGCTGTCCGGGTCTCCCGACCACTCCCAGACGTCCTGGTGCCGCTCGAGGCTGCCGGGCTCGACCACACCTCCGCTGAGGACCACGACGTCGCGCGTCGCGTCGTAGCCGAGCCCGAAGGCCTGCCGGGGCGGGAAGACGTCACGAGCCAGGATCTCCCACTCGCCGGCCGGTCCACCGCATCACGTCGCCCCGTTCGACCTCGAGGTCCGAACCACCCACGACGAGGGTGCCCAGCTCCGGGTGGACCAGCCCCCTGGCGTTGACCACGTCGCCCGGACCCCCGGTGTCCGGCTCGAGATGCCAGCCGTCGGCGTCGCGTATCCAGGTGTCGCCCAGTGCCGGCGGCAGGTCCTCGTCGATGACCTGGTGGCCGCCGAGGAGGACGGTCTCCCCGTCGTCCGGTGTCGTCACCATGGCGCCAGGGAACCGCGGTGGGCTCGGGCCCCGTCCCGGCAGCTGGGACCAGGAACGCCCATCCCACGCCCACGTGTCGTTCAGGATGTTGCCCTGCCCGTCGTCGCCACCGTAGATCAGCGCCTGCCCGGCAACGGAGTCGAAGCTCATGGCCGTCGCCACTCTGGGCCCGGGTCCCTCGGCGGTGCTCGACTGCCACTGGCTCCCGTCCCACTCCCAGACCGTGGCCGACTCGGCCGCCGGGAGGTCACCGCCGTACAGCACGACCACGTCACGCACGTCGTCGTACGTCGCCGAGAAGAAGTTGCGCGCAGGTGGAACCTCACCGGTCGCGGGGACCGTCGCCCAGTCCGTGCCGTCCCACAGCCACAGCTCCAACGGCTCGCCGGAGGCGACACCCTCCGGAGGTCCCGTGACCAGGAGCAACCCCTCGGCTGCCGGGTCCGGCAGCAGCTCGTGGGAGGCACCCAGCACTGGCTGCTCCGCCACTGACCCAGTGGTGGCGTCATCGGGGGCGGGGGGTGGGGAGTCACTCGGTGAGCTCGTGCACGCGCCCAGCACGGCGAACAGCAGGGGAAGCACCAGCACGCCGCGACGGACCATAAGGTCACTGTCGGAGTCCACGGCAGCCCGGTCAATCACGGCGCCGTAACGAAGCGGATAGCCTCGAACCGTCATGGACCAGGACGTAGCGAAGACCCTGCTCATCACGCTGAGCGGCAAGGACCGGCCCGGTGTCACGTCGGCGGTCTTCGAGACGCTCACGCAGGCCGGCGTCGAAGTGCTCGACATCGAACAGATCGTGCTCCGGCGGCGCCTGATCCTCGGCGTCCTGGTGACGGCACCACGGGACTGGAAGCGACTCCGGGAGGCGGTCGAGGAGACCGGGGCCGCCCTGGACATGACCGTCGACGTCCACCGAGGGGTGGGCGACAACAAGGTGCGGCGTGACGGTCGCTCGCACGTCACGGTGATCGGCACCCCGCTCAAGGCCGCCCACATGGCCGCGGTCTCCGGTCGCATCGCGGACTGCGGCGCCAACATCGACCGCATCGAGCGCATGGCGCGCTACCCGGTCACCGCCATCGACCTCCACGTCTCGGGCGTCGAGCCGGATCGGCTCCGCACCCTGCTCGCCACGGAGGCGGCGACGCAGGGAATCGACGTCGCCGTGCAGCCGGCCAACCTGATGCGCCGCGGGATGAGGCTGATCGTGCTCGACGTCGACTCCACGCTCATCCAGGGCGAGGTCATCGAGCTCATCGCCCGACACGCCGGTCAGCTGCCGCACGTCGAGCGGCTGACGGCGGCCGCGATGGCCGGCGAGCTCGATTTCGAGGAGGCGCTGCGCGAGCGCGTCGCGCTGCTCAAGGGTCTCGATGCGACCGTGCTCGACCAGGTGTACGACGCGCTCGTGCTCGCGCCGGGCGCGCGGACCATGGTGCGGGTGCTGCGCCGGCTCGGCTACCGCTTCGCGCTGGTCTCGGGTGGCTTCAGCCAGATCACCGACCGCCTCGCCGCAGATCTCGGCATCCACTACTCGCGGGCCAACGAGCTCGAGATCGAGGGCGGCGTCCTCACCGGGCGGATCGTCGGAAGCGTGGTCGACCGGGCCGGCAAGGCCACGGCGCTGAAGGAGTTCGCCGATGCCGTCGGCGTACCCCTGGAGGCGACGATCGCGATCGGTGACGGCGCCAACGACCTCGACATGCTCAACGCCGCCGGGCTCGGCATCGCGTTCAACGCCAAGGCGGTCGTGCGCGAGGCCGCCGACACCTCGGTGAACGTCCCCTATCTCGACGCGATCATGTACCTGCTGGGCATCTCCCGTGAGGAGATCGAGGCCGCCGACGCCGAGGCCGGCATCGTCACGCCTGCTCCCCCGCTGTGAGGTCGGTCGATCAGGCGCGGCCGACGTGGAAGGCCACGAGCCTGGCCGAGGTGACGTCGAGGGCGGCCCAGTCGCCGTCGTACTCGAAGACGGCGAGCGAGCAGGTCGGGAAGCCGCGGGTGGTGAGCTCGGTGGCGGCCGCCTCATCGCCGGAACCGTCGTCGACCATGGTGGCGAGGTAGGCCATGGTCGGGTTGTGGCCGACGACGATCACCGAACGCGACCCGTCCGGAACTTCCCGGAGCAGGTCGAGGACGGTCTCCGGCTCGGCCGAGTAGAGGAGGTCCGAGACGTCGACCTCCACCTCCCAACCGTGGGGAGACGACAACGCCTCCCACGTCTCCTGGGCTCGACGGGCCGACGACACCAAGGCGTGGTCGGGAACGAAGCCGGAGGACGCCAGCCAGGCTCCACCCGCGGCGGCGTCGTCGCGGCCGGTCTCGGCGAGCGCCCGTCCGTCGTCGGTGTCCCCGCTCTGCTCGGCCTTGGCATGGCGGACCAGGACCAGGCGTCGTGACTGCTGCACGCCGCAACTCTGGCAGCCGATAGCCTCGCTGTCATGCCGATCGGACGCCTCATGATCATCGGCGGCGCCGAGGACAAGCTGCGCAAGCGCACGATCCTCAAGGAGTTCGTGGCTGCCAGTGGCGGCAGCGACGCCCGCATCGCCGTCATCCCCACCGCCTCCTCGCTCGGCGACGCCGTGGTCGAGGTGTACGACGCACTGTTCCGAGCCCTGGGCGCCGGTGACGTCGTGTCGGTGACGCCGGAGTCGCGGGATGAGGCGCACGATCCCGCGCTCGTCGACCGGCTCAGCGACTGCACCGGCATCTTCATGACGGGCGGCAACCAGCTCAAGCTCTCCTCGATCATCAGCGGGACACCGGTGGCTGAAGCCATCGTCGCGGCGTACCGCCGCGGTGCCGTCATCGGCGGGACCTCGGCCGGTGCCAGCATCCAGTCGTCCCACATGGTCGCCTTCGGCGGTCCCGGCGCGACGCCGAAGCAACGGATGACCCAGGTCGCGGCCGGTCTCGGGCCTCCTCGACTCAGCGGTCATCGACCAGCACTTCGACCAGCGCAACCGCTACGGCCGATTGCTGATGATCGTGTCGCAGTCGCCGCAGCTGCTGGGGATCGGCGTCGACGAGGACACCGCGGCGATCGTCACCGAGGTCGACGGTCGCCAGGTCATGAAGGTCGTCGGCCGGGGGGCGGTCACCGTCTTCGACCCGTCCCGGATGATCTCCAACGCCCACGAGGCGAAGCGGTCGAGGCCGTTGCTGGCCAGCGGCGTGACGCTTCACGTCCTCCCGGAGGGCGCCGAGTTCGACCTCACCGAACGGGCGCTGATCCCGGCGGAGCAACGCATCGATCCCGAGGACGCCGCCGAGCTGGCCGAGGCGCAGCACGACATGCGCCAGCTGGCCCGCGACATCGCCGCCTCCGACGTGTCGCCCGCGACGCTGCGTCGACGCCAGGCGCGCACCCGCAAGCAGTCCACCGCCCCTCACCAGCAGGACGGAGCCGCGAGATGACCGAACGCCCGACCCCCGACCTCACCATCCTGGAGACCAGGGTCTACCGGGGCGCCAACGTCTGGTCGTACGAGAAGGCGATCCATCTCGTGGTGGACCTCGGCTCGCTCGAGCAGTACCCGACCAACACGCTGCCGGACTTCACCGAGCACCTCGTGCAGATGCTCCCGGGTCTGCGCGACCACTCGTGCTCCCGCGGCCGGCGCGGCGGCTTCGTCGAGCGACTCAACGAGGGCACCTGGTTGGGCCACGTCACCGAGCACTGCGCGCTGGCGCTCCAGCAGGTCGTCGGCCACGACATCCGCCGCGGCAAGACGCGGCAGGTCAAGGGCCGAACCGGCGTCTACAACGTGATCTACGGGTACGTCGACGAGCAGGTCGCCCTGGCTGCCGGGCGACTCGCCGTACGTCTGGTCAACCATCTCGTCGAGGGCGACCCCGACTTCGACTGGGAGACCGAGCTCGAGACGTTCATCAAGCGGGCCGAGCGCACCGCGTTCGGTCCGTCCACCCAGGCGATCGTCGACGAGGCGGTTTCGCGCGACATCCCGTGGATCCGGCTCAACCAGCACTCCCTGGTCCAGCTCGGCCAGGGCGTCCACGCGAAGCGGATCCGGGCGACGATGACGTCGGAGACCTCCTCGATCGCAGTCGACATCGCCTCCGACAAGGACCTGACGACACGACTCCTGGGCGCGGCCGGACTCCCCGTCCCCAAGCAGGACACCATCCGCACCGCGGACGGCGCGGTCGCGGCCGCAGGGCGTATCGGCTACCCGGTGGTGGTGAAGCCCCTCGACGGCAACCACGGGCGAGGCGTCTGCCTGGACCTCCAGGACGAGACCGACGTCCGCGAGGCTTTCCCGGTTGCGCAGGAGCAGTCGCGCCGCGGCTCGGTCATCGTCGAGTCGTTCGTGACCGGCAAGGACTACCGCTGCCTCATCATCGGCGGCCGGATGATCGCCATCGCCGAGCGCGTGCCGGCCCACGTCGTCGGCGACGGCACCTCCACCGTCCTGGAGCTGGTCGACCTGACCAACGCCGACCCTCGCCGCGGAGTCGGGCACGAGAAGGTGCTGACGAGGATCAAGGTCGACGCAGCCGCCGAGGAGGTGCTCGAGGCTCAGGGGCACACCCTGGAGTCGGTCCCGGCCGAGGGCGAGATGGTGAAGCTGGCACTGACCGGCAACATGTCGACCGGCGGCATCTCGATCGACCGCACCTTCGAGGCGCATCCGGAGAACGTCGAGATCGCCGAGGAGGCGGCTCGCATGATCGGGCTCGACATCGCCGGCATCGACTTCATCTGCCCCGACATCACCGAGCCGGTGCGCGAGACCGGCGGCGCGATCTGCGAGGTCAACGCCGCCCCCGGCTTCCGGATGCACACCCACCCGACCATCGGCGAACCGCAGTTCATCGCCAAGCCGGTCGTCGACATGCTGTTCCCGCCCGGCGCCACGGCTCGGATCCCGATCGTCGCGGTCACCGGCACCAACGGGAAGACCACGACCGCGCGGATGATCTCCCACATCTTCAAGGGCATGGGCAACAAGGTCGGCATGACGTCGACCGACGGCGTCGTGATCGACGAGCGACTGCTGATCCGCGCCGACGCGTCCGGCCCGCGATCGGCACGGATGGTGCTCCAGAACCCCCGTGTCGACTTCGCCGTCTTCGAGGTCGCCCGCGGCGGGATCCTGCGCGAGGGCCTCGGCTACGAGCGCAACGATGTCGCCGTGGTGCTCAACGTCCAGCCCGACCACCTCGGGTTGCGCGGCATCGACACCGTCGAGCAGCTGGCCGACGTGAAGGCCGTCATCGTGGAGGCCGTCCCGCGCACCGGCGCCGCCGTGCTCAATGCCGACGATCCCCTGGTGCGTGGGATGCGCCGCCGCTGCAGCGGTGAGGTCGTGTGGTTCTCGATGGAGGACCCCGGCAGCGACGCACGCGACATGATCGACGCTCACTGCCGCCGCGGTGGCAAGGCGCTCGTCCTCAACCCGTCCGACCGGGGCGAGATGATCGTGGTCAAGCACGGACGCCGCGAGATGCAGCTCGCGTGGACCCACCTGCTGCCGGCGACCTTCGGCGGCAAGGCCCGGATGAACGTGCAGAACACGCTCGCCGCCGCGGCCGCCGCCTTCGCCGCGGGCGCTCCCCTCCACGACATCCGGCAGGGACTGCGCAGCTTCTCGACCAACTACTACCTCTCCCCCGGACGGCTCAACGAGGTCGAGGTCAACGGGGTCAACGTCATCGTCGACTACTGCCACAACGCGCCCGGCATGCTGATGCTGGGCGACTTCGTGGATCGGGTCGGGGAGTCCCTCGACTCCTCCCACGATCTCGCCCGCCCGTCTCGCATCGGCATCATCGCCACCGCCGGCGACCGCCGCGACGAGGACATGAGCGAGCTCGGCCACATTGCCGCCCAGCACTTCGACGTGATCGTCGTACGCGAGGACGAGGCGCTGCGGGGCAGGAACCGCGGTGAGGTCGCCGAGCTGGTGCGGCAGGGTGTGTCGGCCGCGATGTCGGAGGGCGCACGCTGCAAGCAGGTCGAGGTGGTCCTCGACGAGATCGACGCCGTCCGCCACGCCATGAGCCGGTCCAACAAGGGTGACCTGCTGGTGGTCTGCGTCGACAAGCACGCCGCCGTGATGACCGAGCTCGAGGGCTGGTCCAACCAGGCGTACGCCGGTGCCGGTGCCAGCCCCGACGCCCCTGCCGGCGACCCGGACTACGCCCGCGCGTCGGTGGACGGCTGATCAGCCGGACGCCAGCGACCTCAGCAGCCGGATGCCGACGCCGTCGACGGACCGGTCGCAGGCGGTGAGCACCGCCACGGCCGAACCCTCCTGCACGCCCACGAACGAGCGGTAGCCCGCGGTACCGCCGTTGTGCCAGAGCATGGCGCCGTCCTTCCCATGGAGGCGCACCCACCCGAGGCACTGGTCGAGCCGCCGGCCCGGCACGCGGACCTCGTGGGTCGTCCGGATGGCGTCACCGAGGCCACCCGTGGGCGGGTCCAGCTGGGCGGCGAGGAACCGCTGCAGGTCCGTGGCGGTCGACCACAGGGCGCCGGCCCCCGCGAGAGCGTCGAAGTGCCAGGTCGTGGGGTACTGCTTGCCGCGCCGGTGGTGACCAGGCGGCTCCGCCGGCGGGTGCGTCGTCGTCGAGGAGAGTCCGAGCGGTCGGCAGATCCGGTCCCTGACCAGGTCGTCGAAGCTGGCGCCAGCCCAGGTCGCGAGCGCGTCTCCGAGCAGGCCCGCGCCGAGGTTGGAGTAGGCCGGGCGGGCCTTGGGCCGGAGCCCGGTCGTGGCGAGTGAGCTCATCAGGCGGGCGTGGTCGAGGTCGGCGTACGGGTCGGGGTGGCGAAGGAGCGCGCGTTTCCACAGGTTCCGAGGGATCCGGGGCAGGCCCGACATGTGGGTGGCCAGCTGCTCGAGGGTGGCGGCACCCACTGGTGCGCCCGAGAGGTCGGGCACGAGCTCATCGACACGGTGGTGGAGCTCGAGTGAGCCCTCCACCACGTACGTCGCGAGCAGGAGGCTCGTGAAGACCTTGGTCACCGACCCGATCTGGAAGAGACCATCCGGGTCTCCCGCCCACACGACGGGCTCACCCGCGACCACACCGCCGGCTGCCGCACGCTGATGGCCCTCGAGCCCTTCAACCACGGGCGGCGCGTACCTTCTCGCCGAGCGTCTCCGGGGTGTCGGACGTCCCGCCCTGTGCGGTGATCCAGTCATAGACGGCCTCGCGCTGGGCGTGACACATGAGGCCGACCACGTCGCCGGGGTCGGCCTGCGCGACGAGGGCAGCGAGGCCTTCGACCTCGGTCGGGTAGGCGACCACGTCGGTGACTCCGACGTGCTGTGCCCCGGCGCGAAGCAGTTCGTTGAGCTCCTCGACGGTCCGCCCGCGCAGGTACTTCTCCTTCTCGCAGATCACCACCACGTCAGAGCCCATCGCGCCGATCTCGCCGAGCCGTTCGATCAGGTCGTCCTGCCGGTCACCCACCGCGCCGAGCCCCAGGAGCACGCGCCCGCCCGGGCGCCGTACCCCGTTCATGATCTCGAGCAGCGCCTCGAGCCCGGCCTCGTTGTGAGCCAGGTCGACGACCACGGTGATCTCGTCGACCGAGAAGAAGTTCATGCGGCCTGGATTGTGCTCGGCGTCGGGCCGGAAGCTGCGCAGCCCGGCGAGAACTGTCGCGCGAGGGATGCCGACGGCGAGCGCGGCCGACGTCGCGGCGAGGGTGTTCTCGACGTTGAACCGCGACAGGCCGGCCAGCGTCATCGGCACGTCTACCAGCTCGATCAGCGGGTCGGCGTCAGCGCCGGGCTCGAGGACCGCGACCCACCCGTCGATCACGGTGGTCGCACGGCCGCCGGCGGACATGACCTCCCGGATCGCCGGGGAGTCGGGGTCGCGGGAGAACACCCACGGCTGCGCCTTGACCACCCCACGCATCGCGAAGACCCGCGGGTCGTCGGCGTTGAGGACCGCCCAGCCGTCCTTGCGGGTGATCCGGGGCACGACCGCCTTCACCTCGGCGAGCTGGTCGATGGTGTCGATGCCCTGGCTGCCCAGGTGGTCGGCGGAGACGTTGGTGACGACGGAGACGTCGTTGCGGGTCAGGCCGATGCCCTTGAGCAGGATGCCGCCGCGGGCAGTCTCGGTCACGGCGAACTCGACCGCGTCGTGGGCCAGCACGCGTCCGGCCCCGCTGGGTCCGGAGTAGTCGCCGGCCTCGACCAGCCGACCGTCGATGTAGATGCCGTCGGTGTTGGACCATCCCACGAGCCGGCCGTCCGCGCTGCGCGATGTGGGCGATCATGCGACTGGTCGTGGTCTTGCCATTGGTGCCGGTGACCGCGACGACCGGAACCCGGGGGGTGATCGTGTGGGGCCCCTCCCCCGGTACGGCGGCACCGACCCGCGCGGCCGCCTCCGCGACGACATCGTCCACGTCGGACGCCGGCACCGCGTCGAGCACGTCGGCCACGGCTTGGCCCATCACCTGGGCGCGGTTCCGGTGTCGCCAGGGGTAGGCGACGACCAGCTGGTGAGGGTCGCTGGTCGGCCGCACCCGCACCGCGAGTCTCGTCGTACCGCTCTCCGACGCCAGCGTCCGCACCAGTCGCGCCACGGCGCGCGCCGCGAACCGCTGCCGGAAGCCGGTGTCCGGCTCCCCCGGCCGCGCACCCCTCAGCCCGATCCGGCGCGCGAACCGCACGGCGGTCTCGGTCGGCACCGACGCCAGCCCGGTGATGTCCAGGGTCAGCTTGACCGCCGCCCGTGGGAAGTAGAGGTTCGGGCCCTCGAGGACGCGAAGCTCGACGAGTGAGGTCACGCGCCGGACGTTACCGAAGCCCGTGCGCACGGCTGACCGGTGAGCACCCCTGGCTCAGGCGCCCATGGCGTGGAAGCCGCCGTCGACGTGGACGATCTCGCCGGTGGTGGCGGGGAAGAAGTCGGAGAGCAGGGCGCAGACGGCGCGCGCGGTGGGCTCCTGGTCGGCGTTGTCCCAGCCCAGCGGGGCGCGGGTCGACCACATGTCCTCGAGGTCGCTGAAGCCGGGGATGGCCTTGGCGGCGAGGGTGCGGAGCGGGCCCGCCGAGACCAGGTTGACGCGGACGCCGTCGGGGCCGAGGTCACGGGCGAGGTAGCGCGCGGTCGACTCGAGGCCGGCCTTCGCGACACCCATCCAGTCGTACGCCGGCCACGCAGTGGTCGCGTCGAAGGTGAGGCCGACGACCGAGCCACCTGAGGACATCAGCGGGCGGGCGGCGACGGCCAGCGACTTGAGGGAGTACGCCGAGACCTGCACCGCCTGCGCGACGTCCGGCCAGGGACCCTCGAGGAACTTGCCGCCGAGCAGCGTCTCGGGGTTGCCGTAGGCGATCGAGTGGACGACGCCGTCGAGCGAGTCGACGTGCTCGCGGACGGCGGCCTCGAGACCGGCGAGGTGGTCGTCGTCGGTCACGTCGAGCTCGAGCACCGGCGGCTCGGTCGGCAGCCGCTTGGCGATGCGCCGGGTGATGCCGAGCGCCCGGCCGAAGTTCGAGATGAGGACGGTGGCGCCCTGTTCCTGCGCGACCTTCGCGACCGCGAAGCCGATCGAGCTGTCCATGGTCACGCCCGCGACCAGGATGTTCTTGCCTTCGAGAATGCCTGTGGATGCCACGATGCTCAATGCCCCATTCCGAGTCCGCCGTCGACCGGGATCACGGCTCCGGTCACGTAGCCGCCAGCCTCGCCGGTGAGCCACAGCACGGCCCCCGCGATCTCCTCCGGGTTGCCGTAGCGACCCAGCGGCACCTGCTGCTTGATCGTGTCCTTCTGGGTGTCGGTCAGCACCGCCGTCATCTCGGTGTCGACGAAGCCGGGCGCGACGACGTTCGCCGTGATCGAGCGCGACCCGAGCTCGCGTGCCAGCGACCGCGCCATGCCGACCAGGCCGGCCTTCGAGGCGGCGTAGTTGACCTGCCCTGCCGAGCCGAGCAGTGCGACGACCGAGGAGATGAAGACGATCCGGCCGCGCTTCAGCCGCAGCATCCCCTTGGCAGCGCGTTTGGCCAGTCGGAACGAGCCGGTCAGGTTGGTCGCGATGACCTTGTCCCAGTCGTCGTCGCTCATCCGGAGCACCAGGGTGTCCGCGGTGACACCCGCGTTGGCCACGAGCACCTCGACCGGGCCGTGCTCCTCCTCGATGCGGGCGAACGCCGCGTCGACGGCGGCCGGGTCGGTGATGTCGCACACGAGGTCGAGGGCGCCGTCGGGGCCTCCACCGCTGCGACTGGTGACCGCGACCTGGTCACCCTGCGCGAGGAAGGCCTCGGCGATCGCGCGACCGATGCCGCGGTTGCCGCCGGTGACGAGGACCGATCTGGGTTCGCTGCTCACGGTCAACGACGCTAGTGATTACCGAGGGGTAGGCCGAAACGAGGCTCAGTCGTCCTCCAGCCGGAAGCCGACCTTCATCCCCACCTGGAAGTGCTCCACCTGGCCGTCCTTGACCTGCCCACGGACCTGCGTGACCTCGAACCAGTCGAGATGACGGACCGTTCGAGCCGCGCGTTCGAGGCCGTTGCGGACGGCCTGGTCGACGCCGTCGGGCGACGTGCCGACGATCTCAGTGACGCGGTAGGTGCGGTTCGACATGGGGGTCTCCTCGAAGGGTTCGACGGCGGCGTGGGTTTGGCATCGTAGCGACGTACGATCGTGAGCATGCCGCGCGACGACGGCCCCATCCGCATCACGACGGCATCCTCCAGCCGCCACGAGGACATCGCCGCGCGCCAACGACGCTATGTGTTCTCGATGGCCGTGCGGACGGTCTGCTTCGTGGCCGCGATCCTCACCGAAGGGTGGGTGCGGTGGGTGCTGGTCGCCGCGGCAGTGATCCTGCCCTACGTCGCGGTGGTGATGGCGAACGCTGCTTCGTCGAGGTCCGACGGCTTCGCCCTTCATGACGCTGCATCACGGCGGAACGAGCTGCCCAGCGCGGCCACATCCGAGGAGCTCGGCAAGTCCGACAACATTTGACTTGTCTGCTCCCTTGGGAAGACACTTCGAAATGAACTGTGTCTCCCCCGTCGCAGTTCACCACGGTGCCGGGCGCCCGCTTCGTGGGAGTCCGGCACCGTGCCAATTCTGTTGGCTGCGACGATGGACCGATGACTCCCGAGCCGCCCCTCCTGTGCAGTTCCAAGGGGTGTCACGCCGATGCCGTGTGGGCGCTGCTCTGGAACAACCCCGAGCTCCACACGCCCGATCGACGCAAGGTGTGGCTGGCCTGCGAAGTGCACCGGACGACGCTCGGCGACTTCCTGTCCGCGCGTCAGTTCCTCCGCGACGTGGTGCCGGTCGAGGACGCTCCGGGGACGCGGCCGGAGTACCGTCGACGTGCGCTCGACACCGCTCCAACCGCCGATGGCGGACATCGGCCGGTCGGGCTGCAGGAACGTCGGGTCGTCGATGCCGTGGCCGGCCCGCTTGCCGCGCATCGCCACCACCCAGCGCTGGGCGATCTCGTCGTCGGTGGCGCCTCCGCGCAGGGAGGCACGCAGGTCCGACTCCTCGCGGGCGAAGAGGCAGTTGCGGACCTGGCCGTCGGCGGTGAGCCGGACCCGGTCGCAGTCGCCGCAGAAGGGGCGGGTGACCGAGGCGATGACACCCACCGTGGCCGGGCCGCCGTCGACCGTGAACAGCTCGGCGGGGGCGCTGCCGCGCGGCTCGGCGGCGGGCGTCAGCGTGAACTCGCGACCGAGCGTCTCGAAGATCTCCTCCGCAGTCACCATCTCGGAGCGGCTCCAGTCGTGCTGGGCGTCGAGCGGCATCTGCTCGATGAATCGCAGCTCGTAGCCCTCCGCGACCGCCCAGCGCAGCAGCTCGGGCGCCTGGTCGTCGTTGACGCCGCGCAGCAGCACCGCGTTGACCTTCACCGGTGTGAGGCCGGCGGCCAGGGCAGCCTCGAGGCCGGCGATCACGTCGTCGAACCGGTCACGCCGGGTGATGGTGTGGAAGGTCTCGCCCCGGACCGTGTCGAGGCTGACGTTGATCCGGTCGAGACCTGCCTCAGCGAGAGCGGCGGCGGTCCGCTCGAGACCGAGCGCGTTGGTGGTGAGGCTCACCTCGACCGAGGCGTCGATGGCCTTGGTACGCCGGACGATGTCGACCAGGCCGCGCCGTACCAACGGCTCGCCCCCGGTGAAGCGGACCTCGCGCACGCCGAGCCGGCGTACGCCGATGTCGATCAGGCGCACGACCTCGTCGTCGGTCAGCACCTCGTCGGTCGGGAGCCAGTCGAGGCCCTCGGCCGGCATGCAGTAGGAGCAGCGCAGGTTGCAGCGGTCGGTCAGCGAGACCCGGAGGTCGGTCGCGACCCGCCCGTAGCGGTCTTCGAGCGCGAAGGTGTCCACCCGGCCGAGTCTACGGGCGGGCCGGATAGCCTCGCGACGTGCGTGCGTGGGGCTTCCTGGTCAGCCGGCGCTGGATCCTGTTCGCAGTCACGGTCGGACTGCTGGCGTGGGCCGCGTGGTGGCTCGGCGAGTGGCAGTTCGACCGGCTCGAGGAGCGCAAGGCCCGCAACGCGATCATCGAGCGCAACGAGAGCGCTCCCCCGACCCCGGTGCCCGACGTGATGCCGATCGACGGCGAGGTGTCCGCAGCCGACGAGTGGCGGGTGGTGACCGCCACCGGCGAGTACGCCGTGGACGACACGGTGATCGTGCGCTACCGCACCCGCGACGGTGCCCCGGGCGTCGACGTGGTCGTCCCGCTCGTGCTCGACGACGGGTCCGCCGTGCTGGTGGACCGCGGCTGGCTCGGCACCGACGCCCGCACGGCCGAGGGGGTCGACGCCCCGGCGCCACCGCCGGGCGAGGTCACGATGACCGGCTGGGTGCGCCGGGACGGGACCGGTTCCAGCACCGCCGTGTCCGACGGGTCCACCCGGGCGATCTCCAGCGACCGGATCGGCGAGGCGCTCGACCGCGAGGTGTACGACGGGTTCGTCGACCTCAAGTCCGAGGACCCCGAGCCGGCCGACCCCCTGGAGCGGGCCGAGCTGCCCGACCTGGACAACGGGCCGCACTTCTTCTACGGCCTGCAGTGGTGGTTCTTCGGCGTGCTCGCCCTCTTCGGGTTCGGCTACCTGGCGTGGGACGAGCGGCGCGGGCCACGAGCCCGGCGTCGTGCGGCCGGCTCAGAGGGCGCGGAGCATGCCCCCGTCGACCGGGAGCATCACGCCGGTCACGAATGACGCGGCCGGCGAGAGCAGGAACGCCGCCACCCGGCCGAACTCCTCGGGCTCGCCGTAGCGCCCGAGCGGGATGCCCGCGATCGCCGCGTCCCGGGCGGCATCGGCATCCCCCGTCGACGCGTCGAGCTCTGCGACCCGCTCGGTGCCGACCCGGCCGGGCAGCAGGCCGTTGACACGTACGCCGTTGGGGCCGAGCTCATCGGCGAGCGTCTTGGCGACCATCGCGAGCCCCGGCCGCAGGCCGTTGGAGACGGCGAGGTTGGCCAGCGGGGCACGGACGCTCGACGAGAGCACATAGGCGAGCGAGCCGCCGTGAGGCAGCGCCTGCCCGAGCTCGCGGCCGAGCCGGACCCCGCCGAGGAACACCGACTCGAAGGACGCCGTCCACTCCTCGTCGGACACCGACGCGACCGTGCCGACGGGCGGTCCGCCGACCGAGATCAGCGCGCCGTCGACCTGGCCCCAGGTGTCTCGGGCAGCGTCGAGCAGCCGGCCGGGCGTGGCCGGGTCGGCGTTGTCGGCGACGACGCTCAACGCCCGGTCGCCGAGCTCGGCGACGGCGGCGGTCAGCGCCTCGTCGGAACGTCCGGACAGCACGACCCGAGCGCCTTCGGCGACCAGGCTGTCGGCCGTTGCCCGGCCCAGTCCACGGGCGCCACCGGTGACGATGTAGACGCGGTCGGTGAGCTCCAGATCCATACTCACGAGCCTAGAGGAGCCGGCGTGACGTCCTCGAGGAACTGGGTGCGATAGAGGTCGGAGTAGAGACCGCCCTCGGCCAGCAGCTCGGCATGGGTGCCGGACTGCACGATGTGGCCCGCCTCCAGCACCAGGATCCGGTCGGCGTTGCGGACCGTGGAGAGCCGGTGGGCGATGACGAGCGAGGTGCGCTCGGCCAGGGCGGCGTCGAGGGCCCGCTGCACGGCCGCCTCCGACTCACTGTCGAGGTGGGCGGTCGCCTCGTCGAGGACGACGATCGACGGCGCCTTCAGCAGCAGCCGCGCGATCGCGAGTCGCTGCCGCTCTCCGCCGGAGAGTCGGTAGCCGCGGTCGCCGACGACGGTGCCGAGGCCGTCGGGCAGGGAGCGGACCAAGTCCGCGATCTGGGCCGCCTCGAGGGCGTCCCACAGCTGCCTCTCGTCGGCGTCGGGACGGGCGTAGCGCAGGTTGGCGCCGATCGTGTCGTGGAACATGTGGGCGTCCTGGGTGACGTAGCCGACGGTGTCCTCGAGCGACTGGAGTGTCACGTCGCGCACGTCGTGGTCGCCGACGCGCACGGTGCCGCTGCCGGCGTCGTACAAGCGCGCCACCAGGTGGGTGACCGTGGTCTTGCCGGCGCCGGACGGTCCGACGAGGGCGACCATCTGGCCGGGATCGGCGCGGAAGCTGATGTCGTGGAGGACCTGGCCGGTGTCGCGCGACTCCGTGCGGGCGACCGTCTCGAGCGAGGCCAGCGAGATCTCGTCGGCGCGCGGGTAGGTGAACCCGACGTGGTCGAACTCCAGGGAAGCGGAGCTCCGCGGAAGGGCCACCGCGTCCGGCTTCTCGCCGATCATCGACGGCAGGTCGAGCACCTCGAAGACCCGCTCGAAGCTGACCAGCGCGGTCATCACGTCGATCCGGACGTTGGACAGGGCCTGGAGCGGCCCGAGCAGCCGGACCAGCAGCGTGCTGAGGGCGAGCAGGGTGCCGACCGTCAGGGTGCCGTCGATGGCGAGGTGGCCGCCGACGCCGTAGACGAGGGCCAGCGCGAGCGCGGGGATCGTCAGCACCACGGCCATGAAGATGCGCGTCAGCAGGGCGATGCGTACGCCGAGGTCGCGGACGTTGCCGGCCTTGCCGGCGAACAGCCGGTCCTCGGTCTCGCGGTGGCCGAACAGCTTGAGCAGCATCGCGCCGCCGACGTTGAACCGCTCGGTCATCGCGTTGCCCATGTCGGCGTTGCCGTCCATCTGCTCGCGGGTCAGGGTGGCGAGCCGGCCGCTCACCCACCGCGAGGTCAGCAGCAGGAGCGGGAACAGCACCAGGCACAGCAGGGTGACCTGCCAGCTCAGCGCGAGCATGGCGATGCCGACCACGACCACCGAGATCGAGCTCGACACCGTGTTGGACAGGGTGGAGGTGAACGCGCGCTGGGCACCGATCACGTCGTTGTTGAGCCGCGAGACCAGGGCACCGGTCTGGGTGCGGGTGAAGAAGGCCAGCGACTGGCGCTGGACGTGTCCGAAGACGCGGGTGCGGAGGTCGAAGATCAGCCCCTCGCCGATGACCGAGGACAGAAAGCCTCCGACCACCGAGAGCACCGCCCCGACCAGTGCGGTGGCGACCATCAGCAGGGCGAGCACCGTGACCAGCTCGGGGTCCTTGCCGAGGATGCCGTCGTCGACGATCCGCTGGATCAGCAGGGGATTGACCACCACGAGCATCGCGTCGAGCACGGTGACGACGAGGAAGAAGCCGATCGGCCGCTTGTGGGGCGCGGCGAAGCCGAGGACGCGGCGTACGGTCCCCTTCTCGATCCGGGCCTTGCCCGCCTCGCGGTCGGTCCGCATGTGGCGCCAGGCGGGACCCATCCCCATCGACAGCGACACGCGCGCTCCTCTCCCCCGGGTCAGCCCATCAGGCGGGCGATCTCCCGCAACCGGCGGACCTGCGCCTCGCGCTCGAACCGCCGCTGGTCGTCGAGGCTGCGCCCGCTCGCGGCGAGCAGCAGCTCCTTGGTCTCGGTCACCGCGCCGGCCATCGGTGCGGTGAGCGCCCCGGCGAGATCAGCGATCGTCGCGTCGAGCTGGTCGGCCGGGACCGACAGCGCCGCCAGTCCGATGTCCACCGCCTCGGCGGCACCCACCAGTCGCGCGGTGACACAGATCTCCAGGGCTCTCGCGTAGCCAACACACTCGACCAGCGGTTTTGTTCCCGTCAGGTCGGGGACCAGCCCCAGCGACGACTCCAGCATGCCGAGCTGGGCATCGTCCGTCACGACCCTCAGGTCGCACGCAAGAGCCAGCTGGAAACCGGCACCGACCGCGTGACCCTGGACCGCCGCGATCGAGACGAACCGTGGATCGCGCAGGAAGGTGAAGCCCCGCTGGTAGTCGTCGATGGTCGCTGACATCTCGGCGTCGCTCATCGCGAGCAGGCCGGCGACCGTCTCCTGCCCGTCACCCCCACCGGGGGCGAGCATGGCGCGGTCGAGCCCGGCCGAGAACGACCTGCCGGCGCCGCGTACGACGACGACACGGACGTCGTCGGCGATGTCCGCGCCGAGGCGCGCCAGGGCCCGCCACATGGTCGGGGTCTGGGCGTTGCGGACCTCCGGCCGGTCGAGCGTGATCGTGGCGACCGCACCGGCCACGTCGTAGCGCAGGCCGACCTCGGAGAGCTCCTCGGGTGTCATGCCGGGAGTCTAGGGAGGCGCGACGACAGCCCTACGCGAGCGCGACCAGGTCGGCGTAGTCGTCGGACCAGAGATCCTCGTCGCCGTCCGGCAGGAGCAGCACCCGGTCCGGCTCCAGAGCCCGGACCGCGCCCTCGTCGTGGGTCACGAGGATGATCGCCCCGGCGTACTCCCGGATGGCGGCGAGCACCTCTTCGCGGGAAGCGGGGTCGAGGTTGTTGGTGGGCTCGTCGAGCAGCAGCACGTTGGCGCTCGAGACGACCAGGCTCGCCAGTGCCAGCCGGGTCTTCTCGCCGCCCGACAGCACCGCGGCCGGCTTGTGCGCGTCGTCTCCCGAGAAGAGGAACGAGCCGAGCACGCTGCGGGTCTCGCTGTCCGTGAGCTGTGGAGCCGCGCTCTGCATGTTCTCCAGCACGGTCCGGCTGGTGTCGAGCGTCTCGTGCTCCTGCGCGTAGTAGCCGATCTTGAGCCCGTGCC
The DNA here is from genome assembly GCA_963804845.1 of uncultured Actinomycetota bacterium. GTDB lineage: Bacteria > Actinomycetota > Actinomycetes > Propionibacteriales > Nocardioidaceae > Nocardioides. The sequence continues at coordinate 1,361,747 of CAWDSA010000007.1, read as the reverse complement.
CGGGCACGACCTGGCCGGTGTCGGCCTGATCCACCCCGGCCAGGATCCGGAGCATCGTGGTCTTGCCGGCGCCGTTGAGGCCCAGGATCACGACGCGGCTGCCCTTGTCGATGGCCAGGTCGACGTCGGTGAAGACCTCGAGCGAGCCGTAGGACTTCGAGAGCTCGGCCGCGGTGAGCGGGGTCTTGCCGCACGGCGCGGGGGCGGGGAACTTGATCCGGGCCACCTTGTCGGACCGGCGTTCGCCCTCGAGCCCGGACATCATCTTCTCCGCCCGCTTGAGCATCGACTGGGCCGCCGACGCCTTGCTGGCCTTCGCGCGCATCCGGTTCGCCTGGTCGGTGAGCGTCTTCGCCTTGCTCTCGGCGTTGGCGCGCTCCCGCTTGCGACGGCGTTCGTCGGTCTCTCGCTGCAGGAGGTAGGCCTTCCACCCCATGTTGTAGACGTCGATCTCGGCACGGTTGGCGTCGAGGTGGAGCACCCGGTTGACGGTGGCCTCGAGCAGCGCGTTGTCGTGGCTGATCACGACCAGCCCGCCCGGGTGGCCCTTGAGGAACTCGCGCAGCCACACGATGGAGTCGGCGTCGAGGTGGTTGGTCGGCTCGTCGAGCAGCAGCGTCTCGGCGCCGGAGAACAGGATGCGCGCGAGCTCGACGCGGCGCCGCTGCCCGCCCGAGAGGGTCCTGATCGGCTGGGCCAGGATCCGTTCGTCGATGCCGAGGCTGTGGGCGATCTGGGTCGCCTCCGACTCCGCCGCGTACCCGCCACCGGCATGGAGCTCGGCGTCGGCGCGGGAGTAGCGACTCATCGCCCGCTCGCGGACCTTCGCATGGTCACTGCCCATCTCGGCCTCGGCCGCCCGCAGCCGACGTACGACGTCGTCGAGACCACGCGCCGACAGGATGCGGTTGAGCGCGACCACCTCGGGGTCGCCGGTGCGCGGATCCTGGGGCAGGTAGCCGACGTCGGCAGTCGACTTGACGTGTCCGCCGGCGGGCAGTGCTTCCCCGGCGAGGATGCGGGTGAGGGTCGTCTTGCCGGCACCGTTGCGGCCGACAAGTCCGACCTTGTCGCCGGACGCGACGCGAAAGCTGACGTCCGCCATCAGCAACCGCGCCCCGGCCCGGACTTCGAGGTGTTGGGCGGTGATCATCAGGGTGGTTAGCCTAGGCGCGCAGGCGGAGCCGCCCGCAATCGGCGACGACGACGAGGAGCTGCTCGTGCGCTTCAACCCCAAAGCCCGCCTCGACCGCAGCCGGGTGCGTGACAGCGGTCGTTCCAGCGGTGGTGGCATGGGCGGCGGCGGGATGCGGATCCCGATCCCCGGTGGCGCGAAGGCCGGCAGCAGCATCGGTGGTCTGCTCGTTCTCATCCTCTTCGTCGTCCTGACGCAGTGCGTGGGCGGAGGACAGGGCGGCATCCAGCTCCCCGACGACAGCCTCGACACGTCGCGGGCACAGGGCGCCGACAGCGACCGCTACGCCAACTGCCAGACCGGCGAGGACGCCAACGCGGACGTCGACTGTGCGCGCATCGCCGTCGAGAACTCCCTGACGGACTACTGGAAGGAAACGCTGCCGGAGCAGTCCGACACCGGTTTCCGCCCGGAGTCGGTCATGCAGACGTTCACGGGCGCGGTGGACACCGGCTGCGGGCAGGCCACCTCGGACGTGGGGCCGTTCTACTGCCCACCTGACGAAGGCATCTACCTCGACACCACGTTCTTCGAGGACGTGCTCCAGGAGCAGCTGGACGGGCCCGCCGGCGACTTCGTCGAGCCCTACGTCCTGGCCCACGAGTACGGACACCACATCCAGAACCTGCTCGGAACGATGGGCCGCGTCCGCACCCAGCAGGGGCCCGAGAGCGACGCCGTCCGGCTCGAGCTCCAGGCCGACTGCTACGCCGGCATGTGGACCGCCAACGCGACCGGCACCGACGACGCGTCGGGCGAGCCACTGATCCTGGAGCTGTCCGAGGAGGACATCAACCAGGCCGTGGCCGCCGCCAAGTCGGTCGGGGACGACCGGATCCAGGACCAGACGACCGGCCGCGTCAACCCGCGCGAGTGGACCCACGGGTCGGCCGAGCAGCGCCAGCGCTGGTTCATGATCGGCTACACCGAGCACACCCTCGAGGCGTGCGACACCTTCAGCGCCACGTCACTCTGAGCGTCACTCGTCCAGGAGTGCCTCGATCAGCGGGTACTGCCGTTGGAGCGCGCGCAGGTGGGGTGCCACGGCCGGGTGACGGAACTTGTTCGCCAGCGCACCCTCGCCTCCCGCAACCCGCTCGAGCGCCCACTCGGCCCGATTGAGGGCGGTGTAGACGGCGGTGATCCTGGCACCCAGCGCGACGTCATCAGGCGTCGCCACGTCAGGCGCGAGTCCCATCAAGTAGGCCTCCAGGAGGGGCTCGAACTCCTCGCGGGCGGCCAGGGTGAACTGGCCGAGGTCGCCGCCCACGTGACCGACCCCCAGCGTCGCCCAGTCGATGGCGACGACCCGGTCGCCGTCACGGCCGTGGAGATTGGCCGGCGTCGCGTCACCGTGCTGCGCGACCTGAGGCAGGGCCGCGGCCCGGTCGAGCATCGTCGTACGGCGCTGCCAGAGGTGGTCGGCGACGTCGGCGATCGCCGTACGACGCAACGTCACCCATCCCCCGCGCTGCTCGACCCGGGCCATCCGATCGCGCAACAGGTCCCGCGACAGGAAGCGTGGTCGTGCGGTCAGGCTCCCCGCGAAGCGCCCCAGTGCCATCGCGACGAACAAGCCCGCTGGTGGCGCCGTCCTCGACCCACTCACGGGTGATCGTGATGCCGTCGGCGTCCTCCTCGACGCCGGCGTCGACGGCCCGCAGCCCCTGGGTCGCCGCCACGATCCCCGTCGACAGCACGTCGGCCTCGCGCCGCCAGTAGGCGAAGTGGTGCGGCTCGCTGAACTCGGCCGGGTCGTGCGGCGCCGGCCTGGCCAGCCGCTTGATGACGATCGGCCGCTCGCCCTGCGCGGCGCGCCAGACACCGACGGTCGACGTTCCGGTGCCTCCGGGCAGCGGATGCCACTCCGGCTCCGGCTCCCACATGTGCCGGACGTTAGTCGATGAAGGGCCTGACCTCCGGGAACCCGGCGGGTTAGCGTCGCGGGGTGACTTCGACGCTTCTCGACTCCACGACCCGGTCCCTGCGACGTATCGCCCTGGACCGGCAACGCGTCGGCCGGGTGCCGGGGCTCTACGCAACGGTCCAGCGCCGCGGCCGGGCGGTCTGGGGCGAGGGCATCGGGGTGCGCGGCGTCGGCGAGCAGCAGGCACCCGGCTCCGACGACCAGTTCCTGGTCGCGTCGAACACCAAGACCTTCACCGCGGTGATGGTCCTGCAGCTGCGCGACGAAGGCCGGCTGTCGCTCGACGACCGCATCGGCGACCACCTGGCCGAGGTGGCGCACCCGCTGACGATCCGGCAGGGCCTCGCGCACGTCTCGGGGATGCAGCGCGAGCCGATCGGCGACGTCTGGGAGTCCCTCGTGCAGCCTGACACCGGCGAGCTGCTGAGCGGGTTCGCCGAGGCCGAGGTCGTGGGCCGGCCCCACGACCGGTGGCACTACTCCAACGTCGTCTACGCCGTCCTCGGTGAGCTCGTGTCGCGCCTGGACGGCCGCCCCTGGGCGGAGTCGCTGCAGACCCGCCTCCTCGATCCCCTCGAGCTGCGTCGCACGTCGGTCGGCTTCGACGGCGGTCCGCGCGCGACCGGCTACTTCGTCCCGCCGTACGACGACGTACCCCGCCCCGAGCCACTCGTCGACCTGCGGGCGATGGCACCGTGCGGCGCCCTCGCCAGCACCGCCGACGATCTGATCCGCTGGTCGGCCTTCGTCGCCGACCCCGACCCCGACGTGCTGTCCCCCGACAGCCTCGAGGAGATGTGCCAGCCGCAGGTGATGCGCGACGTCGAGGGCTGGACCGGTGCGATGGGTCTCGGCTTCTTCCTCGCGCGGTCGGAGTCAGGCCGCACCTGGGTGGGACACACGGGCGGTATGCCCGGTCACATCACCGGCGTGTTCACGCACCGGGAGTCCGGCACCGGGGCGATCGTGCTGATGGGCTCCAGCTCCGCCCCCGACCCCGCCGTGTTCGCACTCGAGCTGGGCGAGCACGTCGTGGCCCACGACCCGGAGGAGCACGAGCCGTGGCGGCCCGGGACCGAGGTACCAACCGCGCTGGCGGCCTTGCGCGGGGTGTGGTTCGCCGAGGGCACGCCGTACGTCTTCAGCGTCGTCGGCGGTCGGCTCGAAGCACGTCACCCCGACCTGCCCGCCAGCAAGCCGTCCTCGGTCTTCGAGCCGATCGGCGACGACCTGTTCCGGACCGTGCAGGGTCGCGAGCGCGGCGAGCTGCTCCGCGTCACCCGCGACGCCGACGGCACGCCGGTCAAGCTCAACTGGGCCACCTACCTCGTCACCCGCGAGCCCCTCGCCTTCGGCGAGACCCTCTGACGCCGAGACGTCACACATGCAGGTCAGGATCGCGGTGAGAAGGCAACTTTTCGCCGTCTCGACGGCCTTGAAGCTGACATTTGTGCCCTCTCACGCGTTGGTGACGTCGACGCGGATCGAGGCGGCGTCGGCGATGGCCCGGTCGAGGACCTGACGCCGCGGATCCGGTACGTCGAGCCACGGCTCGACCACCGGCAGGCCTCGTAGTCGCGGGTCGGCGAGCACCTCGGCCACCGCCGCCCGGTCGCCGCCGGTCACGACCGGGCCGGACCGCAGGATGCGCGCTGCGTGCTCGGCGGCGGCCTCGTAGGCGACCCGGGCCTGGTTGTCGCGTCGCCGGGCGAACCGCTGCTGGCTCTGTCCACCAGCCTTGGTCCGCCCCTGCACGTGCCGCTGCCCGATCTTGTGCTCGGCCAGCGCCGGTCCGGCGAGGCGCGCCACCGCGAAGCCGCCCTTGCGCACGAGCAACACTCCCCAGACCGCGGGCGCCGCTGCCGCCGCCACGAAGGCAGCCGGATCCGCCGCTCCGGCGTACGACGTCGCGAAGGGCAGGCGCGCGCTGAAGGTCGAACCGTCAGGTGCACTCCCCCGCAGGCCGTCTTCCACCCCGAGGGAGACGCCACCGTGTCGGGTCGCGAAGTTCGCCACCCAGCGTTCGAACCTCACCGGCGGCACGAGGACCGAGGCGCTCGACACGGGCACAGCCTAGAAGGAGGGAGGAAGATCGCACCCGATGGAACCGGGACGGAGGCTGCCGCGTGTCAGACATGTGGACAGCGACGACATGGACGCGCTGGCGCAGCTCTACGAGCGTGCCTGCCCGCGGCTGGTCGCTGCGCTGACCGCCATCGGCGGCAACCGCGCCGATGCCGAGGAGATCGCGCAGGAGACGTTCGTGACCCTGATCGAGAAGTGGTCGCAGGTACGGGCCTACGACGACCCGGAGGCATGGCTGCGCATGGTCGCCGTACGTCGCCTGGTCAGCCGGTTCCGCCGCCGTGAGGTGGCGCGCCGTGGGCTGCAGCGGCTGAGCCTCACCGCGCGGACGGCGGCCCCGGCGTCCGAGGGGCATCGGGTGGACGTCGAGCGGGCGCTCGACCGGCTCCCCGTGGCCCAGCGGGCGGTCGTAGTGCTGCACCACGGACTCGACCTGCCGGTGGCCGAGATCGCTGACGTCCTGGCCGTGCCGGTCGGCACCGTCAAGTCACGGCTGCAGCGCGCCCGAACCGCCCTCGCCGACCTCCTCGGGGACGCCGAGACCACCGGGAGGACGACATGACCGACTTCGAGGACGACCTGAGGCAGCGGCTCGACCAGGATGCGCAGCGGCCGGTCGCGCCGTTCACCGATGTGCTCGCGGCCGCCCGGAGGCGGCGTACGCGTCGTCGCACCGCCGTCACCCTTGCTGCGGCCGCCGCCGTGGCGGTCGTCGTGGCGACGCCATTGCTTGTGCGCGACCCCGCACCGCAGGCCGTCGACCCGGCCCCGTCGCCGTCCCCGACCGCCACAGCAACGACGGAGCCGACCGACATCCCTGACGTGGCGCCACCGTGGAACGGCAAGGGTGGCCTGCCGGTGTTCCTCGAGCTCGACGGCGAGCAGGTGCGCCTCGACCCGTGGACGTTCTGCGCCCCCGGCTTGTGCTCAGACGGTTCACCACAGGCCCCGTATGCGGATGCAGGCCAGCGCGACGTCGTGCCCTTCTCGGTTCCGCAGGAGGGCTGGTCCTTCCGAGCCACGGTGGTGCCGCTCTCGGACGCTCGTTGCGGGCGCATGGTCACGATGCCGGTCGAGCGGACCGGTCGCTACACCTTCGAGGTGCCGATGATCGGACCGGCCGACCGCTACCGCGTCGACCTGTTCGGGCGCGGGCCGGACGGTTCCTCGTCGACCAGCTTCCAGTGGACCACGCAGGAGCGCGGGCTGATGCCTCAGCCGAACGCGCACGTGACGGGCGTCTACGGCGGTCTCGAGCTCAACGTCCGCGACCTTCCCGACGTCGAACGGGCCTCCGCCACGGTCACGGTCACCTACGCCGACGGCGAGACCCGGACGTTCGGACCGCTGGCGTACGACGTCACCGGCTGCCAGCAGCCCGGCAGCCTGTACTTCGACGTCGCGGAGCCGCCCGGAGAGCTGCAGCGTGAGCGACCGCCGATGTCCTACGACGTGGTGCTGGTGCTCGACGGCGAGACCTACCGCGGCACGGCTCGCTGGCCCGACGACCAGGTGAAGGGCCTGGCGCCGTACTCGCGGCTGAGCTTCGACCCGCCGCTGCCGAACTGGACCGGATAGCCGCTCCGCCTGATCAGCGGTCCTCGGGGATCCAGACCACCGTCAGCTGCTCGCTCACGTGTGCGTCAGTGATGTCGACCCCCGTGGTGGCGACCAGGGCGCGAGGCCGCCCGGCCGTGTCACACACGATGCCGAGCGTTCCCTCCGACGGCAGCTCGTCGCCGTACTCCTCGCGACCACCGGTGAGCGTGGCACCGCCCTCGGCGAGGAGCTCGGCCAGTCCTTCGTCGTCGCCGAAGCTCCACGCCGGCGGTGGGATGGACTCCAGCGGCGTCGGCCCGAAGTAGCCCGGCAGCGTGTTGAGCTTGGCGTGGAACCGGGCCAGGTTCCAGAATGCCTCGATCTCGGGGGCGCGCTCGTCGTCGGGCGGGATCATGCCGACACGCTACGCGGCGTTCCTCAATCCGCGGCGGTCACCGCGACCGTGTCCCGCACGACTGCTGCCAGGTCCAGGTCGTCGCCGGCAACGTGTCGCTGCCGGTCGGCCGACGTGCCGTCGCGCAGCAGCGAGTCGACCACGTCGTCGACGAGCGCCGCGTCGCCGTAGGCGGTGAGCGGCTCCCGCACGTGGTCGACGAGTGCCGCGACGACTTCGGCGGCCGGCGCCGCCCGGCGGGTGGTGGGGTGGATCAGGTCGCCGCCGAGGCCGGACCGTCCGGCACGGAAGGTCATCAGCGACACCATCATCGGAGTCACCTCCGGAGCAGGGATCCCGGCCCGCCAGTCGCTCGCCGCGCGCTCGACCAGCGCCCGTCCCAGGGCGGCGATCGTCGTCGTGACCTCGATCCGCGGGCAGACATCGGCCACCCGCAGCTCCACCGTGGGGTACTGCCGTGACAGTCGGACGTCGAAGTAGGCCATCCCGTCGTCGGGCACCCCACCGGACTCGACCAGGTCCTCGACCAGCGCGTGGTAGGCCGCCGGGGACCCGAACGGGCCCGGAGAACCGGCACTGGGCCACCGGCGCCAGAGCTGGGAGCGAAAGCTGGCGTAGCCGGTGTCGAGCCCCTGCCAGTACGGCGAGTTGGCCGCGAGCGCGACCAGCACGGGGAGCCAGGTCCGCACCCGGTCGATCACCGCCACCCCCTCGTCGTCCGACTCCGTCGACACGTGGACGTGCATGCCGCAGGCGAGCTGCTCGGCCTCGGTGATCCCGAACTGGTCGGCAATCGCGTGGTAGCGGTCGTTGAGCGTGGTCTTGGGCACGACGGGCACCGGCGAGGTGGCGAGCGCCGCGACGCGGCAGTCGACCTCGCGGGCTCGCTCGTCGGCCCGGTCCCGCCAGCGGCGCAGCTCTGCGACCAGCTCGTCGGACGAGGTGCACGGCTGGGTTCCGGTCTCGAGCTGCTGCTGCTTCAGCTCGCCCTCGACGCCACCGTCGACACCGCCGTCGGAGGTGTCGCTGCGCAAGGCGGCCGCCGCGACCGCTCGCGGCTCGCCCGTCGCCGGGTCGACGAGGAGCAGCTCCTCCTCGACCCCGAACGTGCGCTTCGTGATCAGGTCGCGGGGGCTCACTACGCTCGGCCGCCCAGTACGGATCTCGACCCGCCGTCGCGGGTTCGCGGGCTCGACCCGCGGGCTCGCTCGACCTCTTCGCCCTCACGTCCGGCGCTGCGCGCCGGTGCGTGGCTCAGACATTGAACCCGAGCGCGCGGAGCTGCTCACGGCCGTCGGGCGTGATCTTGTCCGGGCCCCACGGCGGCATCCACACCCAGTTGATGAGGACGTCACCGACCAAGCCCTCGAGGGCCGAGTTGGTCTGGTCCATGATCACGTCGGTGAGCGGGCAGGCCGCCGAGGTGAGCGTCATGTCGAGGACGCAGTTGGAGTCCTCGTCGAGGTGGACGCCGTAGACGAGGCCGAGGTCGACGACGTTGATCCCGAGCTCGGGGTCGACCACGTCCTTCATCGCCTCGGTGACGTCGTCCTTGGTCACGGTGGCGGTGCCGCCGCCGGTGGCCTCGGGGACCTCGGGCAGGTCGTGGTGGTCAGCCATTGTTTTCCTCCATCGCTCGGTTCGTGGCGTCCTTCCAGGCCATCCAGGGCAGCAGCGCGCACTTCACGCGGGCGGGAAACTTCGCCACGCCCGCGAAGGCGATGCCGTCCTCCAGGACGTCCTCGTCTGGCTCGACGGTGCCCTTTCCCTGCATCAGGGTCAGGAACGTGTTCTGCACGGCCATCGCCTCGGCGACCGGCTTGCCGATCACGAGATCGGCCATCACCGACGTCGCGGCCTGCGAGATCGAGCAACCGATCGCGTCGTACGAGACGTCCTCGACGACTCCACCGGCCACATGGACGCGGAGCGTCACCTCGTCGCCGCAGGTCGGGTTCACGTGGTGGACCTCGGCCTCGAACGGGTCGCGCAGGCCCGCGTGGTGCGGGTTCTTGTAGTGGTCCAGGATGATCTCCTGGTACAGCGAGTCCAGTTCAGTGCTCATTTTCGGGGTCCCTGCGGAAAGAGGAGCGAAGCGAGTCTTTTCGTGGGGTGATTCATGTCGGTCACGTCAACCTGAAGTAGGACCGGACGTATTCCAGGCCCTCGACGAACGAGTCGATCTCGGCGGGGGTGGTGTAGAGGTACGACGACATCCGCGTCGAGCTCTGCACCCCGAACCGGGCGTGGGCCGGCTTCGCGCAGCTGTGCCCGGCGCGGACCGCGATCCCCCGCGAGTCGAGCACCTGCGCGACGTCGTGCGGGTGCACGCCGTCGATCTCGAAGCTCACCGCGCCACCGCGCAGGGTCGGATCGAGCGGACCGAGAACGGTCAGCCCGGGCACCGTGGCCATGCCGTCCAGCGCGTAACCGGTGATCGCCTGCTCGTGGGCGTGGATCGCGTCCATGCCCACGTGTCCCAGGTAGTCGACCGCCGCGCCCAGACCCACCGCCTCGACGATCGGGGGCGTACCGGCCTCGTACTTGTGAGGGGCCTTGGCGTACGTCGACCGCTCCATCGTGACGGTCTCGATCATCTCGCCGCCGCCGTGGAACGGGGGCAACCGGTCGAGCAGATCGGCCTTGCCCCACAGCACGCCGATCCCGGTGGGCCCGACGCACTTGTGACCGGTGAACGCGACGAAGTCGGCACCGCTGGCGACCACGTCGACCGGCAGCTGCGGGACGGCCTGGGCCGCGTCCACGATGACCACCGCGCCGACCTCATGTGCCCGGTCGGCGATCTGGCGGATCGGGTTGATCGTGCCGAGCATGTTGGACACCCACGTCAGCGAGACCACCTTGGTGCGTTCGGTGATCAGCTCGTCGATGTTCGAGAGGTCGAGCAGTCCGTCGTCGGTGATGCCGAACCACCGCAGCGTGGCGCCGGTGCGCTCGGTGAGCAGCTGCCACGGCACGATGTTGGAGTGGTGCTCCATCTCGGTGATGACGACCTCGTCACCCGGCCCCACCCGCAGGTCGCCCTCGGCCCAGGCAAAGGTGTTGGCGAGCAGGTTGAGCGCCTCGGTGACGTTCTTCGTGAAGATCACCTCGTCGCGCGACGGCGCCCCGATGAAATCGGCCACCTTGTCGCGCGCGCTCTCGAACGCCTCGGTCGACTCCGCTCCCAGCGTGTGCATGGCGCGGGCGATGTTGGCGTTGTGGCGCTCGAGGTGGTCGACCATCGTGTCGATCACGACCTGCGGCTTCTGCGACGTGTTGGCGCTGTCGAGGTACACCAGTGGCTGCCCACCCGCCATCGAGCGCGACAGGATCGGGAAGTCCTTGCGCAGAACCTCCAGATCGGGGAGCAGGCCGGGGAGCGTCATCAGATGGCCGCTGCCTTCACGTACTTGTCGTAGCCCTCGGCTTCCAGCTGGTCGGCGAGCTCCGGGCCACCCTCGTCGGCGATCCGGCCGGCGACGAACACGTGCACGAAGTCCGGCTTGATGTAGCGCAGGATCCGCGTGTAGTGGGTGATCAGCAGGACGGCCTTGTCGTCGTCCTCGGCGAAGCGGTTCACGCCTTCGGCGACGACCTTGAGGGCGTCGATGTCGAGGCCGGAGTCGGTCTCGTCGAGCACGGCGACCTTGGGGTCGAGCAGCCCGAGCTGGGCGATCTCGTGGCGCTTCTTCTCACCGCCGGAGAAGCCCTCGTTGACGTTGCGCTGGGAGAAGGTCGCGTCGAGCCCGGCCTGCTCCATGGCCCCGTTGACGTCCTTGACCCAGGTGCGGAGCTTGGGTGCCTCACCGTCGATCGCGGTCTTGGCGGTCCGCAGGAAGTTCGCCACGGACACTCCGGGGACCTCGACGGGGTACTGCATCGCGAGGAAGAGGCCGGCACGGGCGCGAGCATCGACGGTCATCGCGAGGACGTCCTCACCGTCGAGGGTCACCGAGCCCGAGGTGATGTCGTACTTCGGGTGGCCGGCGATCGAGTAGGCCAGGGTCGACTTGCCGGAGCCGTTGGGGCCCATGATCGCGTGGACCTCGCCGGCCTTGATGGTCAGCGTGACCCCCTTGAGGATCTCCTTGGGGCCGTCCTCGGTCTCGACGCTGACGTGAAGGTCGGTGATCTCGAGTGTGCTCATTGCGGGGTCACTCCGTTCAGGGTGGTCTCGGTGTCGACCCAGACAGTGACACTGCCGTCGACGTCTCGAATTTCTGCGGGGAAGGTGGCAACAGGTTCGGTGGCCGGGAGGCCGGTGGGCTTGCCGGTGCGCAGGTCGAAGCGCGAGCCGTGCAGCCAGCACTCGATGGTGCAGTCGTCGACCTCGCCCTCGGACAGGGCGACGGCGGCGTGGCTGCAGATGTTCTCGACCGCGAACACCTCGTCGCCGTGACGGGCGACCGCCACCTCGTAGCGGCCCAGGGTCACCCCGAGGGCCTCGTCCTCGGGGACGTCGGCGAATGCGCAGGCACGCTCGAAGCCCATCAGAAGGCCTTCCCGATGACGTTCTTGGCGAGCTCCGCCTCCACCGTGGCGAACAGCTTCTCCTCGATGGCGGGTACGCCGATCTTGCGGATCAGGTCGTTGAAGAAGCCATGCACCACGAGGCGTCGCGCCTCGTGCTCGTCGATGCCGCGCGAGCGCAGGTAGAACAGCTGCTCGTCGTCGAAGCGACCGGTGGCCGACGCGTGGCCGGCGCCCTCGATCTCGCCGGTCTCGATCTCCAGGTTGGGGATCGAGTCGGCCTGGCAGCCGTCGGTGAGGACCAGGTTGCGGTTCTCCTCGAAGGTGTCGATGCCCTCGGCGACCTTGCGGATCAGCACGTTGCCGACCCAGACCGTGTGGGCACCTTCGCCCTGCAGCGCGCCCTTGTAGCTGACGCGGCTGCGGGTGCGCGGCGCCGTGTGGTCGGCGAAGAGCCGGTGCTCGATGTGCTGGCCACGGCCGAGACCGCTGGCGCCGTCGTTGCCGCCGTCGGCGAAGTAGAGGCCGAGCAGCTCGGCGGAACCGCCGGGGCCGGCGTACTCGACGTTGGCGTGCATCCGGACCAGGTCACCGCCGAAGGACAGCGCGGCGTGCTTGACGGTCGCGTCGCGGCCGACGCGGATGGCGTCGCGGCCGAGGTGGACGGCGTCGTCGTCCCAGTCCTGGATGCTGACCATGGTCAGCTCGGCGCCGTCACCGACGACCACGGAGGTGGACGCGGAGTAGCGGGCGGAGCCGGTGTGGGTGAGCACGAGCGTGGCGCGGGCGTGGTGGCCGACCTTGACCAACAGCTCGCTCCAGACCAGGGCGTCGGCGTCGTCGCCGTGGAGCGTGACCAGGATCGGCTCGTCGGAGGAGAACTCCGCCGGGATGTCGATGACCCGGCAGCCGCCGGAGCGGGCAACGGCCAGCGCGGCCGGGCGCTCGTTGGGCGGCAGACCCCCCAGGTCGCGTGCCTCGGCGCTGGTGACCACCGGTGTGGTGACGCCCTCGGGCAGGCGGGCGTCCCACGTCAGGCTGGCGTCGGACTCCTCGCCGTCGAGGATGCCGCGCAGCCGCTTGAGCGGCGTGAAGCGCCAGGTCTCCTCGCGGCCGGTCGGCACCGGGTGGTCGGCGAGGTCGTACGACGCCGGCGGGTTGAGGTGGCTCTCGACGCGCTCCATCTCGAGCGCGTCAGCCATCGTTTCGGTGACAGTCAAAGTTTCTTGCTTTCTACGTGGAAGTGTAAACCCGGCACCCAACTCAGCCATGCGACGACGAGCCGCTAGGCGAGGAGGAGGGCGCGTGGGCTGAGAGCGCCAGAGGCGCTCGTCAGCCCACAGCGCCCTCCATCTGGAGCTCGATGAGGCGGTTGAGCTCGAGCGCGTACTCCATCGGGAGCTCCTTGGCGATCGGCTCGATGAAGCCGCGCACGATCATCGCCATCGCCTCGTCCTGCTCCATGCCTCGCGACATCAGGTAGAACAGCTGGTCCTCGGAGACCTTCGAGACGTTGGCCTCGTGGCCCATCGAGACGTCGTCCTCGCGGATGTCGACGTACGGGTAGGTGTCGGACCGGCTGATCTGGTCGACCAGCAGCGCGTCGCAGAGCACGTTCGACTTGGAGCCGTGGGCGCCCTCGTTGATCTGGACCAGGCCGCGGTAGGACGTGCGGCCACCGCCTCGCGCCACCGACTTGCTCAGGATCGAGCTCGAGGTGTGGGGCGCGGCGTGGACCATCTTGGCGCCCGCGTCCTGGTGCTGGCCCTCGCCGGCGAAGGCGATCGACAGCGTCTCGCCCTTGGCGTGCTCGCCCATGAGGTAGATGGCGGGGTACTTCATCGTCACCTTCGAGCCGATGTTGCCGTCGACCCACTCCATGGTGGCGCCGGCCTCGCAGGTGGCCCGCTTGGTGACGAGGTTGTAGACGTTGTTCGACCAGTTCTGGATGGTCGTGTAGCGGCAGCGGCCGCCCTTCTTCACGATGATCTCGACGACCGCGGAGTGCAGCGAGTCCGAGGAGTAGATCGGGGCGGTGCAGCCCTCGACGTAGTGCACGTAGGCACCCTCGTCGACGATGATCAGCGTCCGCTCGAACTGGCCCATGTTCTCGGTGTTGATCCGGAAGTAGGCCTGCAGCGGGATGTCGACGTGGACCCCCGGCGGGACGTAGATGAACGAGCCACCCGACCACACCGAGGTGTTGAGCGCGGCGAACTTGTTGTCGCCCACCGGGATCACGGTGCCGAAGTACTCCTGGAACATCTCCGGCTGCTCGCGCAGCGCGGTGTCGGTGTCGAGGAAGAGCACGCCCTGCTCCTCGAGGTCCTCGCGGATCGAGTGGTAGACGACCTCGGACTCGTACTGAGCCGCGACGCCGGAGACCAGGCGCTGCTTCTCCGCCTCGGGGATGCCGAGCTTGTCGTAGGTGTTCTTGATGTCCTCGGGGAGGTCCTCCCACGACTGCGCCTGCTTCTCGCTGGAGCGCACGAAGTACTTGATGTTGTCGAAGTCGATCGACGACAGGTCCGAGCCCCACGTGGGCATGGGCTTGCGGTGGAAGAGCTTGAGACCCTTCAGGCGCAGGTCGAGCATCCACTGCGGCTCGCTCTTCTTCGAGGAGATGTCGCGGACGACGTCCTCGTTGAGACCGCGCGTCGCGGTGGAGCCAGCCTCGTCACTGTCGGACCAGCCGAACTCGTAACGGCCGATCCCCTGTAGTCCCGGGTTGAGCTCTTCGATGGAGGTCACTTCGTCTCCCTCTCGTTGATGTCTTGACCCACGGCGGTCGGGCTGGCCGACACGTGGGGGATGCAGGTGGTGCAGACGCCGTCGCCGTGGGCGATCGTCGCCAGCCGCTGCACGTGGGTGCCGAGGACCCGGCCGATGGCCTCGGTCTCGGCCTCGCACAGCTGTGGGAACTCGTGGGCCACGTGGGACACCGGGCAGTGCTGCTGGCACAGCTGCTCCCCCACGGGGTTTCCGTTCACCAGCGGGAGCTGGCGTACGCCGGCGGCGTAGCCCTCGTCGCTGAAGACCCGGGCGAGCGCCTCGGCGGGGCTCAGCTCGGGGTGGTCGGCCGCGACCCGCTCGTAGTCGCGTTCGATGAACGCCATCCGGCGACGGGCGAAGGCCATGACCGCCTCGTCGCCACCGGTCTCGGCCAGGAAGCGGAGCGCATCGGCGGCCAGGTCGTCGTACTGCTGGTCGAACGCATCGCGGCCCGCCTCGGTCAGCGCGAACACCTTGGCGGGTCGGCCGCGGCCTCGCGCGCCGTAGACCTTCTGGTCGCGCGGCTCGATGGTGCCGTCCTCGACCAGGTGGTCGAGGTGGCGGCGCACGGCGGCTGCGGTCAGGTCGAGCCGCGCGGCGAGCGCGACAGCCGTGGAGGGACCGTCGACGAGGATCGAGCGGACGACCCGCTCGCGCGTCGGCTGATCTCCCATGAATTCCACAACACCAGTGTGCCTTTAATGGGTAAGAACCTTCAAGTAAGGCTGCCCTTACCGGTTCGTACCCCGGACGGCGAGTTCTAGGGTGACGACGTGACTCCTCGCGGCTCCATCCTCGGCACCGCCGTCCGTCGCGTCGAAGACCCGGAGCTGATCCTCGGCCGCGGCACCTTCGTCGACAACCTTGCACAGTCGCGCGAGGGCGTCCTCCACGCGGTCTTCGTGCGGAGCCCGTTCGCCCACGCCGACGTCACGCGCCTGGAGACCGCCGACGCCGCCGCGGCGCCCGGCGTGGTCGGGGTCTTCACCGGTGAGGACCTCGGGGAGCGACCGGTCCCGATGTTCGCCTCGTCGAACGACGCCGTGGACCGCTTCGCCCTCGCGCGCGAGCGCGTGCAGTACGTCGGAGACCCGGTCGCCCTCGTCGTCGCCGAGTCACGTGCGTTGGCCGTCGACGCGGCCGAGCTGGTCGACGTCGACTACGAACCGCTGGCCGTCGTCATCGACCCCGAGCGAGCGGCGGAGCCGGGCGCACCGCAGCTCTACGACGTCCTGCCCCGCAACGTCGCGATCCGGCGGGTCGACGAGGGCGACCCGCTCACCGACGCCGAGGTCGTGGTCCGTGCCCGGATCGAGAACAACCGGCTGGCCACGGCGCCGATCGAGGGCAACGCCATCCTCGCCGACGCCTCCGGCGACGGTGACCACACGCTCACGGTCTGGCTCTCGACCCAGCACCCCCACCTCGGCCAGCGGCTGTTCGCCCGACTGACGGGCCTGGACCGCCAAGCAGATCCGGGTCGTGGCGCCCCACGTCGGCGGCGCCTTCGGCGGCAAGGCCGGCATCTCGACCGACCACGGCGCGGTCGCCCTGGCCGCGATCGCACTCGGCCGGGCGGTCGCCTGGACCGAGACCCGCAGCGAGGCGATGCTCTCGATGCACGGGCGGGGCCAGGTCCAGTACGCCGAGCTCGGGCTGACCCGCGCTGGCCGGATCACCGGGCTGCGGGCCCGGGTGATCGGTGACAGCGGCGCCTACGCCGGCTTCGGCGGGCAGCTTCGCCAGCGGCTCGACCCGCACCATGGCGCAGGGTCCCTACGTCATCCCGAAGATCCGCTACGACGCCCTCTCGGTCGTCACCAACACGAGCCCGGTCGGGGCGTTCCGCGGCGCCGGCCGCCCGGAGGCGGCGGCCCTGCTCGAGCGGATCCTCGACGTCGCGGCCGACGAGCTGGGGCTGGCGCCGGAGGAGATCCGGCGACGGAACTTCGTGCCGCCCGACGCGTTCCCGTGGGAGACCTTCTCCGGTCGCACCTACGACTCCGGCGACTACGACCTCGCTCTCACCGAGTCCCTGCGGCTCGCGGACGTCGACGGTGCTCGCGAGGAGCAGGCGCGGCGTCGGGAGGCGGGCGACCCGCGCCAGCTCGGCATCGGCATCGCGTCGTACGTCGAGATCACGGGGTTCGGCGGCAGCGAGATGGGCTACGTGGAGATCCACGACGACGGCTCGGCGACCGTGCGCTCCGGCACCTCGGCCCACGGCCAGGGCCACGCGACGGCGTTCTCGATGATCGCGTCGGAGCGACTCGGGATACCGGTGGACCGGATCCGCTACGAGCAGGCGGACACCGCGATCGTCCCGCGTGGCGGCGGCACGGGAGGTGCGCGCTCGCTCCAGATGGGCGGCCAGGCCGTCGAGCAGGCGTCGACGGAGCTGCTCGAGAAGGCGAAACGGCTGGCCGCCGACCTGCTGGAGGCGGCCCCCGACGACGTCGAGCTCGGCGAGGACGGCTTTCGCCGTCCGGGGTGTCCCCGCGACCGCCGTGGGCTGGGCCGACCTGGCGCGCCACGCCGCAGAGCAGGACGACCCCCTGGCCGTGACCGCCGACTTCGAGCAGGAGCACGCGACGTTCCCCTTCGGCAGCCACGTCGCGATCGTCGAGGTCGACACCGAGACCGGACTCGTGACGCCGGTGCGCCACGTCGCCGTCGACGACTGCGGCCGCGTCATCAACCCGCTGCTGGTCGGCGGGCAGCAGCACGGTGGCGCCGTCCAGGGCATCAGCCAGGCGCTCTGGGAGGAGTTCATCTACGACCCGGAGGGCACGCCGCTGACCTCGACCTTCGCGGACTACCCGATGCCGACGGCTGCCGACACGACGGCGATCGAGGCCCACAGCACCGAGACGCCCACGCCCTACAACAGCCTCGGCGTCAAGGGCATCGGCGAGGCGGCGACGATCGGGGCGACCCCGGCGGTGCAGAACGCCGTCGTGGACGCGCTGTCCCACCTCGGCGTCCGCCACATCGACATCCCCTGCACCCCGGCACGCGTCTTTGCGGCACTCCGCGCGGCGGAGGCCGGTGACACCGACCCGTGGCGAGACCCGCCTGCCGCCTTCGACGACCCGACGCTGGCCGAGGCACTGGCAGGCGAGGAGGCACCCGAGGACGTCGAGGTCTGACGCGTTCCTAGACTGGCCCGGTGTCCGCCTCCGCCCACGCCGTCGAGGTCGACGGCCTGGTGATGCGGTACGGCGACACCGTGGCCGTCGCCGGGCTGTCACTGACCGTCGAGCGCGGCACGATCACCGCCGTCCTCGGTCCCAACGGCGCCGGCAAGACCACCACGCTCGAGACGTGCGAGGGCTACCGCGCCCCGCATCAGGGCGCGGTGCGGGTGCTGGGGCTCGACCCCCGGCGTGACCGCCGCGAGCTGCTGCCGCGGATCGGCGTGATGCTCCAGGACGGCGGCGCGTGGTCCGGCGTCCGGGCACGGGAGATGCTCGACCACATCGCCCGGCTGCACGCCCATCCGCTCGACACCGACGTGCTGGCCGACCGGCTCGGCCTCGACGAGTGCGGGAGGACGCCGTACCGGCGGCTGTCGGGCGGTCAGAAGCAGCGGCTCGGTCTCGCCATGGCGCTGGTCGGCCGGCCCGAGCTCGTCTTCGTCGACGAGCCCACCGCCGGGATGGACCCCCAGGCACGGCGTACGACGTGGGCGCTGCTGCAGGAGCTGCGCACCGACGGGGTGACGGTCGTGCTGACGACCCACTACCTCGAGGAGGCCGAGCGGCTGGCCGACCGGGTCCACATCATCGACCGCGGAGCCCTGATCGCGAGCGGGACGCCGCTGGAGCTGACCCGCGGCGGCGAGATCTCCACGATCCGGCTGGTCGTCACCAAGCCGTTCCCGGTGGGTGCTCCGGAGTCACTGCGCGACCGGCTCGGCGACAGAACCGAAGTGAAGCAGCTCGACGAGCTCAGCCTGCTCGTGACCGGCCCGGCCGACTCGAAGACGCTGGCGAAGGTGTCGGCATGGTGCGAGGAGCACGACGTCCTCCCGGAGACGCTGAGCCTCGGCCAACGCACGCTCGAAGACGTGTTCCTCCAGCTCACCGGCCGGGAGCTGACGGCGTGAACACCTTTGCGCCCCGCCCCGGCGCGGCTCCGCTGCCACGGATGGTCCTCGCCCAGGCCTCGATGGAGTCGCGGCTGATGGTCCGCAACGGCGAGCAGCTGCTGCTGGCGCTCGTCATCCCGGTGCTGGTGCTGTTCTTCGGTGTGCTCGGCCTCGAGCGGCTGGGCCTCGACCTCGGCCGACGCCCGGTCGACGTGCTCACGCCCGGAGTCCTCGCGCTGGCCATCATGTCGACGGCGTTCACGTCGCTGGCGATCGCCACCGGCTTCGAGCGGCGCTACGGCGTCCTCAAGCGACTCGGCACCTCGCCTCTCCCCCGCTCCGGCCTCCTGCTGGGCAAGGTCGGTGCGCTGCTGCTGGTCGAGGTCGGACAGCTCCTGATGATCGGAGCGTTCGGGTTCGCGCTCGGCTGGGACCCCACGACCATGGGCGTGCTCGCGACCACCGGCGCCCTGCTGCTCACCGTGCTGGCCGGCACCTTCGCCTTCGCCGCGCTCGGCCTCTTCGTGGCCGGAGTCCTGCGCGCCGAGGCGACGCTGGCGGCGGCCAACCTGGTCTACCTGCTGCTGCTGGCCGGCGGTGCCGTGGTGATCCCGGCCTCGTCGTACGGCGGCTACGGCTCGCTCGCGCAGTGGCTGCCCTCGGGCGCGCTCGGTGAAGCGATGCGGTCGGTGCTCTCCGAGGCCTCGTTCCCGGGCTGGTCGCTCGTGGTCCTCCTCGGTTGGGGCGCCCTCGGCACCGCGCTCACCGTCCGGACGTTCCAATGGGAGTGAGCACCAGGCCGCACGTCCTGTGGCCGCTGGCGATCGCCAACCTGGTCGCCAACATCGGGATCGTGGTCACCGGGGGTGCGGTCCGGCTGACGGGCTCGGGCCTCGGCTGCCCGACCTGGCCCCGCTGCACCGACGCGTCGTTCGTGCCCCACGGCGAGCTCGGGATCCACGGCGTCATCGAGTTCGGCAACCGGATGCTCACCTTCGTCCTGGCCGCGGTGGCGATCGCCTGCTGGGTCGCCGCGCTCGTCGCCTGGCGTCGCGACCGCTCCGACGGCCGGCCGTTCTGGCTGTCGACGGTCATCGCCCTCGGCGTACCCGCGCAGGCACTGATCGGCGGCCTCACCGTCCTCACCGACCTCAACCCGTGGATCGTCTCCTTCCACCTGCTGGTGTCGATGGCGATGATCGGGGTCTGCGTGCTGCTGCTCGACACGCTCCGCGGCCCCGCGCGCGAGGCGGCGCCGCGGCCGGTGGCAGGGCTCGCGTGGCTGGTGTTCGCCGTCGGCTGGGCCGTCCTCTACGTCGGCACGGTCGTGACCGGGTCCGGACCGCACGCCGGCGACATCGACTCCGCGCGCAACGGCCTCAACCCGCTCCAGATCAGCCAGGTCCACGCGGATCTGGTGTTCCTGTTCGTGGGGCTCACGATCGGGCTCCTCGTGGCCGCTCCCCGCCTCGCCCGCCGGGCGGTGGCGGTGCTGTTGGGCCTGCAGCTGGCCCAGGGTCTGATCGGCTTCGTGCAGTACGCGACCGACCTGCCGATCCTGCTCGTCGGCTTCCACCTGCTGGGTGCGGCGCTGATCTCGGCCGCGATGACGTGGGCCCTGCTCGCGACCCGTGGCCGCGGCGACATGGTGACAGCGGCCTGACCCAGACCCCCGTGGCCGGGCAGGCCGCCGTCATAGTGGTAGACGCCGTAGCGGCCGAATCGGTTGCGTCGAACCGCGAGAAAGTTTTCACGCCCCGCCACCGAGCGTGCGAGGTGGCGTCGAGGGCGGAGATCGAGGAGCGTCCGGCGCGGGTCGGCACGCAGTGACGGGCCGCGCGGCGCGTCTCGAGATCTTCAGCGGGTGAGCAGCGGGTCGAGCGCGACCGCCACGAAGAGCAGCGACAGGTAGAGGTTGCTCGAGTGGAACAGCCGCATCGGCTGGATCACCGCCAGGTCCTCGGTGCCGCGGGTGCGGGCCCACATCCGGTGCGCTTCCACCAGGAACAGCGCGCCGAGGACGGCGGCCGCGGCGGGATAGACCCAGCCGGTCCCGGCCACCGGCCAGAGGGTCAGCGAGGTGGCGACCATGGCCCAGCTGTAGAGGACGATCTGGCGGCCGACCGACTCGGCGCGCGCGACGACCGGCAGCATCGGGACGTCGACTCCTGCGTAGTCCTCGCGGTAGCGCAGAGCCAGGGCCCACGTGTGGGGCGGCGTCCAGAAGAACACGACCAGGAACAGCACGACCGGCGGCCAGGCCAGCTCGTTGGTCACCGCAGTCCAGCCGATCAGGGCCGGGAAGCAACCGGCCAGGCCGCCCCAGACGATGTTCTGCGTCGTACGCCGCTTGAGGAGCATCGTGTAGACGACCAGGTAGAACGCCTCGGCGAGCAGCGCCAGCCCGGCTGACAGCCAGTTGACCCACGTCGCGAGGACCGCGGTCGCGAGGATGCCCAGCACGACGCCGAAGACCGTGGCCGCCAGCGGCGAGACCAGGTGCCGGGGCAGCGCCCGGCGACGGGTACGACGCATCTGCTCGTCGATGTCGCGGTCGTAGACGCAGTTGAGGGCGGACGCCGAGCCGGAGGAGAGGGTGCCGCCGACGACGGTGGCCACGACCAGCCCCAGCTCGGGCACGCCGCCGGCGGCGAAGAACATCACCGGGACGGTGGTCAGCAGCAGCAGCTCGATGACCCGCGGCTTCATCAGTCCGACGTACGCCGCCACGACGTCCTTGACGGTCGCGGAGGTCGGTCCGGGCTGCGCCATGCTCACAGGTGTCTGCGCAGCGGCCTGACGACCGACGTATGTCAAAGCGGATCCTCGGGTACGGGAGCGTTGGTGCGGGTCGCAGTCTATCGCCACGGATGAGTAGGCTCGCAGCGGAGGCGTGCCCGTCCGGAACCACCCCATCGGCATGGAGAGGACCCCTGTGACAACACTCGACTGGACCGATCTCGACGACCAAGCCGTCGACACGGTACGGGTCCTGGCGATGGACGCGGTGCAGAAGGTCGGCAACGGCCACCCGGGGACCGCGATGAGCCTCGCGCCGGCGGCCTACCTGCTGTTCCAGAAGGTGATGCGCCACAACCCCGCCGACCCCGACTGGCCGGGCCGTGACCGGTTCGTCCTCTCCTGCGGCCACTCGAGCCTGACCCTCTACATCCAGCTCTACCTCGGCGGGTGGGGACTGGAGATCGAGGACCTGCAGTCCCTGCGTACGTGGGGCAGCAAGACCCCGGGCCACCCCGAGTACGGCCACACGGCCGGCGTCGAGACCACCACCGGCCCCTCGGCCAGGGCATCGGCAACGCGGTCGGCATGGCGATGGCCGCCCGCCGCCAGCACGGCCTGCTCGACCCGAACGCGGCGCCGACGGCGAGTCGGTCTTCGACCACCGGATCTACTGCCTGGCCAGCGACGGCGACATCGAGGAGGGCGTCTCCTCCGAGGCGTCGTCCATCGCCGGCACCCAGCAGCTCGGCAACCTGACGCTCATCTACGACGAGAACAAGATCTCGATCGAGGACGACACCGACATCGCGCTGTCCGAGGATGTCGCGAAGCGCTACCAGGCCTACGGCTGGCACGTGCAGGTCGTCGACTGGACCAACGACGGCACTCGCTACGAGGAGGACGTGCCGGCGCTCCACCGCGCGTTGCAGAAGGCCGAGCGCGTCGACCGACCAGCCGAGCCTGATCGTGCTCCGCACGATCATCGCCTGGCCGGCGCCCAACGCCCAGAACACCGGCAAGGCCCACGGCTCGGCCCTCGGTGAGGACGAGGTGGCCGCCACCAAAAGGATCCTCGGCTTCGAATCCCGACCTCACCTTCGAGGTCCCTCCCGCGGTACTCGAGCACACCCGCCTGGCCGTCGAGCGTGGCAAGCAGGCGCAGGCGGAGTGGCAGCAGCGCTACGAGGCGTGGACCCGCAAGCCGTCGGCCGACCCGGCCCTCTTCGAGCGGCTGCGGACCAGGACCCTGCCGGAAGGCTGGGACTCCGACCTGCCCAGCTTCCCGGCCGACGAGAAGGGCGTGGCCACCCGCAAGGCGTCCGGCGCAGGTCCTCAACGCGATCGCGGCCGAAGGTTCCCGAGCTGTGGGGTGGATCGGCCGACCTCGCCGAGTCCAACAACTCCACGATCGAGAGACGCACCGTCGTTCGCCCCGACGAGCCGCTCCACCGGCATGTGGAAGGCCGACCCGTTCGCGGGCCGGGTGCTCCACTTCGGCATCCGTGAGCACGCCATGGGCGCGATCCTCAACGGCATCGCCGTCCACGGCGGCAGCCGCGTCTTCGGCGCCACGTTCCTGACCTTCTCCGACTACATGCGCCCGTCGGTCCGGCTCGCGGCGCTGATGGGGCTCCCGGTCACCTACATCTGGACCCACGACTCCATCGGCCTCGGCGAGGACGGCCCGACCCACCAGCCGATCGAGCACCTTGCCGCGCTGCGGGCGATCCCGGGCCTCGACGTGGTCCGGCCCGCCGACGCCAACGAGACCGCCGCCGCCTGGCAGCGCGGTGCTTCGACACACCGACCGGCCGGCGGGGCTGATCCTGTCCCGGCAGAACGTCCCGGTCTTCCCTCGGGACGAGGACGGCTACTCCGACACGAGTAACGTCCACCGCGGCGGCTACGTGCTCCTCGACGCCCTGACTCGACGGCGGACGGCAGCCCGACGTGGTCCTGGTCGGCACCGGGTCCGAGGTCCAGCTCGCCGTACGGGCCCGAGAGCTCCTGTCCGACCGCGGCGTCCGGGCGCGGGTCGTCTCCATGCCCTGCCGGGAGTGGTTCGACGAGCAGGACGCCTCCTACCGGGAGACCGTGATCCCGCCGGTCGTGAAGGCGCGGGTGTCGGTCGAGGCCGGCATCGGTCAGGGCTGGCGCGACGTCGTCGGCGACCACGGCCGGATCGTGTCCATCGAGCACTACGGCGCGTCGGCCGACTACGAACGCATCTTCCGCGAGCTCGGCCTCACCGCCGATGCGGTCGCCGACGCGGCCGAAGACAGCATCCGGGCGGCCGGCGGCTGACCGCTGCCTCGACCGTCGTCACGAGAGGGAAGGAACACCATGTCCACCAACCCACTGCAGCAGCTGACCGAGGCCGGGGTGTCGATCTGGCTCGACGACCTCTCCCGCGAGCGCCTCGAGACCGGCAACCTCGCCGACCTCATGAAGAACAGCAACGTCGTCGGCGTGACCACGAACCCGTCGATCTTCCAGGCGGCGCTGGCCGACGGCGAGCGGTACGACGAGCAGGTCCGCGAGCTGGCGGCGTCCGGGAGCCGACGTGCACGCCGCCGCGCGCGACATCACCACCGACGACGTCCGCGACGCCTGCCGGGTGCTGCGTCCGGTCTTCGACGCCACCGACGGGGTCGACGGCCGGGTCTCGATCGAGGTCTCGCCGGGTGTGGCCCACGACACCGACGCGACCGTGAAGGAGGCCGCCGAGCTCTGGGAGGAGGTCGGGGAACCCAATCTCTTCGTCAAGATCCCCGGTACCCCCGAGGGCTGGCCGGCGATCACCCAGACCTTGGCGAACGGGATCTGCGTGAACGTGACGCTGATCTTCGGTCTCGACCAGTACCAGCACGTCATGGAGGCCTACGTCGCCGGGCTCGAGAAGGCGGCGGAGAACGGCCACGACCTGACGACGCTCCACTCGGTGGCCTCCTTCTTCGTCTCGCGCGTGGACACGGAGATCGACAAGCGGCTCGAGGCGACCACCTCGGGTCCCGGCACCGATCCCGACCTGCGCGGCAAGGCGGGAGTGGCGAATGCCCGGCTGGCGTTCCAGATGTTCGAGGAGTTCTTCGCGGGCGAGCGCTGGGAGGCGCTGGAGGCCAAGGGCGCCCGCAAGCAGCGCCCGTTGTGGGCGTCGACCGGCGTGAAGAATCCCGACTACGACGACACCATGTACGTCGTCGACCTCGTGGTCGAGGACACCGTCAACACCATGCCCGAGAAGACGCTCGACGCCGTGGCCGACCACGGCCAGGTCCGCGGTGATCGGGTCCGGCCGTTCTACGACGACGCGGCCGCCCACATGGCGGCGCTGGCCGAGGCGGGCATCGACTACGACGACGTCATCGCCGTACTCATCCGGGAGGGCGTGGAGAAGTTCGTGACCGCGTGGGACGAGATGCTGGAGACCCTCAAGGGCTCGCTCGAGGCCGCCCGGGCATGACGGAAGGCCCGGTCGACCCCACCGCGACGGCGGCGTGGTCGCAGCTGTCCGCGATCGCGGCGGACTTCTCCCCCGATCTGCGTGGCTGGTTCGCCGACGACCCGACGAGGGTCGAACGGCTCAGCCTCACCGCTGCCGACCTCTGGGTCGACCTGTCGAAGAACCTGGTCGACGATGACGTGCTGGCAGCGCTCGTCGATCTCGGGGAGGAGGTGGGGCTGGCCGAACGCCGGGACGCGATGTTCCGGGGCGACCCGATCAACGTCTCGGAGGGGCGCGCCGTGCTCCACACGGCGCTGCGCCTGCCCGCTGGAGCCCGGCTCGAGGTCGACGGCCACGACGTGGTCGCCGACGTCCACGACGTCCTGCGCAAGGTCTACGACTTCGCCGACCGGGTGCGGTCCGGGCAGTGGACCGGCGTCACCGGCGAGCGGATCCGGACCGTCGTCAACATCGGCATCGGCGGTTCCGACCTCGGCCCGGTGATGGCCTACGAGGCGCTCGCGCCCTACGTCCAGGACGGCCTGGAGTGCCGGTTCATCAGCAACATCGATCCCACGGACTGCGCGACGACCCTCGCCGGGCTCGACCCGGCGTCCACCCTCTTCATCGTCGCCAGCAAGACGTTCGGCACGCTGGAGACCCTCACCAACGCCCGCCTCTGCAAGGCCTGGTTGCTCGACGGCCTGTCCGACGCCGACGATGCCGAGGCCGTCTCCCGGCACTTCGTCGCCGTGTCCACCGCGCTCGACAAGGTGTCGGACTTCGGGATCGATCCGGACAACGCCTTCGGCTTCTGGGACTGGGTCGGCGGCCGCTACTCGCTCGACTCGGCGATCGGCACGTCCCTCGTGGTCGCCATCGGCCCCGAGGGCTTCGCCGACCTGCTGGCCGGCATGCACGCCATGGACGAGCACTTCCGGACCACCGAGCTCCGCCGGAACGTGCCGGCGCTGATGGGCCTGCTGAACGTCTGGTACACGAACTTCCTCGACGCCCAGACCCACGCGGTCCTGCCGTACGCCCAGCTGCTGCACCGCTTCCCGGCGTACCTCCAGCAGCTGACGATGGAGTCGAACGGGAAGAGCGTGCGTTGGGACGGCAGCCCGGTCACCACGGACACCGGGGAGGTGTGGTGGGGGGAGCCCGGCACCAACGGGCAGCACGCCTTCTACCAGCTGATCCACCAGGGCACGCGGCTGGTGCCGGCCGACTTCATCGCGGTCGCCCGCCCTGCCTACGCGCTGGCCGATGCCACCGAGGATGGGCAGAGCGTGGACGTGCACGAGCTGTTCCTGGCCAACTTCTTCGCCCAGACGCGGGCGCTGGCGTTCGGCAAGACCGCGGACGAGGTCCGGGCCGAGGGCACCGACGAGGCACTCGTGCCGGCGCGCGTGTTCTCCGGCAATCGTCCGACGACGTCGATCATGGCGCCCGAGCTGAGCCCGTCCGTGCTCGGTCAGCTGATCGCGCTCTACGAGCACATCACGTTCACCCAGGGTGTCGTCTGGGGTATCGACAGCTTCGACCAGTGGGGGGTGGAGCTGGGCAAGCAGCTCGCCCAGCAGGTGACGCCGGCCGTGACCGGCGACGAGGACGCGCTCGCCGCTCAGGACGCCTCGACGCAGTCGCTGATCGGCTTCTACCGGAGGGAACGCACCCGATGACCGGCAACCCGCTGCGGGATCCGGAGGACCGGCGGCTGCCGCGGATCGCCGGCCCGAGCGGCATGGTGATCTTCGGTGTGACCGGCGACCTGTCGCGCAAGAAGGTGATGCCCGCGATCTACGACCTCGCCAACCGTGGTCTGCTGCCGCCGGGCTTCAGCCTGGTCGGCTTCGCGCGCACGGGACTGGCAGGACCAGGACTTCGCGCAGATCGTCCACGACTCGGTGAAGGAGCACGCGCGCACCGAGTTCCGGGAGGAGGTGTGGCGCCAGCTGTCGGAGGGCTTCCGGTTCGTGCCCGGCGACTTCTCCGACGATGTCGCCTTCGAACAGCTGCGGCGCACCATCGAGGAGCTCGACCAGGTCCGCGGCACCGACGGCAACCACGCGTTCTACCTGTCGATCCCGCCGAAGTTCTTCGGCGACGTCGTCCAGCAGCTGCAGGAGCACGGCCTGGCCACCGGAGCGGACGGCACCTGGCGCCGGGTCGTCGTCGAGAAGCCGTTCGGCCACGACCTCGCCTCGGCCCGCGAGCTCAACGACTCACTGAGCCAGGTCTTCCCCAGCGAGTCGGTCTTCCGGATCGACCACTACCTCGGCAAGGAGACGGTGCAGAACATCCTGGCGCTGAGGTTCGCCAACGCCATGTTCGAGCCGATCTGGAACTCCAACTACGTCGACCACGTCCAGATCACGATGGCCGAGGACATCGGCATCGGCGGTCGCGCCGGCTACTACGACGGCATCGGCGCCGCCCGCGACGTGATCCAGAACCACCTGCTCCAGCTGATGGCACTGGTGGCGATGGAGGAGCCCACCGACTTCGCTGCCCACAGCCTGCGGATCGAGAAGGAGAAGGTGCTCGGCGCGGTCACGCTGCCGCGCCGGCTCGACCTCACCACGGCTCGGGGGCAGTACGCCGCCGGCTGGTCGGGTGGCGTGAAGGTGGCCGGCTTCCACGACGAGGAGGGCATCGCCGCTCGCTCCACCACCGAGACGTTCGCCGCCATCACGCTCCACATCGACACCCGCCGCTGGGCGGGCGTGCCGTTCTACCTCCGGCACGGCAAGCGCCTCGGGCGTCGGGTCACCGAGGTCGCCGTCGTCTTCAAGCGCGCCCCCCACCTCCCGTTCCACGCGAGCGCGACCGAGGAGCTGACGCAGAACACGCTCGTCGTACGCGTGCAGCCCGACGAGGGGCTGACCCTGCGCTTCGGCTCCAAGGTGCCCGGCACCTCCATGGAGATCCGCGACGTGACCATGGACTTCGCCTACGGCGGCTCGTTCACCGAGGCGTCGCCGGAGGCCTACGAGCGGCTGATCCTCGACGTACTCCTGGGCGATCCGCCGCTCTTCCCGCGGCACGAGGAGGTCGAGCTGTCGTGGAAGATCCTCGACCCGATCCTCGAGCACTGGGCCAAGAAGGGGAAGCCGGAGGCCTACGAGTCCGGGACGTGGGGTCCGGAGTCGGCTCACGCGATGATGGCCCGCGACGGACGCACTCTGGCGGAGGCCCTGAATGATCGAGCTCACCGACACCAACTCCTCCGAGATCGCCGCGGAGTTCGTCCGCGGCCGGACCCGCGCCGGCAGCCCCGCCATGGGCATGGTCATGACGCTGATCGTGGTGGTCGACGAGGACGACGCCGGGGCCGCGATGGACGCCGCCAAGGAGGCCTCCCACGAGCACCCCGCGCGCGTCCTGGGTGTGATCCTCGGGGACGGCCGCGGCGCGGCCGAGGTCAACGCACAGGTCGGCATCGGCCAGGGCTGGTCCGGCGAGACCGCCCTGATCCGGCTCAAGGGCGAGGTCGTCAAGCACCCCGAGTCGGTCGTGCTGCCGCTGCTCCTGCCCGACTCGCCCGTCGTCGTGTGGTGGCCGAGCGACCACCCCGACGACCCGGCCGCCGACCCGCTCGGCAAGCTGGGCCAGCGCCGGATCACCGACTCGGCGTTCGTCTCGCGCGGCAAGATCAAGGCGCTGCACAGCCAGTGCGAGGCCTACGCCCCCGGCAACACCGACCTGGCCTGGACCCGGATCACACCGTGGCGCGCGCTGCTCGCGGCCTCCCTCGACCAGCAGCCGCTCAAGGTCCGCCGGGTCCGGGTCACCGCCGAGCGGATCAGCCCGAGCGCCGACCTGCTGCTGGCGTGGCTCGCCGACCGGCTGCGCGTGCCGGCCGAGCGCGTGAGCTCCCAGGGCCCGGGCATCACCGAGGTGGTCATGGAGACCGCCGAGGGTGACATCCGGATCGCACGACCGGACGGAAAGCTGGCCTCCTTCACCTCGCCCGACCGGCCGGACCGGCCGGTGGCTCTCAAGCGACGGGACCTGCCGGAGCTGCTGGCCGAGGAGCTTCGCTGGAGCGACGAGGACGACATCTATGCCGCCACCGCCAAGCGGCTGCTGAAGCTGAACTCGTCATGAGCTCGCCGACCGTCGAGGTCCACGCCGACGGGAAGGCCCTCGCGGCCGCCGTCGCTGGTGAGGTGCTCCGACGGCTCGTCTCCGCTCAGGCCCGCGGCGAGGTGCCGAACGTCGGCCTGACCGGCGGATCGATCGCCGAGGCGATCCACGCCGAGCTCGGCCGCCGCGGGCCGGCTTCCGAGGTCGACTGGTCCCGGGTCGTGTTCTGGTGGGGCGACGAGCGTTACGTCGCCGCCGACAGTCCCGACCGCAACGCTCGCGCCGCCCGTGCCAGCTTCCTCGACGTCGTCGGCGCGGACCCCGCTCACGTGCACGAGGCACCGGCCACCGACTCGGGTCTCTCGCTCGACGAGGCGGCGGCGTCGTACGGCGAGACCGTGCGCCGGGAGGGCTCGGGCGCCTTCGAGATCCTGATGCTCGGCGTCGGCCCGGACGGGCACGTCGCCTCCCTCTTCCCCGGCCACCCCGCCCTCGACGTCGACGACCAGGTCGCGATCGCCGTCCCCGACTCCCCCAAGCCGCCCCCCGAGCGGATCACGCTCTCCTTCAGCGCCTTCGAACGCAGCCGGGCCATCTTCTTCGTGGTGAGCGGCGCGGAGAAGGCCGACGCCGTCGCCCGCGCCCTCGCTCCCGACGGAAGTCCGGGCGCCACCGTCCACGACACCCCCGCCCGCGGCGTCACCGGCCTCCCCGCCAGCCCCGACCACCCCGCCACCGAGCTCACCTGGTTCCTCGACCGCCCCGCCGCCTCACACCTCTAGCGCGAGCCGTCACTCGTGCAGGTTCAGAACCCGCCGAGCCGTCATTCGTGCAGGTTCAGAACCCGCCGAGCCGTCACCTGCGCAGGTAGCCACCTTGGGGAACCCAGAGGCCCGAGCGGCGTCGGGCGCGGTAGACGCCGTGCTGCAACCTGGTCGTCGGATCTCCTCGCGGATAGATGTCCTCAGCCGTGAAGGCGTCGATGATCCAGCCGCCGGACTCGTGGAGCCAGTCCCGCCGCCCCTCGTCGACCTCCACGTCCTGGTGGAACAGTGCGCCGTCGTACTCCGCGCCGTACCGGAGGTCGTCGTTGCCCACGTCCACCCGATAGCGCGCGTAGCCGCCGTCATGGACCCACACCTGCGGCTCGGGCGGCGGCATCCCGCTGGCATCGAGCCAGTGCAACCGCAGAACCGACTCGGGCGGCGACTCCGGGCGCGGGTCCGCCAGGGGCGCGAGCGCCCTGAGCTGTACGACACCACGCTCACCGCGAAAGCGCTCGACACCGGCGAGCAGCTCCTCGTGTCGGACACCCGCCCGCAGCAGGGCGTCCAGCGCAGCCAGCGCGTGGAAGCGGTTCAGCCGGCGTCCGAGGTCGAGAGCCGTGCGGAGCTTGGTCGTCACGAGGACGCCGTTGGCGACCATCACGTCCTCGTCACGCATCCTGCGCTCCCCGCTCGCGACATCCGGACGACGCAGCCGGCTCCCCGCCCGCGAGTAGATCTCCACCGGAGGCATCTCATGCACCGCCGACGGGGCCAGGACGTCGACCATGTGCAGCCACGCCGCCGTCCGGTCAGTGACGATCGCAGTGGGCGGGACGACCAGCGCCAGGGCCGCGGCCCGGAACTCGATGGTGTCGACCACCTGCGCCGCGGCGTATACCCCGCGCAGGACGGGTCGGACCAGTCCGCGTCGTGACAGGGTCGCGAGACGGGTCCGCGACACTCCGAGCTCCTGCGCCCGGGCCGCCGTGAACGGGCCGGTCAGCGGGAGCGGGCAGCGCTCGTCCAGCAACGGCAGGTCTGAGGGAAGCCAGGGGATGCGGTACGCCATGCACGTACTGTCACCCGGGATCCGCTGACTCCGCCGAGGCTATCCACAGGCAGGGGCTCGTGCCTGCAGAAGAGACGGCTCACCCAATCTTGAGCCTGCACAAGTGACTGCTCGGCGGGTTCTGCACCTGCAGAAGTGACGGCTCGCGCTAGAAGATGAGCTCGCCGGACTTGCGGCGGGAGCGGAGGAGCTGGAGGGCCTCGTCGAGGATGTCCTCGGCCTCGGCGTCGGAGCGGCGCTCCTTCACGTAGGCGAGGTGGGTCTTGTAGGGCTCGATCTTCGGCGCGGGCGGCGGGTTGTCGGAGTCCATGCTCGCCGGAAGGCCGCACTTGGGGCAGTCCCACGACTCGGGGACGGTCGCCTCGACCGAGAACGTCACCACCGATCGGTGATGGTGCGAGCAGTAGTACTCGACAGCCTGCCGCGGCGCAGCCTCGCCGCGCTCGGCCTCGCCCATGGGGCCGGCACCTACCCGGCTCCCGCGTATCGCGTTTCCACCTCCAGCCACGTTCCGGCTCCCTTCAGCTCTGGTAGGCCAGCAGGAGGCCCAAAGCGACGATGGTGGCGAACCAGATCACGCCGAGGCCGACGGTGATCCGGTCGAGGTTGCGCTCCGCGACCGACGAGCCACCCAACGAGCTGGAGACGCCGCCGCCGAACATGTCGGAGAGGCCGCCGCCGCGGCCCTTGTGCAGCAGCACCATCAAGATGAGGGCAAGGCTCGTGATGACGAGCAGAACGGTGAAGAGCAGTGTCACGGTCGTGAATCCTACGTCACAGGTCGCGGGTCAGAGCAGCGGCATGTCGTAGAACCGACAGATGCCGCCGAACTCGTCGGCCTGCAGGCTGGCGCCGCCCACCAGACAGCCGTCGACGTCGGTCCGATCCATGATTCCCGCGACGTTCGCCGCCTTCACCGATCCGCCGTAGAGGACGCGTACGCCGTCGGCGGCGGCATCCCCGTGGACGTCACGGACCCGCTCGCGGATGGCGCCGCACACCTCCTGTGCGTCGTCCGGCGTCGCGACCTCGCCGGTACCGATCGCCCACACCGGCTCGTAGGCCACGACCAGGCCGGCGACCTGCTCGGCCGTGAATCCGGCCAGCGAGCCGTCGACCTGGGCCAGCGTGTAGGGGACATGATCTCCGGCCTGGCGAACCTCGAGACCCTCGCCGACGCAGACGATCGGCGTCATGCCGGCGTCGATCGCCTTGCGGGCCTTGGCGTTCACGAGCTCGTCGGTCTCGGCATGGTGCTCGCGCCGCTCGGAGTGGCCCACCACGACGTAGGAGCAGCCCAGCTTCGCGAGCATCCCCGCAGAGATCTCACCGGTGTAGGCGCCGGAGTCGTGGGCCGAGACGTCCTGCGCGCCGTACTTCACCAGCAGCTGGTCGCCGTCGACCAGCGTCTGCACGGACCGCAGGTCCGTGAACGGCGGTACGACGACCACTTCGACCTGGCCATAGTCATGCTTCTTGTCGGACAGCGTCCACGCGAGCTTCTGGGTGAGGACCACCGCTTCCTGGTGGTTCAGGTTCATCTTCCAGTTGCCCGCCATCAGTGGCGTGCGGGTGTCGGACACGTGCCCTCCTAGGGGTCCAGCTATCGATCGAGTACGGCGATGCCGGGCAGGTCCTTGCCCTCGAGGTATTCGAGGCTGGCTCCCCCACCGGTGGAGATGTGGCCGAAGTCGTTGTCGTCGAACCCCAGGGCGCGGATCGCGGCGGCGGAGTCGCCGCCGCCGACCACGGAGAGCCCGTCGACCTGGGTCAGGGCCTCGGCGACCGCGCGGGTGCCGGCGGCGAAGGCGTCGGTCTCGAAGACACCCATCGGGCCGTTCCAGAACACGGTGCGGGCGCCCACGACGGCCTCGGCGAAGGCCGCGGCCGCATCGGGACCGATGTCGAGTCCGAGGCTGTCGGCCGGGATCGCATCTGCGGCGACGACCCGCGGCTGCGGCTCGCGGTCGCCGGACGGGAACGCGGTGTCGACGACGATGTCGGTCGGCAGCACGATCTCGACCCCGCTCTCCTCGGCCCGGCTGAGGTAGTCGCGGCAGGTGTCGAGCTGGTCGTCCTCGAGCAGGCTCTTGCCGACCTCGTGGCCCTGGGCCGCCAGGAACGTGAAGACCATGCCGCCGCCGATCAGGAGCCGGTCGGCCTTGGTGAGCAGGCTGTCGATCACGCCGAGCTTGTCGGAGACCTTCGAGCCGCCGAGCACCACGACGTAGGGACGCTCCGGCTCGTGGGTGAGCCGGCGCAGCACGTCGACCTCGGTCGCCACCAGGCCACCCATCGCGGCCGGCAGCAGCAGCGCGACGTCGTAGACCGACGCCTGCTTGCGGTGGACGACGCCGAAACCGTCGCTGACGAAGGCATCGGCCAGCTTCGCGAGCTCGCTGGCGAACGCCATCCGGATCTCGTCCTCCTTGCTGGTCTCGCCCGCGTTGAACCGGACGTTCTCCAGCACGGCGACCTGCCCGTCCTCGAGCGCTGCCACCGTCGACGAGGCGCTCTCCCCCACCGTGTCGGAGGCGAAGGCGACGTCGGCACCCAGCAGCTGGCCGAGCCGTTCCGCCACCGGCGCCAGGGAGTACGCCGGATCGGGCGCACCCTTGGGCCGGCCGAGGTGGGCGGTCACGACGACCCGCGCACCGGCAGCCGCCAGCTCGCGGATGGTCGGCACACTCGCCCGGATCCGGCCGTCGTCGGTGATCGTGCTCCCGTCGAGCGGGACGTTCAGGTCGGACCTGACGAGGACCCGCTTGCCCTGGACCTCCCCGAGCCCGGCGTAGTCACCCACGTCAGAGACTGGCGCCGATGTAGGTGATGAGGTCGGCGAGGCGGTTGGAGTAGCCCCACTCGTTGTCGTACCAGCCGGCGACCTTCACCTGGTCACCGATCACCTTGGTGAGCGGGGCGTCGAAGATGCACGAGGCCGGGTCGGTCACGATGTCGGAGGACACGATCGGGTCGGTGGAGTAGCGCAGGTAGCGGCCGTCGGCGGCCGCCTTGACGATGTCGTTGACCTCGTCGACCGAGGTCTCGCGGGACGCCTCGAACGTGAGGTCCGTGAGCGAGCCGGTCGGGACCGGAACGCGCAGCGCGTAGCCGTCGAGCTTGCCCTTGAGCTCCGGCAGCACCAGGCCGATCGCCTTCGCGGCACCCGTGGACGTCGGCACGACGTTGAGCGCGGCCGCACGGGCCCGACGCGGGTCCTTGTGGATGTTGTCCTGCAGGTTCTGGTCGGCGGTGTAGGCGTGGATCGTCGTCATCAGGCCCTTGTTGATGCCGAGGCCGTCGTTGAGCGCCTTGGCCATCGGCGCCAGGCAGTTGGTCGTGCAGGACGCGTTCGAGATGACGGTGTGCTGGGCGGCGTCGTAGAGCTCGTGGTTGACGCCCATCACGATCGTGATGTCGTCGTTGGTGGCGGGCGCGGAGATGATGACCTTCTTGGCGCCGCCGTCGACGTGGGCCCTGGCCTTGGTGGCGTCGGTGAAGAAGCCGGTGGACTCGACGACCACGTCGGCCCCGATGTCCGCCCACTTGAGAGCCGCCGGGTCCCGCTCGGCGAACGCCGCGATCTCCTGGTCGCCCACCTTGATCGCGGTGTCGGTGCTCGAGACGTCCGCGTCGAGGCGACCCAGGATCGAGTCGAACTTGAGCAGGTGGGCCAGCGAGGCGTTGTCGGTCAGGTCGTTGACGCCGACGATCTCGATGTCGGCACCGGAGGCGCGCACGGCGCGGAAGAAGTTGCGGCCGATGCGGCCGAAGCCGTTGATCCCTACGCGAACGGTCACAGCAGGACTCCTGTGTGGATGGGTCGGAACGCCTCGACCCTATCGCTAGCCCCGAGCGTGGACGACGGTCGGTCCCAGGTACGGATCGGTAACGTTGGAACGATCCAACGTGTGGTACGCCGAGCGAGTCGTTCAGGCGTCCTCGGCCAGCATCTCCGGGGTCAGGGACGCCTCGGTGTCGGGGATGCCGAGCTCCTCGGCGCGCTTGTCGGCCATCGCGAGCAGGCGGCGGATCCGGCCGGCGATGGCGTCCTTGGTGAGCGGGGGCTCGTGGAGCTGGCCGAGCTCCTCGAGCGACGCCTGCTTGTGCTCGAGGCGCAGGTGGCCGGCCATCTTGAGGTGGTCGGGGACCTCCTCGGCCAGGATCTCCAGCGCCCGCTCGACGCGAGCACCGGCGGCCACGGCGGCGCGGGCCGAGCGACGGAGGTTGGCGTCGTCGAAGTTGGCGAGCCGGTTGGCGGTGGCGCGGACCTCGCGCCGCATCCGCCGTTCCTCCCACGCCATCAGCGACTCGTGGGCGCCGAGTCGGGTGAGCAGCGCGCCGATGGCGTCACCGTCCCGGATCACGACGCGGTCGACGCCGCGGACCTCACGAGCCTTGGCGGAGATGCCACCGAGGCGGCGCGCGACGCCCACCAGAGCGAGCGCGGCTTCGGGTCCGGGACAGGTGACCTCGAGCGACGACGAGCGACCGGGTTCGGTCAGCGAACCATGGGCGAGGAACGCGCCGCGCCAGGCCGCGACGGCATCACAGCTCCCGCCGGAGACGACCGCCGGCGGCAGGCCGCGCACCGGTCGACCGCGCTGGTCGAGCAGCCCGGTCTGGCGCGCCAGCGCCTCACCGTCCTTGACGATCCTGACCAGGTAGCGACTGCCCTTGCGGATGCCGTTGCCCTGCACCATCACCACGTCGGACTGGTGTCCGTAGACCTCCGAGATGTCCGTGCGGAGGCGCCGCGCGGCCGACCCGGTGTCGAGCTCGGCCTCCACCACGATCTTGCCGCTGACGATGTGGAGTCCACCCGCGAAACGCAACATGGAGGCGACTTCGGCCTTGCGGCAACAGGTCTTCGTGATCTGGGTGTTGGCCAGTTCTGCCTTCACCTGAGCGGTCATCGCCATGAGGTCGATCCTCCCACGCACGTCAACAACCCCTGTGCAGCAACCGGATTCAGGACTTCGATCAGTCGGCCTCGAAGATCGTGCGGTAGGCCGAGGTCAGCAACCCGTGGTCGTGGCGGGGCGTGACCTGCCCGTCGGCGTCGAGCTCGGCGAGATCCGCGAGCACCAGCTCGGCCCCGGCCGACGCGACCGCGGCCCGCAGTGTCTCGGCGTCCGTGACCGTGCGCCGCTCGGCGAGCACGGTGTGGATCTGCAAGGAGGGCGCGTGCTCGAGAAGCGCCCCGAGGTGGTCCTCCGGTCCGTAGCCGTGGGTCTCCCCCGCCTGGGGCTCCAGGTTGAGGACCACCACGAGTCGGGCGGAGGTGCGCTGGAGCGCGTCGCGCAGCGAGGGCATCAGGAGGTGCGGGATCACCGACGAGAACCACGACCCCGGCCCCAGCACCACCCAGTCGGCCTCGAGGATCGCCGCCACCGCCTCCTCGCAGGGGGCGGGCGACTCGGGATCGAGCGCGACCGAGACGATCTCACCGCCGGTCGTGGCGACCTCGACCTGGCCGCGCACGGTCGACAGCGCGGCCGGGTCGTCCGGATCGAGGCCGCGCACCCGGGCGGTGATGTCCAGCGGCGTGAGCGCCATCGGCAGCACGCGGCCATGGGCGCCGAGCAGCCGGCCCACCCAGTCGAGGGCCAGCACGTGGTCGCCCAGGCGCTCCCAGAGGCCGACGATCAGCAGGTTGCCGATCACGTGGCCGTTCATCTCCCCCTCGCCGGCGAAGCGGTGCTGGACCACGTCGGCCCACGTGCGGCCCCAGTCGTCGGCGCCGCACAGTGCGGCCAACGCCATCCGCAGGTCGCCGGGAGGCAGCACGCCGAACTCGCCACGCAGCCGGCCGGAGGAGCCGCCGTTGTCAGCGACGGTCACCACCGCGGTGACCTGGTCGAGAGTGAGGTCGTCGTGGAGGCGCCGCAGCGCGCTCAGCGAGGCGTGCAGGCCGTGTCCGCCCCCGAGGGCGACGGCCGACTGCGCGGTCGGCCGCACGTCACTCCCGGCCGAGGTCGCGGTGGGTGGCCTGGACGTCGTACCCCTCGGTGCCCAATCGGCGGGCGATCTCCTCCGACATCGCGACGCTGCGGTGCTTGCCGCCGGTGCAGCCGATGGCGACGGTGAAGAACCGCTTGCCCTCGGCGAGGTAGCCCCGTGCGACCCGCTCGAGGACCGGGAGATACCCCTCGAGGAACTCGGCCGCACCCGGCTGGCTCTTGACGTAGTCGGCGACGGCCTCGTCGCGGCCCGTGAGCGGCCGCAGCTCAGGCACCCAGAAGGGGTTGGGCAGGAAGCGCATGTCGGCCACGAAGTCGGCGTCGACGGGGATGCCGTACTTGAAGCCGAAGCTGATCACGGTCACCTTGAGCCGGGTCGCGTCGGGCGTGCCGAACGCCTGAGCGATCTGGTCGGTGAGCTGGTGGACGTTGAGGTTGGTGGTGTCGATGACGAGGTCGGCGTTGCTGCGAACGTCGCCCAGCACGACCCGCTCGCGCTCGAGCCCGTCGAGCAGCCGCCCGGTGCCCTGCAAAGGGTGGGGCCTGCGGACCGCCTCCTGGCGGCGTACGAGGACGTCGTCGGTCGCCTCGAGGAAGAGCAGTGTCGCCTTCCGGCCGGTCGCGCCCTGGGCGAGGTTGGCGGTGAGGGACTGGAAGAAGGACCCGGAACGGACGTCGACGACCACGGCGATCGGCTGTTGCACCCCGCGGTTCTCGTCGACGAGGCGGACCACGTCGCGCAGCAGCGAGGGCGGCAGGTTGTCGACGACGTAGTAGCCGAGGTCCTCGAGCTCCTTGGCGGCCGTGCTGCGTCCGGCGCCGGTCATGCCGGTGACGACGACCAGCTCGCCGGTGGACACCTCCTCCATCAGGACTCCTCCAGCTCGCCGGTCGCGGTGTTGACCTGCACAGTCAAGCGGTCGTCGGACGAGACCGCATCCTTGATCGCGGTGGCCGTGCCCTGACCGATCCCCGGCACCATCGCGATCTCCTCGACGGTGGCCGCGCGGAGCTTGCGGAGCGACCCGAAGTGCTTGATCAGGGTCTTGCGGCGAACCTCGCCCAGGCCGGGTACGTCGTCGAGCAGGCTCTCCACCATCGACTTGGAGCGCCGCGAACGGTGGTGGGTGATCGCGAAGCGGTGGGCCTCGTCGCGCAGCCGCTGCAGCAGGTAGAGGCCCTCGGACGTGCGAGCGAAGATCACCGGGTCCTCCTCGTCGGGCACCCACACCTCCTCCAGCCGCTTGGCGAGGCCGCACACCGGGATGTCGTGCACCCCTAGCTCGGTCATCGCCTCACGTGCGGCAGCGACCTGCGGCGGACCACCATCGACGACCACCAGGCCGGGGGCGTAGGCGAACTTGCGCGGCCTGCCGGTCTCGGGGTCGACGAGCATCGGGCCGGTCTCCGTCGTGACTTGCTCCGACCTGCCCTGTTCGTCCAACAGGCGGCGGAACCGGCGGGTGATCACCTCGTGCATCGACGCGACGTCGTTCTGGCCGTCCACACCCCGGATCACGAACCGGCGGTACTCGCTCTTGCGGGCCAGGCCGTCCTCGAAGACCACCATCGACGCCACGACCTCCGTGCCCTGGAGGTTGGAGACGTCGTAGCACTCGATGCGCAGCGGCACTTCCGGCAGCCCGAGCGCTTCCTGGATCTCCTCGAGTGCCCGGTTGCGGGTCGTCAGGTCGCTGGCCCGCTTGGTCTTGTGGAGCGCCAGCGACTGGGAAGCGTTCTGGGCGACCGTCTGCTGCAGGTTCCGCTTGTCGCCACGCTGGGGCACCCGGATCCGCACCCGGCTCCCCCGCTGGTCGGACAGCAGCTCCTCGAGCACGTCGGCGTCCGGCGGCAGGGACGGGACCAGCACCTCGCGGGGGATCGCATCAGGATCGTCGTCGTCGGCGCCGCCGTAGAGCTGGAGCAGGAAGCCCTGGACCAGCTCCGGGGTGTCGCCGTCGTCGACCCGGTCGGCGACCCAGCCGCGCTGGCCGCGGACCCGGCCGCCACGCACGTAGAAGATCTGGACCGCGACCTCGAGCGGATCCTCGGCCAGCGCGATCACGTCGGCGTCGGTGCCGTCGCCGAGCACCACCGCCTGCTTCTCGAGCGCCTTCTCGAGCGCGACCAGGTCGTCGCGCAGCCGTGCGGCCCGTTCGAAGTCCTCTGCCTCGGAGGCGGCGTACATCTCCTGCTTGATCCGTTTCACGAACCCGGCGGTGCGGCCGGCCATGAAGTCGCAGAAGTCGTCGACGATCGCGCGATGCTCCTCGGGGGTGACCCGGTCGACGCACGGCGCCGAGCACTTGCCGATGTAGCCGAGCAGGCAGGGCCGACCGATCTGGGAGTGTCGCTTGAAGACGCCGTTGCTGCACGACCGCATCGGGAAGACCCGCAGCAGCTGGTCGACGGTCTCGCGGATCGCCCAGGCGTGGGAGTAGGGGCCGTAGTAGCGGGTGCCGCGCTTCTTGGCACCACGGCCGACCATCACCCGCGGGTAGTCGTCACTGAGGGTGACCGCCAGCCAGGGGTAGGACTTGTCGTCTCGGTACTTGACGTTGTAGCGGGGATCGAACTCCTTGATCCAGGAGTACTCCAGCTGCAGCGCCTCGACCTCGGTCTTCACCACGGTCCACTCGACCGATGCCCCGGTCGTGACCATGGTCGCCGTGCGGGGGTGGAGGTTGCCGATGTCCTGGAAGTACGACGAGAGCCGTGCGCGGAGGTTCTTCGCCTTCCCGACGTAGATCACGCGACCGGTCGCGTCACGGAACCGGTAGACCCCCGGCTGGGTCGGTATCGACCCGGTCTTGGGGCGATAGGACGCGGGACTGGCCACATCTCCACCCTACGTGCGGACGCCGACAGGACGGCCCCGACGCCACGGCCCGACGACGAGCGTGGATCAGGCGCGCACGACCTGGTCTCCCTCGACCTTCACCTCCACCTCGGGCAGGTCGGCAGTGGTGCCGGCCGGATCGCCGCTGGGCCCCCGGAGGTTCTCCCCGCCCTCGATGGAGAACTGGCTGCCGTGGAGGCTGCAGGTCATGACGCCCTCGGCGTCGACGGT
This sequence comes from uncultured Actinomycetota bacterium, assembly GCA_963804845.1. Classification (GTDB taxonomy): domain Bacteria; phylum Actinomycetota; class Actinomycetes; order Propionibacteriales; family Nocardioidaceae; genus Nocardioides. Next base: position 1,322,103 of record CAWDSA010000007.1, on the reverse strand, counting down.
GGTGATCTTGCCGCCCTGATGGGTGCACACCGTCGTGAACGCCACGAACTCACCCTCGGTCGGCTGCGCGACGATCACGTCGTCGACCACCACACCGCTTCCCACCGGCACCTCCGACGTCGCGACGAGGGCCTCGCCCGCGGGACCTTCACCACCGTTCGGCTCGGACTCGTCCGCCCCGCACGCGACCAGGACCGGAGCGGCTGCGCCACACAGCGCGGCGCAGCGCAGCAGGTGCCGCCGGTCGACGACGTCCGGGCTTCCAGTACGAGCTCTGCTGACGCTCACGGCACACTCCTGGGCTGATGGATCAGGTCTGGCTGGACCCTACCGAGTGTCCGTGAGAAGCCCCTGAGAAGGACACCGCGGTCCTACCGTTTCGTGGTCTTCGACGGCCGTTTCGCGGTCTTCTTCGCGGTCCTGGTCGCGGTCTTCTTGGCAGTCTTCTTGGCCGCTGGCTTGGCGGTCTTCTTGGCCGGCGGCTTCGCGGGAGCGGAGCGCTTCCGCTTCGGCTGGGTCGCGGCGCGGCCCTCCAGCATCGGCGCCAGGAACTCACCGGTGTAGCTGTCAGGGTGGGCGGCGACCTCCTCCGGCGTACCTTCGGCGACGACCATGCCGCCGCGGGACCCGCCCTCGGGACCCATGTCGATGATCCAGTCGGCGGTCTTGATCACGTCGAGGTTGTGCTCGATGACCAGGACCGTGTTGCCCTTGTCGACCAGGCTCGACAGGACGCCGAGCAGCTTCCGGATGTCTTCGAAGTGGAGGCCGGTGGTCGGCTCGTCGAGGACGTAGACGGTGCGGCCCGTCGATCGCTTCTGGAGCTCGCTGGCGAGCTTGACCCGCTGCGCCTCACCGCCGGACAGGGTCGTCGCCGGCTGCCCGAGGCGGACGTAGCCGAGCCCGACCTCGCAGAGCGTCTGCATGTGGCGCGAGATCGCGGGGACCGCGGCGAAGAAGTCGGCCGCTTCCTCGATCGGCATGTCGAGGATCTCGGCGATGGTCTTGCCCTTGTAGTGGACCTCGAGCGTCTCCCGGTTGTAGCGGGCGCCGTGACAGACCTCGCAGGGGACGTAGACGTCGGGCAGGAAGTTCATCTCGATCTTGATCGTGCCGTCGCCCGAGCACGCCTCGCAGCGACCACCCTTGACGTTGAACGAGAACCGGCCCTGGAGGTAGCCACGCATCTTGGCCTCGGGGGTCGAGGCGAAGAGCTTGCGCACGTGGTCGAACACGCCGGTGTAGGTCGCCGGGTTGCTGCGCGGCGTACGTCCGATCGGCGACTGGTCGACGTGGATCACCTTGTCGACCTCGTCGACACCGGTGATCCGCTGGTGGCGGCCGGGGACGGTGCGCGCACGGTAGAGCTGCTTGGCGAGCGAGGTGTAGAGGATGTCGTTGACCAGCGTCGACTTGCCCGACCCGGACACGCCGGTCACCGCGACGAAGACACCGAGGGGGAACGCGACGTCGAGGTCGCGGAGGTTGTGCTCGCGAGCGCCCTTGACGACCAGCTCGCGGCCCTTCGTGCGCGGCCGACGGATGGCCGGGACGGGGATCTCCCGACGCCCGGAGAGGTACTGGCCCGTCAGCGAGTCGGGGTGGTCGAGCAGCCCCTGCACCGATCCGGCGTGGACGATCTGGCCGCCGTGCTCGCCGGCGCCCGGACCGATGTCGACGACCCAGTCGGCGACCCGGATCGTGTCTTCGTCGTGCTCGACGACGATCAGGGTGTTGCCGAGGTCCTTGAGCCGGATCAGGGTCTCGATCAGCCGGTGGTTGTCGCGCTGGTGGAGCCCGATCGACGGCTCGTCGAGCACGTAGAGGACGCCGACCAGGCCGGCACCGATCTGGGTCGCCAGCCGGATCCGCTGCGCCTCGCCACCCGACAGGGAGCCCGACGGCCGGTCGAGGCTGAGGTAGTCGAGGCCGACGTCGAGCAGGAAGTTGAGCCGCTCGAGGATCTCCTTGAGGACCCGCTCGCCGATCTGCTTCTCCCGTGCAGACAGGTCGAGCGCACGGAGGAAGTCGGCGCTCTCGTTGATCGGCAGAGCACAGACCTCGGCAATGTTGCTGCCACCGACCGTGACCGACACCGAGACCGGCTTGAGGCGGGAGCCCCCGCATGACGGGCACGGGACCTCGCGCATGAAGCCCTCGAACCGCTCGCGACTGGTGTCGGACTCGGCCTCGCGGTGGCGGCGTTCGATGTAGCTCTGCACGCCCTCGAACGCGGCGTAGTAGGACCGCTCGCGGCCGTAGCGGTTGCGGGTGACGACGTGGACCTTCGTCGCGTGGCCCCACAGCAGCGACTTCTGCTGCTGGGGCGTGAGCTCCTGCCAGGAGTGGTCGAGGGTGAAGCCGAGCTCCGCACCGAGGGCTTCCATCAGCCGCTGGAAGTAGTCGGCGACGTGGGCCTGGCTCCACGGCTGGATGGCGCCCTCCCCCAGCGCCGCGGTCGGATCGGGGACGACGAGGTCGGGGTCGACCTCGAGCCGGGTCCCGAGCCCGTGGCACTCCGCGCACGCACCGAAGGGGCTGTTGAAGGAGAACGAGCGCGGCTCGAGCTCGTCGGTGTCGATGGTGTGGTCGTTGGGGCACGACATCTTCTCGGAGAAGCGCAGCTCGCGGCCGGGGTCCTTCGCGTCCAGATCGACGAAGTCGAGCACGACCAGGCCACCGGCGAGGTTGAGCGCGGTCTCGACCGAGTCGGTGAGCCGACGCTTCGCGGACTCCTTGACCGCCAGCCGATCGACGACGACCTCGATCGTGTGCTTCTTCTGCTTGTCGAGCTTGGGTGGGTCATCCATCTGGTGGGTCTCGCCGTTGACGCGCACCCGCGCGAACCCCTGCGTCTGCAGCTGCTTGAAGAGCTCGACGTACTCCCCCTTGCGGCCCCGGATCACCGGCGCGAGCACCTGGAACCTCCGGCCCTCCTCGAGCGCGAGGACCCGGTCGACGATCTGTTGCGGCGTCTGCCGCTCGATGGCGGCGCCGCAGGTCGGGCAGTGGGGGTGGCCGATGCGCGCGTAGAGAAGCCGCAGGTAGTCGTAGACCTCGGTGATCGTGCCGACCGTCGAGCGCGGGTTCTTGGACGTGGACTTCTGGTCGATGGAGACCGCGGGCGACAGGCCCTCGATGAAGTCGACGTCGGGCTTGTCCATCTGGCCCAGGAACTGGCGGGCGTACGCCGAGAGCGACTCGACGTAGCGGCGCTGGCCCTCGGCGAAGATGGTGTCGAAGGCCAGGCTGGACTTGCCCGACCCGGACAGCCCGGTGAAGACGATGAGGGCGTCACGGGGCAGGTCGAGGGAGACGTCCTTCAGGTTGTGCTCCCGGGCTCCCCGGATGATGAGCTGGTCAGCCACTGCGATCCCGTCGTCCTTCGTGTCGTGCCTGTGTGTCAGTCGAACAGATGTTCGTACGTCGAGCGCGCGAAGGCAACGCGCCGCGCCGACGACCTCAGCCTATGCGGAGCCACTGACAAGCCCGCCTCGCGCGTTCGGGTGATGGCCTCCCATCGGCCGGCAGCCGGTGGTGCACGATGGCTGTCATGGACCACTCCCTCGAACCCGACCACCTGACCGAGGCCGGCCAGCGGCTGGTGCGCACCGTCGACGGCTTCAGCGGTGACGACTGGAGCGCGCCCGTCCCTCCTCCCCGACTGGTCGCGCGCCCACGTCGTCGCCCACCTGGCACTCAACGGCGAGGCGCTGGGCGGCGTACTGCGCGGGGTGGTCGAGACCGAGCCGGTCGCGATGTACGCCTCGCAGGATGCTCGGGACGACGACATCGAGGAGCTGGCGGGCGCCGACCACGCCGAGCTGCGGGACCGGCTGCTGGCCAGCCTGACGACGTTCCAGGACGCCATGCTCGCGCTCCCGGACGAGGCCTGGTCGGGACGGTTCGAGCGGACACCCGGCGGCCCCACGTTCCCGCTGGACGCCGTCCCTCTGATGCGCGTGCGCGAGATCGAGATCCACCACGCCGACCTCGACGCGGGCTACACCGCCGACCAGTGGCCGACGCGGCTTCGCGGAGATGGTGGTCGACGGGATGGTGAAGCGGCTCGACCCCGACCCCGGCTTCCGGGTGACACCGCTCGACTCCGAGCGCTCCTGGGACGTGGGCGCCGTCGACGACGAGTCGGCGGTCGTGACCGGTCCGGTCGCGCAGCTGGCGTGGTGGCTGACCGGGCGCCCGCCAGGCGACCAGGTCACCTGCAGCCGCGGCGAGCTGCCGACGATCGGGGGCTGGTGATGCCCTACTCCGGCCACGTCACCCCCGGTGGCGACCCTGACGTCCGCGAGCTGACCCACCTGACGATCACCAAGGTCGCCGTCGATCCCGAGATGTCCAACAACTGCTACCTGTTGCGCTGCCACGCCACCGACGAGCAGGTGCTGATCGATGCCGCCGCCGAGCCCGACACCCTGCTGCCGCTCATCGGCGACGCCGGCCTCACCGCCGTCGTGACCACCCACCAGCACTGGGACCACCACCGCGCGCTGGCCGACGTGGTGACCGCGACGGTCGCCGCCGTCGTGGCGGGTACGCCGGACGCCGACGCGATCACCGAGCAGACCGGCGTCGAGGTGACCCGCAGGGTCGGCGACGGCGACACCGTCGCGGTCGGCGACTGCGTGCTCGACGTGATCGCGATCGCTGGCCACACGCCCGGTTCGATCGCGCTCCGCTACTCCGACCCGGACGGCCACGACCACCTCTTCACCGGCGACTCGTTGTTCCCCGGCGGCGTCGGCGCGACCTTCGGCGACGCCGACGCCTTCCGGCAGCTGGTCGACGAGGTCGAGACCGAAGCTGTTCGGCACCCTCGCCGACGACACCTGGTTCTACCCCGGCCACGGCGACGACGGCCGGCTCGGCGACGAGCGGCCCCACCTCGCTGAGTGGCGCGAGCGGGGCTGGTGAGCCTCCATGGCTGCCGTCGGTACACCCTCGGCATGTGGGCGTATGCGTACTGCTAGAACTGCCAAGAACATGTCCGGGTCAGAGATGACGCCCCGTTGGCGGATGCCACGATGGGCCTACGCCATCTGTCGTCACTGCGGGAGCAAGAACATCCTGTGGGCTTGGCGATGACTAGGGGACTGGCATGAGCGACCACTACTGGCTGTGAACCCGTGTGACTACTGCGGTGCCGAGCCCGGTGAGCAGTGCAGACCTCAGTGGCTCGGCATCCATCCATGGTGGTCGCACCGCTGGCTGTCGCATGAGGAGATGGAGCGCCTTGTGTCGTCTTGTCTTGCCCTCCCCATCTTCCTGCCTTTCTTCTTCCTCGTGTTTTTCCTCGTTGTGTCGCCCGCGTTCTTCCGCGCTCCCTGTCTGCCTTTGCTTCCCTCTCTCTCTCCTCCCTTCTGCTCCTCGTTTTGGTCTCTCTTCTTCTTTGTCGCCGCGCTCCTTCTTTGCTCTCCTTTCTCTGTTGTCTTCTCTCCCCTTCTTCGTCTTTCGCCTGTCGTCTGCCCCTTTGCTCTCGTGTCGCCTTTTCGCTCTGTGTTTCTCGCTCGCCCCGCTTCGCCTTTCGCCCGCCTTTCGTCTTTGGTCCTTTCTTTCTTCGTGTTCTCCCTTTCTTCTCTTTTTCCCCCTCTCCTCTCTCTGCTTCTCTTTTCTGCTCTCTGCGCGCTCGCCGCTTGCGTCCGCCGCTCTTCCTCCGTTTTTTTCGTCGTCTCTCTGCTTTTTCCCGTTTCTGCGCCTCCCTCGCCGTTCTCCTCTTCGCCGCGCCTCGTTCTCGTTCGGTTCCTCGTGTGTGTCCCGCGCTCTTGTCGTTCGTCTGCCTTGTGTGTGCGGTTTCTGCGTCGCCTGTTCTGCCTGCTTCTCCTGGCTTCTGCGTTCCTGCTCTGTCTGCGCGGTTTTTTCCTCTTGGCGTGTGTCGTTCGCTTGGGACCAGTCGGACATGGCGCTGGTGTCGCCTTCAGTCGCTGGGTTTCTGGCCTCCCCTTCGTTGCTCTGTTTTCGTCAGCTCTCGTCTCGTACTGCCGAGCTGGCGCCGCTCCAGTCGTCGCAGTTTCTCAGGCCTCTTGTGTTCGTCGTGGCCGGTCTTGTTCTTGGTGTCCGCGTTGTGCCGCTCCGCACGAGTCTGTTTGTCCTCGGTAGCCGGGCCTCTCTTCTCGTGTGCTCGTGCGGCTGCTCGCTTCTTCGTGTCGTGCCTCTCGTCGTGGCTCCGCTGTTCCTCTCCTCCCTCAGCTCGGTCATCCTGGCTCTTCTCCCTTCTCTTCGCGTACCTTCCTCGTTCCTATCGTCGTTACCGTCGGGTCTCGCCCGGCTCGCGACCTCCTGTCGTCGCATCCTTCTCGGCGTCGTGCTCCGTTTCCTGTCGCGTGCGTGGGTCGTCTTCGCCAGCGTCTCTGCGCGTCCTGCTTCATGCGATCGTCTCCTCGTTGCCGTGTCAGATTTCGTGGAGCTCGGGGTCCGTCAGGTCGCACTCCGTAAGTCCTTGGGTCGCGGCGTCTGGCCGTTTCTCTCCTTCTCTTCTGTGTTTCCTTCTTTTTTCTTTGCTCTTCCTTTGTTCTCCTCCCTGTGTCTTGTTCTTCTTTCTTCCTTCTTTTTTCTTCTCTTCTCCCTTTTCTTTTTTTCCTTCTTCTCTCTCGCCGTCTTTTCCTCTCGTCTTCGCACTCGAGTCTCCTTCGTCTGTCTATCGCGTCCGTAGTTGCAACCTCGCGTGCGATCCCTACGTCTTCTCCGCCCGCCTCACTCGCGCGCGGTCGCTTTCTTTTAGCGAGTTCGCCTGACCGTCGTTTCGCACTCTTCTATGGCAGTACTAGACTCGTGTTCCCATACACCTCCTCGACGTCACCGTCCCTCCCTCCTCTCCCCCCCCCCCTTCCCGGTCGCCGTGGTGCCGCGCAAGCATTTGACGCGCATTTGGTTCTTTGTCGCTAGACTTGCTGCACTATGGGCACGAACGATCCAGGCACCCTCCTGCTCGGCGTCGTCGGCGGGGCCACCTCGGTCCTGCTCGCGCTGACCGAGCAGTTCGCCGGGGTGCTAGCCGCAGCTGGCGGCGTACGCGGCTGCCTGGCTGCTGCTGCGCGCGCCGGCTGACCGGTCCACCTGACAGGAGCCGTCCTCCCGCCTTACGGTCGAGGCATGTCCCCCCGGACCACTCGGACCTCCCTGCTCGCTGCCCTGCTGCTGGCGACCACCCTGCTGACCGCCCCCGCCCCGGCCGTGCCGGACGCCGCCGCGCCCGCTCCCGCCCGCCGCGTCGACGACAACCCGCTCGCGCGGCCGCGAGTGGGGCGTCTACAAGGGTCCGGCCGAGCTCGCGTGGCAGCCGTACGTCGACGCGCAGGGTCGCCGCAAGAAGCTGCTCGGCAAGATCGCGCTCCGCCCGAAGGCCAAGTGGTTCGGCGCGTGGATCCCCGACCGGGACATCGCGGGCAAGGTGCATGAGTACGTCGAGAACGCGACCGGTGGGGACCCGGAGGTCATGGTCCACATGACGCTCTTCCGGGTGGTGCCGTGGGAGCAGGACGCCTGCCAGCGGCTGCCGAGCGCGGCCGAGAAGGAGTCCTACAAGCGCTACGTGCGGAAGTTCGCGGGCGCGATCGACGACACCTACGCGGCGATCGTCCTCCAGCCGGACGGTCCGTTCGCCCTGTGCGCTCCCGGCGGGTCGCAGGTGCTGTCCGGTCTGGTGAAGTACGCCGCACGTCGACTCGGCGCCCTCCCCCACGCGAGCGTCTACATCGACATCGGCAGTGCCGGGTGGAACCACCACGACCCCGCCAACGCGGTCAAGCAGCTGGTGCGCGGCGGAGTCGAGCACGTCCGCGGCTTCCACCTCAACACGACCCACTACGAGGCGACGCAGGACGAGATCGGCTTCGGCACCAGGGTGGTCGCCGCGCTCGAGAACCGCGGCATCACCGGCAAGCACTTCACGGTCGACACCGCCGAGAACGGTCGCCCCTTCACCTGGCAGTACTGGCACGACCACCCGAAGGGGCAACCCTTCAACAACGCGAAGACCTGCGAGCAGGACAGCGACCGGCGCTGCGTCACCCTGGGCATCCCGCCCACGACGAAGGTCGCCGCGAAGCGCTGGGGGCTCCCCGAGAAGGCCCGCCGTCAGGCGCGCCAGCACGTCGACGCCTACCTGTGGGCGGGCCGCCCCTGGCTGACGATGCAGACCCAGCCGTTCAACATGGCCAGGGCGCTCGACATGGCGCACCACGCCGTATGATCGGTCAGGATCAGCCGAAGCGCTGGTAGGTGATGGTCGGGAAGTACATCGTCGTCGCCCCGCCACCGCCCCTCCCGGCAGGATCCTCCGGCTCTCGCGCCCGCCACTGCAGACCAGTACTGTCGGTCTCAGCCGTTGTAGGTGATCCGGAGCTTCTCCGTGGCGGCGCGGGCCTGGCAGACCAGCCGGATGCCCTCGGCGAGGTCCTCCTCCTCGAGCACCTCGTTGTGGGCCAGCCTGACCTCGCCCTCCAGCACTAGGCACGCGCACGCCGAGCACTGGCGGCACTCGCCATCGGGCGTGTGCTGGCGGCCGAGCCGGTCCTGAACTCGGTCGGACCATCAGTCACCAATGGCAGCGACCGAACGAATCGCTGACGTGCGATCAGGAGGCGGATCGCCAGGCGGCGGAGGTGTCCTCGTCGAAGTAGCGGGTGAAGCCGCAGTCCCACGCGACACCGTACGTCGGCGACCGGGTGGACGTCGTTCATCCGGCCCACGATCTGGCCGACCGGCATCGAGAAGGCATCGGGAGTCGTCCCCGCGGTTCATCCGGTTGTGGGCGCCTGCTCGGCCACGTGTCCCAGACAGGCAGGCGCTCAAGAAGGCCCACGAGCTTCGCCGGACAGATCGCGGCCAACGGCCCGCTCGCCGTCCAGGCCGTGCTCCGGACGATGCGTGACTCCGAGGGCAGGCACGAGGACGAGTGCTCGGCGGACGATGCCCGGATCGGCGCGGCGGTGTTCGCCTCGGACGACGCCAAGGAAGGCCCCGCAGCCTTTATGGAGAAGCATCCCCCGCTTCACGGGACACTGACGTCGGCCCACACCGTTGCTAGAGCATCCGGCGGAGGATTTTCGGTCGCAGGTTGGTGACCAGGTGCGCCGCGAGAGCGACGAAGAATGCGAGGTGGGCGCCGATGTGGAGCGGCAGCCAGCCGTCGTCGCCGGTGCCGATCAGCACCAGCCCGCTGAGTGGCACGAGGAACAGCAGCGCCAGCAGCGCTCGTTCGGTCCAGTGCACGAGCCGTCTCTCGCCCTCGGAGAGGTGCTCCGACCACGGCGGCAGGCCGTCGTAGCGGCGCCACGCGAGCCGGACCAGGGCGAGGCGTAGGATCGAGAGCCCGAAGAAGCAGGTGCACCTCGGGGAGGTCGAACGGGCCGGCGGTGAGGTCGAGGCCGTCGGCCCGCTGCTCGCAGGCGTCCTCGAGCCGGTCGAGCCGCTCCTTTTGGGCGTCGGTGGTGTCGCCGCCGCTGCGCTCCTGCCCGGCGGGTCGCAACCGTCGTCGACGTCCATCGCGTAGCCGACGGCGAACTGGGCGACGAGCGCGGCGAACACCAACCAGTGCAGGAACTTCGTCACCGTGCCGTAGCCGTCTGGACCGCTGCGGAGAGGCATGCCGTCACCCTACGGAGCGGTCGCCCTCCCAGAACTGCGCCCGCAGCGCCTTCTTGTCCGGCTTGCCGAGCCCGGTGAGCGGGATCGCCTCGACGGCCAGCACCTGCTCGGGTGCCTGGACCCCGCCCTTGGCGTCGCGCACCAGCTCTCGTGAGGGGTGCCGATCACGGCGATCTGCGCGACCACCGGGTGGGTCGCGACGACGTCCTCGACCTCGCGCGGGAACTTGTTTGAAGCCACCGGTCGCGATCATGTCCTTGGTGCGTCGACGATGTACGGGCACGCCTACGGCGGCGGCTCACAGTTCTTCTCGATGTGGGTCGTCGGGAGCGAGCCACCCACCTAGTCGTCGGTGTCGACGTCCGAGTCCTCGAGCGTGACGCGGAAGTTTCCCGCCACATGACCAATCCGGCTCTCGTGTGACGTCGAACACTCCGCAACCCGGCTCACTGGACGAGCCCGGGGTGCACGCGCTGGGCGCTCACCAGCACGGGACTCCCACGTGTGCCGACACAAGGAGTACTCGTCAATGGTTCTCTCACGACTCAACCAGGCGGCGCGGGGCAGTCGCCCTCGTCGCCGCTGGTGGGCTGCTCACCTCGGCCGGTCTTGCCGGCCTCGGCCCGCTGTCCGCCACCGCATCCAGTCACCGCGAGGCACCGCTCATCGCGGGCCTCCCGCAGTACGACAACACCGACCTCTACGCGTTCCGCAGCCCGGAGCGCCAGAACACCGTCACGCTGGCCGCCAACTGGATCCCGTTCGAGGAGCCCGCCGGTGGGCCGAACTTCTACAGCTTCGCCACCGACGCCCGCTACGACATCCACATCGACAACGACGCGGACGCCAAGGCGGACGTGACGTTCCGCTGGACGTTCAAGGACCACTACCGGTCCAAGGACACGTTCCTCTACGCCAACGGCCCGGTCACGTCCCTCAACGACAAGAACCTGAACTACTACCAGACCTACCGGCTGGTCCGGATCAAGGGCGAACAACACCAAGGTCCTGGTCAAGAACCGGAAGGTCGCGCCGTCCGACGTCGGCGAGGCGTCGATGCCCGACTACGCCACGCTGCGCGACCAGGCGACCACGGGCGTCGGCGAAGAACGTCAAGTCCTTCGCCGGTCAGGCCGAGGACCCGTTCTTCCTCGACCTGCGCGTCTTCGACCTGCTCTACGGCGGTGACCTCTCCGAGGTCGGCGACGACACCCTGGCGGGTTCAACGTCAACGTCCGTGGCGCTGCAGGTGCCCCGCAAGATGGCTCGCCAAGAACGGCAACGCCAAGAAGAACCCGGTCATCGGCACCTGGTCGACGACGTCCAGAAGAAGTCGGTCGGCGGCGGTTACCGTCCAGGTCTCCCGCCTGGGCATGCCCGCTGGTCAACGAGGTCGTCCTCCCGCTGAAGGTCAAGGACGCGTTCAACGCCTCCAAGCCCACGCAGGACGTGGCCGCCCTGAAGTACGTGACCAACCCCGAGCTGCCGAAGCTCATCGAGGCCGTCTACGGCATCGAGGCGCCGAAGACCCCGCGCAACGACCTCGTCTCGGTGTTCCTCACCGGCGTCAAGGGCCTCAACAAGCCCAAGGGCAAGATCACGCCCGAGCGAGCAGCTCCGGCTCAACATGACGCACCCCGGTCACGGCGAACCCCAACCGCCTCGGCGTCATCGGTGGCGACAACCAGGGCTTCCCGAACGGCCGTCGCCTCGGTGACGACGTCATCGACATCGCGCTGCAGGTCGTCGAGGGCGAGCTCGTCGGCAACCCGAACGACCTGGGTGACGGCGTCGACACCAACGACGTCGCGTTCGGCGACACGTTCCCCTACCTGGCCCTGCCCGGCCAGCGGCAGCGAACGCCGACCCGCACCCGTCCACGGGTGCCGCGGCAAGCCAGTCGTCGTGCACGAGGGCGTGTCCGCGTCTGCTGCCAGAACGAGACCGCCTCCATGTCGGCGCTCGGCGTGGGCATGCTCGCGCTGCTCGGCGGGCAGTGCCGGCGCCGCACCGACGCTCGCCGCCGCACGAACGACGCAGAGCTGATCCACCCCTCGCCCGGCCGCGCGGCGCTCAGTCGCGCGGCCGGGTACCACGCCCCGAGAAGGACCCCCGATGCGCAGGTGCCTCATCGTCGTCGCGCATCGGCGCTCGTCGCTCGCGCGTGTCCGGCGGCATCGGCCTCGCCACGCTCCCCCGACCCCGACGGCGCCGCCGGCCGCGGCGCCCGTCCCGCGTCGTGGCCCCAGCGCCGGCCAGGACCTCGACCGCGCACGATCGAGGCGCTGCAGGACACCCTGCGCCGACTGCCCGAGGACCACACCGCTTGGGCGACCCTCGGCCTTCGCCTACGTCGAGCAAGGCCCGCCTCACCGGCGTCGCCGTCCTACTACGAGAAGGCCGAGCGAGGCCGCCGACCGGTCCCTCGAGCTCAAGCCCGATGACAACTTCTCGGCCCTGGCCGCCAGCGCAGCCATCGCCTCCGCACGACACGACTTCGACGCGGCCCTCGACCTGGCCGAGCAGGCCCTCGCCATCAACCCGCGCGACCTCGGCGCCCTCGCCATCCGGGTCGACGCCCTCACCGAGCTCGGCCGCTACGACGAGCAGATGGACCGCGCTGCGCATCGCCGACCGCCGCCAGCCCAGCACCGCCATCGCCGCCCGCTACGCCTACGCGCTCGAGCTTCGCGGCGACCTCGCCCGCGCGGCCGCCATCCTCAAGTCGGCGGCGGCACCGAGCTCGCGCGCCGGACCGCTCCTACCTGCTGACGCTGCTCGCCGACATCCAGCGACGCCTGGGCCGACTGCCGCCGGCCGGCACAGGCAGCTGAGAACCGCGCGGCAGGCCACCCCCGGACTACCTCCCGGCCCTGGTCTCCATCGGCGCGGCTGCACATCGCGCGGGGCGACCTGGATCGTGCCGTCACGCACCTGGCAGGCACGTGGTGGCCCAGCAGCCCCTGCCCGAGTACCTCACCGAGCTCGGCGAGCTCTACCTCCATCTGGGTCGCGCGACCGAGGCCCAGGAGCCAGTTCGCAGTCGTCGACGCCACGGTCACCCTGCTCGAGTCCGGCGGGGTCGACACCGACCTGGAGACCGCCGCTCTACGAGGCAGACCACGGCTCGGCCCGAGCGTGCCCTGCGGCTAGCGCCCGCGGAGTGGGCGCGGCGCCACGAGCATCCATGTCGCCGACGCCTCGGCCTGGGCCCTGCACAAGGCGGCCGCGACGCCCGGGCCCTCAATCTGGCTCGGCGGGCCACCGCGCCTGGGCACGCCCGACGCCCGGTTCTGGATCCACCGCGGGACGCATCGAGGCCGCCCTCGGGATGGACCGCGCGCTCCGCATCCACCTACGGCGCGGCCTCGCGGGCGACCCCGGCTTGTCGCCGTGGCAGCGCGACCAGGCGCGCAGCGGTCCTGCAGCGCGATGGAGGGCACACGATGAGACGGACCGCCCGACTCATCGGTCGCCCTCGAGCGCCGTCGCTGGCGAGCGTCGTCGCTGACGGCCACGCCGGCGTCTGCGCACCCGCTAGGCAACTTCACGGTCAACCGCTACACCGGGATCCTGGTGTCCCCGGACGGGTTCACGGTCGACCACGTCATCGACCTCGCGGAGATCCCGACCGCGCAGCTGGGCGACCGCATCGACGACCTGCCTGCACTCGCCGAGCGCGAGTGCGCGACCTCACGGGAGGGCTCTGACACTCACCGCGTCAGGCTCCGCGGTCCCGCTCGCTCTCGACGACGCCTCGGCCGCGACGCAGTCCGGAGAGGGCGACTTGCCGATCATTCGGATCACGTGCACCTTCACCGGGCGGGCGGAACTCGAAGCAGGGCGAGGTCACCTTCGAGGACACCAGCGCCCCCGGCGCGGTCGGTTGGCGCGAAGTGACCGCAGTCGGCGACGAGATGACGCTGTCGACCACCGACGTACCAGCCGAAAGCATCAGTGACCGCCTCACCTCCTATCCCGAGGACCTGCTGCAGTCTCCGCTGTCCGTGGCGTCGGCGACCCTGACCATCTCACCGGGGGGATCCGCAGGCAGCCTTCCCGGTGCCGCCGGCGATGAGGAGCCTCCAGCCGCGGCCGACGCCAGCTGGCTCACCGCCAAGGCCACCTCCCTGGTGGCCGACGGAGGCGGCATCGCCGCCGGACTGGCCCTGCTCGTCGCGCTGACACTCGGCGCCGCGCACGCGCTCTCCCCCGGGCATGGCAAGACCGTCATGGCGTTCTACCTCACCCAGCGCGGCGACTCGTCGTTGCGCTCGGCGCTTTCGGTCGGAGCGGCAGTAACGGCGGCGCACACCGGTTCCGTCCTGCTCCTGGGCCTCCTTGTCTCGCTGAGCAGTGCCTTCGTGCCGGCTCGTATCTACCCGTGGCTCACCCTGACGACCGGTCTCCTGATCGTCACCTCGGCGTCTACCTGCTTCTACTGCTTCGCAACCGTGGCTGGCACGGCCACGGACACGGGCACGGGCACGGCCACGGGCACGGCCACGGGCACGGCCACGGGCACGGCCACGAACACGGCAGAGCCTGCCCAACGACGGCCACGGTCACGAAGACGACCACCAAGCGCACCAATCCGGGGCGGTGGCGGTAGCAACCAGCAAGGCAACCGACCACTCGGCGCCGGAGACCATTCCTGGCCGGTGGGGCGTGTGGGTGATGGGCCTGGTCGGCGGTCTGGTCCCGAGTCCGTCTGCCCTCCTGCTGCTGTTGGCAGCCGTCGCCGTCGGCCGGCCGTGGCTCGGCATGCTCCTCGTACTCGCCTTCGGTGTCGGCATGTCCCTATCCCTGGCGGCGGTCGGACTGCTGGCTCGCGACCTTGTGTTGCGGCTCGGGGGCCTGGCGGAGCGTCGCGGGCACCTGGGAGGGCATGTGCGCACCTTCCTGCGCTACGGCGCTGCGCTCGGCATCTGCGCGGTCGGAAGCGGTGTCGTCGCCAGAACCCTCCTGCAGCTCTGATCTCGCGTGAAGCCTGGTGGCCGCCGTGTCTCTGTGTATCAGTGCACACCTTTCCAGCTGCGCGCTCACGGCATCAACACGACCTCGAACAGCCACCTCTGGAACGAGGCGTGGAGAGAGGGGTACGTGCCAGAGTGGGTGACTCCCCGAGCCAACCTGTTCATCCGTCAGACCAACCGAGAGTAGGGACCGCGATGACCGAGCACTCCCATGAAGGACCTCATGAGCATGAGCACGAGCACGGGGACGAGGTTCACGCGCATCCCCACAGCACCCACGACCATGAGCACGTCGAGCACGAGCACGAGCACGAGCACGGGGACGGGCTCCACACGCACCCGCACGTGCACCAGTCAGGGGAGGAACAAGTGCATTCACATAGTCATGACTGAGCACTGCTGAGGCGTCAATCGGCACGCCACGGGGTTGTGCGCACAGCAGCTGCACGCCGCGTGGTCAGTAGTAGCCGGTCTCGCCGTCGAGGAGCTCGCGGATCAGGTCGAGGTGGCCGGCGTGCCGGGCCAGCTCCTCGAGCATGTGCAGCAGCATCCACTCCAGCGTCGAGGACGCGGACGGGAACTGCCCGCCCACTCCGCGGTCGGACAGCGCATGGGCGGCGATGATCTCGTCGGACCGGGCGCACTGCTCGTCGTACGCCGTCAGCAGCTCGGCGAGCGATCGGCCCACGACCATGAACTCGGAGTCGTCGACGTCATCCCAGCCCGGGCCCTCGAACTCGGTGCCGAGGAAGGCGTGCTCGAACCACAGCTGCTCGGCCCAGAGGCAGTGGGCGACGACGCCGGCCACCGTCATCAGCGGCGACGTCGGGATGACCGAGCGATGGGCGTCCTCGTCGGAGAGCCCCTCGCACTTCATCTTGATGATGCCGCGCTGCAGGTCGTACCAGCCGAGCAGTGCGGTGCGGCTGTCGGCGTCGAAGGCGGGACGGGCGCGAGTGGCAGGCATACCGAAACCCTAGGGCCCGCGCGTTCCGTCAGGCGTAGCGGACCTGCAGGTCCTTGATGCCGTTGATCCACCCCGACCGGAGCCGACGCGGCTCCTCGAGCTTGGTGATGTCGGGGACCTGGTCGGCCAGCGCGTCGAACATCACCTTGACCTCGAGCCGGGCCAGATTGGCGCCGATGCAGTAGTGGGCACCGTGGCCGCCGAACGCGAGGTGGGGGTTCGGCGTACGCGTGATGTCGAAACGGAACGCGTCGTCGAAGACGTCCTCGTCGAAGTTGGCCGACGCGTAGAACAGGCCGACTCGCTGACCGGCCTTGACCTCGACGTCACCGACGGCCACGTCATTGAGGGCCGTGCGCTGGAAGGACGTCACCGGCGTCGCCCACCGGATCACCTCGTCGACCATCGACTCGGGGCGCTCGGCCTTCCACAGCTCCCACTGGTCGGGGTGGTCGAGGAAGGTGTTCATGCCGTGGGTGATGGCGTTGCGGGTGGTCTCGTTGCCGGCGACGGTGAGCATGATGACGAAGTAGCCGAACTCGTCGTCGTCGAGCTTGTGGCCGTCGACGTCGGCAGTGATCAGCTTGGTGATGATGTCGTCGCGCGGCGTCGCCTTGCGGTCGGCGGCCATCCCCATCGCGTAGGTCAGGATCTCCATCGCGGCCTGGTCGGGATCGACGGAGTACTCCGGGTCGTCGTAGGCGATCATCTCGTTGGACCAGTCGAAGAGCTTGCGACGGTCCTCCTGCGGTACGCCGAGCAGGTCGGCGATCGCCTGGAGCGTGTCGACCAGCTCCACCTCGCGCGGCACCTAGGTCGGGAGCAGGTCGCGGACGCCGTCCAGCACGTGACTCGTGGTCATGCGTCAATACTAGAACACGTTCTCGTTTTGGGCGAGGGGCGTGTGTTGGTCGGGCCCACGAGAGCCGGTGTCTCACCCCGCGAGGGTGATTCCACCTCCTGGGGCTGATCTCAGACTGACGGCACGGCTGCGGAGAGTCATGGTGCACCACCGACGACGAGGAGAGACCGGATGAGCGACGACACCCTGGGCCGACAGCTGTTGCCGATCCCGGACGCCCAGCACATCGGTCTCACGACCTACGACGCCAAGGACCCCGAGACCTCCTTCCCACCCATCACGCCGCTGCGGCCGCCGCAGGGCGCGCCGAACGTCCTGATCGTGCTGCTCGACGACGCGGGCTTCGGGTCCTCGTCGACGTTCGGCGGACCGATCGACACCCCGAACTTCGACCGCCTCGCCGCGGGCGGCCTGCGCTACACCCGGTTCCACACGACCGCCCTGTGCTCGCCGACCCGGCAGGCCCTGCTGACCGGCCGCAACCACCACTCGGTGGGCATGGGCGGCATCACCGAGATCGCCACCTCCGCTCCCGGCTACAGCTCCGTGCGCCCGAAGAACAAGGCGCCGCTGGCAGAGATCCTGAAGCTCAACGGCTACTCGACCGCCCAGTTCGGCAAGTGCCACGAGGTGCCGGTCTGGGAGACCAGCCCGATGGGGCCCTTCGACGCCTGGCCCACTGGTGGAGGCGGGTTCGAGCACTTCTACGGCTTCATCGGGGCCGAGACCAACCAGTACGCCCCCGCGATCTACCGCGACACCGTGCCCGTCGAGCAGGACCGGACCCCGGAGGAGGGCTACCACTTCACCGAGGACATGACCGACAAGGCGATCGAGTGGATCTCGCAGCAGAAGGCGCTCACACCGGACAAGCCGTTCTTCAGCTACTTCGCCCCGGGGGCCACGCACGCCCCTCACCACGTGCCGCAGGAGTGGTCAGCGAAGTACGCCGGGCGGTTCGACGCCGGCTGGGACGCACTCCGGGAGGAGACCGTCGCGCGTCAGCGGGAGCTCGGCATCATCCCGGCCGATGCCGAGCTCACGGTCCGACCCGGCGAGATCCCTTCCTGGGACGAGATGCCCGACGACCTCAAACCCATCCTGGCCAGGCAGATGGAGGTCTACGCGGGCTTCCTCGAGCACACCGATCACCACATCGGGAGGCTGGTCGACGCCCTCGCCGAGCTCGGCGTCCTCGACGACACGCTCATCTACGTGATCATCGGCGACAACGGCGCCTCGGCCGAGGGCACCCTGACCGGCACGTTCAACGAGGCGATCACGCTCAACGGTGCCAGCGCGCTGGAAACCGTGGAGTTCCTGACGAGCCGCATCGACGAGTTCGGGACGCCGACCGCCAACAACCACTACGCCGTCGGCTGGGCACACGCGATGAACACGCCGTACCAGTGGACCAAGCAGGTCGCCTCGCACTGGGGAGGCACCCGCAACGGCGCGATCGTGCACTGGCCGGCCGGCATCACCGCCCGGAGCGAGCCGCGGACCCAGTTCGCCCACGTCATCGACGTGGCGCCGACCGTGCTCGAGGCCGCCCGCCTGCCTTCCCCCACAGCCGTTCACGGCATCCAGCAGGCACCCCTCGAAGGGCGTCAGCATGATGTACACGTTCAACGACGCGGCCGCCGCTGAGCGGCACACCACCCAGTACTTCGAGATCTTCGTCAACCGCGGCATCTACCACCAGGGCTGGACCGCGGTGACCCGGCACTCGACTCCGTGGCTCTCCGGCGAGGACCTGCCTGCCCTCGACGACGACACGTGGGAGCTCTACGCGCCGGACGACTGGACCCAGGCCCGCAACGTGGCCGCTGAGCACCCGGACCGGTTGCGCCACCTGCAACGGCTGTTCCTCATCGAAGCCGGCAAGTACAACGTGCTACCGCTGGACGACCGGAAGTTCGAGCGGTTCAACTCCGACCTCGCCGGCCGACCCCAGCTCGTGACCGGCAACACCCAAGTCCTCTTCGAGGGCATGGGGCGACTCTCGGAGAACAGCGTGATCAACCTCAAGAACAAGTCGTACGCCGTCACTGCCGACCTGGAGGTTCCCGGCGACGGCGCGAGCGGCGTCATCGTCGCCCAGGGCGGGCGCTTCGGCGGCTGGTCGCTCTATCTCCACGACCGCAAGCCCGCCTTCTGCTACAACCTCTACGGCGTCCAGCGGTTCACGGTCTACAGCGGTACGGCGGTCCCGGCCGGCGACCACCAGGTGCGGATGGAGTTCGACTACGACGGCGGAGGTCTCGCCAAGGGCGGCACCGTCACTCTGTACCTCGATGGTGACGAGGTCGGCCAGGGCCGAGTCGACGCCACGCAGCCGATGATCTTCTCCGGTGACGAGACCACGGACGTCGGCAGCGACGCGGCGACGCCGGTCAGCGATGACTACACCGCCGTCACGGCTCGCTTCACGGGCCGGATCAGGCGGGTGCAGGTCGACATCGGGGACGATGCCGAGGACGCCGACCACCTGATCACCGCCGAGGAGCGTTACCGGGTCGCCATCGGCATCCAGTGACCGACGGCCACACCCCGTCAGACGGGGCGTGGCCGGTCGGATCAGACGCGGGTGCCGATCGCGATCAGGTACTCCTTCTCGAAGCGCCCCGGCCCACCCTTGCCGAGATCCCACTCGTCGCAGAACGCGTCGAGGGCGGCGTCGAACTCGGCGGCGCGGCCCTCGCGCTCGGCGTTGGCGCGCACGGCGATCGTCGGCCCGTAGAACGACTTGAAATGCTCGCCGTAGTCGCGGGGCTGCTCGAACGCCGTGATCTCGAGGACGTCACGCTTGAGCGTGTGGAAGTCGACCCGGCCGCCGAACAGGCCGCGCAGGTGCTCCTCGCTGCCCCACAGCGGCGGCGGCTGGGCTCCCGGCGGCGGGGGCGGGGCGAACGGCTTCATGGTGGCGAACAGCGCACCCAGCATCCCCTCGGGGGTCCAGCTGAGCAGCGCCACCGTTCCGCCGGGCCGGCACACGCGCACGATCTCGTCGGCCGCCTCCTGGTGGTGGGGCGCGAACATCACGCCGATCGACGACATCACGACGTCGTACGACGCGTCGTCGAACGGCAGGTGCTCAGCATCGGCCTCGGTCCACTCGAGCTTGAGGCCGGCGGCCTCGGCCCGCTCGCGGCCCGCCTCGAGCAGGCGGGGCGTCAGGTCGCTCGCCGTTACGTCGGCGCCCGCCTCCGCGGCCGGTAGCGAGGCATTGCCGGTCCCGGCAGCGATGTCGAGGACGCGAGCGCCGGCGGTGATGCCGGCCGCGTCGACCAGCCGCGGACCGAGTGGCAGCAAGAACGCCTCGACCATCGCGGGATAGTCGCCCGAGGCCCACATGGTGCTGTGTTTGGCCTTGAGATCGAGGTCGTCGGCTGTCTGGGTCATGGTGGTGCTCCCTCCGTTGATGTTGAGGCTCCAGCCTGCGACCACCGACGTCGTTGCCACATCGGCAGAAATGCCTATTTCCGACGGGCGTACGTCGCAGCCTCGGTGCGGTTGTGGACCCCGAGCTTGGTGAGGATGCGGCTCACGTGGTGGCCGGCGGTGCGCTCGCTGATGGTGAGGGTGCGGGCGATCCGTGCGTTGGACATGCCCATCGCCACCAGGTCGAGCACCTCCTGCTCCCGGGCGGTCAGCTCTCCGGCCACGCGGGGTCGCCCGGCCGTCCCTCCGCCCAGGCTGCGCAGGAAGTCTGTCGCCGCATCGACCGCGCGGGCGGCGCCGAGCTCCCGGAACGCGTCGAGTGCTGTGCGCGCCTCGTCGGTCGCCACGTCGGGCAGGTCCTCGGCCACCGCCCGCGCCAACGCGAGGCGGGACTCGCCGGCACCCAGCGGCATCGCGAGCTCCCCGAACTCGCGCAGGGCCCGACGGGCGGGTTCGGCGGCCTCCGACGGTCGCCCGGAGGCCAGCAGCACCCGTGCCATGGCGAGCGCGGCGCGCGCCCTGCCGATCCGCATCCCCGTGGTGTCAGCCAGCGTGTCCAGCTCCGCGGCCGCCGCGGCGGCCGCGGGCACGTCACCACACGCGAGCCGGCCGTCGACGAGGGCCGCCAGCAGCTGCACCCCCCGGACCGCGTCGCCCTCGACACAGGCGAGGCCACGCTCGAGGAGCGCCACCGCCTCGGCGGGCCGACCCTCCGCGATCCGCAGCAGTGCGAGTGCACGCAGCGAGGCGGGGTGCTCCTCGCGTCCGGACAGCAGCTTCTCCGCCTCGCGCAGTCGGCCCTGGTAGACGCGGAGCTCGGCGAGGGTCGCGATCCGGGGTGCGCTGAGCTCGGGGATGTAGCGCTCGTGGGGGTGGAGCGCGGCTTCGAGTGCGTGCTCCGCCTCGAGCCAACGTCCGGTGGCCAGCAGCACGTCGGCGTGCACGGTGCGGCACGAACCCAGCAGCGGCTCGGTGTCGTGGCTGGTCGCGAACTCCTCGACGTGCTCGCACCACTCGGTGGCCCGTTCCCAGTCGCCTGCCTCGGCGCAGGCCATGACCAGGTTGCAGTAGGCCTCCGCGAGCGTGTGCACGTTGCGTACGCGCCCGGCGGTCGCCGAGGCCATCGCCTCCTCCAGCAGCAACAGGCCGCGTTCGCGACGCCCGGCGCTGACCTCGGCACGCCCCAGCAGGCTGAGGGCGAAGACCTCGAGGTCGTCGGCGTCGAACTCCCGGGCGATGGCGATCGCCTCCGTCGCGTGATGCACCTTGTCCTCGACGTCGGAGGCGTGCCGGGCGTGCTCCACCGCCACCCAGCCGTGCCCGACGCCGGGGGCGGCGCCCTCGAGTGCTCGCTCCGCCCTGGCCAGCCAGCCGCGAGCAGCGGAGGGTCGTCCTCCGATGTGGTGCTGGTGGGACACCCAGACCGCGACGCGGGCGGCGTCGTCGCATCGGTTCGACCGGGCGTACGCCGTGAACGCCCGCTCGCGGAGCTCGATCGCCCGTTCGGTGCGGCCCTCGAACCACAGCGCCAGGCCCAGTCCCTCATCGGCCTCGCCGGTCTCTTCCTGCGCGAGGGCGGCCTCGAATGCCACGCGTGCAGCGGCCCAGTCGGCCTGCTCCAGCGCCCGCGTGCCCGCCAGGATCTCCTGCCCCGTCCGCGCGGGAGTCATCTGGCGAGTATGGCACCGATCCTGCGGTTGTCAGCCGCGCTCGGTGTCGCGGAAGGAGCGGGCCGCCGACTCGACCTGCGCGACGTACGCCGGCCAGTCGAAGTCGTCGTCGTCGTCCGGCAGGTTCATCGCGGCCGGCAGCATGCCGACGGCGCCGTCGACACTCTCGCGCAGGATGTCCATCTGGCCGACGTGGCGGCTGGTCTCGGTGATCATGTGGACCAGGAGCAGGTGGAGGGTGACCGGGTTGCGCTCGGCGGGCCACCACGGGACGTGCCCCTCGCTGTCGAGCTCCAGCTCGTCGAAGGTCTTCGCGGACTCCTGCCAGGCGAGGCGGTAGAGGCCGACGATGTCCTCGCGGGACTCGTCCGGGGTGGCCCACATGTCGTCGTTGGGGTCGGCATCGTCGTCGTGCCACGGCAGCGGGACCGGCAGCTCGCGGCCGAAGCTCGACACGAAGTAGCCGAGGTCGACGCTCGCGAGGTGTTTCACGATCCCGAGCAGGTTCGATCCGGTGGGCGTCAGCGGTCGACGGACGTCGTACTCACTGACGCCCTCGAGCTTCCACAACGCGGCGTCACGTTCGTTCTGGAGGTAGCGGACCAGCATCTCCTTCGCGGTCTCGCTCATGCGCTGGCCGGCTCTCCGCGCAGGACGCAGAACTCGTTGCCCTCCGGGTCGGCGAGCACGGCCCAGCCCTTGTCGGGACCATCGCGACGGTCGTCGAACATGGTCGCGCCGAGCCCGAGGATCCGCTCGACCTCCTCGTCGCGGCTCCGGTCGGTCGGTCGCAGGCAGATGTGCATCCGGTTCTTGACGGTCTTGGACTCGGGGACCTTGAGGAACAGCAGATAGCGGTCGTCGGGGCCGTCGAGCCCGCACTCCTCGTCGTCCGGCTTCATGTCGTCGTCGGGGTCGATGACGAAGTCGTCGAGCACCTGCGCCCACCAGAGCGTCTGGGCGTAGGGGTCGTGGGCGTCGATACAGAAGTTCGCGGTGCGTGAGGCCATGGCTCCCACCGTGTCAGGGGCCACTGACAGCGGCAACCGCATAATCCCGCGCCGCCAGAACTGAGCGGCTGCCTCAGGTCGCCGGCACCTCACCGACGCCGATCTCGTTCCCGTCCGGATCCCGGTAGACCGCCTTGCGGACGCCGTTGCCGTAGTCCTCGACCGTCTCGGGCTCGACGCCACGGGCTTCCGCTGCCGCCATGAACCTGTCGAGGTCGTCGATCATCACGGTGACCAGCCCGCCGCCCGCCCGTTCCGCGGCCACGACATAGATCGAGCGACGTTCCGCCAGGATCCACACGGACTCGGTGTCGTGCGGCTGGAAGCTGGCGGGCTCGCCGAGCAGCCGCTCGAACCAGACGACTGCGGCCTCGTGGTCGCTCACAGGTACGCCGGCGAAGAGCTCGATCTCCATGTCGGGCCTAGCGGTGGATGGTGAAGTGACGGGTGCCGACCTTGTCGCCGTCGACGAACCAGGTGACGGTGTGCTCGCCGACCTTGTGGGACGTGATCGGGTTGATCTGAAGCTTGCGCCGAGGCGCGTCCTGGCCGTTCGCGCACAACTTCTCGTCGTTCGGGAACCTGACGCAGACCTTGTACGTGACATCGGCGTCCATGCTCTTGAAGAACGCGCCCTTCTTGCCTCTCTTGGGGCACCGGTCCGCCGGCTCGGCATCCGGCTTGGCGCTGCACGCCGTGTACGTCCGGTAGGTGTCCGCCTTCGCATCTGCTGCAGCCGCAGTGGGCCGGGCCACCGCGGACGGCGTATTGCTCACGCAAACCGCGAGCATCAAGGCGAGGACTACCGCGCCGAGCCTCTTCATGCCGTGGCACCTCCATGCATGCCGTTCAGGTGCCACAGGCTAGCGCAGCCCATCCCGGATCCGGGGGAGACGAGTCGCTCGGAGGACGCTGTACGGGAGGCCCGATCGTGAGCCGCGGATCGTGACATTTCCGTGACCTTCAAGCGCTGTGGAAAGCCCATGGTTGACAGGGATTCCTGTCAGTGGTCAGTGCTTGAGTAGACCTATGACAGCAGAGCACTTCGACCCGACGCACCCGGTGGCGACCGCCATCGATGCTGTGCGCGCGGAGCTGTCATCCGTCGTCGAGACGCCGATCTGGTCGATGAGCACCGCCGAGACCGAAGCCGCCCTGGTCGACGTCACCCGGCTCGCCTCGCAGGTGGCGCAGCTGCAGCTGCGGCTGCTGTCCCATGGCAAGCGGGTCGAGGTCGGCACCTCGGTGGGGGCGACGTCGGCGGCGAACTGGCTGGCCCACACCACCCGTACGACGCGTCCGGCCGTCCATCGTGCCGCTCGGTTGGCAGACCGGCTCGACGCCGCCCACCCGAAGGTCGATGAAGCCCTGGCCGCCACGGCGATCAATGTCGAGCAGGCCCACGTGATCGTGGAAGCCGTCGACGACCTCCCGGCCGACCTGGTCGACGCCGAGACCCGCGACAAGGCGGAGGCCTTCCTGCTCCGTGAGGCCCGTGACCACGACGCCAAGGCGCTGCGGATCCTGGGACGCCGGCTGCTGGAGGTGGCCGCCCCCGAGGTCGCCGACGCCGAGGAAGCCCGCCGGCTCGAGGACGAGGAGGCCGCCGCGAGGGCGAAGGCGTCGTTGACGATGTCCGACGACGGCCACGGCACGTGCCACGGCCGGTTCACCCTCCCCTCGCTGCACGGGTCGATGCTCCGCAAGGCCCTCCTCGCGATCGCGGCCCCAGCCCGCCACCCCGACCGGCCCGCCGAGACACCCACCAAGCACAAGCTGGGCTCGGCGTTCATGGAGTACCTCGAGACCCGCCCCGAAGACTCGATCCCCACCGCCGGTGGTGTCTCCGCCACCGTGGTGGTCACCATGGACCTCGACACCCTGATGGGCGGACTCAAGGCCGCCGGCTTGTGCGACGGCACCCGCATCAGCGCCGGCGAAGCCCGCCGGATGGCGTGCCTGGCCGGGGTCATCCCGGTCGTCCTCGGCGGCAAGTCCGAACCCCTCGACGTCGGCCGGCGAGCGCCGCTTCCACAGCAAGGCCCAACGCATCGCCCTCGGCGTCCGGGACGGCGGCTGCACCGCCGAGGGCTGCGATCGGCCACCCTCGATGTGCCACGCCCACCACGACCAGCCCTGGTCCAGGGACGGCAACACCGACGTCAAGACCGGCCGCCTCCTGTGCCAGCGCCACCACACCCTCGCCCACGACCGCCGCTACCAGCTCAAAGCCGGTCCGAACGGGAAGGTCAGCTTCACCAGGCGGACGTGAGACGGGCAGTACAGCAGCGCCGGCTTGCCGGTCTCGGTCGAGCAGGTTGGACCTGCGAGTGGGCTGTGCGGCCCGATCAGCAGGTGCTCTTGATGGCATCCTGCAAGGCCGTCAGGGATGTGCCGAGGGACTGCACGGCTATTGCCACGGTCGACAACGTCTGTGCCGAGGGCGAGGCACCAGCCTCTTGGAGGCTCGAACTGACCGACGAGGCGGCCTGCTCGATGGCGTTGACCTCATCGGCGTACTCGTCTTCGGCGTCGCTCGTAACCTGCTTCAAGTCGGCCTGCATCTGAGTGAGGCTGGTCTCCAGCGCCGGCAGTGCGCCCCGGTCGAGGGTCACGTTCTTGACGTCGTCGAAAGACTTCTGGAGCGCCTCCACACTTGCACAGACTGCAGGGGTGTCGTCGACGGTCGGCTGACCCGACTCCGGGTCGTCGTCCCCGCCGCAGCCCGCCACGGTGAGCATTGCCGTCAGGACGGCTGCAACGGCCAGAAACCTCACGGCGCTCGGACGCATCATGTTTGCAAACCTCCTCCGAAGACGGGGATGAGACATCCCCCTCGGCGGGTGACCCGAGCGCACCCGAGGGGCTGCCGTGCCGGGCGACAGACGACCAGTTCGTCGGCGGCTCGTCCCCACCGTCAACCGTGCCACGATGGCGGTATGGAGGGCTCTGAATTGGTCGGGGGCGCTCTCGTCGCCGGACTCGGGATCTTCCTCGTTGGTGCTGTCGCGTGGCGGTTGGAGTACCAGCGGCCTCTGCAGGAGTCATTGCCCCTCATCCACCGGGACCGCCGTCGCTGGACCTGGATCCACGTCTGGATGGTGGCCGCAATGCTCGTCACCCCAGCAGCGTTGGCGGGTCTGGCGGTGATCCTGGACGAGCGCACCGCCACGGTTCTCACGGCCATGGCGGCAACGGTGTACGTGTCCGGCGGGATCTGTTGGATAGCGTCGCTGGCCTTCCGCCTCACCGTGGTGCCGTGGGCGGCGCAGGAGACGGTCACCGTCGGGGACGTGCCTCACGGCTTCGCCGCCTACGACGGGTGGGCCGGAGCCCTGTACTGCGTCCACATGCTCACTGCGTACGTCGCCTCCGCGGTGCTCGGGACTGCCGTGCTCGTCTCAGACGTCTTGCCGACGTGGCTTGGGTGGGCCGGTGTCGGGTGGGGACTCGCCTTTGCCGGCGGTCTGGTGGCGACCCGGTTCGCGGGGCCGTTCAACCCGCCCTTCTGGGCTCACCTCTACACCGGAACCGTCGGCGTGTTCCTCCTCCTCGCCTGACACAGCTCAAGGTCACGGTGAGGATGGTGCGCGCCGGACAATCTGGGTCGCGGGCCGAGAGTGCGTGTCCGCTCATCGCCATGACCGACCGCAGGCTCGTGTCCCGCTGGATGAACCATCAGGCGTCGGGAGACCTCTCGGTCACTCCGGCGACAAGGTCAGCATGGCCAATGGTGGGCAGGTAGTCGCGGAGGTACTCGGCATGCCCGGGAAGGACCGGCGTGGCCACGTAGCGTTCCAGTGTGCGTCGCTCGTCCTCCGTACTCCCCCGCGCGGCATGGATCTGCGCGATGTCGAGAGCTGCGGCAGGGACCATCCCGACCTCCCACGGTTCGCCCGCCTGCTCGTAGGCCTCCACGACGGCGTCCTGGTTCGGGAACCGGTCGAGCCATGGGACGCCGTACGCCAGAAGCCCCTCGCGGGCGATGGCCGCGGAGGACAAATCCTCGAGCGACCACCACGTGCTGCCGAACTCGCCGGTCATGGCCTGCGACAGACCGACGCGAAGGTCGCTGTCGTACTCGTTGACCCAGGCACCAGGAGGCTTCGGCTGCTTGCCCCTCGTGATCTCGGGGACCCAGACACCGAGATCCACTCGAAAGGATCCGTACAGCCGTTCCCGAAGACCCGGCACCTCGGTCCACGCTGGTGGCTCCTTGGGCGCCATCCAGAAGTTCACGACGTGAACCATCCCGGAGTCGATCAGGCGATTGAAGCTGTGGCGACGCTTCCGGAAGCCAGCAGCCTTGAGATCCGGCGCGGCCACGGCCACGACGTTCTTCATCGCCTCCGCGTACCTCGACGTCACGGCGTGAGTATGCCCGTCGGACTCAGCGGGCCGGGGCAGGCTCGGGCGACGGCGGCCACTCCCGCCTGAGCAAGCCGTACACCCACGAGTCCGACACGTCGCCGTTCACGACGCAGTCCTCCCGCAACGTCCCTTCGTGCACGAATCCGATCTTCTCGAGGACCCGGGCGGATGCCACGTTCCGTGTGTCGGTCTCGGCCTGGACCCGATTCAGATCCAGCGTGTCGAAGGCCCACTGCAGCAAGGCGTGCGCGGCCTCCGTCGCGTAGCCGTTGCCCCATGCCGCATCGGCGAGGCAGTAGCCCAGCGAGGCACTGCGATAGTCCGGGTTCCACCGGGTCAGCGCGCACCAGCCGATGAAGGCCCCGTCGGAAGAACGGTCCATGGCCAGCCGGGCACCGGTGCCGTCGTCGGCCATCTGGCGGCACGCCGCGATGAAGCGCTCGGCGCGCGCTGGTTCGCTCCACGGCGGGGCGTCCCAGTAGCGCAGCACGTAGGCGTTGCTGTGCAGAGCGAAAAGCGCGTCCGCGTCCGCGGCGGTGAAGGGCCGCAGCCGCAGACGAGCCGTGTGCAGCGTGGGGGTGGGCAGGGACATGAGGCCATGGTGCCTCGTCATCGTCGATGCATCGTCACATCAGGCGCTCGGCTGCCAGCCGGGCTCGGTCGGCTAGACGCTGGGCTCGGCGGGTGAGCCGGCGCGTGCGCACGACCTGCTGTCCGAGTCGCTGCTGCTGAGCTTCGCGGTGGCGCGAGCCGATGTGCTCGTCGGCCAGGTACTGGTACTGGAGATTCATGACTGGTGGAAACCTTTGGTGTGGTGGATGAACACGTGGACTTCTGGAGCTTGGTCCGCTGCGAGCGCCGTCTGTGGCGCTCGCAGCGGACCGAGAGGGTCAGCGACGGGTGGCCGTCACGATGCGGTACTCCCAGTCGGTGACCAGGCCGTTCCCCTGACCGCGGTCGAACGAGTTCGCGAGGTCGACCAGGTCCTTCCTGAGGGCGTCACGACCTTCCGCGGACAGCCGGTTGGCTGCCGAGAAGGTGGGGCCGTAGTAGGTGAGGAACAGGTCGGCGAACGCCTCCGCGTCAGCGAACCGCTGGGTCACGGTGGCCGTCACCGACTCGACGTCGGTGACCTCGTTGCCGAGGAGCTCGGCGACGACGGCCTCGGTGCCCCAGCGCGTCGGCGGCTGGGCGCCGGCCGGAGGTGTGACGTGCCGGCCGACCGCGGCGAGCATTCCGCCGACGAAGCCCTCGGGCGTCCAGCTCACGACGCCGATGCGGCCGCCAGGCCGGCAGACTCGGGCCAGCTCCTGGGCTGCACGCTCGTGGTCGGCGCTGAACATCACGCCGATCGCGGACAGGACGGTGTCGAAGGCCCCGTCGTCGTACGGCAGGTTCTCCGCGTCCGCCTGGGCGAAGTCGACCTCGAGGTCTTCCGCGGTGGCGCGGCGGCGCGCGATGTCGAGCAGCGGGTCGACGTAGTCGATTCCGACCACGACGGCGCCGCGGCGGGCTGCCGCCAGCGCGGCGTGGCCGGTCCCCGTCGCGACGTCGAGGACGCGCGATCCGGGCTCGACGCCGACGTGATCGACGAGGTGCTCGGAGAGCGGGACGGTGAGGGCGGCGATCTTGTTGTAGTCCCCGCTGCTCCAGACCTTCTGCTGCTTGTCGCGGAGCTCGGTGTAATCGGTGGTGATGGTCACTGTGGTGCCTTTCCTGGTGAGGTACGGCGGTGCTGGCGCACCGACGGGTGGGAGCGGCCCCGAGGACGAGGCCGCCGAGATGTGTTCATGCCGGAGTCCGGCTCGGTTCAGTGCCTCCGCCACGACATCGGCGGAGGACGCTTCGTAGAGCAGGAAGCAGGTCTCGTCCTGAGGGACGACGATCGATCGGACACAGCGGAGCGGTTGACCCTCACGGGTCAGGTCGGCAGTGGCGCGCTCGGCGCGCTCGAGGTGCTGACGTGCGGTGCAGTGGCCGTCGTGGGCGACGTACAGCTCGACGAGAAACTCTGGCATGGCTCAACCGTGCCGGTCGGAACCGTGGCCCGAAACTACGGAACACCCGAGGAAATGGGGGCGGTCCACCCCAGGTCCTGGCGTCAGCTCCGTGGGTCGACGCCCTCGTCCTGGAGGCGAGCGGCGAGGTGCATGCGGGACCGGATGCCGAGCTTGGCGTAGATGTTCCGGAGGTGGAACTCCACGGTGTTGACCGTCACGACCAGGGTCCTGGCGATCTCCTTGTTCGAGAGTCCGTCGACCGCCAGGGCGGCGACCCGGTGCTCGGTGGCGGTGAGCAGACCGGGGGACGTGGGCCGCCGGGCGCCCACTCGCGTCAGCTCGGCTCGCGTCTCGTCGGCCCAGCCGGGCGACCCGATCGCGTCGAAGGCGCTCGCCGCGCCCTCGAGGGTGCTCCGGGCCAGACCCCACTTCCTGGCGCGACGCCGGGCTCTCCCCAGGACGAGCAGCGTCCGCGCCTCGTCGAAGGCCAGCCCCAGGTCCCGGTACGTCGCCGCCGCCTCCTCGAGCGCGTCGGCGGGCTGGTCGTCGTAGGCAGCCGCCAGCTCGATCATCGCCGCGCTGCGCTGTGAGCCTGCTAGCGCCCACGGATGATCCTGCGCGAGGGCCAGCGCGGCCAGCCGGCTGGCGACGGAGCGAGCCCGGTCCAGGGCGTCGGTCTCCACCAGAGCCTCGACCAGGTCCGGGGCCACGGGGAAGGCACCCGGATCCTCGACGCCTTCTCGTTCCGTGTGGTCCCACACGGCTCCGAGATGCTCGACGGCCTTCGCGGGGTCCTTCTCGAGCAGGGCGACCAGACCGAGTGCGCGCTCGGTCTCGAGCTGGTCCCAGCGCACTCCAGCCGTCTCCGCACGGTCCAGGGCCGCGGTCGCCCAGTGCCGAGCTCCGTCGGCGTCTCCGCGTCCAGCGGCCAACAGCGCCTGGCAGCGTTCGTACATCGGCCAGTGAAGAAGCCGGTTGTCGGCCGAGGCGCCCCAGTCGTCGAGCAGACGCTGCGCTTCGCCCAGGGCACCGATGCGGAGCTCCAGCTCACAGAGGTGCAGCCGCACCAAGGCGTACGACGACGGCTCGGCGCGCTCCTCAGCCTCCACCCGGAGCACGGTCAAGAGCTCCCGGGCGTCGTCCACCTCCCCGCGCCAGACCAGGCGCTGGCCGGCGATGCGTTCCGGCCGTTGGGACACCATGACGCGGTCGCGGGGCAGCGCAGCGTACGTCTCGCAGAGGTCGGCAACGGGTTGGCCGCGCAGGGCGCGCGTCCACGTGAGGGCAGTGAGAGCGTGGCGGTGCGCCTCGGTCCGACCGCCGTGGGCGACAGCTTCTGCGGCGTGCCGGTCGGCGCGGGCGATCTGCGTCACCGCGACGACCGCGTCGTTCTCGGCCAGCTCCGCCAGCACCTGCGCACGCAGCGCACCGTCGTCACCGGCTTCGACCAGCGCCTGGTCCAGGTGCGCGCGGATGTCGTCGTTGTCCCGAACGGCACCCTGCATCAGCAGCAGGTGTGCGGCGACCCTGGACGCCGGATCGGGCAGGGAGTCGACCGGTCCCGCGAGCAGGTCAGTGACACGCTGCCTCTCCCCCGCCACGAGCAGATGCCGACCCAGGCCGAGCAGCCGCGGGACGTACGCCGGAGAGTCCTGGTGCGTCAGCCGCAGCGCGTGTGTCCCCAGCTGAGCTGCCAGGCGTGGCGCACCTCGCGCTGCCGCCGCGTCCGCGGCAGCAGCAACCCGCGCCGCCAGCGGCTCGTCCTCGGTGAGCGTGGCAATGGCCAGGTGGAGGGCTTGGCGCTGCTCGTTGGTCACGACCTCGGCGAGCGCGCGATGGAGGTCCCGGACCTCAGCTGCCGTCGCGTGTCGCTTCGCGGCCGCCGCCAGCAGGGGGTGCGAGGCCCGGACCCGCTCCCCGTCGGCCAGCACGACGCCCTCCTCGAGCGCCTGCTCGAATCCGCCCGGGCCGGTCAGGCGCTGTAGCTGGTCGACGCGGAGATCCGCGTCGAGGGCGAGGGCCAGCAACGCCTGGCGCACGACCGGATCCAGGTCTGCGATGCGGAGGCCGACCAGGTCCTCCACGTGGTCGGGGACCGGGACGTCCTCCCCGAGGGTCTCGAGGTCGCGGCCCGCCAGGACCCGCCCTACCTCCAGGGTGAAGAACGGATTGCCCAGGGTCGTGTCGAACACCCGCCGGAGCACGTGGTGCGGCAGCCGGAGGGCAAGCCGGTCTGCGAGCAGGTGACGTGTCGCGCCCAGGCTGATGGGCTCCACCTGGATCCGCCGCAGCTCCCCCGGCACAGCGTTCTCCAAGGCCGAGCGCGAGCCGGGGCGGCGGGCCAGGAGAAAGCTGATCGGCTCCCCGCCCAGACGACGGGCGACGTAGGCCAGCGCATCGTCCGAGGGCTGGTCCAGCCACTGGACGTCGTCGATCGCCACGAGCAGCTCGTCGTCGGCCGCGAGCAACCGCAGTGCGGTGAGCAGACCGAGCGAGATGGCCTGCGGCTCCGCGGCCCGCTCGAGGGGCTCGGAGCGGTAGAGCGCCACGTTGAGCGCGTGCAGCTGCGGCGCGGGGACCCCCGCGAGATCCTCGTCGGTGACGCCGTCGAGGAGGTCGATGACGGCCGCGAACGGCAGCCCCGTCTCTGCCTCGCTCGCTCGCGTCGACAGCACCCTGAGCCCTCGCTCCTCGCCGCGAGCCAGGCCCAGCTCCCACAGACTCGTCTTGCCGATCCCCGGCTCGCCCTCGAGGACGAGCGCCGCCGCGTGAACACCTTCCCCCGCGACGTACTCCACGACCTCGCTGAGCTCTCGCTCCCGGGCAACCAACGACGGCGGCGCCGGAGCACTCGCTCGGCGAGGCGTGGGGGGCGTTTCGTTGCCCATGGCGACATGATCGCAGCCCCGGCCCAGATCCCGCCTCACGCTCCGCGGTGCCCGGCGGTTGAGGTGCGAGGAGCGCCGGCGACGAGCCTCGAAACCCCGGGCAACCACGCCTCGTTTCGGACCACTTTCCGTCCACAATTTCAGGGCACTCGGTGTCGTCCACAGGACCCGGATCACTGTCAGTGGTGGGTGGTTGAGTGTCGTCATGACAGCAGAGCGATTCGACTCGACGCACCCGGTGGCGAGCGCCATCGACGTGGTGCGCGGGGAGCTGTCATCGGTCGTCGAGACGCCGATCTGGTCGATGAGCACCGCCGAGACCGAAGCCGCCCTGGTCGAGGTGACGCGCTGGCCTCGCAGGTGGCGCAGCTGCAGCTGCGGCTGCTGTCCCATGCCAAGCGGGTCGAGGTCGGTACGGCGGTGGGGGCGACGTCGGCGGCGAACTGGCTGGCCCACACCACCCGTACAACGCGGCCTGCGGTCCACCGCGCGGCCAGTCTCGCTTCTCGACTGGACGATGCCCACCCGGCCGTGGGCGGGGCGCTGGCCGAGGCGGAGATCAATGTCGAGCAGGCTCACGTGATCGTGGAAGCGGTCGACGACCTTCCGGCCGACCTGGTCGACGCCGAGACCCGCGACCAGGCGGAGGCGTTCCTGCTCCGTGAGGCCCGTGACCACGACGCCAAGGCGCTGCGGATCATGGGACGGCGGCTGCTCGAGGTCGTCGCCCCCGAGGTCGTCGACGCCGAGGAAGCCCGACGGCTGGAGGACGAGGAAGCCGCCGCGAGGGCGAAGGCGTCGTTGACGATGTCGGACGACGGGCACGGGACGTGCCGCGGCCGGTTCACCCTGCCGTCACTGCACGGGTCGATCCTCCGCAAAGCACTGCTCGCGATCAGCAACCCGGCCCGCCACCCCGACCGGCCCGCCGAGACACCCACCAAGCACAAGCTCGGGCTCGCGTTCATGGAGTACCTCGAGACCCGACCCGAAGACTCGATCCCGACCGCCGGTGGTTGTGCGGCCACCGTGGTGGTCACCATCGACCTCGACACGCTCATGGGCGGCCTCAAGGCTGCCGGACTCTGTGACGGCACCCGCATCTCCGCCGGCGAAGCCCGGCGGATGGCGTGCCTGGCCGGGGTCATCCCGGTCGTGCTCGGCGGCAAGTCCGAGCCCCTCGACGTCGGCCGCCGGCGCCGGTTCCACACCCGCGCTCAGCGGATCGCGATGGGCGTCCGGGACGGCGGTTGCACCGCCGAGGGGTGTGATCGTCCGCCCTCGATGTGCCACGTCCACCACGACCAGCCCTGGAGCCGGGACGGCAACACCGACGTCAACACCGGCCGCCTCCTCTGCCAGAGACACCACACCCTCGCCCACGACCGCCGCTACCAGCTCAAAGCCGCCCCGAACGGGAAGGTCACCTTCACCAGACGGACGTGAGTCGAACGGGTTCATCAGTGTCGGCGACTCGTTGGCCGTCCTTCGCCCGGATCGCGGCATGAGCGGACGCATGAAGGCTTTCGCTGCTGTCATGTGATCGGACTATGTATTCGGAGTTAGGTGCTCCGCCCTCGTCAGTGAGCGGGGTACAGAAAAGGCGGTGCGCATTCCTGCGCTTGGCCCGGGCTGCGCTCCTTGACCCAAGGGAGCTTCTTCCGGCAGGGGACTTCCCGCCGCAGCCTTGACAGGTGTCCCTAGCGCTTGGGACGGTCACGTTGGGAGTGTGGGTTCGGCACACACTGAGAGGGCTTTCGATGACCTTGACCGCCGTATCCCCGGAGACCGCGACGAAGAGACCGGCCCGGCTTCTGGCCCTGACCCTGCCGGCGTTCGTCGCCTACCTGGTGCTGGCGGTCGCCACGATCGCTACCAAGGTTGAGGCGTCCGCCGCCGAGCGGACCCCGACGCAGCCATCGCTTGCCGCGGGGGAGGGCGATCGTGCACGACAGCCAGGGCAACGAATCGCGTTCACACGCTCACACACCGGCGACGACTCCGCGCTGTGGACAGCCAGACCTGACGGCTCCCACAGACGCAAGGTCATCAAAGGGCCTGTCTACTTCCCCGCCTGGGCGCCCCACCACAGGCGGCTCATCTTCGACTTTCCAGACGACAAGGGCGGGGAACAGATCGCCACCGTCCGAGCCAACGGTTCCCACTTTCGGCAACTGACCGATCTCCCCGGGATATCCGAGTCGCCGGACTTCGCGCCGGGTGGAAGGCGAATCGTCTTCGGCCGATTCTCCCCCGATCAACCTTCCTTCTACACATCCCTGTGGGTGATGCGGGCCAACGGCGATAACCCTCACGCACTGTTTGGACCCGACTCGACCACGTTCGACGTGGAGCCGGAGTACTCGCCCGATGGCTCGAAGATCGTCTTCGCCCGTCTCTCCGCCGGCTCGGATTATGAGAAGGTGGCCGTGTTTGTGGCCAACGCCGACGGGTCGCACCCCCGGCGGATCACCCCGTACACCGTCGGATTGGAGCACCCGCGCTGGTCTTCGGGCGGCCACCGGATTGTCTACAACATCCTTGATTCGCAGACCCCGAAGGATGGCATCTACATCGTCCGTGCGAACGGTGATGACCGCCATCGCGTTTATCGCAGCGACCGCCTGTTGGGCTTCAAGCCAGACTTCTCGCCTAACGGCAAGCGCATATTGTTCGGCTGTTTCGTTGTCAAGTCGCAGCAGGACGATCTGTGCACGATGAGAGCGGACGGCACTCGAGCGCATCGCATCATTCGCACGCGACACATGTTCGAGAACTTCCCCGTGTGGGACTGAGCAGGTACCCGGGGCGGCCGAGCTCCGACGTTGCTCCCAGCCTCGCTCGACAGCCGTGAGGATCGCAACTCGAGCTCTAGAGATGTTTGCCCCCGCGGCACGAGTGGCATGACCGCTCATCGGCATGACCGCTCTTCGGCATGAGCGTGCGCCACATCGACGGGTGCGGCGGTGCGCTGTCGGGTCGTTGGCCCTCATGGCGCCTTGACCGACATTGCTGCATGCTCGTGCTCGACGAAGGGATTGAGCATGGGAACGCTCAGGGCGGCGGCTGTGCAGGCTTCGTACGTGTTGATGGATCGTGAGGCCTCGATCCATCGGGTCGAGGAGCTCACGGGGGCCGCTGCCCGGCAAGGAGCGCAGTTGGTGGTCTTCCCCGAGGCCTTCGTCCCAGGGACGCCGATCTGGATCGACACCCGGCCGATCTGGGACGGCGACGAGGAGTGGTTCGCCATGCTCGCGGAGAACTCGGTGGTCATCCCGAGTCCAGCGGCGGACCGGCTCGCGGCCATCGCCCAGAACCACGGCGTGTGGTTGGTGGTGGGCGTCCAGGAACGAGAACCGAACGGATACACGATCTACAACACCCTCCTCTATTACTCCCCCGAGGGTGAGCTCGTGGAGCGTCACCGCAAGCTCGTGCCGACGGGTTCTGAGCGCACGGTGTGGGGCCGCGGAGATGGGTCGACCCTGAACGTGGTGCCGACCGAGCACGCCCGGATAGGCGGGCTGATCTGCTGGGAGAACTACATGCCGCTGGCCCGGTTCCACCTCTACGCCCAGGGCGTCGACGTCTGGCTGGCCCCGACCCTCGCGCAGGGAGCTGGCTGGATCCAGACCTTGCAGCACCTGGCCCGGGAGAACCGGATGTATGTGATCGGCGTGAACCCGGTGCTGCACGTCGATCGCATCCCCGACGACTTCCCCGACCGCGACAAGCTCGTCCCGGCCGACTGGATCGAGACCAACGGTCCGTGGGTCGAGCCCGGCAACACGGTCATCGTCGGACCGGACGGGAAGATCATCGCCGGGCCGATTCACGAGGCCGAGGAGACGTTGATCGCGGACCTGGACCTGGCGAAGGTGGCGTCGGGCCGGCGACTGATGGATCCGGCCGGTCACTACAACCGGCCCGACATCTTCCAGCTCCACGTCGACACCAGGAGTCACAACGCCGCCACCATCACTCCGGATCCAGTGTCGATGCCGGACACGAGCGAGTCGAGGACTGGTCACTCATCTGCCTGAGCGGACATTGAGTGGGTCCTGACGGCGTCACGGCCTCGCCCGTCGCTCGGCTACGTTCGGAGAAGCGCCGACGGAAGGACCACTGTGATCGAGCTGTCGCCGGGACAAGAGCTCCCTCTCACCACCGCCGACGGGCGGCCGATCGACCAGGTGACGATCGGCGTGGGCTGGGACAAGGACCCCACGGCGGGTGCGATCGCGAGCGGCCGGCCGGACATCGACCTGGACGCCTCGGCGTTCCAGTTCGCCGGTGACCAGCTCTTCGACCTTGCCTTCTTCAACAACTTGGCCACCCGCGACGGATCGGTGACGCACCTCGGCGACAACAAGACCGGCCAGGGTGAGGGCGACGACGAGTCGCTGACCGTCGACTTCTCCAAGGTGTACGACCGGGTCGACTCCATCTTCCTCGTGGTCACCAGCTATCAGGGACACAGCCTGACCTGGGTGAACCGGGCCTACTGCCGCCTGCTCGACGAGGACGGCTCGCCGATCGCCCGCTTCGTGATCACGGCCGGCCCGCCGGAGACCGGCCTGGTGATGGCCAAGCTGGTGCGAAGCGAGGATCACTGGCTGCTCCGCACGGTCGGCGAGGGCATCGAGGCCAAGGTCGCCACCGAGGCAGTCCCGGCGCTGCAGCCCTACCTCTGACCCGCCGACGCCGTCTCACGCGTTCGCGGACGCCTTGTCCTGCTCGGCCTTCAGCATCAGCGCGATGTCGATGAGCTGGTCCTCCTGGCCGCCGATCAGCTTGCGGCGGCCGGCCTCGAGCAGGATCTGGGCGCCGGAGACGCCGTACCGCTCCGCGGCGTTGCCGGCGTGCTTGAGGAACGAGGAGTAGACGCCGGCGTAGCCCATCATCAGCGTCATCCGGTCGAGCTGGCACTCCTCGGGCATGGCGGGGCGGATGACGTCCTCGGAGGCGTCGACGACCTGGAGGAAGTCGACGCCGGTGTTCCAGCCGAGCTTGTCGCAGACGCCGATGAACGCCTCGAGCGGTGTGTTGCCGGCACCAGCGCCGAAGCGGCGTACGGAGCCGTCGATCTGGGTGGCACCTGCCCGGGCGGCGATGACGGTGTTGGCGACGCCGAGGCCGAGGTTCTCGTGGCCGTGGAAGCCGACGTCCGCCGTCGACCCGATCTCGGCGACCAGGGCGGCGACCCGATCCGCGGTCTGCTCCATGATCAGCGCGCCGGCGGAGTCGACGACGTAGACGCACTGGCAGCCGGCGTCGACCATGATCCGCGCCTGGTTCGCCAGCACCTCGGGCGGCTGGGTGTGGGACATCATCAGGAAGCCGACCGTCTCGAGCCCGAGCTCGCGGGCGAGCGCGAAGTGCTGCTCGGACGTGTCGGCCTCGGTGCAGTGGGTGGCGATTCGGCAGATCTCACCGCCGTTGTCCTGCGCGGCACGGATGTCGTCCTTGGTGCCGACGCCGGGCAGCATCAGGAAGGCGATCCGCGCACGCTTCGCGGTCGCCGCCGCGATCTTGATCAGCTCCTGCTCCGGCGTCCGGCTGAAGCCGTAGTTGAACGACGAGCCGCCCAACCCGTCGCCGTGCGTCACCTCGATCACCGGGATACCCGACGCGTCGAGCGCCTCGACGATGTCGTGCACCTCCTGCGCGGTGAACTGGTGGCGCTTGTGGTGCGATCCGTCGCGGAGACAGGTGTCGGTCAGCCGGAGGTCCAGGTCGCCCCAGGGTTCAGACCCGTGGGCGTCCTTCCATGTACGGGCCAGCTCGCTCATCGGGTAC
The DNA here is from genome assembly GCA_963804845.1 of uncultured Actinomycetota bacterium. Classification (GTDB taxonomy): domain Bacteria; phylum Actinomycetota; class Actinomycetes; order Propionibacteriales; family Nocardioidaceae; genus Nocardioides. The sequence continues at coordinate 1,284,513 of CAWDSA010000007.1, read as the reverse complement.
CTCCCGCCAGGTTCTCGCCGACGCGAGCGGCGGCGGCGGTCATGATGTCGAGGTTGCCGGCGTACGGCGGCAGGTAGTCGCCCGCGCCCTCCACCTCGACGAAGATCGAGACCTTGGTCTGGCCCCGAGTGGCCGGCGACGGGTCGTCGATCTGGGGCTCCTGGAGCAGCCGAAAGCCGGGCACGTACTCCTGCACGGCTCGTTCCATGTCCAGCACCGAGGTGACGATCGCGTCGCGGTCGGCGTCCTCCGAGACCGCGCAGAAGATCGTGTCGCGCATGATCATCGGCGGTTCTGCCGGGTTGAGGATGATGATCGCCTTGCCGGTCTCGGCGCCGCCGATCTCCTCCACGCCGCGTGCCGTCGTCCGCGTGAACTCATCGATGTTGGCGCGCGTTCCGGGTCCGGCACTGCGGCTCGACACGGACGCCACGATCTCGGCGTACGACACCCGCGCGGCGCGCGACACCGCGGCCACCATCGGGATCGTCGCCTGGCCGCCGCAGGTGACCATGTTGACGTTGACGGCGTCGAGGTGGGCCTCGCCGTTGACCGGCGGTACGACGCCCGGGCCGACCGCGGCCGGCGTCAGGTCGACCGCGCGAATGCCGGCCTCGGCGTAGCGTGGCGCGTACTCGCGATGGACGTACGCCGAGGTCGCCTCGAACAGGATGTCGGGCAGCTGGTCCTGCTTGAGCAGCCAGTCGACGCCCTCGTACGACGCCTCGAGCCCGGCGTCGGCGGCGAGCCTCAGCCCCTCGCTCGTGGGGTCGACGCCGATCATCCAGCGCGGCTCGATCAGCTCACTGCGGAGCAGCTTGTGCATGAGGTCGGTCCCGATGTTGCCCGGGCCGACGATGGCGGCGGTCAGCACGCGGTTCACTCCTTGAAGGTCACGCTGAGCGGTGGAAAGCCGCTGATGGTTGCCTCGACCCGGTCCCCCGGGGCGAACGGCACGAACGGGCCAAGGGCCCCCGAAAGGATCAGGTGACCGGCGCGCAGCGGGTCGCCGAATCGACGAGCCTGGACGGCGAGCCAGCGCAGCGCCTCGAGCGGGTCGCCCAGGACAGGCGGTACCGGCGCCAGCCGAGCGCTCCTCGCCGTTGATCGTCAACGACATGGCCACCTCGCGCGGGTCGAGATCGTCCAGGGGACGCCCCTCGTGGCCGATCACGAACAGTCCGCTCGACGCGTTGTCGGCCACGGTGTCAGCGAACGTGATGTCCCAGTCGGCGATGCGGGAGTCGACGATCTCCAGTGCCGGCAGCGCCACATCGACGGCGGCCCGCACCGACTCGAGCGTGATCTCGTCGTCGTCGAGGTCCCGCGCCAGCACGAACGCCACCTCGGCCTCGACGCGCGGCTGCACCAGCGGCTCCATGGAGATCGGGCCCCCTCCGGGCAGTGCAGCGTCGCTGACATCCATGTCGTCGAACAGGTAGCCGAAGTCGGGCTGGTCGACGCCGAGCTGGCGCTGGACAGCCTCCGAGGTGGCGCCGATCTTGCGTCCCACGACCGTGGCGCCGGTCGACAACCGCTCGCGGACGAGACCCTGCTGGACCGCGTACGCGTCATCGAGTTCCTCGGTGCCGATCAGGTCGCGCACCGCGGCACAGGGGACGCGGTCACGTCGGCGCCACCAACAGCCGCTCGACGGCGGCCGTGACAGCGTGCTGGTCGATCACGCGGCAATACTAGAACCTGTTACAGTTTTGCGCCATGAGCGGGTCCCCTTCGTCAGTGGATCTGCCGGACGAGGTGGACGTGGTCGTCGTCGGCGCCGGCGGAGCGGGCATGACCGCCGCCCTGGCCGCGGCAGACCGGGGCCTCGAGACGATCCTCATCGAGAAGAGCGCCTGGTTCGGCGGCTCGACCGCCCGCAGCGGCGGCGGCGTGTGGATCCCCGGCAACTACGCACTGCGTGCCGCCGGTCAGGTCGACGCCGACGACCGCGAGCAGGCCCGCCGCTACCTCGAGAGCATCGTCGGCGACGTCGTCCCCGCCGCCCGGCGGGACGCCTTCCTCGACCGCGGGCCCGAGGTCATGGACTTCCTCCGCGAGCGGACGCCGGTCCGCTTCGCGTGGGTGCCGGAGTACGCCGACTACCACCCCGAGGCGCCCGGCGGCCGGCTCCGGGGCCGCAGCGTGGAGCCGGTCCCGATGGACGCCCGCTTCCTCGGTGACGAGCTCGACCGGCTGCATCCGGCGTACACCAAGGCGCCGGCGAACCTGATCGTCACCCAGGCCGACTTCCGCAAGATCAGTCTCGGCCTGCGCACGATCCGCGGGCCGCTGACGATGATCCGCGTCCTCGACGCAGCGGCTGGTCAGCACGCTGCGACGGCGCCGGATGTTCGCCATGGGCAACGCGCTCGCGATCGGGCTGCGCCAGGGCCTCGTCGACGCCGGCGTGCCCGTCCACTACGAGACCGACCTGACCGGGCTGCTGATCGAGGGCGACCGCGTCGTCGGCGTCGAGACCTCCCGCGGGGCCGGTCCGCGCGCGCCGCGGCGTGATCCTCGGCAGCGGCGGCTTCGAGAAGAACCTCGAGCTCCGCGAGAAGCACCACCCCCACCCGACCTCGATCGACTGGACGACCGGCTCGGTCAACAACACCGGCGGCGGGATCCTCGCCGGGATCGCGGCGGGCGCCGACACCGACCTCCTCGACGACGCGTGGTGGGGGCCGACCATCCCGCTGCCGAGCGGCCCGTGGTTCTGCCTCGCCGAGCGCAACCTGCCGGGCTCGATCATCGTCAACCAGGCGGGCCGTCGCTACATGAACGAGGCGCTCCCCTACGTCGAGGCCGTCCACGCGATGTACGACGGCGAGGCGACCGGGGTCGGCCACGTGCCGTCGTGGATGGTGATCGACCAGCGCTACCGCAACCGCTACCTCTTCGCGGGCCTGACGCCGCGACAGCCCTTCCCCGGCCACTGGTACAAGAACGGCGTGGTCCACAAGGCCGACTCGCTCGCCGGCCTGGCCGACGCCATCGGCGTACCACCCGACGCGCTCGCCGAGACGGTCGACCGCTTCAACGGCTTCGCCCGCAACGGCACGGACGAGGACTTCCACCGCGGCGAGAGCGGCTACGACCGCTACTACTCCGACCCGACCGTGAAGCCGAACCCGTCGCTCCACACGATCGACCAGGGCCCGTTCTACGCGGTCAAGATCGTCCCGGGCGACCTCGGCACCAAGGGCGGCCTGGTCACCGACGAGCGAGCCGCGCGTGCTGCGTCCCGACGGCGCCGCCATCACTGGCCTGTACGCCGCCGGCAACGCGTCCGCCGCCGTGATGGGCCGCACCTACGCGGGACCCGGCGCGACCATCGGACCGGCGCTGGTGTTCGGCTACGTCGCGGCGGAGGACATCGCAGAGAGGGCCGGCGCGGATGCCGATTGACCCCAGCGTCGCGATCGGCGCCCAGCTCCCCGACCGCTCCTTCTCCTGGACCGAGTCCGACGTCCTGCTCTACCACCTCGGCATCGGCGCCACGACCGACCTGCGGTGGACCCTGGAAGGCCCGCAGCTCACCGTGTTGCCGACGCTTCGGCGTCGTCGTACCCACGTTCCACGAGACCGACCCCCCGCCGCTGGACCTGCCCGGCTGCGACATCGACCTCGCCCAGGTCGTCCACGGTTCGCAGACCGTCGAGGTCAGCCGGCCCGATCCCGACCAGCGGCTCGGCGGTGCTGAGCACCACGCTCACCGATGTCTGGGACAAGGGCTCCGCCGCCGTGATCTGGCAGGAGGGGATCGCCCGTGACGAGGGCGGCACGCGAGCTGTGGCGGGTCCGCTCGTCGATCTTCGTGCGCGGTGAAGGTGGGTTCGGAGGTGATCGCGGGGCATCCGGAGTAGGTCGCCCTTCCCGACCGCGAGCCCGACGCGACCACGACGTACGCCGTGGCCGCCCCACCAGGCGCTGCTCTACCGCCTCTGCGGCGACCGCAACCCGCTCCACGCCGACCCGGACTTCGCGCCGACGTGCCGGTTTCCCCGCGCCGATCCTGCACGGGCTCTGCTCCTACGGGATCGTGCTGCGCGAGGTCACCGACCTGCTGTTCGACGGCGACCCGTCGCGCGTCCGCGGCTTCACCGCCCGGTTCTCCGGGGTCGTCTTCCCAGGTGAGACGCTGCGGATCAACATGTGGGACGAGGGTGAGCGGGTGCTCGTCGCAGGCGAGCATCGCAGGCGGCGACCGCGACGGGTCGCCGGTGCTGGCCGACTGCGTCGGTGACCCCAGCCGGCTGACTTCGGTAACGTGCCGGGGCATGGCAACCTCGGGAACCGCCAGCCAGTCCACCGCGGAAACACCCCGCTGGACCCTCATCGGCCCCGGCCTCGTCGTGGCCGCGACCGGCGTCGGGGCGATCGACCTCGTCGCCACCCTCATCGCGGGCAGCTAGTACGGCTACGCGCTGCTGTGGTGCGTGGTCGCCGGCTGCGTCATGAAGGTCGTGCTGGTCGAGGGCGTCGGGCGCTACACGCTGGCCAGCGGCAAGACCATCTACGAAGGCTGGTCGACGCTCGGGCGGTGGACGACCGTCTACTTCGCGCCGTACATCGTGGTCTGGGGCTTCGTGTACGGCGCCGCCGCGATGGCCGGCACCGGGCTGCCGCTGGCGTCGCTGTTCCCCGTGTTCTCGGTGAAGACGTGGGGCATCCTGTCGGGCCTGATCGGCCTGGCGCTGGTGTGGGCTGGGCCGCTACGGGACTGTTCGAGAAGGTCTGCGCCGCCCTGGTCGGGATCATGTTCGTGACCATGGTGGGGGCCGCGCTGATCACGCTCCCGAACCTGCCCGAGCTGCTGACCGGCCTGCTCCCGACCATCCCCGACGACGGCATCATCTACGTGCTCAGCCTCGCCGGGGGCGTCGGCGGCACGATCACGCTCGCGGCGTACGGCTACTGGATCCGCGAGAAGGGCTGGACCACGCCGGTCCACATGCGGCTGATGCGGATCGACAACCGCATCGCGTACGCCGTGACCGGCCTCTTCGTCCTCGCGACGCTCATCGTCGGCGCCGAGCTGCTCTACTCCGCGAAGATCGCCGTCGAGCACCGGCGACCAGGGGCTGCTCGACCTCTCCCACGTCCTCGCCGACCGCTACGGCGAGTGGATGGGCAAGGTCTTCCTGGTCGGCTTCTGGGCGGCGGCGATGTCGAGCCTGGTCGGCGTCTGGAACGGCGTCTCGCTGATGTTCGCCGACTTCGTCGGCCACACCCGCGGCCTGGACGTCGACGACCCGGCCCGTCGCAGCCAGGGCTGGCCCTACAAGGCCTACGTGCTGTGGCTGACGTTCCCGCCGATGATCATGCTGTTCCTCGGCGAGCCGGTCTGGCTGATCCTCGCCTACGGCGTGCTCGGCGCGTTCTTCATGCCGTTCCTGGCGGTCACCCTGCTCTGGATCCTCAACTCGGACCGGGTGCCGCGCGAGTGGCGCAACAAGGCGTGGTCGAACGTCGTCCTGGCGCTGATCGCGATGGCCTTCGCGGTCCTCGCCGTCAACGAGGTGCGCGAGCAGATCGCGGCTCTCTAGGGCGACCGGCTAGGTTCGAGGCGTTCCAACCGAGAGCTTGTCAATCGAGAGGAACGGCCCATGCCCACTCGCACCGCCCGCACCGCCTTCAAGGGCGGCCTGATGGACGGCACCGGCCAGGTCGAATTCACCAGCTCGAAGGTCGGCACCTTCGACGTCTCGTGGCCCAAGCGCATCGCCGAGGACACCGACGGAACCAGCCCTGAGGAGCTGATCGCGGCCGCGCACTCCGCGTGCTACGCGATGTCGCTCTCCGGCGCCGTCGCCAAGGCCGGCGGCACTCCACAGGCGCTCGACGTCACCGCTGACGTGACGGTGGGCAAGGACCCCGACCGGCGGCTTCATGCTCACGGGCATCAAGCTCACCGTGCGTGGCGAGGTCGACGGCCTCGACGAGGCTGGCTTCCTGGAAGCCGCAGAGACCGCCAAGGTGGGCTGCCCGATCAGCAAGGCGCTCGCCGCGGTCGACATCACGCTCGACGCGGCGTTGGAGACCTGAGGCCTCAGCGGGACACGATGAGCCCGCTCGTCGGGACGCCGGTGCCGGCGGTCACGAGCACGTGCGCGACGTCGGGCACCTGGTTGACCGACCTGCCGCGTACCTGCCGCACCGCCTCGTTGATGCCGTTCATGCCGTGGAGGTAGGCCTCGCCGAGCTGGCCGCCGTGGGTGTTGAGCGGCAGCCGGCCGCCGAGCTCGATCGCGCCGTCGGCGATGAAGTCCTTCGCCTCGCCGCGACCGCAGAACCCGAGCTCCTCCAGCTGCATGAGGACGTACGGCGTGAAGTGGTCGTAGAGGACGGCGGTCTGCACGTCGGCGGGTCCGAGCCCGGACTGCCGCCACAGCTCGCGACCGACCACGCCCATCTCGGGGATGCCGATGTCGTCGCGGTAGTACGACGTCATCACGAACTGGTCCGGCGCGCTGCCCTGCGCCGCCGCGGCGACGTACGCCGGGGGCTGGGGCAGGTCGCGCGCGCGCTCGGCGCTCGTCACCACGATCGCGACCGCGCCGTCGGACTCCTGGCAGCAGTCGAGCAGGTGGAGCGGGTCGACGATCATCCGTGAGGCCTGATGGTCCTCGAGGGTGATCGGCCGGTCGTAGAAGAAGGCGGCCGGGTTGGTGGCGGCGTGCTTGCGGTCGGCGACCGCGACCCGGCCGAAGTCCTCCGACGTGGCGCCGTAGTCGTGCAGGTAGCGCCGCGCCTGCATCGCCACGGTCGCGGCGGGCGTCGTGAGGCCGAGCGGATAGCTCCACGCGTTGTCGAGCCCGTTGGTGTTGACCTGCGCGTTGGCCCACGGCGAGACCTGGCCGAAGCGCATCCCGGAGCGCTCGTTGAAGCCGCGGTAGCAGACCACGACGTCGGCGACCCCGGTCGCGACCGCCATCGCGGCCTGCTGGACGGTCGCGCACGCCGCGCCGCCGCCGTAGCTGATCCGGCTGAAGAAGCGGAGGTCGCCGAGGCCGAGCTCGCGCGCCAGGGCGATCTCGGACGACGTGTCCATGGTGAAGGTCGTCAGCCCGTCGACGTCGGAGGGGGCCAGCCCGCAGTCGGCCAGCGCCGCCAGGGTCGCCTCGACCGAGAGCTGGAGCTCGGAGCGCCCGGACTCCTTGGAGAACTCGGTAGCGCCGATCCCCACGATCGCGGCCTTCCCGCTGAGACTCATTTCAGGGTCACCGTCGCGGTCACGTGGTCCCCCAGCGACACCCGACCGGTCACCGTCACGGTGTCGCCGTCGCGCTCGCCGGTGAAGACCAGCTCGTCGCCCGGGTAGGCCGGGGCGCCGAGCCGCAGCGAGATCCCGGCCAGCTCGACCGGCCCGAGCGAGTCGGTGACGTAGCGCTGCACCAGCCCGGTCGTCGTCAGGATGTTGAGGAAGATGTCCTGCGAGCCGTAGGACCGCGCCAGCTCGGGGTCGTGGTGGACGTCCTGGAAGTCGCGGGTGGCCAGCGCGGTCGAGACGACCAGCGTGGTCGTGAGCGGCAGCCGCCACTCCTGCAGTGTGGTCATGCGCGACCCCAGACGGGCAGCGTCAGGTCGTCGTCGACCCGGCGGAACGACACCCGCAGCGGCATCCCGATCTCCAGCTCGTCGGGCTCGAGACCGGTGAGCTCGGCGATCATCCGCACGCCTTCCGGCAGGTCGACCAGGCCGAGCAGCAGCGGCAGCTCCTTGCCCGGGATCGGCGGGTGGTGGTGGACGGCGTACGAGAAGAGGGTGCCCTCCCCCGCCGCGACCACGTGCGTGCGGTCGTGGGCGTGGCACGCAGGGCACGACGGGCCGGGCGGGTGGCGGAGCACGCCGCAGGCGCCGCACTGCTGGATGCGGAGCTCGCCGGCGGCGGCACCCTCCCAGAAGTACGCCGTGTCCCGGTTCTGCTGCGGCCGCAGGATGTCAGCCATCGACGTCCCGCCTCGGCTTGAACTTGAGGACCCGGAACAGCATCGTCGCGACCTGCTCGCTCTGCCCATCCAGAAGGGCGACGCGCCACACGCTGCGGGTCGTCACGAAGTAGCCCTCGCCGACCCCGGTCTGCTTGGGGCCGACGACGTCCTCGAGCCGGGTCGTGACGGTGACCTCCTCGCCGACGCGCAGCGTGCGGTCGTAGGTCTGCTCGCAGTTGGTGCCGAGGACGCCGACGAAGCCGGCCTCGGTCAGCACGCGCCATCATCGCGTGGAGGGGGTCGTCGGGATCGGGCTCCGGATGCAGGCCGCGCATCGTCCAGACCTGCGCCATCGCCGGCGGCGCCTCGCCCGACGTCCAGCGTGGGTCGGTGTCGCCGATCGCCTCGAGCCAGGTGTTGATCATCGGCTGGTTGACCGGGTCGCGGCCGGAGCGTGGCGCGGTCTCGCCGCGCGCCCTGATCTCGTCGGCCGCGGCCAGGATCGGATCGGTCATCGGGGTCCCCGCGGAATCGTGGAGCGCCAGCGGAGCGATTTCGTGGGGTGAATCATCGGGGGACCCGCGGGAGGCCGAGCCCGAACTGGGAGATCAGCTCGCGCTGCACCTCGTTGACGCCACCACCGAACGTCAGCACGAGATTCCGCTTCGCCTGGGCGTCGAGGTAGGCCGCGAGCTCGCCGGTCGCGGGTCGGCCGGGTCGCCGTACCGCTGCACGACCTCGCGGAGCAGCCGGCCCAGCCGTTGCACGCGTTCGGACGAGAAGACCTTCGACGCCGAGGCGTCGGCCACGACCCGTCGGTCGTCCGCGCTCCCCTGGGCGACCTCCCAGTTGAGCAGCTCGTTGACCCGGAACGTCGCTGTCACCTCGGCCAGCACCCGGCGTACGTCGGGCTCGTCGACGACACCCGCTCCGCGCGCCCAGTCCGCGACCCGGTCGCGCAGTCCCTCGAGCCGGCCGGCGGGGGCGAGCATGACCCGCTCGTGGTTGAGCTGGGTCGTGATCAGCCGCCAGCCCTCGTTCTCCTCGCCCACCAGCATGTCGACCGGCACCCGGACGTCGTCGAAGAACGTGGCGTTGACGTGGTGGGAGCCGTCGGCGGTGATGATCGGCGTCCAGGAGTAGCCGGGGTCCTGGGTGTCGACGATGAGGATCGAGATCCCGCGGTGCTTGGGGGCGTCCGGGTCCGTGCGGACGGCCAGCCAGAGGAAGTCGGCCTGGTGGCCGCCGGTCGTCCAGAGCTTCTGGCCGTTCACCACGTAGTGGTCGCCCTCGCGCACCGCGGTGGTGCGCAGCGAGGCGAGGTCGGTGCCGGCGTCCGGCTCGGAGTAGCCGATCGCGAAGTGGACGTCGCCGGCCAGGATCGGTCCGAGGAACCGGTCCTTCTGGGCGTCGGTCCCGAACCGCTGCAGGGTCGGCCCGACGGTCTGCAGGGTGACGGCGGGCAGGTGCACGTCCGCGCGCTGGGCCTCGTTGGCGAAGATCGTCTGCTCGACCTCACCGAGCCCCTTGCCGCCGTACTCCTCGGGCCAGCCGACACCCATCCAGCCGTCCTGCCCCATCTGCTTGATGGTGCGCTGGTAGGTGGCGCCGTGCCGGTCGCGTCCCATCTCGCGGTGGTCGTCGGGGCCGACGAGGTCGGCGAAGTAGGCGCGCAGCTCGGCCTTGAGCGCCCGCTGGTCGTCGGTGAGCTCCGGGTTCGCGCCGGTGCTCGGGTCGACGGCCGCGAGGGTCAGCTGCTCGCCGCCGAGCGTGGCGCTGACGTCGGCGACCGCCGAGAAGAAGTGGTGCAGCGGGTAGGTCTCGTCGACACCGGTCCCGCCGTGGAGGTGCTGGCAGGTGTGGAGCGCGGGCGGCGCCTCGGCGCAGGTCCAGTACGCCGCCACGGCGACGTCGCGGGTCTCGGGATCACCCGAGACGACCCGGGCGACGGCCGCGTCGGACGCGAGGTCGAGGGTGCGGGAGGCGACGTAGACGTCGGCGACCTGCTGGGCGACCGCCTGGAACTCGGCCAGCGCACGGCCGAACTGCTTGCGCTGCGCGACGTGGGCAGCGGTCAGGTCGCGGGCGCCGGCGACCAGCCCGGAGGCGAGCACGGCCAGGCTGGTGACGGCCAGGACGCGCAGCAGCGCGGCCGCATCGGACCCGGGCAGGACCTCGGCGTGCGCACCGTCCAGGATCACCGAGTGAGCGGGTGCACCGGTCGACGTGACCGCGGACCGCAGCGTGACGCCGTCGGCGGTGGGGTCGACGAGGGCGACGACGACCTGGTCGTCGGCGCCCTGCTGTTCAAGCCTGGCCGGCACCAGCAGCGCGGCGGCGCCCTCGGCGTGGCCGACGGAGATCTTGCGCCCGCTGACCTTGCCGTCGGCGATCGTGGTGGTCGGAAGCTGCGGGATACCGGTACCGGCCTCACGCAGAGCGGGTACGACGAGCAGGTCGCCGGTCGCGATGCCCGGCAGCAGACGCTGCTGCTGCTCCGGGGAGCCGGCCGCGGCCAGCGTCAGCGCGCCGCAGCAGAGCGTCTCCCACACCGGAAGCGGCAGGGCTCGGCACCCCACCTCACGCAGCAGCACGGCCACCTCGGCCAGCCCGAGCCCGTCGCCGCCGTACTCCTCGGGGACGGTGAGCGAGGTCAGCCCAGCCTTCGCGAGGGCGGACCAGTCCGGGGCCCCACGGTCGAGCGCCTCGCGGGCGACGTCGCGGACCGCGAGAGCGGCTTCGGAGAGTCCGGGCACGCTCAAACTGTAACGTGTTCTACTCTTGGACGCATGCCGCTGCCGTCACCGCGCGCTCACCTCCACCGCCGCGTCTACGTCCCGTGGACGCGGATCCCGGACGGCCGGATGGTCGAGCTGCCGGGCCGTGGCACCACGTTCGTCACCGACGTCCCGGGGCCGGGGCCCGACTCCCCCACAGTCGTGCTGCTGCACGCCGTGGGGTGCACCGGCCTGCTGACGTGGTTCCCCGCCATCGCGACGTTGTCTCGGCGCTACCGGGTCGTCACGTTCGACCAGCGCTGGCACGGCCGGGGCATCCAGAGCGAGGAGTTCAGCCTCCGCGACTGCGCCGACGACGTGGCCGCGCTCCTGGACGTGGTCGACGTCGAGAAGGCCATCGTCGGCGGCTTCTCGATGGGCTCGATCGTGGCGCAGCGGGTCTGGCGCCAACATCCCGATCGCACGGCCGGCCTGGTGCTGTGCGCGACGACCGACCGGTTCCGCACCACCATGGCCGAGCGCACGTTCCACCAGGGCATGGAGCTCGGCATGCTCGGCGCCCGCGGCCTCTCGCGCTGGCGGACCGGCGCCCGGGCCGCCCGCGCCGCCGTACGGGCGTTCGACCTCGAGCCGTCCGACATCCACGACTGGGCGCTGGCGGAGTGGCGTTCGACCAGCCCGTGGGCGGTCGGCCAGGCGGTGGCCGCCCTCGGCCGGCACCACTCCCGGCCCTGGCTGCACCACATCGACGTCCCCACCGCGGTCGTGGTCACCCACCGCGACCGGGTCATCCCGCGCCAGCGTCAGCTCGATGTGGCCAGACGGATCCCCGGCGCCACCATCCACGAGATCGACGGCGGCCACGCCGCGTGCGTGCTCGAGTCGGAGGTGTTCGTGCCGGCGTTCTCGCCAGGCGGTCAACACCGTCAACGCCCGACTCCCCTGACCCGCCGACTCAGCTCGCGGCGACGGCCTTCTCGAGCTTCTGGAGCTCCTCGGGGTAACGGCGGACGAGGTCGTCGACGTCGGGCATCGACTCGCGGCACGCGATGATCCCGACGTGCACGTGGCCGTGGTTGGACATCACGGTGATGTTGAGACCGGCACCGTGGAAGACCGGGCCGAGCGGGTAGAGCGCGTCGATCCGGGCTCCCATGAAGTAGAGCGGGACCGGCGGACCGGGCACGTTCGAGATCACCAGGTTGTGGACGACCGGGTGCTTCTCGGCGAGCCGGAGCCCGGCGTACGCCCGGACGGCGAGGCCGAAGGTCCGCGGGGCGGCGAACTCGGCCCAGTCCTGGAGCGAGTCGGCGCTGATCGCGTTGTGGTGGTCCTTGGCGTTCCGGTTGCTCTCCGCGAGCTCCTCGAGCCGCTCGAGCGGGTCCTCGACGTCGGTGCCCAGCTTGGTGAAGAGCGCCGAGACCTTGTTGGCGCCGGTGTCCCGCTTCGACTCCTCGCGCACGGAGACGGGGACGGTCGCGAGCAACGAGCTGTCGGGGAGCTCGCCGCGGTGGTCGAGGTAGGAGCGCAGGGCGCCGCCGGAGACGGCCAGGACGACGTCGTTGACCGTCGTGCCGGTCGCCTTCTTGACCGCCTTGATCGCCTCGAGGTCCATGTCGGCGACCGCGATCGACCGGTGGCCGGTGATGGTGCCGTTGAAGGACGTGCGCGGCGCGGAGAACGGCGCGGCCATGGCGGTGCCCTCACGGGCGCGGCCGATGGTCCTGGTGACCAGGCCGGCGCTCGGCGCCAGCAGCTTGGCGGCGGTGAGGGGCTTGGCCAGCAGCGACAGCCCGGCCCAGCCCAGCAGCTCGAGCTCGCGCGGCGACCGGCCGTGCTCGCCCTTGCCGCCGATGGAGATCGGCTCGGCGTCCGGCTCGAGGCTGCACAGGTGGGAGATCAGGTTGGAGCCGGAGACGCCGTCGACGGTGGCGTGGTGCATCTTCGAGAAGACGACGAGCTTGTCGTCCTCGTAGCCCTCGATCACCCACATCTCCCACAGCGGCCGCGACCGGTCCAGCGGCAGCCCGGCCAGGTGACCACACAGGGACATCAGCTCGTCGTACCCGCCCGGCGCGGGCAGCGCCAGCCGGTGGACGTGCCGGTCGATGTCGAAATGCGTGTCCTCCACCCAGATCGGGTGGTCCAGCCGCAGCGGCACCGAGCGCAGCTTGCGGGTGAAGGTGGCGACGTCGCCGACCCGGCGGTCGATCTCGGACTGCATCGCGTCGAAGGAGTACGGCGCGGGCATGGTCGCCGGGTCCAGCACGATGAGGCCGCACACGTGCATCAGCTGCTCGGGCGTCTCCAGGTAGAGAAAGCTCGCGTCGAGGCCGGACAGTCGATCCATGCCGGGCATCCTAACCGCAGAGACTGGAACGTGTTCTAGTCCAGCCGGTATCCTCGGTCACGTGGGTCTCCTCCGTCGTCAGGCCGTGCTCGCGGCGCTCGCCGCCAACGCGATCCGGCCGCTTCCCGGCTACCGCTCCGGCATCCCGTCGTTCTTCGCCGGCTGGCTGACCGGTGAGCTCGCTCCCCAGCTGCTGGCCCTCGCGGCCGCCGACGCCGGCACCGCGATCGCCCGCGGCCGTGCGTCCCGCACCGGGCTCGCCCTCGCGGCGGTCAACGTCGGCGCGCTGGCCGTGCTGGTCGGCGGCAGTCGCAAGGTCAGGGAGCAGGTCGAGGAGGCACTCGAGGAGGGCCTCGGCGTCGACTACGTCGAGCAGCTCGACGAGAAGCCGACCCCGGCCGAGCTGGCCACGCCGTGGCGCTCGGTCGTGTTCCCGTTCCGGATGAAGGACTCCCGGGTCGCGATCGAGCGGGATGTCGCGTTCACCGAGGCCGGCCGCCGCGGACACCTCGACATCTACCGACCCGCTTCCGGAGACGTCGCCGATGCGCCGGTGCTGCTGCAGGTCCACGGCGGCGCCTGGACGATCGGCCGCAAGGACCAGCAGGGCATCCCGCTGATGCTGCACCTGGCGTCCAAGGGCTGGGTGTGCGTCGCCATCAACTACCGGCTCGCGCCGCGCGACGCGTTCCCCGCCCAGATCGTCGACGTCAAGAAGGGGATCGCCTGGGTCAAGGAGCACATCGCCGAGTACGGCGGCGACCCTGACTACGTCGTCATCACCGGCGGGTCGGCCGGTGGCCACCTGGCCGCCCTCGCCGCCCTCACGCCCGGTGACGCGGCGTACCAGCCCGGCTTCGAGGACGCCGACACCTCCGTGCAGGCGGCGATCCCGCACTACGGCGTCTACGACTTCGCCGGATCGACCGAGACGCGTGCGGCCGAGCTGATGCGCGACCGGTTCCTCGCGCCACGCATCGTGCAGCGGCGGTTCGACGAGGACCCGGACGTGTTCGAGGCGGCGTCACCCATCCTGCGCGTCACCCCCGACGCACCCGACTTCTTCGTGCTCCACGGGGTGCACGACACGCTCGTGCCAGTTCAGCAGGCACGGCTGTTCGTCGAGCGCCTGCGCGAGGTCGGCAAGGCCACGGTCGTCTACGCCGAGCTGCCCGGCGCTCAGCACGCCTTCGACGTCTTCCCGTCGATCCGCTCCGCCCACGTCGTGCGCGCGATCGACCGCTACCTCCACTGGCACTGGAACAGCTGGCGCCGCGAACACCGTTGAGTCGCGGGATCAGCCGCGCGGCAGGCCGAGGATCCGCTCGGCCGCGACGTTGCGCAGGATCTGGGTCGTACCGCCGGCGATCGAGAGACAGCGGGTCAGCAGCAGCTCGTGGACCGCGTCGCGGGACGACTCGCTCCCGTCGTACGCGCGGGGGCCGAGCAGGTCGACGACGAGCTCGGCCGAGTCCTGGCGGCTGCGGACGCCGACCAGCTTGGCCACGCTCGACTCCGCGCCGGGCCCCTGGCCCGCGATGGTCCGCAGCGTCGCGCGTACGCCGAGCAGCGAGGCGACGGACGCCCAGGCGACCGCCCGACCCGACCGCCGCCGACGAGGCCAGCCCGACCGCACGCTCGACACTCTCGCCGAGCCGCGAACCCGCCATCGCGACCCGCTCGTTGGACAGCGTGGTGCGGGTGAGCTTCCAGCCCTCCCCCGGCTCCCCCACCACGCAGTCGTCGGGGACGAACACGTCGTCGAGGAAGACCTCGTTGAACATCTCCTCCCCGGTGATCTCGCGCAGCGGGCGGATGTCGATGCCAGTCGAGGTCATGTCGAGCAGCACATAGGTGATGCCGCGGTGCGGCGGCGCGTCCGGGTCGGTGCGGACCAGGCAGATCGCCCAGTCGGCCTCGTGGGCCAGCGACGTCCACACCTTCTGGCCGGTGACTCGCCAACCACCGGCGTCGTCGCGCACCGCCTTGGTGCGCAGCGAGGCCAGGTCGGAGCCGGCCTCGGGCTCGGAGAACAGCTGGCACCAGGTGATCTCGCCGCGCAGGGTCGGGCCGAGGAACCGCTCGCGCTGCTCCTCGCTGCCGTGGCCGAGGATCGTCGGCGCGGCCCAGGCGCCGATCTTGAGGTCGGGCCGGGTGACACCTGCGGCCGCGAGCTCCTGGTCGATCACGAGCTGCTGCACAGGGTCGGCGCCGAGCCCGTACGGCGCCGGCCAGTGCGGCGCCAGGTACCCGGCCTCGGCCAGGGCAGCCCGCTGCTCCTCCGGGGCGAGCGCGCCGATGCGCTCGGCGGTGGCGCGCGCCTCGTCCCGGTGGTCGGCGTCCTGCCCGCCGAGGTCGACCGACGTCGCCCGCCGTACGCCGGAGGCCGCGAGAGCGGCGAGGTCGGCCGCGGCTGCGGCCGGGTCGAGCAGCGAGCGCAACAGCAGGGCGCGCCGGAGGTAGAGGTGGGCGTCGTGCTCGAAGGTGAAGCCGATCCCGCCGAGGACCTGGATGCAGTCCTTCGCCACCGCGACCGCGCCGTCGAAGCAGACCGTCTCGGCGACCCCGGCGGCGAACGCCCACTGCTCGTCGGACTCTTCTGCCGCGCGGGCCGCGTCCCACGCCGCGGCGGTGATCGACTCGACGGTCTCCAGCATCTCGGCACACAGGTGCTTGATGGCCTGGAACGAGCCGATCGGCTTCCCGAACTGCTCGCGCACCTTCGCGTAGGAGACGGCGGTCTCGAGGCACCAGCGCGCGACGCCTGCGGCCTCCGCGGCGGCCAGCGTCACCAACAGCCGGCGCCAGGCACCCGGTGCGACCGGCTCGTCGAGGAAGGCCAGCGACCGGCCGAGGTCGATGCTCTCGCCCGGCTTCGGATCGAGGTCGGTCACCAGCGTCTCGCCGGTCAGCACGTGGGTCGCTCCGACGCCGTCGAGCACCACGTCACCGACGGCAATCCCGACCCGGTCGGGCACCTCGCCCGCCACCAGCCCGGCCACGACCAGGCTCAGCAGCGGACCCGGGACGAGCTCGTGGGCCGCGGCCTCGAGCGCGACGGCCTGGTCGAGCAACGTACCGCCACCGCCCACCGGCTCGGCCAGCGCGATCGTGGCGAGCCCGAAGCCGGCGTAGCGCTCGGGCCAGTCGGCGAGCGCCTCCGCCCGCTTCTCGGGTGCCAGCCCCTCGGCGGCGCGCACGGCCTCGCGCGGGGCCAGCGACTGCGCCCACCCCCGCACCGCGGCCGCGAGCTCGGCGTGCTCCTCGGTGATGCCGATCATGGGTCCAGACTAGAACACGTTCTAGTCTGAGTCACGCGCTAGCCTCGCCCCCGTGATGCCCCCTGACCTGCTCCAGCACGCGCGCGACGCGAAGGGATTCATGCCGGAGGACGAAGGCCTGCTCCTGCACCGGCTGGCCCGCGAGCGACTCCCCCTCGGCCCGGTGCTGGAGGTCGGCACCTACTGCGGCAAGTCCGCCATCTACCTCGGCGCCGCGGCCCGCGAGGTCGGCGGCGCGGTCTTCACCGTCGACCACCACCGCGGCTCGGAGGAGAACCAGGCCGGGTGGGAGCACCACGACCCGACCCTCGTCGACGCCGAGACCGGGCTCATGGACACCCTGCCGACCTTCCGTACGACGCTGGCGCGCGCCGGCCTCGAGGAGCAGGTCGTAGCGATCGTCGGCCGGTCCACGACGGTCAGCGTCCACTGGGGCACGCCGCTGAGCATGCTGTTCATCGACGGCGGGCACGCGGAGATCCACGCCCAGAACGACTACTCCGGCTGGGCGCCGTGGCTCGTGGACGGCGGGCTGCTGGTCATCCACGACGTCTTCCCCGACCCGGCCGACGGCGGGCAGCCGCCGTACCACGTCTTCCAGCGGGCGCTCCAGGGCGGCAGCTTCAGCGAGGTCGAGGCGCTCGGCTCGATGCGGGTGCTGCGCCGGGTGTCAGGGACGGCCGGCGACCCGGTCGGCTGACGAGTCCATCTGGTCCGGGCAGCCACAGTCGAGGCCGATCTGGGCGAACTCCGGGCCGAGCGTCGTGCCGCGCATGATGGTGGCACCGGGCGTGCTCAGCGAGAGCGCGTCGACGGCCAGGATCACGGCCGCCGCCGTGTACGTCGTCTGCTCCCCCGGCCAGTTGACGTTCTCGGGGAACACGAACCCGGTCCAGTACGAGCCGTCCTCGTGGCGCAGGTGCTGCATGTCGGCCAGCAGCCGCAGCGCCCGCTCGCGGTCACCGAGCGCGTCGAGCGCCAGGACCAGCTCGCAGGTCTCCGCGCCGGTCACCCACGGATTGGTGCTGACGCAGCGGATGCCGAGCCCGGGCTCGACGAAGGTGGCCCAGCGCGAGTCGATCAGCGCGCGGCCGGCCTCGCCCCGGACGGCGCCGCCGAGCACGGGGTAGTACCAGTCCATCGAGAACTCGGACTTGTCGAGGAACCGGTCCTGGTGGTCACGCAGCGCGTGGGCGAGCCGACCGCCCGCGAGCTCCCACTCGGGCTGAGGATCGTCCATGCAGCTCGGCCAGCGCGACCCCCGCGCGCAGTGCGTGATGGATGCTCGACGAGCCGGCGAGCAGCGCCTCGCGGTTGACCGTCGCCGGTCGCCCGTCATGCCACTCCTGCGACCAGCTGATGCCGCCCCACGGCAGCTGCATCGAGACCGCCCAGTCCAGCCCCGCGCGCACGGCCGGCCAGAACCGGCGTACGAAGGCGGTGTCACGCCGGATCAGCCAGTGGTGCCACACGCCGACCGCCAGGTAGGACGACATGTTGGTCTCGCCGCTGGCGTCCTCGATCTCGCCGGCGACGATCTTCATCGGCACGGATCCGTCGTGGCGCTGCACGGTCGGAACCCAGGCGTAGGCGCGCTCGGCGGCGTCGACCTCGCCGGCGGCGAGCAGCCCCATCGCGGACTCGACGTGGTTCCACACGTCGGTGTGCTCGCCGACCGACCAGGGGATCGCTCCCGACGGCTCCTGCGCGGCGGCGATGGACCGCGCCGTGACCGCGATCTCCGGCGCGGTCAGCAGGCCGTCGAGCGTGGGGACGTCAGCCGACACTGTGACCGCTGGGATTCGGCCGGGCACCGGGTCGGCGGAAGTAGAGCACCAGCGACTTGCCGATCAGCGGGTCGAGCACCCGGCCGGCCCACTGCAGCACCTTCGGCTGCTTCATGATCTCCCACACCAGCAGCTTGTGATAGGCCCGCGCGAGCGGGTGGTCGTCGTTGGTCACGCCGACCGCGCACTTGATCCACCAGTACGGCGAGTGCAGGCCGTGCGCGTAGCCGTGACCCTCCAGCACCAGGCCGGCGTTCTCGGCCTTGGAGATGAGCTCCTTGTCGGTGTAGATCCTGATGTGGCCGCCGGGCACGTTGTGGTAGTCGTCGGAGAGCTTCCAGTTGATCGCCTCGGGCAGCCAGCGCGGCACGGTGAGCGCGACGGTGCCGCCCGGTCGGGTCACCCGCACCAGCTCGGCGATCGCGGAGAGGTCGTCGGGGATGTGCTCCAGGATCTCGGCGGCGACGACGCGGTCGAACTCGCCGTCGGCGAAGGGCAGCGCGAGCGCGTCACCCTCCTTGACGTCGGCCTCGGCGCCCTCGGGCACCTCGCCGGCCTCGCGCATCGCGACGAAGAGGTCGCGGACCCCCGCCAGCTCGTCGGCGTCCTGGTCGAGTGCGATGACGTCCGCGCCGCGGCGGTACATCTCGAAGGCGTGGCGCCCGGCGCCGCAGCCGAGGTCGAGCACCCGCTCGCCGGGCCGGAGGCCGAGTCGGTCGAAGTCAACGGTGAGCACGGATCGCCTCCTCGTAGGCGTCGGCGGTGGCCTGCGCGACGGCGTGCCAGCTGAAGTGTTCCTCGACCCGAGCCCGACCGGCCGCGCCCATCCGGGCCCGCCGCTCGGGATCGTCGAGCAGGGCGGCGATGGCGTGCTCGAGCTGGCCGACGTCGCCGGGCTCGACCAGGTCGGCGCACGACCCGTCCTCACCGACGACCTCAGGGATGGCCCCCGCACGAGAGACGACCAGCGGCGTCGCGCAGGCCATCAGCTCGGCGGTCGGCAGGCTGAAGCCCTCGTAGAGCGACGGCACGCAGGCCAGCTCGGCCGAGCCCATCAGGTCGACCAGCTCGTCGTCGGAGAGCCCGTGCACGAACCGCACCGAGCCGGCGATGTCGAGCTGGTCGATCATCTGCTCCGTACGCCCGCCCGGCACCGGCTTGCTGACGAGCACCAGCTCGAGCTCGGGGCGCTCGACGCGCAGCTTGGCGAAGGCCTCGAGCAGCGTGGAGATGCCCTTCATGGGCGCATCGGCGCTCGCCATCGCCATGATCCGGCCCGGCACCCGCGGCGCGGTCGGCGGCCGGAAGCGCTCGTCGACGCCGAGCAGGATGACCCGCATCCGGTCGAGGTCGAGCCCGAAGTCGCGGGCCGCATCCCGGCGCGACGACTCCGAGGGGGTCAGGATGAGCGGGATCTGCCGGGCGACCTTCTTCTGCATCCGCAGGAAGCCGTACCAGCGCCGCAGCGTGAGCTTCTGCCGCCAGGTCGTGGCCTGGCCGAGGTCGATCCGCCGGTCGTGGGTGATCGGGTGGTGGATGGTCGCGACCACGGGGAACCCCGCCCGGGCGATGTCGAGGATGCCGTGGCCGAGCACCTGGTTGTCGTGGACGACGTCGAAGTCGTCGACCCGGTCGGCCAGCAGCTTCGCCACCCGGGTGCTGAACGTCTTCGGCTCGGGGAACCCGGCCGTGCACATGGTGAGGAACTCCTCGACGTCGACGAGGTCGCGGAACTCGCGCAGCTGGGGGATCCGGAACGGGTCCGGCTCGCGGTAGAGATCCAGGCTCGGGACCTCGGTGAGGGTCACGCCCTCGTCGAGATCGGGGTAGGGCGGGCCGGAGAAGACCTCGACGGTGTGTCCGAGCTTCACGAGCTCCCGGCTGAGGTGTCGGACGTACACCCCCTGGCCGCCGCAGTGCGGCTTGCTGCGATAGGACAGCAGTGCGATCCGCATCCGGTGGTGCCTTCCTGGCTGTGGCGTACGAAAAATGGAACGTGTTCCTATTATGCTGGGAGTCGAGCAAGCCTAACCAAGGGAGCACGGGTGACCTCCAACACGTCGCTGGCGGCCGACGACCTCGGATCCGCCGCCCAGCGTGACCGGCGCAAGCGGATTCTCGACGCCACCATCGCGCTCGCATCCGAGGGTGGCTTCGACGCCGTCCAGATGCGGGCCGTGGCCGACCGGGCCGACGTCGCGCTCGGCACGCTCTACCGCTACTTCCCCTCCAAGATCCACCTGCTGGTGTCGGCGCTCGGCCGCGAGTTCGAGAAGGCCGACGCGGCGCTGAGCGGCAGGCCGGTGCCCGGCGACACCTCCGCCGAGCGGGTGATCTCGGTGCTGAAGAAGACCAGCCGCGGCCTCCAGGGCGACCAGCACCTCACCGAGGCCCTCACCCGCGCGTTCATGTTCGCCGACAAGTCGGTCTCCGAGGAGATCCACCACGTCGGGATGCTGCTCACGACCATGCTCACCCGCGCCATGTACCCCGAGGGACACCACGACGTCACCGCCGAGGACGTCAAGATCGCCCGCGTCATCGGCGACGTCTGGCTCTCCGCCCTCGTCGCCTGGGTCACCGGCCGCAGCAGCTCCGCCGAGACCGCCGAGCACATGGAGACCGCCGTCCGCCTCCTCCTCCGCGACTGACTCAGCCGCCGAACGCGTGGGTGGCGGTGACACCGCCGTCGATGGCGAGCTCGGCGCCGGTGATGTAGGAGCTCTCGTCACTGGCGAGGAAGACGTACGCCGGGGCGACGTCGTCGGGGTGGCCGACCCGGCGCATCGGCACCTTCGTCGCGCCGAACTCCATCGCGGCATCTCCACCGTGCTCACGGGTCATGGCGGTGTCGATCATGCCGGGGTGGACCGAGTTGACCCGGATGTTGCGCGAGGCCAGCTCGTGGGCAGCCGCCTTGGTCATGCCGCGGATCGCCCACTTCGAGCCGCAGTAGGCGACGACCGAGCCCATCCCGCCGAGCCCCTCGACCGACGAGGCGTTGACGATGGAGCCGCCGCCGTTGCGCTTCATGGTCGGCACGACGGCCTGCATGCCGAGGAAGCAGCCGCCCTGGTTGATCCGCCACACCAGCTCGGCCTCCTCCAGCGGCATCTTGTCGACCTGGCCGAAGCGGAGGATGCCGGCGTTGTTGACCAGCACGCTGACCGGGCCGAACGCCTCGGCGGTGGCCTCGACCAGCGCAGCCCAGGACGCGGGGTCGGAGACGTCGTGGCGGCGGAAGCGTGCGGCGTCGCCCAGCTCGCCGGCCAGTACCTCCCCGGGCGGCTCCGCGATGTCGGCGATCACGACCTGCGCGCCCTCGGCGACGAACGCGCGCACGATCGCGGCGCCCTGCCCCTGCGCACCGCCGGTGACGATGGCGACCTTGCCCTCCAGACGACCCTGCACACCCATGGCGATCCCTTTCAGACGGTGAGCTTCATGAGCGAGTCCGCGGCGAAGCCCTCGACCGGGTCGCGGTCGGCGAACCAGCCGCCGACCTGGCGGTCGAGGTCGGCGAGGTCCCACGCGTCGCCGGTCGCATCGAACCGCTCGGCGACGACCGGCGCGGCGAGCACGGCCACCATCCCGCCGTACACCACGAAGACCTGGCCGGTGATCCGGGCGGCCGCCGGCGACGCGAGGTAGGCGACCAGCGGCGCGACGTGGTCGGGCGAGTAGGGGTCGATGGCCTGGCCGGACGTGTCCTCGCCGAACACCTCGGCGGTCATCGCGGTCCTGGCCCGGGGACAGATCGCGTTGGCGCGCACCCCGACCTTCGCCAGCCCCCGCGCGGTCGACAGCGTCAGCGCGGTGATGCCGGCCTTGGCCGCGGCGTAGTTGGCCTGTCCTGGGGATCCGGTGAGGAACGCCTCCGAGGCGGTGTTCACGACCGCGGCATCGACCGGGCGGCCGGTGTCCTTGAACCGCGCACGCCAGTACGACGCGGCGTTGCGCGACAGCAGGAAGTGGCCGCGCAGGTGGACCCGCAGCACGTCGTCCCACTCCTCGTCGGAGAGGTTGAAGAGCATCCGGTCGCGCGTCATGCCGGCGTTGTTGACGACCACGTCGAGTCCGCCGAGCTGCTCGACCGCGGTCGTCACGAGGGCATCGGCGGTGGCTCGCTCCCCCACGTCACCGGGTACGACGAGCGCCTCGCCACCGCGCGCACGGATCTCGTCGGCGGCCTCGTCGGCCGCGCCGGGCAGATCGTTGAGGACCACCCGCGCACCCGCGTCAGCGAGCGCACGCGCCTCGGCGCGACCCAGTCCGGCGCCCGCGCCGGTGACCACGGCCACCCGGCCGTCGAGGGAGGGGGTGCCTGGTCATTCTTCGTCCAGCGAGATCGCGGCGCGCGGGCACGAAGCCACCGCGCGGCGTACGGGTTCGACGTCGTCCGCGTCGAGCTCCTCCTTGAGCAGCTGCAGGTAGTCGTCGTCGTCGACCTCGAAGACCTCGGGTGCCAACGACTCGCACAGGGCGTTCGACTCACACAGGTCGAAGTCGACCTTCACCTTCAGACCTTCTCCGCTCGTCGCTCGCCCCTCAGCCCACCTCTGCGCGAGGCTCGACACCACCTCAACTTCCGGCACTTCTTGCGGTGATCCCAGCTCGCGACGTGCTCCGGATGTACGCGGACGGCGATCCGCTTCTGTGCCTGTCGCTCCACCTCGGCACGGCCGAGGTCCCCGAGCTCCTCGAACGACGCGGCACCGGTCATCGCCGTCGCTACGGCCGATCCGATCCGGAAGATCTCGTCGTGGTCGCGCACCAGCTCGGCGCGGCCGCGGATGGACACGCCGCGCAGCTCGAAGTAGTCGAGGCCGTCCTCGACCAGGCAGCTGATCCGGGGGTCGCGCTCGAGGTTGCGGATCTTCTGGCTGCGGCCGTAGGTCCAGAAGGCGATCCGGTCGCCGTCCATGACGTAGAAGAGGGTCGACAGGTGGGGTGCGCCGTCACGACCGAGGCTCGCGACCTGGACCTTGACCTGCTCGTCGAGGAAGGCGGCCACCTCGGCGTCGCTCAGCCGGACGGTCCTCCTCTGCCCAGCGCTGGGTGCACCACCACTCACGCCGGGGTCAGCTCCCCTCGCTGGAGTGGCCGGGGAAGACGTGGGCCGACGGGTCGATGGCGACGGCGGCGTTGTTGACCGCGGTCGCGGCCTCGCCGAAGCCGACCGCGATCAGCCGGACCTTGCCCGGGTACTCGGTGATGTCACCGGCGGCGAAGACGCGCTCGAGCGAGGTCTGCATGGACGGCGCCACGACGACGTGCCGCTTGAGGACCTCGATCCCCCACTCCTGGAGCGGGCCGAGGTCGGCGAGGAAGCCGAGGGCTGCGACCAGGGCTTGAGCCGGGAGCGTGCGTGGCTCCTGGCCGTCGACCGTGATCTCGACCTCGCTCAGCGTCCCGTCACCCCGCATCGCGGTCACCTGGGCCTTGGTGATGATCTCGACCGAGCTCGCCCGCACGGTGTCGACCGTGCGCTGGTGCGCGCGGAACGCGTCGCGTCGGTGGACGAGGGTGACCGAGCGCGCGACCGGCTCGAGGTGCTCGGCCCAGTCGAAGGCGCTGTCGCCGCCGCCGACGATGACGACGTCCTTCCCGGCGTACGGCTGGAACGACGGGACGAAGAACTCCATGCCGCGTCCGAGCCAGCCCTCGCCGGCCGGCAGTGGCCGCGGGCTGAACTTGCCGATGCCCGCGGTGATGATGACGGCGCCGGCGGTGATCTCGGTGCCGTCGTCGAGGCCGATGGTGACCGAGTCTCCGTGGTGCTCCAGCGTCTGCGCGGTCCGGTCGAGGTGGTAGGTCGGGTGCGCGGTCGAGGCCTGCTCGACCAGGCCGTCGACCAGGTCGCGGCCCTTGACGTTCGGGAAGCCGGCGACATCGAGGATCGCCTTCTCGGGGTACATCGCGGTGATCTGCCCGCCCAGCTCGGGGAGGCTGTCGACCACGGCGACGCGCAGGCCGCGGAATCCGGCGTAGTAGGCGGCGAACAGGCCGGTGGGGCCGGCGCCGATGATCAGCAGGTCGGTGTCGGTGTCTGTGTCGGGCACGAGACGATCCAACCCCTTCCGACCGGCAAACGTAAACTAGAACGTGTTCTACTCTACTGGGTCTCGATGTCGGAGACCAGCCACCCTCCGTCGCTGCGCTTCACGGTCACCACGGCGCGGTACGGCGTCACCGACGTGCCCTCGCCGGCCTTCGCGACGTACTGGTCGAGGAAGAGCAGCGCCCGCACCTCGTCGGCGGACGCCGTGACGACCGAGGACGCCACGACCCGGATCTCCTGGGTGATCCGCTCCTCGACGAACCGTTCCTTCACGTCCTCCGCGGTGCCCCGGAACTCCTCCGCGAACTCGGGCGTCATCTTGGTGGTGGCGTCCTCCACCTGGGCGTCGAAGTCCTCGTGCCCGTAGGACAGGATCTCCGAGGTGCTGCGCGCGGCGGACTCGACGGCGGAGCGGTGGGCGATCTTGCCCGTCACCACGGGCCGCTCGGCCGAGACGACCGGGTCGGACGAGCCGTAGAGGTACCAGCCCTCCACCGCCAGTACCGCCGCGAGCAGTACGGCGATCGCGATCAGCACGACACGACGACGGCCACCGCCGGAAGCCGGCGGCTCCTCGACCAGCGGCTCCCCGGCCTCGGGTGACAGCTCCTCGCCCGACGGCTCCTCCGGCGGAGCCTCCTCGACGGTCGACTCGTCCTCGACCGGCTCGTCGGGAGCGGCCGGCACGTCGCGGCCGGCGACCTTGCGGGGCCGGGAGACGGGATTGCGGGAGCCGCCGACGGGGCGGCGCGGCGGGCGTGACTCGTCGTTCATGATCAGCTCACGAACTGCAGGTCGCTGGTGAGCCAGCGCCCGTCCTCGTAGACCAGCTCGAGCTGGAGCCGGAAGTTGCGCCCGACCGGCTGGTTGTCGGTCTGCTTGTTGGCGACGGTGCCACTGGTGGCCGCGATGACGGTCGCGCTGTCCTGGTCGACGTCGACCACTCCGGCGTAGAGCACCTCGCCCTCCATCACCGACTCGTTCTGCTGGAGCACCTCGATGACCTGCTCGCTCGAGGAGCCGTACTGCTCGCGGAACTCACCCGTCGCGCCGGCCGCGACCTTGTCGATGCTGGCCTGCGCGTCGTCGTAGCGGATGTTGATGAACGCCTCTGCCTCGGCAGTCGCCGCTGCCAGCACCTCGCCGTACCGCTCCTGCTCGGCGGCCGCGGCGGCGCGGTCGTCGCGTGCCTGCCAGGCGAGGACGCCGCCCACGACGACGGCCGCGAGCAGGACGACGACGAGCACCACCAGGGCCAGGTCGACTCCCGATCGTTCGCGCTCGGGGGTGGTGGTGGCGTCCTCGGAGGTGTCCTCGGTGGTGTCCTCGGACGTCACCGAGCCACCGGACCGACCAGCAGCCACTTCCACGCGTCGCCTCCCATGATCGACAGGTTGCCCTGGTCGAGGAATCGTACGGGGTCGCCGTTCGCGTCGACGGCCCCGTCGACCAGGCCGCTCACCGGGTCGTACGTCGCACGCTGCGACTGGCCCGGCATGGAGGACGGTCCGGGGGCGTACTTGGTGCCCCGCATGTTGAACGGGGGGCCCGCGGCGCACCGCGCCGGGAAGATCGGGGCGTCGGTCAGGACGTGGGCGGGCCGCCACTCGTTCTTCGGCTTGTAGCCCTCGGTGCAGGGCTGCACGTTGTTGGAGAACTGCAGGTTGACGCGACCGCCGCCGGTCGGGGGCGTGCCGGTGAAGCCGCTGGAGATGGCGCGGGGGAACGTGACCAGCAGCTGCTCGAGCCCCGGCAGGTGCTGGACCACGACCTGGCTGATCCCCACCGAGTTGCCGAGCAGGACCGGCAGCGTGGGCCGCAGGTCCTGGAGCAGTGCCTGGATCTCGCTCGCCGTGCCGGGCGTGCCCTGCAGGGTGCCGCGCAGGTCCTGGTCGCTGCGTCGCAGCGCCCGGGTGATCAGGTTGAGGTCGCGGGCCAGCGACTGGATGTTCTCGCCCTCGTCTCGCTGCGTGCGCAGCACGGTGAGGCCGTTCCGGAGCAACCGGACGGTCTCCGCCTCGTGCTCGGCTGCCTCGTCGATGAACTGGCCTCCGCTGTCGATCAGCTTCTGGAGGGGCACGCCGGTGTCGTAGAACATCAGGCCGAGCTCCTCGACCACGACCTGCAACGCCTCCTTGTCGACGGACTCGACGAACTGGTCGAGCTCGACCAGCAGGTCGCCCTCGTCGACCGGGATCGACTCGGGCGTCCCCTGCAGGACGTCGCCGGGCTCGGCGTACGGCTCCTCGGCGTCCTCGGGGATCAGGTCGAGGTACTGCTCCCCGACCGCTGACAGGTTGTGGACCTCGAGGACGGAGTCCAGCGGGATCTCCGCCTCGTCCTGCATCGCGAGGTCGAGCCGGATCCCCTCACCGTCGACGTTCATGGCGGCGACCTCGCCGACCTTGACACCGCGGTAGGTCACCTCGCTGCCCTCGAACAGGCCGCCGGAGTCGGGCAGCACGGCGTGGATCGTGTAGCCGCGGCCGAGCACCTTGTCGACCAGGCCGAGATAGCTGCCGGCGATGTAGACGATGCCGACCGCACTCAGCACCAGGAAGGCGACCAGTCGTGCCTTGATGCCCGTCTTCATGACAGCCCCCCTCCGAGCAGTGCGGCCGTGGAGTACGACGGCATGGCTCGCCCGCTCGCGAAGGCGTCGTCGATGCCGAGCAGCCCGGCGTCGAAGGCCCCGAAGACGCCCGGCAGGTCCGGGAGGTCGGGGAGGTCGGGCAGACCGTCACCGTCGTCGTCGCCAGGGAGGGTGTTGACGACGACACAGACCTCGTTGTCCCTGTTCTTGGGCTTCTTGCACGCCTTCTTGAGCTTCTTGTACAGGTTGGCGTTCTTGAGCACCTTCTGGCAGGCCTTGCTCGTGAGGTCGCCGGACTCCAGGCACTTCTGGACCGCGTTGAGGACGTCCGGGATGTCGGGAACCCCCGGGATGTCGGGGATGTCCGGGATGTCAGGGATGTCGGGGTCGCCCACGATGCTGAGGTTGATGCCGGCCCGGATCGAGGCGTTGGCGTAGTCACCCTTGACGACGTCGGCCGCCTCCTGGGGGAACGGGAAGCTGACCATCATGTCGAGGCCGGTCGCCAGCTTGTCACCTGTGTCGCCGAGCTTCTGGAGCACCGGGCGCAGGTTGCGGAGCGTCGCGATCACGTCGTCCTTGCTCGCGCCGATCACGCGGGTGCCGACCCGGCCCAGCTCGTCGAGCGCGTCGAGCATCTCGATCAGCTCCTCATGCTGTGCGGCCAGCACGTCCACCGCAGTGGGCAGGACGTCGAGCGCCTCGCCGATCGTCTGCTTCTCGGCGTTGAGCGTCTTCGAGAGACCGTTGAGCGACTCCATCGCCGAGATGATCTCGGCCTTCTGGGCGTCGAGGGTGCCGATCACGTTCTCGAGCGACCCGAGCAGGTTTTGAGGCGGTCGGTGCGACCGCTCATCACGTTGTTGAGCTCCTCGGTGATGGTCCCGAGCTGGCCCACGCCGCCGCCGCTGAGCAGGAAGGAGAGAGCGCCCAGCACCTCCTCGACCTCGGGGTTGCGCCCGGTGTCCGACAGCGGGATGTCGTCGCCGTCGCTGAGCTCGCCGGTCGGCTCCTCGGTGAGGGGCGGCTCCAGCGCGACGTACTTCTCGCCGAGCAGACTGGTCTGGCGGATGTCTGCGATCGCATTGTCGGGCAGCGTCGTGCCGTCGCGGACCCGCATCGTGATCACGGCGTGCCAGCCGACGCGCTCGACGTCGGTCACCTCGCCGACGGTGACGTCATCCACCATCACCACGGAGCGCGGGACGACGTTGAGGACGTCGGCGAACTCGGCGGTGATCTCGAAGCTGTTGTCGCCATCGACCGGTGACCCGGGGAGCGGCAGGTCGTAGGCGCCGTCGAACTCGCAGCCGGTGAGGATCAGCGCGGCGCTGGCCACGAGGGCCGGCACCGTGACGCGGCGCATCATGGGCGACCACCCCCCATCAGCGTGGTGAGGTCGCCGGCGGCGCCGTCACTGGCGTACTGGTCGGGCACCGAGGTGGAGTTCGAGTCGATGTCGGACAGCTCCAGCCGGGCGCTCTTCTTCGCGGTCTGTCGCGGCGTCTGGCCTACGACGGGCTCCAGCAGCTGCTCGAAGATCTCGCACGCGAGGTCCTTGCTGACCTTGGGCATGGCGGACTGCTGGACGATCGCACAGAGCAGGCCGTCCGGGTCGCCGAAGGTGCCCTGGAGACCGATCCGGGAGCCGATCGAGCCGGACTTGGTGTTGTACGCGAGCGCCAGGTTGCCCAGCGCGAGCGGAGCGGCATGGAGGGCGTCGTTGATGCTGACCCGCTCGGAGTTGATGGTGCTCACGACCCGGGTGAGCTTCTCGACGGAGCTCACCAGCGCCTTGCGGTTGTCCTTGACGAACCCCTCGACCGTGCCGACTGCGCGAGAGACCGACGACAGCGCCCGCTGGAGCTCGACGCGCTCGGTGACCAGCGACCGGGACATGCCCGCGAGGTCGCGGATGAAGGCGCGCACCAGCCGGTCGTTCTGGGCCAGCGCGTCGGTGAACGTCGCGAGCTCCTCGACGGTGGCGAAGAGGTCCTCGCTGCCGGCGCCGATGGTCTGGGTGGCCTCCGAGAGGTTGATGAGCATCTCGTTGCCGAGCTCGCCCTCGCCCTCCAGTGCTCGTGCCGACGCGCGCAGCAGGTGGTCGAGGGTGCCGTCCTTGTTGACGCCGTTGGGGCCGAGCGCCTGGGAGAGATCGCGCAGGCTGGAGTAGATGCGGTCGAGCTCGACCGGGACCGCCGTGTCGGGAAGCTCGATCTCAGCTCCGTCGGCCATGGTCTGGCCGGAACCGTCGTAGGCCGGCGTCAGCTGCACGAACCGGTCCGCCACCAGCGTCGGGGTCACGATGACGGCCTTGGCGTCGGCGGGGAGCCGGTAGTCGGCGTCGTACTCCATCTCGACCCGGACGGAGTTGCCGGCCGGGGTGACGGCGGTGACGGTGCCGACGTTGACGCCCAGGATCCGGACGTCGGAACCGGTGAACACGCTGACGGCGCGCGGGAAGTGCGCGGTGACGGTCCGGGTCTCCTCGTCGTCGCGGACGAAGAAGAACGTGGCGGCCAGCAGCAGCACCGCGGTCACCACGACGAGGGTGCGTCCGCTGACCCGGCTCCAGGCGCTCGACGGTGTGATCGACATGGTCCTCACTCCCCCAGCAACCCGGGCTGGAACTCGCCCGTCGGGATCGTGGCCAGGTTGAACACGTAGGCGTCGAACCAGGGGCCGGTGCCGATCACGTTGCCCAGGATCGAGGCATAGGGTCCGACCGCGCTGAGGGTCGCCTTCAGCTGCTTCTCCTTGGAGTTCAGCAGCGACAGCAGCTCGTCGACCTCGCGCAGCGCCGGCGCGATCTGCTCGCGGTTGTCCGCCGCCAGACCCCGCAGCTCGTCGGCCAGGATCCGCGCGTTGACCAGCAGCCGGTGGATCGCGACCTTGCGCTTGCGGATCTCCTGGAAGACCAGGTCGCTGCTCCCCATCAGGTCGACCAGGTCGTCGCTGCGGGCCGCCAGCACCCGGCTGACGTTGCGCGAGCTGGCGAGCAGCGCCTGGATCTGGGCGTCACGCGAGGCGACGGTCTCGGAGAGTCGCGAGATCCCCTCGAGGCTGTCGTGGAAGGCGGGTGCGGAGGCGTCGACGGTGTCGGAGACGACGTTGAGCGCGGCGCCGAGCTGGTCGGTGTCGATCCGTTCGGTCGTCGTGGTGAGGTCGCCGAAGACGCCGACGATGTCGTACGCCGACTGCGTGCGCTCGTTCGGGATGGTGTCGTCCTCGCCGAGCTGGCCGCTGCCCGCCGGGGTGAGCTCGAGGTACTTCTCACCGAGCAGGTTGAGCACCTCGACCGATGCCCGGCTCTCGGTCCCGAACTCGACACCGTTGTCGACCTCGAAGGTGACGGTCACGGTGTCCTGCTCGAGCGTGATCTCCTGCACCCGGCCGACCCGCATTCCCGCGACCTGCACCATGTTGCCGGCCCGCAGGCCGCTGGCGTCGCTGAACTCGGCCCGGAACGTGCTTCCCCGGAACCCCGGGAACTTCGACAGGTTGAACGACGCCGCCATCACCAGCAGCATCACCACGAGGGTGATCGCCCCCAGCCGCAGGATCTGCATGTCCGTGTAGCGCCGCATCACTGGCACCTCGGCGCGGTGGAGTGGAACCGGAGGTGGCTCAGCTCACGCCTGATCTGACCCAGGCCCGGGATGCCCTGGAGCTCCGGTGGGAGCGCGATCTTGCCGGAGAACTCGCACAGGTAGTAGCTGTACCAGGAGCCCATGGTCCCGGTCCGGGTCTGGTCGGTCATCGACTCCGGCAGCCGGTCGAGGGTGTCCACGATGATCTTGCTGTTCTCAGGTTCGTTGAGCAGCCCCGCGAGCCGGCGCAGCAGGGCGATGTCGTCCTTCACCAGCGGCCGACTGCGCTGCAGCAGGTCGGCGACCACCACGGTGAGGTCGGAGACGTTGTCGAGGGAGCCGCCGATGGTGCGGCGGTCGCGTGCGAGATCTCCCATCCAGCCCTTCAGCTCGAGGATCAGCTCGTTGAGCTGCTCGTGGTGCTGGTCGACGGTCTCGAGCGTGGAGCCCAGATTGGTGATGACCTCGCCGATGAGCTGGTCGCGGTCGGCGAGCGTGTTGGTGAGCGACGCGGTCTTGCTGACCAGGCCTGCGACGGTGCCGCCCTCGCCCTGGAGCACCTGCACCAGGTTGAGGCTGAGCTCGTTGACCTGCTGGGGGTTCAGCGCGTGGAAGAGCGGCTGGAACCCGTTGAACAGCACGGTCAGGTCGAGCGCGGGGCTGGTGTTCTCGATCGGGATCGTGTCACCCGGTTCGAGCGCCTCCGCCGCGGTGTCGCTGCCCTCCTCGAGGGCGAGGTAGCGGTCGCCGACCAGGTTGAGGAACCGGATCTCGGCCCGCGAGGCGCTCGACAGCTCGATCTCGTCCTTGATCCGGAACGTCACCAGCGCCTGCGTGCGGTCGTAGTGCTCGACCTCGCGGACCTCGCCGACGTTGACGCCGGCGATCCGCACGTCGTCGCCCTTGTCGAGCATCGAGGCTGAGGTGAACACCGCCTGGTACTCCGCGCCACCGCCGAAGCCGATGTTGCCCATGATGGCGGCGAGCACGCCGGTGACGATCAGCGAGCACACCGTGAAGATGCCGAGCTTGACCGCGGCGGCCGCGGTGACCTGGTCGCGCCGGTTCATGTCGCTTCCCCGCCCCGGACCACGGGCCCGTACATGAGGGAGCCGAGCGCGCCGTAGCTGTCGACCGGGCGCCCGCTCCTCGACGCCAGCAGGGCGTTGATGATCGCCTGCTCACCCTCGGACCCGGCAAAGCCGCTGCCGGTGCCTCGTGCGGCCGGGACGCCGGGAAGGGTGCTCGTCGGCGGGTTGTCGTCCTGCTCGGAGCCGTCGTCGAGCGGCTGCGGACCGACCGGTTCAGGCGGGTTGGGCAGCCCGAGACACCACGGCCCGTGACCGACCTCGCCGTAGACCGGCTCGTCGCGTTCGTCGTACTCGCGGTACTGGGGAGTGTTGAAGACGAAGAACTGACGGATCATGCCGCCCCGGAAGACCTTGGCCAGCCGCGGCCGGTAGTTGGCCAGGCCTCGCAGCAGGCAGGGGTACTGCGGGGAGTAGGTGGCCAGCAGCTGGGTCAAGCGGCGCCGTGAGCGCACCGATGGCGATCAGGTTCTGCTCGTTCTCCGCGAGCACGGCGGTGGAGGTGCGCGCCAGGCCGGCGACGTCACCGAAGAACACGTCGATCTCCTGACGCTGGTCGATGATGGTCCGGCTGGTCACGGTGATGTTGTCCAGCACCCCGAGCAGGTCGGGCGCGGCCACGTTGTAGGTGTCGGCGACCTCGGCCAGCAGGATCAGGTCCTTCCGCAGCGTCGGCAGGTCGTCGTCGATCGCCCCGAGGTAGGACTCGAGCTTGTCGAGGGTCACGCCGAGCTGCTCGCCTCGCCCGCCGAGGGCGGTCGCCAGTGCGTTGAGCGTCGTGTTGAGGTCGGCAGGGCGCACCGAGCGCAGCAGCGGGAACAGGTTGCTGAGGATCCGGTTGAGCTCGACGTTGGTCTCGACCCGGTCGGACGGGATGACGTCGTCCTCCTGGATCGCCTGCTCGGACGGCTGCTCGGGAGCGATGAGGGAGACGAACTTCTGGCCGAACAGCGTCGTCGGGAGGATCTGCACCTCGACGTTGCTGGGGATCTCGCGGGCGGCGGCCGGCTCCAGGGCGATCCGGATCTCGGCCTCCTCGCCGTCCTGGCTGATCTCACGCACCTGGCCGACCAGGGCACCGTTGACGCGGACGTCGCCGAACTTGGCGAGCTGGAGGCCGGCCCGTTCTGCCTTGATGGTGACCATCGTGACGTCGTCGAAGACCTTGTTGTAGATCGCGATCGACAGCGCCACCAGCATCGCGATGGCCGTGAGGAACGCGACTCCCGCGACCAGCAGCCGACGGTGCTCCGCCGGGCTGTCGTGATGGACGTTGATCAGCATGGCTACCCCGTGATCCTCACCGTGGTGGTGGAACCCCAGATCGCGAAGCTGAGAAAGAAGTCGGCCACGACGACGGTGACGATCGACGTCCTGATCGCCCGGCCCACGGCCATGCCGACACCGGCCGGCCCCCCGGACGCGGTGAAGCCGTAGTAGCAGTGGATCAGGATGATCGCGGTCGCCAGGAAGAGCAGCTTGCCGAAGGACCACAACATGTCGATGGGTGGCAGGAACTGCAGGAAGTAGTGGTCGTAGGTGCCCGGGGACTGCCCGTAGATGTAGACCGTGATCAGTCGGGGCGAGAGGTAGGAGGCGGCCAGCGCGACGATGTAGAGGGGGATCACCGCGATGAAGGCGGCGATCATGCGGGTGGTGACGAGGAAGGGAATCGAGGGGACGCCCATGACCTCGAGGGCGTCGATCTCCTCGGAGATCCGCATCGCACCGAGCCGCGCGGTGTAGCCGCAGCCGACCGTCGCGGCGAGGGCGATCGACGCCACCAGCGGAGCGACCTCGCGGGTGTTGAAGTAGGCGGAGATGAAGGCGCTGAACTTGGCGACGCCGATCTGGCTCAGTGACGCGTAGCCCTGGATGCCGACCTCGGTGCCGGCGAAGAACGCGAGGAAGGCGATCACGCCCACGGTGCCGGCGATCACGCTGAGGCCGCCCGCGCCGAAGGTCACCTCGGCCAGGGTGTTGTAGATCTCCTTGCGGTAGCGACGGACGGCGCGCGGCGTCCAGGCGAGTGCCTTGACGTAGAACAGCAGCTGGTCGCCGTACTGCTCGAGCGAGTTCCGGCGCCCCTGGATGAACGCGCTGCCGAGCTGCTGGATGGTGGCCATCACAACCCCGGGGGCGGGACGACCTGGAAGTAGATCGCCGTGATCACGGCGTTGAGGAAGAACAGCAGCATGAAGGCGATGATCACCGACTCGTTGACGGCGCGGCCCACGCCGCTGGGGCCACCACCGGCAGTCAGCCCCTTGTAGGAGCCGACGATCGCGGCCAGGGCCCCGAACACCACGGCCTTGACCATGGCGATGTAGAGGTCGGGAAGCGTGGCGAGGGCGGTGAACGACGAGAGGAAGGCGCCCGCCGAGCCGCCCTGGACGATCACGGTGAAGAAGTAGCCGCCCCCGATGCCGGCACCGATCACGATGCCGATGATCATCAGCGCCACGAACATCGTGGCCACCACGCGCGGAGCCACGAGCCGTGCGAGCGGATCGATGCCGAGCACCTCCATCGCGTCGATCTCCTCGCGGATCTTGCGGGCGCCCAGGTCGGAGCAGATCGCCGAGCCCGCGGCACCGGCGATGATGAGCGCCGCAGCGATCGGGGCCGCCTCGCGCACCACGGCGAGAACGGCGGTCGCGCCGGCGAACGACTGGGCGCCGAGCTGTCCGGTCAGGTTGCCGACCTGCAGCGAGATGACCGCGCCGAAGGGGATCGAGACGAGGATCGTCGGCATCAGCGTGACGCTCGTGATGAACCACGCCTGCTCGAGGAACTCGCGCGTCTGGAAGCGGGTGGTGAAGATCCGCTTGGTCACCTCGACGACCATCGCGGCGATCTCACCGGGTCCACGGATGACCGAGACAGCGGAGAACGCCATCAGGTCACCTCCCGGTCCGGTCCTCGAGCCGCCTCAGAATAGAACGTGTTCTCGTTTTGGACAAACGACCCTTCCCCGCGCGCCGTCGCCACCTGCCCCTGACAACGAGCCACGCACAGTGTCGTCACGCGGCGCCTGCCACGCTAGAGCGACTCGGGCACCTACGATGCCGAACGTGGATTCGAGAGTCGGGTGAGTCGGACGCCCTCCCTGCGGGAACACCCCTCCGCCGTGCTGCTGGCCGGACAGCTGCTGGCCGTGCTGGCCTACCCGTTCACCGGCGAGTCGACAGCGGGCCGTGCGGTGCTCGGCGGCGTGGGGACGGTCCTGATCCTGGTCGCCCTCTACGCCGTGCGGCGGACACCGGTCCTGGCCTGGGTGGCGCTGCTCCTCGGCGTTCCGGCCCTGCTGTGCAACGTGCTCGAGGTCGTCTTCCCCGACAGCGACGGGGTGCTGCTCGCCTCAGCGTTGCTCCACGCGCCGTTCTACTTCTACGTCTCCTACGGGATGATCCGCTATCTCTTCCACGACGACCGCGTCACCCGTGACGAGCTGTACGCGACCGGCGCCGCGTTCACCGTGGTCGCCTGGGGGTTCGCCTACCTCTACCTCGCTGTTCAGATCCTGGTGCCGGGCTCCTTCGTGGGGGCCGGCGGCGCGGAGGAGCGTTCCTGGTTCGAGCTGCTCTTCCTCTCCTTCACCACCCTGACCAGCGTGGGCCTCTCCGACGTGGTGCCGGTCCTCCCCCATGCCCGCTCGCTCGTCATCATCGAGCAGGTCGCCGGTGTGCTCTACGTCGCGTTGGTC
This sequence comes from uncultured Actinomycetota bacterium, assembly GCA_963804845.1. GTDB lineage: Bacteria > Actinomycetota > Actinomycetes > Propionibacteriales > Nocardioidaceae > Nocardioides. The sequence goes on along the minus strand of CAWDSA010000007.1, from coordinate 1,249,382 downwards.
GTCGCTCGCCTGGTGGGGCTGACCGTCGTCGGTCGCGCCGGCCGGCCGACGCAGACCAAGTGACGCGTCAGTCGTCCCAGCCGTCGGGACGCCGCGCCTTCGGGAGCTTGGCCACGACCAGCCGGTAGGACTCGTCGACGGCCTCGAGCAGCTCGTCGTCGGGGATCGCCCCGCCGAAGGCGAGGTCGTTCCAGCCGGAGCGGCCGATGTAGGCCATCACCGTGGCGTCGTCCGGGAACCGGTGGAGCCACTCGTCGGCGATCTCGCGGGTTGGCCCCGCCTTCACGCCCACCCCGCCTGCCGAGAGGAACGCGAAGATCTTGCCGCGCTCGCCCTCGCCGACCTTCACCACCGGGAACTCGTGCTCCCACGGGTTGTCGGGCCACGCGCCGGGCTTGGCCAGGCAGTGCGCCTGCATCTCGCTCCACGTCCACGCCCACAACCTACGATGCGACCGTGACCTCAGCTGGAGCTGTGGGGCCAGTTCGCCCACGACCCGCGCTCAGCGACCTACGCGTCGATGCGGGCCTCGGACGCCGACCGGGACGTGGTGCTGCGCGCCCTGACGGAGGCGTACGCGGACGGTCGGATCGACCCCGACGAGCTGGACGAGCGGACCACCGGCGTCCAGGCGGCCCGGACCCTGGGCGAGCTGCCGCCGTACCTCTCCGACCTCGTGCCGGCGGCCGACTCCGCCGCGGTCCCGGCCGTGCCGGCGCTGTCGCCGCAGCAGGTCGAGGCAGAGGCGGTCGCGCGCTGGCAGAAGAGCCGCGGCGAGGCGCTCCGGATGTGGCTGTTCGTCTCGGCCGTCTGCTGGGCGATCTGGCTGATCCTGGGCGGAGTCGACGGCCATCCCTGGCCCATCTACCCGATGCTCGGCACCGCCGTCCCGGTGGTCGGCACGCTGGTCCAGCGTCGGGAGATGATCGAGTCGAACCGTCGCAAGATCCTGGCCAAGCACGAGAAGGCCGTCGCCAAGGCCCAGGAAAAGGCAGAGAAGAAGCGTCGCGAGCTCGAAGCGCCGCCGGACGACCAGCGCTGAGGACTGAGCGCGCTCAGTCCTCTCGTCATCCTCGTCGTCGAGCAAGCCCTCACGATTGGCCGAGGCGACGATCCGGCGGACGTTCGTCAGCGTCCCGCAGTTGTCGTCGATCTGCCGGTTGCGCTCGGCTGGCGAACTGCTCGCCCAGCTCGGTCCGGACCTGCTCGCCGACCTCCTCGCGCGCGGGGTTGAGGATGGTGAGCTCCTCCTCGGTGAGGTGGTGGTTGACCACCTTGGCGAGCTCCTCGACCGCGTCGTCGAAGGCCTGGGTGTCGGTGCCCTTGAGCTCCAGAAGGGCCAGCAGCGCCTCGTGCCCCTCGGCGTGCTCCTCCTTGCCGTGCTCCGCCTCGTGCTCGCTCACGGCCCCCTTGCGGCGCAGCTTCGGGTACACGTACTTCTCCTCCGCCTCGGCATGGGCGACGTGGAGCGTCGCGAAGGCGGAGCGGACGGCGTCGCGGTCCGCGGAGCTGTCGCGCAGGTCGCGGAGCAGCGTCTCGAAGCGGCGGTGGTCGTCGAGGATGAGCTCGACGACGTCACCCTGGGCGGGTCGGCCGAGGTCGATGGTCGTCATGCTGCGACCCTAGCGGCGTCGCCGGCACGCTCTCCTCACCCGCACGGGCGCCTCAGTCCAGACAGAACTCGTTGCCCTCGGGGTCCTGCATCACGATCCACCCGGCAGGCAACGGCAGCTCCTCGATGACCCTGCGCACCCGGGTCGCGCCGAGACCCACCAGCCGCTCGGCCTCCACGTCGAGCGCCGCCATCCGCTCCTCACCGTCGAGCTCGGGTGCGGCCCGGACGTCGAGGTGGACACGGTTCTTGACGGACTTGCCCTCGGGCACGCGCTGGAAGAACAACCGCGGGCCGCGCCCCTCCGGGTCCTGGCAGGCGGAGCGGCTGTTGCGGTGCTCGGGCGGCAACGACTCCGAGAAGGCGTCCCAGCTGTCGTGCCCGGGCGGGGGCGGCGGCAGCTCGTAGCCGAGCACATCGCACCAGAACAGCGACAACGCTCGAGGGTCGGCGCAGTCGAACGTGATCTGGACCTCGCGCGCGGTCACGGCTTGCCCCGGTGATCGAGCCTGTCGAGATTCACTTCGTCGCCTCAATCATCTGGCGGAGCTCCTTCTTGAGGTCGGAGATCTCGTCACGCAGTCGCGCCGCCACCTCGAACTGGAGCTCGGCGGCCGCGGTGCGCATCTGCTCGGTGAGCTGCTGGATCAGCTCGGCCAGCTCGCTGCTGGGCAGCCCGGCGAGGTCGGGGTGGTGGCCGTCCTGGCGCAGCTTGGAGAGCCCTGGCACCGGCGCCTTCTTGGACTTCGGGTCGAGGTGCTGCCAGGTCTCGAGCAGGGCCTGGGTGTTCTCGTCCTCGCGGGCCAGCATCTCGGTGATGTCGGCGATCTTCTTGCGCAGCGGCTGGGGGTCGAGGCCGCGCTCGGTGTTGTAGGCGACCTGCTTCTCGCGGCGACGGTTGGTCTCGTCGATGGCGGCCTCCATCGACGGGGTCACCTTGTCGGCGTACATGTGGACCTGGCCGGACACGTTGCGCGCGGCGCGGCCGATCGTCTGGATCAGCGACTTGTCGGAGCGCAGAAAGCCCTCCTTGTCGGCGTCGAGGATCGACACCAGCGACACCTCGGGCAGGTCGAGGCCCTCGCGCAGCAGGTTGATGCCGACCAGCACGTCGTACTCGCCGAGGCGCAGGTCGCGCAGCAGCTCGATCCGCTTGAGGGTGTCGACCTCGGAGTGGAGGTAGCGGGTGCGGATGCCGGCGTCGAGGAGATAGTCGGTGAGGTCCTCGGACATCTTCTTGGTCAGCGTGGTCACGAGCACCCGCTCGCTCTTCTCCACCCGCGTGTTGATCTCGCCGATCAGGTCGTCGATCTGGCCCTTGGTGGACTTCACGATCACCTGGGGATCGATCAGGCCGGTCGGGCGGATGATCTGCTCCACGGTGTCACCCTCGACCTTGTCGAGCTCGTAGGCACCGGGGGTCGCGGAGAGGTAGATCGTCTGGCCGATCCGGTCGAGGAACTCCTCCCACCGCAGCGGCCGGTTGTCCATCGCGCTCGGCAGCCGGAAGCCGTGGTCGACCAGGTTGCGCTTGCGGGACATGTCGCCCTCGTACATGCCGCCGATCTGGGGCACCGCGACGTGGGACTCGTCGATCACGAGGACGAAGTCTTCGGGGAAGTAGTCGAGCAGGCAGTTGGGCGCCGACCCGCGGCTGCGTCCGTCGATGTGCATCGAGTAGTTCTCGATGCCCGCACAGGATCCGACCTGTCGCATCATCTCGATGTCGTAGGTCGTCCGCATCCGGAGCCGCTGCGCCTCCAGCAGCTTGCCCTGGCGCTCGAACGTCTCGAGCCGCTCGGTCAGCTCGGTCTCGATGCCGGCGATGGCACGCTCCATCCGCTGCGGTCCCGCGACGTAGTGGGTGGCAGGGAAGACGTAGAGCTCGGTGTCCTCGGTGAGGACCTCGCCGGTCACCGGGTGGAGCGTCATCATCCGCTCGATCTCGTCGCCGAAGAACTCGATCCGGATCGCCATCTCCTCGTAGACGGGGAAGATCTCCAGGGTGTCGCCGCGCACCCGGAACGTCCCGCGGGTGAAGGTCATGTCGTTGCGCGTGTACTGGATCTCGACCAGGCGGCGCAGGATCGCGTCGCGGTCGTGCTCCTGACCGACCCGCAGCCGCAGCATCCGGTCGACGTACTCCTGGGGCGTGCCGAGGCCGTAGATGCAGGAGACCGTCGACACCACGATCACGTCACGCCGGGTCAGCAGGCTGTTGGTCGCGGAGTGGCGCAGCCGTTCGACCTCCTCGTTGATCGAGGAGTCCTTCTCGATGTAGGTGTCGGTCTGGGGGACGTAGGCCTCGGGCTGGTAGTAGTCGTAGTAGGAGACGAAGTATTCGATCGCGTTGTTGGGGAAGAGCTGGCGCAGCTCGGTGGCGAACTGGGCGGCCAGCGTCTTGTTGGGCTGCATCACCAGCAGGGGTCGTTGCACCTGCTCGGCCACCCACGCCACGGTCGCGGTCTTGCCGGTGCCGGTGGCGCCGAGCAGCACGATGTCCTGGACGCCGCCCTGGATCCGCTGGGTGATCTCCTTGATCGCCGCAGGCTGGTCGCCGGACGGTTGGTAGTCGGAGACCACTTTGAAGGGCGCCACCCGGCGCTCGAGATCGGTCACTGGCCGCATGACGACGAGCCTACGACGGCCCGCCGACAACGGCCCCCGAGATTCGGTCCCGCCCGGCTCAGGCGGTCGGGCGCCACACCCAGGTCTCGGAGAGCAGCTCCCCGTCGTTCCCGTCCCAGCGCTGGCCGCCGAACACGACCAGCGCGTCACCGACGGCGGTCAACGACGCGTCGTAGCCGGCGTCCGGGCGTGGCTCCACGTGGCGCCACTCGTCGGTCCGGGTGTCACGGACCCAGCCCGCGTCGTACTCGTAGACCGCCTCGCCGGTGCCGATCAACCCAGCCATGTCGCCCTCCCAGCCGGGGCCTGACGGATCGTCGGGGAAGGCGCGCCAGGTGTCGGTGCGCAGGTCCAGGACGCCCCCGCCGACCTCGCTGTAGTGGGGGTTGAGCCACGCCTCGTCCCCCATCCGCCAGACCTGGTAGCCAGATCCCGGGGCGTCGTGCAGCCGGCTCCACGTCCTGGATTCCAGGTCGAGGACCGCGCCGATCTTCACGTCCTGCTCGCCCGTGTCGTCGAGCGTCGACCCGAAGACCAGGACGCGGGCGCCGTCGACCACGACGTGGCGGTCGTACGTCGCACCCAGCGGGTCGTCAGGGATCGCCTCCCAGGTGCCGCTCTCGACGTCGTACAGGTGATCGGCCGTCTCGCCGTGCTCATCGCTCGTCGGCGCGGCCAGGAGCCCGCCTCCGACCGCGACGAGGTCGGCGTACCGCATTCCGCGCGGCAACGAACCGAGCTCGTCCCACCGGTCAGCCACGGTGTCGTAGCGCAACAGCTCGGTCCTGCCGAAGCAGCTCGGGTCCTCGCGGCAGCTCGTGGCGACGTAGACGTCGGTGCCCAGGACGGCCGACTGACCACCGTGGAAGCCGAACGGGGCGTCGGCGACCGTCTCCCACTCCCCCGTGGCGACGTCGACGATCGCCCCGTCGGACAGGGGCGGCTCCTCGGGGGTGGAGCAATCAGCGTTCGGGGGACACAGGAACTTCCAGCCACCCACGACGAGCAGCCGGTCGCCCACGGCGGTGACACTGGCGCCGGTGCGGCCGCTGAGCGGTCCGTCGGGGAGCCTTTCCCATCCTGTCTCCGCGGCGTCGCCGCCGGTGGGTCGGAGCGAGACGCCGCAGCCGCACAGCGTGGCCACGACGACGAGGATCACCAACCTGCGGGTACGACGGGCCTCCATGTGGCTGGGACGGCTGCTGGTCACCGGCGGTTCCGCGGCAGGAAAATCTTGCGTTCCCGGGACGGCGCGGTTTCCTTCTCTTTACGCTGGCGATCAGTCGCGTGGCCCCCCACCCCCGTCGCGGCTACCTGTTCCGCCCCCCGAACAGAAATCGAGTCACCGATGCCCGAGATGCTGGAGCCAAGCGAGGAGCCGCAGCGACGCTCGCTCGACGTGTCCGAATGGCCCGTGGTCCGCAAGGTCGCACTCGTGCTGGCCATTCCCCTGCTCCTGGCTGCGGTACTGGGTGGACTCCGCGTCGCCTCCGAGCTGTCGCAGGCGTCGGCCGCGACCTCGGCCGCCAGCCAGGTCACCGTGCTCGGCCCGGCGGTCGCCTACCTGTCGGCCGCCGAGGATGCGGCGATGGTGTTCCGGGGGACCGAGGACGAGAAGCAGCGCGAGGCCGCTCTGAAAGAGGTCAACGCGGCCGCGACCCGCTTGGAGTCGTCCTGGTCGCAGGCCGACCTGTCCGACGCCCAGCGCCAGCAGGTCCGGGCGCTCCTCGACGAGACGCAGGGGCTGCGCGACGGCTCGGCGTACGCCCTCGTAGGTACCGCTTTCGACCAGCTCTCGCGCCTCGAGGCCGAGGTGACCCTCGGCATCGCCGCCATGACGGACGCCGGCACGCAGACCGAGTCGCAGATCGGTCTGGTCGGCCAGCTCAACGTGGGTCGGCTCGCGGTCACCCAGCAGCAGCTGCTCATCATCGAGCGGCCCGACATCATCCCCAAGAACGAGCTCTACGGCTACCTCGGCGTCGAGTCCGCCGCGATCGGCAACCTGGAGCTGCTGCTGCCCGACGACGCGTCGGTGGAGCTGCTGCGCCAGTACAACGCCAGCAACAACGGGTTGCTCGGCATCGGTACGCCCGACCTCAAGGGCGAGCAGCCGCTCGAGCTGTACGACGAGCTCACGACCGACCTGCTCGCCGAGATCGAAGGCGCGCTCGACGCCGAAGCCACCGCCTCGAACCGGACCGCACTCCTCACCGCGGCCCTCACCGTCCTCGCGCTGCTCATCGCGATCGGTCTGGCGCTGCTCGTGTCGCGACTGCTGGTGCGTCCGATCCAGCGGGTGCGCGACGGTGCCCTCGCGGTCGCCCACGACCAGCTCCCGGAGACGGTCAGCCGGATCCGGGCCGGCCAGCCGGCCGGCAAGATCGTGCCGATCCCGGTCACGACACACGAGGAGATGGGCCAGCTGGCCCGCGCGGTCGACGACCTCCACGGCACCGCCGTCCGGCTCGCCCAGGACGAGGCCGAGCTCCGCACCCGGGTCGCGGACATGTTCGTCACCCTGTCCCGCCGCAACACCTCGCTCGTGAACCAGCAGCTGCACCTGATCGAGCGCCTGGAACGCGACGAGGAGGACCCGGAGCGGCTGGAGAGCCTCTTCCGCCTCGACCACCTCGCCTCGCGGATGCGGCGGACGGCGGAGAGCCTGGTCGTCCTCGCGGACGCTCCGACCCAGCACAGCGGGCAGACTGCGCTGACGGTCGAGGAAGTTCTCCAGGCCGCGACCGCCGGCGTGCGCGACTACCAGCGCGTGCAGCTCTCGGGTGCGCCTGCGCTGCGCATCAGCGGTAGTGCCGCCCCCGACGTCGTCCACATGTTCACCGAGCTGATCGACAACGCCCTCTCCTTCTCGCCTCCGACCTCACCGGTGACGATCACCACCACGACGCCGGCGGGCCTGGTGCTGGTGGAGATCGCGGACGTCGGCCTCGGCATCGAGACCGCCACGATGACGGAGCTGAACACGACGCTGCGGACCGGAGCCGAGGTCACCGCCGAGACGGCTCGCCGCATGGGTCTGTTCGTGGTGGCGCGTCTGGCCCGCCGCCACGGCCTGACGGTGAGCCTGGAGCGAAACGCCGAGGGCGGTACGACGGTCAAGGTGTTCGTGCCGAAGCCGCTCCTCACCAGCACCAGCGCGCCGATCCAGGACGTGCCCGAGCCGGCGGTCAACGGGGTCGAGGCCTCGATCGCAGCGCTCACGGACGGTGTCTTCCGCCGCCCGGTCGAGACCCCCGAGGTCGAGCCCGATCGAGCCCGTCGCCGAGGACGAAGAGTCCGCGGCCGAGTTCGAGTCGGAGTTCGGGACCGGAGTTCGAGCCGGAGCTGGGGCCGGAGTTCGAGCCGGTCGGCGACCTGGATGACGAGGACGACGACGAGGTCGAGGACTTCGCGATCCTGGCCGTGGTCGAGCCGGTCGCCGAGCTCCACGAGGACGACGACCAGGCCGAGGACGAGCCGGACACCCAGGTCGCCGAGCTCGACGAGGACCAGGACGAGGACGAGCCGCTCACCGTGGTGGCCGAGCTCGACGAGGACGACGAGGACGACGACCAGGTCGAGGACGAGCCGGTCGCCGAGGTCGACACCGAGGACGAGGACGCGCAGTCCCCGCCCCCGCCCCCGCCGGCTCCGACGCCGGTCGCCAACGGCGGTGCGCCGTCGGGCCTCGACACCCTGTCGGCGCTCATCAACGCCAACATCCGGCTTCCCCAGCGGGAGCCGGGTACGGCGGCGCGGCCCGCCCCGCTGTCGCCGGCCCTGTCGAACCGCGGACCGATCCCCATGCCGCGCCCCGACACCGGTCGCGAGCGAGCAGCAGCCCGAGCCCGAGGCCCGCGAGGTCGAGGTGATCGACAGCGACCCCGAGCCCGAGCTCGAGCCGTCCGAGGCGCTGACCCCGGCGGTCGAGGTCCCCCAGACCCTGGCCGACGAGACCACCGAGGCCGTGGGCGACCTGCTCGCACCCAACGGGGTCACGTCCCCGGTCGCCGAGCCGCTGACCGCGCTGGACGGTGCGGCCCCGGCGTACGCCCTCAACGGGCACGCCGACGACGACGAGACCCCGCTGTTCCGGATGCTGCGGTCGAGCTGGTTCACCAACGCCGGTGACGAGCGCGTCTGGGACTCGGGCGAGGCCGACGCCGGCTGGCAGGCAGCCGGTCGCGCGACCGATGCCGCCCCGTCGCGGCTGACGCAGTCCGGGCTTCCGGTCCGCGACCCGGGCAACCGGCTGGTGCCCGGTGGGGTCGCCAAGCCCGCCCCGGCGCTGCGCCGCGACCCGGAGGAGATTCGTTCCCGGCTGGCCGCCCACGCCGCCGGTGTTGCCCGGGGTCGCACGATTGCCTCGAAGCAGAACGACCATCTCGACCAGCCCACCGAGACCCACGAGGACGTGACCCAGTGACGAGCGAGACCTATTCAGGAGCGACCCAGACCAGCGAGGCCCGTGAGCTCGACTGGGTCGTGAGCCGATTCATCGACGAGGTGGCGGGCACCGCGCACGCCATCCTCGTCTCCGCCGACGGCCTGCTGACCGCGGCGAGCGCCCACCTTCCTGGTGATCGCGCCGAGCAGGTCGCCGCCGTCGCCTCCGGGCTCGCCAGCCTGGCGGTCGGCGCCTCCCGCCTCTTCGACGGCGGGCCGGTGCTGCAGACGGTCGTGGAGATGCAGCGTGGCTATCTCCTGCTGATGAGCGTCGGCGACGGGTCGCACCTCGCCGTCCTCACCCAGGAGTCGGCCGACATCGGCCAGATCGGCTACGAGATGGCGCTGCTGGTCGAGCGCGTCGGCCAGATGGTCCAGGCGCAGGCCCGCACGCTGCCGGGAGCGTAGGAGCCCCCGTGCCGCACATCGACCCCCGCGAACCGGACGGCGCAGTGCCGCCGCCCCGGATGGTGCGCTCCTACACCCTCACCGCGGGCCGCACGCGCGCCGCCGTCGACCTCCCGTTGGAGGCGACGCTGCGGCGCCAGGGCTTCGACGACGAAGGCGGCGAGACCCCGCGACAGCGGATTCTCCGCGTCTGTGACACCCGGTCCGTCGCCGAGGTGTCCGCTCTGGTGCAGATGCCGATCGGTGTCGTCCGAGTACTGCTCGGTGACCTGGTCCAGGAAGGCAAGGTGCGCGTGCAGGCCACCTTGAGCGACACGTCCTCGTCCGACGAGCGACGCGATCTGATCGAAAGGACCCTCCGTGGACTCCGCGCGCTCTGACGACACCGCCCAGGATCTGGCCCAGGATCGGCGCAGCGTCACCTCCACCAAGATCGTGGTGGCCGGCGGCTTCGGCGTCGGCAAGACCACCCTCGTCGGCTCGGTCTCCGAGATCACGCCGCTGCGTACCGAAGCCCTCGTCACCAACGAGTCCGAGGGCGTTGACGACCTCGCCGCGACCCCGACCAAGTCGACGACCACGGTCGCGATGGACTTCGGCCGCATCACCCTGGCCGACGACCTCGTCCTGTACCTCTTCGGCACGCCGGGCCAGAAGCGCTTCTGGTTCATGTGGGACGACCTGTGTGTCGGCGCGATCGGGGCGATCGTCGTCGTCGACACCGACCGGCTCGACGAGGCGTTCTCGCCGCTGGACTACTTCGAGTCGAAGGGCATCCCCTTCATCGTGGCGGTCAACCAGTTCGAGGGCACCCACGAGTACGAGATCGACGACGTGGCCTCGGCACTCGCGCTGTCTCCGGGCGTCCCGATCATCGGCATCGACGCGCGTGACCGTGAGTCCTGCAAGCTGGCCCTGGTTCGGGTGACCGAGTACGCCCTGATGCGACTGTCGCCCGACATGGCCGTCCCTGCCGGTTGATCCTGAGCGCCGGAAGGCCTTCGAGGCGGGGCACTAGATTGGCGGGGTGCCACCCCGTGCCCTCCCGACGAGCCTGACCTGGGCCGAGCGTGTCCTGACGATCACGCGCCGGGCGCTGTTGACCCTGCTCGGCGTCCAGCTCGCGCTGGCCGTCGGGATGTCGCTGGTCGACTCCTACCGACGGCGGGGCAAGAAGTCGAAGCCCTTCCCGGTCACGCCGCCGCGCACCGTCGATGTCGGTGACGCAGACGGTGAGGTCACGACGTACACCTACGGCCGCGACCTGTACGACGCGATGCTGGCTGCGATCGAGGGCGCGCAGAAGCAGGTGCTGTTCGAGAGCTACATCTGGAAGGGGGACGAGGTCGGCGAGGAGTTCAAGTCGGCGCTGGCCGCGGCCGCCGATCGTGGCGTCGAGGTCTACTGCATCTACGACGGCTTCGCGAACCTGGTCGTCTCACCCCGGTTCAAGCGCTTCCCGGCGAACATGAAGGTCCTGCCGTACCCGTTCTACAACGCCGGGTGGCGGTTCTTCGACCTGCGTCGCTACGGCCGCGACCACCGCAAGATCCTGGTGGTCGACGACGCCGTGGGGTTCGTCGGCGGCTACAACGTCGGCTCGGCGTACGCCACGGAGTGGCGCGACACCCACATCCGGCTCACCGGCCCCGCGGTGTGGGACCTCAAGCGGGCCTTCGCGGACTTCTGGAACCTGCACCGGCGCCGGCTGCTCGGCCAGAGCGAGCGCCCGCTGCTGCTGGAGACGGCGGCCGCGTGGGAGCCGCGGGTACGGGTGCACCGCAACGTCCCCCGGCTGTGGATGTTCCCGATCCGCGGGATGTACCTCGAGGCGATCAACCGGGCGGGTCGCAACATCTGGCTGACCCAGGCCTACTTCCTGCCGGACCAGGATCTCGTCGACGCCCTGGTGATCGCGGCGCAGCGCGGCGTCGACGTCAGGCTGCTGGTGCCGCTGAAGTCGAACCACATCGTGGCCGACTGGATCTCGCGCGGCTACTACGACCAGCTGCTGCGCGGCGGGGTCCGCATCCTGCGCTTCCAGGGGGCGATGGTGCACGCCAAGACCGCGACCGTCGACGGCTCGTGGACGACGGTCGGCACGGCGAACATCGACCGGCTCAGCCTGCAGGGCAACTACGAGATCAACGTCGAGGTCATCGACGAGGGCCTGGCGACGACGCTCGAGGAGATCTTCGTCACCGACCAGCAGAACTGCCTCGAGCTGACGCTGCAGGAGTGGGAGGCGCGCGACCTCCACCGGCGGTTCACCGAGTCCCTGCTCAACCCGCTCCGGCCGCTGCTCTAGCGCGCCTGCGGGATGTCGATCACGCTGCTCAGCTGGAGTGCCTTCACCTGATCGCCGCGCACCTTGAGCTGGCCACGGAGTACGCCGAAGACGGGGTGGAGGTGCCCGGTGGCCAGCCGGAGGAAGTCGTGGCCCTCGCAGGTCACGGTGGCGTCGCGCTCCCCCGCGTCGTCGGCGTCGCCGGCGGTGACGGAGGCGGCGCCACGGTCGACCCGCACGAGGTAGCGCTCGACCTGGCCGCTGGGGTTGCCGGTGAGTCGGAACCCGACCGTGAGCTGGACCTTCGCGGCCTTGGCCGGGTCCACCAGGTCCGGCAGCCGCCGGAAGATCTCACCCAGGACGACGTCGCGGAAGCCGGAGCGCATCACCCGCTTGAGGTGGTCGCCCTTCACCTCGCCGAGCGCCGTGGCCACCTCGACCGGATCGAGGTCCCGAGGGTCGACCGCCACGTCGGTACCCGGTCGCCGGAACATGCTGCCGACGGCCAGCGCCAGCTCGGCGTCGCCGCGGATGTCCAGGCTGCCGCGGAGATACTCGAGCGCGGCGTTGTGCTCGCCCGCGAGGATGCCGGCCAGGACCTCCGGCGCGCCGCGGATCGTCACGTCGGGCTCGCCCTCGGCCGGCGTGACCGACCCGCCCGCGAACCGCACGGTCGCGCTGTCGTCGACCCGGCCCTTGCGCCCGGTCGTCTCGAACCGCACCACGCCGCGTACGGCGGCGAGCCGGTCGGGCAGGGCCTGCTCATGCACCCGGGTCTCGATCCCGGCCAGCGCCTCGGTCACGTGTGACACCTTGTCACAGGCAGTGCCGGGTCAGAGGGAGCGGCGTCCGGTGGCGACCAGGATCCAGCCCGCCACCACGCCGATCGCGGCCAGCACCGCCACGTACCCGGCCGCGGGCAGGCCGGACCAGGTCAGCGCGTCGCCGTACCGCACCAGTGCCACCGCCTGGAGCGCCACGAACGTGGCGCCGGTGAGACCCAGCGGCCGGATCGACGGGAGGTCGTCGATCAGGCGGGAGTGAGCGGCGGCCCAGCCCAGGCCGACCAGCCACGCGCCGACCGCTCGGCCCGTCAGCTCGGTGAGCGGCCACGGCCACAGCTCGGCGGCCTCGACCGGGGCCAGCAGCAGTGCGATCCCGAATCCCAGCAGCACGACGGCGAGCATCACCAGCAGCGCCCGGAGCAGCGCCGGTGGGCGGTCGCGGGCCGTGGCCGAGAGAGCGCCGTCGATCCGGGCCTGACGGGTCTGCAGCACGAGCAACGCGACCATCACGACCGGGACCACGGCGTACACCGCCAGCCAGCCGACGGTGACGGTCCGCGCACTACCGGGCTGCTCCGCGCCGAGGTGGAACTTGTCGAGGTGCACCAGCGTCACGACGAGCGTCAGGGTGGTGAACACCAGCACGGTCCACACGGCCAGCCGGGCCCGGCTCCAGCCCACGGAGCGGGCGCCGGCGACCTCGAGCACCGCGCTCGACCAGTACGCCGCGCCCAGGAACACCGCCGTCATCGGGACGTCGATGGTCCAGGCGAACCAGTCGGCGGTGCGCAGCGGGAACAGGTAGAGCTGCAGGCCGGCGAGGAACACGAGCGCGGCGGCGACCAGCAGCAGCCGACGCATGGCAGGCGCCAGCCGGACATCCTGGTCGAGCATGGTCATCTCGGGTGCTCGGCGAGGTAGCCGTGGATGAGCGAGATCACCGTGGCGCCGTCGCCGACCGCCGTCGCGACCCGCTTGATGGAGCCGGCGCGGACGTCGCCGATGGCGAACACACCCGGCACCGTCGTCTCCAGCGGCAGCCGCATCGGGTCTTGCTGGTCGCCGCCTCCGTCGGGCTGCGACTTGTCGGGCCCGGTGTGGACGAAGCCCGTCTGGTCGCGCCGGACCTCGTCGGGCAGCCATGACGTGCGTGGCACCGATCCGATCAGGACGAAGAGGCCCACGGCCTCGAGCTCCTCGACCTCGTCCCCCGCAGGGTCGCCCACCGTGACCGCCGCGAGGCAGCCGTCGGCCTCGCGACCGCCCCGGACCGCTGTCCGGTAGCGGATCGTCACGTTGCGCGTGGCGGCGAGCTGGGCGATGAGGTACTCCGACATGCTGGCGGCCAGCGACGGGCCGCGCACGAGCAGCGTGACGTGCTTGGCGTACTTCGCGAGGTGGAGCGCCGCCTGACCTGCGGAGTTGCCGCCGCCCACGACGCAGACCGGCTCCCCACTCATCGAGGGCGCCTCGGAGACCGCGGCGCCGTAGAAGACGCCGCGGCCGATGAGCTCCTCCAGCTCCGGTACGTCGAGCCGGCGGTAGTCCACACCGGTGGCGACCACCACCGCGCGGCCCCGCGCGACGCTCCCGTCGGACATCGACACCGTGCGGAGGTCACCCTCGGTGCCGAGCGACTCGACCTGCCGCATGAAGGAGTACTCGGTTCCGAACATCCAGGCCTGCTGGAAGGAGCGGTAGGCCAGGTGGGCGCCGCTCACGCCGCGGGAGAAGCCGGGATAGTTGCGGATCAGGGAGCTGGTGCCGGCCTGGCCGCCGACCGCCTGCTGCTCGATGACCAGCGTGGACAGTCCCTCCGACGACGCGTAGACGGCAGCCGCGAGACCGGAGGGTCCGGCGCCGACCACCACCACGTCGTACACCCGGTCGGCCGGCAGCGGGGCCATCAGGCCGAAGGCGTCGGCGATCTCGAGGTCGGTGGGGTTGACGAGGGTGGTCGGTGGCGACGTGAAGGAGAGCACCACCACCGGCAGGTCGGGGTCGTCGAGCCCCAGGCCGGCGATCATCCGGTCCGTGGCCTCGGTGCCGACCTGGTGGAAGCCGACCGGGATGTGGTTGCGGCCGAACGAGTCGCGCAGCGAGTGGGTGCGCTCGTCGTACTGCTCGCCGATCAGCCGGATCGCCTCGAAGCCCACGCCCTGCGCGAGGTGCCAGTCGTCGAGTGCATCGGTGACCGCACCGTGGAACTCCTCGTCGCGCGACCGCTCCGGCCGCACCAACGAGAGCTCGGCGTGACCGTGGGAGATCGCACTGAAGACCGGCTCCGCGCTCGCGAAGTCACCCCAGGTGACCGCCACGGCGCGCTTGGCGGCGGGATGCAGCTGGTAGGCACGCCGCAGGAAGCCCAGCCCCTCGCGGTCGTCCGGGCCGTAGTAGCCGATGATCAGCGCCACCGGCCGGTCCCACCGCCGCAGTCCCTCGAGGATGGCCCGAGCATGGGCGTAGTCGGCGCAGACCACGACCTCGTAGTCCGCGCCGTAACGCCGCCGCAGCTCCGAGCCCAGTACGTCGCGCGAGGTCGCATCTGTGGTGGCCAGCAGCAACACCGGCTCGATCACGTCCACGGCCGCCCCCTCCCCTGGCGGATCCCCTTGTCGAGACCCTCACGCTACTCGCGCGCAGGCGGCCGGGCGAGTGGTTATCAGCGTTGTGGCAGGTGGGTGCGCGGACCCATCCGCGGACCGAGCCGGGGGCGGGTGAGGCCGGCGAGCTGCACCAGCGCCTGCACCCGGCCGCGGTGGGGCCGGTAGGGCTCGAGGAACTCGCGGAGCTCGTCGTCGTCGAAGGCGGTGCCGGTCAGTGCCCAGCCGACGTCCTTGGCGACGTGGTAGTCGCCGAACGAGACGGCGTCGGCGTCGCCGAGCGCGCGCTGCCGCACCTCGGCGCTGGTCCACTCCCCGACGCCCGGCAACGCGCGCAGCGCACGATCGGCCTCCGCGGTCGAGGCGGTCGTGGTGCGCTCGACGGCGTGGGCGACGCGCGCCGCCATCACGACCGCCTTGGACCGTGCGGGGTCGATGTGGAGCTTGAGCCACTCCCACGAGGGGATGCTCCGCAGGGTCTCGGGGTCCGGCTGTACCCACACCTCGAGGTCCTGGGCGGGGCCGGGGGCGCGGGTGCCCCACCGGTGGACCAGGTTGCGGAACCCGGCGAAGGCCTCCTGGCCGGTCACCTTCTGCTCGATGATGGCGGGCACGAGCGCCTCCATCACCAGGCCGGTCCGGCCCAGGCGCCAGTGGGGGTTGTGACGGTGAGCATCGGCCAGGACCTGGTGGCGCGGCTCGAAGCCGCGCGGATCGTCGTCGGCACCGAGCAGCGCCGGGACCTGCTCCAGCGCCCAGTCGGCGCCTTCGCCCCACGCAGCGGCGTAGACGGCGCCATCGCGCGGGCGGGAGTCGATCATCAGGGTGGCTGTGCCCTCGGGCGTACGCATGCCACGCCAGTGGCGACCCTGGAAGTCGGTCTTGTAGGTCGGGTCGTAGCCGCCGCGGCGCTGCTGCGACAGGATCTGCCTCACGGGGACCGGCCAGTCCGGGATCCACAGCCGCGTGTTGCGGCGGATCGACTGGTCGAGTGCGGCGGTCATGATGCTGAGGGTAAGTCCTGAGGGGGACACAGCGATAGCGTGGGATCCGTGGCAGACGTGAGCGGCCGTGACCTCGAGGCCGGAATCGAGACCGACTTCTCGAAGGCGATGTCGTACGGCGACTACCTCCGACTCGACCTGCTGCTGTCGGCGCAGCGACCACTGAGCGACCCGCCGCAGCACGACGAGCTGCTCTTCATCGTCCAGCACCAGACCTCCGAGCTCTGGCTGAAGCTGATGGTCCACGAGCTCCGCTCGGCGCGCGCGCTGCTCGCCGCCGACGACCTCTCCCCCGCGCTCAAGCGGCTGGCGCGGGTCAAGCACATCCAGCACACCCTGACCGACCAGTGGTCGGTGCTGGCCACGCTGACACCGAGCGAGTACGCCGAGATCCGGCCCTTCCTGGCGACGTCGTCGGGCTTCCAGTCGGCGCAGTACCGCGAGGTGGAGTTCCTGCTCGGCAACAAGGACCCCGAGATGGTCCAGGTCTTCGCCCACGACCCGGCCGCCCGGGCCGAGCTGACGACGCTGCTCGAGGAACCGTCGCTCTACGACGAGTTCCTGCGCCACCTCGCCCGGAGCGGCTACGCCGTACCGCCCGACCTGGTCGAGCGCGACTGGTCGCAGCGCCACCGCCCCAACGACGGGCTGGTCGACCTGTTCGCCACCGTCTACGCCGCCCCGCAGGAGCACTGGGCGGTCTACGAGACCTGCGAGGAGCTGGTCGACGTCGAGGACAACTTCCAGGAGTGGCGGTTCCGGCACCTCCAGGTCGTCCAGCGGATCATCGGCCAGCGCGTCGGCACCGGCGGGTCCTCGGGGGTCGTCCTTCCTGCGCCGGGCCCTCGACCTCACGTTCTTCCCCGAGCTCTACGAGGTCCGGGCGCGCATCGGCGAGTGAGGTCTGTCGGTGGCGCGCACTAGCGTGGGCCCGTGCTGATCGCAGACCTGGTCACGACCTCGGCCACGGTCGCCGCGACCCGCTCGCGCAAGGCCAAGGCGGCCGCGCTGGCGACGACCCTCGCGGCGGCCGACACCGACGAGCTGCCGGTCGTCACGTCCTACCTCGGTGGCGCGCTTCTCCAGCGGCGCACCGGACTGGGATGGCGAGGGCTGCAGACGCTGCCCGACCCCGCCGCTTCGCCCTCGCTGACCGTCGCAGAGGTGCACGAGGCGCTTCGACCAGCTCGCCGCGCTGTCGGGGTCCGGGTCGCAGCAGGCACGTGCGGCGGCCGTGGCCTCGCTGTTCGGGCGCGCCACCGAGCCCGAGCAGCACTGGCTGCGCGGGCTGGTCACCGGCGAGGTGCGGCAGGGCGCACTCGACGCCCTGGTGCAGGAGGCGCTGGCCTCGGCTGCCGGGGTGCCGCTGCCCGCCGTACGCCGCGCCGCGATGCTGGCCGGCTCGACCGTGGCCATCGCGCGGGCCGCCTTCGAGGGCGAGCCGGCGCTCGCGGAGATCGGGCTGGAGGTCGGTCGGCCGGTGCTGCCGATGCTGGCCTCGAGCGCGACCGACGTGGCCGCCGCCTTCGCCAAGGTGTCGCCCGACGGCGGCCCGGTCGCCGTCGACACCAAGCTCGACGGGATCCGGATCCAGGTCCACCGCTCCGGCGACGACGTCGTCATCGCGACCCGCTCCCTCGACGACATCACCCACCGCCTGCCCGAGGTCGTCGCGCTCGCACGGTCGCTGCCGTCGGAGCGGTTCGTCCTCGACGGTGAGGCGATCGCGCTCGACGACGACGGCCGGCCGCGGCCCTTCCAGGAGACCGCGTCACGCACCGCGCAGGACAGTGGCGTCGCGGTGACGGCGTACTTCTTCGACGTGCTCCACCTGGACGGACGCGACCTGCTCGACGCCACCGGCGAGGAACGGCTGGCCGCTCTCACCGGGCTGGTGCCCGAGGAGTCACTGGTCGCGCGGTTGGTCACCTCCGACCCGGCCGAGGCCGCAGGAGTTCGCCACGCGCGTGCTCGCTGCCGGTCATGAGGGCGTGGTCGTGAAGAGCCTGTCGGCGACCTACGACGCGGGTCGGCGCGGTGCCGGCTGGGTCAAGGTCAAGCCGGTCCACACCCTCGACCTGGTGGTGCTCGCGGTCGAGTGGGGCTCGGGTCGCCGCAAGGGCTGGCTCTCCAACATCCACCTCGGCGCCCGCGACCCGGACGGTGCCGACTCCGTGGCTCTCGGTGATGCTCGGCAAGACGTTCAAGGGCATGACCGACGCGATGCTCGCCTGGCAGACCGAGCGCTTCACCGAGCTGGCGACCTCCCCGGCCGACGGATCGGCGTACGTCGTGGAGGTCCGGCCCGAGCAGGTCGTCGAGATCGCCTTCGACGGCCTCCAGCGCTCCACCCGCTACCCCGGCGGCCTCGCCCTCCGCTTCGCCCGCGTCGTCCGCTACCGCGACGACAAGACCGCCGACGAGGCCGACACGATCGAGACCGTGCGGGACGCTTGCGGGCGGCTGAGCCGGCGGCGCTCTAGGGTCGGCGCATGGACGAGGACAAGCAGACCGACCGCTACCTCGTGCTCTCGGTCGGTCTCGGCGTGGCGGCACTCCTGATCTGGATCATGTTCGTGATCACGCCGGACGCCAAGGTCTATCTCGCGGGAGGCGTCACGACGACGGTCGCCGCTGCGATGTTCCGCGTGCTGGGGGCGGTGCGAGCCGTGGAGCGTCGGCTCGAACGAGCGCTGCCGGCCGGCCCGGGAGCTCCGGGCCCGGACGCATGACATTCGCCCAGTGCTTGACGCCAAGCAGGCGGATGGGAGCACACTGAGGGATGCTCGTCTTCGTCGGCGTCGCGGTCGTGGCGGTGTGCCTCGTGCTGGGAGTGGCGGTCCTGACCGGGATCGGCTCCTACCGACGCGGCACTCGGCCGCCGCTCTCGGTGCTCGCCGGCACCGACTTCCCGGCCACCTGGACGGTCGGGCACGTCCACGACGAGCAGCCGTACCACCGGAGTCAGTCCCACCGCCTCGACCGCTGCTGAGGTTGTCGTCACACGTGTGCAACTGCGAGTTGCACTAATCTGGCGCGCATGAGCACGACGCCCGAGACCGACGGCCGACGTACGGCGGCGGCCGCGAGGCGGCGCAAGCGGGAGGCCGACATCATCGCGGCGACCCGGGCCCTGTTCGACCAGAAGGGCGTCCGGGACGCCCAGATCGACCAGATCGCGCAGGCGGTCGGGGTCAATCGGGCCATCGTCTACCGCCACTTCACCGGCAAGGAGGAGCTCTTCGCGCTGACCCTGGTCGAGTACCTCGACGAGCTGAGGGCGGCACTGACGGCGGCCGACGGGGACGGGCACGACCCGGCCGACCGACTTGCCAAGATCACCGCGGCGTTCGTCGACTACGGCATCGCCCACCCGGCCTTCGTCGACTGCGCGCAGACGCTGATGCGCCGCACCGGCCCGGAGCTCCTGGAGGAGATGTCGGAGTCGGCGGTGTTCCGGCTGGGCCGGGCGATCTCGACCTGCCTGGCAGTGCTGGAGTCGGCCCTGGAGTCCGGGGTCGAGTCCGGTGACTTCACCGTGGACGACCCCACGCTCCTGGCGAACATGCTCTACGCGAGCGGGCTCGGCGCGCTGCAGCTGGCCCGGGTCGGGATCCTGGTGAAGGAGTCAGCACCTGGCGTGCCGACCGTCGGCCAGATCTCACCCGAGCAGGTCCGCGACCACCTGATCGCCAGCGCCCTCGCGCTCGCCACAGGTTGAGTGGAAGGTTTGCGGCGCTTCAGTGGCGCGTTCGTGACGTCGCCACGGTCACGAACGTCGCCACTCACATGCCGCAGACGCGCCACTCAACTGATCACTTCTCGAGGATGGCGACGACGCCCTGCCCGCCGGCGGCGCAGATGGAGATCAGGCCGCGGCCGTGCTCGGCCTGGTCGCCCTGCTGGTCGAGCAGCTTGGCGAGCGGTGTTGACGATCCGGCCGCCGGTCGCCGCGAAGGGGTGGCCCGCGGCGAGCGAGGAGCCGTTGACGTTCAGCTTCGCGCGGTCGATCGAGCCGAGGGGTGCGTCGAGGCCGAGCCGCTCCTTGCAGAAGATCGGGTCCTCCCAGGCCTTGAGCGTCGAGAGCACCTGCGAGGCGAATGCCTCGTGGATCTCGTAGTAGTCGAAGTCCTGCAGCGAGAGTCCCTCGCGCTGGAGCATCCGGGCCACGGCGTACGCCGGTGCCATCAGCAGCCCCTCCGCGCCGTGGACGTAGTCGACGGCGGCGGTCTCGTAGGCCGTGAAGTACGCAAGGATCGGCAGGTCGTGCGCGGCCGCCCACTCCTCCGAGGCGAGCAGCACGACGGAGGCGCCGTCGGTCAGCGGCGTGGAGTTGCCGGCGGTCATGGTCGCGGCCTCACCCTTGCCGAAGACCGGCTTGAGCTTCGCCAGCTTCTCGGCCGAGCTGTCGGGGCGCAGGTTGTTGTCGCGCTCCAAGCCGCGGAACGGCGTCACCTGGTCGTCGAGGAATCCGGCGTCGTACGCCGCGGCAAGCCGCTGGTGTGACGCCGCCGCGAGCTCGTCCTGCTCCTCGCGGGAGACCTGCCACTCGATCGCCGTCAGCGCCGCGTGGTCGCCCATCGACAGGCCGGTGCGCGGCTCACCGTTCTGCGGGATCTCGAGGCCGATGTCACCGGGGCGGATCGCGCCGAGGGCCTTGACCCGGCCGGCGGTGTCGCGGGCGGCGTTGACCTTCATCAGCTTCTTGCGGAGCTTGTCGCTGATCGCCACGGGAGCGTCGGAGGTGGTGTCGGTGCCGCCGGCGATGCCGGCGTCGATCTGGCCGAGGGCGATCTTGTTCGCGACCTGGATCGCTGCCTGGAGGCCGGTCCCGCACGCCTGCTGGATGTCGGTGGCGGGTGTGTCGGCCGCGAGCTTGGAGCCGAGCACCGCCTCACGGGTGAGGTTGAAGTCGCGCGCGTGCTTGAGGACGGCGCCGGCGACGACCTCGCCCAGCCGCTCACCCTCGAGCCCGAAGCGGGTCACCAGGCCGTCGATGGCGGCGGTGAGCATCTCCTGGTTGGAGGCGTCGGCGTAGGCGGAGTTGGAGCGGGCGAACGGGATCCGGTTGCCGCCGATGACGGCGACGCGGCGAGTCTTGGTCTGCATGCCGCCCATTGTGACTCGCGAGTAGCCTTCTGTGAACCGGACTGAGTCCCACGTCACGCTGAGTCCAATTTCACTGAATGTGGACGCACAGTTACACAGGGAGTTACATACCACCATGAGCGATCGCTACCAAGGTTTCGTGAAGTCCCCCGTCGGCAAGCTCCTGGTCACCAATCTCGGGCTGCCGAACCCCACCCCTCTGCACCGGTACGAGGAGGGGGCACCGCTCGTCGACGGCACCGTCGTCGTGGGGGGCAGTGGGCGACTCGCCGAGTCTCTCCCCGGCCTGCTCGACCTGCTCGGCATCGCCACCACCGCCAGCGCCGACGCCGCTGAGAAGTACCAGGGGCTGGTGTTCGACGCGACCGGCCTCACCGACGCCAGCCAGCTCTCGGCGCTCCGCGACTTCTTCACGCCGCTCATGCGCTCCCTGGCCACCTGCCCGCGCGTCGTCGTCCTCGGTACGCCGCCGGAGACCGTCAGCGGCAGCGAACGCGTCGCCCAGCGGGCGCTCGAGGGATTCACCCGCTCGCTCGGCAAGGAGATCGGCCGCGGCGGCACGGTGCAGCTCGTCTACGTCGCCGACGGGGCGGAGGGTGCCGTCGCCTCGACCCTCGGCTTCCTCCTGTCGCCGAAGTCGGCCTACGTGTCCGGCCAGGTGATCCGGGTCGGCACCCACACGACCAGCGCCGCCGAGGTCACGGACTGGATGCGTCCGCTCGCGGGCAAGGTCGCGCTCGTGACCGGCGCCAGCCGCGGCATCGGGGAACAGATCGCCCGCGTCCTGCACCGAGACGGCGCCACGGTCGTCGGCCTCGACGTGCCCCAGGCGGCCAGCGAGCTGCAGGCGCTGATGCGCGAGCTCGACGGGGACCACCTCACCCTCGACATCACCGCCAAGGACGCCCCGCAGCGCGTGGCCCGCCATCTGAAGGAGAAGCACGGCGGCGTGGACGTGGTCGTTCACAACGCCGGCATCACCAAGGACAAGAAGCTCGCCAACATGGACGATGACCGCTGGAACGCGGTGCTGAACGTCAACCTGGTGGCGCCCGAGCGGATCACCCGCGAGCTGCTCGACCAGGGCGTCGTCAACGACAACGGCTCGATCGTCGGGGTCGCCTCGATCGCCGGCATCGCCGGCAACGTCGGGCAGACCAACTACGCCGCCTCGAAGGCGGGCGTCATCGGCCTGGTCGACTCGCTCCGCGACGACCTCAAGAAGGGCATCACGATCAACGCCGTCGCTCCGGGCTTCATCATCACCCAGATGACCGCTGCCGTGCCGTTCGCGACCCGCGAGGTCGGCCAGCGGCTCAACGCGATGTCGCAGGGCGGCCGGCCGGTCGACGTCGCCGAGACCATCGCCTGGTACGCCAACCCGGGCTCGACGGCGGTCAACGGCAACGTGGTCCGGGTCTGCGGCCAGATGATGCTGGGAGCCTGACCCGATGGTGCTCCCGATGGTCCTCAAGGCCGCGCTTCCGTCGATCCCGGTCGTCAACCAGCTCCCGGGGGTCCGCAAGGACCCGAACGCCGACCCCACCACCCTCGAGCTCGCCCGCGAGGGCGTGCTGATCGACCGCGACCACGCGGCGGCGTACGCCCGCGTCTGCGGCTTCCCGGCCAAGGACAGCGTGCCGCTGACCTATCCGCACCTGCTGGCCTTCCCGCTCCACATGCAGGCGATGACCAGCCCGCAGTACCCCTTCCCGGCCGTGGGATCGGTCCACCTCGAGAACGTCGTCACCGGCCACCGGCCGATCCGGCCCGGTGAGTCCCTGGACGTGAAGGTCCGGGTCTCCGCGCCCCGCCCGCACGCCAAGGGCAGCGTCATCGACTTCCTCTCCGAGGTCACGGCAGGCGACGAGCTGGTGTGGGAGTCGACGTCGACCTACCTGCGACGCGGTCGGGGCGACGAGGCCGCACCCCGCGGCCTGGTCCTCGACACGGTCCCGGCCGGGACCACCGAGTGGCGGCTCCCCGCCGACCTCGGCCGGCGCTACGGCGCCGTCTCGGGCGACCGCAACCCGATCCACCTCTACCCGCTGACCGCCAAGGCGCTGGGATTCCCGCGCCAGATCGCCCACGGCATGTGGAGCCTCGCCCGCTGCGTCGCCGCGGTCGAGAACCGGCTGCCGGACGCGGTCACCGTGGAGGTCGCCTTCAAGAAGCCGATCCTGCTGCCCGGGACGGTGGCCTTCGGCCACGAGGCGAGCGGCGGCGGCCAGGCGTTCGCCCTGACCAGCCCGAAGGACGGCGCCCCTCACCTCGTCGGGCGGGCGACGCCGGCCTGAGCGCGAGGTGGCCGCCGGCTAGCCGCCCGCAGCGTCCCAGAGCCGCTGCTCCGCGGCGGCGTCCATGCCGGTCCCGGCGCGGGTGGTCGCGGGGTCAGGGGTGCCCTCACGCTGCAGCCAGTCCCAGGTGTCGGCGACGGTCTCGGCGATCGGCCGGCAGACCAGCCCGGCGTCGTACGCCGCTGAGACGTCGCCGTCATGGAGCCCCGCCATCTCGCTCCCGGGAGGCACCCAGACCGGCAGCTCGGTCCAGGGCTCGACGCCCGAGGCCTCGATCGCCTCGGGAGTCAGCCAGACCAGCTCCGCGTCGGACCCGGTGACGCGCACGCACTCCTCGAGCAGCTCGCCCATCGTGGTGTGACCGCGCCGGCTGACGGTGTTGAACGTGCCGACCGGCTGGTGGTCGAGCACCCACCGCGCGATGTCGCGGGCGTCGATCAGCTGCAGCGGCTGGTCGTGCGGGCCGGGGGCCGGCACCCGGCCGCCGGCGGCGATGCGGCCGAGCCAGAACGGCATCCGGCCGACATTCTCGTAGGGGCCGATGATCAGGCCGGCCCGGGCGAACATCGCCGGGCCGTCGAACTCCTGCTGGACCGCGAGCTCTCCGCCGCGCTTGTCGGCGGCGTAGTCGCCGGCTTCGGTCGAGGCCGGGTCGGCGTCGACGACGGCCGCCGACTCGTCGAGGCCCCTGGGTGGCGGCCACACGTAGACCGAGCGCGACGAGACGTAGGTGTAGTGGCCGGCCCGCCCCGACAGCAGACGCGCGGAGTCACGGACCGCGACCGGGGCGAAGGACCAGGTGTCGACGACGGCGTCAAAGGTGTCGTCGCCGAGCGCCGCCGCCATCGCGGACGGGTCGAGCCGGTCGGCATGCCGGGCCTCGACGCCGGGCAGCGTGACGCCGCTCTGCCCGCGGTTGAGGGTGATCACCTCGTCGCCGCGAGCCAGGGCGGTCTCCACGACCGCGCGTCCGACGTGGTGGGTTCCTCCGAGCACGAGCAGCTTCATGGCCCGATGCTCGCCGCTCCCCGCGTCGTACGGAAGGGAGTTCACCCAGAGCGCAAACCTCAGCGAGGGTTGCCGAAGAGGAAGCTCCTGGTGCGGAAGCGGGGCGCGGTCGCCGAGGCGGCCCGCCGCTCGGAGAAGGTGGCGGTGGCCGGGTTCCAGACGCCGATCTCGGTGGTGAGGTTGCCGTCCCAGTCGCCGGCGACGGGGAGGTCGCCCGGCTGGCCGAACCGCACCTGGGCGGTCCAGACGAGGCCATCGGCGGCCACCACCCGCAGCGTGAAGGTGGCGGTCGCCTGGTCGAAGACGCCGAGGTCGGTCCGCCCGTCGCCGTTCCAGTCGCCGGTCACCGGCAGGTCGTCGCGGTCTCCGAGCGGGACGGAGGTCGTCGACCCGTCGGCCGACCGGAGCACGAACGTCCCCTTGGGCTTCCGCACGCCGATCTCCCAGCGACCGTCGCCGTCCCAGTCGCCGGCCACCGGCACGTCCGGTGCCGCGCCGAAACCGATCTTCGTGACGCCGGCAGGGGTGCGCAGCCGGAACAGGCTGCTCCCCGGTGTCCGCACGCCGGGGTTGGCGAGACCGTTGCCGTCCCAGTCGCCCACGATCGGCTGGTCGGAGGCCCCGCCGAAGCGGAGCACCTTGGGCGTCGTGCCGGGACGCTGGACCAGGAACGTGGACCTCGCCGCCCGCCGGTAGACGACCAGCTCGGCCTCGGGACCGCCGAGGAAGTTGCCGGCGAGCGGGACGTCGGGGCAGTTCAGCGAGGTGAGGGTGGAGCCGAAGGCAAACGCCACGCCGTGGAAGTACGGCGCCAGCACCGCGCCCCCGGCGGTCCGCTCCTCGAAGTGGAGGTGGGTGCCGAACGCGTTGCCGGTCTCACCCACCGTTCCGAGCAGCGTGCCCTGGTCGACCACCTGGTCCAGGGCGACGGTGACGTCGGTCAGGTGGGCGTAGATGGTTCGCTCGCCCGAGGCGTGCTCGAGCATCACCCAGTGGCCGTAGCCGCTCGTGCCGCGCGGCTCCGCACGGACCACGACTCCGGGCGCGGCGGCGACGACCGGGTCGTCGGCGTCGTCCGGACGGTTCCAGTCGATGGAGTTCCGGCTCGGGCTGTGGCTGTCACGGGTCGTCCCGGTCCACGCCTGGCCGCACGGGAACGGCATCTCGAAGGTGGTCTGCGGGGTCGCCGTGCTCGCCCGCCGCGGGTGGTCGGGCGCCCTCGGGCCGCGGTCCACGCCGGCCGCTGCCGGCACCGCCAGCAGGGACACGGCCGCCGCCAGCAGCACGGCACGATTCACACGAGTCACAGAAACCTCACAGGGGGTCAGGCGTCACACAGGACTCAGCCACCGTACGGGCGCTTCCGTCGCCGCTGTCTCGAAACTACATCGTTGTAGTTGACAAAGGTTTCCGTCGCTCGCTGAGGTCCCCCACTGCGGTGACGCCGGTAGCGACGACTCAGTCCGGGCGGCGGGGCCGGATCAGGCCCTCCTGTGCCGCGGTGGCGACCAGGCGGCCGTCCGGCGCGTAGACCCGGGCCAGCGCGAGCCCGCGGGCGCCCTGCGCCGACGGGGACTGCATGTCGTAGAGCCACCAGTCGTCGACCCGGAACGGGCGGTGGAACCAGATCGTGTGGTCGAGCGAGGCCATCTGCACGTCGGCCGGCGTCACGTCGTGGGCGGCCAGGGCGGCGCCGAGCAGCCCGATGTCGCTGGCGTAGGTGAACGCGGCCCGGTGGACCTGCGGGTCGTCACCGAGACCCTCGCCGACGCGGATCCACATCCGGGCCCGCGACGGGTGGTCGGGGTCGGGCGGCAGGTTGAACCGCGAGTTGCCGACGTAGCGCGCCTCGAGGGCCGCCCACTCCTTGGCGAGCGCGTCGGCGTCCTCGTTGCCGCTGCGCCGCATCAGGTCGACCATGTCCAGACCCTCGGCGGGCTCGGGCACGTCCGGCATCCGGTCCTGGTGCTCGAAGCCCTCCTCCTCGCGCTGGAAGCTCGCGGTCTGGAAGTAGATCGGTCGCCCGTGCTGGCGGGCCACGACCCGCCGGGTGGCGAAGGATCGACCGTCGCGCAGCCGCTCGACGTCGTAGACGATCGGGACCGCGGTGTCGCCCGGCAGCAGGAAGTAGGAGTGGAGGGAGTGGACGGCGAACTCCGCGTCGACCGTGCGGCGTGGCGGCGACGAGGGCCTGGGCCGCGACCTGGCCGCCGAAGACACGCTGCCGGTCGGTCTCCGACTGCTGCCCGCGGAAGAGGGTGTCGTCGATGTGCTCGAGGTCGAGCAGCGCCACCAGGCCGGCCGCCGAGACGCTCATCGCTGGTCCTCGACGTCGGGGTCCGACTCGTCGTCGGGACCGTCCAGGCCGGCGAGGAACTGCTCGAACTGCTGGCCGATCTCCTCGCCGGTCGGCAGCGGCTGGTCGGCCGCGAGCAGGCTGCTGCCCTCGGTCTCGGCGCGCTCGAAGGCGTCGTACTGCTGCTCCAGCGCGGTGACGACGTCGCCGACCTCCTCGTTGGACGAGAGGTAGCGCGCGACCTCGGCCTCGCGGTCCTCGGCCTCGGCGCGGAGTCCGGACAGGTCGACGGTCAGCCAGGCGGCCCGCTCCACGTTCTCGAGCAGCGCGATCGACGCGGCGGGGTACTCGAGCTGGGCGAGATAGTGCGGGATGTGGGCGACGAAGCCCATCGCGTCGTGCCCCCACTCCCCCAGTCGCACCTCGAGCAGCGCCTGCGCGCTGGACGGGATCCGCAGCTCGCCGCGCCACGGGCTCTCGCCGGTCAGCAGGTCGGAGTTGTTGGCGTGGTGGGTGATCGCGATCGGCCGGGTGTGGGGCACCGCCATCGGCACCGAGCCCATCGACACGACCCGGGTGACGCCGAACCGCTCGACCACCCGCTTGACGGCGCCGGCGAACGCCTCCCAGCGGTTGTCCGGCTCGGGACCGTGGAGCAGGAGGTACGGCGAGCCGCCGGTGTCACGCACCAGCCGGACGACCAGCCGCGGGGCGTCGTAGGCCTCGTAGTGGTCGCGCACGAACGACATGGGTGGCCGGCGGGCCCGGTAGTCGTGGAACTGGTCGACGTCGAAGGTCGCGACGACCCGGGCCTCCGAGAGGTCCACGAGGTGCTGGGCCGCGCGCGCCGCGGCGCTGCCGGCGTCGAGGAACCCGTCGAGCGCCAGGACCATGGGCAACCGCTCCACGCCGTCGAGCTCGGGAACCTCGTCGACGATGTGCACCAGCGGGGGTTCGGTCACATTGGCAGCCTACGAGGAGCGGCCACGCTGCTTCCGCTCGGGCTCCCGCTCCCCCTTCTGTTCCGGTTCCGGCTCGTAGGTGTCCAGCATCAGCCGGCCGGCGTCACGCGCGAGGGCGCGGCCGGAGATCCCGAGGATCGCCTCGAGCTCGGCGTCGGGGTCGTCGACGCCGGCCAGGTCGTCGACCAGGGTCCAGAGCATCTCCTCGCCGTAGGTCTCGGCGATGGCCTCACAGACCCACCACGAGACGCCGTAGTTGGCCAGGGAGGTGGGTCCGTCGTTGAAGGTGGCGCCGTCGGGCAGCGCCTCGAGGCCGGCGCGGGCCGCGTCGAGTGCCTCGCCCGAGATCACCCGCTCGGCCGGCGGAATCGTCCGCACGGACAGGTACTCCGCCAGGCCCTCGCTGAGCCACACCGGGATCCGGTCGTCGCGCGACCCGAGCGCGACGTGGACCAGCTCGTGACGGATCAGCCGGTCGCGGACGTCCGGATCGGCGGCCAGCAGCCGTGGGTTGAGCACGAACCGGGTCGAGGCGACCCGCGTCTCGCCGGGCGTCGCGAGCACCGGGAACGTGAGCCCGTCGACCGCCAACGGGTCGCCGCCCGGCACGCCGGTCAGCGAGCCCAGGAAGGTCGGATCGGCGAGCGCGTAGACCACCACCCGCCGGTCCCAGGGCAGCGGGATCCGGGGCGCCATGGCGGCGACGCCGTCCTCGACCGCGGCGACGACCGCACCCGCGCGCCCGGCGCTGCCCTCGTCGAAGACTCCCAGCACCCCGTCGCCCTCCAGCACGTCGACCGGCCCGAGCTCCCACGGCTGGGCGGGTCCGGGGTGCTGGCGCTCCCACGCCCGGTCGGTGACCGACGAGACGACGTAACGGCCGTCGGTCCGTTCGAACCGGTAGCGGTCGTGGCTGACGACCGGGCGGGCGTCGTACTCCCCCAGCCGGAGGCTCACCTCGACGCTCCCCCAGTAGGCGTGGCCGTCGCGGACCAGGCTCGCCGGGTCGAGGGAGTAGCCGAACGCCGCGACCGGCAGCTGGGTCACGTTGTCGAACCACTGGTCCTGGCTTGGCGCGGAACGCGGCGGACCCGTCGACCCCGGATGAGAACGCGGTCGCGTCCTCGGTGCGTACGGCGGCGGCTCGGCGAGCGAGCAGGGTGGTCAGCGCACCGGCGACGTCCCGTCCGGCGCCGAGGTCAGGGGTGGACTGCCGGGCGTGGGTGCCCACACCGGCACGGTCCCGAGGCCGGTCGCGGTCGCTCGACGAGCTCGCATCGTCGTCGGCGGAGCAGCCGGCCGCGAGGACGAGCACCAGCCCGGCGAGCAGGCTGCCCGCCAGCGGATGAGTGCGCTCAGGTCGCGTGATCGGCATCGATGGGAGAACGATCCCCGGCAAGCGCCGTTACGTCTTCCACGATGCCGCGGGCCAGGCTCTGGGCGTCGAGTCCCACCCGCTCGAGGATCACCGCACGCTTGGCGTGGGTGAGGAACTCCTGCGGGATCCCGTGCAGCCGGAAGGGCGTGGTCACGCCCTCGTCGTTCAAGCGTCTGCAAGAGGACCGCCCCCACGCCGCCGACTCGGCCGTTGTCCTCCAGGTGGACGACGAGCCCGTGGTCGCGGGCGAGGCCGACCAGCGCGGGGTCGACCGGCTTCACCCAGCGGGGATCCACGACCGTCACCCCGATGCCCTGGGCGATGAGCCGCTGCCCCACCTCGACCGCGGTCGCGGCCATGGCGCCGACCCCGACGATCAGCACGTCACGGGTGCCGTTGCGGAGCAGTACGTCGACGCCGCCCACGCGGTCGACGGCCTCGAGGTCGTCGGGCGGCGGGCCTTTCGGGAACCGCACGACCGTCGGGGCGTCGTCGACGGCCACCGCCTCGTTGAGCAGCTCACGCAGCCGGGTCGCGTCGCGCGGGGCGGCGAGCCGCAGGCCGGGTACGACCTGGAGCACCGACATGTCCCACATGCCGTTGTGGCTGGCCCCGTCGTCACCGGTGACGCCGGCGCGGTCGAGCACGAAGGTGACGCCGCAGCGGTGCAGGGCACAGTCCATGAGGACCTGGTCGAAGGCCCGGTTGAGGAAGGTCGCGTAGATGGCGACGACCGGGTGGAGTCCGCCCATGGCCAGGCCGGCGGCGCTGGTCGCGGCGTGCTGCTCGGCGATGCCGACGTCGAAGGTGCGCTCCGGGAACCGGGCCTCGAAGTGATGGAGGCCGACGGGGTGCATCATCGCTGCGGTGATCGCGACCACGTCGGGGCGACGCTCTCCGATACGGACGATCTCCTCGCCGAACACGTCGGTCCAGATCCCGCCGGTGGGGTGCTCCTCGCCGGTCTCGACGTCGAAGGGTCGCGGCGAGTGGAACTGGTCGGCCTCGTGGCGCTCCGCCGCGTCGTACCCGAAGCCCTTGCGCGTGAGCGCGTGGACGATGACCGGGCCGTTGAACCGCTTCGCCTGCGAGAGCGCCTTCTCGATCGCGGCCTGGTCGTGGCCGTCGACCGGGCCGACGTACTTCAGGCCGAGGTCCTCGAAGAGTCCCTGCGGGGCGAGGGCGTCCTTCATGCCCTTCTTCATGGCGTGGAGCACGTCGTAGGTCGCCGCACCGACGCCCTTGACGGCGTTGAGCCGCTTCTTCACGAGGTCGAGGATCTGCTCGTAGCGCGGGTTGGTGCGCAGCGTGGCGAGCGCGGTCGCGAGGCCACCGACGGTCGGCGTGTAGGAGCGGCCGTTGTCGTTGACGACGATGACCAGCCGGCTGCGCTGGGCGATCGCGATGTTGTTGAGCGCCTCCCAGGCCATGCCGCCGGTGAGGGCACCGTCGCCGATCACGGCGACCACGTGGCGGTCCTCGCCCCGGATGGCGTAGGCCTTGGCCAGCCCGTCGGCGTAGGACAGCGCGGTGGAGGCATGGGAGTTCTCGACGATGTCGTGGTCGGACTCGCCCTGGCTGGGGTAGCCGCTGAGGCCGCCCTCCTGCCGCAGCTTGTCGAACCCGCCGAGGCGGCCCGTGAGCAACTTGTGGACGTAGGCCTGGTGGCCGGTGTCGAAGACGACGCGGTCGACCGGCGACTCGAAGACGCGGTGGATCGCCAGCGTCAGCTCCACGACGCCGAGGTTGGGACCGAGGTGGCCGCCGGTGCGCGAGCAGGTCTGCACGAGGACG
This sequence comes from uncultured Actinomycetota bacterium, assembly GCA_963804845.1. Lineage (GTDB taxonomy): Bacteria > Actinomycetota > Actinomycetes > Propionibacteriales > Nocardioidaceae > Nocardioides. The sequence goes on along the minus strand of CAWDSA010000007.1, from coordinate 1,218,765 downwards.
TCGCGGATCTCGCTCGCGAGACTGCTCATCTGGTCAGACGTGAGGTCGCGCAGGTCACGCGGCGACGCGATCGACTCGAGCAGTCCCATAGCGATCCACTCTACAAGCGGGTGGTCGCCACGGCGGTTTCGTGGAGGCTGCCGATTCAGGCTCCTGGTGCCAGTCTCCGGTAGACGTCGGAGTCGAGGAACACCGGCAGCGCGATCCGTGCGGCGGCGGTCAGGTCGAGTCGCCGGGCGTCGTCGGGGTCGACGAAGACGATCCGCCGTCCCTCGTGGCACTCGATGTCGTCGTCGACGATGTCGAGACGGGCGGCGTACAGCCGGAACGAGTCAAGGGTCTGCGAGTGGGCATGGAAGACCGTGAAGTCGCCGACCGGCTCCAAGACTCCGGGCTCGAGCCGCAGCCCGGTCTCCTCCTCGAGCTCGCGGTAGGCACCGGCCTCGAAGTCCTCACCCGGCTCGAGGTGGCCGCCGCAGAAGCCCCACTTGTTCGGGTCGATCGCCGGGTGCTCGTCGCGCTCCTGCAGCAACACCCGCCCTCGGGCGTCGACGACCACGACGCTGGCGAAGCGGGTCATCCCTCGTAGGGGACCTCGGCGCGCCACTCACCGGCGTCCTGGTGCGCCGCGGCGTGGATCGCTTCGGCGACACGATCGGGGGTGAAGGGGCCCTCGCGGGACAACGTGCCACGCACGGTCAGGGACACCGCGCGGATCCCGTCGTCGGCCAGGGTCGCGTCGATGCTGCGGACGAGGTTCTGCAACCCCGCCTTCTGCACGCCGAGCGACGCGGCCTTGTGCCACGGCTGGTCCGCCGCCATCGACCCGGTCGCGGTGATCCGGCCGCCGTCGGACATGAAGGGTCGGGCCGCCTGGACGGCCGTGAGCAGGGCGCCGACGCCGAGCGCGACGTCCTCGAGCAGCTCGTCGACGGTCAGCTGCAGCGGGTCCTTCTCCCGGAACGCGCTCGGGTTGAAGTGGAGGACGTCGATCCGCGTCCAGCCGGTCCCCGAGCTCTCTCACGGCGGCGGTCGCGGCGTCGCGGTCGGTCAGGTCGGCGATGACGTGGCTGACTCCGGCACCGGCGCCTTCGAGGTCGATCGTCAGCTCGCCGAGCTGCTCCTCGTCGATGCCGACCAGTCCGATGTCGTAGCCGTCGCGGGCGAACAGCCGGGCCACGGAGCCGCTCACACCGGGACCGGCCCCGACGATGACGATGACGGGTTTGCTCATGTCACGACCCTAGACCGGGGCGGCGAAGCCGGTTCGGCGTGGGGCGGGAGGTTGAGCAAGGCCGCCGCCGAGCTCGCGAGGCGGCGACGCCTGTCGAAACCGCCGGCGATGCCCGGTCAGAGCCGAGCGACGTAGCGGCGGCCCCGCAGCGCCTCCTCGACCAGTCCCACCGCCCGGCGTACGGCGAGGAGACGGGCCTGCTCGAGCTGGAAGGTCTGCACCGCGGCCTCGACCACCGGCAGGTCGGCGACCTGGCCCAGGTCGGCCCGCGCCTCGCTGAGCCCGCGGCGGCAGGCGGCCTGGTTGGCCTCCACGTGCAGCACCGCGAACCGGGCAAGCACGACGACGTGTCGCCGCAGCCCGGCGTAGCGACGGTAGTCGGGCGGGCAGAGGTCGAGCAGCCAGCTGGCGGCGGTGACCTCCCAGTCGGGTGTGTCCGGCGGTCTGACCTGTTTCGGCCAACCGGGAGGTGCGACGGGGCGGTCCATCCGATGATCGTAGTCGAACATGTGTTCGAAGTCGCGCTCGGGCAGTTCGTCTCCGGTTTTACGTGTCGCTGCCGCCGATGTGGCCGGCGGGGCGCGACGATGCACATGTGGTGACACCGGAGGTCGCGGCCGACGAGGAGTTGCCGCCCGAAGCCACCAGCGCCGGCAGGGCTCGCAGGATGCTGCGCGAGGTGCTGGAGGGCAGCGACAACGAGGAGTCCCTCGACGCGGCCCAGCTCGCCATCAGCGAGATCGTCACCAATGCCCTCGTGCACGCGGGCACCTCGATGCGGCTGCGCATCCTGCTGGCCGACGAGGGCTTCCGGGTGGAGCTGACCGACGGCAACTCGCGCCTTCCCAGCCAACGAGACTTCGGCACCAGCGCACCCACCGGCCGCGGGCTGCTGCTCGTCGAGGAGCTGGTCACCCGCTGGGGTGCTCACCCCGTGCCCGACGGCAAGGTCGTGTGGTTCGAGATCAGCGACGAGTCCGGGATGGACGAAGTGCTCTCGCCGGCGCCGGCCGAGGTCTACGCCGACGACGACAGCGCCGTCGTGGTCGAGCTGCACCGGATGCCGCTGCTGATGCACCAGGCCTGGCAGGAGCACGCGGCCGCCGTACTGCGCGAGGTCATGCTGGTCCGGCTCGACGCCGAGCTGAGCGCACTGGAGGAGCACGCCAGCGCCAGCGACGCGCTCGGCCTGCTGCTCGAGCAGGTGCCCTTCCCCGAGGTCGGCACGGACCCCGACAGCGTCATGGCGCACGCCACCGAGCCCGGGGTGTCGGTGCAGCGGCTGCTGATCGAGGTGCCACGCGACGCGCTGCCGAGCTTCGCCGCGCTCGACGTCATGCTCGACGAGGCCCTCCACCTCGCCGAGGACGGTGAGCTGCTCTCTCCGCCCACGCAGCCGGAGATCCAGGCGATGCGGCTGTGGATCTGCGACCAGGTGCGACGGCAGGCGGCCGGTGGCCGTTCCTCGGCCTGGCCCTCGCTGGCCGCCGCCCTGCCACCGGACCAGCACCCGCTGCTCGGCTGGGACCCCCGCGAGGTCACCGAGTCGGCCACGCCGATCCTGGCGGCCGACGATGCCAACCGGATCGTGGCGGTGAGCCCGTCGGCGCTCGAGCTGCTGGGCTACGACGACCCCTCCGTCCTGGTCGGTCGCCGGCTGGTCTCGATCATCCCCGAGCGCTTCCACCAGGCCCACGTCGCGGGCTTCACCCTCCACCTGATCAACGGCCGCAGCCCGCTGCTCGGGCGCCGCGTCACCGTCCCTGCCCTCCGACGCGACGGCACCGAGGTCGACGTCGGCCTGCTGATCGAGGCCCGCGGGCTGCCCGAGGGCCGCTTCCTCTTCACCGCCACGTTCTTCGAGTAGCCGGAACGGGTTCAGCCGGCCAGGAACGAGAACCGCACCTCGCGCTCGGCGTTGTCGACGTTGAGGTCCACCAGGCAGATGCTCTGCCACGTGCCGAGCGCGAGCCCGCCGGCGAGCACGGGGATGGTGGCGTACGGCGGCACGATCGCGGGCATCACGTGGCTGCGGCCGTGGCCCGGGCTGCCATGCCGGTGCCGCCACCGGTCGTCGGCCGGCAGCAGGTCGCCCAGCGCGGCGAGCAGATCGTCGTCGGACCCGGCACCGGTCTCGATGATCGCCAGGCCCGCGGTGGCGTGCGGGACGAAGACGTGCAGCAGCCCGTCACCGCGCCCCTCGACGTACGCCGTGCAGTCGGCGGTCAGGTCGAGCACCCGCTCGGTGCCGCCGGTCCGGTAGGAACGCGTCTCGGAGTCCACGGCACCGATCGTGCCACGGCGTCACCGATCGAGCGCGGCCTCGATGCGCTCGACCTTGGCGGTGAGCTGTCCGTCGTACCCGGGCCGGATGTCGGCCTTGAGGACGAGCCCGACCCGCGGCGACACCTCGGCCACCACCTCGACGGCGCGCTTGACGACCGCCATCACCTCGTCCCACTCACCTTCCACGTTGGTGAACATCGAGTTGGTCTCGTGCGGGAGGCCCGACTCGCGGACGACGCGGACGGCGCGGGCGACGGCCTCGCTCACCGACCCGGTGTCGTCGGCGGCGGCGGAGGGGCTGATGCTGAAGGCGGCGATCATGGGGCCAGACTAGGGATCCCCCGCCCCGAGCTCTCACCTGGAGGAGACGTGTCCGAACTGCACGACGAGGTGGTCGAGCTGACCCGGGCACTGATCCGGCTCGACACGACCAACCACGGCACCCACGGCTCGGAGACCCTCGCCGCGGAGCACCTCCGCGACTACCTGACCGGCGCGGGCGTCGAGGCGGAGCTGGTCGCACGCGAGCCCGACCGGGCCAACATCGTCGCGAAGATCCCCGGCACCGACCCCGACGCACCCTCGCTCGCCTTCATCGGCCACACCGACGTGGTGCCGGCCGACGCCCGCGACTGGACCCACCCGCCGTTCGAGGCAGTGGTCGACGACGACGGCTATCTCTACGGTCGCGGCGCGATCGACATGAAGGACGAGGTGGCGGCTCGCGCGGTCGCGATGGCCGAGCTCGCCCGGCAGGGCTTCCGCCCCCGCGGCGACCTCTGGTTCATCGCAGTCGCCGACGAGGAGGACGGCCGCGGCGACGTCGGCATGCGCTGGCTGCTCGAGCAGCGACCCGACATCCGGCCGACCATGTCGATCAACGAGGGCGGCGGTGAGCGACTCCCCCTCACCGACGGACGTACGGCGCTGACGTTCTCGGTCGGCGAGAAGGGCACGCTCCCGGTCGCCCTGGTGGCGGTCGGTGAGGCCGGCCACGCCTCGATGCCGACGCTCGGCGACAACGCCGTGCCACGTCTTGCCGAGCTGATCGGACGCCTGGGGCCCGGCCTGCCCGACCTGGTCCGCTCCCCCGCGACCGACAGCACGCTCGAGGCGCTGCTCGGTCGGCCGGTCGGCGACCTCGCCGCCGATCTGGCGGCTGCGGCGCGCTTCCACCCGACGCTCGAGCACCTGCTCCCCGCGACACCCGGCACCACGATGGCACCGACCATGTTGGCCGGCTCGAGCGCACGGAACGTGATGCCGGCCCGGGCCACGGCCGAGCTCGACTGCCGGGTCCTGCCCGGCACCTCCACCGACGACGTGCTCGGCTCGATCCGGGCCCGGCTCGGCGACGACCTTCCCTACGAGCTCGAGGTCCTTCCGGGCGACGTGGCCGGCAGCGCGTCCGCCCACGACGGGGCGCTGCCCGCGGCGGTCGCGGCCTGCCTCGCCGAGGAGGGCGACGAGGGGTTCCTGCTCCCGATCGTGTGCCCGGGGTTCACCGACTCGGTCTACCTCCGGGCGACGGCCGGGACCGCGGCGTACGGGTTCTCACCGTTCCGCACCACGCCGGGTGAGGTGATGGCGGCCGGCTACCACAACGCCGACGAGCGGATCCACGTCGACGACCTGCACCTGTCGGCCAGGTTCCACATCTCCCTGGCCCGGCGGTTGCTCGGGGCGTGACCCTAGTCCTGGCGTGGCTTGCGGGCAGGCCCCTTGTCCGGCTGCAGCTCGATCAGCTTGCCGGAGATCCGGGTCTTCGCCAGCTTCTCCGCGGTGCCGGGGGGCAGCTGCGCGGGTAGCTCGACCAGGGAGAAGTCCGGGCGAATCGAGATGTGGCCGAAGTCCTTGCGGCTCAGGCCGCCCTCGTTGGCGATGGCGCCCACGATCTGGCGCGGCAGGACCTTGTGACGCTTGCCCACCGCGATGCGGTACGTCGCCAGCGGCGGGCCATCTGCTCCGCGCGGCGGACGCTTCCCACCGCGGTCACCACGGTCACCGCCGCGGTCCGCCTGCTGTGCGCGCTCACGCCGGGGCGGACGGACGGGCTCCGGGTCCAGCAGCAGCGGGGTGTCGCCCTGGAGGACGACGGCGAGCGCCGCGGCCACGTCGACCTCGGGCACGTCGTGCTCGTGGATGTAGTGGGTGACCACGTCGCGGAAGAACGAGACCCGCTCGGCCGAGGCGAGCGCCTCGGTGATCGCGTCGTCGAAGCGGGCGAGCCGGGTGCTGTTGACGTCGTCGACGGTCGGTAGCTGCATCTGGGTCAGCGGCTGGCGGGTGGTCTTCTCGATCGACTTCAGCAGGTAGCGCTCGCGGGGCGTGACGAACGAGATCGCGTCGCCGCTGCGGCCCGCGCGGCCGGTCCTGCCGGTGCGGTGCACGTAGGACTGGGGGTCCGTCGGGATGTCGTAGTTGACGACGTGGCTGACCCGGTCGACGTCGAGCCCGCGGGCCGCGACGTCGGTGGCGACCAGGATGTCGAGCGTGCCGTCCTTGAGCTGGTCGATGGTCCGTTCGCGCTGAGCCTGGACCACGTCACCGTTGATGGCGGCCGCCGAGTAGCCGCGGGCCCGCAGCTTCTCCGCCAGCATCTCGGTCTCGTTCTTCGTCCGGACGAAGACGATCATCCCTTCGAAGTTCTCGACCTCGAGGATCCGCGTCAGGGCGTCGACCTTCTGGGGGTAGGACACGGTCAGGAAGCGCTGCGTGATGTTGGGCGCGGTCGCGGTCTTGTTCTTGACCGTGATCTCTTCGGGATCGTGGAGGTACTTCTTCGACAGCCGGCGGATCTGCGCGGGCATGGTCGCGGAGAAGAGTGCGACCTGCTTGTCGTCCGGGGTGTCGGCGAGGATCGTCTCGACATCCTCGGCGAAGCCCATGTTGAGCATCTCGTCGGCCTCGTCGAGCACCAGGAACCTCAGCTCGGTGAGGTCGAGCGTGCCCTTCTCCAGGTGGTCCATGATCCGGCCCGGGGTACCGACGACGACGTGTACGCCGCGGCGCAGCGCGCTGAGCTGGACGCCGTAGCCCTGCCCGCCGTAGACGGGAAGCACGCGAACGCCCGGCAGCTGTGCGGCGTACCGCTCGAATGCTTCGCACACCTGGAGCGCGAGCTCCCGCGTGGGCGCGAGAACCAGCGCCTGCGGTGTCCGCTGGTCCAGATCGAGCTGCGAGAGGATCGGGAGCGCGAAGGCCGCGGTCTTGCCGGTGCCGGTCTGGGCGAGTCCGACGACGTCCCGGCCGGAGAGCAGGGTCGGGATCGTCGCGGCCTGGACCGGCGAGGGGGTCTCGTAGCCGACCTCGCGCACCGCCTCGAGAACTCGGGGATGCAGCCCGAGGTCGTCGAAGGTGATCCGCGGCTCCTGGGTGAGCGACTCGTCAGACATGGGACCACGGTAGGGACATTTCGGGCTCAGGGGCATTCCTCGCGGCGGCACTAGGGTGAGGCGGGTGGACGAGTTTCCCTTCGACGCCAGCTTCGCCGTCATCGAGCCGCTCCGGGCTGCGATGGACCTGACCTTCGACCGGATGGATGCGGACGGCATCGACGCGTCGTGGAGCGCCGGCCCCGAGTCGCACCAGCCCTTCGGCATCGTCCACGGCGGCGTGCACTGCATGGTGATCGAGGGCATGTGCAGCCTGGCCGCCGCGTTGTGGCTGAGCAAACAGGAGGGGGCAGACGAGGGCCGCGTGGTCGGCGTCAACAACTCGACCGACTTCTATCGCGCGGTGTCCGAGGGCCGACTCACGTCGACCTGCCGCCCGGTCCACCGCGGCCGGTCGCAACAGGTGTGGACCGTCGAGACGAAGGACGCCGACGGCAAGCTGGTCGCCCGCGGCCAGGTGCGGCTGCAGAATCTCACCTAGCAGGCGCGTGCGAGGGACGAGCACGCGGCGTGGGCTAGGGGAGGTTGAGCTGGCTCCGCGACCGAGCCCGCGAGGTCGCGACGGGCCTGTCGAAACCTAGATCGACCGGACCAGGAGCGCCAGCGCCGAGGCCGCACACACGACCAGGACGACGGCGCGGACAGCCTCCTGCGGCAGCCGGCGCCGGACCGGCACCGACAGGAGCTGGCCGAGGACGAGAAGCGGGCTGAGCAGCAGCGCCAGCAGCAGTACGTCGAGGCGGAGCTGGCCGGCGATGCCGAGCCCGACGAGGCTGAGGGCCGCGCCGACCGCGAAGTACACGGCGAGCGTCGGTCGGAGCACCCTCGGTGGGTGGTGCTGGTAGAGGATCGCGAGCGGTGGACCGCCGATCGAGGTCGCGGTCCCCGTGATCCCCGAGACGAATCCGGCCACCGGCAGCGACGCCCGGTTGACCGGCAGCCTCACCGTCCCGACCGTCAGCAGCACGCTCACCAGCACCATCGTCCCGACCGCGAGCCCGATCAGCTGGTCGGAGGCGACCGCGACCACCCAGACGCCGACGACGGTGCCGACCATCCTGGGTGGCAAGGCCCAGCCGAGACCTCTCCAGTCGGTGCCGCGGTGCTCGGTCGCCGCCGTCTGGGTCGCCATCGCCATCGCCAGCCAGAGCAGCAGCTCCGGAACCAGGTCGGGCGCGACCAGGGCGGTGACCGGCGCAGCCACGAGACCCAGCCCGAGGCCGACGGTGCCCTGGACGACCGCACCCACCAGCACCGCCACCGCCAGGATCGCGACGGTGCCCGTGTCGACGCCGAGGATCACGTGAACGCCCGGCGGACGCGGTCGGCCCGCTCGGCGTACTCCTTCTCGGGGATGGCCGGCAGCATGTCGGCCCAGATCGGGAGGTTCGACCCGCGCAGCTGCAGCACACCCCGCGGCCGCGCGAGCAGGACCACCACCAGGTGGCCGGTGCCGTTCTCCCACTTGTTGACGTGGACGTTGCCGACCTCGGGCAGTGCCCGGAGCGCACGGTAGGTGCGCCCGACGAGCAGTCCGAGCTCGGCCAGCCCCTCGTCGGCGAGGTCGTCTAGCGGTGCATGGGCCAGGGAGACCACGTTGGCGGTGAACACCAGGCTGGTGTCGCCGGTGCGGATCACGGCCAGGTGGTCACCCTGGTGCAGCAGCAGCTCCGGCCGGTCGAGGACGCGGCAGACCTTGCACTGGTCCGGCTGCTTGCGCCGATCGGGCTCGACGTCGGCGTACTCGGTCAGGGGCCGGACCCGCAGTGAGTCGGCTTCGAACGGAAACACTTCCCACTGGGCCATGGGGCCCCGCACCAGCCGACCGTCGGCACCGGCGGCATCCCCTGCTCGGTCGAGGAACTCACGCATGCCAGGCCCCCATCGTCGACTCGAGCTGACCCAGCAACGGGTCGCGCAGACCGGCGGCGTCGTGACGCCACCACACGTCCGGGTAGACCAGGGCCCCGGTCATCCACTCCTGCCAGGACGGGAGCGCAGCCACCTGGAAGGCATCGACGGGGGTGCGCCGTGATGCCGGCAGGAAGCCGCGGTCGCGCGCCCTCTCGAAGCCGCGGGCGCCGTAGTAGTCGGCGCTGCCCTCCAGGAACACCAGCGGTACGCCGTCGCGCCGAGCCGTGTCGAGCGCCGCATTCAGCAGCGCGCCGCCGATCCCCTGACGCTGGTGGGCGGGCGAGACCGACAACGGGCTGAGCACCCACACGTCCACCAGCCGCTCGCGCGCGTCGACCCACGCCGCGCTGAGGCCGACATGTCCGACCACGGCGTCGCCCGCCTCGGCGACCAGTGAAGCGCGGGTCAGCACACCGTCGTCCAGGTCGTCGAGGATGCGCACGATCAGTTCGCCGTCGTCGCCGAACGCGTCGCGGGTCACCCGCCGCACGGCCGCGCTCTCGTCGGGAGCGGCAGGACGGACGGTGACGTCGATCGTCATCCCGGTCAAGCCTTGAGCAGGCTGCGCAACACGTACGGCATGATCCCGCCGTTGCGGTAGTAGTTCGCCTCGCCGGGGGTGTCGATGCGTACGACGGCGTCGAACTCCGTGTCGCCTGCGGTGACCTTCACCGTGCGCGGCGTCTTCCCGTCGTTGAGCTCGGTGACGCCGGTGAAGGAGAACTCCTCCTCGCCGGTCAGGCCGAGGCTCTCGGCGGTCTCGCCCTCGGGGTACTGCAACGGGAGCACGCCCATGCCGATCAGGTTGGAGCGGTGGATCCGCTCGTAGGACTCGGCGATCACGGCCTTCACGCCCAGCAGCGCGGTGCCCTTGGCCGCCCAGTCGCGCGACGAGCCGGAGCCGTACTCCTTGCCCGCCAGGACGACGAGCGGGGTGCCGGCCTCGAGGTAGTTCTCGCTCGCCTCGAAGACGGTGGTCTCGTCACCGTCACGGGTGAAGTCACGCGTGACCCCGCCCTCGGTGCCGGGTGCGAGCTGGTTGCGCAGCCGGATGTTGGCGAAGGTGCCGCGGATCATGACCTCGTGGTTGCCGCGGCGTGAGCCGTAGGAGTTGAAGTCCCGCTGCTCGACGCCGTGCTCCTGCAGGTAGGTGCCGGCTGGGCTGTCCTTCTTGATCGCGCCGGCCGGGCTGATGTGGTCGGTCGTGACCGAGTCGCCCAGCTTGAGCAGCACCCGGGCACCGGTGATGTCCTCGACCTCCTCCGGCTCCTCCGGCATGCCGTCGAAGTAGGGGGGCTTGCGGACGTAGGTGGAGTCCTCGTCCCACGCGAAGGTGTCGCCCTCGGGCGTCTCCAGGGAGCGCCAGCGGTCGTCACCGGCGAACACGTCCTCGTAGGACGAGCCGAACATGTCGCTGTTGATCGACTCGGCGATCACGCGCTCGACCTCGGCGGGTGCGGGCCAGATGTCCTTGAGGAAGACGTCGTTGCCGTCACCGTCCTGGCCCAGCGGGTCCTCGAACAGGTCGACGGTCATCGAGCCGGCCAGCGCATAGGCGACGACCAGCGGCGGCGACGCGAGGTAGTTCATCTTCACGTCAGGGTTGATCCGGCCCTCGAAGTTCCGGTTGCCGGACAGCACGCTGACCACCGCGAGGTCGGCGTCGTTGACGGCCTGGCTCACCTCGGGGATGAGCGGACCGGAGTTGCCGATGCAGGTCGTGCAGCCGTAGCCGACGAGGTTGAAGCCGAGCTTGTCGAGGTACGGCGTGAGCCCGGACCGCTCGTAGTAGTCGGTCACCACCTTTGACCCGGGCGCGAGGGTCGTCTTGACCCACGGCTTGCGGGCCAGGCCCTTCTCGACGGCGTTCTTCGCCAGCAGTGCCGCGCCGATCATGACGCTCGGGTTGGACGTGTTGGTGCAGCTGGTGATCGCGGCGATGCTGACGGCGCCGTGGCCGATCTCGAGCTCCTGCCCGTCGAGGCTGATGGTCGCCGTGGCGTCCTTGTCGTCGGTGTAGTCGGCCAGAGCCGTCGCGAACGCGCCGGGAGCCTTGGTGACCTCGACCCGGTCCTGGGGCCGCTTCGGGCCCGCGAGGGACGGCACCACGGTCGCGAGGTCCAGCTCGAGCCTCTCGGAGTAGCGCGGCTCGGCGTCGGGGTCGTGCCAGAGGCCCTGCTCCTTGGCGTAGGTCTCGACCAGATCGAGCTGCTCCTGCGGCCTGCCGGTCATCTCGAGGTACTTCACGGTCTCCTCGTCGATCGGGAAGACCGCGATGGTGGAGCCGAACTCGGGGCTCATGTTGCCGATCGTGGCGCGGTTGGCCAGCGGCAGCACCGAGACCCCGGGCCCGTAGAACTCGACGAACTTCCCGACCACGCCGTGCTTGCGCAGCATCTCGGTGATGGTGAGCACGAGGTCGGTGGCGGTCGAGCCCTCCGGCAGGTCGCCGGAGAGCTTGAACCCGACGACGCGCGGGATCAGCATCGACACCGGCTGGCCGAGCATGGCGGCCTCAGCCTCGATACCGCCGACGCCCCAGCCGACCACGCCGATGCCGTTGACCATCGTGGTGTGGGAGTCGGTGCCGACACAGGTATCCGGGTAGGCCTGCAGCTCTCCGTCGACCTCACGAGTGAAGACGGTGCGGGCGAGGTGCTCGATGTTGACCTGATGGACGATGCCGGTGCCGGGCGGGACGACCTTGAAGTCGTCGAAGGCGCCCTGGCCCCAGCGGAGGAACTGGTAGCGCTCGCGGTTGCGCTCGTACTCGATCTCGACGTTGCGCTCGAACGCGTCGGCGCTGCCGAAGACGTCGGCGATGACGGAGTGGTCGATGACCATCTCGGCGGGGGCGAGCGGGTTGATCTTCGACGCGTCGCCCCCCAGGTCGGCCATGGCCTCGCGCATGGTCGCGAGGTCGACGACGCAGGGCACGCCGGTGAAGTCCTGCATGATCACGCGTGCCGGCGTGAACTGGATCTCCTGGTCGGGATCGGCGTCCGCGTCCCAGCCCGCAATCGCCTTGACGTCGTCCGCGGTGATGTCGGCGCCGTCCTCGGTGCGCAGCAGGTTCTCGAGCAACACCTTCAACGAGAAGGGCAGACTGGCGACATCCAGGCCCTCACCCGTCACCGCGTCGAGCCGGAAGATCTCGTAGTCCCGGTCTCCCACCGAGAGGGTGCTCTTCGCGCCGAAGCTGTCCTGGCTCGCCATCGTGGTCTCCTCGATCGGCTCTCGTCGTCTTGTCCATCTTGCCGCCGCCGGTCACCCGGGTGGAAGTGAGGGCAGCCTTATCCGGACCGGAGTCCGTGATTTGTCTTGATATCAAGATACATGATGTCGACATCTCGCGCATCTCCACGTCCGCCCCTGGGTTGAACTCTACCTAGCCCCTAGGTAGAGTTCGACCATGCCAGCCGCCAAGCCCCGGATGACGATCCCGACCCAGTTGGTCCTCCAGGCGCTGCTGATCGAGCCGGACCAAGAGCTCTACGGCCTGGAGATCGGCGCCCAGGCCGGGCTGGCCAGCGGGACCGTCCACCCGATCCTCGCGCGGCTGGAGTCCGTCGGCTGGCTGCGCTCACGCTGGGAGGACGCCGACCCGGCCGCGGCCGGCCGCCCCCTGCGCCGCTACTACTCGCTCACCGCACACGGCGCGGCCGCCGGCAGATCTGCTCTGGCCGCCGCACGACGTCCGCGTGCGTTCTCGCCAGGCCCGGCGGTGACCTCGTGACACTCCCCCGCCCGTCGGCGGCGTTCCTGCTCCGACTGGCGACGTACGTGCTCCCCGCCGGGACGGTCCGTGAACGCTACCGCCAGGAAGTCATGGCGGAGCTCCACGACCTCGGGGTCTCTGCTCAGCTGGCGCACGCGTGGGGGTTCCTGAGTCGCTCGTGGGCACTCCGCAGGGCGGTCACCGGAGCCGAGCCGATCGGCGACCCCGCAGTCTCCCCGGCGGTCCCGTTGCACTGCCGGTGTCACCTCTACCACCACTATCGACTGGCCTTCACCGACGACGGCGGCCGCTACCTGCGCTGCGCCGACTGCGGGCTGGACCATCCCTATGTCGGACACAACAGGTGGTGGATCGCCGACGCACACCAGTGACGCTCCCACGGCAGCAGCGCGTGGGCTGGCCTTGTCCACCGTCGCTGCTGGCATCGAACTCGCTGGCTCGGCCGGCCGACGCGCGGCTAGGGTCCCGGCGTGGTCGCACCGGAGCTGGAGTTCGTGTCACCGACGCCCGAGCTGCTGGCGCAAGCGCTCGAGTGGCGCAATGATCCTGACGTCACGCGCTGGCTGCTGCGCACGACGGTCGACCCGGAGCGCTACACCCGGGCAGGGATGGACTCTGTGGCCGACCCGCTCGATCACTCCTCGATCGTCCTCCTGGACGGTCGGGCGGTCGCGACTGCCAGCCTGGAGATTCGCGACGGAATGGGTCAGCTCGGCCACGAGCCGGAGTTCGAGGGGTCCGAGGGACTGATCGGGTATCTCGTCGATCCGGCGTACGCCGGGCGCGGAATCGCGACCGCCATCACCACCGCGCTGCTGGACCTCGCCTTCGGCGAGCTCGGGCTCCGTCGGGTCACGGCCGGCTGCTTCGCCGCCAACATCGCGTCGTGGCGGGTTATGGAGAAGGTCGGGATGCGCCGCGAGCAGCACGGGATCGCTGACTCGTTCCACGCCGATCTCGGCTGGCTCGACGGCTACACCTACGCGATCCTGGCCGACGAGTGGCAGGCCCGGAGGCCATAGGGTGCAGGCGGCGGTCCTCGTCGATCCACTGTCCGATCGGGTCGTGCTGAGGGCGCCGTGTCACCTTTCCCTTCACCCCCAGAGGAGCCCTGTGTCAGACCTCCTCATCGTCGTGACCCTGCTCGTGGCGCTGGCAGCGGCCGCCACGGCGCTGCTGACGCTGCGCGAGGTGCGCAGGTTGCGCGCCACGATCTCCGACGACTCCCAGGACCCTGCGGCACGGGCCGAGGGCATCATCAAGTCCCTCCGCGCCACCGTTCGCCGCGAGCACCGACACACCCGGGCGGTCATCGACGGCCTGTTCTCGCTGTCAGGGCTCAGCGCCGACGGGGCGACGATGCCGACCACCCAGGGCTGGGCTGCGTCGCCGATGGTGCTGCGTCAGCTGGCCGAGCAGGTGATCGAGCACCGACCCGACCTTGTCGTCGAGCTCGGCGGCGGTGGTTCGTCCGTACTGCTCGGCCGCCTGCTCAAGATGCAGGGCCACGGCCGGGTGGTGAGCATCGACCACGATCCGGGCTATGCCGAGCTCACGCGTGAGCACCTGCGTCGCCACGGCGTCGCCGACGTCGTGGAGGTCCGGGTCGCACCGCTGGTGCCCGTCGAGGCTGGCGGCGACACCCACACCTGGTACGACCCGGCCGCCTTCACCGACCTCCACGACATCGACCTGCTGTTCGTCGACGGCCCGCCCGGCGGCACCGGGCCCCTGGCGCGGTTCCCCGCCGTCCCGGTGCTGACGGATCGCTGCCGCCCCGGCGCCGTGGTGCTGCTCGACGACGGCGCGCGAGCGCCGGAGCGGCGGATGGCCGACCGGTGGATCGCCGAGCACGGTGCCACCGAGGTCGCCAGCGACGACATCGGCACCGGCTGGACCCAGCTCAGGCTTCCCTGACCGGGAGGACTCAGCCTGCCGTGCGGTCGAGCAGCTGCAGCAGGTCGTGGGCGGCGAGCTCGACGTCCTTGTGACGCCACTCGGCGGCCCGGTAGACGCAGGCGATGAGGGCGGTGCGGTGGACGCGACGGAAGTCGCCCATGACGAACGCGTGCCGCGCCTTGGTCTCGTCGTTGGCACCCTCGGTCAGGCCGAGGTGCCAGGCGGCGTACTCCTCCCAGGAGTGCTTCTCGAGGTAGGCGTTCTGGGCGTCGGCATCCGGCTGCACCTCGCCCCAGTCGCTGTCCAGGACGTACTGCCGCTTCTCGATCAGCGACCGGGCGTGCTTCACCGCGGCCGGATTCACGTCGTAGCTGGCCATGACCTCATCGTCGCACTGTCTCTTCACGACGTCAGCGGGTGAGCAGCGCGACGAGCTGTCCCGCTCAGTGCTCGACCCGGGCATGGCTGTCGTGCTTCTCACGCCCCAGCACGCTGTCGAACCCCTTGCCGCCGTCGATGCGGTCCCGTCGCGGTCCTCCGCCGAGGAAGTCGTCGCCGTCGTCGCCGCCCAAGCGGTCGCGACCGTCCTGACCGAAGAGCCGGTCGGCGTGCTTGCCGCCCTTGACGCAGTCGTCGCCGGCGCCAGCCTCGATCCTGTCCCGGCCCGGACCGCCGATCAGCAGGTCGTCACCGCCCAACCCCGTGATGGTGTCGTTCCCGCCTCGGCCGTCGATCAGGTCCGGTCCGGCCGTTCCGGTGAGCGTGTCGTTGCCCGGTGTCCCGAAGACGAACACGCCACCGGTGGGGCACGGGGGCGGCGGTCCCTGTTCGGGTTCGGTGAGGTGGGCCGTCGCGGTGCCGGCGCCGTTGAGGCAGGCCACGGTCAGCGCGGTGCCCGCGGCGGAGGCGAGGATGCGGGTTGTGACCCGGAGATACCTGTGCTGGTTCTGCATGATGATGTCCTCTTGAGTGTTGGCCGCGGCGGTCGGCTGCGGCGGCGAGTGTCGTGGTGGTGCGATGTCTCCTGAAGAAGGTCCCAGCCGGGCGTCATCGTGGCGTCAGAGAAGCGCCGCGACGCCGGCGTAGCCGCCTCACCCGCCGCGCGAGCGGGGGTTGAGCTCGGCCGGGTCGGGGACCGGGGCGTCCACGAAGGCCATCGCCTCGACCCACCGGGCGAACGCCCGGCGAGCCTCCCCGTGCCGGCCGGCGCGGACCAGGTTCCTGACCAGGCCCCGGTGCACCCGCTCGTCGTACGGGTCGACGCCCAGGAGTCTGGTCAGGATGGCGGTGGCGTCGTTGCTGCGCCCCTCCTTGGTGGCCACGGTGGCCAGGTGCCGCAGCGAGCGCAGCCACGCGGCGCGGGTCTCCTCGCGCAGGGCCTGGGCCCAGTCCTCCTGCGCCCAGCCCTCGTGCACCCAGTCCCCGGACTGCTCGTCCTCGAACGCCTCGCCGTAGAACCGCGCATCGACCGCGGTGAGGGCCGTCGTGGCGGCCTCGGTCTGGTCCGCCGCCAGCAGGGCGGCCCCGTGCTCGGCGTCGTCGAGCAGCTCGTCGGCGTCGAAGCTGATCCGGCGAAGGTCGAGCCACACGCCGTTCGCGTTGGAGTTGACGTAGCGGTCCGCCGGCCACGACTTGGCCGGATCAAGGACCGTCCGCACGGTGGTGAGCAGCACCGAGAGTCGATGAGAGGTCTTGATCGGATCGTCGCCGGGCCACAGGAGCTCGCACAGGAGGGCGCGGCTCACCGGCCGTCCGCGGCGCCCCGCCAGGATCTTCATCAGGGTGCGCGCCTGCTTGGACTTCCAGGCCTGCAACGGGACCACCTGGCCGCCGACCGTGACCTCGAACCGCCCCAGCACCGCGAGGGTGACGTCCTTGCCCACCGGGTCGGTACCGAAGCTCCGACCGTTCACCATGGTCACGCCGAGTCGCTGGAGCCGCTCGGCGGCACGACGGCCACGCTCCCGGGCGTCCCGATCCGCTCCCTCGAGCCGACCGAGCAGCACCTCGATCCGGCTGGCCTCCGGGTCCGCCCCGCCGCCTCGCCAGATCGACAGGGCCTCGGTCAGTGAGTCCATCGCCTCCGCCGGCTCCTCGGTCTCCGCTGCGAGCTCCAACGCCTCGGCGAGCAGGTCCCGGGACTGCTCCCCGCGAGCGATCGCGGCGGCCTCGTGGGCCGCCTCCGCGGCGCGGCCCCGCTCACCGGCGTCCAGCTCGACCCAGCCGAGCGCCGTCAGTGCGTAGGGCGCGAGCGAGGTCGACGCCAGCTGCCGGGCCTCCTCGGCCGCGGCGCGAGCCTCGTCGGGTGCCACGTCGAGCACCAGCCGAGCCAGGCCCGCCAGTGCGGGCACCAGCACCTGGAGCTCGTGCGAGGTGCGGGCGAGCGCCACCGCCTCCTCGTAGGCCGCGCGACCCTGCTCCCGGAGACCCAGAGCCCGATAGACGTCGCCCAGCCCGCACAGGCTGGCCGCCGCCCGGTTCGGCCCGAGCTGCTGGCTGACGGCCGCCGCCCGGCGCAGGTGCCATCGCGCCTCGTCGTACTCGCCCACCCTCGTCAGCGCCTCGGCGAGGTTGTGCAGGGCTGCGGTCAACGCTCCCATCGGCCGGACCAGCTCGGTCGCGAGCACCGCCTCCCGGGACACCGTCACGGCCTGGTCGCACTGCGCGGCGGCAAGCAGGGCGTAGGACTGGTTGCCCAGGATCCGGGCCATCGATACCGCATCCCCGCCCTTGCGCGCGGCGGTGAGGGCCATCGCCAGGTGTGCCGACTTGCGCGAGCCCGCGCTGGTCTTGGCGATCGCCTGATGGGCGGCGGTGAGGTCGTCGGGTGCCCCCGACTGGTTGGCCAGCTGGAGGGCGAGGGTCGCGAGCCGGTCGGCCAGGTCGTCGTCGCCCAGCATCGACGCCACGTTGGCCCGGGCGGCCAGCCACAGGATCCCGTCCCCGCTGCCGGCCAGCTGGTCCTCCGGGACCCGGTCGAGGATGTCCCGGGCGAGCGGGAGGTCGCCCTGGCTGAAGTGCACGGCCGCGACGCGCACGGCCAGGGCGACGTCCCATCCGTCGCGATCCGCAGCCTTCACGAGCGGTGACAGGACGCCGAGCGCGGCGTACGCCTGGCCGGTGTGGTTCAGGGCCACGGCGAGGGTACGGCGCGCGCCGGGGTCCAACCCGTCGGCGCGGGACAGATCCACCTCGTGGCCGGTCAGGAAGGTGACGATCGCCGAGGCGTCGCCCTGGGCGATCATGCGGGTCCCGCGGTGGCCGAGGAGCTCCTCCGCCGGGCCGTGGTGGCCCGATCGCCAGTACGCGTCCACCGCCGCGAAGGACAGGTCGTGGGACTCGTACCACTCGGCCGCACTCCGCAGGCGTGCCTGGTCGGCGGGAACGTGCGACGGGAGGGCAGTCAGCACCGCGCGCAGGACAGGGACGAGGCGCAGGCCGTCTCGACCGACCAGCGCCGCCCGGGGGTGGGGGACGAGCAGGCCGGTGGTGAGCAACCGGTCGACAATGCCGGCCGTGTCCGCGTCCGCGGAGGAGACACCAGCCTGGCGGCACACGTGGCCGATGAGGTCCGGCGTCAGTGGCTCGAGGTCGGCGACGATCGAGATCAGGTCGACGACCTCGCTCGGCAGGTCCCGCAGGACGTCGCTCTCCAGCCAGGCCGCGGCCGCCGATCCGGGCTGCCCGAGGGTCGCAGCCAGATCGGCTCCCGTGCTCCGGGACGCGGCCTCGGCAGCCAGGTGCACCAGCGTCGGCCAGCCGGCCGTGGCCGTGTGCACCCGGGTCGGCAGCTCGGGGTCGTCCAGCCCGTAGTCCTCGGCGAGGACGGCGGCGACCGTGGCCGGCGAGAGGGCCAGCTGCGCGGGTCCGACCTCCGACACCGGTCCGGCCAGCCAGGCCCGCGTTGCGGCGGGCAGGGGTTCGCGCGAGGTCAGGGTCAAGGACACGTGCGGTGACAGCTCCGCCAGGCGGCCCAGCAGCTGGCTCTGCTCGGTGCCTTCCAACCGGTGGAGGTCCTCGATGACCAGCGCTCGCACGCCCGACGTCGAGATCCGGGCCATGCGACAAGGCCTCTTCGGCCGGCAGCCAACCGACCCCCTCCGTACCGGCCGCGGCCTCCACCCACGCCGTCTTGCCGTAGCCGGCCGCCGCGACGACCAGCCTCGTAGCGGCGGCGCGCGTCGGCAGACGGCCGGCGGGGTTCCCGGGCTTCGGCACGTCCGCGGGGGCGAATGTCCGGATCATGGTCCCTTTGAGGATCGTCCTGACGGCGGATTGATACAAGCCCGTGCCGGCAGGCGGCCGGCCGCGGCCGCACTGACCTGGCGATGACGCACGGCGCAGACCCTTGCGAAACCACGGGCCGAGCACCGAGCTGGGGCCGGTTAGCCAGGAAGAAGACAGCCATGTTCGCAGCCAGATCGACCCTCCGGAAGACAGATGTCGTCGGCCGTCATGGCCAGGCCCGAGGGGGGAGGTCATGATCCAGACGGTGCGCTGCCGCCGGTGCGGTCAGACGATCGAGGCGTTCATGGACGCCGCAGCGGGAATCCCGATGGCGCTGTCGCCAGAGGCCATCCAGAACAAGGTGCAGACCGCCAAGATCCGCCACGCGGACAGGTGCCCTGCAGGCCGGTCGCCGGTGGTGCCGGCGCGGGCGAAGCGCCCGTGGGTCTTGACCCGCGTCCTCCGCCGGGCCGGTCGCCGGGTGCGCGGGATCGCGCTCTGACACGGCAATGACGACCTGGGGTGACTCTGGGTCGAAACCACCAGGTCGGGCACCGAGCCCGGCCGACACTCAAGGGGAGACATCATGAACATCACCACACGCATCATCCCGTCGGTCATCGGCCTGTCGGGCCTGATGCTCGCATCGCTCGGCGTGGCCGGGGGCGCCTCAGGTGCCTCCGCGGCTGGCCACGGCGACCTGTGAGCTGACCGTTCACTCCAACAAGGCGTTGGAGCTCCAGGACAACGACGGCACCGACGAGCTCTTCTTCAAGCTGGGCAGCGAGAAGACCCCGGTCAGGGTCTACTCCGAGGGCCAGAAGCGCCGGAACATCGGGTCGGAGTTCTTCCAGAACTCGATCGACGTCAAGGTCTTCGAGCGTGACGGCAACAACATCACCCTGGTCGGGACGCTCAACAACATCCCGTGCCAGAACGAGCCGGGAGAGCAGGACGACGTCGCCGGCGCCGGGGCGCTGAACCGCATCCGCTGGAGCGTCGACTGAGGCTGTGGCGGACCTGCTTGTGGGCGCCGACCCTGAGGGGCGGCGCCCACATCGCTGGGTTGGCGGCCCGCGGCGGCGGCGCCACAACGGGCGCGTTCGCAACACCGGTCAGTGGAGCGCCGCCGACTCACGCGCACGTCAAGTGGTGCGGCGCGTGAGGGTCAGATGGGTCACTCCGGAGGGAGCGGTGACGGTCTCCATCACGTAGTTGCCTTCGAGGCCTTCCAATCCGTCCCAGAGGCGCACCCCTCGGCCGAGGAGGATAGGCACCACCACGATGTGCGCGTGGTCGACGAGCCCGGCGGCAAGGAAGTCTCGGATGACCGTAGGCCCGCCCCCGATTCGGACATCCTGTCCGGCAGCTGCGTCGCGAGCGACTTCGAGGGCCTCGACGGGCGGTGCGTCGAGAAAGTGGAACGTGGTCCCGCCCTCCATCTCGATCGAGGGCCGCGGATGGTGGGTGAGGATGAAGACCGGGGTGTGGAAGGGCGGATTGGGGCCCCAGGCGCCCTGCCAGCCCGGCTCCTCCTGCCAGCCCGGGTGCCCCCACTTCCCGGCGCCCATGATCTCGGCACCGATCCCGGGATCGTGCCGCCGGACGAAGGCGTCGTCGACACCACTGCTGCCGCCGGACTCCCACCAGCTGGTGGCGAACATCCATCGGTGGAGTCGATCTCCGGCGTGGCCGAAGTGGGCGTCCTTGTCTTGGCCCGCTCCGGTGCCGTAACCGTCGAGTGAGATCGCGAAGTTGTGGACGCGGACGAGTGACATGTCGGTGCTCCTCGTGGTCAGGATGTGGCGGTGGGAACGGGGTCCCACCCGGGTCTCGTGCTGATCTGCTCCACGAGGGCAACAGGTTCGGACACGGGATCGTTTCTCCTTCGTGAGCCAGCGGGCCCGTGAGGGACGCTGGTTCACTGTGGTCGCGGCGGCTGGCCGTTGCAACGCATTCGAGTCTGCTTGAAACCGACGCCTGGGCAGCCGATCGCCTTGCATCCGTGCGAACGGAACCGATGCCACACGTCCGCGCCTCGAACCACGTCGGAGCGGGGTGACGTCAGATCTGGTTCCCAGGCGGGTCACGGTGGGACCACGACACCTGGTGGTACCGGTGAAGACGCCGGACTCGCCAGTCACGGATCTCCTGGCGTACTGGCACCGGACGCGGCCAGCGCACGTCGTCCGCGACGGTCTCGGTGCGGTCGTCAGACGTCCTCGGAACACAGCGCGAGATTGCCGTGACGGCCAGGCCCGTGCCCGTGGATTCGAAGGCGCTCTCAGGGTCGGGTGCCGCTCCTCCCCACAGGCGGACGCTCGTACCAGACCTCGGCCTCGGCCACGAAGGCGGAGGACGTCGGTCGCTCGGGTGTGCCGTTCCGACGTACGCGTCCTGGCACCCGGTTCGAGCCGACGATGATCGCCCCGGACGCGCAGGGCGCTACGACGAGGCTGAGCGACGCCGGGCGGCCACCCACGACCACGTCGTCGCGCGTCACGACCCGGGGAGAAAGCACCCGAGAGGCGACCACCGCCACCGGTCCCATGCGCGCCCGCACCCCGGAGGACAGGCTGACAGTGAGTGCGCCCGGACTCGTGTGGCAACGGGGCGTCGTCCAGGGAAGGCCGCGCAGCTCGGCGAAGTGCTGCACGAAGTCCTCGGCCAGCCACTGGCCCAGGGCGGCGTCAGTGGCGTGGACCACGACCTCGCTCGCGCGCCAGAGCACGAGGGCGTTCCCCGAGCCTCGAACCGACCAGTCGACACGCCAGCACGACGCGTAGGCGGTGCATGCTCCCGTGTCGTCGAGGAGCTGGACGGCGGGGTTGGCTCCGACGAGCAGGGGTCGACGGTCGGGCATGGTGTCCAGCACAGTGACCTGGACCCGGTGAGGCCACTCCTTCGAGCACGGTCGAACCGCTACCGGCGGGGCCCGCGTCGGGCCAGACTGGTGGACGTGGCCCTCCACGTGACCATGACAGCCGACATCCTGGGCCGGTCCCGGTTCGCGGTCTCGCCGGTGCTCGAGGTCGTCGACACCGTCCGACGCCGCGACCGCCACCCGGCGCCGCACGCGCGCGCCTGGTACGTCCGCGCACGCGAAGGCGTTCCTCCTCGGCTGCTCGGCCTCCTCGAGGCGCTGGTACCCGCCGACCACGACTACACGCCAGACTTCCTCACCCCCGTCCCCGACCCCGGCGTCTCGGTGGCAGCGCAGCTCGACGCCATCGCCGCCACCCCGCCCCCCGTGGTCGAGCACCACCTCGATGTCGGCCTTCGGGGCCGCACCGTCCGCCCCGAGGTCGCGGAGCTCTTCGGAAGTGCAGCGGCGTACGAGACCTGGCGCCGTGCCCCGCCCGAGGTCCTCGCCGGCCTCATCGAGCGCGGCCCGGCGACCCTCGCCGCGGTCGCGGCAGAGGCAGTCGGAGCGTTCTTCGAGGTCGCGATCCGCGAGGACTGGCCGTCGGTCGCCGACGTGCTCGACGCCGACATCCGCAGCCGTGGCGACGTGCTGACTCGCCACGGCGCGGTGGCGATGCTCGACCGCCTGGGGCCGGGCATCGGATGGCGGACCACCGGGGTGTCCCTCGAGCGAACCTACGACGGGGTCATCGACTGGGCCGACGACGGCCTGCTCCTGGTCCCGTCCACGAGCCACGTCGGAGCGGCGCAGATCGCGGCCGAGCGGCCGCAGACCCCGATGGTCACCTACCGGGCCGACGGGATCGCCCGACTGTGGGACCGACCGGCGCCCGCGGTCGGTGCGCCGGTGGCGCACCTCCTTGGCGAGACCCGCGCCGCTCTGCTCGGCGCGTTGGCAGACCCACGCTCCACCGGTGAGCTGGCCCGTGAGCTGCACCTGTCGGAGCCGACCGTGTCCTACCACCTCCAGATCCTGCTGGCAGCGGGTCTGCTGGTCCGGCGACGTCGCGGAAGACAGGTCCTCTACCAGCACACCGCTCTCGGGACGAGCTTGCTCGCCGGTGAGGCCCCCCCGACAAACTGACCTGCCTGAGGAGCGGCACCGACCCCCCTCGCACGACTCGCCCACCCGCCGAGGGCTTCATCGCGAATCGCTCCGTCGCAGGTCATGGCCGGTCTTCCCCAGTAGCGCTACGCATTCGACGTGGTGCGTCATCGGGAACAGGTCGAGCGCCCGCAACCGCTGCATCGTGTAGCCGTGCTCGGCGAAGATCGCGACGTCTCGCGCGAGTGCGGCCGGGTCGCAGGCGACGTAGGCCACCGCACGGGGCGCCCGGTCCACGAGCTGCTCGACCACCTTGCGCTTGGCACCCTCGCGGGGCGGGTCGAGGACGACCAGGTCGAAGGGCTCGTCGTACGACGTGGCGAGCACCCGGTCGACGGAGCCGGTCGCGACCTCCGCGCCGGAGCCGAGGTTGCGGCGGGCGTGCCGGCAGGCGTCGACGTCGGCCTCGACGGCGACCAGCCGGGACCGGCCGACCCGGTCACCGAGGAACGCCGCGAACAGTCCGACGCCCGCGTAGAGGTCGAGCACCGACTCGCCAGGCTGTGGGTCGAGGAAGTCGAGGACCGTCTCGACGAGCACGACCGCGGCGCCGGGGTGGACCTGCCAGAAGCCGCCAGGCGCGACCGAGAAGGATCGACCGAGCACGTCATGACTGGCGGGGTCGTCAGACTCGAGCAGACAGTCGTCAATGGGGACGACCTCGTGGGAGCGGTGCTTCCGCATCCCGCGCCCGCCGCCGGGCAGCTCGACGTAGCGCTGCCGGGTCCGCCAGTCGCAGGCCGTCCTCGTCGCCGGGTACCGCCTCGACGGTGACGGGGATGTCGAGCTTCGCGAGCCGGGAGAGCTGCTCGCGGACGACGGCGGCCTTCAGCTCGCGCTGGGCGGGCACCGAGACGTGCTGGAAGTCGCAGCCCCCGCAGGCGTCCGGGCCGGCGTACGGACACGGCGGTGCGACCCGGTCGGGCGACGGGGTCAGGACGGAGACGGCGTCGCCGCGCCAGAACCGGTCGCCGTCGGAGCCCTCGGTCACCACCAGCTCGACCGACTCGCCGGGCAGTGCGTGCCGGACGAACACGACCCGGGTCTCGACAGGCTCGACCGACTGGTCGGTCACCACCCTGGCCACGCAGTGGCCGCCGTGGGCGACCGGTCCGACCTCGACCGTGAACCGCTCCCCCACCCGCGAGCGGCCGCGTTGTCGGCGCGCCCGCGGCTGACGGTTCACCGCTGGATCTGCCGGCCGGAGCCGGTGGAGCTGTCGCGGACGTCGCCACGACGCACGTCTCCGGACCGGATCCGGGCGTCGCCGCGCAGCTCCCGATCGCGGGCGATCTGGGACGACCGCAGCTGGTAGGGCACCGAGATGACCATCACGCCCGGCGAGAAGAGCAGCCGCCCCTTGAGGCGCAGCGCAGTCTGGTTGTGCAGGAACTGCTCCCACCAGCGACCCACGACGTACTCCGGGATGTAGACCGCGACCACTCCTCGCGGATTGGCCGAGCGGATCTCCTGGGCGTACTCCACGATCGGGCGCACCAGCTCCCGGTAGGGCGAGTGCAGCACCTTCAGCGGTACGCCGAAGTTGCGCTCGTCCCACTCCGCGAGCATCCGGTTGGTGGCGACGGCGTCGGTGGCGACGTAGACACCCTCGAGCACGTTGGGGCGCGACGCCTTGGCGAAGGCCAGCGCACGCAGCGTCGGCTTGTGGAGCTTGCCGACCAGCACGATCGCGTGGACCCGGGTCGGCAGCACCTTGTCGTCCTCGTCGGCGGCGAGCTCGATCGCGACGTTGCGGTAGTGGCGGTGGATGCCCCGCATGATCGTGAAGAAGATCGCCATCGCCAGGATCGCGATCCAGGCACCATGCGAGGAACTTGGTCACCAGCACGACGATCAGCACCACCGCGGTCAGGCCCAGACCGAAGGTGTTGATCGCGCGCGACCGCAGCATCCGACGACGTACGACGGGATCCTTCTCGGTCCTCAGGTGGCGGGTCCAGTGCCGGATCATGCCGAGCTGGCTCAGGTTGAACGACACGAAGACCCCGACGATGTAGAGCTGGATCAGCCGGGTCGTCTCGGCGTCGAAGGCCCAGATCAGGATCATCGACATCAGCGCGAGGAACACGATGCCGTTGCTGTAGGCGAGCCGGTCCCCGCGCGAGCCGAGCGCCCGCGGCAGCAGGCCGTCCTGGGCGAGGATCGAGCCGAGGACGGGGAAACCGTTGAACGCGGTGTTGGCCGCCAGCACAAGGATGACGCCGGTCACGCTCACGACGAAGTAGAACCCCGGGGAGAAGTCCTGGAACACACCTTCGGCGATCTGGGAGATCACCGGGTGCTGCTCGTAGCCGCTGGGCAGAGCCTCGCCTCCGGCGGTACGGAGCCGCTCGAGGTCCAGGGGATCCACCAGCCGGACGCTCATCTGGTTGGCGAGCACGATGACGCTCATCATCATCGAGACCGCGATCAGTCCGAGCAGCAACAACGTGGTGGCGGCGTTACGGCTCTTCGGGCGGCGGAAGGCCGGAACGCCGTTCGAGATCGCCTCGACACCGGTCAGGGCCGCGCAGCCCGAGGAGAAGGCGCGCGCCAGGAGGAACATCAGCGCGATCTGGCCGAGTGGTCCGTCCCAGCCCTCGGCCGGCTCGACCTGCAGGCCTGCGCTCTGGGCGTCGGGCAGGTCACCGGCGAGCAGCTGCAGCAGCCCGAAGAGGCACATGCCGAGGATGGCGATCATGAACAGGTAGGTGGGGACGGCGAAGAGCGTGCCGGACTCGCGTACGCCGCGCAGGTTGAGCGCGGCCAACACGGCGACGGCGATCACCGCGATCGTCGCCTCATGACCGATCAGGCTCGGGATCGCACCGGCGGCATACTGTGCGGCCGATGAGATGGACACTGCCACCGTCATCACGTAGTCGACGAGCAGGGCGCTCGCGACGGTGATGCCGGCGTTGCGGCCGAGGTTGGCCGTCGCCACCTCGTAGTCGCCACCGCCGGAGGGATAGGCGTGCACGGTCTGTCGGTAGGACGCGACCACGGTCAGCATCACCAGGGCGACCGCGAGGCCGATCTTCCACGACCAGACGTACGTCGACGTACCGGCGACGGCGAGCATGATGAAGATCTCGTCCGGCGCGTAGGCGACCGACGACAACGCGTCGCTGGCGAACACCGGGAGTGCGATCTTCTTGGGTAGCAGCGTCTCGCCGAGCTGCGAGCTTCGAAGCTTGCGGCCCAGCAGGATCCGCTTCGAGACGTCGCCGACACCCACGACGGGACAGGCTAGTCCTTGCCTGGCCACGGCGCGGTATCGGCTGGGATAACGTTCGTGCCGTGCACGTCGTGATCATGGGCTGCGGCCGCGTCGGCTCGACGCTCGCCCGCAGCCTCGAGGACCGTAACCACACCGTCTCGATCATCGACAGCGAACCTGACTCCTTCCGCCGGCTCGGCCCGTCGTTCAACGGCGACAAGATCACCGGGTTCGGCTTCGACCAGGAGGTCCTCGAGAAGGCCGGGATCGGGCGAGCCGATGCCTTCGCGGCCGTGTCGAGCGGTGACAACTCCAACATCATCGCCGCGCGGGTCGCCCGCGAGACGTTCGGCATCGAACAGGTCGTGGCCCGGATCTACGACCCGGGTCGCGCGGAGGTCTACCAGCGACTCGGCATCACCACCGTCGCCACGGTCAAGTGGACCGCCGACCAGGTGCTGCGCCGGGTACTTCCGGTCGGCGCGGAGCCCGACTTCCGCGACCCGTCCGGCACCATCCGCCTCGACCAGGTGCCGGTCCCACCGCCGTGGATCGGTCACCGCTCCGTGCAGCTCCAGGAGCAGAGCAAGGCCCGGATCGCCTGGATCGACCGGCTCGGCGAGGGCATGCTGCCCACCCGCGACACCGTCATCCAGGAGGGCGACCTGCTCCACCTGGTGATGCGCGAGGAGAACGCCGCCGCCGCCTACGCCATCTTCGAACGCGGTCCGGAGGAGCAGTGACATGAAGGTCGCCATCGCCGGGGCCGGTGCCGTGGGTCGCTCGATCGCGCGCGAGCTGATCGGCAACGGCCACCAGGTCCTGCTCATCGACAAGAGCCCATCGGCCATCAAGCCCGAGCGCGTCCCCGACGCGGAGTGGCTGCTGGCGGACTCGTGCGAGCTGTCGTCGCTGGAGGAGGCCCGGCTCGACCAGTGCGACGTCGTGATCGCGGCGACCGGCGACGACAAGGCCAACCTGGTGACCTCGCTGCTGGCGAAGACCGAGTTCGGCGTGCCGCGCACCGTCGGCCGGGTCAACCACCCCAACAACGAGTGGCTCTTCACCGAGGCGTGGGGCGTCGACGTCAACGTGTCGACCCCTCGGATCATGTCGGCGCTGGTGGAGGAGGCGGTGACCATCGGCGACCTGGTGCGGCTGTTCACGTTCCGCCAGGGCAACGCCAACCTGGTCGAGCTGACGTTGCCCGCAGACTCGCCGTACGTCGGCAAGCCGGCGGGGCTGATCCCCTTCCCGGAGAACTGCGCACTCGTCACGATCCTCCGCGACGGGCAGGTCTACACGCCGGACGCCGAGCAGCCGATCGAGTCGGGCGACGAGCTGCTGTTCGTCGTCAGCGCGGACGTCGAGAACGAGCTGGAGCGACTGCTCGCGCCGTCACTCCACGGCGGCTGAGTCACGACCGCTCTCGGGCCGCGTCTCGATGGGCGTGTGGTTCCGCGCCAGCAGCCACACCATCGCGCCGAGGGCGGCCAGCTGCAGCGGCCAGCCGAGGACGATCTTGAGGACACCGAGCAGCGCCACCGCCGTGTCGGCCTCGAGGGCGCCGCTGTTGCCGGCCAGCCACACCGGAGCCTGGATGCCGGCCCGGAGCACGCAGGGCAGGACCAGCAACCAGGTCAGCCGGGTGCAGAGCCGGACGATCTGCTTGTCGTCGTGCCACGCCGTCGCGTCGCCGGTGACGCTGCCGACCATGAAGCCGACCAGGGGCCAGCCGATCAGGCAGGTGAAGCCCATGAGCACGGCGTAGCCACTGTTGTAGAGGATTCCGGGGAGGAAGTAGGCGAGGGCTGCCTCGTCGGCAGTGGCACCACCGCGGGCCGCGAGAGTGACGAACAGCCAGCCGATGCCGATCCCGAAGAGGGCGTTCATCACGAACTGGACCGTCGAGCGCTGAACGATCCTGACGACCAGCATGACCAGCGCCGCCGCGACGCTGACGACGAGCGTGGTCGGCAGGTCGCGTGTGGTGAGGTACATGATCGTGAACAGGATCGTCGGCACCGCGGCCTCGACCATGCCCCGCCGGCCCCCCAGCGCCCGGGCGAGCTGGGCGCGGACGACCTGCTCGACGGTCTGGACGTCCGCGACCGGCGGCTGCTGGTCGCTCATCCGAGGTCCCCGCGGGATCGTGGGGTGGCGTTCACGGCATCAGCTCGTAGCGCGGGTTGTAGATGGTGCGATCCCCCTCGATGCCGCCGATCCGGCCCGTCACCCGCATCGACCGGCCGGGAGCGATGCCGGCGATCTGACGCCGGCCGAGCCAGATCACGGTGAGGACGTCGGATCCGTCGTCCAGCTCGGCCTCGAGCGCGGGTACGCCGCCGCGCGGACGCAGCGTGATGGTGCGGACGACGCCCTGCACCGTCACCGGCTGGCGGTCCGGCGCGTCGCCGATGGAGACGTCGCCGGCGTCGCGACGCAGCTCACGGGCGTGCATGTCGGTGCTGCTGGCCCACCGGCTCAGGCTGCGGCGCAGGCGGCTCTTCTCGGTCACGTCAGGAGTCCTGGACCGGCCCCGGCGCCTCGGGCGTGCCGGTAGGCCCGACCTTGCGCGCCTGCTCGGGCAGCGTCACCGGGAGTGGGTCGCCGACCGGCATCGCCTGCTCGCCGCGGCGCACGGCGAGCTGGGTGAGGGCGTCCTCCCACGGCTGGGCGGTCTCGGGGTCGACCGCGGGCTTGCCGAGGAAGGTGGCGCGCACCATCCAGCGCGAGCCGTTGATGCCGACGATGCGCGAGGCCTGCTGGCCGGTACGGCCGTCGGGGGTCTTCACGCTCAGCGAGCACACCAGCTCGGGTCCGAAGCGGCCTTCCTGCTCGGTCGCGGTCCCGCCGCGGCGCGCCATGTCGGCAGCGAGCTGGGGGCGGATCTCGCTCCAGAGGTCGCCACCCCGGGGCGCGGAGAAGGCGCGCAGCTCGAGGGCTCCCTCGGCGCCGGCCATCATCACGGACTGGACCTGCTGGGTGCGCTCGTCCACCTGGATCCGGAGCTCGCTCCCGGCGACGGGGGCGATCAGCATCGATCCCAGGTCGACCCGCTCCACGCCGTCGTCGCCCAGATCGTCGATGTCGAAGGGGCCAGCCTGCGGGGGGACGTCGGTCTGCTCGGCGCTCGCCTCGTCCGCCTGCTCGTCGACGGGGGCTTCCGCGGGTGCGGGCGTGGACTTGCGACCGAACTTCACTGACATCTCCTTCGGACCGGCTCAGACGAGGCCGAATCCTCCTGTAGAACCGTAGCCCCCCTCACCACGGACCGACTCGGGGAGTTCGGCCACCTCCACGAACCGGGCCCGCTCGACGCGCTGCACCACGAGCTGGGCGATCCGGTCGCCCCGTTGCAGCACCACCGGGCTGGCCGGGTCGAGGTTGATCAACATCACCGTGATCTCGCCGCGGTAGCCCGCGTCGATGGTCCCCGGAGCGTTGACGATCGACAGCCCTGACCGCGCGGCCAACCCGGACCGGGGGTGCACCAGCCCGACGTACCCCTCGGGGAGCGCCAGCGCGATCCCGGTCGGCACCATCGCCCGCTCCCCCGGCGCCAGCGTCACGTCGACGGTGGTGACCAGGTCTGCCCCCGCGTCGCCGGGATGGGCGTAGGACGGCGGTGGCAGATCGGGGTCGAGCCGGATGATCTGGATGTCGAGGTCGTGGTCGGGCACGGGCGGTGAGACTACCGGTGGGAGGCGCTCCTACGATGCAGCCCGTGGACACCCCGTACGCCGAACGGCTCACCGTGCCGCTGCGGTGGTGGGTCCAGGGGACGATGCTGGTGGCGAGCCTGTGGCTGGCGACCGTGGTCGCGCTCTCGACGCCCGCGAGCCTGCTGGTGACGGGGATCGCCGTGGCGGTGATGGCGGCGCTGCTGCTGGGCTACGGCTCGCCCCGGATCGAGGTCGCCGACGGCACGTTGCGGGCGGGGCGGGCACGGATCGGTGCCGAGCACCTGGGCGCTGCCACCGCCCTCGACGCCGATGCGGCCCGCCGGCTGGCCGGGGTCGAGGCGGACGCGCGCGCCTACCTCCTGCTGCGCCCCTACCTGAAACGTGCCGTACGGGTCGAGATCACCGACCCGGCCGACCCGGCACCGTACTGGCTGCTCAGCACGAGGAACCCGGACGAGCTCGCGGCGGCTCTCACGAGCCTCACCCGATCGGGCGGCTCGGACGAGCGCGACGGCGGATAGGGTCGGGCCATGGCATCTGATGGCTCCTCCACCTCCTCCAAGGTCTGGACGATCTTCTCCCTCGTGTCCGTGCTCGGCGCGGCCGCGGTCGCGAAGAAGGCGCTCAACACCGGGTGGAAAGCGGCGACCGGCAAGACGCCGCCGGCCAACCCGGCCGATCCCGACGTGGACGTCAAGGAAGCCGTGGCGTGGGCGGCCGTGAGTGGGGCCCTCATCGGGCTCGCCCGGATGGCCGCGGCCCGACGGGCCGCGGGCTACTACGCGAAGTCGACCGGACACCTGCCGCCGGAGCTCGCCAAGGACCGTCAGGACCCGGACGCGCCGACGCCCACTACCTGACGATCAGGCGCAGTCCTTGCAGATCAGCTTCTTCTCGTCGGCCAGCTGGCTGCGGTGGTGCACGAGGAAGCAGCTCATGCAGGTGAACTCGTCCTCCTGCTTGGGCTTCACCTCGACGGCGAGCTCCTCATGGGACAGGTCGGCACCCGGGAGCTCGAACGACTCGGCTGCTTCCGCCTCGTCCTCGTCGACCTTTCCCGAATTCTTGTCGTGACGACGCGCCTTCAGTTCCTCGATGCTCTCCTCGGACTGGTCTTCCTCGGTCTTGCGAGGTGCGTCGTAATCAGTCGCCATGCTTGTCTTCTCCACTCCCCAATGCCGTCAGGCGGCAACTGCTTCACCGCGTCGCTCCGGCGCCAGATTGTGCACCATGAAGCACGACTGGTGCACACCGGTCCACGCCGTGTCGCCTGAACACCCTGTGAACGGTCGCTATTCCGCCTCAGGGTCGACGAATCCACACTCCGTGAGCAGACGCACGAACTCGTCCCACCCGCCGGCTGGAGCGGCGACCACCACGAGCCGCTCCGGACCCCGGCCAAGCAGGCCGAAGCGAGCTCCCGCCTCGACCGCGATCAGTGATCCGGCGGACCAGTCCCACGCCTGCGGCCCCTCCTCGACGTAGCCGTCCGCGCTGCCCTCGGCGACGTGGCACAGGTCGAGGGCGCACGAGCCCATCCGCCGGATGTCGCGCACCCTCGGCAGCAGCCGGGCGACACGCTCGGCCTGGCTGGCGCGGACGTCGGCGCGGTAGCCGAAGCCGGTCAGCACCAGTCGCTCGGCGACGGGAGGTACGTCGCGTACGCGGAGCGGTTCGCCGTCACGCGTCGCGCCCAGGCCCGCGGCGGCGACGTACTCGACGCCGGTGGCGACGTTGACGACCGCACCCGCGACGACCTCGCCGTCGACCTCGGCCGCCACCGAGACGGCGTACTCGGGAAGCCCGTAGAGGAAGTTGACGGTGCCGTCGATCGGGTCGACGACCCAGCGCACGGCGCTCGTGCCGTCGTGGTCGTCCCCCTCCTCACCCAGGATCGAGTCGTCGGGTCGCGCGTCGAGCAGCAGCCGCCGGATCAGCTGCTCGCAAGCCTGGTCGGCCTCGGTGACGACGTCCACCGAGCTGCTCTTGGTGTCGGCGACCGTCACCCCCGCTCCACGCCGTTCGCGGACCAGCTCGGCACCAGCGCGCGCGACCGACAGGGCCAGGTCGCGCAGTGCTGCTGGGGACGGGGCACCCCGATCCGGGCTCACGCGGTCTCACCGAGGTCGCCGGCACCGCCGATCGCCGCGCGGTCACCGCGAGGGTTGGGGCAGCACCCGACCGGACAGCGGTCCCACGACGCCGACAGGCCACCGACCGTCGCCCGGTCCGGGACCTCCCCGCGCTCGGCGGCGGCCCGCTCGACGAGCAGGTCGCGGACCACCGCCACGAATCTCGGGTCGACGCCCGGAGTCGCGGCTCGCACCGCAGGCAGGTCGAGGTCGCGGGCGGTCGCGAGCGCCTCGGTGTCGAGGTCGTAGATGACCTCCATGTGGTCGGAGACGAACCCGATCGGGACCAGCACGACGCCTTCCGCGCCCTGCTTCTTCAGCTGCGCGAGGTGGTCGTTGACGTCGGGTTCGAGCCACGGCACCTGGGGCGGTCCGGAGCGGGAGCAGTAGACCAGCGCGGCCGGGAAGCGGTGCCCGGTCTCCTGCCGCACCCGCTCGGCCACCTCGACCATGGCGGCGGTGTGCTGGCGGGTGTACCAGCCGCCGTCGTGGCCGCTGGCGTCGTTCATCGACGTGGGGATCGAGTGGGTGACGAAGGCGAGGTGGGTGTTCTCCCGCACGCCCTCGGGCAGCTGAGCGAGCGAGGCGAGTGTCGCGTCGACGACCGGCTCCACGAAGCCCGGGTGGTTGAAGTAGTGGCGCAGCCGGTCGAGCTGGGGGGCTCCCGGAACCTCGCTGGCGGCGGCCGCGAGGTTCTCGCGGTACTGCCGACACCCTGAGTACGACGAGTAGGCGCTCGTGACGAAGCAGGCCGCCCGACGCACGCCGTCATCGGCCATCTGCCGCAGCGCATCGGTGAGGTACGGGTCCCAGTTGCGGTTGCCCCAGTAGACGGGAAGATCGATCCCGGCACCGGCCAGGTCCTCGCGCAGCGCGGCCAGGAACTCCCGGTTCTGGTCGTTGATCGGCGAACGCCCTCCGAACGCGACGTAGTGCTCCCCCACCTCGGCCAGCCGCTCCCGCGGGACGTTCTTGCCGCGGGTCACGTTCTCCAGGAACGGAATCACGTCGTCGGGCTGCTCCGGTCCGCCGAAGGAGACCAGCAGCACCGCGTCGTAGGGGCTCACGTCGGCGGTCACCCCTCCATCTAACCTCGCGGCGCGCCGTAGGCTTCGGGCGCCATGCTCGACACCTACCGCCGCATCCTCAGCGTCCCCGGCAGCCTGCGGTTCTCAGCGTCGGGTGTGGTCGCCCGGCTGCCGATCTCGATGGTCGGTCTCGGCATCGTGCTGCTGGTCGAGGGCGCGACCGGCTCCTACGGCCTGGCGGGCGCTGTCTCGGCCGTCTACGTCGCCGCCGGCGCGGTGTTCGCGATCGTGCAGGGCCGGCTGCTCGACCGACTCGGTCAGGCGCGGGTGCTCGTCCCGGTGGTCGCGGTCTTCACCACGGCCGTGAGCCTGCTCGTCGTCTCGGTCGAGGCCGACTGGCCCACGCCCACGACGTACGTCTTCGCCGCGCTGGGCGGTGCCGCGCTGCCGGCGGCCGGCTCCTGCGTGCGCGCGCGCTGGTCGCATGCGTTGCAGGGCCGACCGGCAGACGTGCAGACCGCGTTCGCGCTGGAGGCGGTCGCCGACGAGAGCGTGTTCATGCTCGGCCCGATCCTGGTGACGGTGCTCGCCACCGCGATCGACCCGGTCGCCGGCCTTGCCGCCGCGATCATCAGCGGGCTGGTCGGCACCCTGCTGCTCGCCGCGCAACGCTCCACCGAACCTCCCGTGCTGCCGGACCACCGCACCACCGGCGACCGCACCCGCCTGCCGTGGCGGACCCTGACCCCGCTGGTCGTGATGATGTTCGCGCTGGGTGCCCTCTTCGGCGGCGCCGAGGTGGTGACCGTCGCCTTCTCCGAGGAGCAGGGCAACCAGGCGTACGCCGGTCCGCTGCTCGCCCTGTGGGCCTTCGGCAGCCTGTTGGCCGGACTGATCACCGGCGCGTTGACGTTCCGCAAGCCGACGGTCAACCGGGTGCGGCTCGGCGCGGCCGGGATGTGCGTGGCGATGGCGCCGCTCGCCTTCATCGACTCGGTGTTCCTGATGGGCGGCGCTCTCCTGATCGGCGGCTTCGCCATCGCGCCGACGCTGATCGCCGCCACGTCCCTGGTCGAGCAGTCCGTGCCCTCCTCGCGGCTGACGGAAGGCATGTCGGTCCTGCACAGCGGGGTCGTCGCGGGCATCGCGCCGGGCGCGGCGCTGGCCGGTCTCGTGATCGACCGCGCCGGCGCCTCGTCGGCGTACTTCGTGTCGCTCGGCGCCGGCGCCCTCGCCGCTGCTGCCGCACAGCTGCTGCCACGACCGCGTCAGCCCTTCGAGGCGCCTCGTCCCTCGGCTCCTCGGGAGCCGTAGGGTCGAGACCGTGGAGTGGAGGAACTGGTCGGGGCTGGCCTCGGCGCGTCCGACCGAGGTCTATGCGCCGCGCACGACCGATGACGTCGTGGCCGCAGTGGCGGCGGCGCGCGCCACCGGAACGACCGTCAAGATGATGGGCACCGGCCACAGCTTCACCGCGGTCGCGGTTCCGGAGCACACGATGCTGCTGCCGACCCACCTGACCGGGATCGTCGCCGTCGACCGCGACGCGATGACCGTCACCGCCGGTGCCGGCACCCCGCTCCACGTCCTCAACCACGAGCTGGAGCGGCTCGGGCTCTCGCTGCACAACATGGGCGACATCGCCGAGCAGACCCTCGCCGGCGCGGTCTCCACGGGCACCCACGGATCGGGTGGCCGGACGGCGTCGCTCTCGGCACAGCTGGCCGGGATGGAGCTGGTGACCGGGACCGGGGAGGTGCTGCGGGCATCGGCGACGGAGAACCCCGCCGTCCTCGACGTCGCGCGCGTCGGGCTGGGAGCGCTCGGGGTCATGACGACGGTGACCTTCCACGTCGAGCCGCTGTTCACCGTGCGCGCACGGGAGCGCCGGATGTCGTGGCAGGAGGGAACGGCGGCGCTGCTCGACCTCGCGGACGCCCACGACCACCTGGACGCCTACTGGTTCCCGCACAGCGACCGGATGCAGATGAAGACCAACGACCGGGTCGAGACCGCGCCGGAGCCCCTGTCCCGGTGGCGGGCACGGCTCGACGACGACCTGGTGTCCAACCGGGTGTTCGAGCTGACCAACCGGGTCGGCCACCGGTTCCCCGCCGCCATACCCGCCATCAACCGGGTCTCCGGCCGCCTGTTCAGCGAGCGCACCTACTCCGACACCGGTCATCGGGTCTTCACCGCCGACCGCCGGGTGCGCTTCAAGGAGATGGAGTACGCCGTCCCGCGCGAGGCGGGGATGGCCGCGCTGCGCGAGGCCCGCCGGGCGATCGACGCCTCCGACTGGCGGATCAGCTTCCCGGTCGAGATCAGGGTCGCGCCGGCCGACGACATCCCGCTGTCGACCAGCCAGGGCCGCGACACCGTCTACCTCGCGTTCCACACCTACGTGGCCGCCGACCACGTGCCGTACTTCCTCGGGATCGAGCGGATCATGCGCGACCACGGCGGCCGACCCCACTGGGGCAAGGTCCACACCCGGACCGTCGACGACCTGGCGCCGGCGTACCCCCGCTTCGGTGAATTCCTCACGATGCGCGACCGGCTCGACCCGGATCGGGTCTTCGACAACCCCTACCTGCGGCGGGTCCTCGGGACGACTCGCTACGAGAGCTAGACGCTCGCGGGACCGGCGGGCACCGGGGCGTGCCAGTGGCGCCACATCGCCAGCAACCGCCAGGCGAGGCAGACCCCGCCGCCGAGGAGGGCGCTGAGCGCGACCGGCTGATCCAGTCGCGCGCCCGCCACCGCGATCGCGGCGCCGGCGAGAGCGGGAGTCGCGTAGAGCTCGCCGCGGAAGATGGCGGGCACCCGACCGGCGAGCAGGTCGCGGAGCATGCCGCCTCCGATGCCGGTGACCATGCCCATGAGGGCGGCCGGAACCGGGCCGAGGCCGTACTCGAGCGACTTGAGCGCGCCGGTGACACAGAACAGCGCCAGCCCGAAGGCGTCGAGCACGCTGACCTGCCGCTCCAGCCGTCCGACCGTGGGGTGGTACCAGAACGTCACCAGGCCCGCTGCGACCGGCACCATCAGGTAGCGCCAGTCGGCCAGTGCTGCCGGAGGCGTGGCGCCGATGAGGACGTCGCGCAGGAAACCGCCGCCGAGGCCCGTGGCACCGGCGAGCACCAGGACGCCGAACACGTCCAGCTCCTTGCGGACCGCGACCAGTGCCCCGGAGATGGCGAAGACGAAGATTCCGGCGAGGTCGAGGGCGACCAGGAGGGGTTCGGTTTCCAGCGGTGACACGCTCGGAGGTTACCGGGGCGCGCCGTGCGCGGTGGGGCCGGCGCCGCCTGCTGCTGGCGTAGGCTCGGCCCACGGAGAACGACCCGCAGACGACCAGGAAGAACGCCCGCGATGGCCCACCTCACGCTCGCCGGACTGAGCGCTGACGGGAAACGCCTGCTCCTCGTGAGTGACAAGGGTGTCGAGTTCACTCTCGACGCCGACGAGCGTCTCCGGGCCGCCCTCCGCGGCGACCATGCCCGGCTCGGCCAGTTGGAGATCAAGATGGACAGCAGCCTCCGCCCTCGCGACATCCAGGCCCGGATCCGCTCCGGCGAGACGCCCGAGGCCGTGGCCCAGGCGGCGCAGACGACGGTCGACGCGATCATGCCGTTCGCGGCGCCGGTCCTCGCCGAGCGCCAGCACGTCGCCGAGCGCGCCCAGCGCTCCTCCGTACGCCGTACCGGCCAGGGCGGCGGCGCGCGCACCCTCGGCGAGGCCGTCGGCTTCCACCTGCGCAGCCTCAACGTCGACCCCGACACCGTCGAGTGGGACTCCGCTCGCCGCGAGGACGGCAAGTGGACGCTCACCGGCGACTTCTCGGCGGGTGGCCGCAGCGGGACCGCCCGTTTCGTCTTCGACGCCCCCGGCAACTACGTCGTGGTCGACAACGACGACGCCACCTGGCTGCTCGGCGACGGCTTGTCGGTCGAGAGCCCCGAGGCCGCGCCACCGGCCGGCGACGACATCTCCCGTGCCCGCGCCCGTCGGGCGGCCGTGGCCGGCGACGATCACCTGCCGTTGGGCGATGACGCGATCTCGCTGGTCCGTGACGAGCCCGCCTCCCTCGGCTCCGAGCAGTCGGTCGAGGCCTACCTCGACGAGCGGGCCCGTTGTCGCGGATGCCGAGGCGGACGACGTGGTCGCCGAGCTCGACACCGCCGAGCAGGCCGAGACCGAGTCCTCGGAGTCCCCGAAGACCGATGACGAGCCGGACGCCAAGCCCCCCAAGAAGCGCGGCCGTGCCTCCGTCCCCTCCTGGGACGAGATCATGTTCGGTGGCGGCAAGTCCGAGTAGGCCTCACCGCAGGGTCACCGCCCGTCGACCAGTGATCGTCCGTCTATCGCTTCGTCCAGCTCAACCTCGTACGGAACCGCCTTGTTGCTGGGGCAGGTCGCGCTGTCCGGTGGCCCAGGGGTGACGGTGAACGTCACCACGATCTCAGAGTCGTCGTAGGAGATCTCGGGTTCCTCCACGTCTCCGGTGACACCGCCGTTGCATCCGGTCCGTGTCACGAGTGCCACGAACGTGGTGGATGACTCGGTCAGCTGTTGGCCCGGAGCAAGTTCCCAGGTCGCCTCAGCATTGCCGCTACCGCAGGCCGCGAGCACGGAGGCGCACAGACAAGCGCCGGCTACGGGCAGGAGTCGCACATCGGTACGACGTCGCATCATGTGCCTTAGTTCCGCCACGGGGCCAGGATGCCCAACTCGGGGGGCCAAACCCCCCAACTCAACGGGTGTCGGCGGTGGCTACCTGTCGGTAGTCTCCGGCCATGTCGTACTTCGTGACCGGCGCTACCGGATTCATCGGCCGCTACCTCGTCGAGGAGCTGCTCGACCACCGCGAGGGTGAGGTGTTCGTGCTGGTCCGTGAGTCCTCGTTGCCGCGGATGGAACGCATGATCACGCGCTGGGGTACGTCGCGGGTCGTGCCCGTCGTCGGTGACCTCGGCCAGGACCGGCTCGGCCTCGACGCCGACTGGATCGCCGAGCACGCCGGGAAGGTCGAGCACTTCTTCCACCTCGCCGCGATCTACGACATGACCGCCGACGACGCCACCAACGAGGCGATGAACGTCGGGGGCACCCGGCACGCGCTCGAGCTGGCCGACGCGCTGCAGGTCGGCTGCTTCCACCAGGTGTCGTCGGTGGCGGCGGCGGGCGAGTTCCACGGCCGGTTCGACGAGTCCATGTTCGCCGAGGGGCAGGACCTGCCCTCGCCGTACCACCGGACGAAGTACGAGTCCGAGAAGATCGTCCGCGAGGAAGCGACCGTGCCGTGGCGCGTCTACCGGCCCGCGGTCGTGGTCGGCGACAGCCAGACCGGCGTCATGGACAAGATCGACGGCCCCTACTACTTCTTCCCGATGATGAAGCTGCTGCGCGACCGGCTGCCGGCGTGGCTGCCGCTGGTCGGCGTCGACCTCGGCGACACCAACGTGGTCCCGGTCGACTACGTCGCCAAGGCGATGGACCACATCGCCCACCTGCCGCGAGCGCGACGGCGAGGCCTTCCACCTCGTCAACCCCGAGCCGCAGCCGGTCGTCGACCTGATCAACGTGTTCTGCGCCGCCGCCGGCGCCCCGACCTTCGCCACCCCGGTCGACCGCAACGTCACCCACGCCGGACCGCTCGCGCTGATCCCCCGCCCGCTCCGCCCGGTCGAGCTCGCGACGGCGTTCGTCAAGACCGCCCCGGCCAGGCTGCTGCTCGGCCAGACGATCGGCCGGCTCGGCATCCCGCCGGAGGTGCTCGCCCACACCCGGTTCACCGCCACCTTCGACTCCCGGCGCACCGAGCAGGCGCTCGTCCGGGTCGGGCATCGGCGTCCCCGACCTCGAGTCCTACGCGCGCACCCTGTGGGGCTACTGGGAGGAGCACCTCGACCGCTCGACCGCCCGCGACCGCGGTGCCCGCGAAGCGCTCACCGGGAAGTACGTCGTGATCACCGGCGCCTCGTCCGGCATCGGCCAGGTGACCGCGCTCAAGGTCGCGCAGGCCGGCGGCGTACCCGTGCTGGTCGCCCGCGGCAAGGACAAGCTCGAGGCCACCAAGGCAGCGATCGAGGACCACGGCGGGACGGCGTACGTCTTCCCGTGTGACCTCTCCGACCTCGACGCGATCGACACCCTCTGCAAGGAGATGACCGCCGAGCTGCCGTCGATCGACTACGTCGTCAACAACGCCGGCCGGTCCATCCGGCGGTCGCTCAAGCTGTCGCACGACCGGTTCCACGACTTCGAGCGCACCATGCAGCTCAACTACTTCGGCGCGATCCGGCTCGTGATGGGGCTGGTCCCGACGATGCGCGAGCAGCGACGCGGCCACATCGTGAACATCTCCTCGATCGGGGTGCAGACCAACCCGCCGCGGTTCTCGGCGTACGTCGCGTCGAAGGCCGCGCTCGACTCGTGGAGCAACGTGGTCGCCTCCGAGCTGGTCGGCGACGGCATCACGTTCACCGGCATCCACATGCCGCTGGTGCGGACGCCGATGATCGCGCCGACCAAGCTCTACGACCGGTTCCCCACCATCAGCCCGGCCCAGGCGGCCGATCTGGTGATCAAGGCGATGGTGGAGCGGCCCCACGAGATCAACACCCTGCTCGGCAACGCCGGCGCGGTGGCCCACACCGTGGCCCCGAAGACGGCCTTCCGGATCCTCAACATGGCCTACCACGTCTTCCCCGACTCGGCCGCCGCCAAGGGCACCGATGTCTCTGCTGGCGGTCGGGAGTCCGAGCAGATCATGCTTGCGCGGGTGTTCAAGGGCGTGCACTGGTAGCGGTGATCAGGCAGCGACGGGCAACCGCCAGCCCGTCTCCGGCGATGTAGCGCAGCGTGATGCCCGCGCGTGACCCACCCACGCCGCCAGGGGCGGTGGGCTCTGGCGCTGCCGCGGATGAGGGAGTAGGCATGAACAGACCGAAAGGGACGTCATGGATGCACCACAGCAGACTTATGCCGCACGCCTCGAGATCGACTACCCCGACCGGCTGAACCGGGTCACCACGCTGTTCCGCGTGGTGCTCATCATCCCCATCGCCATCGTGCTGTCGCTGGTGAGTGCGTCCGCGACGTCGACCACGGTCATCTACGAGTCGGGCGAGGTGGTCGAGAAGACGACGAGCACCGGTGGCGGCATCGCCGGTGGGCTGTTCGCCGCCACGGTGCTGATGATCGTCTTCCGGCAGCGCTACCCGCGCTGGTGGTTCGACTTCGTGCTCCAGTTCAACCGTTTCGGAACGCGCGTCGGCGCCTACTTCGCCCTGCTCACCGACCACTACCCCTCGACCGAGGACGAGCAGAGCGTCCACCTCGACCTGGACTACCCCGACGCACGCGAGGGCCTCAACCGGTGGCTACCGCTGGTCAAGTGGCTCCTGGCTCTGCCCCACTACGTCGTGCTGCTGTTCCTCGGGGTCGGCGCCTTCGTGGCAGTGGTGATCGCATGGTTCGCGATCCTGTTCACCGGTCGCTACCCGCGCGCCCTGTTCGACTACGTCGTCGGGGTCGGCCGGTGGGCTCTGCGCGTGCAGGCTTATGCCTTCCTCCTCCTCACTGACTCCTACCCACCCTTCAGCCTCCGCTGATCCACGCATCGGGGCCGACATGTGCATCGAATCGCCTTCAGGTCGCACCAGGTCGAGGTGGCTGTGAACCAGGCTCGGCGTAGGCCGGATGGCGGCTCCCCACCTTGCGCGCCGCGGCGAGGTGGCTGCCCAGGTATCCGGCGACTCCAGTGAGAGCAGCGCCGGCAAGTGCCAGCCGCGCGCCGGCGTCGTGCCGGCCACGACGGCGGGCCAGCCAGGACGCCGTGTACGCGGTGAGCGCAACCCCGTTGGTGACCGCGTGCACGAGGCCCACTCTCCTGTCGCGCGTCCCGGTTTCCGACCACTCGGCCCATCCGGTCCACGCCGTCGGCCCCCACACCAGCAGTCCGGTGCCGACGAGTCGTTGCGCGGCGTCCTGCGCGCCTCGGCCTCCGAACAGGTCGAGCACGGTCGCGGACGTCCAGGTGCCGAGGACGACGTCGGTGAGCACTGGGTGGACGGCGTGGCCGAGCCAGTCCCCGCGCAGCAGCGAACCTCGTGTCCCGCTGCCGAACAGGCTCTGGACGATCGGCTCCACGGCCCTCGCCGGACCGTCGAGCGCCTCAGTCTCCTCGAGGCTCCTGGTCCACCGGACGATCGACGGAGTGCGTTCGACGGTGTTCATGCGCTGTCTCCTTTCTGCGCCACGGTCGAGCCGGTCTCGACCGGTCGGTCCGGGTCGGTGACCCATTCGCTCCAGCTGCCCGGATAGAGAGCTGCCGAGACGCCAGCCAGCTCCAGGGCGAGCACGTCGTGGCAGGCGGTGACGCCGCTGCCGCAGTACGCCGCCACGTCCGCGCCGGGCACCGCACCGACCTCCGCGTAGACCGTCCCGCAGCTCGTGCGGGTCGCGGAAGTGGCCGTGATTGTCGAGATTGTGCGACGTCGGGACATTGACCGACCCCGGGATGCGCCCGGCCACCGGGTCGATCGGCTCCGACTCGCCCCGGTGGCGCTCGGCGGCGCGGGCGTCGACCACCACATCGGTGTCGAGCACCGAGGCGGCAGACACCACGGGCATCGCCCCGGGACCGCCGGCGAAGTCGCCGAGCGCGGGCGCGGCCGGCTCCGTGGACACCTCGCCGCCGGCGGCGCGCCACGCCGACCACCCACCGTCGAGGACGCGCACCGACGGGTGGCCGTGGTGGCGCAGCAGCCACCATGCTCGAGCGGCGGCGTGGCCGGCCCAGTCGTCGTACGCCACGACCGGGCGGGACATCGAGACTCCCGCCCGCGCCATCGCCTCCTCGAACCGGCCCGGGGTGGGCAGCGGGTGCCGACCCGCCGGCCCCGGCGGCGACGCCAGGTCGACATCGAGGTCGACGAACACCGCACCGGGGACGTGCCCGGCGTCGTACTCCTCGCGGCCGGCTGGTCCGCCCGTCCGGTAGCGCACGTCGAGCAGCGTCACCTCTCCCAGCCGCTGCTGCAGCTCGGCGACGGAGATCAGCGGAGAGCTCATGACGACGATTCTCTCAGCCGCTGCAGGAGCCGGACCGCGTCGTGCGGCGCGAACCCCTTCGCGTCGTTGTCGAAGTAGCAGTACACGTCCCGGTGACGCGCCCACGCGGTGATGCGGGCGGCCCAGTCGTCGAGCACGGCGTCCGAGTAGCCGCTGGCGTAGAGCTCAGCGTCGCCGTGCAGCCTGAGGTAGCGGAAGTCGGCGGTGTCACGGTCGACTCTCGGCCAGCGACCCGCAGTGTCGGCGAGCACGCAAGCGACGCCGTGCTCGGTCAGCTGCTCGTAGAGGCGCGGGGTGTCGAACGTGGGGCTGCGAAACTCCAGGGCGTGCCGAAGTGGTCGCTCGGCATCCGCCTCGGTGAGCGAGCGGTCCTTCACGCGGTCGTCGTGGTTCCGCGCCCGCTCCGCGGCCTCCGTGGTGGTGCGCGGCAGCATCTCGAGGAATCGACCGACCACCTCCGGGTCGTAGGCGAAACGCTCGGGCAGCTGCCACAGCAGCGGTCCCAGCTTCGGCCCGAGGGCCAGCACACCGGACGCAAGGAAGTTGGCCAGGGGCACGTCCACATCGCGCAGCCGTTTCAGGTGCGTGATGAACCGGCTGCCCTTCACCGCAAAGACGAAGTCGTCCGGTGTCTGCTCGCGCCAGGAGCGGTAGGACGTTGGCCGTTGGAGCGAATAGAAGGAACCGTTCAGCTCGACGGACGTGAGTCGCTCCGCGGCGTACTCCAACTCACGACGTTGCGGTAGACCACGTGGGTAGAAGTCACCGCGCCACCCGGCATAGGACCACCCGGAGATCCCGATGCGGAGCTGTCCGGTCATGCCCCCATCGTGCCCCCGAGCCTGTGACAGGATGGCGCCCCGTGGCCGAACTGCACTTCTTCACCGGAACCATGGACTCGGGCAAGAGCACCCTCGCCCTGCAGACCAACCACAACCACGCGGCCCGCGGCCGGGTCGGGCGGATCTTCACCACCCACGACCGAGCCGGCGAGGCGCTGCTGTCCAGCCGGCTCGGGCTGACCCACGCCGCGATCGAGGTCACCGCCGACTTCGACTTCTGGCGGTACGTCGTGGACACGCTCACCCAGGGTGGGCGGATCGACTACCTCATCTGTGACGAGGCCCAGTTCTACAGCCGCTCCCAGATCGACCAGCTCGCCAAGGTCGTCGACGAGCTCCAGCTCGATGTGTTCACCTTCGGCATCCTCACCGACTTCCGCAGCGAGATGTTCGAGGGCAGCATCCGGCTCGTCGAGCTCGCCGACCGGGTGCACACCCTGCAGGTCGAGGCGCTGTGCTGGTGCGGCAAGCGCGCCACCCACAACGCGCGCACCGAGAACGGCGTCATGATCACCGAGGGCGAGGTCATCGTGGTCGGCGACGTCGACAGTGCCGACGAGGAGCCGGCCGGAGATCGCCTACGAGGTGCTCTGCCGCCAGCACCACCGCCGCCGGCTCACCGCTGCTCGGGCCCAGGCCGTCAGCATGGCGCCCGAACCGCTGCCGTTCGGCTAGGGCCAACTGGTCCAGACCACCTCCGAAAGGTCGTTGCCCCGCCGGGTCCTCCGTAGGATCCTTCGGCTCAGTTGGGTGGGCGTCGACAGCGACGACCACACACGGGGGAGACAGGGGGGAACCTGTGAAGAAGACGTATCGATTCCTGGGCTTATGCGATCGCGGTGCTCGTCGTGGTGCAGGCCGGCGCCATCGCCTGGGCGTTCTTCGGACTCACCAAGCTGGATCGACAACGACGGCGGCGTCGTCGACAAGGCCTACCTCGAGTGCGCCGACGGCGAGATCGTTCGGCCTTCACCGCCGAGTGGGGCTTCGCGATCCACATGTTCTTCGTCGGGCTCCTGCTCTGATCCCGCTGCTGGCGCTGCTCATGCTCGATCACCTCGTTCTTCGCCAAGGTCCCGGGCGGGGTCGCAATGGGCGGCCGGCATCTTCGGACTGGTCGTGCTGCAGGTGCTCGTCCTGCCGATCCTCTCGCGTGAGGTCGGCTCCGGCTTCGGCGCGCTGCACGGCGTCAACGCGCTGCTGATCCTGATGGGCCTGGCGGCCATGGCCGCGCGGCGCGTCGACACGACGAGTCGACGACGACCACGCCGCGCCAGCGGTGCCCGCGTAGACGCGTGGCGCCCCGGTGGCCGGCGTCGGCTGTGGCTCGCGGGCGCCGCCACGGCCGCGTTCGTGCTGCCCCTGGGCTGGTTCTGG
The DNA here is from genome assembly GCA_963804845.1 of uncultured Actinomycetota bacterium. Lineage (GTDB taxonomy): Bacteria > Actinomycetota > Actinomycetes > Propionibacteriales > Nocardioidaceae > Nocardioides. The sequence continues at coordinate 1,174,675 of CAWDSA010000007.1, read as the reverse complement.
TACGACAGCCTGCTGCCCGACACCTACGACCTCGCGAGCATGGGCTACCCCGACTGGGGCGGCGGGCCGCAGTCCGAGCACGGCCACCACGACGGTACGCCGGTCGCCGAGCTGACCGCCGACCCCGACCGGCCGGCCGACGTCAGCGAGACCCTGACCGTCCGCCACCGACGGCGACCGCTACACCGTCAACGGCACCACCCCGGGCCCGGTGCTGCGCGCCACCGAGGGCGACCTGGTCGAGGTGACCCTGGTCAACGACGACGTCGCCGACGGCGCCACGCTGCACTGGCACGGCGTGGACGTCCCCAACGCCGCCGACGGCGTGGCCGGCGTGACCCAGGACGCCGTCATGCCGGGCGAGGAGTTCGTCTACCGCTTCGTCGCCGACCAGGTCGGCACGTTCTGGTACCACTCCCACCAGGTCTCCCACGAGCAGGTGCAGCGCGGCCTGCTCGGCGCGCTGGTGATCGAGCCAGCGGAAGTGGCGCCGACCGATCTCGACGAGGTCGCGATGCTGCACCGCTACGCACGAGCGGGCCGACCCTCAACGGGGCGCGACGGACACGTCACGACCCTCGCCGCCGAGCCCGGCGACAGGTCCGGATCCGCGTCGTCAACACCGACAACGGCCTGGCCACGCGCCTGGGTCACCGGCGCCCCCTTCCAGGTGTTGGCGGTCGACGGGACCGACGTCAACGAGCCGGGCGAGTCGACCGACGCGCGCCGTCGCGGTCCCGGCCGGCGGCCGGGTCGACCTCGGCTTCACGGTCCCGGACGAGCCGGGGTCGCGCGTGGACTTCTGCCGGCGGCACCGCCACTCGTGGTCGGGGACCGATCCGACCGCCGGTGCACGGCGCGGCCGCCGGACGACGTCGCTCGACCTGCTGAGCGTACGGCGAGCCGGCGGCGATCCCGGCTTCGACGCCTCGGCGCCCGACCGGCAGCTTCGACTATCGAGATCGGCCGCCGGCCCGGCTTCCTCGACGGACGGCCCGGGATGTGGTGGACCATCAACGGCCACCTCTTCCCCGACGTGCCCGATGTACATGGTGCGCGAGGGCGACGTCGTGGTCTTCGAGATCACCAACGACAGCGGCGAGGCCCACCCGATGCACCTGCACGGCCACCACGGCGTTGGTGCTGAGCCGCGACGGGGAGCCCGCCACCGGCAGCCCGTGGTGGATCGACTCCCTGGAGGTGGGGGTCGGCGAGTCCTACGAGGTCGCGTTCCTCGCCGACAACCCGGGGCTCTGGATGGACCACTGCCACAACCTGCCGCACGCCGCGGAGGGGCTGGTGGCCCACCTGATGTACGACGGCGTCACGTCGTCGTACCGCGTCGGCGGCGAGGACGACAACCAGCCTGAGTGAGCTCCGGCCCCTTCCCACGGGGCTCTCGAGGTCAGTAGGTTGCTGGAGCCACTCGTCTACACCTCTCGGGAGACCACGTGCGACGCAAGACCCCTGCCCTCACCCTGCTGGCCCTCTTCACTGGCCTGCTCGCCGTCCTCACGCCCACCGCGCCCGCCGCCGCTGACGGCCCGGGCAGCGGTACGCCGTGGGTGGTGACGCTCGGCGACAGCTACATCAGCGGCGAGGCCGGTCGCTGGGCCGGCAGCAGCAACGACTCGTCCGCACGAGCGGACGCCCTCGGCCCCACGGCGTACTACGACAACCCGAGCGGGACCGGCGAGACCATCGACCGCTGCCACCGGTCGCAGTCGGCCGAGGCCTACATCGGCGGCGGCGTCAGCGGGCTCAACCTCGCCTGCTCCGGCGCCAGGACCGCCACCTCCGACGGCAGCAACTTCAAGCCCGGCCTGGACTTCTACGACAACGGCGCCGGCAAGCAGGGCCAGGCGAAGATGCTGCAGACCTTCGCCGCCACCCACAACGTGAAGATGGTCGTGGTCTCCATCGGCGGCAACGACTTCGACTTCGCCGGCATCGTCACCCAGTGCGTGACCAACTGGGCGACGTCCCCCACCTGGGCCAAGAACTACTGCCACGACGACGACTCGGTCACCGACAACTTCACCCCGGCCAACGTGGCCGCGGTCCGCGCCCGGATCGCAGGCGCCCTGGGCAACGTGCAGACCGCGATGCGCAACGCCGGCTACTCCGACACCTCCTGGACCGCGCTCGTGCAGACCTACCCCTCCCCGATCCCGCACAGCAGTGGGTTCCGGTACGGCGAGAGCGGCTACACGCGGCAGAGCGTCGGCGGCTGCGGGTTCTGGAACGCCGACGCCAACTGGGCCAACGACTCCGCGCTGACCACGATCAACAACACCGTCCGCGGCGCCGTGACCGATTCCGGGTTGCCGAACACGAGGGTCCTCGACCTGTCCTCGGCGTTCAACGGCCGTCGCCTGTGCGAGAACACCGTGGGGCTCTACGAGGAGCGCGGGATCGCCAACTGGACGTCGCCGGGCGCGGTCGACCAGACCGAGTGGATCAACCAGATCCGCACCGTCTCGACGTGCTGCTCCGACAGCCCCTACTACCTCCAGGAGTCGCTGCACCCGAACTACTGGGCGCAGCTGGCGACACGCTCCTGCGTCCGGCAGGCCTACAACGGCGGTACGCCGCGCGGCGGTACCTGCTCGATCTCCGGCACCGGCCTGGTCAACGGCGAACCCCAGATGGCCCTCAACTAGCGGTTGAGTTGCGCCTCGCTGGGCCTCGAGTTGCGCCTCGCTGGGCCTTGAGTGGCGTCTCGCTGGGCTTGGGTTCGCCCCGGAGCACGCGAGCCGCAACTCAACCCTGAGGGAGGCGCAACTCAACGGGCTGGTCAGGCGAGGATGACGGGGATCAGCATCTCGGCCGGGGTGAGGGAGCCGTGGAGGCCGATCAGCCGGGCCTCGTAGGGAAATGTCGACGTCGACATCACCGCGGTGTCGCCGGTGCAGGCGACGACCACGTCGCCGAGGCGGGGACGTACGCCGGGATCGACCGCGCCGAACCAGCCGCGACCGATCGCCTCGTCACGGGTGAGGACCTCGGCGCGCGCGCCCAGGTGCGACCGCCACGCGGCGACGACGTCGTCGAGCGCACCTCGCGAGGTGTAGAGGTGGCGGAACCGGGCCTCGCCCCCGACGAGCGCCAGCCCGTCGCGCAGCTCGGGGTGGTCGTCGATGTCGATCCGGCTCTCCGGCGGCGAGTCGACCATGCCGTGGTCGGCGACGACCAGCAGTCGCACGTCGGCCGGCAACGCGTCGCGCAGCTGCTCGGCCTCGGCGTCGACCATGGCGAGCTGCTGGAGCCACTGGCTCGAGGCGACGCCGAAGCGGTGGCCGGTCCAGTCGAGGTCGCCGTCGTACACGTAGGTGAGCGACGGGCGTGCGGCCGAGCAGGCGACAGCAGCAGCGATCCGTTCGCCCACCCGGTCTGCGCCGACGTAGTCGGCGCCACGCTGCGAGGCGACGGTCAGGCCGCTGGCCCTGAACTCACGCTTGTTGACCACCGTGACCGTGACGCCGGAGGCGGCGAGCCGCGCGAAGGCGGTCGGGTGAGGCTGCCACTCGACGGGATCGACGGCCTTGTCCCACTGGAGCGCATTGAGCAGCCGGTCGGTTCCGGGCACCCGCGAGGTGAAGCCGACCAGGCCGTGGGCGCCCGGCGGCAGCGCCGTGCCGAGCGAGGTCAGGCTGGTCGCGGTGGTCGACGGCACCCCGACGGTGGCCGTGCTGGCGTCGTCGAACTGGCTCGCGAGGAACGGCGCGGCGTGGGCGTAGCGCGTCAGCAGCTGGGCACCGAGGCCGTCGACCAGGAACAGGACGTAGGACGTCGCCGGTGGCAGCACCAGATCGCTCGGCTGCTCCGCGAGAGGGTGACCGAGTGCGGCCCCGAGCGCGGGGACGACGTCGCCCAGCGAGCGCGAGCCGTAGGCCGGCGCGACGAACTCCCGGCCGGTGGCGGGCCCCGTCACGCGTCGCGGGTTCGCGTCGAGAGCGACTCGGCGAAGGACAGCATCCGGGTGACGGCGTCAGGGCCCTCCGCCGCGGCCGAGACCCGGAGCGAGAAGTCGTCGGAGGAGAACGAGCCCGTGTAGCCGTGGTCGGCGTCGCAGTCGGGGTCCTGGCAGGCGGCGGGCTCGAGGTCGAGCCGGCCGGCGCCGCCCCAGCCGATGGTCAGCACCGCCTCGGCGGCCAGGCCGGGACCGGCCGCCGGGTTGGTGATCATCCGCGTCACCACCACCGACTTCACCGAGGACAGCGCGATCGCCTCGGTCGACGTCGACGTGTAGGGCTCGGGCAGCAGGTCGTCGCCGGCGTGCTCGTCGGTGTGGGCCAGCACCAACCGGGTCGGGGTGAGGACGACGACGGTCAGGTGGCGGCGTACTTCGTCGCGGTCGAAGGTCGGCTCGTGGTGGACGAAGAACGAGACCACCTGCTCCCCCGCCACCGCCGAGGTCACCCCGTCGCCGACGACCTCGGGGTAGTAGCCGGTGCGGTCGATCGCGTGGTGGAGCTCCGTCGTGCGGTCATGGTCCTCGGTGGTGCGGGTGCGCATACCGGGCAGTCTGTCACGCGGCGCCCACGGCTCAGCCGGGCGAGGTGTCTCCCGCCTGCGAGGGCATCCGGCGCGCGAACCAGCCCGTGCGCGACTGGGCCACCGGGTCGACCCGGACGGCGGCGCGCAGCACCGTCGCCCGGTCGGCGCCCGCCAGCACCAGCGGCAGGTCGAGCGCACTGACCTGCGGCAGGTCGTGCTGGAGCTGGGCCACGCGCAGGATCAGCCGCTCCACCTCGGCGACGTCGACGACCTCGGATCCTCGGTAGCCGAACAGCATCGGAGACGACTTGATCTCGCGCACCATGGCGGAGGCGTCGTGCTCGCCGATCGGCGGGATCCGGTAGGAGCGGTCCTGGAGCAGCTCGTTGAGCGGCCCGCGATGCCGAAGGAGACGACCGGACCGAACAGCGGGTCTTCCATGCTGCTGATGGAGATCGGCACCCCCGGAGGCGCGTTCTTCTGCACCACGAAGCCGGCGTCGTCGGTACTGGTGATCAGCTCGTTGAGCGAGTCCCAGGCGGCCCGCATCTCGGCCGAGGTGTCGATGTTGCGCCAGACATGGGCGAGGTCCGGTCGCTCCCGCAGGTGGCCGGCGGTGGCCTTGAGCACCACGTCCCACTCGAGCTCGCGCCCAGCCTTCTGGGCCGCGCGGAGGTTGGCGACGGGCCGCTCGGTCCAGCAGTCGATCCCGTACGCCGCGAGCAGGGCTCTGATCTGGTCCGGGTCGAGATCGACACCGTCGGGATGCCCGCGCAGCGCATCGTTGACGATCCTCTTCGCGCCCACCGAGTCGACGTCGCTGATGTCGAGTGCCGCGCCGTCCGGGGTGCGCAGCCACACGGCGTAGCCGACGACTCGGGCGAGAGCGCGCACCGCCGCCTCGACCGCCGGGTAGGACGGCACCGATCCGCGACCGGCGGCCTGTCCGGCGACGTCGGGCACGCGCAGCAGCTCGGGGACTCCCTCCGCGCCGAGGAACGAGGACACCAGAGGCTTGTCGGACTGCTCCCCCACCGCGGCCAGCACGTTGGCGACGTCCTCCCCCGAGACGTTGAGCGGCGGGATGTAGACGGCCACGACCGAGTCGACCTCGGGGTCGTCGATGGCCGCGTCGAGCGCGTCCTCGAAGTCCTCGGCCGTGGCGTCGGCGCCGAGGGAGACCGACTTGTTGACGACCAGCCCGACCGCCGCGGCCGCGTCGGCGGCCAGCAGGCCGAGCGCATCGGAGTTGCCGACGATGGCCACCCGGCGGCCCCGCGGCAACGGCTGGTGGGCGAGCAGCTGGGCGACGTCGAACATCTCGTCGAGGGTGTCGACCTGGATCACGCCGGCCTGCCGGAACATCGCGTCGACGGCCTGCTGGGGCGCCGCGATCTTGCGCACGGCGTGACCCATCGGCACGCCCTGCGTCGTACGCCCCGAGCGCACCGCGATGATCGGCTTGCGCAGCGAGACCCGGCGCGCGACGCGGGAGAACTTGCGCGGGTTGCCGATCGACTCGAGGTAGAGCAGCACGACCTCGGTGACGTCGTCCTCCTCCCAGTACTGCAGCAGGTCGTTGCCGGAGACGTCGGCGCGGTTGCCGGCGCTGACGAACGTCGAGAGACCCAGACCGCGGTTGTTGACCTTCTCGAGGATCGCCGAGCCGAGCGCCCCGGACTGGCAGAAGAAGCCGGCCCGGCCCGCGGGTGGCATCAGCGACGACAGCGAGGCGTTGAGCGACATCGCCGGGTCGGTGTTGATCACGCCGAGGCAGTTGGGGCCGATCAGCCGCAGCCCGTAGGACCGGGCGAGGCCCACCAGTCGGCGCTGCCGCTGCCGGCCCTCCTCACCGGTCTCGGCAAAGCCCGAGGAGATCACGACCAGGCCGTGGACGCCCTTGGCGGCGCAGTCGAGGACGACGTCCTGCACCGCCTCGGCCGGTACCGCCACGATCGCGACGTCGACGTCACCAGGGATGTCATTGACCGAGGCGTACGCCGGGAGGCCGCTCACCGCCTCCGTGGAGGGGTTCACGGCGTAGACGCGGCCGGTGTAGTTCCCCATCACCAGGTTGCGGACCAGGGCCTGGCCGATGGTGTCCTGGCGGCGGCTCGCGCCGACGACGGCGACGGACTGCGGGTGGAAGAACCGGTCGATCGACGCAGCCTCGGCGCGGTGCTCGCGCGACACCATCACGCCCACCGACGTGTCGGTCGGGTCGATGGGGAACTCCAGCAGCATCACGCCGTCCTCGTAGCCGCTCGCCACGCGGTAGCCGGCGTCGCGGAAGGTGCCGATCATCTTCTGGTTGTCGGGAAGCACCTCGGCGACAAATCGCTCGATCCCACGCTCGCGGCCCGCGGCGGCGAGGTGCTCGAGGAGGAGCTGGGCGATGCCCCGCCCCTGGTGCCGGTCCTCGACGAGGAACGCGACCTCCGCCTCGCCGGGCTTGACCACGTCGTAGCGACCCACGGCGATCATCTGCTCACCCAGCTCGACGACCAGCGCGACGCGATCATGGTGGTCGACGTGGGTGAACCGGTGGACGTCCTTGTCCGACAAGGTCGGCATGGGGCTGAAGAAGCGGAAGTACTTCGACTCGTCCGAGACCCGCGAGTAGAACTCGACCATCAGCGCGGCGTCCTCGGGCCGGATCGGGCGCAGGTGGGCGGTGCGTCCGTCCCGCAGGAGCACGTCGGCCTCCCAGTGCCTGGGCGGCTGCTGCCCCTCCTCGCCCTCGGCCATGCCACGAATCTATCGGCCCGATGCGCCGCGTGCCTGAGGGCTCTCAGGCAGTGCGACCGACGTGGCCGGAACGGCGTCTCCGGATCGGCGCGGCCGCGGGAGAGAATGCGGCCATGGCACCGAGCAAGACGAAGACCCCACCGCCCGACGACTTCGAGGAGCACATCCTCGACACCGACATCCGCGACGAGATGCAGTCGTCCTTCCTGGAGTACGCCTACTCGGTCATCTACTCGCGCGCCCTCCCCGATGCCCGCGACGGGCTGAAGCCGGTCCAGCGCCGGATCCTCTACACGATGAACGACATGGGACTGCGGCCCGACCGAGGTCACGTGAAGTCGGCACGCGTCGTCGGTGAGGTCATGGGTCGGCTGCACCCCCACGGCGACGGCGCCATCTACGACGCGCTGGTGCGGCTCGCGCAGCCGTGGTCGATGCGGCTGCCGATGATCGACGGCCACGGAAACTTCGGCTCACCGGACGACTCTCCGGCGGCCATGCGATACACGGAGTGCCGGATGGCTCCGCCCGCGGTCGCCATGACGGACTCGATCGACGAGGAGACCGTCGACTTCAAGCCGAACTACGACAGCCGCGAGCTCGAGCCCGTGGTCCTGCCCTCGGCGATCCCCAATCTCGTCGTCAACGGCTCCACCGGCATCGCCGTCGGCATGGCGACCAACATCCCGCCCCACAACCTGATCGAGGTCGTGCAGGCGCTACGACACCTGATCGTCCACCCCGACGCGACCCTCGACGACATCATGCGTTTCATCCCGGGGCCCGACCTGCCCACGGGCGGCAAGATCGTCGGTCTCGACGGGATCCGCGACGCCTACGAGTCCGGTCGGGGCAGCTTCAAGATGCGGGCCACGGCGCGCGTCGAGACCGTGGGTCGCCGCAAGGGCATCGTCGTGACCGAGCTCCCGTACGGCGTCGGCACCGAGAAGGTCGTCGAACGGATCAAGACCCTGGTGCAGGGCAAGAAGCTGCAGGGCATCGCCGACATCAAGGACCTCACCGACCGCGAGAAGGGCCTGCGGCTCGTGATCGAGGTCAAGAACGGCTTCGTGCCCGAGACCCTGCTCGAGCAGCTCTACCGGCAGACGCCGATGGAGGACAGCTTCGGCATCAACACCGTGGCCCTCGTCGACGGCCAGCCCCGCACGCTCGGGCTGAAGCAGCTGCTCGATGTGTTCCTCGGCCACCGCTACGACGTCGTACGCCGCCGCTCGACGTTCCGCCGCGACAAGAAGGCCGAGCGGCTCCACCTCGTCGACGGGTTGCTGATCGCGCTGGTCGACATCGACGAGGTCATCCAGGTGATCCGCACCAGCGACGACACGGCCACCGCTCGTGAGCGGCTGATGTCGGTCTTCGACCTGAGCCTGGCGCAGACCGACTACATCCTCGAGATGCAGCTGCGCCGGCTCACCCGCTTCAGCCGGATCGAGCTGGAGAAGGAGCAGGAGACGCTGCGCCGCGAGATCGAGGAGCTGGAGGCGATCCTGGCCGACCGCGAGCGGCTGCTGGCCCTGGTGTCCCAGGAGCTGGGCGAGGTGGCGCAGACGTTCGGTACGCCGCGTCGTACGGTCCTGCTCGAGTCGGCCGGCTCCGCCGCCGTCACCGCCGCGGCCGCCCCGCTCGAGGTCGCCGACGACCCGTGCTTCGCCTACCTCTCCTCCAGCGGGCTGCTCGCCCGCACCACCTCCGACGACCTGCCCGGCGCGGGCGGCGCCCGCTCCAAGCACGACGTCGTGGTCTCGGCCGTGCGGACGACGGCGCGCGGCACCGTCGGGCTGCTCACCAACCGCGGCCGGGTCGTGAAGCTCAGCGCGCTGGAGCTGCCGACGCTGCCGGCCTCGGCCAACGACCCGCACCTGTCGGGCTCCAACCCGGTCAGCGAGTTCGTGTCGCTCGAGCCGGGCGAGCGGGTGCTGGCGCTGACCGGTCTCGGCACCGATGGCCCGGGACTCGCGCTCGGCACGCGGCACGGCGTCGTCAAGCGGGTCAACCCGGAGGTGCTCAACCGCGACGAGTGGGAGGTCATCTCGCTCAAGGACGGCGACGAGGTGGTCGGCGCCGCCGAGCTCACGAGCGGGGACGAGACGCTGTGCTTCGTGACCAACGAGGCCCAGCTCCTCCACTTCTCCGCCTCGCTCGTGCGGCCGCAGGGACGCAGCGGCGGCGGCATGGCCGGCGTCAAGCTCGGCGACGGCGACCACGTCGTCTTCTTCGGCGCTCTCGACCCGGAGAACTCGGTCGTGGTGACGGCGTCCGGGTCGGCCACAGCCCTTCCGGGCACGGAGCCTGGCTCGGTGAAGGTGACCCCGTTCCCGGAGTACCCGGCCAAGGGCCGGGCCACCGGCGGTGTCCGCTGCCACCGCTTCCTCAAGGGCGAGGACACCGTGGTCTTCGCCTGGGCGGGACCGGCACCGGCGCGGGCGGCCGCCAGCAGCGGGGCGCCCGTCGACCTGCCCGACGCGGACGGCCGGCGCGACGGCTCGGGCGTCCCGGGAAGCCAGCCGATCGCGGCGTGCGCCGGCCCCGTCGCAAGCCGGATCCGATGACTGGCACCGCCGCCGGTGTGGAAGGCTGATCGCATGCGCGCGCGTCGTACGGTCGCCCTCCTGGCCGCCGGCTCGATCCTCACGATGACCGGCTGCAGCGACGACGGCGGGTCGGTCAGCAACGACAAGACCCCCGACGAGGTCCTGGCCCTGGCCAAGAAGACACTCGACGAGACCAGCGGCGTGCACATCACCCTCGAGGCCGACGAGCTGCCCGACGGCGTCTCCGCGATCTCGGCGGCTTCCGGGGTGGGCACCCACGCGCCCGCCTTCGAGGGGACGCTCACCGCCCTCTTCGCGGGCCAGCCCATCGACGTCCCGGTCATCGCCGTCGACGGAGTCGTGAACGTCCAGCTCCCACTCGCGCCCGGCTGGCAGGACGTCGACCCCGCCGACTACGGCGCCCCTGACCCCGCACAGCTGCTGTCGACCGAGGACGGTCTCTCCTCGCTCCTCACCGCGACCGACGGGGCCGAGGAGGGCGAGAGCGTCCGGGGCGGCGAGAACAACGAGGAGGTGCTGACCGAGTTCACCGGCACCGTGCCCGGCGAGGTGGTCAGCAACGTGATCCCGAGCGCAGCCGGCGACTTCGACGCGACCTACACGATCAGCGCGGAGGGCGAGCTCCGGACCGCCGAGCTGACCGGCGTCTTCTACCCCGACACCGAGCCGATGACCTACACGCTCGGCCTCGACGACTACGGCATCGAACCGGACATCTCCGCCCCGTGAGCGAGCCGGAGGCCCGCCCGGTCGACGCACGCGCGCGCCTCCTCCTGGGGTTGGCCTCCGTGGCCGTCGCGTTCGCCGCGGCCGACACCTACGTCGTGGTGCTCGCGCTCCCCGACATGATGGCGTCGGTCGGCGTACCCCTCGACCAGCTGCAGCGGGCGGCCCCGATCATCTCCGGCTTCCTCCTCGGGTACGTCGCGATGCTGCCCCTGATCGGCCGGATCGCCGACCTGCGAGGACGCGTCCCGGTCCTGGTCGCGGCGCTGGTGCTGTTCGCGATCGGGTCGCTGATCACCACGCTCGCCTACGACATGCCGTCGATGGTCGGCGGCCGGTTCCTCCAGGGCCTCGGCGGCGGCGGCCTCGTGCCCGCGACGCTCGCCCTGGTCGCCGACCTCTACCCCGTCGAGCGACGAGGCGTCCCGCTCGGCATCGTCTCGGCGGTCCAGGAGCTCGGCAGCGTCATCGGCCCGCTGTTCGGGGCCCTGGTGCTGGCGGTCGCCGACTGGCGGGCGATCTTCGCCATCAACCTGGCCGTCGGCCTGGTGCTGGCCGCCGCCATCCGCGCCGCCGCCCCCGTCCCCGACGATGGCGAACGGCAGTCGAGCCGGTCGAGACCGTTCGACTGGCCGGGGGTGCTGCTGCTCCTGATCACCCTCGTGACCGGCACGCTCGTCTTCCTGCAACCGCCCGACCTGCTCCGCGACCTGACCTGGGGCCAGCTGTTCATCCCCGTCGCCGGCGACGGCCGCTGGCTGACCCCGCTCGGACTGACGACGATCGTCGCCCTGGTGCTGTTCCTCGTCCGCTGCGCGACGGCGGCGCGGCCACTCGTCGACGTCCGCGGCTGGCTGCGCAGCATGCGCGAGGCGGACCTGGTCGGCGCGCTGCTGCTCGCGGTCGCCCTGGCCGGCGTGATCTTGGCGTTCGCCACTGCCGACCCGAGGATCCAGGTCTTCTCCGACCAGGGGCTCTGGTACCTCCTCGGCGCCGCGGTCGCGACCGCGGCCTTCGTCGTCCACGTGAACCGCGCCGACGCTCCACTGATCCCCCGCGGCGCCCTCGTCCGTACGCCGGCGTGGGGCTCGATGCTGGTCAGCTTCTTCGTCGGTGCCGCGTTGATCGCCGCCCTCATCGACATCCCGATCTTCGCCCGCACCACCACCTACCCCGACAGCCAGCTGATGGCCGCGCTGGTGCTGGTGCGATTCCTGGTCGCGCTGCCGGTGGGCGCCGTCGTCGGCGGCTACCTCACCCGCTCCCTGCCCGCCGGGGTGGTCACCGCCGCCGGCATGGCGTGTGCCGCCGTCGGTTTCGTGTGGATGAGCGAGTGGGGACTCACCGCGCTGGAGAGCTGGGTCGCGACCGTCCCGCTGGTGATCGGCGGCTTCGGCTTCGGACTCGCCCTGGCGCCCGTGAACGCGGCGGTCCTCGCCACGACCGACGCCGCCGTCCACGGGCTCGCCTCGGCGTTCGTCGTCGTCGCCCGGATGGTCGGCATGCTGGTCGGCACCTCCGCGCTCACCACGATCGGGCTCCGGCGCTACTACGCCGAGCAGTCGGACCTTCCCAGCGTCCGCGAGGTCTGCGACGGTTCCAGCCGCTGCCCCGAGTTCACCCTGCTGCTGCGCGAGGCCGGGATCGCCCAGGAGCAGGTCGTGTTCCTCGGCGCAGCGGTCTGCGCCGTCATCGCCGCGATCCTCGCGCTGGTGCTCTTCCGGGGTGCCCCGACCCGAGGTGTCGCCACGAGCGAGACGCTGCGCACGCTGGGATGACGGTCCGCTAGCGTCGCCTCCGTGGCCGATCAGCACGACTTCGACGACCTGCTCGCCGCCAACCGCGCCTTCGCCGAGACCTTCGAGTTCGGCGGGTTCGACGGTGTCGCCCACGCGGGCGTGGCGATCGTGACCTGCATGGACTCCCGGATCGACCCGCTCCGGATGCTCGGCCTGCAGGCGGGCGACGCCAAGATCTTCCGCAACCCGGGTGGCCGGGTCACCGAGGCCGCGCTGGAGGCACTGGTGCTGGGCGTCCACCTGCTCGGCGTACGCCGGATCCTGGTCGTGCCCCACACCCGGTGCGCCATGGCCGCCAGCACCGAGGCCGAGCTGCGGGAGCGGGTCGGCGAGTCGGCGGGCGTGGACGCCTCCTGGCAGCACTTCGGCGTGGTCGAGGACCAGCTCGCCGCCCTGACCGAGGACGTGGCCAAGGTCCGCAGCCACCCGCTGATCCCCGACGACGTCCTGGTCGGCGGCTTCGTCTACGACGTCGACACCGGACTGGTCGAGCGCCGGGCCTGACCCCTCACCACCAGGTTTCGTCCCGCACGTAGCGGGCGCAGTACGGGCTCAGGCCGTGTTCGTTCACGAGTTCATCGAACGACGGTGGCGGGTCGCCGTAGCCCTCGTCCGTGCAGGCCGCCCCGAACCACGCGACGTAGCCCTGTCGGGATGCCCAGAAGCCGCCGAGCAGCAGCACGACCAGCATCGTCACCAGCGTCCCTGCGACTACACGCCGGACTGCCATCCCGCCAGTGTGCCCGCCCGTTGGTCCAAGCCCTACGGTGACAGCATGTCGCTGCCGCTGACTCTCTCGCTCCGACGTCGCCGCGGCGCTGGACGCCGGTGACCCGGTCGTCGCGCTGGAGTCGACGATCATCAGCCACGGCCTTCCCCGGCCCCGCAACCTGGAGGCGGCGCGGGACTTCGAGGCAATCCTGCGCGACCGGGGCGTCACACCCGCGACCATCGCGGTGCTGGACGGGGTGCTCAAGGTCGGGCTGACCGACGACGAGCTGCGGCGGATCGCCGAGGAGGACGTCGTCAAGGTGTCCGTGCGTGACCTGCCGGTCGTCGTCGCGCGCGGCGGCTCGGGCGCGACCACTGTCGCCGCCACGTCGTTCATCGCGGCGCTCGGCGGCGTCCGGGTCTTCGCGACCGGTGGTCTCGGCGGCGTCCACCGTGGCGCGTCGGAGACGTACGACGAGTCCGCGGACCTGACCGTGCTGGCCGAGGTGCCGGTCACCGTCGTGTCCGCGGGCGTGAAGTCGATCCTCGACATCGCGGCCACCCTCGAGCGGCTCGAGACGCTGAGCGTGACGGTGGTCGGCTACGGCACCGACGAGTTCCCCAGCTTCTGGCTCACGTCGTCCGGCGAGCCGCTCGACTGGTCCGTCCCCGACGGCGCGGCCGTCGCGGAGGTGATGGCCGCCAACGACGCGCTCGGGCGACGTACCGGGATCCTGGTCGCCAACCCGCTGCCCGTCGAGCGCCAGCTCGACCCCGCCGTCCACGACGCGGCACTCGCCCAGGCGCTCGGCGAGGCCGAGGGGATGACCGGCAAGGACGTCACGCCGTTCCTGCTGCAGCGGATCGTCGAGATCACCGGCGGCACCAGCCTCGAGGTCAACCTCGAGATCGCCGCCAACAACATCCGGGTCGCCGCCGACATCGCCCGGGCGTGGGCCTCGCGCGCATGACCCGCTTTCTCGTGGTCGGCGACGTCGTCGACGACATCGTCGTCCGACCGCTGGACGCCGTGAACCACGCGAGCGACACGGTCTCCGAGATCCGTCGTACCAACGGCGGCTCCGGCGCCAACGTCGCCGCCTGGATGGGGCACCTCGGCGCCGACGTCCGGTTCGTCGGCCGGGCCGGCACCGACGGTGCCGAACGTCACGCACGAGCACTCTCGGCGTACGGCGTCGACGCGCGCGTGAGCGCCGACCCCGACCTCCCGACCGCGACCCTGGTCGCCACCCTCGATGCCGCGGGCGAACGCACGATGTACGTCGACCGGGCCGCCAACGCCCGCCTGGACGTCCATGACCTGCACGACGGCGTCCTCGACGGCGTCGGCTGGCTGCACCTGACGGGTTACTCGCTCTTCGACGACGCGGTCCGGCCGGCCGTGCTCGACCTGGCGCACCGGGCGCGGGCGCTCGGGTGTGGGCTCTCGGTGGACCCGAGCTCGCTGGGCTTTCTGGAGGCCTGCGGCGCCTCGACGTTCCTCGGCTGGGCCGCCGAGGCCGACCTCCTGTTCCCCAACCTCGACGAGGGCCGGTTCCTCACCGGAGCCACCGACCCGCAGCGACGTCGTGGCGACGCTGGCCGAGCGCTTCCCGGGCGTCGTGCTGACCCTCGGCGCAGCCGGTGCGTCCTACGCCGGCACAGACGGGCCCTGCACGGTCGCCGCCCAGCCGGCCGACGTCCTCGACACCACCGGCGCCGGCGACGCGTTCGCTGCCGGCTTCCTGGCGAAGTGGGCAGGTGTGCAGGATGCCGAGGCGGCGCTCGCCTCCGGGGCGGCGGCGGCGTGCCGTGCGGTCACCCTCGTCGGCGGGCGTCCGCCTCGCGACACCGCCCGTGGTGGGATGGAGTCATGAACGTCAACGCAGAAGTCCTGATCGTGTTCCTGATCGGGATCTCGATCGCCGTCTGGCTCGGGGTCAAGATGGTCCGCGACCGCTGAGCGATCGGCTCAGAGCCGCGGGCGCTCCGCGGAGACAAAGTAGGCGGCGGCGAACAGTGCAAGCGCCGAGGTCCCCAGTACCCACACTGCGTCGGTGTGCGTCCGGAACGAATCGCCAGCGCCTGTGGAGACGGTGCCACCCGTGGCAAAGGCGATCACGGCCCCGATCAGACAGATCACACTGGCGGCCAGGAGCGCGCGCTCGGCGCCACGCCCGAGGTCTCCCGGCTCAGGCATCGAGCGCCTCCACGTCCACCTCGTAGGCACCCTGCACGATGAACTCCTTGCGGGGGGCGACGTCGGAGCCCATCAGCATCTCGAAGATCCGGGACGCCTCGTCGGCGTCGTCGAGGGTGAGTCGGCGCAGGGTGCGGTGGCGCGGGTCCATGGTGGTCTCGGCCAGCTGGTCGGCATCCATCTCGCCCAGGCCCTTGTAGCGCTGCACGGGGTCCTTCCAGCGCACGCCCTTCTTCGACAGCTCGGCCAGCTTCCGCTGCAGCTCGTCGTCGGAGTAGGTGTAGACGTACTTCTCCATCCCCTTCTTGGGGTTGGACAGCTCGATCCGGTGCAGGGGCGGTACGGCGGAGAAGACCCGTCCGGCGTCGATCAGCTCGCGCATGTACTTGAAGAACAGGGTGGTCAGCAGGGTGCGGATGTGGGCGCCGTCGGAGTCGGCGTCGGCCATGAAGATGATGCGGCCGTAGCGCACGGCGTCGAGCTCGAACGTGCGGCCGGACCCGGCACCGACGACCTGGAGGATCGAGGCGCACTCGGCGTTCTTGAGCATGTCGCCGACCGAGGCCTTCTGGACGTTGAGGATCTTGCCGCGGATCGGCAGCAGCGCCTGGAACTCCGAGTTGCGGGCGAGCTTGGCCGTGCCGAGCGCGGAGTCACCCTCGACGATGAACAGCTCGGTCCGCTCGTTGTCGGTGGCGCGGCAGTCGGCCAGCTTGGACGGCAGCGCGGACGACTCCAGCGCGTTCTTCCGCCGCTGGGTCTCCTTGTGCTGGCGGGCCGCGAGCCGGGTCTTGGACGCCGAGACGACCTTCTCCATCAGCAGCCTGGCCTGCGCCTTCTCAGCGCGCTTGGTCGAGGTGAGGAACTTCTTCAGCTCGGCGGCGACGACCTTGCGGACCACGCCCCGCGCGGCCGGCGTACCGAGGATCTCCTTGGTCTGGCCCTCGAACTGCGGCTCGGCCAGACGGACGGTGACCACCGACGTCATGCCCTCGAGGACGTCGTCCTTCATCACGTCGTCGTCGTTGACCTTGAGCGCCTTCGAGGCGCGCATGGCGTCGTTGAACGTCTTGGTGAGGGCGGCCTCGAAGCCGCTGACGTGGGTGCCTCCCTTGGGGGTGGCGATCACGTTGACGAACGAGCGCAGCTCGGTGTCGTAGCCCGTGCCCCAGCGGCAGGCGACGTCGACCGTCAGCTCGCGCTCGACCTCCTGGGGCGTCATGTGGCCCTGGTCGTCGAGGAGCGGCACCGTCTCGGTGAACGTGTCCTGGCCCTGCAGCCGGAGCACGTCGGTCACCGGCTCGTCGTGGGCAAGGAACTCGACGAACTCGGCGATCCCGCCGTCGTGGCGGAACTTCTCCTCCACGGGAGTCTCACCGCGCAGGTCACGGATGACCAGCTCGAGCCCGGGGACGATGAACGACGTCTGCCGGGCCCGGCCCAACAACCCCTCGAACTCGAACCCGGCGTCCTTGGTGAAGATCTGGCGGTCGGGCCAGAACCGGACCCGGGTGCCGGTCTTGCCCTTGGCGACCCGCTTGCCCTTGCGGGTCAGGCCCGACTTTGCGCTGAAGGCGCCCGTCGGCCCCTCGCCGTCGAACACACCGGGCACACCCCGCTGGAAGCTCAGTCCCTGCTGGGACGGCGACCGGTCGACGTCGATGTCCATCCGCGACGAGAGGGCATTGACGACCGAGAGGCCGACGCCGTGCAGACCGCCGGTCGCGACGTAGGAGCCGCCTCCGAACTTGCCGCCGGCGTGGAGCTTGGTCGCGACCACCTCGACGCCGGGGAGCCCGGTCTTGGGCTCCTTGTCGGTCGGGATGCCGCGACCGTCGTCGTGGACCTCGACGGAGTCGTCGGGGTGGAGGGTGACCTCGACCCGGTGGGCGGAGCCGGCCAGCGCCTCGTCGACGCCGTTGTCGATGATCTCCCACAGGCAGTGCATGAGGCCGCGGGTGTCGGTCGAGCCGATGTACATGCCGGGGCGCTTGCGCACCGCCTCGAGCCCCTCGAGGACGAGGAGGTGGGCCGCGTTGTAGGTGTTGTCGGCGATGGTGACGAGCTCCGTGTCGAGTTGAACTGCCTCGGACCGATCCGCCGGACCGATCCGAGCTGGCTGCTGCTCCGAATCTACCTACGACACGCCGTACGTCGAAGCAGGCTCGCCTGCCGGTGGCCCGGACCTCCCGGGTCTACCGTGGGCCCACAACTTCACAGACGCAGCACCGTGGAAACGTCACGATGTGGACAAGAAAGTTCACCAAGTCTGTCGATTCCGCAACCTGACCACCCCTGACCGCGTCAGACTCAGCGTGGTTGGATTGACGTGTCAGGCGACACGCCGGGGCGGGAATCTTGGGCCTGCTCGCTACGTTCTCCAGACAGAACCGACGAGATCTAGAAATGAGGCCGATGTGAATACAGCCGTTGCCCCCGGTGCCTCCGCACTGAGTGCTGCAGACCGCTGTGACCGTTGCGGAGCACAGGCCTACCTTCGCGTCGAGCTGCAATCGGGCGGTGAGCTGCACTTCTGCGCCCACCACGCTCGCGAGCACGGCGACAAGCTCCGTCAGATCGCAGCCTCCGTCCAGGACGAGACCCACAAGCTCGCCGCCACCCCGGCTGCGGCGTCGGAGGACGACCGCTGACACCCGCCCCCACGACCTTCACGGCCCCGGACCTCACGGTCCGGGGCCGTTCGTCTTCTCGAACGACCCGTCTCGAGAGCGGGCCTCCCTGCGTGGGACAGTGGCGCCCGTGAGCGGGCTCGAGGTCGTGGTGGCGCTGGCCATCCTCGTCGGGCTCGTGGGGATCATCGTCCCCGTCCTGCCCGGCGTCGTGCTCGTGTTCGCGGCGATCCTGGTCTGGGCCAGCGAGCTGGGCACGCGCACCGGCTGGATCGTCTTCGCCGTCGCCGCCCTCTTCCTCCTGGTCGGGGCGGTCGCCAAGTACGCCCTGCCCGGGCGTCGGCTCAAGGGCGCCGGCATCCCCAGCTCCACCCAGTGGACCGGTGTCGCATTCGGCGTCGTCGGGTTCTTCGTCGTCCCCGTGATCGGGCTCTTCCTCGGCTTCGTGCTCGGGATGTACGTCGCCGAGCGCCGCCGGGTCGGTCCGGCGGCCGCCGGACCCTCGACCCGCGCCGCGCTGGGTGCGGTCGGCCTCAGCGTCCTCATCGAGCTGATGTCCGCCCTGCTCGCTGTCGCCGCCTGGGTCGTAGGCGTGGGGGTCACATGACCGCGGTCCTGCTGGCCCTCGGCGCGGCCGTGGCCTACGGCCTCTCCGACTTCGTGGGCGGGGTCTCCTCCAAGAAGGCCAGCCCCTGGAGCGTCGGCCTGGTCGCCCTGCTCGCGGGCGGCGTCGTCGTCCTCGCCCTCAGCACGGTCGTCGACGGCTCACCGACCGGCACCGACCTGGCCTGGGCCTGCGTCGCCGGTGTCGCCAACGGCATCGGTACCGGCTTCCTCTACCGCGGCCTGGCATCCGGCCGGATGGGTGTCGTCGCTCCGGTCTCGGGGGTCGGTGCGGCACTGGTGCCGGTGGTGGTCGGGCTCGCCACCGGCGAGCGCCCCTCCGCGCTGGTGTGGCTCGGGATCCTGGCCGCCCTCCCGGGCATCTGGCTGGTCGCCCGCAGCCCGGAGCTCGAGGACGTCGCGGGTGACCCTCCCCGCAGCGGCGGCGCTCTCGACGGGGTGCTGGCGGGGCTCGGCTTCGGCTCCCTGTTCGCCGCCCTGGCCCAGATCCCCGAGTCCGCCGGCTTCCTCCCGCTCGCCCTCAACCAGCTCGTGGCCGCGGGCGTCATCGTGGCCATGGCGCTGGTGCTGCGCGCCGGCTGGGTCCCGCGGGAGCGCGCTGCGGCGTTCGGAGCGGTGAGTGGTGTCCTCGGAGCGACGGCCACCGCCGCCTTCCTGCTCGCCACCCAGTCCGGGCTCCTCACGGTGACCGCCGTGCTGGCCTCGCTCTATCCCGCCTTCACCGTGCTCCTCGCGGCGACGATCCTGCGCGAGCACATCCATCGCGCCCAAGCGGTGGGTCTGGTGCTCTGCGGGCTGGCCGTCGCGCTGGTCGCCGGAGGGTGAGCCGGCCGCCGCCGCGCACCGGTTAGGGTCGCTCCATGAGCACCGAGGAACCAGCACCCGGCGACGCGCCGCCCCCTTCCTCGGAGCCGGCGCCGACCCGCTCCAGCACAGCCGACCCGTTGCGGGCCTCGCGCACCAGTGGTCTCTGGATCGCCGTGGTCGCCAGCGGGATAGTGCTGGTGCTGCTGATCATCTTCATCGCTCAGAACACCGACCGGGTAGCCGTCACCTTCCTCGGCTGGGAGGGCGAGACCCCGCTCGCCGTGGCGCTGCTGATCGCCTCCGTCGCGGGGCTCTTCCTCGCGGCGATCGCCGGCACGCTCCGGATCTGGCAGCTGCGCCGGCGAGTACGCCGGGACGGCACCTGAACCTTCAGACGACCGCCCTCAGGTCGGCTCACCGGCGGTGAGCCACGGCGTGAACTTCCGGCGCCCGGTCATCCAGTCGGTGATCGGGTGTGAGCCGTCTGCGTCGTCCCTCATCTTCATCCCGACCCGCAGCTCCTCGGCGTCGCCGAAGCAGCCCCGGGCGGCGGTGAAGATCAGCACGTCCTGCTTCCACTTGAGCTGCAGGTCGTAGTCGCAGTCGACCCGCTGCCCGGTGAACTGCCACCGCTTCACCCGCGACAAGGTGTAGTCACCGCCGCTGAAGAGAGGCGCGCCGAGGCCGAACTCGGGCCCACGCCGCTCGGCGTTCTTGTCGATGAAGATGCTCAGCCCGGCGTTTGCCTGCTTGCGAAGGTCCGGGAAGTTCACCCGCACCGACAGCTGCGTGTCGCCGTGGTCGACGCGCACCTTGCGGATGTCGGTCAGTGAGGCGCTCGCGTCAGCGCCGTCGTTGACGACCACCTCCTCCGCGTGGGCAGGCGCGGCGAGCGCGAGCAGGGCCAGGACGGACACGGCCGCCGTGGCGGTCCGGGTGTGCAGTCGGTTCATGATGGGCTCCCTCTGAGCTTCGTGGTCTTCTGCTGAAGACGCTACGCCTCTAGGAGAGGTTGCAGTCGAGTTGAATACCCGGCGTACGAGGTCAGCGGTTTGCAGGCGGGGTGAGTCCCGCGCACGCGCGGAGCGACCGCATGTCGGTGTCGAAGCGGGCCGCGGCGGCACCCACCAGGGGCGTGGGAAGGCCGTCGGCTCCGATGCTCGAGCCCTCCCACTCCGCGTCGACGACGCTCGCCCGACCGCCCGCTGACTCCGCGGGCTGCACGGTCAGCGTGAGCACACCCGTCGCGGGCGTCGTCCCCGACGACTGGGTGTACCAGGCGTAGTTCCCGAGCCCGTACGCCACGTAGCCAGGCCCGAGCCTGCCGTCGCCCTGGAGCAGGTGGGAGTGGCTGCCGACGACGATGTCGCCGCCCGCCTCGACCAGGTCTGCGGCCAGGGATCGCTGCGCCTCACTGGGGCACGCTTCGCCCTGAACACCCCAGTGCAGGTAGACGACGACCACGTCGGACGACCTCCCGGCCCGCCTGACCGCCGCCAGCAGTCGAGCCGGTCGAAGTGCGTCGGCGGTGCCGGCGGCGTCGGCGGTGGCGGCCCAGTGCCCGGTGGGGTCGGCGGTGGGGTCCTGGTCGGCGACGGTGGCCCCGATGGTGGCGACGACCGTGTCCCCCACGTCGACCCGGGCGGGGCGGAACGCCTCGTCGACGTCGCGGCCGACCCCGACGACGGCCAGGGACGGGTCGTCCGCCAGCGCCGTCCCGATGGCCTCGAACGTGCCGGGCAGCGGCGCCCGGCCGTAGTCGAGGGCGTGGTTGTTCGCCATGCTCGCCACGTCGATCCCGGCCGCGGCGAGGGCAGTCAGGGCCGCGGGCGGGGCCTGGAACGTGTACCGCTTGCCCGGCTCGGGGCGGCCGCCGGTGCCGACGGAGGTCTCGAGGTTGAGGATCGCGACGTCGGCGTCCGCCAGTGTCGCGGTCGCCGGGGCGAGCGCCGTGGCCGGTCGGTCCAGCCGGCCCTCCAAGCGCGCCCTCGAAGTGGACGTCGCCGGCCAGCGCGATCGTCACGGGTTCGGGCGGCGTCGAGCTGCGTGGAGACGTGGGGTCGTCCGTCGGTGTCGTCGGGGCGGCGGACGTCGACGATGGCGACGATGGTCCCGATGCCGGGTCCTGGCGCGACCCCTCGCTGGAGCAGGCCACGCTGGCCGCCAGCAGGGCGATGCCGGTACCGACGGCCGCGAGGCCGGAGGCTCTCGTCATGGGCGCGCCGGGGCCAGCCACGCGAGCAGGATCCGGCCGGTCCGGCCCAGCTGGTCAGCGTTCACGACCGACGGCACGTCGGCCGCCGAGTGGTAGGCGGTGTACGGCGTGCTGCCGAGCCTGGCACCGGGCAGGCCGGCGCGCACGAACGACCAGTGGTCGCTGCTGCGCTGGAAGGGATCGGGCGTAGCCGGCGTCCCGACGCGGCGGGCGGCATCCAGCAGCGCCTGCTGGAGAGGGTCGCTCTCGTAGGCGGAGCCCACGGGCACCACAGCGCCGACGCCGACGCGGTCCATCGACACCATCCCCCGAACGGCGTCTCGCTCCGGGCCGGTCAGGGCCGCGACGTACGCGCGGGAGCCGTAGTGGTGGTCGTCGTCGCTGTCGCCGCGGGGCTCCTCTGCCCCGAACGCCACCCACACCACCGGCAGTCGCGTGCGCGCCTCGGCCGCGACCGACGCGGCCGCCAGCAGCACGCCGACGCCGGAGCCGTTGTCCTCGGCCCCCGGCGCCTGCGGCACGGTGTCGAGGTGGGCGCCGACGACCAGGTGCGGCTTGGTCGGGTCGAAGCCCGCCGGGGTCGCGATCACGTTGAACGACGACCCGGCCGGCACGTCGACACCCCACGAGTTCCCGGCCGGCACGTCGTAGACCTGACGGCGTACGTCGTAGCCCAGCCGCTCGAAGTAGCCGTGCGTCCAGACCACTGCCTCGCGGAACTCGGGGCTGGTCCCGTGCCGCGGCCCGATGTTCCCGGCGAGGTGGCGCACCACCGCCATCGCCTGCCCGGCATCGAAGTCACGAGGATGCACGGCGACCGTGGGCTCGGGCGGTCCCGGGGTCCCGGAGGGGTCCCCCGACGGCGAGGACGCCGGCGCGGTCGGCGTCGCGGTCGACCCGGACGAGGACGGCGCGACCGGGTCGTCGGGTGAGGAACATGCGGCGAGCGTCATGGCCAGCGCTGCCAGCATCACTCCGATCCCGTCGCGCATGGCCCCGAGCGTACGGCGAGGCGCAGTCATCGACCCTCGCGACCGCTGTGAGGGAGGGCGTAGAGTCACCCCTGTCGACCGAAGCTACTCGTACGGGGTGATCCTTCACCACAGCGGGTAGGACGCCGGCAGCTCAACTGGGGCACCCGCTCCCTGGACAACCAGGGGTCGGGCGCTGCGCGGGCAACCGCGCTCTTCCTGTCAGCCCTGGACCTCGGCGCAGGGAGGCCAGAACACGCGGGTTGGCTGCTACTGAGTGTTGAAGTGCGGGTCTGCGCCCATGACGTTGAACGCGGCCTGGGACGAGGGAGAGGTGTCTGAGTAGCGGGGACAGTGTCGATTGCGGGCCGAGTGATAGATGTTGATCTCCACCAGGTTCGACCAGGTCTTCGCCATGACCGACAGGTCGCTGATCCATTTCGCCTTGCGTCCGACCACGGCAGGTTCTTCGCCCGTACCCACGTCCAGTTGTCGACCGTTGCCCCAAGCGCAGCCAGTGCGGTGGCGCACGCGTCGATCAACGGGTCGACTGCTCCTGCGTGCTGCACGATCAGCGCCGCAGAGCACCCTGCAGCCCTGGCGGGTCTCGCGCGACCAGGTGGCCGAATGCGACGAGTCGGTCATCGGTGTGGAAGATCTCGGCGCAGGTGACGAGGGTGAGCAGCCTGGTTGAGCCCACGACGTCAGACACCGGCTGGCGGGTCTCGGGATCGACCGGGGCGGTCTCGATGACCCACGTGGCATCGGTCCCCACCGTCAGGGAGTCGCCGTCGGTGTCGAGGACGTAGCGGTAGGTCACGTCCGCGGTCTCCACGATGATCTCGTCCCCGGCTTCGAGTGACGGCATCTCCCGCAGCGGCTCACCGTGGGTGATCCGGTGACCTCCGAGCGCGAAGTTGCCCTCTGCGCCTGGTCGGGGTGAGTCATCGAAGATCCCGAAGCCGCGCTCGAGGGTGTCGTCGTCCGTGCCCCGGTAGGCCGGGACCACGTACTCCTCGCCCAGGGCCGGGATGCGAATCAGTGCGATCACGTCCTTCGCCAGTTCGCGGTTCTCCTTCGAGGCGGACCGGCCCCCGTCGGTGGACCAGAGCCGCTCGGTGGCCTCGACCGTGCGGTCCTGTTCGCGCTGGGCGAGCCACGTGGTGCCGTAGAGCTCCCAGCCGACGTAGCCCAGGACCGCGGCTCCGGCAACGATCAGCGCGCCGCCCACTCTCCTCAGGGTGCGACGCCGGCGGTCCCGCCGGCTCGCCGCAGCGGGACTCTGCTCGCTCTCACCCATCGAGGCTGCACACGCCGAAGCTGATCAGACGGCCGGCTCGACGCAGGTGCCGCGACGCCGCCCGCAGGCGACCAGGACGAGGCCAAGGCCGACCATCACGAGACCGGCCGGCGGGAGGATCCTCGGGAAGCCTCCCAGCCCGGGAAGGGACATCCCTGCACGTGCACATCGGAGTAGGTCCCGAGCGGCCAGGCTCCCGGAATCGCACGGATGGACGTAGGGCGCTGGCGCGGCGGCCGCATGTCGTGCGCCGCGAACAGCGAGCCGAGGACGGTGCATCGAGTCGTCGTATGCCGACGTGCGCGGGGCCATCCTCACGGCTGACGTCCGCTCCCGGACGGGCCGGACGCCGTGCACCTTGTCTCGCTGCCGCGGAGAGCTCGAGACGATGTCCGAGGAGGTGTCGGAAGCTGGTGTCGCTCCGCCGTTCTGCGGTTCCGGGTCGAGGACGTGCTCGGCGGCTGCCTCACGAGGTTCGGCCACGTCGTCACGGGGGCCCGCGGATGGCCCCTGAGGAGACGGACTGCCCGCCGGGGTCACCTTCCGCACAGTGTCCTTGACGACTGCTTCATGTCCTTGACACTGCTTCATTCCTTGACAACTGCTTCAGTGGCGTCGGTCACTCCGCCGACTGCGCCAGCCACCCCTTTCCCTCGGCATCGCCTACCACCTCCCGTCTGCGCTGCCACGGCACCGTCGACGAGGTCTCCGGCGCCCGCGTGGGCCGGCCCCCCTCCGAGGCACAAGACCGAGAACACCGTGCACGCCAGGACAACCCTTGTCACAGCCCATGCTCGGGCCATGTCGATCCCCCCTTGCTGATCCCCCGGCCGCCTCCGCAGCCTGCACGGTCAACGAGGACTCCGGACCACGCGTTACGGCCTTGACCTGCGGAAATCACGCAGAGCAGCGCCTGTCACTCCTGGCATGGCGGTGGTGGTTCGAGCGCGGTGGGCGAGTACAACCAGGTCTGGACCAACGTGGCCCGCTCGGCACCGCGTGCCGCGTTGCGGTAGGCGTCCACCTGATGACTTCCCGTGCGCCAGGTCTGCAGCCACATCCGCGTCGCGTCCTCGGGACTCAGCTCTCCGTGTCGCAGCATCTCCATGTGGCGGACGTGCGTTCGCCAGGTATCCAGCGCCACCGCTGCACGATTCAGCTCATGCTGCCGGGCCGCGACCACCGCGGCACACCCGCGAAGCTGGTCGGACGCCCGTCGAACCGGCTGGGGGCATCGCGCCGTTCTCTGATCGAAGACATGCTGCGCCTCGCCGAACTCAGCGAGGTTCCTCGTGGCCCCTTCCCGGGTCTGGTTCCAGAACTCCCGGGCCTGCGCGAGAGTGATAGCCCCCGTCACCAGCTTGTTCATCGCGCCGATATGCAATTCCCATTGCCTCATGGCGGTTCCGACCGCCCGCCGGGGCATGACCTGCGCGGAGTAGACCTCCTCGCAGCGGCCAAGCCGGACGTTGATGGGGCCCTGCCGACCCGCGTGAGCACTGTGCTCCTCCGGTCGAACGGTTCCCTCGGCCAGCTGTGCTCGCTCGAGTTCGAATGCTGCCCGGGATTCTTCCGGAACCCACCACCGGGCCCGTCCCAGCCCCAGCACCAGTCCCAGCATGACGGCGACCAACACCAGCGCCACACGCCCCTCAGATTGGCGCAGACGACCGATCAGGTGTTGCCACCGTCTTCGTGCGGTCTCGAACAAGTCAGCCATGATGATTCCCCCCACCCGACGATGTCCTGTCAGGTTTGCGTGAGAACCCTCCCCCTTGGTGCTCACTTGTCGCGAGGCACCTCTTCCGGTCTAGCACGGACGAGCGGCCCGTCACTTCACCTTTTTGAGGTATCGCGCGAGGGTGGCGCCTGTCGAGGGAGTGTGCGGCCGCGACCAGTCCGGACAGCAGGACGACACGGCACGCTTGTTGGCGATGGTCGCAGCTCTCCGTGATTGGTTGGTCGGCGAACTACCGACATGTTCCCGCGAATGAGTCCATGCTCGCGCCGTCCAGGTTGACGAAGTCGCCCACGTAACCGGTGTCCGACAACGTGAGACGCAGAGCTCCGAAGTCAGTCGCCTGGCGGTACTCGCTGCGGTTGGTGACCGTGAACGGGTAGAGCGACTTGCCACCCGTGCCAACAACGAGCGCCCGTACCCCGTCGGCAGCCGGCGAGAAGTCGGTACGGCGCGGCGCGAACCGCTGGTATCCGTGATCATGTCCTGACACGAAGAGCTCGGCGCGTGCCTCATAAGCTCGACGCCAGAAGCCCTTCACCGACGCGATACCCGGCGAGTATTCACCGTCGGTGATGGGCGGGTGATGCGCGAAGATGACTTCGCAGGTCTCAGGACCCGCGAGCTGGTCGCGCAACCACAAGGACTCGGCCTTGGTATAAGCGCAGATGCCGCCGATCTTCGCGCAGTTCGAGTTGAGAACGACCAGCCTCCAGTTGCCAACCGTCCACGAGTAGTAGCCCTTGGTGGGGTCGCCGGCCGCGGACCCGAAGTAGGAGAAGTAGCCGGCCGCGTCGGTGGTCCGGTACTCGTGGTTCCCGACCACGGGTCTGGTGATCGAGTTGAGCTCGGCGCCGACCTTGGGGTGGTAGAACCTGTTGAACGCGGACAGGGCGCCCTTCTCGTACTGGATGTCCCCCAGCGGTACGAAGTAGTCCGGCGAACCCGCTGCCACCAGGTCACCCACGTCCGCACAGTCGAGCGCCTCGTTGTCGTCATCACAGATGTCGCCGACCGTCCACACGGTGAACGGGTCCGCTACGGCCGCGTCACCGGGCGGAAGCGTGGTCGCCATGGTGGCCAACGCGACGAGAAGCCCGCAGACTGCCGCGATCGCTTTTCCCCTCCTGGTCGTCACCCCCTGAGCGTAGGTCCGAGCACCACCGGCGTCAGACACCAGAGAGTTACGTCTTAGTGACTTTCGGCCCCATCGACCGACCTGATCCCTCAGCCAGGTGGGCTGACTTCAGAGGGATATGGGTCGGAGCGCCTGCCGAGGCGAGGACCCAGTCGAGGTAGTCGCGCACTACGTCACTCCCACGCCGAGGACCTCGGCGGCGCGCTGAACAGTCACAAACGGCACGCGAGCGAGCGGTGGTCGGGCTCGGACACCCAGGGTCTCTCTTGAGAGGGCCGCTTCAGCGGCGGGAGGTGACCATGATCGGGGACTTGCCGATCTTGATCCTGAAGCGACCCTTCCGCGTGGTCGTGTCCCCGGTCAGATCCGTCCAGCTCGTGGTCGTGCGAGGTGTGGTGATCGTGACCGCAGTCCCAGACGGCATCCAGTAGAAGCGGCGCACCTCACGTCGGCTCTTGCGCGCCGTACAGGTGTAGAGGCCCTTGAACCGGCCCTCCGAGGCCTTCTTGCAGCCCTTGACATTGGTGCCTGCCAGCCACCCGTGGGCCACCTGCCACGCGCGTCCAGCCCGAGTCAGGGTCGTGCCGTCGTCCTCGGCGAGGTGGGTGTTGGCGATAGGACCGATGCCCCAGGAGAACCAATAGACGCGGCTGATCGAGCTTGCCGCGTTGAGCACGAGGGTGCGTGCTACAAACGCGGCCTGTCGTGCCTCCGGGATTTCCTTGGCCTCATCCCCGCCCCCGGTGGGCAACCCATAGTTGATCTCAGTGCTCCACATCGGCTTGCCACGTGCGGCCCTCGGCAGGGCACGCTTCGCAAAGCCGACGAGCCTCATCGAGGCTTCCGGACCTTGGTCTGGCAAGGGGTAGGGATGGACGGCGACCACGTCGACGTAGCTGGCCATGCCCTTGCCGTCGACCTTGGCGGCCCAGTACTGCGTGAACCACTTCCGTTGGCTTTTCAGTCGAAGCGGGAAGGACGGAGCCACGACCGTGGCCTTCGGTGCTGCCGACCTGATGACCTGGCTTCCAGTTGCGGTCAACTTGGCCATCTGGCCCACGGAGCCGGTCCAGAAGTTGACGACATTCGGCTCGTTCCAGAGCTGATAGTCGATCGTGGCGCCATAACGCCGGGCGGCGGCGCGGGCGAACCGCTTCCACGCACCGATATTCGGCATGCTGGTGGCGCCATCGCCGGGCGCCGTCTCGTCCTGTGCCCAGAAGGAGGGAGTCTGGGACAGAATGAGCATCGGCCGAAGTCCAGCGTCACGCGCCGTCTCCACTGCCGTGTCGACCCTGGACCAGTCGTAGACGGAGGGCTCCTTCTCGATCAGCCGCCAAGGCAACCCTGCTCCCGCCAATCGGATGGAACCATGCCTGACAGTCGGCACCAACCCACTTGCGATCCGCTCGTCGTGCATGCCGAAGAAGTCCGGCCGGATCTTCTTGCCCTGCGCCGGTGACACCAGCACCAGCGATGCCAAGATCATGGCCACAGCCAGTCCGTGGATCAGAGCCAGACGAGTGAACCAGGTGGTGCGCCTCACAGTCATGGTCACCCCAATGTCGTCCTGTGTTCCGCGCCACGCACGGGTCTCGGTCAGCCTAACTAAGAAGATCAACGGTGGTGAACGCCCAGACTGGGGACTTATTCGGCCGCCGTCGACCTCATGAAAGCCATTGAGCGGGATCGAGCCGCTCACCGACCGCACCGTACGGCATGAGAAAGCCCCTGACCTGCACAAACAGGTCAGGGGCCGGTGAGTCTCAGTCCAGGTAGTCGCGCAGGACCTGGGAGCGGCTGGGGTGGCGCAGCTTCGACATCGTCTTCGACTCGATCTGCCGGATCCGCTCACGCGTGACGCCGTAGACCTTGCCGATCTCGTCGAGGGTCTTGGGCTGACCGTCGGTGAGCCCGAACCGCATCGACACCACGCCCGCCTCGCGCTCGGAGAGCGTGTCGAGGACCGCGTGGAGCTGCTCCTGGAGCAGCGTGAACGACACCGCGTCGGCCGGGACGATCGCCTCGGAGTCCTCGATCAGGTCGCCGAACTCGGAGTCGCCGTCCTCGCCGAGCGGGGTGTGGAGCGAGATCGGCTCGCGGCCGTACTTCTGGACCTCGATGACCTTCTCGGGGGTCATGTCGAGCTCCTTGGCGAGCTCCTCCGGCGTGGGCTCACGACCGAGGTCCTGCAGCATCTGGCGCTGCACGCGGGCCAGCTTGTTGATGACCTCGACCATGTGGACCGGGATCCGGATGGTGCGGGCCTGGTCGGCCATGGCGCGGGTGATCGCCTGCCGGATCCACCAGGTGGCGTAGGTCGAGAACTTGTAGCCCTTGGTGTAGTCGAACTTCTCGACCGCACGGATCAGTCCGAGGTTGCCCTCCTGGATCAGGTCGAGGAAGAGCATGCCGCGGCCGGTGTAGCGCTTGGCGAGCGAGACGACGAGCCGGAGGTTGGCCTCGAGGAGGTGGTTCTTGGCGCGGCGGCCGTCCTCTGCGATCCACTCCAGCTCCTCGAGGAGCTTGGCGCTGACCTTGCCGCCCTTGGCGAGCTTCTCGTCCGAGAACAGGCCGGCCTCGATCCGCTTGGCGAGCTCGACCTCCATCTCGGCGTTCAGCAGCGGCACCTTGCCGATCTGCTTGAGGTAGTCCTTGACCGGGTCGGCGGTCGCGCCGGCGACCATGACCTGCTGCGCGGGCTCATCGGTCTCGTCCGCCGCGGAGATGACGAACGACGCCTCCTTCTCGTCCTCCTTGATGGTCGGGTCGGTCGCGACGTCCTTCTCGAACTGCTCGTCGGGGACGTCGGGGAGGATCTTCTTGCCGTCGGGGCCGACGACGGGGGCGGCGGGAGCGGCCGCGGCCTTCGTGGCGGCCTTCTTCGCCGGCGCCTTCTTGGCGGCGGTCTTCTTCGCTGGCGTCGGAGCGGCCTTCTTCGCGGCCGGCTTCTCCGCGGTCTTCGTGGCGGCCTTCTTGGCGGGCGCCTTCTTCGCGGGGGCCTTCTTGGCGCTCGCCGTGGCGGTCTTGCGGGCCGTCGTCGCGGCGAGGACGCGGGTGCCGGCGGGAATGCTCACCGAGATGCCGAGGCCGCTGAGGTGGGCCAGGAGCGCCTTGAGGTGGCGAGGTTCGACGGCCGCGTCTTCACTGGCCCGCCGGACCTCCTCAGGGGTGATGCTGCCGGTCGGTTGACCCGACTCGATCAGGGCCAGCACCGCGGGGTGTGCCAGCACCTCGGCGGGAAGTTGCTTGCGCGCGTTCGAGGACACGAACACCTCTCGTCAGGGGCACAGGGCGCGGCAAAGCCCGGTGATGTCAACAGCCGCAGCGGCCATTGTGCCACGCGTACGAAGCCGCGCCGAACCCGGGGAGTGCGGTCAGCGAGCGGCCTTCGCCTGGGCCTTCATCTCCTTCTTGTGGTCGCGCACCTTCTGCAGCGACGCGGGGTCCACGACGTCGGCGACCGACCGGTAGCCGTCCTCGGCGTAGGCGCCGACGGCCCGCTCCCACCCGTCGGGTCGTACGTCGAGCTGCTTGGCGAGCAGGGCCACGAAGATCTGCGCCTTCTGCTTCCCGAACCCCGGCAGCGCCAGCATCCGCTTCATCAGGTCCTGGGCGTCGGCGGCGTCCGTCCAGATCCGCGAGGCGTCACCGTCGTACTCCTCGGTGACGATCCGCGCGAGCTCCTGGAGCCGCGCCGCCATCGACCCCGGGAACCGGTGGATCGCCGGCGGCGTCGCACACAGCTCGGCGAACGGCTCCGGGTCGGCGGCCGCGATGGCAGCTGGGTCGATGCTCCCGAACCGGTCGAGCACCTTGGCCGGCCCGCGGAACGCATGCTCCATCGGGTACTGCTGGTCGAGCATCATCCCGACGAGCAACGCGAACGGGGAGTCGGTCAGCACCTGGTCGGCGCGGTCGTCGCCGGTGATGTGGATCGCCATGCCGCCATCCTGCCCCAGGTCAGTCGGCCTTGACCGCCAGCACCGGGCACTTGGCGTCGAGCAGGATCCGCTGCGCGTTGCTGCCGAGAATCAGCTTGCCGACCGGCGAACGTCGACGCAGGCCGATCACGATCAGCTCGGCGTCGACGTCTTCGGCGATGCCGATGAGGTCCTCGGAGGGTTCGAAGCCGCGCACCAGCTGGCGGACCTCGTGCTCCACCCCGGCCTCCTTCAGGCGGGATCCGATGCTCTCCATCTCGGCGTCGACCTTGGCCGAGGCCTCGCCGTCGAACTCGCTACCGCCCCGGTGGGAGTTGACGACCACGACCTTGGCGCTGCGCAGCTTCGCCTCCGAGATGGCGCTGTTGAGGGCAGCTTCACCCTCCGGCTTGGGCACATAACCCACGACCACGGTCCCCATAGACCCTCCTCAGCTGATGCGGCCCCATGCGGGCCCGGCATGGGCACGCTACCGAATCGCAGCCACGAGGGGCAGCCTGTGGAGGGCGCTCACCTCCGTACGGCGGGTCCGGCAGTCTGGAGCCATGCCCCTGCTCGAGGATCCGGTGCCCCGCGTGGCGGCGCTCCTGCTCCGCGAGGCAGTACGCCGCCACGCCTCCGGCGAGCATCGTCGCCGCTTCGCCCCCGTGGTCCACGTCGGCCGCCCTGGAGTGCGCGAGCAGTCGGTGGCGGCGCCCGTGCACGGCACCGACCATGCACTGCGGGCCGACCTGATGGGAGCGCTGCTGGCCCGCTCCCGCGAGCCCGAGCCGCTGGTCTGGCTGACCCGGCCGGGCGCGCTGCTCCCCCACGACGTCGACCTGGCCTGGCTCGCCGCTGCCCGCACCGCCTGGGCCGAGGCCGGCCGGGACCTGTCCTGGGTCGTGGTCACCCGCCACGGCTGGTGGGATCCGCGGAGCGACCTGCGGCGCGAGTGGAAGCGGATCAGGGACTGATCGATCCGCTCGTCACTCCCAGGTGTGGACCGGCTCGTTGGTGTGCATGTTGACGCGGTAGTCCTCCAGCGTGGCCCGCAGCGCGTCGTAGCGATCGAGGTCGGAGCGGTCGTGCATCCGCTGCGCGAACCACTCCGCGCCGTTGGTGCCGGTCAGGCAGCGCTGCTCGATGATCCCCAGCAGCCGGTCGGACTCCGCCTGCTCCACCCCCCACGACGCCAGTCCCTCGTGGGCCAGCGGCAGCAGCCGGCGCAGCACCAGCTCGGTGGCGCGGACCTGGCCGATCGCGGGCCAGTAGACCTGGCTGTCGATCCCGAACTCGGAGGCCGCGTGGAAGTTCTCCTCGGCCGCCGAGAACGACATCTGCGACCAGATCGGCCGCTCGCTCTCGGCGAGCGAGCGCACCAGGCCGAAGTAGAAGGCCGCGTTGGCGATCAGGTCGACCACGGTCGGGCCGGCACCCAGGACCCGATTCTCCACCCGCAGGTGGGGCACGCCGTCGACCACGTCGTAGACGGGCCGGTTCCACCGGTAGATGGTGCCGTTGTGGAGCCGCAGCTCCTGCAGGGTCGGCGTGCGCCCGTCCTCGAGCACCTCGAGCGGATCCTCGTCCTCGGTGATGGGAAGCAGCGCCGGGAAGAAGCGCACGTTCTCCTCGAAGAGGTCGAACACCGAGGTGATCCACCGCTCGCCGAACCACACCCGCGGCCGCACGCCCTGCGCCTTCAGCTCCTCACTGCGGGTGTCGGTGGCCTGCTCGAACAGGGGGATCCGGGTCTCGCGCCACAGCTCCTTGCCGAGCAGGTAGGGCGAGTTGGCCCCGACCGCGACCTGGACCGCGGCGATGACCTGCGAGGCGTTCCAGTACTCGGCGAACTGGTCGGGCGAGGTCTGCACGTGGAACTGGGTGCTGGTGCAGGCGGCCTCCGGCACGATCGAGTCGGCCGTCGTGACCAGCCGTTCGGGCCCGGAGATCGCGATCGAGATGTCCTCGCCGCGGGCGGCCATGATCTGCTCGCTCAGCAAGCGGTAGCGAGGGTTGGGCGTGATGTTGTCGAGGGCGAGGTGTCCTTCGGCGAGGGTGGGCAGGATGCCGATCATCACCATGTGGGCGCCGACCTCGGCCGACTTGGACTCCGCGTCGTTGAGGCTGTCACGCAACGTCGCCTCGAAGGTGGAGAGGCCACCCTCGCGCAACCGCGCCGGAGGCACGTTGATCTCGATGTTGAACGAGCCCAGCTCGGTGACGAACTCCGGGTCGGCGATCGCCGCGAGCGCCTCGATGTTCTTGAGGGCGGGGTCGCCGACGTCGTCGACCAGGTTGAGCTCGACCTCGAGCCCGGTCATGGGGTCGTCGGTGTCGAAGCGGGCCTCGCGCAGCATCCGGGCGAACACGTCGAGGCAGCGTCGGACCTTCTCCCGGTGACGGGTGCGGTCGGCGCGGGAGAACTCCTGTGCGGCTACTTCGTCACCCATGCCCTGACACTAGGCAGGAATCCCGCTGCGGGCGAGCCCCCTCACGATGCGGACCCCGAGCGTGAGGAGCGGCTGTCCCACGCACTGGGCGGCACCGCTCCCTCGAGGAGCTCGGCGACCAGCCCCGCCAACGAGTGGTCGGGATCCACCTCACGGGCCCGATCGACCGCGCACCAGGCCAGGGCGCCGTCGCCGGCCAGCCACGCCGCGAAGCCGAGCACGCCGGCGGCGTGGGGCAGGAGGTCGTCGGGGCACCGACGCACGAGGCCCGACCAGAGCTCGACGTGGCGCCGGGCGGTCTCGCGGGACACACCTGCCCACGCCGCGTCGCGGACCGACGGGTCGCTCACCGACAGCAGCAGCCTTGCGGCCACGGCATCGGTGGGCGACGTCGACGCCATCGCGTGCTGCGTGACCCGGCGCGCCACCCATGCGCTGGACGCCCGCGGCAACGGCAACGCTCGCTCGATGGCGGCGACCTCTTCCGGCCGACTGTCGAGCGTGGCCGCGAGCTGGTCACGCGAGTCGTGCAGCACCCGGCCGTCGAGCACCGCGGCCGCCACGAACGGGTGGGCCGACACGTCGTAGGGCACCCCCACCCCGGATGCCGCCGCACCCAGCAGCACGTACCAGCGCCCGGCGTGGACCCGCAGCGCCTCCAGCACGCCGACCCCCGCGCGTTCGAAGCGACGACGCAGCGCCCGGGCGGTCCGGCGGCACCGCTGATCGTCGTCGCTGAACAGCACGAACACGACCTGCTCCGCGCCGTGCCCGGCCGCCGGCCTCAGCAGCAGGTCGACGACCTCGGCCAGGCCTCCGGCGTCGCGGGGCAGGTCGACCCGCGCATGGCACGCATGTCGCGCCCCGAGTGTCAGCATCACCACGGAGTCGTCCGGCTCGAAGCCGAGCACGACCCGCACCACGGCGAGCAGGTCCTCGGGGGTGCGTGCGGTCAGGGTGGTGGGTACAGCGGCGGTGTCGGTCATGCGACGACCCAACCCCCGTCGGCGGACAGGAGACGGCGTCCTGCGAGGAGCCTGTGGAGAAGGAGCCGACGCGGCGATCTGTGGACGGTCAGCGGCCCCGAGTAGGTTCCCCACATGCGGTCGGTCGCGTCGGTGATGCACCTCGACCTCGACGCCTTCTTCGCCGCCGTCGAGCAGCGCGACAAGCCCTCCCTGCGCGGCAAGCCCGTCGTCGTCGGCGGGGTCGGCGGGCGCGGGGTCGTCTCGACGGCCTCCTACGAGGCGCGTGCGTACGGCGTGCACTCGGCCATGTCGACCCGCGAGGCCCGCTCCCGGTGTCCCCACGCGGCGTTCCTGACCGGCCGGTTCCACGCCTACCGCGACGCGAGCCGCGCGGTGATGGACCTGCTGCGCGGCGTCTCCCCGCTCGTCGAGCCGCTGTCGCTCGACGAGGCGTTCGTCGACCTGGCCACGGCCGACCTGCCCGATCACGAGCCCGAGACCCTGCAGGCCTTCGCCGACGACCTGCGGGCTCGTGTCACCGAGGCCACCGGCGGGTTGACCGCGTCGGTCGGGATCGGGACCTCGAAGTTCATCGCCAAGGTCGCCAGCGACCTCGACAAGCCCGACGGCCTGGTGATCGTGGCGCCCGGAACCGAGGTGGAGCTCCTGCGGCCGATGCACGTCACGGTCATCCCCGGCGTCGGTCCGGCCACCGCGGAGCGGTTGCGGCGAGCGGGCATCCACACCGTCGCCGAGCTCGAGACCGTCAGCCAGGAGGAGCTGGTCCGGCTGCTGGGCCGTGCCCACGGCGCCGGCCTGTGGTCGCTCGCCCGCGCCGAGGACGACCGGGCCGTCGAGCCGGAGCGCGAGACCAAGTCGGTCTCGGTCGAGGGCACCTACGACACCGACCTCACCGATCGCAAGCTCATGGAGGGTCTGCTGACCCGGCAGGCGACCCAGGTCGCCGAGCGGCTTCAGAAGCACGGGATGTCCGGCCGCACGGTGACGATCAAGGTGCGGCTCCACGACTTCACCACCCTCAACCGGTCCAGCACCCTCCACTCCCCCACCGACCGCGCCCCGGCCATCGGCCGCGTGGCCCGCGGGCTGCTCGCCGAGCTCGACACCTCCGGCGGCGTACGCCTCCTCGGGGTGGGGGTCTCCGGGCTGGCCGACTGGATCCAGGACGACCTGTTCGGCCCCGAGCCCGAGGAGGAGGAGCCGGCTCCCGCCGTCGAGCCGCCCAGCCTGCGGCGCTCGGCCTGGGCGCCCGGCATGGACGTCGTCCACGACGAGATGGGCCGCGGCTGGGTGTGGGGTTCGGGGCGCGGCGTGGTGACCGTGCGCTTCGAGACCGCCGAGACCGCTCCCGGGCCGGTGCGGTCGTACGCCGTCGACTGCCCCGAGCTGGCCGCCTGGCGGCCACCGGAACCGGAGTGATGGCTGGACCCGGTGGCGGAGTTCCGTCATGGCGGAACTGCGTCATCGAAAGTGCTTCCCCTTCATCACCGGTGCCCGGTAGACAACCGTGTCATGTCCCCCCACCTGCCCACGCCCCGCCCCACTCCCCGCACCCGTCGAAGGCGCCTGCCCGCGGTCGCGGCCGCCGCTTTGGCCCCGCTCGTCGCGGCGGGCCTGGTCATCGTCCAAGCGCCCGTCGAGGCCGCGCCCGAGCGACCCACCATCCCCGAGGACCCCTCGTCAAAGCACAAGGTCACCCTCGTCACCGGTGACGTCGTCACCGTCACCACCCTGGCGGACGGCCAGCAGGTGGCCGACGTCGACCGCCCGGACGACGCCGTGGGCGGGGTCCGCATGCAGGAGGCCGGGGGGGACCTCTACGTCGTTCCCGACGAGGCGTTCGCGCTGGTGAGTGCCGACCGTCTGGATCCGCGGCTGTTCAACGTCACCGACCTGATCGAGATGGGCTACGACGACGCGAGCGTCGGCATGGTGCCGACGATCATCGAGTATGCCGGCAAGCCCCGCGCCGCCGTCCCGGGTGCGCCAGAGGGCAGCACGGTGCTCCGCAAGCTGCCGTCCATCCGCGGCGCCGCCCTGACCACCCGGAAGCCCGAGGCGCGCACCTTCTGGACCTCGGTCGCCCCCGACGCCGATCCGACTGCGCCCACACCGACGCTGGCCGCGGGGATCCAGAAGCTCTGGCTGGACGGCCGCGTGGAAGCCGCTCTCAAGGAGAGCGTGCCCCAGATCGGCGCGCCCGAGGCCTGGGCGGCGGGATTCGACGGCGACGGCGTAACCGTCGCGGTCCTGGACACCGGCATCGACGTGAACCACCCCGACCTGGCCAGCCAGATCGACGCATCGCACAGCTTCGTGCCCGGAGAGGCGGTCACCGACGTCAACGGGCACGGAACCCATGTCGCGTCGACCATCGTCGGCACGGGTGCTGCGTCCGGCGGCGACTACACGGGCGTGGCGCCCGGTGCCGACCTGATCGTCGGGAAGGTGCTCGGAGGCGCCGACGGTCAGGGCCAGGACTCCTGGGTGCTGGCCGGCATGGAGTGGGCGGCGCGAGTCCGGCGCCGACGTGGTCAGCATGAGCCTCGGCGACTCCTACCCGTCCGACGGCAGCGACCCGATGTCGCAGGCGGTGGACTCGCTCTCTGAGGAGTACGGCTCGCTGTTCGTGATCGCCGCCGGCAACGCCGGCCCCGAGACGATCTCTGCGCCCGGTGCCGCCGCATCGGCGTTGACCGTCGGCGCGGTGGACAAGCAGGACGAGCTGGCGTGGTTCTCCAGCACCGGCCCGCTCGCCGGGTCCGCCGCGATCAAGCCGGACATCTCCGCTCCCGGTGTCGACATCACCGCCGCGCGCTCGCAGGAGATGACCAGCGGCGCGGGCATGTACCAGACGTTGAGCGGCACCTCGATGGCCACCCCGCACGTCTCGGGCGCGGCCGCGATCCTGGCGCAGCAGCACCCGGGCTGGACGGGCGAGCAGCTGAAGGAGCAGCTGATGAGCAGCACCAAGGGCCTGGCCGAGGGCTACTCGCCGTACGAGGTCGGCACCGGCCGCCTCGACGTGGCTGCCGCCGTGCGCAACACCGTGCGCGGCACCGGCTCCCTGTTCTTCGGCAACTACGACTGGCCCCACGAGCCGAGCGACGCTGCCCTGACCAAGGATCTCGTGTTCACCAATGACGGCGACACCGAGGTCACCCTGGACCTGACAATGACCCAGAACAGCTGCCGCCTTCACGCTGGGCGCGACCGCCGTCACCATCCCCGCCGGTGGCAAGGAGGTGGTCCCGGTCACCGGCGACCCCAACGCAGTCGACTTCGGCCGTCACGTCGGCTACGTCGTGGGCACCGACGCCGAGAGCGGCACGCCGTTGACCCGCACGTCACTGGCGATGGTCAAGGAGGACGAGCGCTACGACCTCACGATCAAGCTCGTCGACCGCGAGGGCAACCCCGCCAACGGCTGGGTGGGGTTCGGGCTGGCCGGCGACCCCTGGCCATGGGCCGAGTACGTCGAGGGTGAGCGCACGCTGCGGCTGCCGCCGAGGCAACTACCAGGTGGTGACCTACCTCGATGTCAGCGGGGAGCGGGCCGACCGGTCCGGCCTTGCCGTGTTGGTCGACCCGGAGACCGTGCTCGACCAGCCCGCAGAGGTGGTGCTCGACGCACGCGACGCCCGGTTGCTGCAGACCGAGGCGCCGCAGCACGCCGAGGACCGGCAGCGCAAGGTGGACTTCAGCATCACGGACAGCACCGGTGTGGAGTACCGCAGCGCCTACGCCGTTGCCCCGGCGTACGACGACGTGTACGTGTCGCCGACAGAGCCGATGAGCGACGGCGAGTTCATCCTCACCACCCGCTGGCGCAAGGGCGAGCCGATGTTCGGCCTCGGTACCCCCGACGGCGCCCAGTCGCTTCGAGACGCTCCTCCAGCCGGGCGCCGCCCTGAAGTCGAAGACGGACACGCTCCCCACCGTGTACGCCGGCAACGGCGCCGCGGCCGACTACGAGGGGATCGACGCCGCGGGCAGGCTCGTGGTCGTCGAGCGCAGCGACGAGGTCACGCCCGAGGCGCGGGCGGCGGCCGCGGCGCAGGCCGGAGCGATGGCGCTCGTCGTTGTCAACGACGGCGTCGGCGGCCTCATGGAGTACGTCGGCGAGTCCACGATCCCCGTGGCCACCGTGCACCGTGACGAGGGTCAGGAGCTCATCGCCTGGCCAAGACCGGCTCCGCCTGACGGTGGCACTCGACGCCTACGCCGACTACGTCTACGACCTGACCCGCGACTACCCGGACCGTGTGCCGGACCAGGAACTCCTGTCTACGAGCCGCGACACCAGGACCTGGCCAAGATCGACGCGCGCTACTACAGCGTCCGGCCCGGCGAAGCGTCCGGGTACCGCTACGACCTCACGCTCACCCCGACCCTGGGCATGCCCGGGAGCGGGAGATGCACCCGGGGACCCGCGTCGAGTGGGTCACGCCAGATCAGGTCTGGGTCGAGGGGCATGCCCAGAACATCCACGGCGCACTCCCGTGGGACATGATCTCGAGCGAGAACACCTACCCCCAGGGGCAAGACCACCCGCCTCGACTGGTTCCGTCCGGGTATCCGGCCCGCCTTCAGCCCCGCCTACGCGGTGGAGAACTCCCGCTGGCAGGACTTCATGACCTGGAACGTCCAGGCGTGGAGCTCGTAACAGCGACGTGATGCACTGGGCGGCTACCTGCCGTGGGGCGAGACCCCGACCCACCTGCAGGTGTTCCAGGGTGGCACGAAGATCCACGACAACCCCTACAGCGGCGACATGCAGTGGAAGGAAGTGCCCGCCGGCAACAAGCCGTACCGGGTCGTCCTCGACGCGAGGCGTCCGCGTGACATCTTCGGGTTGTCGACGCATACGCACACGGAGTGGACCTTCATGTCCGACACCGTCGAGTCGGACTACTTCGAGCCCTTCTCGGTGATGCAGCTCGACTACCGCCTCGACACAGACCTGCACGGCGACGTCAAGGCGGGCCAGAAGCACCGGATCGCCGTCCGGTCGGTCGCTACCAACTCCGGCAAGCTGCCCGGCAGGGTCACCGCAGGCACGCTCGGTATCTCCTTCGACGACGGCCAGACATGGCGGAAGGTCGTCCGTCGACCGGGGTGCCGCCGGCTGGTGGCGGGGCTCCTTCACTGCCCCCCGGAACGCCCGGTGCGCTTCGTGTCGCTCCGGGCGAGCGCCGCAGATGACCAGCGACTACAGCATCCGCCAGAAGATCATCCGGGCCTACGGCCTGCGGTGAGTCCGCGAGCCGACGGGCTCCGGGAAGCCCCCCTCCCGGGGCCCGTCTCCACTCGGCTGGCCCGCGACACTGTTCACGGTCCGCCGCGGTGGCGCATACTCTCTCCGCCGCGGAAGCTGCGGCGGGGAGGCGTGCCGATGCTGGAGGAGCTGGGGATCGGGCCCGACGTTGAGGTGGTCTACCGCGCCCTCCTCGCACGACCCCACGCGACCTCGCCAGCGCTGGCCGAGGTCCTGGGCAGCCCCGGTCCCGAGGTGGACGCGGCCCTCGCCGTGCTCGTCGACGGCGGACTGGCGATTCGCACGGGCGACCAGATGTTCGTCGCGGCACCACCGGCCGTCGCACTCGGCGCGATGATCACCGAACGCCGGGACGGGCTGCGGCTGGCCGAGCAGGCGCTGGCGACGCTGGCCGAGGAGCACCGCGCCGCGATCGCTGGACAGAGCATCAACGACCTGATCGAGGTGGTGACCGGGCTGGACGCGATCCGGCACCGCTACCGGCAGGTCCAGCACGCGGCCACGGCCGAGCTCCGCATGTTCGTCACGGCGCCGTTCGTCGCCGTCCCGCCTGGGGAGAACGTGGCCGAGCCGGCGGCGGCCGACCGCGGTGTCGGCATCCGGGCGGTGCTGGAGCACGCCGTGCTCTCCGAGCCGGGTTCCACCGAGGAGGCTATCGACTCCCTGCGGCGCGGCCTCGATCTACGGGTTGTCGACCACCTGCCGATGAAGCTGGTGATCGCCGACGCCGATCTCGCGCTGGTCCCGCTCGCCGTCGCGCCCGGCGGCGAGCCCGGCGCGGTGCTCCTGCAGCGCAGCGGACTGCTGGCGGCCCTCGACGCCCTCTTCGAGGCGACCTGGCATCGTGCCTACCCGCTCGAGCTGTCCAAGCTCGAGGGCGGCGGTGACGCCGCCACCGACGCAGATACCGACCACCCGACCCAGCTGGATCGACAGATCCTGAGCCTGATGCTGGCCGGTCTCACCGACCAGGCGGTCGCAACCCAGCTCGACCTCTCGCTCCGCACCGTCCAGCGGCGGCTTCGCCACCTGCAGGACCTCGCCGGCGTCAACAGCCGCCTGCAGCTCGGCTGGTACGCGGCGCGGCACGACTGGGCCTGACCACCTCGCCCCGCGCTCGCTCGGAAATGGGTGAGGGGCCCTTGATGGTATGAGCATCAGGGGCCCCTCGGCTTTGACCGGTGATGTGACGCCCGGTCCACCGAACCGGCCTCCCGACCCCGCCGCCCCCGTCACCGGGCCGACGCGGCGAGCAAGCTCGCCGTACGGATCTTCTGTCCGATTCGATCCCCAACCCTCCGCGAGCGGCGGGTTGGTAGGGAGAGTTCTACGGGGCCTGGGCCACCCTGCGCAAGGGGTTCGGCCAACATTCCTTCAGTCCCACAACCGCCTCCACAGATCCGGTCCGTGAGTGCACAGGAGTGGGGCGCTCGTCCACAGATTTCAGGGCACGCTGTGGACGAAGTGCTCCTCCTCGACCAGGTAGCCGAGACGTTCGTAGAGAGCTCGGGCGTGGGTGTTGGGCCCGAAGACGTTGAGGCCGAGCCAGGCCAGGCCGCGCTCGCGGGTCCAGAGAGCCGCGTGCACCATCGCGGCCGCTCCGAGGCCGCGGCCACGAAACGCCTCGTCGACCTCGACGTCGTAGACGAAGGCCTGCGCCGGCCAGCGCTCACACACCCACAGCACGCCGGCCGGCTCGCCGTCCTCGCGCACGCTGAAGAGGTGGTGGCCCGGGGCCGGGCGACCGTCGGGGAACATCTCGGCGAGCGACTCCTCGGACCTGGCGCGGGCCAGCGCGGCCGACTCCCCCGCCTCCTCGCGTGAGCGGGCGTACGACGCCACCGCGCCGGAGTGGTACGCCGCCAGCTCGTCCTCCGTCATCGCCACCACCGCCACCCGTGCCGCCAGCTCCTCACCCGGCAGCGGCGCTGTCACGTCCAGCCGCATGTTGGTCGCCATCAGCCGGAACGGCTCGCCGGCGACGAACGCCTCCTGGCTCGGCTCGCCCGGGACCACGCTCGACAGGAGCGGCGCGGCCGACAGCTCGATCGCGAGGGCACGCAGGCTGGGGACGTCGGCGACGTGATCGGCCCGCACGTCGTAGACGGGAGTCTGCTCACCATCGGGGCCGAGCCACACGAAGCCGACCGGCGTCCGGATCAGCCGCGAACGCGGCAGCCGGTCGAGCACCATCTCCCTCGCGGCGGCGCGACCTGCCGCTTCGTCGGCGTACCGGTGGCGCACCCGCCAGCGGAACTGCCGCTCCACCAGCTCGTCGACGAGCGGATCGGCGGGATCGGTCACCTGCTCCTGGCTGCGAGCCTTCATCAGCCGCACTCTAGATTGGCGGCATGTCGCAGCCCGCCCTCACCGCGCCCGTGGCCGACCGCCGGCCGGTCACCACCACCCACCACGGCCGCACCCGCGTCGACGAGTACGACTGGCTGCGGGACAAGGAAGACCCGGAGGTGCTCGCCCACCTCGAAGCCGAGAACGACCACACCCAGGCAGGCCACCGCCCACCTCGCCGACCTGCGCGAGGCCATCTTCGGCGAGATCAAGGCGCGCACCCTCGAGACCGACCTGTCGGTCCCCAGCCGCAACCGCGGCTACTGGTACTACGGCCGCTCCTTCGAGGGTCGCGAGTACGGCGCCACCTGCCGGATCCCCGTCGCCGACCCGGCCGAGTGGTCGCCGCCGCAGCCCGACGAGGACTGCGCCCCCGACCAGCCGGCCCTGCCGGGCGAGGAGGTGCTGCTCGATCTCGACGAGCTCGCCGGCGACAGCGAGTTCTTCTCGCTGGGCGGCTCCGCTGTCAGTCCCGACACCCGGCTGCTCGCCTACGCGACGGACACGACCGGCGACGAGCGCTACACGATCCGCGTCAAGGACCTGGGCACCGGCGACCTGACCGGCGACGAGATCACGGGGGTCCTCGGCGGTGCCACCTGGCACCCCGACAGCGCGTCGTTCTACTACGCGACCGTCGACGAGTCCTGGCGTCCGGACAAGGTGTGGCGCCACCGGCTCGGCACCAGCCAGGCCGATGACGAGCTGGTCCACCACGAGACCGACGCCCGCTTCTGGACCGGCGTCGGGCGCACCCGCACCGACCGCTTCATGCAGATCGTGTCCAGCTCGAAGACCACCACCGAGGTCCGGCTGCTCGACACCGACGACCCGGACCGCGGCTGGTGGGTGTTCGCGGAGCGGCGCGAGGGCCTGGAGTACGGCGTGGAGCACGCCGTCCTGGCCGGCGCGGACGTGCTGCTGGTCCTGCACAACCACACCGGGCCCGACTTCGAGCTCGGCACCGCCCCGATCGCACCCACCGCGGCAGACGACTGGCGCCCACTGCTCGCCCACGACCCGGCAGTGAGGCTCGAGGACGTCGAGGCCTTCGCCGGACACCTCGTCGTCCACCAGCGCAGCGAGGGCCTCACCCAGCTGCGGATCCTGACCCTCGACCCTGCCCCCGATGGCGGGAGCGGCATCGACGACGACCACCTCATCGAGTTCGACCAGGAGATCTACACGGTCGGCTCGTCGGGCAACCCCGACTTCCACGCACCGGTGATCCGGCTCGGATACACGTCCCTGTCGGTCCCGGCCTCGGTCTACGACTACGACGTCGCCGCGCGCGACCTGCGGCTGCTCCGGCGTACTCCCGTGCTGGGTGGCTACGACCCGGCCGACTACGAGGAGCGCCGGCTCTGGGCGACGGCCGAGGACGGGGAGCGGGTGCCGATCTCGTTCGTGTGCCGCCGCGGTGCGACCGAGGACGGCCCGATCCCCGTGCTGCTCTACGGCTACGGCGCCTACGAGATCTCGATGGATCCCTACTTCTCGATCGCCCGGCTCTCGCTGCTCGACCGCGGTGCCGGCTTCGCGATCGCCCACGTCCGGGGCGGCGGCGAGATGGGCCGTCGGTGGTACGACGACGGCAAGATGCTCGCCAAGCGATCGACGTTCACCGACTTCGTCGCGTGCGCCCACCACCTCGTCGACGAGGGGCTGACCCGCAC
Source organism: uncultured Actinomycetota bacterium (assembly GCA_963804845.1). Lineage (GTDB taxonomy): Bacteria > Actinomycetota > Actinomycetes > Propionibacteriales > Nocardioidaceae > Nocardioides. The sequence goes on along the minus strand of CAWDSA010000007.1, from coordinate 1,131,327 downwards.
CGACGTCCTGATTGCCGAGGGCGGCAGCGCCGGCGGGCTGCTGATGGGTGCGGTCGCCAACCTCGCCCCGGAGGCCTTCGCGGGCATCGTCGCCGGCGTCCCGTTCGTCGACAACCTGACCACGATGCTCGACGCCAGCCTGCCGCTGACGGTCATCGAGTACGACGAGTGGGGAAACCCCGAGGGCGACGCCGAGGCCTACGACTACATCGCCTCGTACGCCCCCTACGACAACGTGACGGCTCTCACCTACCCGCCGATCCTGGCGGAGGTCTCCCTGCACGACACCCGGGTGATGTACGTCGAGGCCGCCAAGTGGATCGCCCGGCTGCGGGCGAGCGCCTCCGGCGGCGGTCCGTTCCTGCTCAAGACCGAGATGGCGGCCGGGCACGGCGGAGTCTCCGGGCGCTACAAGTCGTGGAAGGACCGTGCGTTCAGCCTCGCCTGGATGCTCGACCGCATGGGTCTGGTCGCCGCCGGGCACGACACCCCCTGAGAAGTCCCTGAGAGTTGCCGCCGAAGGCAACTTCTGGGGGTGCTCACCCGTCGTTTCGGGCAAGGACTCCGAACTCCCCGAGATCCCCGCACCGGGAATCTCCAGAGGCACGGAATCGTTGAGTGATCACGAGGGAAAGGGGCGGCACCATGGCGACACGCACCGCGACAGCCGGGGCCCGCGAGATCGAGGGCCGCGACAGCGTCGGGCTCTACCTGGACGAGATCGCGCGCAACGCACTGCTCGATGCCGTAACCGAAGTCGACCTCGCGAAGACCATCGAGGCCGGTCTCATGGCGCAGCACCTGCTCGACACCGGCCGGATCGCGCGCGCCAAGGGTGGCGCTCCCCTGCGGGCCTCCCGCGAGGAGCTCGAGTGGTTGGCCGAGGAGGGTCAGCGCGCCATCGACACCTTCATCACCGCCAACCTCCGGCTGGTCGTCTCGATCGCCCGCAAGTACGGCCGGGCCGCGATGCCGATGCTCGACCTCATCCAGGAGGGCAACACCGGCCTGATCCGCGCCGTCGAGAAGTTCGACTACGCGAAGGGCTACAAGTTCTCCACCTACGCGACCTGGTGGGTGCGGCAGGCCATCACCCGCGGCATCGCCCAGCAGGCACGGGTCGTCCGGCTGCCCGTCCACGTGGTCGAGGAGCTCAACCAGGTCGGCGGCGCCCGCCGTACCCTCGAGCGCCAGCTCGGCCGTGACCCCGAGCCCGAGGAGATCGCCACCGAGCTCGGCATGGACGTCGACCGCGTCTACGACCTGATGGCCTGGGGACGCGAGCACGTCAGCCTCGACACACCCGATCGACGAGAACGGCGACACCTCGCTGGGTGACCTGATCGCCCAGGAGTCCAGCCCCGGCCCCGACCTCGACGTGCTCGACACCGAGTCGCGGGAGCGGCTGAACGCGCTGGTGGGCCAGCTCGACGAGCGGTCGGCCGACATCATCCGGTCGCGCTACGGACTCACCGACGGTCGCCAGCACAAGCTGGCCGACATCGGCGTGAAGCACGGGATCTCCGCCGAACGGGTGCGTCAGCTCGAGCGGGAGGCCTTGCAGCGCCTGCGGCGTCTGGGCGACCCCGACCTGGCCGCCTGACCCCGGGGTGTCGGTTTCCCCGCATATGCGGGGAAACCGTGACTTCTGGGGGCAAATTTCCCCCTAGAAGTCACAGACTCGCCCAGGAGGTCTGGGCCGGCGACCGCAATTCCGCGCGTCGGCCGATCCGCAGGGTGGTGGACGACCACGGACGTGGCAGCTCACGGGCCCGCGCTCAACCCCGGGAGCCGGTGCCCACGGCCGGCCTTCGCCACCAGGTAGCGCCCGTTGGCGGGTGAGAGGTGCAGTCCGGTGGACAGGCACCTGTTCACCCGCACCCCACCGCTCTCCAGCTGCGCCGCCTTCTCGCCGTTGTTGGTGAGCAGGTCGACCCGGTCGACGCCGAGTCCGAGCAGCATCTGGGCAGCGACGCCGTACGTGCGCTCGTCGAGGCCGAACCCGAGGGCCTCGTTGGCTTCGAACGTGTCCAGCCCGAGGTCCTGCAGGGCGTAGGCGTCGATCTTGTTGTAGAGGCCGATCCCTCGCCCCTCCTGCCGCAGGTAGACCAAGTAGCCCCCGGACTCGTGGATCCGGGCGATGGCCTCCGTCAGCTGCGGCCCGCAGTCGCAGCGCGCGCTGCCGAGAACGTCCCCCGTGAGGCACTCGCTGTGCAGCCGCACCAGTGGCACCGTGGCCGGCGCGGACGCCGGACCGACGGCGAGGTCGCCCAACGCCACCACCAGGTGCTCCCGCCCGTCCACGAGACCGTCGAAGGTGTAGACCCGCCCCTCGACGACGACTCCACTGGAGAGTCGCAGCGGCAGCGGGACCTCGCGGCGGACGGTGGCGGGCGTGACAGCGGGCGTCATCGCGCGCTCCCTGACGCCACCGGGGCGGGCCGCTTGGTGAGCAGGTAGCGCAAGAGGACGACGTCACCCATCTGGCGGGTCTCGGCCAGGTGCGCCCGGTTCCCCGGGTGCCAGGGGAAGGTGCCGGCACCCACGAAGCGGTGGGCGCGCGGATCGCCCACGAAGAACGGCGCGACCACCAGGTGCAGCTCGTCCGCGAGGTCAGCGGTCAGGAACTGGGTGTGGATCTGTCCACCGCCCTCGACCATCAGTCGCCCGAGGCCCCGTGAGCCCAGGTCGAGCGCCACCTCCCCCACGTCGATCGGATCCCCGCCGTCGACGACGGTGGCAACGCCGCCGAGCCGGGCGCGGGCCCGCGACACCGACCTGCTGGCGCAGTAGACGAGCTTCTCGCTCTGCCCCGTCGTGAAGAAGTTGCTGTGCGGGTCCAGGCGGCCGCTTCCCGTGATCGTCACCTTCGCCGGCGACTCGCCCACCCCGCGCTGGCGCCGGCGCTCGCGGAGGTCGGCGGCGCGCACCAGCAGCCGAGGGTTGTCGTGGCGGACCGTGGCGGCGCCGACCAGGATCGCGTCGACGTCGGCGCGGACGGCGTCCACGCGCCGCAGGTCGTCGTCGTTGGACAGCACCAGCCGCTCGGGGGTGGCGGCATCGAGGTAGCCGTCGATCGAGACCCCGCAGCTCAGGATCGTGTACGGGCGCTCAGTCACGGACCATCCTCCCCGCGACCGCTCCGGCCGGGCGTGGTCCCGCCCGGGCCCCGATGCCCTGCGCCAGCAGCACCACAGCGCCCGGCAGGCTGGCGACCAGCACCAGGACGCCGAAGGCCACCGAGGCGGCGATGCCCTGGTCCGCTCCCAGCCCCGCCGCCGCGAAGGCCCACGCCGCGGCGCCCTCGCGGGGTCCCCACCCGGCGAGGTTCGCCGGCACGGCCGCCACGAGAAGCACGAGCATCGTCAGTGGCACCAGGGTCGCCAGCGGCGCGGTGACGCCGACGGCGCGGGCGGCCACGACGTACGTCGCCGCGAGGCCGGCGACGGTCACGGACGAGGCCAGGACCACGCCGGCCCACACCCGCTGCCCCGCGAGACCCGCGTGATCGGCCCGCAGCGTCGTCGAGGTCCGCCCGGCGGCGAAGAGCAGCAGCGCACCCGCGACCAGGACCGCCAGGACGGCCGGCACCCACGGGCGGACCGGGGACGGCAGCAACGCCAGCACCAGGACGGCGAGCACTCCCTGCACCGCCTGGCCCGCGGTCCGCTCCCACGCGACCGACCGGAGCCCGCGAGCAGCATCCCCTGCCTCGCGGCCGTGGTCGACGGCTCGGAACACGTCTCCGAGCACCCCGCCCGGCAGCGTCGAGTTGAGGAGCTGGGACCGGTAGTACGCCGCGGTCGCACGCCCCAGCGGCAGCTCCACGCCGAGCCCGCGGGCGACGAGCCGCCAGCGCCAGGCGCTGGCCACCGTGATCAGCACCCCCAGCGCGGCCCCCAGCAGCAGAGTCCCGACGTCGAGCGACCGGACCCCCGTCACGAACGGGTCGATGCCGGCCCACCACACGACCACGGCCAGGACCGCGGCTCCCACCAGCCAGGACCACGACCGCCGCAACCTCGTCATGCCGCCACGCCCTCGAGCACGCGGGCCACCACGTCGGCCGTCGCAGCCCATCCGGCCAGCTCGGCCCGCCGCTGGACCGCGGCCTGACGCAGCTGCCGTCGCTCGTCGGCGTCGGTGAGCCAGGACCGCAGCGACGTGCCCAGCGCGGCGGCGTCACCGGCGGGGGTGAGCACGCCCGGCCGCCGTCCACCGGCGGTCGCTCCGAGCGCCTCGGGCACCCCGCCCACGTCGGACGCCAGCACCGGCAACCCGCGCGCGAGCGCCTCGGTGACGACCATGCCGTAGGTCTCGGCCCGGCTCGGGTGCACCAGCACGTCTGCGCCGGCGTACGCCGCTTCCAGCCGCTCCCCGGTGAGGGGCCCGGCCAGCTGGACCCGGCCGCCGAGCCCGGCCGACGCGATGTCGGCCCGGAGCCTGGCGACGTACGCCGGATCCCGACCCAGCGCGCCCACGCACACGCACCGCCAGCAGTGGTCGGCGACCTCGGCCAACGCGGCAACCAGCACGTCGTGTCCCTTGGCCGGGACGACCGCGCCCACGGCCACCAGGGAGCCACCGTCACGGCTGCCGGCGGCCGACGGGGCGGGATCGACCCCGGGGGCGGCGACGTGCACCCGGGCCGGGTCGAGCCGGTGGTGGGACAGCAGCCAGCGACGCGCCCAGTCGCTGGGGGTCACCACGCCGGTCGCCGACCCCAGCACCGCGCCCTCGCTCTCGTGACCGAGCGGCATGTGCACGATCACGACCGTCCGGAGCCGCCTGCTCGCCGGGACCACCACGTCGGGGGCCGCGAGCGCGACCAGCCCGTCCAGCAGCACCGAGGCGCCGTCGGGTGCCGCCGCCAGGACGGCCGCCAGGCGGTGGCGTGACTCCGGGTCGGCGCGCGGCCAGTCACCCGGCACCTGCCGCAGGTCGACCGTCCACCCGGCGGCCGACAGCTCCTGGCACAACCGACGGTCGTAGGTGTTCCCGCCGCTCGGCCGCAGCGGGTCGTCGACCCCGTCCGGGGCCACCACCGCCACCGTCCCCGCCACGATCAGACGCTCCTCTCGTAGCTCGCGTGCGCCACGTGAGACTCGTGGAGGGTGACGGCGACGCGCGTGATGTTCCCGTCGCCGAGCGCGCCGGGGCCCACCTGCTCCGCGAGCCGGTCGGCCACGTGCTGGGCCAGCACCTCGGTGGTCGTGTTCTGGCCGGCGAACCGGTCGTCGTCGTCAAGGTTGCGGTAGCCGAGGTCGGCGACCACGGCGCGCAGGGCGTCGGCGGCGCGGCCGATGTCGACCAGGATGCCGTCGTCTCCCAGCGTCTCGCCGTGGAACGTCGCGTCGACGACGTACGTGGCGCCGTGCAGGGCCTGCGCCGGTCCGAAGACGTCGCCGCGGAGGCTGTGGGCGACCATCATGTGGTCCCGCACGGTCACGCCGAACACGGCACCTCCCCCTCGTCGTAGCTCATCGTGTGGCAGAGCGCGGGGAGCTCGCCGCTGACCAGCCGAGGCAGGACGGTCGGGAGGTCGGTGAAGGGCGAGCGACCCGTCAGGAGGTGGTCGAAGGCCGGGTCGCGGAGCAGGTCGACCGCGAGCCGCAGCCGGTCGCCGGTCGTCCGACGCCCACGACGCGGCGCAGCCACCGCCCCGACCTGGCTGCCGCGGATCGTCAACCGGCCGGTGTGGAAGCTGCCGCCCAGCGAGAGCGTCGTCTCGGCGTCGCCGTACCAGCTCAGCTCGACGACGGTGCCGTCCGGCGCGAGCATCTCCAGCGACCGCTGCAGCCCCTGCGAGGTGGCGCTGGTGTGCACCACCAGGTCGTGTCCGTCCGGCGCGTCCGGTGGCAGGCAGAAGTCCACGCCGAGGGACGCCGCGACCGACGCCCGGGACGGGTCGACGTCGACCAGGGTCACCGCGACGCCCGGAATCCGACTGAGCAGGCGGGCCACGCAGCACCCCAGGGCACCGGCACCGACGACCGCAGCCCGGTCGCCGATCAGTGGTCCGGCGTCCCAGAGCCCGTTGACGGCGGTCTCGACCAGGCCCGTGAGCACGGCGCGCGCCGGCGGGACCTCCTCGGGCACCACCGTCACCGCGGATGCCGGAACGACGTACGCCGTCTGGTGGGGATGGAGGCAGAAGACCGTCCGGCCGCGGAGATCGGGAGCCCCGGCCTCCACCACCCCGACACTGAGATAGCCGTACTTCACCGGCGCCGGGAAGTCTCCCTCCTGGAACGGTGCCCGCATCGCGGTGCGCTGGCTGGGCGGCACCCGACCGGAGAAGACCAGTGACTCGGTGCCGCGGCTGATCCCGGAGCGCATCGTGCGCACCAACACGTCACCCGGTCCGGGCTCGGCCAGGACGCTGCGCCGGATCTCGCCCGCGCCCGGCTCGCGCAGCCAGAACGCCCAGGCCTCCCGTTGCATGCCCACCTCATCCTGCCCCGGATGAACCGGAGCGGCGTCCGGCTCGTTCGTTCTTGTGTTCCTCGTCGGTCGTCTGAACGGAGTGGTCGTGCGCTCGGTTCAAACCAGTTCCAACCATCGGTGGCCCCGCTGGGTGCGGCGAGCCGCCTCCGCGACGTTGACCGTGCTGTCGGCGGCGCTGGTGCTCGCCGCCTTGACCGCGCCGACCAGCCTCGAGGAGCTGCGGGTCTCGGCGTTCCTCCGGCTGCCCGTGGAGGTGCTGCTCCTCGTCGGCGCGCTGCTCGTGCTCCCCGCCCGGCTCGGCCGGGTCGTCACGACCCTGGCCATCGCAGTCGGGGCCGTCATCGGGATCGCCACCGTCTTCAAGCTGCTGGACATCGGGTTCGTCGAGGCTCTGAACCGGCCCTTCGACCCGCTGATCGACTGGCAGTACGCCGGCTCGCTCGTGGAGACGCTCCGCGACTCGGTGGGGCCACGCCTGGGCACGGCGCTCCTGGTCGGGGCCGGGCTCCTGGTCGTCGCGCTCCTGCTGCTGGTCCCCTTGGCCGTGCTGCGGCTGACCCGGGTCGCCCGGCGGCACCGCACCTGGGCGGTGCGGACGGTCGCCGCGCTGACGGCGGTCTGGCTGGTGCTCGCGCTGCTCGACGTACGAGGTCCGGCCGGGCCGATCGCCGCGCACGACACGGCGACCTACGTCTCGGGACAGGTCACCCGGATCCCGGGACAGCTGCAGGACCGTCGCGAGTTCCTGGCGGCGGCCGAGTCCGACCCGTTGCGCGACGTGCCGGCCGAGGACCTGCTCGGCGGGCTGCGCGGCAAGGACGTGCTGATCGTCTTCGTCGAGAGCTTCGGCCGGGTGGCGGTCGAGGACCCGGAGCTCTCCCCCGGCGTCAACGCCGTCCTCGACGCCGGCACCCGTCAGCTCCGGGAAGCCGGCTTCGCGAGCCGCAGCGCCTACCTGACCTCGCCGACGTTCGGCGCGTTGAGCTGGCTGGCGCACGCCACGCTCCAGTCGGGCCTGTGGATCGACAGCCAGCCGCGGTACGACGTGCTCGTGACCAGCCCGCGGCTGACCCTCACCCGGCTGTTCGGGCGGGCCGGATGGCGCACCGTCGCGTCCGTGCCCGCCAACGACCGGGACTGGCCGCAGGGCGAGTTCTACGACTTCGACCACGTCTACGACTCGCGCAACGTCGGCTACGAGGGTCCGCGCTTCGGCTACCCCACGATGCCCGACCAGTTCACCCTCGACGCGTTCCACCGGCTCGAGCTGGCGCCCGAACCCCGGCCGCCGGTGATGGCCGAGATCGACCTGATCACCAGCCACGCCCCGTGGTCGCGGACACCGCGGCTGATCGACCAGGCAGACGTCGGCGACGGATCGGTCTTCGAGGGGATGCCGCAGCAGCTGCCGTCGGAGACCGACATCTGGCCGGACGAGGACCGGGTGCGACAGGCGTACGGCGACGCCGTGGAGTACTCACTGCGCGCCTTCCTGCGGTTCATGACGACCTACGGCGACGACGACCTCGTCGTCGTCCTGCTCGGCGACCACCAGCCGGCCACGATCGTCTCCGGCCCCGACGCCGGGTACGACGTGCCGGTCGCGGTCATCGCCCACGACCCGGCAGTCGTCGACCGGATCGCTGCGTGGGAATGGGAGCCCGGCCTGCGGCCGAGTCCCGACGCCCCGGTCTGGCGGATGGACGCCTTCCGGGACCGGTTCGTCGCGGCGTACGCCTCCCGGGGCCAGAATGGCAGTGGGCCGGCGAGCCCACGATGAACCCCGGCCGACCGCGGATCGTGTGAAGGGTGAGGAGGCGAGATGCCCGACCCTGACGCCACGCTCATGGAGCGCGTCCACCACGACCACGCCGTGGCGCTGTGGAACTACTGTCGTCGACTGGTCCCGACCGACCAGGCGCGAGCGGAGGACGTGGCGCAGGAGACGTTGCTGCGGGCGTGGCGGGACCGCCGGATCCTGGACAGCCCGCCACCGGCGGTACGGGCGTGGCTGTTCACGGTGGCCCGCAACATCGTCATCGACCAGTGGCGCAGTCGCCGCGCTCACAGCGAGACCCCGCGTGCCGAGGTGCCCGACGACGGGGTGGCCGACGAGAGCGACCAGCTGCTGCTCTCGTGGGTCGTGGCCGAGGCGCTCACCCTGCTGTCCCGCGAACACCGGGACGTGCTGCTCGAGTGCTACTACCGTGGGCGACCGGTGGCTGAGGCCGCACGACAGCTGGGCGTGCCGGAGGGAACTGTGAAGTCGCGCACGCACTACGCGCTCCGGGCACTGCGGCTGGCGCTCGAGGAGCTGGGGGTCGAGGCATGAACACCCCCACAGTCGACGCTGTCCCGCCGACGCTATCGCCCACGAGGACGGGGCCTACGTGCTGGGGGCGCTCTCCCCGGCCGAACGGCTGGCGTTCAAGCGTCACCTGTCGGAGTGCGAGGAGTGCACCCGGTCGGTCTCCGCACTCGCAGGCCTCCCGGGACTGCTCGGCCGAGTCGATCCCGTGGTGCTGGAGGAGGTCCCGGTCGAGGAGGTGCCGGCGACGCTGCTCCCCGCGCTGCTGGACGATGTCCGGCGCGCCCGGCGCCGCCGTACGTGGGCGACGGCCGCGCTCGCCGCAGCAGCCGTGGTGTTGGTCGTCGTGCCGGTGTCGCTGTCGCAGCTCGCTGACGACCCAGCGCCGCCACCCGGTCCGGGGTCCAGCGCGTCCGAGGAGCCGGTCGTGCCACAGCCGATGGAGCCGGTCGGCGACGTCCCGGTCCGGGCGACCGTGAGCCTGGAGGGGGTCACCTGGGGCACCCGGCTCGGGCTCACGTGCACCTACGACCCGGCAACCGTCGACTACGAACTGCCGGCGGAAGCGGACTACGTGTTGTTCGTGCGGACCCGGGACGGACGCCTCGAACAGGTCGGCAGCTGGCGGTCGGTGGGCGGCCGCGAGATGGAGATCATGGCCGCGACGGCACTGACGCCCGCCGAGCTCGCCTCAGTGGAGGTCCGGACGACGGACGGCCGCGTGGTCCTGCGGCTGACCACCTGAACCAGGTCCACCCGAACGCAGGGGGTTGTCGCGCAGCAGCAGGAGGCCACCGAGCACGATCGCGGCGACCTCCGAGGCAGCGGCCGTCCACACCTCCCAGCCCTCCCACGACTCCTCGAGCCCGAAGAGCCCGACCGTGGCCGAGATGATGAACGCGGTGAGCGTCGACACCCCGAAGCCGAAGGTGAGGAAGGCCGGGATCCAGTGCGACCAGGTGAGCAGGAGGACCGCGATCACCGCCCCGCCGACCGCGTTGAGCAAGAAGGCCGGACCGATCTTGTCGACGTCGCGGTACCCCTCGAACCACAGGTAGAGGTGCATCCCAGCCGAGACCGCCACCGCCACCGCCGCCAGCACACGCGTGCCCATGAGCCACTCCCTTCGTCGGGATCGCTCCCGCATCCGACGCGGAGCGATGTCACCCGAGAGAACGGGGGTCGGGGCTGCGCGGTTCACCGCATGGCGACGATGGCGAACTTCCGGATCCGCCCGCTGCCCATCCAGTCGCCCCACAACCGGTGCGCCGTGACCAGGTCCTCGACGACCCGCGGCCCGATCCGGGCACTGATGCCGGGCCGGTGGGCCTCGAACGCATCGGCCAGCGCCACCGCGGTGACCCGGTGGGCGTCGGTGCACTCCTCGACCGAGCAGAGCGCGAGACCGTGCCGCTCCAGCAGGGTGTGCAGCTCGGTCAGCGGGATCGGCCACACCGTGTCCGACCCGGGCATCGCCGCGCGCTCTGCCTCCGTGAGCGGCGCGCCCTCCTCGACCGTGAAGGCGAACCGCCCGCCGGGCCGGAGCGCCCCCGCCACCGCCGTCAGCAGCGGCTGCTTGTCGCGGAACGCCAGCAACGTCTCGAGCAGCAGCACCGCGTCGAAAGGTCCCGCAGGGAGTGGCGGTACCCGGACGACGTCGAACCGGCACGGCAGGTCGCCCGCGGACCGGCGGGCGACCTCGACGGCGCCGGGGTCGTCGTCGACGCCGAGGTAGCGGCACCCGGTCTCCGCGGCCACCAGCCGACCCGGCCCGGCGACCCCGCAGCACAGGTCCAGCACCGCGTCGCCCCGGCAGATGGCCGCGCGCTGCGCGAGGCCACGGATCTCGCCCGCCGTCATGAAGCTCTCCTGGCCGACGAACTCGCCCGGACGGAAGGCCTCCTGCCGCGCCTCCTCCAGGGCCTCGCCGTACGCGGCGCGATCCCCGTGGGTCACGGCGCACGAACCCGTCCGCCCAGGGCGGAGGCGGGCGCTTCGTCGAGAGTCGCGTCGTGCCGGTGACGGACCAGCCAACCGACGTCGCGCCCGAAGGACTCGCCGAGCAGGATCAGGGCGATCACCAGGGCCAGCGAGCTCACTCCGCGCGGCGCCACGTTCGCCGCCACGACCACCAGCACGATTCCCTGCACGGCCGTGACGACCTTGCGCCAGTCGCGCCGCGGGAGCCGGCGTCGGAACCAGGGCCAGACCCGGCCCGCCGCCCAGAACGCATAGCGGGCGACACCGATCCCCAGCACCCAGGCACCGTGCGACGGTGCGACGTGGACGCTGAGCACGAGCAGCAGGAAGGCGTCGGCCTCGCCGTCGAACCGTGCCCCGAAGTCGGTCGACCGCCCGGTGGCTCGCGCCACCCGGCCGTCGACCGCGTCGAGCGCCAGAGCGACCCCACTCAGCGCCACGAGCGGGGCGGTCACCGGTGAACCGAGCCACGCCTCGACGACGAGCGCTGCCACGGCGCAGGCGATCAGGGCGCGGCTCAACGTGACCAGGTCGGCCGGTCCCAGCTGGTCGCCACGGGCGCGAGGGAAACACCGGGCGACCGCCACCGTGATCAGCACGCCGCAGCCGAACCCTGCGCTCCACGCGGCCGGTGCCAACCCGATGGTGCCCGCCAGGCTCGCGAGCAGCACGACCAGTGCCGCGAGGCCACCCACGAGCGCCCGGCCGACCGGCACCACCGCAGCCACCTCCCGTCGCGCATCCCCTCGGATGGCGTTGTGGGAGGGAACGGGCGTCGTTAGCGTTCGGTTCACCCGTGACGGAGGTGGGCATGGCGTCCGAGGTGGTGCGCGCCGATGGTGACTGGCTCGCGCTCCGTGAGCCCGCCGACGCGGCCGCACGCGCGACCGACCTCGTCGAGGTGCTCCAGGGTGTCCTCCCGACAGGTCGCCCCTTGGTGGTCCACGACCTCGGATCGGGCACCGGCTCGATGGCGCGGTGGCTCGCCCCTCGGCTCCCCGGTCCACAACGGTGGGTCCTGCACGACCGCGACGACTCCTTGCTCGCCCGGGTGGCGACGTACCCGCCGCCAGCCGCTCCCGACGGCAGCGCCGTCTCCATGGAGACCCGGCTCGGCGACATCACTCGCCTCCGGCCGGAGCTGCTGCGGGGCGCCGACCTGCTGACGGCGTCCGCGCTGCTGGACATGCTCAGCGCACCCGAGCTGGAGCGGTTGGTCGCCCTCTGTGCCCGGGCCTGGTGCCCGGTGCTGGTCACGCTCTCGGTGGTGGGCGAGGTCGAGCTCGCGCCGCCCGCCGAGCTGGACCGCGAGGTGATGGACGCGTTCAACGCGCACCAGCGCCGGGCCACGGGCGAGCGGACACTGCTGGGGCCCGATGCATCGGCCGCAGCTGCCGCCGGGCTGGACGAGGCCGGGTTCGAGGTGACCGCGCGCCGCAGTCCGTGGCTGCTCGGCCCGGACCACGGGGCGCTCGCGGCGGAGTGGTTCACGGGGTGGGTCGACGCGGCCGTCGAGCAGCGCCCGGAACTGGCGCGGGCCGTCGAGTCGTACCGGCGACGACGGCTGGCTGAAGCAGCGGCCGGCTCGCTGTCGGTCACCGTTCACCACGAGGACCTGCTCGCGGTGCCCCGGGGCTCAGCCCGCAGCGGCCACTAGGGCAGCCGCGGCCCGCTGGGCGCGAGCCGTGACGTCGTCGGGGACGGGAACGTCGGCGGCAACCCGCTGCTGCCACAGCTGGAGTGCCACGACCTTCGCCGCGGCCTCCTCGGCGCGCTCCCGCGGCACCTCACCCGACGAGATCGCCTTCGTGATCAGCTCGTGGGTGACACGGGTGTCGACCGGCATGAGCAACAGGTCGGCGCCCGCCTGCAACGCGCGCACGGCCGGGAAGTCCTGGCTCAGGGCTGCCCCCATGCCGAGCGAGTCGGTGATGGTGAGTCCCTCGAACCCGAGGTCGTCGCGCAGGAAGTCGTAGACCTTCGGGGCCTGGCTCGACGGCAGGCCGGGCTGGAGCGCCGACACATCGAGGTGGGCCATCATCACGGCCGGCGCCCCGGCCTCGACGGCTGAGGCGAACGGAGGCAGGTCGCGCTGGCGGAGGTCCTCCAGGCTGGCGCCGAGGGTCGGCAGCGTCTCGTGGCTGTCGGCGGTGACGCTGCCGTGGCCCGGGAAGTGCTTGGTCGTCGAGACCAGGCCCGCCTCGTCGTACCCCGCCACCGCCGCAGCGACGGCGCGCGCCGCCAGGGCCGGATCGGAGGAGGGCGAGCGGGTGCCGATGGTGGGGTCGGCGGCGCCGATGGTGACGTCGGCGACCGGCGCGAAGACCCAGGTGAAGCCGAAGTCGCGCAGCTCGAGCGCGGTGGCGCGGGCGGCGTCAGTGACCACCTTCTCCCCCGCGGTCCCCTGGCCGGCGATCGCGACGCCGGCGGTGGCGAAGGCCGGGAACTCGGTGGCGATCCCCCGCAGGTGGGACACCACGCCGCCCTCCTCGTCGACGCCGATCACGGCCGGCCAGTCCCGGCCGTCCGCGGCATGGGCACGGCTCACGGCCGCGGTCGTGGCACGGACCTGGTCGACGTCGGTGACGTTGCCCGAGGTGACGCAGACGCCCGCGAGGTGGAGGTCGCGGACCATGGCCGCGGGCACGGCCGGGTCGGTGCCGGCGTAGCGGCCGACGATGACCTGCCCGGCGAGCCGCTCCGCGTCCCAGTCGGCGACGATCTCGGCGGCACGCGCCAGCTCGCCCTCGGTCGGGCCCCACGACGTCGGCTGCATCCGGGTCGGTCGTCGGATCGCCGGCCGAGGACGACGACCCGGGCGTGCGGTCGGCACGCTCGCCGGGTGCCGGGTCGCTGCCGCCGCAGCCCGCGACGAGCGCGCAGACCGCGGCCAGACCGATGAGGAGGTGGGGGTGAGACGCACCCCGAGACGCTAACCCGCGAGCTCGGCGTACACCGCATCCACCCGTGCCCGCAGCTGCTCCAGCGTGCCGGTGTTGTCGACGACGTGGGTGGCGATGGCCAGCCGGTCCTCGCGCGTGGCCTGCGCGGCGACGCGGGCCTCGGCCTCCTCGCGCGTCATGCCGCGCAGCGACACCAGCCGCTCGACCTGGGTCTCGACGGGGACGTCGACGACGATCACCGCGTCGAAGGCCGATGCCTGGCCGGTCTCGGCGAGCAGCGGGATGTCATGGACCACGACGACGCCCTCCCCGGCGGCGGCCTCCATCTCGGCGCCGCGAGCCCGCACCCGCGGGTGGATGATCGCCTCGAGGGTACGGCGCTTCGACTCGTCGGCGAACACGATCGCGCCCATGGCGGCACGGTCGAGCTGCCCGTCGGGGGTGAGGACGTCGGGCCCGAACGCGGCCTCGACCTCGGCCAGCCCGTCGGTCCCCCGCGCGACCACCTCGCGTGCCAGCAGGTCGGCGTCGATCACCACCGCACCGAGCTCGGCCAGCATCGCGGAGACGGTGCTCTTGCCGGAGCCCACGCCACCGGTCAGTCCCACGCGTCATGTGTCACCCTACGGTTTCCTCACGTCCGCCTGTGGTAGCGGACGTCGCCGCTCGGGAGGTACTTGACGCGGTAGTCGGGGTCGTGGGCGCGGTGATGGTGCCAGGGGCAGAGCAGGACGCCGTCGTCGACGTCTGTGCCGCCACCCGTGAACCACGGGGTCTTGTGGTGGGCCTCGCAGAACTCGGCTGGCATGGTGCAGTTCTCCGCTCGGCACTCCTGGTCGCGCAGCACCATCGCCTTGCGCTGGTGGGGCTTGAAGAGCCGACTGGCCCGCCACATCCACAGCGGCTGCCCGTCGGTGTCGAAGACCCAGGGCACGATGCGGCCGTTGCAGGCCTCCCGCAGCAGCTCGTCGAGGGAGACGTTGACGTCGCCGTCGGGAGTCGACGCGTGGCCTGCCCGGTGGTCCCTGGTCCGTCGGTGGAGATCCTCGAGGTCGACCACCAGGTTGACCGCGGTGGCGGTGCCGCCGTGCTGAGGCAGCAGGTCGTCGGGGTAGTTCTCGATGAAGGTGCAGAAGGCCTGCCCCAGGAGCCGGGAGTAGGGGATCCGCTTGCCGGTCTCGGGATCGATCCCCGGGGCCTCGGAACGGTCATCTAGGTGAGCGCGGCGGGGTGCGGCGTAGGAGCGGAGGTGGTTCCGCAACCGCTGCGCGATCGCGTCGGGGATCCAGGCTCGCAGGTCGCTGGTGTTGTCGCCACGACGCCGGAAGGTCAGGCTGGTGCTCTCGCGGGCACGTCGCTCCTCGTCCTCCAGTCGTGGCCGCTCGCGCTCCTCGGCGATCTCGGGGGCAACGGTGTCGAGAATGCGGCGTCCCAGCCGCCGCAGCTGCCCGGGCCGGAACTTGGTGGCCAGGTCCACCAGACAGGCCTCGGCCTTGCGGGCGATCTCGGGGTCGAGGTCCGCAGGCAACGCGTCGAGGGCCTCGACGATCGCCCGGGCCTGTTCGATGGAGGCGCCGCCGGCCGTGACGTCAGCGGACAGCGCCGGGTAGCGCTCGTCCAGTGCCTCGGCCAGGACGGCGTCGCGCACCGAGGGTCCACGATCGGAACGGGTGCGGTGGGCGAACCACTCACCCACCGAACGGGCGGCCTCCTCGGCCGCGAGGTCGTCGCAGGTGTGGAGGACCCTCAGCTCCAGCGCCTTGAGTCGCTCGGTCTGCCGGTGGAGCTCGAGCAGCAGCTCCCGCTTGCTCCCCGGCGGCAGGTAGGCCGGATCACACCCGACCACGTCGTCCAGCGCCGCACCGACCTCGTCCACGCACCGCATCAGCGGGTGCGGCAGGCAGGTCGGGCCCGTGGTCATGCTTCGAACATACGTGCGACCACCGACATGTGCGCCCCGGCGCGGATGGCTGTGGAGAACGCGGGTCGTTGCCGGGGTTGTGGACGGTTGGTGGCCCTAACTGGGTGTGTCCCATTTCCGGCGATTGAGGCCCTGCACGAGCGCGCTCTCATGCCTGCGGGCTCAGGCGGTCTCTGCAACTAGACGTGTCGCTCCCACACGGCGAGCTCGTACTTCCGACCCTTGTCCTCGACCCGCTCGTGAAATCCAACGGGCTGGAAGCCGCAGCGTTCCGCGACAGCCTCAGAGGCACGGTTTCCCGGCTCGATCTCAAGGACGACCCGGTCAAGGGCGAGGTCGGTGGTTGCTAAGCGCCACAGGTGTTGCAGGGCGCGGGTCGCGAATCCCCGCCCCCTCGCGGGAGCACCCACGACATAGCTCGCGCTCTGGCTGGACAGGTTGAGCGAGACCAAGCCGACGGGCGAGTCGTCCGCGCCGACGACTGCGAGGTCCAAGTAGCCGCTTCGTCCCTCGATAAGCGTCTGGGCATGCTCCACGGAGAAGGGGCTCGGAAAGGGTGTGCGAACTGCGACTTCCGGGTCATCGCATATCGACGAGAGCACTTCCGCCTCGTCGGAACGCCAAGGACGCACGGAGATCACGTTCTCGCGGTCGAAGGTCTCTGGCTCGGTGCGCTCGGGCATGAGCGGATCCTGACAGCACTGACTGACATCGCTCGGGTGGCCCGCGTGCTGACCGCGGTCTCCAAGGAAGTGAGCGCTCATGTCGCGTAGCGTGCGCTCGGAGACGGACGCTTGAGGGGTGTCATCGCTCCACACCTCGACGAGCCGGCGCCGGCTACCCGACAGTGGGCGCAGTACCGGCGCGCTGATGGGGCATCCTCGAGGGATGGTGACCATCAACGTCCTCGGCTACCCCAGCAGCGCAGCTGCCTACTGTGTCGGCGTCGAGCATGCGCCGGGCGCTCTTCGCGAGACCGGTCTGGTGGCTGCGCTGCAGGCCACCGGGCATCAGGTCAACGACCTGGGTGACCTCCCCGTCCACCTCTGGAAGCCGGACCGGGAGCGACCACGGGTTCAGAACCTCGACGAAGAGGTCGGAGCCCTCCGCGCGCTGGCCGATGCGGCGGCACCGTTCGTTGCGACCGACGCCCGCCTGCTCGTCCTCGGTGGGAGCTGCACGGTGGCGCTAGGCCTCTGCGCGGCTGTGGCAGACGCCGGGATCGAGCCCCACCTCGTCTACGTGGACCGACACCTTGACCTGAACACGCCCGACTCGACCACCGAGGGCTCGCTCAGCTGGATGGGCATGGCTCACGTGCTCGGCGTACCAGGCGCAGAGGAGTCGCTGGTCAGACTGACAAGCCAGTACCCGCTCCTGCAGCCAGCACACCTGAGCTACCTAGGGGTCGAGCCCGCCGTCGAGACCACCGACTGGGAGCGCGACCAGGTCGACAGCCTCAGGATCTCCGTGACCACCCAGGCAGAGCTGGTCGCGGATCCGACGGCGGCCGCGCTCAAGGCCAGAGGCGCTCTGCCCGACGGGCCGTTCGTGGTCCACGTCGATGTGGATGTGCTGGACTTCCTCGACGCCCCGCTGGCCGAGAATGTCAACGGACGCAACTCGGGCCCGACGCTGGATCAGCTGGGCGAGGTGCTGACCGTGCTGTGGCGCGAGCCCGGGTTGATCGGGATGTCGATCGGGCAGCTCGTGCCCGCGCACGCCGCGGCTGACCCGTCCTCCCTCCGTCGCTTCGTTGAGGCTCTCACCCCGCCGGGTGACGCGTGACCGCGACAACCCAGACGTGACGCTCTGTGGTACCCGCGACCGAGTTCGGTGTGCCACAGGAGACTGCCCCTAGACCGGCAGGGCCCGCCTTGGGAGCGGCCTCGTTCGTGTTGGTGCGTCAGGGCCGGATCAGTGACCAGGTGATGACCGAGCCAGCAGGGATGCTTTGGGAAGACGACCCGGCGCAGACAACGAGGTGAATGACCACTCCGCCCTGAGAGGTTTCGGTGAGCAGGGTGGGCACCACCGCCCCGGCGTTGTTGACCACGGCGCCCCCCGCCGCATTGGCGATTGTGCCGACGACCATCGATCCCGAGGTAGCCCGCCGGCGCAGGGTTGTAGGTGCGCAGGGAGAGCGTGTGACAGGTGTTCGCGGCGATGGAGATCAGGTTCTGCGTGGTCGTGGTTTGGTCGGTCTCCTTGCCCCCGAGGTCGTGCAGACCCAGCGACCCGTCGAGCACCTTTGAGCTCCTCACTACGTCGTCGCGCAGGTCGGTCGCCGAGACAGCCTCGGGCGCGATCTTGCCGCTGGTCACCGCGTTGCTGGCGATCTTGGGCTTCGTCACGGCACCGTTGGCGAGGTGGCGGGTGTCTACCGAACCGTCAGCCAGGGCGGCATAGGCGGTGCCGGATAGGGCGACCACGAGCGCCAGGATCGAAATGACGAGGCTCAGCGAACCTCGGATAGGACGCGTGGGACGGGTCACGGCGGGCTCCCCTCAAGAGCGAATGGCTCGACGACCCAAATGGCAGCCGACAGGATTGCGGAGTTCGAGCGTCGCACACACAGGAGCCGCTCGTAATCAAACTCAGCAACGCGATCGCTGTCCCCGGGGGCCGCGCGGGGCGCTTTGCGGTGTTCGCGTCAATGCTTTGGAAGCCCGAACACACGCTCGCGTTCGCGCACGCTCATCGGCATGAGAGTGCGCTTCCTGCAGGCCTCAATCGCCCGGAAAGGGGACACACCCAGTAAGCCCGAGCCTCATCAGCGTTGAGGTCGCTTCGGCTCCCGTCGGCCGGGCTGGGGGCCGATGACCCACTCGGACTCGCCCCATCGACTTCAGGCATGGCCACGTGGAACGGCGCTCGTCCGGCTCCGGCTCGTGTCTCGTGCTGGCCGGAGACGTTCGGCCACAGCTCCGGAAATGAAGCCGTCGAAGAAGTCACGCACCGGTTGCGGCCGTGGATCAGCGAGCAGGACGTTCAGCAGCCGTGGTTCACGTGCGTGCAGTCGTCCTGGCCCCACTCGAGCGTGACCTCGTCCACTTCCTCGCCCCGCACCACCTGCACCGTCACCGGATCGAGGTCCAGCCGGTTCTGCCGCGGGTCGGCCACCGGACCTTCCTCCGGCACGTAGCCGAGGATCCACCACCGCCGTCCCTCGTCGTCGGTCGTGATCGCCGCGGCCTGCACG
This sequence comes from uncultured Actinomycetota bacterium, assembly GCA_963804845.1. Lineage (GTDB taxonomy): Bacteria > Actinomycetota > Actinomycetes > Propionibacteriales > Nocardioidaceae > Nocardioides. Next base: position 1,112,566 of record CAWDSA010000007.1, on the reverse strand, counting down.
TCCTGGCCGGGGAAGATGTAGCGCAGGTCGGTGACGTCGTCGGGCAACCGGCCGCCCGCGACCAACGACACGAGCATGCGCTCGCGGTTGTAGTCGTAGATCGAGGAGCTGAACCCCAGCTGCTCGGTCCCGAGCTCCGCGGGCGGTGCCACCGGCCGGACCGGGTGGGCGGTGTCGATGCCCCCACTGTTCTCGCAGAGCAACGACTTCTCTCCGGAGACCCAGATCGCGGCCTCTCCGGCCGGCATCTCGAACGTCGCGACCGGCTCCGCACTGCCCAGCTCACGCTGGACGTAGCGGGCACACGGACCGCTGGGCACCGGGTTCTGGGACGTCGGCGGCTCCGACGGCGACCGCGAGACCTCTGTCTCGGCCGGGCTGGGCGGCTCCGACGTCATCACCGACGGCGCGGCCGGGTCGCTCTCGCTCCCTGGCGAGAACGCGGCCCAGCCGGCGACGGACGCGATGAGGAGCACGGCGGCCGCCGCGCCGACGGGGGCCAGCCAGCGGGTCGCCCGTACCCCCGTGGCGGGCGATCCGGTGGCGTCGGTCAGGCGGGCCGCGATCCGGGCGCGGGTGTCGTCGTCCATCGGCTCGTGCGGTGGCGGAGTGAGGTCAGGCATCAGGAGCTCCTTCGGCGTCGGGATCGGTGAGCGAGAGTCGGCCTCGTGCCCGTGACAGCCGCGAGCGGACCGTGCCGACCGGGACGTCGAGCGCGGCGGCGGACTGCTCGTAGGTCAGGCCGGCCCACGCGACCAGGGCGAGGACCTCCCGTTCCCGTTCGGGAAGCGCGTCGATGGCGGCGAGCACCCGGCCCATCCGTGCCTCGGCGTCCACGCGCGCGGCGACCGCCTCGGAGTGGTCGTCCTCGGCGGCCGGATCCGGCAGGCGGCCGACGAGCCGCAGTCGGCGGCGCGCGCCACGAGCCGCGTTGCGGCACACGTTCGTCGCGACGCCGTACAACCACGGCAGCGCGGACTCCTCGTGGAGCCGGACGCGTTCGCGGTGCCGCCACACCTCGAGGAAGACCGACGCGGTGGCGTCCTCGGCCTCGTGCCAGCTGCCGAGCCGCCGGAAGCAGTGGGTGTGGATGCGGTCGCCGTAGAGCTCGAACAGCTCGGTGAGCGCTTCAGGTGCACCTTCGCGCAACTGGTCGACGAGCTCGACATCGGCCACGGTCTCCCCCAGCTGGCTGCTCATACCCCCTCATGTCCGGGCCGGTGAGGAGGGTTCCCGCCGATCTTCTCGCGGAGCTCAGCAGGCGAAGGTACGGCGGTACTGCTGCGGCGAGACGCCCCGGGCGCGCGTGAAGTGGTGGCGCAGGGCCGCCCCGTTGCCGAAGCCGACTTCCCCGGCGATCCAGTCGACGGGATGGTCGGTGAGCTCCAGCATCTCCTCGGCGGCCTGCAGCCGCTGCCGGGTGACCCAGGCGTGCGGCGTCGTCCCGGTCTCCTCGCGGAAGCGGCGCGCAAAGGTGCGCGGAGACATGTGGCTGCGCTTCGCGAGGATCTCGACGCTGAGGTCGTCGCCGAGGTTCTCACCCACCCAGCTCAGCAGCGGTCCGAGGGTTTCGGCGTCGCAGTCCGGCACCTGCCGGGCGATGAACTGCGCCTGGCCGCCGTCACGGTGGGGCGGCACGACCATCCGTCGGGCCGCGGCGGCGGCGGTTCGGGCGCCGAACTGCTGGCGCATGAGGTGGAGGGCCGCGTCGAGCCCGGCTGCGGAGCCGGCGCCGGTCACGATCGTGCCGTCCTGGACGTAGAGCACGTCGGGATCGAGCAGGGCCGCGGGATAGCGGGCGGCGAGCTCGCCGACGTGCCGCCAGTGGGTGGTGCACCGCCGGCCGTCGAGGAGCCCGGCCTCACCGAGCACGAAGGCAGCGGTGCAGTGGGCGAACACGTGGGCGCCCCGGTCGTGGGCCGCACGCACCAGCTCGACGACCTCGGGTGAGGGCGCGGTGTAGTCGCGCTTGGGGCTGACGCAGACCAGGTCGGCGTCCGCTGCGGCGCCGAGGTCGTGGTCGACGTGGAGGTCGTAGCCGGAGGCTCCCACGCACCCGTCCGGGCCGAGGGGTCGCCACCACGAAGTCGAACACCGGATTGTCGTCCTCGGGGTGGTAGGGCTCGGCCCAGACCTCGCACATCGCGCCGAGCCCGAAGGGCTCGACCCCGTCCTGCACCACGACCGCCACCTTGCGCATGCCGCCATCATGACGGCAACGTGGCAGAAAATCAACGGATGCTGGCATATCTGCCATTGTGGCGGGTTCTCGACGGAGGCAGAATATCTGCCATGGATACTTTCATCGTCATCATCGTGGCCACCGCCGTCGTCCTGGTGCTGGCCGAGCTCCTGCGAGAGGTCTTCGCAGGACCGTCCCGTCCACCAGCCGCGTTCTCACTTCGAGGACCCGGCCTTCCGCTCGCCCGGCGCCTGGAGCTGACCTCCACCTAGGGTGTGCCGCATGCGCATCAGCGTGCGGCTCACCGGGCTCCTGGCGGGCGCACTGCTCGCGTCGGGTGCGGCCGTCGGACCACTCCGCGCCGAGGCCGCTCCGCCGGAGCTGGTCGTGACCAGCACCGTGGTCGACCCGTTGCGCCAGCCCGACCTCCAGGTGCGGGCCCGCAACGGCCACTGGCTGGGTCGTGACCGCTGGCCGGAGCACCGCGTCGTCCACCGATCCGACCGGTTCGGCGAGGTCGGGGACAAACGCCGCTATGCCGCCCGGGTCGTCAACGCCGGTTTCGAGGGCGAGCGGTACCGGCTGATCGGTCGCGCGGGCGGCGGCGGCTGGTCGGTGCGCTACTGGCACGACGGTCGCAACCTCACGCGCGCGCTGGTCGACGGCATGCGCACCCCTCGGCTGATTCCGGGCCAGTCCTGGGCGCTGACGGTCGTGGTCCGGCGTACGGCCCAGGCGACGGACGGCACCGAACGGCGGGTGTGGGTCCGGGCACGCTCGGTCGTCGACGTCACCCGTCACGACCGGATCGCGGTCGAGCTGCGGGCCCGGTGACGGGTTTGGCGGTGCGGCCCACCGGGAACAAGGTGCCCATGCGTCTGACACCCCTGCTCCTGACCCTCGCCCTCGCCGGCAGCCTCGTCGGCTGCGGCGACGGGGACGCCGACCCCGCGGCGGCGCCGTCCTCCGGCGGGTCGCCCACCGCGAGCGAGCCGACCGAGTCGGCCACCGAGGAGCCTGAGGAGTCCGAGGTCATCGACCCGTGCACCGCCGTGCCGACCAAGCAGGTGGAGGCGTTCATCCCGAAGCAGCGGCGCGACGACATCGTGCTGACGCGCGACTTCACGACCGACTTCTACGGCGTGCTGATCTCCGACGACCGGGTCCGCTACTCGTGTTCACTCACCTACGGGGAGGCGGGGGGCATCCCGGTGCTGGAGTGGGGCTACTACCCCGGCGAGTTCGCGGTCTCCGACCTCGGCGTGCTGCTCGAGGGTCCGGGAGGCACCGAGCTCAACCGGACCGACTACGTCGGCGCCACCTCGAGCGACTTCGTCTCGTCCGACGCCTACGGCGTCGCCAACAACACCACCGGCTTCTTCGTCACCGCCGACGAGAAGGCCGACTCCATCCTCGATGCCAAGTCCCGGGCGAAGCGGACGGCCCTGGTCGCCGTGCTCGACTCGCTCGCCGAGGCCAACGGCGGCCTGGGTCAGCTCGAGGTGGAGCTGCCGTCGTTCTGCCCCGCCGCAGACTCCCCCGAGGTCAAGGGGATCCTGGGACGGGCCACGTATGCCCGTGGCGGGCTGAGCGAGGACGAGGGCTACGACTGGTGCCTCTACCGGAACCAGAAGGAGAGGGCCGACCTCCGACTGGAGGTGCGCCACCTGTCCGAGGACTACTTCGCCGACTTCTACGACACGAACTCGAAGAACCCCAACGGCGTGCGCGTCCTCGACGGTCCGCCCGGACTGGTCCGCCTGGTCACCAGTGGCGAGGACGGGAGTGCCAACGCCGCCGTCCTCGACCCCGAGGTGAGCCTCTACGTCGTCGCCGACCTCGACTACGCCGAGGAGAAGCGCCGCCCCGTCGACGAGGACGGCTTCGCCGAGCTCACCCGGACGTTCGCCGAGGAGCGGGCGGAGTACCACGCCTCCCACGGCTGAGGAGTCAGCGGGCTCACCGCGAAGAAATGTCGCGCGGCTCGAGTGAACCAAACCGGCCCCTGACGCCCCTTATCCTCATGAGAGGGCGGGAGGGGATCCGCATGCCCGTGATCGAGCTCGGGGAGACACAGCAGCGAGCCCTGCGGTCGCTGATGGCGGCCGAGCCAGTCCCCGGGAGTCCCGCTCCCGGAGCCGTCGCGTGCTCGAGCAGCTGGCCGTCCTCATCCCCTGCGAGGGCCTCGGTGTGGCCGTCGCCGACGCAGAGGGCTACCTGCTGGACTTCGTGGACCTGCCCGCGGACCCTGCCCGGGCGTCGACGACCTGCATGCCTGCGCACGGCCCGCTCCCGGGCCGGTTCCAGTGGGCCTCACGCGATCCGGCGCGACTGCAGAAGTTCCTCGCCCACGGGAGCGTGGACGCTCTGCTGGTCGCCTACCGCAACGGACCAGACCTCGTCGTCCAGCTGGCGATGGATCGGCAGCGGCGCGCCCTTCACCGACCGCGATGTCGCCCTTCTGCATCTGCTTGAACCCGTCCTCGAGCGGCTGTGTCCGCGAGCGCCCGGCACCACACCTGCCGCCGCACCTCACCGTCCAGGAACGGCGGGTTCTCCAGCTCGTCGCCGCCGGCCAGGTCCAACGCGCAGATCGCCGACCGGCTCTGCATCGCGCCGTCCACCGTTCGCAAGCACCTCGAGCACATCTTCCCCAAGCTCGGTGTCACCAACCGGCTCGCCGCGGCCATGGCGTTCGAGGGGCGCGAGCTGCCCGACCCCGACCGGGAAGCCGTGGTCCGGAGATACGCGTAACGGCGTATACCGGGCCGGCTCACCGGTCCGTTCCAGACTTCAGGGGAGCCGTGCCATTGCGGCGCGACACCGATCTGGGAGGTCCCCATGAACGTCAGCAAGCGCCTGTGCGCCATGACCACCACCCTCGTCCTCACGGCACCCGTGGTGGCCCTCACCACGACTCCCGCCTCGGGTGTCACCCAGGTCGGCCGAACGTGAGTCGGGTGCGGCGCCGAGTCGGCCCAGGTGATCCTCGACTGGGAGCGGATCCTGATGCAGACCGTGTATCCGCGCCGACAGCCGATCCCCACCGGGGTGCCCGTTGCTCGGCTTCACCTCCGTCGCCATGCACGATGCCGTGACGAAGTCCCGGGACATGGACGACAGCTCGGAGACCGCGGCCGTCGCTCGTGCCGCCCACGACGTGCTCGTGCACTACTTCCCCGCGAGCTCCGCCACCCTGGACGGCCACCTGGCCGACAGCCTCAGCCGCGGTCGCGGATCGCCGAGGAGCGGGCCAGGGGCGAGTTCCTGGGCGCCGCCGCGGCCTACGAGATGCTCGCGAGCCGGGTCGGGTGACGGCTACGGCGACCCCGACGTCCACTACACGCTGCCTCCCGGCGGTCGGGATCTGGCAGCCGGTACCCCCGGCCACCGACATGCTCGCCGCCTGGCTCGGGTCACTCGATGCCGATCGCCCTGCGGCGCCCGGTCAAGGTCGACGGGCCGGACCCCTTGACCTCCCGGCGCTATGCCGATCGACTACAACGAGGTCAAGCGCCTGGGCGGCACCGCCGGCATCGGGCACGCGAACGCACCCAGGCCCAGACCGACACCGCGGTGTTCTTCAACTCCAACTCCGCGACCATGGTACGGCACTGGCCCTGATCGATTACCTGGAGAGCCCCGGGGAAGGCCTGTCGCTCAAGAAGACCGCGCTGCTGTTCGCCCGGATCCACGCCGCCGATGACCGACTCCGTCATCCCTGTCTGGCGGCTCAAGCGGGACGTCGGCTTCTGGCGTCCCATCGAGGCCATCGAGGACGCCGGTCTCGACGACAACCCACGGACGCATGCCGCAGGCGGGCTGGGCACCGCTGCTCACGACCCCACCGTACTCCGACTACGTCAGCGGCCACGCCTCTCTGACCGGGTCCGGCAGCCGAGGTGATCCGGCGCACTCTCGGTGAGCGGACTTCGCTCGAGCTGGTCTCCGCCAACAGCCCGACCCCTCGGACGTACCCGACGCTCCGGGCCCTCGAGCGCGCGGCGTTCCACTCCCGGATCTGGGGTGGGCTGCACTTCCGTGACGCCATGGACGACGGCTACCGCATCGGGCACCTCACCGCTCGACGGGTGATGGCCGCCATCGACTGACGGCACCGACCGAGGAACGGCCCGCCCGGACGATCCGGGCGGGCCGTTCGGCCTCTGGCGGAAGAAGTCGGCAGGCGACGTCAACCCACCGCCGTCCTGGTGGCCCTATAACAGTGAGTAGGGCCAGACGACAGAGGAGGCCTGAGGTGCGGGACTCGGAGCGGGTGGAGTTCGAGTGGGTCTTCCGCTCGACGTACGCCCCGGTGCTCCGGACGACGTACCTCGTCCTCCACGACCGCGGCCGCGCCGAGGACGTGACGCAGGACGCGTTCCTCCGGCTGTACGAACGATGGGGCAGCGTCTCGCCAGTCGATCACCCGGAGGCCTGGGTACGGCGGGTCGCGGTCCGCGCGGCCGTCCGTTCTGCCCAGAAGACGCGACTGCGGACCGCTCCACCGCCCGACGACCGGCCCTCGATGGACGAGCTCCCGGACGTCGACCTCGCCCGGGCGGTGGCGTCCCTCGCGCCGCAGCAACGCGCGGCCGTCGCGCTCCACTACCTCGACGACCTGCCGGTGAAGGACGTCGCTCACCATCTCGGCGTCTCGACGTCGACGGTCAAGCAGCACCTGTTCCGGGCCCGCAGGCAGCTCGCCGCGATGCTCTCCGAGACCGTGGAGGTGTCCAGCGATGTCGATTGACCAGCGGCTGCGGACCGGACTGGTCGGCAACACCGATCACCTGGTGCCGGACCTCGATCGCGAGCTCCGCACGACGTACGGCCGCGCCCGCCGCCGTCAGCGGGTCCGCCGTGGTGGCATCGCCCTCGCCGCGGTCGCCGCGGCCGCCGTGCTCGCGTGGGTGGTCGACCTTCCCGACCTCCGCGACGACGCGGTACCGGTCACCCCGAACCCCAGGGCGGCTACCGACCTGGTCGGCCTGCAAGGCCCCCTGGAGCCGGGGTTGTACTCGCTGGCGGCGTGGGGCGAGACGAACCAGACCGGCCCACTGCCACGGGCGATCATGGACGTGCCCGAGGGGTACTTCAGCCACGGCGGCTACGTGATCGACGCCGGCCTCGACGGCGTGACCGACGACCAGCTCGGTCAGATCTCCGCGTGGCACGCAGTGCAGGTCCTGTCCGACCCCTGCCGACGCAGCACCGCCGCCGACGTCGGACCGACCGTGGACGACCTCGCCCATGCCCTGGTCCGCGCGACCGGCCCCAGCACCCAGCCGCGCCCGGTCGTCCTCGACGGTCACCGCGGCGTCACCCTCGAGGTCACGATCCCGCCCGACACCGACATGAGTCGTTGCACGTTCGGTGAGTACTCCCTGTGGCGGACCGAGCCACGCGGCGACAGCGCCTACTCCCCGACCACTCCGGGAGTGGTCAACCGCCTCTGGATCCTCGACGTCGACGGCACCCGCCTCGTCGTCGTGGCCAGCTTGTTCCCCGACGAGACCGACGAGCTGCACCAGGAGCAGATCGCCATCGCGGAATCGGCCCACTTCGTGGTACCCGGCTCCTGAGTTCCAGGCCACCGACCGACAGCCACCACGCTCAGGAGAAAATGCGATGAACCCTGCCCGAAACCTGTGCCCGACGATCACGATCGCGCTGGCGCTCGCCCTGGCGGGCTGCTCCGGCGACGACCCCGCCGCTCAGACCGAACCCACCCCGGTGTCCGACGACGCGAGTACGACACCGCCGGCCGAGACCCCGACGACCGCCGGACCGACCGACTGGTCGGCCTGCACGGGCCGCTGGAGCCCGGGTTGTACTCGCTGGCGGCGTGGGGCGAGACGGACCAGACCGGCCCACTTCCGCGGGCGGTCCTGGATGTGCCCGAGGGCTACTTCAGCAACGGCGGCTACGCCTCGACGCCGGCCATGACGGCGTGACCGACGACCAGTTCGGTCAGATCTCCGTGTGGCACGCGAGTCCAGGTCCTCGCCGACCCCTGCCGAGCGCCGCACCGCCGCCGACGTCGGGCCGACCGTGGCGACCTCGCCCAGGCGCTGGTCCGACCAGACCGGACCCAGCACGCCAGCCACGCCCGGTCGTCCTCGACGGCCACCGCGGACTCTCCCTCGACGTCACCGTCCCACCGAACGCCGACCTCACCCGCTGCACGGACGAGAATACTCCCTGTTCCGGACCGAGCCCAAGGGCGACAGCGCCTACTCCGTGAACACTCCGGGAGTGGTCAACCGCCTCTGGATCCTCGACGTCGACGGCACCCGCCTCGTCGTCGTGGCCAGCCTGTTCCCCGACGAGACCGACGAGCTGCACCAGGAGCAGACCGCCATCGCGGAGTCGATCCACTTCGAGCCTGCGCCCAGCTGACACCCGGACGCACGAAGGCCCGGCCCACCTCAGGGTGGACCGGGCCTTCGAGCGTGTGGGTCAGTTGCTGCCGCCGGTGAGCTTCTCGCGGAGCGCCTGCAGCGCCTCGTCGGAGGCCAGCGAACCGCTGGTCTCGGCGGCCGGGGTGTCGCCGGCCTCGCCGCCCTCCTCCGGAGCCGCTTCGCCGTCGCCGGTCGCGGTGTCGGAGGAGTAGGACGTGGCCTCGCCGGCCTCGACCTCGGCCTGGGCGGCCTCGGCCTGCTGCTTGACGTGGGCCTCCCAGCGCGTGTGCGCCTTGGCGTACTGCTCCTCCCAGACGGCGCGCTGGTCGTCGAAGCCGTCGAGCCACTCGCCCGTCTCGGGGTCGAAGCCCTCGGGGTAGATGTAGTTGCCCTGGTCGTCGTACGACGCGGTCATGCCGTAGAGCGTCGGGTCGAAGTCCTCGACGTCGGCCGCGGCGCTGGTCTCGTTGGCCTGCTTGAGGGACAGCGAGATCCGGCGACGCTCGAGGTCGATGTCGATGATCTTGACCATGACGTCGTCGTTGACCTGGACGACCTGCTCGGGGATCTCCACGTGGCGCTCGGCCAGCTCGGAGATGTGCACCAGGCCCTCGATGCCCTCCTCGACGCGGACGAACGAGCCGAACGGCACCAGCTTGGTGACCTTGCCGGGGACGATCTGACCGATCTGGTGGGTCCGGGCGAAGTGCTGCCACGGGTCTTCCTGGGTCGCCTTCAGCGACAGCGAGACGCGCTCGCGGTCCATGTCGACGTCGAGCACCTCGACGGTGACCTCGTCACCGACGGTGACCACCTCGGAGGGGTGGTCGATGTGCTTCCAGGACAGCTCGGAGACGTGGACCAGGCCGTCGACGCCGCCGAGGTCGACGAACGCGCCGAAGTTGACGATCGAGGAGACGACGCCCTTGCGGATCTGACCCTTCTGGAGCTGGGTGAGGAAGCCGTGGCGGACCTCGGACTGGGTCTGCTCGAGCCAGGCACGGCGCGACAGGACCACGTTGTTGCGGTTCTTGTCGAGCTCGATGATCTTGGCCTCGAGGGTCTGACCGACGTAGGGCTGCAGGTCGCGGACGCGACGCATCTCCACCAGCGATGCCGGGAGGAAGCCGCGCAGGCCGATGTCGAGGATCAGGCCGCCCTTGACGACCTCGATGACGGTGCCCTCGACGACGCCGTCCTCTTCCTTGACCTGCTCGATGGTGCCCCAGGCGCGCTCGTACTGGGCGCGCTTCTTGGACAGGATCAGGCGACCTTCCTTGTCCTCCTTCTGGAGGACCAGGGCCTCGACCTTGTCGCCGACCTGGACGACCTCGTTGGGGTCGACGTCGTGCTTGATCGAGAGCTCGCGGCTCGGGATCACGCCCTCGGTCTTGTACCCGATGTCGAGCAGGACCTCGTCCCGGTCGACCTTGACGATGGTGCCATCCACGATGTCACCGTCGTTGAAGTACTTGATGGTCTCGTCGATCGCGGCGAGGAAGTCCTCTTCCGAACCGATGTCGTTGACCGCCACCTGAGGCGCGTCGGCCTGCTCATCGAGATGGGCCGGAAGAGTGAAGGTGCTGCTCGTCATAAGGGAAAGGATTCCTTGGTGGTCAGAAGTCGTCGGGCACGCACAGCAGGCCTGTTTCACTACCGTTGGTGATGGATAGCGAGCCCGGTCCGCTCCTGTGGGACAGGCAGACCTGATGGCGCAATGGGCAAGATTACGCCTGCGCGCACGCCTGAGTCCAACTCGCGGACGTGGTCTGTGAGGTCCTCTCGGTAGTCCACATCGTTTCGGTCGTGCCCGGCCCGCATCGGCGACCGGAACGATGTGGACCACCCGGCATGCCGCTTCGCCCGTTCGATGCGTCCGTCTACGACGGGTCGGCGTGACCCGCCAGGTACGCCGCCACCAGGGTGCCGAGGGTGGGCAGGTGGTAGCCGCCCTCCTGCACCACGACGGCGGGCAGGCCGGTCGCGGCCAGCCGGAGACCGGCCGCGCGATAGCCGTCGTGGGTGACCAGCAGTGGGCTCTCCGGGTCGTCGGCGGCGGCATCCACGCCGAGTGAGACCACCAGCGCCGTGCATCCCTCTGCGACCACCCAGCCGGCGAGGTCGTCGACGGCCTCGAGCCACGGGCCGTCGCCGGTGCCCTCGGGCAGCGGCACGGTTGCGGGTGGCGCCGGCCCCGGCGTCGGCGCCGGTCTCGTCGGCGTACCCCACGACGTGCGGGAACCAGCCCGCTGCCGGGTCGACGTGCACGGAGCCGTAGAGCACGTCGCTGCGCTCCCAGAAGATCGCCGCGGTGCCGTTGCCCTGGTGGGCGTCGAGGTCCACGACGCCGACCCGCGCATGCCCGGCGTCGCGCAGCGTCTGCGCCGCGACCGCGGCGTTGTTGAGGTAGCAGGAGCCGCCCATCCCGGCGGGCGTCGCGTGGTGGCCCGGCGGACGGCACAGCGCGTAGGCGAGCCGCTCACCGCCGACCACCAGGTCGGCCGCCTCCAGCGCGCAGGCGGCGGCCGCGCGCGCCGCCTCCCAGGTGCCGGGCCCGACCAGCGTCATCGTGTCGTAGACGAATCGGCCCGAGTCCGCGTGCACCGCGACCGCCGGCCGCGCGGGCATCCCGGCGGTCATGGCCGGGGTCGGGAAGAGGTAGGGCACCACCCGGTCCTGCCCGACGAGCTGCTCGTATGGCCCGGCCGCCCAGCGATCCGCCGCGGTCCGCAGGAACTCGAGCAGGTCCGCGTCGTGCACAGAGGCGAGGGCGCCGTCGAGCCGGTCGTCGCGAGTCGCGGCCTCGATCAGGCGATGTCCGTCGCCTCGGAGGGCGTCGAGAACCGCATCGACGCGGGCGGCCACCTCGGTGCCGTTCGTGGCCACGCCCACCCACACCTCGCGGTGGGGGTCGTGCCGCCGGGTGTCTGGCGACCACACGACGGGGACCGGCCTCGGCTGAGTCATGAGTCAGTTTCTCACCGTGGCCCCTCCCCCGGCGAGGTCCCGAGACGGCAGGATGGCGACATGCCCCGCGCGCGAGACATCGGTATCGAGATCGGCAGGCTGCCCGCCGGCCCGACGAACTCAGTGCTGGACGTCGAGGGCGTGGGTCTGGGCCATGTCACCCTGCACCGCGACGAGGACCCGCCGCCGGCCGGCCGCGGGACCGCGCGCACCGGCGTCACCACCCTGCTGCTCGCCCAGGACGCGTACGACCGCCCGCTCGCCGCCGGCGGCGCGGTGCTCAACGGCGCCGGCGAGTGCACCGGCTTCATCTCCGCCGGCGAGTGCGGAGTCATCGAGACGCCCGTCTACCTGACCTCCACGATGCAGCTGGGGTGCGTCTACGACGCCGCGTGCCGGATCGCGCTCGACGAGCACCCCGAGGTGGCCGACGACGTCGTCATCCCGGTGGTCGGCGAGTGTGACGACTCCTTCCTCAACGACTGCCGCCGGATGCAGGTCACCACCGACGACGTGCGGACGTCGTACGCCGCGGCGCTGGCCTCGCGTGGTTCCGCGACCCCGCCCGGCGAAGGCGCTGTCGGCGCCGGGACCGGCATGTCGTGCCTCGGCTTCAAGGGCGGCATCGGCACCTCGTCGCGCGTCACGCCGGACGGCCACACGGTCGCGGTGCTGCTGCTGACCAACTTCGGCGAGCGTGACCGGTTGACCGTCGCCGGCGTCCCGGTCGGTCAGCTGCTTCCGGAAGGACCGCCGGCGCCGCCTCGGCCCGCCGGCTCCTGCCTCGGGGTGGTGGTCACCGATGCCCCCGTCGACGCCGCGGCGTGTGCGCGGCTGGCGCGCCGGGTCGGGCTGGGTCTCGCCCGCACCGGCTCGACCGGCCACCACGGCAGCGGCGAGATCTTCCTGGCCGCCTCCACCACCGCCCGGACCGATCGGAACGGCCAGCCCGACGGTGGTCCCCGGGTCGCCGGCCGGCAGCTCGACCCGCTCTTCGAGGCCGTGGTCGACGCCTCCGAGGAGGCCGTCCTGAACTCCATGCTGACCGCGCCCACGATCGTCGGCCGCGACGGCAACACCAGCGAGGGCCTCGACCCGGAGGCCGTGCTGGCCGCTGATGAAGGGAGCCGAGCGTGCCGGGAGCTGAGCGCGACGTCGTCATCACCATGGCCGACGGGGTCGGCATCGCGGCGACGCTCTACCTGCCGGACCCCGCCGCCGGTCCCCAGCCGTGCCTGCTCGAGGCACTCCCCTACCGCAAGGACGACCTGACGTCGTCGTACGCCGAGACCTACCGGCGACTGCGCGACGAGTTCGGCTACGCGGTCTGCCGGGTCGACGTGCGCGGCACCGGATCCTCGGGTGGTGACGCGACGGACGAGTACCCCCCGGCCGAGCAGTCCGACCTGGCCGAGGTGATCGCCTGGCTCGCGGAGCAGGAGTGGTGCGACGGCGGCGTCGGCATGTGGGGTACGTCGTACTCCGGCTTCAACTCGCTCCAGCTCGCGTGCGAGCGACCTCCGGCGCTCAAGGCGATCTGCGCGATCTATGCCACCGACGACCGCTGGACCGACGACGTCCACTGGCGCGGCGGCGCACGCAAGCTCGTCGACCTCGTCGACTACTGCCACTACATGACACCGATGTGCATGCTGCCGCCCGTGCCCGCGGTCTGGGGCGACGACTGGCGCGAGGAGTGGGTACGGCGACTGGAGACCCAGCAGCCGTGGCTGCTGACCTGGCTGCGCGAGAACCGCGACGGTCCCTACTGGCGGCACGGCTCGGTCCGGCTCGGGCCCGAGGGCGGTGGCTACGACCGGATCGACTGCGCGGTCATGATCGTGGCCGGCTGGGCGGACGGCTACCGCAACAACTCCTTCCGCACGGTCGCGGCGCTGCGCGAGGCGGGCGTGCCGCACCGGCTGCTGGCGGGGCCTTGGGCGCACGCCGACCCGACGACCGCGATGCCCGGGCCGCGGATCGACCTCGACGTCGAGATGGCCCGTTGGTTCGACCGGTGGCTGCGCGACACCGGGCCCGCGCACGAGGACGGCGTGGAGGTCTTCGTCCGCAGCTCCACCGTCCCGGCGCCCGACCTCGACCTGCATGCGGGGCGCTGGATCCGCGACGAGTGGCCCTCACCCGCCAGCGGCGTCGACGTCCGGGCGGTGGCCGGGCCGCGCTCGTTGCCGGTCGACCCCGACACCGGGACGGCGGCCTGGATCGACTGCGCCGGACACCTGCCGTGGGGCCAGTCCGGCGACCAGCGCGAGGACGACGCCCGGTCGCTGACCTGGGAGTGGGCCGCTGACGAGGAGGTGCTGGTCGGCCACCCCCGGCTCCGACTGCGGGTGAGCGCCGACGCGCCGGCAGCCTCGCTCTCCGCCAAGCTGTGCGACGTCTTCCCCGACGGCACCTCCGCGCTGATCACCCGCGGCAGCGTGGACCTGGTGTTCCGCGACGGCGTGCACGAGGCGACTCCGCCGGCGCCACTCGTGCCCGGACAGGAGTACGACGTCGTGCTCGACCTCGACGCGTGCGCCTACGAGCTCGCGCCGGGACAGCGGCTGCGGCTCTCGGTCGCCGGCGCCGACTGGCCCAACACGGTCGCCCCGCCGGCCCCGGTCACGCTGACGGTGCACGAGGGCACCCTCGAGCTGCCGCTCTGGGGCGGCAACGGCCGATCGCCGGCGTCGTACACGCCCGGCGCCCGCGACCAGCAGCGAGGACCCGTCGGGTGTCTCGTGGACGATCAGCCGCGACGTGCTCGCGCACACCACGACCTGCGCGGTCCGGCACGGGTCGACGTACGACGTGCCGCACGACGGTCAGGCGACGGAGCGCTACAGCGGGGAGGTGACCGTCAACCGGTCGACCTTCGCCCAGCAGGCCACGGCCGAGTGCAGCTTCATCCTCAGCTGGCCCGGCATCGAGGTGCTGGTGCGGTCGACGCTGCGCGTCGACATCGGCCCCGAGGGCTACGACGTGGTGATCGACGTGCAGGCGCACGAGGACGGCGTGCTGCTGGCGCAGCGGAGCTGGGACGAGCACCTCCCCCGGTGATCGGGCAGCCCGCAGACGGTCTCGGTGGCTACGGCATCCGTTCGTAGGCCGGCAGGGTGAGGAAGTCGACGTACGTGTCGGCGAGAGCGGTCTGGGTGAACGTCTCGCGGGCGTCGTCCCACCGTCCGCCCGCGAACGCGTCGTCACCGACCCGCTCCCGGATCTTGGCCATCTCCTCGTCGACCATCCGCTCGACGAGCTCACGGGTGACCAGGTCGCCGTTCGAGAGCTCGACGTCGTTGTGCAGCCACTGCCAGACCTGGCTGCGTGAGATCTCGGCGGTGGCGGCATCCTCCATCAGGTTGTTGATCCCGACGGCACCCGAGCCACGCAGCCAGGACTCGAGGTACTGGATGCCGACGCTGATGTTGCTGCGCAGTCCCGCCTCGGTGATCTCACCGGGCGTCGACTTCACGTCGAGCAGCATCTCGGCGGTCACGTGCACGTCCTCGCGCAGCTTGTCCACCTGGTTCGGCCGGTCCCCGAGGACCTTGTCGAACTCCTCACGGCAGGCCTCGACCATGCCGGGGTGGGCGACCCAGGAGCCGTCGAAGCCGTCGCCGGCCTCGCGGGACTTGTCCTCCCCCAGCTTCCGGAACGCCGTCTCGTTCACCTCCGGGTCCTTGCTCGGGATGAAGGCCGCCATGCCGCCGATGGCGTGGGCACCGCGCTTGTGGCAGGTCCGGACCAGCAGCTCGGTGTAGGCGCGCATGAACGGCACCGTCATCGTGACCGAGTTCCGGTCGGGCAGCAGGAAGTCGCGGCCGCGACTGCGGAAGCTCTTGATGACGCTGAACATGTAGTCCCAGCGGCCGGCGTTGAGGCCGGCGGAGTGGTCGCGCAGCTCGTAGAGGATCTCCTCCATCTCGAACGCCGCGGGATAGGTCTCGATCAGCACCGTGGCCCGGATCGTCCCCCGCGGGATGTCGAGGAAGTCCTGGGCGAGGTTGAACGCGTCGTTCCACAGCCGTGCCTCGAGGTGCGACTCCATCTTCGCGAGGTAGAAGTACGGACCGCGGCCGCGGTCGATCTGCTTCTGCCCGCACGCGGTCAGGTAGAGCGCGAAGTCGACGAGCCCACCTCCGGTCTCCTTGCCGTCGACGCGGATGTGCTTCTCCGGCAGGTGCCAGCCGCGCGGCCGGACCAGGATCGCGGGCAGGTCGTCGACGTCGTCGGACTTGAGCCTGTACTCCTTCCCCTCGGGGCTGGTGAAGTCGAGGTTCCCGGTCAGCGAGTCGAGCAGGTTGAGCGGCCCGTTGACGACGTTCTCCCACAGCGGAGTGTTGGCGTCCTCCTGGTCCGCGAGCCACACCTTGGCGCCGGAGTTGAGCGCGTTGATCGTCATCTTGCGGTCGGTCGGCCCAGTCATCTCGACGCGGCGGTCCACCAGGCCCGGCCCGGGCTCGGCCACCCGCCACGAGTCGTCCTCGCGGACCCCGCGGGTCTCCTCCAGGAAGTCGAGCGTGCCGCCCTCCGCGAGGAGCGCGAAGCGCTCGCCGCGACGCGCGAGGAGCTCCTCGCGCCGCCCGCCCAGCTCGCGGTGGAGGAGCCCGATCAGCTCCAGTGCTCGCGGGGAGAGGATCTCCTCGAAACGGTCGTGGATCGGTCCGGTGACCTCGATGCCCTCGGGGGTGTTCATGTCCGTTACCTCACTTCTCTGTTGAACGTTCAGGTCAGCACTCGTTCGTTCATGTCCGCCGTCCGGACAGCGCGTGGGCGGACTTCTGCAGCAGCTCAGCCAGGCCCGGAACTGCCTCGTGCGTGACTCGGCTGGCCGGACCCGACACGGAGACCGCGGAGCGGAGGCTCCCCGGCACCGCCACGGCGACGCACCGGACGCCCAGCTCCTGCTCGCCGTCGTCGATCGCGTAGCCCCGCTCCCGCACCCGGCGCAGCTCCTCGAGCAGACCCGCAACCTCGGTGATCGTGTGCTCGGTGGTGGCCGGCATGCCGGCAGAGGACACGAGGGTGCGGACCTCGTCGTCGGACAGCTCCGCGAGCAGCGCCTTGCCGACGCCGGTGCAGTGCGCGTAGACCCGGCGGCCCACCTCGGTGAACATCCGCATCGTGTGGCGGGTCGAGGCGGCCTGGGCGACGTAGACCACGCGGTCGACATCGAGCATGGCCAGGTTGGCCGACTCACCGGTGACCTCGGCGAGCGACTCCAGGTGGGGGCTCGCCCACGCCTCGACCATGTGCGAGGCGCTGGCACCGAGGCCGATCAGCCGCGGCCCGAGCATGTAGCGACGCGACGGCATCTGCAGCACATAGCCTCTCGAGACCAGCGTGCGGACCAGTCGGTGAATGGTCGGGACCGGCAGACCCGATTCCGCGGCGAGCCGGCTCAGCGCCACCTCGCCACCCGCCGCCACCATCAGCTCGAGCACGTCCAGGGCCCGCCCCAGTGACTGGACGCCGCCGGACGGAGCCGACCGGGCCGGTGAGTCGTCGGTCGTACTCATGCGGGGTCCCCGCGGAATCGTGGAGCGCCAGCGGAGCGATTCTGTGGGGTGCTCATGTGCCGTCCCAGCGGGGCGGTTCTCCGGACCCGAAGCCGGCCACGGCGCGGCGGAAGTCGTCACTGCCGAACGCGGCTGACACGAGGTCATCGCCGTCGGGCAACGACTGCCGGCGCAGCCGAGCCACCGCGACCTTGCTGGCCCACATCGTCAGCGGAGCATGGGCCAGCAGCGCGTCGAGGACCTCCTGAACGACCGCATCGAGGTCCTCGCTGTCACAGATCTCCGACACGAACCCCGCCGCGGCCGCCTCCTCGGCGCCCAGCAGCCTGGCGCGCAGCAGCAGGTCGAGGGTCCGGGACGCGCCCAGCCGGGAGGTGACGACCGAGACCGAGTTCATCGACAGGCAGTTGCCGAGAGTCCGCGCGATCGGCACGCCGAAGCGGGAGGGCCGGGTGGCGATCCGGAGGTCGCAGACCGCCGCCAGGGCCAGCCCGCCGCCCAGGCAGTAGCCGTCGATCACCGCCACGGTGGGGACGGCGACCTCCTCGAGCCGGTTGACGACCCGGGTGATCCGCTCCTCGTAGGCCACGCCGTCGGCTCCGTCGGTGAACGCGCGGAACGCAGCGATGTCGGTGCCGGCGGCGAATGCCCGGCCGCCCGCGCCCCGCACCACCAGTGCCCGGATGCCGGCGTCCGCGTCCGCCCGTTCGCAGGCGTCGTGGAGGGCGTCGTACATGGCGAAGGTCAGCGCGTTGTGCTGGTCCGGACGGTCGAACGTCACCGTGAGGACCGCGCCCTCACGTGCGACCGCAACATCCCCCGTCATCGAGCCTCCCCGGCCGTCCCCGACGCAACGAGGCTGTCGATCTCCTCGTCACCGTAGCCCGCGTCCCGCAGGACCGCGCGGGTGTCGGCGCCGAGCACCGGACCGGCGCCGGCGCGTTCGACCGGGGTGCGCGAGAACCGCATCGGCGAGCCCACCTGGCGCACGGCCCCGGCGTCCGGATGGGGTGCGTCCCAGAAGAAGTCCCGAGCCGCGAGGTGCTCGTCGGTGAACACCTGCGCGTAGTCGGCGATCGGCGCGCACGGTACGCCGACCCGCTCGAGCCGGTCGATCAGCTCGGCGGTCGTCAGCGCGGCGGTGCGCTGCTCGACCAGCCCCGCCAGCTCCTCGCGCCGGGTGTGCCGGGCGGAGGAGTCGGCGAACCTCTCGTCGTCCCGCAGGTCTTCCATCCCGAGCACCTCGCACAGGCCGGCCCAGGTCCGCGGGGTGATCGCCCCGAGGGTCGCCCAGCCGTCGACGGTGCGGAAGGCCTGGTAGGGCGCCTGGGACTGGTGGGCAGAACCCAACGGTCCGCCGACCTCGCCGGTGGCGAAGTAGCGGCCCGCCTCCCACACCGCGAGCGAGACCGCCGACTCGTACAGCGACACGTCGATGTACTGGCCCTCGCCCGAGCTGTCCCGCTCGCGCAGCGCCGCGGTGACCGCGAGCGCCGTGTAGATGCCGCAGACGAGGTCGCACAACGGCACCCCGACCTTGACCGGCGACCCGTCGGGGGTCCCGGTGATGCTCATCAGTCCGCCGCGCGCCTGCGCCATGATGTCGAGCCCGGGGCGGTCGGCCAGCGGGCCGTCCTGACCGAAGCCGGATGCCGACGCGTAGACGACCCCCGGGTTGACTGCACGGACGTCGTCGTAGCCGAGCCCGAGCCGGCGCATCGCGCCCGGCCGGAGGTTCTCCACGACGACGTCGCAGGACGCCGCCAGCCGGAGGAACGCCTGCCGGCCGGCGTCGGACTTCAGGTCGAGCGCGACCGACCGCTTCGAGCGGTTCAGCCTCAGGTACGGCGAGCTGTGCCCCGCCACGAACGGCCCGGTCGAGCGCACGGGCTCACCGCCCTGGGGGTTCTCCACCTTCACCACGTCGGCGCCGAGGTCGGCCAGCTGCATCGTCGCGAAGGGCGCGGCCATGAAGACCCCGACCTCCAGGACCCGTACCCCGGCCAGCGGCGCGGCCGTCACGGAACCTCCTCGGGTGCGTCGCGGTAGCGGCCGGCGCGCGTCACGTACGACTCGGCGCCTGACCGGATCCGCTCACGCTCGGCGTCGCTGACCGGCCGCTTCACGGTGCCGGGCACTCCCGCCACCAGCGAGCCGGGCGGGACGACCGTCCCCTCGAGCAGCACCGACCCGGCGGCCACGAGCGAGCCGGCCCCCAGCACGACCCCGTTGAGCAGGACCGCGCCCATGCCGACCAGCGAGTCGTCCTCGACGGTGCAGCCGTGCACGACCGCCCGGTGGCCCACCGTGACGCGGTCGCCGACGGTCACCGGGAAGTCGGGGTCGGAGTGGAGCACGCAGCCGTCCTGGACGTTGCTGCCCTCACCGACCCGGATCGGAGAGCCGTCCGCGCGGATCACCGCGCCGAACCAGACACTGGCGTCGCGGCCGAGCCGGACGGCCCCCACCAGGGTCGCCCCGTCGGCCACGAAGGCGTCGGGGTCGACCTCGGGTGAGTGGCCGTCGTAGGTGACCAGCCGCGCGCCACCACCAGGCTCCCGTCACTGCAGGACCGGCAGGTCGAGCACCTGGTTGCCCAGCACGATCAACAGCAACCACGTGACGAGCGGAGCGATCGCGACCATGGAGAAGCCCCACTTGAGCAGGCTCTTGTAGACCGCCTCACGGTCGGCTTCGTTGGCATTCGCCACCACCAGCGCACCCGACGTGGAGTACGGCGAGGAGTCGACCACCGAGGAGGAGATCGCCAGCGCGGTGACCAGGGCGACCACGCCGAGAACGGCGTCGGGGCCATCCAGGAACGGCACCGCGAGCGGGATCAGCGCGCCCAGGATGCCGGTGGTCGAGGCGAACGCCGAGACCACGCCACCGACGTACAGGACCAGCAGGGCAGCGATGGTGACCGCGCCGAGTGAAGCCGCCCAGTCTCCGAGCCACGTGATCACGTCCCGCTCACCGCTCGGGTCCAGCGCGGGATTCTGGAGCAGACTGACGTAGGTGACGATGCCGCAGACCAGCAGGATCGTCGGCCAGGCGATCTCGCCCACCGCGCCCTTGGTGATCTTCGGGTTCATCAGGCAGAGCAGCGACCCGATGAGGAAGGAGAAGAAGCCCACGTCGAGCTGCAGGAAGAACGCCCCCAGGGTGAGGATGACCATCCCGGCGAGAGTCAGGGTGCGGTGGATGTCGAGCGTCGTGACCGGCTCGTCACCCGGCTCCGCATGCGGAGATGCGCTGGACCCCGAGGCCGCCTTCAGGCCGGTCTGCTCAGCCGGCCCTTCGCGGAACCCTCTCGTCTTGGAACCTTCGCCGAGCCCGCTCAGCTTGGAGCCGTCGGCCGCGACCAGCTCACCTTCGCCGACGTCCCGCACGCCGAGGAGCTTCCGCCCGCCGAAGAGAACGAAGGTGATGATGCCGAGGACGATGTTGAAGACGAGCGAGGCGAGGAAGAGGAACAGCGGGCTGCCGTCCAGGCCGGCCCCGGCCACCACGTCGTTGGTGATCGAGCCGAAGATGCTCAGCGGGGAGAAGCCGCCCGCGGTGGCGCCGTTGATCACCATGAGGCCCATCAACAGCTGCTTGATGTCGTACTTGCGCGCGAACGTCATGCCGATCGGAGCGATGATCGCGACGGCGGCCGGCACCACGGCTCCGATGCCGGTCAGGACCGCTGTGACACCGAAGAACACCCACGGGATCAGGGCCACACGTCCACCGACGGAGCGCACGGCAGCGTGGACCAGCCAGTCCACGGTGCCGTTGTTCTTGGCGATGCCGAAGAGGAACGTGACTCCGGCCAATGTGATGAACAGGTCACCTGGGAAGCCGTCCGCGATCGCGCTGGACTTCTCATCTAGCCCTTCCGGACTGAACCCACCCGGCAACAGCAAGATGCCCAGGACGAAAGCGGCCGAGACGGCGAGCGCGCCCATGTGGATCGGGAGCAGGGTGGCGATCAGGAAGATCACCGCTAGGACGAGGAGCGAGATGATGGCGACGGATTCGAGGGACAAGGGACGGACCTTCCGGTGGGTGATTGCCGGTTCGGCGCCCTCCGCACATTTCCGTCATGTGGAACTGTGACGCCGATCACCGAGCATGCAAGCACGCGAGGGCACGCTCGTCAACACCCGTTGCAGTGATCGAGCCCAACGGATAGATTTCACATCCCGAACCATTCCGCCCTGCGCTTTCGCATGAGAGGACCGGCATGTCCCGGACCACCGGCCGCCATTTCCTGCAGATCCCCGGCCCGACCAACGTTCCCGACGAGGTGCTGCACGCCATCTCGGCGCCCACCATCGACCACCGTGGACCCGAGTTCGGCGAGCTGGGCCGGGAGGTGCTCGAGGCGCTGGGTCCGGTCTTCGGCACCACCGGTCCGGTGGTCGTCTACCCGAGCTCGGGGACGGGGGCGTGGGAGGCGGCCCTGGTCAACACCCTGTCGCCGGGAGACGCCGTACTCGCCTTCGAGACCGGCCACTTCGCGCTGCTCTGGCAGTCGATGGCAACCTCCCTGGGGCTCAAGGTCGACCTCGTACCCGGTGACTGGCGGCGTGGCGTCGACCCCGCCGTCGTCGAGGAGCGACTCACCGCAGACACCGGCCACGAGATCAAGGCGGTCTGCGTCGTCCACAACGAGACCTCCACCGGCGTGACCAGTCGGGTGGCCGAGGTGCGCGAGGCCATCGACCGCGCAGGTCACCCCGCGCTGCTGTTGGTCGACACCATCTCCTCGCTCGGTTCCGTCGACTACCGACACGACGAGTGGGGTGTCGACGTGACCGTCAGCGGTTCGCAGAAGGGGCTCATGCTCCCGCCGGGACTCGGATTCAACGCGGTCAGCGAGAAGGCGCTGACCGCGTCCCGCAGCTGCCCAGCTTCCCGGGAGCTACTGGGACTGGGAGCCGATCATCGAGGCCAACCAGCGCGGTTTCTGGCCGTACACGCCGGCGACCAACCTGCTCTACGGCCTCCGGGTCGCCCTGCAGATGCTCGACGACGAGGGGCTACCGGAGGTCTTCGCCCGGCACCAGCGTCACGCCGAGGCGACCCGCGCCGCGGTCCGCGCCTGGGGACTGGAGATCCTGTGCGCCGACGAACGCGAGCACTCTCCCGTGCTGACCGCGATCCTGCTCCCGGACGAGCACGACGCCGACGAGGTACGCCGCGTGATCCTCGAGCGGTTCGACATGTCCCTCGGAGCGGGCCTGGGCAAGGTGGCGGGGCAGGTGTTCCGGATCGGGCACCTCGGCCACTTCAACGACCTGACGCTCGCCGGCACCCTGTCCGGCGTCCAGATGGGGCTGCACCTGGCCGGCGTACCGATCCAGGCCGACGGCGTCAACGCCGCGCTGGCCCGGCTCGAGCAGCCATGAGCACCCCGTGACCGCCACCCAGAGCGAGGACGTGTCGCTCGACCTGCGGCGCCGGCTGGAGCGCGACCTCGACGGCGAGGTGGCCTTCGACGACTACAGCCGCCATCTGTTCTCCCGCGACGCGAGCATGTACTCCATCCGTCCCCTGGGAGTGGTCTACCCCCGACACGCGGACGACATCGCCGCGGCGGTCACGGCGGCCGCCGCTCTCGGCGTCTCGATCACGCCGCGTGGCGCAGGGACCAGCCTGGCCGGCCAGACCGTCGGCGCGGGTCTGGTGCTCGACACCTCCCGCCACCTCAACCGGATCCACGAGCTCGACCCGGAGTCACGCACCGCCGTCGTCGACGTCGGCGTCGTGCAGGACCAGCTCAACCAGGCCGCGGCACCGCACGGGCTGCTGTTCGGCCCGGACACCTCCACCAGCAACCGGGCCACCATCGGCGGCATGACGGGCAACAACTCCGCGGGCAGCGGCAGCCTGCGCTACGGCATGACCATCGACCACGTGCGCGCCCTCGACGTCGTCCTGTCCGACGGGTCCACGGCCCGGTTCGAGCCGGTCGACGAAGCCGAGCGGGCCCGGCGCGCATTGCAGGACACGCTCGAGGGGCGGATCTACGCCGGGCTGCCCGACGTGCTGGATCGTCACGCCGGCTCGATCGCCACTGACTTCCCGGCGTTCTGGCGGCGGGCGTGCGGCTACCGGCTGGACCGGCTGGCCGACGACACACCCTTCGACCTCGCGAAGTTCGTCGTCGGCTCCGAGGGGACGCTGGCGGTGACCACCCGGGCCGAGGTGGACCTGGTCCCCAAGCCGAGGCACGCGGTCTTCGCGGTGGGCCACTTCACGACGATCCCGTCGGCGATCGACGCCACCGCTGACGCGCTGTCCTTCGACCCGGCGCAGGTCGAGCTGATGGACAAGGCGATCCTCGACCTCTCCCGGGACAAGATCGAGTTCGCCGACCTCGGCAAGATCCTCGAAGGCGACCCGGCGGCGTTGCTGTTCGTCTCGTTCACCGGCGACGACGTCGACGAGCTGACCGACCGGCTCGACCGGCTGATCGCGCTCTGGAAGAGCAACGGTCACGGCTACCACACCCTGCGGGCGGTGACGTCGGCCCAGCAACAGGCGCTGCTCAAGGTCCGCAAGGCCGGTCTCGGCCTGCTGATGGCCAACTCGGTGGGCACCCGGCGTCCGCTCGCGTTCGTCGAGGACACAGCGGTCGACCCGGTCCACCTGAGCGCCTACACCCAGCGCTTCAAGGAGGTGCTGGACCGGCACGGGCTCGAAGCCGGCTTCTACGGTCACGCCTCGGTGGGCTGCCTCCACGTGCGGCCGTTCGTCGACCTCGCCGACCCTGAGCAGCGCGCGACCATGCGTGCGGTCGCGGTCGAGGTCAAGGACCTCGTCCGGGAGTACGGCGGCGTCAACTCCAG
This sequence comes from uncultured Actinomycetota bacterium, assembly GCA_963804845.1. Taxonomy (GTDB): domain Bacteria; phylum Actinomycetota; class Actinomycetes; order Propionibacteriales; family Nocardioidaceae; genus Nocardioides. Next base: position 1,088,646 of record CAWDSA010000007.1, on the reverse strand, counting down.
CGAGCACGGCGACGGCCTGGCGCGCAGCGAGTTCAACCGCGAGATCTTCGGCGACGACCTCTACGAGGCGATGCGCGAGGTCAAGGCGCTCTTCGACCCGGACAACGTGATGAACCCGGGCAAGATCGTCGATGCGCCCGCCATGACCGAGAACCTGCGCGACGCCGTCCTGCCGACGCCCGGACCGCTGCGCACCACGCTCGACTTCGACGTCGTCGGTGGGATGCGCGGGGCAGCGGACCGCTGCATGAACATCGGTGCGTGCCGCAAGACCACCACGGGGGTGATGTGCCCGTCGTACATCGCCACCCGGCTGGAGGAGCACTCCACCCGCGGCCGCGCCAACGCGCTGGTCAAGGCGCTCAGCGAGCCCGACCCCGCCGCCGCGCTCGCCGGCGACCGGCTCCACGAGGTCCTCGACCTGTGCCTGATGTGCAAGGCCTGCAAGAGCGAGTGCCCGCTCGGGGTGGACATCTCCTCGCTGAAGAGCGAGACCCTCGCCCACCGCCATGCCGTGCACGGCACCCCGCTGCGCTCGCGGGTCTTCGGGGCGATCCGGACGCTCAACCGGCTCGGTTCGGCGACCGCCCCGCTGTCGAACCTGCCCGGGCGCACCGCCTGGATGCGTCGCGCCATGGGTCGCGTGGTCGGCATCGCACCGCAGCGCCCGTTGCCGATCTTCGAGCGCGAGACGCTCCCCCGGTGGTTCCGGGGCCGGACGCAGACCGGGAGCGCCGGTCCCGTCACGTTCCTGGCCGACTCGTTCACCAGCTTCACCGAACCCGGAGTCGGCCGGGCCGCGATCGAGCTGCTCGAGGCCGCCGGGCACGCCGTACGCCTCGAGAGCGGCGGCTGCTGCGGGCGCGCCAGCCTGTCCAAGGGACTCGTGGAGGACGCGAAGAAGCAGGCCGGTGGCCTCGCCAAGCGGCTCAGCGAGGGCTCCGAGCCGGGCTCGGCGATCGTCGGCTGCGAGCCCTCCTGCCTGTTCACGCTGCGCGACGAGCACCGGGCGCTGCTGCCCGACGACCCGCACGTCCAGGACGTCGGTGGCCGGGTCCGGCAGGTGGAGGAGCTGCTCACCGAGGCGATCGACGAGGGCAGGTTGCACCTCGACGAGAGCTCCTGGCTGGCCGGCCGCAAGGTGCTCTACCACGGACACTGCCACCAGAAGGCCGAGGTCGGGACGGGGGCGACCATCGCGCTGCTCTCCCGGATCCCGGGGGTCGAGGTGGTCGAGGTGGACGCCGGTTGCTGCGGCATGGCCGGCTCCTTCGGGTTCGAGGCCGAGCACTACGACGTGTCGATCGAGGTCGGCGAGGACCGGCTCTTCCCGGCCGTCCGCGCCGAACCCGAGGACACCGTCGTGGCGGCGACCGGGGTGTCGTGCCGCCAGCAGATCCAGCACGGCACCGAGCGCCGGGCGATGCACCCGGTCGAGCTGGTGCGCAGCGCCCTGCGGTGAGAGCGCGATGAACGGTCGGCGGCGGGTCGTGACCTTCGACCTCTTCTCGGCCCTGATCGACTCCCGGTCGGGCGGCTCGGCCGCCCTTGACACCTTGGCGCGTGCCCACGACTGGCAGGTCTCGGGGCTGGAGCTGTACGACGCCTGGGATCCCCGCAACAAGGCCGCCCAGCGCGACTGCACCGGGTGGGAGTCGTGGCGGGGTCCGGCCGGCCGCGCCTTCGCCGCGGCGTACGCCGACCTCGGGCTGGCCGGCGAACCGGCCGAGGGTGTCGAGGCACTCGTCGAGTCGTTGCCCGACTGGCCGCTGTGGCCCGACGTACCCGCCGGGCTGACCGCCCTGCGCGACGAGTGGCGGGTCGGCCTGCTGTCCAACGTCGATGATGACCTCTTCGCCAGCACCGCCGCCGCGCCCCTGGTCGACCTCGACGTGGCACTCACCTCCGAGCGGCTCGGTGTCTACAAGCCACACGCAGCGATCTACCGGCGTGCGGTCGACGCGGTCGGACCACTGGTGCACGTGGCGACATCGGCGCGCGACGTGCGGGGGGCGCTCGAAGCCGGGATCCCGACGGTTCGCCTCCAGCGCCCCGGCCACGAGCTCGACCCCGACGGTCCGCGGCCCACGCACGTGGCCACCACCACCGCCGAGCTCCCGGAGGTGCTGGCGGCCGCGAGGTGAGCGGCTCAGCTGGTCAGGCCGAGAGGTCCAGCCCCGCCGCGTTGACGGCGCTGCTGCAGACGGCCTCGTCCTGGTCTCCGGTGCCGCCGCTGGCACCGAGCGCGCCGAGCAGCTCGCCGTCGCGGTACACGGGGACGGCGCCGGTCTGCGGCGTGAAGCGGCCGTGCGTCATGGCGGTCAGGGCCCCGGCGAAGTTCGGCATCGGCTCCATCTTGTCCTTCTGGCCGGCACTCGGCATGCCGTACGCCGCCGACGTCCACGCCTTGCCCTGGGCCACGTCGGCGCTGATCCACGGGGCGCCATCCATCCGCACCAGGCACAGCAGGTGGCCGGCCGGGTCCATCACCGCGATCGACATCGGCACCCCCAGGTCGGAGGCGGCCTCACGGGCCGCAGTGCACAGGGCGGTGGCTTCGTCGAGAGTCAGCATGGCGCCAGTCTGCCCGAGGGCGGAGCGCGACCGAACGGGCCGGGTCAGGTCAACGATCCGGTGGCGTAGGCCCGCTCGAGCGTCGCCACCAGCTGCCTGACGGCGTCCTCGTTGGGCGCGAAGGGTCCGGAGCGGAAGTGCGGGCTGGCCAGGCCCCGCTGCACGGACTCGCACGCCGCCCAGTCCTGCCGGTTGGTGATGTCCCAGAACTCCACCGCACCCGGCGCCGCGACGCTGCCGTCCTCATCGGGCCGGGCCAGCCACATGCACTCGACCCAGGTCCGGTCGGGCGCCAGCGGCACCAGCCGGTGGGTCATCACGTAGTCGGGGTGGGCGGAGACCAGCAGGTTGGGCAACAGGTGGAGGTACTCCACGCGCGCCGGGTCGACGTCCGGAAGCGGCGGCGCGACCGGCTCCCCGGTCAGGGACATCGTCGCCATGCCGTCCCGCAGGTCCATCGAGCCGCCGATCCAGGCCCCGGGCAGGTCGTAGTTGTCGCCGGACTCCGGCGGCGAGACCTGGCACAGCTCGGGGTGGATCAGCGGGCAGTGGTAGCACTCGTGGTAGTTCTCGGCGATCACCTTCCAGTTCGCGGCCACCTCGTAGGTGTGACGGTCGGCCGCGCCCAGGGACGCGGCGGCGTACGGCGCGACGATCCGGCCCAGCTCCCCCAGGTGCTCCGAGAACGGCGGGACCTCGGCACTGCCCAGCGGGTGCAGTGCGTGCCCGAAGACCCAGCCCTCCCAGACCTCGACCGGCAGCTCGACCAGCTCGTGGTCGGCCGGCTCGAAGCCGGGCTCGTCGCGGAAGCCGGGGGCCGCGATCAGCGACCCACCCAGGTCGTAGCTCCATGCGTGGTAGGGGCACACCACCGCCTTGCGGTGCGACGAGCCGTCCATCGGAAGCAGCTCGTGTCCGCGGTGCCGGCAGGTGTTGGCGAACATCCGCACCTCGTCGTCTCGCTGCATCACCAGGGCGGAGACGTCGCCGACCATGACCGCGCGCTGGGTGATGCCCGGCCCGAGCAGGTCTTCGAGCCGGCCCAGGCACGTCCAGCTGCCGGCGAAGAGGTGTCGTCGCTCCCACGCCAGCACCTCGGGCGAGGTGTAGGAGTCGGGCGGCAGCATCGTCTTCGGCACGTCGGACGTCGTCATCGCGGGCCTCCTGAGGCACTAGTGTCCCGGGACATGGGACGGGGCGGGTGAGCGGCCGGAGCCGGCGCACGGCCGAGCTGCGCCGCGAGGAGATCCTGACCGCGACCCTCGAGGTCGTGGAGAGCGCCGGGCTCGCGGCGACGCGCGTCTCCGACGTGGCGACCGCGCTGGGCGTGAGCCCGGCGCTGGTCTTCTACCACTTCCGGACCAAGGACGACCTGATCGCCGAGGCCTTTGCGCACGCGGCCGAGAGGGACGTCGCCAGGCTCGAGGTGATCGCGGCCAGCGAGGACCCGCCGCTCGAACGGCTGCGCCGGATGTTGCGGCTCTACGGACCCACCGGTCCGGCAACCGGCTGGCAGCTGTGGATCGATGCCTGGGCGCTGGCTCAGCGCGAGCACGAGATCCAGGCCGTGATGCGGCGGATGGACCAGCGCTGGTGTGCGGTGCTGCGCGACGTGGTCGAGGCCGGTGTGGCGACCGCTGACTTCCACTGCCCGGACCCGCCGGCCGCGGTCACCCGCATCTCGGCGCTGCTCGACGGGCTGTCCGTGGCCACGCTGGTCTACCGCAGCGTCACGCGGGCCCAGCTGCGCCGCTGGGTCGCGGAGGCGGTGGCCCGCGAGCTCGACCTGGACCCCGCGGTGCTGTCGTAGAGGCTGACGTTCGATCATCAGACCAGCCAGTGCGCCTGGTAGTCGGGGTCGGTCAGGGCCGGACGGTTCATCCGGAACGCCGTCAGGTCGGTGGCGGTCTCGCCGGTGACGGCCAGGTCGGCCAGCAACCGGCCGAACGTCGGCGCGAACTTGAAGCCGTGCGCGGCGCCGAGGCCGACCACCACCGACGGGTGGCCCGGGACCGGCGAGATCACGAAGTCACGATCGGGGGTGAGCGTGTACTGGCAGCGCAGCGACCGGATCGGCGCGCCGCTGCCCGGCAGCATCGTCGCCATGTGGGCGGCGAGGCGCTCGGCCATCGCGGGGTCCGGTTCGAACGTGCGCGACTCGGGGCTCACGACCGGTCCGCCGCAGTCCTGAGCGGCCTTCACCGTCGACTCGCCGTAGGTCGGGAAGCCGTAGTAGCAGGGGTCGTCCATCCAGATCCACAGCGGAAGCCGGCCCGCCGCGAAGTCGACGGGGCGCTCAGGCTGGAAGTAGGTCACCTGCTCGAGCGTGACCTCGAGCGGCACCTCGACCCCGAGCCCGGCCAGCACGTCGTTGGCCCAGGCGTCGGCGGTGACGACCAACGCGCCGCAGTGCAGCTCGCCCTGCGGCGTCCGCACGACCAGGCCGTGCTCGCCGAGGTCGCGCACCGAGGTGACCGGGGAGTGCGGGCGCAGGTCGGCGCCGTGGGCACGGGCGTCGTCCTGCATGGTGCGGGTGCCGCGGCCGGCGGGCACGATCGCGGCGTCCGCCTGGTGCAGCACCAGCGTGTCGTCCGGCAGCCGCAGCTGCGGCCAGCGGCGGGTCGTCTCCGCGACGTCGATCAGCTCGAAGTCGATGCCGACCTCCGTGAGCGAGTCCGTGTAGTCGAGCGGGCTGATCGCCGCCTCCGGCGGGAACAGGTCGAGGCCGCCGACCCGGGTCACCAACGACTCGCCTGTGTCGCGCTCGAGCCGGCTCCAGTCGTCGTACGCCTGCTGGGTCAGCCGCACGTAGTCCGGCGTGTGATAGCTGTGCCGCAGGATCCGGCTGGTGTCGTGGCTGGCGCCGCGCGCAGTGACCGAGCTCGAATCGCTCCAGCCCGACCACGGAGCGGCCGCGGCGTGCGAGCTCGCGGCACGTGGCGCTGCCGAGCGCGCCGAGCCCGGCGACGACGACGTCGCAGCGCTGCCGCCTGGGCCCGCTCATGGTCGGGGCGCCGATCCGGAGCCGCGGACGCGAGGCAGCAGCCAGCGCCGGATGTCGAGGCTCTCGTCCTCCATCGGGGCGAACCAGCCGTGCCGGTAGCTGCGCGAGGACATCCCGCGCTGGACCGACTCGCACACCGCCCAGTCCTGGCGGTTGACCAGGTCCCACAGGTCGCCGGCGTCAGCCGGGTCGAAGTCGGGCGCGGTCACCGCGTCTGCCGCGAACAGCAACGAGCACACCACGGTGGTGCGGTCGACGGCGCGCGGGTGCAGCACGAACGCGGCGACGTGGTCGGCCGAGGCCGAGACCATCAGGTTCGGGTAGGCGAGGTCGCCCTTGTGGCGGGTCCGCTCGGCCTCGGTCAGGCCCGGCAGCGGCGACCGCGTCGTGGTGCCGGTCATGGTGAACGTCCAGGCGCCCTCGCGGTGGGGGATGCCGTCCTCCCAGTCGAGACCGCTGCCGCCGCCCGCGAAGTCGGGCACCAGCCGGCACAGCTCGGGGTGGACCGGGCCGCAGTGGTAGCACTCGTTGTAGTTCTCCAGCAGCACCTTGTAGTTGGCCGCGACGTCGTAGGTCATCACCGCGCCGGTGACCAGGTCGCCGAGGGCGTAGTTGGCCAGGGTGGCCGAGGGGCCGGCGACCGCTTCCGCCAGCGGGTCCGCGGCCTCGGGCGTGAGGTGGACGAACACGAAACCCGCCCAGGTGTCGACCGCGACCGGCGCCAGCGAGAACCCGTCGGGGTCGAGCTCCTCGTCCACGTGCGGAGCGCGCAGCAGCCGGCCGTCGAGGCCGTAGGTCCACGAGTGGTAGGGGCAGCGCAGGGCGGAAGCGGCACACGCGTGCGGGGTCGGGTCCGGCTCGCCGTCGACCGGTCGCAGCTGCGAGCCGCGGTGCCGACAGACGTTGTAGGCCGCGTGCAGCCGGCCGTCGGCGTCGCTGGTCACCAGCACGCTCTCGCCCGCCACGTCGACGGCGACCAGACGCGAGGGGTCAGCGAGCCCGAGGTCGTCGCGGCGGCCGACGCAGTACCACTCGCCGTACAGCACGGCGTCGCGCTCGAGGTGCCAGGTGGCATCGTCGACGTACATCTCCCGCGGGAGCGCCTCCTGCACGCGACACCTCCTTACTGACTCGCGACTCAGTAGCAGAATGATCGCACGAGCCTGGTCACCTCACCAGATGACAAGCCGCGCGATGGTCCCCCGTCGCGGACAGCACCGGGAGCGCGACGGCGTGGCAGTCGTCGGCCACGCCCGCTGCCTCCGCCGTGCCGTCGGCCAGCGCCGGGCACCGCGGGTGGAACCGGCACCCGCCGGGGATCCGGGTCGGATCGGGCACTTCTCCTTGAAGTACGACGGGCTCGATCCGCTCGATCTCCGGCACGACCGACAGCAGCGCCCGGGTGTAGGGATGCTGCGAGGACTCCAGGACCTCCTCCGTCGTGCCGCACTCGACGACCCGGCCGAGGTACATCACCGCGATCCGGTCGGCGATGTTCCAGGCCAGTCCGAGGTCGTGCGTGACGACGACGATGCCGAGCCCGAGGTCGTCCCGCAGGCCCAGCAGGAGCGCGAGGATCTCCCCGCGGATCGACGCGTCCAACGAGGAGACCGGCTCGTCGGCGACCAGCAGCCGCGGCCGCAGCGCCAGCGCACCCGCGATCAGGACCCGCTGCTTCTGCCCGCCGGAGAGCTCGTGGGGGTAGCGCAGGAAGAGCCGCTCGGGTGGCCGCAGGCCGGCCTCCGAGAGCGCGGCCGCCACCAGGTCCGCCTCGCTGCGGCCCTCCGGATCGGTGGCCACCCTCCGGTGCAGCCGGATGCCCTCCGCCACGGACTCGTAGACGGTCTGGCGCGGGCTGAGCGAGCCGGCAGCGTCCTGGAGCACCATCTGCACCTCGGCGCGCAGCCGCCGCAGGGCCCGACCCGAGTAGTCCAGCGGCTCCCCCTCGAACCGCACCTCGCCCACGGTGGGTCGCTGCAGCCCGACGAGCGTCCGGGCCAGCGTCGTCTTGCCCGAGCCGGACTCGCCGACCAGCGCGAGGATCTCGCCCGCCCTGACCTCGACGTCGACCCCGTCGAGGGCGGTCGCGACGGTCCCGGTGCGGGTGACGAACTCGACGCCGACCCCGGAGGTCGCGAGCAGCGGCGCGTCGCTCATCTCCGGGGTGGTCATAGCTCACCCGCCCGGATGCAGGCGGCCTGGCGGCCTCGCACCTCCAGCAAGCGGCGGCTCCGCGTCGGTGCACGCGTCGATCACGTGGCTGCATCGTGGCGCGAAGGCGCACCCGGGAGGGAGGTGGTGAGGGTCGGGAGGATCGCCCGCGAGACCCGCCGGCGCATAGCGGGCCGCAGCATCTCCCACCCGCGGGAAGGACTGCGACAGCGCCCGGGAGTAGGGGTGGGCCGGGGAGTCGAAGACCTGCTGGGCCGAGCCCAGCTCGACGACCCGGCCGGCGTACATCACCGCCACCCGGTCGCACACGTCCGCCAGCACCGACAGGTCGTGGCTGATGATGAGCAGACCCACCCCGAGGTCCTTCACCAGACCGGAGATCAGGTCGAGGATCTGCGCCTGCACCATGACGTCGAGCGCCGTCGTGGGCTCGTCGGCGACGATCAGCTGCGGCCGGCAGGCCAGGGCCATCGCGATCATCACGCGCTGTCGCTGTCCGCCCGACAGCTGGTGGGGATAGACCCGGGACCGGGCAGCGGGCAGCCCCACCTGCTCGAGGAGCTCACCGACGCGCGCGGAGAGCGCCGTCGCGGTGAGCTCCGGCTCGTGCAGGCGGAGCGACTCGGCGATCTGCGTCTCGATCCGCCGGACCGGGTTGAGCGAGTGCAGGGCCCCCTGGAAGATGATCGAGGCCTCGGCCCAGCGCAGCGCCCGCAGGTCCCCCCACCCCATCGTGAGTACGTCGTGGCCGGACACCACCACCTCGCCGCTCACCTGCGCATCCTTGGGCTGGAGGCGCAGCACCGTGCTCGCGAGGGTGGACTTGCCGCACCCGGACTCGCCGGCGATCCCGACCACCTCGCCGGCCCGTACGACGAGATCGACCCCGCGTACGGCGGGCAACCGGCCCCTCGGAGGTCTGGTAGGCGACCGACAGCTCGCGCAGCTCCAGCAGATCGGTCATCAGCGGCTCCGCAGCCGTGGGTTGAAGACTTCCTCGAGCGCCTGGCCGATCAGGGTGAACGACAGCACCACCAGCACCACGCAGACACCGGGCGGCACGATGAACCACCACGCACCTGTGGTCATGGCGCCGGCTCCGAACGCCGCCTCGAGCATCGACCCCCACGAGACCCTGGTCGGATCGCCCAGTCCCAGGAAGCTGAGGGTGGTCTCCGACAGGATGGCGACCGCGACGGTCAGCGTCGTGTTCGCGAAGACCATCGGCGTGACGTTCGGGAGCACGTGCCGGGTCATCTGGTGCCATCGTCCGGCCCCGAGGACCCGCGCCCGCTCGAGGTAGGGCCGCTCCTTGATCGACAGCGTCTGGCTGCGGATCAGCAGCGCGGTCGCCGGCCAGCTGGTCACCCCGATGACGATGGCGATGTTGAGCAACGAGCGGCCCAGCACCACGGCCAGGATGATCGCGAGCGGCAGGAACGGGATCACCAGGAACCACTCGGTGAGCCGGTAGAGGAGCCGCGCGGGCCAGCCCTCGAAGAACCCCGAGACCAGGCCGATCAGGGTCCCGATGAACATCGAGATGGCCGTCGCCAGCAGGCCGACGATCAGCGAGACGCGCGTGCCCCAGATCAGCAGCGTCAGCACCGAGCGACCGTTGTTGTCGGTGCCGAGCGGGTACTCACGCGATGGGGGTTCCAGCACGCCGCCGGTCGCCTGGGTCACGGAGAGCCCGGCCTCGTCGGCCAGCCACGGCGCCGCAAGCGCGACGAACACGAAGAAGCCGAGGACGATCAGGCCCACGAGGCCCGAGCGATGACTGCGGAACAGCTTCCAGTCACGACGCCAGGCGGCCGCTCGTCGACGTCGCGCGATCTGGCCGGCGGAGAGCGTGCTGGTGGAGGAGGTGCTCATGCGGTGCGCCTCATGTCCGGACCCGGGGGTCGAGGATGCCGTAGACGAGGTTGGCGACGAGGTTCGCCGCGATCACGGCACCCGAGGCCAGCAGGAACGTGCCCTGCAGCACGTCGTAGTCGGGGATCGAGAGCGCCTCGTAGGACAACAGCCCCAGACCGGGGATCGAGAAGATCGTCTCGATGGTGATCGCTCCCGAGACCACGAAGCCGATGTTGATGGCGGCCAGCGTGGTGGTGGGCAGCAGCGCGTTCGGCACGGCGTGCCGGCGGCGTACCTCCACGTCGCGCAGGCCCTTGGCGCGGGCGGTGACCAGGTAGTCCTCCCCGAGCTCGTCGAGGAGCGATGACCGCATGATCATGGCGTACTCGGCGAGGTAGGCCAGGGTGAGCGTGATGACGGGCAGCGTGAGGTGCCAGGCGGCATCGAGCATCCCGCTGAGGGTGCCCGGTTCGGCGTCGATGGAGTAGAGCCCCCCGGTCGGGAAGATCCCGGGGAAAGGCCCGATGCCGACCGCGAAGGTGGCGATCAGCAGCAGTCCCAACCACCACTCCGGCATCGAGTAGAGGGTGAGCGTGGTGCCGGTCGAGGCCTTGTCGAAGCGTCCCCCGCGCCGCCAGGCGCTCACCATGCCGAGGTAGACCCCGAACACCGCCGCCAGGATCGTCGAGACACCGACGAGAGCGATCGTCGGCCACATCCGGTCCACGATCAGCTCGGATACCGGCACGTTGTAGCGGATGGAGACGCCCAGGTCGCCCTGGAGGGTGTTCTGCACGTAGGTCAGGAACTGCTGGGGCAGTGGTTGGTCGAGCCCGTACTGCTCGCTGAACGCGTCCAGCTGCTCCTTCGAGACGACGCGCCCCCGGGTCAGGCTCCGCGCGGGGTCACCGGGCAGCACGCGGAACAGGAAGAAGTTGACGACCAGCACGAAGCCCAGGCTTCCCACCGCGCCCAGCACCTTGCCGAGGACGTAGCGCCCGTAGCTGCGCCGGCGGACCGGTGGCTCGGCTGCGGCGCCGGGGATCGGTGCCGCAGCGAGAGTCGTCACGTGATCACTCTCGGGCGTCTGCCGTGGACCGTCGGCGCACCGCGAAGACCACGCCCCCGATGACCAACACGAGGGCGGCTCCACCGAGCCAGATCAGGAGGGCGTTGCCGCCTGCTGCGTCGTCATCCGAGGAGGTCGAGGGAGAGGCTCCGACGGCAGACTCGATGCCGTCGCAGTCGCCGGCCTCGTCAGCCGGGCGGAGCAGGCTGTAGTTGAACGCTCCGTACTGCACCAGCAGGACTCCCCCGGGGTCCGGCTGCGGTTGGAAGCACGCGAACCGGTCGGTGCGGAGGGCCTGGCCGTACGTCGTGTACGCCGTCACGAGATAGGGCGCGTCCCGGTAGATGATCTCCTGCATCTGCTTGATCATCTCGATCCGCGCCTCGTCGTCGACCTCGGCATTCTGCGCCTCGTAGAGAGCGTCGAACTCCTCGTTGCAGTACCACGAGTCCGAGGAGCCCCCCCGTGCGTCGCAGAGGAAGACCGAGAGGATCGAGTCCGGGTCAGGCTCGACGAACCAACCCCAGTGGAACGCGTCGAAGTTTCCCTCGAGGATCACGTCGGTCAGCTGGTTGCTCTCCATCACGCTGACCTCGGACTCGATGCCGATCTCCCCGAGCCACTCCGAGAAGAACTGCATGACCGTCGCGGACCTCTCCTCCTCCGCGCGGGCGAACAGCCGCAGGGTGCCGATCGGGCTGCCGTCGGGCATCGTGCGCAGCCCGTCGGAACCGAGCTCGTAGCCCGCCTCGTCCAGCATCTCACCGGCTCGTTCGAGGTCGAAGGTGAACGCCTCGTCCTCGGGCGGCTCCCAGCGGTAGTCCTCGTAGGCCGACGGGATGAACGTGTCTCCCGGGACCGCGCCGCCCTGGTAGGCGGTCTCCACCAGCCGGTCGACGTCCAGCGCGAACCCCAGGGCGTGCCGGAAGGCCGGGTCCTGCAGCACCGGGTTCCCGTCTCCGAGCGGCTCGCCGCTCTCGGGGTCGACCGCGCCGACGTTGAACGCGATCTCCTCGAAGTAGGGCGAGATGCCGTTCTGGGCGTGGATGCCGTCGCGTCCCTGCAGCGCCTCGACCTGGAGCGGGGTGATGTCGTCGACGAAATCGGCCTCCCCCTTGATCAGCGCCTGGATCGCGGGATCCTCACTCTTGAACACCCGGAACGCCACCCGGTCGACGTGAGGGGGGCCGTCCCAGTAGTCGGGGTTGGCCTCGAACAGGTACGTCGAGCCACCGGCCGTTCCCTCCACGAGGCGGAACCGTCCGGACCCCACGACGGCGTTGCCGTCGGTCGGCTCGTTGCGGTAGGACTTCACGTCGTCCTCGGCCACGTCGGACCAGATGTGCTCGGGCAGGATCGGGATCGGCAACAGCGGCAGCACGGCGTTCGGCCTTGTGAGCTCCAGCACCACGGTCGTGTCGTCAGGAGCGGTGATGGTCTCCACGGACGTCAGGTAGGTGCCCCAGTTGCCCGCCTCCGGTCCCCCGTCGAGGATCCGGTTGTAGGTGTACGCGATGTCGTTCGCGGTCAGCGGCTCGCCGTCGGACCACTCGATCCCTTCCTGGATGTCGAAGGTCCAGGTCAGGCCGTCCTCCGAGGTCTCCCACGACGTCGCGAGGGCCGGCGCCGGTGACATGTCGTCCATCGAGTAGCCGACCATGTAGTCGTACATCAGGGCCCACGCCTCGTACGACGTCGCCTGGTACCCGTTGAACGGGTTGAACGAGTCGACCTCGTCGAGGATGGCGATGGTGAACGTCACCTCCTCCTCGTCGGTCGCCTGCGCGGCGGGCGTCGCCAGACCGGGCACCACCAACGCTGCAGCCGTCATCGCCAGTGCGGCGACCAGCCGGGCGGCGCTACCGTCCCGTGCATGAGCCATCAGCCGCCGCGGGCCGCGCACCGCGCGTACGAGCACACCGAGCACGGCGTGCGCCGGTCGGACCCGTTCCACTGGCTGCGGGACCTGGACTCCCCCGACGTCCTCGCCCACCTCGCGGCCGAACGGGCCTGGTACGACTCGGCTACCGGACATCTGGACTCCCTCGTCGCGGCACTGCGTACCGAGATGCAGGCGCGGGTCCCGGCCACTGACCGGTCAGTCAGTTGGCGTCGTGGGGAATCTTCCTACTACACCGTCCTCGCGGAAGGAAGGGAGCATCCGCAACTGTTTCGTGATCGGCACCTGCCGGAGACAGCGGATCCCGTTGCCGACACGGCCGAGCTGCTCCTGGATGCGAACCTGCTCGACACCGGCTCGGGGTTCGTCGAGCTCGGCCTGACCTGCATCAGCCCGGACGAAAGATGGCTGGCCTGGTCGGTCGACGTGGTCGGCGACGAGGTCTACACCCTGCGGTTCCGCGACCTGGCCTCGGGCGAGGACCTCGACGAGGAGGTTCCCCGCAGCTACTACGGCGGCGCGTGGAGCCCGGACTCGCGGCACTTCTTCTACACGGTCCACGACGAGGCGTACCGGCCCCACGAGATCAGACGCCACACCCTGGGCACCCCGGTCGCGGACGACGTGCTCGTCCTGGAGGAGCCGGACGAGCGGTACGAGCTGTGCGTGCGCGCTCCCCGCAGCGGCGGGCCGCTCGTGCTGTGGGCGGAGTCGCGCGACACCCGCGAGGTGTGGGTGCTGGACGGTGACGACCCCGCGGCCCGACCGCGCTCGGTCGGCGGCCGGCGCCGCGGCGTGGAGTACCACGCCGAGCACCTGCGCCTGCCCGACGGCTCGGAGCACCTGCTCGTCGTCACCAACGACGAGGCAGAAGAGTTCCGGCTGGCGGGGGCGCCGGTGCCCTCCGGCGCCGACCAGGACCACACGACGTGGTGGCCGATCCGGCCGGAGGACCCCGACGAGCGGCTCGAGCGGGCCGAGGCGTTCGCCTCCCACCTGGTGCTGGCGCTGCGGCGCGGTGGGCAGCGGATGCTCCGGCTGCTGCCGATCGAGGGCGTCGACGGCGCCGGACTCGACCTCACGCCCGCCTTCCCGACCGGGACCCTGGCGCTGGGTCGCAACGAGGAGTACGACGCCGGCTTCGTGACCGTCGTCGACCAGTCCTACGTCCAGCCACCCGTGTGGTCCGACGTCACGCTGGCCTCGGGCGCCCGCTCCGAACGTCACCGGCAGCCGGCGCCGGGGCACCAGCCGGCGGCGTACGTGTGCGAGTGCGAGAGCTTTCCGGCGCCCGACGGCACGGACGTGCCGGTGACGTTGGTCCGTCATCGCGACACTCCGCTCGACGGCACGGCACCAGCGTTGATCTATGCCTACGGCGCCTACGAGGCGGTGGAGGAGCCCGAGTGGGACCCGGCACTCCCGAGCCTGCTGGACCGCGGGGTGGTCTACGCCCACGCCCACGTCCGCGGCGGGGGCGAGCTGGGGCGGCACTGGTGGAACGACGGCCACCTCGAGCACAAGCAGCACAGCTTCACGGACCTGGCTGCCGTCGCCGACGGCCTGGCCGGTGACGGACCCGGGCCGGCGCTCGTCGACGGCTCACGCATCGTGACTCGCGGACTGTCCGCCGGCGGACTGCTGCAGGGTGCCGTGTTCAGCCAGCGGCCCGAGCGGTGGCGAGGCGTGGTGGCCGAGGTGCCGTTCGTCGACGTGGTCTCGACGATGTTCGACTCCTCGATCCCGCTGACCGTGACGGAGTGGGACGAGTGGGGCGACCCGAGCAAGCGGGAGGAGTTCGACTGGATGCTGGCCTACTCCCCCTACGACCACCCACCGCCGGCAGGTGGCCGGCCCGACCTGCTCGTCACCGGCGCGCTGCACGACCCGCGCGTGATGGTGTGGGAGCCCGCGAAGTGGGTCGCCGCGCTGCGAGACTCCGACCCCGACTGGTCACCGCACTGCGTGTTCCGCTGCGAGCTCGGCGCCGGAGCACACACCGGTCCGGCGGGACGGTTCGCGCACCTGGGCTACGAGGCGGAGGTGCACGCCTGGGTGCTGGAGCGGATGTCGCTCGCCCGCTGACCCGTCTATCCTGACCCACGAGTCAGCAAGGAGCATCCCGATGATCCGTACGACGCCGTTCCACGACCGCCTGAGCCAGCTCAACGACCAGGGCCTCTACACCCACTGGTCGGGCCACCTCTCGGCGCTGCGCTACAGCCACGCGCCCAAGCACGAGTACTTCGCGGTGCGCAACAGCGTCGGGGTCTTCGACACCTCGCCCCTGTTCAAGTACCGCATCACCGGCCCCGATGCCGAGCAGCTGCTCGCGGGCCTGCTCGCCCGCGACATCCGCACCTGTCGCCCCGGCCAGGCGCACTACACGGTCTGGTGCGACGACGGGGGCTTCGTGATGGAGGACGGCGTCGCCTTCCGGCACGCCGAGGACGACTTCCTGCTCACCGCCGCGCGGCCCTGCCTCGGCTGGTTCCGCGACCACGTCGGCCGGCTGCGGGTCGAGCTGGAGGACGTCTCCGACGACTACGGCATCCTCGCGGTCCAGGGCCCCCGCTCGGCGCAGGTCCTCGGCTCGCTCGCCCCCGAGACGTTCGACCTCGGCTTCTTCGCACACACCCAGACCAAGATCGCCGACACCGAGGTGACGCTGTCGCGCACCGGCTACACCGGCGACCTCGGCTACGAGGTGACGGTTCCCTCCGACCGCGCCACCGACGTCCTCGACGCCATCCTCGCCGCAGGGGACGGCCACGGCGTGCGGCCCTTCGGCGAGGAGGCACTGATGATGCTCCGCATCGAGGCCGGCCTGCCGCTGATCGACGTCGAGTGGCGCAACAGCCGCACCGCCTTCACCGACGCCGACCGCGTCACCCCCAAGGAGCTCGGCATGGGCTGGATGCTGCGCGGCGTGCGCGACGGGGGCCGTGCCTTCGTCGGCGGCCAGGCGATCCGACGCGAGCTCCTCGACCGGACCTCGCGCTGGGCCACCGTCGGGATCGTGGTGGACTGGCAGGAGTGGGACCGGCTCCACCGCGAGGCGGGCCTGCTCCCCGTGAAGGACGCGAGTCCGCTCCCCTACGAGTCGGTGGTGTACGACGCGGACCGGACGGAGCAGGTCGGCTACACCACCAGCTTCATGTACTCCCCGGTGCTGCAACGTCACATCGGTCTGGCCCGGGTCCGTCCCGACCTGGCGCCGACCAAGGACACGCCCGGTTCCGCCCTGCCGCCTCGAGATCTGGCTGCAGCACCACACGACCACGGTCGCCGCGACCACCACCCGCGCGGCCCACTTCGACCCGGCCCGCAAGACCGCCAAGCAGGAGGCGACCAACCGATGACCTCGAACACCTACGACGCGATCGTGGTCGGCGGCGGGCACAACGGCCTGACGAGCGCGGCGTACCTCGCCAAGGCCGGGCTCCGCACACTCGTGCTCGAACGGCGCCACCTCGTCGGCGGCGCCGCGATCACCGAGGAGCTCCACCCTGGCTTCTCGTTCACCACGTTCTCCTACGCGCTCAGCCTGCTCCGCCCGGAGATCATCCACGAGCTCGACCTGGTCCGGCACGGCTTCATGCCGCTGATGATGCCGTCCTCGTTCCACCCGACCGGCGACGGCGGCTACCTGCGGCTCGGCGACGACCACGGCCAGAACCAGCAGGAGATCCGACGTCACTCATCCCACGACGCGGATGCCTACGACCGCTACCACCACGACCTCGATCGCGTCTGCCAGGCGATCCAGCCGCTGTTCGACAACGCTCCGCCCGACATCTTCGGCAAGGACCCCGAGGACCAGGCCGACGTCCGCTGGCTGCTCGACCACCTCGGTGGGGTCGAGCGCAAGGTCATGCACGACACGGTCCGGCTGCTCACCGGCAGCGCCTCGGACTGGATCGAGGACTACTTCGAGCACGACGCGGTCCAGGGCTTCCACGCCTCGTCGTCGATCATCGGGTCCAAGGTCGGGCCGATGTCACCCGGTTCCGGGCTGGTGCTGCTGTTCCACAAGATGGGCGAGCACGACGGCCACCTCGGCGCGTGGGCGTTCCACAAGGGTGGCAACGGCGGCTTCACGCAGGTGCTGGCCCGCGCCGCCGAGGCGTACGGCGCCGAGATCCGCCTCGAGGCGCCGGTCACGTCCGTGCTGCAGCAGGACGGTGTCGCGGTCGGCGTCGCGCTCGAGGACGGCACGGAGTTCCGCGCACCGGTGGTGGTGTCGTCGCTCGACCCGCGGCGGACGTTCCTCGACCTGGTCGACCCGCGCACCCTGCCCGGCGACCTGGTCGACAACGTCGAGCGGATGAAGTTCCGCGGCGTCTCGGCCAAGGTCAACTTCGCCCTCGACGGGCTGCCGGTCTTCCCGGCGCTGCCGCCTCGGCCCGACGGAGGAGGCAGCGACCACTTCGGCGGCTTCCTGAACATCGGCCCGACCATCGAGTACCTGGAACGCGCCTTCGACGCGGCGAAGTACGGCTGGTACTCCGAGCGTCCCTTCATCGATGCCGCCATCCAGTCGGTCGTCGACCCCGACATGGCGCCGCCCGGCAAGCACGTCATGTCGTGCTTCGTGCAGTACGCCCCCTACGAGCTGCGCGGCAGCGACTGGGAGTCCGAGCGCGACCGCTTCGGTGACACGGCACAAGCCGTGCTCGAGGAGCACTTCCCGGGCTTCGGCAAGCTGGTGCTGCACCGCGAGGTCGTGACCCCCGTCGACATCGAGCGGACCACGGGGCTGACCGAGGGCAACATCTTCGCCGGCGAGTTCCTGGCGCCACAGATGTACTTCTTCCGCCCAGCGCCGGGATGGTCCCGCTACGCCACACCCATCGACGGCTACTACCAGTGCGGGTCCGGCACCCACCCCGGCGGTTGCGTGATCGGCTCCCCCGGCAGGCTCGCGAGCCAGCGGATCCTGCGCGACCGGGACCGGTAGCCCCGCCCACGGGGACCGGCCCGCGGCGAGAGCAAGTACGCTCCGGACGTGGAACAACCGTGGCCGCACCCTGCGGTGCGTGTGGAACGGCGGGCGGTCGACGAGGCGGAGTCGCGGCGGGCCAACGGGCCCGACTGGGACCGGTACGCCGACGAGTACCAGGCCACCCACGGCGCCTTCCTGGGCGACGTGGGGTTCGTGTGGGGGCCCGAGGGGCTGACCGAGGAGGTCGCCGGCGTGCTCGGCGACCTGGCGGGCCGCGACGTGCTCGAGGTCGGCAGCGGAGCCGGCCAGTGCTCCCGCTGGGTGGCCGCGCGCGGCGGGCGCCCGGTCGGGCTGGATCTCTCCCACCGCCAGCTCCAGCACTCCCGGCGCATCGACCTCGGTTCCGGAGTCGCGGTGCCGGCGGTGCAGGGGACGGCCACCCACCTGCCGTTCGCCGAGGCGACGTTCGACGTGGTGTTCTGCTCGTTCGGCGCGCTGCAGTTCGTGGCCGACCTCGACCGCGCCGTCGCCGAGACCGCGCGGGTGCTGCGGCCGGGCGGGCGCTTTGCGTTCTCGATCACCCACCCGACCCGGTGGATGTTCCCCGACGACCCCGGCGAGGCGGGACTGGTCGCGAGCCAGTCCTACTGGGACCGCACCCCGTACGTCGAGATCGAGGATGCGACCGGCGAGGTGGCCTACGTCGAGCACCACCGGACGCTCGGCGACTGGGTCCGGGTGCTGGCCGGGCACGGCTTCACGCTGGTCGACCTCGTCGAGCCGGAGTGGCCCGAGGGCCACGACCGCGTCTGGGGCGGCTGGTCGAGGACGCGGGGCCGGTTCACACCCGGTACGGCGATCTTCGTCGCGCAGCTGAGGTCCTGAGACGCACCGTGGCGCCGCCCCTCACGGGGCAGCGCCACGGCACCTGGTGTTCGGAGCGTCAGATCATCCGTCGATACAGGAAGACCCCGCCGGCGCTCAGGCCGAGCAGCCCCAACGCCGCCAGGCCGCGCTGCATGTTGCGCGACCCCTGACCGTCGTCGCCCAGCAGCTCGTAGCTGTAGGCCGTGAGGCCCTGCGCGTCCTCGGGTGCGCCGTACGCCATCTTCTCGGCGTCGGCGCGATCCGCGCCCGCCTTGATGGTGGCGTACAGCTTCCCGTACTCCTGGGCGGTCTCCTCACCAGCGGTGATCAGCTGGGACATGCCCTCGTCGGAGAGCCGGTCCGCGCCGTCGACGAGCTTGGGTGCGCCGTCCTCGGCCTGGGCCAGGCCTTCGGCCAGCCGCTCCGAGCCGTCCGCGGCGTCGCCGAGCCCGTCGGCGAGCTGATCCGCACCGTCCGCGAGCTGTCCCCCACCGTCGCTGAGCAGCGTGACACCCTCGACGAGCTGGTTGATGCCGTCGGTGAGCTGGTCACCGCCGTCGGCCAGGGCGACCGCGGCGCAGCGCAGGGTCTTGGTCGGGTCGCACCCGGGCTTCGGCACGCCGATGCCGGCGATGAGCTCGGCCCGGATGCTCTGGGTGATCCCGGCCACGAGCTGAGGGATGCCGTAGTCGCGGATGAACAGCGAGGCCTCGCGCAGACCGCATCGACTCGCGTCGACGCCACACACCTGCGGGTTGACACCGGTCGACAGGCCCGCGCGGAGCTGGTCGATGCCAGCGCCGTTGTTGGTCAGACCGGTCTTGATGCCGGTGCTGACCTTCCGGAGCGCGGCCTGGAGCTCGGTGAGCGAGGCGGTCTGTGCGTCGGCGACGCCGTTGGCGACCGCCGTCACGGTTCCGACACAGGTCGGGTCGCCGGCACAGGCCGGCACCTGCGCGATGCTCAGGACGGTGGCCCTGAGCTTGGCGACCGTACCGTCCTGGGTGGGCGGACCGACGAGCGCCGGCTGCAGCTTGAGCTCGGTGATCAGGTCGAGAGCGTTCGTCGCGCCGCACGGCGTGGCATCACTCGTGTCCTGACACGGACCGACGGCCTCGATCAACGAACCGTAGGGGTAGGTGAGCCCGAGCTTGACCTTCTTCAGACCGCCGAGCAGCGACTCGACCTGCGGACCCTGGTCGAGCGTGCCGATGCCGGACGCCATCGAGGTCAGTGCTCCGAGCAGACGCTGGTAGTCGGCGTCCTTCGCGAGCTTCCTCTGCACCGACTGCGGCAGCGAGTCGACGCCTTCGTAGAGCGTCGTGAGTCCCGCGGCGAGCTTGCGCTGTCCGTCGGCGAGCTTGGCCGCCCCAGCGTCGAGCTGGCCGACGCCGCCGTCCAGCTCGCCCAGTCCGTCATCGAGCCTGCCGGCGCCGTCGGCCAGCTTCTGGGCACCCGGTGCCGCCTCGCCGGCGAGGCCGGTGGCGAGCTGGTCCGAGCCGTCGCTGAGCTTGATCAGGCCGGCCAGCAGCTCGGCCGCGCCGTCGCGGAGGCGCAGGAGGTTGGTGTCGATGAGGGTGGCGCCCTCGGCCAGCCGGACGCCGGTGTCGGCACCGTTCTGGTAGCTGTCGCCGGCGGTCTTGAAGGTCGGGACCTCCAGCGGGTTGACCGGCAGCGCCGTCACCGAGGTCGCCGGGAGAACGGCGTCGGCGACCTGGGCCTGGTAGCTGAACTGCATCTCGTTCTCCCCCAGCGGCGGGAAGAGCGTCATCGTGAAGCGACAGCTTGGTGCCGCCCTTGCCGTCGCCGGCGATGTTGGCCTGCTCGGAGGTCACGTCGGTGAAGGAGGACGGGACGTTGGTCGTCATCGAGCCGACGATCGGGATCGGGACCTCGACGGTCTCGGTCATCGTGCCGCCGCTGCCGTCGGGGAAGGAGACCTCCTGCGGCTCTCCGGTGACGTTCGTGACGGTGTAGATCACCTCGAGCGCGCCGGTGGCGCCGACCACGTCGCCGGGCTCGATCTCCTCACCGTCGAGCAGGTACTGGATCGAGAACTCCAGCGGCAGGTCGCCGGTGAAGTCGCTGACCGAGCGGAGCCGCTCGTAGCCGTCGACCTCGACCTCGACCTCCTGGACGCCGTCCTCGGCAGACACGTCGGAGAAGCCGTCGAGGTTGCGGAGGCCGGACTCCTCGATCGGGTTGGCCACGGTGACGGATCCGTCGCCGGTGAAGGAGAGCTGCTCGTAGACGCGCTGGGTCTCGACCTCGCCTTCGGGACTCACGTAGACCTGAACAGTCTCGGTGTTGACGACCTCGACCGACCCGCTGTCGTCCGCGGCCGCGGCGGCCGGCGCCATCGACACTGCCGCGATGGCCAGCGTGGCGAGTGCGGCGCCGATGGTGTTCATGGTCTTCACTTGGAGTCCTCCAGGACCTCGTCGTTGCGGTTGTCGGTCCGGGTCTCGTCGCGACCCGTCCGCGGCGCCGCCACGAGGGCGGCGCAGAAGCCGACCGCGACGCACAGGGCGAGGGCGGTCAGGGTGTCGATCGAGTTCTCCAGCACGCGCGGCGGAGCCAGGTTGTAGACCGCCTCGAACGCACCGGCGAAGGTGGCGACTCCCAACAGCGTCGCCCACAGCATCAGCCGTTCCATGCTGACAGCGGCCGCCACGACGCACAGCGCCACGACGATCGCAGCGAACGCGGCGCGTCCCCCCGCGGTGTCGGGCAGCAGTGCGGCACGCAGCAGGTAGCCGATCACGACCACGACGACACCGACGGCGAAGCCGCCGAGGCGGCGTCCGGGAGTGGCGTGGGGCACCAGCGCGACCACGGCGCCAGCGGCCACTCCCAGCAGCGCGGTGTCGTCGAGGTCGAGGTCGAGCCAGGAGCCCAGCAGGATCGTGAGAAAGGCTGCTGCGACCAGCAGCAGCCCAGAAAGTAGCGTTCTACGCATACGAGTAGAGAGTCCCTCCCAGAACACGATCCTCCCCGGACCGTCTACCACGCACGTGCTGCGCGGTCGCGGGAGTCTACCTCGCAGTAACCAGTCCAACGCAATGCTCGCGCGGGCGGCCCGGCGCGCCGGCTGACCTCCCGACTACCCTCGGCCGGGTGACGACGTCCGGGAGCGTGCGCGGCCTGCTGCGCAGCGGGGCCGGGATCGCGGTCGCCATGGGGGTCCAGAACGTCGCGACGTACGCGTTCACCATCCTCGCGGCGCGCCGGCTCGGCCCGGCCGAGTACAGCGCCGTCGCCTCGCTGATGGGGCTGTTGCTGATCGTCGTGGTGCTCTCGCTCGGGCTGCAGGCGACCGGTGCGCGCAAGATCGCCGCCGAACCGGCCCGCCGCGCCGAGATCGAGGCGGCGCTGATGTCAGCGACCTACCGGTCCGCTGCCGGGCTGGGCGTGCTCTGCCTGCTGCTCACGCCAATCATCGCGTGGGGCCTCGACCTCGACTGGCGGCCCGCCGTCATGATCGGGCTGAGCGCGGTCCCGCTCACGATCATCGGGGGGCAGTCCGGCGTGCTCCAGGGCGAGCACCGGTGGCGGCCACTCGGCGCGATGTATCTCGCGCTCGGTGTCGGCCGGTTGGCCGTCGGCGGACTCGCCCTCCTGATCAGCCCGACCGCGGTCGCGGCGATGATCGGCGTCGCCGTCGCCGCCTGGATCCCCGTCCTCGTGGGGGCGATGGCGCTGGGCCACGTCGGACCGCGAGCCGCCACCCGGGCCACCGTCGAGCGTGGCGAGCAGCTGCTGCGCGAGGTGCTCGGCAACTCCCACGCCCTGCTCGCGTTCTTCGCACTCTCCAACGCCGACGTCGTCATCGCCCGGGTGGTCTTCGACGAGCACGTAGCCGGGTTGTACGCCGGCGGCCTGATCCTCACCAAGGCCGTGCTGTTCCTCCCGCAGTTCGTGGTCGTGATCGTGTTCCCGGCGATGGCTTCGGCGGCGGGGCGGCGCGAGGTCTATCTCAAGGGGCTGGTCGTGGTCGGCCTCATCGGCGCGCTCGCCACCCTCGGCGCGCTGGTGTTCAGCGACCTCGCGATCACCTTCATCGGTGGCCCGGCCTACCAGGAGATCGAGCCGCTGATCGGCTGGTTCGCGCTGCTCGGCACGCTGCTGGCGATGATCCAGCTGATGGTCTACGAGGTGGTCGCCCGCCAGCAACGCGCCTCGGTGTGGCTGCTGTGGGGCGGCCTCGCGTTGGTCGCCTCGACCGCGACGTACGTCGTCGACGGCGGGCCAGCTGCTGCTCGCCGTCCTCGTCGTCGACGCGGTGCTGCTGATCGCGTTGCTGGCCATGGCCCTAGTGGGCGGCGTCGTGCCAGCTGCGGCCGGTGCCGACGGAGACGTCGAGCGGGACCGCGAGCTCGGCGGCTGAGCCCATCTGGTCGCGCACCAGCGCGTCGAGCTGGTCGCGCTCGCCGTCGGCGACCTCGAACACGAGCTCGTCGTGCACCTGGAGCAGCATCCGGGAGCGCAGCCCCGCCTCGGTGATCGCCCGGTCGACGTTGAGCATCGCCACCTTGATCAGGTCGGCGGCCGAGCCCTGGATCGGGGCGTTGAGCGCCATCCGTTCGGCCATCTCGCGGCGCTGCCGGTTGTCGCTGGTGAGATCGGGGAGGTAGCGGCGTCGGCCCCAGATCGTCTCGGTGTAGCCCGACCTGCGCGCCTCGTCGACCACACCGCCGAGGTAGGCGCGGACGCCGCCGAAGGTCTCGAAGTACTCGTCCATCAGGCCGCGGGCCTCACCCGGGTCGATGCGCAGCTGCGCGCCCAGCCCGAAGGCCGAGAGGCCGTAGGCGAGGCCGTAGTTCATCGCCTTGATCTTGGCCCGCATCTCGGTGTTGACCTCGGTCGGCTCGACGTCGAAGACCCGCGCCGCGGTGACGGCGTGGAAGTCGCGGCCGGACCGGAACGCCTCGATCAGCAGCGCGTCCTCGGAGAGGTGGGCCATGATCCGCATCTCGATCTGGCTGTAGTCGGCCGTCATCAGGGACTCGAAGCCGTCGCCGACCACGAAGGCCTCGCGGATCCGGCGCCCCTCCTCGGTGCGGATCGGGATGTTCTGGAGGTTGGGGTCGGTGCTCGAGAGCCGCCCGGTCGCAGCGATCGTCTGGTTGAACGTGGTGTGGATCCGGCCGTCGGGGGCGACCGTCTTGAGCAGCCCCTCGATCGTCTGCCGGAGCCGGGAGACGTCGCGATGGCGCAGCAGCGCGGTCAGGAACGGGTGTTCGGTCTTCTCGTAGAGCGACTGCAGCGCGTCGGCGTCGGTGGTCCAGCCGGTCTTGGTGCGCTTGGTCTTGGGCATGTCGAGCTCGTCGAAGAGCACGACCTGCAGCTGTTTCGGCGAGCCGAGGTTGATCTCCTTGCCGATCACGGCGAACGCGTCCTCCGCGGCGCGCGCCACCTCGTCGCCGAAGTGTCGCTCGAGCGACTCGAGGTGGTCGATGTCGACCGCGACGCCGGTCTGCTCGAGCTGGGCGAGCAGGTCGACCAGCGGGAGCTCCATCTCGGCCAGCAGCCGGGCGCCGCCGTGTTCGTCGATGGCGTCGTCGAGGGCCTCCGCTAGGTCGAGCACCGCCCGCGCGTGGAGCATCGCGACTTCCTGGACCCCGGTCGACTCGGTGTCGTCAAAGGAGAGCTCGGCCTGCCCGTCGTCCTCGCTCGCCGTGCGCAGCTCGCGCTTGAGGTAGCGCAGCGTGAGGTCGGCCAGGTCGTAGGAACGCTGGTCGGGCTGGACGAGGTAGGCCGCAAGAGCGGTGTCGCTGACCAGTCCGCGCAGGTCCCAACCGTGCGCGGAGAGCGCGAGCATCGGCCCCTTCGCGTCGTGGAGCACCTTGGCTCGCTCGGTGTCGGCGAACCACGCCACGAGGGCTGCGTCGTCGTCGGGGGTGACCTCGGCGGCGTCGAGCCACGCGGCGGTGCCGTCGGCCGCCGCCAACGCCAGTGACCACACCTCGCCGGTGCCGCCGCGCCAGCTGCCCCTGACCGCGACACCGGTGCGGGCCTCCCCGGCAGCGTGCGCGGCCAGCCAGGCGCGGACCTCTCCCGGCGCGAGGCGGTGGCCGGCCAGGTCGAAGCCGGACTCGTCGATCTCGTCAGCGGGGTCGGGGTCGATCACCTCCAGCAGGCGGTTGCGCAGGTCGCCGCGGAACTCCAGCTCGTCGAGCAGCCGCAGCCCGGCCTGGCGGTCCCACGCCTTCATCGCGAAGTCGGCCGGCGTGAGGTCGAGGTCGAGGTCGGTCACCAGCGCGTTGAGCCGCCGGTTGCGCATCACGTCGGCGAGGTGGGCGCGCAGCGCCTCCCCCTTCTTGCCGGTGATCTCGTCGGCGTGGTCGATGACGTTGTCGAGGCCGTCGTACTGGTTCAGCCACTTGGCGGCGTAGCCCTGTCCGACACCCGGCACCCCGGGCAGGTTGTCGGACGTCTCCCCCACCAGGGCCGCGAGCTCGGGATAGCGCGCCGGCGGTACGCCGTACTTCGTCTCGACGGCCTCGGGCGTCATCCGCGCCAGCTCGGAGACGCCGCGCATCGGGTAGAGCACCGTGCAGGTCTCGGTCACCAGCTGGAGCGCGTCGCGGTCGCCGGTCAGGATGAGCACGTCCAGCCCGCTGCGAGCCGCGTCGGTGGCCAGCGTCGCGATGATGTCGTCGGCCTCGTACCCCTCGAGCGAGAGGTGGGGGATGTTGAGTGAGTCCAGCACCGCCTGGATCAGCGGCAGCTGGGAGGAGAACTCCGACGGCGTCTTGTTGCGGCCGGCCTTGTAGTCGGCGTACTCCTTCAGGCGGAACGTCTGCCGCGACTTGTCGAACGCGACACCGACGTGGGTCGGCTGCTCGTCGCGCAGCACGTTGACCAGCATCGAGGTGAAGCCGTAGACCGCATTGGTGTGCTGACCGGTGACGGTCGAGAAGTTCTCGACCGGGAGCGCGAAGAAGGCGCGGTAGGCCAAGGAGTGGCCGTCGAGGAGCAGCAGGCGAGGTGGAGTCTCGGGCACTCCGCGACTCTAACGGGAGCCGGTGACAGCGCCCTCCGGCACCTCAGCTGACCGAAGGCTCCTCTGATCGCCTCGAAACCCGGCGCGCGGAACGGCGGGCGGCGAGCACCTTGGGGAGGTGGCGGGCCGTGGGGCGCGGGAGGCCGGACCGGTGCGCCTGGAGCCGGCCCTTGACCGCACCGGTCGGAGCGACCCGGAGCGTGGCGGCCGGGCCCAGTCCGAGCCGCGCCATGAAGCGGTTGGACTCACGCGCGCCGGAGTTGACCGCGGTTCCGACGTGGCCGATGCCGAGCTCCTCGGCGAAGGCGATCGCAGCGTCCATCAGGTAGCTGCCCACGCCGTGACGGCGGTAGTCGGGGAGCACATGCGGCGAGATCGCCTGGACGACCGGTTCGAGGTTGATGGGGGTGAACGTGGTGGCCTTGAGGTGGACGGCACCGACGACCTGGCCGTCGACCTCGGCGACCACGATCCGCTCCTCGTGCATGGCGGAGACCCGGTCGATGACCCGGCGAATGTCCTCCACCTGGTGGTCGCGGTCGACACGTCGCAGGACGTCCTCCCACACATCGACCAGTACGGCTGCATCCGCATCATTCGCGGAGCGCATCATCACCTGTGCTCGCATGACGACCCTTCTGTCCTGCCCCGTGCTGACCGAGCCTCGTGTCCCCCGAGCCCGGCACCTCCGCCCGAGACTACGCTCGGGTCTCCCGTCTTGTCAGAGGAGTCCCGTGTTCCCCGGAATCGGCACCGTCGTGAACGTCGCCACCGTTCTGTTCGGCGCGAGCCTCGGCGTGCTCCTCGGACACCGGCTCTCACAGCGCACGCGCGACGTGGTGACCGACGGGTTGGGCCTGGTCACGCTGCTGATCGCGATCCTGTCCGGCCTGGCGGTCACCGACCCCGCTCTCGTGTCGTACGTCGGCTCCGCGGCACCGATGCTCGTGGTGCTCGGGTCGCTCCTGATCGGCGGCATCATCGGGTCGCTGCTGCGGCTCGAGCAACGGGTCGAGGGCCTCGGCGGCTGGTTGCAGTCCCGCCTGACGTCCGACCAGGGGTCGGCCGAGCGACGCCGGTTCATCGAGGGCTTCGTCGCCTCGTCACTGCTGTTCTGCACCGGGCCGCTGACCATCCTCGGTTCGCTCAACGACGGGCTTGGCCGAGGCGCTGAGGAGCTGTACCTCAAGGCGGCGCTCGACGGGTTCGCCGCGATGGCGTTCGCAGCCTCGTTCGGCTGGGGCGTCGCGGCCAGCGCGCTGACGATCATCGTGGTGCAGGGCGGCCTCACCGTCGTCGGCGTACTCCTCGGCGACGTGCTGCCCGACGCCCATGTCTCGGCCCTCACCGCGGTGGGCGGCCTGCTGCTGGTGGGCGTCGCGCTGCGGCTGCTGCGGGTGCGCGAGATCCCCGTCGCCGACCTCCTGCCGGCGCTGATCGTGGCGCCGTTCCTCGTCGCACTGGCCGCCGCGCTCGGGTAACGCCTGAGTAACGCCGACGCGTGCGGTTCGCGTCACACGGTTATCTGAGTATTGTCCTGCGCACCACCACGCCACTCCGGCGTCGGAACGGAGGATGATGCGGACTCCACGATCACGGCTGCTCGCAGTCGGCGCGCTGATCGCGCTGCTGGTCACCGCCTTGGTGACCATGGGTGGCGCGGCAGCCACCGCCGCCACGGCACCGATGTCAGGCAGCGCCACTGAATGTGCGCTTCCCGAGCCGACAGATGACGACACGATCTCGATCCTCGGCCGGATCTGCGATCGTCGCGAGTCGCCCCAGGTCGGTGTCGAGGGCGTGAACGTCACGGTCTCGGACGAGGCCGGCGCGGTGATCGGTGAAGCGACCACCGCCGCCGACGGCACCTTCGTGGTCGACCTTCCCGGCACGCCGGTGTCGCTGCTCGGCAAGTCCTTCACGGTCGAGCTCGACGAGTCCTCCCTTCCCGAGGACACCGACCCCGAGGTGCTCACCCGCACCGTGCCGATCAATCTCGACAACGACCAGTCGGTGACGTTCCCCATCGGTGCAGCCGGCCCGGGCGGCACCGGTTTCGCGGTCGAGGCCCTGCAGCTCACCGTCGGCGGCCTGGTGTTCTCGGCGCTGCTCGCGATGGCAGCACTCGGCCTGTCCATGATCTTCGGTACGACGGGACTGACGAACTTCGCCCACGGCGAGCTGATCACCTTCGGCGCGATCATGGCCTTCGCGTTCGACCAGCTCCCTGGTGAGATCTCGATCGGCGGGCTCAACATCACTGTCTTCCTGGGAGTGATCTTCGCCTTCGTCATCTCCGGGGCCTTCGGGTGGCTCAACGACGCCGCCCTCTGGCGGCCACTGCGGCACCGTGGCACGGGCGTGATCGCGATGATGATCGTGAGCATCGGGCTCTCGATCTTCTTGCGCAGCCTCTACCAGTACTTCGCCGGCGCCCAGAGCCGCAACTACTCGCAGTACTCAGCGGTGCAACCCTGGGAGATCGGGCCGCTGCTGGTCACGCCGAAGGAGGTCGTCGTCTTCGTCGTGGCCATGGCTCGCGCTGTTCGGGACCACGGCGCTGCTCCAGTACACCCGGAGTCGGCAAGGCGACCCGCGCGGTCGCCGACAACCCCGCCCTGTCCGCCTCGACCGGCATCAACGTCGAGCGGGTCATCTCGATCGTCTGGATCGGCGGTGCGGCGCTGGCCGGCCTGTCGGGCGCGCTGCTGGGCCTGACCCAGGGCTTCGACTACCAGATCGGCTTCAAGATCCTGCTGCTCGTGTTCGCGGCCGTGGTCCTCGGTGGCCTCGGCACGATCTGGGGCGCCATCGTCGGCGCCTTCATCATCGGCCTCTTCACCGAGCTCACCACGCTCTTCGTGCCGGCCGAGTTCAAGTTCGTGGGCGCACTGCTGGTGCTGATCGTGGTGCTGCTCATTCGACCGCAGGGCCTGCTCGGCAAGGCTCAACGGGTCGGCTGAGGAAAGGACGACGACATGGACTTCGGAAGCATTCTCGCCGACTCGCTGCAGCAGGCGCTCGGCCCCACGGCGATCATCTACTGCCTCGCCGCCATCGGGCTCAACGTGCACTTCGGCTACACCGGTCTGCTCAACTTCGGTCAGGCCGGCTTCATGATGGTCGCCGGCTACTCCATCGCCTGCGCGGTGACGGTCTTCGAGACCTCGCTGTGGGTGGGCGTGGTGATCGGTGTCGTGCTGACCGTCGTCCTGGCGCTGCTGCTCGGTGTCCCGACGCTGCGGCTGAGAGCCGACTACCTCGCGATCGTGACCATCGCCGCCGCCGAGATCATTCGCCAGACGATCGGGGCCGCCGCATTCTCCGACACCTTCGGCGGTCAGGACGGCGTCACCGACTTCATCAGCGGCTTCCGCGCCGTCAATCCCTACTCCGACTCCCTCGATCTGGGCATCGTGGAGTGGAGCGCCTACGACACGTGGGTGATGACCGTCGGCTGGACGATGGTGGCGGTGTCGTGCGTGATCGTGTGGCTGCTGATGCGCAGCCCCTGGGGCCGCGTGCTCAAGTCGATCCGTGAGGACGAGGACGCCGTACGCTCGCTCGGCAAGAACGTCTACGCCTACAAGATGCAGTCGCTGATCATCGGCGGCCTGTTCGGCGCCCTGGCCGGCTTCGCGGTCGCACTGCGGTCCGCAGCCGTCGGCCCGTCGTTCTTCGCCACCGACGTGACGTTCTTTGCCTACACCGTGCTGCTGATCGGTGGCGCGGCTCGCGTCCTCGGACCGGTCCTGGGCGCAGTGGTCTTCTGGTTCCTCATCACCGCGCTGGGTACCTTCTTCAGCCAGGCGGCCCGCAGTGAGCTGATCCCGCCCTCCATCATGGACACGCAGCAGGCCAGCCTGATGCGCTTCATCTTCCTGGGTCTGGGCCTGATGTTGTTGATGATCTTCCGACCACAAGGGATCATCGGAGACCGAAGGGAGCTGGCGCTCGATGCCCGCTGACGTGACCACCGGCGACGCTCCCCCGGCCGGGCCCGCCGAGACCGTGACGGGGGTCGACATCTCGGCTGCCCGAGCCGCCCTCAACGACGTCGACCGCGAGCCGGGCGCCGCCAAGCCCGACCCGATCGTGATCGCCGACAACGTCGTACGCCAGTTCGGAGGCCTCACCGCCGTCGACGTCGAGCACGTCGAGATCCAGCGCGGTGTCATCACCGCCCTGATCGGTCCCAACGGGGCCGGCAAGACGACCTTCTTCAACCTGCTGACCGGCTTCGACCGCCCCAGTCGAGGGGTCGTGGTCGTTCAACGGCACCAGCCTCAACAAGGTGGCGGCCTACAAGGTCTCGCGGATGGGCATGGTCCGGACCTTCCAGCTCACCAAGGTGCTGTCGAAGATGACGGTCATCCAGAACATGCTGGTCGGCGCCACCGGACAGCGCGGCGAGGGCCTCTTCTCGGCCATGTTCGCGCCGCTGTGGCGCAGCCAGGAGGACGCCAACACCGCGCGGGCCGACGACCTGCTCGAGCGGTTCCTGCTGATCAAGAAGCGTGAGGACTTCGCGGGCTCGCTCTCGGGCGGCCAGCGCAAGCTCCTCGAGATGGCCCGGGCACTCATGGCCGAACCCGAGCTGGTCATGCTCGACGAGCCGATGGCGGGGGTGAACCCGGCGCTCAAGCAGTCGCTGCTCGGCCACGTGAAGTCGCTGCGCGACGAAGGCCGGACGGTGCTGTTCGTCGAGCACGACATGGACATGGTCCGCGACATCTCCGACTGGGTCATCGTCATGGCGCAGGGGCAGATCGTCGCGGAAGGGCCTCCCGACTCGGTCATGAGCGACCAGGCCGTGATCGACGCCTACCTGGGGTCCCACCACGACCAGGACCTCAGTGAGGAGATGGAGGAGCAGATCCTCGCGGAGGCGCAGGCCGAGATCGAGGCCGAGATCGAGCCCGACCGCGAGGCGAGGCCGAGTCGGAGCCCCAGGAGGAGAACCGTGGCTGAGACCACCCCCAGGACCGAGGACGCCACCGTCGACCGGAGCGCACACCTCGCGGCCGCCGAGGGCGCCGTACTCCGGGCCGACAACCTGATCGCCGGCTACCTGCCCGGCGTCAACATCCTCAACGGCTCCGACCTCTACTGCCAGGAGGGCGAGCTGGTGGGCATCATCGGTCCCAACGGCGCCGGTAAGTCGACGCTGCTGAAGGCCCTGTTCGGCCTGGTGAAGGTCAGCAGCGGCCAGGTCCTGCTCAAGGGCGACGACATCACCAACGAGCGCGCCGACCAGCTGGTGACCAAGGGCATCGGCTTCGTCCCGCAGACCAACAACGTGTTCCCCTCGCTCACCATCCAGGAGAACCTCGAGATGGGCGTCTACCAGCGCCCCAGCTCGTTCAAGAAGCGCTTCCAGTTCGTCGGCGAGCTGTTCCCCGCCCTCCACGACCGTCGTAGCCAGCGGGCGGGCTCGCTGTCGGGCGGTGAGCGCCAGATGGTCGCCATGGGGCGCGCGCTGATGATGGAGCCGTCCGTGCTGCTGCTCGACGAGCCGTCCGCCGGTCTCTCCCCCGTCATGCAGGACGAAGTGTTCGTCCAGACCCGCCGGATCAACCGGGCCGGCGTCTCGGTCGTCATGGTCGAGCAGAACGCCAGCCGCTGCCTGCAGATCAGCGACCGCGGCTACGTCCTCGACCAGGGCCGCAACGCCTACACCGGCACCGGCCAGGACCTCGCCAAGGACCCCAAGGTCATCGAGCTCTACCTCGGCACCCTCGGCAAGAACTAGACGCCGAGAGGCGTCCACCCGACGTCCAGGCCCCCGGCCGAAGGTCGGGGGCCTCGACGTCGTTGCCTGTCACGGCCCACTCGCGGGTCCGGCCTGGCCACCACAGAAGACAACGAGAAACCCCCCGGCCTTCGGCCGGGGGGTTCCGCGTTAGGTGGACACCTGCCAGGCGCCAAGCCCACGGCCTTCGGCCGGGGATTGATGCCTGACGGTGTCAGATCACTCGACGAGTCCGGAGACCGTGTCGACCTGCTCGTAGTCGTTGCCGTCGTACAGGTTGATGCCGATCGTGCCGGACGCCGGGCTACCGGTGTCGTTCATGTCGGTCGGACCGCTGGCACCTTCGTAGTCGATGTCCTCGCCGTCCTCGAGCAGCCCTGCGCACTCTTCGAACGTCGAGCACGCGGTGCCGTCCTTGGTGACGTTGATGATCTCGGCGCCGATGGCCTCACCGTTGTCGCTGCCGGCCTGGATGGCCGCCAGCGCGATGATCATCGCGGCGTCGTACGACTGCGGACCGTAGCTGAAGTCCTTCAGCTTGGGGTCGATCTCGAGCAGCTTGTCGTTGAAGCTCGGGTCGGGGTCGCCGGACACCGGGAGGGTGCCCTTGACTCCGGTCAGGTCGAAGTTCTCATCCGAGTAGTCGGCCAGGTTGCCGTCCACGAAGTAGATCTGGATGTCCTCCGGACCGATCCCCTTGGCGATCAGCTGCGGGATGATCTTCGTGGTCTCCTCGAAGGCGACCAGCACGAGCGCGTCGGGCTTGGCCGCCGCGATCTTGTTGACGTCCGCCGTGTAGTTGGTGGCGTCCGCGGAGTACAGGACGTACTCGGCGACAGTGGCGCCCTTCTCCTGCAGCGTGGTCTGGACCTGCTCGGCCAGTCCCTCACCGTAGAAGTCCTGGCGAGCCATGACCGCGACGTTGGAGAAGCCGTCCTCGACCGCGAGGTTGCCGAGCACCTGACCCTGCAGACGGTCGGACGGCGCGGTACGGAAGTACAGGCCGTTGTCGTCGTAGGTGTCGAAGCCCGCGGCGGTGTTGGCCGGGGAGAAGTGGACGATGCCCGCGCCGGTGATCTTGTCGATCACGCTGACGGACACGCCGGATGCGGCGGCGCCGATGATGGCGTCGACGTCCTGGTTGAAGAGCTTGTCGACCTCGGCGCCGGCGATGTCGGGCGTACCGTCACCGGAGTCGGCGTCGATGTTGACGACGTCCTCACCGAGAACGCCGCCAGCGGCGTTGATCTCTTCGACGGCCAGCTTGACGCCGGCGAACTCCGGGGGACCGAGGAACGCGAGGTCACCGGTCTGCGGGAGCAGGCTGCCGAGGGTCAGGACGCCGTCACCGGCGGGTGCGGACTCGGACGTCTCCTCGTCGGTCGGGTCCGAGGCCTCGGGGTCGTCGTCCCCGCCACCGCAGGCGGTGAGGACGAGCGCGGCTGCGGCGAAAGCCGCCCCGAGGCGGGCGGCACGGGTTGTGCGGATCATGGGGCCTCCGGCTCACTAGATAGCTCCGGGCGTGGTGCCCGGACATAGGTGGTGCGGCCCGAAGGTATCGTTACGCCACTGGGGATTGGAACTACTTCCGCGTAACGTTCGGGGTCGTTGCCGATTCGTGACCTGCCTAGGCGGAGGAGCCACCCAGTCCGGGACCGTGGTCGACGACGCCCTCGGCCACCTCGCGCATTGACCGGCGCAGGTCCATGGCGGTCTTCTGGATCCAGCGGAACGCCTCCGGCTCGCTGAGCCCGAGCTCGGCCTGGAGCACCGCCTTCGCGCGGTCCACGGCCTTGCGGGTCGCGAGCCGGTCGTGGAGGTCCGCGACCTCCTGCTCGAGGGCCTGCACCTCGGCGAAGCGGCTGACCGCCATCTCGATCGCCGGAACCAGGTCGGAGGCCGAGAACGGCTTCACGACGTAGGCCATGGCCCCGGCATCGCGGGCCCGCTCGACCAGCTCGCGCTGCGAGAAGGCGGTGAGCATGACGACGGGGGCGATTCGCTGCGCCGCGATCCGCTCGGCGGCCGCGATCCCGTCGAGGACGGGCATCTTGACGTCCAGGATGACCAGGTCGGGTCGCTCCTGCTCGGCCAGCTCCACGGCACGCGCGCCGTCACCGGCCTCCCCCACCACCTCGTAGCCCTGCTCGACGAGCATCTCGGCCAGGTCCATCCGGATCAGTGCCTCGTCCTCGGCGATCACGACGCGCCGTACGACGGGCGTGGACTGGGCGGCTGAGGTCACCCGGTCAGGCTAGCGAGCCGAGGCGGCTCGATCCGCATCGGCAGCGATCACCCCCACGCCGTAGCGCTGGCGCAGGAAGAGCTCCACGTCCTCGCGCTCCACGCGCAGCCGGCTCAGCGCCGTCGTCGCGGTCCGCGCATTGGCCACGGCCCGCTCGTTGCTCCTGCTCCCCCACTGCCACACCCAGTTCATGTCGCCCTCCCACGTTCAAAGTCTAGTAATTCACTAGACCTTACTCGCTTTGAGTAGGAAGTCCAACCCCGGCTAGCGTGTCCCTCTCCCAGCCGGGTTGGCGGAACGGCAGACGCTGTGGCCTCAAAAGCCACTGTCCGAAAGGGCGTGTGGGTTCGAATCCCACACCCGGCACCGCTGTCAGGGGTCAGCGACATGCTCGAGGCATGCCGCACATGCGTCCGCAAGCCACGGTCGACAGCGCCTTGCGCTGCTCCGACCGTGGGATGCCGGACGCGGAGAATGCCGCTCGGCACGGCGTGGCCATCAAGACCATTCGACGCTGGCGACGGCTCTACCAGCGCCGAGGTCTTCCCCGGGGGCAGTCGCAATGCGCGGCGCGGTGTCCGCGCTGCGACGACGGCGGACTCGACGGCAAGGCGTACGCGGAACTGCTCGGCTGGTACTTGGGCGACGGTCACATCACCAAGCAGCGCCGAGGTGTCTTCGGACTCCACGTCATCAACGATGCCCGCTACTCGGAGGACATCGCGCACATCGGGGACCTGATGAGACGTGTGAAACCAGGAGGACGGCCGCACACTCGTCTCACTCCCGGCGCCATCATCGTCACCGTCTCGTGGAAGCACTGGCCGTGCCTGTTCCCCCAGCACGGCCCCGGACGCAAGCACCTGCGACCGATCGTGCTCGAGGACTGGCAGCGTCAGATCCTCGAGTCCCACCCCGGGCCGCTGCTGCGTGGGCTCTTCCACTCCGACGGCTGCCGGGTCAAGAACTGGACCCGCCGGCCCGTGGCCGGCGAGATGAAGCGCTACGACTACCCGCGGTGGCAGTTCACCAATCACTCGGCCGACATCCGCGAGCTGTGCTGCTGGGCACTCGATCTGGTCGACGTGGCGTGGCGGCAGTCGAACTGGAAGACCATCAGCGTGTCGCGACGCAGCGCGGTGGCGCGGCTCGACGGCCTCATCGGGCCCAAGAGCTGAGTCTGCTCAGCCCTTCGAGCGGTACGCCGGAGCGACCTCGTTGATCGCGTCGCCCATCCGGTGGATGCGCAGGGCGTTGGTCGAGCCGGGGATGCCAGGCGGGCTGCCGGCGATGATGACGACCAGGTCGCCCTCCTCGACGCGGCCGATCTTGAGCAGCTGCTCGTCGACCTGGCGCACCATCTCGTCGGTGTGCTCGACAGGCTCCGTCTTGAAGGTCTCGACGCCCCAGGTCATGGCGAGCTGGCAGCGGACCTTGTCGAGTGGGGTGAACGCCAGCACCGGCACCGGGCCGCGGTAGCGCGCCAACCTGCGGGCGGAGTCGCCGGACTGGGTGAAGGCCACGAGGTACTTCGCGCCGATCCGGTCGGCAACCTCGGCTGCGGCCTTGGCGATGACGCCGCCGCGAGTGCGGGGCTGCCAGTCGATGGCCGCCATCCGCTCCGGGTCCCATGCCTCGACCTCGCGCACGATGCGGTCCATGGTGCGGACCGTCTCGATCGGGTAGGCGCCCACGCTCGTCTCCCCCGACAGCATCACCGCGTCGGCACCGTCGAGCACCGCGTTGGCCACGTCGGACGCCTCGGCACGGGTCGGCGCCGGGTTGCTGATCATCGACTCCAGCATCTGGGTGGCGACGATCACCGGCTTGGCGTTGCGCCGCGCCTTCTCGACCACGCGCTTCTGGAGCAGCGGGACCTGCTCGAGCGGGCACTCGACGCCCAGG
This sequence comes from uncultured Actinomycetota bacterium, assembly GCA_963804845.1. Taxonomy (GTDB): domain Bacteria; phylum Actinomycetota; class Actinomycetes; order Propionibacteriales; family Nocardioidaceae; genus Nocardioides. Next base: position 1,053,350 of record CAWDSA010000007.1, on the reverse strand, counting down.
TCGCCGCGGGCGACCATGAACGCGTCGAACGCCTTGACGACCTCGTCGAGGTTGTCGATGGCCTGCGGCTTCTCGATCTTGGCGATGACGGGCAGCATCAGCCCTTCCTCTTCCATGATCTCGCGCACCCGGTCGACGTCGGACGCGGTGCGGACGAACGACAACGCGATGAAGTCGACCGAGGTCCGCAGCGCCCAGCGCAGGTCCTTCTCGTCCTTCTTCGACAGGGCGGGGACGCTCACGGCGACCCCCGGGAGGTTGATGCCCTTGTTGTCGCTGACCTTGCCGCCGATGACCACTTCCGTGTGGACGTCGTCGCCGTCCACCTCGGTGACGCGGAGCCGGATCTTGCCGTCGTCGATCAGGATCTGGTCACCGGCCGACACGTCACCCGGCAGGTCGGCGTACGTCGTTCCGCACACCCGTGCCGTGCCCTCGACGTCGCGCGTGGTGATCGTGAAGGCGGCCCCGGCCTCGAGCTCGACCGGGCCGTCGGCGAACGTCTCGAGCCGGATCTTGGGGCCCTGGAGGTCCGCGAAGATCGCCACGCCGTGACCCGACTCGTCGGCCGCGAGGCGGACGTTGCGGTAGGCCGCCTCGTGGTCGGCGTGGGTCCCGTGGCTCATGTTGAGCCGGGCGACGTCCATGCCGGCTTCGATCAGCTCACGGATGGTCTCCAGGCTGCTGGTCGCGGGACCCAGCGTGCACACGATCTTCGACTTGGCCACGCCGCCAGCCTAGCGAGTATTTGATCGATCAAACAGCGCGTCCGACCAGCCCGAGTCACGCCGAGATCGGTCGCTCCGTCGGCGGGATCGGCACCGGCAGGTTGGTCGAGCCGGTGAGGTGGCGGTCGACGGCGGCCGCTGCCGCACGTCCCTCCGCGATGGCCCACACGATGAGCGACTGGCCGCGGCCGGCGTCGCCGGCGACGAACACGCCCGGCACGGTGCTCGCGTAGGCGTCGTCGCGGACGATGTTTCCCCGCTCGTCGAGCTCGACGCCGAGCTGCTCCACCAGGCCCTCCTGCTCCGGGCCGGTGAAGCCCATCGCCAGCAGGACCAGGTCGGCCGGGATCTCGCGCTCGGTGCCGTCGACCGGCTGGAACTTCGCGTCCACCTCGACCAGCTTCAGGGCCCGTACCCGACCGTCGTCGTCGCCGAGGAACTCCTGGGTCGAGACGGCGTAGACACGGTCACCACCCTCCTCGTGGGCCGAGGAGACACGGAACGTCATCGGGTACGTCGGCCACGGCTGGCCGTCCGGCCGGACCTCCGGCGGCTGCGGCAGGATCTCGAGCTGGGTCACGGACGCGGCACCCTGCCGGTGGGCCGTGCCGAGGCAGTCGGCGCCGGTGTCGCCGCCGCCGATGATGACGACGTGCTTGTCGTCGGCGCGGATCTGGTCGGGCACGTCCTCGCCGAGCGAGACCCGGTTGGACTGCGGCAGGTACTCCATCGCCTGGTGGATCCCGTCGAGCTCGCGTCCCGGCATCGGCAGCTCGCGACCCAGGGTGGATCCCATCGCGAGCACGACCGCGTCGTACCGGTCGAGCAGGCGCTCGGCGGTCAGGTCGTCCGAGCCGACGTCGACGCCGGCGCGGAAGACGGTTCCCTCGCGACGCATCTGGTCGAGCCGGCGGTCGAGGTGCTTCTTCTCCATCTTGAACTCGGGAATGCCGTAGCGCAGCAGACCCCCGATCTTGTCGGCCCGCTCGTAGACGGCCACGGTGTGACCGGCCCGGGTGAGCTGCTGGGCCGCGGCAAGCCCGGCGGGTCCGGACCCGACCACGGCGACGGTGCGGCCCGAGAGCCACTCGGGAGGCTGCGGCCGGACGGCACGCGACTCCCACGCGCGGTCGATGATCGCGACCTCGACGTTCTTGATCGTGACCGGGTCCTGGTTGATGCCGAGCACGCAGGACGTCTCGCACGGAGCCGGGCACAGCCGGCCGGTGAACTCCGGGAAGTTGTTGGTCGCGTGGAGCCGCTCGATCGCGCCGTCCCAGTCGTCGCGCCAGACCAGGTCGTTCCACTCGGGGATGATGTTGCCGAGCGGGCAGCCCTGGTGGCAGAACGGGATGCCACAGTCCATGCAGCGACCCGCCTGCGTGCTGATGATCGGCAGCAGCGCGCGGCCGATGCCGTCCGGGTAGACCTCGTTCCAGTCCTGCACCCGCTCCTCGACAGGGCGACGGGTCGCGACCTCGCGCCCGTTCTTCAGGAAGCCCTTCGGGTCAGCCATGCAGCACCTCCATGATCCGGGTGTTGGTCTGATCCTCGTCGAGACCCTCGGCCTCAGCCTCGGCCCGGACGTCGAGCACCCGCTTGAAGTCACGCGGCATCACCAGCGTGAACCGATCCACGGCGGTCGCCCAGTCGGCCAGCAGCTCGCCGGCCACGTCCGAGCCGGTCTCCTCGGCGAACCGCCGGACCAGGGCCTCGAGCTCCTCGACCTTCTCGCCCTCGACCCGTCCGAGCTCGACCAGCTCCGGGTTGACCCGGAACTCGTCGAGGTCGAGCACGAAGGCGTAACCACCGGACATGCCGGCCGCGAAGTTGCGACCGGTCGGGCCGAGCACGACGACGCGGCCGCCGGTCATGTACTCGCAGCCGTGGTCGCCCACGCCCTCGGTCACGACCGTGGCGCCGCTGTTGCGCACGCAGCACCGCTCCCCCACGCCGCCGCGCAGGAAGATCTCGCCCGACGTCGCGCCGTACGCGATGGTGTTGCCGGCAATGATCTGCTCCTGGGAGCGGAAGGTCGCCGCCCGGTCCGGGCGCGCGATGATCCGGCCACCCGAGAGACCCTTGCCGACGTAGTCGTTGGCGTCGCCCTCCAGGCGCAGCGTGATCCCGCGGGGCAGGAACGCGCCGAAGGACTGGCCGGCCGAGCCGAGGAACGTCAGGTCGATCGTGCCCTCCGGCAGGCCTTCGCCGCGGTGGCGCTTGGTGACCTCGTGACCGAGCATCGTGCCGACGGTGCGGTTGACGTTGCGGACGTCGAGCTGCGCGCGGACCGGTTCACCCGACTCCAGGGCCGGCCCGGCCAGGGCGATCAGCTCGTTGTCGAGCGCCTTGGCGAGGCCGTGGTCCTGCTCCTTCGTACAGCGCAGGTCCTGGTCGTCGAACTGCCGGAACTCACCGTGTGGCGAGGCCTCGTGGAGGATCGGGGCGAGGTCGAGCCCCGCGGCCTTCCAGTGGTCGACGGCGGTCCGGACGTCGAGCGAGTCGACCCGACCGATGGCCTCGTCGAGGCTGCGGAAGCCGAGCTCGGCGAGCAGCTCGCGGACCTCCTCGGCGATGTACTCGAAGAACGTCACCACGAACTCCGGCTTCCCGGTGTAGCGCTCGCGCAGGACCGGGTTCTGGGTGGCGACGCCCACCGGGCAGGTGTCGAGGTGGCAGACCCGCATCATGATGCAGCCCGAGACGACGAGGGGGGCGGTGGCGAACCCGAACTCCTCCGCGCCGAGCAGGGCGGCGATGACCACGTCCCGGCCGGTCTTGAGCTGGCCGTCCGTCTGGACGACGATCCGGTCACGCAGCCCGTTGAGCAGCAGCGTCTGCTGGGTCTCGGCCAGGCCGAGCTCCCACGGGCCGCCCGCGTGCTTCAGGGACGTCAACGGCGACGCACCCGTGCCACCGTCGTGACCGGAGATCAGGACCACGTCGGCATGCGCCTTGGAGACTCCGGCGGCGACGGTGCCGACGCCGACCTCGGAGACGAGCTTGACGTGGACCCGCGCCGAGGGATTGGCGTTCTTGAGGTCGTGGATCAGCTGGGCGAGGTCCTCGATCGAGTAGATGTCGTGGTGGGGCGGTGGGCTGATGAGGCCCACACCCGGCGTGGAGTAGCGCGTCTTGGCGACCCACGGATAGACCTTGTTGCCGGGCAGCTGCCCACCCTCGCCGGGCTTGGCGCCCTGCGCCATCTTGATCTGGATGTCGTCGGAGTTGGTGAGGTACTCCGACGTCACGCCGAACCGGCCGGAGGCGACCTGCTTGATCGAGCTGCGGCGCTCCGGGTCGTGGAGGCGGTCGGCGTCCTCACCGCCCTCGCCGGTGTTGGACTTGGCGCCGATCCGGTTCATCGCGATGGCGAGCGTCTCGTGGGCCTCGCGACTGATCGACCCGTAGGACATGGCACCGGTGGAGAACCGCTTCACGATCTCGGAGACCGGCTCGACCTCCTCGAGGGGGATCGACGGGCGACCGGTGGTGTCACCGTCCTTGAAGCGGAACAGCCCGCGCAGCGTCATCAGCCGCGTGGACTGCTCGTCGACGCGGCTCGTGTACTGCTTGAAGACGTCGTACTTCCCGGCCCGCGTGGAGTGCTGGAGCCGGAAGACGGTCTCCGGGTCGAACAGGTGAGGCTCACCCTCGCGGCGCCACTGGTACTCGCCGCCGATGGCCAGCGAGCGGTGGGCCGGCGCGATGCCGGACGTCGGGTAGGCGACGGCGTGGCGTCGCGCGACCTCCTCGGCGATGGTCTCGAGCTCGACGCCGCCGAGCTTGGAGGTCGTGCCGGTGAAGTACTTGTCCACGACCGCCTGCGACAGACCGACCGCCTCGAAGATCTGGGCACCGGTGTACGACGCCACGGTGGAGACGCCCATCTTGGACATCACCTTCAGCACGCCCTTGCCGAGCCCCTTGATGAGGTTGGCGACGGCCTGCTCGGGCTCGGTCTTCACGTAGAAGGCGTCACGGGCGAGGTCTTCCACCGACTCCATGGCGAGGTAGGGGTTGACCGCCGCGGCGCCGTAACCGATGAGGAGGGCCACGTGGTGGACCTCGCGCACGTCACCCGCCTCGACCAGCAGCCCGACCTGGGTGCGGGTCTTCTCGCGCACGAGGTGGTGGTGGATGGCGCCGGTCAGCAGCAGCGACGGGATCGGCGCCAGCTCCTGGGTGGAGTGGCGGTCGGACAGCACGATGACGCGGGCGCCGTCGGCGATCGCCTCCGACACCTCGGCGCACAGCTCGTCGATCCGCTCGGCCATCGCTCCGCCGCCGCCCTCGACGTCGTAGAGACCTCTGACGACGTGGGTGATGAAGCCCGGCATGTCGCCGTCGCGGTTGATGTGGCGGATCTTCGCGAGGTCGTCGTTGGAGATGACCGGGAAGGGCAGCACCACCTGGCGGCACGACGCGGGAGCCGGCTCGAGCAGGTTGGCCTCCGGGCCGATGGTGCCCGCCAGCGAGGTCACGAGCTCCTCGCGGATCGCGTCGAGCGGCGGGTTGGTGACCTGGGCGAAGAGCTGGCTGAAGTAGTCGAACAGCAGCCGCGGCCTGTCGCTCAGCGCCGCGATCGGGGTGTCGGTGCCCATCGAGCCGAGCGGCTCGCCCCCGGTGTTGGCCATCGGGGTGAGCAGCACGCGCAGCTCCTCCTCGGTGTAGCCGAAGATCTGCTGCCGCCGGGTCACGGAGGCGTGCGTGTGGATGATGTGCTCGCGCTCGGGGATGTCGTCGAGGTGGATCAGCCCGGCGTGGAGCCACTCGTTGTAGGGGTGTTCGTCGGCCAGCTCGGACTTGAGCTCCTCGTCCTCGATGATCCGGTGCTCGTCGGTGTCGACCAGGAACATCCGGCCCGGCTGGAGCCGCCCCTTGCGGACGACGGTCGCCGGGTCGAGGTCGAGGACGCCGACCTCGGAGGCCAGCACCACCAGGCCGTCGTCGGTGACCCAGTAGCGGGAGGGGCGCAGCCCGTTGCGGTCGAGCACCGCGCCGATCTGGGTGCCATCGGTGAACACCACGCACGCGGGACCGTCCCACGGCTCCATCAGGGCGGAGTGGAACTCGTAGAACGAGCGCCGCTGGTCGTCCATCTCGCCGTGGTTCTCCCACGCCTCCGGGATCATCATCAGCACCGAGTGGGGCAGCGAGCGGCCGCCCATGTGGAGCAGCTCGAGCACCTCGTCGAAGGAGGCCGAGTCGGACGCGCCCGGCGTACAGACGGGGTAGAGCCGCTCGAGGTCGCCCGGGATCAGGTCCGACTCCAGCAGCGCCTCGCGGGCCCGCATCCAGTTGCGGTTGCCCATGACCGTGTTGATCTCGCCGTTGTGGGCGATGAACCGGAACGGGTGGGCCAGCGGCCAGCTCGGGAACGTGTTGGTCGAGAACCGCGAGTGGACGACAGCGAGCGCGGACGCGATCCGCTCGTCGGCCAGGTCGGGGAAGAAGTGGTCGAGCTGGGCGGTCGTGAGCATGCCCTTGTAGGCGAGCGTGCGGGTGGAGAGCGAGGGGAAGTAGGCGTCGGTCTCCTTCTCGGAGCGCTTGCGCAGGCAGAACGCCTGCCGCTCCAGAGCCATGCCGGCGACGCGCGAGCCGGAGCCGGCCACGAACACCTGGCTGAAGGTCGGCATCACGCTCAACGCGGTCGCACCGAGCACGTCGGGGCTGGTGGGTACGTCGCGCCAGCCGAGGACGGCGAGGCCCTCCTCGCCCGCGAGCTCCTCGATGCGGCTGCGGGTCTTGGCGACGTTCTCGTCGTCACCGGGGAGGAACGCCGTGCCGACGGCGTACGAGCCGACGGTCGGCAGGTCGAAGTCGACCACGTCGCGCAGGAACCCGTCGGGCACCTGCATCAGGATCCCCGCGCCGTCACCGGAGTTCACCTCGGCGCCGGCGGCACCGCGGTGGTCGAGGTTGCGCAGCGCGGTGAGGGCCTTGGCCACGATGTCGTGGCTGGGCTCACCGGTCAGCGTGGCCACGAACGCGACGCCGCAGGCGTCGTGCTCGAAGCGCGGGTCGTAGAGCCCCTCTGCCCGGTGACCGAGCGTCGCAGGCAGGGGCGGCGGGAATGCGTGCGGAGTCGGCACGAGGCATTCTCCCGTCGTCGTCGGCGGCCACACCCGAGGGGTGGCCAGAGCGGTGCGTGCTGGAAGCGGTGCAGGGGACGACGTTGGCCCGAGCGGCTGGTTCACGCTATCACTGCGTCGAGGCGGGATCCTGCTCGTCTCGCGTGGAGCGAACCACCGTCTCGCGGCCGGGGTGACGCCTGGCCGACACCACGAAATACACCGCTGCCAGCACGAACAGCACCATCGACGTCCACACGTTGAGGCGCAGCCCCAGCACGTCCGACATCTGGACGTCGTCGATCCGCAACATCTCGATCCAGCCGCGGCCGAGCGTGTAGGCCATGACGTAGAGCGCGAGCACCCGGCCGTGGCCGAGGCGGAACCGGCGGTCGGCCCACACGACGAACGCGAACGCCAACAGGTTCCACACGAACTCGTAGAGGAAGGTCGGGTGGAACGTGGCGATGTCGAGGTAGCCCACGGGTCGGTGGTCGACGTCGATCTCCAGCGCCCACGGCAGGTCGGTCGGCCGCCCGAACAGCTCCTGGTTGAACCAGTTGCCCCACCGGCCGATCGCCTGGGCGACCAGCACGCCCGGCGCGAGAGCGTCGAGGAGCGGCAGCACCTTGATGCCCTTCATCTTGGCGCCGATGACCATGCCGAGCGCGCCGAAGGCGATCGCGCCCCACACGCCGAGGCCGCCGCGCCACACGTAGAGAGCCGTGACCGGGTTGCGGTCCTCGCCGAAGTAGAGCTGGTAGTCGGTGGCGACGTGGTAGAGCCGTCCACCCACGAGACCGAACGGCACGGCCCACAGCGCCAGGTCGGAGACCTCGCCCTTCTCGCCGCCCCGGGCCACCCACCGTCGCTCACCGATCCAGATGGCGGCGACGATGCCGAGGATGATCGCGACGGCGTATCCGCGCAGCGGGAACGGCCCGAGGTCGAGGACTCCGTCGGCCGGACTCGGAATGCTCCACACGTACGACGACATGCTCATCAGGCGTCTCCGGTCAGCATCAGGTGGATGTCTTCGGCGAACTCGGCGGCAGAAGTGTCCTGCAGCCACACGATGGGGGCGCGGTCGTCGGCGTCGACGCCGATCACCTGGGTGCCGTGGGTGACCTCATAGCCGCCGCTCGGCAGCTTCTCGCCCTTCTCGACGGGCACACCGAGGGTGTTTCCCATGTCGGTGATCGTGTCGAGGTCGCCGGTGAGGCCCAGGAACGAGGGGTCGAACCGGTCGAGGTAGTCCCGCAGCGCCTGCTCGTCGTCACGGGCCGGGTCGGTCGTCACGAAGACGACCTCGACCTGCTCCCGCTCCGCCTCGTCGAGGCGGGTCAGCCCCGCGGCGACGTTGGCCATCACCGTCTGGCAGATGTCGGGACAGTTCGTGTAGCCGAAGAAGACCAGCGTCAGCGGCTTGTCGGTGTCAGCGGCGAGCGAGTAGGGCTCTCCCCCGGTGTCGGTCAGGTCGGCGTCGGGGACGGTGTAGGGCTGATCGAGGACCGCGCCGTTGAAGTCGCCCACCTCGGGGTCACCGTTGCCGCAGCCCGTGAGCACGCCGGCCAGGAGCAGGGCACCCAGCCAGGCCCTACGCACGCCGTACTCCCCCCGCCAGGTCCTCGGTGAGCGCGGCGATGGCGGCCAGGCCGGCAGCCCTGTCGCCCGGGTGGTCGAGCAGCACCCGGACGAACGCCGAGCCGACGATCACGCCGTCGGCGTACGACGCGACCTCGGCGGCCTGGTCGCCGTTGCTGACCCCGAGACCGACGGCGACCGGAAGGTCAGACGCCGCGCGGGTGCGGGCGACGAGTGGGCCGGCCAGGTCGCTGGTGGTGTCACGGGCGCCGGTGACGCCCATGACCGCCGTCGCATAGACGAAGCCGCGGCAGGCAGCGGTCGTCATCGCGATCCGGGCGTCGGTCGAGCTCGGGGCGACCAGGAAGATCTTGTCGAGGTCGTGCGCGTCGGCCGCCTCGATCCACTCGTGGGCGCTGTCGGGGGTCAGGTCGGGGGTGATCAACCCGGCTCCGCCGGCGGAGGCGAGGTCCTGGGCAAAGCGGGCGACGCCGTACCGGTCGACCGGGTTCCAGTAGGTCATCACCACCGTCGGCGTTCCGGTCGCGGCGACCGCCTCGACGGTGCGGAGCACGTCGCGGGTGCGGACCCCGCCCTCGAGCGCCTGCTGCGCGGCGGCCTGGATCGTGGGACCGTCCATGACCGGATCGCTGTAGGGCAGCCCCACCTCGATCACGTCGCAGCCGGAGTCGACCATGACGTGAAGCGCCTCGATCGAACCTTCGACGTCCGGGAACCCGGCCGGAAGGTAGCCCACGAGGGTCCCGCGCCCTTCGGCACGCGCGGTGTCGAAGGCCGTCCGGACGGTCACTGACCGCTCCCCAGACCGAACCACGACATCGCGGTCTCCATGTCCTTGTCGCCGCGGCCCGAGAGGTTGACCAGCACCACGCCGTCGGGACCGAGCTCGCGGGCGACGTCGAACGATCCAGCGAGCGCATGCGCCGACTCGACGGCCGCGATGATGCCCTCCTTGCGGGCGAGCAGCTCGAGCGCATCCATGGCCTGGCGGTCGGTGATCGGCACGTAGTCGGCGCGGCCGGACTTCGCGAGGTGGGCGTGCTGCGGGCCCACGCCGGGGTAGTCGAGGCCGGCGGAGATCGAGTGGGACTCGACGGTCTGGCCGTCCTCGTCCTGGAGCACGAACGTGCGGGCACCGTGGAGGACGCCGCTCTCCCCCGCCGCGATGGTCGCGGCGTGCCGACCGGTCTCGAATCCCTCACCACCTGCCTCGAAGCCGTGGATCGCGACGTCCCGGTCGTCGAGGAACGCGGTGAACAGCCCGATCGCGTTGGAGCCGCCGCCCACGCAGGCCGTCACGGCGTCTGGCAGCCGGCCGATCAGCTCGAGGCACTGGGCGCGGGCCTCGTCGCCGATGCCGCGCGTGAAGTCGCGAACCATGCTCGGGAACGGGTGGGGACCGGCCGCCGTACCGAACAGGTAGGCGGTGTGGTCGACGCTCGCGACCCAGTCGCGCAACGCCTCGTTGATGGCGTCCTTGAGGGTGGCGCTGCCGGAGTCGACGGCCACGACCTTCGCCCCGAGCAGCTGCATCCGCGCGACGTTGAGCGCCTGGCGGCGGGTGTCGACCGAGCCCATGTAGACGGTGCAGTCGAGCCCGAAGTACGCCGCCGCGGTGGCGGCGGCGACGCCGTGCTGGCCGGCGCCGGTCTCGGCGATCACCCGCTGCTTGCCCATCCGCCTCGTCAGCAGCGCCTGCCCGAGCACGTTGCGGATCTTGTGGGCGCCGGTGTGGTTGAGGTCCTCGCGCTTGAGGAGGATCCGGGCACCGCCGATGTGCTCGCTGAGACGCGTCGCCTCGTAGAGCGGGCTCGGGACGTTGGCGTAGTCGCGCAGAATCGCGTCGAAGTCGGCGCGGAAGCCGTCGTCGGCCCACGCTTCCTGCCACGCGTCGGTGAGCTCGTCGAGCGCGGCCACGAGCGCCTCGGGCATGTAGCGACCCCCGAAGTCGCCGAACCAGCCGCGCTCGTCGGCGTCCCAGGTGCTCATGCCGTCACTCCCGTCATCGTGCGGACGGCGGTCTCGGGGTCCCCGTCCCTGACCAGAGCCTCTCCGACGAGGACAACCCGGGCGCCCTCCTCGACGAACCGGCGGACGTCGGCGACCCCGGAGATGCCGGACTCGGCCACGAGCACGCGGTCGGCGGGGACGAGCGGGGCGAGCCGGCCGAAGGTGTCGTCGTCGACGGCGAGGGTCTTGAGGTTGCGAGCGTTGACACCGATCAGCTCGGCACCGAGCGCGACGGCTCGCTCGGTCTCGGCCTCGTCGTGGACTTCGACCAGCACGCCCATCCCGAGCTCGCGAGCCTCGTCGTGGAGCCGCCGGAGGGTCTCGTCGTCGAGCGCGGCCACGATCAGCAGCACCAGGTCGGCACCGGCGGCACGGGCCTCCAGCAGCTGATAGCTGTCGACCGTGAAGTCCTTGCGGAGCAGTGGGGTGTCGACCGCGTCGCGGACGGCGCGCAGGTCGTCGAGGCTGCCACCGAAGCGGCGCTCCTCGGTCAGCACGCTGATCGCGGCGGCCCCGCCGGCGGCGTACGCCATCGCCAATGCGGCCGGGTCGGGGATCTCGGCGAGGTCGCCCTTGCTCGGGCTCCGGCGCTTCACCTCGGCGATGACGCTCGCGCCGGGACTCCGGAAGTGGGGCATCGGGTCGCGGGACGCAGCCACGTCGGCGAGCGCCGCGCGGAGATCGGCAGCCGGAGTCGCTGCGCGGCGGCGGTCGAGGTCGATCCGTACGCCGGTGACGATGTCGTCGAGCACGGACATGGCCGTGCGATCAGTGGTCGGAACTGTTCATGCCCATCTTGGCCATCACGCCGAACACGACCAGCGCGGCCACGCCCAGCGCACACCCCACCCAGAAGAGGGTCATGTTGACGGGGTCGAGCATGAGCGCGACGCCACCCACGAGGAAGCCGACCATCGCCACCGTGACGCCGGTCCAGGCCGCGGGGGTGTTGCCGTGGTTGTCAGACATCCGGGCTCCTCACTGGTTGTCGCAGTTGAAGGGGGCGGGCAGTGCGGGGCAAGTGTAGTGAAGGTGTCACGTGGTGGGGTCGCGCCCCTCGTCCATGGACTTCCACAGGTCCAGGTTGCTGCGCTCCCCCGGCGGCACCTCTGCCGGCTCGTCCTCGGGGCCGGCGCCGGGGGCGTCGTACCGGCTGCCCATCTCGGGCCAGGCGGGCGCCCACGCGACCGCGAGCGCCGTCGCGACGACAGAGACCACTGCCGCGACGGCAGCGGCCCAGAACCAGGCTGTGAACTCCGTGGTCGGCACGTCGGAGGCGGCACCCTGCTCGAGGATCGCGTCAGCGACACGGTCCTCGAGGGTGACGAAGCCGGTGACCACGGTCGCGAGCAGGCCACCTGCGGCCAGCAGCGCGAGCCCGGACACTGCGCGGCGCACTCGTCCGCGCGTCACGAGCACGACACCCCAGGCGGCAAGGAGCACCAGGCTCAGGGCCAGCGCGAGGGGCATCTCGCCGGCCGCCGCCACCGTGTCGGGCACCGCGATGCCGGGCACCGGGTCACCGCTGGCCGGCGCACCGGCGTCGACCACCCACGCGTTGTTCGCCGCCACGGTTCCCAGCGCGCCAGCAGCGAGTCCTGCCAGCACGACAGGCCCGAACGTACGGCGGCGGGTCACGCCTGGTGCACCACGTCGGCGTCGAAGCAGGTGTCGGCTCCGGTGTGGCAGGCCGGACCTTCCTGGTCGACCTTCACCAGCAGGGTGTCGCCGTCGCAGTCGAGCCGGATCTCCTTGACGTGCTGGACGTGGCCGGACGTCTCGCCCTTGACCCAGTACTCCTGGCGCGAGCGCGACCAGTAGGTCACCCGTCCGGTGGCCAGCGTGCGCGCCAACGACTCGTCGTCCATCCAGCCCAGCATCAGCACCTCGCCGGAGTCGTGCTGCTGCACCACCGCCGGCACCAGTCCCTCGGCGTTGCGCTTGAGCCGGTCGGCGACGGCGGGATCGAGCTCACTCATGGCCCCAGTATCCCCGCAGCGTTGAACGGCGGGTTTGGGGCACTCGAGTGGCGGAGATGCGGCACCGGCGATGTCTCACACCCGCCACTCACCGGTCACAAACGCGCCACTCAACTTGTTCTTTGCGCGACCCAGGAGGCGTGGAGGCCGGCGTAGACCGATCCGGCCTGGGTGACGAGCTCGCGGTGGGGGCCGCGCTGGACGATCTGGCCCTGGTCGACGACGACGACCTCGTCGGAGTTCTCGGCGGTGGAGAGCCGGTGGGCGATGGTGACCGACGTGCGGCCGGACATCAGCCGCTCGAGGGCGCGCCCGATCCGCATCTCGAGCTGAGGGTCGACCGCGCTCGTCGCCTCGTCGAGGACGAGCAGGTCGGGGTCGGCGAGGTGGGCGCGGAGCAGCGCGATCAGCTGCCGCTCCCCCGCCGACATCGACTCGCCGCGCTGGCCGACCGACGTCTTGAGCCCGCGGGGCAGCCCGGCGACCCAGTCGGCGAGGCCCAGCTCCTCGGCGCTGGCGCGGATCTCGGCCTCGGTCGCGTCGAGCTTGCCGTAGCGCACGTTGGCCGTGATGGTGTCGTCGAAGAGGAAGCCCTCCTGCGGAACCAGGACGACGCTGCGGCGCAGGCTGACCGCGGAGATGTCGCGGACGTCGATGCCGTCGAGGAGCACCCGGCCCTGGGTCGGGTCCATCAGCCGGGTCAGCAGCTTGGCGAACGTGGACTTCCCGGAGCCGGTCTCGCCGACGATCGCGATGCGGGTGCCGGAGTCGATGGACAGGGCGACATCGCGGAGCACCGGCGGGCCGCCGGGATAGGCGAAGCTCACGTGGTCGAACGTGACGTCGATCGGGCCGCGCGGCAGGATCTCACCGTCCGGCCCGGGATCGACCAGATCGGCCGGTGTCTCGAGGATGCCGATCACCCGGCGCCAGCTGGCGATCGCGTTCTGGGCGTCGGTGAGGATCTGGGTGCCCATCTGGACCGGACCGACGAACAGCGTGACCAGGAACGCAAAGGCGAGCACCGTGCCGGCGGTGATGTCTCCGGTGAACCCGAGCAGCACACCGGCGATCAGCACCCCCGCGTTGGCGAGCCCGGCCGAGAGTCCGCCGAGCGAGAACGAGACGACGGTGTACTTCTGAGCCGTGATGCTGGCGGCCTTGAACTCGTCGATCGCGGCGTCGATGCGGGCTTGGGTGCGGGCCTCGACGGCGTAGGAGCGGACGACCTCGGCCCCGACGACCGGCTCGGAGATCGCGGACAGCAGCACGCCGACCTGCCGACGAACCAGAGCGTAGGCGGCGGTGAGCCGGCGCTGGAACCAGCGGATCGACAGGAACAGCGGGGCGAACGCCACCCAGACGACCAGGGCGAGCTGCCAGCTGTAGACGAACATCACGATGCTGGCGACCAGCATCTGACCGATGCTGACGATGAAGATCAGGCCGCCGAACACGAGGAACTGACTGACCTGGTCGACGTCGGTCGTGACTCGCGAGACCAGTGCACCCCGGCGCTCGGTGTTCTGGGTGAGCAGCGGCAGGTCGTGGACGTGCCGGAAGGCCTTGATCCGGAGCGTGGCGAGGCCGCGCTCGGAGGTTCGGAACAACCGGCTGGTCATGAAGTAGGACGCCAGGCTCGTGATGGCGACGCCAGCTGCGGCCACGAGCCCCATCAGCACGACGAACGAGACATCCGGCCCGCCCGGCCCGTTGATCCCGCGGTCGAGGGTCTGCTGGACGGCGATCGGGACGATGACCTGGCCGAACGATGCGACGACGGCGAAGAGAAGCGTCAGCCCGAGACCCTCGCGCAGCTCGGGACTGATCTCCATGCCGCGCCGGATGGTCTCCATCGGGGCGATGTCGTCGCCGGTGTCGAAGGAGGTGCCCGACATGTTCTTGTCGGCGGTGTTGGTGGTCATCGCGCTCTCCCCCGCGATCTCCTCGTGGGGCAGGTGCTCGTAGGCATTGACCAGCCGGGAGTACGCCGGGTTGCGGTCGACCAGCTCCGCGTGGGTCCCACGATCGGCGATCCTGCCTTCGGCGAGGTAGATGACCTCGTCGGCCAGGGCGATGGTCGCCTTGCGGTAGGCGACGACCACCAGGGTGCTGCCGCCGGTGGTGCGGCGCAGCGTCGCGAGGATCCTCGCCTCGACCTCGGGGTCGACCGCGGAGGTGGCGTCGTCCAGGATCAGCAGCCGCGGCCGACGTACGAGCGCGCGGGCCAGCGAGATCCGCTGACGCTGACCGCCGGAGAGGGATGTCCCTCGCTCGCCGAGAGCGGTGTCGAGCCCGTGGCCCAGCGCCGCGACGAAGCCGTCGGCCTCGGCGGCGCGCAGTGCGCCCCAGACCTCCTCGTCGGGCACGTCGGCCCCGAGGGTGACGTTCTCGCGGACGGAGTCGTCGAAGAGGAAGGCGTTCTGGCCGACCACGGAGACCGAGCCGGCCAGCTCACCGTGGGCGAGGTCGCGGAGGTCGATGCCGTCGACCAGGACCCGTCCGCGGTCGGGGTCGAAGAGCCGCGTCAGCACGTGGGTGAGGGTGCTCTTGCCGGATGCGGTGGCACCGACCAGAGCGACGGTGCGACCGGGTTCGACGTCGAAGGTCAGGTCGTCGAGCAGGGGCACGTCAGGGTCGAAGGCGAAGCCGAGCCGGTCGACCTCCAGCCGCGCGCCCCCCGCCGCCGCGGGCAGCCTCGCATCGCCGTAGGGAATCGCCCCGGTGGCCTCGATGACCTTGCGGGCTCGGTGGTAGCCGACGACGCTGCGCGGGAACTCACCCAGGAGCCAGCCGATCGAGCGGATGGGGAACGAGACGATCGTCAGGAGGTAGGCGACGGTCACGACGTCACCCGCGTCGGTCGCGCCGCTGAGGACACGCTGGACCCCGACGCTGAGCACGATGAGAACGCCGAGGTTGGGCAGCGAGGCGAGCGTGGGGTCGAAGGCCGCGCGGATCCTGCCGGCGCGGACGTTGACGTCGCGGAGCTCATGGGCCCGTGCGGTGAACCGGTCTGTCTCCTCGACCTCGCGGCCGAGCGTCTTGACGACCATGGCCCCGTCGAACGACTCGTGTGCGATCTCGCTGACCTCGGCACGCAGTCCCTGCGCGCGGGTCATCAGGGGCGAGGAGAGCCGCTGGTAGAAGAGGTTGACGACCACGACCATCGGGAAGATCAGCATTCCGACGATCGCCAGCACTACGTCGGCGACCAGCATCTGCACGATGGCGATCACCATCATCACGACCGTCCCGACCGCCATCGGCAACGGCGCGATCGGTCCCCACGCGGCCTCGACGTCGGAGTAGGCGTTGGACAGGAGCTGACCGGTCGGGTGGCGCTGGTGCCACTCCATGGGGAGCGAGAGGTACTGCCGCGTGACGGCTCGCCTGCTGTGGGCCTGCATGCGGTACTGCATGACGCCGGCGGCGAGGCGCCTCGCGACGATCCCGACGGCGCGCAGGATCGCCACACCCATGAACAGCCCGAGCACAGCCCAGAGCAGGCCGCCATCGATCTCGCCGGTCTTGAACGCGGGGACGACGACGTTGTCGGTGGCCCAGCCGAGCACCCAGGCGTCAGCGACGGTCATCGCTGCGAAGAGGAAGCTGCCGATGGTGGCGAAGATGAAGATCCCGCGCTCACGCCGGATCGCGACGCCGAGTACGGCGAAGCCCTCACGTGTCGTCGACCCGCGGTGCTCGCCCCACTCGTCTGCCACTGGCTACCCGTCTCCCCTCGTCGTCGCCCACAACCCGACCGTCGGTCAGGCTATTCCTCCCCACCGACACTCCACGAATCCGGCTCGAGTCAGGCGGGGCGAAGCCACGGCGTCCGGCTGGACGGCTACGCACGCACCGCGTGGCCAGCCGCGGCCAGTGCCTGCTTCACCTCGCCGATGCGCAGCGTGCCGAAGTGGAAGACGCTGGCGGCGAGCACGGCGTCCGCTCCGGCGTCGACCGCGAGCGGGAAGTGTTCGACCGCCCCGGCGCCGCCGGAGGCGATGACCGGGACCGTCACCTCGCGGCGTACGGCGCGGATCAGCTCGAGGTCGAAGCCCTCCCGGGTCCCGTCGGCGTCCATCGCGTTGAGCAGGATCTCCCCTGCGCCGAGCTCGGCGCCGCGAGCAGCCCATGCGATCGCATCGAGGCCGGCGGACGTGCGCCCACCATGGGTGGTGACCTCGAAGCCCGAGTCGGTCCCCGCCGCGCGGCGGGCGTCCACGGAGAGCACGAGCACCTGGCTGCCGAAACGGTCGGCGATCTCGGCCACGAGCTCCGGGCGGTGGATCGCGGCGGTGTTGACCGCAACCTTGTCGGCGCCCGCCCGCAGCAGCCGGTCGACGTCCTCGACGCTGCCGACCCCACCACCGACCGTGAGCGGGATGAAGACCTCCTCGGCGCAGCGCGAGACGACCTCCATCGTGGTCGCCCGGCCCTCGTGGGAGGCGGAGATGTCGAGGAAGGTGAGCTCGTCGGCGCCCTCGGCGTCGTAGGTGCGCGCCAGCTCGACCGGGTCGCCCGCATCGCGCAGCTGCTGGAAGTTGATGCCCTTGACGACCCGACCCGCGTCGACGTCGAGGCAGGGGATGACGCGGATGGCGAGGGTCATGCCCCTCCGCCGGGGTGTCAGCGCCAACGCGTCCGCGAGCGTGAACCGGCCCTCGTAGAGCGCGGTGCCGATGATGGCGCCCTCGACGCCGTCGTCGACGAGGCCCTGGAGCGCCCGGAGGTCGTCGAGCTCGGTGATGCCACCGCTGGCGACGACCGGCCGCTCGGTGGCCGCGCAGACGTCGCGCAGCAGGTCGAGGTTCGGACCCTGGAGCATGCCGTCCTTGTTGACGTCGGTGACGACATAGCGCGCACAGCCCTCGCCATCGAGGCGGGTCAGCACGTCGTAGAGGTCGCCGCCCTCGCGGGTCCAGCCGCGGGCTGCCAGCGTGCGGCCGCGCACGTCGAGGCCGACCGCCACCCGGTCGCCGTACTCCGCGATCGCGGACGCACACCACTCCGGCTGCTCGAGCGCGGCGGTGCCGATGTTGACCCGGCGACAACCGGCGTCCATGGCCGCCGTCAGCGACTCGTCGTCCCGGATGCCGCCGCTCATCTCGACGTCGATGTCGAGCACGCCGACGATCCTGGCCTGGAGCTCACGGTTGTGGCCACGTCCGAACGCCGCGTCGAGGTCGACCAGGTGGATCCACTCCGCACCCGCCTCCTGCCAACGCAGCGCCGCCTCGACCGGGTCGCCGAACCGCTTCTCCGACCCGGCCACGCCCTGCACCAGCTGGACCGCCTGGCCGTCCGCGATGTCGACCGCAGGCAGCAGCTCGAGGTACCTCATGGCGTCGTCCTCCCCAGCGAGTGGACCCAGTTGCGGAGCAGCTGGGCGCCGGCGTCGCCGGACTTCTCGGGGTGGAACTGGGTGGCGGTGAGCGGACCGTTCTCGACCGCGGCGATGAAGCGGTCGCCGCCGTGCTCGGCCCAGGTGACCAGCGGCTTGCGTGTACGACCGAGCGTCACGAGGTCCCAGGTGCGCGCGGCGTACGAGTGCACGAAGTAGAACCGCTGGCCCTCGACGCCCGCGAACAGTGCCGAGCCGTCGGGGACCTCGACGGTGTTCCAGCCCATGTGGGGTACGACGGGAGCCTCCAGTCGCGTGACCGAGCCGGGCCACTGACCGGTTCCCTCCGAAGTCACGCCGTGCTCGACCCCGTACTCGAACAGCACCTGCATGCCCACACAGATGCCGAGGACCGGCCGGCCGCCTGCCAGCCGGCTATCCAGGATCCTGTCTCCTTCGACCGACCGCAGCCCAGCCATGCACGCGGCGTACGCCCCCACGCCGGGGACGACCAGCCCGTCGGCGGCCAGGCAGGTCTCGAAGTCGGCGGTCAGCGTGACCTCGGCACCCGCGCGCTCGACCGCGCGGACGACCGAGCGCAGGTTGCCCGAGCCGTAGTCCAGGACCGCGACGGAGGGAGTCAGAGTGAGCCCTTGGTGGAGGGCACGCCCGTCTCGCGCGGGTCGAGGGCGACCGCGTCGCGGAACGCGCGGGCCAGCGCCTTGAACTGCGCCTCGACGAGGTGGTGCGGGTCGCGGCCCGACAGCACCCGCACGTGGAGCGCGAGGTGGGCGTGGAACGACAGCGTCTCGAAGACGTGGCGGGTCAGCGACCCGGGGAAGCCGGGGCCGGCGTCGCCGCCGATGACGACGTAGGCCTGGCCCTCGGGCTCGCCGGTGTGGACGCAGTAGGGGCGACCGGACACGTCGACGACGGCCTGCACGAGCGCCTCGTCGAGCGGCACGGTGGCGTCGCCGAATCGTCGGATGCCTTGCTTGTCGCCGAGCGCCTCACGGATCGCCTGGCCGAGCACGATCGCGGTGTCCTCGACGGTGTGGTGGGCGTCGATGTGGGTGTCGCCGGCGGTGTGGACGACCAGGTCGACCAGCGCGTGGCGCGCGAACGCGCTGAGCATGTGGTCGTAGAACCCGACGCCGGTCGAGACGTCGTGACGACCGCTGCCGTCGAGGTCGATCTCGACGTGGACCTTCGACTCGGTGGTCGCGCGGTCCAGCGTGGCGGTGCGGTTCATTCGCCCTCCTTGTTCGACGCAGTTCCCATCACCTGAGCAAGTGCCGTCCTGAAGTGTCCCATCTCCTCGGGAGTGCCGATGGAGACCCGCAACCATCCGGACGGTCCGGTCTCGCGAATCAGCACCCCGCGGTCGACCAGCGACTGCCAGACGGCGTGGCGGTCGTCGAAGGTCCCGAACAGCGCGAAGTTGGCGTCACTGTCGGCCACGGTCAGCCCCAGCGATCGCAGCCAGTCGACCGTGCGGTCGCGCTCGGCACGCAGGTCGTCGACCCGGGCCAGCAGCTCGTCGGCGTGCCGGAGCGCGGCCAGTGCGGTCGCCTGGGTGACGGACGAGAGGTGGTAGGGCAGCCGGACGACGCGGATCGCGTCGGAGATCGCCGGGTCGGCGGCGAGGTATCCCAGCCGTCCGCCGGCCAGTGCGAAAGCCTTGCTCATGGTCCGCGTGACGACCAGGTTGCGGTACGCCGGCAGCAGCTCCAGCGCGCTGGGCGTGCCCGCCCGGCGGAACTCGCCGTACGCCTCGTCGACGACGACGACCCCGTCCCCTGCCGCCTCGCAGAGCAGCCCGATCGCGTCATGGGGCAGCGACGTGCCGGTCGGGTTGTTGGGGCTCGGCAGCAGCACCACCGACGGACGGCGCTCGTGGACCAGCGCCCGGGCGTGGTCGAGGTCGAGCGAGAAGTCCTCCTCGCGGTGGCCGACCTGCCACTCGGTGGCGGTGTCGCGGGCGTACTCCGGATACATGGAGTACGTCGGCGCGAAGCTCAGCGCGCACCGGCCCGGCCCGCCGAACGCCTGCAGCAGCTGCAGCATGACCTCGTTGGAGCCGTTGGCCGCCCACACCATGTCGGGGGTGATGCCGGAGCCGCCGGACCGGTTGAGGTACGACGCCAGCTCGGTGCGCAGCTCGCGTGAACTCACGGTCGGGGTAGCGGTTCAGGGTCGTCGCGGCCTCGGCGACGGCGCTTGCGATGTCGGCGACACAGGCCAGGCTCGGGGCGTACGGGTTCTCGTTGACATTGAGCTGGACCGGCACGTCCAGCTGGGGAGCGCCGTACGGCTCGAGGCCGAGCAGGTCGTCCCGCAACGGAGGAAAGCGGCTCACTTCTGCTCGTCCAGCCGTACGGTGACCGCCGCACCGTGGCCGGGCAGGTCCTCGGCCTCGGCCAGCGTCACCACCAGGCCCGCGACCTCGGCCAGCGCGTCGCGGGTGTAGTCGACGACGTGCATCGACCTCAGGAACGTGCGCACGCTCAAGCCCGAGGAGTGGCAGGCGCAGCCACCGGTCGGCAGCACGTGGTTGGAGCCGGCGCAGTAGTCGCCGAGGCTGACCGGGGCCCAGGGGCCGATGAACACGGCCCCGGCGTTGCGGACCCGGGCGGCGACCTCGCGGGCGTCGCGGGTGTGGATCTCGAGGTGCTCGGCGGCGTAGGCGTTGACCACGTCGAGTCCTTGCTCGACGTCGTCGACCAGCACGATGCCGGACTGCTGGCCGCCGAGGGCGGTCTCGATCCGGTCGGTGTGGCGGGTGACGGCAACCTGCTTGCCGAGCTCGGCGACGACATCGTCGGCGAGCCGCTCCGAGTCGGTCACCAGCACGCTGGCCGCGGCCGGATCGTGCTCGGCCTGGCTCAGCAGGTCTGCGGCGACGTACGCCGGGTCGGCACTGTCGTCGGCGAGGATCGCGATCTCGGTCGTGCCCGCCTCGGAGTCGATGCCGACCACGCCGCGCAGCAACCGCTTGGCGGCGGCGACATAGATGTTGCCCGGGCCGGTGACGAGGTCGACCGGGCGGCACGGGCCGGCGCCGTAGCCGAACATCGCGATCGCCTGGGCACCGCCGACGGCGTAGACCTCGTCGACACCCAGCAACGCGCAGGCCGCCAGGATCGTCGGCTCCGGCAGGCCGCCCCGCGCCTGCTGCGGTGGGCTCGCGAGCGCGATCGAGCCGACGCCGGCGACCTGCGCCGGGACGACGTTCATCACCACGCTGGAGACCAGCGGCGCCAGGCCGCCGGGGACGTAGAGCCCGACCCTGCCCATCGGAACCTTGCGGTGCGTCACCAGCGCGCCGGCGGCCAGCTCCGTGGTGACGTCGTGCTCGAGCTCGGCCTCGCAGGTGACTCGGAGCCGTCGGATCGACTCCTCCAGTGCGGCGCGAACCTCGGGGTCGAGCCCGTCGAGTGCCGACGTCAGCGCCTCCCGGGGCACCGCGATGTCGTCGAGGTGGACGCCGTCGAACTGCTGGGTGTACTCGACGATCGCCTCGACGCCGCGGTCACGGACCGCCTCGACCACGGGGCGCACCAGATGCGATGCCGCCTCCACGTCGAGCTCCGCGCGCGGTACGGCGGCGCGGTAGTCGACGGAGCCGGCGGCTCCGCGGAGGTCGATGCGGCGAATCACGGGACAATCCTAGGTTCGCCGCCGCGCTGCGCCTCGGGTGCACCACCCGCTGGACCTCGGGCCCTAGATTGGCAGCGTGGCCGACCCGTTGCCGATGTTCCCCCTGAACACGGTGCTGTTCCCGGGGGTGAGTGTGCCGCTGCGCGTCTTCGAGGACCGCTACCGCGCGCTGGTGCACCACCTGCTGCGGGTGGAGAACCCCACCGACCGGATCTTCGGTTCGGTCGCCATCCGGGAGGGCTACGAGGTCGGCGACCACGGCGCGCAGTCGCTCTACCGCGTCGGCTGCCGGGTGCGGATGACCGACGTCGAGTCACACCCCGACGGCACCTTCGACATGGTCGCCGTGGGGCTGGACCGGATCGAGCTCGAGCGGCTGGACACCTCCGGTCCCTTCCCGCGCGGACACACCACCCCGCGACCGGACGCGACGCCACCGGTACCGGCCGAGATCACCGAGCGCGCCCGGGCCATGTTCACGGCCTACCGGGTCGCGCTCACGGAGATCCGTGGCGACCCCTACCCGGCCGAGCTCCCCCAGGACCCGACCTACCTCTCCTGGACCCTGTCTGCCCTGGCGCCGTTGCCGATGCCCGACCGGCAGGCCCTGCTCGAGGCCGAGGACGCCGGTCTCCGCCTCACCCTGGTCACCGACCTGTTGCGCAGTGAGCTGCGAGCGATGAACGTGATCCCGTCGCTCCCCGCCACCGAGGTCGCGCGGACCCGCTGGTCCCCCAACTGAGAGACTGCAGCGTGGCGAGGAAGAGCGGGGGGCTGGCCAGGTCGAGCAAGCCCCGCCGCGAGCCCGCGAAGCGGCGACGCGTCGACCAGGGCGGAAGGACACTGGCCACGAGTGGCGCGCTCGCACCGGGCTGACCGGGATTCCGTACACGCTGCGCGCCTACGACCACGACCCCCGCGCGTCGTCGTTCGGGCTGGAGGCCGCGGCGGCCCTCGGCGTCGACCCGTCCCGGGTCTTCAAGACCCTCGTCGCCAGCCTCCACGGCGAGCTGGTCGTCGCCGTCGTCCCCGTCTCGGGCCAGCTCGACCTCAAGGCCCTGGCGCGCGCGCTGGGCGGCAGCAAGGCCGTCATGGCCGAGGTCAGCGTGGCCGAGCGCGCGACGGGCTACGTCGCCGGCGGGATCTCGCCGGTCGGGCAGAAGCGTCGGCACCGGACGGTCGTGGACGAGTCCGCGATCGCCCACTCCACCATCCTGGTCTCGGCCGGGCGTCGGGGGCTCGACCTCGAAATCGCCCCGGCCGACCTGCTCGCGATCACCGGGGCGATCACGGGCGAGGTCGGACGTCCGAGCCCTGAGGCCGAGCCTGCGAGGGCTCTGGGCAGGCGAGGAGTTGAGGTGGCTCGCTAGGTCCGAGCGAAGCTCGGAGCCGAGGGAGCCACTGCCTGTCAGTTGGTCGTCAGCCGGAACACGGCGTGCGAGTCGCCGTCGTCGGTCCAGCTGCTGAACCCGAGGCCCTGCAGGGGCTCGAGGTTGTCGGCGATCTCCTGGTCACCCTGGGCCAGGTTGGTCAGCCAGTCACCCGCGTCGAAGTTGACGAAGAAGATGGCGTTGGCCTCGTCGGCCTCCCGGACGACGTTCTGGAAGACGTCGGAATCACCCAGGTCTCCGTCTTCGAGCAGCTGGCCCCGGTAGTCGGGGTTGGGGCCGATGGCGACCATGTCCCCTTCGGCGTCACTGCCGAGCACCGTCGCGCCGGAGCCCATGGCCTCGGACAGCTGGCTCAGGATGTCCTGGATGCCCGAGGCATCTCCCTGGACCTTGGCGCCGACGGGCACGTCGCTGCCGTCCGAGGAGTTGAAGAAGGTCTCTGCGTCGACGTCGCTGCCCAGGGACAGTGCCGCCGACTCGCCGGCGAGCGTCTCGATGTCGGCGACGGTGAGGCCGGTGGCGGCCTCGAGCTCCGCCTCCATGTCCTCGACCGTCATCTCGCCACCGGACATGTTCGCGGCCTGCTCCATGGACTGGGTGACCCAGCCCTCGGCGAACGCGAAGCCGACCGCAGCGGCGGTGTCCTCGGGGAGGGTGGTGAGCACGTCGCCGCCACGGTCGGACGCCAACATCTGCATCTGGTCCTCGGTGCCGGCGGCGCCGGCGACCTCGAACTCCAGCGCGCCATCGTCGAACCGCAGCGTCGCCGCCATGCCCTGGAAGTCCTCCAGGTTGTTGAGCAGCTCCTCGGGCACTGCCGGGGATGCCATGTCCGGCGCCTCCGGATCCATCGGCAGCTCTCCACTCAGGCCCGGCATCATGCCGCCGCCGGCGAACGTGCCGGCGATCTCGGCGAGGAACTTCCCGGCCTCGGGGGCGGCGTACATGTTCATCACGCCGGCGTCACCGACCTCGTCGGTCCAGTCCTGGTAGCTCTCGTCGTCGGCGAGGGTGCCATCGGCGGTCGCGTCGGTGACCTCCTGCGCGAGTTCCTCGGTCTCGGCGATCACCGCCCAGTCTCCTTCGATCACCCAGCCACCCATGTCGGCGCCCGCGCACTCCTGGAGGGCAGCCAGCCCCTCCTCCGCGGCATCGGCATCGGTGACCTGGATGACGCCGACCGGAGTCGGCATCTCGTCGCCCAGGTCGACGGCGGCCGCGGCGAACCGGTAGCCGAGCCACGGCTTGACGTCGTCCTCGTAGCTGACGTCGCACTCCTTCTCGATGTCCTCGAAGGCCTTGCCGAGGAGGTCGTCGTCGGCGTCGAGGCCGCCGAGCTCCTTCTCGAGCGCCGGGAACTTTTGAATCATCCGGAACGCCTCGATCTTCTGACCACCACTCGGGTCGAGGTCGATGCTGGCGTAGCCGAGCGTGGAGGCGGGGAGCGCCTCGGCAGGCTGCGCGCCCGTCGCGAAGAACGACATGGCCGCCCAGACGCCGCCACCGACGAGCACGATGCCCGCGATGGCGCCACCGGCGACCAACGCCGTACGACGACCGCCGCCGCCGCTGCCTGAGCTCGCCGGCCCGACCGGCTCGCCGCCGCTCTGGTCAAGGTACTCGGGGCCGCCGGCGTCGGGCGGGGGCGTGGAGCTGGACATCGTGTCTCCCGTAGATCGTGGTGAGGCTTGGGACGGGGCACGACGATCGCCGGTTCCCCCGCAGCGAAACCTTACCCGGCGGGGCCTCGCTCTAACCGCGCAATCGACGGGTTGGTCGCAACCCGATGAAGACGACCGTGACCCCGGTCAGGGCGCCGGCCGGGAACGCCACGAAGGCGCCCTTGCCGTCGATCTCGAGGGTGCCCGGCAGCTCGGTGTAGTCGTCGGCCGTGCTGGCGGCTGCGGTCGGGTCTGGGGGCGCCAGTGCGGTGCCGACCTGGAACATCAGCCAGCCGGCCAGCACCGAGCCCACAGCGACCACCGCCAGCGTCAGCAGCTCGACGCGGTCGAAGAGCCACGCGCTGACGGCCCCCAGCAGCACGCCGCCGACGACGCCGACGATGACGTAGAGGCCGGTGCCGGAGAACAGCTGACGCACCCCCTCGAGGTCGGGATACCAGACTCCCTCGAGCACCAGCCCGCTCGGCGGAGTCCACCACAGCTCCCAGAGAACACCGCACAGCGCGCCGACCGCGGCCGACGCGGCGATCACGAGAGCGGCGCCGCGCACCAGGCCCCACCGCGACGCGTGGTGGATCGGCCTGTGCTCGTCGGTCGAGGTCAGCTCTGCAGACATCCCGGCCCCAGCAGCTGCTTCAGATCGGCGAACAGTGCCGGCGCCGGCGTGACCCGCAGCCGGTCGTCGAGGCGCATCACCAGCGTCTCGTCGCGTGACAGCAGCTTGAGCTGCACCTCGGTGGTGCCCGGGTGGGTGGCGAGCACCTCCTTGAGCTGTTCGACCACGGGGGCGGTGCAGCGGGTCGACGGCATGCTGATCACGACCGGGCCTGACGGCCCGTCGGACAGGTCGGGGAGCGTGACCTCCTGGCCGTGGACCTCCGGCTGGTCCTTGCTGCGCGAGAGCCGCCCTCGGACGGTGATGATCGCGTCCTCGGTGAGCAGGGTGCTCGCCAGCTGGTAGGAGCTCGGGAACAGCAGGACGTCGATCGCACCGTCGAGGTCTTCGAGGGTGACCATCGCCCAGGTGTCGCCGCGCTTGGTGATCTTGCGCTGCACCGAGGTCACCAGGCCGCTGACGGTGATCGGGGAGCCGTCGGCGCGGTCCTCGTCGAGCATGAGCTGGCCGATGCTGCAGTCGGTGCCGCGCGACAGCAGGTGCTCGAGGCCGAGCAGCGGGTGGTCGGACACGTAGAGGCCGAGCATCTCCCGCTCGTGCCCGAGCAACGTCATCTTGTCCCACTCGTCGACCTCGGGGATGGCGACGGAGATGCCGAAGCCGGAGCCGCCGTCGTCGGCGATCCCGTCGAAGAGGGAGTCCTGGCCGATCGCCTCGTTGCGCTTGATGTCGATGTACTGGTCGACGGCCGTCTCGTGGACCTGGACCAGCGCGCGACGGTGGTGCTTCATGTCGTCGAAGGCACCGGCCTTCACCAAGGACTCGATCATCCGCTTGTTGCACACGAGCGCCGGGACCTTGGCCATGAAGTCGTTGAAGTCGGTGTAGCGGCCCTCCTGCTCGCGGGCAGCGACGATGGCACTGACGACGTTGGCGCCCACGTTGCGGATGGCGGTGAGTCCGAACCTGATGTCGGTGCCGACCGGAGTGAACGTCGCCTGCGACTCGTTGACGTCGGGCGGCAGGACCTTGATCTTCATCCGGCGACACTCGTTGAGGTAGATCGCCATCTTGTCCTTGTCGTCCTTCACCGACGTCAGCAGAGCGGCCATGTATTCGGCCGGGTGGTTGGCCTTGAGGTAGGCCGTCCAGTAGGAGACCAGGCCGTACGCCGCGGAGTGGGCCTTGTTGAAGGCGTAGTCGGAGAAGGGCAGCAGGATGTCCCACAGGGTCTTGACGGCGCCCGGGGAGTAACCGCGTGCGGCCATGCCGGCCGAGAAGCCCTCGAACTGCTTGTCGAGCTCTTCCTTCTTCTTCTTGCCCATCGCGCGCCGCAGGATGTCGGCCTGTCCGAGGCTGTAGCCCGCGACCTTCTGGGCGATCGCCATGACCTGCTCCTGGTAGACGATCAGGCCGTAGGTCTCCCCCAGGATCTCCGCGAGCGGCTCGGCCAGCTCGGGGTGGATCGCCTCGACCGGCTCGCGGCCGGTCTTGCGTCGGGCGTACTTGTTGTGGGAGTCGGCGCCCATCGGGCCCGGGCGATAGAGAGCGCCGACCGCGGAGATGTCTTCGAACGTGTCGGGCCGCATCGAGCGCAGCAGCGCCCGCATCGGCCCACCGTCGAGCTGGAAGACGCCGAGGGTGTCGCCTCGTTGGAGCAGGCCGTAGGTCGCCCGGTCGGTGAGCTCGAGGTCCTCGAGCACGACCGTCTCACCCTTGTTGGCCGTGATGTTGCGCAGGGCGTCGTCGAGGACCGTGAGGTTGCGCAGCCCCAGGAAGTCCATCTTGATGAGGCCGAGCTTCTCGCAGGTCGGGTAGTCGAACTGGGTGATGATGGCGCCGTCCTGGGCGCGTTTCATCAGCGGGATCACGTCGAGCAGCGGGGTGCGCGACATGATCACGCCGGCGGCGTGGACGCCCCACTGGCGCTTGAGTCCCTCGATGCCGATGGCGGTGTCGACCACGGTCTTGACGTCGCCGTCACCCTCGTAGAGCGAGCGGAACTCCCCACCCTCGCCGAAGCGCTTGTGAGCGGGGTCGAAGAGCTGCTTGAGCGGGACGTCCTTCCCCATCACCGCGGCCGGCATCGCCTTGGTGATGCGGTCGCCCATGGCGAACGGGTAGCCGAGGATGCGGGACGAGTCCTTGACCGCCTGCTTGGCCTTGATCGTCCCGTAGGTGACGATCATCGAGACGCGGTCCTCGCCGTACTTCTCGGAGACGTAGCGGATCACCTCGCCGCGGCGACGCTCGTCGAAGTCGATGTCGAAGTCGGGCATCGAGACGCGGTCGGGGTTGAGGAACCGCTCGAAGATCAGGCCGTGCCGGAGGGGGTCGAGGTCGGTGATCCGCATCGCGTAGGCACACATCGAGCCGGGACCCGAGCCGCGGCCCGGGCCCACCCGGATGCCGTTGTCCTTGGCCCAGTTGATGAAGTCGGCCACGACGAGGAAGTAGCCGCAGAAGCCCATCTGGGTGATGACGCCGACCTCGAAGTCGGCCTGGGTGCGGACCTCGTCGGGGATGCCGGCCGGATAGCGGAACCGGAGTCCGGCCTCGACCTCCTTGACGAACCAGGACGTCTCGTCCTCGCCCTCGGGCACCGGGAACACCGGCATGTGGGTGCCGTTGCCCTCCGAGAACTGGACGTCGCAGCGCTCGGCGATCAGGAGGGTGTTGTCGCACGCCTCGGGCAGGTCGCGCCACAGCTCACGCATCTCGGCGGCGGACTTGATGTAGTAGCCGTCACCGTCGAACTTGAAGCGCTTCGGATCGCTCATGACGCTGCCCGACGACACGCACAGGAGGTGCTCCTGGGAGGACGCGTCCTCGCGCCGTACGTAGTGGGAGTCGTTGGTCGCGATCGGCGGGATGCCGAGGTCGTGGCTCAGCTTGAGCAGGTCGTCGCGCACCCGGCGCTCGATGGTGAGCCCGTGGTCCATCAGCTCGAGGAAGTAGTTGTCGCGCCCGAGGATGTCCTGGAAGTCGGCGGCCGCCTGGCGGGCCTTGGCGTAGTCGCCGATCCGCAACCAGGTCTGGACCTCGCCCGAGGGGCAGCCGGTCGTCGCGATCAGCCCCTCGGCGTGCTCGGAGAGGAGCTCGCGGTCGGCCCGCGGCTGGTAGAAGAAGCCCTCGAGGCTGGCCCGGCTGCTGAGCCGGAAGAGGTTGTGCATGCCCGTCGTCGACTCGGCGAGCAGCGTCATGTGGGTGTAGGAGCCAGACCCCGAGACGTCGTCGTTGCCGCCGTCGTTCCACCGGACCCGCTTCTTCTCGTAGCGGGAGGTGTTGGGCGTGAAGTAGGCCTCCATGCCGATGATCGGCTTCACGCCGTGCGCCTTCGCCTTGGACCAGAAGTCGTAGGCGCCGAACACGTTGCCGTGGTCGGTCATGGCGATGGCGTCCATCCCCAGCTCCGCCGTACGCGCGAACATGTCGTCCAGGCGGGCCGCACCGTCGAGCATGGAGTACTCGGTGTGCACGTGGAGGTGCGCGAAGGAGTCGCGGGAACGTCCAGCCATCGGTGGTCGAGCCACTCCCCTCGGGGGTCGGTGGGCATGCTGCGGCCACGGCGCGGAGACGCCGGGGTGGTGCTCGGGGAAGGATCCGAACACTACGGCAGAGATGGTGGCATGCGGCGCCGACATTCCGTTGACGGGCGGCACCGGGCTGGAGTTGGCTGGCGGAGTGCGGCGGTGCCGCCGCACTCCGACGGAGGGGAGAGGCCATGTCCGGGAAAGTCGTGCACTTCGAGGTCCCGTTCGACGACGGGGACCGGGCTCGCGCGTTCTATGGCGATGTCTTCGGCTGGCAGCTCATGCCGATGCCCGAGATGGACTACACGATCGTGATGACCGGCCCCACCGACGAGCAGTCCGGGCCGACCGAGCCGGGATTCATCAACGGCGGCATGTTCGCGCGCAGCGACGACTTCGCCGGCAAGGGACCCACCATCGTCATCGACGTGCCCAGCGTCGACGACGCACTCGAGAAGGTCCGCGGTGCCGGCGGCAGCGTGATCGGCGAGAAGGAAGCGGTCGGCGACATGGGCTTCGCCGGCTACTTCACCGACACCGAGGGCAACCTGATCGGGCTCTGGGAGACCAAGCAGTCCTGAGCCACTGCGGCGAAGCCGCTGTGGTGTCAGGACAGCGACGTCTCAAGGCAGCCTGAGCCTGCGGCTGGCCTCAGCCCCCGAACCGCGGCCTTCGCAGCCAGTTCAACGTGCGCAAGGGTGACTGGGTGTGGCGGTGCTGCCACGCGAGCTCGACTGCGGCCCGGGGATGCGCGTACAGCCACCGCCGGTCGCTCATGACGCGGGCGGTCAACGCGATGTGGAGCTCGGTCTGCGGGTGGCCCTTGAGCACCGGGTGCTGGATCCGTTCCAGCCTCTCCTCGATGACCTCGACCGGCTGACCGCGCGCGGTGTGCCACAGCTCGGACCACGCCCTCGCGTGCTCGTCCTCCGCTCCGTCCTCCACGTGCCCATCATCGCGCGAGCTGGGTCCGGTGGTGGAGGTGCAGGCGAGGCCGGTGGTTGAGGTGCGAGGCGCCCGGCGCCGAGCCTCGAAACCCCCGGACGCCGTCACGCAAGAGGTGAGCGCGGGCATCGTGATCGGACCGTGACCACCACGGCTGTGGAAAAGGCCTGGTTGAGAGGGATTCCTGTCAGTGGTGACGGCTTGAATGGACCCATGACCACCACCGCGAACCTCGCTCCCGAGCTGCCGGACACGGCCGCCGGGGTGCTGGCGTTCGCACGCGGACGCCGGGAGGCGGCGGATCGGGCGGAGGCGGATCTGCTGGCAGGCGGCGGTGCAGTGGGCGGTCATCCACCCCGCCGAGACCCTCGATGACGCCGAGACGTTCCGGCTCCGTAGCGGTGGGGAGCACGCGATCCCGCTGGCCGGTCCGGGGGCGCCGCTGGTGGCGGAGTTCAGTGTGGCGGAGTTCGCGGCCGCGGTCGGGATGGGTCCGGAGTCCGGGAAGTACTACCTCGGCCACGCCCTGGAGCTGCGCTACCGCCTCCCCAGGCTCTGGGCACGGGTCGATGACTCGGTGAGCTGGCGGCGTGGAAGGCCCGGCAGGTCGCCCACGAGACCATCGGCGGCGCCCTGACCGTGGAGGCGGCGGCGTTCGTCGACCAGCATGTGGCGCCGGTGGCGCACCGGATCAAGCCCACCCAGCTGGCCCGGCTGGTCGACGAGGCGATCGGCCGGTTCATGCCCGACCTGGCCGAGCGACGGCGCCGGGAGGCCGCCGACGGTCGCCACTTCACCATCGACCACGACCAGGTCTGCTTTGCCGGCACCAGCCACGTTCACGGTGAGCTGGACCTGGCTGATGCCCTCGACCTCGACGACGCCATCGGGACCATCGCCGACCAGCTCGGCGACCTGGGCTCCACCGAGTCGCTCGACGTACGACGTTCGCTGGCCGCCGGCGAGCTCGCCCGCCGCCAGCTCGCCCTCGACCTCGCCACCGACACCGGCACCGGCACCGGCGACGGCGAGGCTCGATGGCCGCACCCGGCAAGACCCGTCGGCCGAGCCGGCGGGTGGTGCTCCACGTCCACCTCTCCCGCGCCGCGCTCGAGGGCACCGACCACGTCGGCCGGGTCGAGAACACCCGGACCCCGGTCACCGCCGACCAGATCCGCGACTGGTGCGGCCACCCCGACACCCACCTCACCGTCAAGCCCGTCATCGACCTCGACGACCACGTCCACGTCGGCCAGTACGAGATCCCCGACCGCATCAAGGAGCACGTCGCCCTCCGCGACCACACCTGCGTCTTCCCCTGGTGCACCCGCCCCGCCCGCACCCTGCAACCCGACAGCCACCCCTGCGACTGCGACCACATCACCCCCTACCGAGACGACGGACCAGGCGTACAGACCTGCACCTGCTCCCTAGCGCCGCTGTGCCGCACCCACCACCGACTCAAGACCCACACCGCCTGGCGCTACACGACCCTCGACCCCGGCACCTACCTCTGGTCCAGCCCGCACGGCTACCAGTACCTCCGCGACCACCACGGCACCCTCGACGTCACCTCACCCACAGGCCCGCGCCGACGACGATGACCCCGCCCCACACCCCGCCGAGCATGGCGGGGTGAGAGGCATGCATGGCGGTAGGCAGCGACGCCTCGGCTCACACGGACGGGTCCCAGGCTACGAGCTGATCGAAGATGCGACGGTCGCCTTCGAACTTCAGCGAATCCAGCGGTATGCGGCCGTAGAAGAACAGGACCAGGTCACTGGCCGTGCCCCGGGCGGAGGCGTTGGCCGTGTCGGGGTCCTCGCCGGCAGCTGGCGTGAGGTGGGCGACGTGTGCGCCGTCGTGGGAAAGCCGAAGGCGCCAGGAGCGGCCCTCGGTGGCGTGGTAGTCGACGATGGCGGGTTCGTGTGGCCAGGCGGCCGTCGTTGCGCAGAGGGTGAACTGGCAGTCGTCGAAACCGTCGAGGGCGACCTCGTCCGATAGCGGCTGCGGGGCATCCACCGTGAGCTGGGCGTCGTAGGTGTACACCGCGATCTCGGGAACCTGTCGCCTCGCCCAGGCACCAGAGGTTTGCGGTGACGGCGAGTCCCCCCACCACGTCCAACAACCGCGATCCGGGCCGGCCTCACGCAGCGCGCTCGTCAGTTGCTCCACGGACTCGGTCCACCAGGCCAGCAGAGCGTCGCGCTCCCGAGGCGCACCCATGCCGTCCTCCCAGGCCGACTTCTCCGGGGGCGCGTCCGCGGGCCCTGCAGCGACGATGGCGGCTGATTTGCGGCGGCCCATCCCCACGTGTTGCACGAGATCGAACAGCGTCCGCTCGGGAGAGGCATGCGGATCGCTGGTCAGAACCGGCACGTCGAGTCTGGGCGCCGCCGCGACCGCAGTGCGGAAGGCGGCCGACCGTTCGTTGATCAGCCGCAGATGATCAGGGAACGTGAGAATCTTCTGCACCCCGGCGTTCTATCACCTGCTCCGACAGCCGGACAGCGAGTATCGCCGAGACGCAGACGCACTCTCATCGGCATGACCGGCCAGCGGCAGATGAGGACGAGCAACGGCGTCAGCCGGTGCTCTCGTCAACCACGTCGATCACGAGGCGTGAGGGTGCGGTGAGCGCGAAGACTCGGAAGGGGACGGGGTCGCCGTCGATGCCGGCGAGGACTTGGGTGTAGCCCTCGAAGGTTCCGCCGACGTAGACGTCGCTGACGTCGCCGCCGTTCTCTGGGGTGAACTGGCTGGGACCGCTGTAGTAGTTGGGCGCCGGCCAGGTCGTCCCTGAGGCGTAGATGTCCAGAGTCGCGCTCCCGCCGAGAGCGACCCTTTCGCCGCTGCCCTCAAGCTCTGCGTCGTCGACGTAGTTGACGACCCAACCGGGAGTGGCTGTGCCACTGAACTCCAACACGATCCGGTCGAAGCCTTCGGCCTCAGCAACGCGGACATCGACGAGCACCAGGTCCCACCCGCCCGACGCACGGCGCGACTGGCGCTTCGTGTTCTCCGCGAACGCCGGGGCCCCATTCGTTGGGGTGTTGGTGGTGGATGTCTCCGGGGTGGGCGCGGGCGAGGTCGTGGTGTCGCCTATCGCTGGACCGCTGGTGGGGCCGCTGCGATCGGTGGCACAGCCCGCCAGGAGCAGGATGGCGGCGATGGCGCTCACGAGGGCGGTCACTCCGCGTCGCAACGCAGATCCTTCGTCTTGGCCGGCACTCCTGTGGTCACGGACGTAGGACGCCTGATCGACGCTCCTGGTTGCCCAAATGGCGCGGTTTCAGCCGTTCGTGAGCGCTGTCGCGCTGCGCCGCTTACGGTTCGGAAGGTGACTGCGGGTTCCCGCGCACCGGGCACCGGACCGTGAGGGTTCCGTGCACCACTCACTCCTCCAGGAAGTAGACCGCCCCGTGTCGCACGCCCCGGCTCCGGCCACCCGGAGCCGCCGCTCCCGGGCCAAGGTCACCACGCCGCTCGCTGTCCTCGTCATCACTGCCGGCTTGACCGGCTCCGCACTCTCGACCGCATCCGCGGCACCGATCCTTCCCGGCGATCACAGCGTCGTCGCCATGGATGAGCCGGTCATCAACACCGCGCCGGAGGACGTCACCGCCACGTCCGGTGAGTTCGTCTACTTCGCAGCGTCCTCCAGTGACTCGGAGGCCTTCCAGCAGTGGCAGGTCAGCGAGGACGGTGGCGAGACGTTCGCCGACATCGTGGGCGCCAACTCCACCTTTCTCGAGCTCGACAGCGTCAACTACGCCCAGAACGGGTTCAAGTACCGGGCCTTCTTCACCAACGCCGACGGCACCGCCTACACCGACGCCGCGACCCTGACCGTGCTCGCGTCCCCGCCGCAGGTCACGGCTGACCCCGAGAGCGTGCAGGTCGCCTCCGGTGCCCCGTTCGCGTTCACCGCGTCGGCGGAGGCGGACCCGGCCCCGAGCATCCAGTGGCAGGTCCGCAAGGGGGACAACCCGGTCGAGGACATCCCTGGGGCAACCTCCGGCGAGTACACCGGCACCGCGCCGACCACCGCTCACTCTGGCTGGCGCTTCCGAGCGGTGTTCACCAACCCGGACAACTCCGCGCGTACTGCCTGGGCCACCCTGACGGTCACCGCGACGAAGCCGTCCGTGGTCACCGGGCCCGCCGACGTGACCGTCGACGCGGGCGAGGTCGCCACCTTCACGGCCCAGGCCCAGGGCGACCCGGCACCGCGTGCTCAGTGGCAGGTCCGAGTGCCCGGGAGCAGCTCCTTCGAGGACATCAACGGAGCGACTCGCAACACCTACTCGTCCACGCCGACCAAGGCCGAGTCGGGGAACCTGTACCGGGTCCGCTACACCAACAGCGCCGGCGGGGTGAACACCCAGGCCGCGACTCTGACGGTTCACGGCACCGTTCCGGGCAAGCCGAGGTCGGTGACCGCAGTCCAGACGGGTGACGGAAAGGTGAAGGTCCACTGGACCGCTCCCGCCGCAACGGGGTCGGCGCCGATCTCCGGCTACGACGTCGGCTTCTCGGCGGGCCAGTGGGGCAGCGGCAAGTCGGTCGGCCCGGCTGCCCGTTCCACGGTGTTCAAGCGGCTGGATGCGGGTCGGTACACCTTCTCGGTCTCCGCGGTGAATGCCGCCGGGCAGAGCGTCCGGGCGAACGTCAGGGTCACGGTCCGGTAAGGGGCCGCCCGCGCGCGGCGGGCGAATGCCTGGTCGATGCTTTACTCGCGAGATGCGGCGCGCCGTCCTGTCCCTGGCCACGGTCCTGGTCTTTGTCACAGCGTGCGGGGCCGAGACGAGCGGTGAGGAGATCGACATCACCGGATCGACCGCCCTCACCTGGGGTGACGGCTCGTACGGCGTGGTCCTGGCGCATGGTGCCTCCTACAAGGCAGCCAGCTGGGAAGAGCAAGCCACCGCCATGGCCGAGCAGGGTATGACGGTGATCGCGGTGGAGGACATCTCGCCGGACGCCATCGAGGCGGCCGTACGGCAGTTGCACGACGACGGAATCGAGGACGTCGCGCTCGTGGGTGGCAGTGCGGGCGCGGATGCAATCCTCCGGCTGTCCACGACCGAGCCGAACCTGGCAGATCAGCTGATCCTGCTGTCACCCAACACTGTGGTCGACGGCCTGGGCGAGCAGCCCAAGCTCTTCATCGTCAGCGAAGACGAGCCGGTGGCCGAGGTCTCGAACCAGCTGGCGGAGTCGGCCCCCGGCGCGGACAACGACGTCGTCCTGCTGCCCGGCTCAGCACACGCCC
The DNA here is from genome assembly GCA_963804845.1 of uncultured Actinomycetota bacterium. GTDB lineage: Bacteria > Actinomycetota > Actinomycetes > Propionibacteriales > Nocardioidaceae > Nocardioides. The sequence continues at coordinate 1,018,505 of CAWDSA010000007.1, read as the reverse complement.
AAGGCATCTTCGCGAGCGACCAGGGTGATCGGGCCATGACGTTGCTCCTCAGCCGCCTGGCTCAAGACTCCGCGCCGTAACCGGGAGCGCTGGCGTCGAGCGATTCGGTAATGATCGCGTGGACGATGCGAGCGAGCCGGTCCTCCCCCAGCTCGGGGGCGTGGGCGGCCAACCGGGCAGCGATCTCACGCTCACGGGCGGGGTCGCGGGATCGGTCCGGTTTGTGAGCCTGCGTGACGCGGGTGAGGGCGGCTCGGCGGGCCAGCAGCTCGCCGAGGTGGTCGTCGACGTCGTCGATCAGCCGTCTGAAGAAGGTGAGCGGCTCGGGACCGGGCCACGCCATTCGTACGTCGGGGGCGCGCTCCGCGTTGCCCGAGCCGTCGGTCCGCTCGAGCTCGACCAAGCCGTGCCGCTCGTAGAAGCGGCGGGCGCCGCGGTTGGTCTCGAAGACCCACAGCAGGAAGCCTTCCGGGCGCTCGGCCTTGGCGATGTCGAGCAGCGCGGCGCCGATTCCCTGCCCGGTCGCCCCGGGTGCCAGGAAGAGGTCGTCGACCCAGTCGTCGGTGAGGACCAGGTAGCCGAGCAGGGCATCGCCCCGCTCCGCGACCCAGCCGACGCTCTCACCGTCCAGGCGGCTCTGCATCCAGCGGTACGTGGTCTGGCGGGTGTGGACCATCGGCGGCATCGAGCCGACGTTCGCCTCACGGCTGTCGACGTGGATGTCTCCCATGGCGGTCGCGTCCGCGACGCTCGCGGGCCGCAACGTCAGGTCAGTGTTCATCTCGGATCACGTCGAGCGCGTGCTGGAGGTCGTCGGGGTAGTGCGACTCGTACTCGACGTACTTGCCGGAGTCCGGGTGCTCGAAGCCCAGACGCACGGCTTGCAGCCACTGCCGCTGAAGACCCAGCCGCCGGGCGAGGACCGGGTCGGCGCCGTAGGTCAGGTCGCCGACGCACGGGTGCTTGAGGGCTTGCATGTGGACGCGGATCTGATGGGTACGTCCGGTCTCAAGGCTGATCTCGAGCAGGCTGGCGAAGCGGTGGGCCTCGAGCGTCTCGTAGTGGGTGACGCTGTGGCGACCGTCAGCCATGACCGCGAACTTGTAGTCGTGCTTGGGGTGGCGTCCGATGGGGGCGTCGACGGTGCCCTCCAGCGGATCGGGATGGCCCTGCACGAGGGCGTGGTAGGTCTTGTCGACCGTCCGGTGGCGGAACGCGTTCTTGAGGACGGAGTAGGCGTGCTCGGACTTGCAGATCACCATCACGCCTGACGTGCCGACGTCGAGCCGCTGCACGATCCCCTGTCGCTCGGAGGCGCCACCGGTGGCGATCCGGAAGCCGGCGCCGGCGAGGTGGCCGACCACCGTCGGGCCACTCCAACCGGGCGACGGGTGTACGGCGACCCCGACCGGCTTGTCGATCACCACGATGGACTCGTCGTCGTGGATGATCTTGATCCCCTCGACGATCTCGGGGACGACTTCGAGCGGATCGGTCTGCGCCGGGATCGCGACCGCGAGGACCGTGCCGGGCTCGACGCGGTGGCTCTTGAGCACCGAGTCGCCGTCGACCTGCACGTGACCGCCGGCGATCAGGTCGGCGGCGCGCGTCCGCGAGAGCCCGAAGAGCCGGGCGAGCGCGGCGTCGACGCGCTCGCCGGCGAGGCCCTCGGGGACCGTGAGGGCGCGGTGGTCGGAGTCGTTCACGTCTTGTCGGTCCCCGCGCGGCCGCCGTCGAGCGCGATGCCACGGAACGTCTGGAGCAGGATCAGGCCGGCGGCGACGTTGATGCAGATGTCGGCGACGTTGAAGACCGGCCAGTTCGGCACCATGAACATGTCGATGACGTGTCCCCGCATCGGCCCCGGCTCGCGGAAGAGCCGGTCGGTCAGGTTGCCGGCGACCCCCCCGAGCAGGAGCCCGAGACCGACTGCCCACCAGGTGTCGCCGATCTTGCGCGCGAACCAGAGGATGACGAGAACGGCGGCAACGGCCAGGCAGCTCAGCGCGACGGTGTACTGCGTCCCGGTGCTGAAGGCCGCACCCGGGTTGCGGGTCAGGTGGAGCACGAACCAGTCCCCGAGGACCGGGACGTCACCGTCTGCCAGGCGCGTCACGGCGAGGTGCTTGCTGGTCACGTCCACGACGTACGCCGTGAGGGCAACCGTCGCGAACAGCAGCGTCAGTCGGGACGAGCCGGGGCGGTCGGGCTTGGTGGCCTCGATGTCGTCGTCGCTCAGCGACGCTCCTCGCGCTGCTTGCATGTCATGCACAGTGTGGCACGGGGAAACGCCATGACCCGCATCTTGCCGATGGGGTTGCCGCACGACTCACAGGTGCCGTAGGAACCATCCGCGATCCGCGCGAGCGCCCGGTCGATCTGGGCGAGCTTCTCCCGCTCGTTGTTGACCACGATCAGCTCGTGGTCGCGCTCGAAGCTCGTCGCTCCCATGTCTGCCTGGTCCTGGCCGGCACCGTCACCGGCGTCGCGCATCAGGCCTGCCAGGTCGGCCTCCTGGGTGGCGAGGGTCGCGGCGACCTTGTCGCGGATCTCGTTGAGCTCGGCTCTGACTTCCTTGATCTCGGCCTTGGTCCAGGCGCTCTCGCCCTCCTTGACCCGGAGCGCACTGACCTTCTTGGCCGGTGCCTTCTTCGCCGGTGCCTTCTTCGGCCGGTGCCGGCCTTCTTCGCCGGCGCCTTCTTGGTAGGCGCGGCCTTCTTCGTCGCCGCCTTCTTGGCCGGCGCAGCCTTCTTCGTCGCCGCCTTCTTGGCCGGCGCAGCCTTCTTCGTCGCCGCCTTCTTGGCCGGCGCAGCCTTCTTCGCCGCCGCCTTCTTGGCCGGCGCAGCCTTCTTCGTCGCCGCCTTCTTGGCCGGCGCAGCCTTCTTCGTCGCCGCCTTCTTGGCCGGCGCAGCCTTCTTCGTCGCCGCCTTCTTGCGCCGGCGCAGCCTTCTTCGTCGCCGCCTTCTTCGCCGGCGCAGCCTTCTTCGTCGCCACCTTCTTGGCCGGCGCAGCCTTCTTCGTCGCCACCTTCTTGGCCGGCGCAGCCTTCTTCGCCGGGGTGGCCTTCTTCGTGGGCGCAGCCTTCTTCGCTGCCGACTTCTTGGTGGGCGAGGCCTTCGCTCCGGGCTGGCGACGGATCGCCTTGCGGGCCGCCGACACCGCCGAGCTGGCGATCGACTTGCGGGTGGTGCGAGCCATGACGGGGGGCCTCCCTCAGACCGAGCAGACGCGTGGCGGCCGCCACAGTGTCGGCGGAAGGTTAGCCCGGCCCACGAGGTGCATCAAGCGTGGCACGCATCCATGGACCAGGAGACCTGGTGGGCAGTGCCAGAAATGGAAGGGCCCGACTCACCCCGAGGGGTGAGTCGGGCCCGTTGACAGGTCTTGAGCTGTGCTCAGTTCTCCTCGTCGCCGAGGATCGAGCGGAGCCGCTTCGGCGCGGGCTCGCCCTGCGAAGACGATCCTCCGCCCTCCGAGGGGGACTCGAGCGACTCGAGCTGCTGAGTGAAGTAGGACTTGAGACGCGCGCGGTACTCACGCTCGAACGACCGAAGGTTCTCCACCTCGCCGTTGAGCTTGTCGCGCTCCTTCTCCAGGTCACCGAACATCTGCTGACGGCGCTCGGAGGTCTCGCCGTCGAGCATCTCGGCCCGGCGGCGGGCGTCGGCCTCGAGACGGTCGGCCTTGCCCTTGGACTCGGCGTCGATCCGCTCGGCCTTGGTGCGAGCCTCGCCCACGATCCGGTCCGCCTCGTCCTTGGCCTCTTCGACCAGCTCGTCGGCGTTGCGGGTGGCGATCTCGAGCAACCGCGCTGCGGCACTCGAGGCCTCGGGCACGGTCTCGACGCGCAAGGTCTCGACCGAGGAGGCAGCCGCTGCAGCGACCGGCTCCGGCGCAGGCGGCGCGGGGGTCGGCGCGGGGGTCGGCTCGGGTATCGGCTCTGGCGTCGGCTCGGGAACGCGCTCCTCGACCACCGGCTTGGGTTGCTCGACAGCGACCGGAGCACCTGACTGCGCTGCGGAGAGCTTCGAACGCAGGTCGTCGTTCTCCTTGGTGAGGCGGGCCAGCTCGGCCTCCACCTCGTCGAGGAACTGATCGACCTCACCCATGTCGTACCCCTCGCGGAGGCGGACGGGAGTAAAGCGCTTGTTGCTCACGTCCTCAGGCGTCAGCGGCATGACCTCACCCATTCATGTTGGTCTGTCAACTAAAGATCTGTCGTGGGAACAATAGCGCTTGCACGCTGGCAGGTCAGCGCGGCCACGGCCGTCGCCCGGGAGACTTTTTCTCGTCGCACTCACCCGAAGAAGACGCGTTCCACCACGTTCAGCAGCAGGTAGGCCGCCACCAGCACGATGATGAAGCTCAGGTCGAGGGCGACGGACCCGATGCGCAGCGGCGGAATCACCTTGCGCAACGCCTTGATCGGCGGGTCTGTCACCGAGTAGACGAACTCGAGCACCACGAGCAGCGGTCCACCCGGTGCCCACGAGCGCGCGAAGACCTGGACCCAGTCGACGATGAACCGGATCCAGAGCAGCGCGATGAAGGCCCAGAGCAGTCCGTGCAGGATCTGCCCGACAAGGGACACCGAACCTCAGCTCTGGTTGAAGAAACCGCCCTCGGCCAAGCGCTGCTTGTCCTCGGCAGCGACGGTCACGTTGGGCGGCGAGAGCAGGAACACCTTGTTGGTCACGCGCTCGATGGTGCCACGCGTGGCAAACACCAGCCCCGCGGCGAAGTCGACCAGCCGCTTGGCGTCGGTGTCGTCCATCTCGGACAGGTTCATGATGACCGGCGTGCCTTCGCGGAAGTTCTCGCCCACCGTGCGCGCCTCGTTGTAGGTGCGCGGGTGGAGGGTGGTGATCCGGGACATCTCAGCAACGACTCCAGTGGGGCCGGCGGCCGGACGGCGGCGCTCGGCAAGGTCGGACACGGGGGCAGGGCGGGACTCCTTGGCAGGGCTCCGGCCAGAGGAGGCGACCGCCGGCGTGTCGGCAGTCTCGTAGTCACTGTTGTAGTCGTCGTCGTACCGGCCGGTGTCCTCGAGCAGGCCGAGGTACTCGCCGATCCTGCGCATCGCGCCGCTCATGACGTTGTTGTCCTCCGGTGTCCCAGCGCCCGGAAGGGCGCTTCTGGTGAATCTGACACTACTTGTCCTGTGGCCTCGGACCGAGGATTGCGGAGCCGACGCGCACGTGTGTCGCGCCCGCGTGGATCGCGGCCTCGAGGTCGCCCGACATGCCCGCCGACAAGGTGGTGGCGTCGGGGTGTCCGGTCAGGAAGTCGGCCCGGACCTCGGCCAGCCGCGCATACGCCGCGGTGGGTTCCTCGCCGCGCGGCGCCACCGCCATCAGCCCACAGAGTCGCAGCGACCCCAGCCCGGCTACCTCGGTCGCCAGTGTGTCCAGGTCGGCGGGGTCGACGCCAGCACGGCCTTCGGCTCCGGGCGGGTCCAGGCTGACCTGGAGCAGGACGTCGAGGTCGCGGCCGCGGTCGTGGGCACCGCGCTGGAGGCCGCGCGCGATCTTCGGGCGATCGACCGACTCCACGACGTCGGCGTACGACGCCACCGCGGGCGCCTTGTTGCTCTGGAGGCCGCCCACGAAATGCCACGTGAGTCCCAGGTTGGCGCACTCCTCCGCCTTCGCCACGGCCTCCTGGTGGCGGTTCTCCCCGACGTGAGTGACGCCGAGGTCGGCGAGCACCCGGAGGTCGGCGGCGGGAAAGAACTTGGTGACGACGACGAGGGTCATCTCGTCGGGATCGCGCCCCGCCTCCTCGCAGGCGGAGGCGATCCTGGTCTGCACGGTCATCAGGCCGTTGCGGATGTCATCGGTGCGGCTCACGGGTGCCGCCAGACCACGCCTGCGAAACGGGTGGCGTCGACTCCATCACGGCGGTAGGACGGGAAGGCGTCGTCCTCGCGCGTGCAGCGGTCGACCACGTGGACCTCTGTCACACCACCGGCGGCGAGCTGCGCACGCACACCGGCACCGAGGTCGAGAGCGGGTGTGCCCCAGCTCGTGGTCGAGCGGGCCTCGGGAACCACGCTGGCGATGTCGTCGCGCATCTCGGCCGGCACCTCATAGCAGGAACCGCACACGTGTGGGCCGACCCAGGCGGTCACCTGACCCGCGCCCAGCTCGCGCATCTTCGTCAGGGCGGCGGGCACGACACCGGCAGCGAGTCCCGGTCGCCCCGCGTGGACGGCACCCAGCAACCCGTCATCGCCTACCAGGAGGACCGGGACACAGTCGGCGGCGCGAGCCAGCAGCGCCAGACCGGCCTGGCCGGTCAGCAAGGCGTCGACCCGTGGGCCCCCGTCTGTGGCGCGCCAGTCCTCGACCAGCTGGACGTCGGCGCCGTGCATCTGGTGCATCACCAGGGGACGAGATCCCGTGGTGTCGGCGATCTCGGCGAGGGCCGCCTCCCGCGTTGCCAGTTCGGCGTGGTCGCCCACGTCCAGCCGGCGCTCGGTGAAGCCGATCGACACCGTGCCGACGGAAGTCGACACGGTGTCGCGGAGGATGAAGGTCACTTCAGGAAGTCGGGGACGTCCAGGTCGTCGTCGTCGAACTGGACCTGACGCGGCGCCGGCTTGGCAGCGGCCGGTGCTGCGTCGCGGCTCGGCTGGCTCGACGTCGGGGCCGGCTCCGTCGACTGGCTGGGCCGGGGACGGACCGGGGCCTTGGTGGCGAGGGCCGCCTCGACCGCCGTTCGCGTCTCGGACTGGCTCTGTTGCGGGCGAAGCACGTTGCCCTCGTGGCGACGCTTGGGCATTCCGCCGTCGAAGCCGGCTGCGATCACGGTGACCCGCACCTCGTCGCCGAGAGCGTCGTCGATGGTGGCGCCGAAGATGATGTTGGCCTCGTTGTGGGCCGACTCGGACACCAGCGCCGCGGCCTCGTTGATCTCGAACAGCCCCAGGTCGGAACCACCGGCGATGGAGAGCAGGACGCCGTGGGCACCCTCGATGCTCGCCTCGAGCAACGGCGAGGACACCGCCATCTCGGCCGCGGCGACCGCACGGTCCTCGCCACGCGCCGACCCGATACCCATGAGTGCTGAGCCGGCGTTGGCCATCACCGACTTCACGTCGGCGAAGTCGAGGTTGATCAGACCGGGCGTGGTGATGAGGTCAGTGATGCCGGAGACGCCCTGGAGCAGCACCTGGTCGGCCTGCTTGAAGGCGTCGAGGACCGAGACGTTGCGGTCGCTGATCGAGAGCAGCCGGTCGTTCGGGATCACGATGAGGGTGTCGACCTCCTCGCGCAGCTGGGCGATCCCCTCCTCCGCGGAGTTGGCCCGCCGGCGGCCCTCGAAGGCGAACGGGCGGGTCACGACTCCGATGGTCAGCGCGCCCAGGGAGCGGGCGATCCGGGCGACGATCGGCGCGCCGCCGGTGCCGGTTCCGCCTCCTTCACCGGCGGTCACGAACACCATGTCGGCGCCCTTCATGACCTCTTCGATCTCGTCCGAGTGATCCTCGGCGGCGCGGGACCCCACCTCGGGGTCGGCGCCGGCACCGAGGCCGCGCGTGAGCTCGCGACCGATGTCGAGCTTGACGTCGGCGTCGCTCATCAGCAATGCCTGTGCGTCGGTGTTGATCGCGATGAACTCGACGCCCTTGAGCCCGACCTCGATCATCCGGTTGACGGCGTTGACACCACCGCCGCCGATGCCGACGACCTTGATGATCGCCAGGTAGTTCTGTGCTGCACCCATGGCGCTTCGCCCTCTCCCTTGCTGGTTTGCACTGCCTGGTCTGCGACTGTGGTCCGTCCGGCTCGGCCGGGAACTGTAACCCTGAACCTGAGGGTTATAGTTATGTCAACCTCGCGTTGCCGAAGAACGTAGGCGTTGGGTCGGCCGAACCGCGGCAGACACGCCGCGGATCGGGGAAATCCGTGGCGTCAGGGCGCGACGGTCAGCTGGCCGGGCACGCTGACGTCGTAGACGGACCCCTCGCGCTCACGCAGCGCCGCCTGCGTCACCTCGGCCTTGACGTCGGACCCTTCCGCGCTCCCCCACACGACCACCCGCTCGTCACGGAGCACCAGCCTGACCTGGTCGACGGTGGCGACCTCGACGTGGTCGACCAACGATGCGAGCTCCTCGGGCAGCGCCGACACGACGGCAGCGGCCTCGCGCAACGCCTCGCGACCGGCGTCGGTCGAGGTCTCCACGCGAGGCAGGCCGGGTGGCTGCTTCGCGTACTCGTCGAACACGACCCCGTCGACGTCGAGCCCGCGCAGCTCACCGCCGATCTCCACGACGGCGATCGCGACCCGCTCCTCGATCTCGATGACCACGGTGTCGGGCCACTGCCGGGTGACCTCGGCGCTGCGAACGAGCGCCAGCGACTGCACCCGCGTGCGCACGTCGTCGAGGTCCACTCGTGCCAGCGGTTCCCCGTCGGTCAGCCCGGCCACGGCCCGCACCTCTGCCGGCTTCAGCACCGCCTCCCCCTGGACGTCGACCGTCTGCACAGCCAGCGCTGAGGAGAAGAGGAACAGCCAGACGCCACCCACGAGGAGACCGACCAGGACGACAGCTGCGACGACGTACTTCCACGACAGCCAGCGGCGTCTCCACTGGCGCCGGGCGAACGCACGTCGGCTCCGACGGGTGGTGGTCTCGGTCATCGGGCACTCGGAGCGGGGCGTTCCGCCAGCAGGGCGAGCAGGGTCTGGCCCAGGTCGGTGATGTCGCCCGCGCCCAGGGTCAGCACGAGGTCGCCCGGGCGCGCGCGCTCCACGACGGCGGCCGGGACGTCGGCCAGGTTCGGCACGAAGGCCACCCGGCCTGGGGGCAGCGGCACGGCGTCGGCGACCAGGGCGCCGGTCACCTCCGGGTCGGCGTCCTCGCGGGCGAGGTAGACGCCGGTGACCACGACCTCGTCCGCTGCGCCGAGGGCCGCCCCCATCGCGGGACCGTAGGCACGGGTGCGCGAGACGAGGTGGGGCTGGAAGGCGACCACCACGCGGCCCTCTCCGGCGACACCGCGCGCGGCGGCCAGGTCGGCGGCGATCTCCTGCGGCATGTGGGCGTAGGAGTCGACGACCCGGACTCCCCCGGCCTCCCCCTTGGGCTCCATCCGCCGACCGCTCCCGGTGAACGCCTCGAGCCCGCGGACCAGGCCACCGACGTCGAAGCCCAGCCGGTGGCCGAGCGCGAACGCCGCCAGGGCGTCGACGACGTAGTGGCGGCCCGGGATCTGGAGGGTGACCTCGGCCAGGACGGCGCCGTCAGCCTCGACGGTGAACCGGGAGCTGGTCCCCTCGAACGCGAGGTCGGTGGCCCGGTAGTCCAGTGGGTGGTCGGCCGTCTGGTCGGTGCCGACCAGGACCACCTCGAGGCCGCGGGCCCGGGCCGGTCCGGCCAGGGCGGCCGCACCGTCGTCGTCGACGCAGAGCACCAGCAGGCCGCCGGGCTCGATCCGCTCGAGGAAGGTCAGGAACGCGGCGCGGTAGGCCTCCTCAGTGCCCCACTGGTCGAGGTGGTCGGCCTCCACGTTGGTGACGATCGCGGCATCGGGGCGGTAGACGAGGAATGCGCCGTCGGACTCATCCGCCTCCGCGACGAACCACCTACTCCCGCCCGCGTCCGCGTTGCGGCCGGTGGCGCGCAGCACCCCGCCGACGGCGTACGTCGGATCAGCGCCGGCGGCGAGCAGGGCCACCGTGAGCAGCGCCGTGGTCGTGGTCTTGCCGTGGGTGCCGGCGACCGCGAGCACGTCGCGGTCGTGCATGACCGCCGCGAGGCCGGCCGAGCGCGGCAGGAGTCGCAGCCCGCGACGTATCCCCTCGACGACCTCGGGGTTGTCCTCGCGCGCGGCGGTGGTCACGACGAGGGTGTCGGCGTCGCCGAGATGTGCGGCGTCGTAGCCGATCGTGATCGGCACGTCGAGCTCGCGGAGCGCTGCGAGGAACGGGGTCTCGTTGTTGTCGCTCCCTGTCACCGGGACCCCCCGACGAGCCATGATCCGGGCGATGCCCGACAGGGCCGCGCCACCGATGCCGACGAAGTGGACCCGACCGAGCCGTTCGGCCGGCAGCAGCTCGTCGGGGACCGGGATCCTCATCGGGCGCTCTCCAGCACGATCCGCGCCAGCTGCTCGTCGGCATCGCGCGGGATCAGCGCCGAGGCGGCCGCTCCCATGGTCGCGAGTCGGTCGGCGTCCGTGGCGAGCGGCGGGATCGTCGCGGAGACCCACTCGGGTGTCAGTGCGCCATCGGCCACCATCAGGCCACCGCCGGCCTCGACCACCGGCCGTGCGTTGTGCTCCTGCTCCCCGTTGCCGATGGGCAGCGGGACGAACACCGCCGGCAGGCCGACGGCGGCGGCCTCGGTCACGCTCGAGGCGCCGGCCCGGCAGACGACGAGGTCGGCGGCGGCGTAGGCGAGGTCCATCCGGTCGACGAAGGGCACCGTGACGTAGGGGACGCCGGTCGGCTCGGGAGTCGCCTCACCTTTCGGGCCGAGGACGTGGAGCACCTGGACCCCCGCGTCGGCGAGGGCGCGAGCGGCCGCCGACACGGACTGGTTGAGACGACGCGCTCCCTGCGAGCCGCCGGTGACCAGCAGCGTGGGGCGGTCGGGGTCGAGCCCGAAGTGGGCGCGGCCCTCGGCGCGCGCCGCGGTGCGGTCGAGGCCCGAGATCATCCGGCGGATCGGCAGCCCGACGTACTCGGCGCGTGGCAACGGGGTGTGGGGGAAGCTGACGGCGACCCGGCGGGCCACCCGTGCGCCGGCCTTGTTGGCCAGGCCGGGCAGCGCGTTCTGCTCGTGGACGACCAGCGGCAGCCCGCGCTTGCGCACCGCGACGTACGCCGGCATCGAGACGTAGCCGCCGTAGCCCACCACGACGTCGGGACGCACCCGGTCGAGCACCTCGTGCGTCGCCCGTACGGCGCTGCGGAGCCGCGCCGGCACCTTGAGCAGGTCGACTCCGGGTCGGCGCGGCAGCGGCACGGGCGGGATCAGCTCGAGTGGATAGCCGGCTTCCGGGACGACCCGGTTCTCCAGGCCACGCGGCGTCCCGAGGCAGGTGATCTCCACACTCGGATCGAGGCGTCGCAGGGCGTCGGCGGTGGCGATCAGGGGCGAGGTGTGTCCGGCGGTTCCACCGCCGGCGAGCAGGATGCGCATGTCGGGATCAGACTAGTTGCGCCCCGTGGCCGCGAGGCCGGCGGATCGCTGGCGGCGTCGCTGTTTCAGGGCGCGGGCAGCCTCCGGCTCGCGGCGCGCGAACCCGATCAGCAGACCGAGGGCGACCAGGGTCGGCAGCAACGCCGATCCGCCGTAGGAGATCAGCGGCAACGGGATGCCGATGACCGGCAGCAGCGCGAGCACCATCCCGACGTTGACCATCATCTGCCCGATCAGCCAGGCGACGATGCCAAAGGTCATGTAGCGCACGAACGGGTCGTCGGTCTGGGCCGCGACCTTGATCGCGGCGTAGGCGATGGTGAGGAACAGGAAGATCACCAGCAGGGTGCCGACCAGGCCGAGCTCCTCGCCGAGCACGGCGAAGATGAAGTCGGTGTGGGCCTCCGGGAGATCGCCCCACTTCTGGGTGCTGGCACCGATCCCCTCGCCGAAGACGCCGCCCGAGGAGAGGGCGAAGAGTCCGTGGGCGGGCTGCCAGCCCGCGTCGTGGTAGTCCTTGAAGGGATCGACGAAGTTGGTCAGTCGCTCGCGGCGCTCGGGGCTCGTCGTCGCCAGCCAGGTCGCGGCCACGCCGACCACCGACAGCGCCAGCATGAACAGCCGGGCTGGTGCCCCCACCACCCAGAGCAGGGCGAGCAGGATCGCGCAGAGGACCAGCGCGGTGCCGAGGTCCTTCCCGACGATGACCAGCAAGATGATGCCGAGCAGCACCGGCACGACCGGGACCATGACCTGATGGAGGCTGCCGAGGCGGCGCTCCTTCTGGGCATAGACGTGGGCAGCCCACAGCACGATCGCGAGCTTCGCGATCTCGGAGGGCTGGATCTGGATCGGGCCGACCGCCAGCCAGTTCTTGTTGCCGTTGACGACCACGCCCATCTTGGCGGTGAGCGCGAGCAGGACCACGGAGACGATGATCGCGACCCACGAGATCTGGCGGATGGCGCGGTAGGGCAGCCGGGAGGCGACCCAGGCACACGGGATGCCGATCGCGACCCACAGCAGCTGCCGCTTGACGATGGCGTAGGAGTCGCCGTCGTGCTGCTCGAACGAGTAGACGCTGGAGGCCGACAGCACCATGACCAGGCCGATGGTCAGCAGCAGTGCGGAGGCACCGAGCAGCAGGTAGTACGACGTGAGCGGCCGCGACAGGGCGTCGCGCAGGGCGGCGTACCAACCCAGGGGGCTGACCCGACGGGTGTGCCCGGGAGTGGCGGTCGTCACCGTGCGCTCGCCCCCTTCGGCCCGTCGTTCAGCCGCCGTCGGCGGCCCTGCGTCTCACCTCGGCGGCGAAGGCTTCGCCACGTTCGGCGTAGTTCCGGAACATGTCCATCGACGCGCATCCCGGGGCGAGGAGCACCGTGTCACCGGGCCGAGCCAGCTCGGCCGCGGCGACGACGACCCGCGCCATCGGGCTGCGTCCGGGATCAGTTTCGCCGTCGTCGACGGTGATGACCGGCACATCGGGCGCGTGTCGCGAAAGGGCGTCCGCGATGACGTGGCGGTCGCGACCGAGCAGCACGACACCCCGCAGCCGCGAGCGCACGGCCTGGACCAGCTCGTCGAAGCGGGCACCCTTCGCGAGCCCCCCGGCCACCCACACCACCGAGTCGTACGCCGAGAGCGACGACTGGGCCGCGTGGGGATTGGTCGCCTTGGAGTCGTCGACCCAGGTGACGCCGCCGACCTCGGCGACGATGGCGATCCGGTGGCCGTCCGGCCGGAAGGAGCGCAGGCCCTCGCGGACCGCGGCCGGCGGGACCCCGTGGGCACGGGCCAGGGCCGCGGCAGCGAGCGCGTTGGCGACGTTGTGGGGGGCGGGTGAGGCGAGGTCGCCGATCGTGCACAGCTCGGCCGCGCTCGTCTGCCGCTCCTCGACGAAGGCGCGGTCGGCGAGGATGTTCTCGACCACGCCGAGCATCCCGACCGGCGGCAGGCCGAGCGTGAAGCCCGACCGCCCGGGCGCCCTCGACGACCTCGGCCCCCCGGACCAGCTCCTCGGTCGCCGGATCGGCGGCGTTGTAGACGCACGCGCGCTGGACGCGCTCGAAGATCCGGCCCTTGTCAGCGGCGTACGCGGTCATCGTGTCGTACCAGTCGAGGTGGTCCTCGGCGACGTTGAGCACCGCGGCCGACTCACAACTCATCGAGTGCGTGTAGTGGAGCTGGAAGCTGGAGAGCTCGACCGCGAACACGTCGTACGGCGCGGGGTCCATCACCGCCTCGACGACCGGGCGCCCGACGTTGCCGACGAGGGCGCTGGCGAGGCCGGCCGCGCGCAGGATCGAGTCGAGCATCTGCACGGTCGTGGTCTTGCCGTTGGTGCCGGTCACAGCCAGCCACGGGACCGGCCGCTCGGGGTCGCGCAGCCGCCAGGCGAGCTCGACCTCGCCCCAGACCGGGACGCCGCGCGCCTCGGCCTGCCGGAGCAGCACGTGGTCGGGACGCCAGCCGGGGCTGACGACCAGCAGGTCGGTGTCGTCGGGCAGCGTCTCGGTGGCCGCCGCGCCGAGCCGTACGGTCGCACCGAGCACCTCCAGCAGCTGACCCTGCTCGGCCTTGGTCTCGCTGGTCTGCTCGTCGAGCGCGGTGACGTGTGCTCCGAGGTGGGTGAGGTTGTCCGCGGCGGCGAAGCCGCTGACGCCGAAGCCGGCAACGGTGGCCCGGACCCGCGACCAGTCGCTGGTCCGCGTGTACGACGAGAGATCGGCCATGTCGTGGCTCAGTAGCCCGCGACCCACTCGGCGTAGAAGATGCCGAGGCCGGCGGCGACGAAGAGCCCGGTGATGATCCAGAACCGGATCACGATGGTGACCTCGGCCCAGCCCAGCAGCTCGAAGTGGTGCTGGAGCGGGGCCATCCGGAAGACTCGCTTGCCGGTCCCGGTGAGTCGCCTGCTGACCTTGAACCAGCTCACCTGCAGCATCACCGACAAGGTGATGGCCACGAAGAGGCCGCCCAGGATCGCCATCAGGAGCTCGGTGCGGGTGAGGATCGCGAAGCCCGCCAGCGCGCCACCCAGCGCCAGCGAACCGGTGTCGCCCATGATGATCTGGGCCGGCGAGGCGTTCCACCACAGGAAGCCGAAACAGGCGCCCGTGATGGCCGCGGCGATGACGGCGAGGTCGAGCGGGTCGCGCACCTCGTAGCAGGTGCGGCCGCCGGTCAGGGCGCACGACTGGTTGTTCTGCCAGATGTTGACCAGCATGTAGGCGCCGAACACCATCACCGAGGCGCCGGTCGCGAGACCGTCGAGGCCGTCGGTCAGGTTCACGGCGTTGCTCGTCCCAGCGACGATCAGCCAGATCAGGATCACCACGACGACAGCCGGCAGCGTGAACGTCTCGAAGTCGCGGATGAAGGAGAGGTGGAGGCTGGCCGGCGTCTGCTCGCGTTCGTCCTCGAGCGCGGGAAGCAGCGAAACGATCCCGAACGTGAGGGCGACGACGGTGAGGCCGATCATCTTCGCCTTGCTGCGCAGGCCGAGGCTGCGCTGCTTGACGATCTTGATGAAGTCGTCGAGGAAGCCGACCATGCCGCAGCCCACGAAGAGGAACAGCAGGAGCAGAGCCGAGGCTGAGGGCACGTCGAGCGTGATCAGCTTGGCCAGGAAGTAGCCGAGGACGGTCGCCAGCACGATCACGACGCCGCCCATCGTGGGGGTGCCGCGCTTGGTGTGGTGGCTGGTCGGCCCGTCGTCGCGGATCTCCTGGCCGTAGCCGAGGTTGGTGAACGCCCGGATCGCCACGCGGGTGCCGAGCAACGAGATGAGGAGTGCCAGGCCCCCGCCGAGCAGGATCGCTCTCACCGGCGTTCACCTTCCTCCAGCAGTCCGTCGGCCACGACCTCCAGGGCGGCGCCCCGGGATGCCTTGACGAGGACGACGTCCTCGGCGGCGACATTCTCGCGCACGTGGTCGAGCGCGGCGTCACGCCCCGCCGTGAGGACCGCTTCGCCCTGCCACGTCGGTACGGCGCGGGCGCCGTCGGCCAGGGCCGCGGCCCGCTCCCCGACGACGACGAGCAGGTCGACGCCCGCCTCGGCGGCGTGCCGACCGACGTCGCGGTGGGCCGCGTCCGAGTCGGGGCCGAGCTCGAGCATCTCGCCCAGCACCGCCACGCTGCGGCCGCTGCGGTGTCTGCCGATCTCGACGAGCGCATCGATCGCCGCGGTCATCGACGCCGGGTTGGCGTTGTAGGCGTCGTTGACGACGACCAGGCCGTCGGTGCGGCGATGGACCTCCATCCGCCAGGGGCTGGCCGGCTCGGCGGTCGACAGTCGCTCGGCGACGGCTGCCAGGTCGAGCCCCGCAGCCACTCCGAGTGCGGCGGCCGCGGCGGCGTTGGCCACCTGGTGCGCGCCCGACTGGGTGAGCGTCACCGGGTGCCACGCGTCCTCGTACCCCAGGTCGAAGGCGGGACGACCGAGCTCGTCGAGCCGGACCTCGCGCCAGGTGACGTCCCCGGACGTGCCGAAGGTGAGCACCCGGGCGGCAGTGAGCGATGCCATCGCCGCGACGAGCGCGTCGTCGGCGTTGAGCACGGCGACACCGTCGGTGGGGAGGGCCTGGACGATCTCGGACTTGGCCCGGGCGATCTGCTCGCGGCTGCCGAACTCGCTGAGGTGCGCTGTCCCCACGTTGAGGACGGCCGCGTAGCGGGGTGGGGCGAGACTGCAGAGGTAGCCGATGTGGCCGACGCCGCGTGCGCCCATCTCGACGACCAGGTGGCGGGTGTCGCGGGTGGCCTCGAGCACCGTGAGCGGCACGCCGATCTCGTTGTTGTGGTTGCCTCGCGTGGCGACCGTCGTGCCGTCACCCGCGAGCACGTGGGCGAGGTAGTCCTTGGTTCCGGTCTTCCCCTGCGACCCCGTCAGCGCGGTGACGATCGGGGTGACCTCGTCGGCAACGTGACGCGAGAGCCGGCCCAGGGCGGCGACGGCATCGTCGACGACCACGGTCGGCTCGCCGGTCGGCCGGCTGCCGAGGACGGCGTGGGCGCCGGCGGCGAAGTCGTGGCCGTCCACCCGCTCCCCCGCGATCGCCACGAAGAGTCCGCCGGTGACCGGTGCCCGGTTGTCGACGTACGCCGCACCCGTCACCTCGGTGGCGGGATCTCCGTCGACGGCACCGCCGACGACGTCGGCGATCTCGGCGAGGGTCATCGGAATCATGTCGCAGCCAGCTCCTCGCGGACGACGTCGCGATCGTCGAACGGATGCACCACGCCAGCGATCTCCTGCCCCGTCTCGTGGCCCTTGCCGGCGACCAGCACGACGTCACCGGCGCCGGCTCGCTGCAGCGCCTCGCGGATCGCAACCCGTCGGTCACCCACCTCGACGACCTCGGCGCTCGCGTCGTCGGTCCCGGCCAGGATCGCCGCCCGGATCGCGGCGGGCTCCTCCGTGCGCGGGTTGTCGTCGGTGACCACCAGGACGTCGGCGAGCCGGCCCGCGATCTCCCCCATCAGCGGCCGCTTGCCCGGGTCGCGGTCGCCACCCGCCCCGATGACGACGATCAGCCGGCCGTCCGTCAGCGGCCGCAGCGTTCGTAGCGCGGACTCCACCGCGTCGGGCTTGTGGGCGTAGTCGACGACCACGACGAAGTCCTGGCCGGCCTCGACCCGCTCGAGCCGTCCGGGCACCCCGGGGCCGGCCGCGATGCCGTCCGCGACCAGGTCGGCGTCGTAGCCGACCTCGGCGCTGGCGGCGATCGCGGCCAGCGCGTTGGCGACGTTGAAGTCGCCCGGCAGCGGGCAGGCGGCCGGCACCCGGACCCCGCCGGGGCCGACCACGGTGAAGGTGCTGCCGGCAGCGTCGAGCGCGACGTCCGTCACCGTCCAGTCGGCCTCGGCGCCGCCGGCCGACCAGGTGCGCACCGGCAGGCTCGTCTCCGCGACGAGCCGCCGGCCGTGCTCGTCGTCGACGTTGATCAGGGCGAGCCGGGCACGGTCGGGTGTGAAGAGCGACGCCTTGGCCGCGTAGTAGTCCTCGAGGTCGGCGTGGAAGTCGAGGTGGTCGCGGCCGAGGTTGGTGAAGACCGCGACGTCGAAGACGACCCCGTCGACGCGCCCCATCACCAAGGCGTGGCTGGAGACCTCCATCGCGCAGGCCTCCACACCGCGCTCGCGCATCATCGCGAACAGCCCGTGCAGGTCCGGGGCCTCCGGCGTGGTGAGGTCGGTCTTGAGATCCTGCCCGGCGACGCGGGTGCCGACGGTGCCGATGACCGCGGCCGGGACGCCGGCCGCCTGGAGCCCGCCCTCCGCGAGTCGGGTGGTCGTGGTCTTGCCCTGGGTGCCGGTCACCCCGATCAGCCGCAGCGACGACGCGGGATCGCCGTACACCCGGGCAGCCAGGCCGCCGAGGGCTCCCCGCGGCTGCGCCACCACGAGGAGCGGTACGCCGGACAGGCCGGTGGCCCCGGCGGGGTCGGTGAGGACGGCGACGGCTCCCGCAGCCAGCGCCTCGTCGACGTAGGCGACGCCGTGGGCACGCGTGCCGGGCAGCGCGGCGTAGAGGTCGCCGGGTCGGATCCGCTGCGAGCTGAGGGAGATCCCGGTGACGTCGGTGGTGAGGTCGCCGCGGCTCTCGACGGGGCCGTGGACTGACTCGTCCAGCCAGGTGGCGAGGTCGGCCAGCGAGGTGGGGATCGGCCGCTCCGGGCGGGTCCGTGCCAGCTCGTCGCTCACCACGCGGCGAGGTTACCGCTGGGCATGGATCACCACTTCAGCGGCAGCGCTGACGGCTTGGTGCCGGTCGGCGGGACGGCGTAGCGCCGGAGTGCGTAGCTCATGATCTTGGAGAACGCCGGCCCGGCGACCGAGCCGCCTCCCCCACCGTTGCGGGGGTTCTGGACCACGACGTAGATCGTGAAGCGCGGGTCGTCGGCCGGAGCGAAGCCGACGAACGAGACGGTGAAGGTGCCGTCGTAGCAGCCGCAGTCCGCGCCGACGCGCTGGGCGGTACCGGTCTTGCCGGCGACGCGGTAGCCGGGAACGGCCGCCGCGGGAGCGGTGCCCTCGTCGGGATCGGTCACGCGCTCCATCATCAGCATCGTCTGCCGGGCGGCACGCTCGCTGACCACCCGCCGGGTGGCGGCCTGGTCGGTCCCGACCAGGGTGCCTTCGTCGGTGGTCGCGGCGCCGGTGATGAGCGACGGGTCGACCCGGACGCCGCCGTTGGCGATCGTGTTGACCGCGGCGGCCATCTGCACGGCGTTGACCGACAACGACTGACCGAAGGCGACCCGGTCGCCGATCAGCCGGTTCCAGATCGCGTTGGTGGGAAGGATCCCTGCCGACTCGCCGCGGACGCCGATGTCGGTGGCGTCGCCGAGGCCGAAGCGGGTGAGGTAGCGGCGCAGCTCGCCCCGGTCGTACTCGTCGGCGGCGCGGACCGTGCCGATGTTGGACGACAGGGCGATCACACCGGCCATCGTCAGCCGGATCCTGCCGTGGGGGAACCAGTCGTTGATGACGCGGCCGTCGCGTCGCAGCTCGGCGGCCACCTCGATCCGGGTGCGGGGGGTGACCTTGCCGGCGTCGAGGAGGCCGGCCACCGTCAGCACCTTCTCGACCGAGCCCGGCTCATAGACGTCGTTCATCGCCCGCGAGCCGAGGTCCTCCTTGTCGGCGACCAGCGGATCGCTGGCGTCGAAGGTCGGGTGGTCGGCCAGCGTCAGGATCTCGCCGGTCTGGCTGTCGAGGACCACCGCGAAGCCGGAGTCGGCCTGCGCATCCTCCACCGTCTGGCGCAGCACCCGCTGGGCGTACCACTGGAGGTCCAGGTCGATCGTGGTGCGGAGGTCCTGACCGTCCACCGGCTCGACGACCGTGCTCTCACCGAGCGGGATCCGGTTGCCGCCGCCGACCTGGTAGCGCGCCGAGCCGTCGATGCCTGCCAGCAGTGCGTCGAAGGTGCGCTCGAAGCCCGCCAGGGGCTCGTCGGTCCCGACGAAGCCGACGAGGTTGGCGGCCACGTCCTCGGCCGGGATAGTCCCGGACCGGGTCACGGCGGGTGTCGAGACCCTCGAAGCCGAGCTCGTCGGCCTCGTCGAGCACCTGCGTCGCGACGGTCGAGGGCACCCGCCGGGCGATGTACTCGAACCGGCTCCCCTCCTCGCGCAGCCGCGGCAGGATCGTGAAGTAGTCGACGCCGAGCCGGTTGGCGAGGAACTTGGCCATCTCGGGCGCCTGCTCGGCCGTGAGCAGCGGGTCGGCGACGACCATGAGGCCTTCGACCGACCGCGCGAGCGGCTCGCCGTTGCGGTCGAGGATGTCGCCGCGGACGGCCGGCAGCGAGACGTCGACGACACCCTCGGCGGCCGCCATCTCGGCGTACGCCTTGGGATCGATGCCCTGGAGCTGGACCAGGCGCATGCCGAAGACCGACAGCACCATCGCGATCGCGATGAAGCCGAACCGCAGCCGGAACAGCGGCGAGCCGCGCAGGCTGCCACGTGGCCGGCGGGGGCGAACGCTTCGGCGCCGGTCGGAGCTGAGCACGGTCGATCTCGCTCTCAGTCGCGGGTGCTGTCGATGATCGGACGGCCCTCGTCGCGGCGGCCGCCGACGAGCGAGGCGGCGCTGGGCCCGGGCCCGATCACCTGGCGCACGATCGGGTCGGGATCGAGGATCGAGGGCTTGGGGTCGGGGAGCGGTGCGAGGCGCACGTTGTTGGCGGGGCTGGCCGGCGTCGGCTGGCCGAGGATCTTGCCGGTCGGGAGCTGGAGGTACGCCGGGGTGCCACCCGGCACCATGCCCATCGACTGTGCCCGCTCAGCGACCCGCTGGGGGTTGCGGAGCACGTCGAGCTCCATCTCGAGCGTCTGTTGGCGGGCCGACAGCGTGCCCGCCTGCTGCTCGAGTGCCGTGGTCGCGAACGCCGCCTGTTGCATGGAGGTGTTGAAGAGCAGCAGCCCGATCACGCCGCCGAGCAGGACCAGGCTCACCAGCGCCACGAACGGCACGCGGGTGTGTTGGGCGGGGCGGCGTGGCACGACCCGCAGCCGGGCCTTCTCGACGGCAGCCTCCGCGATGCGTGGCATCCGGGACCGGAGCTGAAGGGCGGGCATGCTCATGAGGCAACCCCTCTCACTCGTTCGACGGCGCGGAGCCGGACCGAAGCGGCCCGCGGGTTGTCCTCGATCTCGGCGGCCGAGGCGCGTTCGGCGCCGCGAGTCACCAGCCGCAGGGCGGGCTCCATGCCCTCGGGCACGAACGGCAGGTCCGGCGGGACCTCGCTGCGCGTGACGGCGGTGAAGGCCTGCTTCACCAGACGGTCCTCCAGCGAGTGGTAGGACTCCACGACGACCCGGCCCCCGACACTGATCGCGTCGACCGCTGCGGGCAGCGCCCGTCGCAGCACGGCCAGCTCGTCGTTGACCTCCATCCGCAGCGCCTGGAAGGTCCGCTTGGCGGGGTGGCCCCCGGTCCGTCGGGCCGGCGCGGGGATCTCGGCATACAACAGCTCGACCAGCCGTGCCGACATCGTGAACGGCTCGCGAGCTCGCTCGCGGACCACGGCGCCGGCGATCTTGCGGGCGAACTTCTCCTCGCCGTACTCCCGGAGGATGCGGGTCAGCTCCGCCTCGGGATAGGTGTTGAGGACATCGGCCGCGGTGAGACTCGCGCCGGAGTCCATCCGCATGTCGAGGGGTGCGTCCTCGCGGTAGGCGAACCCGCGGTCGGTCACGTCGAGCTGCATGGAGGACACGCCGAGGTCGAACAGCACCGCCTCCACCGACCTCAGCCCCTGGTCGGCCAGCACCTCCGGCAGCTCGTCGTACACAGCGTGGACGCCGGTGAACCGGTCGCCGTACGGCGCGAGCCGCTCTGCCGCGAGGGCGAGGGCGCTCGGGTCCCGGTCGATGCCGATCACGCGAGCGAGCTCGCAGCCGGCGAGCACGGCCTCGGTGTGGCCACCGAGGCCCACCGTGGCGTCGACCATCACGGCGCCGTCGCGGTCGAGGGCGGGCGCCAGGAGGGCGACGACCCGGTCGAGCAGCACCGGGACGTGGGCGGGACTGGTCACGGTCAGCCCCGTCGGCCCAGGGTCGTGACGAGCAGGAGGCAGCCCGCGAAGGCGCTGGAGGCCACCGCCGAGAACGTCATCAGCACGACGGCCTCGCGCGCCAGGTGGCGCACCCGCGGCAGCGGGTCGGAGCCAGGCACGTCGGCCCGACCGACGACGTCTGCTGTGGTGATGCTCATGGTCTCGACCCCATTGATGAGTGCTGCTGGCTGACGGGCTGCTGCTGGATCGCCCGACCAGGTCCCTGCCCGCTCCCAGTTGGGAAGGAGACGTCTGGTGCCGGGGAAGGTGCCCCAGATGTCAGGGAGCGGGCCCGAGACCTCGCCGTGCGATCCGTTCTTCGGTTGTGCTGCGGTGTTGCTGTCAGTCGTTCGGGAAGACCGCTTCACCCAGGTCGGAGAAGGACTCCTCATGGGTGTCGGAGTACGCCTGCCACCTGGCGGCGTCCCAGATCTCGAGCCGGTTCACGACCCCGATCACGACCACGTCGCGGGTGAGCGCGGCGTACTCGCGGAGCATCGGTGGGATGGTGAGCCGGCCCTGCTTGTCGGGCTGGTCGTCGGAGGCCCCCGCGAAGAGCAGCCGGGTGTAGTCCCGGACTGCCCGGTCGGTGACCGGTGCTGCCTGCGCCTGGGTGGCCACCTGCTCGAAGGATGGGCGCGGCCAGACGGTGAGACACCGTTCCTGCCCTCTTGTGACCACGAGCCCCTCCGACAGCTGGTCCCTGAACTTCGCCGGGAGGAAGAGCCGGCCCTTGTCATCGAGCCTCGGGGTGTAGGTGCCCATCAACATCGGGCACCTCCGCTCCCCGGGGAACCCGACCACCGGGCTCATCCTCCACTGCGCTCCACCATACGCCACTTCCCTCCACCGTCAACCATCTTCCACACATTTGCTCCCGTGTCGTCGGCGCGCTCTGGGTGGGCACGGGCGGTAGTCCGGTGACTTCCGGTGGCCTTCCGGGGCTGTGGGCGGCCAGAAGTCACTGGACTACCCATCTCGGGCAAGGGCGGCGCGCAGGTGGAGGAGGGTGGAGCGCCCGGTGGAGGACGGTGGAGCACCGCGGGTGATCGCAACCATTTCGTGACACCGGGAGTCTGAACGGCGCAGGGAGTGACGGCATAGGTTGCTTTGGGCAAACGCCCTACGGTTGGACCAGAATGGGTACAGCCACAGCGAGGTCGAACCCGGTGGAGGACGAGTCGGTGGAAACGCACGAAGCGGGCATGAGGTCGAACGAGGCTGGGACGACGGCGGCGGTGGCAGACCTGGAGACGCTGGGCAAGGTCGTCACCAGGGTTCGCGAGAACGTCGAGCGGGTGATCGAGGGCAAGCCG
Source organism: uncultured Actinomycetota bacterium (assembly GCA_963804845.1). Taxonomy (GTDB): domain Bacteria; phylum Actinomycetota; class Actinomycetes; order Propionibacteriales; family Nocardioidaceae; genus Nocardioides. The sequence goes on along the minus strand of CAWDSA010000007.1, from coordinate 995,961 downwards.
GACGTGGTGTCGTCGGCGCTGGTCGTGCTGCTGGCCGAAGGTCACCTGCTCATCGAGGACGTCCCCGGCGTCGGCAAGACGATGCTGAGCAAGGCGCTGGCCCGCAGCATCGACTGCTCCGTGCGCCGGATCCAGTTCACGCCCGACCTGCTGCCCTCCGACGTCACCGGCGTCTCGGTGTTCAACCAGAACACCCGCGAGTTCGAGTTCCGCCCCGGCGGCATCTTCGCCAACATCGTGGTGGGCGACGAGATCAACCGCGCCTCCCCCAAGACCCAGTCGGCGCTGCTGGAGTGCATGGAGGAGCACCAGGTCACGGTCGACAACACGACCTACCACCTCGAGTCGCCGTTCATGGTCATCGCGACCCAGAACCCGATCGAGATGGAGGGCACCTACGCCCTCCCCGAGGCCCAGCGCGACCGCTTCATGGCACGGGTGTCGGTCGGCTACCCGGTCGAGGCCGCCGAGATCGCGATGTTGAACTCCCACACCCGGTCCAACCCGCTCGACGACCTCGAGCCGGTCACCGACGCGACGGAGATCCGGAAGCTGTCCGCGATCGTGGCGCAGGTCTACGTCTCCGACGCGGTCCAGAAGTACGCCGTGGCCCTGACGGCCACCACGCGCCGGTCCAGCGACCTGACCCTGGGTGCCTCGCCCCGGGCGACGCTCCACCTGGTCCGCGCCGCCAAGGCTCGGGCCGCCATGGCCGGTCGCGACTACGTCCTGCCCGACGACCTCCGGACGCTGGCCCAGCCGGTGCTGGCACACCGGCTGCTGCCGAGCGTCGAAGCCGCGATGAGCGGCCGCTCGACCACGGACATCCTCGAGGCCATCGTGGCCGCGGTGGCCGTGCCGGGCGGCGCCCCACTCTCGTGACGCGATCGTGACCGGACCCGAACCCCAGGGGGACCACGGTGCGTGAGGCACTGAGCGGACTCACCGTCCGGGGCCGCGCGTTCCTGGCCGCCGGCATCACCGCGATCGTGTGCTCGGTGATCATGGGGCAGCAGCAGCTGAGCCGGGTGGGCGTGCTCGTCGCCGTGCTCCCGCTGCTGGCGGCGTTCATGATCGGGCGCAGCCGCTACCGGCTCTCGCTGGTCCGGACCGTGACCCCGCAGCTGGTCACCGCGGGCTCACCGGCCCGGGTGACGCTGGCGCTCACCAACGAGGGACGTACGCCGAGCGGCGTGCTCATGCTCGAGGACCACGTGCCGTACGTCCTCGGAACCCGGCCCCGCTTCGTCCTGGAGGGGATCGGCAACGGCTGGCGCCGCGAGGTGACCTACCAGATCCGCTCGGACGTGCGCGGCCAGTTCGACATCGGCCCCATGACGGTGCGGGTCAGCGACCCGTTCGGCCTGGTCGAGCTCGGGCGCTCGTTCCGCACGACCGTCCCGATCACGGTCATCCCCCGCACCGTTCCCCTTCCCCAGGTCCCGCTCGGTGGCGCCTGGACCGGCTCCGGTGACAACCGGCCGCGTGCTTTCGCTGCGGGCAGCGCCGAGGACGTGACGGTCCGCGAGTACCGCCACGGCGACGACCTGCGCCGGGTCCACTGGCGCAGCTCGGCCCGGATCGGTGATCTCATGGTGCGGCGCGAGGAGCAGCCGTGGCAGAGCCGCGCGACGCTCTTCCTCGACAACCGCTCGCGGTCCCACCGCGGCCAGGGCATCGCGTCCTCGCTCGAGGCCGCCGTCTCCGCGACGGCGTCGATCGCCGTCCACCTGAGCCAGCGTGGCTTCACCGTCCGGCTCGTCACCGCCACCGGAGACGACCCGACCACGGCCTGGCACTTCCGCGACACCGGCCTGAACACCGGCCCCCTGCTCGAGTCGCTCGCCGTCGTCGAGGCCGTCGACCAGTCGTGGCTGGAGACCAAGTGGCTGGCCGACCCGGCCCAGGGCGGCCTGCTGGTCGCCGTCGTCGGAGCGGTCGGCGATCTCGACGCTCCGGTCTTCCGGCGGATGCTCCACCACTCGATGCCGGCCCTGGCACTCGCCCTCGACGTCGAGGCCTGGGGTGGACGCGGCGGCGTCGGCCCGGCGACCCCCGTGCTCACCGGTCAGGGCTGGCGGGCCGTGACGCTCGGTCCGCGCGACCGGCTGTCCACCGCCTGGCAGGACCTCGGGGTGAGCAACGCCCGCGCCTCCCGTAGCCCGGGCGATCCCCGAGTCGGGGCCATCAGATGAACCACCCCACGAATCCCTCGCTTCGCTCCCGATCCCGCGGGGACCCCGAAATGAGCGCCCGACGTCGCGCCCTCGTCGACACCGCCGCGCTGACCGTCGCCGCGGCAGCCACCGGCTGGTTCGCGACCACCGCCTGGAGCGGGTTCACCCAGGCGCCGGGCCGCTACCTCTTCCCCCTCCTGTTCCTGGCGATGCTGGTCGCCGGCATCGGCGTGGGCCTGCGTCACCTGCGGCTGCCCGGATCGCTGGTGTTCCTCGCGCAGCTCGTCGTGGGCGGACTCGTCGCCACCAGCATCGTGGCCGGCGCGCTGGTCGTCACTCCGGAGGGCTGGCTGCAACTGGGCAGCGAGCTGTCGGCGGCCGTCGACACCGCCCAGCGCTACCAGGCCCCGGTCCCGGCCGACGCCCCCGGCGTGGACCCGTTGCTGATCCTCGGCGGGTGGTTCTGCCTGGTCCTCATCGACCTGTGTGTCGGTGGCATGCGACGCGTCCCGCTGGCCGGCCTCCCCCTGCTGGCGATCTACAGCATCCCGGTGAGCATGCTCGGTGGCGGGGTGCCGTGGTGGAGCTTCGCGTTCACCGCGGGTGGCTTCATGATCATGCTCTTCCTCCAGCACCGCGAGCAGACCAGTCGCTGGGGCCGCGGGATCGGCGAGGCCGGCCGCGAGCCCGGTACGTCGGTCGCGGTGAGCACCCATGCCCTCCGGAGCACCGCCGCTTCCCTCGGTGGCGTGGCGCTGGTGCTCGCCGTGCTCATCCCGCAGTTCGTCCCGACGCTGTCTCTCAGCGTGTTCGGGTTCGGGCCCGGCGACGGCAATGGCGGTGACATCAACGTCGAGAACCCGATGGTCGACCTGCAGCGTGACCTGCTGCGGGGAGAGGACCGGCCGCTGCTCCGGATCGAGACCGACAACCCCGATCCGTCGTACCTCCGCATCGCCGCGCTCAACCGCTACACCGACAACACGTGGAGCACCGGCAATCGCGACATCCCCGCGGACCAGCTGGCGCAGGGCGACCTGCCGCTGGACGACGACATCGACCCGTCCGTGCCGCGCGAGCGCTACGAGACCGATGTGTCCGTGATGTTCGACTTCGACTCGCAGTGGCTGCCCACGGCATTTCCGATCGAGCAGATCTTCGCCGCCGGCGACTGGCGCTACGACGTCACCACCCTCGACTTCCTCGCCGGCGACGAGGATGGCGAGCTCACCACGGCCGGCATGGAGTACTCGATGACCGAGGTCGTGCTCGACCTCGACGGGGTCGAGCTGGCCGAGGCACCGTCGTGGTCGGGCAAGGTCAGTCGCGACTTCATCGAGCTGCCCCCCGACTTCCCCTCGTTCGTGCGGAACCTCGCCCAGGAGGTCACGCGCGACGTCCCGAGCCGCCACGAGAAGGCGGTCGCGCTGCAGGAGTGGTTCCGTGAGGGTGGCGGCTTCGAGTACTCCCTCAAGAACGTCGAGCCCGGCAACGGCGTCGACGACCTCGTCGCGTTCCTGACCGAGGGCGAGGGAGGGCGCGTCGGGTACTGCGAGCAGTTCGCCGCCGCGATGGCCGTGATGGCTCGTTCGCTCGGCATCCCCGCCCGGGTCGCGGTCGGCTTCCTCAAGCCCGAGCAGACCGACCCCGGGACCTACGTCTACTCCAGCTACGACATGCACGCGTGGCCGGAGCTCTACTTCGCCGGGGCCGGCTGGGTGAAGTTCGAGCCGACCCCGGCCGATCGGGCCGAGGCCGTGCCGTCCTACACCCTGGACCGGATCCCGAGCGACGAGCCGACCGACGACCCGAGCGAGAGCCAGGACACCACGGTCCCTTCGGTGAATCCTGACATCGGCCAGCAGCCGGACCCCGGCGCTTTGCCCGAGGACCAGGCCAACCAGCAGGCTGGTGGCAGCTCGGCGTTGCGCATCACGATCGGCGTGCTTGCCCTGGTGCTGTTGGTGCTGTTGCTGGCCCTCACGCCGCGTTTGATCCGGCGTACTCACGCGCGGGAGCGACTCCACGGAGCGATCGAGCCGGCCTGGGCCGAGGTGCGCGCGACCGCGCTGGACCTCGGGATCCCCTGGCCCGACCACCGCTCCCCTCGCGAGACCCGCGACCACCTGGTGACCCATCTCGGCGCGCCCACGTCCGCCGACTCAGCCGTCCGGCCACCTCGTGGCGCCGCCATCGCGCCGGAGGCGGTCGAGGCACTCGACCGGCTCGTGCTCACCCTCGAACGCCAACGCTACGCACGGCCGGAGGGCGAGCCGCACGAGCCGACCGACCCGGAGGTCGTGCGCGACACCGAGACGGTGACCGCCTCGCTGGCGGGCGGCGCTACGGCCCATGCTCGGCGCCGGGCCACCTGGTGGCCGGCGTCCGTGCTGCCGTGGCGGCGCGGACGCGGCTCGCTGTCCATGCCGCTGCAGCTGGTGCGGCACGGCGGCGTCGTCGATCAGGTCGGATAAGACGCCCCGGAGGGGCGTCCACCCAACGCAGAGGCCCCCGACCGAAATGACGCCCGTAGGGCGTCCACCCTCACGCAGAAGCCCCGGGCCGCAGGCCCAGGGCTTCTGTGTTTCTCGCTACGTTTGTTGTCCGTTGCCAGTGGCCTAGAAGCCGCCGCCCTCACGGCGCCGACGCCACCGCTCCTCCATGCGCTCCATGAACGAGCCGTTGGTGCGCTGGCGCTGCTGACGGGGACGGCGCTCGCGGCGTCCGCCCTGGATCAGCGAGAGCCCGGACGCGGCCTCGTCAGTGGTCGGCGCGGGCGCGGTTGCGCCGGTCCGCTGGCCCCGCACCGCGGTCAGTCCGATGGTGGCCGAGGCGAGCATGATCAGGAAGCCGACGATCCCGACCGGGATCAGCTGGGCCACCACGCCGGTCATCATCACCGCGACGCCGACCACGAACGCGACGCCGGCGATGATCGCCCGTCGGCGAGCGATGCTGCGCAGCGAGGTGCCGCGCAGGGTGGAGGCGAACTTCGGGTCCTCCTCGACGAGGGCGCGCTCCATCTGCTCGAGCAGTCGCAACTCCTCCTCGGAGAGGGGCACGGGTCCTCCAGGGTCCGGTTGCAGATGAGGGTGTATCCCAGCATAGGCAGCAGGTGGTGAGGTGGGTACACCCTTCCCGGGATTTATTCCCGGCCCGGGCCGAGCTTGCGAGGACCGGAAAGGGCCGGAAGATTGAGGAGGGCTCGGCTCAGGTCCGACCGCCAGGGAGGAGCTGAGCGACCCGTCTCGAAATCATCCCGGCGTCACCCGAGCAGGCTGGCGGGTCGTACGGCGGTCTGGCCGAACCGGTGGACCGCCCGGTCGACCGCACGATCGGCCTCGTGCCAGCCGTGTTCGGGCTCGCCGAGGACGAGCTGGCGGTGGACGCGCTCACGGGGCAACAGCCCCTCGACCCGCACCCCGACCAGCCGCACCCGGGCCCGCTGCAGGCCGAGGGCGTCGTAGAGCCGGGTCACCGCCTGGTGGATCTCGACGGTGACGTCGGTGGCCTCGGACAGCGTCCGTGAGCGGGTGAGGGTGGTGAAGTCGGCGAACCGGACGGTGAGGGCGACGGTGCGGCCGGCGACCCCGGCGACCCGCATCCGCCGGCCGACCCTGGACGCGAGCCGCAACAGCTCGCGGACCACGATCTCGCGGTCGTCGGTGTCGCGGCCGAACGTCTCCTGGGCCCCCATCGACTTGTCCGGGTCGGCTGCGGTGAGCCCACCAAAGGCCCCACCGAACGCGGGCGCGTTGCGCGCGGTGATCGGCCGACGGTCGGTGCCCCAGGCGAGCTCGTGGAGGTGGCCGCCGAGGTGGTGCCCCACAGCACGCCGGAGCGTGCGCGCGGGGGTGTGGGCGACGTCGCCGACGGTGACCAGCCCGAGCCGGTGGAGCATCGCCCGGGTCTTCTCCCCCACGCCGTAGAGCTCGCCGACGTCGAGCGGGTGGAGGAACTGCGTCACCTGAGCCGGCGGCACGACCAGGACGCCGTCGGGCTTGGCGCGGCGGCTGGCGAGCTTGGCGACCGAGGGGGCGGCGGCCACGCCGACCGAGCAGGTGACGCCCTGCTCGTCGTGGACGATCGCGCGCATCTGCTCGGCGATCTGCAGCGGAGAGCCCAGCCGGCGGGTGGCCCCGCGGACGTCGAGGAACGCCTCGTCGAGCGAGAGCACCTCGACCAACGGGGTCACCCGGCGGAAGGTCGCGATGACCGACGTCGAGACGGAGGAGAAGGTGTCGAAGTCGGGAGCGACCACCACCGCCCCGGGGCAGAGCCGACGGGCCCGGGTCATCGGCATGGCCGAGCGCACGCCGTAGTCGCGGGCGAGGTAGTTGGCCGAGAGCACCACGCCCCGGCTACCGCCCCCGACCACGACCGGGACGTCGGCCAGGTCGGGGCGGTCGCGGGTGGCGACGGAGGCGTAGAAGGCGTCCATGTCGACGTGGAGCACCGGGCAGTCCCAGGAAAGGTCCGTCACGGACCACCACCGCCCGGAGCAGCGTGGTCGGGGTCAGCGGGTCGCGACGAGGTGGAGCTGTGCGGCGAGCGGGGCGTACTCGGGCCGCTCGGAGACGGCCTGCTCCAGCTCGAGCAGTGCGGCGCTGGCACCGGGCTCGAGGTCGAGCAGGGACCCGGGGACCAGATCGGAGAAGACCCGGACCGCGTGGGTCGAGTCGAGGGTGAACCCGGCTGCCGGGAGCAGCTCCTCGAGCTCCTCCCGGGTGAAGCGGCGACCCGACCGCCCGGCTGGCTCGGTGCCCTCGAGGATCGACCGCGCCTGCTCGAAGTGACCGGCCATCGCCCGGGCGACGACGGCGGCGTGCCGCTGGGCGACCAGCAGGCTGAGCACCCCACCGGGACGCAGCACCTCGGCGATCGTGGCGAGCGCAGCACCCGGGTCGTCGACGACCTCGAGGACGCCGTGGCAGAGCACCACATCGGCGCTGCCGGGCTCGGCGACGTCGAGCAGCGTCGACAGGTCGCCCTGCTGCCCGGTGACCTCGACCCCGCTCTCGCTGGCGCGCCGGTGGAGCGAGGCCAGGGCGTCGGGGCTGGGGTCGACCACGCGCACCCGATGACCGAGCTCGGCCACCCGGACCGCGAACCCGCCGGTGCCGCCACCGATGTCGAGGACGTCCTGACCGGCCGCGCGGTCGAGGACCGGCCGCAACCCGTCCCACACCACCGCGGTCCGGGCCGCGCCGCGACGCTCGCTCGCGGATCCGCTGCTGGTCGGCATGGCGCCAACCCTAGTGAGGGGTGCTCCGGTTCTTCGGTAACGGGCCTTTGATGACGCTTCCGCCCCGTTACAACGGGGTGGAAGCACACCCCAGGACCCGTTACCCACACCAGCACGGTCATCCCGGGCTCCCGGGGCTGCGGTGCCACAGCTTCCTCGCGACGTCCTTGACCGCGTCGCCGGCCGGCTTGATGTCGGCGTACGGCGACATCTGGAAGCCGCTGGTGTGCACCAGCACCCGTCGCTGCTCGGGAGCGACGAAGCCCTCGGGCACGGTCTCGATCACCTGGTGGACGGCGGCCAGGCCGTCGCGCTCCCACAGGTCGTGGAGTGCGGGCAGCTCCCAGGCGCCGGTGGCCCGCAGCGAGGCGCCGCGGTAGCCGGTACGGCGCAGCTCGCCGCGGACCACCAGCAGCCAGGAGCCGAACACGGTGGCGGCGTAGGGCCCCTGGGCGTCCTCGAAGAAGGTGGCGTCGACCGGTCCGGTGGAGTCGTCGAGGGTGAGGAAGACGACCCGGCGCCCGGACCGGACCGGTGGGGTCTGGGTGGCGACCTTGACGCCGGCGACCAGCAGCTCCGAGCGGCTGCGGGCCGAGAGCAGGTCGCGGCTGCGGGTGATGCCGAGGTCGTCGAGGAACCCGGCGTAGCGGTCGACGACGTGGCTGCTGACGTCGAGGCCGAGGATCTCCAGCTCGGCCCGCATCCGCTCGTCGGTCGTCATCTCGGGCAGGCCACTGACCTCGCCCTCCCCCGGCCGGTCGCCGAGGTCGAGGGTGAGCTGGACCGACTCGACCGGCGTCGGGTCGGGTGTGGCGCGCGACTGGGCACTCGCCCGTGCCCACACGCCACCGTCGGCGAGCGCATGGCGCTCGGTCGACGGTGCGGCCTCGCGGTCGAGCGGGTCGGTGCTGTTGCGGGCGGCGGCGCGCGCGACCGGTTCCTGACGGGCCGGCGTCGTACGCCGACGTGAGCCCAGGCCGCGGCCGCGGCCGGCCCGGTCGAGGGAGCGGGCGAAACGGTCGAGCTCCATCACCTGCAGCAGCAGGTCGCGGCGGGTGGTCCGTCCCCGGACACCGATCTCCCCGATCTCGTAGAGACGGTCGAAGCCACCGGTCAGCACCAGCCGCTCCACCACCGGCCGGGAGACCCGGGCCCGGTGCCAGAAGTCGGTCAGCGAGTGGAACGGCCGGGCGGCCAGCACCCTCATCACCTCGGCGTCGTTGATGCCCTTGAGCTCGGTCAGCGCCAGCCGGATGCCGTAGCCCAGCGGGCTGTCGACCCGCTCCACGACGTAGTGGCGGTCGCTGCGGTCGACGTCGAGGCCGAGCACGGTGATGCCGCACTGGCGGGCGTCGTCGAGGATCAGCCGCTTGGGGTACATGCCGGGGTCGTGGGTGAGGACCCCGGCCAGGAAGTGGGCCGGCCAGTGGGCCTTGAGCCAGGCCGACTGGAAGGTCGGCAGCGCGAACGCGGCGGCGTGGGCCTTGCAGAAGCCGAAGCTGGCGAAGGCGGCCAGCACCTCCCAGACCCGCTCCACCACGGGCAGCGGGTAGCCGCGGCCGAGCGCCCGCGGGAAGAACCACAGCCGGGTCTCGGCCATCCCCTCGGTGTCGCCGAGCGCCCGCCGCACCTCGTCGGCCTCGGCGTTGGTGACACCGGTGAACTGGGCGATCATCTCGATCACCTGCTCGTGGAAGACGACCACGCCGTGGGTGGGGCCGAGGATCGGCCGCAGGTCGTCGTGGAGGTAGCGCGGCCCCTTCCAGCCCTGCTTGACCTCGAGGTAGGGGGTGATCATGTCGCTCTTGACCGGGCCGGGGCGGAACAGCGAGATGTCGGTGATGATGTCGGAAAAGCTCTCGATGCCGGACTTGCCGACCAGCTCGCGCTGCCCGGGCGACTCGATCTGGAAGACGCCGAGGGTCTTGGCGGCGCTGATCATGGCGTAGGTGTCGGGATCGTCGAAGGGCACCTGGGCCTCGTCGTCGAGGTCGATCTCGACCTCGTCGGTCCGCTCGATCTCGGCCACCGCGTGGGCCATCGCCGACTGCATCCGGATGCCGAGCACGTCGAGCTTGAGCAGGCCGAGGTCCTCGACGTCGTCCTTGTCGAACTGGCTCATCGGGAAGCCGGCGTACGACGCCTCGACGGGGGTGCGGTCGAGCAGGGTCACGTCGGAGAGCAGCACGCCGCAGGGATGCATCGCGATGTGGCGCGGCAGTCCGTCGAGCCGCTCGACCAGCCCGAAGAACAGGTCGAGGCGGGCGTCGGTCAGGCCGCTCGCGGCCAGCTCGGGCAGGTCGCGCAGCGCCATCCGGGCGTCGCGGGCACGGATGTGGGGGAACGCCTTGGCGATCGCGTCGATCTCCCCCGGCGGCATCCCGAGCGCGCCGCCGACGTCGCGCACGGCGTGGCGGACCCGGTAGGTGTCCATCATCGAGACGCAGACGCACCGCTCGCCGCCGTAGCGGTCGAGGATCGCCTCGTAGACCTCCAGCCGGCGTGCGGACTCCACGTCGAGGTCGATGTCGGGCAGCGAGTGGCGCAGCGGGGAGAGGAAGCGCTCCATCAGCAGGTCGTGGCGGATCGGGTCGACCCCGGAGACGCCGAGCAGGTAGTTGACCAGGCTGCCGGCACCCGAGCCGCGGGCCGCGCACCGCACGTCCATGTCGCGGATCAGGTCGGTGATGTCGCCGACGGTGAGGAAGTACGACGCATAGCCCAGCACCCGGATCGTCTCGAGCTCGTCGTCGAGCCGCTTCCAGATCCGCTGCCGGGGAGCCGAGCCGTAGCGGCGGCCGATGCCGGCCTCGCACCGCTCCCGGAGCAGCACGTCCGCCTCGCTCGTGCCCGACCTGACCGCGCGGCGGTCGAGCGTGACGAGACCCCCGGCGAACTCGAGCTCGGGCAGGTGGACCTCGCCGAGGCCGAGGTCGGCGCGGGGGTCGAGGGCACACCGGTCGGCGACCGCGCGGGTGCGTGCCAGCAGCCTCCCCGCCTCGCGGTCCGGGTCGGCGGCCAGCCCGCTCTGCCGGCAGATCTCCTCGGCCAGCTCGGCCATCTGCTTGCCGGACTTGAGGAAGCCCTCGGCGTTGCCGCGGTCGAGGTGGCGACGGTCGAGCGCGACCAGCCGGCGCGCGGCGTCGAGGACGTCGACGGTCGGGGCGTCGCGGCGGTCGGCGTAGCGCACGGCGTTGGTGAGCACCGAACCGAGCCCGGCCCGACGGGCCAGCGACGCGGTGTGGGCGGCGTGGACGGTGGTGGCGGGACCCCAGCCGCCCTGCTGACCCGGCAACCGGTGGGTGACCAGCTCGAGCAGGAGGTTCTCGGCCGGGACCACCTCGCGCCACGGCGCGAGCGCGGCCAGCGCCAGGTCGTCGCGACGGCGGGTGATCGCGGCCCCGACCGGGGAGGCCGGGCCGAGCAGCACCACCACGTCTCCCCCGGCCAGCCACGGCGCGAGCAGGTCGAGGCTCGCCACCGGTCGGCCGCGCTCGCCGGCCAGGTGGACCTCGGAGACCAGCCGGCAGATCGCCGCCCAGCCGCCCCGGCCGCCGCCCGGCCCGCCGGCATGGGCCAGCAGCGTCACCCGGGGCGAGCCGCCGCGGTCGGTGGGCAGGTCGCGGAAGGCGCCGCCGCGCACCGGGGTGCGTGGTCCCGATCCAGGCCGGTCGAGCCCCACCTCGGGAGCCAGCGCCAGGTCGACGCCCAGCACCGGACGGATCCCCGCCCGCTGGCAGGCACGGGCGAACTTGACCGCGCCGTAGGTGCCGTCGCGATCGGTGAGCGCGAGGGTGTCCATCTCCTGCTCGGCGGCCCGCTCGACCAGCGTGTGGGGGTGGGAGGCGCCGTACTGGAGGGAGTAGCCGGAGGCGACATGGAGATGGACGAACGGCTCAGGCACTGTTCGACATGGTCGAGATGGCGGTCGGGACCGCGATCCGGCCGCCGAGCACGGCATGGGGCACCAGGCCCAGTGACTGCTCGACCACCCCGAGGAAGCGGTCGGCGTCGCGCACCAGGTCGTCGGCCTCGCGCCCACTGACGGCCCGGGTGGAGCCGGCCTCGGCGGCGGCGCGCTTGGCGGCGCCCGCGGCGAAGAACCGGGCCCACTCCTCCAGCTCGGGCGCGACCTCGGCCAGCAGCACCCAGGCGTTGCGCTGCTGCCGTCGGCGGGTGGTCGCGGGGCGGGCACGGGCGGCGAGCAACGCGGCCGCGGCCCGGAGCGCGGCGACGTGGGCACACGCATAACGGGTGGGGACGTCGGCGGCGTTGATCGACTCCTGGAGCGACTCCGCCGCGCGGGCGAGGTAGGAGTGGGTGGTCGCGGGCAGGGCATGCGGACTGGTCATCGTTTCCTCCTCAGTCCACGCAGCCGACGAGCTGCCAGCTGCCGGCGTTCCAGTCGAAGGACAGGTCGAAGACGCCGAGCCCGTCCCCATCACCGGCGCCGTCGGGAGCCGGATCGGGGACGCCGCCCCGGCCGGCCTCGACCCGCCACAGCTCACGCTCCACGAGCAGGTCTCCGACCGGCCCGGCCGGCTCCGGCTCGGACTGGGGAGCGGGGTCGTCGGAACCGATCACCGCCCGGACGCCGGCTGCCTGCCACCAGGGACCGGTCTCCACCCAGTGGGCGAGCACCGACCGCACCTTCCACAACCGGCCGCGCCACAGGAACTGTTCGGGGCCCTCCACTCGATCGGCTGGGCCGCGATGGCCGGGGCCCTCCACCCAGCCGCGGCGCACCTCCACGGGGTCGTCGTACCGCCTCACGTCTGCTCCTCTGCCCTCGCTGTCGGCCGACCCCTGCTCGGGCCCGGCGGAGGCGGGGGTCGAGGTCGCCTCGCCGGACCCTGCTCGAACAGGTGTTCGAACACGTCCCAAGGTACACCCCACCCCCGACAGCGTCCAGATCAGAGCCCGAGGAGGTTGACAGCCCATCGGCCGGCTCGAAACCTAGTCGGCGTGCTCGTGCTCCTCGGCGAGCTCGGCGCCGCGCACCCAGGCGCCGCTGCCGCGCTGGACCAGGAACCAGACCAGGACGAGGTCGAGGAGCACCGCGAGCGCCGCGAGCAGCACGAAGGCGCCCGGCGGACCGGCGCGGTAGGTGACGAACGCCGCGAACAGGAGGCCACCCGCGAGCAGCAGCAGCGACCAGCGCGCCCAGGCGTGACCCTCGCGGAACAGCACCGCGAGCACCCACGCGAGCAGGGCGTAGACGATGAAGGTCACCACCGCGACCGGGACGAACGCGGGCGTCGCGATCCCGCTCTGCTCGACGGCGTCGAGGCCGCCGCGTGACTGTGCCCAGTCCGCCAGGAGGTCATCGCGCATCAGCACCGTCACCAGCGTGCCCACGGCACCCAGCCCCACCAGCGCCCACTGAGCCCGGAGAGCGTTGGTCACCGACGTCGGCCGCTGCCGCCCCATGCTCTCTCCGCTCCCCGTGTCCGAGCCCAGCCTGATGACTAGGCTCGCAGTATGTCGACCGAACATGCCGGAATCACCCGATTTCGCGCCGAGCACGCGCGCCGCGGGGGGACCGGCGAGATCGTGACCCTTCCCGCCTCGGTCCACACCGCGGCCCTGGCCGCCGAGGCACTCGGCTGCGAGGTCGGAGCGATCGCCAACAGTCTGGTCTTCGACGACCACGGTAGCCCGGTCCTCATCTTGACCTCCGGCGCCCACAGGGTCGACGTCACCTCGACCGCGGAGCGGATCGGCGCCGGGAAGCTCGCCCGCGCCGATGCGGACTTCGTGCGCCGCCACACCGGACAGGTCATCGGCGGCGTCTCCCCCATCGGCCATCCCGCCCCCGTGCCGACCTACCTCGATCCCTGGCTGCGCCGCCATGACGTCGTCTGGGCCGCCGCCGGCCACCCGGCCGCCGTCTTCTCCACGACGTACGACGAGCTGCTGGCCATGACGGGCGCGACCGAGGTCGACGTCGACTGACCTCCGGCACCGGCGTAGGCCGGTCCGACACTCCCGTTGCGACCTCGGAGGCTCGGTCGCAGGTCGAGCTCGACCTCCCTCGCCCCGCTCCTGCGTCGCGCCCGGCTAGGCTCGTGACGTGACCGACGACGACGCAGGCGGCCTGGCCGAGCCCGCCGAGACCCTCACCGAGCAGGAGTCGGCAGCCCTGTCCGAGGCCTCGGCCTGGGTGGGCGGCGAGATCTCCGCCGTCGGGCTGGGTCGCACCGACGACGGAGCCCCGTGCGTGCTCGTCTATGCGAGCCCCCAGGCCGACGACCTGCCCACCGAGGTGTCCGGGCTGCCGGTCCAGGTCGTGATCTCGGACCCGATCCTCGCCCTCGACGAGGACGGGCCCGAGGCCTGATCAGGGCCAGACCCGCACACCCAGCGAGATCTGCACGGTCGCGATCGGGTTGAGGATGGTCGCCACCGACGAGCCCGCGAACAGCAGGCCGATCGGTCGGTTCTCCCAGTCCAGCACCATCGAGCCGCTGTCGCCCCCGGCGGACATGTCGGTGGTGATGATCTGGTTGACGAACTTGGCCACCTTGCCGCCGCCGTACCCGACGTTCACGGTCGCGTTGAGGGCGGTCACCCGGCCGGTCGTGAAGTGGGTCGTCCGCCCGGTCTTCTTCACCAGCATCCCCACGGTGGCCGCCGCAGCGGCGGTCGTGGGGTAGCCGGTCCAGTAGATGTCCCGGTCGATGGTGTCGAAGGGGACCTCCGCGATCGCGGCGTCGACGTAGTTGTCGCTGCCGTCGAACTTGATCGGTACGTACCGCGCCAGCCGGCCGATCGCGTCTGCCGCGGTGCCACCATCGAACGTGCCCGGCTGGTAGATCGGGTCGCCGAGGCTCGCGTCGTTGCTGTTGGCGAGCACGTGGTTGTTGCTGAGGATGTAGTACCTCGGCGGCTTGCCCGGCAACGGCCGCAGGTCGTAGCAGCCGGCGCCGATCGTGCCGGCGGTGACCTTCGGGTGACCGACGCTGTATCCCGGCCGGACCGGACGGACCCGGCGTGCCAGGGTCTGCGCGTCCACCGCCTGCAGCGGCTCGACCGGCGCCGAGGCCAGGTCTCCCCCGCCGCCACCACCGGCGAACAGGTGACCCACCTCGAGCACGTCGGTCGGCGTGCTGTCCACGGTCTTGGACACCTTGTCGCGCGAGTCCAGCAGCTGGTCGGGCAGCTTCTCGCTGACCAGCACCATCACGCTGGGTGTCGCGGACTGCTCGCCGTCCTTGATCTTGTGGCCGAGGCCCACCCCGACGACGTTGGCGCGGTCGAGGAACTTGTCCTCGGCTGCGGCCAGTGCGCCGGTGAGTCCCGTCAGCTCGCTCGGCAGCTCGAAGGCCCCGCTCTCGAAGAGCTCGTGATCGTTCATGACGTGTGTTCCCTCCTTGACCCGCGTGAGGGGCGAGCACCTCTCGCCGAGCGCGGGTGCACTTCTCAAGGAGGTGCGGCGCGCCGCCGCTGATACCGATGTATCGCGTGGCGCGCTCCGCCCTCCTGAACTCGAGGAGGTGGCCGACATGTCGCGTGGACTCTCGGTGATCGAGCACAAGGTGTTGGGTGCATCCGCGTTCCGCTCCCTGCGCGCCGTCCTGGTGCTGGTGGCGGTGCAGGTGCCGATGCGGCTCGCGGTCGAGCCGGGCGACTGCGTCGGCCCGCTGCGGCTGTCCCTGCTGGTCGACGTCGGGCTATGCCTCGCGCTGCTCGTGGCCGCAGCCCGTTTCTCCGAGTACCTCACCGCGAACTGCCCCGGTCCGCGCTGCCGGACCGCCGGGCGCTGGGCCAGCATCGGACTGAGCCTCGGCGCCGTCCTCAAGCTGGTCGACGACGCCCTCGTGTGGCGAGGCAGCGCCGGCACGTGGCCCGAAGCGTGCCCCGCCACGACCACGCCGTACCTCACCGTCGCCGGTTGGGGACTCGCGGCGCTCGGGCTGGCCGTGCTGGTCCTGGCCACCTGGCACTCACGGTGCGACTACGGCGAGCGCGCGGTCGACCCGCTGCGTTATGCCACGTTGCGCGGCACCGCGGTCGACGACCGGCCCGGCACCATCATCGCGTGCTCCGGAGGCGGCATCCGCTCGGCGAGCTTCTCCCTCGGCGCGCTCCAGTCCCTGATGTCCAGCGGCATCTACCAGAAGGCATCGGCGGTGGTCGGGGTCAGCGGGGGCGGCTACCTCGCCGCGGCGTTCCACATGGTCGGCCGCGCGCTGCCGCCCGAGGCGCCGCCGCCCTTCGCCCAGGGCACGCCCGAGCTCGCGCTGCTGCGCCGGAGCACCCGCTACCTCTTGCCGCGTGGCGTCGAGATCTTCCGCGGCGTGATGTCGGTCCTGTACGGCGTGGCCGTCAACATCGTCAACATCGCCGTCGCCCTCTGGGTGCTGGCGTGGGTGCTCGGCTGGTACCTCGACGAGTACGACGTGCTGCGTCCCGACGGGGCTGGAATGGTGTTCGACCCGCCCACGTGGTGGTGGGCCGTCGCCTTGGCGCCCTGGGCCACCGCGGTGCTGGTGTTCGTGCTGGTCGAGAAGGTCGGCGACCGGTTCGTCTCCATGGCCGACTGGCGACGCGAGACCCGCACCCTCACCCGGACCGCCATGGTCGCCGGTACCGCCTCGGTGGTGCTCATGGTCGTCGTGCCGTGGTCGCTCGCCTGGGTGTCGGACGCCGACAACCTCGGCGCCGTCGGCGAGGTGCTGCACCGACTGGTCGCGCCCGCCGCGACCGCGGAGGTCCCGGTGACCCTCGGCATGATCGGCGTGGTCGCGACCTCGCTGATCGCCCTCGGCCGCTCCGTGCTCACCGGGCTCGGCCGGATCGGCCAGGAGAGCGGCCGCGTCGGGCGGCTGCTCGCGCTGGTGCGGGTGCGGGTCGCCCCGTGGCTCGGCACCATCATCATCGTCGGCGCCGGCTACGTCCTCCTGCTCCGCCTCACCAACGAGTACGCGACGTCGCAGCAGTGGCGGACCGAGTGGGCCAACGCCGTCTACCTGCTCGCGGTCGTGTGTGTGGTGCGGCTGCTGACCGATGCCAACCGGACGTCGCTGCACCAGTTCTACCGGGAGCGGCTCGCGACGGCGTACCTGGTCGAGCGGGTCGACGAGCGCACCGCCCAGGCGATGCCGGGCAACCGGCCGCTGCCGGTGTCGGAGTACGCCGGCCCCCGTCCCGACGGCGCCGACGGGCCTGAGCTCGTGATGGCCGCGGTCGCCAACGTCGTCGACGAGGAGTTCGTCCCCACCGGCCGTGGCTGTGTCCCGTTCATCATCGACGCCTCGTCCACCGGCGTCATCGGCGACCGCTCGCTGCCGCGGGGTGGTCGCACCGACACCCGTGACTACGAGGCGTTCGCGGACTTCGGTCGCCACGACCTCACCATCCCGGCCGCGATGGCGATCAGCGGCGCCGCGGTGAGCCCGCTGGCCGGGCGGGCCAGCGCCCGGACCCGGCCGGTGCGGGTCCTGCTGACGGTGCTCAACGCTCGGCTCGGCGTGTGGCTGCCCAACCCGTACGGCCAGCCGCCGCGGGTGATCCAGCACGCCCTGGCGCTCCGCCGGCGGCTCGACGACGGCGGTCCCGCGGCGCCGCGGCGCTCTCAGGTGCTCGCCTGGGAGGCGGCCGCCCGGGTGGTGAGCGTGGCCTGCAAGCCCGGCCCCTACCGACTGCTCCGCGAGGCGTTCGGACGTCCGTCGCTCTCGGACCGCAAGCTCTACGTCACCGACGGCGGGCACTACGACAACCTGGGCCTGCTCGAGGCGCTGCGCCGTCGTCCGGAGCGCGTGATCGTGATCGACGCCAGCAACGACGCCGCCAACTCCTTCGGCGCGCTGGCCGAGGCGATCGCGACCGCCCGCATGGACCTCGGGGTCGAGGTGACCGTCGACGTGTCGCCGCTGCAGGCCTCCTCCGGACGCCGGGCCTCCAAGGCCTGGGTCACCGGATGCGCGACGTACGACGACTCGGACGACACCACCGAGATCGTCTTCCTCAAGGCGCAGCTGGTGCCCCGGTTGTCCTGGGACGTCGAGCACTACGCACGCGAGAACCCCGACTTCCCGCGCCGCTCCACGAGCCGGCAGCTGTTCGACGAGTGGGACTTCGAGGCCTACCGCGAGCTCGGTCAGGACCTCTGCGAGCGGATGCTGGCGGACCGGACCCGGGTCACGCGCATCGCCGAGGCGTCGCCGGAGCTCAGGAGCACCGGCTGACACCTAGGACCCTAGGATCGGCGCGTGGAAGCACTCCCTCTCGCGTTCTCGAGCGGCTGGGCCAGTGGCGTCAACGCCTACCTGGTCGTGCTCGTGCTCGGCGTGGCCGACCGCACCGGCGACCTCGAGCAGGTGCCCGACGCGCTCGGCCGGTGGGACGTGCTCGCGGTGGCGGGCTTCCTCTTCGCGATGGAGTTCGTCGCCGACAAGATCCCCTACATCGACTCGACCTGGGACGCGATCTCGACCGCGATCCGGCCGACCGCCGGAGCGGTCATCGGCGTCCTGCTCGCCGGCGACGCGACGACGCTCGACCAGGCCGTGCTCGGCGTGGTGGGCGGTGGAACCGCGCTGCTCTCCCACGCCGTGAAGGCCGGCAGCCGGCTCGCGATCAACTCCTCCCCCGAACCGGTCTCCAACATCGTCGCCAGCGTCACCGAGGACGTCGTGGTGCTTGCCCTGGTCTGGTTCGCGATCGAGCACCCCCGCGCAGCCGCCGCGATCGCGGGCGTCCTGCTGGCCACCGGACTGGTCGTCCTCTACACGGTCGCGCGGCTGATCCGGCGCGGCTGGCGTCGATGGAAGCGGCGCGACGCCGTACCCGCATGACCACCCCATTCGAATGCTCGCTTCGCTCGGCTTCGAACAGGGACCCCGGATGAACATCGACCTCGGGGACCACGAGGTGCGGGACGGAGTGGCAGCCCGGCTCGGGGAGGTCGTCGCCGGCCGGCCGGTGATCCTCGGACCGGGCATGCTGGCCGGCTGCACGCGACCGGTCCGGTGGCTGGGTGCGCTCGGCTGCCCGGTCCTGGTGATCGCCACCAGTCGCGGCGCCGGCCCCATCCCGGAGCCGCACGAGTACACGCTGACCCGTATCGAGCCACCGGCAACCGCATCGATCACCGACGAGTTCCGCATCCTCGACCGGATGGCGCGCGACCTGCCCCCGGGAGCGCGCGCCGACATCGAGGCGTTCGACCCCGACCGTCGCGGTGTCTGGTGGGGCGGGCCGTTCCTGACCAACGACCGGCCGATCCTGGGCCGACCTGTCCTGGGCGGCCGACCGCAGGCGTTCTTCGACCTCGAGGACAAGCTGCTGGCCGAGAGATCTGGGTCGCCGCCGACGCTCCGAGCCGCACCCCATCGCGTCGTCCCGGTCGAGGCAGATGCGCTGGCCGCCGCCAGCGACGAGCTCGCCACCGACCTCGGTGTGGTGTGGTCCGGCGACGCCCGCGACGGCTTCAACGGCGGCGGCAACTACGTCCGCTGGATCGTCGACGAGGCCGACCGGGCCGCGGCGCTGGGCTTCTTCCTCCCCCGCTGCGACCGGGTTCGGGTGATGCCGTTCCTCGAGGGCGTCCCGTGCTCGATCCACGGATTCGTCATGCTCGACGGCACCGCCGTGCTGCGACCCGTCGAGATCGCGACCCTGCGCAACGCCGAGCGACGACACCTCGTGTACGGCGGCCTGTCGAGCTGGTGGGACGCGAGACCCCAGGACCGCGAGGAGATGCGCGCCGTCGCCCGCCGCGTCGGTGAGCACCTGCGCTCGGCGTACTCCTACCGAGGCGCTTTCGGCGTGGACGGCGTCCTCACCGTCGACGGCTTCCGGCCCACCGAGCTCAACCCGCGGATGCCGGCGGGGCTCAACGTCGTCGGCGGTGTCGACCTGCGGCTGCTGTCGCTGCTGCAGGCGAACCTGATGGCCGGCATCGACACCGGCCTGACCGTCGCCGACGTCGAGTCGCTGCTGCCGCTGCTCGACGCACACCGCGAAGGGCGGCCGCTCGCGGTCGCGACGGGGACCACGCTCGGGAGTCCCGACGACTTCCCGGTCACGGTGACCGTCGACGGCGACGGAGGCGGAGGCGCGCAGATCGAGCGGGCCGCGCGCGACACCGGTGACCGGGTCGTGCTCGCCGACACCGCGGTCGGCTTCTTCGCCATGCTCGACCCCTGCTCGGTGATGCGTCCCGGTGCTCGGCTGGCTCCCCTCAACGCCGCCCTGATGGCGTTCCTCGACCGGGAGTACGACGCCGGCTTCGGCCCGCTCACGGCCGCCCGCGACGTGCGCGGCTAGGCGGTCACACTAGATTCGGCGCCATGCGAGTCGTGGTCGTCGGAGGCGGACTGGGCGGCCTCGCGAGTGCGGCTCGGCTCGCCAAGCTCGGCCACGACGTGACCCTCGTGGAGCGCGCGACGACCCTCGGCGGAGCACTGACGCTCGAGACCGAGGAGGGCTTCGCGTGGGACCGCGGCGCCCACGGGACGCTGCTGCCGGCCGTGCTGCGCGATCTGTTCCGCAAGTCCGGGCGGCCCCTCGAGAAGGAGCTCGACCTCGAGCCGGTCGACGCGATCCGCCACCACCGCTTCGAGGACGGCACGGAGGTCCGGCTGCCGGGCGGCTCACGGGCCCGCCAGATCGAGGCCTTCGACGGCCTCGGCCCCGGACTGGGACAGGCGTGGGTCGACCACGTCGCGTCGTACGACGACGTCTGGGAGACGCTGCGCCGCCATTACCTCGAGGTCCCGCTGACCCAGGACCCGCCGCGCGAGGTCACCGACCTGCTCGACAGCCGCGAGACGCTGCACAAGCGGTTGCGCAAGACCTTCAAGGACGAACGGCTCCGGCTGGTTGCCGGACACCGCTTCGTCGCCGAGGGTCACGACCTCCGCAACGTCCCCGCCTGGCTCGGGCTCCACGCCTACCTCGAGCAGAGGTTCGGCGGCTGGACCGTGCCCGGCGGATTCGGCCAGCTCTCCGAGGCCCTCACGGCGCGACTGGCCACCCGCAAGGTCACCGTCCTGACCGCCACCCGAGCCACCGACCTGGTCGTGCGCGACGGTCGTTGCGTCGGCGTCGCCACGACCTCGGACACCCTCGACGCCGACGCCGTCGTCTGCGCCATCGACCCGCGGCTCCTCCCCGCCCTCGCGCCGTACGTCGCGCGCACGATGCCGGCCATTCCCCCGGTCGTCACCCATGTCGGGCTGGCGGGTCCGGTCCCCGACGTCGGCCACGAGCTGGTCCTCCACGGCGAGCCGTTGCTCGTCGTACGCGGTGGTGGCCGGGCGCCCGCCGGCCACACCGCCTGGACCCTGCTCGGCCGCGGCAGCATCGCCGAGGACATGCTCCTCGCCCTGGCGCGGCACCACATCGACGTCCGTGACCGGGTCGTGGTCCGGATCGACCGCTCGCCGCGCGCGCAGGTCGAGGAGTCGGGGTCGGCGATGGGCGTGATGTGGCAGGGACGTGGGACGGTGCGGCAACGGCTGGGGCCGGACACGCCGATCGACGGGGTGTACGCCGCCGGGGCGCATGCGACGCCGGGCGGCCAGGTGCCCTTCGTCGGGCTGTCCGCGGCGCTGGTGGCGCAGGCGATCGGCCCGGCCTGAACGGTGGCCGGCCATGGCCCGAACGGGTCATCTTCGGGCGGCAGTCGAGCCAGGAGTTGTCTCCGGCTCTGGCCGACGGCTGCTCTCAAGCCGTACCGTGCCAAGAGCGCGCCGCCCCCCGCTCGGCGCCGAACGCTCCAGGAGCCGCTCGTGACCTCTGCGCCCCCCACGACATCGTCGAGTGCCGCCCCGATGGTCGGACCCCCACGAACGACGATGCGCCCCGCCGAGGCGAAGCCGCCGGCTCGCCGCCGTGGGCGCGCCATCGCGACCTACGCCGAGCCGACCGCCCGCGGAGCTGCACCGACCACCCTTCGCAAAGCCGACCGGCACCTGGTGCGCCGGTTCAGCTTCGGTCTCACACCCGCCCTCGCCGCCGAGGTCAAGGCCGCAGGTGGCAGCCGGAAGTGGTTCGAGAAGCAGCTGCTGCCGGGCAGGGTGGCCGACCCGGCCGGCGACGCCGTCAACAGTTGGTTCCCGTCGGTACGACGTTCGCCCGCCAACATCTTCGCGCGCAACAACGCCGAGATCGAGTACGTCTGGGAGGTGGCCGTCGACTTCAGTCGCTGGACGATGTCGCGCCGGATCCACAGCAAGCGCCAGGTGCACGAGGTGATGACGGACTTCTGGTCGAACCTGCTCAACGTGGCGCTCTTCCACGACGACGCGCAGTTCTACCGCATGGAGTACGACCGGGTGATCCGCGCGAACGCGCTCGGCACCTTCGAGAAGTTGCTCCAGGCCACCATCACCCACCCCGCGATGGGGCTCTACCTCGACAATGCCTACTCCACCAAGGAGTCGCCGAACGAGAACCTCGGCCGCGAGCTGCTCGAGCTGCACACGGTCGGCGTCGACGGCGGCTACACCGAGGCCGACGTCAAGGCGTCAGCGCGGATGCTCACCGGCTACCGGGTCGACATCTGGTGGCCCGAGTTCCGGGCGTTCTACGACCGCGACGCACACGACACCGACCGCGTGCGCGTGATGGGATTCCGGCACCGAAACGCCTCGGCTGACGGTCGCGCCGCCACGAAGGCCTACCTCTCCTACCTCGCCCGGCACCCCGCGACCGCCCGGAGGCTGGCCCGCCGGCTGTGCGTGAAGTTCGTCTCCGACACCCCGTCGGCAGTCGATCGTCAACGCGGTCACCAAGGCCTACCTCGACAGCGGGACGGCGATCAAACCGACCCTGCGGGCCATGGTCGCGCACCGCGACTTCGACGCCGCGCCGATGTCAAAAGTGCGGATGCCCAGCGAGGACTACGTCGCGACGGTCCGGGCTCTCGGCATCCGGCTGCGGCGCCCCACCGGAGACCAGTCGTTCGCCAAGGCCATGTACTGGCAGTACGCCGAGGCAGGCCAGCCGCCGTACGAATGGCCGGCGCCCAACGGCTACCCGGAGGTCAACGGTGCCTGGGCGAGTGCGGGCCGGGTGCTCACCGCGTTCGAGGTGCACCGCGACCTCGCTGCCCGATGGTGGCCCACCGAGCAGGCTGGCTTCCCCGACCCGGCCGAGTTGCTGCCCACGATGCCGGCCACGCTGCAGCAGGTGATCGACCACCTCGGCCTGCGGATGCTCGGCCAGCGGCCGGGCACGGCAGTCAGCCACGGCATCGGCCGGCTGCTCGACCGTGGACTCGGCGAACGGCTCACCCGCGACGAGGCTCTCGACTACTGGACCTTCCGCGGCATCGTCTCCTCCCTGCTCGACTCCCCCACCCACATGCACCGATGAGGCCTGCCGTGACCACCCCCCGTTCCGCCCCGTCCACCCGTTCCTGCGGCTGCCCCGACTTCCGGATGAGCCGGCGCCGGCTGCTCGGCACCTCGATGGCCACGGGCGCCGCATTCGCCGGAGCCCAGATGTTCGGCGACGCCTTCCGGCAGGTCGCCTACGGCGGCGAGCCCGACGGCAACGTGGTCGTCGTCCTCAGCCTGCGGGGCGGGTCCGACGGCCTGTCGATCATCGTGCCGCGAGGGGTCGACCACGACCTGCTCACCGGCTACAGGCCGGGCATCACCGTGCCCGAGTCGACGCTGCTCGGCACCAACACCCGGTTCGGCCTCCACCCGGCGCTCGACCCGCTGCTGCCCATGTGGGACGGCGGCAGCTTCGGCGCCGTCCACGCCGTCGGCCTGGCGCTGCCCAACCGCAGCCACTTCGACGCGATGGAGGAGGTCGAGGACGCCGACCCCGGATCGAGCGCGCGGGTCGGCTGGATCAACCGGATGATCGGCCTCGACGCCAATGCGCTGCCCGAGGACTGTGTCGCCCTCGGGGGCAGCCTGCTGCCCACCGCGCTGATCGGCCCGGCGCCGGCGCTCGGCGCCTACCGGGTCGGTGACCTGAGCGTGGCCGACCTCGGCACCTCCGGGGCTGGCCCGTCGTGACTCGCTGACGCGGATGTGGCAGGCGTCCGACGGCCCGCTCGGCGCCGGCGTCCGCACCGCCGTCGGATCGGCGTCCCGACTGTCGGGTCTCGTCGAGTCGGCCGAGGACGAGGTGCACGTCGACGATTACCCCGCGGGTCCGCTGGCGGAGGTCCTCGCCAACACCGCCGCCCTGGTGCGGGCCAACCTCGGCACCCGGATGGTCGCCATCGACTACGGCGACTGGGACATGCACGAGGGCCTCGGCGCGGTCGACGGCGGCTGGATGTA
Organism: uncultured Actinomycetota bacterium; assembly: GCA_963804845.1. GTDB lineage: Bacteria > Actinomycetota > Actinomycetes > Propionibacteriales > Nocardioidaceae > Nocardioides. The sequence continues at coordinate 972,286 of CAWDSA010000007.1, read as the reverse complement.
CGACCACCTCACCCACTTCGCGGCCGCGATTGCGACGTTCTTCTCCGACCTCGGCACCCACGCCTCCAGGGTCACCCTCGTCACCATCAGCGAGTTCGGCCGACGGGTCGAGGAGAACGGCAGCGGCGGCGTCGACCACGGCTACGGCAACGCGATGATGCTGTTCGGCGCCGGTGTGGCTGGCGGCGACGTGCACGGCCAGTGGCCCGGGCTCGCCCAGCTCGCCGACGGCGACCTCGAGATGCGGCAGGAGTTCCGTGACGTCCTGTGGGAGGTCCTGGCCGCACGCTTCCCCGACCTCAGCGGCCACCGCGCCTCCGTCTTCCCCGGCGCAGTCCCGCGCACCATCGGCGCCATGACAGGTTGACCCATCGGACCCGCCTGAGCTACTCCTCGATCGAGAACGTCGCCGTCACGCTGGTCGACACCGCCTGCCGGCCTCCCTCGAAGGAGATGTCGAGGGCCGACCGATTGCCCAGCGCCTGCTCGGTCACGACGTGATCGGAGAGCCTGCCCTCGGTCGCCGAGACGACGAGTCCGAGCCGCTCGCCGGCCAGCTCCGCGAGGTGCGTGGCGCGGCGGCGGGCGTCGGCGTACGCCGCCTCCCGGGCCTGGTCCTCGGCCGGCTGCCGGTCCGCGACGACGAGCGAGACACTCTCGACGACCAGCCGGTCGCCGACCCGCTCGGCCAGGGCGCCCACGAGCGCACCTGCCGCGGCCAGGTCCGAACACCGGATCGCCAGCGTGTGACGAGCCTCGAATCCGGCGGGCCGGCCCTCGTGGTCGAGGTGGGGCCAGACCGACAACCCGGCCGAGGAGATCTCGGCCGCGTCGGTGAACTCCTTCGCGGTGGCGGCGGCCAGGCGCAGCGCGGCGTCGACCCCGGCCAGGGCGTCGGAGACTCCGGCGGCGCGGGCGACCGCGGCCACGCGCACGTCGGCGGCGTCCGGCTCGACGTGGGCGGTGCCGTGACCTGTGGCGGTGAGGGTCCTCATGTGGTGTTTCTACACCGTGATGTTGAGCGCCTCGAAGATCTCCAGCGTCGCGCGCGAGCGGTTGAGTGTGTAGAAGTGCAGCCCCGGCGCCCCGCCGGCGAGCAGGTCCTCGCACAGCTCGGTCGCGAGCGCGATGCCCTCCGCACGCATCCGGGTCGCGTCGCCCTCGTGGGCGCGGATCCGCTCCACGACAGCGGCGGGTACATCGGTTCCGATGAGCTCGCCCTGACGGCGGATCGCGGCGAGGTTCAGGATCGGCATGATCCCCGGGAGGATCGGGATGTCCACCCCGAGGGCACGCACCCGGTCCACGAGCGCGAAGTAGTCGGCCGCGGTGAAGAACATCTGGGTGATCGCCCACTCCGCACCGGCTCGCGCCTTCGCGACCAGCACCTCCGCGTCGTGGTCGAGGGACGCTGACGAGGGGTGCTTCTCGGGGAACGCCGCGACGCCCACCCGGAACTGCCGCGCCGCCGCCATCTCGACCAGGTCGCAGGCGTACTCCAGGCCGCCCTCGGTCGACGTCCAGGGGGCCGAGGGACCGCCCTCGGGGTCGCCTCGGAGCGCCATCACGTGGTGCACGCCGCCCGCGGCGTACTCGGTGAGGATCCGGTCCAGCTCCTGCCGGGTGTGTCCCACACACGTGAGGTGGGCGACGGGAAGCAGGTTGGTCTCGCGGGCGATCCGCGAGGTGATCCGGACCGTGGTGTCGCGGCTCGACCCGCCGGCGCCGTACGTCACCGAGACGAACGTCGGCCGATAGGGCTCCAGCGCGCGGACCGCGGTCCACAGCTGTTCCTCCCCCGCCTCGTCGCGCGGGGGGAAGAACTCAAAGGAGAAGGACCGGTCGCCGGAGGCGATCCGCTCGCCCAGGCTCCGGCCACGGTCGGTGTTCACGCGGACGATCCTACGGATGGGTCGCCCGACCGCCCCGCTAGTCTCGCGCCGTGACCAGCTGGGACGGGACCGCCTTCCGTGAGCGCATCCAGTCCGCGCTGGACGAGTTCCTCGACGAGATGGAGGCCCGGCTGGCTCCGCTCGGTCCCGGACGCGTCCCGGCTGCTCGCCGAGGCGCGGGCCTGCGTCGGCGGGGGCAAGCGGTTCCGCGCTGCCTTCTGCTACTGGGGATTCCGAGCCGCTGGCGCCTGCTCCCCAGGACGAGCAGTCGCTGCTGCGGGCGTGTGCCGCCCTCGAGCTGCTGCACGCCAGCGCGCTGGTCCACGACGACCTGATGGACGCCTCCGACACCCGCCGCGGCCGGCCCGCCACGCACCGCGGGTTCGAGGCCGAGCACCGCGCCGACGGCTGGCGCGGCGACCCCGAGCAGTACGGCGCCGCCGCGGCGATCCTGCTGGGCGACCTGCTGCTGAGCTGGTCGGAGGAGCTGCTGCGCCGCTGCGGGTTGCCGCTGGAGAATGTCGCCGCCGCGATGGGCCTGTTCGACCTGTGCCGGACCGAGGTGATCACCGGCCAGTTCCTCGACGTCTCGGTGCAGGCGCGCGGCGCGGCTGACGTCGAGGCCGCGATGACCGTGCTGCGCTACAAGTCGGCGAAGTACTCCATCGAGCGGCCCCTCCACATCGGGGCCTCCCTCGCCGGCGCCGACCACGCCGCGCTGGCCGGGCTCTCGGCGTACGGACTCCCGCTGGGCGAGGCCTTCCAGCTCCGCGACGACCTGCTCGGCGTGTTCGGCGACTCCTCGGCCACCGGCAAGCCGGCCGGCGACGACCTGATCGAGGGCAAGCGCACGGTGCTGGTCGCGCTCGCCCTCGACCACGCGCCCGCCGACGACGCCCGGCTGCTCGACCGGAGCCTCGGCACCCCGCTCGACGGTGACCTGCTCGCGCGGCTGCAGCGGATCATCGACGACTCCGGCGCCCACACCCAGGTCGAGTCGGTCATCACGGACCTGGTCGACCTGTCGCTCGCCGCCCTCGACCGCGCCGACGTCCGCGACGACGCGCGGCTGGTCCTGCGGCAACTGGCCGCCGCCGCCACCGACCGCGTCGTCTGAACGCTCGACGTTGAGTTGCGCCTCGCTGGGTGTTGAGTTGCGCCTAACAGGGCGCAACTAACCCTGATCGGGCGCAACTCAACCGTCAGTCGAGGGAGTCGACGCCGGGGACGTGCGGGCCGTCGCCGCGCAGCAGCACCGCGAACGGCCCTCCGCGCTCGGCGTTGACGCGGCCCCCCAGCACGCTCAGCGCGACGGAGAACGCGCGCGGCTCGTCCCGGGCGAGCGCGCCCCAACCGTCCCAGAGCAAGACGGTGCCGTCGCCGCCGTCGACGTCGGCGAGGCAGTCGGCCAGGGCGTCGAAGTTCTCGCCGTACGAGTCGGGGAAGGCCAGCGCCTCTCCGATCCGGATCAGGAACTCCGGCTTGGTCTGGGCATGCAGTCCGTCGAGGTAGCCGAAGGTCCAGCCCGCGTGCTCGACCGTGTGGCGCACGTCGGCGACGTCGAAGCCGCCGTGCCAGGTGTAGAGCCCGGGCTTGGTCCGCCCGGCCAGGAGTGCCGCGAGTCCGCTCATCTAGTGAGGTCGCCTTTCGATCCGGGTGCTCAGTAGCCCATGGCCTGTGCCCGGCGCTTGGCCTCGGCGCCGCGGTTCTCGCGCAGCGCGTCGATCGGGCGGCCGGGCAGGTCGGCGTCGAGGAACAGCCACGCGATGCTCTCGCGGTCGTCGAAGCCGGCGTCGTGGAGGACGGTCAGCAGCCCGGGCAGGCCCTTGACGACCTGGTCGCCGTCGAGGAAGTCGCCCGGGACGCGGGGTCCGGCACCGGGGACCGGGACCGCTGCCGCGAGCTGATGGTCCCTGATCATGGTGCGCACCTTGGCCGGAGTCACCCCCAACCGTTCGGCTGCCTGGCTCCAGTCGAGCCACTCGGGAACCAACGCGGCGAGGTCGACCTCGGCCAGCGCAGTGTCGTGACCAGTGTCGTGCGTGCCGGACATGCGACCACTCTGTCACTCCGGCCCCAGCCGGCGAAACAGCGGGTCAGCGGGTGACCCGCGCCACGCCGGGGACCGGGCAACCGGGGCCACCGACGCGGCGTCCGTACGATTGAGGCCCGGTTCCTTCCCCAACCGGTTCGCAGGAGGGTCGAGGTGCAGTCCGAGGAGCGCGCCCAGTCGGGCCAGCCCGGCGCCGCTGGCGACCCCATCGTCGGCCGCCTCCTCGACGGCCGCTATCGGGTGGGTCCCCGCATCGCCCGTGGCGGCATGGCCAGTGTCCACGAGGCCACCGACATCCGGCTCGACCGCACGGTCGCGGTGAAGGTGATGCACCCGGGCCTCGGCGACGACGACGACTTCGCCGCACGCTTCGTCCGCGAGGCGCGGGCGGCGGCGCGGCTCAACCACCCCAACGTGGTCGGCGTCTTCGACCAGGGCGACGAGCACGGCACCGTCTTCCTCGTCATGGAGCTGGTCGCGGGCCACACCCTGCGCGACGTGATCCGCAAGGAGTCGCCGATGACTCCGTCGCGGGCGCTGGCGCTGCTCGACCCGGTGCTGTCGGCGCTGGCCCACGCGCACCGGGCCGGGCTGATCCACCGCGACATCAAGCCCGAGAACGTGCTCATCGCCGACGACGGCCGGCTCAAGGTCGCCGACTTCGGGCTGGCCAAGGCCGTCAGCGCCGACACCCAGCACACCGCGACCGGCGGTGTCCTCATCGGCACGGTCTCCTACCTCGCGCCCGAGCTCGTGATCGACGGTCGTGCCGACGCGCGCGCCGACGTCTACGCCGCGGGTGTCGTCCTCTACGAGCTGCTGACCGGCCAGAAGCCCCACGAGGGCGAGTCGCCGATCCAGGTCGCCTACAAGCATGTGCACGAGGATGTCCCCGCGCCCTCGGCCCTCGTCCCCGGACTGCCGGCGTACGTCGATGCGCTGGTCGCCCGCGCCACCGCGCGCGACCGCGCACAGCGCCCGGCCGATGCCGGCGTGCTGCTCCACCAGGTCCATCGCGTGGCCCAGGCGCTGGCCACCGGGGTCGGTGAGGACGCGGAGCTGACGGCCGACCTGATGCCGGCGCGTCCGACGGTGTCCTCCGATACCGAACCCGAGCCGTTCGACACCGACGAGTTCGCCACCCTGCTCGCCCCTGAGGAGGCCGTCGCGCCTCGCGAGCACACGACCAGCATCGAGCGCCGTCCCGAGCCGATCTCGCCGTCGCGCGTGATCGATCCCCCGCGCCCGCCCGCCCCGCCGCGTCGATCGCGTCGCGGTCCGCTGATCCTGCTGCTCGCGTTGCTGCTCGCCGTCGGCCTCGGGGTCGGCGCCTGGTGGTTCGGCTGGGCGCGCTGGACCCAGACGCCGAGCGTCCTCGGCATGAACGAGACCGCCGCCGTGGAGAAGCTGCAGGACGCCGGGCTCGACGCGGAGACCGGAGACCCGGCGTACAGCGAGACGGTGCCGGCCGGCCGGGTGCTGAGCACCGATCCAGGACCTGGTGAGCGGGTGCTCGACGGCGGCTCGGTGACCCTCGTGCTGTCGCTCGGCAAGGAGCGCTACGAGGTGCCGCGCGTCAAGGGCATGAGCGAGGACGAGGCGCAGGACGCGCTGGCCGAGGAGAACCTCGAGTTCGGTGAGGCCATCGGCCGCTGGTCCGACACCGTCGAGGAGGGCGTCGTGCTCGGCAGCGACCCCGAGGCGGGCACGTCGCTCAAGCCCGAGACGATCGTCGACCTCTACGTCAGCAAGGGTCCGAAGCCGATCCAGCTCAAGGACTGGACCGGCCGTGACGCGGACCGGGCGCAAGCCTGGTTCGAGGAACGCGAGATCGAGGTGGTGCGCGGCGAGCCGCAGTTCTCCGACAGCGTGCCGGAGGGCAACGTCATCAGCCAGACGCCGGCCAGCGGCACCCTGTTCCGTGGCCAGTCGGTCACGCTGGTGGTCAGCCAGGGGCCGGAGCTGGTCGAGATCCCCGGCGGTCTGGTCGCCTCCGGTGTGGAGAGCGCGACCGATCAGCTCACGGACCTGGGATTCGAGGTGGACGTCGAGGAGGCCGACGAGTACATCGGCCTCGGCTTCGTCTTCGAGGTCGATCCGCCCTCCGGGACGATGGTGCCGCGCGGCTCCACGATCACCCTCTACCTCATCTGACGTGGGAGACACGACGCACGAGCGGCGTACGACGCTGCTCGCGGCGCTCGCCCTGCTGGTCGTCACCGCCATCTGGGGCAGCACGTTCTTCCTGATCCGCGACCTGCTCGATCGGGTGCCGACCCTCGACTTCCTCGCCGTCCGCTTCACCATCGCGGCCGCGCTGACGGCGCTGATCGCCCCTCGTGCGCTGCGGAAGCTCTCGCCGGAGTCACGTCGCCACGCCCTCGTCCTCGGTGCGCTCTACGGCGTCGCGCAGATCCTGCAGACCGCCGGGCTGGCCCACACCGCGGCCAGCGTCTCCGGCTTCATCACGGGCATGTACGTCGTCGCGACCCCGCTCTTCGCCGCCCTCCTGCTCCGCACCCGGATCGGACCGCTGACCTGGTTCGCGGTCGCGCTCGCCACCGCCGGCCTCGGCGTGCTGACGCTCGACGGCTTCGCGATCGGGTACGGCGAGGCACTCACCCTCGTCGCCGCGCTGATCTACGCCCTCCACATCGTCGGGCTCGGCGCGTGGTCGAAGCCGGACGAGGCGCTCGGCATGTCGATCCTCCAGCTGTGCGTCATCGCCGTGATCTGCCTGGTGGCGACCGCGCCGAACGGGATCGTCCTCCCCGACAACACGCGGGACTGGCTCTCGGTCCTCTACATGGCGGTCTTCGCCGGAGCGCTGGCGCTGGTCGCCCAGACCTGGGCGCAGGCCCACCTCGCGCCGACCCGCACCGCGATCATCATGAGCATGGAGCCGGTCTTCGCGGCCCTGTTCGCGGTCTGGCTGGGCGGGGAGTCGGCGGGGGTGCGGATGGTCGTCGGCGGCGCGATGGTGCTGACCGCGATGCTGCTGGTCGAGGTCGGTCCACGCCGCAAGATCGAGGGACGAGGTAACCCCACCTGTCGGTCGGACGTCACGGAGTGACTCGCCGCCGCAAGCGGGATGGGACAGTGGGTCTCGTCCGTGCGTCTACGCTCTTGTGCGCGGAGGACTACTGACCATGGACTTCTGCACCCAATGTGGCGCCACGCTGCGGCGTCGGCCGGTTCTGCACGAACTGCGGTCATCCTCGCTGACTGACGCCGACGGCGCGGCCGAGTCGTGGCGGACCGACACCGCCGAGCGACCGCGGGTCACCGTCCCTCCGCCGGTGCACTCGGCTGCCGGAGCCCGCGCGGTTCCCCCTCTACGTCGACGACAGCCAGCGCGCCGAAGCGGAGCGGACCGTGTGGTTCCCCGAGGAGCCCGGAGGCCGGCCGCCCCGACACCGGGGCGACTACCGCTGGCTGCCGTGGGTCCTCGGTTTCGTCGTGATGGCCCTGGTGGCGGGCTTCGGGGGGTGGTTGCTCTTCAGCGGCGAGGACGAGCCACTGCTGGCGCAGGACCCGCAGGCGTCGTCCAGCCCCAGTGACGAAGACGGCTCGGCCACCTCCCCCGAGCCCGACCCCGAACCGACGCGTACCCGGCAGCCACCGCCGCCGGAGTCACCCGGCGAGCCGACCGAGCTGGCCCCCTCCACCAACGTCTCCGCGCCCGCTGCCGCGCCACCGAGCGAGGACTCCAGCGGCAACACCGTGCTCTTCGTCGCCACCAACATGCTCGACGGGGTCGCCGAGACCACCTGGAGGATGCCGGGAGACGGAACGGGCAAGTCGATCACGTTCAGGTTCGACTCCCCCGCGGTGCTGAGCGAGGTCGGCCTGATCAACGGCTACGCCAAGGTCGGCCAGGACTCCGGCGGCCTGCTGGACTGGTACGCCGGTAACCGGCGGGTCCTCCAGGTCGAGTGGGCCTTCGACGACGGCACGGTGGTCACCCAGAGGTTGACCGAGACCGCCTCGATGCAGACCATCCCCCTCGATGACGTCGAGACCGAGTCCGCCACCCTGCGTCTGGTCAAGGTCAGCGCACCCGGCACCGGCCGCTCCTCCCGCGACTACACCGCCATCAGCGACGTCAGTCTCCTCGGCACCCCCAGCTGACCGGGCACTTCGGTGCCCTTCCACAGTGCCGACCGGGCACTTCGATGCCCACAGCTGCCCGGTCAGCGGGTTCCGTGGGCGCACAACTGCCCGGTCAGCGGAGGGTGGCGAGGACCTTCGCGGCCTGGTCGGCCGCGGCCCGGTCGACGTCGAGGTGGGTGACCAGGCGGACCGTCCTCGGCCCGACGGCGGCCACCAGCACCCCGCGTCGGCGGCTCGCGCTACGAACCCGGCCGCGTCGTCGTGGGGTACGACGACGATGTTGGTGTCGACGCCGGCGGGGTCGACCCCGCACGCCTCGGCGAGCAGGCGGGCGTGGGCGTGGTCGTCGGCTAGCCGGTCGAGGTGGTGGTCGAGGGCGTGCAGCCCGGCCGCGGCGAGCACCCCGACCTGGCGCATCCCGCCGCCCAGCCGCTTGCGCCACACCCGGGCCTCGGCGATCGCGTCGGCCGAGCCCACCATCAGCGACCCGACCGGAGCACCCAGACCCTTGGACAGGCAGACCGCCAGCACGTCGGCGATCGCGCCGTACTCCGCGAGCGGGACGCCGGAGGCGACGTGTGCGTTCCAGATCCGGGCGCCGTCGAGATGGATGCGGGTGCTGGACGAGTCCGCCCACGCCCGGAGCTCGCGGAGCTCGTCGACCGGGACGACCGCGCCACCGGCGAAGTTGTGGGTGTTCTCGACGGACACGGCGGCGGTGGGGACGAAGAACGGCCCCATGTCGGGGGCGAAGAGCTGCTCGATCACCGGCAGCGGGAGGTGTCCGTCGGGCTGGATCCAGGTGCGCATCGTGACGCCGCTGATCGCGCCGTGGGCGCCGAGCTCGGCCCGGGCGATGTGGGCGCTCGCCTCGCACAGCACCTCCTGGCCGGGCGCGACCACGCTGCGGACGGCGAGCACGTTGGCCATCGAGCCGGTGGGAGTGAACAGCGCCGCTTCGTGACCGAACAGCCCGGCGACCCGCTCCTCCAGGGCACGGACGGTCGGGTCCTCGCCGTAGACGTCGTCGCCGACCTCGGCCTCGGCCATCGCGCGCCGCATCGCCTCGGTCGGGCGGGTGACGGTGTCGCTGCGGAGGTCGATCACCCGACGATCCTGTCAGGAAACCGTTCGCCACCCCCGGGCGCCCGGGTCACACTCGGGTGATGACCACCACGTCGGCCCTCGTGTTCTCCTCGCTGCAGCCCGTACTCGTGGGCACCGCGTTCGAGGACTACTACGACGAGCCGCTCGCTGACGACGGCTCCGACCGCCTCTCGGCCGGGGTCGTGTGGTGCGTCGGGACGCGGGACTTCGTTCGTCGCCACCCGACGGTCACAGCGGCCGTGGACCGCGACCACCCCGACGGCTGCACGGACCTCTGGGTGTATGTCGACGAGGGGGGCCTGCTGGAGAGCTGCTCGATGGAGTGTCTCGACCTCGACGACGGCCTGGTCGGTCTGCCGATCGAGCAAGCGCTCCCGGTGCTGGCGGAGCGGATCGCCGACGTCCTCGGCTGAGGAGGCTCGCCTCAGACCGTGCGCAGCATGCCCGCGACGAGGAAGGCCAGCTCGAGCGACTGCACCCGGTTGAGGCGCGGGTCGCAGACCGATTCGTAGCGGTCGGAGAGGCCGGCCTCGCTGAGCAGCTCGCCGCCGCCGACGCACTCCGTCACGTCGTCGCCGGTGAGCTCGACATGGACGCCGCCGGGCCAGGTGCCGAGCGCGCGGTGGACGTCGAAGAAGCCCTGGACCTCCTCGATGACGTCGTCGAAGTTGCGGGTCTTGTAGCCGGAGGACGCCTCGAAGGTGTTGCCGTGCATCGGGTCGCACACCCACGCGACCTGGACGCCGGCAGCGGTGATCTTCTCGATCACCGTCGGCAATCCGTCGCGGATCTTCCCCGCACCGAAGCGGGTGACGAAGGTCAGCCGGCCGGCCTCGTTGTCGGGGTTGAGCCGCTCGGCGAGCGCCAGCGCGTCGTCGGGCGTGGTGGACGGGCCGAGCTTGACGCCGATCGGGTTGCGGATGTGGCGCATCAGCTCGACGTGGGCGCCGTCGAGCTGACGGGTGCGGTCGCCGATCCAGACGAAGTGGCCGGAGACGTCGTACGGGAGCTGGGTGCGCGAGTCGATGCGGGTCATCGCGTGCTCGTACTCGAGCACCAGCGCCTCGTGGCTGGAGTGGAAGTCGACGCGGTGGAACTCGTCGGGGTCGGCGCCGATCGCCTGCATGAACGTCAGCGCGCGGTCGATGTCGTGGGCCAAGGCCTCGTAGCGCTGCCCGGCGGTGCTCTCCTTGACGAAGTCGGTGTTCCACGCGTGCACCTGCCGCAGGTCGGCGTAGCCACCGGTGACGAAGGCGCGCACCAGGTTCAGGGTCGCGGCCGAGGAGTGGTAGACGTCGACGAGCCGCTGCGGGTCGTGGCGCCGCGACTCCTCGGTGAACGCGAAGCCGTTGATGGCGTCGCCGCGGTAGGCCGGCAGCGTGACGCCGTTTCCGTCCACGGGGCGGGTCTCGAGGTCGGAGGAGCGGGGCTTGGCGTACTGGCCGGCGATCCGGCCCACCTTCACCACCGGCACGGACGCGGCGTAGGTGAGCACGACCGCCATCTGCAGCAGCACCCGCAGCTTGTTGCGGACGTTGTCGGCCGTCACGCCGTCAAAGGTCTCGGCGCAGTCGCCGCCCTGGAGCAGGAACGCCTCGCCGCGCGCGACCGCCCCGATCTTGGCCTTCAGGTCGTCGCACTCGCCCGCGAAGACGAGCGGCGGCTTGGTCCGAAGCGTGGCCACCGCTGCGTCGACGGCGGCCCGATCGGCGTACGTCGGCTGCTGCGCCGGGCTCAGGGCGTGCAGCGCGGCGAGGTCGGGGACGTGGCTCACCGCACCAGCGTACGCGGGCCAAGAGCCCGGGTCGCCCGGCGGGACCTGCCGTGCGTCCTGGCAGCACCCTCAGCGGGACGTCGTCCTCCATGTGGTCGATGTCGCGGAAGCCGGTCTTCTTGCGCGCGACTGCCGCGGTTGATCAGCCACGTGACCGCCCACAGCACCACGCCGATCAGCAGCAGCACCGCCGGCGATCTTGTAGATCAGCACGTCGCGGTCGACCCACGGCCCGATCAGGAACAGGCAGGCGGCCGCGGCCACCGCCGGGGTGTAGCCCGGCGACCTGAAGAAGCCCTCGCCGACCGTCAACGCGCAGCGACCAGGCACGCGATGTTGACGACGTGAACACTCCGAGCAGCAGCAACGCCGTGATGCTCGCCAGGTTGAGCACGATGTCGGACTCGGCGTTGTTGGCGACGTAGTAGATCAGGCCCAGCGCCAGCAGCGTGGAGAAGATGACTCCGCCGTACGGCGAGCGGGTGTTCTTGGAGACCTTGCCGAGCGCCCGCGGCAACACATCCTGGTTGGCCAAGCCGTAGAGCAGCCGGCTGGCCATCAGCATGTTGATCAAGCGCGGTGTTGGCGACGGCGAAGCAGGCGAGGAACGGGAAGATCTTGTCGATCGGGAAGTCCGGAGCACCGTTGGCTGACCACGGCGAGGAGCGCCGGCGAGGCGTCCTCGACCAGGGCAGCGATCTCGTCGGAGGTCAGCACCGAGACGACCGAGACCGCGACCAGCATGTAGAGGATGACCGCGATCCCGAGGCCGGTCAGCATCGTCCGCGGGAAGATCCGCTCAGGGTTCTCGACCTCCTCGACCATGTTGACCGAGTCCTCGAAGCCGACCATCGCGAAGAACGCGATCGAGGTGGCCGCCGTGACGGCGAGGAACATGCTCTTGCCCTCGGCTGACTCGAACGAGGTGATCCGGCTGATGTCGCCACCACCTGTGGCGATCGCGTAGAACCCGACGCCGATCACGATGGCCAGCGCCGTCGCCTCGACCAGGGTGAGGACCACGTTGAACTTCACGCTACTCGCCGACGCCACGCAGGTTGATCAGGGCCAGCAGCACCATGAACCCCATGGCCACCGCCGTGAGGACGCCCGTGCTCGGGACCTCGTCGATCCAGCCGTTGAGTTCGAGGCCCGCGAAGAGGTTCTGGGCGAGCACGTTGGACGAGGTCGACGCGCTGGTGATGCCGGAGCAGATGACACGCGAAGGCGACGAGGAACGTCACGAAGTGGACGCCGAACGCCTTGTGGGCGTAGAGCGCGGCCCCGGCGGCCTGCGGGTACTTGGTGACCAGCTCCAGGTAGGACAAGGCCGTCATGCGTCGCGACGATGAAGGCCACCAGGAACGGCAGCCAGACGATGCCTCCCACGATAGGCGGCCATGCTCGCCGGTGACGGCGTAGACACCCGCACCAAGGATGTCGCCGACGATGAACAACAACAGGAGCTTGGGTCCCATCACCCGCTTGAGGTCGGGTTCGGGTCCGTTCACGTCCTGCGTCTCGGGCGCGGTCGCACTCATGGCACTCTCTTTCGAAAGAGGAGTTCAGACCCCAGCATCGTGGCCCACATCACACGCGTTGACCAGAGGCCGCGCCGTCAGCCGAAGAAGACCTCCGCCTCGGCGTACTCCTCGGGGCTGACCAGCTTGAGCTTGCCGGTGCCCTCGATGAGGGGGACGCGGACGATGTCGGTGCCGCGCAGCGCCATCATCGTGCCGTAGTCGCCCTCGGCGACCGCGTCGATGGCCTGCAGTCCGAAGCGGGTGGCGAGCCAGCGGTCGAACGCCGTGGGCGTGCCCCCGCGCTGGATGTGGCCGAGCACGACCGCTCGCGCCTCGGCGCCGGTGCGGGTCTCGATCTCGTGGGCCAGCCGGTCGCCGATGCCGCCGAGGCGGACGTGGCCGAACGCGTCCTGCTCGCCCGACACCAGCGTCATCTCCCCACCCTCGCGGGGTACGGCGCCCTCGGAGACGACCAGGATCGGAGAGAACCGCGACTCGAAGCGCGACTCCACCAGCCGGCAGACCTCCTCGATGTCGAAGGGCTGCTCGGGGATCAGCACGATGTTGGCTCCGCCGGCGATACCGGAGTGGAGCGCGATCCAGCCGGCATGACGGCCCATCACCTCGACCACGAGCACCCGGTGGTGGGACTCGGCGGTGGTGTGGAGCCGGTCGATGGCCTCGGTCGCGATGTTGACCGCGGTGTCGAAGCCGAAGGTGAAGTCGGTGCCGGAGAGGTCGTTGTCGATCGTCTTGGGTACGCCGACGACGTTCACTCCCAGGTCGGCCAGCTTGGTCGCGACTCCCAGCGTGTCCTCGCCGCCGATCGCCACCAGCGCGTCGACTCCCTGCGCAGCGAGGTTGTCCTTGATCTGCTCGACCCCGCCGTCGATCTTGAAGGGGTTGGTGCGGCTGGAGCCCAGGATCGTGCCACCGCGCGGCAGGATGCCACGCACCTCGGGCACCCCGAGCGGCCTGGTCTCGCCCTCGAGCGGCCCCTTCCAGCCGTCGCGGTAGCCCACGAACTCGAAGCCGTGGACCTTGACGCCCTTGCGGACGACGGCCCGGATCACGGCGTTGAGCCCGGGACAGTCGCCGCCACCGGTGAGCACTCCGACGCGCATCGTCTCTCCTGCTTGTCCCTGGGGAATTGGATCGTTCACATCGACGCTGCACGACGCTAGCGCCCGAGCGGACCGGCTGTCGACCGTCCCACGCGTTGAGTGGAGGCCCCGCGGCGCTCATCTGCGTGCCGCGCGGCCGCCACTCAACATCAATAGGGTGCGCGTATGACGTTCTCGATCGTGGCCCGTTCCGCCGACGGCGAGTCGTGGGGGGTGGCCGTCGCCTCGAAGTTCCTCGGGGTCGGGGCCGTGGTGCCGGCCGCCGTCGCCGGCGTCGGCGCGATCGCGACCCAGGCCGAGGCCAACGTCGCCTGGAAGGGGCTCGCCCTCGCCCATCTCGACGAAGGTGCCACCGCGGGTGTGGCCCTGCAGCGGCTCCTCGAGGAGGACGAGGGTCGCGACCACCGTCAGGTCGGCCTCGTCGACCTCGACGGTGGGGCCGTCTCCCACACCGGCGGCGCCTGCCTCGACTGGGCCGGCGGCATGACCGGCGAGGGCGTCGCGATCCAGGGGAACGTCCTCGCCGGCGAGGACGTGGTGCTCGCGATGCAGGCCGCGTGGGACACCTCCGACGACGACGCGCCGCTCGCCCGCCGGCTGCTGGCCGCGCTCACCGCCGGCGACGACGCGGGTGGTGACCGGCGCGGCCGGCAGAGCGCTGCACTGCTCGTCGTACGCGAGGGGGCGGGGTACGGCGGTCGCGACGACATCGCCGTCGACCTCCGGATCGACGACCACGCCGACCCCGTCACCGAGCTGGCCCGGCTGCTCGACCTCAGCGACCTCTACCTGACCGCCTCGACCGACGAGGAGCGTGTCCCCGTCACGCCCGACCTCGATCGTGAGCTGCAGGACTTCGCCGCCGCCCGCGGACACCGTGACTTCGCGGCGTGGGTCGGCACCGAGAACTACGAGATGCGCGTCGACCCCCAGCTCGCGTGGATCGACGAACGCGTGCTCGAGATCGTGCGGGTGTCTCGACACGACGCCTCGTCCCTCGGCGACGGCTCGACAACCGAAGGACCGAGGTGAGCGTCCTCGCCATCGACGCCGGCACCACCGGCGTCACGGCCGTCGTGGTCAGCCCCGAGGGCACGATCGTCGCGACCGGCAACGAGGAGTTCCGCCAGCACTTTCCCCAGCCCGGCTGGGTCGAGCACGCGCCGGAGGAGATCTGGCAGGCCACGCTGGAGGCGACCCGCGCCGTGCTCGCCCAGGTCGACGCCAGCGAGCTGACGGCCATCGGCATCACCAACCAGCGCGAGACGGTGGTGCTGTGGGACCGCGAGACGCTCGGGTCGCCCCGGCGCGCGATCGTGTGGCAGGACCGGCGTACGGCCGACATCTGCAGCCGGCTGCGCGACGAGGGCCACGAGGACCGCGTGGCGGAGCTGACGGGGCTGCGCCTCGACCCGTACTTCTCCGGCACCAAGCTGGTGTGGCTCGCCGAGAACGAGCCCCACACGTGGACCCACGTCGAGTCCGGCCGCTACGCCGTCGGCACCGTCGACTCCTACCTGATCGCCCGGATGACGCGCGGGGTCCAGCACGTCACCGACGTCTCCAACGCCTCGCGCACACTGCTCTTCGACCTCGAGGCCGGCACCTGGTCCGACGAGCTGTGCTCGCTGTTCGGCGTCCCCGCCGACGCGCTGCCCGACATCGTCGGCAGCTGGGGCGAGATCGCGACGTCCGACCCGAAGTCCTTCTGCGGGCTGTCACTGCCCATTGCGGGGATCGCCGGGGACCAGCAGTCGGCGCTGTTCGGCCAGACCTGCTTCGACGAGGGTGACTCGAAGTGCACCTACGGCACCGGCTCCTTCATCCTCACCAACACCGGTACGACGCTCGAGCGCTCCGACGCCGGGCTGCTGTCCACCGCGGCCTGGCGCTCCCCGTCCGGTGAGCTGACCTACGCCCTCGAGGGCGCGATCTTCGTGACCGGCGCGGCCGTGCAGTGGCTGCGGGACGGGCTGCAGATCGTCGGCTCCGCGGCCGAGACCGAGGCGATCGCGGCGACGGTCGACTCCTCGGACGGGGTCGTGTTCGTCCCGGCCCTGACCGGGCTCGGCGCGCCCCACTGGGATCCGCACGCCCGGGGCCTCATCATCGGGCTCACCCGCGGCACGACTCGCGCCCACATCGTCCGGGCCACCCTCGAGGCGATCGCGTTCGAGGTCCGCGACGTGCTGGAGACCATGCCCGGTCTGTCCTCGCTGCGGGTCGACGGAGGCGCGGCGGCCAACGACCTGCTCTGCCAGATCCAGGCCGACCAGGTCGGCGTGCCGGTGGAGCGTCCGGAGATCGTGGAGACCACCGCCCTCGGGGCTGCCTTCCTCGCCGGGCTCGGCACCGGTGTCTGGTCGTCGACCGACGAGCTGCGCGACACCTGGTCGCTCGACCGCCGTTTCGAACCCCGCAGCGACCGCGCCGACGCGGACGCTGCCCATGCCCGCTGGTTGACCGCGGTCGACCGGGCCAAGGGCTGGGCCGGATAGTCCGCCGCCGAAATCATCACCGGCGGCCCCCGCGGGATGATTTCGGCGGCGGACTATCGCCTCAGCCGGCCAGGTCCGACAACGGGACCGACGGGTCGCGCACCTGGGCCGTGGCCGGGGCACCGACCACCGCGCGGACGGGTCGATGGCGTCCCAGTCGTTGGCGTGCATGCCCGCGACCACCTGGCCGTCCTTGACCCAGAGCGCGCTGAACACCCGGTCGCCGGTCAGGTCGCCGCGGACCACGACCTCGTCGTAGCCGTCCGGACCGACGTGGCCGACGTACTCCATGCCGAGGTCGTACTGGTCGGTGAAGAAGTAGGGCTGCCGGTCGTACGGCGCCTCGTCGCCCAGGATGGAGCGCGCGGCGTGCTTCCCCTGCTCGATGGCGTTGTCCCAGTGCTCGACGCGGAGCCGGCCCAGGGTCGGGTGGTCGTGGTTGGCGACGTCGCCGGCGGCGAACACGTGCTCGTCGCTGGCGCGCAGTCGGCCGTCGACGAGGATGCCCACGTCGGTCGCCAGGCCGGCCTCGGCCGCGAGCCGGTCGTCGGGACCGGCGCCGATCCCGACCACGACCAGGTCCGGGCTCACCTGGTGCCCGTCGCCGAGCCGGACCGTGCCGCCCTCGATGGAGTCGACGGACGTCCCGAGCCGGAGGTCGACGCCGTGCTCGCGGTGGAGCTCGGCGAAGCTGGCCCCGATCTCGCGCCCGAGCACGCGCTCGAGAGGCAGGTCGGCCATCTCGACGACCGTGACGTCGCCGCCGGCCTGTCTGGCCGCGGACGCGACCTCGAGCCCGATCCAGCCGGCGCCGATCACCAGCAGGCTCCCGGACAGGCGCTCCTTCAGTGCGAGCGAGTCCTCGAGGGTGCGCAGGTAGGTCACGTCGAGGCCGGAGTCGTCGAACATCGCGAGCCGCCGCGGCTGCGCCCCGGTGGCGAGCAGCAGCCGGTCGTACGGCAGCCGACGGTCCCCCACCGCGACCTCCCGCCCCGCGAGGTCGATCGAGGTCGCCGGGTCACCGGTCACCAGCTCGACGCCGTGCTCGGCGTACCACGACGCCTCGTGGACGAACGGCTGGTCCGGCTCGTCGGTCCCCAGCAGCAGTCCCTTGGACAGCGGCGGTCGTTCGTACGGCGTGTGCGGCTCTGCGCCGACCAGGGTGATGTCGCCGTCGTGTCCCTGCTCGCGCAGCTCCTCGATGGCCTTGGCGCCGGACAACCCGGCCCCGACGATGACGATGTTCACGGTTGCCTCCTGGTGAATGCGAGGAACTCGGCCCGGCTCCGTGGATCGTCTCGCAGCTGGCCGAGCAAGGTCGAGGTCAGCGTCCGGGTTCCGGGCGCGCGGGCACCGCGCAGCGTCATGCAGGTGTGCTCGGCCTCGATCACGACCCCCACACCGCGGGGCCGGAGCCGCTGGTGCAGATCGTCGGCGATCTGCTGGGTCAGACGTTCCTGGGTCTGCGGGCGACGCGCGTGGAAGGTGACCATCCGGGCGAACTTCGACAGCCCGAGGATCCGGTCGCCGGGCAGGTAGCCGACGTGGGCGACGCCGACGAACGGGAGCACGTGGTGCTCGCACAGCGACTGCAGCGGGATGTCGCGGACCAGGACCAGCTCGTCGTACCCCTCGTCGTTGGGGAACGTCGTCAGGTCGAAGGCGGGCACCGTCGTCATCTCGAGCAGCGCCTGCGCCATCCGCCGCGGCGTCTCGACGAGGTTCGGGTCGTCGAGGTCGACGCCGACGGCGGTGAGCAGGGCGGCCGCTGCCAGCTGCGCCGCTTCCGGGTCGGGGGTCGGCCCACAACGCGTGATCCGGGTGCCGGCGGTCGTGATGGTCATCGCGCATCCTTCTAAAATTGGTGTTCTTTGCCCTTAGAAAACTCCTCTCAATGTCTTGTGTCAAGTTCTTTGTGTTTTAGACTTGGTGGGTGGACCTCGGCAACCAAGCCTCCGGGATCGGCGCACTCGCCGACGAGAACCGGCGCGCTCTCTACGACTACGTCGCTGCCGCTGCCGACCCGGTCGGACGCGAGCAGGCCGCCGTCGCCCTCGGCCTGGCCCGCCACACCGCGAGCTTCCACCTCGACCGGCTGGTGGAGGAGGGTCTGCTCGAGGTGGAGTACCGCCGGTTGACCGGCAGGAGCGGGCCCGGCGCCGGCCGGCCGAGCAAGCTCTACCGGCGGGCGGCCCGCGAGTTCTCCGTGTCCCTGCCGCCACGCCGCTACGACCTGGTCGGCGACATCCTCGCTGCCGCGGTCACGCGATCAGCCGCTGGTGAGTCGTTGGACCGCTCGCTGGCCGGTTGCGCCCGCGACGAGGGAGTCCAGGTCGGCGGCTCGGTCTCGGGCGCCGAGGCGGAGCCCTCGCTCTCCGCGGTGGCGGAGGTGCTGGCCGGACAAGGGTTCGAGCCCCAGGTCGCTGACGACGTGGTCACGCTCCGCAACTGTCCCTTCGACTCTCTCGCGCAGAAGCACACGGCGCTGGTGTGCGGCATCAACCAGGAGTTCGTCCAGGGCGTGGCCGACGGTCTGGGGCGCTCCGACGTCACCGCCCGACTCGAGCCCGAGCCCGGCATGTGCTGCGTGAAGCTGCGCCGACTACCCCTGTAACCGCTCGAGGGCCGTCGTGGCCTTGCGGTGGGCCTGCTCGGCCTGCGTGACCTCGTCGGTGGCCTCGGCGCGGGTGTCCTCGGCGTCGGCGAGCTCCTCGTCGACCTGCTCGTACGTCGACTCGAGGTCAGCCAGGCGGCGTCGCAGCTCGTCCATCTCCGACTGCAGCTGCATGGCCCGCGCCTCCAGCTCGGCCACGGTGCCGGCCGCGTCGGCGAGCGCGGACCGGGCCGCGGTCAGCACTCCCTCGGTCTCCGCCACCCGCTCCTCGGCCGCCGCGATCGCCTTCTCGTCGGCGTCGGGGTCGGGGACCAGGTGGAGCTCGGGCGGGGCCGGTTCGACCGGACGCGCCGTGAAGCCGAGTGCCTCGGGTGTCGCGACCGCCGCCCCCAGGTCGACCTCGTCGACACCGGTCGAGGCCAGCGAGGTGACCAGCAGGCCGCTGCGGACCGCCTCGGCGCACCGCGCGTCGAGCATGGCTGCGGTGAGCGTCGCCTCGACCTGGTCGGCCACCGCCTGGGTGACCTTCACGCCGGCATCGGCGGCGAGCGAGCGGGCACCGGTCGTCACGGCAGCCGTCAGCTGGCGCCGCTGCCGGGTCAGCGCCCGCAGCTCCTCGCCCTGCATCCCGGCCGCGGCCTCGCGGAGGGCGGCGCCCAGCTCCAGCACCTGGGCGGCCTGCTCGGCGTCACGGCGTACGAGGAGGTTGACGACCCACGCTGCGAGCGACGGCTTCTTCAACGCCTTGACCCGCGCGGCGAGGTCGGTGCCCTTCAACTCCTTGGCCCGCGCGTCGCGCGCCCCCGTGAAGTCACCGAGCGGCAGCGCGTAGAGCTCGTCGGCGATGCCCAGCAGGTCGTCGGTCACGCTTCGGATCTTAGGATGAGGCAGTGGAGGTCTGGGTGACGGTGTCGTGCAGCAAGACCCGCGCCGCGCTCGAAGGACTGCAGCGCGCCGGCGCGCGCTACGAGACCCGGTCGTGCCTGGACGAGCCGCCCACGCCCGAGGAGATGCGCGACATCCTGACTCGGCTCGGGGCCGAGCCGTGGGACGTCGCCCGCGAGCAGGAGAGCGCCAACGCGGGATTCGGGGACCTGCCGCGTGACGCGGCCCACCGCGACGACTGGGTCGCCGGCCTGGTGGCGCACCCGCGCGCGATCCAGCGGCCGATCATCCTGCTCGACGACGGCACCGCCGTGGTGGCGCGCGACGCCGAGACCCTGGACCAGATTCTCGAGGCCTGACCGCTCAGCGATCGACGGGCGCGGCGTACTCGATCTCGATCGGGTACGGCGGCCACTCCGCACTGCGGCTCTGACCGGTCACCCACCAGCCGAGGTGCTCGTAGAGACCGCGGGCGCGATCGTTGTCGGCCAGGCACCAGAGCCGGGTTGCTCCGGCCGCGACCGCGCGAACGACCGCCGAGCTCGCGAGGCCCGAGCCCCAGCGGTCGGGATGGACCGCGAGGTGGCGCAGCATCGTGGAGTCGTGGGCGAGGAAGGCGTCGAGCCGACCCTCACCCGCGACGACCTCGACGACGACGTCGCCCGCGAGCAGCGACCGCCACCGTTCCAGGACGCCGTCATAGGGGAACGGGTGCGCGGCGGGCGGGAAGATGTGCCCGAGCGCCGCCAGGTTGGCGTCGCGCTCGAGGTCGGTGAGCAGCCGCGCCTCCCCGGTCCGGGCGGGGCGCCACTCACTCATCGTCTACGTCGTCGAGCCCCTGCTCGATGGCGTAGCGGGTCAGCTGCACGCGGTTGTGCATCTGCAGCTTGCCCAGCGTGTTCTGCACGTGGTTCTGCACGGTCCGGTGGGAGATCACCAGCCGCTCGGCGATCTGCTTGTAGGACATCCCCTTCGCGACCATCTTCAGGATCTCGGTCTCGCGCTCCGTCAGCCCGTCACCGGCCTGCTCCGCCGGAGCGTCGGCGATGCGACGGAACTCGCCGAGCACCAGTCCGGCGAGGCCGGGAGTGAAGACGGTGTCACCCACCGACACCCGGCGTACGGCGTCGAGGAGCTCGGGGCGGGAGGCCGACTTCACCAGGTAGCCGGTCGCGCCGGCCTTGACCGCAGCGAGCACGTCGCCCTGTTCGCCCGACGCCGACAGGATCAGCACCCGGGCCGAGGGATCGTGGGCGAGCACCTGCGCGGTGACCTCGACGCCGTTGGGGCCGGGAATCTGGAGGTCGAGCACGACGACCTCGGGCCTGGCTGCTCGGAACCGCGCCAGCGCCTGGTCTCCGTCGGCGGCGACGGCCACGACGTCGAATCCCGCTTCCTGGAGGTCGCGCTCGACGGCGTCGCGCCACATCGGGTGGTCGTCGACGACCATGACCCGGATCGGTCGCTCGCTCCCCTGCTCCGTCATGGCGCCGAACCTAGTGCCCCGCCCGGGCGGATCCAGCGGCCACGCCGGTGCATCAGCGGGTCCTCGTCGTCACCGACGACGACCTCGTCGAGGGTGCAGGTCACCAGCCGCGACCAGCCCACGTCACGCACGTCCTCCACGACGACCGACGCCCACGCACCGGCGTCGACGAGCCGTGGCCCGGAGGCGGTGTCGGTGAAGTCACCGGTGCGGAAGGCCCCGCCCGGAGCCGGAGCGGTCCCGGCGAACGCGTCGGCGAGCTGGCGGTGCCGCCACGACAGCACCTGGACCACGCCCCGCCCCGACTCCTCGAGCGCCAGCGTCAGGTCGGCGTCGGGGTCGAGCAGCGCCAGCACCCGACCCGGCTCTCCCCCCGCCACCATCAGCGAGGTGACGGTGAGTCCCGCGCGCGCCTCGGGACCACCCGCGGTCCACAGGGTGACCGCGGCGCCGAGCCGGCCGCGCAAGCGGCGTACGGGGTCGGGCTCGGCCTCCGCGAACGGGTGGCCGGAGTGGATGGTCACGCGTCGAGGGTACGGCGGCGCGGCACGACGAGCTCCCACTCCGTGCCGTAGCTGCCGGTGTCGAGCGAGGCCCGGCCCCCCAGGTCGCTGACCCGCGCCACGATCGACTGCGAGACGCCGAGCCGACCCTGGTCCTCGGCTTCGGGGAGCCGGTCGGCCGGGATGCCGGGGCCTTCGTCGCGGACGGAGACGGTGACCTCGTCGGCGGTCTCCTCGAGCAGCACCCACGCCGGCGCGTCCGGTCCGACGTGGGTCGCGACGTTGTCGAGGCAGGTGCGCACCGCGGCGACGAGCTCGGTCACGACCATGGCCGGGAGCTCGACCGGGTGACCCGGTGCCGACACCGTGACCGGCAGCGTCACGCCGCGGGTCAGTTCTTCCAGTGCGGAGGCGAGGTCGGTCGCGCCGGTGTCTTCCTGCACGTCCTGCTGCCGGATCAGCGACCGGAGCGCGGCCTCCTGCTCGCCGGCGAGCCGTCCGAGCGCGGCGAAGTCCGGCGAGAGCCGCTCGAGCTCGGCGCCGCGTCGCTGGACCAGGGCCAGCACCTGCAGCACGCCGTCGTGCACCGCCCGCGCGAGCCGGGCGCGTTCCTCGCCGCTGACGGCCTGCCGCACCGCGGCATCACGCTCCCGCTCCATCCGCTGCAGCGATTCGCACATGAAGCCGACGATGGGCCCGCCGATCAGCAACAGGAAGACGTTGCCGTAGTTGGCCTGGCTGACCTCGCTGCGTACCGCCAGGTCGGCCGCGGCCAGCGCCACGCCCGCGACCAGGCCGCCCCGCCAGTGCCAGTGGATCGCCCACGCGAGCAGGGCGCCCATGACCCAGAAGCCGGGCACCGTCGCGCGCATGTCGTCACCCTTGACCAGCGGCGACACCAGCATCAGGGCGAGCGCGACACCGAGGTCGGCCACGAGGAGGTACGCCGTGCGCCGGGCCGGGTCGGCGTACGCCGCGATCATGGCGACGGTCCAGCCGGCCATCAGCACGACACAGGCCGCCCCCGCCACGGGACGGTCGAAGTTGTCGGCGCGGTAGACGTTGAGCGCGACGGCGTTGACGAGGACGACGACGCGCAGGATCGCCAGCGCCCGGAACATCCGGTCCTCGACCGCGAGATCCGGCCGCGACCAGAGCCGCCGGCGGGGACGCGTCTCGCTCAGGACGCCTGCTTCTCGTCGGCGACGACGTCGATGTCGGACTCTTCCGCCGCGAGGGCCGCCTCGGCCTCCTTCGCCTCGCGCTCGAGCCGCTTGGACTCCTCCTTGGCGCGGGTGGCGTACTTGTCGACGTACTCCTGCTCGGAGAGCCGCATGATCTCGTACATGATCTCGTCGGTGATCGACCGCAGGATGTAGCGGTCGTTCTCCATGCCCTCGTAGCGGGAGAAGTCCAGCGGCTTGCCGTAGCGCACGCCGGGCCGGGTGAAGGTGCCGAACTTCTTGCCCGGCGGCGCGACCACGTCGGTGCCGAGCACCGCGACCGGGATGACGGGCACGCCGGTCTCGAGCGCCAGCCGGGCGACGCCGGTCTTGCCCCGGTAGAGCCTGCCGTCGTGGGAGCGGGTGCCCTCGGGGTAGATGCCGAACAGCTCGCCGCTCTCGAGGATCCGGCGGGCCGAGGACAGCGCGCCCTCGGCGGCCGAGGCGCCGCCGCGGTCGATCGGCACCTGCCCGGCGCCGGAGAAGAACTTCTTCTGGAACCAGCCCTTGATGCCCGGCGTGGTGAAGTACTCCGCCTTGGCGACGAAGGTGACCCGGCGGGTCAGCGTGAGCGGCATGAACAGCCAGTCGGCGTACGAGAGGTGGTTGCTCGCGAGGATCGCCGGGCCCTCCTCGGGAACGTGCTCCTCGCCCTCGACGTGGGGTCGGAAGATGACGCGCAGCAACGGTCCGATCGCGATCCACTTCAGGAACCAGTAGAACAACGCCGCGCCTCCTCGCCCTCCCCGACGACCTCGCCGGCCCGAGATCGGGGCCAGCCTAGACCCTCGGGATCGGCGCGGGTGGTGCAGAATCTCGCCATGACGATGCACCCCCTCTGCGAAGCGATGTCGGCGCCCGCCACCCCGGACCTGACGGGTGGTCGCGCGATCGGCGTGCTGCTGGTCCACGGGTTCACCGGATCCCCGGCCTCGATGCGGCCGTGGGCCGAGACGCTGGCTCAACGCGGGTACGCCGTGGAGGTGCCGCTGCTGCCTGGCCACGGCACCCGCTGGCAGGACCTGAACCAGGTCGCGTGGAGCGACTGGTACGACACTGCGTCGGCCTGTCTCGACACGCTGCTCGTGGACTGCGAGGCGGTCGTCGTCACGGGACTCTCGATGGGCGGGGCGGTGGCGCTTCGCCTGGCGGAGGAACGCCCCGGCGACGTCGCCGGCATCGTGCTGGTCAACCCGTTCCTGTCGAGCACCCGCAAGGAGCTGGTGGCGCTGCCCGCGCTGCAGCGCGTGGTGCCGTCGCTCGCCGGCGTCATCAACGACATGAAGAAGCCGGGGCAGGACGAGCACGGCTACCCGCGGCTGCCGCTCAAGGGCCTGTTCCAGGTGACCCGGATGTGGAAGTCGGTCGTGCCCGACCTGCCGAAGGTGACCCAGCCGCTCCTGTACTTCCAGTCGCGCGAGGACCATGTCATCGACCAGTCGTCGCGGGAGACCTGCCTCTCGGCGGTCTCCTCGCGCGACGTCACCCACCGGGTGCTCGAGGACAGCTACCACGTGGCGACGCTCGACCACGACGCCGAGACCATCTATGACGAGTCCGCCGCCTTCGTGGCCCGCGTGACGTCTGTGTGAGGCGACCTGCCTCGGAGTGCTCACGTACGCTCGATCGGGTGAGCGGCACGAACGAGGACGAGGCCTGGCGGTCCATCGTCGAGAACTACGGCGACCGGCCGCAGGTCGAGGACGCTCTCCCGCCTGCTGGGCCACCCGCCGTCGGGGCCGAGCCGAAGGCACCGACGGACGACGAGGTCGACCGTGACCACGACGAGTCCGAGCGCTTCGTCCCGCCCGAGCCCCCGCCGCTGCCGCGACTGGACCTCCCGCGACACCTCCCGTGGGTCGGTGTGTTCGGGGTGCCGGCGCTGCTGCTGGTCCTGCTGCTCGCGGGCGTGTACCTGCCGACCTGGCTCGGCTACCTGATGGTGGGCGGGTTCGTGGGCAGCTTCGTCTACCTCGTGGTCACGATGCAGCGCGGCGGGCGCGACCCGTTCGACGACGGCGCTCGTCTCTGACGCTTCCCGCCACGGGCAGACCCCTGACGGGGTCGGCCCTGCTCGCTCGCTACGCTCGCGACGTGAGCGTGAAAGAGACCGTCGAAGTCACCGGCCACCTGATGGACAGCGGCGTCCTGAGCCGCATCCTCGACGACATCCGGGAGTACGGCGGCGACTGGCTGATCTCCAACATCGACGTCGGCCACAACGCGGGAGACATGTCCACCGCGACCATCAACCTCTCGGCCGAGGACGACGAGTCGCTGCAGCGGCTGCTGATGCGGCTCCAGACCCGCGGCGTCAACCAGGTCGACCCCGGCGAGGCCACGATCGTGCAGGCCGAGCGCGACGGCGTCTTCCCGGACGGCTTCTACTCGACGACCAACCTGGACACCAAGGTCCGCATCCAGGGCCGGTGGATCCAGGTCGACAACCCCGAGATGGACTGCGGCCTGGTCGTCGAGCTCGACGGCGACACTCCGAGCGCGATCCGGACGCTGCCGATGTCGGACGTGAAGGCCGGGATGTGGCTCGTGACCGGTGCCGATGGCATCCGCGTGGACATCCCGGTCGTCGACAAGAGCGGCGACTCGTTCGGCTTCATGGAGTCCGACGTCTCCTCGGAGAAGCCGCAGGCGGTGCTGGTGCGCCAGGTCGCCGACGGCATGCGCGAGGCGAAGGCCCAGGGCAAGAAGGTGCTCTGGGTCGGTGGACCGGGAGTCGTCCACACCGGCGCCGCCCCCGCCATGGTGGCGATGGTGGAGGCGGGCTTCGTCGACGTGCTCTTCGCCGGCAACGCGCTGGCGACCCACGACATCGAGTCCGCTCTCTACGGCACGTCCCTCGGCGTCGACCTGGCTCACGGCCACGGCGTCGAGCACGGTCACGAGCACCACATCCGCGCCCTCAACACGATCCGCAAGGAGGGCTCGATCCAGGCGGCCGTCGACAACGGCGTGCTGACCGGCGGGATCATGCATGCCCTGGTCACGCACGACAAGGAGTTCGTCCTCGTCGGGTCGGTGCGTGACGACGGGCCGCTGCCCGACGTCCACACCGACGTCATCGAGGGGCAGCGCGCCATGCGAGGCGCCCTGACCGACGTCGGCTTCTGCCTGATGGTGGCGACCATGCTCCACTCCGTGGCGACCGGCAACATCCTCCCTGCCTCGATCCCGCTGGTGTGCGTCGACATCAACCCGGCCACCGTCACCAAGCTCGCCGACCGCGGCTCCTCGCAGGCCCGCGGCATCGTCACCGACGTCGGGCTCTTCCTCGAGCAGCTCGCTCGTGAGCTGGTCCCGGACTACAGCCGGCCGTAGGCGGCGCGAGCCAGCGAGGCGGCGCCGATCAGGCCCGCCTCCGGGCCGAGCGCGGCCCTGACCACCGGCGGAACGGCCCGGTGGCCGACCCCTACCAGGGACCTGGCCAGCGCCTCGCGGGCGGGTTCGAGCAGTCGGTCGCCCGCCTCGGAGACTCCGCCGCCGACCACGAGCAGTGCGGGGTCGAAGGCGGCCACCAGGTTGGCCAGGCCGACCCCGAGCCACTCCCCGATCCGGGTGAACGCCCCCCGCGCGACCAGGTCGCCGTCGGCGGCGGCCGCGGCCACCATCGGGCCGGTCAACCGGTCCGGGTCGCCGTCGCACAGCTCGGACAGCACGGTCGGCTCGGCACCGAGCCGCGAGCGGGCGTCGCGCACGAGCGCGTTGCCGCTGGAGTACTGCTCCCAGCAGCCGCGACGACCGCACTCGCACGGTGCACCATCGGGCACGACCTGCATGTGGCCGAACTCGCCGGCCATGCCGCTGGCCCCGCGCCAGGTCCGGTCGTCGAGGACGAGCGCGCCGCCGATCCCGGTGCCGAGAGTCACGAGCACCATCGACGAGACACCCCGGCCGGCGCCGTACGACGCCTCCGCGTGAGCGGCGCAGGTCGCGTCGTTGTCGAGGAACACCGGGACATCGAGGAGACCGGTGAGCCTGGCTCGGACGTCCTCGCCGCGCCACGGCAGGTGGGGCGCGAACATCACCCGCGCCCCGGACTCGTCCACGAAGCCGGCGGCCGCGATGCCCACGGCTGTGACCGGTCGGCCGTCTGCCACCCGGTGCACGGCGTCGACGATGGTCTCCTCGACGGCCTCGGGCGTGGCCATGCGGCCCGGCGTCACGCCTCGAGCGGTGCGGAGGACGTGCCCCTCGGCCGAGACCACGCCGGCCAGGACCTTGGTGCCGCCGACGTCGACGCCGACGACCAGAGGACCCCACCTCGGGCTCAGCGGCGGGCGAGGTCGGCGGCACCGATCATCCCTGCGGCGTTGCCGAGCGTGGCCCGGCGGATCTCGGCCAGCGGCCGGTGCTCGCGGCCGGGCAGGTGGGTCCCGAACGCCTCGCGCAGCGGCGCCAGCAGCAGGTCGCCGGCCTCGCTGACTCCCCCGCCGATCGCGACCACGGCCGGGTCGAGCACGGTGACGAGTGAGGCGATGCCGGTGCCGAGCCAGTAGCCGAGCTCGCCCAGACGACCGATCGCGAAGGGGTCGCCGTCGCGGGCCGCCGCGGTGATCAGGAGCCCGTCGATGGCGTCCACCCGGCCGCCCGCCCGCTGGAGCAGGGCGGCGGCAGCGGGCACACCGTTGGCGGCGATCTGCCGCGCCTCGCGGACCAGGGCCGTGCCGCTGGCGTACTGCTCGAAGCAGCCATGGTGACCGCAGCCGCACAGGATGCCGTCGGGTACGACGCGCAGGTGGCCGATCTCGGCGCCCACCCCGAACGCGCCGCGGTAGAGCTCGCCGTCGAGGACCAGGCCGCCGCCGACACCGGTGCCGACGGTCACGAGCATCAGGTCGTCGACGTCGTGCCCGGCGCCGTACCGGAACTCGCCCCAGGCCGCCGCGTTGGCGTCGTTCTCGATGACCACCGGCACGTCGACGCGGGCCTCGAGCTCGGCCTTGAGGTCGACGTCGCGCAGCGCCAGGTTGGGCGCGAACAGCACCCGGGAACGGGCGCGGTCGATGTAGCCCGCGACCCCGACTCCCACGGCGGCGATGTCGTGCCGGGAGGCCAGTTGCCGCACGAGGTCGGCGATCGCCTCCTCCATCGCCTCGGCGTCGGTCGCCGGCGACTCCACGCGCAGCTTCTCGACGACCTTGCCGTCGTCGTCCACCACACCGCCGGCGATCTTGGTGCCGCCGACGTCGACCCCGCAGGCCAGGC
This sequence comes from uncultured Actinomycetota bacterium, assembly GCA_963804845.1. Lineage (GTDB taxonomy): Bacteria > Actinomycetota > Actinomycetes > Propionibacteriales > Nocardioidaceae > Nocardioides. Next base: position 944,268 of record CAWDSA010000007.1, on the reverse strand, counting down.
TCACTGCGCGTCCTCCGGCCACTCGCCGTCGTCCCCGTCGAGGTCGATTCTCTCCACGCCGCCGGCGCGGTCGGAGTCGGCCCCCCGCGCGGTGGCGGCGAGCACGCCGACCGCGGCCTGCATCAGCGAGGCAGCGGCCACGGCCAGGTGGTCGCGGACCTCGGGGCTTGCCTGGCGGATGACGTGGACGGTGCGGCAGACGGGGCAGTAGCTGCACTCGGCGGCGCCGGTGTCGACGTGGTCGCTCACCTCGCGCGCAGCGGCCGCGGCCTGGCCGGCCAGTCCCGAGAGTCCGTGGGACAGCTCGGGGCCGTGGTCGCGGGCCCAGTCCGAGAGCGCGCCGAACAGCTTGGCCGCCTCTTCGCCGACACTGCCGACGTCATCAGGGCCTTCGGGGCCATCCGGGCCGTCCGGCCCGCCTGCGCTCGTGCTCACGTCACCTTCTCCTCGAACCTGACCTGCAGCTCACCCTGCTCGACCCGCGCGCCCGCCGTGCGGTACTTCGCCAGCACGGCAGGAAGCGTCAGCAGGCGACGATACGACCCGACGGACGAGCCCGACGCGGCGCCTCGAGACGTGGGCGTGGCGGGACCGCGCAACGTGACGACCAGCTCGTCGCCGTTGCGGGCGAGGTCGACCTCCGCGCGGCTGACGAACGGCAGCGCGAGATGGAGCACCGCGCCGCGCTCCGTCCGCTCCACGCGGAACGGGCCGTCCCCGGACGGCAGGGCGAGTGGGTCGTGCCCGTCGTACAGCTGCGCGGCGAGCGCGGCGAGGGCAGGTACGCCGACCGGCTCGGCCGGCCGGTAGACCGAGCGCCAGATGGGCAGCCCGGCGAACGACTGACCGACCTGCTCGAGGACCGCGTCCTGGGACACCACCCAGCCGGCGCGCCAGTCGTCCGCACCCTCGGCCGGGAAGACGCGGTTGGCCACGACGCCGTCCACGCGGTAGCCGTAGAGCGAGAGCGTCGTGTACGAGCGTCGCGCCTCGGCCAGGACGACGCTCTCCGGGGTCAGGACCAGCCGGACGCTCGCCTCGGGTCCGGAGAGCAGGGCCCGCACCTCGTCGAGCTCCGCGTGCAACCGCTCCACCGCGTCGAAGACGGTGTCTTCCGGCATGGGGACCCCGGCCGCGCGCGACAGCACCGGTCGCAGGGTCTTCACGACCCTGCGCTCGATGGGGAGGATGCGCTGCATGTACCAGCCGAGGGCCTCCGGCAGCGCCAGGAGCCGCAGCGTCTCGGCGGTCGGTGCGCAGTCCACCACGATCACGTCCCAGCGCTCCGACCGTGCCTGGAGCCGCAGCTCGAGGAGCGCGAGCACCTCCTCGGCACCCGGAATCACGGTGAGCTCCTCGGCGGCCACCGGGTCGACCCCCGCGACGTCGAGCACCGAGAGCAGGTAGCCCTGGATCTCGGCCCACGACTGCTCGAACCGGAGCTGCGCGTCGACCTGCTGCACGAACAGCCGCTCGGCCACCTCGGTCGGCTCGGAGCCGACGTAGGCGCCGAAGGCGTCGGCGAGTGAGTGGGCCGCGTCGGTCGACAGCACCAGGGTGCGGTGGCCGGCCGCAGCCGACAGCGCCGCGGTCCCGGCCGCGACGGTGGACTTGCCGACCCCGCCCTTGCCGGTGAAGAGCAGGACCCTCACGGCTGCGATTCGACGCGCTTCTTCAGGCCCTTGAGCGCGGTGTCGATGAGGATCTTCTCGCCCTTGCGCTTGAGCATCCCGATCAGGGGGATCGACACGTCCAGAGCGAGCCGATAGGTCACCTCGGTGCGACCGTCGCCCAGGTCACGCAAGGTGTAGGCGCCGTCGAGGGCACGCAGCATCTTCCCTGAGACCAGGGTCCAGGTGACTTCGTCGTACCCGTCCCACTGATAGGCGAGCGTGTACTCGTCCTTGATGGGGGCGACGTCGAGCCGGAAGAAGACCTGTCGCGCCCAACCCTCGGGCCCCTCCTCGACGACCGATGCCTCCTGGACTCCCTTGGCCCACTCGGGGTAGGCCGCGAAGTCGCCGATCACCTCCATCACCGCCGCCGGCTCGGCGTCGACGACGATCGAAGAAGTGGTCTGCTCCGCCATGGCCAGCGAGCGTAGCGGACCAGGTTCCGAGCTCCGTTCGGCGTCACGGCCTCTGGGTTTCGAGACGCGCCTCTCAGTCCCTCGCTGCGCTCGGCCCTGAGCCGGCGCTCCTCGACCCCCTCGCCCGTCCTGATCCCGGTCTGCGCCCGGCATCAGGGGCTCGGGCACCGGTAGCCTGCCGCGAGACCGCTGGAAACGACCCGGCCGAGGCCGCAGGAGGCATCGTGCGTGAGTACTCCACCCCGCTCGCGATCGACATCCCCGCCACCGGCAACCTCACCGACGACGTCGTGACCAACGGCACCCGCCATGGCAGCTCGGTCGTGTTCAGCCGCCACGACGGTCGGGCGTGGAGCGACGTCACCGCCGCCGAGTTCCTGGCCGAGGTCCGGGCGGTCGCCAAGGGGCTCGTCGCCGCGGGCATCGAGCCCGGAGACCGGGTCGCGCTGATCTCGCGCACCCGCTACGAGTGGACGCTGCTCGACTACGCCATCTGGTTCGCCGGCGCGGTGACGGTGCCCGTCTACGAGACGACGTCGGCCGAGCAGATCGGTTGGGTCCTCAACGACTCGGGCGCCTGCGCGGCGGTGGCCGAGGGAGCCTCCCATGTGAGCCGCATCGCCGAGGTCCGAAGTGACCTCGAGGAGCTGCGCCACGTGTGGTCGCTGGACGACAACGGGATCGAGGTGCTCACCCGGATCGGCGGCGACATCAGCGACGAGGCCCTCGAGGCGCGCCGGCAGGCGGCAACACCGCTCGACCTGGCGACACTCATCTACACGTCGGGCACGACCGGACGACCCAAGGGCTGCATGCTCACCCACGGCAACTTCATGTTCGAGCTGAGTGTCGCCACCGAGGAGCTCGACGAGCTGTTCGAGGACGGCGCCTCCACGCTGCTCTTCCTCCCGCTCGCCCATGTCTTCGCACGGATCATCCAGATCGGGTGCGTCAAGCGACGGGTGCGGCTGGGCCACACCAGCGACGTGCTGCATCTCGTCGACCGGCTCGGCGACTTCCAGCCGTCGTTCGTGCTGGCGGTCCCGCGGGTCTTCGAGAAGGTGTTCAACACCGCCTCGCAGCGGGCTACTGCCGACGGCCGCGGTCCACTGTTCGACCGCGCCGCGCGTACGGCGATCGAGTGGTCGCGCGCCCAGGACCGCGGCCGGGTCCCGGTCCCGGTCCGGGCCCGGCACGCCTTCTTCACGCGGACCGTCTACCCCCGACTGCTCCAGGCGCTCGGCGGCCGCTGCCGCTACGCCATCTCCGGCGGCGCACCGCTCGGCGACCGGCTCGGCCACTTCTACCGCGGCATCGGGCTCACCGTGCTCGAGGGTTACGGCCTGACCGAGACCACAGCCGCACTGACGGTCAATGTGCCGGGCGCCCACAAGGTCGGGACCGTCGGCCGGCCCCTGCCGGGAACGACCGTGCGGTTGGCCGAGGACGGCGAGCTGCTGTTCGCCGGTGGACAGGTCTTCGCGGGCTACTGGGAGAACGAAGAGGCGACCCGGGAGACCCTCGAGCGCGACGGCTGGCTCCACACCGGTGACGTCGGCGAGATCGACGACGAGGGCTTCGTGAGGATCACCGGCCGCAAGAAGGAGATCCTGGTGACGGCGGGCGGCAAGAACGTCTCACCGGCAGTGCTCGAGGACCGTGTCCGCGGGCACGCTCTGGTCAGCCAGTGCCTCGTCGTCGGCGACGGCCAGCCGTTCATCGCCGCCCTGGTCACACTCGACCCTGAAGCCCTGGGGCCGTGGGCAGAGGCGCACGGCAAGCACGCCGATGCCGAGAAGCTCGCGCACGACGACGACCTCCGCACCGAGATCCAGGCCGCGATCGACGACGCCAACAGCGCGGTCTCCCGCGCCGAATCCATCCGCAAGTTCGCCGTACTCCCCCACGACTGGACGGAGGAGGGCGGCCAGCTCACCCCGAGTCTGAAGCTCAAGCGCAGCGTCGTGCTGCGCGAGGAGCGGGACGAAATCGCGGCCCTGTACGTCTCCTGAGCTGGTAGCCGCAGATTCCTGCCGGTTTTTACTGAAACAGGTGTGACTCAGGAGGTTTCTCACTACAGTTTTGCGGGCGAGCCGACCGACCCCCCGGGTCGGCCCTGATTTTCGAGAGGTACCGATGGACCGCAGAAGGATTCTCCTCGTTGTGGCTGTCGTGGTTGCCCTGCTGGGCACGGCGCTGGTCTTCCTGTACGTGAGAGGTTCGGAGGCGCGCGCCCAAGCGCAGTACGACACCGTCGACGTGCTCCAGGCCGTAGCTCCCATCGAGCCCGGCGAGAGCATCGACGATGCCGCAGCCACCGGCAAGCTCGCCCTCCTCCCGGTGGCGCGCGAGTACCTCCTCCCCAACTACCAGACCTCGACCGAGAGCCTGAGTGGGTCGGTCGCCACGATGCGCATCTACCCCGGAGAGCAGATCGTGTCGGACAAGTTCGGTGCCCAGATCGAGGTGCCGCAGTCCGGACTCGACATCCCCAAGGGCCAGATCGCGATCTCGGTCACCCTGACCGACACCGCCCGGGTGGCCGGCTTCATCAACCCCGGCACCAAGGTGGCGATCTTCCTCAACACGGGCACGTTCACCCGCCTCCTGCTCGAGGAGGTCACGGTGATCGCGGTGGGTTCCACCACCACCACCCAGACCACGACGACCACGGCCGAGGGCACCCAGACGGTCGAGGCGCTGCCGGCGACGCTGATGACGCTGGCGCTGACCCAGGCAGATGCCGAACGGGTGCTGCTGAGCCAGAGCAGCGGAGAGCTCGTGTTCGGGCTGCTCACCCCCGACAGCGACGTCAGCTCGGGTCCCGGCACCACCGGCGAGAACCTGTTCCGGTGACCTGACATGCCCGTCGTCGTCGATCCCAAGCCCGACATCATCGACACCCTGTTGTCGACGGTGCCGGCCGGAGCCCACTCGATCGACCAGCCCGATCGCCTGCAGGCGTGGCTGGTCAACCGTCCGGAGGAGTACGTCGTCGTACTCGGGCCTCACGTCGAGCTGACCGATGCCCTCGCACTCGCCGACGGGATGCGGCTGACGCGACCGTCCACGAGCGTCGTGCTGGTGCGCGACGAGGTGGACGCCGACACGATGCGTGAGGCGATGCACGCCGGGGTCCGCGACGTGGTCCCGCTCGCCGACACCGACGCCATCCGCGCTGCCGTCGACCGGGCCTACCAGCTCTACGTCGCGCTTCGTGGTCCGGGCGGCGCCATGCACCAGGGCCGGATCGTCACCGTCTTCTCCCCCAAGGGCGGCGTGGGCAAGACGACCATCTCGGTCAACCTGGCGCTCGCCCTGGCCGACCGCGGCGCCCGGAAGGTGTGCCTGGTCGACCTCGACCTCGCCTTCGGCGACGTCGCGATCACCCTTCAGCTCTTCCCGAGCCACACGGTCGAGCACGCGATCGGCTCCGAGGACGCGATCGACGCCCCGCTGCTCGAGACACTCCTGACCCGCCACGCCGACTCGGTCATGGTGCTCGCCGCTCCCAACCACCCCGACGTGCGCGAGCGAGTCACCCCGATGCTGGTCTCGCGCATCCTCAAGGGCCTGCGCGAGTCGTTCGACTACATCGTCGTCGACACCGCTCCGGCGTTCGACGAGCAGACGCTGACCGCTCTCGACGAGACCGACGAGTGCATCATCGTGGCCACGCTCGACGTGCCGACACTGAAGAACGTCAAGGTGGCGCTCGAGACGCTCGAGATGCTCGACATCGCCCGCGACCACCGCCACCTGCTGCTCAACCGGGCCGACGACAACGTCGGCCTGGGCGCGGACCGGGTGGAGTCGATCCTGGGCATGCCGGTCGCGACCATGATCTCCACGTCCATGGACATCGCGGCCGCGACCAACGCCGGGCAGCCGCTGGTGCGGCAGGACCCGGACCACGAGTTCAGCAACACTCTGCGGGAGTTCTCCACGCGGCTCACCGGACAGCCCACCGCTCCCACGACTGCCACATCAGAGGTCTCGGAAGAGGCCGACAAGTCGGGCCGGCTGTTCCGGAGAAAGAAGTGACACATGAGCACGCTCGGTGATCGACTTTCCGCTGCCCGTAGGGCAGCCGAGCCCGACGACGCCCCCCTGGACCCCGACGAGACCGTCGAGCAGCCGACCGGCGAACCCCTTGCCGAGCGGCTCGCGGACCCGGAGCCGGTCGAGGACGACCCGTTGACCAGCCCCGTGTACTCGGCCAAGCACGCGGGAACGCCGCCGCCGCCCTCGCCGGCGAGCTCTCCGCCGAGCGATGCGCGCATCGATCCCCGCCGGGCGATGTCGGCCACCCAGCAGGAGCGGCTGGAGGAGCTGAAGGTGACCGTGCACGCCGAGCTGCTCAAGCAGCTCGGCCCGAAGCTCTACGGCGGCGAGATGGACGTCGAGGAGCTCGACCGGCAGGTGCGGGTCGTCCTCGGCGACGTCCTCTCCAAGCAGGACCGGCCGCTGAGCAACAGCGACCGGATCCAGGTGACCCAGGACATCAGCGACGACATCATGGGCTACGGCCCGATCGAGCCGTTCCTGCGCGACTCCGACGTCTCCGAGGTCATGGTCAACGGGCCCGACTCGGTCTGGGTGGAGCGCTCCGGTCGGCTCAGCCCCGTCCATGCCCACTTCAGCGACGAGGCCCACCTGCGCCGCACGATCGACAAGATCGTGTCGCGCATCGGCCGACGCGTCGACGAGTCGAGCCCCATGGTGGACGCCCGTCTTCCTGACGGCAGCCGTGTCAACGCGGTCATTCCCCCCCTCGCCGTCGACGGCTCCTCACTGACCATCCGCAAGTTCTCGACCGACCCGCTGACCGTGTCCGACCTGATCCGCTTCGGCTCACTGAGCCCCACCACCGCGGGATTCCTCGACGCCTGCGTCCGCGGCCGCCTGAACATCATCGTGTCGGGCAGCACGGGCGCCGGGAAGACGACGACCCTCAACGTGCTCTCGTCCTTCATCCCCGACGACGAGCGCATCGTCACGATCGAGGACGCCGCCGAGCTCCAGCTCAAGCAGGAGCACGTGGTCCGCCTGGAGTCCCGCCCCTCCAACATCGAGGGACGCGGTGAGGTCACGATCCGCGACCTGGTCAAGAACAGCCTCCGCATGCGCCCGGACCGGGTCATCGTCGGTGAGGTTCGCGACTCGTCCGCCCTGGACATGCTCCAGGCCATGAACACCGGACACGACGGCTCCATCTGTACCCTGCACTCGAACGGCCCCCGCGACACGCTCTCGCGCATGGAGACCATGGTGCTGATGGCGGGCATGGACCTGCCGGTGCGCGCTATCCGTGAGCAGGTCGCCTCCGCGGTCGACCTGATCGTCCACCAGACGCGTTTCAAGGACGGCTCCCGCCGGATCACCCACCTCACCGAGGTGGAGCGGATGGAGGGCGACATCATCACGCTGCAGGACATCTTCGTCTACGACCACTCCGCAGGGTTCGACGGCGAGGGGAAGGCGCTCGGCACTCTGAAGGCCACCGGCCTGCGGCCCAAGTTCCTCGAGAAGATGCAGTACGCCAACGTGGTCGTCGACCCGATGCTGTTCGCGACGGCGAGGACATGATGCGACGCACACTGGCCCTCGGCGCGGCCACGGCCCTGCTGGCCGTGGCCACTCCGGCGTCGGCCACCGAGGTTGCCGGCACCGGGATCGACTATGTCGAGTCCGGTCGGGACGGCCTCCAGATCCTGGTGTCGGTCCCACCCGACGCGACCGTCGACACCGACAGCGTCACGGTGGAGATCGACGGCACCGTCGCGCCGGCCGAGGCAGTTCCGGCCGACTCCACCACCTCCGTACGACGCACCGCCGTCCTGGTCATCGACACCAGCAACTCCATGAGTGGCGAAAGGATCGAGGCCGCCCGTGCCGCTGCCCTGACCTTCCTGGACTCGGTCCCCGACGACGTGTTCGTGGGCATCGTCAGCTTCGACAGCGACGTCACGCCCGAGCTCGAACCGACCACCAACCGCGACGAGGCCCGCGCCGTCATCGACGAGCTGGAGCTGAATCGGGAGACCAGGCTCTACGACGGAGTGCTGGCCGGTCTGGACATGGTCGAATCCGAGGGGCAGCGCCAGCTTCTGGTCCTGTCCGACGGCGCGGACACCAGCGACACCGAGCTGGCCGACGTCACTGCCGACGTGGCCGCCGCGGAGACCCAGGTGAACGTCGTCTCGCTCGAGCAGGAGCAGCCGGGCGCGTTGCAGGCCCTCGAGGAGCTGGCGACGGCCGGGGAGGGCGAGGTCATCAACGCCGAGTCCGACGCCCTGAGCCGCGCCTTCACGGCGCAGGCAGACATCCTGGCCCGACAGGTCCTGGTCACCGCGCAGGTGCCCGAATCGGTCACCGCGACCGAGACCACGATCTCCGTCACCCTCGGATCCGACATCGGTGACCTGACCGCCGAAGCCTTCGCACCCATCGGCAAGCAGCGCGGGGCCGAGGAGCCCACCGCCCCGGAAGTGGCGCCCGAATCCGACTCGCTGCCACTGCTCATGGAGCAGCAGTGGCTCTACGGCGGCATCGCGGCCCTCGGCCTCGGTCTCATGGTCGTCCTGCTCGCCATCACCCCGCGCAAGCAGGCCGAGCTCTCCGGTGCCGACTTGGCCACGACGCTACACCAGACGGTGTCCAAGGCATCGGCGGCAAGTCCGACGAAACCGGTGTCGAGCAGGCCGCAGCCACGGCCACCAACACCGCCGAGAAGGTGCTCGGCGCGAGCAAGTCGCTGGAAGTGCGGATCTCCGAGCGCCTCGACGGGGCCGGCAACCCGTTCAAGCCGGCCGAGTGGCTGGTGCTCCACGTCAGTGCCTTCATCGTGTCCGGTTCGATCGGGCTGCTGATCGGCAACGGGAGCATCATCGTCGGACTCATCTTCCTGTTCCTCGGCGCGTTCCTTCCGTGGTCCTACCTCGGATTCCGCCGCAACCGTCGGCGGAAGGCCTTCGAACGCTCCCTTCCGGAGACGTTGCAGCTGATCTCCGGCTCGCTCGCGGCGGGTCTCTCCCTGGCGCAGTCGATCGACACGGTGGTGAGGGAGGGCCAGGACCCCATCGCCTCCGAGTTCCGGCGGGTCCTCGTCGAGACTCGGCTCGGCATCAGCCTCGACGATGCTCTCGAGGGCGTGGCGGACCGCTTCGGCAGTCGCGACTTCGCCTGGGTCGTGATGGCGATCCGCATCCAGCGTCAGGTCGGCGGAAACCTCGCGGAGCTCCTCGACACCGTCGCAGCCACGATGCGCGAGCGCGAGTACATGCGTCGCCAGGTCGCCGCCCTGGCCGCGGAGGGCAAGCTCTCGGCGTGGGTCCTGGGCGGACTGCCCCCGGCGTTCATGGTCTACCTGCTGCTTGACCAAGCGCGACTACCTCATGCCGATGTTCACCGAGCCCATCGGGTGGCTCATGCTGGGAGGCGCCGCCACGTTGCTCGGCATCGGCGTCTTCTGGATGTCACGGCTCGTGAAGGTGGAGGTCTGAGATGACGCTGTTCTTCGTCATGGGTGTGGTGCTGGTCCTGGCGTCCATCGTGATGCTCGCGATGGCGGTCGCCAAGCCGCAGCCGCAAGGGATGCACCGCTCGCTCGCCGTGCTCGAGGCGATGTCCTCCGCACCGAGCTGCCTTGACCGACGAGCTCAACCTGCCCTTCGGCGAACGCGTCCTCGCGCCGTTGCAGGCCCGCGCTCTCCGCCATCGGCAAGCGCATCACCGGTGCCGACACCTCCGAGCGGATCCGCAAGAAGCTCGACCTCGCCGGCAACCCGGCCAAGTGGAACGTGGACCGCGTCATCGCGTTCAAGGTCCTGGGCGCCGGCGCGGGCCTTGTCGCCGGGCTCCTGGTCACCCAGCTGATGGGCGCGGGTGTCACGATGCGGATCGTGGGATGTGCGGGGTCGGCGTCGCCATCGGGTTCCTCGCCCCCAACCTCTACCTCTATCAGGTCGCCTACGACCGGGCCGCGAAGATGCAGCGCGAGCTGCCGGACGCCATCGACCTGATGACCATCAGCGTCGAGAGCGGCCTCGGCTTCGACGCCGCCGTGCAGCAGGTGGCCAAGAACACCGAGGGCCCGCTGGCCGACGAGTTCGCTCGTGTGCTGCGGGAGATGCAGATCGGTCAGGGGCGCTCTGATGCGCTGCGGTCACTGGCGAGCGGACCACGGTTCCGGAGCTCAAGACGTTCGTCAGTGCCATGGTCCAGGCCGACGCGTTCGGCATCCCGATCGCCCAGGTGCTGCGCGTCCAGTCCAGCGAGATCCGCGTGAAGCGTCGCCAGCGGGCCGAGCAGAAGGCCCAGCAGGTGCCGGTCAAGATCACCATCCCGCTGATCTTCACGATCCTGCCGTGCCTCTTCGTCGCGGTGATGGGACCGGCGGTGATCAGCATCATGGACAACCTCGGCAGATGACGTCTGGCGGACGCGGCCTCCACCACCCTCGCCTTGCGCTCGGGGCACGGGTGCTGGCCCTCGTCATCCTCGCCGTCCCGGTCTTCATCCTCGACGAGACCGAGTCGCTGCTGGCGGTGCTCGCGCTGGCCGCCGTCTGGGCCCTGATGACCCTGGCCGACCGGCTGTTCCCGTCCTGGCTCCTGCTCCCGATCGTCGAGGCGTTCCTGGTCGGCGCGGTCGTCGGCCGCGCCCTCGAGGAGAGCTCCACCGCCCTGGGCGCCCTCGCAGTCCCCGCCTTCACGGCCGGACTCCGCGGCGGCGTACGCGGCGTGGCGCTCGCCGTCTCCGCCGAGCTGGCCACCCTGCTGACGGTGCACTGGGTGATCGTCGGCGGCCTGAGCTCGAGCGAGGCGACCGACGCCATCATGTGGGTGCTCACCGGTGTCGGCCTCGGGCTCATCGCGAGCTACCTCCGTTCCGAGGAGATCCGGCTGACCGCCGACCCGCTGACGCCCTACCGCGACGCTCAGAAGCTGATCCGGGAGCTGCTGGAGATCTCCGGTGACCTCGGCTCCGGCCTCGATCCGATCACCCTCGGGACGCGCATCGCGGTGACCGTACGCAACGAGCTACCAGTCGTCGCCGTGGCCGTGCATGTGCAGCGTGGTGACGACCTCACGCCCCTGGTGGCGGGCTCGAGCTCGGCTTCGGTCGATACCTCCCAGCTCGAATCCGATGGCGGTCATGGCCTGGGAGTCGCAGCGTCACGAGGTGGACGGGCGCGTGTTCGCTCTCCCTCTCCGCACCACGGCCGGACCCGTGGCTGTCGTGTCGGGCATCCTGCCGGCGGCGACGGCGGCGGATCGCGTCGGGTTGCAGCACCGGTTCGACGGCCTCGGCCCCGCGCTCTCGACGCTGGCCGTCCACCTCGACACCGCGATGCTGTTCACCCGGCTCCGCGACGCCGCCACCGCCGACGAGCGTCGACGGCTGGCGCGCGAGATGCACGACGGGATCGCCCAGGACATCGCGTCCCTCGGGTACCTGGTCGACGCGCTGGCCGCGGCCCCGGCATCCCCGGCCCAGGCCGAGTCACTCCGGCGACTGCGCGAGCGCATCTCCACCGTCGTGGCTCAGGTCCGGCTCTCGGTCCAGTCGCTCCGCACCGACGTCCAGGCCAGCGAGAGCCTGGGCTCCGCGGTCAGCGGGCTGGCGCGCCACCTCGGCGAGAGCTCGGGCATCCCGATCCGGGTCACCGTCAACGAGCGGACCGCCCGGCTGCGACCCGAGGTCGAGGCGGAGCTCCTGCGGATCACCCAGGAGGCCATGACCAACGCGGTGCGTCACTCGCATGCGAGCGCGATCGACGTGACCTGCCGGGTGGCCGCCCCGGCCGCCGAGATCATGATCCGCGACGATGGCCGCGGACTCGGGGCGGGCCGTCCGGACTCCTTCGGTCTCGCCATCATGCGCGAGCGCGCCGAGCTGATCGACGCCGACCTCGCGATCGACTCGGTCGAGCCGAGCGGCACCGTGGTGACGGTCCGGGTTCCGTCGAGACACGCGAGCGCCTCCCTCACCGAAGACACCACTACTGACAAGGTGTCCGCGTGACCAGCGTGCTGCTCGTGGACGACCACGAGCTGATCCGTGACGGGCTGACCGGCGTCTTCTCCGCGCAGGAGGACATGACCGTGGTCGGCGCTGCCCAGAGCGTCAGCGAGGCGCTCGCGATGTATGACGAGCACCAGCCTGACGTGGTGGTGACCGATCTCCAGCTCCCCGACGGCACCGGCCTCGACGTCGTGCGTCGGGTCCGACGCGAGTCCGCCCGGGTCGGGCTGGTGGTGCTGACGATGCACGCCGGCGACGAGCAGATCTTCGCCGCCATGGAGGCCGGCGCCTCGGCGTTCGTGGGCAAGGACGCGCCCTCGACCGAGGTGGTCAAAGCAGCCCGCCACGCGGCGGTCTCCCCCCGCTCCTTCCTGTGCGCCGGGCTCGCCCAGGCCATGGTGCGACGTACGACGGCGGCGACCGCGCGACTCTCCGATCGTGAGCACGATGTGCTGCTGCTGCTGGCCGATGGCCTGAGCGCTGCCGAGATCGCTCCCAGGCTCCATCTCTCGGAATCGACGGTGAAGTCGCACGTGGCCCGGATCTACCAGAAGCTGGGCGCTTCCAACCGCGCGCAGGCCCTGGTGACCGCGATGCGGATCGGACTTCTGTCGAGCATCACTCCGGTCTCCCGAACTGGCCACTTCGGGAATAGCCCGAACTGACTAGGCAACACCGGCCGAACTCCGGGTGCGACGGGGCATGCGCCCCGGCATGATCAACCTATGGAGGTTCCGTGCCTCCGCCCCCCGGAATGCACTCACAGAAACAAGGAGCCCCCCAATGTTCACCACTCTCAAGATTATGATCAACGCCCGCCTCGCGAAGATGGAGGAGCGTGGCGCCTCCGCCGTCGAGTACGGCCTGCTCATCGCCGGCATCGCCGCCCTGATCGTGGTCGCCGTGTTCGCCCTCGGCCCGATCGTCAAGCGAGGCCTTCGCGGACACCTGCTGCCGAGATCGCGCACGCGGCAACACCGCCATCGACGGCGACTGCTGACACTGGCTGTCCAGTCATGTGTGCCAGGGCCCCTTGCTCCCGCCCGTCGCTCATCGGGAGGCAAAGCGGTGGCCGAATCCCCCGTCGTGGGAAGGCAGTGTCGAGTGGCAAAGCGGATCACTCCCCCCGTCGTGCACGTGAGCGCGGAGCCTCAGCAGTCGAGTACGCCCTTCTGATCGCTGGCATCGCCGCCCTGATCGTGGTCGCCGTCTTCGCCCTGGGTCGCGTCACCATCTCCATGTTCAGCCGACACCTGCGAGACGACGACTCCGCGGCCGGCGCCATCGCCTCCGCCAGCGCCCCCTGTGACCCCCGCTAGCCTCGCGAGTCGCTCCGGCCAGCCCGATCCGCTCCAACGTGGTCGGGTGGCTGCCGAACCAGAACTGTGCCCACGCCGGCGGCGTGGGGTCGGCCAACGACCGCAGCGCCAGCTGGCGGTGCAGGGCCACGAACGAGCCAGGATCCCCCGTCGCAGCCAGAGCATCGACGTCCGCTCGCGTCTCCACCGTCCGGCTGATCGTCGACAGCACCGGGCTCGCCAGCAACGTCCCCACGGCGAGCAGTGCCAGGATCCGCGGGACCTGGCGCGGGTCGGCCGGGGATCGCCCCCGACCGAGCACCAGCCCGAGCAGCCCCACCGCCGTCAGGGCGCCGGCGGCGCCGAGCAGCGCCCCGTTGAGCACGTCGTCGTGCCGGGCGTGCGCCAGCTCGTGAGCGACCACCGAGAGCGTCTGGGCCTGTGGCGCATCGGCCACGAGGTTGTCGTAGACGACCACCCGGCGGGTTGAGCCGAATCCCGAGACGTAGGCGTTGAGGGTCGTCGTACGGCGAGAGGCATCGGCCACCAGGACGTCGTCGACCTGCACGCCCTCACGGTCGGCCAGCGCCAGGATGTCGGTGCGCAGCGGCCCGTCGGGCAGAGGCGTGAAGCGGTTGAACAGCGGCTCCACCAGCAGCGGGTAGACGAACGAGACGAGCACCACGAGCGCAGCCAGGCCAAGCCCCGCGATCGCCGGCCAGGCCCGACGCCAGCGCCGCGCGGTGCCGACGATGAGCAGCAGCCCGAGCGAGGTCGACACGATGCCGACCGCCTCGGAGACGGCGACGTCACGCACCCATCCGGACCAGGTCTGGTTCGTCAGGCCGGCGTCGAGCCGGAGCCGCTGCAGCGCCACGGCGAACGGCAGGGTCACCGCGCGCCCGATCAGGGCGCAGGCGGCCACCGCCAGCACCACGACAACCCATCGGGGGCCGGGCAGCCGCGACACCAGCCGCTCACCAGCGCTCGTGAAACCGAGCCAGCAGGCCACCGCGAGCGAGACCGCCAAGGCCCCCCAGACCCACAGCCGCGCCCAGCGAGCGAAGGACTCGGCGCGGCGCACCTCGGCCGCGGTGAACACGTCCGCGGCGTCCGCCGGAGTGACGGGCCGACCCACCGGATCCCACGGCACCAGCCACCACGCCAGCACCACGAAGGCGACCGCCCCCACCAGCGCGACGACGGCAGCGGTCCGGCGCACGGTCAGGGTCACGCCGCCAAGTCTGACAAAGCGGTCCGCCACTGCTGCGTGAACCGCTGCTCGCTGACACCGAAGGCCCGTCGGAACAATCGGGTGAAGTTCTCGGAGCCGTCGGCCCTCCGGTAGAAGGCCACCAGCGCATCCTCGCCGACCCGCTCGACGAGAAGCCGGCACGCGATCCAGGACGCCTCGTAGGCAGCGCCGAAGTACTCCGACTCCTCGTCGAAGTCGGTGTCGCTCGGGAGGGCCCGGGGTGGGCCTTCGCGCCGCACCTGGCGGATGATCTGGCTGGCCGTCGTCGTCAACGGCAGCCCCACGTCGCGGAGCGCGACGTAGTCGGCGAACCCCTCGGCGAGCCACACCGGCAGCGAGCTGGACGTCGCGTCGAGCGCGACGTGGGCCGCTTCGTGGCTGACCACGACCTGGGCACCGGCCGGCCGCAGCTCACGGATCCGCTCCGGGTTGAGGAAGACGTGGACGGGCGTCCCGCTCGACCCGGTGCCGTCGACGGTGGCGGTCACCCCGGCGACGTTGCCGAAGCTGCCCGGCGCGACCCCCAGCGCCGCGTCGACGCCCGAGGCCGACGCCGGTACCTCGACCACGAGGTTCGCCGGCCAGTCCGGCAGCACCCGTTGCACGACCGTGACTGCGGTGCGGGCCAGCTCGGAGTACAGAGGTGCTCGGTCGACCGCGACCACCAGTGTTCGCGGCGTACGTCGGACGTCGACCCGTTCGGTGAACCAGACGGGAGTCGCCGCACCCGGCTCGGCGGACGCCGCACCCAACGCGGCAATGCCCACAGTGCCGGCGTCATCCGAGAACGCGACCTCGACCTCCGAGGTCGCCAGGCCGGTGTCGTATCCGGCGAACCGCCACGACAGGGTCGCCGACGCGGGCCACGCGCCGGAGGGGTCGATGCCGCCGCGCTCGTCGAGGTAACGCAACGAGAAGTCGCGCAGCCCGATCTCCTCGGCATTGGCCACGAGGTCCCGCAGCTGCTCCTGCGCGTCGGTGCTCGACGCCAGCGCGACGGCAGCATCCTCGTCACCGGCGCGCACTGCGCGAGCGAGGTCCTGCAGCAGCGCCGCACCCGCCGCGGGCTGGATCTGTGGCCCCGGCGGCGCCGGCGGCGGCGCCACGTAGGCATCGTCCCGCAGGACCAGCCAGACGGTGGCGGCCACGACCAGGGCCAGGAACGACGAAAGGCCGGCCACCCACCATCGGGGGCGACCGGCCTTGTCAGGCGGAGCGTCAGCCAGGGCGGACGGCTCCGCTGTAGGGCATGGAGTAGAGCCCCGACACGACCACGCCGGTACCCGGGTTGGCGGCGTGGACGATCATGCCGTTGCCGATGTACATGCCGACGTGGCTGATCGGGCTGTAGTAGAAGACGAGGTCGCCCGGCTGGAGGTCGCTGGCGGCGATCTGGGGGCCCGAGCCGTACTGGGCGCTGGACGAGTGGGGGAGGCCGACTCCGGCTGCGGCCCAGGCGGCCATGGTCAGTCCGGAGCAGTCGAAGGCGTCGGGACCTGCGGCGCCATAGACGTAGGCGTCGCCGACCTGGCCCATGGCGTACGCGACAGCAGCGCCGGCACTGCCGGATGCGGCCACGTCGGGGAGACGGTCGGTGCTGCGGGAGGCCGTCATGGCCTCGCGCTCCTCCGCCTCGAGCCGACTGAGGAGCTCCTTGGCCTCGGCGAGCTTCGCGTCGACGGTCGCCTGCTCGTCGGCCAGGCGCTTCTCGGCCGCGGCGATGTCGGCGAGCCGTTGCTCGGTGGCCTCGCGGCGGATGTCGAGCGCCTTCGCCTCGCGGGCATAGGAGGCGAACATCTGCGACTGGAGGTCGTTGTAGGACGTCATCGTCGACAGCTGGTCGAGGAAGGCGCTGGGGTCGTCGCTGACGAAGACCTCGCCGACGGCCGACATGTTCTCGCCCTGGTACTGGCGGATCACCGAGTCGCGCACCAGTGTCCGGGCGGACTCCATCTGCCGGTCCTGGCGGGCCTGGTCGGCCTCGAGTGAGGTGAGGTCACGCTCGAGCTCGTCGAGCTCGAGCTTGGCGTCGTGGTAACGCTCCTGCGCCGCTTCGGCCTCGTGGTAGAGGTCGTCGACGCGGGAGCGGACGTCACTGATGTCGGGATCAGCCTGGGCGCTGCCGGGGATCAGACCGACGGACACCACGAAGGTGAGACCGAGGAGGACACTGACGAGTCGCTTCCGACCGTTGAGCACGAGCGGGCGTTCTCCTTGCGTTTGTCGTACGCCTACCGGGTGAGCTGACGGGTTCGGGCACGACATGCCCTACTCCTGCTCCTCGGCCGCAACGGCCGCCTTGCAGGCGATTCACCCCAGAAGTGGTGGTTCCCCGGCTCCGTCTGGCCATCCCCCTGGCCTGGACTCGGCGCGGCGCCCGCGCGGATCCGGACTGATCCACTTCCACGAGCACCTGACGGGTCACAGTAGTCGCGATCCCCGTGACGGCCAAGTCTCCGCCCTGGTCCGGCGTGTGTTCCAGCGCGGGCTGTCCCACGAGCCCCATCTACCTCACCCGTCACGCTACGCGTCGACCGTGGCGAGGTGCGAAGGGCGCCGTCGGCACCACTCGAAACCGGGCCGACCCCCCGCGTCGGGTGCCATGCTGACCCGGTGACGAGGTGCACCGTGTGCGACACCGCCCTGAGGCGTCGGCCCGACCTGGCAGCGTGGTGCCTTCGTTGTGACACGTGCTCGACCTGGGCTGCGGACCTGCCGGTCGCCATCAACGAGGACGCAAGCCCGATCGACGAGCGCACTCGCGAGCGGGGACTCCGCCATGTCCGGAGCCGGACCAGCCGTCAGGTCCTCGGGCGGATCCAGCGCGCTCATCCGCCCGGCAGGCTCCTGCTCGACATCGGCTCGGCACACGGATGGTTCACCCGGGCAGCGTCCATCGCCGGCTTCGACGCCATCGGCCTCGAACCCGACGAGGCCGTCGCCGGCGACTCTGTGGCCCCGACCCGAGTGGGCTACTTTCCCGACGCTCTCCAGGAGGCCGAGCGCTTCGACGTCGTCACCTTCAACGACGTCCTCGAGCACATGGCGGATCCTCGCCGGGTCGTGGCGGCATGTCGCGATCACCTCGACCCGGGCGGCCTGCTCAGTATCAACATCCCGTCGAGCCGCGGCCTGTTGTTCCGAGCTGCCGTGGCCGCTCGTCGGCGGGGACGAGCCCCCGCGCTGTTCAGCCGCTTGTGGCAGGAAGGGCTCCCCTCGCCCCACTTGTGGTACTTCAACGAGGATCAGCTGACCCGACTCTGCACCGACGAAGGATTCGACCTGGTCGACGTGGGCAACCTGCCGGGGATGACCTGGCGAGGCATGTGGAGCCGAGCCCACATGGACCGACGCCCGACCGTCCAGACGACTGCTGGAGTTGCGATCGGCGCTCTCACGGCGCCGGTGCTCAACCGCGGCGGAGACATCATGCACCTGGTCTTCCGCAGGCGCGGCTGAACCGTCACGCCGATTCGATCACCGGTCCCTCGACCGGTTCGACGAGACGCAGCGGTGGCACCAGGCCACCGGCCGCCAGCACGTCGAGCGCCCGCCTCTCCTCGCCGTCGATCGTGAGCTCGGGGGGCGGGCCGAGCAGCACGGTCACGACACAGTCGTGACACGCCAGTCCTCGCACCACACAGGTGTCGCAGTCGATTCGTGTCGCCATGGGGTCAGCATGGCGACGCCCACTGACACGACCTCACACGTCCGCTCGGGCGACCACGTCGACCGCGTCCGCGCGACCGCACCAC
Source organism: uncultured Actinomycetota bacterium (assembly GCA_963804845.1). Classification (GTDB taxonomy): domain Bacteria; phylum Actinomycetota; class Actinomycetes; order Propionibacteriales; family Nocardioidaceae; genus Nocardioides. Next base: position 925,842 of record CAWDSA010000007.1, on the reverse strand, counting down.
CGGCAGGTCACCGACTCGACCGACTCATCGAGGAGCTCGGTGTCCTCGACCCGGTGGTCACCGGCCAGGTCGAAGTGCCAGAACTCCGTCGTACGCCGAGCGCGACTGACGTCGAAACGGGTCAGGTTGCCGCAGCCGCCGCAACGCCAGCGCTCGGCGGGACCGGGAATCTGGATGCTCACGCGCAGCAGCGTAGGGCGTGGCCTCCCGGACCTTGTCGGTGCCGCGATCTAGCGTCATCGACGTGATCACGGCAGCGCAGGCCCCGTCCCGATGGGAGTCCCAGCGCACGTTCGACGAGCTCGGGCGGCCGTTGCGCGACGTCACGTTCTGCGTGGTCGACCTCGAGACGACGGGCGGCTCGGCCGCCGGTGGCTCGATGATCACCGAGGTCGGGGCGGTCAAGGTGCGGGGCGGAGAGGTGCTCGGCGAGTTCCAGACCCTCGTCGACCCGCAGGCCGAGATCCCGGCGTTCATCGCCGTCCTCACCGGCATCACCAACTCGATGGTCGCCGACGCACCGCCGATCGATTCGGTGCTGCCGGCGTTCCTCGAGTTCGCTGAAGGCTGTGTGCTGGTGGCCCACAACGCGCCCTTCGACGTCGGCTTCCTGCGCCACTTCGCCTCGCTGCAGGGGCGGCCGTGGCCGCGGTTCGAGGTGGTCGACACTGCGACGCTGGCGCGTCGCGTCATCACCCGCGACGACGCCCCCAACTGCAAGCTGTCCTCGCTCGCGCGGGTCTTCAACTCGACGACCACCCCCAACCACCGGGCGCTGGCCGACGCGCGGGCGACCGTCGACGTCCTCCACGGCCTCATGGAGCGGCTCGGAGGGGTCGGTGTCCACACCCTCGAGGAGCTCCAGACGTTCACCGGGCGGGTCTCGACCGCCCAGCGCCGCAAGCGCCACCTCGCCGAGGGCCTTCCCCACTCCCCCGGCGTCTACCTCTTCCGTGACGACCGCCAGCGGGTCCTCTACGTCGGCACGTCCAAGGACCTCCGCACCCGGGTCCGCACCTACTTCACCGCCTCCGAGACCCGCAGCCGGATGGGCGAGATGGTCAACCTCGCTGTCGAGGTGACCGCGATCGAGTGCGCGACGGCCCTCGAGGCCGAGGTCCGCGAGCTGCGGCTGATCGCCGAGCACAAGCCGTCCTACAACAAGCGGTCCCGCTTCCCCCAGAAGGTCCACTTCATCAAGCTGACTCGCGAGGCCTGGCCGCGGCTGTCGCTCGTACGCCGGGTGCTCGACGACGATGCCGACTACGTCGGTCCGTTCTCCTCCAGGGGCTCGGCCGAGCGATGCCTGGCCGCCCTCCACGACACGTTCCCGGTGCGCCAGTGCTCCGACAAGCTCGCCCGTCACCCCTCCCGTGCGCCCTGTGTGCTGGCCGAGATGGGCCGGTGCCTCTCTCCGTGCGACGGCAGCGCCGACACCGACGACCTATGCCGCCGTCGTACGCCGACTGCGCGACAGCCTGCTGCGCCGCCCCGACGACGTGGTGGCCGCCATCAACCACCGGATGGAGGGGCTCGCGGCCGACGAGCGCTTCGAGGAGGCGAGCGTCCACCGCGACCGGCTCTCCGCCTTCGTCCGCGCCACCGCCCGCACCCAGCGGCTCGCCGCGCTCTCACGCTGCGAGGAGATCGTCGCCGCCCGACGTGAGGACGACGGCCGCTGGGCGGTCCACGTCGTCCGCCACGGCCGGCTCGCGGCCGCTGGCGTGATCCCGGCCGGCGGCGACGCCCACGGCTTCGTCGACGGGCTGCGCCTCGCCGCCGACACGGTCCGTACCGCCCCCGGTCCGGTCCCGGCGGCCACCGCCGAGGAGTCGCTGCGAATCCTGCGATGGTTGGAGTCGCCGGGAGTCCGGCTCGTCGCCGTGGAGGGCGAGTGGAGCTGTCCGGTCGGTGGGTCGACCCGCCATCTCGCGCTCCACGACGCCGCCGACGGAGCGCGCGTCTCGCTCGTTCCCTTCGACGAGCGGCGCACCCTGACCCCGGTCCACCAGCCAGTTCGCTAGCCTCGCCCCATGATCACCGCCATCGTGTTCGTCAAGGCCGACGTGGCCCGGATCCCCCAGGTGGCCGAGCAGATCGCCGCACTCGACGGCGTCAGCGAGGTCTACTCCGTGACCGGACAGATCGACCTGATCGCGCTGGTCCGGGTGACCGACCACGACGACGTCGCCGCCGTGGTCGCCGACCGGCTCAACAAGGTCGACGGCGTGACCGCCACCGAGACCCACATCGCGTTCCGCACCTACTCGCGCCACGACCTGGAGTCGGCGTTCTCGTTGGGCCTCGACTGACCCGCTACAACGCCTGCTGGCCGATCCGTGATGCGGTCGGCACGGCGGCTGTGAGGTGCAGCAAAGCGCCAACCCACGGCGAGATGGCTGCCGCGAGCACGATGGCGCTGGCGGTGGTCGGAGCAGCGGCTACCAGAACCACCGCTGCCACCAGCGCGCCTGCCCATCCGTAGGCGGCGGCCACGTGCTGGTCCTGCGCCAGCAGCGCAAGTCCCACGACCACCATGAGAACAAGCCCGGCCGAACCCACGGCGAGCCAGGCACCCGTCAGCGGTGACAGGACGAAGCCCGGGCCGAGCAGAAGTGGCAGCAGCCAAGGACCCACCAGGGCCACCAGGAGCGCGTAGGCGACACCGCCGACGACGCAGCACACCACCGCCGTGCGGAGAAGTCGCTGCGTCACCGGAGTGCTGAGGAAGTAGCGGAGAATCACCGGCCGGAGCCCGTACACACCGAGAAGCAGACCCGACCGGATGAAGACGAGAGCCGCCAGCTCACCGGCGACGCTCGCGTCGAAGGACCCCGGTCTGACCAGCGTGACGAGCGCCGGCAGCCCGTTCACGGCTATCGAGGTGCATCCCGCAGCGGCCATGGCCCACACGGCTCGGCGCGCGAACCCGACGCGTCGGAGCGCCAACGCGGCTCCCAGACTGGCCCGTTGCCGTGGGCTCGGCAGCAAGAAGATCCAGGCCACCGCTCCCGCAGCGATCGCAACCGGCAGCATCTGTGCCGCTCCCGCAGCAGCAACAAGCACGACGGCGAGGGTCCGGAGCCCGGCGTCAATCGTCATGAGTCCAGCGAGGTGGCGCCACTGGTGCTCGGCTGCCAGTACCCCCGCCGAGAAGGTCAGAGCCGCCAGCATCATCAGCCCCACGGTGATCACAGGTCCGATCGAGGCCGACGCCGTAGCCCCACCAGATGTGGCTGCGATGAGGCCGCCGACCAGCGACACGGGCCCAGCCAACAACAACGACGTCACGAGCAAGGGCGGTCCCTCACCGGCTCGATCTTCGGTGCTCAGCGTGCGGGTCACTTCTGACTGTAGCCCGGCGAAGACCCCTCCGACGCCGAAGAAGAGGGCCCACGTGAACGCGAAGTCGCCGTAGGCACCTGCCCCGAGTGACCGACCCGCCGCGGCGACCGCGACGAGTCCCAGGACTCCGATTACCGCCGAAGAGCCGGTCGTCCACAGGGCCCCACCGACCCAACCCCGCGTTGCTCTCCTCATGTCGTGGCGGGTCTCTCGAACGCTGCGCTGTACGCCAGCGTCGGCTTGGCCGGAGCGAACGCGACGTAGTCAGTCCGCGGCCACACGATGCCGTCGAGGGCTGGGGCGTAGCGGTCGCGGTCGATGTCGTCCAGGATCAACAACCCGCCCGGGCGCACCTTGTCGACTGCGGCGAAGGCACACCGTACGCGTTCGCGGCCGTCGACGACCACGACGTCGAACTCGTCGTCCGGGAACGCAGAGATCGCCTCGACGTACGCACGCCCGTCGTCCTCGAGCCCGCGCTCGAGCAGCGTCCAGTCCTGGTTGTCGATGACGCTGCGCAGGGTGCGCGTCCATTCCGGGTGATGCTCGACCGTGACGACACTCGCGCCGCGATCGAGGAACCACAGGGTGGAGCCACCTCCCCCGTACTCGAACACACGGGTGCCTGGCACCACCGCGGTCTCCAGGAGGTCGATCAGGGGAAACGGCAGCCAGGGCAGCCGCAACCGCATGGTCGAGCGTCCCCCCGAGGCGATGAGTCGACCCAGTCCTCGGGTCCGCCGAGGATCGCGGGCGATGTCGCGCACGCTCCGGACACCGAGCACGGCCTGGTTTCGCATCATGGAACCGGTGATCTTCACGGACACCTCAGTTCGGAGGTTGAGAAGGGTTCCGGGCGACGCCGCGGCGGGCCCGTCGTGATCCTCACGAAGACTCGTGGGGCGACCGCGCCACCGGGGCGACCGGTCGCGACAGGATGTGGCCGTAGACGAGCCGGGAACCGCTGTCTGGAAGCAGCCGGAAGGCCACGCGGACGCCCAGGTTCCGGATCGTCCGCGCCCACCCGACCAGGCCGTAGCTCCTCAGCCGACGCTGCAGCTCCCACTCGAGTCGGAGGATCTCCAGACCGCGTCGCCTGCGCCGCATCGACCTGCCGCTACGGAAGTGCACGAGCGGCTCGGGCAGGTTCGCCATCTTGGCACCACTGGCCACCATCCGAGCGAACAGGTCGTAATCCTGCATGTATCGCATGGTCGGGTAACCCCCCACCCCCAGGGCGAGCTCGCGTCGGTACAGGGTCGTCGGATGGTTCATGGGGTTGTTGAAACGCACGCGTCGGCCGATCTCGTGCGACGACTCGGGCGAACGTCGGATCCTGATGGGGTGGTCCGGGTCGCGGTCGAACTCGAGCATCGCGGCGCCACACACGTCCAGGCTCCGCCTCTTGCACTCGGTGAGCTGTGTGGACAACCGGTGAGGAACGTTGATGTCGTCGGCATCGACCTTCATGATCCACGTACCCAGGGCGACAACGAGTCCGGCCTGGTTCGCGACGCCGGCTCCCTGGTTGGTGGTCAGCCGAACCCGTCGGACCTGGGCATTCTGCTGCTCCACAGAGTCCAGGACGGCCGCCTGCTGCTCGGTCAGCGGACCGTCCTCGACGATCACGAACTCGTCGGGGGTCGTGGTCTGGGCGAACACGCTCTCGATCGCCAACGAGAGATGACGAGGGTCGATCCCGCGGTGCACCGGCATCAGGGCCGTCACCGACTGGTCAGGGCCGGGCACGGGCGCCGGTCCCCATCCCGAGGCGCAGCAACGCCCACGCCACGGCAGTGCCCGCGACCAGGGCTGCGGGCGCAGGTTGCAGCCAGCCGGGGTCGAGCCTGGACACGCTGCGACCGGCCTCGTTGGTGAGAAGCTTGACCAGGCAAGCGGCAATCCCGATGCCCATCGCCACTGACCCCAGGGTGAGGATGGCGCCACGCAGTCGGGTCTCCAGGCCCGATCGATCGAGGACCAGAGCCGCGATCAGCACCACCCCCATGGCGTACGGAAGTCCATACCGACCCTGCCACATGGATCCGCGCCCGGCATACGTCGCAGCCGTCAGAAGCAGGGGGATCGCCAGGCTCACCACCATGGTGAGGATCAGGACCCATCGGGCACGGGGAGTGGCCCGCGCGAGCGCCACGGCCACCAACGCGGCGAAGATGAGGAGAACGATCGGGTAGACGACCATCGCCCCTTGATCCCCCCGCGTCGGGAATGCCGCGATGGACTGGAAGATCCACAGGATGGGGTGGGTCCACACGAAGCCCCCTCCCTGGTGGTTCCCGGGTTCCGGACTCCCTGCTCCGGACACCAGGAACCACGTCACGGCGTACGTGGCGCAGGCGAGGACGACCATGCTTGCCCATACGAACACGCGCCGGTGGACCGTCACGACGTGCCGTACCAGGGCAGGGTTGAGCAACCAGACCGTGAGCAAGATCGCGAGGGCAAACAGGGGCCCGAGCATCCGGTCGACCATCAGGACCGAGGCGGAGCCCGCGGCGATCCACACCAAGCGGCGCTCCTGTTGGAGGGTGGCGCTGCCGTCGAGGGACAGCAGCGCCGACCAGAAGCACAGAGCGGCGCACAGTTCGACTCCGTTGGGCGCCACGATGGCGGTCGAGTAGAGCATCACCGGTGTCACCGCGAAGACCAGGCCGGCCCGGCTCCAGCGCGATCGCGACCTGATGGCGACCGACCAGGCGGCGATGCCGATCATGAGGAGGCAGAGGAGTGCCGTGGCCACGCGCATGACGTAGAGCGACGTCACGCCGTCGAACGGCCCCGCCAGCGTTCCGACGACGGCGTAGAAGGCGGGGTTGTAGCCGCCGGCCCCGGAGCCCACCCAGACGAGGTCCCCCGCCTGCCCGGCCGGAGAGCAGTTGTCGGGGCCGGTGTAGTCGAGCGAGGCGCATTGCCCGTGCGCTGCCTCGACCAGCTCCTCCGGCACCGCGACCAGGATCCCGCGCCCGTTCTCAGTCCACTCCGTGGCCAGCCACTGCCCGTTGGCGACGGCGGCGGCCCGGTAGGCGTGGTCGAACTCGTCCACGCCCCGGAACGGAGGCACGGTGACGATCCACAGTGCCTGGAGCAGGGCGAACCCGACGACGACCAGGGCCACGTAGCGGCGCGTGCCGTCCGGCGTAGCCGCGGCGGAGTCGGTCTCCTCGACCACACCTGGCAGCGCCATCAGTCCTGCTGACCTTCCGCATCCCGCGGCGCGATCGCCTCCTGGACGGCGAGGGTGCGAGCCAGGTGGGTGTACCGACGCTCGAGCACCGAGAGCCGTCGGAAGAGGACGACGGAGACGAGCAGGAACGTCACGACCAGCACGTACAACAGCAGGTCTGCACCTCGCCCCACCCCGACCTGGTTCGCCAGGGTGGTGAGGGCGTCCGGGAACAGCACCGCGAGCGCGGCGGCAACCAGGACCAGAACGACGTACCCCCTCCACACCACTTTGTGGATCGGCTTCGTGCTCCCACGGAAGGCCAGCAGGCCGACGACCACGATGGCCACCAGCAGCAGGAGTTTGATGAGCGTCACGGAAGAGGTCCTCGCAGGTTCGGCAGAACTGGCCCCAGCGTAAGGGCATTTGTGACGCGTGGGGTTCGATTGATTCAAGGACACGGAGGTGTCGGCGGCCGTAACCTGTCTCTCGTGACCGATCGAGTGAGCCACGACGACGTCTGCGTCATCGTGCCGATGTACAACGAGGCGACCAGCGTGGGTGACGTGGTCGCTGACTTGCGACAGGTCTTCCCGCACGTCGTGTGCGTGGACGACGGCAGCGTCGACGGCTGCCACGAGGTGGCATCGCGGTTCGGGGCCACCGTCCTGCGCCACCCGGTCAACCTCGGCGCCGGCGCGGCGATCCAGACCGGTTTCACCTACGCCCTGACGATTCCGCGGGTTCGCCACGTGGTGACCTTCGACGCCGACGGTCAGCACAACCGCGCGGACGCCGAGCGGATGCTCGAGGTCGCTCGAGCGCAGGACGTCGACGTCGTTCTGGGCTCCCGGTTCCTCGGTGGGTCCAAGGCCCAGATTCCGCCCATGCGGCGACTGGTCCTGAAGGGCGCGACGTGGTTCACCCGCGCGACGACCCGGTTGGAGCTGACCGACACCCACAACGGACTGCGGGTGCTCAACCGCCGCGCCGTGGCGGTCATGAACCTGACCCTCGACGGCATGGCTCACGCGAGCCAGCTGCTGAACCAGATCGCGCAGCACAAGCTGAGCTACGTCGAGGCGCCCGTCACCATCGCGTACACGGAGTACTCCATGGCTCGGGGGCAGTCGAACGCCAATGCCCTGAACATCGCGTTCGACCTCGCGCTCGAACGACTCCGCGGCGTCGGCTGACACGACCCACGCCGGGTCACGGTTCGCCGTCGGGAACCGCCTGCTCCGGCCGTCGCACCTGGAGTGCGACGGGCAGGAAGGCGGCGACCGCGCCCGCCATGGCCAGAGCCAGGGCCGCCCAGGCGGGCACGTGTGCCAGCTCCCCGACGCCAGTCGTCCACGCATCCTCCCGTCCCATCGTGGCCGCGACAGAGGCCACGCCCGCCGTGTGGATGACGACGAGCAGGGCGACACCCAGCCACAGGACACCCCGACTTGACGGTTTTCGCGCGGTGCGCTCCCATCCGTCACCGGCGAGGACGGTGGCTCCCATCAGCAGCGGCAACGCGTACCGTCCCTGCCACGCAGTCCCGAAGACGTCGATCGTCGCGAAGGTGATCACCAGCGGAACGATGAGGCTGGCCGCCACCGTGGCCAGGACCGCGAGCCGCAGGCGACGGTCTGCCCACCGGAGTCCCACGACCAGGAGGAAACCGACCACGATCAGGTAGCACGGGTAGACGACGAGTGGCGCCGGCTGGTTCCGGAAGGGAAACGCTGCGATCGCCTGCGCCACCCAGACCGGGAGCTCCTGGAGGGTCCTGACAACCCGGAACGTGATCGAGACCGTCCCGCCCTCTGGCTCGAGCCCCACCACCAACGAGCGCTGGACGAGGATCCAGGTCAGGCTCGCCACACCCGCGACGAGCCCGACGGTCACCGCGACCCTGCCCAGGGGCTTCCTGACCAGGTCCCGCAGTCGCGGGAACAGGCTGGGCCAGGCCAGCAGGGACACCAACAGGATGCCCAGGGCCCAGAACGGACCCATCGAGCGCAGGGTCACCAGGAGCGCGGCCGACACCACTCCGAGCACCACATGACCGTTCTCGCGACGAGGTTCGTGGTCGTGCGCGAGGCCTGCCAGGGCGACCCAGAACCCGAGCGCCGCCATCATCTCCAGCCCATTGGGAGCGACCACGGTCGTGGAGTAGACGACGGTGGGCGTGACGCCGATGCCGACCGCGAGCAACCGGCGTGGCCCACCCCACCCAGCGAGACGGACGAGCGCGAAGGCGAGCAGAGCCAGGCACATCCCTGCAGAGATCACGCGCATCAGGACCACAGCGGCGGTGCCGTCGAGGAAGGTCGAGGGATAGCCGACCAACGCGTAGTACGTCGGGTTGTAGCGACCGGACGCCGTCGGGACGTCCACGCGATCCGTGTCCGGCGCGGGTGGGCCGCAGTCTTCGGCATCCTTGTAGCCCAAGCGCACACACGCGGGCCGTGCGGCCTCGACGATCGACGTGCTGACCGATACCACGGCGCCCGTGCCGATCGTCGCGTCGGTGGGTTCTGACACCCACTCTCCGTGCGCCACAGCCGAGGCTCGGAAGACGTGATCGACCTCGTCCGCTCCGCGGAAGGGAGGCAGGGCTGCCATCCATGCTGCCTGCATCAGGCCGAAGCCCACGAGGAGCCAGACCGCAGAGACACGCGTCCCGTGGGGCACCGGCGACTCCTCTCGTCCAGAGCAGATTCTGGACTCAGCGGCCGGGTGGCCCACGGCGACGCGCGCGACGACGAGGCGCTTTGTTCAGGAGTTCGTCCATTCCGGCCGAACTGCCGCGGAAACAGATCTCTCTTGACGCCGGCCTGACTCTCTGGAGGATCTCTCGTGCCATCTCCTCTCGGTCGACTGCTCGCGGGTCGGACCGGGGCCACCCGGTCCGACTACCGTGGATGCGGTCACGGGGAGCCGGATAGCCTTCGCCGGTGGACTGGCTCGCAGACAACTGGCTCGATCTCTTCGGATGGGCCGGCAGCGCCCTCCTCATCGTCTCGCTGCTGCAGACCCGGGTCCTGCGGTTCCGCATCCTCAACCTGTCCGCCAGCCTGAGCCTGGTGGCGTTCAACGCCCTCGTCGGCGTCTGGCCGATGGTCGGGATGAACATCGCCACGAGCACCATCAACCTGTGGTTCATCGCTGCGATGCTGCGCGACCGGCACGACGAGTCGGCCTTCGACGTGCTGCAGGTCTCCCCTGCGGATGCGTACTTCCAGCACTTCCTCGCGCTCCATGCGGCTGACATCAGCCGGTTCCATCCCGTCTACGCCGGCATCGAGCCGGACGACCTGGCCTTTCAGATCCTCAAGGGGGACGAGACGGTCGGCGTGGTGCTGATCCGCCGGGACGGCGACCAGGCCCGGGTCCAGCTCGACTACGTCACACCACGCTTCCGCGACTTCTCCCCCGGCGAGTTCGTCTGGCGTCGGTCGCCACGGCTGCGTGAACGCGGCTTCCGTCGCGTGATCACCCCGCCGGACCTGGTCAACCCCTACTACGACCGGCTCGACCAGGACTTCCGCCGCGAGGGTGCGTCCTACGTCCTCAACCTGTGACGGCTGCGGACGCGGCGACCCACCGGTCGAGCGTCTCGCGGGCCGCACCCGAGTCGACGGCTTCCGCCCCGCGCGCGATGCCCAGCGCCCAGCGCCTCCGCCGGCAGCATCCCCGGGGACTCGTAGACGGCCAGGGCCGCACCCGCGTTGAGGAGCACGGCGTCACGGACCGGGCCGCGCTCGCCGTCGAGCAGGCGTCGTACGACGGCGGTGTTGTGGGCCACGTCGCCGCCGCGGAGGTCCTCGATCGTGGCCGGGGCGATGTCGAGGTCAGCCGGGTCGACGGAGGTGGGGGTGACCTCACCGCCGTGCACGTGCCACACCGACGAGGTGGTCGTGGTCGTGAGCTCGTCGAGCCCGTCATCGCCACGGAAGACCCAGGCGTCGACGCCGCGCGCGGCGAACACGCTCGCCATGACCGGCGCCATGCGGGGGTCGGCGCAGCCGATCGCCTGGGCAGCGGGGCGGGTCGGGTTCGCCAGGGGACCGAGGAAGTTGAACGTCGTACCGACGCCGAGCTCGCGGCGCGGCACGGCGGTGTGGCGCAGTCCGGGGTGGAAGGCCGCCGCGAAGCAGAACGTGATCCCGACCTCGTCGGCCAGCGCCGCGACCCGGCCGGGCGGCAGGTCGAGCCGGATCCCGAGCCCCTCGAGCACGTCGGCCGATCCGCACTGGGACGACGCCGAGCGGTTGCCGTGCTTGACGACCTTGGCGCCGGCACCGGCGGCCACGATCGCGGCCATCGTGGAGATGTTGACCGACATCGACCGGTCGGCACCGGTGCCGACCACGTCGAGGAGCCGGCCGTCGACGCGGATCGGCGTGGCGACGCGGTACATCGCGTCGGTGAGGCCGATGACCTCGTCGGCGGTCTCGCCCTTGGCGCGGAGCGCGATCGCGAAGCCGGCGATCTGGGCCGGGGTGGCCTCACCCGCGACGATCTGGCTCATCGCCCACGAGGTCTGAGCCGTGTCGAGGTCGCGGCCCGCGACCAGCTCGGACAGGACCTCGGGCCAGGTGTGGCTCATCCGGGGGTGTTCATGCGTCAGGGGGTCGCGGGGACCCGCGGCCGCAGCAGGGCGACGACGGCCTCGGCCAGCTGCACCGGGTCGATGGGGTGGGGTACGGCGGCCTCCGCGCGCGACCACGTCGCCAGCCACGCGTCCTGCACCCGTCCGGTCAGCACCAGCACCGGCGGGCACTGGTGGATCTCGTCCTTGAGCTGCTTGGCGATGCCCATCCCGCCCGCCGGGACCGCCTCACCGTCGAGGATCGCCAGCGCGATCCCGCCGGCGTCCATGTTCTGGATGACGACCGGCTCCGTCGCGACCTCGACGTACTGGACCTCGGGCAGGTCGGGGTGCGGCCGCCGTCCGAGCGCGAGGATCACCTGCTGGCGGGTGTTGATGTCGTCGGAGTAGATGAGCACCTTCAGCGGAGGGGCGTCGTGGTCGGTCACGGCCCGCATGCTACCGGTCGGGACCGGAGCCGGATCGGGCCCTGGCCTCGAGCAGATCGAGGCGCCGGTCCTCGCGGTGCGCCTCCCGCATCGAGGCGCGGACCCACTGGGTGAACAGCACGGCGAAGAAGACGAGCCCGATCAGGTCACCGCTCGCCCACAGGATGCCGCCGGCGAGGTGCTGGTCGTCGAGGGGGTCGGGCAGCCACACGCCCATCGGCCCCTCGCCCAGCGTCGGGTACCAGTCGCCGCCGATCAGCGTCTGCTGGCCCATGATCGTCACGCCCAGGAACGCGTGGAACGGCAGCGTCAGCACGACGAGCAGTACCCGGAACGGGTAGCTCACCCGTCCCGGCACCGGGTCGACGCCCATCAACGGCCAGAAGAACAAGGCCCCGACCACGACCAGGTGGACGTGCATCGCCTCGTGGAGGAAGGGCGACTCGAGCGACGCCCGGTACCAGCCCGAGTAGTAGAGCGCCCAGGGCGAGACGACGTAGAGCAGGAACGCCAGGGGTGGGAACGTGAGCACCCGCGCGACGCGCGAGTGGAGGACCGTCAGCAGCCATCGCTTCGGCGACCTCGGCAGCGTCCGGAGGGCGAGCGTGACCGGCGCGCCGAGCGCGAGCGCCAGCGGGACGACCATCGTCAGCACCATGTGCTGGACCATGTGGACGCTCAGCAGGGTGGTGTCGTAGGCCGCGAGGCCGGACATCGTCGCCAGTGCGAAGCTGCCCATCCCGACGAGGACGGCGAGGGTCCGGCCGACGGGCCAGCGGTCGCCCCGGCGCCGCAGAACGGCCACCCCGGCGACGTACGCACCGATCGCCCAGACGGTCAGCACGAACGGGACCGGGTCCAGGGACCAGTCGGTCAGGGCACGCTCCAGGGTGAACCTCGGGAGGTCCACCACGGTCTGCGCGAGGGTGCCTGCCACGAACTGAACTGTATGACCTGCGAAAACCCAGGGGGTCGGGATGTCGTTGGGCCTCGGCTACCGCCATAATGACTCCCGTGGCGACTGCAGCGGCGATCCCGGCCTCCCGACTTCATGGACACCACGACCGACCGAGCATGGTCTCGGTCGGCACGATCATCTGGTTGTCCAGCGAGCTGATGTTCTTCGCGGCGCTGTTCGCGTCGTACTTCACGATCCGCTCGGTGTCGGCCGACCTCTGGGCCGAGAACACCGCCCTGCTCGACGTCCCGTTCGCAGCGGTCAACACCACGGTCCTGGTGCTGTCCTCGCTGACCTGCCAGCTCGGCGTGTTCGCCGCCGAGCGCGGTCAGGTGGGACGCTCCGGCTCGGTGCTGAAGATGAGCGGCTGGGGCCTGCGCGAGTGGTTCATCCTCACCTACGTCATGGGCGCCGTCTTCATCGCCGGCCAGGCGCTCGAGTACGCCACGCTCGTGCAGGAGGGCGTGACCATCCAGGCCTCCGCCTACGGCACGATGTTCTACCTGACCACCGGCTTCCACGGCATCCACGTCACCGGCGGTCTGATCGCCTTCATCTTCGTGCTCGGCCGCACCTACATCGCCCGCAAGTTCACTCACGAGCAGGCCGTCAGCGCCATCGTCGTGTCCTACTACTGGCACTTCGTCGATGTCGTGTGGATCGGCCTGTTCGCGACGATCTACCTCATCCAGTGACCCAGCCGTTACGACGACCAAGGATCTGATGTGCGCTTCCTGAACCGCTCTGTGAACGGCTGGGCCGGCCGGCTCTCGCGCCGCCGTCGAGGGCCGCTCGCGGGCCTGCTGGTGCTCGTGACGGGGCTGCTGCTGATGGGTGGGCTCTACACCGTCTTCTCGCCGGCCCAGGCCAGCGAGTCAGCGTCCAACGAGGAGCTCGTCGCCGAGGGCCGCGAGCTGTTCCTCGTCAACTGCGCCTTCTGCCACGGCCAGAACGGCCAGGGCGTGCTCACCGAGGACGGCAACCAGCTCGGCCCTTCCCTCGTGGGTGTCGGCGCCGCAGCCGTTGACTTCCAGGTCGGCACCGGCCGGATGCCGATGGCCCAGCCCGGTCAGCAGGCCCCCCGCAAGCCACCGGTCTTCAGCGACGAGGAGGTCGAGGCGCTGGCGGCGTTCGTCGCCGACCTCGGCCCGGGGCCGGCCATCCCCGACGAGTCCGACTACAGCATCGAGGGCCTGTCGGAGGAGGAGCGCCAGGCGGCGATCGTCCGCGGCGGCCAGATCTTCCTCACCAACTGCACCGCCTGCCACAACTTCGAGGGCGCCGGCGGCGCCATGCCCGAGGGCGGCTACGCCCCGCCGCTGCGCGGGGTCGAGCCCAGGTACATCTACGAGGCGATGCTGACCGGCCCGCAGGCGATGGACGTGTTCTCCAACGGCAACCTCACGCCGGAGGAGAAGCGCGACGTGATCGCCTACCTCCAGTCGCTGGAGGACAACCCGGACTACGGCGGCTTCGGCATGGGCGGCCTCGGTCCGGTGGCCGAGGGAATGTACGCCTGGATCGTCGGCATCGGGGTCCTGGTGGGCTTCGCGGTGTGGATCGCCGCCAACGGGACCCGCTCGAACAAGGAGAAGGCGGAGGACCTCGCATGAGCACCCACGAGGGCGACAACCTTCCGGAGAGGACGCACGCGGAGGCCGAGCCGTTCGCCGACCCCGGCCTCCCCGAGCACGTGTGGCGACCCACCGACGTCGACCCGGCGTCGGAGAAGCGCGCCGAGCGTCAGGTCGCCACCCTGTTCGGCTTGTCAGCGGTGTGCGCCGTCCTCTTCGTCGTCGCCTACTTCACCCTCGAGATCGGTGAGGTCACCACCACCTTTGCCGGCCTGGGTGCCTCCACGCTCGCGCTGGGCCTGGCCCTGAGCGGTGCCCTGCTGTTCATCGGCATCGGCATCATCCAGTGGGCGCGCAAGCTGATGTCGGACCACGAGATCGTCGAGATGCGCCACCCGATCGCGTCCAGCGACGCCGACCGGGAGGAGACCCTGGCGATGGTCGCCACGGGTGTCGAGGAGTCCGGCATCGGGCGGCGTCCGCTGGTCCGCAACTCCCTGCTCGGCGCTCTCGGCGTCCTGGCCCTGCCGGTTCCGGTGGTGCTGCTGCGCGACCTCGGCCCGCTGCCGGGTGACGCCCTCTACACCACCGTCTGGACGGAGGGCATGCGCGTCGTACGCGACGTGGTCGGCACCCCGATCAAGGCCTCCGAGCTCCAGATCGGCGACCTCGTCAACGCCGAGCCGGCCGCGATGTTCGAGACCGACGACGAGGGCGAGCCACTGGTCGAGGGCGTCGACCTCCAGATCATGAAGTCGAAGGCCGCGGTGATCTTGCTCCGCATGGAGCCCAGCGAGATCGTCCCCAACCCCGACCGCGTCGACTGGGACGTCGACGGCATCGTCTGCTACTCCAAGATCTGCACCCACGTCGGTTGTCCGATCTCCCTGAACGAGCGGACGACCCACAACCTGCTCTGCCCCTGCCACCAGTCCACCTTCGACCTCGCCGACTCGGGCAAGGTCGTCTTCGGCCCGGCCGCCCGGGCCCTCCCCCAGCTTCCGCATGATGGTCGACAGCGAGGGGTATCTTGTAGCGCAGAGCGGCTTCGATGAACCGGTCGGACCCAGCTTCTGGGAGCGGAACTCATGAGCATCGACACCAGCAAGGTCGCGGACAGCAACACCACGGCCGCGACGGCCAAGAAGCCCTCACCCGTCGGAGGCGCGGCGAAGGCGGTCGACGAGCGCCTCGGTCTGGCCACGCTCGCCAAGTCGCAGGTGCGCAAGGTCTTCCCGGACCACTGGTCCTTCATGCTCGGCGAGATCGCCCTGTGGAGCTTCGTCGTCCTGCTGCTGACCGGCACGTTCCTGACCCTGTGGTTCGTGCCGAGCATGGGTGAGATCACCTACCAGGGCAGCTACGACCAGCTGCGGGGCATCCACATGTCCGAGGCCTACGCCTCGACCCTCAACATCTCGTTCGACGTCCGCGGCGGACTGCTGATGCGGCAGATGCACCACTGGTCCGCGATGCTGTTCATTGCCGCGATGTTCGTCCACATGATGCGTATCTTCCTCACCGGCGCGTTCCGCAAGCCGCGCGAGGTCAACTGGATCATCGGCGCGCTGCTGCTGATCCTGGGCATCCTGGAGGGCTTCGCGGGCTACTCGTTGCCTGACGACCTGCTCTCGGGAACCGGGATGCGGATCGCCGACGGGCTGGTGAAGGCCACCCCTGTCGTCGGCTCCTACATGTCGTTCTTCATGTTCGGTGGCGAGTTCCCGGGCGAGCTGATCATCCCGCGGCTCTACGTCGCGCACGTGCTGTTGATCCCGGGCCTGATCCTGGCGCTGATCACGCTCCATCATGCTGTTGCTCGTCTACCACAAGCACACGCAGTGGCCCGGACCCGGCCGTACCGAGCAGAACGTGGTCGGCTACCCGCTGCTCCCGGTCTACGCGGCCAAGGCCGGCGGCTTCTTCTTCATCGTCTTCGGCGTCACCGCCTTCATGGGCGGCGTGCTGTCGATCAACCCGGTCTGGAAGTACGGGCCCTACGATCCATCGAAGGTGACGGCGGGCTCCCAGCCCGACTGGTACATGGGCATTGCCGAGGGGTTGCTGCGGATCATGCCCGGCTGGGAGACCCATATCTTCGGCACGACCTGGTCCTGGAACGTGATGATCCCCGGCCAGATCGCTCCGTTCGCCCTGTTCGGCCTGTTCCTGGCCTATCCGTTCATCGAGGCCTGGGTGAGTGGCGACAAGCGGGAGCACCACCTGCTCCAGCGGCCACGCAACGCGCCGACCCGGACCGCGTTCTTCGCGGCGATGGTCACCGCCTACGGCCTGCTCTGGGCGGCCGGCGGCAACGACATCCTGGCGATCATCTTCAACCTGAGCATCAACCAGATCACCTACTTCATGCGGGTCGCGATCTTCATCGTGCCGGTGCTGGTGTTCTTCCTCGCCCGCCGCTGGTGCATCTCGCTGCAGCGGCACGACAACGAGCAGCTGCTCCACGGCTACGAGACGGGCATCATCATGCGCTCGGCCGAGGGCGGCTACTCCGAGCGGCACCTGCCGATCAGCGAGGAGCGCGCCTACACCCTCACCGCGCGTGACCGTGACCACGTGCTTCCCGAGCCCTACCCGAACGACGCCTACGGCGTGCGCGAGAAGAACTACCCGCTCCGCAGGTTCAAGGCCCGGCTCTCCCAGGGAATGTTCGGCCACAACGTCCAGAAGCCCACTCAAGCCGAGCTGGAGGAGGGCCACCACCACGCCGAGCACGAGAACGAGCTGCAGGCCGGCCTCGACCACCCCGCCGACGGCCACCAGTTCGACGGCCACCACACCGTCGACGAGGACTCACTCCGCGGCCACTGACGTTGAGTCGCGAGCCCCGGTGACCGTCGAGTCGGCAGGGTTGCGACATGTCAAAAGCGCTTGTGTGACGGGTGCGCGCGGCGAGCACCTCGCGCAGCTCCCTAATCCACAGGTCGATGGCCTCGGGAGCGAACGAGTCCTTCGTCAGACGATCAGTACCAGCCGCGCGCGCGCAGCCATGCCCGGCGCTCCTCGTCCCGTTCCCGATCCTCGTCGCTCGATGTGGAACTCTTCGCCGTCGTACTCGATCGCGATCTTGGCGTGCTCGTAGGCCAGATCGAGGCGGTACGTCGACACTCCGTCCTCCGATGACCCAATACTGCGGGCTCGGGCATCGGCAACTCGTGCGCGTCGAGGACCTCTCGCATCCATGATTCGGGCTGAGACTCGGCGCGCGGATCCACCAGCGCACCAGCTGCCGCGCTTGGACGACGCCGCGACGCCGGAAGAAGCGCGGCAAGAGGCGACCAGGTCCGCCGTGGTGAAGCCATGTGCACGCGCGAGCGCGTCCATGGCGGCGAGCGCGCACGGCGGGTGAGGTTGCAGGCGAGATCGAGAGCGGTCCGGAGCGGCGTGGTCACCCGCACTCCCGTCGATCGTGCACCAGTCCTCCGGCAACAGGTCCCGGCTGCCGCCGTCGCATCCGCGTCCGGTCCGGCGGCCGGCGGCCCCGCGGCGAGTAGGTCTCGATCGGTGGCGTGAGCCCGTCGAGCTCGGCGTACGCGAAGATGTCCACGCCCCAGAGCCAGGCTGCGGTCCGGTCGCAGAGCACCAGCGTCCCGACTCATCACAACCCGGGCCGCACCGGCGCGCGTCTCTGGGTCATCCGGCACGGACCGTCGAGGTAGACGCCGGTGAGCGGGCGACGCAGCGCACCCTGCTCGACCAGTCGTGTGAAGGCCTTGCGGTCGTAGCCCAGGGCCAGCGCTTGGCCGTGGTGAAGGGCTCTGTACTCGGAAGTGGTGGTCTGTTCATGCGGCTGGTGTTCCCGATCCGGCATCCACCAGACACCCAGTGATCACCTCTGGGCTGTGGAAGTCGAGACGCCGTTCTACGACAGTGCTCGGCGCCGTGCCGCGTCAGGTCGCGACTCGCGTGCTCGCTGGGCCGCGAACTTCAGCTGCACGCTCACAACCGCCACTCAACTCTTGAGGGCGGAGCCTTCCGACCAGGTGGCGAAGTCGACGTTCCAGTCGCCGTAGCCGTTGGTGAGGGTCATCGGACGATCGGTGCCGGTGTACTCGACGACGTCGCCGCGCAGGGTCATGTTGTAGAGGAAGGCGGCGTTCTCGGTGCTCATGCCGGTACAGCCGTGGCTGACGTTGGCGGAGCCCTGTGACGACACCGACCACGGGGCGGCGTGGACGAACTCGCCGGAGTAGGTGACGCGCATGGCGTACTCGACGTCGCTGATGTTGTAGTACTCCGGGTCGTCGCGGCCGATGCCGACGGTCTCGGAGTTCATCCGCTTCTCGCGGAACTTCTCGATGATGACCTTCACTCCGGAACGGGTGGTGAAGGCCGGCTCCTCCCCGGTCGTGATCGGGATGGTCCGCAGGAGGTTGCCGTTGCTGATGACCCGCATCTGGTGGCTGTCCATGTCGACCTTGTAGACGTGGGCGTCGCCGACCGAGAAGTCGACCTCGCGGTTCTCCTGGCCGTAGATGCCGCCACCGGCGTCGACGCTGTTGATGTCGAGATCGACCGAGACGTCGGTGCCGGCCTGCCAGTAGCTCTTGGGGCGCCAGTGGGCCTCGGTGTCGCTGAGCCAGCGCCATGAGCCGCGCTGCTGCGGGGTGCTCTCCACCGTCATGTGGCGCTCCATGGAGGCACGGTCGGTGACGGGGACGTCGAACGTGACGATGACCGGCATGCCCACGCCGACGGTCTCACCGTCGAGCGGCGCCACCGAGGCGTAGGTCTGCTCGTCGAGGGTGAGGTCGTCGGTCTCGAACGTCGACGTCTTGACCACACGCTTGCCGTCACTGCGCTCGGCGACCGAGCGCACCGCGTAGGACACACCGGGCTCGAGGCGTCCGCTCGCGGCCCACGACGAGCCGTCGCTCGCCAGCTCGCCTGCCAGCCGTCCGGCGTCGGAGGTGACCGTCACCTGGCGCAGGGTGCCGCCGGATGCGCGCACCTTCAGCATCTCGTCGACGGCGACGTCGTCGCCCTTCAGGTTGGTGTTGACGCGCAGCGGCGGGATGTCAGCCGCCTGCTCGCTGCCCGAGGGGGCGGCCTGCGGGTCACCGCTGGCCTGGTCACCGGAGCATCCTGCGAGGGTGGTGCAGGCAAGGGCGAGCGCAGCAACGCCGGCGAGGCTGCTCCGAGGCATGTGGGTACTCCCAGAATGGTCGACGTGGGGGTCACCTTCAGGGTAACCGCGACCACCCAGCGAAGCCCAAACCCGAGGAGCGTCGGGTCCGTCACGTGGCCAGCGTCAGTGAGCGTGCTCGCCGCGGTAGTACTCGAAGATCCAGCCCGACAGGGCCATCGCGCCGAGCGCCACACCGATGATGAAGAGCCACCATGCGCCCAGCGCCACCGAGTAGACCATCACGCCGAGCGTGAGGGCGCACCACAGCGGCCACCAGGAGTACGGCGGGAAGAAGCCCAGCTCACCGGCGCCGTCCGCGATCTCGGCGTCCTTGAGGTCCTCGGGGCGCGGCTCCATCTTGGCAGCGTGGAAGCCGAGGTAGAGCGTCATCATGGCCGCCAGCAGCGTGGTCATGACCAGCGCGGACGTACCGGTCCAGTCGTAGCTCAGGAACCAGTAGGCGGGGCTGACGAGCACGAAGAACGCGGTCGTCATCCCGAAGATCCAGGCTTCGGCCTTCATCGGTGGTCCCCCTCGCCAGCGTCGTGGTCGTCATCGATCCGGTCGCGAAGCATCTCCTCACGTCCGTCCACGTCGGGGGTGTCCGAGGGGCGTTCCTCCCCCTCCGCCTCGTTCTCACCGAGTTCCATGAGTGCCACCTCGGGGTGGTGGAGGTCGAAGGCCGGGGACTCCGAGCGGATCCGCGGGATGGTCACGAAGTTGTGGCGCGGCGGCGGGCTGCTGGTGGCCCACTCGAGCGAGCGTCCCCAGCCCCACGGGTCGTCGTTCGCGACCAGGGGCGCCTTGCGCGAGATCCAGACGTTGTAGAAGAACGGCAGCGACGAGAGGCCGAGCAGGAACGCACCGACCGACGAGACCTGGTTGAGGAGGGTGAAGCCGTCCTCGGGCAGGTAGTCGACGATCCGTCGCGGCATGCCCTGGACGCCCAGCCAGTGCTGGACCAGGAACGTGGTGTGGAAGCCGATGAACAGCAACCAGAAGTGGACCTTGCCGAGGCGCTCGTCGAGCATCCTGCCGGTCATCTTCGGCCACCAGAAGTAGAAGCCGGCGAACATCGCGAACACGACCGTGCCGAAGACGACGTAGTGGAAGTGGGCCACCACGAAGTAGGAGTCGGAGACCGCGAAGTCGAGCGGCGGGCTGGCCAGGATGATGCCGGTCAGGCCACCGAACAGGAACGTCGTGAGGAAGCCGATCGACCACAGCATGGGGGTGTCGAAGGACAGAGATCCCCCCCACATCGTCCCGATCCAGTTGAAGAACTTGACGCCGGTGGGCACGGCGATGAGGAAGGTCATGCCGGAGAAGAACGGCAGGTCGACGGCGCCGGTCACGAACATGTGGTGGGCCCACACCGCGACCGAGAGGATGGCGATACCGAGGGTGGCGCCGACCAGGCTGACATATCCGAAGATCGGCTTGCGGCTGAAGACCGGCAGGATCTCGCTGATGATGCCGAAGAACGGCAGCGCGATGATGTAGACCTCGGGGTGGCCGAAGAACCAGAACAGGTGCTGCCACAGGATCGGGCCGCCGTGGGACGGGTCGAAGACGTGGGCGCCGAGGAGGCGGTCGGCCTGGAGCGACAGCAGCGCGCCGGCCAGGATCGGGAACGCGATGAGCACCAGCAGCGAGGTGACCAGGGTGTTCCAGACGAAGATCGGCATCCGGAACATGGTCATGCCGGGGGCGCGCATGCAGATGATGGTGGTGATGAAGTTGACGGCACCGAGGATCGTGCCGAGTCCGGCCATCCACAGACCCATGACCCACAGGTCGCCCCCGACTCCGGGCGAGCGGATGGCGTCAGAGAGTGGCGTGTAGGCGAACCACCCGAAGGAGGCGGCACCGCTGGGGGTCAGGAAGCCCGAGGCGGTGATCAGGCTGCCGATCAGGAACAGCCAGTAGCTGAACATGTTGAGTCGCGGGAAGGCGACGTCCGGTGAGCCGATCTGGAGCGGCATGACCACGTTGCCGAAGCCGAAGAACAACGGCGTCGCGAACAGCAGCAGCATGATCGTGCCGTGCATCGTGAACAGCTGGTTGTAGGTGTCGTCGTTGACGACCTGCAAGCCCGGGTTGGCGAGCTCGGCGCGGATCAGCAGCGCCATCACGCCCGCGATGAGGAACCACGCGAACGACGTACCGAGGTAGAGCTTGCCGATCAGCTTGTGGTCGGTCGTGGTCAGGATCCGCACGACCTGCTGCCCCAAGGGGCGTCGGGTCACCGTGGTGGTGGGCTGCGATGCCGTCGCGGTCACTCCGCCTCCTCCTCGTGTTCCCCGAGGCCGACCTGCTCGTTGGGGAAATTGCCACCGATGACCGGCGCGTCGGACGTGTTGCCCTGCTGCTCGAGCTCCTGCAAATACGCTTCGTACTCCTCGGCGCTCACCACCTCAACCTCGAACAGCATGCGGGAGTGGTAGGTGCCGCAGAGCTCGTAGCACTTGCCGGCGAAGGTGCCCTCGGTGTCGGGGGTGACCTCGTAGTGGTTCACGCGGCCGGGGATGACGTCCATCCGCATCAGGAAGCCGGTGATGCCGAACGAGTGGATGACGTCGGCGGAATTGAGATTGAACTGCACGGTCTGGTCCACCGGGAGGACCAGGGTCGGGATGTCGCTGCCGGTGCCCGAGGTGTAGACGACCGGGCCGTCCTCACCGTTGAGGTAGTGGTTGAACGTCCAGCTCCACTGCTGTCCGACGACCTCGACCGTGAGGTCCTCGTCGGTGTCGTCGAGCACGGCGTTCTGGACGTCGACCGTGTGGTAGAAGAGCACGACCACCATGATGAGCGGCGCGATGGTGTAGAAGATCTCCAGCGGCAGGTTGTAGCGCGTCTGGATCGGGATCTCGTCGTCGCTCCTGCGCCGGTAGCGCACCACCACCCAGAAGATCAGCCCCCACACGATGACGCCGACGACCAGCGCGGCGATCCAGGAGTATCGCCACAGGTAGTAGATGTCGTGCGCCTGCTCGGTGGACGGGTCCGGCATCGCGAGGTTCTTCCAGTCGTTCTGCGTCTCGGCCGAACAGCCGGCGAGCAGGACCAGAGCACCCATCGTGACGACCAGTGCGACCCGGCGCAGTGACGTGACCACCGGGGACCTCGTCGAGCGCTGGTGGAGTTGCTGACCCACGAACGAGCCCTTTCGTTCACGAGCGGACAGGACGGCCTCAGGGTATCGGATACTGCGCCCGCTGCCCCGGTGGGGCACGGAGTAGGTTGAGCCGGTGACGAACCCCTCCGCCCGGCCCGATTCGGCCCGTCGGACCGAGCTCGACACCGCCTCGTCCGAGCCGCTCCACCCTGCTGCGCGTGAGGCCCTGCTCGCGGCCCTCGACCAGGGGTACGCCGACCCGCGGCGACTCCACCGGCCCGGCCGCAACGCCCGGCTGCTGCTCGACAATGCCCGGGCCGTGGTCGGCGAGAGCCTCGGCGTCCGCGCCGACGAGGTCAGCTTCACCGGGTCGGGGACCGAGGCCGTGCATCGCGGACTGCTCGGGCTCGTGCGTGGCTCGCGACGCGGGCGCGGCGTGGCCCACTCAGGGGTGGAGCACGCCGCCGTGCGCCACGCCGTGGTGTGGGGCGGCGAGGCCGTCGACGTGCCGTGCGACGAGTGGGGTCGTGTCCACGACGATGACCTCCTCCGGGAGGCCGCTGCTCCGGGCGTGGGAGTCGTCGCGCTGCAGACCGCCAACCACGAGGTCGGCACGGTGCAGCCGGTCGGCGAGTTCGAGCTGCCGGACGACGTCCCGCTCTTCACCGACGCCTGCGCCTCGATGGGCCGGACGCCGCTGCCCGGTGGGTGGTCGGCGGCGGCAGGCTCGGCCCACAAGTGGGGCGGGCCGGCGGGTGTCGGGTTGCTGCTGGTGCGCAAGGCAGCTCGCTGGCGCAACCCGTTCCCCGGAGACGACCGCATCGACGACCGGGTCGCCGGCTTCGAGAACGTGCCCGGCGCGCTCGCCGCTGCCGCCGCGTTGCAAGCGGTCGTGACCGAGCGTGACGCTGTCAACGCGAGGCAGACGGCGGCCGTGGACCGGATCCGGGCCGCGGTCGCGACGATCCCCGACACCCAGGTGGTGGGCGATCCGGTCGACCGACTCCCCCACCTGGTGACGTTCTCGTTCCTCTACGTCGACGGCGAGGCCCTGGTCCATGCCCTGGACCGGCACGGATTCGGCGTCGCGAGCGGCTCCGCGTGCGCGGCTTCCACGCTCGAGCCGAGTGCGGTCCTCGCCGCGATGCGCGTCCTCACCCATGGCAACGTCCGGGTGTCCCTCACCCGTGACACCACCGACGCAGACGTGGATCGGCTCCTCGCCGTGCTGCCGGGCGTGGTCGCCGACCTGCGCGCGGAGGTGGGGCTGTGACCACCCCACGAGATGCTGCGGCAGACCACCTCGACCAGCCGGAGGTCGATCTCGAGCTCGACTGCCGGGAGCTGCCGTGCCCGATGCCGATCATCGCGCTGGGGCGTCACTACACCGAGGTCGAGGTGGGCGGGCTGATCGGCGTCGTCGCGCGCGACGTGGCGGCGCGCGTCGACGTACCGGCGTGGTGCCGGATGCGTGAGCAGGAGTACGTCGGCGAGGACACCGCCTCCGACGGCGTCCCTCGGTTCCTGGTCCGCCGGTTGTCGTAGCCGCTCAGACGCGCAGCGTCTGGAGGTGAGCGCCGATCTCGGCTGCCGCCTCCTCGCCGTACGCCGCCGCACAGCGCGCCAGCAGGCCCGACCGGGTCAGGTTGTACTCCTGGGTGCCGACCTGCTCCACGACGTAGACGGCGAGGAGGCAGCCGAGCTGAGCCGAGCGGCCCAGGTCGAGGCCCCACGTGAGCCCTGCGAGGAGGCCGGCGCGGAAGGCGTCGCCGACGCCGGTCGGCTCGGCCTTGACGACCTCGGGCACCGCCGCCACCTCGACCGGAGCCTCGCCCTTCCGCTCGATGCGGACGCCTCGGGGGCCGAGGGTGATCACCCAGGTCCCGACCCGGTCCAGCACCTCGTCGTGGCTCCAGCCGGTCTTCTGCACGATCAGTGACGACTCGTACTCGTTGCTGACCAGGATGTGGGCCCCGTCGACCAGCGGCCGGATCATGTCGCCGTCGCCGAAGGCGAGCTGCTGGCTGGGATCGGCCACGAACGGGTAGCCGCGCTGGCGGCACTCCTCCGTGTGACGCAGCATCGCCTCCGGGTCGTCGGGGCCGACCAGCACGAAGTCGGGCTCCCCCACGCGGTCGACGATCGGCTTGAGCTCGATGTCGCGGGCCTCGCTCATCGCGCCGGGGTAGAAGCTCGCGATCTGGGCGTCCGCGGAGTCGGTGGTGCACACGAACCGGGCGGTGTGGCGCGTCTGCGAGACGTGGACGGACGTGCAGTCGACACGGTGGCGCTCGAGCCAGGCCCGATATTCACCGAAGTCCTCCCCCACCGCGCCGACCAGCACCGGGGCGAGACCGAGGTTGCCGAGGCCGAAGCAGATGTTGGCAGCGCAGCCGCCGCGGCGTACGTCGAGGTCGTCGACCAGGAAGGAGACCGAGAGCTTGTCGAGCTGCTCGACGACCAGGGAGTCGGCGAACAAGCCCTTGAAGCTCATCAGGTGGTCAGTGGCGATGGAGCCGGCGATCAGCAGGGACACGACACGGACACTACCCAGCGGTACGACTTCGGATACCCCGCGGTAGCCAATAGCGTCGACGCCATGAGGAGCACCCGAAGCGGCCTACGACGACTTCGCGACGCCGGCGCAGATGCGCGCCGACTGCGTCGAGGTGGAGCACAACCTCCACCTGGAGCGCGCCGCCGAGAAGGCGGTCGCCGCCGAGGTGCCCAGCATCCACTTCGAGGACTACCCGCGCGAGGTCCGCAAGCGCGAGATCGCCGTCAGCGACGCCGCCGCCCGACTGGCGAACGCGCTGCACCTGCACCTGGACTGATCGTACGACGAAGCCCCCGGCCGGTTGACCGGCGGGGGCTTCGCTGCAAGGCAGTTGGGTGCCTACGTCACCAGGTTTCGACACGCTCCGTCGCGGCTTCGTTCCTCAGCCGCGGTCGCTGCTCAACCACCATTGACAGCGTCCACTGACTCCGTCAGTGGAATCAGTGGAAACTGTCTCCGCACGCGCACGAGCCGGTGGCGTTGGGGTTGTCGATGGTGAAGCCCTGCTTCTCGATGCTGTCGACGAAGTCGATCATCGCGCCGTTGAGGTAGGGGACGCTCATCCGGTCGACCACGACGGTCACGCTGTCGAAGTCGGTGGTGACGTCACCGTCGAGGGTGCGCTCGTCGAAGAACAGCTGGTAGCGCAGACCCGAGCAACCGCCGGGCTGCACGGAGATCCGCAGCGCGAGGTCGTCGCGACCCTCCTGCTCGAGGAGGCTGCTCACCTTGGCCGCCGCCACCGCGCTCAGGTTGATCTGATCGGTGCGGCGCTCGGTCTCGACCTGCTCGGTCATGTCAGTGACTCCCTGGGAGTTGCGGGCTGGTTCAACAGGTCAATGGTCGCACATCCGGGGTTATTCCCCGCCTCGACGGGCCCTCAGCGCGACCAGGTCCGAGCCACCCGCGCTGCCAGGTCCGCCAGCGCATCCGGCCGGTTCCGCGAACGCGCGCTCCTCTCCCACCAGGTCGACGAGGGAGTACGCCGACTCGATGCCGAGAGCGCGCATCTCCCGTGACCCGACCAGAACCTGGCCGGCCAGCGCGACGCACGGCCGGATCGCCTCCGCGGCGACCGTGGCGACGCCGTACGGCACCTTTCCGGCGCGGCTGGAGAAGTCGAAGGCACCTTCGCCGGTGACGACGAGGTCGGCCTTCCGGGCCCGGGCGGCGAGGTCGGTCGCCTCCGCGACCAGCTCGAGCCCGGACCGCCGTCGCGCTCCGAGCAGCAACAGCGCGTAGCCGAGCCCCCCGGCGGCGCCGGCTCCCTTCTCGAGGGCGGTACGCGGCCCGGCGGCGCGCGCGAGCTCCTCGAGCAGCCCGTCCACCGCCGGCAGCCGCTCCTCGGGGATTCCCTTCTGGGGGCCGAACGTCTTGGTGGCGCCGAACAGGCCGGTCAACGGGTTGTCGACGTCGCTCGCCGCGACGATCTCGACGCCGGGATCGGGGAGGTCGACGCGAGTGATGCCGGAGAGCCCGGCGACGCCCTCGTCCAGGGGGCGGTCGCCCGTGCCGCCGAGCGCGGCGAGCAGCCCGGCGCCGCCGTCGTTGGTGCCGCTGCCCCCCAGGCCGACCACGACGGTGCCGACACCGGCGGCCGCGCGCGGCCGCGACCAGCTCGCCGACGCCGTACGTCGTGGCGCGCTCCGCGTCCCGCCCACCGGTCAGGTGGATGCCGCACGCCTGGGCCGACTCCACGTACGCCGTGTCGCCGACGTGGAGCAGCTCGGCCGGTACCGGTTCTCCGAGCGGCCCCCGCACCACGACCGGTTCCAGCGAGCCTCCGAGCGCCGCGGCGAGGACCTGGACGAAGCCCGGTCCGCCGTCCGACATCGGAAGCAGGTCGAGCTCGTCGCCCGGCGCCTGCCGCCGCCAGCCCACGGCGATCGCCTCGGCCGCCTCGACCGCGGTGAGCGTGCCGGCGAACTTGTCGGGGGCGACCAGGACTCGCATGACCCCAGTCCTTCCCGAACCCGTAGCCTGCGACACGATGAGTGCCCGGATCCGGCCGATGCGGCCCGAGGACGTCGCGGCCTGTGAACAGATCAGCTCGCGGGCGTTCTACGAGCTCGACCTGCGCACCTTCCAGCGGGACTGGCCCGACCCGAGCCCTCGGCCGCCGCATCGCGCCGAGCTGTGGCGCGAGCGCACCGGCCACCTCCTCACCACCGACCCCGAGGGGTGCTGGGTGGCCGAGGTCGACGACGAGGTCGTCGGCTTCGCGACGTCCCTGGTCCGCGAGCTGATGTGGATCCTCGCGTCGTACGCCGTCCGGCCGGGTCTCCAGGGACAGGGTCTCGGCCGCGGCCTGCTCGACGCGGCACTCCATCACGGTCGGGGCTGCCTGCGGGGCATGCTCAACGCCTCGGACGACCCGCAGGCGCTGCGCCGCTACGCACTGGCCGGCTTCCGGCTCCACCCGCAGCTGCTGTTCCAGGGTCGTGTCGACCGGTCCCTGCTGCCGGTCGTGCGGCACGTGCGGGACGGCACGCCGGGCGACCGGGACCTGCTCGACTCCCTCGACCGCCGGACCCGAGGCGCCGCCCACGGGCCGGACCACGAGGTCATCGGCCGCGAGCTGCGGCTGATCGTGACTGATCGTCCAGCCGGGTCGGGCTACGCCTACGTCAACCCGGCGGGCGTCCCGATCCTGCTGGCCGCCAGCAACCGCAAGGCCGCCACGGCACTGACGTGGGAGGCGTTGGCGGCCTCGGACCCGGACGTACCGGTCGAGATGGGACACGTCTCGGCGGCCAACGACTGGGCGGTCGACGTCGCGATGGCGGCTCGGCTGGGCGTCTGGTCCCGTGGCTTCCTGGCGCTGCGCCGGATGAAGGAGCCGTCGCCGTACGTCCCCCACCCGACGCTGCTGTGACCCGAACCAGGATCCGGGTGTCGACGCGCCGTCGCGGCCTCGCCGGCTCGGCCGCGGGCTTGCTCTACCTCCCTCGCCACGCCGTGCGCTCCTTCGTCGCGCCCGGCTAGGCTCGGGACATGACCACCGTCGACCTGCCCCTGCTGCCGCTCGGCCGCGGCCGGGACCTGGAGACCGAGCGGGGTGTGGAGTGTCCGGGTGACCTGCCCGAGGCCTCCGACCCCGACCTGGTCGCGCGGGCGACCGCCGCCAAGAAGGCACTGGGTGACCGGGTCTTCGTGCTCGGACACCACTACCAGCGCGACGAGGTCATCCAGTTCGCCGACGTGACCGGCGACTCCTTCAAGCTGGCTCGTGACGCGGCCGACCGGCCGGAGGCCGAGTTCATCGTGTTCTGCGGGGTTCACTTCATGGCCGAGTCGGCCGACATCCTGACCGCTGACCACCAGCAGGTCGTGCTGCCTGACCTCGCGGCCGGCTGCTCGATGGCCGACATGGCCCGGCTCCCCCAGGTCGAGGACGCCTGGGACGCGATGAGTGCGGCGGGGGTCGCCGACAGCGTCGTACCGGTCACCTACATGAACTCCAGCGCCGACATCAAGGGCTTCGTCGGCCGTCACGACGGCGTCGTCTGCACGTCGAGCAACGCCGAGACGGCACTCGAGTGGGCCTACGACCAGAAGCCCGACGCCAAGGTGCTGTTCCTCCCCGACCAGCACCTCGGCCGCAACACCGCCGTCCTCAAGATGGGCCTCACTCTCGACGACTGCGTCGTCTGGAACCCGCTGCAGCCCGGCGGCGGCCTCACCGCCGACCAGCTGCGCGACGCCCGGATGATCCTGTGGCGTGGCCACTGCTCGGTCCACGGTCGGTTCTCCCCGGCCGTGGTCGACGAGTTGCGCGCCACCATCCCCGACATCCAGATCCTGGTCCACCCCGAGTGCGTCCACGAGGTCGTCCTCAAGGCGGACCTGGTCGGGTCGACCGAGTTCATCATCAAGACCATCGAGGCGGCGCCGGCCGGTTCCAGCTGGGCGATCGGCACCGAGCTCAACCTGGTGAAGCGGCTCGCAGCGGCTCACCCTGACAAGCAGATCACGTTCCTCGACAAGAACGTCTGCTACTGCTCGACGATGAACCGGATCGACCTCCCCCACTTCGTGTGGGCGATGGAGTCGCTCGTGGCCGGACAGGTGGTCAACGTGATCGACGTCGACCCTGAGACCGAGCGCTGGGCCAGGATCGCGCTCCAGCGGATGCTCGACCTGCCAGGACGCTCCCACCGCGACTAGGGGTACCCGAGGTCAGGGACCGTCGCGGCGCTTGCGGATCACCAGTCGGTCCTCGTCGGCCGTCACGACCTCCATCTCCCGAGGCACCCCCTGCGTCGCCCCCTCGCTCAGCGTGATCGTGTCGCCCTCGAGCGCCCAGCTGCCGCTGGCCTCCTCCGGTACGTCGGTGGCGCCGAGCCCGGTCTCCGCGAAGGTGCCGTCCGCGCGGAGCTCGAACGCCATCCGGCCGCGAGCCGGAGGCAGGTCGGTTCCCGCCGGACGGAACACCATCTCGTCATCGGTGTCCTCCTCGCGGACGTGCACCCAGCGTCCGCTCACCTGGTCGCTCCTCACGGACGGCTACGCCGGGAGGAACGACTTCCGCGGACCGGCCAGGCAGGCGCTCATCCGCCCCACCTGACCCGCGGTGAACATGAACATCGCCGCATCGTCGACATAGTCCATGTAGTTCATGAACATGTCGCCGTTGGGCCCGTTGCCGCAGGTGATCACCGGGAACGTCGGCTTGCCGATGTTAGGTCCCTTGCAGTTCGGGGTGTCCGAGACTCGGTCACCTCCACTGCAGTCGAGCGTGTCGCCCCAGATGTGGCGCAGGTTGAGCCAGTGCCCGACCTCGTGGGTCAGCGTCCGGCCCTTGTCGAAGGGCGCTGTCGCGGTGCCCTCCGTGCCGAAAGCGGAGTTGAGGATCACGACGCCGTCGGTTGCCTTGGGGCCACCGGGGAACTGGGCATAGCCGAGGAGCCCGCCGCCGAGCGTGCACACCCAGACGTTGAGGTAGGCGTCGGCGGGCCACGCGGTCGAGCCGCCCTTGCTGGCCCGCTTCACGCCGTCGCCCGCACCGAACGCCGCCACGTCGGTCTGCACCCGCAGCGACCCCGTTGGTCTTCTCGCCGTTGGGGTCCTTCGTGGCGAGCTGGAACTTGATCTTCGAGTCGCCGACCAGGCCCTTCCAGGCGGCCGGGACCTTGGACGTGTCGGCATTGGTGGCCCGGAAGTCCTTGTTGAGCGCGGTGATCTGGCTCTGGATCTGGGACTGGCTGATGTTCTCCTTCGGTTTCTTGTAGACGACGTGCACCACGGTGGGGATCGTGACCAGCTTGCGGGCGACCCGGTCGGCATCGCCCGAGGAGACAGCGCGGGCGGTGAACTCCTCAGCCCGCTGCTGGTTCGTGCGGAACGACGGCTGCTCCTCCAGGAGACGCTCGTACTCCTGCATCGACGCACACTGACGACGCTTTGACGGCCATGGGACTTCCTCTCGGTCCGAAGGATGGACCGCTGCTCCAACCAGGGCTCCGGTCCCTGAGCCCGACCTTCCTCGGCGGGTCCCGGCCTGTCAAGGAGTCAACTGGTCTCCGACGCGTCCGCGATCTCGTGGGCGCGCTGGGTGAGGTCGTCGATCTGCTCGGACATCCGGCGTACGCCGCGCTCGGCCCGCGCCAGCAGGTCGAGCAGCTCCGGGTCGTCGGTCGCCAGCTCGTCGCGCAGCAGCTCCAGCGACAGCCGGATGGCCGCGAGCGGGTTCTTCAGGTCGTGGCTGAGCTTCCCGGCGTACGCCGCGAGGGGGTCCTCCGGAGTGGTCACAGCCCCGGAGCCTCCCACACCGCCAGCCATCGGCTGAGCTCCTCCTCCATCGGCAGCTCCTCGGCCAGCGCGTCGCGCACCGAGATCTCCAGCAGGTTGTCGCGCTGCTGCGGACCGGTGGGCGCGAAGGGATAGAACGTGCCCTGCTTGTAGAGGTAGACCAATCCCAGCCGGCGACCCGCCCCGTCGGCGAACGGCACGAGCGTGCACAGCAGCCCGGGACCGAAGCCGTTGGCCTCCAGCGAGGTGTTCACGGCGTGGAGGTCGGTGCACAGCGCGGGCGTGTCCGCCGGATCACCGGTGACGGAGAGCCAGGTGAAGCCGAACGAGTCGGTCGTGGTGCGAACGGCGGGCGTGGCCGGATCCGCCTCCAGCAGGGCGACCGCCTCACGCTGGGTCGTCGTCGAACGCCGCGCCCGTGGCGGCGCGGAAGCAGACCGAGGCCTCGCCGGTCGGGGTCAGCCCGAGCGCCGTCTGCAGCGTGATCGCCGCGCTGGGCACCTCGAAGAGCGCATCGAGGTTGGCCGGCGCCGTACGTCGCCGCCCGGTGACCGTCTCCCAGAGCCCCATCAGGTGTCCTGCCGGCCGAGCTCGGCCTGGATCCGGGCGAGCTGCTCGAGGCGCTGCTCGAGCGAGGGGTGGGTGGAGGTGAGCGTCTTCAGCGAGGCGCCGCTGATCGCGGGGGCGATGAAGAACGCGTTCATGGCGTTCGACGCCCGCAGGTCGCGTTGCGGGATGGTCGCGATCTCGCCGCTGATCTTCTGCAGGGCCGACGCGAGCGCTGCCGGCTTGAAGGTGAGGTAGGCGCCGGCCCGGTCGGCTGCGAGCTCGCGGTAGCGACTCAGCAGCCGGAGCAGGAAGAAGCTGATCGCGTAGACGACGAGGCTGATCACCAGGGCGCCCACGACCCCGATGGCGCCCTCCTTGCTCCGCGAGCGGCCGGTCAGCGCGCCGAACTGCGCACCGCGCGCCAGCATGCCCGCCACGATTCCCGCGGAGGCGGCCACGGTCATCACCAGGACGTCGCGATGGGCGACGTGGGAGAGCTCGTGGGCGAGCACCGCCTCGAGCTCCTCCGGGGTCAGCTTTCCCATGATGCCGGTCGTCACGCACACCACCGCCCGGTCCGGGCGACCGGCCGGTGGCGAAGGCGTTCGGGATGTCGATGTCGGCGATGCCGACGCGCGGCTTCGGCATGTCGGCGAGCGCGCAGAGCCGGTCGACCATGCCGTGCAGCTCCGGCGCCTCCTCGGGGCTGACCTCCCGGGCCCGCATCGCACGCATCGCTGCCTTGTCGCTGTTCCACCACTGGTAGAACGCGATCCCGATGCCGCGCCAGCCCGATGAACAGGGCGTATTGCGGTAGCGCGTACATCAGTACGACGATCAGGCCGACGAAGAGCCCGCCCAGCAGGAACATGACGGTGGTCATCCGGACCGTCAGCCCGGTGTCCTTGATGAAGCGAGAGGACGCCACCGGCTCAGCCTGGGATGAGGCCGTCGTCGCTGAGCAGGTCGCGGACCTCCTCGAGGGTCGCGTCCGCAGGCGGCAGGATCAGGTCGGAGGTGTCCAGGGTGCCCTCCTCGTGGGGTACGGCGCCGGCCCGGACGCCCGCCAGCAGCGCCGCGAGCGCGGTGGAGAACGCCTCGACGTCGCCGGCCTCGACACTGGACTCGACCGCGGCGTCGAGCTTGTTGAGGCCCGCGATCGCATCGTCCGGCACGTCGAACTGACCCTCGCCGAGGATACGGACGATCATGTGCGGGGATCCTCGTCGGTGGTCGACTCGGCGGCCTTCTCGGGCTCGGCCTGGAGGATGTCGCCGCCGTCGGCCGCCTCGATGGCCTCCGGCTGCGAGCCGGCCTTGAGCCGCGCCAGCTCGGCCTCGACGTCGGCATCCGAGCCGAGCGCGTCGAGCTCGCGGGCGATGTCGTCGCCGCCACCCGGCTGGGTGACGTCGTCGAGGGCGCCGGAGGCGAGCAGCTCGTCGATGGCGCCGGCCCGGGCCTGCATCTGCGCCGTCTTGTCCTCGGCGCGCTGGATCGCCATGCCGACGTCGCCCATCTCCTCGCCGATCCCGGACATCGCCTCGTTGATCTTGGTCTGCGCCTCGGCGGCGGTGTAGGTCGCCTTGATCGTCTCCTTGCGGGTGCGGAAGGCCTCGACCTTCGCCTGGAGCCGCTGCTGGGCGAGGGTGAGCTTCTCCTCCTCCCCCTGGAGCTGCGCGTGCTGGGTCTTGAGGTCGGCGATCTGCTGGGCGAGCCCGGACTTGCGGGTCAACGCCTCGCGGGCGAGGTCCTCGCGGCCCACCGAGATCGCCTTTTCAGCCTGCCCCTGGAGCTTGGTCGCCTGCTGCTCGAGCTGGTTGACCTGGAGCTCGACGCGCTTGCGGCTGGTGGCGACGTCGGCCACGCCGCGGCGTACCTTCACCAGCAGGTCCTGCTGGCGCTGATAGCTGTAGTCGAGGGTCTCGCGGGGATCCTCCGCCTTGTCGAGGGCCTTGTTGGCCTTCGACCGGAAGATCAGGCTGATGCGCTTCATGAGGCTCATGGGCCAACCCTAGGTCCAAACGCAAAGCGGTGGGGAGGGTGGTTCTGCCCACGGGTAGGGTTCGAGGTGACCCGTCACCGTCGTACGAAGGCCTCTCGTTGTTCCGCCGAAGCAAGTCCGAAACCCCACTCACCGAGACCACCCCCGCCAAGGAGGGTGGCAAGGGCCGTCCGACGCCCACGCGCAAGGAAGCCGAGGCAGCCGCCAAGGCCCGCGCCAAGCCGCCCCGCAACCGTCGCGAGGCAGCGGCCTACCAGCGCCAGCACCGTACGGAGTCGAGCAAGAAGATCCGGCAGGCGATGAAGGACGGCGACGAGCGCTACTACCTCGCCCGCGACCAAGGGCCGCTCCGCCGCTTCATCCGCGACTACGTCGACAGCTCGGTTCTCGTTCCTGGAGATCATGATCCCGACCATGCTGGTCACCCTGGTGCTCGGCTACTCCGGCAACAACCGGCTGGAGAGCATCGGCAACATGGTCCTGATCGGCATGTTCCTGCTGATCATCCTCGACATGGTCACCCTGCGGTTCCGGCTGCGCCGGGAGCTCGCTCGACGGTTCCCCGAGGAGTCGACCAAGGGCACGACCTACTACGCGATCACGCGCGCGATGCAGATGAAGTTCATGCGCCTGCCCAAGCCGCAGGTGAAGATCGGCACGACCCTTCCCGAGCATTACCGATAAGTGTTGAGTGGGACAACAACGCAGAACCCCCCTGCCTTCGGCCGCGGGGTTCTGCGTTGGGTGGACGCCCTACGGGCGTCTTTAGGCGTCGTAGTCGAGGACGACCCTCGGTGAGGTCGGATGTGACTGGCAGGTGAGGACGTAACCGCGCTCGACCTCCTCGGGCTCCAGCGCGTAGTTCTGGTCCATCTGGACGGTGCCCTCGACCAGCTTCGCCCGACAGGTGCCGCAGACCCCGCCCTTGCAGGCGAACGGCAGGTCGGAACGTACGGCGAGGCCGGCCTCGAGCACCGGCGGGCCGTCGGGGCGCAGCGGGAAGTCGCTGGCCCGGCCGTCGAGCCGGATCGTCACGGCAGCGGCGCCATCGGTGGCGCCGTCGAGGGCGGCGGCGACGGGCGCCCGCGGCACCGGGTCGGCGTGGAAGAGCTCGGTGTGGACCCGGCTCGCCCCGAGGTCGCCGAGCACGGACCGAAGCTCGGTCACGAGCTGTTGGGGGCCGCAGAGGAACCAGTCGTCGGCGTCGCCCAGACCGAAGGCCTCGACCACGGCACGGAACCGGTCGCCGTCGAGGCGACCGGACAGCAGCTCGACGTCCTGCCGCTCGCGTGAGAGTACGTGGATGATCTGGAGCCGGTCGGGGAACCGGTCCTTCAGGTCGTGGACCTCGTCGAGGAACATCACCGAGCGGCTGGTGCGGTTGGCGTAGACGAGGGCGACGCGCGATCCGGGCTCGCCCTCCAGCACGGCGGCCACGATGGAGAGGACCGGGGTGATGCCGGATCCGGCGGCGACCGCCACGTAGCGTTTCGCGGCGGTGGGGTCCAGCTCGCTGGTGAAGCGGCCCGCGGGCGTCATGACCTCGAGCTCGTCGCCGACCCGCAGTGAGGCGACCACACCGTCGGAGAAGGCGCCGCCGGGGAGCCGCTTGACGCCGATCCGCAGGATGCCGGAGGACGGCGGGGTGCAGATCGAGAAGCTGCGGCGTACGTCGTCACCACCGCGGATCGAGAGATGCTGGCCGTGACGGAAGGCGTAGTCGTCACGCAGCTCGTCGGGGACGTCGAACGTGATCGCCACGGCGTCGTCGGTGAGCTCGTCGACGGCCGCCACCCGCAGCCGGTGGAGGGCGGCGTGGCCCGTCACAGGGTCTTGAAGTGGTCGAAGGGCTCCCGGCACGCCTGGCAGATCCAGAGTGACTTGCAGGCAGTGGAGCCGAACCGGCTGGACTCGCGGGTGTCGAGGCTCCCGCACTGGGGGCAGCGGACGCTGAGCGTCAGCATGACGGGTCCGTCGGCAGCACGCGTGGTCGGCGGGGCGACGCCGTACGCCTCGAGCTTGGCCTTCGCCTCGTCGGTCAGCCAGTCGGTGGTCCAGGCCGGCGAGAGCACGAACTCGACGCTCACCTGCTGGTGCCCGGCCGCGGTCAGCGCGTCGACGAGGTCGGTGCGGATGGTCTCCATGGCGGGGCAGCCGGAGTAGGTCGGGGTGATCTGGACGTGGACGCGGCCCTGGTCGTCCTCGGTCACGTCGCGCAGGATCCCGAGGTCCTCGATCGTCACCACCGGCAGCTCCGGGTCGAGCACCTGTGCGGCGACGTTCCACGCCCGGCTCCGCGTCGACGTCACCATGTCGCCCCCGGGTGGGAGCGGGTGAGGTGCTGCATCTCGGCGAGCAGGTAGCCCATCTGCTCGGTGTGGATCCCGCGGCGGCCGCCACCGAGGGCGGGCGTCACCTCGGGCACGGTGAGCGTCGCCTCGGTCACGACCGGCTCGATCCGGGCCAGCGTGGCCTCGTGCAGGCCGGCGGGGTCGACGGCCAGGCCGTCGTGGAGCAGGGCGGCGTCGACCCACGAGCCGTCGAAGAGCTCGGCGAGGTAGGGCCACTCGTCGTCGAGCGCGGCTTGGATGCGGGCGTGGGACTCATCGGTGCCGTCGCCGAGCCGGAGCACCCACTGGCGGGCGTGGTCGAGGTGGTAGTCCACCTCCTTGACCGCCTTGCCGGCGACGCCGGCCAGGGTCGCGTCGCTGCTGGAGCGAAGCGCGCCGTAGAGCTCGCACTGCCACGCGCTGAACAGCAGCAGCCGCGCCATCGCGACTCCGAAGTCGGACTGGTCCCGCTCGACGAGGTGGACGTTGCGGAAGTCGCGCTCGTCGCGGAGGTAGGCGAGGTCGTCCTCGCCACGACCCGCGTTCTCCACCTCACCGGCGTAGGCCAGCAGCGTCCTGGCCTGCCCGAGCTGGTCGAGCCCGATGTTGGCGAGGGCGACGTCTTCCTCGAGCTGAGGGGCGCGGCTGATCCACCAGCCGAGGCGCTGCGCGGAGATCAGCGCGTCGTCGGCGAGAGCCAGCGTGTAGTGGAACAGTGGCTGTGTCAGACGATCAGCCGCAGGATCGGGGCCCCCGCGGGAATGTTCGACGGAGGAGCGAAGCGGAGGAGGAGAAGAATCCCGCGGGGTGATCATAGGTGTTCGACCCCCTCCGGCACGTCGTAGAACGTCGGGTGGCGATAGATCTTGTCGGCCGCGGGGTCGAAGAACGAGTCGCGCTCGTCGGGGGTGCTGGCCTCGATGTCGGCCGAGCGCACGACCCAGATCGAGACACCCTCCTGACGACGGGTGTAGAGGTCGCGGGCGTTGCGCAGCGCCATCTCGGCGTCAGGCGCGTGGAGCGAGCCGGCATGGACGTGAGAGAGGCCGCGACGCGATCGGACGAACACCTCCCAGAGGGGCCAGTCAGTCATGCGGGGTCCCTGTGCGAAGCGGAGCGAAGCGAGCATTCGCATGGGGTGCTCATGCCACGGACTCCGTGATTGCCCGCTTCTCGGCGTACGCCGTGGCCGCCTCGCGGGCCCATGCACCGTCCTCGTGGGCCGCGACCCGGTGAGCCAACCGCTCCCGGTTGCAGGGACCGTTGCCCTTGATGACCTCGAACAGCTCGGTGAAGTCGACCTCGCCGAAGTCGTAGTGGCCGCGCTCGGCGTTCCAGCGGATCTCGGGGTCGGGCAGGGTGAGCCCGAGTGCCTCGGCCTGCGGGACGGTCATGTCGACGAACCGCTGGCGCAGGTCGTCGTTGCTGAAACGCTTGATGCCCCACGCCATCGACTGGGCGGAGTTGGGCGAGTCGTCGTCGGGCGGGCCGAACATCATCAGCGACGGCCACCAGTAGCGGTCGACGGCGTCCTGTGCCATCGCCTTCTGCGCGGGCGCCCCGTGGGACAGGTGGTGGAGGATCTCGAAGCCCTGTCGCTGGTGGAAGGACTCCTCCTTGCAGACCCGGACCATGGCGCGGGCGTAGGGACCGTAGGAGCAGCGGCACAGGGGGACCTGGTTGACGATCGCGGCCCCGTCGACGAGCCAGCCGATCGCGCCGACGTCGGCCCAGGTCAGCGTCGGGTAGTTGAAGATCGAGGAGTACTTCTGCCGGCCGGAGTGGAGCTGGTCGAGCAGGTCGGCGCGGTCGGCACCCAGGGTCTCGGCGGCTGCGTAGAGGTAGAGCCCGTGGCCGGCCTCGTCCTGCACCTTGGCCATCAGGATCGCCTTGCGGCGCAGGCTGGGCGCGCGGCTGATCCAGTTGCCCTCGGGTTGCATCCCGATGATCTCGGAGTGGGCGTGCTGGGCGATCTGGCGGATCAGCGTCTTGCGATAGCCCTCGGGCATCTCGTCGCGGGGCTCCACGCGGCTGTCGTCGGCGAGCAGGGCGCCGAACGACTCGGGCTCGTCGGGCGCGGTGGCTCGTGGCTGCTGGCCGGGGGCGTCGAAGTCGTTGCCGTACACACCGCCACTTTATCACCGTTTGTTACAGATTCCGACATTGCAACCAGGTCTCTGTAACACGTGGTCCCAGTGTCAGGATGACCGGCATGAGCAGTCCTTCCGCCGACGTCTCCTGCCGCATCGCGTGGGCCGACGACGCCCCGGCCCTCGCGCGGCTGCAGCAGCGCGCCCGTGCCCGGGACCTGGCTGCGCTCCTCCCGGCGGAGGCCCTCGAGGCCGACCTCGAGGCTGCCGAGACGGCGTGGCGGCAGGTGCTGAGCCGCCCTGCCGACGCCCGGATCCGCGTGCTGGTCGCCCTCGAGCGCAACCGTGTGGTCGGGTTCGCGATCACCTCACCGGCCACCGATCCCGACACCGACCCGGTGGTCGACGCCGAGCTGATGGAGCTCACCGTCGACCCCGACGAGCGCGGGCTCGGTCATGGTTCGCGGCTGCTCCAGGCGGCCGTCGACACCATCGCCGCCGACCGGTTCGATCGGACCGTGCTGTGGGCGATCGCGTCCGACGAGGCGCTGCGCGGCTTCCTCGGCAGTGCCGGCTGGGCACCCGACACCGCCCACCGCGAGCTCGACCTCGACGGCACCGGCGAGACCACCATCAAGCAGGTGCGGCTCCACACGTCCGTCGACCAGACCGCCTGACCTCGCCCCTTGATTTCTGGGCAGGACGGGCCATGATCGAGGGCATGGGTCCACTCCCACAGCTCCACCGGCTGCTGATCGTCGGCGTGATCGTCCTCCTCAGCCTCGGGGCTGGCATCTGGCTCGCGGGTCACCTCGAGCTGCCGTTGGGCGGGGTTGGCGTCGGACTGGGGGCAGGTTCCCTGCTCGCCTTCGTGCTCGTCCACGACTTCCGCGGACCCCGCACCCAGCGCGTGACCCGGCGCCGCTGACACCACCGCGTGGCCCGTAGGGTCACCGGGTGACGACCTCGACTCCTGACCGGGCCGCGGTCATCCGCGACAGCCTCGGGGTCGGCGTCGCCACCGGCCTCTACGGCACCTCCTTCGGCGCCGTGGCCGCTGCCTCCGGCCTGTCCGTCGTCCAGACCTGCGCGCTGTCGCTGGTGATGTTCACCGGCGCCAGCCAGTTCGCGCTCGTGGGGGTGCTCGCCGCAGGAGGTACGCCGCTGGCCGCCGGCCTCACCGCGATCCTGCTCGGCACGCGCAACACCCTCTACGGGCTGAGGGTCGGGCCACTGCTCGAGTGGACCGGCGGCCGCCGGGTGGCGGCCGCACACCTCCTGATCGACGAGTCGACCGCGATGGCGATCAACCGTCCCACTCGATCGCTGGCCCGGGTCGGGTTCCTGGCGACGGGGTTGTCGATCTTCGTCCTGTGGAACCTCTTCACCCTGGTGGGCGCGGTCGCCGGCAACGCACTCGGCGACCCGCGCACCTACGGGCTGGACGCTGCCGTGGGCGCGGCGTTCCTCGCCCTGGCCTGGCCCCGGCTCGCCGACCGCCGCAACCGGCTCGTGGCTCTCGCGGCTGCCGCGGTCGCCCTCGGTCTCGTGCCCGTCGCGGCCGCCGGCGTACCGGTGCTCGCCGCCGGCGGCGTCGCGCTCCTCGCCGGCCTCCTGTCCCGCGGCCCCGACCCCACCGAGATCCCGGAGACTCCCCGATGAGCATCTGGGCGGTTGTGATCGGCGCCGGCGTGGGCTGCTACCTGCTCAAGCTGGCGGGACTCTCGATCCCGGAGCGGTTCGTCGAGCACCCGGTCGTCGAACGGGTGGCCGACTTCATCCCGGTCGCCCTGCTCTCCGCGCTCGTCGCGGTCCAGGTCTTCTCGTCCGGCTCGTCGCTGGTCATCGACGCGCGGCTGGCCGGGCTCGCAGCGGCGTTCGTGCTGCTGTTGCTGCGAGCGCCCTTCCTGGTCGTGGTGTTCGGCGCCGCCCTGGTGGCGGCTCTGCTGCGTCTGCTCTGACGCAGGGTCAGCCCGCGGCGCAGGCGTCCCTGATGATGAAGGGGGAATCCCCCATGACGCCGTTGACACCCTTGGAGAGCGAGAGATTGAGAGAGTTCAGGGAGTTGACGCTCATCATGATGATCTCCTCCTGACCGCCGGCACGCAGCTGTTGAATCACTGAGTACGTGAGCATGCCGTGGGGTCCGGCGATCGACTCGACGTTCTTGGCCAGCATCTGGGCGACGGTGGTGCCTGCCGGAGGCTTCCACTGCAGCTTGATGTCGGGCGCCAGCCGATTCATGCGGGCGTGGAACTTCACGACGTAGGTGCGGTCCTGGAGCCCGGCGGCCTCGACGGCATCGACGACGTCGTTGATGTAGGCGTCGGTGGGGTTCTTGCTCCACAGATCGAGGTAGATCGCCTCGATGCTGGGGTAGGCGGCAATGGTCGTGAGCGCCTCGATCAGGGTCGGGATCTCCTGTCCCCGCGGCTCGGTACGCAGCGACTCGATGTGTGCGGTGCTCTTGTTGATGAACAGGCCCGTCCCGTTCGTCGTCCGGTCAAGCGTGGCGTCGTGGTGCATCCACTCCACGCCCTGGGCGTCCTGACGGACGTCGATCTCGAGGTCGATGCCGTTCTCGCCGGCGAGAACATAGCTCGACAGCGTGTTCTCGTCCCGGATCGGGTGTGGCCCCCGGTGTGCCACGTTCTGGAAGCCCGCCGGACACGCGGCCAGCGCCTTGGTGGATGCGGCCTCCTTGGCTGATGCCGCGCCGTTCATCGACGCGAACGAAGCCGGCAGCACCAGGCAACCCGTCAGCAGCAGCCCAGCGGCCGCACGTCTGTTCATCACAAAACCCCCCGGTCTGGCTCGGCCCCCTGCCGAGTCATCGTCCAGAGTAGACCCGCGTCAGAGGTTGCAGATGAACCGCTGAGTAACACCGTTGACCAGCGGAAACGCGGCGAAATTGCCCTATCCCCGGTCGAACACCGAGTCGAAGGAGGCGGCCGGCGGGTCGAAGTCGAAGCGGCGAAGGTGGTCGAGAGCTTCGGCAGCACCGTGGAGGCGGTCCATCGACGCGTCCTCCCACTCGACCGAGATCGGCCCGTCGTACCCGATCGCGCGCAGCGCGCGGAAGCAGTCCTCCCACGGCACGTCGCCGCGACCGGCGCTCACGAAGTCCCAGCCGCGGTGCTGGTCGCCCCACGGCAGGTGGGACGACAGGACACCGTTGCGGCCGCCCCCCATCCGCATCCGGGTGTCCTTGCAGT
Organism: uncultured Actinomycetota bacterium; assembly: GCA_963804845.1. Lineage (GTDB taxonomy): Bacteria > Actinomycetota > Actinomycetes > Propionibacteriales > Nocardioidaceae > Nocardioides. The sequence goes on along the minus strand of CAWDSA010000007.1, from coordinate 884,983 downwards.
CGACGTGGTAGATCCGGTCGGCGAAGTCGCTGATGAACGCGACCGTGTCGATGCCCTGCCACACCATGTGGGAGGGGTCCCAGTTGAGGCCGAAGGCCGGCCGGTTGCCGATGGCGTCGAGTGCGCGGCGCGTCGACCAGTAGTCGTAGGCGATCTCGGAGGGGTGAACCTCGTGGGCGAACCGCACGCCGCACTCGTCGAAGACGTCCAGGATCGGGTGCCAGCGGTCGGCGAAGTCCTGGTAGCCGGCCTCGATGCGGGAGGCGGGCACCGGCGGGAACATCGCCACGTACTGCCAGATCGACGAGCCGGTGAAGCCGACGACGGTGTCGACGCCGAGCTTCTGCGCGAGCCGGGCCGTGTGCATCATCTCCTCGGACGCGCGCTGCCGGACACCCTCGGGGTCGCCGTCGCCCCAGACCCGCGAGCCGACGATCGCCTGGTGGCGGAAGTCGATCGGGTCGTCGCAGACCGCCTGGCCGGTGAGGTGGTTGGAGATCGCCCACACCTTCAGCCCGTGCCGCTCGAGGATCTCCAGGCGCGAGGCGACGTAGTCGTCGTCGTCCCAGCGCCACGCGTCGAGATGCTCGCCGGACACCGCGATCTCGAGGCCGTCGTACCCCCACCCGGCCGCGTGCGCCGCGACCTCCTCCAGCGTCAGGTCGACCCACTGGCCGGTGAACAGGGTGTAGGGACGGCTCACCTCGTCTCCTTCGGGTCGACGGGTACGCCGGAGCCTGCCGCACTCTGCTCGATCGCCGCCAGCACCCGCTGGACCGCCAGCCCGTCGGCGAACGACGGTGCGGGGGCCTGCCCCTCGCCCACGCACCGCAGGAAGTCGGCGGCCTGGGAGGTGAACGTGTGATCCCAGCCGAGCGTGTGACCGGGTGGCCACCACGCGTCGACGTAGGGCTGCCCGGGGTCGGTGACCAGCTCGCGGGTCCACGACGTCGCGCCGTCGAGGCAGACGTGGAGCTCGTTGAGCGATTCGAGGTCGAACCTGACCGCGCCGCGCGAGCCGTAGAGCTCGACCTGGAGCGAGTTGCGACGGCCGGTCGCCATCCGCGACACCTCGACCGAGGCGACCGCTCCCCCGTCGGTGTGAAGGGTCGCCCATGCCGCGTCGTCGACGGTGACGTCCTCAGGGCCGTGTTCTCCCTCGCGCTGGGTGACGAAGGTCCGCAGCTCGCCGTTCACCCGGACGACCTCCTGCCCCAGGAGGGAGCGGACCTGGTCGACCGCGTGGGAGGCGAGGTCGCCGAGTGCGCCCGACCCGGCAGTCTCCTTGCGCATCCGCCACGTCATCGGGGCGCCGTCGTCGGCGAGCCAGTCCTGGAGGTAGGCCACCCGCGCCTGGCGCACCTGACCGATCCGACCGGCCTCGACGTACCGCCGTGCCAGGGCGAGTGCCGGGATCCGGCGGTAGTTGAAGCCGACCATGGAGTGGACGCCGCGATCGGCGGCCGTCGCGGCGGCGTCGACCATGGCCTCGGCCTCGGCGACGTTGTTGGCGAGCGGCTTCTCGACCAGGACGTGCTTGCCGGCCGCGAGTGCCTCCAAGGCCATGGTGGCGTGGAGGTGGCCCGGGACGCACAGGTCGACGATGTCGACTGCCTCATCGGCGAGCACGGCCTGCCAGTCGGTCGACACCGACTCCCAGCCGAGACTGGCCGCGGCGCTCTCGAGCGACACCTGGTCGCGCCCGACGAGCACGTGCTGCCGGACCCGGGGGACGTCGGGGTAGAAGGCGCCGACGTTGCGCCAGGCGTTGGAGTGGGCCTTGCCCATGAAGGCGTGGCCGACGACGGCGACGCCGTAGGTGCGGGTCATGTGAGGCTCCTCAGGTGGGCGAGGCCGTCCGCGGCGAGCGCGTCGGGTGAGCTCGCGAGCGGCCGCCAGATCGAGGCGGCGCGGGCGATGACGTCGTTGTCGGGCGTGAAGCTCTCGATGTCGAGCGGACCGTCGTAGCCGACCTCGTCCAGCGCGGCCAGCAGCTCCTGCCAGTCGATCTGGTCTCCGCCGGGCGCGCCCCGGTCGCTGCCGCTCACCTGGACGTGCACCAGGTGGCGGCCGGCCGCGCGTACGGCGTCGGCGCTCGATCGCTCCTCGATGTTGAGGTGGTAGGTGTCCAGCGCCAGCCCGAGCGCGTCACCGAGCAGACCGTCGAGCCCGGCCAGTGCCTGCTCGACCGTGTTGACCAGCGAGGTCTCGTAGCGGTTGAGCGGCTCGATCCCGATCACGACCCCGGCCGCCGCGGCGTGGTCGACGACGGGTGAGAGGTGGGCGCGCCACTCGGCGTAGGCCTCCCGGCGCTCGGTGTCGTCCATGCGCCAGACCCGGCCGGTCTCGGCGTAGAACGGACCGCACACGCTCGGTGCCCCGATGCCGGCGGCGAGGTCGATGCACGCACGCAGGTAGTCCTGCGTGGCCGAGACCTCGGCCGCACGCGCGGCCACCAGGTTGCGACCGGGCGCCATGGCGCCGACGACGTACGGCGCCAGGCCGGTGTCGTCGAGCACGGCCCTGACCGCGGGGACGGTGAGGTCCTCCGGGTGCTCGAGCGGCAGCTCGATCGCATCGAACCCCAGGTCGGCCACCCGCCGGGCGAGCGGCGGCAGCGTGGCGTCGGTCAGCGGTGACGTCCACACCCAGGTGTTGACACCGATGGCTCTCACGAGTCACTCCTGTCGGGAACGGGGAAGCAGAAGGGCAGGGGCGGACCAGCCGCCGGCGCAGCAAGCGCGCCGGCCGGCGACCGGTCACGCGGGTCACGGAATGACGCGGTCCTGCCACACCTGCGGGTAACCCGGCAGGTCCTCGCCGCCGAACTTGGCGTAGTGACCGTCGGGCATGCCCTCGTTGGCCGCCAGGTAGTCGGCACGCTCGGCCTCGGTGATCGGCTCCTGCGGGAGCACCCACTCGGCGGGCACCTCCTCGCCGGCGAAGATCATCTCGAGCGCCAGCAGCGGGGTGCGCCACTGGAAGTTCGAGTACACCGGGGCCAGGCCGTTGAGCCCTGTCTCCTCCCACTTGCGCATGAAGCTCATCTCGTCCTCACCGGTCATCACCGGGTAGTCGACACCGGCGTCCTCGAACGCCTCGATGGCGGCGACACCGCCGTCGCCGGCGTCCATCCAGACGCCCTGGACCTCGCCACCGGCGAGCTCGTCGGTGATGATCTTCTTGATCTCGGCCGGGTCGGCGCCGGTGAAGTAGTCGACCGCCTCGATTCCGTTCTCCTCGAAGATCTTCTCGGCGGCCGCCCAGCGGGTCTCGAGCACGTCGACGCCCGGCAGGATCCGCAGCGCGACGACCTTGTCGCCCTCCTCCAGGTTCTCGACCAGGAAGTTGGCGGTCGCGATGCCCCACGCGTAGCCACCGATCGGGTGGATGAACGTGGTGGGGCAGTCGGTGTCGACACCGCGGTCGAACACGACGACCGGCTTGCCTGTCTCGCAGGCGCGCTCGACGGCGGGCGTCATCGCCGCCGTGGAGTTCGGCGAGATGATGAAGGCGTCGCAGTTCCCCTCGCTGATGAAGTAGTCGATGTCGTCGATCTGGGTGTTGTCGTCGTCCTGGGCGTCGCGGGTCTCCATCTCGGAGATGACCCCGGCGTCGACCAGCACATCGAGCTGCTGGTTCATGGTGATCCAGCCGGTCTGGCGCCACGGGTTGGAGATCGACGCGTTCGCGAAGCAGACCTTGTTGCCACCCGCGCCGGAGGCGAACTCCGAGGTGTCGGTCATCTCGCCGTCGATGTACTGGAGCCACGGCTCGGCCGGGTCCCCTTCGAAGGTGGCGTCCATCTGGGCCATCTGCTCGTCATAGTCCGCCTGGACGAACCACTCCTCGCTCGAGCTCGACTCTCCGTCGTCGGGCGCCGCGTCGGGGTCGTCGTCCAGCGAACTGTCGGTGCTGCACGCCGTGAGCAGCGCCAGCATCGCGGCGGACGCCACGGCGGCGCCCCTGATCTTCCGACTGCGCATCAGTTGTTCTCCCTTTGAGTCGTGCCCGAATCGGGCGTTGAGGTGGTGCTTCCGAGAGCTGGGGGGCTGGTGGCGCCGCGGGGTCGGCGACCGACCTGCCACGCGCGGCCGGCGGCCGCGACGGCGAGGATGATGATCAGGCCCTGCACGGTGTCGCGCCACGTGGACGCGACCTCGTAGGTGGTGAGCAGCGTGAAGAGCAGCTCGAGCGCGAACGCGCCCGCGGCAGCGGAGAGGACCCAGCCCCGTCCGCCGCCGAGGACCACTCCGCCGAGGACCACGGCGGTGATCGCGGTGAACTCGTAGCCCTGGCCGACCGAGGGGTGCACCCCGGCGTACCCGACCAGGATGATCCCGGCGACAGTGGCCGAGAGGGACGAGAGCATGAAGGCACGGGTCTTGAGCCACCAGACCGAGGTACCGGAGACCCGGGCGGAGTCGGGGTTGTCGCCGGCGGCGAGCAGCCCGCGCCCGTACGGGCGACGCATCAGCCAGCTCGCAGCGGTCGCGAGCACGACCAGGATGATCAGCGGGTAGGGGATGACGTCCACGACGGGAACGCCCTCGATCGCACCCCGGCCGATCTGGCGGAACTCGTCGACCGGGTTGCCCGTGGCGGCGCCGCCGGTGAGATAGCTGACCAGCCCGCCGAGTGCGAGCATCATGCCGAGCGTCACGATGAAGCTCGGCACCTGCAACAGCGTGGTCGCCAGTCCGTTGAGCAGCCCGATCAGGGCGCCGATGGCGAGCATCAGCAGCATGACGGGCAGGATCCGGCCGGTGTCCTGGCCGATCAGGTTGCCGGCCATGACGACCTGCGCACTGACCACCGCCGCCATCGAGAGGTCGAACTCGCCGGAGACGATGACGAAGTACTGGCCCATCGCGGCGATCGCGATCGGCGCCGTACGCCCGATGAAGCGGATCAGGACGCCGGGGTCGGCGAAGTTCTCGTTGCGGGCGGCGATCGCGATCACGAGGACGATCACGAGCACGAAGACGGCGCCGCCGGGGGTGCCGAGGGCGGCCAGGGCCCGCTTCGCCGGAGTGCCGGCATGGAAGGGCAGCGGCTCTCGCTGGCCGCGGGGCAAGTGGCTGACGACGTCGGTCATCGCGTCGTCACCTCGCTTCCTGGAGGGCCGCGTCGAGGGCCGAAGGTCGTTCGAACGGGGCCGGCCGGCGGTCGATCTCGCGCCGGGCGTAGACCGCGACCGCGGCCACGATCACCACGCCGCGGATCACGTCGCGCAGGAACGAGTTGACCTCCATCGCGCCCATCACGTTGTTCATCACCGCGAAGATCGCGACGCCGGCCATGGTCCCGACGACGTTGCCCTTGCCGCCGGAGAGCAGGGTGCCGCCGAGGACGACTGCGGCGATCGACAGCAGGTCGTAGCCGCCCTGGGAGCCGATGGTGGGGCTGCCGACACCGAGCCGGGCCAGCAGCAGCAGGCCGGCCAGGGCGGTGAGGACCGAGCACATGACGTGGGCGGCGACGATCGGCACCCACGTCCGGATGCCTGACATCCGCGCCACGTCGGCGTTGCCGCCGACGGCGTAGAGGTGGTGACCGAGGCGAGTGCGACGCAGCATCCAGATCGCCACCAGCGCGCAGCCGACCAGGATCAGGAACGAGACCGGGACCGGGCCGACCTGGGTGGCCCCGAGCAGTCGGAACGACCGGGGTGCCGAACCGTGGTTGCCCTGGTAGTTGGTCGCGAGGTAGCCGCTGATGATGAGCCCGACACCGAGGGTGGCGATGAAACCGTGCACATGGAGGCCGCTGACGATCAGGCCGTTGACCAGCCCGATCACAGCAGCGACGCCCACCCCGACCACGACACCCTGGACGACGCTGCCCTCGGCCATGGCGCCGCCGGCGAGCACGCTCGTGAGGCTGGCGACGTACGGCACGGAGAGGTCGAGGCTGCCCACCAGGATGACGAGCGTCTGGCCGATGGCGATGAAGCCGAGCACGCTCATCAGGGTCAGCATCGAACGGATGTTGCCGACGCTGAAGAAGTTGCGGCCCTCCAGGGCGGTCAGGATCGCGCCGACCACGATCACCACCACCAGGATGCCGACCACGATGCCGGTCGACGTGACGTGGCGGGAGCGCTCACGGAGGGTGCTCATGCGGTTTCCTCGGTCGCGTCGGTGACGCCGGTCGCGAGCGCCAGCACCTGCTCCTCGGTCGAGCCGGCGGGCAGCTCGCCGGCGAGCCGACCGTCGCGCATCACCAGGATGCGGTCGGACATGCCGATCACCTCGGGCAGCTCGCTGGAGACCATCAGGACGCAGACGCCCTCGGCCGCGAGGGTGCGCATCAGCTCGTAGATGCCGTGCTTGGCGCCGACGTCGATGCCGCGCGTGGGCTCGTCCATCAGCACGACCTGGGGTCGGGTGGCCAGCCAGCGGCCGAGCACGACCTTCTGCTGGTTGCCACCTGAGAGGAACTGCACCTCCTGGTCGAGCGCCCGGGCCGACACCTCCAGCGAGGACAGCAGGCCGGGCATCTCGCGGCGCGAGGCCGACGTACGGCGGGGGAAGACGGCGCGCACGACCCCGAGCGCGTTGTCGAGGATGGTCTGGTTGAGGGCCAGGCCGGTGGCCTTGCGGTCCTCGGTCACCATGGCCAACCCGGTGCTCACGGCGCGACGCGGGGAGGTGGGGCGGACGACCTTGCCAGCCACCTTCATCTCGCCGCGGGTGAGCGGCCGTACGCCGAAGATCGCCTCGAGCAGCTCGGTGCGGCCGGATCCCTGCAGCCCGGCGACGCCCACGATCTCGCCGGCGCGCAGCGTGAGGTCGATGCCGTCGACGTAGCCGTTGCCGGCCCCACGGAGCTCGAGTCCCGGCTCCCCGACCGCGGTGCCGTCGAGCGGCCCTGGGAAGAACGACGAGATCGAGCGACCGACCATCAACCGCACCAGGTCGGCGTCGTCGAGGTCGGCGGCGGGCTGGGTCGCGACCTGCTGACCGTCCTTGAGGACGGTGATCGTGTCGCAGAGGTCGAAGACCTCCTTGAGCCGGTGGGACACGTAGAGGATCGCCACACCGCGCTCACTGAGGCCGCGGATGATGCCGTAGAGGAGCTCGACCTCGTGGTCGGCCAGCGCCGCGGTCGGCTCGTCCATCTGGATGACCCTGGCGTCGAAGCTGATCGCCTTGGCGATCTCCACGACCTGCTGCTCGGCCACCGTCAGGCTGCGCACCCGCTGGCCCGGGCGGATGCCGGAGACGCCGAGGCCGGTGAGCAGCGCCTGGGTGTCGCGCTGCATGGCCGCGGTGTCGACGGAGCCGCGGCGGCGGGGCTCGCGACCGAGGTAGATGTTCTCGGCGACCGAGCGCTCCGGCAGCAGGTTGAACTCCTGGAAGACGGTCGAGATGCCGGCGTGCTGGGCCTGCAGCGGGTGACCGAACGTCACGTCCTGTCCGTCCAGCTCGATCGTGCCGGCGTCGGGCTGGTAGACGCCCGCGAGCAGCTTCATCAGGGTCGACTTCCCGGCGCCGTTCTCCCCCACCAGTCCGAGCACCTGTCCGGCGCGCAGCTCGAGGTCGGCGTCGGCGAGGACGGTGTGGCCGGCGAACGACTTGGTCAGACCCCGGGCACGCAGCACGACATCTCCGACATGGGCGTCGGGCGCCGGCAGCGCGTCGGCGTCGAGGTGCGGGGTCGAGCTCACGAAAGTCACTGTGGCACGCGTCACTGCCTTTTGTCGAGAGTCCGGCAGAAGTTGTTTGCTAGACGTATCGAAGTCCCGATGCTTGACTGTGCCCGTGCGGACCAGCGACGTCTTCGACCTGCTCCGGGACGGCCAGCCCCGGACCCGGGCGCAGCTCGCGGAGACCAGCGGGCTGGCCCGGTCCACCATCACCTCACGCATCGACACGCTGCTCCGGCTCGGCCTGGTGGTGCCGATCGGGGACGCCGCTTCGACCGGCGGCCGGCCACCCTCCCTGCTCGCGTTCAACCCGGCCGCGCGGGTCGTGGCGGGCATCGACCTCGGCGCGTCCCACGCCACCGCCGCGATCGCCGACCTGTCGGGGGCCGTGCTGGCCGAACGGCGTACGGACCTCGACATCGCGGAGGGACCCGACCGCGTCCTGGGCTGGGCGACCGACGTGGTGCTCGAGCTGCTCGGCGAGGCGAAACGCCAACGCGCCGACCTGGTCGCGATCGGGATGGGGCTGCCCGGGCCGGTCCAGCACGCCACCGGCCGCGCGATCAATCCGCCGATCATGCCCGGCTGGGACCGCTACGACGTGCCGGCCCACGTGCAGCGTGCGATCGAGGTCCCGGTCATGGTCGACAACGACGTCAACATCATGGCGCTGGGCGAGCGCCACGTGCACCTGCCCGACGAGACCGACCTGGTCTTCGTCAAGGTCGGCACCGGCATCGGTGCCGGCATCATCTCGGGCGGCACGCTCCAGCGCGGCGCGCAGGGCACGGCCGGCGACCTCGGTCACGTCCGGATCCCGCGCGCCGACGGGATCTGGTGCCGGTGCGGCAACGAGGGCTGCCTCGAGGCGATCGCTTCGGGATCGGCCGTGGCGGCCGCGCTGCGCGAGGCCGGGTTGGCGGCCTCGGACGGCGGCGACGTGGTCCGGCTGACGCGCAGTGGCGACGTGCAGGCGATCCAGGCGGTCCGGCAGGCCGGGCGGGACCTCGGCGAGGTGCTCGCCATGCTGGTCAACCTGGTCAACCCGTCGGTGGTCGTGATCGGCGGGTCGCTCGCGCTCGCCGGGGAACACCTGATCGCCGGGATCCGCGAGGTGGTCTACCAGCGCTCACTCCCGCTGGCGACCGAGCAGCTCCAGCTGGTGTCGTCCTCGGCCGGAGAGCGAGCCGGCGTCCTCGGCGCCGCGGCGCTCGCCATCGGCCACGCCCTCTCCCCCGACTCCATCGAGGCCGCGACGCTCGCGGCCAGCGGCTGAGGTCAGTCGAGTCCCAAGAAGTGCTCCAGCCCGACCGTGAGTCCGGGGTGGTCGCCGATCGCACGCAGCCCCGTGAGCACTCCCGGCGTGAACGAGGCGCGATCCATCGAGTCGTGCCGGATCGTCAGCGTCTCGCCCAGGCCGCCCAGCAGCACCTCCTGGTGGGCGACCAGCCCGCGAGAGCGCACCGAGTGGACGCGGATGCCGTCGACCTCGGCCCCGCGAGCACCGTCGAGGGACGTGGAGGTCGCGTCGGGCACCGGCCCCGCGCCTGCCGCCGCCCTCGCGGCGGCGATCAGCTCCGCCGTACGTCGCGCCGTACCCGACGGTGCGTCCGCCTTGTCGGGGTGGTGAAGCTCGACGACCTCGACCGACTCGAAGAACCGCGCCGCCTCGGCGGCGAAGCGCATCATCAGCACCGCGCCGATGGAGAAGTTGGGGGCGATCAGCACGCCCACCTCCGGTGCGGCGGCGAGCCAGCCGCGCAGCGTGGTGAGCCGGTCGTCGTCGAATCCCGTGGTGCCGACCACAGCGTGGATCCCGTGCTCGACGCAGAACTTCAGGTTGTCCATGACCACGTCGGGGTGGGTGAAGTCGACGACGGCCTCGGCGCCGGCGGCGACCAGGTCGTCCAGCGAGTCGTCGGCGTCGACCCGTGCGACCAGCTCGGTGTCAGGCGCCTGATCCACCGCTCGGCACACCTCGGTCCCGACCTTGCCCAGCGCACCGAGCACCCCGACCTTCAGCAACCTCTCGCTCACGCCTCCCAACCTAGCGGCGGCGAGGCGCCGATCGGGCGGTGACTGACGCGGAGGCGCGGTAGTGGCAGTCTTGCCCCATGGCCACGCAGCAGATCCCGGCGCGGATCCGGTGGGCCGTCGACCTGATCGACGTGCAGCCCAACGACAACATCCTCGAGATCGGCTGCGGACCCGGCTACGCCGCCGAGCTCATCTGCCAGCGGCTCCAGACCGGCAAGCTGTTCGCCATCGACCGCTCCGAGTCCGGCGTCGACCGCACCAGGCGCCGCTGCGCCGCCCATGTCGAGTCCGGCCGGCTCACGGTCCGCCAGATCGACCTCGCGACGCTCCGGGTGCCGGTCAAGCGGCTGACCAAGGTGTTCGCCTTCAACGTCAACCTGTTCTGGGTGCGCCAGTGCCGCGACGAGCTGGCCCTCCTCCACGAGCGGGTCGTTCCCGGCGGTGCGGTCTACCTGTTCTTCGAGGCCAAGCAGCCCGAGCTGGTGCCGACCATCGTCAAGAAGGCCTCGGCATCCCTCACCCGTGCCGGGTTCCGGGTCTCGGTCGTCGAGCAGAAGGCTCCCCCCGTCATCGCCCTGGTCGCCAAGCGGTGAGAAGGCACAAAGTTCATCTTCAAGTGCGGCGACAGGGCACAAATGCAGATGAGCAAACTGCATGTGTGCCCTCTCGGCACCCCGCGGACTGAACTTTGCGCCCGGTCAGCGGGCTGGGCCGGCGAGGGCGAGGATCTCGGGCTGGGTGAAGAGCGCAGCGGCGACGGCGCGGACGTCGTCACGGGTGACCGCGTCGATGCGGCCGATGACCTCGTCGATGGTCAGCAGCTCGTCGTAGACCAGGTCCGCCTTGCCGATGCGGGACATGCGGGCGCTGGAGTCCTCGAGGCCGAGGACGAGCCCGCCACGCAGCTGACCCTGCCCGCGCTCCAGCTCGGCGTCGGTGATCCCCTCCGCAGCGACCTTCGCCAGCTCATCGCGCACGGTGGCGAGCACCTCGTCGAGCCGGTGCGGGAGACAGCCGAGGGAGACGCCGACCAACCCGGCGTCGTGGTGGTGGGAGGCGAAGCTGAACACGCTGTAGGCGAGGCCGCGCCGCTCGCGCACCTCCTGGAACAGGCGTGACGAGGTCCCGCCACCGAGGGCGGTGTTGAGGACGCCGAGGGCGTAGCGGCGCTCGTCGTAGCGGGTGAAGCCGTTGACGCCGAGCACGAGGTTGACCTGCTCGAAGGGGCGCACGACCGACCGGGCGCCGGGCTGGACCCGGCGGGCGCGGCTCGTTGCCCGCGGTACGACGGGCGACTCCTCACCAGCCAGGAAGTCGTTGCGCCCGAAGGCCTTGCGGACCAGCCGGACGACGGCGGTGTGGTCGAGGTTGCCGGCGGCGGCGACCACCATGTTGGCGGGTCGGTAGTGACGCCGGTGGAAGCGCGCGATCTGGTCGCGCGAGAGCGAGGAGATCGACGCTGCCGTTCCGGAGATCGGGCGGCCGAGCGGGCTGTCGCCCCACGCCTGCTGCGCGAAGAGGTTGTGCACCACGTCGTCCGGGTCGTCGTCGTGCATCGCGATCTCGTCGAGGATCACGTCCCGCTCCGCCTCCACGTCGTCGGGGTGCAGCAGTGAGTCGGTGACCATGTCGCCCAGGACGTCGACCGCCAGCGGCAGGTCGTCGTCGAGCACCCGCGCGTGGAAGCAGGTGTACTCCTTGGCGGTGAAGGCGTTGAACTCGCCGCCGACCGCGTCGAGCTCCGCCGAGATGTCCATCGCGCTGCGGGTGCGGGTGCCCTTGAAGAGCAGGTGCTCGAGGAAGTGGGAGCAACCGTGAAGCGTGGGCGTCTCGTCTCGTGAGCCGACCCCGACCCAGACCCCGACGCTGGCCGACCGGACGCCGGCCAGCTCCTCGGTGATGACGCGTAGCCCGCCCGGCAGGACCGTACGCCGCACGCGCGACATCACCTGGCCATCGGCGTTCCGCACCGTCTCGAGGGTGCGGGTGCCGTTGACCCGTTGGTCAACGGACAACCGGCCAGCAGCGCTGTGCTGCTGGCCGGTCGCCCGTGTGGAGCGTGAGGTCACTCGGACTCGTCCGAGCCCGCCTCGTCGGAGGATCCGTCTTCCTCGACGACCGGGACCAGCGACAGCTTGCCGCGGTCGTCGATCTCGCCGATCTGGACCTGGATCTTCTGACCGACGGACACGACGTCCTCGACGGCGTCGACGCGCTTGCCGCCGGCGAGGGCGCGCAGCTTGCTGATGTGGAGCAGCCCGTCCTTGCCCGGCATCAACGAGACGAAGGCACCGAAGTTGGTCGTCTTCACGACCGTGCCGAGGTAGCGCTCGCCGATCTCAGGCATCGTCGGGTTGGCGATCGCGTTGACGGCGTTCTTGGCGGCCTCGGCCGCCTCGCCGTTGGTCGCACCGATGTAGACCGTGCCGTCGTCCTCGATCGACAGGGTCGCGCCGGTGTCGTCCTGGATCTGGTTGATGATCTTGCCCTTGGGGCCGATGACCTCGCCGATCTTGTCGACCGGGACCTGGATCGTGATGATCCGCGGGGCGTAGGACGACATCTCCTCTGGAGCGTCGATCGCCTCACCCATCACGTCGAGGATCGCGATCCGAGCGTCCTTGGCCTGGGTCAGCGCGGAGGCGAGGACCTCGGCGGGGATGCCGTCGAGCTTGGTGTCGAGCTGGAGCGCGGTGACGAACTCGCGGGTGCCGGCAACCTTGAAGTCCATGTCGCCGAAGGCGTCTTCAGCACCGAGGATGTCGGTCAGCGCGACGTACTCGGTCTTGCCATCGACCTCACCGGAGATCAGGCCCATCGCGATGCCGGCCACGGCCGCCTTGAGCGGCACACCGGCCTGCAGCAGCGACATCGTCGAGGCACAGACCGAGCCCATCGAGGTCGAGCCGTTGGAGCCCATGGCCTCGGAGAGCTGGCGGATCGCGTAGGGGAACTCCTCGCGGGAGGGCAGCACCGGCAGCAGCGCGCGACGCGCGAGCGCACCGTGGCCGACCTCGCGACGCTTCGGCGAGCCGACGCGGCCGGTCTCACCGGTGGAGAACGGCGGGAAGACGTACTTGTGCATGTAGCGACGCTTCTTCTCCGGGGAGAGCGTGTCGAGCTGCTGCTCCAGCTTGAGCATGTCAAGCGTGGTGACACCCAGGATCTGGGTCTCGCCCCGCTCGAAGAGCGCCGAGCCGTGGACCCGCGGGATGACGCCGACCTCGGCGTGCAGCGGCCGGATGTCGGCCAGGCCGCGGCCGTCCATGCGCACCTTGTCGCGCAGCACGCGGTCGCGGACCAGCTCCTTGTTGACCGAGCGGAAGGCCGCGCCGAGCTCCTTCTCGCGGCCCTCGAAGTCGGCGACGAGCTTGTCGAGGACGGCGGCCTTGATCTCGTCGGTGCGCGCCTCGCGCTCCAGCTTGTCGGCGATGGTCATCGCGGTGGCCAGGTCGGCCTTCGCGGCGGACTCGACGGCGGCGTAGGCGTCATCCTCGTAGTCGAGGAAGACGGGGAACTCCTGGACCGGCTTGGCGGCCACGTTGGCGATCTCGACCTGCGCGTCGCAGAGCTGCTTGATGAACGGCTTCGCGGCGTCGAGGCCGCTGGCCACGATCTCTTCGGTGGGCGCCTGCTTCCCGCCCTCGATGAGGTTCCACGCGTGCTCGGGAGCCTCCGCCTCGACCATCATGATCGCGACGTCGCCCGACTCGGTCACGCGGCCGGCGACGACCATGTCGAACACGGCGTTCTCGAGCTGGCTGTGCGAGGGGAAGGCGACCCACTGGCCGTCGATGAGGGCGACGCGGACGCCGCCGACCGGGCCGGAGAACGGCAGGCCGGAGAGCTGCGTCGACAGCGACGCGGCGTTGATCGCGAGGACGTCGTACGGCGCGTCGGGGTTGAGCGCCATCACGGTGATGACGACCTGGACCTCGTTGCGCAGGCCCTTCTTGAACGTGGGGCGCAGCGGGCGGTCGATCAGGCGGCAGGTGAGGATCGCGTCCTCACCCGGACGACCCTCGGAACGGAAGAACGAGCCCGGGATCTGGCCCGCCGCGTACATCCGCTCCTCGACGTCGATGGTGAGGGGGAAGAAGTCGAAGTGGTCCTTGGGGTGCTTGCCGGCGGTGGTCGCCGAGAGAAGCATGGTGTCGTCATCGAGGTAGGCGGTCACCGAACCGGCGGCCTGGCGGGCCAGCAGCCCGGTCTCGAACTTGACGGTGCGGGTGCCGAACTTGCCGTTGTCGAGAACGGTCTCGACGGCGGAAATGGTGGGTTCCACGAATGTGGTCCCTTTCTGTACGCGGAGCGAACCCGCGACATGACCCGCGGGGCCCAGGTGACTGGGCGTCCGGTCTTCGATCGAGGCCCGCAGCAGCGCCGGATCGGCGTCCCTGAGGGCCACTACCGAGGACCGGGCCGGCGTTGCGGATCGCTCCTTGGATGGGATGAGTCTTCAGTTGTGAATCTAGCGATGCTGCGTCACTGGAGAGGAGGGCCCGCGGCGCGGACCCTCTGCAATCAGCGGCGCAGACCGAGGCGCTCGACGAGCGAGCGGTAGCGCTCGATGTCGGTGTCGCGCAGGTAGTTCAGCAGGCGACGACGCTGGCCGACGAGCAGCAGAAGGCCGCGGCGGCTGTGGTGGTCGTGCTTGTGCTGCTTGAGGTGGTCGGTGAGGTGGCTGATCCGGTGGCTCAACAGGGCCACCTGCACCTCGGGGGAACCGGTGTCGCCCTCATTCGTGGCGTACTCGGCGATGATCTTCTTCTTGGTCTCCGCGTCGGTACCGATCGACATGAAGGCTCCTTCTGGTTCTCGTTGCGCGGCGCGCCGGGGCCTGTTCACCCGGGCACTCTCTGTCCGCGGCCGTTTCACGGCATCCGAAGAAGATTATCAGCGGGCTCACGGCCGCCCAAAACGGCGATCTACCGCTCCTCCCGGCGATGTCCTTGGGACAGCTGCTCCTTCACCGCGTCGTCGATCTCCGCTGCTCTCGCCCGCGCCACCCGGCACCGGGTCGTGGCGCGCAACGTGGACGTCCTCCGCCCGCCCTCGAGCGCGGCGCGCTCGCCGAGAACCGCCCCGGGTCCGACCTCCGCGACCTTCTCCCCGTCGACCAGGACCTCGAGGACTCCGTCGAGCAGCACGAACAGGTCCGTCCCCGGCGAGCCTTGCTCGACCAGGACCGCTCCCTCGTCCAGGTGCAGCACCTCGGGCCGCGCGCCGCCACGCATGATCGTGGTCGACAGCTGCCGCTCGAGCGCCGTCTCCGCCGCCGTCACGAACGCCGCCGAGTCCTCCGCTCCCCACGGTGTGCGCCGGCCGAAGACCGCGTGGTACCAGGACTTGAAGTCCGTCAGGCCCGACTTGGCGACCAGGCCACCGTCGTCGTCGTAGACCCAGTGCCTCGGGAAGGAGGTCGCGCCGACGAGCTCTCCCTCGCTGCGCCCGTCCGCGTGGACCGTGAGCTCGAGCGTCGTCCAGACCAACGGACCCAGCCACTGCGCGAACGGCCTGCCGCGCACGAGGCGCGGTGCCGGGACTCCGGGACGCCCTCCGGCGGACTGTCGGAACCGCACGCACCGTGTCCTCGACCACCGGCTCCGGGTTCACGTCGGGCAGGCTGTGCGGCTGGAAGGCGACCCGCGTGCGTCCGACCTGCATCAACGTGGAGCTCAGGTAGCTCTGACCGTTCTGGCCATACCCGACGACACGGCCCCCTTCCACCTCGATCCAGCCCGTCAGCCGGTTGGCGAACCGGAACGCACCCTCGGCATGCATCGCGTCGAGGTCGTCGATGCGGTCCGGTGGCGGGTCGTCGTACGCGCCGAGTCCGAGGTCGAACGGGAGCCGTGGCAGCCCGCGGATCGCCTCCGACGGGATCCACGAGAGCACTGTCACTGACGACTCGACGCGCACAGGTCGAGTATCGGTTGCGCCCATGGATCGCGCCAGAGCGTCCGTGTCAGACGGCGGGGGGCGGGTCCTGCCGCTCCGTGGTCCGCTGCTCGGTGGTCTGCGAGCCGTCGGCGTGGGTGGTCGTGGCGGTCGTGGAGGCCGAACGCCTGCTGTTGGCCTGCACCGCGGTCAGCGCGACCACCAGGACACCGGCAGCGGCGAGGATCCAGCCGATCAGCGTGAGGTCGATCGCCTCGATGCTGTCCTGGACGGCCAGAGCGAGGATCAGGCCGATCGCCACGAGGAAGACTCCGAGTCCGTAGCCCATGGGTGAACCCCTTTCAGACGGCCGACCCAGGGTGGCCGACTCCCGGGCAGGCTAACCCCGGCCCGACGGGATCGGACGTCTCCCACGCGGGGTCTCACCCCCACGGGTGAGCGGCCGCCCGTGCGACGATGCTGGGCGTGACGGAGACCAGGCTGGGTGTCTGCAACATCTGCGAGGCCATCTGCGGCCTCGAGCTCACCCTCGACGCCGGGCGCGTGACCGGCGTCCGCGGCAACCCGGACGACCCGCTCTCCCGGGGCCACATCTGTCCCAAGGGCGTCTCGATCGGCGACCTCCACGACGACCCCGACCGGCTGCGTCGCCCCGTACGCCGTGACCGGGCCACCGGCGAGTGGCACGAGATCGGCTGGGACGAGGCGCTCGACCTGGTCGCCGACGGCATCGCCACTGCGGTCAACCGCCATGGCCGGGACGCTGTCGGGGTCTATCTCGGCAACCCCAACGCCCACTCGCTCGGGTTCGCGACCCACGGCGTCCCCATGGTGAAGGCGTTGCGCACGCGCAACCGGTTCAGCGCCAGCTCGGTCGACCAGATCCCCCACCAGTTCGTGGCCTCACTCCTGTTCGGCCACCAGCTGATGATCCCGATCAGCGACATCGACCGGACGTCGTACTTCCTCGTCTTCGGCGCCAACCCGATGGCCTCCAACGGCTCCCTGATGACCGTGCCCGACTTCCCGCAGCGATTGCGCGACCTCAAGGCGCGCGGCGGCCGGATGGTCGTGGTCGACCCGCGCCGCACCGAGACCGCCCGGGTCGCCGATGAGCACGTCTTCGTCCGCCCCGGCACCGACGCGGTCGTGCTGCTCGCGATGCTCCACGTCCTGTTCGAGGAGCACGAGATCCGACCGGCGGCGTACGTCGACGGCGTCGACCGGGTCCGCGAGGTGGTGCGCGACTTCACCCCCGACCACGCGGAGCGCATCAGCGGCATCCCGGCCGAGACCATCCGCCGGCTCACGCGTGAGCTCGCGGAAGCCGACGGCGCCGCGGCGTACGGCCGGATCGGGCTCTCGACGCAGGGCTTCGGCTCTGTCTGTCAGTGGGCGATCGTCTGCCTGAACGCGCTGACCGGCAACCTCGACCGCGAGGGCGGGGTGCTGTTCACCGAGCCGGCCATCGACTTCGTGCAGACCGGCCTGATCGGGCGCGGTCACTTCGACCTCTACCGCAGCCGCGTGCGCGACGCCCCGGAGTACGGCGGCGAGCTGCCCGTATCGGTGTTCGCCGAGGAGATCGAGACCCCCGGCGAGGGCCAGGTCCGTGCCGCACTCACCATCGCGGGCAACCCGGTGCTGTCGACACCGGACGGCAAGCGGCTCGGCGCTGCTTTCGACTCGCTCGACTTCATGGCGGCCGTCGACATCTACGTCAACGAGACGACCCGCCACGCCGACGTGATCCTGCCGCCGACGACGATCCTCGAGCGGGACCACTACGACATCGTCTTCCACGGGCTGGCGGTCCGGAACACGGCGCGGTTCACGCCCGCGGTCTTCGACAAGCCGCGCGACGCCCGCCACGACTGGGAGATCTTCCGCGACCTGACCGCGCGGATCACCAGCCGGCTCGACCGGAAGCCCTCGCTGAAGGCCCGCCTCCAGCGGCGGCTGCGGCTGGCGGTCAGCCCCACGTTCGCGATCGGTGCGCTGTTGCGGCGCGGAGGCAAGACGACGATCACCGAGCTGCGGCGCCACCCCGAAGGAGTCGATCTCGGACCGCTGCGGCCGACCCTCCCCGACCGGCTGCGCACGCCGGACCGGAGGATCGACCTGGCCCAGGAGGTGATCCTGGCCGACCTCGACCGGGTGCGGACCGAGCTCGCCGAACCGGCCGAGGGCCTGCTGCTCATCGGACGACGCCACCAGCGCGACAACAACTCGTGGATGCACAACGTCGAGCGGCTCACGCGCGGTCGGCCACGTCACCAGCTGCAGATGCACCCCGACGACCTGGCCGAGCGTGGCATCGCCGACGGCTCGCAGGTCCGGGTCGCCTCGCGGGTCGGCGCCGTCGAGGTGGAGGTCGCCGCGACCGAGGACGTGATGCGTGGCGTGGTCTCGCTCCCCCACGGTTACGGCCACCAGGTACCCGGCACCCGGATGGGCGGAGCGGCCGCGGTGGTCGGTGTGTCCATCAACGACCTCACCGATCCCGAGCGGCTCGACCTCTCGGGCAACGCCGCCCTCAACGGCGTGCCGGTGACGGTCCAGCCCGCCTGAAGGGGACGGCGACCCCGTCGGAACTTGATCCCACCGGGGCCGCCGTCGTCAGAGGGCGCGTCAGACGCGCACTCCGTCGAGCACCGCACGCACGTCGGCGGCGGAGGTGGCCGAGCGGAGCCGCTCGACCTGGGCCGAGTCGGTGAAGACCTCGGCGATCCGCGACAACAGCGCGAGGTGGTCGTCACCGGCGCCGGCGATGCCGAGCACGAACTCGGCCGGCTTACCGTTCCAGTCGACCGGCTCGGCGTACCGCACGAACGAGATGGCGGTCCGGTTGATCGCCGACTTGGCCTCGTTGGTGCCGTGCGGGATCGCGAGGCCGTTGCCCATGTGGGTCGACACGGACTGCTCGCGCTCGTGCATTGCATCGAGGTACGACGCGTCGACTGCTCCCGAGGCGACCAGCAGCTGGCCCGCCTCGGTAATGGCATCGTCCCGGCTGCGAGCGGTGCCTGCCAGCACGATCGCGTCCTCGGCGAGCACCTCGCCACCGGCCGGAGCCGGCGCGGCATCCACTGCCGGCGACGCGCCGCTGCCGCTGCCGTTGGTCTCATGGAGCAGGTCGACGATCTCGTCGTACTTCGGGCTGCCCATGAAGTTGTCCACCGAGACGTGCACCGCCGACGGGGTGCGCTGCCTGGCCCGGTCGGTCAGGTCCTGGTGGGTGACCACGAGGTCGACGTCGTCGGACAGGTTGGCGATCGCCTTGTTGACGACGGTGACGTCGCCGTAGCCCGCGGCGTGGACCTTCTTGCGCAGCACCGAGGCACCCATCGCCGACGAGCCCATGCCTGCGTCGCAGGCGAAGACGATCGAGCTGATCCGGCCGGTGGGGCCGCCCGCGAGGGCCGTGCTGGCGACCGACTTCTTGCCCTTCATCGCCTCCATGTCGGCGGTCGCCGCGGAAAGGTCGCCGTCCGGGGTGCGGTCGGTCTTGAGGAGCAGGCTCGCGACCACGAAGGACACCGCTGCGGCACCGAAGACCCCGAGCGAGACGCCCAGGAAGTCGCCGCCCGGGGTCTGGGTGTAGACCGCGAAGATCGAGCCAGGTGCCGCCGGGGCTCTCAGCCCGATGTCGAAGAGGACGAAGAGGAAGATGCCGGTCATGCCACCAGCGATGGTGGCCAGGATCATCTTGGGCTTCATCAGTACGAACGGGAAGTACACCTCGTGGATGCCCCCGAAGAACTGGATGATCGCCGCACCCGGCGCCGACGCCTTGGCCACACCCCGACCGAAGACGGAGTAGGCCAGCAGCAGCCCGAGACCCGGACCGGGGTTGGCCTCGAGCAGGAACAGGACCGACTTGCCCTGCTCGGCGGCCTCCGAGATCCCGAGCGGGGTGAGGACGCCGTGGTTGATGGCGTTGTTGAGGAACAGGACCTTGGCGGGCTCGATGAACAGCGAGGTCAGCGGGAGCAGTCCGTTGTCGACCAGGAAGTTGACCGCGTCACCCAGCCACGAGATCACCTGGCGCAGCACCGGAGCCAGCGTGAACATGCTGAGGACCGCCATGAACGCCGCGAGGATGCCGGCGGAGAAGTTGTCGACCAGCATCTCGAAGCCAGGTTTGATCTTCCCGGCCCACAACGCGTCCAGGTGCTTCATCAGGTACGCCGTGAGGGGACCCATGATCATGGCCCCCAGGAACATCGGGGAGCCTCCCTGGTCCCCCACGAACTCCGGGAAGTACGTCGCGACGATCACCCCCATCGTCGCGGCAGCTCCCGACGACCCCACCGCGGGCCTCGTAGACGATCTTGCCGCCGGTGTAGGCGATCAGGATCGGGAGCAGGTAGTAGATCGTCGGCTCGACGATCAGCGCGATCTTGGCGTTGGGGAACCAGCCGACGTCGATGAAGATCGCGGTGATCAGGCCCCAGGCGATGATCGCGCCGATGTTCGGCATGATCATGTTGGACAGGAACGTCCCGAACTGCTGTACCCGGACTCTCGCGCCAGTGCGCGGCGTCGCTGTGGTGGTCGACATCTGACTCCTCCGAAGAGCTCGCGTGACCGGGTCCCGTGACGACGGTCACATCCCAATGAGTGCCAGTAAACCTCACAATCGGGCCTATTGCCAAGCATTCGGGCACAGATTTCTGCCCGTTGGTGTGGCTTTTTGCCCAGGATGTTGGTTACGGTCGGGCCACCGCCCACCCCGCACCAGGAGGAAAATCATGAAGGCCCTGCGCTTCCACGCTCCCGAGGACGTCCGCCTCGAGGACGTGCCCGAGCCCGCGTGCGGGCCGCACGAGGTCAAGATCAAGGTCCGGAACTGCTCCACCTGCGGCACCGACGTGAAGATCCGGACCAACGGCCACGTGAACATCACCCGCGAGACGACCATGGGCCACGAGGTCGCCGGCGAGGTCGTGGAGGTGGGCGAGCATGCCCAGGGCGGCTTCGAGGTGGGCGACCGCGTGCAGTGCATCGCCGCCGTGCCGTGCGGGGAGTGCCACGAGTGCCAGAAGGGGTGGATGGAGGTCTGCCAGAACCAGACCTCGGTCGGCTACCAGTACGACGGCGGGTTCGCCGAGTACATGATCGTGCCCGAGCAGGTGCTCAAGGTCGACGGCCTCAACCGGATCCCCGACAACGTCGGCTACGACGAGGCCTCGGCCGCCGAGCCGTTCGCCTGCGCCATCAACGCCCAGGAGCAGCTCGGCATCGAGGAGGGCGACTTCGTCGTCGTCTTCGGCGCCGGCCCGATCGGGTGCATGCACATCCGGATCGCGCGCGGTGTCCACCGGGTCGGCACCGTCGTACTCGTCGACATCAACGCCGAGCGGCTGCAGATGTCGGCGGATGCGGTCTCGCCCGACCACGTCATCAATGCCGGCGAGGTCGACGTCGTCGAGAAGGTGATGGAGCTGACCGGTGGCCGCGGCGCCGACGTCGTCATCACCGCCACCCCGGCCAACGTGACCCAGGAGCAGGCGATCTCGATGGCCGCCCGTCAGGGCCGGATCTCCTTCTTCGGCGGTCTCCCCAAGAACGACCCCTTCATCAAGGCCGACTCCAACCTGATCCACTACCGCCAGCTGCACGTCCACGGCGCCAACGGCTCCTCCCCCACCCACAACAAGCGCGCCCTCGAGTACATCTCGACCGGCCAGGTGCCCGTGAAGGACCTCATCACCCGCCACATCCCCCTCGACGACGTGCTCTCCGCCCTCGACATCGTCAAGAACGGCGAGGCCATCAAGGTCACCGTCGAGCCTTGAGGCGGAGCCTCAAGGCTCTGGACGGGGAGGTTGAGCGAGCCCCGCGACCGAGGAACGAGGTCGCGACGGAGCGTGTCGAAACCTACAGCGCGCTGGGCAGGTTGAGGTCCGTACCAACTACGCGGAACAGGACCGCGCGGGCGGCTTCGCGGGCGGCCATCGGGTCGCTCGCGGCGAGGGCGGCCTCGGCGGCCTCCTCACACTGGTCGAAGGTGACGGTGGCGAGCTGGGCGCCGACCGGCCGGCAGGCAGCGGCCGCCATCGACAGCGACGTGATGCCCATGCCGACCAGCGCGCAGGCCAGCAGCGGGTCCGCCGCGGCCTCGCCGCAGACCCCGACCGACTTGTCGACCTGGCGGCCGGCCTCGGCTGTGATCGCGATCAGCTGGAGGACCGCCGGTTGCCAGGCGTCGGTGAGGTGGGCGAGGTCGGTGGCCATCCGGTCGGCGGCCATCGTGTACTGCGTCAGGTCGTTGGTGCCGATGGAGAGGAAGTCGACGACCTCCAGCATCCGATGGGCCAGCAGGGCCGCGCTCGGCACCTCCACCATCACGCCGGCCTTGAGCCCGCGACGACGTACCTGCTCGGCGAAGCCCGCCGCCTCGGCAACCGTCGCGACCATCGGCGCCATCACCCACGTCGGGGTCCCGGCCGACTTCGAGGCGGTGGCGATGGCGTCGAGCTGGCGCTCCATCAGCCCGGGATTGTCGAAGGAGAGCCGCAGCCCGCGTACGCCGAGGGCAGGGTTCTCCTCGTCCAGCATGCTGGCGAACGCGAGCGGCTTGTCGGAGCCCGCGTCGAGGGTCCGGATCACGACATAGCGCTCCCGGTCACCAGGGCCGTCGCCGGCGAAGGCTGCCAGCACCTCGCCGTAGATCTCGGCCTGCTCCTCGACGGTCGGCTCGTCCTTGCGGTTGAGGAAGCTGAGCTCGGTGCGGAACAACCCGACGCCCTCGACCGGCGCCGAGTCGACGGCCGCGCGCGCCGACTCACCGTCGGCGACGTTGGCCAGGATCCGGACCGGCTTGCCGTCGGCGGTCACGCCCGGCCCGGCCCAGGAGGCGAGGGCAGCGCGCTGCTCCCGGTCCGCAGCGACCCGGCGCTCGGCCTCGTCCGGCTCGGGCTCGATCTCGACGGCACCGGTGGTGCCGTCGACCAGAACCGAGCTGCCGGCCACGATGTCGAGCGCGCCGGTAGTACCCACCACGCAGGGAATGCCGAGCTGCCGGGCGATGATCGCCGTGTGACTGGTCGGGCCGCCTCGCTCGGTCACCAGCGCGAGCACGACCGCGGGGTCGAGACCGGCGGTGTCGGCGGGGGCCAGGTCGGCCGCAACGAGCACGCACGGCTGGTCCGGCACGGGTACGCCGGGCTCGGGCTCGCCCACGAGCCGGGCGACCATCCGGCGCTCGATGTCTCGGAGGTCGGTGACGCGCTCGGCCATCAGGCCACCCATCCCGGTGAAGATCGTGACGAAGGACTCGACCGCTGCCTGGACCGCGGCCAGCAGGTCGTCTCCGGTGCGGAGCTGCTTGAGCACCCCCGAGCGGAGGCCCTTGTCCTTGGCAAGGCCGGCGCTCGCGGTCAGGACCTCGGCGGCAGCACCCGATGCCTGGCCCGCCTTCGCGGCGAACCCGTCGGCGACCGCGGCGGCGACCTCGTCGTAGCGCGCCATCGCGGCGTCTTCATCAGGGAACGCCGACGCGTCGAAGCCGGCGATGGCATCGGCGGAGATGTCGGTGCGCGCGATCAGGGCGGGGCCGTGGGCGATGCCGGGGACGACGGGGGTGCCGGTCAGGGTGTCCATGAGGACGAGTTTCCCCCGCGGCGACTTGACAGTCAACACATTCGGGCGTAAAACCACATACACAAAGATCGCTGACTCTGTCCCGGAGGTGACATGTACGCCGAAGAACGCCAGCAGGCGATGGCCCGGACCATCGGCCAGGAGGGTCGGCTGTCGGTGGCCGAGCTGGCCGCCACCTTCGACGTCACCACCGAGACAGTGCGCCGTGACCTCTCCTCGCTGGAGCGTATCGGTCTGGTGCGCCGGGTGCACGGGGGCGCGGTGCCCGCGAGCTCGCTCTCGGTGATCGAGTCCGGACTCGGCGAACGCGACCAGGCCAACACCGGCGCCAAGGATGCGATTGCCGCCGCGGCCGTTCAGCAGCTCCCCCCGGCGGGGTCGGTCATCATCCTCGACGCCGGGTCGACCACCGGGCGTCTCGCCGCGGTGCTGCCACGCGAGCACCGGCTCACCGTCGTCACCCACGCGGTGCCGATCGCCGCGCGTCTCGCCGGCCTTCCCCACATCGAGCTCCACCTCCTGCCCGGCCGGGTCCGGCCCACCACCCACGCCGCCGTCGGGTCCGACACGGTGGCCGCTCTCCACGACGTGCGGGCCGACCTGGCCTTCCTGGCGACCAACGGACTCAGCGCCGACTTCGGCCTGACCACGCCCGACCGGGACGAGGCCGCGACCAAGCGGGCGATCGCAGGTGCCGCGCGACGTACGGTGGTGCTCGCCGACTCGTCCAAGATCGAGGTCGAGACCTCGCAACGCTTCGCGACAATCGCCGACGTCGACGTCCTCGTCACCGACAACGGCATCACCGACGACGCCCGCCGCGCCCTCGAGAAGGCCGGCCTGGAGGTCGTCGTCGCATGATCATCACCCTCACCGCCAACCCCAGCCACGACCGCACCGTGACCCTCACCGAGGAGCTTCGGCGCGGCTCGGTCCACCGCGCCGCGTCGGTGACCTCGCAGGCAGGTGGCAAGGGCGTGAACATCTCCCGAGCCTCGGTCGCCGCCGGCATCCCGACGCTGGCGATCCTTCCCGCACCCAAGGACGACCCGTTCGTCCTCGAGCTGCTCGCGGCCGGCATCGACTGCCGCCCGGTCACGCAGGAGGGCAACCTGCGGGTCAACATCACCGTCAGTGAGCCCGACGGCACCACGACCAAGCTCAACAGCCCCGGCCCCGAGATGACCGCCTTGACGCGGGCCGCCATCGCCGAGACGCTCCGGCTGCGCGCCGGCCAGGGCGACTGGGTCGTGCTCGCAGGGTCTCTGCCCCCGGGCGCGCCCGACGAGTGGTACGCCGACCTGGTGACCGCGCTCGCCGGCACCGGCGCCCGGGTCGCCGTCGACACCAGCGACGCGCCCCTCAAGGCCCTCGTCGAGCGGCTCGACGACACGGCCCCCCACCTGATGAAGCCGAACGGCCACGAGCTGGCTTCCTTCACCGGCCACCACGGCGACGCGCTCGAGGACGACCCGCTGGCAGCCGCCGCCGCGGCCCGCGACCTGGTCGCGCGAGGCGTCGAGACCGTGCTGGCCACCCTCGGCAGTCGCGGCGCCGTACTCGTGACCGCCGACGGCGCGTGGCACGCCTCTCCCCCGCCGACCACCGTCGTCAGCACCGTCGGTGCCGGCGACTCCAGCCTCTTCGGCTACCTCCTCGCAGCGATCGAGGGCCGCTCGCCCGCCGACCGGCTCGCCCTCGCCGTGGCCTACGGCAGCGCCGCCGCCGGCCTCCCCGGCACCACCATCCCGGGACCACACCAGGTGGATCCCACCCAGGTCACCGTGACCGATCTTCACGTCCCCCAAGGAGACTGACACACCCATGTCCGACCTCATCACCACCGCCTTGGTGCGCCTCGACACCTCGCTCGGCGACACCAAGCAGGACGTCATCCGGTCACTCGCCGCGGTGGTCGCCGACGCCGGCCGAGCCACCGACGTCGACCAGCTGGTGACCGACGCCTTCGCCCGTGAGGAGACCTCAGCGACCGGGCTCCCGGGCGGGATCGCGATCCCCCACTGCCGCACCGCCGGGGTGGCGGAGCCGACCCTGGCCTTCGCCCGGCTCGAGCCGGGCGTCGACTTCGGTGCCAAGGACGGGGCGGCCGACCTCGTGTTCCTGATCGCCGCCCCCGCCGGCGGCGACGCCGACCACCTCCAGATCCTCACCCAGCTGGCCCGGGCGCTGGTGAAGCCGGCGTTCACCGACGCGCTGCGCGCCGCCGGGACCGACGACGACGTCGTCGAGCTCTGATCCATCGCGAGCTCGGGCTCGGCGAGCAGCGCCGCCGCTCCGGCCGCGCCACCGGCCGCTGCTGCCCCGCGCCGAGCCACCGCGCCGCGGCTCCCGCGGCCGCCGGCCGCCGCAGCCTGGTCGCCGTCACCGCCTGCCCGACCGGGATCGCCCACACCTACATGGCGGCCGAGGCCCTCGAGGCCGCGGCCGAGCGCGCCGGTGTCGACCTCCAGCGTCGAGACCCAGGGATCGGCCGGTTCGCACGCCGCTCGCCCACGACGACCATCGCCGACGCGCCGACGCCGTCATCTTCGCCGTCGACGTCGGGGTGCGCGACCGCAGCCGGTTCGCCGGCAAGCCGGTGGTGTCCTCGGGCGTGAAGCGCCCGATCGACGATGCCGACGCGATGATCGCCGAGGCGCTCCGGTACGCCGACGACCCGAACGCCCCGCGCGTCGAGGGCGAGGCCGGCGCCAGCCGGCGGCGGCGCGACCGCCGAGGAGACGCTGGGGCGGCCGGGTCCGTCGGGTCCTGATGACCGGCGTCTCCTACATGATCCCGTTCGTCGCCGCCGGCGGTCTGCTGATCGCCCTCGGCTTCCTGTTCGGCGGCTACGAGATCATGGGCCCGCCGGCGACATCGCCGTCGACAACTCCCTCTTCAACCTGCCCGACCCCGACGCGCTCGGCCTCGACCACGCCCTGTTCGGCTAGCGGCTTCTTCGCCTACCTCGGCGCGGTGTTCTTCGCCCTCGGGGAGACCGCCTTCACCCTTCCTCGTCCCGGCGTTCGCCGGCTACATCGCCTACGCCATCGCCGACCGGCCCGGCATCGCTCCCGGGTTCGTGATGGGTGCCCTGGCGATCGACCTCGGCGGCTTCGGTCACCCCGCAGACCGGTTTCCTCGGCGGCATCATCGGCGGTGTCCTCGCCGGCGTGGTCGCGCACTGGATCGCCGGGCGCAAGGTCGCCGCCCTGGGCGCGCGGTCTGATGCCGGTGCTCGTCATCCCGCTCGGCGCCACGCTGGTCGAGCGGCTTCATCATGATCGTCGTGCTCGGCCGGCCGCTTGGCAGGCTCATGGAGGCGCTGAGCGACGGCCTGACCCGCATGAGCGCAGCCGGCCTCGCGGTCCTGCTGGGCGTCGATCCTCGGGCTGATGATGGCCTTCGACATGGGCGGTCCGCTCAACAAGGTCGCCTACGCCTTCGCCACCGCGGGCCTCGGCGCCGCCGCGGCCGCGACCGGCGACGCGCCGGAGCTGAAGGTCATGGCGGCGGTCATGCTCGCCGGCATGGTGCCCCCGCTGGCGCTCGCGCTGGCGACCGTCGTGCGGCCGGCGCTGTTCACGGTGCCGGAGCGCGAGAACGGCAAGGCCGCGCTGGGCCACTGGGCGCGTCCTTCATCACCGAGGGCGCGATCCCGTTCGCCGCGGCGGACCCGCTGCGCGTGATCCCGTCGATCATGCTGGGCTCGCGCCGTCACCGGCGCGCTGGCGATGTCGCTCGACGTGACCCTGCGCGCGCCGCACGGCGGCATCTTCGTGCTCTTCGCCGTCGGCAACATCATCGGCTTCCTGATCGCGCTGGTCGCCGGCACCCTCGTGGCTGCCGCGGCAGTCATCGCCCTCAAGAGCGGCCGACGCCGCACCCGACCTCGCCACCGTCTGACCCACTCGCCACCACCACCGAAAGGCACACCATGCCCAGCAAGTCCGTCGTCGTCGGCTCGGCCGTCGGCCTGCACGCCCGCCCCGCCGCGATCATCGCCGAGAAGGCCGGCGAGCTCGGCTCGGACGTGACCATCAACGGGGTCGACGCCAGCTCGTCGCTGATGTTGATGACCCTCGGCGCCAAGAACGGCGACACCGTCGAGGTCGAGAGCGACGACCAGGCCGCCCTCGACGCCATCGCCGCCCTCGTCGAGCAGGACCTGGACGCGGACTGACGCCCAGGCCCCGCTCCTCCGGTCAGGTCCTGGCGCCTGCTGCCGCCAGGTCGGGTGCCGGCTCCACGACGAGCTCCCCCTGAGGTGCGACTGGCCGGCTCGGCCACCAGGCGCGGTCGCCCAGCAGCACCAACGCGGCCGGAAGCATCACCAGTCGGATCACGGTCGCATCGATGAGGATGGCCGCGGAGAGCCCGACGCCCATCATCTTCATCTCCATCATGCTGAGCGTCGCGAAGATCGCGAACACCGAGATCATCACCGCCGCCGCGCTGGTCACCACTCCTGCCGTGTCCGCAACGCCGCGCTGGACGGCGAGCCGCGTGGGCAGCCCGCGGCCGACGAGCTCGCGGATCCGACCGAGCACGAACACGTGGTAGTCCATCGACAGCCCGATGAGGACGACCATCACGAAGAGCGGGATCCAGTCGATGACGAAGCCCGGCGTCGTGAAGTCGAGCAGGCCGTCACCCCAACCGTGCTGGAAGACGAGCGTCATCAGGCCGAACGCGACCCCCACCGACACGAGGTTGAGCGCGGCGGAGATCAGCGCGATCGGCACACTCCGGAACGAGGCACCCATCATCGCGAGGGTCAGGACGAGGACGAAGCCGATGATGAGGGGAAGCCGTTCACCCTGCCGGTCGGCGAAGTCGAGCGACTCCGCGACGCCACCGCCCACGGCGTACTCCCCCTCGATCGCCGACAGAGCGGTGGGCGCGAGGTCGTTGCGGAGCGCGCGAACGGCCTCGTCGACCCTGGGGTCCGACTCGCCGTAGGGCATCGCCACCGTGAGGATCGACGTCGTACCGTCAGCCGAGGTCTTGACCGGGTCCCCCTGGGTGTCCACGAAGTCGTCGGTGGTCCGGGCGGCCTGGTCGAGCTCGGCCAGGGCGTCGAGGGCCGGCCGCGTGCTGGTCGGCCTCGGTGCGTACGACGACCAGTGCGGTGGTGCCCTGCGCAGGGAACTTCTCGGCGATCTGCTTCACCGTCTGCACCTCGGGCAGGTCCCCGGGCAGCGTGTCGAGGTTCGACGCGTGCATGGTCATCCCCACGGCGGGCAACGCCAGCGCCCCGACCACCACTCCGGCCGCGGCGAGCGCAAGCCCGGGACGTCGTACGACCGGGGCGAGCAGCCGGATGCTGATCCCGCCGCTGCCGATGCGGCGGTTGAGGCGCCAGAGGAGCGGGACCCGGGGACGGTCCACAAACCGACCCAGCTTCACCAGCAGGGCAGGCAGCACCGTCACCGATCCGATGACCGCGATCGCGACCACCAGGATCGCGCCGGTGGCCAGCGAGTTGAAGGTCGCGCCGCCGAAGAGGAAGAGGCCCGTCATCGAGGCGATCACGGCCAGCCCGGAGACGAGGATGGAGTGCCCGGACGTGGCAGCGGCGATCTCCACCGCGTCCAGGGTCGACCGTCCGGCGGCTCGTTCCGCACGCTCGCGCTTCAGGTAGAAGAGGGAGTAGTCGACCCCGACCGCCATCCCGATCAGCACGATCATGCTCGTCACCGTCGGCTCGGCGTGCACGACGTGCGAGAGGGGCGCCGTGAGCCCCACCGTCGCCGCCACGCTGGTCACGGCGAGAAGCACCGGAATGCCCGCCGCGATCAAGGCCCCGAAGGCGACCAGCATCAGCAGGAGCGTGACGGGGAGGCTGATCCCCTCGGCCGACCTCAGATCGTCCTCGACCCGATCGTTGATGGCCTGGTCGACCGTCAGGTCTCCGGCCATCCTGACGTCGAGCTGAGGGTGTGAGGCCTCCGCTGCCTGCAGCGCCTCGAGCAGTGGTGCCGGGTCCTCGTGGTCACGGGAGAGCTGCACCTCCATCAGGAGTGCTGACCGATCCGGGTTCCACTGCGGCTCCGAGACCGCCTCCACCCCTTCGACGCGTCCCAGTGCCGCTCGCATCTCGTCGGCTGCGTCCCTGGCCGCGGTCGCGTCGAGCGGTGACTCCCCGCGCGCGGTGACGAGGACGTTCTCACTGGGCGGCGGGTCGAGGTCGGCGTCGACGATCATCGCCTCGGCGCGACCGGACTCACCGAGCCGGTAGTCGGCGTCCGAGGTCTCCTCGGTCGGAACCACGGCGGCGAGCCCCACGGAGACGGCGACCAGGAGCGCCCAGACCCCGATCGCACGCCAGGGATGGATGGCGCTCCAGCGCGCTGCCCGGAGCGGGATCGTGCTGAAGGCTGTGAGTGCGGACATGATGCTCTCCCCTCGGTGGTTCACGCGGACGCCTCCAGCCTCGACTGCGCAGAGCCGGAGCGTCAGGAGTGCCAGTACCCCGCACGAGGTGGACCCAGCACCCCTGCTGGAACGGCGGGGATCGGCGAGGATGTCGGCATGGAACGAGGGATTCGCAACCCATGGGCGCTGACGGGGTACGCCGCCGGGCAGCTGCTGCTGGCCGTCCCCGCCCTGGTCCTGTTCGTCCTGTGGGTGACCTTCCTCCCGCTCGTGATCGTGACCGTGGGGATCCTCGGGTTGGCGATCGTCGTCCCCGCCGCCGGCGTGGTCGCGTCCGGCTTCCGCGTCATGGCGGGCCAGATCCTGGGAGAACCACTGGAGCCGTCCTATCGCGACGCTCCCGGAGGGCCCCTCAGTCGGCTGCGGGTCTGGATCACCGATCCGGCGCGATGGCGCGACCTGGCCGGGATGTTCGTCACGAGCACCCTCGGTCTCGTCACGTCGGTGATCGTCATCTCGCTGCTGGGCGGCAGCCTCTTCTACCTGATCTACCCGTTCCTGTGGTGGGTCACGCCGGACGGCGTCTTCGACGTGCCGCTGGGGATCATCACGATCGACACCCTGTCCGAGACCTTCCTGATGTCGCTCGGAGCTGTCGTGCTGTTCGCCCTGTGGTGGTGGGTGGGCGGCCCGCTCGTCCGCGCCCGGGCACGACTGGACCGGGCGGTGTTCTGCCGCAGTCGCAGCGAGGAGCTGCAAGAGCGCGTCCAGGTGCTGACAGACAGTCGGGCGGAGTCGATCGACCACTCCGCGGCGGAGCTGCGGCGGATCGAGCGCGACCTGCACGACGGTCCGCAGGCCCGGCTGGTCGCGCTGGGCATGAACCTCGGTCTGCTCGAGGAGCTTCTCGACCAGGATCCCGAGGCGGCACGCCGGCTGGTGGCGGAGACCCGCGGCAGCACCGGGACCGCGCTCAGCGAGCTGCGGTCGATGGTGCGGGGCATCCACCCGCCGGTCCTCGCAGACCGCGGGCTGGCCGGCGCGGTCGAAGCCCTGGCGCTGGACATGGCGCTCCCTGTCCGAGTGTCGGCAGACCTGCCCGGGAGGCCGCCGGCCCCGGTGGAGTCGGCGGTCTACTTCGCGGTCGCCGAGTGCCTGGCCAACATCGGGAAGCACGCTCGCGCCCAGAACGCCTGGATCGACATGACCTACGGCGACGGACGCATGACAGTCGTCGTCGGTGATGACGGACGGGGTGGAGCGGACGCCGGTGCCGGGTCCGGGATGGTGGGCGTGATGAGGCGGATCTCGGCGTTCGACGGCACGATGAGCGTGTCGAGCCCCGACCTGGGACCGACCCTGATCACCCTGGAGGTGCCGTGCGACTTGTCATCGCCGAGGACCACGCCCTCCTCCGGGACGGCCTGATCCGGATCCTGGAGGCCCACGACTTCACCATCGTCGCCGCCGTCGACAACGCTTCCGAGCTCGATCGCGCGCTCCTCCACCCCGACGCTGACGGAGCCGTCGTCGACGTACGCCTGCCACCCACGTTCACCGATGAAGGTCTGCGGGCCGCGATGGCGGTTCGCGCCGCGCGACCCGGGTTCCCGGTGATGGTGCTCTCGCAGTACGTCGAGCAGCTCTACGCCCGCGAGCTGCTGGCCAGTGGCGAGGGTGCGGTCGGCTACCTCCTCAAGGACCGCGTGTCCGGGGTGGCCGACTTCGTCGACGGCCTTCACCGGGTCCTGGCAGGCGGCACCGTCCTCGACCCTGAGGTCGTCGCCAAGATCATGACGCGTCAGGTCCCCACTCCGCTCGACCGGCTGACGCCCCGCGAGGGCGAGGTGCTCGCCGGGATGGCCGAGGGTCGGTCCAACGCCGCCATCGCTGCCGCCCTCGGCATCACCGAGAAGGCGGTGGCCAAGCACACCAACAACATCTTCACCAAGCTTGACCTGCCCATCGCCCCCGACGACAACCGCCGGGTGCGCGCCGTGCTCGCGTGGCTGAGGATCTGAGCGACCTCAGCCGCCGGCGGACTGCCCAGCCCTCAGCGCGCGGTAGGCGACCCGGACGCTGACGGCCCGCTCCAGCTCGCGCACGATGCTGGTGAAGAACTGCTTGCGGTAGACCTCGTCGGTGACGGCGTACACCGTGAAGTAGAGGCCGCTGAACGCCGCGAGGAAGGTCGAGACCTGGAGCAGCTCCATGTTGGCCCGCTCGAAGAACGGGACCGAGCGGAGCTGGTCCTCCCCGGTCCAGCCCTTGATCGTCTCGGGTTCCATGATCAACAGCCCGAAGACCACGAAGAACGCGAACACCGCCACTGCCAGCAGCAGCACCTGCACGATCTGGGCGATCAGCAGCATCAGCACCAGGTTGGCCTTCTGGAGTCCGGCAAGGGATTCCTGCTCGAGAGCCCGGCGGGCCTCGCCGTCGCCGCGGTGGGCCTCCGCCCAGCCGGCCAGCGGGGTGCCTCGGCAGCCGGCCAGCACCTGATCCTCGTCGAGCGCGTCGTCGAAGACCTGGAGCTCCTCGGGGAGCCGCACCAGCAGGAAGCCGACGGTGATCGCAGTGAACAGCGCCACCGTCAGCCACATCACCGCGCCGTCGAGTCCCGCCGCGACCTCCCACACCTCGGCGTTGATGAAGAGGAACGTGATGAAGAGCAGCAGCAGCGGCAGCGCCCGCGTCACCAGCGGGAACAGCTGGCCGAGGCTGCCGAAGGTACGTCGCAGTCCCCAGGTCGCGATCACCCGCGCTCGGAGAGTGGTGAGCGCGTAGATCACGAGAACCAGGACCGCTGCCTGGATGCCCCACGCGAGGCCGGCGCCGACGTCCTCACGCCACCAGCCCATGCCACCCCCGACCAGGAGGCCGACCAGCAGCGCGGCGAGGGCCAGCCGCACCAGCCGTCCGCGCCCCAGTCCCCGCCGTACCTCGGCTCGCACGTCGTCGACGAAGTACGGCAGACCGTGGGCAACGAACCAGGTCTCCGCCGCCTCGAGGTCCGAGGTCGCGGCACTCACGAGGCGAGCACCTCGCGGGTGCGGCGTACGTCGTCGGCCATCGTCTCCAGCAGCGGCTCGATGCCGTCGAAGCGCACCATGCCGCGCAGTCGCTCGGCGAAGGCGATCTCGATCTCGACGCCGTAGAGCTCGAGGTCGTCGCGGTCGAGGGCGTAGGCCTCGACGCGGCGGTCGCGGTCGCCGGCAAAGGTGGGATTGGTGCCGACGCTGATCGCGGCGGGGAACCGTTCGCCGGTGTCGAGCCGGGTGAGCCAGCCCGCGTAGACGCCGTCGGCCGGGGCGGCCATGCCGGGCGCGATCGGCACGTTGGCCGTCGGGTAGCCGAGCTCGCGGCCGCGCCGGTCGCCGACCACCACGACGCCACGCACGGCGAAGGGGCGACCCAACGCCTCGGCGGCACCCGCGACGTCGCCGGCGGTGAGGCAGGTGCGGATGTAGGTCGACGACCACACCTGCGGCCCGCCGTCGAGGGCGACTCCCTCGGCAACGAACCCGCGCGAGGCACCGGTCTCGACCAGCGTGGCGAGGTCACCCGAGGCCCGGCTTCCGAAGCGGAAGTTGGCGCCCACGACGACGACAGCCGCGTGCAGCCCTTCGACCAGCACCCGGTCGACGAACTCCTCCGGGGACCAGGCCGCGATCTCGCGGGAGAACGGCAGCGCGAAGACGTGGTCGACGCCGGAGTCGGCGAGCAGAGCGGTGCGCGCCTCCAGGGAGGTCAGCGCCGAGGGTGCGTGCTCGGGGCGCAGCACCGCCATCGGGTGGGGGTCGAAGGTGACGGCGACGAGCACGTGCCCGTCGCGGTCGGCGATCTCGCGGGCGCGGCCGATCACCGACTGGTGGCCGCGGTGGACGCCGTCGAAGTTGCCGATGACGACGACCGTGGAGCCGATCCCGTCCGGGACCTCGTCGAGGGAACGCCAGACCTGCACGGCTGCACCCTACTGAGAGTGGTGACCGAGTCGGTCAGCCGGTGAACACCGCCACCGCGCGTGCCCGCTCGCCCGCCTGCTCGTAGAGGGCGAGGAACTCACCGTCCGGCGCGAACACCGCAACCGGACCCGTGGCGGGCAGCGCAGCGTCGAGGACCCTGCCGAACGCGGACGTCGGCGGCCTGTCGCTCGTCGAGGTCGTACGCCGGGAACGCGACCCTGGCCGCGACGGTGATCGGCGTCAGGGCAAACCTTTCGCCCAGCTCGTCGAGGGTGCGCGCAGCCGCCAGGTCGAACGGTCCCACCGCCGTCCGCCGGAGGGCGGTGAGGTGGCCGCCGACACCGAGTCGCTGGCCGGCGTCGCGTGCGAGCGCGCGGACGTAGGTGCCGCTGGAGCACCGCACGGTGAGGTCGACCTCGTCGCCGCGCACCGCGCGGACAGTGATCTCGTGGACGGTGACGCGGCGTGCGAGCCAGCTCGACCTGCTCGCCCTCGCGGACCCGCTGGTAGGCACGCTTGCCGTCGACCTTGATCGCCGACACGGCACTGGGCACCTGGTCGATCTCGCCGGTGAATGCCGCGAACGCCTCCCGGACGGCGCTCTCGTCGAGCCCGTCGGTGGCGGTGGTGGCGACGACCTCGCCCTCGGCGTCGTCGGTCGTGGTGGTGACGCCCAGGCGGACCGTGGCGTCGTACCCCTTCTCGGTCAGCATCAGGTGACCGAGCAGCCGCGTCGCGCGGTTGACGCCGACGACCAGCACGCCGGTCGCCATCGGGTCGAGGGTGCCGGCGTGGCCGACCTTGCGGGTGCCCGCCAGCCGCCGGATCCGCGCCACGACCGCGTGGGACGTGAGCCCGCCCGGCTTGTCGACGACCACCAGACCGGACTCACCCGCCATCAGTCGTCGGTTTCCTCGGCCGGGTCGTCCTCCTGGTCGCGCGGCTTCTTGTAGGGGTCGGGCTCGCCGGCGTACGCCGACCCGCGAGCCGCCTCCAGCGCCTCGTCCTGCTCCTTCGCGCGCGCCAGCACCTCGTCGAGGTGGCGGGCGTTCTCGGGCAGCGCGTCGGGGACGAAGGCCAGCGTCGGGGCGTGGCGTATGCCCAGCTGCTTGGCGACCTCGGAGCGGAGGACGCCCTTGGCGGACTCCAGCGCCGCCGCCGTGCTCGCCAGATCGGCCTCGGCCGACTCCGGGTCCTGGCCGAGGACCGTGTAGAAGATGGTCGCCTGCTGGGTGTCACCCGTCACCCGGACGTCGGTGACGGTCACGAACCCCAGCCGCGGGTCCTTGATCCGACGTTCCAGCATCTCGGCCACGATCACCTGGATCCGGTCGGCGATCTTCCGCACCCGCGGGTTGTTGCTGCTCATGGTGTGGTTCCTCGAGCGGTGTTGGTTTCCCCGCCTGAGCGGGGAAACGATGACTTGTAGGGGGAAACGATGACCCCGAAGTCATGGTTTCCCCGCCTGAGCGGGGAAACCACGACCCCAGGACCACGATCAGTCGCGCGGGATCTCGCGCATCTCGAACGCCTCCACGACATCGTCGATCTTGATGTCCTGGTAGTTGCGCAGCACCAGACCACACTCGAAGCCCTCGCGGACCTCGGAGGCGTCGTCCTTCTCGCGGCGCAGCGACGAGAGGTCGAGGTTGTCCGCGACCACCGCGTTGTCACGCAGCAGCCGCACCTTGGCGTTGCGTCGGATCACGCCGCTGGTGACCATGCAGCCGGCGATGTTGCCGGTCTTGGACGACTTGAAGATCTCGCGGATCTGGGCCTGGCCCAGCACCGACTCCTCGAACTCGGGCTTGAGCATGCCCTTGAGCGCGGCCTCGATCTCCTCGATCGCCTGGTAGATCACGGTGTAGTACCGGATCTCCACGCCTTCCTTGTCGGCCATCTCGGTCGCCTTGCCCTGCGGGCGGACGTTGAAGCCGATGATGATGGCGTCGGAGGCGGCGGCGAGGTCGACGTTGGTCTCGGTGATCGCACCGACACCGCGGTCGATGACCCGCAGGTTGACGTCGTCGCCGACGTCGATCGCCGACAGGGCGTCCTCGAGTGCCTCGACCGAACCGGACACGTCGCCCTTGAGGATGAGGTTGAGCTCCTGGCTCTCGCCCTTCTCCATGGAGGCCATGAAGTCCTCGAGGGTACGGCGGACGCGACGCTTGGCCTGCATGGCCGCGCGTTCCCGCGCCTCTCGCTTCTCGGCGATCTGGCGCGCCATCCGGTCGTCGTCGACCACGATGAAGTTCTGACCGGCGCCCGGGGCGGCGTTCAGACCCAGCACCATCGCCGGACGCGACGGGTCGGCCTCTTCGAGGTTGTCGCCGTGCTCGTCGAGCATCGCTCGCACTCGGCCGTAGGCCGGACCGGCCACGATCGAGTCGCCGACGCGCAGCGTTCCGCGCTGGACCAGCACGGTTGCGACCGGGCCGCGACCACGGTCGAGGTGGGCCTCGACCACGAGACCCTGAGCGTCCTGCTCGGGGTTGGCCCGCAGGTCGAGCGAGGCGTCCGCGGTCAGGACCACGGCCTCGAGGAGACCGTCGAGGTTGGTCCCGGCCTTGGCCGAGACGTCGACGAACATGGCCTCGCCGCCGTACTCCTCGGGCACCAGGCCGTACTCGCTGAGCTGGCCCCGGACCTTGGTCGGGTCGGAGTCGGGCTTGTCGATCTTGTTGACCGCGACCACGATCGGCACTCCGGCGGCCATGGCGTGGTTGAGCGCCTCGACCGTCTGCGGCATGACGCCGTCGTCGGCCGCGACCACGAGGATCGCGATGTCGGTCGCCTGCGCACCTCGGGCACGCATGGCGGTGAACGCCTCGTGGCCCGGGGTGTCGATGAAGGTGATCCGACGCTCGTTGCCGTCGACCTCGGTCATGACCTGGTAGGCGCCGATGTGCTGGGTGATGCCACCGGCCTCCTTGTCGACCACGTTGGCGTCACGCAGCGCGTCGAGGAGCTTGGTCTTTCCGTGGTCGACGTGACCCATCACCGTGACGACCGGCGGTCGGATGGCGAGGTCGGACTCGTCGCCGGTGTCGGCTCCGAACTCGAGGTCGAACGACTCCAGCAGCTCGCGGTCCTCATCCTCGGGGGAGACGACCTCGACGACGTAGTTGAGCTCCTCGGCGAGCAGCTCGAACGTCTCGTCGTTGACGGACTCGGTCGCGGTCACCATCTCGCCGAGCGAGAACAGCATCTGCACCAGCGCGGCCGCGTCGACGTTGATCTTGTCGGCGAAGTCGGTCAGCGAGGAGCCACGGGCGAGACGCACGGTCTCCCCGTCGCCCTTGCGGACGCGTACGCCGCCCAGCGTCGGGGCCTCCATGGCCTCGAACTCCTGACGACGGGCCCGCTTCGACTTGCGGCCACGACGCGACGGACCACCGGGGCGACCGAAGGCGCCCTGGGTCTGTCCGCGCTGACCGGGACGGCCACGACCGCCACCGGGGCCACCGAAGCCGCCCGGACGACCGCCGCCGCCACCCGGGGCGCCGGCACCGGCCGGCGCACCGCGGCCACGGCTCGGGGCGCCGCCACGGCCGGGACCACCGGCACCGCCACGGCCACCGCCGGGGCCGCCACGGCTTCCGCCGGGACCACCGCCGGGGCCTGCGCCGCCGCCGAAGGCGGCCGGGGACTTGGGCATCATCGCCGGGTTGGGACGCGGCATCCCGGAACGGTCGCCACCACCCGCGGGCGGGCGCGGCGGACGGCTGTCGTCCTGGTCGCCGGTGCGAGGTGCGGGCGCCGGACGACGGCCCATTCCCTGGCTGGGCGCGAACGGGTTGTTGCCCGGGCGCGGCGTGCCGGACCGGCCCGCGGGACGCGGGGCCGGCTTCGGGGTGGCCGGCTTCGCGTCGGGCGCGGCGGCGGCCGGGGCCTCCTGGGCCGGTGGCTCCTCGTCGGCAACCGGCTCGGGGGTCGGCTCGGCAACCGGCTCGGGGTCCGGCTCGGCCACGGTCGTCGCAGGTGCTTCGTCGTCGGCGGGGGCCGGAGCTGCGGCCTTCTTGGCGGGAGCCTTCGCGGCCGGCTTGGCCGCGGGCTTCTCCGCCGGTGCCTCGGCGGCCTGGGCCGCCTTCAGCTTCTCGCCGTACTCCTTGCGGAAGCGCATCTCGGCGGGCAGCTCGACGGTCGAGCTCGCCGACTTGACGAACTCGTTCATCTCCTTGAATTTCTCGAGAACGAACTTGCTCTCGACTCCGAACTCCTTGGCGAGTTCGTGGACTCGGGTCTTGGCCACGGTTCTCCTTCTGGCCTGAGACCCGAATACGGGGTGACTCTCAGACCGTTGGTGGGTGTTGCAAACTCATTGCGAGTGACTCATCGAGTGCTCATGAGCTGCTGCTCCAGTTTCTGTCGGTCGGTTCTGTCGATGTCGTGAGTGAAGCGAGGTAGTCCCCTACCGGCTCACAGGCCAGAGCCTCCGCGGACCTGAGGGCCCGGGGGAACGCTCGCCTGCGAACCGCGAGTTCGTAGCACTCGGTCGTGGGGTGCAGGTGCGCCCCTCGACCGGGAGCCGTGCCGTCGAGGTCGGGGCAGACGGCCGGTCGGCCGCCGCGATCCGTCCCCTGGACGACGCGCATCAACTCACGCTTGGCGGCCCGCTCCCGGCAACCCACGCACGTTCGAACCGGGGTCCGGACAGGAATGGGCGGAGTGCTGGTCACCGCCGTCAACCTTAGCCGGTCGGCGAGTCGAATATCGAACCGGCAGCGTCGGCCCTCGGCGCTACCGTGGTCGCGTGACGGATCGGTCGTCGTACGACGAGCAGTTCACGTCGGGCGAGCTGGACCTCTCCGTGTGGCTGCCCCACTACCTTCCGGCGTGGAGTTCACGCGAAGCCAGCCGGGCCACCTATGAGGTTGTCAACGGCGCCCTGACCCTGTGCATTCCCCCGGACCAGCCCGCCTGGTGCGTCGGCGACCACGAGCCGCCGCTCCGGGTTTCCGGGGTCCAGTCCGGCAACTGGTCGGGGCCGATCGGCAGCCCTCGAGGCCAGCAACGATTCCGGGAGGGACAGCTGGTCCGTGAGGAGCAACCACGCTTCGAGGGGTGGTTGCCGACCGGCGGCCGGGTGGAGATCAGCGCCGCCATGTCGCTGTCGCCCCGCTCGATGGCCGCCCTGTGGATGAGCGGCTTCGAGGACGATCCCGCCCAGGAGCGCTGTGGCGAGATCTGTGTGTTCGAGGTGTTCGGCAACGCCGTGGTCGACGGCAGCGCTGCGGAGCCGGCCTCGGCCGAGGTCGGCGTCGGCATCAAGGCGTTCCGCGACCCTCAGCTGCGACAAGACTTCGCGGCACCGCGGGTGCAGCTCGACGTGACCCGGCCTCACGTCTATGCGGTCGACTGGGACGCCGAGGAGGCGGTGTTCACCGTCGACGGAGTCGAGCTCCGCCGTTGCCTGCGGCCCCCGACCTACCCGCTCCAGCTGATGCTGGCCCTCTTCGACTTCCCCGAGTGGTCGGTCGGTGGGGACGACGGGCTGGTGCCGACGCTCACGGTCGACCGGATCTCGGGTCGGGGGTAGCCGCCGGGCTCACCGTCCGTTGATCCCTCACCGGGTCTCGACGCGCTCGCGCGACCTCGTTTCCTCGGTCGCGTCGCTTGCTCGACCTGGCCCGGCCCACGCGCCGGGTTCGTGCCTCACCCGTCGCTGCCGGTCTCATCATCATCGGAGCGGATGTCGATCCGCCACCCGGTGAGCCTCGCCGCGAGCCGCGCGTTCTGACCCTCCTTGCCGATCGCGAGCGACAGCTGGAAGTCGGGTACGACCACACGTGCGGACCGCTCGGCCTCCGAGACCACCTCGACGGCGGTGACCCGGGCCGGCGACAAGGCGTTCGCGACCAGCTGGGCCGGTTCGTCGGACCAGTCGACGATGTCGATCTTCTCGCCGTGCAGCTCCGACATCACGTTGCGGACCCGTTGTCCCATCGGCCCGATGCAGGCTCCCTTGGGGTTGACGCCCGCGGCGTTCGAGCGCACCGCGATCTTGGTGCGGTGACCGGCCTCGCGCGCGATCGCGGCGATCTCGACCGCACCGTCGGCGATCTCGGGGACCTCGAGGGCGAACAGCTTCTTCACGAGGTTGGGGTGGGTCCGAGACAGCGTGATCTGGGGGCCGCGCATGCCCTTGCGGACCGAGACCACGATGCACTTGATCCGGGTGCCGTGGTCGTAGGTCTCGCCCGGCACCCGTTCGCCCGCCGGTAGCAGCGCCTCGAGCTTGCCGAGGTCGACCATGACGTCGTCGGGGTTGCGGCCCTGCTGGATCACGCCCGAGATGATGTCGCCCTCCTTGCCGGAGAACTCACCGAACCTGATGTCGTCCTCGGCGTCGCGCAATCGCTGCAGCATGATCTGCTTCGCCGTGGTCGCGGCGATCCGGCCGAAGCCGTCCGGGGTGTCGTCGTACTCCCCGACCTGGTTGCCCTCCTCGTCGAGCTCGGCGGCATGCACGGTGACGTGCCCGGTCTTGCGGTCGAGCTCGACCCGGGCCTGCTCCTGGGCGCCCGGCGTCCGGAGATAGGCGGTGTGAAGTGCCTGCTCGATGGCCTCGACGAGGACCTCGAAGGAGATCTCCTTCTCGCGTTCGAGGCTGCGCAGGATGTTGAGGTCGATATCCATGGTCAGGCCTCCGTGCCTGTCGATGTGGCGCCGGGACGGTTGAACTCGATCTGGACCAGTGCCTTGCTGACCTTGCTGTAGGCCACCTGGTGACGTGCGCCGCCGACGTCGAGAGCGGCCGCGTCGTCGTCGCTCTCGACGATCCGGCCGGTCAGCACCTCGCCGCCGACGAGCGTCACCTTGACCAGGCGGTCGGCATTGCGGCGCCAGTGCCTGGGCTCGGTGAGCGGACGATCAACGCCGCGGGAGGTGACCTCGAGGGTGTAGGGCTGTTCTCCCATCACGTCGGAGTCGTCCAGCACCCGGGACACCTCACGCGTGGCTTCGGCGACGTCGTCGAGGGTGACCCCGCCGTCCTTGTCGACCGCGACGCGCAGGATCCGGCGCTTGCCAGCCGGGGTGATCTCCACGGCCTCGACGTCGAGCTCGAGGGCGCGCAAGGGGTCGACCAGCTCCGCCTCGATCCGGTCCCGGGTGGCGTCGTGCCTGGCGCTGTTCACGGGTGGCGACCTCCTTGTGAAGTTGAGGTCCCCACGATAGCGGCAGCCAATACCCGCCCGGCAGGCCCGTGGATAGGGTCTGGCCGTGACCTCGCCCGCGCCGCTCCGCCCCACGCGTAGGTCCGCGTTGGCCGGCACGTTGCTGGCGCTGACGACCACCGGCTGCGACGCGATCACGTCCGAGCCCCCCGCGGGACCTACCGGGTCGGGCTCCGGCTCGGAGGAGAGCACCGACACCTCGGTCGACCCCGACGAGGCCCTGGTCGCCGACGTCCGCGCCGACCTCGCCGCGGCATCGGTGCTGGTCACGTCCGCCCTCCGCGCCCGCCCCGGTCTCACCGGCGAGCTGGCCCCGTTCCACACCCTCCACACCCGCCACCTGCGCGCGCTCGAGGGCGACCCGCCCCGCGGGCGTACGCCGGTACGCGGTGACGCCGCGGCAGTCCGCAGTACCGTGCGTGGCCGCGAGGCACGGCTCCAGGCCACACTGGCCGAGGCCGCAGTCGAGGCCGACAGCGGACCGCTGGCTGCGTTGCTCGCCAGCATGTCCGCGGCGGTCGCCCAGCAGCTCGCGGCGGGCGCATGATGAACCAGCCAGCCATGACCCCGCTCGACGCCCTGCAGACGGCTCTTGCGGCCGAGCACGCAGCGCTCCACGTCTACGGCACCCTCGGCGCGCGTACGTCGATCTCCGAGACGCCCGTGCTCTATGCGGACGTGTCCGCCGCCTATGACGATCATCGGGCCCGCCGGGACCTGCTGACAGCACGAGTGCGCGACCACGGGGGCGAGCCGGTCGCCGCCGAGGCGGCCTACGAGCTCCCGGCCCCGCTCGACTCTGCGGACGCGGTCACCCGCGCTGCACTGGAGATCGAGCGGCGCTGCGAGTCGACGTACGCGTGGGTGGTGGAGCAGACCAGCGGCGCCGACCGGCGATTGGCGGTGTCCTCACTGAGAGTGACAGCGGTCCGCGCACTTGCCTTCCGGGGAAGTCCCGAGATCTTCCCCGGTCTGGCCAAGTACGCGGACCGCTAAACCGGAGCCCACTCCGGCGTTCGAGGCCTCTTCCGCCGGTGTGGGGTACCTGCGGGAGTGGCTCGTGCACAATCGTGCATCCGCGAGGATCAGGTCGGCAGAGGAATGGATCCTCACCTTTTCGCATTGCAAGTTTCTGCAGTTCCCGGCCCGCCTGAGGGCGGTTCGACCAAGGTCACCGGGCCGTCCAGATGACGGTCGTCCGGCCCCCGGAGCGCCGTCGCCGCGTCTCAGCGCCAGGCGCGAACGATGTCCGGGATGTCGGCGAGGGCGTGTGCCACCGCGTCGGGTTCACCCTCGCTGTGACCCAGCTG
Source organism: uncultured Actinomycetota bacterium (assembly GCA_963804845.1). Classification (GTDB taxonomy): domain Bacteria; phylum Actinomycetota; class Actinomycetes; order Propionibacteriales; family Nocardioidaceae; genus Nocardioides. Next base: position 842,952 of record CAWDSA010000007.1, on the reverse strand, counting down.
CTCGGCCGGGATGGTGCTGTGGGGGACGTGGATCGCGCGCATCCCCGCGTGCCGGGCTCCCCAGATGTCGTCGAAGAGCCGGTCGCCGACGTAGACGCATCGCGCCGGATCGGTCACTCCCACCGCCTGCGCGGCCGCCCGGAAGGCCTCGGGCGACGGCTTGGTCCACGGGATCTCGCTCGTGTAGACGTCCCCGTCGACCAGGTCGAGCACCCCGTCGCGACGGAAGAAGCCCTCGTGCCACTCGCGCGGCCAGACCGTGTTGCTCAGCACGCCGACCCGCAGCCCCATCGCCTTGAGCTCCTCCCACATCGGCCGGACGTCGGGATCGGTGTCGGTGTGGGGCTCCCAGAACTCGTAGTACGCCGTGAGCAGCTCGGGGTCGTGCTCGAGCCCGGCCTCGGTGAAGAGGTCGGCGATCGTCGCGCTGCGCTGGTGGTCACGGCTCCGCCCCCACACGACGGAGCCGGCCGCGAGGAGCTTCGCGGCGTGGGTCTCGACGGGCTCGACCGCCGTGTGACCCTGGACCTGCTTCACGGCGGCGGCGAGCGCGAGTGACTCGGCGTGGAAGTCGACGTCGTGCCACCGGGTCAGGGTGCCGCCCCAGTCGAAGACGACCGCCTCGACGGCTCGAGGTCGCTGCGACTCGCACCTCAACCACCAGATCTGACAATGGCCTCGATCTGCTCGACGGCTTCGCCGACAGCGATCTCCTGCCGCTCATCGGTCGCCCGGTCACGCACCTCGATCGTGCCGTTGGCCAGGCCGCGGCCGACCGTGACGATGGTCGGGACACCGATCAGCTCGGCGTCCTTGAACTTCACGCCGGGGCTGACTCTGCCGGCGCGGTCGTCGTAGAGGACGTCGACGCCGCGAGCCGAGAGCTCGTCTGCGATCCGGGCCGCGGTCTCGAAGACCTCGCCGTCCTTGCCGGCCGCGACCAGGTGGACGTCAGCCGGCGCGACCTCGCGCGGCCAGCACAGCCCGAGCTCGTCGAGCGTGCCCTCGGCGATGGCGGCGACCGCGCGGGACGGACCGATGCCGTAGGAGCCCATGGTCACGGTGACGAGCTTGCCGTTCTCGTCCAGCACCTGGAGGTCGAGCGCCTCGGCGAACTTGCGGCCGAGCTGGAACACGTGACCCATCTCGATGCCGCGTGCGGTCTCGAGGACTCCGTCGCCGTTGGGGCAGGGATCGCCGGGCCACACCTCGGCGGCCTCGATGGTGCCGTCGGGCGTGAAGTCCCTGATCGCCACCAGGTCGATCACATGGCTTCCGTCCACGTCCGCGCCGGTGACCCAACGCGTGCCTTGCACCACCCGAGGATCGACCAGGAAGCGGATCCCGGTCTTGTTCTTCTCCCCGAGCACACCAGGTCCGATGTAACCCTTGGCGAGTTCGGGGAAGGCAGCGAATTCCTTCTCCCCGAACGGCTCGAACGTCGCGGGATAGACCGCTGCCTCGAGCCGTTTGTTGTCGACCTCTCGATCGCCCGGGATGCCGATGGCCAGCGGCTCGGTCGACCCGTCGGGATGGTGGAGCATCATCAGCACGTTCTTGAGGGTGTCGCTGCCACGCCACGACCGGTCGTCGCGCGGGAACTTCTCGTTGAGGTGGTCGACCAGCGACTGGATGGTGGGCGTGTCCGGGGTCTGCTCGGCGTGCGCTGGGGGCGCATCGTCGTAGGGCAGCGACGGTGGTGACGGCACCCTGACCGCCTCGACGTTCGCGGCGTAGCCACACGCCTTGCACTCGACGTAGGTGTCCTCACCCACGTCGGCCTTCGCCAGGAACTCCTCCGACTTGGACCCACCCATCGCGCCCGCGTGCGCGGCCACGATGACGTACTCGAAGCCCAGCTTGTCGAAGATCCGGATGTAGGCGTCGCGGTGCTTCTGGTAGCTCGCGTCGAGGCCGGCGTCGTCGATGTCGAAGGAGTAGGAGTCCTTCATGACGAACTCCCGGCCGCGCAGCAGCCCCGCGCGGGGCCGCGCCTCGTCGCGGTACTTGGTCTGGATCTGGTAGATCGCCAGCGGCAGGTCCTTGTAGGACGAGTAGAGGTCCTTCACGACGAGGGTGAACATCTCCTCGTGGGTCGGGCCGAGGAGGTAGTCGTCGTCCTTGCGGTCCCGGAGCCGGAAGATCCCGTCGCCGTACTCGGTCCAGCGGCCGCTCGCCTCATAGGGCGCACGGGGCAGCAGCGCCGGGAACAGCAGCTCTTGAGCGCCGATCGCGTCCATCTCCTCGCGGATGATGTTCTCGATCTTGCGGAGCACCCGCAGCCCCAGCGGCAGCCAGGAGTAGATGCCGGGCGCGGCCCTGCGGATGTAGCCGGCTCGCACCAGGAGCCGGTGGCTCGGCACCTCGGCGTCCGCAGGGTCGTCGCGGAGCGTACGCACGAAGAGGCTGGACATCCGCAGGATCATGGGCGGAAGGCTAGCCGCCCAGGCTCGTCGGCTCGAACCAGTAACGATCGCAACCAACGCGGCACTCGCAGCGTCTTCCTTGCATGAAGACCTTGATCGCCCTGGCAGCGACCCTGTCCGCCACCGCCCTGACCGCCTCTCTCGCCCCGGCGTACGCCGCCGAGACCGTGCAGATCCGACCCGCCGCCCTGGAGCGCGGCGACGAGGCGCAGGTCCCGCACGTGAAGCACAGCACGCGCAAGGGCAAGGACGAGACGATCATCGACGGTGACACCCGCATTCGCGTCCAGGCCAAGAGCATCTGGCTGATGGGACGCTCGCTGGACGGCTATGTCTATGCCACCTGGGGCAGCGGCAACCACTACAAGATCAAGCGCGTCGACACCGCGGGCAACGTCACCCTTCTCCGCGAGGGCGGGCCCGCGCTGATGAGCCTGGAACTGTCCGAGGGCGACGGCGGGCAGTTCACCACCGCGCGCTACCACGGCGACCACACGACGCTCAGGCTGTACGACGCCTCGGACGGCTCGGAGATCACCAGCCGGACCGTGCGCGGATCCGCCACCGTGCTGGCCCTGGGCGATCGGGCCGTGGTCTCGACGTGGTCGCCGAACAAGACCTTCTGGTGGGACCCGGAGACCGGCGACACCGAGCTGATCGTCCGCAAGGTCGGCTACGAGGCCGCCATCGCGGCCGACCGCGTCGCCTGGTACACCAAGGATCCCTACCGCGGCGGTTGCAGCCAGGTCGCCCGACTGGCCGACTCCGATGACCACCTGTGGCGCTCGTGCCAGCAGCGGGTCGCGACCTTCTCCCCCGACGGATCTCACCTCGCCAGCATCCACATCCTCTCTGACGGGCTCGGGCCGAACGAGGTGCAGCTGCGCGAGGCCGACGGCACTCTCCTGCACTCCTACCGAGCCGTCTGGTTCGGACAGGTCATGTGGGAGGACGCCGACACCCTCATCCTCGAGGCGAACGGCAAGCGGCAGGCCGCCTTCGTCCGGTGCGACGGGCCCGACTGCGAGCGGGCCTCCGCGTTGCGCCCGGCGTTGCCCTGACCGCTCAGAACATCACCGTGGCGAACGTGGCCGTCTGCCGGAAACCGACCTTCTCGTAGATCCGGCGGGCGGCCAGGTTGAAGTCGTTGACGTAGAGCGAGACGACCGGCGCCAGGTCGCGCCGCACGGCGTTGACGACGGCGGCCATCCCGGTGGCGCCGATCCCCTGACCGCGCAGGTGTGGAGCGACCCACACTCCCTGCACCTGGGCGGCGGCCGGGGACAGGCACGCGACCTCGGCCTTGAAGATCACCTCGCCGTCGTCGATCCGCGCGAACGACCAGCCGCGCGAGATCAAGTTGCGGACCCGGGTGCGATAGAAGTCGAGGCCGCCGAACAGCTCGGGGCTGACGCCGACCTCCTCGGTGTACATGGCGACGCACGCCGGGTAGATCACGTCGATGTCCTCCGGCGCCGTACGACGCACCCGCGGGTCCGGCGCGACGGCGGAGTCGCGGTCGAGCTCGAGGTGGGGCTGCTCCCACCGCTGGTCTCGGGGGGTGCCCCACGACTCGGCGACGACGTCCCAGAAAGCTCGCACGGGTTCGCGCGGCCCGACGATCGTCGTCACGGTGCGACTGCGGGCCAGTGCGCGCTCGCCGAAGACCCGGGCATCGTCGGCCGTGGCCTGGACGGGCACGAGATTGGCACCGACGTGGCAGGCGGCGCGCAGCTCTCCGCCGTCGAAGCGGCCCCACATCTCCCCGCCGAGCCAGCGTGGCTCGAGGTTGGTCACCCGGGCGCGATGGGACGCGAAGACGTTGACGACCGGGTCCTCGGCCACCAGAGCCTCGAACGACTCCAGGTCGGCCGCGCCCAGCACCTTCACTCCGTGGCGCGTGGTCAGCACAGCGAGAGCCTACGGCCGGACCGCGTCCCTGAGGAGGTGTGAGAATGCCGGGCATGGTGACCCTCGTCGAGATCACGCCGGCCAACCGATCGCTGGTGGAGACGCTCCGGGTCTCCACCGAGCAGGAGGGCTTCGTCGACGGCGTGACGCGCTCGCTCGTCGAGGCGGCCGCGAACCCGGACTCGAAGCCGTGGTGCCGGGCGGTGTACGCCGACGAGCGTCCGGTCGGGTTCGTGATGATCGCCGACGACGTCGCCCCGGGAAACAAGGACATCCCGTGGCGCTACTACTTGTGGCGGATGCTCATCGACCGCCGCTTCCAGGGGCGTGGCTACGGCCGTGCGGCGCTGGACCAGGTCGTTCAGTACCTGCGGACACGGCCCGGCGCCGACGCGCTGGTGACGAGCGTCGTACCTGGCCCCGGTTCGCCCCTCGACTTCTACCTCAGCTGCGGGTTCGAGCAGACCGGCGAGTGGTTCGACCACGAGCAGGTGATCCGGCTGCCGCTGGCGCCGTCCTAGGACCCAACCGGCAGCGGGCCGCGAGATGCGGTGAATCAGCCACACCCACGTCCGCCGTAGACGTCGCCCCCGAAAGCGTGGGCGCCGTTGCGGGAGACCTCGCGGAACCAGGCCGCCATCTCCTCGAGCGCGGCGATGCAGTCGTCGCGTCGCCGGGCGAGGTCCCCGTGGTACCACAGCAGCTCCACCTCCTCGCAGCGGTCGCGGGCGGCTCGCAGCCGTTCGTCCGCGCCGGCTACCGCCTCGCTGACCAGCCCCAGGAGCTCCTGCCTGAGGTCGCCCTCGGGCAGCGCGAACACGGTCGGCCGGACGGTGCCGGTCCTGGCGGTGAGCCGGCCGGTCGCGGCCGCAATCTCCGCGGCACCATGCTGCCGGCAGGCGGCAATCTGCTCGGATCCCCGCGAACGGTACGACCGGTCGACCACGGCGGCGCCCACACCGAGGACGAGCAGCAGGGCGAGGAGCGCGGCCACCCACCCACGAGAAAGCCGCCGGGGACCGGCGTCCAGCACCTCCGCCTCCACGCTCACCCCACCAGTGTGCCTCGCCTGGAATGTCCGCTCATCGGCGTGAGGCTCAACGCGTGATCGTAGAGGTCCGGGGGGTCATGGTGCCCCGATCGGGCGCCTTGCCGCCGTGGTCACCCGAGGGCAGCCGCCGCGTGGAAACAGGTCTCGTCCTGGTGAGGGGAAGGGCACCCCGGCTCACCGGTCAGGCTGCGCATTCTGGTTGCGTCGAAGCGTGCCGTTGTCGTGGCAGTCGCGTTGCCGAATGACACGACGGCGCTGCAGGTCTGGCCGTCCTGGGTGACTTCGCAGGTGCGGACGGTGCCGCGGATCCAGGTGTCGTCGACCAGGATCTCGACAGGGATTGGGGGTACTCGGCTCATGCGCGTGCTCGCTCTCACGGGGGACGAAAGAACGAAACCGAGTGTGGCAGACCGTCACGACGATCTGCGCACCGTCGCTGCCTTTGTTAGGAACGTAACGGCCACTCGGCGGGCCGGACGTCATACGTTCTGAGCGCTGTGGCGACCGATCCGTATGACGTTGTGGTGCACGGATCGTGGCGCGGGTGCTGCGGCGACACTGAGTCTCACGCATCCGTCGAGCAGTAGCTGGCCTGGTATCCCGGCGTTCCGGGTTGGCAGAAGGACTCGTTCGCCCGCCACGTGGTTCCCACAAGGGTCAGCACCGAGATCACCACAATGGCGGCACCACCGAACATCAGTTGGCCCCACCGCTTGGCGCGAACGCCCCGAACCAGCACCACGACGCCGAGTACTGCAAGCACCCACTGGGCGATTCCTCCGGCGTTGATCCACCGTCCGGCGTGGGCGCAGGGCTCGCATCCCGTAGTCGTGCAGTTGTAGTTGTTCGTGCAGTCGGTCATCATCCCGAACCCAATCGAGAACCACCCCAAGGTGCCGAACAGGAAACAGACAGCGATCGCGAACGACAGCAGGACGAGGCCAAGGCCGTAGCGGACGCTCATGGATCAAGTTTCAGGCCCGACAACCCTCGTCCGCGTGTGCACGCGTACTCAACCGACGCTGCCGTCATCCGCTCATGCCGCTGACCATCCGCCCCGCAGCGATGAGTGGTCGGGAACCCCCCAGACAGTGCCCACGTCGTAGAGGCATGTCGCGGACGGTTCGAGCACGCATGGCGACGTCCGCCCTGATCGCGCTCGCCACCATGACGTCCGGATGCACTGGTGAGAGCCACCCTGAACCCAGCGCGACGGTCAGCGACCCCCACGGCTCCGCTTCGTCAGATGGTGGTGCGAGCGGAGCCGTCGAACAGCCCGCGCCGGTTGCGCTGCTCTTCTGGAGCGGCCGCATCGCACATCCGCTGCTGAACCTGAGAACGTGGGGCACCTGTTCCTTCGAGGTCTGGCGGATGACACGCGTGAACGCCGGGGCTCTTCGGGTGGTCGGGCGCGAGACCGATGACTGTGCTCCACAAGCCAAGCGCCACATCACAGACGTCAGACTCACGAAGGCGCACGCCATCGGAGGCAAGGACATCGACCGGGTCGTCGTCGTGAGCAAGAACCCCGCGTACCGCGTCGAGGCTCGCATGCGGTACGCCATCTCATGACCGGCCGCTCATGCCGAGATCGGGTCAGGTCCGGAACGCGTCGACCCATCTCCATCTGCCGCTGATCGGTCGAGGCTTCCTCAGACGGGCGGGGTCTCCGCGACCGTCTTGATCGAGGCCGCCTCCGTCTCGACGTACCGCTTGGTCAGCGACCGCGTCATCAGCCAACCGATCCAGGACAGCGGACCGGAAACAGTCACGGCGAGGGAAAGCCGACTCCCATCGGGATGCGGCTCGACGAAGTGCGCGGCGGTGACGGTGACGCCGCTCGAGCTCGACTCCCAGGTGAACGACGAACCGTCGGTCAGCTCGGTGACCGTCCACACCTCTGTGGGCAGCCGGGGCTGCTGCAGCTGGGTTCGGGAGCCGAGGGCCAGTGGTCCCGCGTCGAGACGCTCCACGGCATCGACCGTCGGGATCCGCTCGGGCCAACGCTCGACCTCGACGAGCACTGCCCAGACCCGTTCGGGCGGGGCCGCAATAGCGACCGTGTGCTGGAGGCCTGGCATGCGCCGAGTTTACGACCGCTACGACACGGAGACGCTCGCCTGACCACCTTCGACGGGCTCCATCCCCTCGGCGATGCGCATCGCCTCCTCGATCAGCGTCTCCACGATCAGGCTCTCGGGGACGGTCTTGATGACCTCGCCCTTGACGAAGATCTGGCCCTTGCCGTTGCCGGAGGCGACGCCGAGGTCGGCCTCGCGCGCCTCGCCGGGTCCGTTGACGACGCAGCCCATGACGGCGACGCGCAGCGGGACCTCGAGCCCGTCGAGGCCGGCCGTCACCTCGTCGGCGAGCTTGTAGACGTCGACCTGGGCGCGGCCGCAGGACGGGCACGACACGATCTCGAGCCGACGGGGGCGCAGGTTGAGCGACTCCAGGATCTGGAGCCCGACCTTGACCTCCTCGACCGGCGGAGCGGAGAGGCTGACCCGGATGGTGTCGCCGATGCCCTTGCCCAGGAGGGCGCCGAAGGCCACCGACGACTTGATGGTGCCCTGGAACGCAGGCCCGGCCTCGGTCACGCCGAGGTGGAGCGGCCAGTCACCGGCCTCGGCGAGCAGCTCATAGGCGCGCACCATGATGACGGGGTCGTTGTGCTTGACCGAGATCTTGAAGTCGTGGAAGTCGTGCTCCTCGAACAGGCTCGCCTCCCAGACCGCCGAGGCGACCAGCGCCTCGGGGGTCGCCTTGCCGTACTTCTCCATCAGCCGCTTGTCGAGGCTGCCGGCGTTGACGCCGATCCGGATCGAGGTGCCGCGGTCCTTGGCGGCGGCGGCGATCTCCTTGATCTGGTCGTCGAACTTGCGGATGTTGCCGGGGTTGACCCGGACCGCGGCGCAGCCGGCGTCGATGGCGGCGAAGACGTACTTGGGCTGGAAGTGGATGTCGGCGATGACCGGGATCTGCGACTTCTGGGCGATCGCCGGGAGCGCCTCGGCGTCGTCCTGGCTGGGGCACGCGACCCGCACGATGTCGCAACCGGTGGCGGTGAGCTCGGCGATCTGCTGGAGGGTGGCGTTGACGTCGGAGGTCAGCGTCGTGGTCATCGACTGGACCGAGACCGGGTGGTCGCTGCCCACCCCCACCTTGCCCACCTGGATCTGGCGGGTCTTGCGGCGCGGGGCGAGCACGGGCGGTGGCGCCTCGGGCATGCCCAGGTTGATCTCGGTCATGCCTCAGAGGCTACCGGCGGGAGGGTGTGGATCAGGATTCCAGGTGGAGCGGTACGACGAGGTCGCCCACGATCAGCACGGCACCGAGCACCAGCAGAACCGAGGCCATCACGTAGGCGATGGGCAGCAGCTTCGCCACGTCGACGTACCCCGGATCGGGGCGGTGCCGGAGCCGGGCCAGCCCGCGTCGTATCGCCTCGTACAGAGCGCCCGCGATGTGGCCACCGTCGAGCGGGAGCAACGGGATGAAGTTGAACATGCCGATGAAGAAGTTGAAGCCCGCGATGAGCATCAGCAGGAAGATCGTCTTCTCGAGCAGCGGGAACGCGTCGTGCGACACCGTCTCGCCGGCCAGCCGACCGCCGCCGACGATGCTGACCGGGCCGTCCCGGTCGCGCTGCTCGGCGCCGACGATGGCCTGGGCGACGTTCCACACCTTGGCCGGGAGCGTGGCCATGGCCTGGACGGTGTCGACGGTCATGCCGCCCATCTGCTCCACCGTGTAGACCGGGCCGCCCTCGCCGAACTCGGCATGCGGTACGACGCCGAGGAAGCCGACCTGGACCAGGGTGTCGTCGGTCATGCTGGTCGGCCGGAGCTCGACGGTGGTGTTGGTCCGCAGCGTCAGCAGCTCGCCGTCGCGCTCGACCACCATCACGGCCTGGCCGTCGTCGTTGGCGCGGATCGTCTGCTGCAGCTGCTCCCAGCTGGTGACCTCGACCCCGTTGAAGGAGACGAACCGGTCACCCGCCTGGAGCCCTGCCTCGGTGGCGGGCGTTGGGCTCTCGCGCAGCTCCTCAGCCGTACAGGCCCGCCCGTCCTCCGCGACCGGGACCAGGCAGGGTGCGATCTCGTCGACCGTGGTCTGGATGCGGACATCGCCGGGGTTGCCGTAGAAGGCGAAGACGGGGGTGAAGATCAGGAACGCGATGAGGAGGTTCACGGTCGGCCCGCCGGCCATCACGATGACCTTCTTCCACCACGCCATCTTGTAGAAGAGTCGGTCCTCGTCGCCGGGCTGGACGTGCTCCCACTCGGCCGCGCGGGCGTCGGAGATGAGCTGGGTGAACAAGCCGGTGTTGGACTTGCGCACCCGGACGACGCGCTCGCCGTTCTCGTCATACACCGGGTGAGCCCGATCCTCGTCGAGCTGATCGGCGCCAGGCGGCAGCATTCCGACGATCTTGACGTAGCCGCCAAGGGGGATCGCCTTGATCCCGTACTCGGTCTCGCCGACCTGCTTGCTCCACACCGTCGGCCCGAACCCGATGAACCACTGCGTGACCTTCCCGCCGAACTTCTTGGCGGGGATCATGTGGCCGAACTCGTGCAGGCCGATCGAGGCCAGGATGGCGACCACGAAGATCATCACGCCCAGCGCGTAGTAGACGGCGGTCATGCGGTCCCTTCGGTGCGTCCTGAGATGCGAACGGCGGTAACGGCGCGAGCCCACGCGTCCGCGGCGAGGACGTCGTCGACGCTGAGCTGCTCCTTCGAGGGTACGTCGTACTGGTTGATCTGTTGGGCGAGCACGTCGCGGACGGTGGGAACGATATCGACGAACGACAGCCGGCCGTCGCGGAACGCCTCGACACAGACCTCGTTGGCGGCGTTGTAGACCGCGGGAGCGACACCTCCCGCGGATCCGGCCGCGCGAGCGAGGTTCACCGCGGGGAACGCCTCGTCGTCGAGCGGGTGGAACTCCCACGTCTCGGACCGGGTCCAGTCGACCGGTGGCGCCGCATCGGGCACCCGGTCGGGCCACGCGAGACCCAGCGCGATCGGGATCAGCATGGTCGGCGGACTCGCCTGGACGATGGTCGAGCCGTCGACGAACTCGACCATCGAGTGGACCACGCTGGTCGGGTGGACCACGACCTCGATCCGGTCGAACGGGATCCCGAACAGCAGATGGGCCTCGATGACCTCGAGACCCTTGTTGACCAGCGTCGCGGAGTTGATGGTCACCACCGGACCCATGTCCCACGTCGGATGGGCCAGCGCCTCCTCGACCGTGACCTCGGCCAGCTGCTCGCGGGTGCGGCCGCGGAACGGACCGCCGCTCGCCGTGAGCACCAGTCGGCGTACCTCCTGCTCCGAGCCGGCGCGCAGGCACTGCGCGAGGGCGGAGTGCTCGCTGTCGACCGGCACGATCTGTCCCGGCGCGGCCCGCTCGGTGACGACCGGCCCGCCCATGATCAGGCTCTCCTTGTTGGCCAGCGCGAGGGTGACGCCCGCGTCGAGCGCCGCGAGGGTCGGCCGCAGTCCGACCGCGCCGGTGATCCCGTTGAGGACCACGTCCGAGGCCATCCCCGCTGCCTCCACGCTGGCGTCCTCGCCGAGACCGGCGTACGCCGGGGAGAACTCGGCGACCTGGGCGTCGAACAGCTCCTGGTTCGAGCCTCCCGCGGTCAGCCCGACGACCCGGAACCGGTCGGGGTTGGCACGCACGATCTCGAGCGCCTGGGTGCCGATCGAGCCGGTCGAGCCGAGGATGACCACATCACGCCTGCTCACGCGAACATCCTCGCAGCACCGGGGGTTTCGAGGCTCAGGCGCCAGGGCGCCTTCGCACCGTCAACCACCGGTGCTGGCGAACGCCTCGGTGACGACGTCGAACGCCTCGTGGAGCAGGTCGTCGCTGATCGAGAGCGGCGGCAGGAAGCGGAAGACGTTGCCCCAGGTCCCGCAGGTGAGGGTCACGACGCCGGCCTGGTGACAGGCCGCGTTGACGGCGGCCGTCCGCGCCGCGTCCGGCTCGACCGAGCCGGGCGCACACAGCTCGATCGCCATCATGGCGCCGCGGCCGCGGATGTCGGCGATCACCGGGTAGTCGGCGCGCAGCCCCTCGAGCCGCTCCGTCATGGTCGCGCCGATCGCGCGGGCACGGGCGGGCAGGTCGTGGGTGCGCATCTCCTCGATGGCACCGAGCGCGGCAGCGCAGGCAATCGGGTTGCCCCCGTAGGTGCCGCCCAGCCCGCCGGCGTGGACGCTGTCCATCAGTTCCGAGCGTCCCGTGACGCCCGCCAGGGGCAGTCCGCCGGCAATGCCCTTCGCCGTGGTGACCAGATCGGGGACGACGCCCTCGTGGTCGCAGGCGAACCAGTCGCCGGTGCGGCAGAAGCCGGACTGGATCTCGTCGGCGACGAACACGATGTCGTGGTCGGTGCACCACGCGGCGAGCATCGGCAGGAACCCGGGCGCGGGTACGACGAAGCCGCCCTCGCCCAGGATCGGCTCGATCGCCAGGCAGGCCAGGTTGCCGGCGCCGACCTGCTTGTCGAGGTGGTCGATCGCGCGGGCTGCGGCCGCCTCGCCCGACAGCCCGTCGCGCAGCGGGTAGGAGATCGGCGCCCGGTAGACCTCACCCGCGAACGGCCCGAACCCTTGCTTGTAGGGCATGTTCTTGGCCGTCATCGACATCGTGAGGTTGGTGCGGCCGTGGTAGGCGTGGTCGAAGACGGCCACCGCGTCGCGGCCGGTCGCGACGCGGGCGATCTTCACGGCGTTCTCGACCGCCTCGGCGCCGGAGTTGAACAGCGCGGACTTCTTCGCGTGGTCGCCGGGCGTCAGGTCGGCGAGCTCGGCGCACACGTCGACGTAGCCGTCGTACGGCGTGATCATGAAGCAGGTGTGGGTGAAGGCGTCGACCTGCTCGTGCACACGTCGCCTCACCGACTCGGCGGCGTTGCCGACCGTGGTCACGGCGATGCCGGAGCCGAGGTCGATCAGGGTGTTGTCGTCGACGTCGCGCAGCACGCCGCCGCCGGCCTCGGCCACGAAGACCGGCAGCATGGTGCCGACCCCGTCGGCCACGTGCGCCTTCTTGCGGTCCAGCCGGGCGCGCGACTCCGGGCCCGGGATCTCGGTGACCAGGTTTCGCTTCTGCTCGATCATGGGGCCAGCTCCTTGATCCCCCAGGGTGAGCCGTACTCGGTCAGCAGATCCAGGAAGGGTTGGGCGTCAAAGGCCTCCGGGCCCAGGACGCCCGCCCCCTTCCAGGTCCCGCGGGAGAGGAGCTCGAGGGCCACGACCGGGTTGATCGCGGTCTGCCAGACCACGCACTGGTGGCCGTACTCCTGCATCGTCCACTCGTTGTCGACCACGTGATAGAGGTACGTCGACCGCGGCTGGCCGTCCTGGCCGGTGCCCGTCACCCACAGTCCCGCACAGGTCTTGCCCTTCATCCGCGGGCCGACAGTGGCCGGGTCGGGAAGCACCGCGGCCACCACGTCGCGCGGGCTCACGTCCACGCCCTTCACCCGCACCGTCTCGGTGCGGTCGAGGCCCAGCGTGTTGAGCACCTTGAGGACGTTGATGAACTCGTCACCCAGGCCGTACTTGAAGGTGACGCGCTTGCAGTCGACCCAGCGCGGCATGAGGAGCACCTCCTCGTGCTCGACATTGACGCACTCGACCGGTCCGATGCCCTCGGGGAAGTCGAAGACCTCCGGCTCGCTGAACGGCTCGGTGGTGAACCAGCCGCCGTCGACGTCGGCACTCGCCCGCTCCCAGATCACCGGCGGATTGAGGCACTCCTCGATCGTGGTCCACATCGAGAACGACGGCGCGAAGACCTCGTTGCCGTCGTCGTCGGTCACGACCAGGTTCGCGCCGTCGCGGGTGCCGAGCTCGTCGATGTCGGAGAACAGGTGGTCGGCGGCGTAGCGCGCGAACACGTCGGACAGCCCCGGCTCGACACCCATGCCCACCAGTGCGAGGCGGCCGGTGGACTCCCACTCCCCCGCCTTGGCGAACTGCTCGTCGCCGAGCTTCACACCGCACTTCGCGTACGGCGCGTCGGGGTGTGGCTTGCTCAGCGACATCGCCATGTCGACGTAGTCGGCGCCTGCCGCGAAGGCGCCGTCGAAGATCGGCATGTTGAAGACCGGGTCGACGGCGTTCATCACGTGCGTGATGCCGTGCTCGCGGCAGAGCGCGGTGACCGAGTCGGCGTCCGAGGCGTCGATCTGCGCCCCGACGTAGCGGTCATCGGCGGCAGCCGCCTTCTCGGCCCGGGCCGGGTCGTAGTCGGCGATCACGATCGCCTCGAAGAAGTCGCGCCGCGCTGCGATCGCGGTGAACGCGCCGCCGACGCCACCGGCACCGACCAGAAGAATCCTCAATGTCTCTTTCCTTATCTTCGAGAGCTGAGCGTCGCGAGAGTGGTGCGATGCCAAGGCGGAGGCCGCGAAGGCGGCCTTTGAGCGAAGCGGCCGTCGAGCGCCGACAACGCAGGCAGGGCGCCGCTGTCGCGGCGCTCAGCCGATGTAGCTCATGACGTGCTTGATGCGTGTGTAGTCCTCGAGGCTGTACATCGAGAGATCCTTGCCATAGCCGGAGTGCTTGAAGCCGCCGTGCGGCATCTCGGAGATGAACGGGATGTGGGTGTTGATCCACACCACCCCGAAGTCGAGCTTGCGTGACATCCGCATCGCGCGACCGTGGTCCTTGGTCCACACGCTCGACGACAGGCCGTACTCCACGCCGTTGGCCCACTCCAGTGCCTGCGCCTCGTCGGAGAACTGCTGGACGGTGATGACGGGTCCGAAGATCTCCTGCTGGATCTGCTCGTCGTCCTGACGCAGGCCGGACACGACCGTCGGCTCGTAGAAGTAGCCGGTCTCGCCCTGCCGACGCCCACCGGTCTGCAGCTCGGCGTGGTCCGGCAGCCGGTCGACCATGCCGGTGACCCGCTCGAGCTGGTTGACGTTGTTGAGCGCGCCGTAGAGCACGTCCTCGTCGTCGGGCATCCCGGTCTTGATGCCCTTGGCGGCCTCGGTGAGGGCGGAGACGAAGTCGGAGTGGACGCCGGGCCCGGCCAGCACCCGAGTGGCGGCCGTGCAGTCCTGACCGGCGTTGAAGTAGCCGGCTTCGGCGATCGAGCCGGCGGCGGCCTCGACATCTGCGTCGTCGAAGATGATCACCGGCGCCTTGCCGCCGAGCTCGAGGTGGACCTTCTTGAGGTCGCTGGCCGCCGACTTCGCCACTTCCATGCCGGCGCGGACCGAGCCGGTGATCGACACCATCTGGGGCGTCCTGTGCTCGATCAGGGCGCGACCGGTGTCGCGGTCGCCGCACACGACGTTGAGGACGCCGGGCGGGAGGAACTCCTGGCAGATCTCGGCGAGCAGCGTGGAGCTCGCCGGCGTGGTGTCACTGGGCTTGAGGACGACGGTGTTGCCGGCCGCGAGCGCGGGCGCGATCTTCCAGATCATCATCATCAGCGGATAGTTCCAGGGCGTCACCTGCCCGATCACGCCGATCGGCTCGCGGCGGATCCACGACGTGTGGTCGGCCATGTACTCGCCCGCCGAGCGACCCTCGAGCACGCGGGCGGCACCGGCGAAGAACCGGAAGTGGTCCGAGCTCGGCGGCATCTCCTCGCTCGCGGTCAGCCCGATCGGCTTGCCGGTGTCACGCGACTCGACCTGCACGATCTCGTCGGCGCGCGCGTCGATGGCGTCGGCGATCTTGAGCAGTGCGGAGGCACGCTCCTGCGGCGTCGTACTGCCCCACGACTCGAAGGCAGCATCGGCCGCGGCGTAGGCCCGGTCGACGTCCTCGGCGCCTGACATCGGCGCCTGGGCGTAGACCTCGCCGGTGGTCGGGTCGATCACGTCGTAGGTCTCGCCCGACGCCGCGCTGGCGCGCTCTCCGTTGACGATGTTGTGAAAGGTGGTGTCAGCCATGGACCGACCCTAGTAGCGGACCTACGGATCCGGTAGGGGGAGTCGACTTTGGGAACGGAATCAGTTGCCGAAGGGGTGGGGTGGGTACCGGTGTCGGGCGGGTCGAGCCACGCGCCCGAACGATTGTGGGGGACACTGCCCCGGTGAAGCGCAGCACGATCATCGCCCTCGCCGCCGTGCCCGTGGCCATCGGGGGCCTCTACTGGCTGATGCTGCACGGCTTCCTCGAGCTCAGCGTCTGGCTGTTGGTGCTCGCCGTGCTCGGCATGCTGGCCGGCACCGTGTGGGAGTTCCGGCACGGTCATCGCCGGTGGGCCGCGCTGCTGGCTGCTGGCGCGGTCATCACGACCGCCAGCGTCGGCTGGTACGCGTGGAACCTCAACGCCAAGCTCTCCAACATCCCACGTGCCGACGACTCGGTCCTCGATGTCGGCGACCGGCCCGACCCGCCGGAGGAACCCACCGAAGCGCTCAACATCCTGCTGATGGGGGCCGACAACCCGACCCAGCTCATCGACAAACCGACCATCGCCGAGCTCCTTGAGGCGGGCGAGTGGAACGCGAACGCCTACCGGAGCGACACCGTGATGGTGGTCCACATCCCCGCCGACCGATCCGGCGCCTACCTGGTGTCGATTCCCGCGAGACTCCTATGTCCCCATCTACGACGCCGAGGGCCGTCCGCACGGCAAGAGCAAGATCAACGAGGCCTTTGCTGCCTACGGCCCGTTCGGCACCTGGCGCACCGTCGAGAACCTCACCGGCTTCCGCCTCGACCACATGGCGGTGATCGACTTCGCCGGGTTCCGCGACCTCACCAGCGCGATCGGCGGCGTCGACGTCTACATCCCCGAGGACGTCTACGACTCGCAGCAGGACCAGCAGTGGAACGAGGGCTGGGTACACCTCGAGGACGAGCTCGCGCTGAAGTACGTCCGCATGCGCTACGGACTGCTCGAAGGAGACTTCGACCGGGTGGCGCGGCAGCAGAACTTCATGCGCGCCGTGATGCGCAAGGTGCTCGCCGACGGGACCGTCGGCAACCCCCTGAAGTTCACCAACACCGTCGAGTCGATCACCCGCAACGTCACGGTGGACGAGGGTTGGACCAACGGCGACCTGCGCGACCTCGCCCTCTCGATGCGCGGGCTGCAGGGTCGCGAAGGCGAGAAGAAGGTGCGGTTCGTGACCCTGCCGTTCGACCGCTACGCCACCATTCCGGACGTCGGGTCGGTCAACATCATCGACGCGGAACGTTCACGTGAGCTCTGGCAGGCCGTGGTCGACGATCGACTGAACGCCTACCTGGAGGAGCATCCGGAGGACGAGCTGGCCGAACCACGTCAGGTCAGCTGACCCGACTAGCTGACCCGCCGGGCGTCGATCCACGTCGACACCACCCGCGCCGCGCCGATCTCCTCGACCGGGCCGTCGAAGGGGTCGCGGTCGAGGACGACGAGGTCAGCCACCGCCCCCGGTTCGAGCACGCCGGCGTCGTCGCGGTGATTCACGCGGGCGCTCCCCGAGGTGTACGCCGCGAACGCCGTCGTCAGGTCGAGCGACTGCTCGGGCAGGAACGGCTCGGTCCCGACGCGACCCTCCTCGCCGTACGCCGTCCGCGTGACGGCCGTGTGGATCGCGGCGAGCGGGTCGGGGGTCGACACAGGCCAGTCGCTGCCCATGGCGAGGGAGGCCCCGGCCCGGTGCAGCGCACCGAACGGATACTGCCACCGCGCCCGCTCCTCCCCCAGGAACGGCAGCGTCAGCTCCATCATCTGGTCGTCGCAGCAGGCCCACACCGCCTGCGCGTTGGCGGTGACGCCCAGCTCCGCGAACCGGGGGACGTCACCCGGGTCCACGACCTGAAGGTGCGCCACGTGGTGCCGGAGGTCTCCACCGGTGGGCGCGGCGGCGAACGCGTCGAGCGCCTCGCGGACGCCGCGGTCGCCGATGGCGTGGACGTGAACCTGGAATCCCGCCTCGGCCAGGGCTGGCACCGCTTCCCGGAGGGCGGCCGCGGGTACGAACGAGTGGCCGCGGTTGTCGGTCTGGTGGCCGCAGCGGTCGAGATAGGGCTCGGCCAGCGCCGCCGTGAAGTTCTCCGCGACGCCGTCCTGCATGATCTTCACGCTGGTCGCGCGGAACCGCCCGCGGCTGTAGTCGGCACGCCGAGCCACCAGGTCCGCGATCTGCTCGAGACCCCGGTCGCGGTCCCACCACAATGCGCCGACGACCCAGCCGGTGAGTCGGCCCGCTTCGGCCGCGCGCCGGTACGTCGGACCCGGGTCGTCCATCCCGGCGTACTCACCGACGATCGCGTCCTGCCAGCCGGTGATGCCGAGCGAGTGCAGGTACGCCTGACCGGCCAGCAACGCCGCGTCGTTCTCCTCCTCGGTGGTGGACGGGGCCAGCCGGCCCACGAGCGCCATGGCGCCCTCGTGCAGGGTGCCGGTGGGTCGGCCCTCGGCATCACGTTCGATCCGGCCGTCGGGCGGGTCCGGAGTGTGGCGGTCGATCTGTGCGAGCTCGAGCGCCCGGGAGTTGACCCACGCGCCGTGGTGGTCGCGGTTGGGAAGGAAGACCGGCCGGTCGGGAGCGACTGCGTCGAGGTCGGCGGCGGTCGGCGTCCCACCGGGGAAGGCGGCCATCGCCCATCCTCCTCCGAGCACCCACTCGCGATCGGGGTGTGCGTCGGCGTACTCCGCGACGTGGGCCACGTAGTCCGTGCGGGTGTCGAGCTCCGTGAGATCACACCGGGTCCGCTCCAGACCGCCCTGGACCACGTGCACGTGGGCGTCGGTGAACCCCGGCGCGACCAGCCCGCCGGCCACGTCGACGACCTCCGCGCCGGCCAGGGTGTCGGGGTCGATCTCTCCGACCGCGACGATCCGGCCGCCCTCGGCCAGGACGCTCTGCCGGCCACGATGGCGGCGGCCGTCGAAGACCTGGCCACCGGTGAACACGATCCGCTGCATGCCGTTGCCTCTCGCCCACTTTGCTACGGAATCCGAATGCTATCGGCATTCCTGCCACTGAATCACTTGCGAACCGGAGGATCGAAGGTGATGATGTGCGCATGTCCCAGGATTACGACCGGCTCCAGCAGGCCGCCAAGGACCACCTCTGGATGCACTTCACGCGGCACTCGACGTACAACACGGCCGACGTGCCGGTCATCGTGCGCGGTGAGGGGCCCTACATCTGGGACGCCCAGGGCAAGAAGTACCTCGACGCACTCGCCGGCCTGTTCGTCAGTCAGCTCGGCCACGGCCGGACCGAGCTCGCCGACGCGGCCTCGAAGCAGGCGCGGGAGCTGGCCTTCATGCCGCTGTGGTCCTACGCCCACCCGAGCGCCATCCAGCTCGCCGAACGCATCGCCGGGCTCGCCCCCGGCGGCCTCAACCGGGTCTTCTTCACCACCGGCGGTGGCGAGGCGGTGGAGACCGCCTGGAAGCTCGCCAAGAACTACTTCAAGCTCACCGGCAAGCCGACCAAGCACAAGGTCATCAGCCGCACCATCGCCTACCACGGCACCCCGCAGGGGGCGCTCTCGATCACCGGCCTGCCGGGCATGAAGGCGCCGTTCGAGCCGCTGGTCCCGAGCACGTTCCGCGTCCCCAACACCAACATCTACCGCGCCCACGAGGTCAGTAGCGGCCTGCTCGACGGCAGCGACCCCGAGCGATTCGGCCGGTGGGCGGCCGACCAGATCGCCGTCGCGATCGAGAACGAGGGCGCCGACACCGTCGCCGCGGTGTTCCTCGAGCCGGTCCAGAACTCGGGTGGCTGCTTCCCGCCGCCGCCGGGCTACTTCCAGCGGGTTCGCGAGATCTGCGACGAGTACGACGTGCTCCTCGTGAGCGACGAGGTGATCTGCGCCTTCGGCCGGCTCGGCCACATGTTCGGCGCCGAGCGCTACGGCTACGAGCCCGACATGATCACCTGCGCCAAGGGCCTCACGTCCGGGTACTCCCCGCTGGGGGCGATGATCGCGCAGGACAAGCTGATGGAGCCGTTCCTCAAGGGGCACGAGTCGTTCCTCCACGGCTACACCTTCGGCGGCCATCCGGTGTCGACCGCCGTCGCGATGGCCAACCTCGACATCTTCGAGAAGGAAGGCATCAACGAGCACGTCCGCGCCAACGAGCCGGCGTTCCGCGCCACGCTCGAGAAGCTGAAGGACCTCCCGATCGTCGGCGACGTGCGGGGCGACGGCTACTTCTTCGGTATCGAGCTGGTCAAGGACAAGGACACCAAGGAAACCTTCAACGAGGCCGAGGCCGAGAAGCTGCTCCGCGGCTTCTTGTCCAAGGCGCTCTATGACGAGGGCCTCTACTGCCGGGCCGACGATCGCGGCGACCCGGTGGTCCAGCTGGCCCCGCCGCTGATCTGCACGCAGGAACACTTCGACGAGATCGAGCACGTCCTGCGCATCGTTCTCGACAAGGCCCACTCGCTGCTGTGAACGGCCAGGGAGCAGGTCTCGACAGACACCCTTGAGGGAGGGGGGCGGGAGCATCGCGTTGGAGGGCGCGGTGATCCCACTGAAGGCGCAGGGTGCGGGATTACGTCCGCTGCCAATGGCACCCGCACCCTGCGGCCTTCGTCGCGAGCCCAGCCGGCCGGGCCGCATCGTGCAGGAGTCCCCGGCTATCTAGGAATCCTGCGGCTTCTCGGGCGTTGCAACACCCGGGAAGCGGCAGTTTCCCCACTTAGCCGGGGATTCCCACAAGCTCGACTCTCAGTCGTGGCGGGGGAAGCCGAGGTCGACGCCGGTCCGCTGGGCGGGGTCGGGCCAGCGTGACGTGATGACCTTGCCGCGGGTGAAGAAGTGGATCCCCTCCATGCCGTGGGCGTGGGTGTCGCCGAACAGGGACGACTTCCACCCGCCGAACGAGTAGTAGGCCATCGGCACCGGGATCGGCACGTTGATGCCGATCATGCCGACCTGCACGTCGCGCTGGAACCGGCGTGCGGCCCCACCATCAGCGGTGAAGATCGCGGTGCCGTTGCCGTACGCCGACGCGTTGACCAGGTCGAGGGCTTCGTCGTACGACGCCGCCCGGACGACCGACAGCACGGGCCCGAAGATCTCGTCGTCGTAGACCGACATCCCCGGCCGCACCTGGTCGAACAGCGTCGGTCCCAACCAGAAGCCACCGTCCTCCCCCTTGGGGACGACCTCGCGGCCATCGACGACCAGGCGCGCCCCATCGGCGACGCCGGAGTCGAGGTAGCCGGTGACCTTGTCGCGATGGGCGCCGGTCACCAGGGGCCCCATGTCGGCGCCGGCGCGGCCGTCACCCGTGGTCAGCGACCCCATGCGCGATGCGATCGCCTCGACCAGGTCGTCGCCGACCGGGTCGACGGCGACGACGACAGAGATCGCCATGCACCGCTCCCCCGCCGACCCGAAGCCGGCCGACACCGCCGCGTCCGCGGCCGTGTCGAGGTCGGCGTCCGGCAGCACCACCATGTGGTTCTTGGCCCCTCCGAGCGCCTGTACCCGCTTGCCGTGGGCGGTGCCGGTCTCGTAGACGTAGCGGGCGATCGGCGTCGAGCCCACGAACGAGACCGACGCGATGTCGGGATGCTCGAGGAGCGCGTCGACGGCGACCTTGTCACCGTGGACCACGTTGAAGACGCCCGCGGGAAGTCCGGCCTCCGCCCAGCACTCCGCCAGCAGCAGCGACGCGGACGGGTCCTTCTCCGATGGCTTCAGCACGACGGCGTTGCCGCAGGCGATGGCGATCGGCACGAACCAGAGCGGCACCATCGCCGGGAAGTTGAAGGGAGAGATCACCGCGACCACGCCGAGCGGCTGCCGGATGGAGTAGACGTCGACGCCCCCTGACACGCCGTCGCTGAAGGCACCCTTCAACAGGTGGGGCGCGCCGCAGGCGAACTCCGCGACCTCGAGCCCGCGCTGCACCTCGCCGAGCGCGTCGTCGAGCACCTTGCCGTGCTCGGCCGTGATCGCGGCGGCGACGTCCTCACGCCGGCGCGACAACGCCTCGCGGAACGCGAACATGACGGCCGTACGCCGGCTCAGGGACTGGGCAGCCCACGCCCGGCCGGCCTCGGCCGCCTCGGTGACGATCGCGTCGACCTCGGCCGCGGAGGCGAACGCCGAGCCGGCCGGTGACCTGCCCGGTCGCGGGGTCGTAGACGTCGCCGTACCGCTGGTCGCTCCCCTCCCAGCGAGCTCCTCGGCGCCAGTGCGGGATCACGTCGGCGGTCATACGAGCGCTGCCTGGCGACGCCGCGACCGCACCTCGCCGCCCAGGACGATGGCGATCGCGATCACGAACATGAGGGTGCCGACCACGTTCACCTGCATCGGTACGCCGCGCTGTGCCACACCCCAGACGTACATGGGGAAGGTCGTGGTCGTGCCGGCGTTGAGGTTGGTGACGATGAAGTCGTCGAACGACAGCGAGAAGGCCAGCAGCGCCGCTCCGAGGATGCCGGGGAAGACCAGCGGGAACGTGATGCGCCAGAACGTCTGCTGTGGGGTCGCGTAGAGATCCATGGCCGCCTGTTCGAGGGTGTCGACCATGCCGGCGAGCCGCGCCCGCACGGTCACCACGACGAACGACAGGCAGAACATGATGTGGGCGATCAGGATCGTCCAGAAGCCGAGCTGGCCGGCGAAGCCGGAGGCCACGAACAGCGCGAGCAGCGAGGAGCCCATCACGATCTCCGGGGTGGCCATCGGCAGGAAGATCAGCAGGTTCATCGATGAGCGCCCGTGGAACTCGTGACGCACCAGCGCGAATGCCACCAGGGTGCCGAGGATCGTCGACACCAGCGTCGCCACGAAGCCGATCTGGATCGAACGCACCACCGCCTCGCACATGCTCGGGTCCTCGCACGGGTTCAGCCAGTTGTTGAGCGTGAACTGGTCGAAGCGGTAGACCAGCCGGCTCGCCGGCTCGTTGAACGACATGAGCATGACCACGAAGATCGGGATGAAGGTGTAGATGAGGACGGCGATGCCGAGCAGCAGCACGAGGTGCTCGCGGAGCCATTTCATGCTTTTCGGGGTCCCCGCGGAAGCGTGCTTCCGCGCGTAGCGCCCCGTCTCGCGCTTTCGTGGGGTGTATTCACAGCAGGTCCTCCGTCCCGGCCCGGCGGACGTAGAAGAGCACCATCACCACGATCAGGATCATCATGATCATGGAGAGTGCTCCTGCCGCCGGGAAGTCGTTGGCGTCGGTGAACAGGTCCTGGATGACGTTGCCGACCATGCGCTCGTTGGGGCTCCCGAGCAGCTGGGCGTTGATGTAGTCGCCGGACGCCGGGATGAACGTGAGCAGCGTGCCTGAGATGACACCCGGGAGCGACAGCGGCCAGGTGACCTTGAAGAAGCCGACGACAGGAGTTCGCGTAGAGGTCACTGGGCGGCCTCGATCAGCCGGCCGTCGATCTTGTCGAGGCTCGCGTAGAGCGGCAGCACCATGAAGGGCAGGAAGTTGTAGGTGAGGCCCGCGACGACCGCGACGGGTGTGGCGAGCAGCCGGCCGTCCTCGCCCAGGATCTGCAGGAACTGCAGGGAGTTCACGACGAAGCCGTCGTCGGCGAGGATCAGCTTCCACGACAGCGTGCGCACCAGGAAGCTGGTGAAGAACGGCGCGATGACCAGCACCAGCATCAGGTTCTTCCAGCGCCCGGCCTTGAACGCGATCGCGTAGGCCAGCACGTAGCCGAGGACCAGGCAGATCGCGGTCGCGATCGCCCCGAACAGCAGGGAGCGCACGCAGCGGCTCCCAGTAGTCGCTGAGCGCGGCGGTGTAGTTGCTGAACGCCCACGTCATCTCGTAGCCACGGAACACCGAGCCGTTGGGGTCGTAGAGGCTGGTCGCCACCAGGCTGTAGAAGGGAACGACGAAGAAGAGTGCGAGCCAGAGCCATCCCGGGGATGAGCAGGATGTAGCCGGTCCGTCCCCGCTTGCGGACGGTCTCGCTCACGAGGCGTCCACGCGCTGCGCGCCGGCCGAGGCGTCCTGACTGTGGTCGAGCAGGAACGCGAACTCGGGACGCCACGACAGCTCGACCCGGTCGCCACGTCGGAACATCCGGCGCCGACCGGTGTTCTGCTCGAAGACCTGGAGCTCCTCTCCCCATGGCATCCGGACGAGGTACTGCGTCGAGACCCCGTTGAAGCTGACGTCCGAGACCGTGCCGCCCGGCACCGAGTTGCCCGGCGCGTCGAGGTTCTCGCCCTCCTCGCCGATCAGGACCTTCTCGGGCCGGATGCCGATCCAGCCCCGGTCACCCTCCGCGTGGCTGCGGGCGGCGGGCACCGACACGTCCACGCCGTGCATGTCCACCGTCACCAGGTCACCGGCACGGCTCTTGATCGTGCCCTCGATCAGGTTGGACTGGCCGAGGAAGTTGGCGACGAAGGTGGTGCGCGGGTTCTCGTAGAGCTCGTCCGGGGCACCCATCTGCTCGATGATGCCGGCGTTCATCACCGCGACCGTGTCGGCCATGGTCATGGCCTCCTCCTGGTCGTGGGTCACGTGGATGAAGGTGAGGCCCACCTCGGTCTGGATCCGCTTGAGCTCGATCTGCATCGACCGTCGGAGCTTCAGGTCGAGGGCGCCGAGCGGCTCGTCGAGGAGCAGCACCTCGGGCTGGTTGATGAGGGCTCGCGCGAGCGCAACCCGCTGCTGCTGCCCGCCCGAGAGCTGCGCCGGCTTCTTGCGGGCCTGGCTCGTCAGCTCCACGAGCTCGAGCATCTCCCTGACCTGCTCGTCGATGCCGGGCTGCTTGCGGCGGCGCAGCCCGAAGGCGACGTTCTCGAAGATGTCGAGGTGCGGGAACAGCGCATAGTTCTGGAACACGGTGTTGACCGGCCGCTGGTGGGGCCTGGTCGCCGTGATGTCCTTGCCGCCGAGGGTGATGGTGCCGCTGGTGGGCGACTCGAGACCCGCCACCATGCGCAGCGTGGTCGTCTTGCCGCACCCCGACGGGCCCAGCAGCGCGAAGAACGCGCCCCGGGGTACGTCGAGGTCGAGCGCGTCGACGGCCTTGAAGGATCCGAAGTCCTTGGTGAGCGACCGCAGCTCGAGGCCACCGCCCGCACCCTCGGTCCGGGCTGACTCCTGCTCAACCACCGATGACATCTGACCAGTCCCTTTCGTAGGCGATCGACGTCTGGTCGTCGAGCGGCATGAAGTCGAACGTGTCCTCGAGGTCGGACTCGTCGGGGAAGATGAGCTTGTTGTCGACGAGGGAGGGGTCGATCTTCTCCATCTCCTCCTTGGCGCCTTCGACCGGACAGATGTAGTTGACCCACGCGGCCAGCTTCGCGGCGACCTCGGGTTGGTAGTAGTAGTCGATCCAGAGCTCGGCGTTGGCCTGATGGGTGGCGAGGTTGGGGACGATCATGTTGTCGCTCCACAGCGACAGCCCCTCCTCGGGCGCCACGAACTTGATGTCGGGGTTGTCGAACTGCGCCTGGATCACGTCGCCGGACCACGCCTCGCAGGCCACGATGTTGCCGGCCGTGAGGTCCTGGATGTACTCGTTGCCGGTGAAGGCCCGGACCTGCCCGCTCGCGACGACCCCCTGCCAGCTTGTCGATCGCGTTGTCCCACTCGGTCTGGGTGAAGTCGTCGGGGTCGGCGCCGACGAGGCGGAGCATGAACGCCCATCGTGTCGCGCATCTCCGACAGCAGCGTGATCCGACCCTTGAGGTCCTCGCGGGTCACCAGCTCCTCGAAGCTGCGCACCTCGCCGGTCTTCGCTGCGTTGTAGGCGATGCCGGTCAGGCCGCTCTGCCACGGCGCGTGGTAGGTGCAGGTCCGTGTCCCACTGCCGGTTGCGCAGCGGCTTGATGAGGTTGTCGTGGAGGTTGGGCACCTTCGACTTGTCCAGCGGCTGGATCCAGCCGAGGCCGATCATCCGGGCGGCCATCCAGTCGGTGAGCATCATCATGTCGCGGTCGATCGGCTCGCACGCACCGAGCTGGTTGCGGACCTTGGCGAAGAACTCCGCGTTGTCGTTGACGTCGTCGGTGTAGTCGACGGTGATCCCGGTCTGGTCCTGGAAGACCTGCAGCGTCGAGGTCTCCTTGCGGGCGCGGGTCGATGTAGGCGGGCCAGTTCGAGATCACCAGCTGCGCCTCGCTCGAGGAGAGGTCGGTCGCCACACAGGAGGCGGGGTCCTGCTGCGCACCGTCGATCCCGAACCGCGGCAGCACTGCGGCGCTGCCGATCGCGAACGCGGCCAGCCCGGCCCCCTGCAACACCCCGCGCCGAGTCGCTCCCCTGCCTGCGCTCATCGAATCCTTCCCTGTCGCATCCAAGCCCTCGGATCGTGCCACGGGCACCCCGGAGTGACAAGGGATTCCGTTGGTAAACCTGCGTCAGACAACGAAATCAATCGGTATGCATGGCCCAGTGTGGCGAGAGTGTGGAACCATGACCGACCATGACCAGGAGGCAGGAGCGCGGCGCGGCGGTCCTCGATGACGTGGCCAAGCGGATCATCGAGCAGCTCCAGCAGGACGGGCGGCGCTCCTACGCCGCCATCGGCAAGGAGGTCGGCCTCTCCGAGGCCGCCGTCCGGCAACGGGTCCAGCGGCTGATCGACAGCGGCGTGATGCAGGTGGTCGCCGTCACGGACCCGCTCCAGCTCGGGTTCGCGCGGCAGGCCATGGTCGGGATCGCGGTCTCCGGGCCGCTCGAACCTGTCGCCGAGGCCCTCGCCGACATGGACGAGGTCGACTACGTGGTCATCACGGCCGGCACCTACGACGTGCTCGCGGAGGTCGTGTGCGAGAGCGACGAGCACCTGCTCGAGCTCATCTCGGAGAAGATCCGGGCCATCGACGGCGTCGCCCGGACCGAGACGTTCATGTATCTCAAGCTCCGCAAGCAGACCTACTCGTGGGGCGTCCGCTGAGCCCAGGAACGGGTCCCGCGCGCTCGCTCTGGGCCGACACCGCACCACCACCGGTTGCCCGGCCCGCCGCTCGCCGGGGACACCACGGTCGACGTCGCTGTCGTCGGCGCCGGGTTCACCGGACTGTGGACGGCTCACTACCTCGCCGAGGCCGACCCCTCCCTGCGGATCGCACTGATCGAGGCCGAGACCGTGGGGTACGGCGCGTCCGGTCGCAACGGCGGCTGGTGCTCGGCGCTCTTCCCCGCCTCCCTCGACTCTCTCGCCGCGCTCGCCGGACGGCAGGCCGCGCTGGCCCAGCACACCGCGATGCGGCGCTCGGTCGACGAGGTGGTGTCGGCGTCCGCCGCGCTGGGGATCGACGCCCACGTCGCTCGCGGTGGCACCGTGTCGCTCCTCCGGTCGCGCGCCCAGCTCGCCCGGGCCCGTCGGGAGGTCTCGCATGCGCGGAGCTGGGGGATCGACGCAGACGAGCTGAGGCTGCTGGATGCCACGGAGGCCCGCGAGCTGCTGAACGCCACGGGGACGTTGGGGGCGACGTTCACGCCGGACTGTGCGGCCATCCACCCCCTCCGCCTGGCCCGGGGCCTGGCCGACTCGCTCGCTGCGCGCGGGGTCGCGATCCACGAGCACACCCGGGCGACGTCCCTCGAGCCCGGGCGCGTGCACACGTCGTCGGGGCGCATTGCGGCGGGAACCGTGGTGCGAGCGACCGAGGGGTACACCAGTGGGCTCCCCGGACATCGCCGCGACGTGGCGCCGGTCTACTCCCTCGTCATCGCCACGGCCCCGCTGTCCGCGGCGACGTGGGAACGGATCGGGCTGGCTCGCCGCGAGACCTTCACCGACTACCGCCACCTGATCATCTACGGGCAGCGCACGGCGGACGACCGGCTGGTCTTCGGCGGCCGCGGGGCGCCGTACCACTTCGGCTCACGCATCCGGCCGGGCTTCGACTGCGACGACCGCGTCTTCGCCGCGCTCCGCGCGACGCTCGTCGAGCTGTTCCCGGTGCTGGACGACGTCGTGATCACGCACGCGTGGGGCGGTCCGCTCGGAGTCGCGCGCGACTGGTGCGCCTCGGTCGGGCTCGACCCGAGCACCCGGGTCGGCTGGGCGGGCGGCTACGTCGGCGACGGGGTCAGCACGACCAACCTGGCCGGTCGCACCCTGCGCGACCTGGTGCTGGGTCGCGACACCGACCTGACCCGGCTGCCGTGGGTCGGGCACCGGTCACCGTCCTGGGAGCCCGAGCCGCTGCGCTGGCTGGGGATCAACGCCGGGCTCCGCGCCATGACCTGGGCCGACACCGAGGAACGGCTCACCCGCCGTCCCAGCCTGATCGCCCGGGCGGTCGCCCCGCTGCTCGGTTGACCAAGCGGCCTGACGCGGAGCGGCGACTCCGCTGGCGCCATCGCGACTTCTGCGCGTCAGAAGCGCCGACTGAGCTTGCGAAGTCGCGACCGTTCAGGCCAACCCCTATCCGAGACCATTGGCCGCCGTGTCGGCGGGCTTGCGGCCGACGTCGAGCCACGCCCGGAAGAACCCGTTGAGCTGCTCGCCGCTGACGTCCTCGGCCATCTCCTCGAACGCCTGCCGGGTGCCGAGCCCGTCGCGCTTCTCGGTGACCCAGGTCTGCAGCAGCGTCCAGAAGTCGGCCTCGCCGATCCGGTTGCGCAGCGCCTGGAACGTCATCCCGCCCCGCATGTAGACGGGTCCGGCGAAGATGTGGCCGGCGCCCGGGTCTCCGATCTTGAGGTCCCAGAACGGGCTCCCGCTCGATCGGTTCTCATAGGTGTTCCGGAGCCACTGGGCACCCGACTCACCACCGTGGGTCTCGTCCCAGCGGACCTCCATGAACGTGGCAGCGCCCTCGTTGAGCCAGATGTCCTTCCAGCGACGCAGCCCCACCGAGTCGCCGAACCACTGGTGGGCCAGCTCGTGCACGACGAACTCGATGTACTGGGTGCCCAGGACGGGGTACGTCGGGAGTGTCTGGTTCTCGAGCGCGAAGAAGACGTCGAGCCCGGTGACCAGGCCGCCCACCTGGCTGAACGGGTAGTCGCCGAGGTCCTCCTCGAGGCCCTCGACCACGCCGGGCGTCTCCCGCATCAACGCCATGTTGTCCTGACGAACCTCGGGTGGCAGCTGCCGGGAGACGATCGCGCGCCACGGCAGCCCGTCACGCACACCGGAGTCGACCTGGAAGTCACCTGCGGCGAACACGGCGAGATAGGTCGACATCGGCTCGTCGGCGCGCCACCGATGGGTCGCGAGCCCCTCCGACCGCGTGATCGAGACCCGGTCGCCGTTGGCGAAGACCTGCTTGCCGCGCGGCACCGTGATCGAGATGTCCATCAGCGCCTTGTCGCTGGGGTGGTCGTTCGACGGGAACCACCAGGTCGCCATGTGGGGCTGGTTCATGGCCACGACCTCGTGGCGGTCAGCCAGCCAGTTCTTCTCGCCGAGGTAGCCGATCGGTCCGGGGCGGCCCGAGTAGGACACCGAGACCCTGAAGGTGTCGCCCTTCGCAATGGGGTGATCGGGGGTGATCCGCACCTCGTGGCGGTGGGGCCTGCGGTGGGCCGCGCGCATGCCGTCGACCTCGACCCGGCGGACGGGCAGCAGGAAGTCGAGGTTGAACGAGGTGAGGTCCTGGGTCGCGTCGATGGTCAAGACCGTGCGACCACTGAGCTTGCGGGTCTCGAAGCGGTAGCGGTCGTGGATGCGGTAGCGGACCACGTCGATCCCGCCGTTGCCGTCCAAGGGGAAGTAGGAGTCGCCGATCCCGTCGCCGCCGGGCACGGCCCGGGCCTGCGCGGGAGCGGTCAGCAGGACCGCGATCATCGCGCCGGCTAGACAGGCGACGAGCCGGGAGGCCCGGCGGGAACGGAGCAACGTGAGCATGCTCACGAACCTAGCCGACACGCCGCAAGGGCTGGACCCATGCAACTTCGTAGGATAAAACTCTAGTAATTCGATTGTCTTAGACCTATTAGGAGCGCGCATGGACGTCGTCACCCTCCCGGTACCCCAGCTCGGCAACCGCTGCCACGTCGTCCACGACCGCGGGATGGGCCTGGTCGTCGACCCCCCACGCGACCACACGATCGTCGAGCAGGCAGCCGAGGAGGCCGGGGTCGAGATCGTGGCGGTCGCCGACACCCACGTCCACAACGACTACGTATCCGGAGCCCCGCTGCTTGCGCGCCGGCACAGCGCCGACTACCTCGTCGCGGCGGAGGAGTCGGTGAGCTCCCCGCACGTCGGGGTCCGCGACGGGGACGTGCTCGCCGTCGGATCGCTCCGGGTCGAGGTGATCGACTCCCCCGGTCACACCGACCACCACCAGGCCTTCCTCGTGGGGACCGGGCACGGCCGGTCCGCGCTCCTGTCCGGCGGAAGCCTGCTCCACGGCACCGTCGGGCGCACCGACCTCATCTCACCCGACCGCACCCTGGGGCTGGCGCGCGCCCAGTGGGCCTCGGCACGCACCCTCGCGTCCCTGCCGTCGTCGACGCTGCTGCTGCCGACGCACGGGTTCGGGAGCTTCTGCGCTGGCGGCAGCACCGTCGGGAACATCGACGGCCCGGTGACGCTGGGACACCAGCTCGTCACCAACCCGGCCCTCACGACCAGCCGCGAGAACTTCGTCGCGCACCTCATCGCGGGCTACGGACCGGTCCCCACCTACTACGCCCACATGCGCGGGCTCAACCGGGCCGGCCGCGGCGGCGTGGTCCCCGAGGCCGCACGGCCCGTCACCGCCGAGCAGGTCACCGACGCGATCCTCGCGGGCCACTGGGTCATCGACGTGCGCGACCGGGTCCGCTTCGCCGCGGGCCATGTGGCCGGCACCGTCAGCCTCGAGCGCTCGGACCAGCTGGCGACGTACGTCGGATGGCTGGTGCCCTGGCAGGACGACATCGTGCTGCTGGCCGATGATCCCGAGGACCTCGACCTCGCCGTCCGTGACCTCGCCGGGATCGGGATCGAAGGCGTGGCGACCCACACGCTCGCCGCCGACCAGGTGCTGCCGGCGAGCTACCGCAGGGCCCGCTGGGAGGACCTGCGCGCGCTCCGTCACCCGCCGGTGCTGCTCGACGTCCGACGGCTCGATGAGTTCGGGGAGGGGCACATCCAGGGGGCGGTCAACATCCCGCTGCACGAGCTCGACCACCGGCTCGGCGACGTCCCGGTCGGCGAGGTGTGGGTCTACTGCCGCTCCGGATTCCGAGCCGCTGCCGCCGCCAGCATCCTGCAGCGCGCCGGCCGAGCCGTCGTCCACCTCGACGACGAATGGACCCGCGTCGAGGAGGTCCG
The DNA here is from genome assembly GCA_963804845.1 of uncultured Actinomycetota bacterium. Taxonomy (GTDB): domain Bacteria; phylum Actinomycetota; class Actinomycetes; order Propionibacteriales; family Nocardioidaceae; genus Nocardioides. Next base: position 812,384 of record CAWDSA010000007.1, on the reverse strand, counting down.
GCTTCCGGTCATCGGGGCCTATGCCGCCTGAGGCTCCCGACCGACTCGGCCTTCTCGAAATCGGTTGCGCACCGCGCGCTGCCCCGTCACCATGGGTAGCGCGCGGTGTGATTTCCCGTGCCCGAGACGAGAGGAGGCGTGACATGACGACCACTGTCGTCGGCCTGCCTGCAGACCGCACCCCTTCTCTGATCTGGAGCACGCATGACTTCGCAACACCCGATTACTCGATCGGAGCCGGCATCTGACCGGCTCACCGATGTCCTGGACGAGGGCATCGATCCTCGGTTCGTCTTCGACTTCCGCAGCTACGACGAACCCGATGACGACCACCAGCGCTGGTCCACCTGGCTGAGTGTCGAGCCGTTGTGCCGCGGCCCCGAGCCGAGGCCCGACTGGGTCGTGACCTCGCAGGCTGCCGTCGACACCGAGCTCGGCATCCTCAAGACCGGCAAGGAGGCCGACGTCTTCCTGCTCGAGCGCGCCGTGCCGGACGGCCCGAGTCGGTGGTGATGGCGGCCAAGCGCTACCGCGGCCAGGACCACAGCGACTTCCACAGGTCGACCGCCTACACCGACGGTCGCAAGGTCCGGCGGAGCCGCGACCGCCGCGCCATCGAGAAGAAGACCGCTCACGGCAAGGCGGTGGCCGCCGGGCAGTGGGCCTGGGCGGAGTGGGAGTCACTGAAGCGGCTCTGGTCGCTCGGCGTCCCCGTCCCCTACCCGGTCCAGATCGACGGGACCGAGCTGCTGATGGAGTGGATCACCGTCGACGGTGACACCGCCCCGCGGCTGGCGCAGACCCGCCCCGAGCCCGACCTGCTGGCGTCGTACTTCGAGCAGGTCCGCGACGTCCTCGGCGAGCTCGCGCGCCACGGGATGGTGCACGGCGACCTGTCGGCGTACAACATCCTCGCCGCAGGCGAGCGGCTGGTCGTGATCGACCTGCCCCAGGTCATCGACCTGGTCGGCAACCCGGCGGGGATGGACTACCTGCTGCGCGACTGCACCAACGTCTGCCGGTGGTTCCGCGCCCGCGGTCTGGAGGTCGACGAGCACGAGCTGTTCGGCGAGCTGCTGGCTCACGCGTTCTGACGGTGGGGCGGCAGCGCCGACTCCCTCTGATCCGACGGGTCTAGTGTGGGTGGACATGAGCCTTCGATCACTCGCGTCCGGAATCTGTGTCCTCGCCCTTGCCGTCTCGGCCGCAGGCCTGCGCCAAGGACGACACCTCCACCACGACCGGGTCGGGGATCGAGCTCGTCGAGGACGGCACCCTGACCATCTGCACCCACCTGCCCTACGAGCCCTTCGAGTTCACCGAAGGCGACGAGGTCGTCGGCTTCGACCCCGACGTGCTCGAGATCGCCGCCGAGGCCGAGGGGCTCGACACCAAGGTCGTCGACATCGGGTGGGAGACGATCGTCTCCGGCGAGGCCCTCAACACCGGCCAGTGTGATGTCGGTGCCGGCGCCATGACGATCACCCCCGAGCGCGAAGCCGTCATGGACTTCACCGACCCCTACTTCGAGGCCACCCAGGCCCTGATGACCAAGACCGGCTCGGGCATCACCGACCTCGAGCAGCTCGCGGGCAAGTCCGTCGCCGTCCAGGACGGGACGACCGGCTCCGACTACGTCAAGGAGAACGCCCCGGAGGACACCGAGATCATCTCCTTCGAGGACTCCGCCCTGATGATGCAGGCGGTCAGGACCGGCAAGGTCGACGCGGGCGTCAACGACAACGGCCTGCTCAACTACTTCGTGAGCCAGAACCCCGACGTCGAGGTGACCACCGAGTTCAAGACTGGCGAGAGCTATGGGTTCTCGGTCAAGAAGGGCGGCAACGACGAGCTGCTCGCCGTTATCAACGACGCGATCGCGAGCGACGAGTACGACACGGTCTACGAGACGTGGTTCGGCACCGCCCCGCCCAGCTGACCCCCTCCCCGCCTCCCAGCCGAAAGGGTGGACCGACCCATGGCGAGCCCCCGCCAGCGTGCCGCCAGGTGGCGCTACGCCCAGTACGCCGTGCTCGTGCTCGTCGTGCTGGCGATCGCGCTCCTCGCCAACTGGGGCGAGATCCAGCGGGCGTTCTGGGACTGGGAGCTGGTCAAGGAGCAGTTCCCGCGCGTCCTGACGATCGCGCTGAAGAACACGATCATCTACACCGCGTGCGGCTTCGCGTTCGGTCTCGCCCTCGGTCTGGTCCTGGCGCTGATGCGCCTCTCGAGCGTGGGGCCCTACCGATGGATCGCGACGGCGGTCATCGAGCTCTTCCGCGGCATCCCCGCCCTGGTCGTCTTCATCGCGCTGAGTGTCGGCTTCCAGCTGGCCTTCCCCGACTACGAGATCCCGTTCGGCAACCTGGGCGTCGTCACCCTGGCCCTGGGCCTCGTCGGCGGCGCCTACATGGCCGAGACGATCCGGGCCGGCATCCAGGCCGTGCCGAAGGGACAGATGGAGGCGGCGCGGTCGCTGGGCATGTCCCACGGTCGGGCGATGATCAGCGTGGTCGTCCCGCAGGCGTTCCGGATCATCCTGCCGCCGCTGACCAACGAGCTCATCCTGCTCGACGAAGGACTCGTCGCTGGTCTACATCCTCGGCCTGTCCCTGGAGGGCTACGAGCTGACCAAGTTCGGCCGGGAGGGCATGAACTCGGCGGCCAACCTGACCCCCATCGTCGTGATCGCCTTGTGCTACCTGCTGATCACGGTGCCGCTGTCGATCGTCGTACGCCGCATGGAGAGCCGCGCGGAGAGGGCCCGCTGACATGACCACCGAGACCACCACGCCCAGCACGCCCGACAGCGACCGCGCCGACGCGGCGATCGACGTGCAGGACCTACACAAGTACTTCGGCGACAACGAGGTGCTCAAGGGGATCGACTTCCACGTCAACAACGGCCAGGTCGTCTGCGTCATCGGGCCCAGCGGCTCGGGCAAGTCCACCCTGCTGCGCTGCGTCAACATGCTGGAGGTCCCGACGAGCGGAAAGATCTTCATCGAGGGCGACGAGATCACCGATCCCGATGCCGACATCGACAAGCTGCGCGCGCGCATCGGCATGGTCTTCCAGCAGTTCAACCTGTTCCCGCACATGACGGCGCTGCGCAACCTCACCATCGCCCAGGAGAAGGTCAAGGGACGCAAGAAGGCCGAGGCCGTCGAGGTGGCGCGCCGCAACCTCGCCAAGGTCGGGCTCGCCGATCGCGAGGACGCCTACCCGGCACACCTCTCCGGTGGCCAGCAGCAGCGCGTGGCGATCGCCCGGGCGCTGTCGATGGACCCCGACATGATGATGTTCGACGAACCGACCTCGGCGCTCGACCCGGAGCTCGTGGGCGACGTGCTGGCCGTGATGAAGGACCTCGCGTCCGAGGGCATGACGATGATGGTCGTCACCCACGAGATGGGCTTCGCCCGCGAGGTCGGCAACAAGCTGGTCTTCATGGACGGCGGCGTCATCGTCGAGGAGGGCGACCCCAGCGCGGTGCTCGCCGACCCGCAGCACGAGCGGACCCAGGCGTTCCTGTCCAAGGTCCTCTAGCGCGAGTCCCTCGGATGAGACAGCGCCGTGGCCGGGTCGTCGAGGTCGACACTCTCGACGACCTCGACCGCCGGCTGGCCCTCGGCGCCCGGGATCTCTCGGGATGGCGACTGCAGTCGCTCGACCTGCGCGCTCATGGCGAGCGGCTCGGCTCCTGCCGCGTCGCCGGCGCGATGTTCCTCGGGTGTCAGTTCGCGCCGGGCGACGAGGCGTCGCTCGAGGCGGCGGGTGCGATCGTGTTCCCCTCGCTCCCGGACACTCCCCTCGACGTCTATCGCAGCCGGCTCTACACGCCGCACGAGCTCTACGGCGATGGCCCCTATGGGGCGAGCCTCGACGCCCGCACCTACGCCTGGACCCGCGCTCACCAGGATCGCGACGCCCAGCTGTCGGCGACGCTCCACGACCACGCGATCGACACCGCGCTGAGCGAATGGGTCGGCGGTCGCCGGATGGTCGGCGTCATGGGCGGGCACGCGCTGCGGCGCGGCGAGCCGGCGTACGCCGAGGCGGCACGACTCGGCCTGCTCCTCGGCCGCGAGCACAGCGTCGCCACCGGCGGCGGGCCGGGCGCGATGGAGGCCGCCAACCTCGGCGCGACGCTGTCGCGGTCCCCGGACCGGCTCGACGACGCGCTGGCCGGACTCGCGGTCGTGCCGGACTACCGGCCCGATGTCGGCGCCTGGGCCGCCTGTGGCTTCGAGGTGCTCGAGGGACTCCCGCGAGACGAGACGCTGGGCGTCCCCACGTGGCACTACGGCCACGAACCGCCCAACGTGTGCGCGACGTCGCTCGCCAAGTACGTCCGCAACGCGGAGCGGGAAGCGGTGCTCCTGGAGATCTGCGACGCGGGGATCGTGTTCCTGCCCGGCGCCGCCGGGACCGTGCAGGAGGTGTTCCAGGATGCGTGCGAGAACTACTACGCCGATCCGTCGTCGGTGGCGCCGATGGTGCTCGTCGACCGTCGCCACTGGACCGAGACGCTGCCGGTCTGGCCGCTGCTGGAGGCGCTTGCCGCCGGCCGGCCGATGGCGTCCCACGTGCACCTCGTCGACGACCTCGAGGAAGCCGCGCAGATCGTCACCGAGAAATCTTCGAGCCCGCTGGATCCGAGCGGAGCGACGGACCAGCGATGAGGCGAGACGGTTGAGGAGGCAACGCCCGGACCGGAGCGCAGCGACGAGCCGGTGATTGCCGTCTCGAAACTCGCCGTTCCCGACCGTTTCACCCTTAGTCTTCGCTCCATGAAGTTCACCCGTCGCGACCTCTTCAAGACCGCCGGTGCCGCGGGCGCCGCCACTGCAGTAGGGGGCGCCGCCGTTGTGGGGTCCGGCCTGGCCGCGGAGGCCGTGGCCGGCGCGACCCAGACCACGCTCGACAAGACCTTCCTGATCAGCAAGCCGGACAAGCGCGGCTGGTCGCGCGTCGTGCGCGGGCCGGGCGAGCCGCACGTCGTCCGCACCGGGCTCGGCCAGAAGGCGAAGGCGGGCCGCGCCCAGCGGCGTACGGCCCTGCTCGCGTTCGCCCAGCTCAGCGACGTCCACATCGTCGACGCCCAGTCCCCCGCCCGCCTCGAGTCCGGCGAAGGCATCTCCTCCTCGGCCTACCGCCCGCACGAGGTGCTGACCGCCCACGTCGCCGAGTCCATGGTGCGGCGCATCAACCGGGTCGGGGCAGGACCGGTCAGCGGCGCCCCGCTCGCGCTCGCGATCCAGACCGGGGACAACTCCGACAACAGCCAGTACAACGAGATCCGCTGGAACATCGACGTGCTCGACGGCGGCGAGATCCGGCAGGACTCCGGCGACCTCACGACCTACGAAGGCGTGATGGACGCCAACCCGGACTACTACGACCCCTACTTCTGGCACCCGGGCAAGACTCCCGCCGGTCAGGCCAAGGACACCCCGACCAAGCAGCACGGATTCCCGACGCTGCCGGGTCTGCTCGACGCCTGCCGCCGCCCGTTCCAGGCCAGCGGGCTGTCGATGCCGTGGTACGCCGTCTTCGGCAACCACGACCAGCTGGTGCAGGGCAACTTTCCTCAGAACACACTGTTCCGCGAGCGCGCCGTCGGGGACAAGAAGCCCACCAGCCGTGGCCTGCGCACCGTCACGGCCGACCCGGACCGTCGGATGCTGTCGCGTGCCGAGACCGTCGAGGAGCACTTCACCACCACCGGTCTCCCCGTCGGTCACGGGTTCACCGAGGACAACCGCACCACGGGCGTCGGCTACTACACGTTCGACCAGGGCCCGATCCGGTTCCTGGTGATGGACACGGTCAACGAGAACGGCGGCTCGGACGGGTCGATCGCCCAGTCGCAGTTCGAGTGGATCCAGGAGCAGCTCGCCGCCTCCGGCGACAAGCTCGTCATCGCCTCCAGCCACCACACCTCCTGGACGATGGACAACGCCACAGTCGGTGCCGGGGCCGAGCCGCGGGTCCTGGGTCCGGCACTGGTCGACGAGTTCCTCGCCCACGACAACCTCATCGCGTGGGTCAACGGCCACACGCACGACAACCAGATCCGCGCCCATCAGTCGGACTCGGGTGGCTTCTGGGAGATCAACACCGCCTCCCACATCGACTGGCCGCAGCAGGCACGCCTCATCGAGGTGCTCGACAACGACGACGGCACCCTGTCGATCTTCTGCACGATGATCGACCACCAGGCCCGTCGCCGAGCCGACAACTACGAGTCAGTGATGCAGCTGGCCTCGCTGTCGCGGCTGCTGTCGGCCAACGACTGGCAGCTGCACCCGGAGAGCCGCGGCAAGCGCAACGCCCGCAACGTCGAGCTGCTGCTGCCGGCGCCGGCCGCTACGGGCTAGCCGCCAGCTGTCCGCAGGCGCCGTCGATCTCGCGGCCACGGGTGTCGCGGACCGTCGTCGGCACGCCCTTGGCCTCGAGCCGCCGCACGAACTCGCGCTCGTCGGCAGGGTCGGACGCCGTCCACTTCGACCCCGGCGTGGGGTTGAGCGGGATCAGGTTGACGTGGACCCAGCCCCAGTCGCCGTACGACCGCAGGACGTCGGCGAGCAGGTCGGCCCGCCAGGCCTGGTCGTTGATGCCGCGCATCATGGCGTACTCGATGGAGACGCGGCGCTTGGTCCGGCGGGCGTAGTCCCACGCCGTCTCGACGGTCTCCGCGACCGAGAACCGGGTGTTGATCGGGACCAGCTCGTTGCGCAGCTCGTCGTCGGGCGCGTGAAGGCTGAGCGCCAGGGTTACGGGGATCCCCTCGTCGGCCAGCTGCTTCATCCGCGGCACCAGACCCACCGTCGACACGGTCACGCCGCGGGCTGACATGCCGAGCCCTGCCGGCGCCGGATCGGTGAGGCGGCGTACGGAACCGATGACCGCCTTGTAGTTGGCGAGCGGCTCGCCCATGCCCATGAAGACCACGTTGGAGACCCGGCCCGGGCCGCCGGGCACCTCGCCCCGGGCGAGGGACCGGGCACCTGCCACCACCTGCTCCACGATCTCGGCCGTCGACATGTTGCGCTGCAGGCCCCCCTGGCCGGTGGCGCAGAACGGGCAGGCCATGCCGCACCCGGCCTGGCTGGAGACACACACCGTGACCCGGTCGGTGTAGCGCATCAGGACCGACTCGACCAGCGCGCCGTCGAAGAGCTTCCACAGGGTCTTGCGGGTGGTGCCCTGGTCAGCCTCGAGCGTGCGCAGCGGCGTCATCAGGTCGGGCAGGAGGGCCCCGACCAGGTCGGCCCGTTGCGCCGCCGGGAGGTCGGTCATGTCGGCGGGGTCGTCGACGAGCCGCGAGAAGTAGTGGTGCGAGAGCTGCTTGGCCCGGTAGGCCGGCAGGCCGGCCTCCACGAGCAGCTCGGCCCGCTCCTCCTCGGTCAGGTCGGCCAGGTGCCGCGGCGGCTTCTTCCGGCCGCGCGGCTCGTCGAAGACGAGCGGCAGCGTCTTGATCGGCTCGCGGTCGGAGGTCCTGGCATCGTCTGACATCCGGTCGAGTGTCCCACGCACCGTGGGCGCGGGCCGATTCGTGCCGTACGGGCGGATCAGCGCTCGGCGCGCACCATGAAGTAGAGCACCAGCGACGTGACTCCCAGCACCACCAGTGCGGTCAGCAGCATCCCGATGACCATGTAGATCCCGAACCGCCGGGTGCGGGCGTTCGCCACGAGCGCGGTGGGGACGATGAGGGCGACCGCCACCAGCGGGAACAGCTCCTCGGCCGTGTCGTAGTGGAACAGCAGCCGCAGCATTCCGATGAACCCGCCCGGCACGATCGTCACGAACAGCATCCCGGTGAAGAACCCGGTCAGCGCGATGAACGTCGGGTGGTCGCGGTGCCACCAGTCAGGTGGGGACTCGGACTCGGACCCGTCCTCGACCTCGGTCGGCGGGCCCTCACCCTGCTGCGTGGTCATGCCCTCCACTGTAGGAGCCGCGACCGACGATCATCGGAGGCCCGCCGCCTAGCCCTTCACACGGTCGCCGCCGACCCAGACACCGGCCAGGTCGGAGTCGTCGCCCAGCGCGAAGACCTTGGACAGCGCGTCCTCGGCCGAGACTGCGTGCCGGAGCCCGACGTCGAGCGGGTCGTCGGCCAGCGGTCTCACCCAGACCGCGTCGAACTGCCGTCCTACCCCGAGGTCGCCGACCTGGTCGCCCAGACCGAGGGCGAGCGCCCCGGCCCGGGTGGCGAGGTGGAGCAGGTGGGCCGAGGTGAGCGGCTGGCCGCGGGGGCCGAGCAACGCCTGCACGAAGTAGGCCTGGAGCCCTTCCCGCAGCAGCGAGAAGCCGGTGCCGGCGCCGACGTCGGACCCGAGCGCCACCCGCACCCCGTGCTCGACATGGCGCCGCAGCGGGAACAGCCCGCTGCCGAGCGCCGAGTTGCTCGACGGGCAGTGCGCGACGGAGGACCCGCGGCCGGCCAGCACGGCCAGCTCGGAGTCGGTGGCATGCACGTTGTGCGCCAGCACGGAGCGCTCCCCCAACAGCCCGTGCCGGTCGTAGGTGTCGACGTAGTGCGCCGCATCCGGGAACAGCGCGGCCACCTGCGCGACCTCGGCCGGGTTCTCGTTCACGTGGGACGTGAACCACGCGTCGGGGACGTCCTTCACCACCGAGGCGCAGGCGTCGAGGAGGCCATCACCGGCGGAGTACGAGAACCTCGGAGTCGCGGCGTACCGCGCGCGTGCGGTGCCGTGCCACCGCGCCGCCAGCGCGACGGACTCGTCATAGGCCCGCTCCGCCGTGGTCAGCAACGGCTCGGGGAGTGCCCGGTCGCTGACCACGAGGCCGGAGGTGACCCGGAGCCCTACGCGGGCCGCCTCCTCGAACAGCAGGTCGACCGCCGGAGCGAAGTGCGACCCGAACACCAGAGCGGTCGTGGTGCCGGCCGAGGTCAGGCCGAACACGAAGTCGCGGGCCACGTCGCGGGCGTACGCCGGGTCCGCCAGCCGGCACTCCTCAGGCAGCGCGCAGCGCTCCAGCCACTCGAGCAGGGGCATGCCGAGGGCGCCGATCACGCGCACCTGCGGGTAGTGGACGTGGGTGTCGACCAGCCCGGGCAGCAGCACGCCGCCGCGCAGGTCGACGACCTGCTCCGTGGGGTTCGCCGCGAGCACGCTGGGGAAGCCGCCTCGAGCCGTGATCACGCCGTCTTCCACCAGCAGTCCGGCGTCGTCCTCGCTGCGGAGGGAGCCACCGGCGAACGGGTCGTCGGGCGTGTCGAGCACCTGACCGCGGTAGATCGTCACGGCCGCAGCTCCACCCGGTCACCCGCGAACGAGCGCACCAGCTGGGCAGCCACGGCGAGGGCGATCGTCTGCGGCTCCTTGCCGACGACGTCCCGGCTGCCGATCGGCGAGTGGATCTGGTCGACGACGGCTTCGTCGTGGCCCTCGACGAGCAGGCCGCGGCGGAACCGCGTCCACTTCGCCGACGAACCGATCAGCCCCACGGGGCCGAGATGTCCGCAGCGCAGCGCGGCGTCGCACAGCGCGAAGTCCTCGGCGTGGTCGTGCGTCATCACCAGCACGTGAGTGCCGCGCGGGATCGTGCCCAGGATCAGCTCGGGGAGGGGCGCGTGGTGAACGTGGATCGTGGCCTGGCCGTCGTCGAGGCACGCCAGCCGTTCGGGCGCGAGCTGGTCGGCCCGGGAGTCCACGAGGTGCAGCTCGAGGTCGTGGCGGGCCAGGATCCGCGCCAGCTCGAGCCCGACGTGGCCGACACCGAACACCGCCACCGAGGGCACCACGGCCAGCGGTTCGAGCAGCAGTGACACCTCGCCCCCGCAGCACTGACGACCGTGGTCGGTGCGCGCCTTGTCGCTCAGCGGGACCGTCATCGATTGCGGACCGGGAGCCGAGGCGGCGTACGTGTCGTCGCCGAGCAGGTCTCGGGCGCGCACGATCGCCGTCTCCTCGAGGTTGCCGCCGCCGATGCTCCCCCACACCTCGTCGTGGGCCACCACCATCTTGGCGCCCGCCGCCCGCGGCGCATGGCCGCGGACCTCGGTGACCGTGACCAGCACTCCGGGTCGTCGTTCGCGTCGCAGCCGCTCGACCGCCCTCAGCCAGTGCATCACGGCACCTCAGCCGTCGTGGAGGCCACGCGCTCGGAGCGGGGGTGCAGGGGCTCGGCCCCGACCGGGGGCTGGTCGGGGACCATCCCGGGCAGTCCCACCGCGATCCCGTCGGTGCTGCCGCCCGCCCGCGCCCGGCGCGCCCGGTCGAGAGCCCAGTAGACCGCCTCCGGTGTGGCCGGTGAGGCCAGGTCGACCGTGGTCCCGGGCATCCCGAACGCACCTGCCGCCTGCCGCAGCGCCTCGCGGACCGAGAACGCCAGCATCAGGGGCGGTTCACCGACGGCCTTCGACCCGTAGACGGCACCGTCCTCGTGAGCACGGGCGAGCAGCGCGACGTGCATCTCGGCCGGCATCTCGCTGAAGCTCGGCAGCTTGTAGGTGCTGGCGGCGTTGGTGGTCAGTCGACCGCGACCCGGGCCGTCGGATTCGTCCCAGCGCAGGTCCTCCAGGGTCAGCCAGCCGGCACCCTGCACGAAACCGCCCTCGATCTGACCGAGGTCGACCAGCGGCGACAGGCTGTCGCCGACGTCGTGGACGATGTCGACGCGGCGCGTCCGGTAGCCGCCGGTGAAACCGTCGACCTCGACCTCGGCCGCGGCCGCGCCGTACGCGAAGTACTTGAACGGGTGGCCCTGCATCGCCGCCGAGTCCCAGTGGAGCCCCTCGGTCCGGTAGAAGCCGGCGGCCCAGAGCTGGACCCGGCCGAAGTACGCCTCGCGGACCAGCTCCTCCCAGGGCAGGTCGCGGCCGCCGTCGACGGCAGCCAGCCGCTCCGCGATCTGCTCGCAGGCGTGCTTGACCGCTCCTCCGTTGAGGTCGGCCCCCGAGCTGGCGGCCGTGGCGGAGGTGTTGGGGACCTTGTCCGTCCGGGTCGGCGCCAGCCGGACCCGCTCGAGCGGGATGCCGAGGCTGGTGGCGGCGACCTGCAGCATCTTGGTGTGCAGGCCCTGGCCCATCTCGGTGCCGCCGTGGTTGATCAGCACCGAGCCGTCCTTGTAGACGTGCACCAGCGCGCCGGCCTGGTTGAAGGCCGTGAAGTTGAAGGAGATCCCGAACTTGACCGGCGTGATCGCCAGGCCTCGCTTGGTGTGCTCGTGAGTGGCGTTGTACGCCGCCACCTCCGCCTGCCGCTCGGCGAAGCGGGCGTCGGCGAGCACCTGGTCCCAGGCGAGCGCGGCCCGGTCCGGGTGTCGCACGGGCTGGCCGTAGGGGGTGGCCTGACCGTCGACGTAGAAGTTGCGGCGGCGCAGCTCGGCCGCGTCGATGCCGAGCAGCGGTGCGCACCGGCCGAGGACATCCTCGATCACCAGCATCCCCTGCGGCCCGCCGAAGCCGCGGAACGCGGTCTGCGAGGTCTTGTGGGTCTGCGCGATCCGGCCGTTCACGCGCACGTGAGGAATCCAGTAGGCGTTGTCGACGTGGCACAGCGCCCGCGCGAGGACGGGTTCGCTGAGGTCGAGGCTCCAGCCGCCGTCGGAGGTGAGGGTGGCGTCGAGTGCCTGCAGCCGTCCGTCGGCATCGAACCCCACCCGCCACTGGGCGTGGAAGCCGTGCCGCTTCCCGGTCATCGCCATGTCCTGGGCGCGGGTCAGCCGGAGCCGGACCGGGCGGCTGGTGAGGACGGCGCCGAGGGCTGCGATCGCCGCGAAGCCGTGAGGCTGCATCTCCTTGCCACCGAAGCCACCGCCCATCCGCAGGCACTGCACGGTCACGTCGTGGTTGTGCCGGCCCAGCACGTGGGCCACGATCTCCTGCGTCTCCGACGGGTGCTGTGTGCTGCTCTGGACGAACACCTGCCCCGCCTCGTCGACGTGGGCCAGCGAGCAGTGGGTCTCGAGGTAGAAGTGCTCCTGCCCGGCCATCTCCGTGATCCCGCTGAACACGTGGGCCGACTCCGCGAGGCCGTGCTCGACGTCGCCGCGCCGCACGGTCGGGCGGCCGCCCTGGAAGCTCCCGGCAGCGATCGCCTCGGTCACGCCGACCAGCGCGGGCAGCGGTTCGTAGTCGACGCTGACGGCCGCGGCGCCGAGCCTGGCCGCCTCGAGGGTCTCGCCGAGCACCCAGCAGACGGCGTGGCCGTGGAACATCACCTCCGACGGAAACAGCGGCTCGTCCTGCTTCACGCCGGCGTCGTTGACGCCCGGCACGTCCTCGGCGGTCAGGACCCGGACCACGCCGGGCACGCCGTAGGCGCCCTCGACCCGCAGCTCCGTGACGCGCGCGTGGGCGTGGGGCGAGCAGACCGGATGTGCGTGAAGGACGTCGGGCAGGCGGCTGACCAGGTCGTCGGTGTAGAGGGCGTGACCGGTGACGTGCAGCGCCGCGCTCTCGTGAGGGATGGTTTCGCCGATGGTCGCGCCGTCGGGTCGCCGGGACAGCTCACTCATCTCCGGACCTCGCCGTCTCCGCCCAGAGCTTTCGTAGGGCGTTGCCCAGCATCGCCGCCCGGTACGCCCCACTGGAGCGGTGGTCGTCCATCGGCGTCCCTTCACCGCTCAGCACGCGGGAGGCAGCCTCGATCGTTGCGGCCGACCAGGGCCGACCCTCCAGTGCGGCCTCGGTCGCGCGCGCCCGGATCGGCGTCGCGGCGACGCCTCCGAGCCCGATCCGCGCCCGCGTCACCGTCCCGTCCACCACGTCGAGGCCGAAGCCGACGGCCACGCTGGAGATGTCGTCGTAGGTCCGCTTGGAGATCTTGTGGAACGCCGTCCGCGCGGGTTGTGGCTGCGGGATCCGGACGCTCCGGATGAGCTCTCCGACGCGTAGCGCAGTTTCGCGGTAGCCGGTGAAGTAGTCGGCCAGCGGCACCTCACGGTCACCCTCGACCCCCGTCAGCACGACCACCGCGTCGAGAGCCAGCAGCGCCGGCGGGAGGTCGCCGATCGGGGACGCGGTGCCGAGGTTGCCGCCGATCGTGGCGCCGTTGCGGATCAGGCGGGACGCGAAGAGCGGCCACACCTCGTCCAGCAGCGGGACCGCCCCGGCCAGCCCGGCCTCGACCTCGGACAGCGTGAGCGCCGCGCCGATCTCGATCACTTCGGCTCCCGTCGCGAGCTCGCGCAGCTCCGGCAACCGGTCGACCGCCACGACGTACGACGGCCGCGCACCGCGCAGGTTCACCTCCACGCCGAGGTCGGTGGCACCGGCGAGCACCGTGGCGTCCGGGTGGTCGGCCAGCATCGTGAGCGCGTCGACGAGCGTGGTCGGCCTGCGGAAGTCACCCGCGTCCGAGGCCATGACGGTGTTTCCGGGCGGCGGGGCCGGTGCCGCGAGTCGCGCCGCCAGCGGGTCGTCGTCCTCGGGCGAGGTCAGCGCCCAGGCCGCGTCACGGATCGGCCGGTAGCCGGTGCACCGGCACAGGTTGCCGCCCAGGGCGTGGAGGTCGAAGCCGTTGGGTCCGTGCTCGTGGTCGGCGGGGCCGGCCGCCCGGTCGCGGCGGTAGAACTCGGCGGCCATGCTGCACACGAACCCGGGGGTGCAGTAGCCGCACTGCGAGCCGCCGCGCTCGGCGATCTCGCGCTGGACCTGGTGAAGCCGGTCGGGGCTGCCGAGTCCCTCGGCGGTCACGATCTCCTGTCCGTCGTACGCCGCCGCGGGGACCAGACACGCGTTGAGGGCAGTCCACTGGCTGCCGTCGCCGTCGGGACGAACGACCAGCACCGAGCAGGCGCCGCACTCCCCCTCGGCGCAGCCCTCCTTGGCGCCGACCAGCCCCGCGCCTCGCAGGAAGTCCAGCAGCGAGACGTGCACGCGGGTCCCGGCCAGCGGGCGTTGCTCACCGTTGACCGTGATCGAGGGCGCGGTGCTCACGCTCTCCACTGTAGATCGGGCCAGAGCCGCGGGTGCCGGTTGACGTCCTTGTAGAGCAGGTACCGGAAGCGATCCGGGCCGCCGGCGTAGCAGGCCTGCGGGCAGAAGGCGCGCAGCCACATGAAGTCGCCGGCCTGGACCTCGACCCAGTCCTTGTTGAGCAGGTAGACCGCCTTGCCCTCGAGCACGTAGAGCCCGTGCTCCATCACGTGCGTCTCCGGGAACGGGATCGAGCCACCCGGTTCGAAGTTCACGATGTTGACGTGCATGTCGTGGCGGAGGTCGTCGGGATCGACGAACCGCTGGGTCGACCAGGCGTCGGTGCCGGGCATCGGCTGAGGTGTGACGTCGTCCTCGTGGGTGACGAACGGTTCGGGTACGTCGATGTCATCGACGACCTCGTAGGCCTTGCGGATCCAGTGGAAGGTCGTCGTGGCCTCGGTCCGGTTGCGCAGCCACCAGTTCGTCCGCGGCGGGAGGTAGGCGTAGCTGCCCGGCCGCAGCTCGTGGTCGGTCCCGTCGACCACGAGGGTCGGTGAGCCGTCGACCACGAACAGCACGCCCTCGGCGCGCGCGTCGTCCTCGGGGCGGTCGTTGCCGCCACCCGGCCCGACCTCCACGACGTACTGGCTGAACGTCTCGGCGAACCCCGAGAGCGGCCGCGCCAGCACCCAGGCGCGGGTCGACTCCCACCGGGGCAGTCGGCTGGTGACGATGTCGCGCATCGTGCCGCGAGGGAGCACGGCGTACGCGTCGGTGAAGACCGCGCGGTCGGTGGTGAGCTCGTCCTGCCCGGGCAGCCCGCCCCGGGGCACGTAGTAGTTCATGCAGTCTCCCCTCCTCAGCAGCCGCCCGGCGGGCTCGCCGTCGGGGTCGACGGGCGTCCCGCGCAGCCAGGTCTGCCGGACCGTGCCGGTGAGCGTACGCCCGACGTAGGCGGACACGGGATGCTTGTGCCGCAACTGGGCCGCATCGACGGAGAACGACTCGTCGGGAGCCAGCACGCAGAGGTCGGCGTCGTGACCCACGGCGAGCCGACCCTTCCGGCGCAGGCCGACCAGGTCCGCCGGGCCTTCGCACATCCAGCGGACGACGTCGACCAGGTCGTGTCCGCGTCGCCGGGCCTCGCTCCACACCGCAGGCAGCCCCAGCTGGAGCGAGGCGATGCCGCCCCAGGCATCGCCGAAGTCACCGCGGTCGAGCTGTTTCAGCTCCGGGGTGCAGGGCGAGTGGTCGGAGACCACGAGGTCGATGTCGCCGTCGGCGAGCGCCTGCCACAGCTGTTCGCGGTTGCCGGCGTCGCGAATCGGCGGGCAGCACTTGAACTCGGTGGCGCCGTCACGGATCTCCTCGGCCACGAACGACAGGTAGTGCGGGCAGGTCTCCACCGTGAGTCGTACGCCGGCCGCGCGGGCCTCGCGGATCGCCGGCAGTGCGTCGGCGCCGGACAGGTGGACGATGTGCGCACGACCGGCTGTCGCGGCGGCCACGGCGATGACCCGGTCGATCGCGACCGACTCCGCCTTGGGAGGTCGCGAACGGAGGAAGGTGTCATACCTGCGGCCGGTGGGCGACTCGGCGAGCAGCTCGGTCCCGTCCTCGGCGTGGACGATGAGCAGCGCGTCCAGCCGCGCCAGCTCGGCCATCGCCTCCTGCAGGCCGGGACCGTCGAGCTCGGGGAACTCCTCCACCCCGGAGGGCAGCAGGAAGCACTTGAAGCCGAACACTCCTTCGCCGTGGAGTCCGGCCAGGTCGGCCACGTTGCCCGGTACGGCGCCGCCCCAGAACCCGACGTCGACATGGGCCTGGCCGGCGGCCGCCTCCCGCTTGGTCTGCAGCGCGTCCACCGACGTCGTGGGCGGGATCGAGTTGAGCGGCATGTCCACGATCGTCGTCACACCACCGGCCGCCGCGGCGCGGGTGGCGGACTCGAAACCTTCCCACTCGGTGCGGCCCGGCTCGTTGACGTGGACGTGGGTGTCGACCAGCCCCGGGAGCAGCACCTCGTCGTCCCGTAGCTGCAGGTCTGCCAGCTCCCCATGGGCCCGCGCGTCCGCATCGAGGGTGGCGATCCGGCCGTCACGGATGCCCAGGGCGACCGGCCGCATCTCTCCCGCGACGACCGCGTTGGCGGCGCGGACCACCGCGTCGTACGGGCTAGCTGCCACGGTAGGTCGTGTAGCCGTGGGGGCTGAGCAGCAGCGGGACGTGGTGGTGCTCGTCGGCGACGATGCGGAAGGTCACCACGACCTCGGGGTAGAACGGCCCGCCGGTCTCGAAGCGGAGCCGGTAGTCGCCCGGGGCGAGGTCACCGCCGATCGGTGCCACCCGACCGTCGTCGTCGGTCGTGGCCTCGGCGAGCACCTCACCGTCGACCTTCGACAACGTGACCGGTACGCCAGACGCGGGCCGTCCTGCGGCCGTGTCGAGGACGTGCGTGCTGAGCGTGGCCACGTCAGTCCACCACCTGTTCGAGTCGGAGCAGCGCGATCTCGCGCAGCTGCTGGACGGTCTCGACGCGCTCGGTCTCGTCGTCGTTGTCGAGCCGGCGGGTCAGCTCGGCGAGGATCTCGTCCCCGCTGCGGCCCGCCGCGCGGATCAGGAAGACCCGGTCGAACCGCTCCTCGTAGGCCCGGTTGCCGGCCGCGAGCCGGGCCGCGACGTCTGCGTCGCCGGGCTGGACGCCGGCCTGCTCGCGTGCCGAGTGGGCGGCGTCGTGGCCGACACCGGCCCGCTCCCCGATGCGCGGGTGCCGAGCCAGCGCCTGCGCGAGCTCGTCGTCACTCAGGGAGCCGGCAGCGACCTCGGCCACGGTCAGCAGCGCCCCGACGTCGGCGTACGGCCGGCCACCGAGGACCGTGTCGACCCAGCGCGACACGTCGAGGCATCCGGCCAGGCGCTCTCGCGCCTCGGCCTCCGGTAGCGCGTTGAACTCCTCGGGGGTCATCGGTCGTCCCGGGTCACGGTGGCCTCGATCAGGCCATAGGGGCGGTCGGCGGCTACGAACACCTCGCCGTCGTTGTCCACACCGAACGGCGTCAGGTCGACGAGGTGGTGGTGCCGGTTCGGGGCAACGAACGAGATCTCGGCGACGTCGGGTCGATGCTCGAGCACGGCGCGGCCCATCAGCCACAGGGTCTCCTGCAGTGCGCGGCTGTAGGTGGTGGCGAACTGTTCCAGCAGGATCGTGCGGATCGCGTCGTACGCCGTGTTCCACTCGACACCAGGGTCGCCATCCTCGTACTGCCAGGTCGCCGTCAGTGAGGTCGCCAGGACCCGGTCGTCGGTGTCGGCGAGGGTCGTGTACTGGTCGTGCAGGAATCCCTTGAACTCGGAGCCGGTCGACTTGAGCACCACGAGGTCGGTCAGCCCCGACTCGACGGCGCTCCCCGCGGCGGTCACCTCGACGGTCGTGGTGCGGACCTCGGCACCCCGTCGGACGAAGGCGTGGTCGTGACCGGTGCCGTCGACCTCGATCCGGTCCCAGGCGTACTCCTCGACGGCGACCCGAGCCCCGGTCGCCGCGGGGGTGGCAGTCAGCAGCCGTCCTCCGAGCGCGATCGCGTAGTCCTCCGGCGAGTCGACCCCCCGCTCCTTGGCATACGCGAAGGCGGTGTTCTTCTGGGTGTCGGTGGGGAGGACAGCAGACTGGTCGCCGTTCAGGTGGGCGTCCGCGAAGTCACCGCGCAGGCTGGTGCTGACGTTCAGGTCGCGGATCTCGTGGCGTGCGGTGTCGCGCACGATGCGGACCACGCGGCTCTCGGCCTTGCCGTACTGGTTGGCACCGAGGACGATTCCCATCCCGCGAGACTAATGCGTGGTGCGGCCGGGTTGCGCCAGGTCGACGAGTGCGCCGAGGTCGTGCCCGCTGCTCCCGGTGACCTCGTCGGACGTCAGCGCACCGCAGTCGACGCCGCGCACCATGAAGCCGGCCAGCGCCTTGACGGTCGCCGGCTCGTCGGCCACCGGGCCGGGCTCCCGCGCGGCCCAGGCGTGCAGTCTCGCGGTCGCGTCGTCCAGCCCCTCGCGGAAGAAGGCGAAGGTGGCGGCGTAGCGGGTGGGCAGCTGGTGAGGGTGCAGGTCCCAGCCCTGGTAGAAGCCGCGCTCCAGCGACCTGCGGACCAACCGCAGATGGGTGGCCCAGCCACGCTCCAGGTCGGGCTCCTCGCCCACCGGAAGGATGTTGGTGGAACCGTCGGAGAGGCGTACGCCGGTGCCGGCCGCCGCGGCCTGCATCACCGTCTTGGCGAGGTCGGCGCTCGGGTGGTCGAGGCTCTGGTAGGCGGCGGGGATCCCGATCGAGGCGCTGTAGTCGTAGGTGCCGTAGTGGAGGCCGGTGCACCGGCCTTCGGCTGCGTGGATCATCGGAGCCACCAGCGCGGTCCCGCCCGGTCCGATGATGGCCTGGGGCGTCTCGACCTGGAGCTCGAACACCAGGGCGTGGTCATCCAGCCCGACCTCGTGCTCGACGACGGTGCAGATGTGCGCCATCGCCTCGACCTGGGCGACGGAGGTGACCTTGGGCAGGGTCGCCACGAACCCGGCCGGCAGCGTGCCGTCGCTCACGATGCCTTCGAGGAACGCCACCAGCGTCCGAACCCCTCGCGCGCGGGTGGGCTGCTCGAGGCTCTTGAACCGGATTCCGAACGACGACGGCGCCAGGCCACCGTCGAGGTCCGCGCGCAGCGCGCTCGCGGCCGCTGCTACCGCCTCGTCCTCGGCGTCGTCACCGCGGTCGCCGTAGCCGTCCTCGAAGTCGATCCGCAGGTCCTCGACCGGCTCTCGCTCCAGCTTGGTCAGGACCCGGTCCAGAAGGTCCTCGTCGTCGTCGATCAGCCGCAGGAAGAGCGCACCGTGCTGCGCCACCGCAATCTGGGCGGCTCTGCCGTAGCGCGCCACCAGCCCGGAGCCGTACTGGTGCGCGGGGACGTAGATCGTGTGGACCGGTTGCCGTCCCGGCCGAGTCCCCGGGTAGAGCGCGGCCAGCTCCGCGTCGGCATCCGCCAGTTGCTCGTCGAGGCGTGCCACCAGCCCGGCGAGGTCCATGAGTTCAACCCTAGACCTGACGGGTTGAGTTCACGCCGGCTCTGCGAAGAACAGCGTCACCCGGTGAACACGGTGTAGTGCAGCAGCAGCCAGATGGGGGCGATCGTGGCCAGGAGTGAGTCGAGCCGGTCCATGAGTCCGCCGTGGCCGGGGATGACCTGGCTCATGTCCTTGACGCCGAGGTCACGCTTGATGACCGACTCGCACAGGTCGCCGAGCGTCGCCATCACGACGGCAATCAGGCCGAGTGCGACGCCCACCCACCAGTCGCCGTCGAGCAGGTAGACGACCAGCGCCCACCCGGCGACGACGCAGAACACAGCCGAGCCGACGAAACCCTCCCAGGACTTCTTGGGAGAGATCACCGGCGCCATCGGGTGGCGGCCGAACAGGACGCCGGCGCAGTACCCGCCGATGTCGGAGGCGATCGTGACGAGGATGAACACCGTGATGCCCTTGGCGCCGTCGTCCCAGCGCTCGAACCCGGTCGCACCCCCCTCGGCGAGCAGCAGCGCGACGAACGAACCCAGGAACGGGACGTAGACGAGCGTGAACACCGACGCCGTGGCGTTCTGGACGTAGCCCTCCACGCCGCGACGCAGCAGCCACAGCATGACGATGAGCGCCGTGACCGCGGTCGCCGTGACCAGGGCGGGCGCCCCGTAGAAGTAGGCGACGACCACCATGACCACACCGCCCGCCATGAGGGGCTGCTCGGGCAGGTCGATGTCCTTTGCGAGCAGGCCTTGGCGCAGTTCCCAGATCGCCACGACGACGGCCGCGGCGACGATGCCGAGGAACGCGATCTTCCAGAACGCGAGGCTCGCGGCGATCGCGGCGAGCAGGACGACGGCGGACCCGACGGCGGCCGGCAGGTTGCGGCCGGCTCGCCCGTGGTCCTTGGCTGGCGCTGGGGGCGTGGTGGACATGGTGTTGTCAGACTTCGATGAGCTCGGCTTCCTTGTTCTTCAACAGGTCGTCGATGGCATCGGTGTGCTTCTTGGTCATCGCGTCGAGCCGCTTCTCGGCGCCGGTGACGTCGTCCTGGCCGACGTCACCGTCCGACCCGAGCTTCTCCAGGCTCTGCTTGGCGTTGCGACGAAGGTTGCGGACCGCGACCCGGCCGTCCTCCGCCTTCGCCCGCGCGACCTTGATGTACTCCTTGCGCCGCTCCTCGGTGAGCTCGGGGAACACGCAGCGCAGCACCTTGCCGTCGTTGGCCGGGTT
Source organism: uncultured Actinomycetota bacterium (assembly GCA_963804845.1). Lineage (GTDB taxonomy): Bacteria > Actinomycetota > Actinomycetes > Propionibacteriales > Nocardioidaceae > Nocardioides. The sequence continues at coordinate 792,187 of CAWDSA010000007.1, read as the reverse complement.
GACCCCGAGGTCGGAGTCACGGATCGCCTTCTCGATGTTGGCGACCGCCCCCATGTCGTACGGCGCGATCAGGATGATCCGGGCCTCGGGCGCCGTGAACGAGGCCAGCTGCTGGAGCGGCGTCGGAGTCCCGTAGTAGTCGACGAGGATCTTGTTGAACATGCTCGGCTGCGCCCTGCCGGCGCGGATCGCCGCGAACTCCTCACGCGTCGAATCGACCGACTTGTCCATCTTCTGGTCGGCCTCGTGGAGGATGTCCTTGATCACGGCGTACTCCTGTGTCGCTCGTCGTTGGGTCAGCCCGCGCTGACCAGCGTCCCGATCTTCTCACCTGCCACGATCCTCGCGATCGCGCCCTCCTCCTCGGCACCGAAGACGATGAGCGGCATCTTGTTCTCCATGCAGAGGGCGAACGCCGTCGCATCGGCGGCCTTGAGGCCCTTCATGAGGACGTCCTGGTAGGTGATGGTCTCGAACTTCGTCGCGGTCGGGTCGAGCTTGGGGTCGGCGGAGTAGAGACCGTCGACACCCTGCTTGGCCATCAGCACGACCTCGCACCGCGTCTCGAGCGCCCGCTGCGCGGCCACCGTGTCGGTGGAGAAGAACGGCATCCCGGCGCCGGCGCCGAAGATCACGACCCGGCCCTTCTCGAGGTGACGCACCGCGCGCCGCGGAATGTACGGCTCGGCGACCTGGCCCATCGTGATCGCGGTCTGGACCCGGGTCTCGATGCCCTCCTTCTCGAGGAAGTCCTGCAGCGCGAGACAGTTCATGACCGTGCCGAGCATGCCCATGTAGTCGGCCCGCGCGCGGTCCATCCCCCGCTGCTGCATCTCCGCGCCGCGGAAGAAGTTGCCACCTCCCACGACGATGCAGATACCGACACCCTGCCGCGCCACGGCGGCGATCTCCGCGGCAACTTGGGCGACCACGTCGGGATCCACTCCCACGCGGCCGCCGCCGAACACCTCGCCGGAGAGCTTGAGCAGGACCCGCGTGTACGCCGTCACGGGCGAAACCCTACTGCGCACGTTCGGGCAACTGGGCTGCAGGAGGTGCCCGAGTGCGTGCTGGGCAAGGCGGAGGAGGGAAGGCGGGGTGAGGGCGAAGCCCCCCGTCGACCGACGACAACGCCGCCCAGTGCGTGCTCCGGCGCCTCCTGTCAGGCGCCGACCTCGAACCGGACGAATCTGGTGACCGTGGTGCCGGCGTCGTCGAGGACCGCCTTCACGGTCTTCTTGCTCTCGGTCACCGACGGCTGCTCGAGGAGGACGACGTCCTTGAAGAAGCCGTTGAGCCGGCCTTCGGTGATCTTGGCGATCGCCTGCTCGGGCTTGCCCTCCTCGCGAGAGGTCGCCTCTGCGATCGAGCGCTCCTTCTCCACCAGGTCGGCGGGGACCTCGTCGCGGGTGAGGTACTTCGGACGCATCGCCGCGATCTGCATCGCGGCGCCGCGCGCACCCTGCTCGTCTCCGTCGTACTCGACCAGCACGCCCACGGCGGGCGGCAGGTCGGCCGCACGCTTGTGCATGTAGGAGACGACGTCACCCTCGAAGTAGGCCACCTGCCCGAGCTCGATCTTCTCGCCGATGGTGATGGCGAGGTCCTCGACGACCTCGGCGACCGTCTTGTCGCCGAGCTTGACTGCCTTGAGGGCGTCGGCGTCCGCCGCCTTGGCCTCGGCAGCCGCATCGGCGATCTGCTGGGCGGCAGCGACGAAGTCGTCGCCCTTGGCCACGAAGTCGGTCTCGCAGTTCAGCTCGACCAGCGCGCCGCCGGAGGTGACGACCAGGCCGGCTGAGGCCTCGCGCTCGGCGCCGCGCTCGGCCATCTTCTTGCCCAGCTTGATGCGGATCAGCCCGGCGGCTGCCTCGAAGTCGCCATCGGCCTCTTCGAGCGCCTTCTTGCAGTCCATCATGCCCGCGCCGGTGAGCTCCCGGAGCTTCTTGACGTCAGCGGCGGAGATAGCCATGTTCTCTCTTCCTCGAACTCTCGAAAGTTGGTGATGGGCCGGGGATCAGGCGTCAGCCTTGTCGTCGCCCTTGTCGTCGGCCTTGGCCTCGGCGTTCACGAAACCGGCCTGCTCGGCAGCCTCGGCCGTGCGGAACCAGACCTCGGCGTTGGTGCGGTCGTACCAGGGGCTCGACGGCGCGTGGAACTTCTTCGACGTCTTGTTGCCCTTGATCTCGAAGCCCGCGGGAGCCTCGCCGCTCTCGAGCGCGGCTGCGGAGTCGGCACCGAACTCGCCCTCGGCGACCTCGGCCTCGGCGGCAGGCGCGTCGGCCTTCGCCTCGGCGGCAGGCTCCTCGGCCTTCACCTCAGCGGCAGGCTCCTCGGCCTTCACCTCGGCGGCAGGCGCGTCGGTGGCGGCCTCGGCCGCGGCGTCGGCGGCGGGCGCCTCCGTAGCGGCACCGGTGGCCTCGGCTGCCGGGGCGGCGTCAGCGTCGCCACCCGTGGCCGCGACGGCTGCCTTGTCGGCGTCGCCGCCGAGAAGCTCGCGCTCCCACTCGGCCAGCGGCTCCTCGGCACCCGGGACTGCCTTGTCGCCCTCGCCGGTCTTGGCGCCCGAGCGGGCGATGAGGCCCTCGGCGACGGCGTCGGCGATGACGCGGGTCAGCAGCCCGACGGCGCGGATCGCGTCGTCGTTGCCGGGAATCGGGAAGTCGACCTCGTCGGGGTCGCAGTTGGAGTCCAGGATGCCGATGATCGGGATCCGGAGCTTGCGGGCCTCCTCGACGGCGAGGTGCTCCTTGTTGGTGTCGACGATCCACACGGCGGCCGGCGGGCGGCTCATCTCGCGGATGCCGCCGAGCGACTTGTTGAGCTTGTCGCGCTCGCGCCGCATCTGGAGCAGCTCCTTCTTGGTGCGGCCGGAGCCGGCCACGTCCTCGAAGTCGATCTCGTCGAGTTCCTTGAGGCGGTTGATCCGCTGGTGCACGGTCTGGAAGTTGGTGAGCATGCCGCCCAGCCAGCGCTGGTTCACGTAGGGCATCCCGACGCGGGTCGCCTGCTCGGCGATCGCCTCCTGTGCCTGCTTCTTGGTGCCCACGAACATCACGGTGCCGCCCTTGGCGACGGTCTCCTTGATGAAGGCGTACGAGCGGTCGATGTAGGCCAGCGACTGCTGCAGGTCGATGATGTAGATGCCGTTGCGCTCGGTCATGATGAAGCGCTTCATCTTCGGGTTCCAGCGACGGGTCTGGTGACCGAAGTGCACGCCGCTCTCGAGAAGCTGGCGCATGGTGACGACTGCCATGGGGATCTCCTGTGGTCGAGAGGCGCTCGCCGTCGTGCACGGCCTTGGGAACCAGCCTGGAGTTCCAGGTGGCTGGCAGGCCGGGCCGGGTTGCGCCCTCTGTTGTTGTTTTCAGTTGCTGCCCCCGGCGGGTGCCGACGGCCCTGACGCTCACGCGCGATCCGACCCGACCTGAATCGGGACCGAGGATCGACGCCCACGGGTGAATCGGAGCCAGGGATGCAACTCCGTCGCGGTCTGTGAACGTGCGAAGTCAACCCACGAGTGGGTTGCTCCGCTCAGGATAGTCGACGCCCGGCTGCCCCGCGAATCGCGGCGGGGCGGGCCCCAGACCGTCCACAGTCACTCCGCTGACCGGGTTCTCCACAGCCGAACACCGCCGACTGGCGGACCGGCTTCCCGCTGTCGAGAGTCGTCGCATGCGCCCTGTCGTCTCGCTCCTCCTCAGCGTCATGTCGCTGATCCTCGTCGCGACCCACGCGACCGCCCTGCCGCCCTCGCAGGTCGATCGCGACCCAGTCGGCGAGTGGCCCCTTCGGCCGACACCCGGCGTCGCGGCGGGCTTCGACCCGCCCACGACCCCGTGGGGGGCCGGCCACCGGGGTGTCGACCTGATCGGCACTCCCGAGCAGCAGGTCCGCGCGGCGCTGGCCGGCAACGTCTCGTTCGTCGGCATGATCGCAGGCCGCGGGGTCGTCGTCGTCGACCATGGCGACACCCGCACCACGTACGAGCCGGTTGCTCCCGGGGTGACCCGCGGGCAACCCGTCGCTGCCGGCGATGCGCTCGGAAGGTTGGCCCTTCCGGGCTCCCACTGCTTTCCCCGCTCGTGCCTGCACTGGGGCTGGATCAGGGGCGAGACCTACCTCGACCCGCTCCGACTTGTCGGGGCCGGCCCGGTGCGCCTGCTGCCACTGGCGGGCCTGCCGACCCGGGCCGCACCCGCGACGCCGTACGCCGCGTGGCGGCCGCTCACCTACCTCGGGGCGTGGGCCGCGTCGTGGTGGTGACTCACGCCCGGGGGTGGGCCTGCCGGTAGGCCTTGCGGAGCCGATCGGTCGTGACATGGGTGTAGAGCTGGGTCGTCGCCAGCGAGGCGTGTCCGAGCAGTTCCTGGACCGAGCGCAGGTCGGCTCCACCTTCCAGCAGGTGGGTGGCTGCGGTGTGCCGTAGCCCGTGCGGCCCGAGGTCGGGCGCCCCCGGGACGTCGGCGATGCGCCGGTGCACCAGGGTCCGCACGGCCCGCTGGTCGATCCGCGCACCCCGGGCGCCGAGGAACAGGGCGGCCCCCGATCCGGCGACCGTGAGCGCGGGCCGCCCCTGCTGGGTCCATCGCGCCAGGGCACGGGCGGCCGGATGTCCGTAGGGCACCGTCCGTTCCTTGCGCCCCTTGCCGAAGACACGGACCACCTGCCGATCGTCGTCGACGTCGTCGACGTCGAGCCCCACCAGCTCGCCGACTCGGATGCCGGTGGCATAGAGCAGCTCCAGCATGGCCACGTCACGCTGCCCGATCGGGCTGCCGTCGTCTGCCAGCTCGGCGGCGGCCTCGAGGAGGTCGCGTGCCTCGTCGGCCCGCAGCACGGCGGGCAGTGTCTTGTGGGCCTTGGGCGAGCCCAGGCTGGCACCAGCGTCGGCCGGGACGCGCCCGGTGCGGGCGAGCCAGGCGGTGAACACCCGGGCTGCCGTCGCGCGACGCGCCACTGTCGTCCGGGCGCGGCCTCGCGTCTGCTGGTTGGCCAGCCAGCTGCGCAGGGTCCGGAGATCGAGCTCGTCGAGCCGCCGGATGCCGAGGCGCTGGGCGTGGTCGAGCAGGGATTCGAGATCGCCCAGGTAGGCGCGCACCGTGTGGGCCGACAGGTTGCGCTCGGCCACGAGGTGGCGCTCGTACTCCCCCAGTGCCCGGACGAAACCCTCGCCCAGGCCCGGATCGGGCTGCGCCTGCTCGCCGACCATGCCGCGATCGTAGGTCGCTCAGGTGCTGGGGTCCGGGACCTCGACCCCACCTCGCGGGCCGAGTCTCCACCCACGTCCGTCACAGGCCACGAATCCGTGCTCGGTCAGGTAGGTGAGTGCCGTCTGTGTGTCCAGGACCGCGACTCCGGCGGTGGCGGCGATCGCGTCGAGGCCGGCGGGCTGCCTGACCGGGACCGCCTCGAGCACCTGCCGGTGGCGCCGGGTGAGGCGGTCGCGCGCCAGCTCCGGAGCCCGCGGCAGCTCGACCAGGTGCTCACCGGAGGCCCCCACCATCTCCAGCACGTCGTCGACCGTGCTGACCAGGCTGGCCGCCCCGCTCCGGATCCAGCGGTGGACGCCCTCGGACGGTGCGCTGGTGACCGGCCCCGGCACACCCATCAGGGGGCGGCTGAGGCTGGCCGCCCAGCCCGCGCTGTTGAGGGCCCCGCTCCGGATCGCCGCCTCGACGATGACGGTCCCCGACGTGAGGGCGACGATGATCCGGTTGCGAGCCAGAAATCTCATCCGCAGCGGCGCGCAGCCGGGCGGCAGCTCCGAGATGACGGCGCTCTCTCGCGCCATGTGTTCGATGAGGTCGTGGTGCTCAGCGGGATAGGACCGGTCGACGCCGCACGCCAGCACCGCGACGGACGGCCCGCCCATGGCCAGGGCGCCGCGGTGACCTGCCTGGTCGATGCCGAGGGCAGCCCCGGAGATCAGGGCGCGGTCTGCTCGCGCGATCCCGGCGCCGAGCCCGCGGGCGACGTTCTCGCCGTAGGTGGTCGCCGAGCGCGAACCGACGACGGCGACCGAGCCGGCGAGCTCGTCGAGGCGCAGCGGACCCCGGACCCACAGACCGATCGGCACGCCACCCATGTCGGAGACCGGGTCACCGTGGGCGAGGTCGTCGAGCTGGCTGGGCCACTCCCCGTCGCCGGGGATGACGAACCTGATCCCCCGGGTCGCGGCCTGCTCGAGCTCGCGGGCCGGGTCGAGCCTGGTCAGCCGGCCCGAAGCATCGGCGACCAGGTCGGCGTCGCCCCGGTGGGTGAGGATGTCCTCGTAGAGACGGGTCGCGCTCACCTTCGTCAGTGCCCGGCTGACGCGCAGGGTGGCGGGCTCGGTGAGCCGGCTCAGCGCGGCTCGGGCCAGCCGTTCGTCGGTCACGAGGCAGCCCGTCGAAGCGCCGTGCCGAGCAGCGGCTCACCCGTCCGGAGTCGCAGAGCAGTCGAGGTGTCGGCGACCGAGGGCGTTCCTTCGCCACGGAGATCGGCGATGGTCCAGGCGAGTCGGTGCACACGGGTCGCGCCCCGGCGACTCAGCTGACCCTGGTAGACCCTGTCGTCGATGACCTCCTGGGCGTCGCTGCGCAACGGCCACTCCTTCGTCAGCGCGGGCCCCGGTGCCTGGCCGTTGAGGGCCCAGCTGCGCCCGGCGTAGCGCTCCGCCTGACGGGCTCGAGCGGCGGCTACCCGCTCGCGCACCGCGGCCGAGGGCTCGGGCGGGACGAAGCGGTCTCGCTCGTCGTGCGGCTGCAACGGTTCGAGGTGGCGGGTGATGTCGATCCGGTCGGTGATCGGACCGCGGACACGACGCTGGTAGTCACGCCGATGCCGCTCGAGGCAGGTGCACCGATTGCCGCCGGGGTGGGCGCGGTAGTCGCCGCAGGGACAGGGGTTGGCGGCGAACACGACCATGCCTCGGGCCGGGTAGGTCACCGCGTCGTCACCGCGCGCGATGGTCACCTCGCCGCTCTCCAGCGGTTGCCGGAGGGCATCGATCACGTCGGTCCGCAGGAGGGGGAACTCGTCGAGCAGCAGCACTCCGCAGTGGGCACGGCTGACCTCGCCCGGGCGGACCCGACCGGTGCCTCCTCCGAGGATGCTGGCCTTGCTGGCGTCGTGGTGGGGGGCGCTGAACGGGGGACGGCGAACCAGCCCGTCTCCCTCCTGGAGTGCGCCGGCGAGGGAACGGAGGGCGGTCACCTCCACCGCTTCCTCGATCGTGAGGTCCGGGAGGATGGTGGGGATCCGCTCGGCCAACGTGGTCTTGCCGCAACCCTTGGGCCCTGACAGCAGGATGTGGTGGCCGCCCGCCGCGGCGACCTCGGCGGCGAAGCGGGCCTCCTGCATGCCGAGCACGTCGACCATGTCGACCTCCTCGAGGCGCTCCTGACCTCGCCACGCCAGGAGTCGACTGCCCGACATGGCGGCCACCGGCGGCGCCTCCGGGACCTCCTCACCCACCAGTTCCGCCACGACCTGGCCCAGGGAGCGCACGCCGATGACCTCCAGGTCCGGGACCATGGCCGCTTCGTGGGCCTGCGGTTCGGGAACGAAGATCCGGCGCACGCCCCGTCTGGCCGCGGCGAGCGCCATCGGCAGGACACCCGGGACGGAGCGCAGCCCCCCGCTCAGCGTCAGCTCGCCGACGAAGACCGATCCGCCCAGGTCGACCCCGCGGAGCTGGTGGTCGGCTGCGAGGACGGCCAGCGCGATCGCCAGGTCGAAGTGCGTGCCCCGCTTCGGCAGGTCGGACGGCGAGAGCAAGATGGTGATGCGCTTGGTGGCCGGCCAGTGCAGCTGGGTGTTGTGGATCGCCATCCGGCACCGGTGGGGTGCCTCGTTGACGGAGACGTCGGAGCGGCCGACGAGCGTCAGCCCGGGCTGGCCCGGGGAGACGTCGGCCTGGACGTCGACGAGGTGGCCGGTAGCGCCGTCGAGGGCGATCGAGGGCGTCGACGCCACCGGCATCAGCCGATCCCCCTCACGTGCTCGACCAGGGCCGCTCCCTTGGCCGGGCGCAACACGGCCACCAGGTCGACCCGGATCTCCGGCGGGCTCACGTGGTGGGTCTCTGCCCACTGCCGGCCGAGACGTTGGAGCCGGCGGAGCTTGACGTCGGTGATCGCCTCGTGGGGTGAACCGTGGTCGAGGCTGGTCCTCGTCTTCACCTCGCACGCGACGAGCGCCCGCCCGTCCCTGAGGACCAGGTCGACCTCGCCGTCGCCGCAGCGCCAGTTGCGGTCGAGCACGACCATCCCCAGCCCTGTCAGGTGAGCGGACGCGACGCGCTCGCCGTAGGCGCCGACCGCCTGGTTGCGCCCGGAAGAACTCGTGGATGTGTGCGTCATCTGGGTGACCTCCTGCGGCCACCCTGACCGCCGCGACCGTCACGTCAGGACAGCGCTGCCATCGGCTGTGGAGAAGTCACGTAGCCGGCCGGCTGTGGACGGTTCCCGGCGCACACTTGGGGCGGTCTGGAGCGCCCCACCGACTTTTTCGATTCGTGCCCGCCCCCCGGGAAGTTTGGGCACACTGATCAAGCCTGTTGACACCGGGAGGACACATCGGTCCTCGACCCGGTGAGTACTCAGTGAGGAATGACATGTGGGGACGACGTCGTCGTGGGCGTGACCAGCGGGGTGCCGCTGCGGTCGAGTTCGCCCTCGTCACGCCGCTCCTGCTGATGCTCGTCATGGGCATCCTCGACTTCGGGTGGATGATCATGAAGGCGAATCTCGTGAACAACGCCGCCCGTGACGCCGCCCGGGTGGCGAGCCTGGCGGGCACGTACGACGAGATCGACGCCACCCTGGACGCAGAGCTCACCAGCGCCGGCATCGAGCTCGCCGATGTCGACGACGTCGATCACCTGCACCAACACGAGCGGTACGTCGTGTGACGGGACCGAGGTCTCGTACGCCACCAACGCCGCGTCCGGTTCCACGGTGACGGTCAGCATCACCTATACCCACGAATGGCTGACCCCGATCGGCTCGTTGTGCACCATCGCCGGTGGCAGCTCGTGCGTCGGCGACACCATCAGCCTGCAACGTTCAGCATCCATGGTGAGGGAGTAAGACATGGGATTGCGATTCCGGCGCCGACCGCAGTCGGAGCGAGGCGCGGTGGCCATCCTGATGGCTGCCCTCATGATCGTCCTGCTCACCGCCGCGGCCCTGGGCGTGGACCTCGCGTCGCAGGTCAACCGCAAGCATCTTCTGATCAACCAGCTCGACTCGGCCTCGACGGCTGCCGCCGCCGAGTTCAACGCCGATGGCAGCCTGGCCGACGCCGTCGCCGCCGCCCAGGCCTTCTTCGCCGCGAACGGCCAGGGCGAGCTCGACCTGGAGAAGGTGGACTTCTGGTGCGTGGTCGCCCGGAAGCTCAACGGCGACATGACGCCGTTCACGCCCGCGATGGCCGCGGCCTACCAGATCCCGACCGTGACGTTCGGCGGCGGCGAGTGCAATCCCGACGCCGTCTCGCCGGCGACCATCTGGGCCCAGTCGGAGTACCAGAACCGCACCCGGACCTGGCCCGACCCCGACCAACAGTTCGACATGAACTGCAACAGCAGGCTCTGCGCGATTCCGTGCGCCCTGACTGCCGGACCCAGCAACGGTTGGAACCCCGGCAACTCCATCGCGAACAACCGACCTATCACCTGCAACACCATCCGGGTCGGTGCCGAGCAGGACGTCCCGTTCAGCTTCGCTCCCGCGATCGGCATCGACCATGGGTCCACGGGATCCCAGGTCTCGGTCGCCTGCGCCGGTACGTGCGGCGCCGTCGCCCCCAACCCGATGGACGTCGTCGTCGTCGCCGACCGCACGCTGTCGATGACTGACCCCCTTGGGTGCGTCTCACCGCAGCCTGCACGCACGACTACCGCACCGACCTCGTCACCGGCATCAAGGGATTGCTCCAGGTGATGACACCCGAGCTCCAGTACGTGGCGCTGGGCGCGCTCGGCCCGAGCGAGTTCACACGTGCGGGGGGGTCGGAATCGGCGGGCTCGTGCAACGGGACCAACAAGCGGCTGGTCTACCCGAACGCCAATGTCACGTCGTCGCCCAACACGTCGTGGGTCCCGATCTCGTTCAAGAACGACTACCTCGGGGCCCCCAACAGCAGCGGGGTTCGCTCGCTCAACACCAGCAGCAAGCTGGTCCAGGCGATCGAGTGTCTCGACGATAGGGACAGCGCTAGAACCACCCGCCTGATGGACACCCGAACGGCGCTGGCATCGCCGCTGAAGTCGGCGGTCCGCTACCTGCTGGGCAAGAGCGGCGACGAGAACAACATCGCTACGCTCGGCGGCGCGAGCCGCTCCGGCACCGTCAAGAAGGTGATCATCTTCGAGACCGACGGCGAGCCGTACGAGAACGCCACGACCACCGCCGGAGCGGTGAGCCTCGACAACAAGAACGACATCTTCTCGAACTTCAACGACTTCACGACCGTCACGACCAACAACACCGCCAATGGTCGCCACGGTCTCGGGGCGCCCGAGCGGCGTTCGGCCCGGCCGTCCCAGTGCCCGTCGTCCGGCTCCCAGCTGCACCTACCAGCACTTCGTCAGGACGACGACCACGACGAATGCTCGCACCTACACACGGCGGGCAGCAGGCGTGCCGGAACTTCGAGCAGGTCGCCGCTCTCGCGAAGGCACAGGGCGCCCTGCTCATCACGATTGGCTACAGCCTCACCGACTCCAGGTGCGGCGACAGCAACGCCGGTGGCGCACTTCCCGCGAACACGGACACCACCACGGCCGGCGCTTCCTGGATCAGCAACATCACCCCCGCCTCGTGCCGCGCCACCACCAGCCCCGCCACTGACGGCACCCAAGCGCGCCCGTACGTGCCCAAGTCCAATTGCACCCAGACCATCACCTGGACACAGCTCGCCACCCGGGCGATCACGACGAATGCCAACCGCTTCGACAACACGCTCGTCACCGACGTGCTGGCGGGGGCGTCGGGCGGCACCGACCTGCCTGCGGGCTCCACGAGCGGTTGCACCACCACCACCCAGATCTCAGCCGAGAACGGCGACGGCGACCTGTTCTTCTGCGCCGCCCGGGGTGACGACCTGGCGCCGCTGTTCGTCACGGCGCTGAGCACCGTCAGCACGGGCGTCAAGCTGATCAAGCTGCCGTAGAGACCGCGCGCCGAGTCAGGCCTTCGGCGGGTCGATGTCGGAGGGCGAGAGCTCCTCGACGTTGACGTCCTTGAAGGTCAGCACCTTCACGTTCTTGGCGAACCGCGCCGGCCGATACATGTCCCAGACCCAGGCATCGCTCATCGAGACCTCGAAGAAGACGTCGCCGGACTCGGTGCGCGCCTTCACGTCCACCTGGTTGCAGAGGTAGAAGCGGCGGTCGGTCTCGACGACGTACTTGAAGATGCCCACCACGTCGCGGTACTCGCGGTAGAGGGTGAGCTCCATCTCGGTCTCGTACTTCTCGAGGTCCTCGGCGCTCATCTGCTGCTCTCCTCCCCCACGCGGTCTGTCACGACACTAGTGGTCTCGACCAGCTCGTCCGGCGTATGGTCCGGTTCCGGCTCGAGCCCTGCGGCCCGCCGCACGTTCACGAACCTCCGCCGATGTTCGCGGCACGGGCCGTTGGCCGTCAGGGCAGCGGCGTGCTCGTCGGTGATGTAGCCCTTGTGCGTCCGGAAGTCGTACGCCGGGAAGTCGTCGTGCAGCCTGGTCATGATCCGGTCGCGCGTGACCTTGGCGATCACGCTGGCGGCCGAGATGCAGGCGGCGACCCGGTCGCCCTTCCACATCGCCAGGCCGGGCGAGCCGAGGCCGTCGACGGGGAACCCGTCGGTCAGCACGTAGGCAGGAGCCACCTCGAGCAGCGCCACCGCCCGCCTCAGCGCCTCGACGTTCGCCACGTGCATGCCCAGCCGGTCGCACTCCGTGGACGGGAGCACCACCACCGACCAGGCGACGGCCCGGCGCAGGATCTGTTCGTAGCACCGTTCGCGGGCCTTCTCCGTCAGCAGCTTGGAGTCGGCGAGGCCCGGGACGATACCGGCGCTACCCGGCGGCAGGATGGCGGCGCCGGCGACCAGCGGGCCCGCGCACGCACCACGTCCCGCCTCGTCGACCCCCGCGATCGGGTCGATGCCCGCTCGGCGGAGTGCGCGCTCGTAGCCGTAGAGACCGGCGTCGCGCCGGACCGTGAGACCTCGGGGCAAGCGTGACACGGGCGCCTCAGGAGGGTTCGGGCACGTTCGCGAACGAGTCGGGCGTACCGATCCAGTCGAACCGCGACGCGGGCCACAGCAGCACGAAGACCTTGCCGACCACGAGGTCGACGGGCACGAACTCGTCACCCGGGACGCACTCGGTCGCGTCGGCCCGGCACATGTGGCGCGTGGAGTCTGCGGAGGCCCCCCGGTTGTCCCCCATGACGAAGATGGTGTCTTCGGGCACGGGACCGGCCTCCCAGTTGCACATCGGCGAGGCGCCCGGCCCGTTGCACTGGAGTCCTTGCTCGCGGATGTAGGGGTCCTCGTCGAGCGGCTCCCCGTTGACCGAGATCCGTCCCTCGTCGTCGCAGCAGACGATCGTGTCGCCCGCGACGCCGACGACCCGTTTCACGAGGTGACCACCCTGCGGATAGAGCCCGATGGTGGCCATCGCCTCCGAGATCGGGTTGGTCGGGCCCACGGCCTCGTCGAGCCAGCCGCCGGGGTCCTTGAAGACCACGACGTCGCCACGCTCGGGCTCGCCGCCGAACCAGTACGAGACCTTCTGCACCAGGATCCGGTCGTTCTTGATCAGGCCGGGCTCCATCGACTCCGATGGGATGTAGAACGCCTGGACGAAGAGCGCCTTGATCACCACCGCCAGCACGAGCGCCAAGGCCAGCAGCAGGATGGTCTCCTGCCACAGCGGCAGGCTCTTCTTCTTCTTGGGCGCGGCGTGAGACGGCTGGGAATCCTGCTCGTCGGCCATCACGCCGGACACGGAACCGCAGTCGTCGCCATCACGCTCGAAGCCTAACCAGAACGGTGAAGCCGCAGGCGGGGTCCCCGCGGTGTTTCGGTGGAGGAGCGCAGCGGGAGAGCCGAAGCACATGGTGGGGTGCCTTCAGCCGTCCCGGCGCTCCTTGATCTTCGCCTTCTTGCCGCGCAGGTTGCGCAGGTAGTAGAGCTTCGCGCGGCGGACGTCACCGCGGGTGATGACCTCGACCGTCTCGAAGATCGGGGAGTGAAGCGGGAAGGTGCGCTCGACACCGACGCCGAAGGAGACCTTGCGTACGGTGAAGGTGCGGCCGATGCCGGAGCCCTGGACGCGGATGACGACGCCCTGGAACTGCTGGACGCGGGAGCGGGTGCCTTCGACGACCTTCACGTGGACGTTCACGGTGTCGCCGGCGCGGAAGTCGGGGACGTCGTCGCGCTTGATGGCATTGCCGAGCTCGGTGATGACGTTGCTCATGATCTCTCCTCACGGTTGCCACAGGTCAATCGCGGTTTCGAGTGTGTTCAGCTGTGTGACGCAGTCTGGTGGCCGGCGGCGCCGCACTCCCCCTGTGGCAGGAGTTCGTCGCAGACCCCCCGCACGATTCCCGGGGCGGTCCTTCGGCCGACTGGGCCGACGAGCAAGTCTGCCAGAGCCTGCGCCTCAGCGCGAAATCCGCTTCGACAACCTGACCGCGCCGGGGACGTCGGGTTCCTCGCCGCGCACGCGGTAGCCCGCGCGCTTGTAGAACCGGAGGTTGTCCACGCTCCCGGCACCGGTGAACAGCACCAGACTCGTCGCCTCGGCGGGCGCGGCGGCCTCGACGGCCTCGAGCAGCGCCCGGCCGAGGCCCTGACCCTGGAGGTCTGGTGCGACCATCAGCCGACCCACGTCCCAGAGCTCACCCTCTGACCGGGCTCGCGCAGCCCCGACCAGCCGCTCGCCACGGCGCACGGTGAGCACCGTCCACTCGTCGAGCCAGCGTCGCACGTCGTCGAGAGACTCGTGGAGTGCCGGGATCCGGACCCCCGGGTTGGCCTGTTGCTCCTGCAGCCAGCAGGCTCGCTGGAGGGTCAGGATCTGGCCCGCGTCGGCGGGCACCGCGGACGCGATCACCTCTCCGCCCGGGAGCGAGGTGGGTGGCAAGAGGTCCGGCCGGCGCTCCGCCGTGCGCTGGAGGGCCTGGTGGCGACGCCACGTCGCGATGGCGGCGTGATCGCCGCTCAGCAACACCGGCGGGACGTCGTGGCCGCGCCAGGACGCCGGCTTGGTGTAGACGGGGTACTCCAGCAGCCCGGCTTCGTGCGACTCCTCGGTCAGCGACTCGGCATTGCCCATGAAGCCGGGCAAGAGCCGCGCCACCGCCTCCACCACCACGAGAGCGGCGACCTCGCCGCCATTGAGCACATAGTCGCCGATGGAGATCTCGCGCACCTCGACCCGCTCGGCGTAGTGGTCCATGACGCGTTGGTCGATGCCTTCGTAGCGGCCACAGGCGAGGACCAGGTGGTCACGGGCGGCCAGGTCACGTGCCAGCGACTGGGAGAACGGCTCCCCCGACGGCGTCGGTACGACGAGGGTCGAGCCGTCGGCCAGGATCTCGTCGAGGGCCTCGCCCCACGGTTCAGGCTTCATCACCATGCCGGCGCCGCCGCCATACGGAGTGTCGTCGACGGTGCGGTGCCGATCGTGGGTCCAGTCGCGCAGGTCGTGGACGCGCAGGTCGAGCAGCCCAGCGGCCCGCGCCTTGCCTGCGAGCGAGAGCTCGAGGGGCGCGAGGTAGTCCGGAAATATCGAGACGACGTCGACCTGCATGCTCAGCCCCTCACGTCAGGCCAGGTCCATGCGATCGACCGTGCGGACGTCGCGCAGCGGGTTGAGCGCGCAGCCGCCGATCGAGTAGATGAAGCCGTCGAGCACGACGAAACCCATGCCGTGCCGCGAGATCGTGAGCGCGTTGGCTTCCTCCCACGACGTGGGCGTCGGACCCTTCGCGACGTACGCCGACTCGTGGAGCGAGATCCACAGCTTGCCCTGCGCGTAGGCGAGCCCGGCGCGCGACATCGGCTCCGGAAGGTCGGGAAGCTGCTTCCAGCGACCGGTGCGCGGGTCGAAGACGTCGACCAGCTCGCTGTCGACGAAGTCGCGCTGGCCGCCGGCGACGACCAACCCGTCGGGGGTGGCGACGGTCTTGTGGGAGTCGCGGGCCCTCGGCATGGGCTGGTCCAGGGTCGTCCACACTTCCCGCTCGGGATCGAAGACGTCGACCTCGGAGACCTCGCCGTCGACGTCTCGTCCCCCGATGACATAGATGAGCCCGTCGAACGCCGTCACGGTGTGGGCATACCGCGCCGCCGGGAGCGGCGGCAGCTCGCGCCACTCGCCGGATCGGGTGTCGAGCACGGCCGAGAACTGGGTCGCCTGACTCTCGGCGTCGAAGCCCCCGAAGGCGTAGATCAGCGGGCCGTCGGCCACGACCTCGAAGGAGGCGACGCCGAGCGGCATCTCCACGTCGGACGTCGTCCAGGTGCCGGTCGTGGTGTCGAGGACCTCGATCGAGAGCAGGCGGTTGCCCCGCTCCCCCGTCATGCCTCCCAGGACCCAGATGTCGGTGCCGATGACGGCGGTGCCGAAGTCGTCACGCGGCGTCTCGAGGCCGTCGATCGCCGACCACGTGGGGTAGGCGTCGGACTCGGTCGTGATGCCGTCGGAATCCGTCGGGGCCGCGGTGCTGGTCGGCTCGGTGACCGCGGGTGGCGGAGTGGGTTCCCCGTCCGAGCCGCAACCGCCGAGCAGCAGCGTCACCGTGCACACCACTGCCAGGATGCGCCCCCGGAGGACGCGGGCTGGAGGCACCGTCAGGTGTCCTGCCCTTCAGGTTCCTCGATCGCGTGGATCACGTCGCGCGCCTTGGCGAAGTGGCAGGCCGAGGGATGGTCGGAGCCCTCGCGGATCTGGAGGAGGGGCTCCTCGCTGGCGCAGATGTCCTCGGCCTTCCAGCAGCGAGTCCGGAACCGGCAGCCCGACGGCGGGTTTGCCGGGCTCGGTACGTCGCCCTGGAGCACGATGTGGTCGCGCCGACCCTTCATCCGCGGGTCCGGCACCGGCACCGCCGAGAGCAGCGCCTGCGTGTAGGGGTGGGTCGGCGTGCCGTAGATCTCGTCCTCGTTGCCGACCTCGACTCCCTTGCCGAGGTACATCACCATCACCCGGTCGGAGATGTGGCGGACCACCGACAGGTCGTGGGCGATGAAGACGTAGGACAGGCCGAACTCGTCCTGGAGCCGCTCGAACAGGTTGACCACCTGCGCCTGGACCGACACGTCGAGCGCCGAGACCGGCTCGTCACACACCAGGACCTTGGGCCGCAGCGTGAGCGCGCGGGCGATGCCGATCCGCTGCCGCTGGCCGCCGGAGAACTGGTGGGGGTAGCGGTTGATGTGGTCGGGGTTGAGGCCGACCACCTCGATCAGCTCCTGGACCGCCTGCCGGCGATCGGTGCCGTTGAGGGCGTCGGGGTGGAGGACGAAGGGCTCGCCCACGATGTCGCCGACGGTCATCCGGGGGTCGAGCGACGAGTACGGGTCCTGCAGCACGATCTGGATGTCGCGCCGCATCTTGCGCAGCTGCCTTGCCCCGCACGCCCGCCATCTCGCGGCCGAGCAGCTTGATCGAGCCCTCGGTCGTGGTCTCCAGGCCCATCAGCAGCCGGCCGAGAGTCGTCTTGCCGCAGCCGGACTCGCCCACCACGCCGAGGGTCTCGCCCTTGTGAAGATCGAACGAGACGCCATCGACCGCCTTGACGTGGCCGACCGTGCGCTGGAAGACGATGCCCTGGGTGAGGGGGAAGTACTTCTTGACGTCGCGGACCTGGAGCACGACCTCGGCGTCGTCGTTGGCCCCGGCCGCCGGCTCGTTCACGGCCGTCGGTTCGTCCACGGCTGCCGGGTCGTTGACCGGGGCCGTCTCGGTAGTCACTTGGCCCATGACCTCCTCCCAGTAGTGACACGCGCTGGAGCGACCGCCCGGCACGGGGTAGAGCGGCGGCTTGTCGGTCTTGCACCTGTCCCGGGCAAAGGTGCAGCGCGGGTGGAAGGAGCAACCCGGCGGCGCGTCGACCAGTGCCGGCGGCAGACCCTTGATGACGGTCAGCTCCTGACCCTTCTGGTCGACGCGCGGGATCGACTCGAGCAGGGCCTTGGTGTAGGGGTGGGCCGGCGTCTCGTAGATCTGGTAGACGTCGGCCTGCTCGACGGCATTGCCGGCGTACATCACACAGATCTTGTCGGCGACGTCCGCCACCACGCCCATGTCGTGGGTGATCAGGATCAGGCCGAGCTTCATCTCCTGCTGCAGGTCGGCGAGCAGCTGCATGACCTGGGCCTGGACGGTCACGTCGAGGGCCGTGGTCGGCTCGTCGGCGATGATCACGTCGGGCTTGAGGGACAGCGCCATCGCGATCATCACGCGCTGGCGCATGCCGCCCGAGAACTGGTGCGGGTAGTCGTTGACCCGGTCCTTGGCGGCGGGGATGCCGACCAGCTCCAGCATCTCGACGGCCTTGGCCTTGGCCTCCTTGCGGCTGGCGCCCTGGTGCATGCGGAACAGCTCGCCGAGCTGCCACCCGACCGTGAAGACGGGGTTCAGCGAGGAGAGCGCGTCCTGGAAGATCATCGCGATCTTGTTGGCGCGCACGTGGCGCCGGGTCTTCTCGTCCATCGCGAGGAGATCGACCCCGCGGTAGCGCACCTGACCGCCACCGACGCGCGCCGGCGGGGTGTCGAGGATGCCCATGATCGCCTGCGCCGTGACGGACTTGCCGCAGCCGGACTCGCCCAGGATGCCCAGGGTCTCGCCCTCGCCCACCGCGAAGCTCACGCCGTTGACGGCCTTGGCGACGCCGTCGCGGGTGTGGAACTCCACCTGCAGGTCTTCGACCTCGAGCAGGGGCGCGGACGGGTCGAAGGCGATGCCGCTCAGCGGGGACTTCCGTGGCCCGGTGGACACATCGGTCTTGGTGTCAGTCATTCGTCAGTCCTCAGCGGCTTCGGGGGTCGAGGGCGTCACGCAGCACGTCACCCAGCAGGATGAACGCGAGCACGGTGATGACGATGAACGCGCACGGGTAGACGAGCAGGTGCCAGAAGCCCCGGCGAGCGCCAGGGTCTGGCCCTCGTTGACCAGCAGCCCCCACGACACGGTCGGGCGCTGGTAGCCGACGCCGAGGAACGTCAGCGTCGCCTCGGCACCGATGTAGGCACCCAGTCCGATCGTCGCCAGCACGATCACCGGCGCGATGCTGTTGGCCAGGATGTGCTTGCGGATGATGAAGAAGTCGCCGGCGCCCATTGCCCGGGCCGCATCGACGTAGTCGCGTTGCTTGGTCGCGATCACGCTGCCGCGCATGACCCGGGTGATCGACGTCCAGCCGAGGACGATCAGCACCGCGAGATCGTCCAGATGTTGCGATCCGGGAAGATCGCCAGGAACACGAGGGCGCCCAGGAGGAAGGGCAGCCCGAAGAACACGTCGGTGATGCGGCTGATGATGGTGTCGGTGAAGCCGCCGAACCAGCCGGCGGCGGTCCCGGCGGCGACGCCGAGGATGACCGTGCCGATCGTCGCCAGGATCGCGACGATGACCGACTTGCCGGTGCCCTAGACCAGCGACGACCACATGTCGCAGCCGGCGTCGGTGTAGCCGAAGGGCTGTCTCCCAGGTCGGTGTCGACCCGGGCGTTGGTCGAGGTGGCAGGCACCGCTCTCGGTGGGCGAGGTCGCGGCGAACAAGACTGGGGACGAACGACATGAGCAAGATCACGACCAGGACGACCGCGGAGGAGATCCAGAAGACCGGGCTGCGGACCAGCTCGTAGCGGACGTCGCCCCACAGGGTCCGATTGCTCCCCGAGGTGGGCTCGACTTCCGCCAGTCGGTTCACCGGAGGTCGCGGCCTGCGCCGCGCTGAGGTCACTCATAGCGGATCCTCGGGTCGAGTGCGGCGTACAGGATGTCGACGACCAGGCTGGACACCAGGAAGACGATAGTCAGGATCGTCACCACGCCCAATGATCACGGGGGTGTCGTTGGCCTGGATCGCGAGGAAGACCAGCTGACCGATGCCGGGCACGTTGAAGATGCCCTCGGTGACCAGCGCGCCGCCGAGCAGGAGTCCGATGTCGATGCCGATGAAGGTCACGACCGGGATCAGCGAGTTGCGCAGCGTGTGGATCGCCGACCACGCGTCTCGCTGGTGAGTCCCTTGGCGCGCGCGGTGCGCACGTAGTCGGAGCGCAGGTTCTCGATCAGGCTGGTCCGGGTGAGCCGCGCGATCGCTGCCAGCGAGAACGCGGCGAGCACGAGGGCGGGCAGGAACAGGCTGAGCCACGGATACTCGGGGTTGTAGCCGACCTGGAACATCTGCCCCAGCCACTCCGGCGCCCACTCGCTGTTGCGGACCGGAAGCCCGACCTTGAGCCCGAGGAAGAGGACGGCCAGCGATCCGGCAACGAAGACCGGGACGGCGATCAGGACGGACGTGAAAACTCGCACGAAGTTGTCGATGAACTTGTCCTTGCGCAGGCCGGCGAGGACCCCGAGGAAGATGCCGACGACGGTCTCGAAGAGCGATCGCGAGACCCTGTCAGCCGCAGTGTCACGCCGATCCGCTCGATGAAGAGGTCGGTGACCGGCGCGGCCCCGGAAGTTGACGCCGAAGTCGCCCTGGGCGTACTGGCCGAGGCGGTCGACGAACAGCCCGACGCACGGGTTGCCGGTCTGGTCCGAGGCACGGGTCGTCGAGGCCGTACTGCACCTGGAGCTGCCTCGATGACCTCCGGCGGCGGCGCGTTCTCTCCGAACAGCGCTCGGACCGGGTCGCCGACGACCTGGATCGTGATGACGCTCAAGAGGTGCAGCAGGAACAGCGTCCCCAGGATCACGGGGATGAACTGGATCAGTCGTCGGGCTACGTAGCGCCCCATGCGATTCCCTTTCCGTCACACAGTGCACAACTGGAGTGCGGGGGCCAGGCTGGGCCTGGCCCCCGCACTCAGTCGCCTTGGAGCAAGTTACCTCAAAGCGACGGTCACTAGTTGACCGAGATGTCCTTGAAGGCGATCTCGCTGGTCGCTCAGGTCGTACGTGACGTCACCGACGGCGTCGGAGAAGGCGAT
This sequence comes from uncultured Actinomycetota bacterium, assembly GCA_963804845.1. Classification (GTDB taxonomy): domain Bacteria; phylum Actinomycetota; class Actinomycetes; order Propionibacteriales; family Nocardioidaceae; genus Nocardioides. The sequence continues at coordinate 772,032 of CAWDSA010000007.1, read as the reverse complement.
CGCGGTCTTGCCGCTCCACATCGGGATGATCGGCATGTCCTCGAGAGCCACGTCCCCGGCCTGCTGGTAGGCGGCAATGCCCTCCTCCAGCGTAGGCGCCTCGTCGCCCTGCATCGAGCAGGTCGTCGACCTCGGGGTTGGAGTAACCCGTGTAGTTCGAGTCACCACCGGTGCCCACGATCGGGCGGATGTAGTTCTCCGGGGACGGGTAGTCCTGGCGACCAGCCGAGGCGGAACGGACCGGTGAAGTCCTGGGCGTCGAGGAGCTCGAGGTACTGGGCCCACTCGGTCGACTGCAGCTCGTAGTCGAGAGCCCAGGTTCTCCTGGACCTGACGGGCGGCAGCCTCGACCCAGACATCGTGGCCGGCGTCGGCGTTGAAGTAGCACTGGATGCGTCTCGCCCTCCAGATCGACGCCAGCCTCCTCGATCAGCGCCTTGGCGGCCTCCGGGTCGTAGACGCAGTAGTTGCAGGCGTCGTCACGCGAGCCGGGGATCGGCGGGGTGACGATGTCGGTCGACGGGTAGGCCAGGCCGTTGAGGACCTGGTCGACGATCAGCTGGCGGTCGATGGACATCGAGATCGCCTGGCGGACCTGCGGGTTGTCGAACGGCGCCTCGGTGGTCGGGAACCCGAGGTAGGTCAGGCTCGACGTCGGCTCCTCGATGATGTCGTCGCCCAGCGCACCCTTGGCCTCGAGGTAGACCTCGGGCGCGATGCTGATGACGTCGAGGCCACCGTTCTGGAAGTCACGGAAGGCCGCGGTCGGGTTGGTGAACATCTGGAACGTCACCTTGTCGGCGTTGCCCGTGATGTCTCCGGCGTAGTCCTCCCACTTGGTGACGGTGATCGACTCGTCGTGCTGCCACGGGCCGTCCATCATGTAGGGGCCGGTGCCGATGGGCTCCTCGTTGCAGGCCTTGAGGTCGTCGAGGCACTCCTGCGCGATCGGCGCGAAGGCCGGGGCGTAGGACATCTGCTGCCCGAACTGCGAGAACGGACCGCTGAGGGTGACCTCGAAGGTGCGGTCGTCGACGACCGACATTCCGGACATCTCCTTGCCCTCACCGGCGCCCTCGATGCGGGCCATGAAGCCGGCGGTGGCCTGAGCGTTCTTGGGGTCCTGGGAGTAGTTCCACGCGCGTTCGCGAACGCCTCGGCGGTCGACCGGCTCGCCGTTCTGGAACGTCGCGACCCTCCTTGAGGGTCACCGTCCAGACCGTCTGGTCCTCGTTGGGCTCGATGCTCTCGGCCAGGCCGTCGAAGATCAGCTCGCCGGTCTCGAAGTCGGTCGAGTCACGAGCGGGTCGTTGATCATGTCGAGGATGGCGGAGCACTCGGACTCGTAGCAGTTCGAGCCGGGCGCGAGGAACGTCGGCTCGGTGACCTCGGCGATGTACTCGCCGCCCGGCTCACCAGTCGGCTCGCTGCCCGGTGGTGCTCGGGTCTTCCTCGCTGTCTCCGCCGCCACAGGCGGCAAGCCCGAGCACGAGCGCCGCTGCCACGGCGGTCGCACGCATAGGCGTACTGACCTTCATAGGTCCTCCTTGAGAAAAGGTGCGCATGAAACGCATAGCGCCGCCAACCATGTCCTGTGTCACAAACGAGGGCAAGCACCCGAGTCGTCATCGTTATCGGACCGTGTCCACCCCCCCACCTGACCGTCACTGAGTCGTTACCGGAGCGACGACGGCACTGTCGACGGCACTGTCTCAGGCGTCGTCCGGGAGCGGTGATACCAGGCCCGGACGGTCGGCCACGACGACCCGTCGAGCGGCCAGGTCGACCTCGGGAACCAGCTCCTTGACGAAGGGGACGAGGGTGTCTCGACGGTCCGGAGTGCGGATCTTCAGGAGGTCCTGCGCGCCGCCGTGCACGAGCCCGGTCACCTCGCCCAGCTCGCGGCCATCGAGGTCGAGGGCCACCAGCCCCACCAGCTGGTGGTCGTAGAACTCGTCGGGGTCGTCGGGCCGCGCGTCGGCGTCCACCGTCGCGTGGAGCACGATGCCGCGGGCCCCCTCGGCCGTCGGTGCGGTCCGCGAGCTCCTCGAAGGTCGCCAGCAGCCTCCCCTGGTGCCACCGGGTACGCGCCACGGTCAGCGACTGGTGGGGGCTGGCCGAGCCCCGCGGCGGCTCGGCTCGCAGCGTCGTCCCGGCGCGCGAACCGGCGCTCCGGTTCGTCGGTACGGACCTCGACGGTCACCTCGCCCCGGAGCCCGTGCGGCTTGCCGATCCGGCCGACGACGACGTCGATCTGCTCGCTCACGACGGTGATCGTAGGACGTGCCCGTGACGCGCGAACGGGCGCCACCCGTGCGGGTGGCGCCCGTGGCTCGGCGCTGGTTGTCGAACCTGAGGCTCAGCGCCTCCGGTCGACGTCGACGAAGTCGATCCGGGCACCGCCGCGGCCGGCGAGAGCCGAGATGACGGTGCGGAACGCTGTCGCGGTGCGGCCGTTGCGGCCGATGACCTTGCCGAGGTCGTCGGGGTGGACCCGGACCTCGAGGATCGAGCCGCGACGCAGCTGCTTGTCGCGCACGCTCACGTCGTCCGGGTGGTCGACGACCCCGCGGACGAGGTGTTCGAGAGCATCGGCGATCACGGGCTCAGGCCTCGCTCTTGCCGGCGTCCTCGGCCGTGATCTCCTCGGCCGACTCCGCCTCCTCGGCGGCGCCCTCCGGCGTCTCCGATGCGGGGACCTCGGCCTTGGGCTCCTCGGCCTTGTTCGGCCTTGGGCTCCTCGGCCTTCGGCTCCTCGGCCTTGGGCCTTCGGCTCCTCGGCCTTGTCGGCCTTGGGCTCCTCGACCTTGTCGGCCTTGGGCTCCTCGGCCTTGTCGGCCTTGGGCTCCTGCGCGGCTGCCGACTTCTTCGACGCCTTCTTGGTCACGGCGTCGCCCTTCGGTGCCTTGACGGCGTCCTTGAGGGCCTCGTTGAAGATCTCGGTCTTGTCGCGCTTCGGCTCCGCGACCTTCAGGGTCCCCTCGGTGCCGGGGAGGCCCTTGAAGGTCTGCCAGTCACCGGTGATCTTGAGGATCTGCTGCACGGCGTCCGACGGCTGCGCGCCGACGCCCAGCCAGTACTGCGCCCGGTCGGAGACGACGTCGATGTAGGACGGGTCCTCCTTGGGGTGGTACTTGCCGATCTCCTCGATCACGCGACCGTCACGCTTCTTGCGCGAGTCGACGACGACGATGCGGTACTGCGGGACCCGGATCTTGCCCAGGCGCTTCAAACGGATCTTGACGGCCACGTCTGTGGAGTCTCCTCGAAATTCGTGTGTGGTGAGGACCGGCGTCCGAGTGGGGTCCGGGGACGGTTCCTCGCGGGAGGTGCGGCTCCGGGTGAGAGGGCCCGGCGGTCGCACGACTCAGCGCGACATTCTGCCAGAGCCCCGCGCGCAGGCCGAATCAGCGGGTCCGGGCCGCGGCCTGCCGCGCCCGGTAGGCCCGGGTCTTGACCTTGTTGCCGCAGCCGTACTCGCACCAGGACCGGGACCGGTTCTTGGAATGGTCGTAGTACGCCCACTCGCACTCGTCCCAGGCACAGATCTTCAGCCGCCACCACTGGCCCGCGGCCGCCGCCTCGTGCACGGCGATCGCGATCCGGGCCAGGCCTCCCTGCACCCCCGGTGCGGTCGTCGTCAGGACCGGGCCGTCTGGTGTCCACGTCAGCGCGACCGGGTGGTCGCCCAACGAGTCCGCCAGCTCGGGCAGGCTCGCTCCCTGCCCGTCATGGTTCAGCTCCAGGGCCCGCCGCAGTCCGGACCGCAGGCGAAGTGCCGCGCCGAGGTCTGCGGGTGTGGCCCTGGTCGCGCGCGGCATGAGGCCACGGCCCAGGAGAAATCTCGTGAGCTCCGCAGGCGTCGAGAGGTCATCGGTCCCGGTCTCATGGTCGGTGGTGTTCACGAAGTCGCGGACGACCGCGATCGCGCGCGGAACGTCGGGTGTATCAACGGGCTCCATGCTCACTCCTAAATCGTAGCGACACCAGCGTAGCGCGTTTACTGGTTGCATCCACAGCGACACCGGTATAACGTGTTGAGTGGTGTCGCACAAGCGACCAGCAGGAGGCGATGGAGATGCACTACGTGGGTCCGATCATCCAGCAGATCTGGGCCGGGGAACCTCACGAACGGGACCGCGGCCGACGCCGCCGGACCCGCTCGGGGGAGGTGCCGGGGTCGGTCAGGCGACGACGCGCCCCCGGAGAACGACCCGCACCGGACGCCTGAGCACCGAGAGGTCGGCGGTCGGGTCGGTCGGGTACACCACGAAGTCGGCGGGGTCGCCCTCGCCGAGCCCCGGGTGGCCCAGCCAGTCCCGAGCCCGCCAGCTCGCGGCCGCGAGCGCTTCGCGAGCCGGGATCCCGATCCGGTGAAGCGCCTCGACCTCGCCGGCGATGTTGCCGTGGCGGCTGATGCCGCCACCGTCCGAGCCGGCGTAGATCGGCACCCCCGCGTCGTACGCCGCCATGATCGTGGCCGGCATCCGGGCGTAGAGGTCAGTCATGGTCGCGGCGTAGTCGGGGAAGCGTTCACCGCCGGCGGCCGCATGCTCGGGGAACAGGTCGAGCTGCATGACCGTCGGCACCAGGGCCGTGCCGCGGTCGACCATCTCGTCGACCAGGTCCTCCGACAGGCCGGTGCCGTGCTCGATGCAGTCGATCCCGGCGCGGATCAGTCCGGGTAGGACACCCGCCCCGAAGCAGTGGGCCGTCACCTTCGCGCCCTCGGCATGGGCCGCGTCGATGGCCGCGGCGAACGCCTCGGCGGGGAAGCTCGGCGCCAGGTCGCCCTCGTCGCGGTCGATCCAGTCCCCCACCAGCTTGATCCACCCGTCGCCGGCACGGGCCTCCCGCGCCGCGTACGACGCCAGCTGGTCGGGCTCCACCTCGTGGGCGTAGTTGCGGATGTAGCGCTTGGTGCGACCGATGTGGCGACCACAACGGATCAGCCTCGGCAGGTCGTCGCGGTCCTGGATCCAGCGGGTGTCGGCGGCGCTGCCGGCGTCGCGGATCAGCAGCGCTCCCCCGTCGCGGTCGTCGACAGCCTGCTGCTCCGTCTCCTCGTCGGTGGTGGCACCGAAGTCGTCGAGTCCCAGGTGGCAGTGGGCGTCCACGAGGCCCGGCACGATCCAGCCCTCTCCCCCGGACTCGGCGCCGGCCGGTCGCTCATACGTGATCCGGCCGTCGACGACGTACAGGTCACGCGCCTCCCCGTCGGGAAGCACCGGACCGGTGAACCTCAGAGCCGTCATGCGTCGACCCTAGTCAGGGCGGCGGCGGCTCAGCCGATCCGGTCGAGCAGCCAGGTGGGCGACAGCACGTGTGCCGGGGCGACGTTGGCGGCCAGGGCGCGGTCGGCGGTCACGACCGCGACCTGGTGGCCCGCGTCGGTTGCCAGCAGTGCCTGGCGCCGGATCTCGGAGTCGCCGTCCTTCGCTGCGTGGACGACGCGCAGCGAAGCCGGCCCGCCGGCGCGCACGCCCTGCTTTGCCTGCCCCTCGAGCACCAGCACGATCTGTTCGTGGGGGACGTCGGCTTCGAGCAGCGCGTCGTGCAGCCGCGCGGCCGCGCCGGCCCGGTCCTTCCACCACCCGTCGGGACGCGCGCCGACCACGTTGGCGCCGTCGACGACGAGGACCGTGGTCACTCAACCTCCTCGGCTGGCCGACTGATCTCGACACACCCGTCGCGCCGCGCTGCCACGCGGGCGGGGTGCGCTCGATCTGGCCGCCCGACGCAGCGCGCTCGCCCGCTCGCGCGCTGCTGGGCGTCTCATCACTTGAGATACTTGGAGAAGTCCTGGGGCAGGTCGAGGGCGGCAGCCGCCTTCTCGTAGTCGACCGGCTCGTTGCCCGGGTCGCCGAACGGGTTGGCAGCACCGGCGGCGGCCTTCTCCTTGTCCGCCTGCTTCTGCGCGGCCGCCTTGGCGGGGTTGCCGGAGACTCGCTTGCCCTTGCCCTTCTTCGGCTGCTGCTTGGCCTTCGGGCGCTTGCCGCCGCCCATCCCGGGCATGCCCGGCATCCCGGGCATGCCGCCGCCCTTGGCCAGCTGCATCATCATCTTCCGGGCCTCGAAGAAGCGGTCGACGAGCTGGTTGACGTCGGAGACCTGGCGTCCTGACCCCTTGGCGATGCGGGCGCGGCGCGATCCGTCGATCAGCTTGGGGTTGGCACGCTCGCCGGGCGTCATGGACTGGATGACGGCCTGGATCCGGTCGATCTCCCGCTCGTCGAAGTCCTCGAGCTGGTCGCGGAACTGCCCCATCCCGGGCAGCATCCCCATGATCTTCGACAGCGAGCCGAGCTTGCGGACCTGCTGCATCTGCTCGAGGAAGTCGTCGAGGGTGAAGTCGCCCCCACCCTGGCCCGTCAGCTTCTGCGCGGCCTTGAGCGCCTGCTCCTGGTCGAAGGTCTTCTCGGCCTGCTCGATCAGGGTGAGCATGTCGCCCATGTCCAGGATCCGTGAGGCCATCCGGTCGGGGTGGAACAGGTCGAAGTCGGTCATCTTCTCGCCGGCCGAGGCGAACATGACCGGGCGGCCGGTGACCTTGGCGATCGACAGCGCCGCTCCGCCGCGGGCGTCTCCGTCGAGCTTGGTGAGGACGACGCCGTCGTATCCGACGCCGTCGAGGAAGGCCTGCGCGGTCGTGACGGCGTCCTGGCCGATCATGGCGTCGACGACGAAGAGGATCTCGTCGGGATGCACGGCGTCGCGGATGTCGCTGGCCTGCTTCATCATCTCGGCATCGACACCGAGTCGGCCCGCGGTGTCGACGATGACGACGTCGTGGAGCTTGCGCCGTGCCTCCTCGAGGGAGGCGCGCGCGACCTGGACGGGGTCACCGACGCCGTTGCCGGGCTCGGGTGCGAAGACCGGTACGCCGACACGCTCGCCGTTGACCTGCAGCTGGTTCACCGCGTTGGGACGCTGGAGGTCGGCGGCGACCAGCATCGGCGCCTTGTCCTGCTCCTTGAGCCAGAGCGCCAGCTTGGCGGCCAGGGTCGTCTTGCCCGCACCCTGGAGCCCGGCGAGCATGATCACCGTCGGGCCGGACTTCGCGTAGCGCAGCCGCCGGGTCTCGCCGCCGAGGATCTCCACCAGCTCGTCGTTGACGATCTTCACGATCTGCTGAGCCGGGTTCAGTGACTGGCTGACCTCTTCGCCACGCGCCCGCTCCTTGACCGCTGCCACGAAGTCCTTGACGACCGGGAGCGCGACGTCCGCCTCGAGCAGCGCGATGCGGATCTCGCGTGCCGTGGCGTCGATGTCGGCCTCGGACAGCTTCCCCTTGCCCCGGAGGTGCTTGAAGGTGTCGGCGAGCCGATCGGAGAGAGTGGCGAACACGTGTCTTCCTGAGCGCTGGTGGGCGGGTGTCGGACGAAGCACAACCCTAACTGGGGACGCCCGATCAGCCCTCGTCGGCGGCGGTCAACGCCTCACGCACGGCGTGGGCGGCCTCAGCGGCGCGTTCCTCCGACAGGGCGCCCGCGCTGGCCTCCTGCAGGTAGAAGACGTCCACGGCCTGCGGGCCGAGGGTGTCGACGTGGGCCGACCGGACGGTGATCTCGAGTCGGGCGAGCGCGGCGAGCGCCAGGTGGAGCACCCCCGGCCGGTCAGTGGCCCTGACCTCCAGCACCGTCGCCCTGCGTGACGCCTCGGGACGGATCACGACACTCGGCGCGAGGGATCCGGCCTGGCCGCGCGAAAGCCGCGCGGTCGGATCGACGCGTCCGTCGGCGACGGCGTCGAAGCGCTGCCGTAGCACCGCAGGGGCCACCAGCTCGTCGGCGACGTCCCACACGGAGACGGCGTGCTCTCCGTCAGCCCAGGCGCGCGCCGCGCGAACCGACGCCCGCTGCAGCGCGAACACCCCGGCGATGTCGGCGAGCAGGCCGACCCGGTCGAGGGCCGCGACCGTGACCCGCGACCCGTCTGCTTCCTGCTCGACGCTGATGACGACCTCGCCTTCCCCGGGCGGCGGACACGAGAGCCCGGGAGTGGGCTGGGCCCTGGGGGCAGCGTCGTCGAAGGCGGCGAGCACCCGGCGGCCCAGGTCGGTGATCAGGCCCGCCCGCCATGACGACCACGCCTTGGGCGACGTGGCGCGGGCGTCGGCCTCGGTCAGCGCCAGCAGCAAGGAGGCGGTCTCCGCGTCGCCCAGACGCCCCACGAGCAGCGCGACCGTGGCCGGATCCTCCGGGTCTCGTGTCGTCGCGGTCTCCGCGAGCAACAGGTGCCAGCGGACCAGGCGACCGACGGCGTCGACTGCGGCGGCATCGAAGCCGAGCCGGACCGCGATGGCGCGGGCGATCGGCTCTCCGGAAACGCTGTGCTCGGTCAGCCCACCCTTGCCGATGTCGTGGAGCAGTGCGGCCACCATCAGCACGTCGGGTCGCCCGACATGACGGATCAGCGACGACGCCTCGATGCAGGTCTCGACGACGTGGCGGTCGACGGTGAACCGATGGATGGCCGACGCGTGGGGCAGCAGCCGGATCCTGTCCCACTCGGGCAGCACCAGCGCCAGAGCCCCGGTCTCCTCGAGTGTTTCCCACACCCCGAGAAGTCCGCGCCCCGACGCGAGCAGCCGCACCAGGAGCTGGCGGGCTGCCGTCGGCCAGGGGTCCGGAAGCGGTGCGGCCTCGCGGACCAGGCGGGCCGCGGTGGCCGGCGCAAGCACGAGGTCGCGCTCGGCGGCCTCCGCAGCGGCGCGGAGCAGCAGCAGCGGGTCCTGGACGGGGCGGGCCCTGGCATCGAGCACGACCTCGCCCGCGGAGAGGGCGAGCCCGGGCGCGATCGGGGTCAGCGCCGGAGTCCGGGCCGTGCGGACCGAGGCCGGTCGCGTCAGGACGCCGTCCACCCGTCGCCAGGTGAGCCGGGACAGGTGGGTGATGCGCCGACCCAGCTCGCGGACGTGCACCTGCGCCGCGGCGTGATCCGGCAGGCCGAGCCCGGCGGCCAGGTCACCCCACACGTCGGGCGCGACCCGGTCGGTCGCGCGTCCGGAGACGTCGTGCAGCACGTCACGCGCGTCGAGCATGGCCAGCCGGGACCGCTCCAGGTCGGCGTGGGGCACGTCCACCAGCCAGGTGGCGACCAGCGCCTTGAGGACCGTCGCGTCGCGCAGTCCTCCCTCGGCCTCCTTCAGGTCGGGTACCGCGAGGTGGGCGAGCTCGCCGATCCGCTGGTGCCGCTCCGCGACCAGCTCACGCAGAGCGGGCAGCCGTCGGCGTGCGTCCCGGCGCCACTGCGTGAGCATCGTGGTGCGCAGCCGGAGGGTGAGGTTGGGGTCACCGGCGAGGTGGCGCAGGTCGAGGAGCCCCAGGGCGACCTTCAGGTCGGCGTCGGCGGCCGCGACCATCTCGGGAAGGCTCCGCACCGAGTGGTCGAGCCGGGTGCCGCTGTCCCAGAGCGGGTACCAGATGGAGCCCGCCGCCGGGCCGGCGTCCACTCCCTCGTCGTGGACGAGGACGACGTCCAGGTCGGAGTGCGGCGCCAGCTCGCCGCGTCCGAACCCGCCGACCGCGACCAGCGCCATCCCGGCGGGTGGCGTCTCGACCTTGTCGTACGCGGCCACGCACAGCGCGTCGGCGGCGGAGGTGCGCTGGGACCGCTCGCTCGCAGTCAGGGCGCTCCTCCCTGTCGATGGCCGGAGCACGGGTGGGTCGCGTCGTGACGCGACCCACCCGGTCCGGGTCTCAGTCACAGGGCCGCTTCGTCGGTCTCCCCCGTGCGGACCCGGACCACGGACTCGATCGGGCTGACCCAGACCTTGCCGTCGCCGATCCGGCCGGTCTGAGCTGTCTTCAGGATGATGCCGACCACGTCCTCGGTGTCACCGTCGTCGACCACGATCTCGATCCGGATCTTGGGGACCAGGGCGATGTCGTACTCGGCGCCCCGGTAGACCTCGGTGTGGCCCTTCTGGCGGCCGTAACCGCTGACCTCGCTGACCGTCATACCCGTCACGCCGAAGGTCTCGAGCGCCTCGCGGACGTCCTCCCACTTGTGCGGCTTGATCACCGCAGTCACGAGCTTCATGCCTTGGCTCCTTCCTTGGGCAGGGCGCCGGTGGCGCCGGCCAGGACTCCGGACTTCACGCCGCCCCCGACACCAGTGTGCAGGTCGTAGGCACTCTCGCCGTGGGCGACGAAGTCGATGCCCTCGACCTCGTCCTCCTCCGCGATCCGCAGGCCGATCGTGTACTTGACCGCGAGCGCGATGACGGTGGTGACGACGCCGGAGTAGGCGACAGCCACCAGGACTCCGAGGGTCTGGTCGCCGAGCGAGGCGAAGCCTCCGCCGTAGAACAGGCCGTCGACCCCGCCAGCACCTTCGGACGTCGAGAACAGCCCGATCAGGACCGTGCCGATGATGCCGCCGACGAGGTGGACACCCACGACGTCGAGCGAGTCGTCGTACCCGAGCTTGAACTTCCAGCCGACCGCCACGGCGCAGGCCGCGCCGGCGATGGCGCCGATCGCTACCGCACCGCCGATGTTCACCGCTCCCGCGGCCGGGGTGATGGCCACCAGCCCGGCAACGATGCCGGACGCGGCACCGAGCGAGGTGGCCTTCTTGTGCAGCACGTACTCGACCAGAAGCCAGCCGAGGATGGCGGCCATGGCGGCCAACGTGGTGTTGGCAAAGGTGCGGCCGGTCTCCAGCGGGAACTGGGTGGCGGGGTCGTCGCCGAAGACGATCGAGCCCACGTTGAAGCCGTACCAACCGAGCCACAGCAGGCCGGCGCCGAGCATGGTCAGCGTCAGGTTGTGCGGACGAATCGTGTCCTTGGGCCAGCCCAGACGCTTGCCGAGCAGCACGACCAGGACGAGCGCGGCAACACCGGCGTTGATGTGGACCGCGGTCCCGCCCGCGTAGTCCTGGGCGCCGATGCGGCCGCAGATGAGCGAGTCGTCGGTGCAGCTGAAGACCATGTGGGCCAGCGGGAAGTAGCAGAGGAGCGCCCAGAGCGGGACGAACACCACCCACGCCGAGAACTTCATCCGGTCTGCGACAGCGCCGCTGATGAGGGCCGTGGTGATGATCGCGAACGTCATCTGGAACATCACGAAGACGTAGTCGTCGGTCGTGACGCCGTCGAGCCAGAAGAGCTCGAACGGGTTGGCGAAGAACGTGCCTTCGCCTCCGAAGCCCATCGACCAGCCGACAGCGACGTACAGGATGCCCACGATCGCTGCCGCGATGTAGGACATCATCATCATGTTGAGCACGGACTTCGATCGGCTCATGCCGCCGTAGAACAGCGCGAGCGCGGGCACGGTCATCATCAGGACCAGCGCCGTCGCGATCAGCATGAACGCGTAATAGCCGTCCACAGGACCTCCATGGAGTTGCGTGACGTAGTCAGGTGGCGTGCCGACGACGTTGTCGTGCGACCTCCTGCGTGATTGCCCATGAGCCTCGGGCGCGGAGGTTTCAGTGCCGTCCGGCTCGTGTTGCGACCGTGCAACGAGTCAGCGGCTTGTGTTACGGCTGTGTGAACAGCCAGCGGGTCAGCCGCCGAGCAGCGCGTCCACGAAGGCGTGCGCGTCGAACGGCGCGAGGTCGTCGGGACCCTCGCCGAGGCCGACCAGCTTGACCGGGACGCCGAGCTCGCGCTGGACGGCGACCACGATGCCGCCCTTGGCGGATCCGTCGAGCTTGGTCAGGACGATGCCGGTGACGTCGACGACCTCGGAGAAGACGCGGGCCTGGATCAGGCCGTTCTGACCGGTGGTGGCGTCGAGGACGAGCAGCACCTCGGTGACGGGCGCCTGCTTCTCGATGACGCGCTTGACCTTGCCGAGCTCGTCCATCAGCCCGGCCTTGTTCTGGAGCCGCCCGGCGGTGTCGACGATGACCGTGTCGACGCCGGTGTCGACACCGGTACGCACCGCCTCGAACGCGACCGATGCGGGGTCACTGCCCTCGGGGCCGCGGACGACCTCGACGCCGACCCGCTCTCCCCAGGTGGCGAGCTGCTCGACGGCGGCGGCGCGAAAGGTGTCGGCCGCGCCGAGCACGACCGACTTGTCCTCGGCGACGAGGATCCGGGCGACCTTGCCGACGGTGGTGGTCTTGCCGGAGCCGTTGACGCCGACGACGAGCACGACGCCGGGGCGACCGTCCTCGCCGGTGATCTGGAGACGGCGGTCCATGGTCGGGTCGACGAGGGTGACCAGCTCCTCACGCAGCACGGCGCGGGCGTCGGGCAGCTGCCCGCCCTCGACGCGGAGCTTGGTACGGAGGTTGTCGACGACCTGCTGGGTCGGCGCGACACCGATGTCGGCTGCGAGGAGGGTGTCCTCGATGGCTTCCCAGGTGTCCTCGTCGAGGCGTTCGCGGGAGACCAGCGCGAGCAGGCCGCGTCCGAGCCCGCCCTGGGATGCCGCAAGTCGGGCGCGGAGCCGCTGCATCCGTGAGGCGGTGGCTTCCGGTCGCTCGAGAACCGGCGCCGACGCTTCGACGGGGGCGACGTCGAGGTCCTCCGGTGCGGTGGGTGCGGGCGGCGCCAGGACGTCGGTCGTGGCAGCCGGTGCCGCCGGCCCGTCTGCCCGGCCGCGCCGCGTGCGTGCGAGCAGGCCGACGACCAGCAGCACGCCGAGGACGGCGATGCCGATGATCAGGTAGAGCAGGTCACCCATGGCTCAATCCAAGCAGAGGGGTGCAGAGCTCAGCGGCGCACGTCCGACTCCACGTCGACGGCCCGGTGGACACCCCCGCGGGGCGCCTCCCTTTCCTCGCTCTGCGCAGCCTCGTCGATCGTGGGCATCGCCTCGGCGGCCCGGTTCATGGTCTCCCCGAGCCACGGCACGCCCGGCAGCTCCTCCCCACGGTGGGGAAAGGCCACAAAGGCCACGACGAGGCCCGCGACGCCGACGATGACGACCATGGAGATCACGATGAAGAACACGTCTTCACCGTGCCACATGGCGGCTCAGTCGCGCAGTAGGGGGGTGACCGCGTGGCGGATCTGGTCGGGCAACGACACGACGGGGCGGGCCGGGTCGGTGTTGTCGACGTACACGTGGACGAAGCGGCCCTCGGCGGCCGCCTCCTCGCCGTCACCCTGGAAGAGGCCGACCCGGTAGACGACCGATGACCGCCCGACCTTGTCGGCCACGACACCGACGTCGACCGGCTCGGGATAGCCCACCTCCGCGAAGTAGCGGCAGCCCACCTCGGCCACGACGCCGACGGCGTCCAGCTCACGGATGTCGACACCGGTGGCCGTGGCGAGGTGGTTGTTGACGACCGTGTCGATGATCTCGAAGTAGCGGGCGTTGTTCATGTGGCCGTAGACGTCGATGTCCGCCCAGCGCGTCGTGACGCGCTCCCAGTGGACGTAGTCGGCGCGGGTGGGGCTGCCGTGGACTGGCGTGGCGACTTCTGGCGATCCCAGGTCGACACGCCGGTCACGACCTCGCAGGCTCGGTCGTGCGGCTTGCTCGACCACCATCGAGGCCTCGACCTCGCTCGGCTCAGCCTCGCGCAGCCGCTGGCTGATCACGGTCGAGACGCCGTCGCCGCGCATGGTGACGCCGTAGAGGGCGTCTCCGACCTCCATGGTCCGCTTCTGGTGGGTGATGATCAGGAGCTGGGAGTGGGTACGCAGCTCCTCGTAGATCTGGAGCAGGCGGCCGAGGTTGGTGTCGTCGAGGGCCGCCTCGACCTCGTCGAGGATGTAGAACGGCGAGGGACGGGCCTTGAACAGCGCGACCAGGAACGCGACCGCCACCAACGAGCGTTCGCCGCCGGAGAGCAGTGAGAGACGCTTGATCTTCTTGCCCGGCGGTCGCGCCTCCACCTCGACGCCCGTGGCGAGCATGTCGTCGGGATCGGTGAGGACCAGCCGCCCCTCACCGCCCGGGAAGAGGCGAGAGAAGGTGGCCTCGAATGCCGCACTCACATCGGCGTACGCCGCGGTGAAGACCTCCTGGACCCGGGAGTCGACCTCGCGCACGATGTCGAGGAGGTCCTTGCGGGTCTTCTTGAGGTCCTCGAGCTGCTCGGTGAGGAACTTGTGGCGCTCCTCCATCGCCGAGAACTCCTCCAGCGCGAGCGGATTGACCCGGCCCAGCATCGACAGGGAACGCTCGGCGGTGCGGAGCCGCTTCTGCTGCTCCTCGCGCACGTAGGGGACGGGGTCCAACGGCGGTCGGGGCTCTTGAGACCCCTCCTCATCGGGTGATTCGTCGGCGACCGGAACGAGCTGGTCGGGGCCGTAGTCGGCGATCAGGGCGTCGGGGTCGAGACCGAGCTCCTCGAGCGCTCGCTCCTCGAGCTGCTCGATCCGCATCCGCTGCTGGGTACGAGCCATCTCGTCGCGGTGGACCGAGTTGACCAGCTCGTCGTGCTGACGGGCCAGGTCGCGCAGGGTGCCCCGCACGGTCAGCAGCTGCTGCTCGCGCTCGCTGCGCTTCGTCTCCACGGCCGACCGGGCCTCGGCGGCGAGGTGGAGCGAGACCTCGAGCCGTTGCAGCACCACGCCGACCGCGAGACCGACCGCCTCAGCGGCACGTCCCTCGCGGATCAACCGCTCCCGACGCTCGGCGGCACGGGCGCGGGCGTCGCGCTCGGCCTGGGCAGCCCGAGCGAGCTGGTCGGCGCGGCCGTGCAGCGCACGCGACCGCTCCTCGGCGGTGCGCAGCGCCAGCCGGGCGTCCATCTCGCCCTGACGCGCCTCACGGGACGCCTCGGCGAGCCGCGCGCTCGGGGCGGTGTCGGGCTCCTCGTCGGGCGCGTCCTCGGCGAGGGCGAGCCTGGTCTCGAGGTCGGCCAGTCCGGCCAGGTCGGCGTCACGCGCCGCCTGGGCCTGCGCGATCGCGGCGTTGACGCGCTCCGCCTCGCCGCGGGCGGAGCGGGCCTGGGAGCCGTACTGGCCGAGCTCCTCGGCGACGGCGGCCAGAGTGGCGTCGGACTCGTGCAGCTTCGCGAGCGCGACGTCGACCCGCTGCTGGGCGGCCAGCCGCTCGGCCTCGAGCCGCGAGATGTCGAAGCCGAGCCGCTCCGCGGTCGCCGTGGCCTCCGCGAGCTGGTCGGTCGCCTCGTCGACGGCCGCCTGGATCTCGATCAGGCTCGGCTGACTGCTGGACCCGCCGACCGCGAAGTGGGCGCCGAACACGTCGCCGTCGCGCGTCACGGCGGTCACGTCGGGCGCCTCGGCGATCAGCATCCGGGCGGCGTCGAGGTCGTCGACCACGGCCGTCTTGAACAGCAGCCGGGCCAGAGCCCCGGACAGGTCTGCGGGCGCGTCCACGACGTCGACGGCGTACGTCGCCCCCGCCGGCAGACCGGGCCACTCACGGTCCGTCACGGGTGCGCCACCGAGCAGCATCCCGGCCCGACCGAGATCGTCGGCCTTCAGGTGACCGAGGGCTCCGACGGCGGCATCGGCGTCGGCGACGACGACCGCGTCCGCGGCCGAGCCGAGGGCGCTCGCGACGGCGGTCTCGTATCCGGTGCGCACCGACAACAGCGCAGCCACGGACCCGAGCAGGCCCGAGATCCCGTCGGAGGCAGCGAGCAACGCGCCGGCGCCGTCCTTGCGGTTGAGTCCCAGCTCGAGGGCATCCTTGCGGGCCTGGAGCGAGGCCCGATCACGATCGGCCCGCTGGACCTCCTCGCGGATCTTGGCCAGCTGCTCGTCGAGGTCGTCGAGGGTCGTGACCGCGACCTCGTGCTCGGCGTCGAGTCCCTCCTCGCCCGAGTCGAGCCCGGCGATCCGGGTCTCCAGGGCGGTGAAGTCCTTCTGGGCTCGGGCGGCACGGCTCTCGGCCTCCTCGCGGGCCTGGTCGAGTCGACCGAGCTCGTCGTCGGCGGCGGCGGCACGTGACTTGAGTGCGTTGACCTGGCCGTGGAGCCGGGCGAGACCCTCGCGCCGGTCGGCGGCCGCGCGCACGAGGCCGGTCACCCGGCGCTCCTCCTCGGCGGCGGCGTCCTCGGCGGCGCGTCGGCCGTTGACGGCCACCTCGAGCGCCGTACGGCGCTGCTCGACCTCGGCGGCGATCACCTGCTCCTGGGCGCGCACCTGCTCGGCCTCGGCCTCGAGCTGCTCGGGGTCGCGGCCGGACTCGACGGGGTCCTCGATGCTGGCGGCGTTGCGGATCCGCTCCGCGGCCAGCGACTGGGTGCCGCGCAGCCGTTCGCGCAACCCCGACAGGGCGAACCAGGTGTCCTGCGCCTTCGCCAGCGCCGGCAGGTCGTCGCGCAGCGCCGCCTCGAGGCGGCCCTCGGTCTCCTGGGCGGCGGCGACGGCTGCCTCGACCTCGGTGCGGCGCTCGACCAGGATCGTCTCGTCGGCCAGCTCCTGCTCGAGGGCGGCGCGGGCGGTCACCAGGTCGTCGGCGACCAGCCGGGCGCGCGCGTCACGGGCGTCGGCCTGCACTCCGGCGGCCCGACGGGCGACCTCTGCCTGGCGGCCGAGCGGCTTGAGCTGGCGACGGATCTCGCCCAGCAGGTCGCCGAGACGGTGCAGGTTGCCCTCGGTCGAGTCGAGCTTGCGGAGCGCCTTCTCCTTGCGCTTGCGGTGCTTGAGGACGCCGGCGGCCTCCTCGATGAAGCCACGCCGGTCCTCAGGCGTGGCGTGGAGGATCGTGTCGAGCTGGCCCTGGCCGACGATGACGTGCATCTCGCGGCCGATGCCGGAGTCGGAGAGCAGCTCCTGCACGTCGAGCAGCCGGCACGGCGTGCCGTTGATGGCGTAGTCGGACCCGCCGGAGCGGAACATGGTGCGGCTGATCGTCACCTCGGCGTACTCGATGGGGAGCGCGCCGTCGGAGTTGTCGATGGTGAGGACGACCTCGGCGCGGCCCAGCGGCGGGCGACCGGAGGTGCCGGCGAAGATGACGTCCTCCATCTTGCCGCCACGGAGGCTCTTGGCGCCCTGCTCACCCATCACCCACGACAGCGCGTCGACCACGTTGGACTTGCCGGAGCCGTTCGGCCCGACGATGCACGTGATCCCCGGCTCGAGCTGCAGGGTCGTGGAGGAGGCGAAGGACTTGAACCCCTTCAGGGTCAGGCTCTTCAGGTACAACGCGGGGCTCCTCACCGATGGCAAACGGTCGCTGATGGCGCGGGGAAGCTCAGCGCGGCACACCCTACCTGCGCACCCTCGCGAGCCGTGGGAGGCGGTGGCTGCCGCCGGTGGCGCGTCGGCAGGTCAGAGGATGGCGCCGGGGTTGAGGATGCCCTGCGGGTCGAGGGCATCCTTGACCCGACGGGTCAGCGCCATCACGTCCTCACCGACCTGGGCGGTCAGCGCCGACTTCTTGGTCCTGCCGACGCCGTGCTCGCCGGTGATGGTGCCGTCGAGTGCGATCGCGGCGTGCATGATCTCGTCGAACGCCAGCCGGGCACGCGCCAGGGCCGCATCGTCGTCTCGCGGTACGACGATCAGCGGGTGGGTGTTGCCGTCACCCGCATGGGCGATCACCGGGATCGACAGGTCGTGGCGCTCGGCGATCTCGGCCACGGCGGTGAGCAGCTCGGGCAACCGCGGCACCGGCACGCCCACGTCCTCGAGCATCAGCCCGCCGAGCTCCTCGACCGCCGGGATGACCATCCGCCGCGCCTGCACGAACTGCTCGCCCTCGTCGGCGTCGTCGGTGACGAAGACCTCCAGCGCGCCGCTGTCGTGGCAGGCCTTCTCCATCAGCGCGACCTCCTCGCTGCACGACGTGCCGGGAGCATCCGACTGCGCGACGAGCAGGGCGCCGGCGTCGACGTCGAGGCCCATCGACCGGTGCGCCTCGACCGCCCGGATCGACGGCTGGTCCATGAGCTCCAGCATCGAGGGGCGCAGGCCGGTCCGGATCGCCACCACGGCCTCGGCGGCCACGGTCGGGGACGAGAAGCTCGCCACGAGTGTCGACCGGGCCGACTGGGCGGGGACCAGCCGCACGATGACGCGCGTGATGATGCCGAGCGTGCCCTCGCTGCCGACGAAGAGCTTGAGCAGACTGAGGCCGGCCACGTCCTTGATCCGCTTCCCGCCGAGCCGCACCAGCGTCCCGTCGGCGAGGACCACGTCGAGCCCGAGGACGTAGTCGGCGGTGACGCCGTACTTCACGCAGCACAGGCCACCGGCGTTGGTCGCGACGTTGCCGCCGATCGAGCAGAACTCGTACGACGAGGGGTCGGGCGGGTACCAGAGCCCGTGCTCCGCGGCGGCCGCCTTGACGTCGGCGTTGAACGCACCCGGTTCGACGACCGCGACCTGGCACGCGGGGTCGATCTCGACGTCCGTCATCCGCTCCAGGCTGAGCACGATGCCGCCGTCGACGGCGCTCGACCCGCCGGACAGTCCGCTCCCGGCGCCGCGCGGCACCACCGGCACACCGTGGGCGGCGGCCCATCGGACGGCCGTCTGCACCTGCTCGGAGTCCTCGGCGCGGACAACCGCTGCCGGCGTACCGGTGTCGGGGTCCTGGGAGCGGTCCCAGCGATACTTCTCGACCTTGTCGGGGTCGGTGACCACGACTCCGTCCGGCAGGGCGTCGACGAGCTCCGTGAGTACGTCCATCCCCCCATCGAACCATCCATGCAAGCGCGGCAGGTGTACCGCCGTGGAGAGGCTCAGCCCGCGACAGGGCGCGTTCGAACGTCAATCACCGGACACGGTCGCGCCGGGTACGCCGGCGCACGGCGAACGCCAGGGCCAAGGAACCCGCCACCAGTCCGACGGGAACGACGCTGGCCGCGGCCATGTCGCCGACGCTCCGCTCCGGGGCGTCCGCCCCGGCAGGCTCGAGCCCGAACTCGGCACCCGGCAGGTCGACCGAGAACACGTTGATGCCCTGGGCCAGGTCGATCGAGTAGACGACGTTGGTCTTCCCGCCGGTCTGGAAGCCGTCGGCGTCGTACTTCGGCACCCACATCGCGTCCCAGACCTCTGAGGCGCCCATGTAGGCGTAGCCGTAGGACTTGATGTCCCGGGGGTCTCGGACGTCGATGAACTGGGTGCCGCCACCGTAGTAGCCGATCGCGACGATCCCACTGGGGTGGTAGTCGAACCAGTGGGCCGAGCAGAAGGTGCCCTGCGGTTGCGGTACTGCCATCTCCTGCTGCTCCTGGAGGTCGGAGAGCTCCACCTTGTCGAGCGGCTTGATCGCCGACCCGGCGTGACGGTTGAGCTTCGTGACGTGCCAGGTCTGGAACGAGCCAGCGAGCGAGCAGTCGGTCTGGACGTAGTCCTCCTCCGTCACCAGGAGCACGTTGCCCTTGGCGTACGACGGCGCTGCCCCGGCCTTGAACGCCTGGGCGTTGGGCCGGAAGGAGTTGTGGTGGATGAAGTCGTTGTAGCCCTTCGTGCCGGGCTGCTCGGGGTCGAGGCCACCCGCCTTCCCGGTCGTGGTGACCAGCGTGGGCTTGCGCGGGTTGCTGATGTCGAAGACCGACGAGCCGTCGTACCCGGTGTGGATGCCGTAGCCGGCGTTGTCGAAGTTCCACTTGTGCCCGCCGGTCGGCGTGCTGAAGGGATCGATCTTCTTCGTCTTCGGGTTGCTGTCGATCTCGCGCGGCTTGCTGAGCTTGCGGATCTTGAAGATGGAGAAGGCGTCGCGCTCGCCGGAGGAGTAGGCGTAGCGGCAGTTGGTCGACGGGACGCAGGCGACGGTGTGGGTGCCTGTGGTCGCCTCCACGCTGCCCCGGATCGACGGGTTGGCGGGGTTGGTGACCTCGACGACCATCAGTTCCGCGCCGCGACCGTCATTGGTGTGGCTCACGCCGTTCTGGTCGACGGCGACGTTGTGCAGGTCGACGCCGATCAGGGCGAACCGGCGGATCCTGACCTTGCTCTTCCTCACCGTGCGCTTCTCGCCGCAGGTCATCGCCTCGTTCTCGAAGACCGCGTTGGGGATCGTGCCCGTCAGGACCGGCGCGGCGGGCTCGGAGACGTCGTAGACGGTCAGCCGGTCGAGGCCGCTCACCACGAAGGTCGGTGCACTCCTGGTGAAGCACCCGGAGATCGCCGCGGTGCCGGGGTTGGCGCCCTGGATGGCGACGTTCTCGCTCAGGACCGGAGTGTCGACACCGAGGGCCTGGAGCTGAGCACGGATCTCGACGTTGCGGTCGTTGTCACCGTGGGCGAAGGCCGGCGCGGTGGCGCCGAGCGAGGTCAGCAGCAGGGTCGCTGCCGCAAGGGAAGGGAGTGCGCGCATGCCCCGGACAACGACGGGGTGTGCGCCAGGTCACGCGGGTTGGAGATCGCTCTCGACCGCGAGCACCTCGCCGGCCGATGCGGCCGCCAGTGCGTCGTTCTCCTGTGCCAGTCTGAGCGTGAGGGCCTCGAGCTCGGAGACGCGGGCGCGGAGACGAGCATTCTCCGAGGCGAGTCGAGCCGGGGTCCGGGGGTCGCTGTGCATGTAGCCGATCAGCGCCTTGGCCATGGATGAAGCCTTCCGAGCGGGTGTATCGCCCTGGATCCGGGCTGTCTTCAAGAGTCCCACCTCCGACGGTCACGGTCAATCGGCAGCGGACCAAAGATCAGGTGACGAGTCTGCGTCGCCGCGGGGTGGGCTGACAGGTCGGGCAGAAGTACGACGACCGGTTGGTGAACGCGATCCGGCGGATCGGGGTTCCACAGCGTTCGCACGGCTCCCCTTCCCGCCCGTAGGCGTGCAGCGACCGGTCGAAGTAGCCCGACTCACCGTTGACGTTGACGTAGAGCGCGTCGAAGGAGGTTCCGCCCTGGCCGAGCGCCGCGGCCATGACGCCGCGGGCCTCCTCGAGCAGCAGCCGCACCTGCCTCGCGGTGAGCCGGTCGCCTGGCCGATCACCGTGGATCCGGGCCCGCCACAAGGCCTCGTCCGCGTAGATGTTTCCCACGCCGGAGATCAGGGTCTGGTCGAGCAGCAACCGCTTGACGCCCGCGTGGCGGCGACGGACGCGGCGTACGAAGGCGTCGTCGTCGAAGACAGGGTCGAGCGGGTCGCGGGCGATGTGGGAGATCTCCGCCGGGAGCGCGGCCCCTCCCTGGGAGACGGCGAGCCCGCCGAACATCCGCTGGTCGACGAACCGCAGCTCGAGGTCACGATCCAACGAGAACCGCACCCGCAGGTGGCGTTCGTCCGGCGACCCGGGTGGCTGCACCAGCATCTGGCCGCTCATCCCGAGGTGGCCGAGCAGGGCATCGCCGTTGTCGAGCGGGAGCCAGAAGTACTTGCCCCGCCGCCGCGCGCCCTCGACGCGTCGTCCGGTCAGCGCGGCCACGAACCCGGTCGGCCCGCGGTGGTCACGGCGCACGGGACGGGGGTGGAGGACCTCGACGGAGGTGAAGGTGGCGCCCACGACGTGGCGTTCGAGTCCGGAGCGGACGACCTCGACCTCGGGCAGCTCGGGCACGGTGCGGTCGGCTGGGTCAGTCGCGGACGTCGGCAGTGGCGATGTCCACGACGCCGAGCCTGGCCGCGATCTCGCTGTAGGCGGTCTCGGCGGCAGCCTGCTCGGCTTCCTTCTTGGAGCGCCCGACACCGTTGCCGTAGAGATCGTCACCGACCCGGACCTGGGCGGTGAAGGTCTTCATGTGGTCGGGGCCCTCGTCCTCGATCACGTAGTCGGGGACGCCCAGGCCGTGCTCGGCGGACAGCTCCTGCAGCGAGGTCTTCCAGTCGAGGCCGGCGCCCATCGCCGAGGCCGCCTCGATGAGCGGGTCGAAGAGCAGGTGGACGACGTCCGAGGAGACCTCGAAGCCGCCGGAGAGGTGGATGGCGCCGAGCACCGCCTCGACCGTGTCGGAGAGGATCGAGGCCTTGTTGCGGCCGCCGGTCGACTGCTCGCCGCGGCCGAGCTTGATGTGCTGGCCCAGGCCGATCTCGCGGCCGACGCCGGCCAGGGCCCGGGCGTTGACGACGGCGGCCCGCAGCTTGGCGAGCCGACCCTCGGAGAGATCGGGGTGGGTGAGGTAGAGCGTCTCGGTCACGACGATGCCGAGGACCGCGTCACCCAGGAACTCCAGGCGCTCGTTGGTGGGCAGCCCGCCGTTCTCGTAGGCGTACGAGCGGTGGGTGAGGGCGCGCTCCAGCAGCTCGGGGTCCAGAACGGGATCTCCGAGGGCGGTACGCAGCCCGGCGTAGTTGCTCAAGCCGACAGGCGCAGTCGGGATCTCACAGAACCTGACGACGGTCGGCCCGGGCGCCGTACTGACCGCACTCGCCGCACGCGCGGTGGGGCAGGTGCTTGGCGCCGCACGCCGGGTTGGCGCAGGTGACCAGGGTCGGCGCGACGGCCTTCCACTGCGAGCGACGGTGGCGCGTGTTGCTGCGCGACATCTTCCGCTTCGGAACAGCCACTGTTTCCATCTCCTCATACTGCCGAGCCGGGGTCTCCGCCTCGGGTGCGTCCCGACCGGGGTGCCGGTCGGGTCAGTTCTCGTCGTTCTCGGGTGCTGCATCCTGCTGGAGTGACGCGAGGCCGGCCCACCGCGGGTCGATCGCCGCCTCGTGTGCGTGATCCGGGTCGTCGGCCAGGCGTGCGCCACATTCGACGCAGAGCCCGGGACAATCGTCCTCGCACAGCGGCTGGAACGGCAGTATGAGCACCACCGCGTCCCGCAGCAGGGGTTCGAGGTCGAGCAGGTCTCCCTCGAGCCGGCTGGCCTCGTCATCCAACGTGTCGTCGGCCGGAGCAGGCGACTGGTCGTCGTACACGAACAGCTCCTGGAACGTCACGTCGACGTCGTCGTCGATCGGCTCCAGGCACCGTGCGCATTCGCCCTCGAGCGCGGCCGTGGCCGAGCCCGTGACCAGCACCCCCTCCATGACCGCCTCGAGCCGCAGGTCGATCTCGACCGGCGAACCCTCGGGGACGTGCAGGACTTCGATGCCCAGCTCTGCCGGAGCCGGAACCGTGCGGGTCACCTCATGCTGGGACCCCGGGCGGCGGCCGAGCTCGCGGGTGTCGAGCACGAGCGGCGCTCTCGGGTCCAGATGCCTCAGAGGATCACTTTCCGGGTCCAGGAACGACAGAACTGTCAAGAATCGTAACGGTCAGCGTGGGCAGCAGCAAAAGCGCAGCCTCGGGTCGACGGATGTCGTCGGCTAGCCCTCGTCCTCAGCGAACCGGGCGACCAGCGCTTCGTTGACGAAGCCGGGCACGAGCCCGGACACGTCGCCACCGAACCGCGCCACCTCCTTGACCAGGCTGGAGGCCAGGAACGACCACTCCGGGCTGGTCGGCATGAACACCGTCTCGACATCGGTGAGCGACGCATTCATCTGGGCCATCTGGAGCTCGTAGTCGAAGTCACTGACGGCACGCAGCCCCTTGACGATCGCGCCGACGCCCTCGGCTGCGCAGAAGTCGGTCAGCAGTCCGGTGAACCCGGCGACCCGCACGTTGTCCCAGTCGGCGCACCCGCGACGCAGCATGTCGAGCCGCTCGTCGGGGGAGAACAGCCGGCTCTTGGAGGGGTTGACCCCGACGGCGACGACGACCTCGTCGAAGAGCCGCGCGGCCCGGCCGATGACGTCGAGATGACCGTGGGTGACCGGGTCGAAGGACCCGGGGCAGACGGCTCGGCGCACGGGCTACTCCTGGCTGGGCTGGGGACTCGCTGGGGCGGCGTGACCGTACCAAAGCGTGGTCTCGCCGTAGCGCCGTTCACGGACGTCGGTGAAGCCGGCGGGGAAGTCCGGCGGCTCGCCGCGGGCCGACCGCTCGATCACGACCATCGCACCCGGGACGAGCCAGTCGTGGTGGTCGAGCGATCGGAGGTCGGCGTCGACCTCGTCGGAGGTCAGCGGGTAGGGCGGATCGAGGAAGGCCACGTCGTACGGCGCCGCTGGTGTGCGGCGCAGAGTGGTCGCCACCGGGGCTGAGACGACGTCGGCGCCGGGGAAGCCGACGGTGCGCGCGTTGGCGCGGATCAGGGACGAGGCGTGCCGGTCGTGCTCGACGAGCGTGACGACTCCGGCCCCGCGGGACCACGCCTCCAGTCCGACCGCGCCCGAGCCGGCGTAGAGGTCCAGGAAGCGCAGACCGCTCAACGAACCGCACCACGACTCGATGCTGGAGAACAGCGCCTCGCGAACGCGGTCGCTGGTGGGGCGGGTGGCCATTCCGCGGTGCGTCTGCAGCCGTCGACCACCCGCAACTCCCCCGATGATGCGGGTCATGGCATTGCAACCTCCGAGCAGGTCATGCCTTCTCCATGAAGTCAGACTGCCGTGAATGTTCCAGGTCCGCCACCGCAGCGGCCAGTTCCGGGGCCCGGTCGAGCTGGGGATCGGCGGCCAGCAGCGCCTCTGCCGCCTCGCGAGCGGCGACGATCGTCTTCTCGTCACGCAGCACCCGGAGCGTGCGGAGGCTGGAGCGGAACCCGCTCTGCGACCGGCCCAGGACGTCTCCCTCGCGGCGCTGCTCGAGGTCGACCCTGCTGAGCTCGAAGCCGTCGGTGGTGGCGGCCACGGCATCGAGCCGTTCGCGGGCCGGCGACCCTGCCTCGGCGCGCGAGACCAGCAGACAGAGCCCCGGCAACCCGCCTCGGCCGACCCGGCCACGGAGCTGGTGGAGCTGGGAGACGCCGAAGCGGTCGGCGTCCATGAGCACCATCATGGTGGCGTTGGCGACGTCGACTCCGACCTCGATGACCGTGGTCGCGACGAGCACGTCCACCTCACCGGCGGCGAAGGCACGCATGGTCCGGTCCTTGTCGTCGGCCGCCATCTTCCCGTGGAGCATCGCGAGTCGGAGCCCCGAGAGCGGACCGCCCTCGAGATGGGGAAGCAGCTCCTCGACCGCGGTCAGCGCCACCTTCGGGTTGACCGGGTTGTCGTCCTCGTCGAGATCGAGCTGGTCGACCTCACCCTGCTCGGGCTCGTCGCCGCTGATGCGCGGACACACGACATAGACCTGGTGGCCGGCCTCCACCTCCTCGCGCACCCGATGCCACGCGCGCTCGAGCCACTGCGGCTGCTCGGCGAGCGGTACGACGTTGGTCTGGATCGGCGCCCGGCCCGCGGGCAGCTCGGAGAGGACCGACGTCTCGAGGTCGCCGAAGACGGTCATCGCGACCGTGCGCGGGATCGGCGTGGCCGTCATGACCAGCACGTGGGGAGGAGTCCCCGCCTTGTCGGTGAGCGCGGCGCGCTGCTCCACGCCGAAGCGGTGCTGCTCGTCGACGACGACGAGCCCGAGGTCGGCGAACTCGACGTGCTGCTCGAGCAGTGCGTGGGTGCCGATCACGATGCCGGCCTCACCGCTGGCGATCCGGAGCAGCGACTCGCGCCGCTGCGCCTTGTTCATGGATCCGGTCAGCAGCGCCACCGAGGTGGCGTCTGCGTCACCGCCGAGCATGCCCCCGCCGGCCAGGTCACCGAGCATCGCGGAGATGGAACGGTGGTGTTGCTGGGCCAGTACCTCCGTGGGCGCGAGCAACGCCGCCTGGGCGTCGCTGTCGACGACCCGGAGCATCGCGCGCAGCGCGACCATCGTCTTGCCGGAACCGACCTCCCCCTGGAGCAGTCGGTTCATCGGGTGGGGCTCAGCGAGGTCGCGCTCGACCTGCGCGCCGACGTCGAGCTGGCCCTCGGTCAGCACGAACGGCAGCCGCCGCGTCGAAGGCCGCGAGCAGGCCCCCGCTGTCGCCGGTGCGCGCCTGTGCTCCTTGTGCCCGCAGCTGCGCGCGCCGGCGCGCCAGCACCACCTGGGTGACCAGCGCCTCCTCGAACCGGAACCGCTTCTGGGCAGCACCGACCTGCTGGTAGTCCTCGGGGCCGTGGATCCAGCGAAGGGCGGTCATGGTGTCGAGAAGGCCGTGCTCGTCGCGTAGGTCGTCGGGCAGCAGCTCGGGGACGTCGTCGACCAGGTCGAGTGCCTGGTGGACCACCTTGAGGACATCCCACGTGTAGAGCTTGTGCGTCAGCGGATAGACCGGCAGCAGCTCCTTGAGGCGGCTGGCGACCCCTGCCTCATCGGGCTCGTCGAAGATCAGCGAGTGGGGTCCCGAGATCTGCCACGAGTTCCGGTACCTCTTGGCCGTGCCGGTGAAGAGTCCGTGCCGGCCGGGCTTCATCCGGGCGTGGTCCTTCTCCGCCTGAGACGCGTAGGGGGTGAAGAACGACATCGAGAAGTCGGGGCCACCGGTCGCGATCTGCACCTCCACCCGAGAGCTCATCCGGTTCGTGCGCCGGTCGCGGAACGGCTTGACCTCGCTCGACGTGATCCGGCCGACGACGGAGATCGCCTGGCCCTCCACCGGCTCGGCGACGTCGCCGACCTCCGTCGTACGGACGTAGCGACGGGGAAAGTGGTAGAGCAGGTCGCCGACCGTCGTGATGCCCAACCCGTCCGTGACGAGCTTGCGCTTCTTGTGGGCCTTGCCGAAGACGCTGGCGACCGGCGAGTCGACGGTGATCATTCGACGCCGACGAGCAGGGGGTAGCGGTCCTGCCCGCCTTCGTAGACCACGACGTCGACGGCAGGGTGGTGCTCCTCGACGTACGCCGCGCAGCGCTCGGCCAGGTCGGGTGGGCCGCCGTGGCCGCGCACGATCGTGACCAGCTCGCCACCGCCGCCGAGCAGCCGCTCGAGGACGTCGGCTGCCACGGCGTAGAGATCGTCACCCACGACCGCGAAGTCACCGGCGACGACGCCCAGCACGTCACCCGGCTCGCACGGACCGGCCATGGTGATCGCCTGGCGCGCCGCGATCGTGACCGCACCGTGGCGCGCGTGGCGCGCGGTCGCCGTCATCTCGAGCACGTCCTGGTCGAAGCTGCGGCCGGGCTCGTGGACCGCCAGGGCGGCCAGCCCCTGCACCTGCGCCTGGGTGGGGATGACGGTCGCGCGGACGCCGTCGTCGGTCTCGGCGGTGCCGGCCGCGATCTGGGAGACGCGCACGGAGTCGGCGTCGTTGGGGAGGATCACGACCTCGCCGGCACCGGTGGCCAGGATCGCGTCGAGCACGTCGCGGGTGCTGGGGCGTCGGCCCGGCCCACCTTCGACGACGTGAGCGCCGGACTCGCGGAAGAGGGCCGCGAGTCCGGGTCCGGCGGCGACGGCCACCACGCCGCGACCGGTCCGGACGGCGGTGCGCTGCCGCGCGTCGGCGACCTGCTCGGCGAAGTGGGTGACCCGCACCCGGTGGGGGCGGCCCGCGCGGATGCCGGCCTCGATGGCGGCGCCGACGTCGTCGACATGGACATGGACGTTCCAGAGTCCCTCGCCCCCCACGACCACCAGCGAGTCGCCGAGCGGGGCGAGGTCGGCCCGCAGCGTGGTGACGGCGTCGTCCTGCGCGTCGAGCAGGTACATCACCTCGTACGCCGGGCCGTCGGGGGTCAGGTCGTCGGCAGGGACCGGGACGGGGATCCGGCCGTGGGTCGGGGCGGGGTCGGGCCGGCGGCCGGTCAGCACGGTCTCGGCGGCGTCGAGGACCACGCTGACGCCGCGGCCTCCGGCGTCGACCACCCCCGCGTCGCGCAGGACCTTGAGCTGGTCGGGCGTGCGTGCCAGCGCCTCGCGCGCGGCCGCGGCGGCCACCGTGAACACCTCGCGCGCCCGGGCGTCCGGCTTCTCGGCGTGGGCGAGCGCGGCGTCGGCGGCGGCGCGCGCCACGGTGAGCATGGTGCCCTCGACCGGCTCCCCCACCGCGGCATAGCTGGCGTCGGTTGCCTCGCGCAGGGCGTCGGCGACGACGACCGCGCGGCGCTCATCTGGTGTCGCGCGGGTGATCCGGCCGGCGATCGCGCCCAGCATCTGGCTGAGGATCACCCCGGAGTTGCCGCGGGCGCCGAGCAGCGCCCCGCGGCCCAGCGCCGCCAGCGCCGTACCGAGGTCGGCATCGGCGCTGCCGCCGGTGGCCTCGCGGATCGCGTCGCGCGCGGCCGAGACGGTGAGATACATGTTGGTGCCGGTGTCGCCGTCGGGCACCGGGAAGACGTTGAGGGCGTCGATCTCCTCGCGCGCCTCGGCCAGGGCATCGGTGGCGATGTCGACGAACCGCAGCACGACCTCGAGCGTGATGCTGCCGCGCTGGGGTGCTTTCATTGCCTGCCTCGCCTTGACTGGAACGCGCACAGGCTAGTGCGTCCGTCCTGACGATTCGCTCCCGTGTCCCGGCATCGGATACGCTCTTCCGGTTGCCCGCTCGGCGGGCCCCTGCACGTATTTGACACTCGATTTCTCCAGGAGTTCCGGTGGCTGCCGTCTGTGACATCTGCGCCAAGAAGCCCGGCTTCGGCAACAACCGTCCGTGGTCGCGCAAGATCACCAAGCGTCGCTTCGACCCCAACATCCAGCGGGTCCGCGCCAAGGTCAACGGCACGCCGAAGCGCCTCAACGTCTGCACCGGCTGCCTCAAGGCCGGGAAGGTCACGCGCTAGCCGCATCCGGCGCAGTCGCGGAGCGCGTGAGCGCGGGAGATCGAGCTCGGCGTCGAGCCGCGGAGCGGCTGCGAACCGCCGTGTCGAGATCCGCCGTGCTAGACGACTGCCAGATCTAGATCGACGGGCCGTCAGCCGTGCGGGTGACGGCCTTTGCCGCTTCAGAAGTGGGTCCAGCCGGTGGGGCCGTCGTACTCGCCCGCCGTCGACGGTGACGCCGCTCCCCTGGCTGACGGATCCCACCACCTGCCAGCCCTCCGGGACCGACCCCTCCGGGAAGGTCGCCAGGAGCGCATGGTCGTCGCCACCACCCAGGATGAAGCCGAGCGGGTCGACGCCGAGCGCCGAGCCGACCGCGACCAGTGGCTCGGCGACCTCGAACGCGTCGCGGCGTACGTCGATCGCCACGTCGGACGCGTCCGCGAGGTGCCGGGCCTCGGCGAGCAGGCCGTCGGAGATGTCGATCATCGACGTGGCGCCCGCCTCGGCCGCGACCGGGCCGGCGGCGTAGGGCGGCTCGGGGCGGCGGTAGGCCTCCACGAGCACGCGCGGCGACCGGAACCCGCGCCCGAGCACCGCCAGTCCTCCGGCTGCCCAGCCCTGCCGACCGGTGAGGGCGAGCACGTCACCTGCGACGGCGCCGCTCCGCAGCACCGGGGACACGGTGCAGCCACCGAGGACGGTGACCGCGATCATGACCTGGTCGGAACTGGTCAGGTCACCCCCGACCACGCTGGCCCCGACCAGGGCGCACTCCTCGGCGAAGCCGCGGGCGAAGTCGAGGGCCCACTGCGCCGGCAGGTCGGCGGGCGCCGCCAGGCCGATCGTGAGCGACGTGGCGCGGCCGCCCATGGCGTTGACGTCGGAGAGGTTCTGGGCCGCGGCCCGGTGGCCGATGTCGTCGGCTCCGGCCCAGTCCCGGCGGAAGTGCCGTCCCTCGATCATCAGGTCGGTCGAGACCACCACGTGGCCGTTGCGGACCCGCAGCACCGCGGCATCGTCACCCGGGCCGACGAGGACCTGCTCGCCCTGCTCGAAGAGCGGCACGAACGCCTCGATCAGTGCGAACTCACCGACGTCGCCGACCGTCGCATCGGGGGGAAACGCGGAGGATGTGGCCATGGCTCCCATCCCACCACCATCGCCCCCGTCGACCACCTACCGGCACCCGCGCGCGGCACGATAGGTTGGGCCGGCACAGCCCCTTTCGGACCCGAGCAGCTAGGAGTCACGATGGTCGTCCAGGCGTACATCCTGATCCAGACCGACGTCGGCAAGGCGGCTGACGTCGCCCGCGAGATCGCCCAGGTGAAGGGTGTCACCCTTGCTGAGGACGTCACCGGGCCCTACGACGTGATCGTCCGCGCCGAGGCGCGCAACGTCGACGAGCTCGGCAAGCTGGTGGTCTCCAAGGTCCAGAACCTCGACGGCATCACCCGCACCCTCACCTGCCCGGTCGTGCACATCTGACCGGCACCATGTCGCGGCGACGCCCCGGAACCTCAGTGGTCCGGGGCGTCGTGCTGTCGGCGTCCGCCCTGCTGCTGGCGGCGTGCTCCGCGGAGCCGGTCACGGTGCCCGACGTCGACGTACTCCCTGACGACCGCGCCGCGTGCCAGTCGCTGGTCGACGCGGCGCCCGACGACCTCGGTGGCCGGGAGCGGCTTCCGGTCACGCCGAGCGACGCCCTCGGCGCGGCGTGGGGTGACCCGGCGATCGTGATGACCTGCGGCGGTGAGCCGCCCGAGATCAGCCCGACCGCGGAGTGCCAGGAGGTCAACGGCGTCGGCTGGTACGTCGAGCCGGCGGCACTCGAGGACGACTCCGTGGACGCCACGCTGGTGGCAGTCGGCTACCGCCCGATCGTCACGCTCGAGGTCCCGGCCGACCAGCGGCCCGAAGGCGCCGCGACCGCGATGGCCGCCCTCGCCGAGACGGTGGAGGAGCACACCGAGCTCGTCCAGCCCTGCGTCTGAGCTACCGAAGGCCGGTGCCGCGGCGCAGCGCCAGCTCGATCAACCGGTCGACCAGGGCGGGGTAGTCGACGCCGCTGGCGGCCCACATCTGCGGATACATCGACAGCGGTGTGAAACCCGGCATGGTGTTGAGCTCGTTGATCACCAGCTCACCGTCGGGCAGGAGGAAGAAGTCGACCCGGGCCAGCCCCTCGCACGAGACCGCCTCGAACGCGCGCGCGGCGAAGGCCCTGATCTGCGCGGTCGTCGCCTCCGGCACATCGGCGGGGATGTCGAGCCGGGTGTGCTCCTCGGGCAGGTACTTCGCCTCGAAGTCGTAGAACTCGTGGTCGCCGGTCACCGTGATCTCGGCGGGGAGCGACGTCTCCGGCCCGCCATCGAGTGACTCGAGCACCCCGCACTCCACCTCGCGCGAGCCGGCCGGGGCGGCGGCCTCGACGAGCACCTTGGGGTCGTGCTCCTGGGCGTGGGCGATCGCCCGGTCGAGCTCGGAGTCGTCGTGGACCTTGCTGATGCCGAAGCTGGATCCGCCGCGGGCGGGTTTGGCGAAGACCGGATAGCCGAGCTCGGCCACTCGTCGCCGGCAGTCGTCGCGGTCGCCCGCCCACTCGCGCGCGGTGATGACGACGCCGGGCAGGACGGGCAGCCCCGCCGCCCGCAGCACGAGCTTGAGGTAGGCCTTGTCCATCCCGACCGCCGACGCGAGAACGCCGGCGCCGACGTAACGGACGCCGGCCATCTCGAGCATCCCCTGGATCGTGCCGTCCTCGCCCCACGGCCCGTGGAGCAGCGGGAAGACGACGTCGACCGCGCCGATCATCTCCGGGACGCTGGACGCGTCGGCCACGACCAGGTCGGTCGCGTCCTGGTCGCGCAGCAGGGCGACGCCGGCTCGATCGCCGTCCACGGCCGGCAGCGTCGATCCGGTGATCGCCAGCCGGGCGGTGTCGCCCGACTCCAGCACCCAGCGGCCGTCCGTGGCGATCCCGACCGGCACCACGTCGTACTTCTCGCGGTCGATCGCGGCCAGCACGCTGCCGGCGGTCACGCAGGAGATGCCGTGCTCGCTGGACCGACCGCCGAAGACGATGGCGACGCGGGGCTTCGGGGTGGGCTCGGACATCGGCACGACCCTAGCCGCCTAGGGTTGCGGGCATGGCCGACGACCCGCGACTGCGCCCGAGCACCCTCGCCGTCACGGCGGGTCGGCCGGAGAAGTCCCCCGACGCTCCGTTGAACACTCCGCTGACGATGGCCTCGACGTACGTCGCAGGCGGCGACGTGGAGTACGGGCGCTACGGCAACCCGACCTGGCAGGCGTTCGAGGACGTCCTCGGCCGGCTCGAGGGTGGGCGGTGCCTCTCGTTCGCGTCGGGACTGGCCGCGGTCGCGACCGTGCTCGACCTGGTCGGGCAGGGCGCCCGGGTCGTCGCGCCGCGCCACGCCTACCAAGGCAGCGTCATGCAGCTGGCCGACCTCGAGGCGCGTGGCCGGTTGACCGCCACCCTGGTCGACGTCACCGACACCGACGCGGTCGTGGCGGCGTGCGACGACGCTGCCCTGGTCTGGCTGGAGTCGCCCACGAACCCCGCACTGGAGATCGCCGACATCGAGACGATCGCCGAGGCGGCCCACGACGCCGGCGCCTACGTCGTGGTCGACAACACCTTCGCCACTCCCCTGCTGCAGCAGCCGCTGGACCTCGGCGCGGACCTCGTCGTCCACTCGGCGACCAAGTTCCTCGCCGGCCACAGCGACGTGGTGCTCGGCGCCGTCGTGACCCGCGACGACGATCTCTTCGGTGTCCTGAAGAACCGGCGCGACCTGACCGGCGCCATCCCCGGCACCCTCGAGGCGTGGCTGGCCCTGCGGGGCATGCGCACCCTCCACCTGCGGGTCGAACGAGCCCAGGCCAACGCGCAGGAGCTCGTGCGCCGGCTCACCGAGCACCCGGCCGTGGCCGAGGTCCGCTACCCCGGCTTCGGGGCGATCGTCGCGATCGTGCTGGCCGAGGGTGAGATGGCAGCCGACCTGCTCACCCGCAAGACCCGGCTCTGGGTGCACGCCACCTCGCTGGGCGGTGTCGAGTCGACCTTCGAACGGCGGCGCCGCTGGAAGACCGAGGCCGCGACGATCCCCGACGCCCTGGTCCGGATGAGCGTCGGCATCGAGGACGTCGACGATCTCTGGGACGACCTGCGCACCGCCCTCGACGACCTGATTGGTTGAGTTGGGCTTGTCTGCGCCCCATGAGTGGCGGGTTCTTTGGCCCCTACCCGGGGCCAAAGAACCCGCACTGGAAGGGCCAAACGGCCCAACTCAACCGCTAGTCGGTTTCGGCCTTGGTGTCGCGGGCGATGAAGGCCTGCATCATCTCGGCGGCGGTGCTGCGGCCCGAGACGACCGAGTCGACGTGGTGGGCGATCGGGGCGTCGACGCCGGTGTGGTGGGCGAGGGCCAGCAGCGAGGCGCAGGACTTGGCACCTTCGGCCACCTGTCGGGTGGAGGCGTAGATCTCTTCGCTCGTCTGACCCTGGCCGATCTTCTCGCCGAAGGTGCGGTTGCGGGAGAGCGGCGAGGAGCAGGTCGCGACCAGGTCACCGAGACCGGCGAGCCCCATCAGCGTCAGGGGGTTGGCGTCGAGCGCCATCGCGAGCCGCGCCGTCTCGGCCAGGCCGCGGGTGATGACCGAGGCGGTGGTGTTGTCCCCGAAACCCAGTCCGACCGCCATGCCGACGGCGATCGCGACGACGTTCTTGTACGCGCCCCCGAGCTCGCAGCCGAGCACGTCGACCGATGTGTAGGGCCGGAACGCCGTCGAGTGACACATGTCCTGGAGGCCCTTGGCGACGTCCTCGTCGGCGCACGCCACCACGGACGCGGCCGGCTCGCGGTTGGCGATCTCGCGCGAGAGGTTGGGCCCGCTGACGACCGCGATCCGCTCCTCCCCGGCTCCGGTGACCTCGGCGATGACCTCGCTCATCCGCTTCAGGCTGCCGAGCTCGACGCCCTTCATCAGCGAGACCAGCGGCACCTCGGGCAGCACGGGTGCCCAGTCGACGAGGTTCTCGCGGAACGACTGGGACGGTACGGCGAAGATGATCGCCTCGGCGCCGTCGACGGCGGTGGCAGGGTCGTGGGTGGCGGTGACGGTGGCGGGCAGCTTGATGTCCGGCAGGTAGTCGGGATTCTCGTGGGTCTCGGTGATCGCGGCGCATACCTCTTCACGCCGACCCCAGATGGTGACCTCGTTGCCGGCATCGGCCAGCACCATGGAGAACGCCGTACCCCAGGAGCCGGCGCCGAACACCGCGACCCGGCTCATCGGGGTCCCTGCGGAATCGTGGAGCGCCAGCGGAGCGATTTCGGGGTGGTTCATCGCGGCTCCTTCCGCTTGCGAGGGTTGCCGGTCTCGCGCATCCCCGACTTCCGCGGGTCGAACAGCTCGGGCGGTGCCGTCTCGCCCCGCAGCTCTGCGACGAGCTCGACGATCGCGGCCATGATCCGGGCGGTGGCGGTGTTGATGGTCTCCGTGCTGCGCGGCTCCGTGATCAGGTCGGCCAGGGCGACCGGGTCTCCCGCCTTCATCAGGATCCGCTGGCGTGGCACCAGCCGCAGCTTCGCGGAGTACGGCGGCAGGAGGTTCTGGGCGCCCCACTGGCCCACCGGGATCACCGGACAGCCGGTCTCGAGCGCGATCCGGGCCGCGCCCGACTTCCCGTGCATCGGCCAGTGGTCGGGGTCGCGGGTCAGCGTGCCCTCGGGGTAGACCACCACACACTCTCCCTCCCGCACCGCCTGCACGGCCGCGTCGAAGGCGCCCACCGCGTTGCGGCTCAACCGCTCCACGGGGATCTGGCCGGCCGAGGTCAGGAACGCCGCCAGCACCTTGTTCTTGAAGAGCCCGGACTTCGCGAGGTAGCGGGGCAGCCGGCCGTGGTCGTAGACGAAGTGCGCCGACAGCAGCGGATCGATGTGGGAGATGTGGTTGACGGCGACGATGCAGCCGCCGGTGGCCGGGATCTTCTCCCCATCGATCCAGGTCCGGCTGGCGACCGCGAGCATCGTCGGCTTCACGATCGGCACCGCGATGTTGAACGTCCAGCCGCGCTTCTGCTGGAGCTTGCGAACCGTCACGTGCATCCTTCGGTGGGGCGGCCGGCCGGCGGCGACCGGGGGTCGATGGGTCCGCAGCAGGCTACTCCCTCGGATGGCAGGATCAGCGTCGATGAAACGCCCGCAGTTCGTCGTCCTGCTCCCCGTCAAGGCACCCGCCCTCGGCAAGTCGCGGCTGCGCGTGCCCGAGCACCTGCGGCCCGGCCTGGCGACCGCGTTCGCGCTGGACGCCCTCCACTCCGCCCGGTCCACGCCGGAGGTGATCGAGGTCGTGGTGGTGACGTCTGATCCCGGCTTCGCGTCGACCTGCGCTGCACTCGGCGTCGCATCCCTGCCCGATGCCGACGGTGGCCTCAACGCCTCACTCGTCGGGGCGGCTGCCGCCATCGCCGCCCGCCGGCCGACCGCAGTTCCAGTGGCACTCTGCGCCGATCTCCCCTGCCTGCGACCTGACGACCTGACCGAAGCCCTCGCTCAGGTCACCGACGGCGCCTGGTTCGTCGCGGACGCGGAGGGCACGGGCACGACGATGTACGCCGCGCCGTACGACGTCTTCGAACCGCGCTTCGGAACCGCGTCGCGTGCCGCCCACCGGGCGGCGGGCGCGACGGACGTGCTCGGCGAGCTGCCGACGCTGCGACGCGACGTCGACGACGAGGCGACGCTCGCCGAGGCGATGCGGCTCGGGCCGGGCCCGATCACCCGCGAAGCGCTGGCCCTCTTGCCCTAGACATGCCGACAGGGGCCGTCCGATAGGACGACCCCTGCCGTGGGTGGTTCAGGACTTCTTGGCGGTCTTCTTCGCCGTCTTCTTCGCCGGCGCCTTCTTGGCGGCCTTCTTGGCGGGCGCCTTCTTCGCCGTCGTCTTCTTTGCGGTCGACTTCTTGGCTGCCGTCTTCTTCGTGGTGCTCTTCTTTGCCGGTGCCTTCTTCGCTGCCGTCTTCTTCGTCGTGGTCTTCCTAGCAGGTGCCTTCTTCGCCGTCGTCTTCTTGGCGGGCGCCTTCTTCGCCGTCGTCTTCTTCGCGGCCGACTTCTTCGCGCTCTTGGCCGGTGCCTTCTTCGTCGCCTTCTTGGTGGTCGTCTTCTTCGCCGTCGACCTCGCGGCCGCCGCGGCCTTCTTGGCCGGCCCCGTCGCCGCCTTGGCGGCCGAGCCGCCAGCACTTGCGACCGCCTTCGGCAGCTTCTTGGCGCCGGAGACGACGTTCTTCAGGTCCTGACCGGCAGTGAACTTGGGAACCGCCGTCTTCTTGGCTTTCATGCGAGCTCCAGTCTGTGGGTTGCGGACCCAACGGGCCTCGCGGATGCGCTTCTCGAACGAGCCGAATCCTGTGATCGCTACCTTCTCGCCCTTCGCGACCTCACGAGTGATCGTGTCGAGCACCGCCTCGAGGGCGTGGGCGGCCTGCTTCCGGTTCCCCTCGAACCGCGCTGACAGCGTGTCGATCAGCTGTGACTTGTTCACTGTCTTTCCTTCCGATGAACGATTGGGGCCGAGCTTCTACTCGACTACTCCTAGGCAAACTAGGCATTCCCGGCGCAGGTCACAATCACCACGCCGGTATTGGTTGTTGGTTTTTCTGCCGGCCATCAGGGTGATGAGCCGCTTGCAACACAGCCCGAAATCGCCGAAACCCCTTGCGCGCAAGGGGTTTCGGCATCATCGGTGACTCAGACGGTGGCGGGCATCCAGCTCGGTCGCGTCGTTTCGTATCTCGTGATCTCATTCTCGTGAGACAGCGTGATGCCGACGTCATCAAGTCCTTCGAGCAGTCGCCAGCGTGTGTAGTCGTCGATGTCGAAGCTGTCCTCGACGCGATCCTGACCCTCGCCGGCACGGACGGTGCGCGACTCGAGGTCGACGGTGATCTCGGTGCCGGGCTCGCGTTCGAGGAGATC
The DNA here is from genome assembly GCA_963804845.1 of uncultured Actinomycetota bacterium. Classification (GTDB taxonomy): domain Bacteria; phylum Actinomycetota; class Actinomycetes; order Propionibacteriales; family Nocardioidaceae; genus Nocardioides. The sequence continues at coordinate 735,713 of CAWDSA010000007.1, read as the reverse complement.
CCAGAGTCGCTGCACCACTTTGTCGTCGACCTCTGCAGCGAGCAATCCGGACTTGCCGGAGTTGCCGCGGAAGATGTCGGCGAAGCGCGGCGACAGCACGACGCGGAACCCGTAGTTCTGCAGCGCCCACACTGCGTGCTCGCGCGACGAGCCGGTGCCGAAGTCGGGGCCGGCGACGAGGATCGTGCCGGCGGCGTACGCCTCGTGGTTGAGCACGAAGCCGGGGTCGTTGCGCCACGCGGCGAACAGTCCGTCCTCGAACCCGGTCCGCGTGACGCGCTTGAGGTAGGAGGCCGGGATGATCTGGTCGGTGTCGACGTTGCTGCGACGCAGCGGTACGCCGACGCCGGTGTGGGTCGTGAACGCGTCCATCTCTCCCACTCACTCCTTCGGTGATCGAGCTTGTCGAGATTCCAGGTCGGCGGGCGAGGACAGGGTGCCGCGGATCGCGGTCGCGGCGGCCACCGGGACCGAAACGAGGTGGGTGCGTCCCCCCTTGCCCTGACGGCCCTCGAAGTTGCGGTTGGACGTCGAAGCGCTGCGCTCCTGAGGAGCCAGCTGGTCGGGATTCATGCCCAGACACATGGAGCATCCCGCGCCGCGCCACTCGCCACCGGCTTCCTTGAACACCACGTCGAGGCCCTCGTCCTCGGCCTGGAGTCGGACCCGGACCGACCCCGGGACCACGAGCAGCCGGGTGTCGGGGGCGACGTGGCGGCCCTTGACGATCTCGGCCGCGAGGCGCAGGTCCTCGATCCGGCCGTTGGTGCAGGAACCGACGAAGACGGTGTCGACCTTGATGTCGCGCATCGGCGTGCCGGCCTCGATGCCCATGTAGGTGAGTGCCTTCTCGGCGGACAACGCGTCGGCGACGTCGTCGAAGTCTTCAGGCGACGGGACGCTGGCGCCGAGGGGCACGCCTTGACCCGGATTGGTGCCCCAGGTGACGAACGGCGTCATCGTCGACGCGTCGAGCACGATCTCGCGGTCGTACGTCGCGTCGTCGTCGGTGCGAAGTTGCTTCCAGTGATCGACGGCGCTCACCCAGTCGTCGCCCGTGGGCGCCTCGGCCCGGCCCTCGATGTAGTCGAAGGTCGTCTGGTCCGGGGCGACCAGTCCGGCCTTGGCGCCGAACTCGATGGACATGTTGCAGACCGTCATCCGGCCCTCCATCGACAGCTCATCGATGGCGCGGCCGCGGTACTCGACGACGTAGCCCTGCCCGCCGCCGGTGCCGGTGTGGGCGATGAGGGTGAGCACCAGGTCCTTGGCGGTGACGCCGTCGGGCAGGCTGCCGTCGACGGTGACTGCCATGGTCTTCGGCCGGGCCTGCGGCAGGGTCTGGGTGGCCAGGACGTGCTCGACCTCGGAGGTGCCGATGCCGAACGCGAGCGCGCCGAACGCGCCGTGGGTGCTGGTGTGGCTGTCACCGCACACGATCGTCATGCCGGGCTGACTCAGGCCGAGCTGGGGCCCGACGACGTGGACGATGCCCTGCTCGATGTCGCCGAGGGGATGCAGGCGAACGCCGAACTCCTCGCAGTTGCGACGCAGCGTCTCGACCTGGGTGCGGCTGACCGGATCGGCGATCGGCTTGTCCCAGTCAACGGTCGGGACGTTGTGGTCCTCGGTCGCGAGGGTGAGGTCGGGGCGGCGTACGGTGCGGTCATTGAGCCGCAGTCCGTCGAACGCCTGGGGGCTGGTGACCTCGTGGATGAGGTGGAGGTCGATGTAGAGGAGATCGGGCTCTCCCTCACGGGACCGGACGACGTGGTCGTCCCACACCTTCTCCGCCAGGGTCCTGCCCATGACACTCCTCCTCCACTCCGCTCAGGACTTGGGTCACAACCCTACGCCTTGCCATCCACAATTCGAGACGGCAGTATTGGCATATGGACACCTCGAGCGGAGTCGGCGTACTCGACAAGGCCGCCCTGGTGCTGACCGCCCTGGAGTCGGGACCGGCCACCTTGGCCGGCCTCGTCGCGAGCACCGGCCTGGCCCGGCCGACCGCCCATCGGCTCGCGGTCGCCCTGGAGCACCACCGACTGGTCGCGCGCGACCTCCAGGGTCGCTTCGTGCTCGGACCCCGGCTGGCGGAGCTGTCGGCCGCTGCCGGTGAGGACCGGCTGCTCGCCACCGCCGGTCCGGTGCTGGCGCGGCTGCGCGACATCACGGGCGAGTCCGCCCAGCTGTGGCGCCGGCAGGGTGACCACCGCATCTGCGTCGCCGCTGCAGAGCGGCCGTCCGGCCTCCGCGACACGATCCCGGTCGGCACCCAGCTCACCATGAACGCGGGCTCCGCCGCCCAGGTGCTGCTCGCGTGGGAGGACCCCGACCGGATGCAGCGCGGTCTCCAGAACGCGGCGTTCTCGGCCGCGGCTCTCTCGGGCATCCGCCGCCGCGGCTGGGCGCAGTCGGTCGGCGAGCGTGAGCAGGGCGTGGCCTCGGTCTCCGCCCCGGTCCGCTCCCCCGGCGGGAAGATCATCGCCGCGGTCTCCGTCTCCGGCCCGCTGGAGCGGCTCTCGCGCCAGCCCGGCCGGATGCACGCGCCGGCGGTCCTGGCGGCTGCCGAGCGGCTGTCGGAGTCGTCTGCGGCGGGCGGCTGCTGCGGAGTAGCGGGCCTCCTCAGCCGCTTCCGGTGACGCTGGCGAAGTAGTCGTCGATCTGGTCGTCGCTCATGCCGTGCACGCGGCGCAGTCCGCGCGCCATCGTCTCGAGGTACGCCGCCGCGGGCTCGCCCGGCTCGAGCTCGTGGGGATCGGCGGCGCTGAACGTCACGACCGGATGGCCGTCGAGCTCCCCGGTGAGGTGGAGCGTCTCGTAGCGACCGGGGCCGAGCACCTGCCGGCCGCTTCCCAGCACCTCCGTGAGGTCGTGGTCGACGCCGGGCTGACGCCACATCTCCTGCTCGACCACGTCCGAGAAGGTCGCGGCCGGCAGCAGGTAGGCGGTGCTCAGCACCCGGCCGTCGCCGGTCGGGTCGTGGAACGCGATCGCCCCGCCCCACGTCGGGCTCTGCCACGCGAACACCAGCCGCCCCGTCATCGCGAACGGCCGGACGTCCAGAGCCGGCACTCGCGCCCGCGTCCCCGGATAGGTGCGCGTCGCGCCCGGCGGACAGCCGCCCAGGAGGTAGCAGCCGAACCGGTCGGGATCGAGGTTGGAGCCGTAGCCGGCGTACCAGACGGCGTCGTCGGCGCTCAGAACAGCGCGTCCTGTTCGAGCTGGAGCAGCGTCTGCTTGCGCTCCAGGCCGCCGGCGTAGCCGGTGAGGGTGCCGTTGGCGCCGATGATCCGGTGGCACGGGATCACGATCGGGATCGGGTTGCGGCCGTTGGCCAGGCCGACCGCGCGCGAGGCCGCGTTGGACTTGCCGAGCCGGTGGGCGATCTCGCCGTAGGACGCGGTCTCGCCGTATCCGACGAGCTTGAGCTGCTCCCACACCAGTTGCTGGAAGGCGCTGCCGTGTGGCGCGAGCGGCAGGTCGAACTCCTTCAGCTCGCGGGCGAAGTAGGCCGTGAGCTGCTCAGCTGCCGCCATGAGCACGGGGTCGTCGTCGCGTCGTTCGCCGATGGGCCTTCCGGTTGCGGGACGGAACGGCGAGAACTCGATCGCGGTGATAGCGCCGGCGTTCTCGACGAGCCGCAGCTCGCCGACCGGACTGTCGAGGACGGTCCACATGTCAGTTCTCCTTGGAGGTGTAGAGGGTGTGCCAGAGGTGCAGCAAGGCGTAGGAGCGCCAGGGACGCCAGTCGTCGGCCAGCGCGGCCGCATCGGTCGGGTCGCGACCGAGGCCGCGGAGCGCGTCGCGCACGCCGATGTCGGTGGGGAGGAAGACATCGGGGTGGCCGAGCGCGCGCATCGCGACGTAGTCGGCGGTCCACGGGCCGATGCCGGGGAGGTCGAGCAGCATCCCCCGTACGTCGTCGCGATCAGCGCCTCGGCCGAGATCGATCCGCCCCTCGGCGAGCTCGCCGCAGAGCGAGACGAGAGCGCGGCCTCGGGCGCGCGGCATGGGCATCGTCTCGGGGTCGACGGCCGCGAGTGTGGCGGCGTCGGGGAAGACGTGGGTGAGCGCGCCCTCGGGCTCGGGCAGCGGGGTGCCGTGGGACGTCACGATCCGGCCGGTGACGGTGCGCGCACCCGCGACGCTGACCTGCTGGCCGATGACGGTGCGGACCGCGAGCTCGTCGCCGTCGGGATGGCCCGGGACGCGCAGCCCCGGTCGCGCCCGGACCAGCCGGCCGATCACCCGATCACCCGCGAAGGCGTCGTCGACCGCGACCGGGTCGCAGTCGGCGTCGAGCAGCCGGCGGGTCCGTTCGACGGCGGCGCCGATGTCGCGCAGGTCGGCCAGCCGGAAGGTCGCGGGCACCAGCGCGGTGCCGTCGCGATCGAGGTGGTCGGTCAGCTCGATGCGGACGGTCCCCGGCCCGTGGGGCAGGTCGAGGGTGCGCGCGTACCAACCAGGTCCGGCGTCCTCGATCCCCGGCACCGCGTGGCCGGCGAGGAACGCGTGGAGGGCATCGCCGGCGAAGGGCGTGCGTACGGCGAGCCGCATCCGGATCTCCCCGGTGGCCGGCCGCCCCCCTCGGCGACTGCCTCGCAGCTGGGTCGGGCTGGCGGCGTAGACCTCGCGCACGGTGTCGTTGAACTGCCGCACGCTGGTGAAGCCGGCAGCGAAGGCGATGTCGGCGAACCCGAGCTCGGTGGTCTCGATGAGGATGCGCGCGGTCTGGGCGCGACGGGCGCGCGCCAGCGCGAGCGGACCGGCGCCGAGCTCGCCGGCGAGAATCCGCGAGAGGTGGCGCGGCGTGTAGCCCACCCGCGCCGCCAGCCCCTCCACGCCGTCGCGGTCGACGACGCCGTCGGCGATCAGCCGCATCGCCCGACCGGCCAGGTCGGCCGCGACGTCCCAGTCGGGGCTGCCCGGCGTCGCATCGGGCAGGCACCGCTTGCAGGCGCGGTAGCCGGCGGCCTGGGCGGCGGCGGCGCTGGGGTGGAAGCTGACGTTGCGGTAGGCGGGGGTGCGGGCCGGGCACGACGGCCGGCAGTAGATCCCGGTGGTCCGGACGGCGGTGAAGAACACCCCGTCGAAGCGGCGGTCGCGGCTCTTCACGGCCCGGTAGCAGGACTCCGGGTCGAGGCGCAGCGTCGGTGACATGGCTCCATCCTGCCCCACCCCACCGACACACTCTCGCGGGAATCGGACACGGTCGCAGGCGGTTGGCCGGGTGCCTGTGGGTAACGGACCCTTGAGTGCGCTCCCGCCCCGTCACAACGACCCGGGAGCGCCATCAACGGTCCGTTACCCAACAACAAACGCCCCGGTCCGCGGTGGACCGAGGCGCTGCGTTCGTACGTGGTACCCCCGACCGGATTCGAACCGGCGCTACCGCCTTCCAGGAAATGGACAGAGCGGCGGCGTCCTGGGACGCCACCGCTCGCGTTGTACGTGTGGTACCCCCGACCGGATTCGAACCGGCGCTACCGCCTTCCAGAAATGGACAGAGCGGCGGCGTCCTGGGACGCCACCGCTCGCGTTGTACGTGTGGTACCCCCGACCGGATTCGAACCGGCGCTACCGCCTTGAGAGGGCGGCGTCCTAGGCCACTAGACGACGGGGGCGAGCTGTTGGAACAGCGGTCGAAACCCTAGCGAGCGCCAGGATTCAGACCAAATCCCGGACTTCCACAGAACGGGAAACCGGGATTTCGCTGGGATACTAGGACTCGAACCTAGACTAACTGGACCAGAACCAGTCGTGCTGCCAATTACACCATATCCCAATGTGGGCAGGCCTTTCGCGGCCAGACCGCGGCCCCGGAGGGCCGGGCAGAAACCTTACACGCGCGCCTGAGGGGCGGCCAAAACGGCTGGGTCGGTGCGGGTGGTGAGCCCCATCTGGCGAGCGACCAACCACGCCAGTCCCAGGTAGGTGAGCGACTGGGTGAGCGTCACGGGGATGCTCCACCACGTACCGCCGGAGGGGTTCAGTGCCGACCCCATGTCACCGAACGCGAGCGCGACGCTGAACGCCAGCCAGTTGTTCAGCACGTGCATCGCGATGCCGGCTTCGAGGCCGCCGGTGAGGATGACGAGGGTGCCGGCCACCACGCCGAACGCGAACCGGTCGAAGAAGATCGGCGCGTCCTGGGCGCCATGGGCGAGCGCGAACAGCAGGGACGACGCCCCGACGGCGAGCCACGGGCTGCGGAACGAGGCCGCCGAAGGCCTGGAGGAGATAGCCGCGGAACGCGTACTCCTCAGCCGCGGCCTGCAGCGGGGTCAGGAACAGCACGACCAGCAGGAAGTTGCGCAGGGTCGGCGTGAAGTCGTTGAGGCCGCCGCCCACCGCGGTCGCCGCGTCCTGCGGCAGCAGTGCGGAGACCGCGACCGTCGCGATCAGCGCGATGAAGGCGAGCCCCATGCAGATGAACAGATAGCCCCACCGCAGTCGGGGAAACACCGACGACACCCAACGAGGCCGGAGCCCGTGGATGAAGCGCACCAGCAGCCACACCAGCGGGATCAGTCCGGCCAGCGCGAGATTCAGGTAGGCGAGGCCGGCAGGTGTCGGGTCGGTGAGGTCGACGAGCCGGCCGACGGACGAGCCGACCTCCTGCCCCGTCGCCAGGTAGTACCCCGCGAACGGCACGATCACGAGCAGCGGCAGCAGCAACAGCATGCCCGCCGCGAGAGCGAGCAGCCCGACGAGCGGGCGCCACTTCCCTGGCCAGCCGCCGCGGAGCACGAGGTGGTAGGGCAACCCCTCGCGCACGGGTGCGGGCGCGGGCGCCTCGGGTACGACGCTCACCCGAGCGCCCCCGAGAGCCGGGCCAGGCTGCGGTCACGACCCAGCAGCTCGAGCGACTCGAACAGCGGCGGCGAGACCTTGCGACCGGTGGCGGCGATGCGGACCGGGCCGAAGGCGAGTCGCGGCTTGAGGCCCAGGCCGTCGACCAGCGACGTACGCAGCGCCTGCTCGATCTCGGCGGTCGACCAGCGCTCCAGCTCGGCGAGCGCGGCGTGGGCCACCTTGACCACGTCGCGGCCGGCGTCGTCGAGCTCGTCGTGCCGCTCGAACGATGCCTCGTCGGCGAACAGGAAGCCGAGCATCGGCGGCGCCTCGGTCAGCTTGTTCATCCGCTCGGCGACCAGCGGCATCGCGAGCTCGAGGAGCTGGGCGTCGGAGTCGTGGACGGGGTCGCCGACGACGCCTGCTCCCTTGAGGTGGGGAAGCACGCGGCGGGTGAGGTCGTCGATCGTGAGCATCCGCATGTGGTCGGCGTTGATGGCTTCCGCCTTCTTGAGGTCGAAGCGCGCCGGGTTGGGGTTGACGTCGCCGATCTCGAACGCGGCGACCATCTCGTCGAGCGTGAAGACGTCGCGATCGGCCGCGATCGCCCACCCGAGCAGCGCGAGGTAGTTGAGCAGCCCCTCCGGCAGGAACCCCTCGTCCCGGTAGTGCAGGAGGTGCGCCTCGGGATCGCGCTTCGACAGCTTCTTGTTGCCCTCCCCCATCACGTAGGGAAGGTGACCGAAGCGCGGTGTCTCCTTCGCGATGCCGAGATCGGTCAGCGCCGCGAACAGCGCGACCTGCCGCGGAGTGCTCGAGAGCAGGTCCTCGCCGCGCAGCACGTGCGTGATCTCCATCAGCGCGTCGTCGACCGGGTTGACCAGGGTGTAGAGCGGGTCGCCGTTGGCGCGACAGAGCGCGAAGTCCGGCACGAACTCGGTCTGGAACGTGATCTCGCCACGGACCAGGTCGTCGAAGGAGACTTCGCCGTCGGGCATGCGGAACCGGACGACCGGCGCGCGGCCGTCGGCCCGGAACGCCGCGACCTGCTCGTCGGTGAGCTCGCGGCAGAAGCCGTCGTACCCCATGACCTTGGAGCCGGACGCCTTGCGACGCGCGGTGACCTCGTCACCCGTGCAGTAGCAGTCGTACGTCGAGCCGTGCTCGCGCAGCCGGGCGAGGACGTCGGCGTAGATCTCGGAGCGTTCCGACTGGCGGTAGGGGCCGAACTCTCCACCCATGAGCGGTCCCTCGTCCCAGTCGAGACCGAGCCACTGCATGACCTCGATCAGCGAGTCGTAGGACTCCTGGGTGGACCGCTCCTTGTCGGTGTCCTCGATGCGGAGCACAAACGTGCCACCGTGGTGGCGCGCGAAGGCCCAGTTGAAGAGCGCCGTACGCGCCAGGCCGACATGGGGGCTGCCGGTCGGGGACGGGGCCATCCGGACCCGGACTGGGGGGTTCATCTCTTCTCCACCTTGTTCGTGAGGCTGCCGAGGCCGGCGATCGAGACCTCGACCTCGTCACCCACCTCCATCGGGCCGACACCTTCAGGGGTGCCGGTGAGGATCACGTCGCCGGGCAGCAGTGTCATCACGCTGCTCACGTGGGCGACGAGGGTCGGGATGTCGAAGATGAGGTCGCGGGTGTTGCCGTCCTGCACCAGCTCGCCGTTGAGGTGGGTCTGGACCGCGACGCCGTCGGCGAAGGTCTGCGGGTCGAGGTCGGTCTCGATCCACGGCCCGAGCGGGCAGAACGTGTCGAACCCCTTGGCCCGCGTGAACTGCACGTCGGAGCGCTGCAGGTCGCGCGCGGTCACGTCGTTGGCGATCGTGTAGCCGTGGATCACGTCGGTGGCCTGCGCGGCCGGGACATCCCGGCAGATCCGGCCGATGACGACGGCCAGCTCACCCTCGTAGTGGAGCTCCTCGGTCTGCTGGGGGTAGACGATCGACTCCCCCGGCCCGATGACGCTGGTGTTCGGCTTGAGGAACATCAGCGGCTCCTCCGGCAGTTCGTTCCCCAGCTCGGCGGCGTGCGCGGCGTAGTTGCGGCCGATGCCGATCACCTTGCTGCGGGGCAGGACCGGAGCGAGGAGCCGGACGTCGGCGAGGCGGTGCTCGTCCTGGGTCGCCTTGACGCCGACGTAGAGGGGGTCGCCCGCGAGCGCGACGACGACCGCGTCCTCGTCGGGCTGGCCGTACTGGTCGAGCTCGCCGGAGAGCACGCCGTACTGCGGGTCGTCCCCTGTGGTGAACCTTGCGATACGCACGGCTCGACCCTAGCGACCGGGTGTTGCCCCTTCCGATTCGGCGACCGCGTTCCGGAGAGCCGCCAGGGTGCGTTCGACATCATCGGAGGTCGTCGCCCAGTTGCTCACCGAGATGCGCAGGATCGCCCGGCCGTGCCAGACCGAGCCGCTCGTCCACGCGGTGCCGTCCGCGAGCATCCGGCGCACGACCTCGAGAGTGCGCTCGTCCTCCCCGAAGGCCGCGCACACCTGGGTGAAGACGACGTCGTTGAGCACCTCGGCCCCCTCGATCGCCTCGATGCCGGCCGCGAAGTCGGCCGCGTGGGCGACCATGCGGTCGACCAGGTCGGCGACGCCCCGACGGCCCAGCGCCCGCAGCACCGCCCACACCGAGACGGCCCGGCCTCGCCGGCTCAGCTCGGGGACCTTCTCGAAGGGGTCGCCCGCGGCGTCGACGAGCAGGTAGGGCCCGGCCATCGACATCGCCGCGCGCAACGCGGCTGGGTCCTGCACCACGGCAAGACCGCAGTCGTAGGGGACGTTGAGTGTCTTGTGGGCGTCGGTCGCCCAGGAGTCGGCGTCCTCATAGCCGGCCACCAGGTGGCGGTGCCGCGGCGAGGCCCCAGCGAACAGCCCGAATGCTCCGTCCACGTGGACCCAGGCGCCGTGGTCGTGGGCCATCCCGATGGCCTCGGCGAACGGGTCGAACGCGCCGGAGTGGACGTTGCCGGCCTGGAGGGCGACCACGGTCGGCCGGCCGTCGCCGGCCGCGAGCGCTTTGCCGAGCGCCGCGGGGTCGAGACGCCCCTGGCGGTCGGCCGCCACCGTCTCTGGCTCGCCCAGGCCGAGGTAGCGCAGCACGAGGTCGACGGAGTCGTGACGCTCCTCCCCCACCAGGACCCGGACGCCCGGAGACCCGACCAGCCCGCGCGACGCGACGTCCCAACCAGCCCGGGCCAGCACCGCGTCCCGGGCGGCAGCAAGGCAGGTGAAGTTCGCCATGGTCCCTCCGGTGACGAACCCGACCGCGCTCCCGGCCGGCAGGCCGAGGAGGTCGAGCACCCAGGCCTCGGCCACGTCCTCGACCGCGGTGTGGGCGGGGGTGACGGTGCGCAGCCCCGCGTTCTGGTCCCACGCGCTGGTGAGCCAGTCCGCCGCCAGGGCGGCGGGATGGGTGCCGCCGATGACGAACCCGAAGAACCGGCCCGACGGCATCGCCGTCAGCCCCGGCTCGCACGCGTCGGCCAGCAGGTCGATGACCTCGGCCGGGTCGGTGGGCCCTTCCGGCAGGTCGCGCCCGAGCCGCTCGACGAGCTCCGCCACCTGGGTCCGGGGTGGGACGTCGCGCTCGGCGAGGCTCGCCAGCCAGGTCAGTGCGTGGGCGTGGGCGCGCTCGAGCGCTGCGGCGGCCATCGCCTCGTCGGCCATCCGGTCATCCTCGTACCCTCGAGGGGTGCCCGTCGAGAGTCTTGCGCCCGAGGTCTGGCGCCCGCTGGCCGACGCGCACGCGACCAGGCTGGCGCCGTACGTCGAGCCGCACCTGGCCCGGCGACGTGCGGGCGAGAAGCACCCGGTCCACGACTTCCTCTTCACCTACTACTCGCAGCGGCCCGCGCAGCTGCTCCGCTGGCATCCCGGTTTCGGCGTCATGCTCGCCGACGCGGCGGCGTACGAGGGGCTGAAGGGGTACGAGTCTCGACAAGCTCGACCGCCGTGGGCGTCACATCGGCCTACGTCGAGTCGCAGCGGCCGCTCCTCGAAGCGACCCGGCGGCTGCTGTCCGCGATCGCGGCGCGTCCCGCGCACACCGGCTGCTTCGGGCTGCACGAGTGGGCGATGGTCTACCGGGCAACAGAATCTGACACTGGGACGCGCCACCCCCAGCCGCTGCGGCTCGGCGGCGCCGGGACCGACACCGTCGTCGAGTCGCACCGGATCGCGTGCTCCCACTTCGACGCCTTCCGCTTCTTCACCGACGATGCCCAGCCGCGCAACACGCTCCAGCCCGGTCCCGACGACCGGCCGGCGTTCGAGCAGCCGGGCTGCCTCCATGCCGGGATGGACCTCTACAAGCACGCCTTCCGGCTGACGCCGATGATCTGCTCGGACCTGGTGGCCGACTGCTTCGAGCTGGCGTGGGACATCCGCGAGCTCGACATGCGGGCATCGCCGTACGACCTGATCGGCTTCGGGCGTGCGTGCCCCGTGAGGATCGAGACCCCGGAGGGCAAGCAGGAGTACGCCGCCGCGCAGCGGGTGTTCGCGCAACGGGCTGCGCCGCTGCGGGGTCGGCTGATTCAGGAGTGCGAACGGCTGCTGGCAGTCAGCTAGCCGGCAGACCAGCCCCAGCCTCGATCGTGTCGAGATCGCGCACGGCGTAGCGGTGGTGCTCCCACTCCTCCTCGAGGATCACGTGCAGGCACGAGAGGGTGGTCTCCGGGTAGTCGGGCGCCCACGGGTTCGACCGCGGCACCGCCAGCTCCTCCGACGTGACGGTGGCGAGGAAGTCGCGCACCATCGCGACGCGGCCCGCCCGGACCTCGAGCACGTCGGCGTACGACGGAGCAGCGGTCGTGAAGACGGACAGGTCAAGGCCGTCGTCCTCGGCACCGGGACCAGCCAGGCCGACCGGGTGGAACGGCTGCTCGATCTCCAGGATCGCCCGGCGCAGCCAGGTGTCCGTGGCCAGGACCAGGTGTCGCAGCGTCTCGGCGAACGACCACTCCCCGCCCACCGAGACGTCCACGGTGCCGGTCGGCATCGCAGCGACGCGTTCGAGCGTCGCCGACCAGGTGCGCTCGAGGGTGGACCAGGCGGCGCGCAGCCCCTCCGGATCCCCGGCACGCCGGTCGGCGCGGCCGGGAAAGCGTCGGTTGAGCTCGGCCTCGACGAGTGGGATCACGTCGACGCCGTTGACGAGGAAGAAGCTGTCGCAGTGCGGCAGCCACGGTGCGTCGATGTCCGCCCCGTCGACCATCGCTTCGCGCATCACGACGCCGGAGAGGTCAGACCTGACGAACCGGGCGCCGCGGAGGTCTGCGTCGACGAACTCCGCTCCCCGCAGTTCGTCGGAACGGTTGAAGGTCGCCATGACGTCTCCTGTCGTTCGTTCCGATGCGGCCCGGCACCATCATCGTCCACGTGGGCGGCGCGGGTTACGGTGGCGGCATGAGGCTGCTCGGTGCCCTGCTGCTCACGGTCGCGCTGGCGATCGGTCCCGCGGCGGCCGCGGGTGGTGATCCGCGGTGGGAGTTCTACACGAAGGACAAGACCCGCTACACGTCTCCCTGGTACCAGGGCGCCCACCGGATCATGATTCCGTTCGGCTGCACCCGCGCGCCGTACTACGACCCGGATCCGCGCTGCAAGCACGACCACGGCTTCCACCACGGCATCGACATCGCCATGAAGTGCGGGACCCCGCTCTTCGCCCGCAAGCGCGGGTGGGTCGCGTCGAGCGCCGAGCTCGGGCCGGCGTACGGCGACACACCGCTGCGGCTGCGCAACTACGACGAGAAGTGGGACGTGGTCATCGGCCACACCCGCAAGCTGTTCGTCGAGCCCGGCGACCGGATCCGCAAGGGGCAGAAGCTCGCGCTCGCGTCCGACGACGCGGCGCCGGACGGTTGTCACCTCCACTTCGAGAAGCGGGCGCTCTCCGGCGAGCTGGCCTCGGCGACGAAGCCGAGGAAGCTGCTCCGACTGAGGCCGAAGAAGCAGTGAACGACCAGACCCTCGACCGGTTCCTCACCCCGGACGGCCGACTCCACACGATCCCGTCCAAGCACGCCAAGCTGCTCGTCGTCCTCGACCACCTCGCGCAGCGCTTCGAGCCCGGCCGGGTCTACGAGGAGTCGGAGGTGAAGGAGCTGCTGACGCAGGCGCACCCCGACCACGCGGCCCTGCGTCGCTACCTCGTCGACCACCAGTTCCTCACTCGCGAGGACGGCCGCTACTGGCGCAGTGGCGGAAGCTTTGATGTCTGAGGCACCGATCGAGGGCCGTCACCTTCGCGACGAGGACTGGTACGGCGACGACCTCGGAGCGGCGCGCTACGTCGAGTGCACCTTCACCGACGTCGACTTCACCGAGGCCACGACCCGCGGCGCGCTGTTCGAGCGGTGCGTCTTCGCGGGGTGCCGCCTCAACGCCTCCACCCACGTCTCGTCGGCCTTCGTGGCGTGCGAGTTCCGCCGCTGCAACCTCTTCGACGCGACCCTCGAGGGCTGCAAGATGAGCGGCTCCTCGTTCGCGGAGTGCACGCTGCGGCCGATGCGGATCGTCGGCGGGCAGTGGGGCGGCGTCACGATCCGCGGCGGCAACCTGAGCCGGCTCGACCTCACCGGGCTCGACCTGCGCGAGGCCGACCTGTCGATGTCGAACCTGTCTGGGGCGGTGCTGCGCGACTGCCGACTCGACGGTGCCCACCTGCGCGACACCAACCTGGAGACCGCCGACCTTCGCGGCGCCTCCCTCGATCGGGTCGACCTCGCGGCGGCCAGGCTGTCGGGCACGAAGCTCGACCTCCAGGGCGCGGTCATGCTCGCCGAGCTCCACGGCGCCGACGTCGACCCCTCGGTCTGACATGCTGCGCCCATGAAGTCCTCCCGCCTGCTCGCCCTGCCCGTCGTCGTCCTGCTCGCGGTGATGACGCCGGGTGCTGCCGCGCCCGGCCCTCTGGCCGCGGCCGGAGACGTGATCATGTGCGCCGGCGAACCGGCCACGGTCGTCGGCACATCCGGTGATGACGAGCTGCGCGGCACCGACGAGAGCGACGTCGTGGCAGCGCGCGGTGGTGACGACGTCGTCCGCGGCCTCTCCGTCGACGATGTCGCGTGCGGCGGGCCCGGGGCCGACCGGCTGGTCGAGGACCCTGACGCTGCGGACGTGTCGCGCCGTACGACCATCCTGTACGGCGACGCCGGCCCTGACCGGCTGCTCTTCACGTTCGGCCAGGGCCACGGAGGTGACGGCGACGACGTGCTGATCGCCGGAGCCGGCACCCGACAGGGTCTGTTCGGCGACGATGGAGACGACCTGATCCGGGGCGGCGACGGCCGGGACTTCCCGCTGGGCGGTCTGGGCGACGACCGGCTGTACGGCGGTCCGGGGCCTGACTACCTGCGCGGCGAGCGGGGGGCAGACCTCCTGGTCGGCGGACCCGGCAACGACAGCGCCGACGGTGGTCGCGACCGTCCCGACACCTGCCACGCCGAGCTCGTGTCGGGCTGCGAACAGTGACCGACGCGCTTGGCTGAGCCCTGACGGATAGTCCACATCGTTCGGGTTGTCGCAGCCGCCCGCGGGCAACCGAAACGATGTGGACTACCCCCTCACTCGGGCGCGAAGGCCGGCGAGGACGAGATCGATGCCGGTGGTGACGTCGGCGGTGTGGTCGTGGAGCGGGTCGGACGCGCCGGCGTGGAGAGCGCCGGCGCTGCCGGCCTGGCGCTGCAGCTGCTCGTCCATGGCGTGGCCGAGGACGTAGTGGAGCAGGGTGCGGGCGCTGGTCGCGGCCAGCTCGTCGTCGATGCCTCCCCCGGTCAGGACACCGACCAGCTCGTCGTACGGCGCCTGCCCGCCGAGACCGAACGCGCGCGCGGTCGCGACCACCTCGGCCCCGTCGCGCCAGGCCAGGCAGGCGTCGCGGAGCGTGTGGCAGGCAGCGCGTGCCTGCTCCTCCCAGTCGCCGTCGGGCAGTGGGCGCGCGCCGCGGGCCAGGATCTCGTCGGCGACCGCGGCGAGCAGCGACTGCTTGTTGGCGAAGTGGTGGTAGAGCGCGCTGGGCTGGACCCCGAGCTCGGTGCCGAGCCGGCGCATCGTGAGGTCGGCCAGCCCGAAGTCGTCGAGGACGGACAGGGCGTGGTCGACGACATCCTCACGTCGGTAGCGCATGACCCGATGCTAACCTGAACGCCGTTCAGTTGGCCTCGAGAAGGACTGCCCATGAGCCCCCGCCGTACCTCGATCGACCTCGCTCTCATCGCCGGCTTCGCGGCCCTGATCGCCGCCTGTGCCCTGCTGCCCGGCATCACCGTGGGCACCAGCGGCGTCCCGATCACGCTGCAGACCTTCGGGGTGTTGCTCGCCGGCGCCGTGCTCGGCGCGACCCGCGGCTTCCTTGCCGTGGCGCTCTACGTCGTGGTCGGCCTGGCCGGCCTCCCGATCTTCTCCGGCGGCGCCGGGGGCGTCGGGGTCCTGGCCGGTCCGAGCGTGGGCTACCTGCTGGGGTTCGCACCGGCAGCCTTCCTCTGTGGCTTCCTCGTCGAGCGGCTGCCCCGGCACAAGCTCGCCACCAGCGTGCCCTTGATCTTCCTGGCTGGCTGGTTCTCCAGCCTCGCGCTGCATCCACACGCTCGGCATCGCCGGGCTCGTGGTGCGGCTGGACCTCAGCTGGTACGACGCGTTCGTCGTTGACCTGGCCTACTGGCCCGGCGACGTCCTCAAGAACCTCGCGATGGCGGTGGTCGCCACCGCCGTCCACCGCGCGTTCCCGGACCTGCTTCCCCGGCGCCGTACGGCGCCATCGCCGGCCGAGAACCCCACGCACACGACTGCGTGAGTCGGCTCGAGCTCCGCGACGTCAGCGTCCGGCTGCCTACCTCCGCCGGTGACATCCCGGTCCTGGGCAGCACCACGCTGACCCTCACCGAGCAGCGGATCGCGCTGGTCGGTGCCAACGGGTCCGGCAAGTCGACGCTGGCGCGGCTGCTCAACGGACTGGTCGCGCCCACGACCGGGCAGGTGCTGGTCGACGGGCTCGACGTGGCCGAGGAAGGCGCCGCCGTACGACGGAAGGTGGCGTTCTGCTTCACGGATCCGTCCGCCCAGCTGGTGATGCCGACCGTGGTCGAGGACGTCGCCCTGTCACTGCGGCGACAGCACTCCGACAAGCGGGAGCGCCGGGCGGCCGCACTGGTCGTGCTGGAGCGCTACGGGCTGGCCGAGCTCGCCGACCGCAGCGTGCACTCGTTGTCGGGTGGCCAGCGACAGCTGCTCGCGGTGGCCGGCGTGCTCGCCACCGAGCCCGATGTGCTGGTCGCGGACGAACCGACGACGCTGCTCGACCTCCGCAACACCCGGTCGATCGCCGACCTGCTCTTCGGCACTCCCCCAGCAGCTGGTGCTGGTCACCCACGACCTCGACCTGGCGCTGCGGTGCGAGCGAGCACTGCTGGTCGATGACGGTCGAGTCGTCGCGGACGGCCGGCCCGACCAGGTCGTCGCCACCTACCGGAGCCGCACATGAGCCTGCTCGGCCTGTACCGCCCGGGGACGACGTGGCTGCACCGACTGCCCGCGTCGGCCAAGCTGTTCGGACTGCTGGTGGCGAGCATCGTGGTCGTGGCCGCGCGCGGCCCGATGAGCGGCCTGGCCTTCCTCGCTGTCGCGCTCGTCATGGCCGCGTGGTCCGGGGCAGGGCTGCGGCTGCTGTTCCGCACCCTGCGCGCCTTCCTCGTGGTCGCTGTCCTGCTGACGGCCTACACGGCGTGGCAGCGCGGGTGGGAGCGTGCCGTCGAGGTGACAGCCGACCTGCTCTCCCTCGTGCTGCTCGCGACCGTGCTGACCGTGACCACCCCGATCGACGAGGTGCTCGACGCGATCACCCGCGGGCTCGGTCCGCTGCGCCGGGTCGGCGTCGACCCGGACCGGGTCGGCCTGGCCTTCGCACTCATGATCCGGGCGGTCCCCACGACGATCGACCTGGCGAAGCAGACCGGCGACGCCGCCCGGGCCCGTGGCCTGGAGCGCGACCCGCGGGCCCGGCTGGTGCCGCTGGTGATCCGTTCGGTCGCCCATGCCCGCGCCACCGGCGAGGCGCTGGACGCCCGCGGCATCGGGGACTAGGTCGAACTACTGGGGCTGATTGAGGAACCAGCGGTGGCCGAACGGGTCACGGAACACGGCGACCCGGCCGGCAGGATCGCTGTCCTCCGGTCCGCGGTCCATGGTCACGCCGGACTCGACGATCCGGGCCGCGACCGCGTCGACGTCGCCGACAGTCAGGTGCAGCGACACCGCGATGCCGCGGCCGGAGTCGGGAGCGACCACGTCGATCTCCGGGAACTCCTCGGACATCATCCAGCCCGCACCGTCGACGGCGAGCTCGACGTGCCCGATCCGTCCGTCCGGCATCTCGATCGGGTCGTAGGTGACCTCGGCGCCGAGCACGTCGACGTACCACTGGACAGCCGCCCGGGCGTCGGCGACGCACAGGTACGGCGTCAGCTCACTCATGATGCCTCCCGGCCGTGGTGGCGACGCAGCCCGAAGGTCATCCCGTCCACGAGAGCGCTCCACGAGGCCTCGATGACGTTGGCGCCGACGCCGACCGTCACCCACGACGACTGTCCGTCGGTGGTCTCGATCAGCACCCGGGTGACCGCGTCGGTGCCGTGGCCCTGGTCGAGGATGCGCACCTTGTAGTCGATCAGCTCGAACTTCGCGACCTCCGGATAGGCCTGCCCGATCGCTTCGCGCAGCGCCTGGTCGAGCGCGTTGACCGGGCCGTTGCCCTCGCCGGTGACGACGTACCGCACGCCTTCGGAGCGCAGCTTCACCGTCGCCTCCGACGTCGCCTCGGCGCCGGGCCGGGTCTCGGTGATCACCCGCCACGACTCCACCTCGAAGTACGCCGGACGCGTGCCCTCGACCTCCTCGATGAGGAGCAGCTCGAACGATGCGTCGGCCGCCTCGAACGTGTGACCGCCCGCCTCCAGCGCCTTGACCCGGTCGGTGACGCGCGTGACCAGGTCGCGGTCGCCGGAGAGGTCGAAGCCGAGCTCGCGACCCTTCAGCTCGATCGACGCCCGCCCGGCCATGTCGGACACCAGCAGCCGCATGTCGTTGCCGACGCCGGTGGGGTCCATGTGCTGGTAGAGGTTCGGGTCGACCTTGATCGCGCTCGCGTGGAGGCCGGCCTTGTGGGTGAACGCGCTCGTGCCGACGTAGGGCTGCCGACTGGCCGGGGGGAAGTTGGTGACGTCGGCGACCGCGTGGGCGATCCGGGTCGCATCGGCGAGCATGCCCTGCGGCAGCACCCGCCGGTCGAGCTTGAGCTCCAGGTTGGCGACCACGCTGACCAGGTCGGCGTTGCCGGTGCGCTCGCCGTAGCCGTTGATGGTGCCCTGCACGTGGGTGGCTCCGGCGTCGACCGCGGCGAGGGTGTTGGCGACCGCGCAGCCGGTGTCGTTGTGGCAGTGGATGCCGACCCGGACGCCGGTCACGTCGACGACGTCGTGGACGACGTCGGCGACCCAGCCCGGGAGCATCCCGCCGTTGGTGTCGCACAGGGCGACGACCGAGGCGCCCGCGTCGTACGCCGTGCGCAGCACCTCGAGCGCGTAGTCCCGGTTGGCGCGGTAGCCGTCGAAGAAGTGCTCGGCGTCGAGAAAGACCTCCTGCCCCTCGGCACGCAGGTGGCTGACCGTGTCGCGGATCATCGCGAGGTTCTCCTCGAGCGTGGTCCGCAACGCGAGGTCGACGTGTCGGTCGTGGGACTTCGCCACCAGGGTGACGACCCCGGCGCCGGAGTCGCGCAGTGCCGCGACGAAGGGGTCGTCGGCGGCGTTGACGCCCGCGCGGCGGGTGGCGCCGAACGCGGCGAGCTTGGCGTGGCGGAGGTCGAGCTCGTCCTTGGCGCGCCGGAAGAACTCGGTGTCCTTGGGGTTGGCGCCGGGCCAGCCGCCCTCGATGTAGCCCACCCCGAGCCCGTCGAGGTGGCGCGAGATGGTCAGCTTGTCGGCGACCGAGAGGTTGAGGCCCTCCTGCTGGGCGCCGTCGCGCAGGGTGGTGTCGTAGACGTGGAAGTCACCGTGGAGGTCCATGGTGCCTGACTCCTGTCCTCTCGGTCCTGCGGGGTTTCGAGCTCGGGCGCCGGGACGTGAAAAAACCTCCCGTGGGTACAGGAGGTCGGCGCGTCGAGGGTGGTCGACGCGCTAGGGAATGATGTCCGTCCGCATGCTCATGGCAGCCAGTGTGCCACGGCTCGCGCCATCCCGCGGCCGACTGTCTCATTCGTTGAGTTGGGCATTTCGGCCCTTCGAGTACGGGTTGTTGGCCCCTGGCGTGGGGCCAGTACGCCCGACTCAAGGGGCCAAGAACCCCAACTCAACCCCGTCAGCGGAGGCTGGCGACCGGGTTGCCGAGCGGGGTCCAGTCGGTGCCACGGTCCTGGGCGAGGATGCCGAGCGCGAGGGCGCCGCCGACGACGAGCACCCACACTGCCAACCAGGGCCCGAGCGTGCGGCAGAGCGGGTTGACCATCCGCGACACCGGCCCGCGGAAGCGGGACCCGCCCGGACCGAGCCACAGTGACAGCACGATCACCACGCCGCTGGCGAACAACGTCACCTGCTCGCCCGCCTGGAGCGCGTAGCAGATCAGCCCGCACGCGAGCCCGAGGCCGAGGCTCCACAGCAGGAGCAGCACCGCGCCGGGGATCGCCTGCACGAGGTGCCACGGCGAGGCGAACAGCAGCTGCAGCCCGTCGTACCACTTGGTGCCGCGGAGGCTGCGGCGCGCGCCGGCCGCGGTCGCGGCGAGCGAGGCGCCGCGGAACAGCCAGGTGAGCAGGCAGATGAGGAGCAACGCGAGCCACGGGTACGCCGCCATCGCGGTCGCCGCGCCCAGCCCGAAGGCAGCGAGCAACAACGCCCGGCGTGACCGCTCGGCCACGCTCGCGCGCGGCGCCGGGACGTCCTCCTCGAGGAACCGGGTCGAGCCGAACCCTTCCTCGGTCTCCTCGTCGTCGTCGTCGAAGAAGCTGATGGTGCGCTCGTGGCCAGCGGCGGCCAGCGCGAGCGGGATCGTGTACGGGTCGTCGGGCGGCGCCGCCGGAGCGGGGGTCGCGACGACCGGCATCGCGCCGTCGACCAGCCACTCGCGCAGCGTGTCGAGGGACGGCCGGCGGGAGGGCTCGGGGTCGAGGGCGGAGTCGACGATCCGGCGGATGTCGTCGGGGAGCCCGGAGAGGTCGTGCTCGCCGCGGCGGACCCGGTCCATGATCGCCATCGACGGCCCGCGGCCGAACGGGGGATGCCCGGTGCCGGCGAAGGCCACGGTGGCCCCCCACGAGTGGATGTCGGAGGCCGCGCACGCGTCGTCGCCGTAGAGGATCTCCGGCGCGAGGTAGCCGGGAGTGCCGAGCAGCCAGCCGGTGTGGGTCAGCTTCGGGTCGTCGGCCACGCGAGCCAGGCCGAAGTCGATGAGGATCGGGGTGCGGCCCTCCATCAGCACGTTGGACGGCTTCACGTCGCGGTGCAGGACGCCGACCGAGTGGACCGAGGCGAGCCCCTCGGCCAGGCACTCGGCGAACCAGCGCAGGTCGTCGCCCAGGATCGGACCCTCTTCGGCGACGTACTCGTGGAGCGAGAGTCCGGGGACGTAGCGGGTCGCGACGTACGGGACGTCGCCCCACGGATCGGCGTCGACGATCTCGGCGACCCAGCGGCTCCGGATCCGCGACAGTGAGTTGACCTCCCGGGCGAGCCGGGCGCGTGCCTCGTCATCGCCGACGATGTGGGGCCGCAGCACCTTGAGCGCCACACGGTGGCCGTCCGCGCGGCGGGCGAGGTGGACCACGCCCATGCCACCCTCCCCGAGCCGCGTGAGCAGCCGGTATCCGCCGACGGTCAGACCGTCCGGCGCGTGCGGGGAAGTGGTCACCCCACCGAGATTACCGGCCGGGGCGCTGCTCACCGGTCTGCCACGGCGGGCGGGTTAGGGTGCGCAGACGTCACCCGACCGACAGGAGGGGCATGCCCGACGACTACATGACCTGGTCGAGCCTGTGGGCCGAGCGCGCCCACGAGTCGTCGCTGCGGCCCCGCAAGATCGAGAAGCGTCTGATCCGCATGTTCCGGAGGCTCTGCCGCCGGATCGAGCCCACGATCGTGCTCGAGATCGGCGCCCACGAGGCAACCTTCAGCCAGTGGGCCGCCGAGGCGTTCCCGGCCGCCGCCGTGAAGGCGTTCGAGGCCAACCCCTATGTCCACGCGAAGTACGCCGACGAGCTGGCCACGACCCGCGTCGACTACCGCAACCTCGCGGTGGGGCCGGTCAACGGTGAAGTCCAGCTCAACGTGCCCACGGAGGTGTGGGGACGCGAACGGGAGCTGACCAACCGGATGGCGTCACTGGGTGTCCACACCGAGTCGACCGACGACATCCAGGTGACCGTGCCGTCCGCGCGGCTGGACGACCACCTCTCGCTCTCCGCCGGCGACCGGGTCGTCGCCTGGATCGATGTCGAGGGCGCCAACGAGATCGTCCTGACCGGCAGCGGTGTGGTCCTCGACCAGACCGAGGCGGTGTTCATCGAGGTCGAGAGCGAGCCCATCTGGGAGGGTCAGTGGCTCGACGGTGACGTGGCGACGTACCTGGCCGACCACGGTCTCGTGCCGGTCGCCCGTGACATCTTCAAGCCGCACCGCCACCAGTACAACGTCGTCTTCGCGCGCGACGCGCACGCTCGCGATGCGCGGACCGGCCGTCAGGCGGCCGCAGTGCTCGAGCCGGGCTCGGCGCCAGCAGACCGCACCCGCCCAGAGCATCCACACGGCGCCGCTGACGCCGCCGTCAGCAGACGCGATGCATCCAGCCGAAGGTGTCCTCGGCCCGGCCGTACTGGATGTCGACCAGTGACTTCCGGATCTGCATCGTCAGATCGGTGCGAGCCGGGGCCGGAGCATCGCCGTCCCGCCACTTCAGGCTGCCGACCGGTGTGACCACGCAGGCGGTGCCGCACGCGAAGATCTCGACGATCTCGCCGGACTCGACGCCCGTGCGCCACTCGTCGATCGAGAAGTTCCGCTCCTCGACCTGGTGGCCGAGCTTTCCGGCGAGCTCGATGATGCTGGCGCGAGTGATGCCCTCGAGGATGGTGCCGGTCTGGGGTGTGACGATGTGGCCGTCGGCGTGGACGAAGTACATGTTCATGCCGCCCAGCTCCTCGACGTACGTCCCTTCCTGGCCGTCGAGGAAGACGACCTGGTCGCAGCCCTGCTCGATGGCTTCCTGCTGGGCAACGAGCGAGCTGGCGTAGTTGCCGCCGGTCTTGGCCGCGCCCATGCCGCCGCGGCCTGCCCGCGTGTAGTCCTCGCTGAGCCAGAGCGTGACCGGCTTGACGCCGCCCTTGAAGTAGGTGCCGGCGGGGCTGGCGATGACCAGGAACGTGACGTGCTGGGCCGGCCGGACCCCGAGGAACGCCTCAGTCGCGATCATGAACGGCCGGATGTAGAGGCTCTTCTCGCCGGGGCTGTCAGGCACCCACCGCTGGTCCTGCTGCACCAGCGCATCCACCGCTTCGACGAAGTCGTCGACCGGCAGCTCGGGGAACGCCAGCCGCTTGCTCGAGCGCACCATCCGCGCGGCGTTCTCCTCCGGGCGGAACGTCCAGATCGATCCGTCCTCGTGGCGGTAGGCCTTCATCCCCTCGAAGGTCTCCTGCGCGTAGTGGAGCACCGCAGTCGCGGGGTCGAGGGTCAGCGGGCCGTACGGCGTGATCCGGGCGTCGTGCCACCCGGCGTCCGGCGTCCACTCGACGGTGAACATGTGGTCGGTGAAGTGGCTGCCGAATCCCGGGTTGGTGAGGATCTCGACCAACCGCTCGTCGGCCACCGGCTGCGGGTTCTCGGTGGTGCTGATCTGCATGGGGTCAACCTATAGCCGTGGGCCTGGGGGTCACGAGGCGGTCTCGGCTAGCGGGGAAACCGCCACCTCGGGTGATGCACGCCCGATAAGCAGCAGCTTCCGGCTAGCCGGGGAAACCTCCGCTCAGAGGCGGGAGGCGATGGCGTCGCCGACCTCGGGTCGGGAGGTGCCCGGACGGCGCGCCGCGAGGTCGTCGATCACGGCCGACTCGACCCGGCCCGCCGCCTCGGCGTGCCCGAGATGGTCGAGCAGGAGACCGGCCGACAGGATCGCGGCGGTCGGATCGGCCACGCCCTGGCCGGCGATGTCGGGGGCGGAGCCGTGGACCGGCTCGAACATGCTCGGAGCAGTGCGGTCGGGGTTGATGTTGCCGGAGGCGGCGAGTCCGATGCCGCCGGTGATCGCGGCCGCGAGGTCGGTGATGATGTCGCCGAACAGGTTGTCGGTGACGATCACGTCGAACCGCGCCGGGTCGGTGGCCATGAAGATCGTCGCCGCGTCGATGTGCAGGTAGTCGACCTCGACGTCGGGGAAGTCCTCCCCCACCTCCCGGACCAGCCGTGACCACACCGCGCCGGCGTGGACCAGCACGTTGGTCTTGTGCACCAGGGTGAGCCTGCGGCGTGGTCGTGCACGCGGCTCGGGCGAACGCGTCACGGACAACCCGCTCGACGCCGTACGCCGTGTTGAGGGAGACCTCGGTCGCCACCTCGTGCGGGGTGCCGACGCGGAACGCTCCCCCGTTGCCGGTGTAGGGACCCTCGGTGCCCTCGCGGACGACGACGAAGTCGACCTCACCGGGATCGGAGAGCGGTGACGGCACGCCGGGGAAGATCCGCGACGGCCGCAGGTTGACGTAGTGGTCGAGCTCGAAGCGCAGCCGCAGCAGCAGCCCGCGCTCGAGGATGCCCGGCGGCAGGTTCGGGTCGCCCGGCCTGCCGCCGACGGCTCCCAGCACGATCGCGTCGTGCTCGCGGATCTCGGCCAGCACGGAGTCGGGCAGCACCTCGCCGGTGGCGAGGTAGCGCTCGGCCCCGAGGTCGTAGCGGGTCTGCTCGAACTTCGCGTCCGGCACCGTCTCGAGGACCTTGAGCGCCTCGGCGGTCACCTCGGGACCGATGCCGTCGCCGCCGATGACCGCGATCCGGTGGGAAGTCGTCATGGACGCCGAGGTTAGTTGTCGTCGGGCCGCTGGCCGCCGTTGTCCCGCAGGTCGAGCGAGGCCTGCAGCGCCTCCTGGTTGCGCGGGTCATCGGGATTGTGGTTGGCCGGGCCCCATTCGGGATACATCTCATACATGGTGTGAGCTCCTGGTGAGTGGTGGTGAGAAACCACTCCGCGGCGGGCGACACCCCGGCGTCGGTCGCGGGTCACGCGAGGACGAAGGTGTGCTCCAGGAGCGATGCGGGTTGCGCGGACTAGCTGGCGGACCCGCCGCGGAGGCTGAGAGGTCTGGACTTTGAGTCAAGGGGCCCGCAACGCCGAACTCCGCGGCGAGGTGGCCCGCTTGTCAGGCCTCGCCGCGGCAGTCGATGAGTACGAACACGCTCCGCATGATGGAGTCACGGTACGCCGGGCAGGATCGGCCCGCGACCGGAATGCCCAACCTGTTCGGTATGCGAGACGTGCGTACCGGAATGAAAGACTGCCGACATGAGCGCACCCCCCGAGCTTCCCGACGTCGTACGCCGCGCCTTCGACGTCTCCCGCAAGGCCGGATACGTGTCGTTCTGCCGCAACGAGACCGGGCGACTGCTGGCGACACTGGCCGCGACCCGCGGTGGCACGCTCGCCGAGTTCGGCACCGGCACCGGAGTCGGTACGGCCTGGCTGCGGTCCGGCGTCCGCGACGACGCCCGGATCCTGACCGCAGAGCTGGACGCGAAGCTGGCCGGCGCGGCCGCGGAGATCTTCGTCGACGACCCGCAGGTCGAGGTCCGCGCGGCCGACTGGGCGACCCTGAACGACGCCGGCCCCTTCTCGCTGCTCTACCTCGACTCGGGTGACCCGGACTCGGTGCGCGTCGACGCCGTCGCCGACCTGGTCGAGGAGGGCGGCATCGTCGTGCTCGACGACTTCACGCCGTGTGAGATGTGGCCGCCGATCAGCCAGGGTCGCGTCGACACGCTCCGTGAGGAGTGGCTGACCGACGACCGCTTCACCACCGTCGAGGTCATGGTCGCCCCCGACGCGTCCACCCTCATCGCCACCAAGCGCTGACCCGCCGCTTCGCGCGCCACCAGCGCCGACGCAGCCAGCGCCGGACCCGGTGGCGCAGCCCCGTCGGCATCAGCAGGTCGCGGAGCGTGAGCGTCCGGTCACGACCGAGCTCCGCTGCCTGGCCGAGGTAGAGCTCGGCGCACGCCAGGGCGTCGCCGAGGGCGTCGTGCGGTCGCCCTTCGGGCATGCCGAACCGCTCCCGCGCCTGCCACAGGCGCAGGGCCCCCTGCGGCCACTCGGCCGGGCCGTCGGCGCGGAGCAGACGTTTGTGGAGCGTCAGGGTGTCGACGACCGCCAGCCGTGGTGGCTTCTCGCCGATCTCGGCGTACGCCGCGCGCAGGAACCTGACGTCGAAGGGCGCGTGGTGGGCCAGCAGCGCCCGACCCTCGAGCGCCTGTCGCAGCTCGCGCAGCACCACGGGGAGCGGCGTGCCGACCGCCAGGTCCGCTCGGGACAGCCCGTGGATCTCGGCCGCGGCACCCGGGTCGTCGCCGCGGACGACGTGGCGACGGGCTCCGGACAGGTCGATCCGGTCGCCGTCGACCGGCACCCACCCGACCGACACGATCCGGTCGTCGCCCGACACGAGCCCGGTCGTCTCGACGTCGAGCGCGAGCAGCCGCAGGTCCGTGGGCGCGACGGGCGTGGGGCGCACGATCAGCAGCGCATCATCGGTGACCACACCGTCGTCGTCGACCGACCCGGAGCGCACCAGCACGACCTCGTCGGCCACGCCCAGCCGCTACCGCGCGGGCGGAAGGTCAGCGCCAGCCGCTCCGGCAGGACCGTCACACCCCTGGACGCGAGGAACTCCCGGAGGTCGGCGAGCTCAGCGTCCAGGGGCACGTGCCCATGATGCCCGCGGGGTCAGACACGGATCAGGTCGGACGCAGACACGAGGCCCGGGGGGATCGTGGGGCTTGCCACCTCAACACCGGGGCCTGGACGTGGCGCACCGGGACGATCCAGGGCGGCAGCATCAGCTGCGTCAGCGGGCCGATGGCCACGGCGTAGATGACGGTGCCGACGCCGAGCGCACCGCCGAGCAGCAGGCCGATCACGACGACCGCGACCTCGAGCCCGGTGCGGATCAGCCGCAGCGAACGGCCGGTACGCCGCGCGAGGCCGGTCATCAGGCCGTCGCGGGGGCCGCGCCCGAACTGGGCGCCGATGTACATCGCCGTCGCGAGCCCGTTGAGCGACCACGCCGGCGACCATCAGCCCGATCCGCAGCGCGAGGTGGTCCGGCTGGTCGAGCACCGCGAGCGTCGCGTCCGCGGCCAGGCCGACCACGATCGCGTTCGAGATCGTGCCGAGGCCGGGGACCTCGCGCAGCGGGATCCACAGCAGCAGCACGATGAAGCTGAAGAGGATGACGGCCTGGCCGAGGGTGATCGGCACGTGCTGGATGAATCCGGAGTGCAGCACGTCCCACGGCGCCAGCCCCAGGGCGCCGCGCACCATCAGCGCCAGCGAGACGCCGTAGAGCACCAGCCCGACGTACAGCTGGCTGAGCCGTCGCGGCAGCCGGCCCGCCCGCAGCTGGGCGATCGGACCGAGGTCGGTCAGCCCGAGGCGGGGATCGGGCTGGCCGGCCGTCACACCAGGCTGACCGCGCGGACCGCGGTCGCGTCGATCGCACCCTCGATCTCGTGGAGGGTGTCCGCCGGGATCGCGGAGTCGACCGACAGCGCGACCAGCGCCGAGCCACCCTTGGCGTCGCGCGACACCTGCATGCCGGCGATGTTGACCGACGCGTCGCCGAGGATGCCGCCGACCGTGCCGACCATGCCGGGCCGGTCCTCGTAGGTGAAGAAGGCGAGATGGTCGGTGGGCTCGAGGTCGACGTCGAAGCCGTTGACCTCGACCAGCCGCTCCTTCTGGGCGATCCCGATCAGGGTGCCGCTCACCGAGATCTGCGACCCGTCGGCGAGGGTGCCGCGGAGGGTGATCAGGTTGCGGTGGTCGGGGCTGTCGGGCTCGGTGACCAGGCGTACGGCGGTGCCGCGCTCGGCCGCGAGCAGCGGCGCGTTCACGTAGGACACCTGGTCCTCGACGATGTCGGAGAAGACGCCCTTGAGGGCTGCCAGCTCGAGCACCTTCACGTCGTACTCGGTGATCTCTCCCCGCACCTCGACGTCGAGCTGCTGGGCGACCTCGCCGGCCAGGCCGGTGAAGATCCGCCCCAGCTTCTCGGTGAGGGGGATCCCGGGGCGCACGTCCTCGGCGATGACTCCGCCCTGGACGTTGACGGCGTCGGGGACCAGCTCGCCGGAGAGCGCGAGCCGGACCGACCGCGCGACTGCGATGCCGGCCTTCTCCTGGGCCTCGTCGGTCGACGCACCGAGGTGGGGCGTGGCGACGACGTTCTCGAGCTCGAAGAGGGGGCTGTCGGTGCAGGGCTCCTGAGCGAAGACGTCGAGTCCGGCGGCGGCGATGCGGCCGGTCTTGAGGGCGTCGTAGAGCGCGGCCTCGTCGACGATCCCGCCGCGGGCGGCGTTGACGAGCACGAGCGACGGCCTGGCCTTGGCGAGCTGCTCGGCGCCGATGAGACCGACGGTCTCGGGCGTCTTCGGCAGGTGGACGCTCATGAACTCGGCCTCGGCGAGCAGCGTGTCGAGGTCGACCAGCCGCACGCCCATCTGGGCGGCTCGGCCGGCCTGGACGTAGGGGTCGTAGGCGATGACGTTCATGCCGAACGCGCTCAGTCGCTGGGCGACGAGGACGCCGATCCGGCCGAGGCCGACGATGCCGACGGTCTTCTCGTAGAGCTCGATGCCGGTGTACTTCGATCGCTTCCACTCGGCGTTCTTGAGCGCGGCGTGGGCGGGGCTGAGGTGACGCGCGGCAGCGAGCATCAGCGCGACGGCCAGCTCGGCGGCGCTGACGATGTTGGAGGTCGGCGCATTGACGACCATCACGCCGGACTGGGTCGCGGCCTTGACGTCGACGTTGTCGAGGCCGACCCCGGCGCGGGCGATCACCTTGAGGCGGGGCGCCGCGGCGAGCGCCTCGGCGTCGACCTTGGTCGCGGAGCGCACCAGGATCGCGTCGGCCTCGGCGATGGCAGGCAGCAGCTCGGCGCGATCCGCGCCGTTGCAGGTGCGGATCTCGAAGTCCGGCCCGAGGGCGTCGACGGTCGCGGGACTGAGCTCTTCGGCGATGAGTACGACGGGCCGTGCGAGGTTGGGCGCAGAAGTCACAGCGGGGTCCTCGGGGTCAAGGTCTGGGTGAGGGCGCACGACGCTGTGCGAGATCGAGCCTACCTCGCCGTGCGCGCGCTGCCGCATCGGCATCCGGGCGTGGACGCCGTCGCGAAGCAGGCTATTCTTAGGTTAGCCTTACCTAAACAGACCGAGGAGACGCGATGACCACGTCAGCAGCCCGGGCACGCACGATCGCCGCGACGTCGACGTCCGTGGCGATCGGGGTGCTCAACCGCACCGAGACGATCCATCGCCACGCCCTCGCCGTCGACGGCTCGCTGCTCTTCCTCCCCCCGCCCGGATCACATCTGCACCCGGCCGCCCTCCTGAACGAGAGCCCGGTCGTCTCCGCGACGGCCGTCGACGTCGCGCCGGTTCCGGCGGCCGACCGCGTGCGGGGCACCGTGGTGTTCCGGGGCAGGCCCCGACCAGTGGAACGGCGGTTGCCGGCGCAGCTGGTCGCCTTCCTCTGCTCGGACGAACCGGCTCCCGGGAGGTCCCTGCTCGAGCTGCGGCCGGACTCGATCACGTTGACGTGGCACGTGGAGTGCGAGGACCCGCAGCCGGTGCCGATCCCACCGAAGGAGTACGCCGAGGCGCAGCCGGACGCGCTCGCCGGGTGGGAGGCGCCGTTCATCCGGCACCTGGCCGACGACCACGCCGGGCTGTTGCCGCGGCTGGCCCGGGCCGCCGGACTGGCGGTCCCCGACGACTGGCGGGTGCAGCCGGTGATCGCGGACTCCGACGGCCTCGTGCTCCGGGCGACCTCGCCTGCCGGCGACCACCGCCGACGCGACGTCCGCCTTCGGTTCCCCCGGCCGGCGGCGTGCGGTTGCGACGCCGTCGAGGGGTTCAACGCCTTGCTCGACCGCGCCGAGCGGTTCGCTCAGACGAACAGCGACTGACCGACGTACTCACCCGGCGCGCAGCCGGGCGGGACCGCGAAGAGCGCGGAGCCGGTGACCTTGAGGTACTCCATGAGAGCGTCCGACTTGGCCATCGCGAGCTGGACCGGGATGAACTGGACGCGCGGGTCGCGCACGTAGGCGAGGAAGAACAAGCCCGCGTCGAGGCCGCCCAGGTCATTGCTGCCGTCGACGAAGTTGTAGCCCCGACGCAGCATCCGAGCGCCGCCGTGGGCGTCGGGGTGCACGAGCCGGATGTGGGCGTCGACCGCGATCACCGGTTCGTCGTTGCTGCCCGGGAGGTCGAAGTCGGGCTCGGTGAACTCCGTTCCCCCCGACAAGGGGGCACCGGTGCCCTTGGTCCGGCCGACGAAGGCTTCCTGGTCGCCCAGGGGTTGCCGGTCCCAGACCTCGATGGTCATGTTCATCCGGCGAGCCACGAGGTAGGAGCCGCCGGCCAGCCACGTGGCCGGGTCGTCTCCGGCCGCCACCCATACGTGCGCGTCGAGAGCCTCCGTCTCCTCGGCCTTCACGTTGGCTGTGCCGTCCTTGAAGCCGAAGAGATTGCGTGGCGTCGACTGGCTCGTCGAGGTGGTCGAGGTCCGCCCGAAACCCAGCTGCGACCAGCGCACCGACACCGTGCCGAACCCGATCCGCGCCAGGTTTCGCACCGCGTGGACGGCGACCTGCGGGTCGTGCGCACACGCCTGCACGCACAGGTCGCCCCCGGAGCGAGCCGGGTCGAGAACGTCGGTGGGAAAGTGCGGCAGCTCCTCGAGAGCCGCGGGGCGGCGGTCGGCGAGGCCGAAGCGGTCGCGGCCGCCTGCGGTCCGGAACAGCGAGGGACCGAACCCGATGGTGATCGTGAGGCCACTCGCGGGCAGGCCCAGCGCCTCACCCGTGTCGTCGGGCGGCAGGTAGAGGCTGCCGTCGATGGCGCCGGTCTCGCCCGCCGGTTCGCCCTTGGTCATCTGCTCGGCGGCGGCGGTCCAGGCCTTCAGCAGTCCGACGAGCTCCTCCCGCGAGTCGGTGGTCACGTCGAACGCCGCGAAGTGCAACCGGTCCTGGGCTGGCGTCACGATCCCGGCCTGGTGGTCACCGTGGAAGGGGTACGACGCCGCCGCACCCGGTGTCGTGGCGGGCAGCTCGCTGCCGTCGGCGGCTCGGCCCGCCACGAAGGCGCCCGCGAGCCCGGCCGCGGCGGCTCCACCGCCGAGGAGTCCCCGGCGGCTGACCAGCCCGCGGCGTACGTCGTCGTGCCCGGTCAGGACAGCACCGCCGAGGTCAGCCGCGACAGCGGCTCGGACAGGGCGTTGACGGCGTCGGACAGCTGCTTGATCTCGTCGGCCGACAGCTCGTCGTAGTAGACGAAGCCTTCGCCGTCGCGTTGCTGGTCGAGCAGCGCCTGGAGCTCGTCGAAGCGGGCCTCCAGCTGCGCGGCGAGCTCGGGGTCCTTCTCCTCCACGATCGGGGCCACGCCGTCGTAGGCAACCCGGGCACCGTCGACGTTCGCCTGGAAGTCCCAGAGGTCGGTCCGCGACCAGTACTCCTCCTCGCCGGTCACCTTGCCGGTCGCGACCTCCTCCATGAGGCCGCGGGAACCGTTGGCGATGCCGTCGATGGTGTAGGTCAGCTCCTGCACCCGGGTGTCGAGCTCCTCGGTGTTCGCGAGGAGGTCGTCGGCGTAGAAGGCCCGCTCCTTGTCGGTGAACGGCTGGTAGCCCTCCGCGCGCTGCGGCCACAGGTCCTTCTCGATCACGTGCCAGCCGGTCCACTCAGCACCCGGCTCCAGATCCGCCTCACGCGCGTCCATGAGCGGGTCGAGGTCGCCGAACGACTCGGCGACCGTCTCGATCCGCTCCCAGTGCTGGCGGGCGTCGGGATAGAGGGCGCGGGCCGCGTCGTCGTCACCGGACTTGTAGAGCGCCACGAACTCAGCGGTCTTCTCGAGCAGCTGGGCCGACTGGTCCTCGACGTACGCCGCGTAGTTCGCCTGGGCGGTCTCGACGAGCTCCTGCTCGTCCCCGCTGACCTCGACCTGCTCTTCGGACTCGGTGACGGTGAACGCGGACCGGATCCCCTCGCCGGTCATGCCGGGCTTGCAGGCGGTGACGTAGTCGCCGGCCGGGGCGTTCACCGTCAGCGGTCGCGTGATGCTCGGCCCGATGTTCTCGACCTCCGCGACGATGCGGAGCCCGTCCTCGCCCAGGAGGTAGAACTCGGTCACCTGGTCGCCGGTGTTGGTCACGTCGAAGGTCAACGTGCCAGCGGGCGCCTCGGTAGCCGACAGCTCACAGGCGTCGGCCGAGGAGTCCACCGTCAGCGCCCGGGCGTCGTCGCCCCCACTGCCTCCCGTGGGGCTGGTGCTCTCGGTGCCGCACGCTGTCAGCGTCGTGGCCGTCACCGCCGCGACGGCGGCGACGATCAGGTGGGTGCGCTTCATGGATGGTGCCTTTCTGAGCGGTGTTCGTGGGGTCAGTGGGACGCGGTGGCGACGGGAGGCGGCGTGGCAGGCTCCCGCCGCCGCAGGGCTCGGAAGAACAGGGGGATGACGATGAGCACGTAGGCGAGCCAGACGCCGCCCTCCACCCAGGTGGTCGCCGGCGAGAAGTTGAAGATGCCCTTGAGGAGGGTGGCCGGCAGGGAGCTCGGATCGAGGATGTGGCTGACGTCGAACATCGTGTTGTCCAGGCCCGGGAGGACCCCGGCCTCCTGCAGGTCGTGCATGCCGTAGGACAGGACGCCGGCCGCGACGAAGATCAGCAGCACTCCCGTCCAGGTGAAGAAGCGGGTCAGGTTGATCCTGACGGCGCCGCGGTACATCAGGTAGCCGAGGGCCACCGCGGTCGCGATGCCGAGGACGGCCGCGAGCAGCGGCTCGGCCGTGGTGGGTGCGCTTCCGGGGAGGTCGCGGCCGGTGGCGGTGCGGGTCGCGGTCCACAGGATCAGCGCCGTCTCGAGTCCCTCACGCCCCACGGCGAGGAACGCCACCACGACCAGGGCCAGGCGGCTCTCGGCCGCGGCGTCGACGCGTCCGCGCAGCTCGCCGGCGATGCTGCGCGCAGCACCGGCCATCCAGAAGATCATCCAGGTGACGAAGGCGGCCGCCACGATCGACAGCACCCCGCCGACCAGCTCCTGGGTCCGGAACGTCAGCTGTCGGCTCTGCAGGCCGAGGCCGAGGGTGACCGCGACACTCATCAGCACTGCGATGGCGATCCCGAGCCACACCCTCGGCAGCAGGTGCCGACGGTCGGTCTTGACCAGGTAGGCGACGAGGATGCTCACCACCAGGGCCGCCTCGAGCCCCTCGCGGAGGCCGATCAGGAAGTTCGCGAGCACGATCCCACATCGTACGCGTAGCACTTAGGTTTGCCTAACCTGAGGTCCCCTCGAGGAGCTCGTCCGGGTCGCTGCCACAATCCACGCATGGGTGTGCAGGACGACGCGGAGCGGTTCCAGCCGGCGAGCCTCGCGGCCTGGTCGGCGTGGCTGGCCGAGCACCATGCCGACACACCAGGCGTCTGGCTGGTGACACACAAGCAGTCATCGGGCCTGGCGGCCTTCGACTACGAGGACGCGATCATCGAGGCACTGCGCTGGGGCTGGGTCGACTCCACCCAACGCGGGATCGACGAGCAGCGGTCGATGATGTGGTACGCGCCGCGGCGGCCGGGGAGCGTGTGGACGCGTCGCAACAAGGTGCGGGTCGCGGCGCTCGAGGCGGCCGGGCGGATGGAGCCCGCCGGTCAGCAGGCGGTCGACGCCGCCCGGGCCAGCGGGATGTGGACCCTGATGGACGAGGTCGAGGATCTCGTCGTCCCGGCCGACCTCGCCGCGGCACTCGATGCACTGCCGGGGGCACGCGACCACTGGGAGTCCTTCCCGCCGTCCGCACGCAAGCAGGCGCTGGCCTGGATCGTGCTCGCCAAGCTGCCCGAGACGCGGGCGAAGCGCGTGGCCGACGTGGCCGACAGGTCTGCTCACGGCGAGCGACCACGGGGCTGACCGCCCGACCCTCGGGGGCCGACCCCGAGCCGGACTCGGGGTCGCACCGGGGTGAGCGGGGGTGCCGTCCCCGATGTGGCGGCGTCCGGTCTCGACGAGGCTTCCGGACATGATCACCGTTGACCATCTGACCAAGAGCTATCGCGGCGTCACCGCCGTCGACGACGTCTCGTTCACCGCCCGACCCGGCCGCGTGACCGGCTTCCTCGGCCCCAACGGCGCCGGGAAGTCGACCACCATGCGGATCATGGTCGGCCTGACCCCTGCCACCTCCGGCCACGTCGAGGTCCTCGGCGGCCGGTACGCCGACCTGCCGAACCCGGGCCTCGAGATCGGGGTGCTCCTCGACGCCTCGGCCCAGCACGCCGGCCGCACCGGCCGCGAGATCCTCACCCTCGCGGCCCGCACCATGGGGCTGCCGACCAGCCGGGTCCCCGAGATGCTGCAACGGGTGTCGCTGACCGAGAAGGAGGCCGAGCGCAGGGTCCGCAACTACTCCCTCGGCATGCGGCAGCGGCTCGGCATCGCGACCGCCCTCATCGGCGACCCCGCGGTACTGGTCCTCGACGAACCCGCCAACGGCCTCGACCCGGCCGGCATCCGCTGGATGCGCGACCTGCTGCGCGAGTACGCCGACCAGGGCGGCACCGTGCTGCTGTCCTCGCACCTGCTGCACGAGATCGAGGTCATCGCCGAC
Source organism: uncultured Actinomycetota bacterium (assembly GCA_963804845.1). GTDB lineage: Bacteria > Actinomycetota > Actinomycetes > Propionibacteriales > Nocardioidaceae > Nocardioides. The sequence continues at coordinate 701,972 of CAWDSA010000007.1, read as the reverse complement.
GACATCGTCGTGATCGGCAACGGCCGGATCGTCGCCCAGGGCACCAAGCAGGATCTCCTGTCAGCGGCCGGCACGGTCGTGTCGTCCGCGGACAACGCCCGGCTGGCCGGCGCTCTCGCGGAAGCGGGCATCGGCGCCTCGCTCTCCGGTGGCGGCTCGCTCCACACCGATGCCGACACCCACCAGATCGGCCGGATCGCCCTCGCGGCCGGCGTCGCCCTGACCGAGCTGCGCTCCGCGGACAGCGCCGGTCTCGAGGAGATGTTCCTCGAGCTCACCGCCGAGTCCCAGCGCGACGATCGTTCCTGAAGGAGGAGCAGCAGCATGACCACCCTGACCGCCACGGCCCTCGACCACGAGGTCGCCGTCACCCCACGACCGCGCCGCGTCGTACGCCCGATCCCGACCAGTCGGATCATCGGCGTCGAGCTCCGCAAGATGTTCGACACCCGGTCCGGGTTCTGGCTGATGGCGAGCATCGGCATCCTGGCCGTCCTGGCCACCGGCGCCACGATCCTGTTCGCACCCGATGAGTCGCAGACCTACGAGGCCTTCGCCAGTGCGATCGGATTCCCGATGGCCGTGGTGCTGCCGATGGTCGCGATCCTCTCGGTCACGAGCGAGTGGAGCCAGCGCAGCGGACTGACCACGTTCACCCTCGTCCCCAGCCGGGGCCGGGTGATCGCCGCCAAGGCGATCGGCGCACTCATCATCGGCGTGGTGTCGATGTTCGTGGCCCTGGGCATCGGCGCCCTGGGCAACGTGATCGGCACTGCTATCTCCGGTGCACCCACCGTCTGGGACGTCCAGGTGGCCGAGTTCGCCAACATCGTGTTCGCCAACGTGCTGGGCATGACGATCGGCTTCATGCTCGGCGTCGTCATCCGCAACTCCCCCGGCGCCATCGTGGGCTACTTCGTCTACTCGCTGATGCTGCCGACGGTTTTCGCGATGCTGGCCGCCTTCCAGGACTGGTTCGCCGACCTGCAGCCGTGGGTCGACTTCAACTTCAGCCAGACCCGGCTGTACGACGAGTCCCTGACCGGTCAGCAGTGGGCGGAGCTCGGTGTCTCCGGCGTGATCTGGCTGGTCATCCCGCTGACCGTCGGTCTGGTGCTGCTGCGGCGGTCCGAGGTCAAGTAGCCGGTCGAGCGGCTACTTCACTCGAAGTAGCCGCTCGACCGGATTCCACTGCGTGGGGCGGGAGGAGCCGGCTACGGCTCCGCCCGTCCGCGTTTCCTTGGCACGAGCTCTATGCGGCGGGTGGTCCGTCCAGCTGACAAGGCGGCAGATCACGCATTTGGCCTCCGCCGACCGGGGAGCGCCTCTACCGTTTTCACCATGAGCGCTCTCGGAAACTCTCCGGCTCAGCCGGCGCCACCGTCGGGCGACTCCACGTCCGACGTCCCGACGTGGCTCGTCGCGACAGCCATTGCCATCGCCGTCGCCATGGTCCTCGCCATCGTCGGTGCGTTCGTGTTCTCGGGTGAGAAGGCCAAGACCTCCGCCGCGGCGACGCCGTCGCACCCGGACAAGTGGGACCGCCGCGTCGCGCCGTTCGTCAAGATCGTCGAGAAGCAGCGGGGCCTCGACTTCATCCACCCCGTCTCGGTCCGGTTCCTGACCGGCGCCGAGTTCGAGAAGGGCGTGACCGCCGACCAGGACGACCTCACGGCGGAGGATCGGGCGGACATCGAGCGCACGACGGGACTGATGCGAGCCCTCGGGCTGATGTCCGGCGACGTCGACCTGTTCAAGTCCGTCAACGACTTCAGCGCGGGCGGGACGCTGGCCTACTACTCGTTCGACGACCAGAGGATCACGATCCGCGGCAAGAAGGTCACCGCGCCGGTCCGGTCCACGGTGGTCCACGAGCTGACCCACGCGCTGCAGGACCAGCACTTCGGGATCGGGAACCGGATGGAGGTGCTCGACAAGCGCGCCAAGGACGGCGCGGACTCCTCCACTGCCTCGGTGCTGCTCGCCATCGTCGAAGGAGACGCCGAACGCGTCGAAGGGCTCTACCGCGCCTCATTGACGCCGAAGGAGCGGCGGGCGCTCGACGCCGGCCAGTCCGACGCCGGCGATCGGGCCCGCAAGCGGCTCTCGGACGTCCCCGAAGTACTCGTGACCATGCTGACGACGCCGTACACCCTGGGCGGAGGCCTCGTCTTCACCGTGGCCACCGACGGCGGCAACGCGGCGGTCAACGAGTCTTCGCGGACACGCCAGCCGACGACGTGACCCTGCTCGATCCGTTCCGCGTCCTGGCTGAGGAGACGGCCGCCCGCGACCTGAAGACACCGGCGACCCGGCGCGGCGAGGAGGAGTTCGACTCCGGAGAGGTCGGAGCCCTCACCTGGTACTTCATGCTCGCCGAGCGGCTGCCGCTGCTGGACGCCCTTGCTGCCGCCGACGGTTGGGGTGGTGACTCCTACGTCGCGTACGAGAAGGCGGGACGCCCGTGCGTGCGCCTCGCCTACGCCGGAGCCACACGTGCGGACACCGATCGGATGCTGTCCGCCGTGCGTCGCTGGATCGCCGCTGCACCGAGCTCGTCGGCCACGGTGTCGACGGGTGGCGGCGGGTTGCGCTTCGAGTCGTGTGATCCCGGCAAGGCGGCGGCCGGCGGCAACGACATGTCGGCCGAGGCCGTGGATCTTGTCTCCGTCCGGACCGGTCTGGGAGCCGCGTTGCTGAAGGCGGGCGCGACGACCGCGGTCGCGCGCTGCGTGGCCGGTCGGCTGGTCGAGACCTACTCCGTGTCCCAGCTCTCCGATCCGGCGTTCGGGACCGGGAACGCCGCCGTCCAGGCACGCGTCCAGCAGCTGGCGGCCGGCTGTCGCTGAGCTGCCGCCCGGCTACCAACCGGCGCCGAAGCAGGTGAGCGGCAGTCCTTCCGCCGGGGCGAGCTCGGCCAGGACGTCGGCGGGCGCCCGTCCGGCTGCGAGGCCGCGGTGAAGGGCGGGCAGGGTGGCGCCCGCCAGGTCGTCGTTGACCGCGGCCGGGGCCGCGATCACACACCGGGCGCCGGCGTGCTGCCACGCCGCGGTCATGCCGACCAGCTCCTCGGCCCAGCGGACGGTCGAGCGGCCGACCTCGCAGGCCGAGAGGACCACCAACGACGGCAGCGACGGCAGCAGCTCGACGTCGTAACCGAACCAGGTCCCGTCGACCAGCTCCAGGCCCGAGAACAGGGGGTGCTCGTCGGCGTGGTGTCCGTGGGCGGCGACGTGGAGGACGTCGACCTCGGCCGTCCGCCGCGCCACCGCCTCGGCGTGGGCGGCATCGCCGGTCAGCACCTCGGCGCGGGCACCCCAGGCGGCCGCGCACTCTCGCACCTCCTGCTCCGCCCGCGGAACCCCCGGCCCTGCGACCATCCCCGCTCTCGCCCACGGCGTCGCGGCCGGTGCGTCCGCCCACAGCGACGCGGACCGCGCCACCGTCACCGGTCGTCCCACGAGTCCCGGCAGCATCGACCACGGCACTCCGGCCAGCCTGCCGGCCGGCACCACCACGAGCCGCCGGTCGCCGATCAGCCCTGCCATCGGGGCCACGAGCACGTCGGCCAGAGCGGTCAGCCGGGCGGCAAGTCCGCGGGTGACGCCGTCGCGGATCGCCGGCGGCAGGTCGCTGACCGCCGCCATGTCGAGGTCGGCCGCGAGCCCCGGCAGGAGCGCGTCGACCTGCGCCAGTGGCGCCAACCGCAGGACGTCGACTCCCTCGTCGGTCACGACGAGTGCGTGCAGGACCCCATGGCCGACCAGGTAGCTCACCAGCGCGTCACTGCCCAGTCGCTGGCGGACCGCGTCGAGATCCAGCGGCTCCAGGACCGTGCCGGCTCCCGGGCGGAACCAGGCGTCGTCCCGGACCCGCTCCCGCAGCCGAGCGCGCTCCTCGGGCGGGCTCCCGGAGGGGAGGGTGCGCAACGCCGCCAGCCGATCGGCCGCGTCTGGATCGGCGGGGGGCCGGACCGGCGGCACCCGCGCGACCAGCGCCCTCGCGCGCTCCGACCACTCGTGCACGACCGCCGGCCGACCGTCCTCCACGGCGAGGTCGAGACCGAGCCGCGCCAGCGACCGGCCGTGGCCCACGAGCGAGCTCTGCAGGTCGAGGCTGCCGTACGACGACTGCCACGCGTGCAGGTCGGCGAGCCCCCGCCGCACCCGGTCGAGGGACGCCGACCTCCGGCCCCGCTGCCAGGCCGCCCGAGCGCGCACCTCCTCGCGCAACAGCCTGCTTCCGATCGGCTCCTCGGCTCCCCGGGGCGGCGGTGGCACGCGGACGGACTCGGCTCCCGGGGTACGCACCGCCGCCAGCGCCCGGTGGAGCGCGACCGCGCTGCGCTCGGCGGCGAGACCGCGGGCGTCGAGCCGCAGCTCCAGATCGGCCGCCCGGTCGCGGGTGGCCGACCACCAGGCCAGGGTGCGGGTGCCCGGCGAGTCGAGCTTGCGGCGTACGTCTGCCTCGAACGCGAGCGCCTCGGCGCGTATCGCCCACTCCTCGTTGCCGCGGGTGTGGAAGACCCGCGCGGCGCGGCGCGCAGCGGTCGCGGCCTCTGCGGGCTGCACCAGCAGCAACACCCGGGCCCGGACCACGAGCGCCTCTCCCTGGAACTGCCGCAGCCGGTGGTGGGCGTAGGTGCGCACCGCGTCGTCGAGCAGCCCGGCTGCGGCCACCGGCATCCCCGCCGCGGAGAGCACCTCGGCCTTGTCGACCACGCCCACCGCCTCCGACACCGGGGACAGCGGGGCGAGCACCGAGGCGGCCTCGTCCATGAACCTGAGGGCGGTCACGATGTCGCCCCGCAGCAGCTCGACGTATCCGAGGTTGTGGGTGGCCATCGCCTGGTCGACCGTGTCGTGCGTGGAGGCCCGCGCGAGCTCGAAGTCGTCGGCCGCGCGTGCGGCGTCGGCCCGCTGCAGGTGGATGTTGCCGCGGTTGAGGTGCAGGCGACCGAGCAGGTCGTCGTCCTCGCGGACCAGCGGCTGCGCCGCCGCGAACTCGATGAGCGCCTCGGCGTTCGCACCCTTGCGCATCAGCAGCAGGCCGAGCTGGGAGTGGATCAGGCCGAGGACCCGTTCGTCGAGTCCCTCGAGCTCCAGCGCCTGTCGGCACAGCTCGATACCGCTCGTGGGCGATCCCTTCTCGGCCTTGGCGTGGGCCAGGGACTGCAGGGCGGTCGCCCGCTGGTTGGCGTCGGCCGCCCGGTCGACGGCGCGCGTGAGCAGCGAGACGGCGAGCGCGTGCCGCCCGGCCGTGCTCGCCTCTCGACCTCGCGCACTGAGCTCGGCGGCCGTCAGCACCTCAGTGCTCCGGCGCTCCCGGTGGCATCGCTGAGTCACGTGCCTTCCGGAGCAGGGCGACCCGATCCTTCTCGTTCTCCTCCAGCAGTCGATGGACCAGCGCCTGGGCGATCCGGCCCGCCTGGACCGGCGCGGCGAACGAGGTCCCGCTCCACAAGGCAAATCCTCCGACCGGCTCCTCGCTCTTCACGGGAGGGAGCGCCGCCTCGGGCCGGCGACCATAGTTGTCGGGGTCGATCGCCTCGCGCCGCCAGCCGTACGCCGTGGTGCGAGCGCCCGGCTCAAGCCCGCCCTGGAAGGCAGGCATCGCGCTGAGCAGCGCCGCGCCGGGCGCGTAGCAGCTCACCCAGTCGCCGGTGTTGCTGAACAGTGCCACCGAGTCGAGGTTGGGGTTGAGTGCCCCCACCGAGGTCACCGACACCCGCGACGGGTCGTCGGGCAGCGGGCTGACACCCTGCGACCAGGGCGCGAACGCCGCCGGGTACTGCGGCCGGTCGATGCCATCGTTCCCGGCCGAGACGACCACGGCGCAGCCGCTCTCGCCCAAGATCGTCAACAGGTCCTTGAAGGTCGAGTCGACGAGCGCGTCGTCCTCGGGCGTCTCGTGGTAGTAGCCCATCGACAGCGACAGCACGTCGAGCCGCAGTCCGGTCGGCTTGCCGTCGTCGTCCGTCTCGCCGGCCGTGTCGCGACGCACCAGCTCGGCGATCCCGGTCAACGCCAGGATCAGGTCGCTCTCCGAGATGGGACCCTCCGACGGGACGACCCGCCAGGTGTAGAGGTTGGCGTCGGGGCAGGCCTGGTGCACCAGCCCCGCGATGAAGGTGCCGTGCCCGGACAGCGCGTCGAGGACGCCGTCCAGTGGACCCACCCAGTCACCGCCGACGTCCGGCTTCGGCGGGGTGGCCGCAGCGGCGTGGCCGATCGGGTCACCCGTGTCGAGCTCGTAGTCCTGCGTGACCACCGGGTCGAGCCAGGGATGGCTGCCGCACCCGGTGTCGAGGATGCCGACCGTGGGGCGGCGGCCGGTGAGGTCCTCGTCGCGGCATCGTGCCGGCGGCGCGCCGGCGTACGACACCGGTTGCCGACCGCCGTCCACGCTGCCGTAGCCCGAGGCCGGGTTGGACGAGTGGTACGGGTTGGACGAGTGGTAGGGGTTGGACGAGTGGTACGGCGACGAGGACAACCCCACCAGCCCCGTGAGCAGGTGGTCGAGGCCCACGCCGGCGAGTGCCTGGTTGCCCAGCAGCAACCGCGCCTGCTGGAGCAGCCGCCAGGCATCGGGCGTCATCGGCAGCCGCTGTGGCTGCTCCGGCTCGGTCGGGATGCGGTCGCCCTTCTTGCCGTCGTCGACCCGGACGGCGATCTCGTAGCGCGTCAGGCCCACCGGCTTCTCCCCCAGCCGGGTCTGCCGCGCCGGGTATCCGCCGTCGTGGATCAGGGTCCACCCGAACTCGCGGGCCACCACTTCATCGAGGAACTCGACCAGGCTCACCTCGCGTCCGTCGCGGAGCTGGACCCGACGGTTCGACGCCTCGGCGCTGACCAGCACCCGGTGCGAGATGTAGACCGTGGGCCGCGGCACCACCTCGCCGTTGCCGTCGCCGCGGTCAGGCAGGCTGACCGAGGTTTCCGGGTCGAGCGTGCGGCCACCGGTCCCGCGCAGCGCGTCGGGGCCGGGCAGGGTCGGCTCGCGGTCGACCAACAGCCCGGTGACGACGTCGTCGTTGTTCTTGCGAATCATGCGGGTTCCCTCCCGAGGTACCTGCTCGTCTGGTCAGAGATCGAAGGCTGCCGTCCCGAATCGGGTGCTGTCGGCGTCGGTCGACCTCGTCGACAGGATCAGCCGGGTGGGCTCGCGGCCCAGTGACGTGAACTCGAAGCGGCCGGGTGCGGTCACGACCGCCTCGATGCGCCGTTCGCCCTGGACCGCGGTGACGGTGAGCTCGCTGGCCGGCGTCACCCAGCCGTCGATCCGGCACTCGGCGTCGGACAGCTGGCGCACGCGGACCAGCAGCTGCAGCTCGTCGGCGTCGAACTGCAACGTCACCGGACCGGTCGTGGTGGCACGGGTGCCGACCAGCTGGTCGCTGCCGCTGGTCAGCACCAGCAGCTCGTACTCCATGTCGAACGGGTCGGCCTCGAGCTCGGCGCGGACGACGCCCACCATCCGGTCGACCAGCGACGGCGGTACGGGGTCGTGGCGCGACCAGGTCTCGGCGAGACGGTCGAACAGCGGGTCGCGGGCGGGGGATTCGGTCATGACGAGCTCCTGTCGTCCAGCAGCGCCTTGAGCTTGCGAAGGCACCGCATCCGGGTGGGTCCGATGCTGCCCACGGGCATGCCGAGGTCGCGGGCGATCCCGGCGTAGTCCGGCCGGTCGGCGAACGCGACCACCCGCAGCAGCATCTGGCAGCGCTCGTCGAGCGCGCCGACCGCGGACCAGAGCTGCTCGCCCTCGTCGCGGGTGACCGCCTCGGCCTCCGCCGAGCGCTCTCGGGGAACGACCCGCTCCAGGGTGTCGTCCTCGACGAACATCGTCCGGTTCCCGGCCTGCGACACCCGCCACGCCTCACGGCGGGCGGTGGTCGTGAGCCAGCCACCGACGGACTGGGTGTCGCGCAGCCGTCCGGACGAGCGGACGAAGGCGACCCAGGTCGTCTGCACGACGTCCTCGGCCGATTCCTCGGTCAGGGAGCACGCGCGCGCCACCTGCCAGAGCACCGGCGTCATCAGGCGCACGAGGTCCTCGAGACCCGAGGAGTCGCCATCGAGCCAGCGCGAGCAGCAGTCAGCGGCGCGGTCCCACGTCGTCGTCTCGGCGGGAGCGCCTGCTGCAGACTCCTGGACGGCCATTCGGTCCTCGAGTGCCATGGTCACGCTGGATAGGAGTGACGGTGCCCTCCGGTGATACACCGGCGGCACCCCGAGGTTCAGCGTAGTGGTCCGGCTCCTGCGCTGTCGCGCCGCGCGTCGTGGCGACTCTGTTCGCACGACCCGTGTATCAGGGCCCGGGCGGCGTGCTCCTGAGCGTTCGAGTCGCCGGCCGATCCCGGCCGGACGTCCTACCAAGGGGGAGACATGAAGAAGCGCTTCATCGCCGCAGCCGTCCCGGTGCTCGTCGCCGGCTCACTGGCCGCCGCCGCGCCGGGCATGAGCCAGGCCGCCGACAACGACGACAAGGCCGCGCAGCTGGCCGCGCCCAAGGCCAGCGCCATCGCGGCCGCCGAGGTCACGCCGTGCACGGGGGGTGCGCAGAAGAAGGCCATGACCGGCGGCAGCGCCGACTGGGTCCAGGCCAACTCGCCGATCACCGTCCCGGGCACCTTCCACCAGTTCAAGGGCCCGAACTCGGGCAAGGACACCGTGTTCGTCACGCTCACCGCCCACCACACCTGGGTCGGGGACAACGGTGACGTGGGCCGGGTCCGGGTCCTCCTCGACGGGGTGGACATGACCCCGACGGCGGGAGGGAACGAGTACTTCTACTACGACAGCAACTCCGGCTCGCTGGCCGGACAGTACTGCGGGAAGGTCGGGCCCGGCTTCCACAAGGTGCGGGTCATCCTCGAGAACTTCGACGACGGGGATGCCTCCGGATCGTCCTACCTCTTCAACCCGATGGTCCACGTCGAGGTCGCCAACTGACCCACGTGTGACCAGGTGCGTCCCAGTTCGGGGGGACGGGACGCGCCACGGGCACGGCGGGGGGAGCCGTGCCGGTTCGACCGGCAACCGGGGGGTGCCGGGTCGGACCGCGACCCCGGCTACCGGATCTCACGATCGGGTGGCCGGGGTCGCGCCATGTCCAAGGGCTGCCGCCGGACGACCTCAGCGCGTGGCTGTTCCCTCGACGTAGTCGGAGTCGTGGGACTTGACCCAGGCCATCAGCTTGCGGAGCTCGCGGCCGGTCTGCTCGATCGGGTGCTGCTCGCCCTGCCGGCGGAGCTCGGCGAACTCCTTGCCGCCGTTGTCCTGGTCGTCGATGAACCGCTGCGCGAAGGTGCCGTCCTTGATCTCGGCGAGGATCGTCTGCATGTTCTCCTTCACCTCCGGGGTGATGACCCGCGGGCCGGAGACGTAGTCGCCGTACTCGGCCGTGTCGGAGACCGACCAGCGCTGCTTGGCGATGCCGCCCTCGTACATGAGGTCGACGATCAGCTTCAGCTCGTGGAGGCACTCGAAGTAGGCGACCTCGGGCTGGTAGCCGGCCTCGATCAGGGTCTCGAAGCCGTACATCACCAGCTGGCTCGCCCCGCCGCAGAGGACTGCCTGCTCGCCGAACAGGTCGGTCTCGGTCTCCTCGGCGAAGGTGGTCCTGATGCCGCCGGCCCGCAGGCCGCCGATGGCCTTGGCGTACGACAACGCGAGGTCCCAGGCCGTCCCGGACTCGTCCTTCTCGACCGCCACGAGGACGGGTACGCCGCGTCCGTCGACGTACTCGCGTCGCACCAGGTGGCCGGGCCCCTTGGGCGCGACCATGAAGACGTCGACACCCGCCGGAGGCTCGATGTATCCGAACCGGATGTTGAAGCCGTGGCCGAAGACCAGGGTGTCGCCCTCGGTGAGGTGCGGCTCGATCTCGTTCTTGTAGAGCGTGCGCTGGATCTGGTCGGGCGCGAGGATCACGACGAGGTCGGCCTCCTCGACCGCCTCGGCCGGGGTGACGACCCGCAGCCCCTCGGCCTCGGCCTTGGCGCGCGAGCGGCTGTCCTCCTGGAGCCCGACCCGGACGTCGACGCCCGAGTCGCGCAGCGACAACGCGTGAGCGTGGCCCTGGCTGCCGTAACCGATGACGGCAACGTTCTTGCCCTGGATCAGGGCGAGGTCGGCGTCGTCGTCGTAGAACATCTCAGCCACTGGTGGCTCTCCTTCGGTGGGTGGTGGGTCAGTCGCCCGATACGACGGCGGCTGGCGGAGCGGGGATGGGGACGGGGCGCAGGGTGCGCTCGGAGATCGACCGGGAGCCGCGACCGATGGCGACCATGCCGGACTGCACGAGCTCGCGGATGCCGAACGGCTCGACGAGCTTGAGGAAGCCGGCCAGCTTGTCGGCGTTCCCGGTGACCTCGACGGTCACGGCGTCGGGCGCGACGTCGACGACGCGGGCCTTGAACAGCTGGACGGCGTCGAGCACCTGGCCGCGGGTGTCCGCGTCGGCGCGCACCTTGACCAGCAGCAGCTCGCGGGTCACCGAGCCGGCGTTGTCGAGCTCGACGACCTTGATGACCTCGATCAGCTTGTTGAGCTGCTTGGTGACCTGCTCGAGCGGGGAGTCCTCGACATTGACCACGATGGTCATCCGGGAGACCTCGGGGTGCTCGGTCGGACCGACCGCGAGCGAGTGGATGTTGAAGCCGCGGCGGCTGAACAGCCCCGCGATGCGAGCCAGCACACCGGGCTTGTTCTCCACCAGGACCGACAACGTGTGAATGCTCATTTACAAATCGTCCTCGTCGAAGTCGGGGGCGAGGTCGCGGGCGTACTTGATGTCGTCGTTGCTCGAGCCGGCCGCGACCATCGGCCACACCATCGCGTCGCGGTGGACCCGGAAGTCGACCACCACCGGCACGTCGTTGATCTCCATCGCCTTGGTGATCGTGGCGTCGACGTCGTCCGGGCTGTCGCACGCGAGTCCGACGCAGCCGTACGCCTCCGCGAGCTTCACGAAGTCCGGGATGCGCTTGGACTCGAGGTCGGTGTTGCTGTAGCGCTCGTTGTAGAACAGGGTCTGCCACTGCCGCACCATGCCCAGCGACTCGTTGTTGATCACCGCCACCTTGATCGGGATGTCGTTGATGGCGCAGGTGGCCAGCTCCTGGTTGGTCATCTGGAAGCAGCCGTCGCCGTCGATCGCCCACACCGGGGTGTCGGGCCGGCCGACCTTGGCGCCCATGGCCGCCGGCACGGCGAAGCCCATCGTGCCGAGACCGCCGGAGTTGATCCACGTGTTGGGCTTCTCGTAGCCCACGAAGTGGGCCGCCCACATCTGGTGCTGGCCCACGCCGGCGCAGTAGATGGCGTCAGGCCCGGCGATGGCACCGAGCCGTTCGGTGACCAGCTGCGGCGCCAGCGAGCCGTCGGCGGGTTGGTCGTAGCCGAGCGGGTACTTCTTCTTCACGCCCGCCAGGAACGAGACCCATGCCTCGTAGTCGCCGGTGTGGCCGGCATCCGCCTCCGCCTGCAGCGCGACGAGCAGGTCGGAGATGACCTCGCGGGCGTCGCCCACGATCGGGACGTCGGCGTGGCGGTTCTTGCCGATCTCGGCCGGGTCGATGTCGGCGTGGATCACCAGGGCGCCGGGGGCAAAGGTCTCGAGGTTGCCGGTGACACGGTCGTCGAAGCGGGCGCCGAGGCTGACGATGAGGTCGCTCTTCTGGAGACCGGCGACCGCAGCGACGGTGCCGTGCATGCCGGGCATGCCGAGGTGTTGCGGATGGCTGTCCGGGAACGCACCGCGGGCCATCAGCGTGGTGAGGACCGGGATGCCGGTCAGCTCGGCGAGCCGAGCCAGCTCGGCGCTGGCGCGGGCGCGGATCACGCCGCCACCGACGTAGAGGACCGGGCGCCTGGCCTCGAGCAGCAGCCGGGTCGCCTCGCGGATCTGCTTGGAGTGGGGGCGCGTCACCGGTCGATAGCCCGGCAGCCGCAGCTCACTGGGCCACTCGTAGGTCGTGGTCGCCTGGAGTGCCGACTTCGCGATGTCCACCAGGACCGGGCCGGGGCGGCCGGTGCTGGCGATGTAGAACGCCTCGGCGACCACGCGCGAGATCTCGGCCGGGTCGGTGACCAGGAAGCTGTGCTTGGTGATCGGCATCGTGATGCCGCGGATGTCGGCTTCCTGGAAGGCGTCGGTGCCGATCGAGGCGGCTCCCACCTGACCGGTGACGGCCACCATCGGCACCGAGTCCATGTGGGCGTCCGCGAGCGGCGTGACCAGGTTGGTGGCCCCCGGACCGCTGGTCGCCATGCACACGCCGACCCGACCGGTCGCGGCGGCGTACCCCTGGGCGGCGTGGCCGGCGCCCTGCTCGTGGCGGACCAGGATGTGCCGGATCGAGCTGTCCATGAGCGGGTCGTAGGCGGGGAGGATGGCGCCGCCCGGGATGCCGAAGATGTTCTCGGTCCCGGCGGCCTCGAGAGACCGGATCAGGCTCTGCGCGCCTGTCATCTCGCTCATCTGAGTGGTCCGTCCTTCGTCAATGGTGGGCCAAAGAAAAGGCCCCTGCGTTGCTGGGCAACGAGGGGCGACGCGTCGGCTGGTCGGCCAATTCGGTGTGACCAGTCAGTCGGCGCGTCCGGTGCGTACAAGGAGGTGCAGTCGCATGCCGTCAGCGTACGCCCCGGCTCGTCGGGCCGTCAGCCGAGTCTGTCATGCGTCCCAGATCGTGGACCGGCGGTCCCACATGTCGGCGTCAGAGGACGGACTGCCCGATCGGTCCGGGGTTGTACGCGATCTCCCAGCGGAAGCCGTCGGGGTCGGCGAAGTAGCCGGTGTAGCCACCCCACGCCCGCTCGACGCCGTCCTGGACCTCGCTTGCGCCGGCGGCGCGGGCGTCCGCGAGGACCTGGTCGACCTCGTCGCGCGTCGCGAGGTTGTGGGCCAGCGTGATCGGGATCAGGCCGCTCCCCTTCCGGATCGGGCCGACCTCGTCCTCGAACCCCCACTCGGCCCACAACGACAGCACGACCTTGTCGGCGACCTGGATCATCAGCACCTCCCCCGCCTGCTCGAAGGCCGGCTCCCAGCCGAGGCCGTCGACGTAGAACTGTCGAGTGGCACCCAGGTCGGACACGGCGAGGGTGATGAACGAGACGCGCGGATCCATGCCCCGAGCGTGCCAGAAATGTCGCCGCTCAGGGCTGGACGTCGTCGAGGCAGAGGATGTTGCCCTCGCTGTCCTTGAACCAGGCCGCGCGGCCCATCCCCTCCATCGACGCCACGTCGCCGTCCCAGGAGACGCCGGGCATGTCGTAGTGCTCGAACGTGACCCCTCGTGAGGTCAGCTCGGCCACCTCGGCCGGGACGTCGGCCACGTGGAGCTGGGCGATCGTGTGGCCCGCCTGCCCCGCGAACTCGGTCTCGTACAGGAAGAACGACGTCCCGCCGTCGGTCGTGTAGACCAGCCCGCCCGGGTTCTCGGAGCTGGGCGTGAGGCCGAGCTTGTCGGCGTAGAACTCCTTGGCGCGTCCCAGGTCAGCGGCCGGGATGTTGGCTGTCACGCTGCTGTCCTTCAGCATGTCTGACTCCCTCCTCGGTCAGGGAGTGCCCGAGCCCGCTCCACACCGCACGCTAGACCTCCGTGGGGGGCTGTCAACCTCCTCAGCTCGAGCTACCGAGCGCTTGCCGCACCGCCTGCATGCCCGCCTCGACCTCCGCGAACGACGTCGAGAGCGGTGATACCCCGACTCGCAGCCCGTCCGGGTCGCGGTAGTCCGGGATCACGTCGCGCTTCCACAAGTCCTCCGTGACCGCCCGCATGGCCGGGTGCCGCAGCGTGACGTGCCCGCCTCGGCGGGCCGGGTCCCGCGGTGAGGCGACCTCGACGCCCAGTGGCGAGAGAAGCTCGTCGGCCAGCTCGACGGCGTACGTCGTCAGGGCGACGGACTTCTCACGGATCGCCTCGATGCCCACCTCCTCGATGAGCGCGATCATGTCGCGCATCGGCAGCAGGCCCAGGATCGGTGGGGTGCCCGACTGGAAGCGGCGGATGCCCTCGGCCGGCGAGTAGGTCGGTCCCATCAGGAACGGGTCGGTCGCGCCGATCCATCCCTGGACCGGCTGGGCGAGCGTGCCGAGGTGCCGCGCGGCGGCGTAGACGTAGGCCGGTGACCCCGGCCCTCCGTTGAGGTACTTGTAGGTGCAGCCGACCGCGAGGTCCGCACCCCAGGCGTCGAGCTCCACCGGGACCGAGCCGCCGGAGTGGGAGAGGTCCCACAGCACGAGGGCACCCGCGTCGTGGGCGAGCGACGTGATCGTCGCGGCGTCCGCCAGCCAGGCGGACCGGTAGGCGACGTGACTGAGCGTGACCAGCGCCGTCTGCTCCCCCACCACCTCCGCCACCTGCTCCGCGGTCACTCCGGTCGCCGTGTCGACGTCGATCCAGCGCAGGGTCAGCCCGCACTCCTCGGCGACCCCCGCGGCGACGTAGCGGTCGGTCGGGAAGTTGTCACGGTCGATCACGATCTCGGTGCGGCCGGGTCGCGCGGCCACGGCGGCGCGCATCGCCTTGTAGAGCAGCACCGTCGTCGAGTCGCCGATGGTGACCTGGCCGGGCGCCGCGCCGAGGACGGTGCGGCCGAGGTCGTCGCCGACCGTGAGCGGCAGGTCGAACCACGACTCGTCCCAGCCACGGATCAGCCGACCACCCCACTCGTCGGTGACGAAACGCGACAGCCGGTCGGCACTGGAACGCAGTGGCCGGCCGAGCGAGTTGCCGTCGAAGTACACGAGGTCGGTCTCGGCGTCGACGAACAGGTCGCGATGGTGGGCGAGCTTGTCGGCAGCATCGAGCTCGCCGGAGCGGGAGTGTGTCACGGCGCCTGTCTACCCCATGCGGCGAGATCGCCCCCTTTGGGGTGAGACCTACCTGCGAGTACGAACCTAGCGTCGCAAGAGGCCCCGCGCAGCGGCGGTGCCCCGGTCCTCGGGCCGGATTTCTGATGGAGGGAATCATGATGTTGAAGCTTCAGAAGCAGGCGCGTCGCGGGTCCACTCGCGATGCTCGTCTCCCTGGTCGTGACGGCGACTCTGGCCGTCCTCCTGGGAGTTCGGCGACCACGGCCGCTCCACCGGCCCGCACGAGCGCGAGCAGCGCCCCACCCGTGGCCCACACCGCGCAGGGAGAACTCACCTCGCGGATCCGCGGCACCACGGCGGACGACCGCAGCGTCACCGGCAAGTTCGTGCCGCTGACGTTCTCCAAGAAGAACGGCAAGGTGTTCGTCCGTGGCCTCCTGCAGGGAGTGGTCCACAACGAGGACGGCAGCACGAGGACGTTCGGCGTGATGCGGACGATGCGCGTGAAGTCCATCAACGGTGAGGCCGCGACGGCCGGAGCGGGGCAGAAGTCGGCCGCCTCCGCGCCCTGCGACATCTTGAACCTGGTGCTGGGTCCGCTCGACCTCGACCTGCTCGGGCTGGAGATCCACCTCAACCGGGTGGTGCTCGACATCGTTGCCCAGTCTGGTCAGGGCAAGCTGCTCGGCAACCTGCTCTGCGCGGTTGCCGGGCTGCTCGACGGCGGTCTCCAGGGCGTCCTGGGTCGACTGGTCGACCTGCTCAACCGCATCCTCGGAAGGCTCGGACTCGGCCTCTGATCGAGCCCAGCCTCAACCACGTGGCCCGGACCGTAGCGGTCCGGGCCACGTGCGCTTCTGCGCGCATCCGGGAACCGATGGCGGTGAGGCGGTGTAATGGCAGCAGGAGGACGAGATCACCACGCCGTTCACGGACCGCGACGACGTACGCATGGCGCAGGCGGGTGACCGGGACGCGTTCGGGCGGCTGGTCGCCCGGCACGGTGCTGCCGCGACACGGGCGGCTGCCTGGTTCGGCGCGGGTCCGGACACCGACGACGTAGTGCAGGAGGCGTTCGTGAAGGCGTGGCGGGCGATGCGCGACTTCCACGAGGACGCACCCTTCCGACCGTGGTTGCTGCGGATCGTCGCCAACCAGACCCGCAACGAGATCCGGTCGCGCAAACGCCGTGACGCCCGGGCGGTGAGGGCGCTCGTGCCACCGACGGTGATTGACCCCACCATGACCGCCGAAGCGGCCGAGCGTGACCGGGCGGTGCTGACCGCCGTCCGTCGGCTGCGCGCGGAGGAGCGGGACGTCGTGGTGTGCCGATGGTTCCTCGGGCTGAGCGAGCAGGAGACCGCGCAGACGCTCGGCATCCCACCCGGCACGGCCAAGTCCCGGGCCTCGCGCGCCCTCACCCGGCTCCGTGGCGCGCTCACAGACCTGGAGGTGGACGATGTCCAACGATGAGCTGACCGATGAGCTGTGGGCCGTGGCGGAGCGGACGGCACCCCCGGTGCGACCGGACCTCGCGGATGCCGTGCTGCTCCGGATCGACAAGTCGGACCGGACCGGTCGCCGTCGTACGGCAGTCCTCGCCGTCGTGGCCACCGTCCTGGCGAGCCTCGGGTTCTCGCCCCAGGTGCGCGCGTTCGCCGCGGACGTGCTCGACCTGGCGGGGATCGACGTCTCGTACGAGGAGCCGGACGCCTCCCCCACCCCGCAGCAGCCGCTGCCGGGCAGTCGCACCTCCGACCTCGACCGGGCAGCCGAGGCGGCGGCGTTCCCGCTCTCGGTGCCGGCTGTCCTCGGCGAGCCCGAACAGGTCCGGGTCGCCGACGCCGGCCGGGTCGTGTCGATGTCGTGGCGCGACGGCACGGTGGTGCTCGATCAGTTCGAGGGCGCGTTCGGGCCGGTGTTCCACAAGCAGGTGGGCGGGCTCGAGCTGGTCGAGGTCGACCTCGACGGCACCCGGGGGTGGTGGATCCCCGGACCACACGACCTCGTCTACGTCGACGGGGAGGGCAGGACGCTCAGCGCCACGGCGCGGCTGGCCGGGCGGACGCTGATCTGGGACGGATCCGCCGGCGTCACGTTCCGGCTCGAGGGCGCCGACATCAGCCGCGGCGAGGCGGTGGCGATCGCGAGCACGGTGGCGGGAACCTCCTGACCTCGAGCGGTGTACCACGAGCATGAGGAAACTGCGCGTGCTCCCAGCCGTCCTGCTCGCCGTCGTCGTGGTCCCCCTGGCGACCTCACCGCCGGCGTACGCCAAGGGCGCCACGGCCGTCGTGGTGTCCGGGCCGGGGGTGGACGAGGTGAAGCTGCGCTACACCCGGGACGGAACTGACGTCGACGTCAACTCGCTCGCCGAGGCCAGCGGCCTCTACCAGCTGTACGGGTCTTCGCTCGCCACCGAGGACCCGGGCCTGACCGACGCCGAGCTCGGCCCCCGTTTCGTCCTCACCTGGCACGTGCACCGCATGCGCATGGCCACCACCCACGTCTACCCCTTCGCGGCCGGCGGCGCATGGGCGCACATCCTGGACGAGGACGGCGGCTGGGTCAGGGGTGGGCCGGACCTCGAGCAGGCCATGGTCGAGCTGGGCGCCGGGGCACCGAAGGTGAAGACAGGTGCCGCGTTGGTGGCCCCGAGCGTCACCGCTCCCGCTCCAGCTGCGGCGGCGGCGGCGTCTCCGGAGACCGAGACGTCGTCGGCGTCGGTCCCCGCCGGCGGTGTGGCCGGGCTGACCGGGCTCCTGCTGCTCGGCGGCGTCACCGCGTGGTGGCTGCGTCATCGGCGTACGGCGCAGCCTGGTTGAGTCCTGTGGCCGACGGGGCAACACTGCTGGCATGGCCAACGAGCACGTCCACCCCGAGGTCCGGCCCAGCGGCTCCGGCTGCGTCGAGTGCGAGGACGCCGGCGGTTGGTGGGTACACCTGCGCCGCTGCGCGGAGTGCGGCCACGTCGGCTGCTGCGACTCCTCGCCCGCGCAGCATGCCACCGCGCACTTTCGCGACTCCGGCCACAGGGTGGTCCAGAGCTTCGAACCCGGTGAGGACTGGGGCTGGGACTACGAGCGTCAGAAGGGGGTACTGCTGCCGCCGCTCGCCCCGCCGGCCTCCCGGCCCGACGACCAGCCCTCCCCCGGCCCGGCCGACCGAGTGCCGGCGGACTGGCAGGACCGGATCCACCAGTAGCGACTCAGCCGCAGACGGCGCCGTGGGCGGCGGACTGGACGACCTTGGCGTACTTGCCCAGGACGCCGCGCGTGTACTTCGGCGGGTTCGGCTCCCAGCCCTCCCGCCGCTGCGCAAGCTCTGCTTCGCTCAGGTCGACGTCGAGGGTGCGGTTCGCCACGTCGAGGGTGATCTGGTCGCCGTCGCGGAGGAACGCGATGGGTCCGGCGTCGACCGCCTCGGGGGCGAGGTGGCCGACGCACAGGCCCGTCGTACCGCCTGAGAAGCGGCCGTCGGTGATCAGCAGGACGTCCTTGCCGAGTCCGGCACCCTTGATCGCGCCCGTGATGGCAAGCATCTCGCGCATCCCAGGCCCGCCCTTGGGACCCTCGTAGCGGATCACGACGGCGTCACCCGCCTCGATGCCTCCGGCCGCCAGTGCGTCGAGGGCGGCCCGCTCACCGTCGAAGACACGCGCGGTCCCGGTGAACGTCGAGTCGTCGAAGCCGGCGCTCTTGACCACCGCCCCCTCGGGGGCGAGCGAGCCCTTGAGGATGGTGAGGCCACCGGTGCGGTGGATCGGCCGGGCCAGGCTGCGGATGACGTCGTCGTCGACGCCGGGCGGGTCGATGTCGGCAAGGTTCTCGGCCAGTGTCCTGCCGGTCACGGTGAGCGCGTCGCCGTGCAGGAGCCCGGCGTCGAGGAGCAGCTTCATCAGCATCGGGATGCCGCCCACCCGGTCGAAGTCGACCCAGACGTACTTGCCGAACGGCTTGAGGTCGCCGAGGTGTGGGACCTTCTCGCCGATCCGGTTGAAGTCGTCGAGGGTCAGGTCGACCTCGGCCTCGCGGGCGATCGCGAGCAGGTGCAGGACGGCGTTGGTGGAGCCGCCCAGCGCCATCGCGACCGCGATCGCGTTCTCGAACGCCTCCCGGGTCATGATCTGGCGGGCAGTGATGCCGCGCCGCAGCAGGCCCACGACGGCCTCGCCGGACTTGAGGGCGTAGCCGTCGCGGCGGCGGTCTACTGCCGGCGGAGCGGCGCTGCCGGGAAGGCTCATCCCGAGCGCCTCGGCGACGCTGGCCATCGTGTTGGCGGTGTAGGCGCCGCCGCAGGCGCCCTCACCGGGACAGATCGCTCGCTCGACCTTGTCGACCTGCTCGCGGCTGATCTTGCCGGCCAGGCAGGCGCCCACCGCCTCGAAGGCGTCGATGATCGTCACGTCCTCGCCGTCGACCCGACCAGGCAGGATCGTGCCGGCGTAGAGGAAGACGCTGGCGAGGTCGAGCCGCGCCGCGGCCATGAGCATGCCGGGGAGCGACTTGTCGCAGCCGGCCAGCAGCACCGACCCGTCCAGCCGCTCAGCCATCATCACGGTCTCGACCGAATCGGCGATGACCTCTCGCGAGACCAGGGAGAAGTGCATGCCCTCGTGGCCCATGGAGATGCCGTCGGAGACGGAGATGGTGCAGAACTCCAGCGGGAAACCGCCCGCGGCGTGGACGCCGCTCTTGGTGGCCTTGGCCAGTCGGTCGAGGCTGAGGTTGCAGGGCGTGATCTCGTTCCAGGACGAGGCCACTCCGATCTGGGGCTTCTCCCAGTCGTCGTCCCCCATGCCGACCGCACGGAGCATGCCCCGGGATGCGGCCGCCGCCAGGCCGTCGGTGACGTCGCGGGAGCGGGGCTTCAGGTCCGGCTGATCGGTCATGACGGCAAGGCTAGTCACCGGGGTCGGCAGCGGGGTGCCGTCTCGGGCGACCGACGTTGCTCCGGCGGCTGCCGATTTCACCAATATTGAGGTCGACAGTGCGCGGTCGCCGCTTGGAGGATCGACGTCTGAGGCTGCGACCCCACCCGGGGCGTTCGGGGGGACGTCCGGGGGGTCGCCGTCCTCAGGGGGATCGGGGGGTCCATGACGCAGCAGCTCGACGTGCGCGTCGCGCCGGAGACGGCGCGAGAGACGCCGCCACGCCGGTCCCGGCGCGTCCTCGTACTCCTGCTCCTGGCCACGTTCGGTGCCGGCATCTGGTTCCTGACGCCCTCGAACGTCGGGGGATCGACGAACTACCTGGTCACCGTCGGCACGAGCATGCTGCCGACCCACGAACCGGACGCGCTGGTCGTGACCCGCACGCAGGACGAGTACGCCGTGGGCGACATCATCGCCTTCCACCGCGAGGGGGTGGGCGACATCGTGATGCACCGGATCGTCGCCGTCGACGGAGATCGATTCGTCACCCGCGGCGACAACAACGCATTCGACGACGCCTACCGCCCGGCCCTCTCCGACGTCGTGGGGAAAGCGTGGATCCACGTACCCGAGGGTGCGAGCGCGATGTCGCGGCTGAGTTCGCCGCTGTCGATGGCGGTCGTGCTCGGCGTGCTGGCGATGTTTGCTGTCAGCGTTGCCCACCAGAGGCAACACCCCACCCAGATCCGGGCCGCGCGACACGAAGAGATTTGACTTTCGCATCAGCGACTTCTGGTCCCGACCGGCGGACAATGGCCGTGGGGAATGGGGGTGTGCGATGACCGCACGACGAAGCACGTATCTCGATACATACGCCGCACGGACGCCGGGTTACGACGTTCGACCAGGGGGCTGGCTGCCGGGGATCGTGGTGGTGCTGGCGATGGCGCTGGTGGCACTGCTGGTCCTGGAGCCCGACGTCGTCGCGACGTGGGTCGACTCGGCGCGCGAGGCGCTCGCGTCGCTGAGCTGAACCGACCAGGTCGCGATCGCCGCCGGGGTCAGGCGCCGGCCTCGGCGGCGGCTTTGAGCTGCGCGAGGCCCCGGTCGAAGTCCTTGCCGATCTGCTTGTCGAAGTAGAGCTTGCCCATCAGGCCCATCACCGCGCCACGCTCGCCGGTCATCGTCCAGACGACATCGGTGCCCGTCGCGGTGGGGGTCAGGTCGAAACGCGTGACGTTGGTGGCTTCGAAGGGCTTCAGGAAGCGCAGGTCGACGGCGACGGCGGTGGGCGTCGACTCGATGATCTCCATCGTCCCGTGGCCGGCCTTCTTGTTGCCGCTCCACTCGTAGTGGGAGCCCACCCCGCGCTCGGGCCCGGTGAAGGTGCGCTGCAGGTCCGGGTCGAGACCCTCCCAGGGAGACCACTGCTGCCACGCACGGAAGTCGTCGATCAGGGCGTGCACCCGCTCGGTCGGGGCGGCTATCGCGGCGGAACGGGTCATCTCGAAGGTGGCCATGGTCAGATCCTCGCAGCCCGGACGACCATCACGTCGGGAAGGTCCTCGGCCACCTGCTGCCACGACTCGCCCTCGTCTGCCGATCCCCACACCACGCCGTTGCGGCCACCGAAGTAGAGGCCGGCCGGCTCCTCGTCGTCGGCGCACATCGCGTCGCGCATCACGGCTGCGTAGTACTCGTCCGGGAGGCTGCCACCCCCCATCTCGGTCCACGACGAGCCAGCGTCGGACGTCCGCCAGACCCGAGCCCGGCCGTCGACCGGCCAGCGGGCACCGGCGTCCGAGATCGGGAAGGTGTACGCCGTGCCCGACTGGGTGGGATGGGTGACCATGGCGAAGCCGAACTCGGAGGGGAGACCGGGCGCGATGTCGGTCCAGGACGCGCCGCCGTCGTCGGAGCGGTAGACCCCGCCGTGGTTCTGGAGGAACAAGCGTTCGGCATCCCCCGAGTCGCGAGCGACCTTGTGCACGCACTGGCCGAACTCGGGGTAGAAGCGCTCGCCCGGCATGAACTCCGCCTTCACGCCCGTGTTGGACGCCTCCCACGTCTCGCCGCCGTCCTCGGTGCGGTAGACGCCGCCCGTGGAGATGGCCGCGAGCACCCGGTTGCCGTCAGTCGGGTGCGGCAGGATCGTGTGGAACGCCTGACCGCCGAAGCCCGCGTCCCACTCAGTGCGGTGGGGGTGGTCCCACAGCCCACGGACCAGCTCGAAGGACTCGCCGCGGTCGGAGGAGCGGAAGATCGCACCCGGCTCGGTGCCGGCCCAGACGACGCCGTCCTCCACGCCCGGGATCAGCTGCCAGACGCGGGCCAGGGCCTGCTCGGTGTCCTCGGGGAAGCGGATCGCGCCGTTGGGGGTCTCCTCCCAGGTCTCGCCGAGGTCGTCGGACCGTCGCACCTGCGGGCCGAACCAGCTCGACGAGCAGCCGGCGAGCAGCCGCGGGGTGTCACCGCGACGGTCGAGCAGGACGGAGTAGACCTCTTCCATCGGGAAGTGGGGACCGGTGACCTTCCAGTCGGTCCGGTCGTCCGAGAACGCCAGCCAGAGCCCCTTGCGGGTGCCGATCATCAACAACGTGGTCATGGAACCACCTTTCCGTGCGCGGGCCGATTGCGGAAGCCCCATGGCTCCGCACCTAGATTGACCGGGTGACGACGCGTAACTCATCGCCGAGGATCGGGCCGGTCTGGCTGGTCCTGGCCGGGATCGTGTCGGTCCAGCTCGGCGCCGCGATCGCCAAGGACCTCTTCGACGTCGTCTCCCCCACCGGCATGGTCTGGCTGCGGCTGGTCACCAGCGCGCTCGTGCTCGGCCTCCTGGCACGTCCCGCCTTGCGGGGTCGCAGCCGCGACGACTGGATGGTCGTGATCGGGTTCGGGGTCACGCTCGGCGTCATGAACTGGGCGATCTACCAGTCGTTCGCGCGGATCCCCCTCGGCATCGCGGTGACCATCGAGTTCGTCGGCCCGCTCACGCTCGCCGTGATCGGATCGCGTCGCCCGCGCGACCTCATCTGGGTCGGCCTGGCCGCCGCGGGTGTGCTGCTGCTCGGTCTGCAGCCCGGCGATGTCAACCTGCCCGGCGTCCTGTTCGCGCTGCTCGCCGGTGCCGCGTGGGCGGCGTACATCCTGCTGAGTGCGCGCACGGGGACCCGCTGGCCGGGCCTCGACGGGCTCGCGGTCGCCAGCGTCGTCGCGACCGTGCTCCTCACCCCACTGGCACTCGGGGGCACCGGCGCCGACCTGATGGACCCCACCGTGCTGGCGCTCGGGGCCGCGGTCGGTCTGCTCAGCTCGGTCATCCCCTACAGCGTCGAGCTCACCGCCCTCCGCACGATCCGACCGGCCACCTTCTCGATCCTGATGAGCCTCGAGCCGGCCGCCGCCGCACTGGCCGGGATCCTGGTCCTGGGCGAGTTCCTCTCCGGGCTGCAGTGGCTGGCCGTCGCGTGCGTCGTCGCCGCCTCGATCGGCGCGACCCGGTCCGGCCAGGTGATCGCCGAACCGGTACCCGATTAGATGACCCCGGAGGGCGTCCACCGCAACAGCAGAACCACGGCCGAAGGCCCGGGGTTCTGCCTTGCTTGGTGTGCACGAGCGGCTTAGTTCACACGGACGTCACACGGGGTTGACCCGACTGCAAGCCGGCGCGCCTAGCGTCGTGGTCATGCAGCGGCTGCACGTCCCCCTCCTCGACCACTGGGCGCGCGCGTCGCAGCAGGGATCACGGCGCAACGCGATGGTCGCGGCGACCGTGCTGACCCAGCGGCGGGTCGAGCGTGACGAGGTCGAGGCCTACCTCGCGAGCAGCACGGAGCGGCGTACGGCGGAGCGCACCGTGACGGTGAGGGCCGTGGCCGCCACACCCTGATCCGGGCGACACCTCCCTGATCCGTCACACTCCCTCCGGCAGAATCGGGGTATGGCGACTCCCGCGGCCTCCACGACCGCCCACGCCCGGCTGGCCTTCGACGACATCCTGTCCGACGACGGCACCAAGCTCCGCGTCTGGACCAACGACCCGGACGGCACCCTCGACGGCCCGACCGTCGTCCTGTGCAACGGGCTCGGCACCAGCCCCTACACGTGGCCGGCGCTGCTCGACCCCGACTGCGGCGTCCGCGTCGTCAGCTGGAACCACCGCGGCACCGGCGGCTCCGACCGGCCCGTCGACCCGAAGCGGGTCCGGATCGAGGAGTTCGTCGAGGACGGGCTGTCGGTCATGGACCACTTCGGCGTCGACCGCGCCGTCCTCATGGGCTGGTCGATGGGCGTCAACACGATGTTCGAGCTCGCCGTGGCGCACCCCGAACGGGTGAGCGGCCTGTTCGCCGTGGCCGGGGTCCCCGGTGACACCTTCGCCACCATGCTCGCGCCGCTGCGCGTGCTGCCGCGGCCCGTGGCCCGTGCGGTGACGGTCAACCTCGCCCGCATGATGAAGTACAGCGGCTGGGCCCTCACCCCGATCACCCAGCGGCTCCCGGTCGGGCCGAGGACCATCGCGGTCATGAACCGGACCGGCCTCATGTTCCCGATGCCCGATCGCGAGCTGGCCGCCTCGGCGGTCCGCGAGTTCCTCGCGACGCCGGTCGACTGGTACTTCCACCTCGCGCTGAGCACCTCGCGCCACGCGCGGGTCCGCCTCAGCCAGATCATCGTGCCGGCCTGCTTCGTCGCGGCGTCGTACGACGTGATGGCCGGTTCGCGCGACATGCTCAGTGCGGCCGAGCGACTGGAGGACGCCACCTACGTCGAGCTGCGCGGCTCCCACTTCATCCAGATGGAACAGCCCGACCAGGTGCACGAGCTGCTGCTGGACTTCCTGGCCCGCGTCGGCCCGGACCAGGTGGGCTAGTGCGCGTCCTCGCGGCCGGCACGGTCCTGGCGTTGCTGGCACTGGCCGGCTGCAGCGACGACCCCGACTCCGGGCCCGGCCCCGCGACCGTCACCGCCACCACGACGTCACCGGAACCGACGGAGTCGACGCCGACTGACGACGGGGAGCCCGCCACGCCGCGCGTCGTCGAGTCTGTCGCGACCGACCTCGCGGTGCCGTGGGGGGTGGCGTTCCTGCCCGACGGCCGCGCGGTGGTCACCGAGCGCGACTCGCGCCGGGTGCTGATCGTCGATCCCGAGGGCGGTGACCCCGTCGTGGCCGGCGAGGTCGACGAGGCCGTACCGCAGGGTGAGGCCGGGCTGCTGGGCGTCGCCGTCTCGCCCGACTTCGAGCGCGACCGGCTCCTCTACTTCTACGTCAGCGCCTCCTCCGACAACCGGATCCTGCGCGCCGAGCTCGGCGCCGACGACACCCTCGGAGCGCGTGAGGTCGTCCTCGACGGCATCCCCCTCGGGGAGATCCACGACGGCGGCCGGATGGAGTTCGGCTCCGACGGCTTCCTCTACGCCTCGACCGGCGAGACCGGTGACGGCGCGCTCTCCCAGGACCTCGACTCGCTCGGCGGCAAGATCCTGCGGATCACCCCCAACGGCCGGCCCGCGCCCGGCAACCCCGACCCCGACTCGCCGATCTGGAGCTACGGCCACCGCAACGTCCAGGGCCTCGCCTTCGACGACGACGGCCGGTTGTGGGCCAGCGAGTTCGGCCAGTCGACGTACGACGAGCTCAACCTGATCCGCCCCGGTGAGAACTACGGCTGGCCGGAGGCCGAGGGGCGCAGCGGCGACGAGGCGTTCGTGAACCCGCGGGTGGTGTGGTCCACCGGCGAGGCCTCGCCGTCCGGCCTGGCCTACGCCGACGGTCACCTCTGGATGGCCGCGCTCGGCGGCGTGCGGCTCTGGCGGGTGGAGGTCACCGACGGCGGCGCGAGCAACCCGACCGACTTCTTCGTCGGTGAGTTCGGACGGCTGCGCACGGTCGTCACCGCCCCCGACGGCCGACTGTGGATCACGACCTCCAACCGCGACGGCCGCGGCGCCCCCCTCGAGGGCGACGACCGGATCCTCGTGGTCGACCTCGGCACAAGTTGAGTGGCGCGTTTGCGGCACTCGAATGGCGTGTTTGCGTCGAGCTCCTCGTCACAAGCACACCACTCAACGGTCGCAAACGCGCCGTTCAACTTTGGGGTTGCAGGATGGCGCGGCGGGAGGCGCGGCGGAGCGTGGTGAGGACCGCCGGGCCGAGCAGCACGATCGCCACCGCGTTGGTGATCGCGCGCACGGTGTCCCAGCCGCCGGTCGACGTCAGCAGGGTGTACAGCAGGAACCGGTGCAGGTTCTCCATCAGCGGCGCCCCCGGCACGTAGGACAGCGACCCCTCCTCGCCCGGCACGGCGATGCCGGCCACGAACGGCCAGCCGGAGAGGTTCATGAGGAGCCCGAACGCGTACGCCGCGACCACGCCGTACGCCGCCAGCATCGCGATCTCGCGCCGTCCGGTGAACCGCTTCGGCAGCAGCCCGGCGCACATCCCCACCCAGGCCGAGATGATCATCTGGAACGGCAGCCACGGGCCGACGCCGGCGGTCAGCAGGGCCGAGGCGAACAGTGACGTGCAGCCGAGCACGAACCCGAAGCCGGGCCCGTAGACGCGGCCGGCGAGGATCAGCAGGAAGAACGTCAGCTCGACGCCCGCCAGCCCCGGCGAGAGTGCGCGCAGCACGGCGTTGACGGCACTGAGCACGCCCAGGATCGCGAGCACGCGCGGGTCGAGGCCGCCTTCGCTGACCTCCGCGAGCACCACTGCGATGATCAGGGGCAGCAGCGCGAGGAAGAGGAACGGCGGCGCGATCCGCTCCCCTGCCTGTGCCTGCAGGAGCAGCGGCCAGCACAGCATCATCAGCCCGGTCACGGACGCCACCCCGAGCACCAGCGCGGAACGCGGTGAGAGATGGACGGCGTTGACCCTGCTGCTCACCGGGCACCCCTCACGTCAGCCACCGTCAGCCACGGTGACCCCAGCACCTTGGTCACCTGCGGCGCGAAGGCCGGCGACTGGGCGACGACCGTGCGCACCGGACCGCGCGACACCAGCTCGCCCTCGGCCATGATCAGCAGGTCGTCGGCCGCCTGTGCGACGAACTCGACGTCGTGCGTGGCGACCAGCACCGCCATCCCATCGCCGGCGAGCTCGCGCAGGATCGCCGCCAGCGCCTCCTTGCCGGGGTAGTCGAGGCCGCGGGTCGGCTCGTCGAGCAGCAGCAGCCCGGGCCGGTCGACGAGCACCAGCGCCAGCGCGAGCGCGAGTCGCTGGCCCTCGGAGAGGTCACGCGGGTGCGTGTCGTCGGGTACGCCGGGCGCGAGCCGGTCGAGCAGCGCGCGGCACCGTCCGGAGCCCCCGTCGCCGGCCAGGCACTCCTCGGCCACGGTCTCCAGGTAGAGCAGGTCGGCGGGTGTCTGTGGCACCAGACCGGCCAGCTCACGCCGCCGGGCCGGTTCCTCCCGGGCCGGGTCGACGCCGGCCACGTCGAGCCGTCCGGCGTACCGTTCGCGACCGTGGAGCGCCCACAGCAGGCTGGACTTGCCGCACCCGTTGCGGCCCATCAGCGCAGTGACGGTGCCGGCGGCGAGCTCGAGGTCGACACCCCGGACCGCGACCGTGGTGCCGTGGCGCACGGTGAGGCCCCGGCCGGTCAGCCGCGTCGCGCCTGACGTCGGCTCGGGCTCCGGGGGCGGCGACAGGCTGAGCCCGCGAGCCGCGCGTCGCGCCTCGCGGACCGCCAGCGGGAGCGGCGACCACCCCACGACGCGCCCCAGCTCGACGAGCGGGGGTACGACGGGCGAGTCGGCGAGGATGGTCGCGGGGTCGCCCACGCGGATCCCGCCGTCGCCGGTGAGCAGGCAGATCCGGTCGGCGAACGGGACGACCCGCTCGAGCCGGTGCTCCGCGACCAGCACGGTCAGCCCGAGGTCGTGGACGAGTCGGGTCAGCGTCGCGAGGACGTCCTCGGCGGCCGTCGGGTCGAGGGCGGAGGTCGGCTCGTCGAGCACGAGCACCCGCGGATGCATCGTCAGCACCGATCCGATCGCGACCCGCTGCTGCTGCCCGCCCGACAGGGTCCGCAGGTCGCGGTGGCGCAGCTCGGCGATGCCGAGCAGGTCGAGCGTCTCCTCCACCCGGCGTCGCATCGTGTCGGCGGCCAGCCCGAGCTGCTCCATCCCGTAGGCGAGCTCCTCCTCCACCGTGTCGGTGACGAAACCGGCGGCGGGGTCCTGGCCGACGTAGCCGATGAGGTCGGCGCGCTCGCGCGGCGGCGTCCGCGTCACGTCGCGCCCGTCGAGCAAGACGCTGCCGGCGAGCGCCCCGCCGGTGAAGCGCGGCACCAGGCCGGTGACGACGCCGAGCAGGGTCGACTTGCCGACGCCGGTGCGCCCGGAGACGAGGACCAGCTCACCCTCCTCGAGCACGAGGTCGACGCCGTCGAGAACGGCCACGTCGTCGTACCGGAAGGTGATGCGGCGCAGCTCGATCACGAGGCATCACCGTGGCGTGCCCGCTGGTCCGGGGCGCACAGGGCGCCCCCCAGGGCGGCCGCGAGGCCGAGGAGGGCGGCCAGGCTCACCTGCGGCACGACGTCGAACGGCGGGTAGGCGATCGCGAGCTGCTGTCGGTTGAGCAGCCACGCGACGTACGCCGCCACCACTCCCCCGCACACCACCGCGACCTCGGGCCAGAGCCACGGATCGGGTCGGTAGCGCGTCCGCTGCACGCGCGAGCCGGCGCTGACGAAGCCGAGCCCGGCCACGACCACGCCGGCGATCAGCATCGGCCCGGCGAGATAGCGGGGCGCGGTCGGGTCGAGCACGGCGTACGTGCCGACGCACAACCCGATCAGCCCGAGCAGCATGAGGGCGCCGGTACGCCGGCGCTGCGCCGTGCTCGCCGTGCCGGCACGGCCGTAGCCGCGGGCGTCCATGCCGGCCGCCATCGCCAGTGACCGCTCCAGTGCGTCCTCCAGCACCGGCACCAGGAACCGGCGCAGCCGCCGGACCCGACCCGTGTCGCCGCCGCGCAGCGACTGGGCCGCGCGGACCCGACGCACGCTGTCGGCGAACTGCGGAAGCATGGTCACGGCCACGACCAGCGCCGTCCCCACCTCGTAGAGCGCGGGCGGGACCGATCGCAGCAGCCGCTTGGGGTTGGCCAGGGAGTTGGCCGCGCCGACGCAGATCACGATCGCAGCGAGCCGCAGACCCTCGTACAACCCGGCGAGGAGAGACTCACGCGTGAGCGGCCCGAGCAGCACGATCCCCGCCGCCCAGTCGGGCAGCGCGATCTCGGGCAGCTCGATCAGCACGGTGCCGGGGACGCCGGTGCCGAAGACCAGCCGGAAGGCGACACGCACCACCACGATGACGATCCCGAGGATCACGTAGAGGCGGAACGAGTCGGCCCACGGCTGGTCGGACCGACGCAGCGCGACCGCCGCGGCCGCCACACCGACGATGAGGAGCAGGAGCAGTGGGTTGGTGGTGAACGACGCGGCAGCGGCGAGCCCGAGCGCCCAGGCCCACCACGCCACCGGGTGGAGGTCCCGGGGCAGTCGCGCCGTCCCCGCCAAGCCGATCACTGGGTGTCAGGACGTCCGTCGTCGCAGGTACGTCGCGACGCCAGCCACCCCGAGGAGTCCACCGACCGCGACCGGACCGACCCACACCGGCAGGCCGGCGTCGTCGGCCGATGACGCCGGCTCTGCTGCCAACGGCGTCGTTTCGTCGCTCGGCGAGGCGTCGCCGGAAGCAGACTCGGACTCATCGTCGCCGTCCTCTGGACCTGGCCCCGTGCGCCCGTCCCCGCCCTGTCTTCCGTCGCCAGGTCCTGGCGCGGCTGACTCGCCACCGCCCGTGGACGTCGGGTCACCCGCACCGTCCGTACTCCCGGACTGGCCGCCCGAGCCAGAGGTCGGGGGCTGGCTCGGCTGGTTGGTCGGCTGCTGCGAAGGGTCGGGATCCTCGCTGGGCTCGTCCACGGGACGCTCCGAGTGATCCGGCGGCGGGGCGCCCGGCGGCGATGCGCTCGACGAGTCGTTCCAGGAGAGTGCCACCGAGCCCCCGTCGGGGACGTTGAGCGAGTACGCGCCCTGCGAGGAGTAGCTCCAGCTACCGCTCTCGCCGTCGGACCACCACAGACCCCAGTAGGCGTTGGCCGGTGGCGTCCGGGCGCACGACTCCTCCTCTTGTGTGGGCAACCCGTCGACGCGGCAGACGAACGCCTGCCCGCTGACGTTCTGCAGCGTGTGCCCGGCGGCCACGAACAGGTCGTCCGCGGTCCCCTGGTCGGCGACGCACGCCTGCTCGATCCCCCCGCCGAGCCCGTTGAAGTCGACCACGACGGTGACGCCGTCACTGCTCGAGCACGCAGCCGCAGCGGCCGGTGACGCTCCGATCAGGACGCCGGCCGTGCCGGCTGCCGCGACCAGGGTGGTCGCGGCAACCAGGCGGACGAGGCGTGCTCATCGCCGGCAGCGATCCATGGTGGTGAAGACGAGTCCGGGTGCGGCCTGCGCGCCGGCCCGACGCCACTGGTCGCGGGTCTCGACGGTGATGCCCTCGGTCTCCGCGGCCTGCATCGCGGCCCGGTCGTAGGCGATCGCACCCTTCTCGCCGGCGAGCGGCGTGCCGGAGACGTCGCCGCCGACCTGTAGGTCGCGCACCCACTGAGCCGCCTTCACGGCCGCGCGGCACGCGCCGACGTCGCCCAGCGCCCAGGCAGCGAGGCCGGTGCTGTTGGTGTTGCTGGCCTCCGTGCTCGGGCCGCCCCCGAAGCTGCCGTTGTTCTTCTGGGCGCCGACCAGCCAGTCGGTCCCGTTGTCGACTGCGGCCCGCACCCGCTTGGTCTGCTTCGGCAGTGCGTTGAGGACGACGACGGCGAGGGCGGTGACGTCGGTGTCGGGCGCCGACAGAGTTGGCGCCGCCCGCGTCGCAGCCCTGGCGCGGCTTGGACTTCTTGGCGAAGTTGAGGCGGAAGAAGCCGTCGGAGCACTGCTGCTCGAGCAGGAACGTCAGCACCGGCGCTGCCTTCGGCGAGCCGGCATCGGCCAATCCGACGGCCGCGAACGCCTGGCCGATCGAGTTGGCGTAGTCGTCCGCGCCCCGGTCCTCGATGCGGCCGGCGTACGGCGCGGTGTCGCTGACCCGCGCCGCGAGCCGCTGCACGAGGTCGACACCGCCGAAGCTGCGGGGGTCGCGCTCGGCCGACTGGGCCAGCACGACCGCTTTGGCGACCGAGCCGGCGTAGATGTCGTCGGTGCCGAATTCGACGCCCGTGGTCCAGTTGTCGACGTTGTCGGCCAGCGCGTCGGCGATGTCGGACACGGTGCCGCGATGGCCGCCGATGTAGTCGAGTCCGATGCCGAAGTCGGCGGTCAGCCCGTAGGAGTTGACGTCGAACTGCTCGTTGAAGACCAGCCCATCGGTGAGCTGGCGCTCGAGCCAGGCCGCGCTGCGGTCGTCGGGCGCGGCCTTGGCCGGGGCGCCCCGCAGGTGCGCGGTGGTGGCGATGACTGCGCCGGTGGCCAGGACGGCCACGGGTCGCAGCATGCGAGTGGTCAGGTGACGCATGGTGATCCTTCCCGCTGCACAGCGGGAAGCCCGACAGGCCACCCGCTGGTTTCCTCGACAGCGTGTGTTCAGGACGCGTCGTAGCGGGTGCTCCGGCTCGCGGCCCCGACGGATCGGGACTGCCTACGGTTGCGGGTCAGCGCCGGACTTCGACCGGCTTCCCCCAGCTACGGGCGTGATGAGTGGTGTGAGTGGTGCGCTCCGCACCCTACTACCCGCCGACTCGGCACAAACGTGCACGTCGAGCGCGTCGAGTCGTCGCTTGCTCGCATCCGCTGTGTGACTTGGCGACGACTCGGCGTCTGCGCGCCGCGAGGTAGCGACGACTCGCGCCCTAGGTGAGTCGCTCGAGGATGAGCTCGCGGACCCGGTTGGCGTCGGCCTGGCCGCGCATCTCCTTCATGACCGCTCCGATGAGGGCACCCGCCGCGGCGACCTTGCCGTCACGGATCTTGTCGGCGACGTCGGGGTTGGCGGCGATGGCGGTGTCGACGGCGGCGCCGAGCGCGCCCTCGTCGCTGACGATCTCAAGTCCTCGGGCGGCCACGATCTGCTCCGGCGTACCTTCGCCCGCGAGCAGGCCGTCGAAGACCTGGCGGGCGAGCTTGTCGTTGATGGTGCCGGCCTCGACCAGCGCCTGGACGGCGGCGACGTCGGCGGGGCTGACCCCGATCTCGGTGACGTCGGTGTCCTGGTCGTTGGCGCGTCGGGCCAGCTCACCGAGCCACCACTTGCGGGCCGCCTGCGGCGAGGCACCCGCAGCGATGGTCTCCTCGACGAGACCGAGTGCGCCGGCACCGACGGTGTCGCGCATGTCGAGGTCGGAGAAGCCCCACTCGGCCTGAAGCCGGGCCCGCCTCGCGGTCGGGTTCTCGGGCAGCGTGCCACGCAGCTCCTCCACCCAGTCCCGCGACGGCGCCACCGGCACCAGGTCGGGCTCGGGGAAGTAGCGGTAGTCGTCAGCGTCGGACTTCTCCCGGCCGGAGGTCGTGACGCCGGTGTCCTCGTGCCAGTGACGC
Source organism: uncultured Actinomycetota bacterium (assembly GCA_963804845.1). Lineage (GTDB taxonomy): Bacteria > Actinomycetota > Actinomycetes > Propionibacteriales > Nocardioidaceae > Nocardioides. The sequence continues at coordinate 669,716 of CAWDSA010000007.1, read as the reverse complement.
GTCTCCTGGGTGATCGAGCCGCCCCCGTCGAGCACCGCGGCGTGGCGCTGCATCTCGTAGCGCACCGCCCGCTCGACCGAGCGGAACGAGTTCACGTTCTTGGTCTCGGTGCGGGTGCCGAGACCACCGGCCCCCCGCGGAGCCAGCGAGAGGTTCACGTCGGCACGCAGGTTGCCCTGGTCCATCCGGGCCTCCGAGACCCCGAGCGCCACGATCAGGTCACGCAGCTGCTGGACGTACGCGCGCGCCACGGCAGGTGCCTGCGCGCCCGCTCCCATGATCGGCTTGGTGACGATCTCGATGAGGGGGATGCCGGCCCGGTTGTAGTCGACCAGGGAGTAGTCGGCGCCGTGGATCCGGCCGGTCGCGCCGCCGACGTGGAGCGACTTGCCGGTGTCCTCCTCCATGTGAGCGCGCTCGATGTCGACCCGGACGGTCTCGCCTCCGACCTCGACGTCCATCCAGCCCTCGAACGCGATCGGCTCGTCGTACTGGGAGGTCTGGAAGTTCTTCGGCATGTCCGGGTAGAAGTAGTTCTTCCGCGCGAACCGGCACCACTCGGCGATCTCGCAGTTCAGCGCCAGCCCGATCCGGATCGCCGACTCGACGGCGATCCGGTTGACCACGGGCATCGCGCCCGGCAGCCCCAGGCAGATCGGGCAGACCTGGGTGTTGGGCTCGGCGCCGAAGCTCGCGGGGCAGCCGCAGAACATCTTGGTCGCGGTGTTGAGCTCGACGTGGACCTCGAGGCCGAGGGCCGGGTCGAACTTCTCGAGCGCCTCCTCGAAGGAGAGCAGGGTGGCGGTGCTCATGCCGCTCCTCCCGTCAGCTCGGGGGCCCGGTCGAGCAGCGGCCCACCCCACTGGTTCCGCAACAGGGTCTCCAGCGCTGCGCCGACGCGGTAGACCCGGTCGTCGGCCATCGCCGGCGCCAGGATCTGGACACCGGTCGGCAGCCCGTCCTCGTCGGCGAGCCCGCTCGGGATCGAGATACCCGGTACGCCGGACAGGTTGGCCGGGATGGTGGCGAGGTCGTTGAGGTACATCGCCAGCGGGTCGTCGACCTTCTCGCCGAGCTTGAACGCCGTGGTCGGTGCGGTCGGCGAGACCAGTACGTCGGCCTGGCCGAACGCGGCTTCGAAGTCGCGGGTGATGAGGGTGCGGACCTTCTGCGCCTGCCCGTAGTAGGCGTCGTAGTAGCCGCTGGACAGGGCGTAGGTGCCGAGGATGATCCGCCGCTTCACCTCGTCGCCGAAGCCGGCGTCGCGGGTCGCCCGCATCACGTCCTCCGCGCTGGGACTGCCCTCGGGAACCACGCGGAGGCCGTAGCGCATCGCGTCGAACTTGGCGAGGTTGCTCGAGGCCTCGGCCGGCAGGATCAGGTAGTACGTCGCCAGCGCGTGGACGAAGCTCGGGCACGAGACCTCGACGACCTCGGCGCCTGCCTTCACCATGAGGTCGACCGCCTCCTCGAAGCGAGTGAGGACACCGGCCTGATAACCCTCGCCGCCGAGCTCGGTGACCACGCCGATCCGCACGCCGGTCAGGTCGCCTGACTCGCCGGCCCGCACGGCGCCGACCAGGTCTGGCACCGGTGCATCGATGCTCGTGGAGTCGAGCGGGTCGTGGCCGCCGATCAGCTCGTGGAGCATCGCCGCGTCGAGCACGGTCCGGGTCACCGGACCGGCCTGGTCGAGGGAGTTGGCCAGCGCCACCAGGCCGTAGCGCGAGACCCCGCCGTACGTCGGCTTCATCCCGATCGTGCCGGTGACGGCACCCGGCTGCCGGATCGAGCCGCCGGTGTCGGTGCCGATGGCCAGCGGCGCCTCGAAGGCGGCCACGGCCGCGGCGGACCCGCCACCGGAGCCGCCCGGGATCCGGTCCAGGTCCCAGGGGTTGTGGGTGGCTCCCCAGGCGGAGTGCTCGGTCGACGAGCCCATCGCGAACTCGTCCATGTTGGTCTTGCCGAGGATCGGCAGGCCGGCCTCACGCAGCCGGCGCACCACGGTCGCGTCGTACGGCGGCACCCAGCCCTCGAGGATCCGTGACCCACAGGTGGTGGGCAGGCCCTTGGTCGTCAGCACGTCCTTGACCGCGATCGGGACGCCGTCGAACGGCGACCGTGCGCCGCCGTCAGCCCGGCGGTCGTCGGAGGCGGCCGCCGGCCGCCAGCGCGCCGTCGCGGTCGACCTGCAGGAAGGCGTGCACGTCACCATCGACTGCGTCGATCCGGTCGAGGTGAGCCTGGGTCAGCTCCACCGAGGAGGTATCGCCGGCGGCGAGCGCGTCGGACAGCTCGGCCGCCGTCCTGCGGGTGAGCTCGTTCACTGTTCCTCCCCCAGGATCCGGGGGACGCTGAACCGCTGCCCCTCGGCCTCGGGGGCCCCGCTGAGTGCCTCTTCGGGTGTGAGCCCGGGGACGACGACGTCCTCACGGAAGACGTTGGTCAACGGCACCGGGTGGGACGTGGGCGGGACGTCGTCGCCGGCCGCGCCCTGGATCGAGGCGATCGACTCCAGGATCACGCTCAGCTGCGGCGCGAGATGGTCGAGCTCGGCGTCGGACAGGTCGATCCGGGCCAGGTCGGCCAGGTGGGCGACCTGTTCCCGGGTGATGGAGGCGCCGGTGGGTTCAGGCATGCGGATCATCCTAGGAGGGCCGTCGCACCCAACCATCGGCGGCGTGGGCGCATCTCTTGAGGTAGACACTCACCCGAGGAGACCTTGATGACCCGATCCCCGACCGACGCCGAGTTCACCGAGCTGGTGCACGGCTGCTGGGGCTCGCTCTACCGCACGGCGTACCTGCTGGTGGGCGACCACGGCCTGGCCGAGGACCTGGTGCAGACCGCCCTGGCGCGCACGTACGCCGCGTGGCCCAAGGTCCGCAGCGTCGGGGCGGCCCCGGCGTACGCCCGCACCACGTTGGTCAACACCGCGGCGGAGTGGTTCCGCAAGCGGTCGTGGCGGCGCGAGCTCCCGAGCGAACACCTGGGCGAACCCGACGCCGCCCACCATGACCCGAGCCTGCGGCCCACCGTGATTGCGGCACTGGGCCTGCTCGCCCCGCGTCAGCGCGCGGTGATCGTGCTCCGCTTCTTCGAGGACCTGTCGGTGGCGGAGACAGCTCGAGCCCTCGGCTGCTCCGAGGGGACGGTCAAGTCACAGACGTCCGACGCGCTCGCCACCCTCCGCACCCACCTGGGCGACGCCGTCGTCCCCACGAACATCGGGAGCACCTCATGACCGAACGACTCAGCCAGCTCATGCACGACGAGGCCACCCGCATTCCGACGCCCCCCGTCCCCGACCCGGCGGGACTGGCCGTCGCCGGCCGACGACTGCGCCGGCGCCGGCAGGTCACCCACGGACTCGCCGTGGCTGCGAGCGTCGCCGTGCTCGCCGGCACCGGCTTCCTCCTCATCGACCGCAGCGGCAGCGAGCCCCAGCCGGTCGACGGCAACGGTGACGCCATCGTGTGGGGGTACGACACCGAGGTCCACGTGGGCGACGCGACGGCCGAAGTTCCCGGCACCCTCCTCTCGCTCCACCACACCTCGGTGGGGGTGCTCGCCGTGAGCACCACCGAGGATGCCTCCTTCGCCGGACCGGCCCAGCTGACCCTGGTCCGCTATGACGGGACCACCGAGGACCTCGGCGAGCTGGAACCCGGCCAGGCGCCCGTCACAGATTCCGCGCGCGACTTCTTCGTCCTCGCCGAGCTGCGCGGGACAGACCGCGTCGTCTCGGTCCGTGACGCCGCGAGCGGTGAGCTCCGCGACGAGTTCGCGGTGCCTGGTCTCGATGGGTCGCGGCCGGGGATGTCGCTGGATGGTGACACGCTCTACGTGCGCCAAGCACTCGAGCAGCGCACCCTGCTCAGGAGCCTCGACCTGACCACCGGTGAGGTCGCGCCCGCGCCGCGGGCGGCCATCTACTACGGGGGAGCGACCGCCGGGCGGGCTGTGACGGGCGACCGTCGTACCTTCCGCGTCGTCGACGTGGCCTCGGGCGAGGAGCTGATGACCTTCCCCACCGCCGAGACGCTGGTCGCCGCGGAACTGTCCCCCGACGGCCGCTTCCTGCGCGTCGTCCGCGACGCCGAGGGTGCCTCCACCTTCGACCCCTCCCAGCCCCGGGAGCTGCAGGTCTACGAGGTTGCGACCGGTGAGCTCGTTCCCGCCGACATCGGCGGGGCGGACGCGGCGGAGGGCGGCTGGACGCCGTCCGGTGACGTGTACGCCTTCACCGAGACCGGGGTGGTTCGATGCGAGGTCCCGGCGGGCGAGTGCACCGAGACCACCCTCGACGCGCTGCCGGACCTGCCTGAGCCCGACCTCGGCTCCGAGCCGCTGGCGCAGATCGTCCGGCCTGACCAGCCCTGAGCCCTCACCGCGGCGCACGAAGAATCTGTGCCGAGGTGTCGATTTCCGCGGGACCGCGGCGACGGAGAGGTGCAAGCATCACCCACAAGGAGGAATCACCATGAAGTACGTCCTGATGTTCACCTCACGCCCCGACCTCGCCGAGTCGGTCGATCCCGCGCGTACCGAGGCGGTCTACAAGCTGGTGTGGGAGTGGTTCCAGGAGCACGGCGCCGCCGGCCACATCGCCGACAACGGGGCCGAGCTGCACCCGGTCACCACCGCGACCACTGTCCGTGCCGGCGACGACGGGCCGGTGGTCGTCGACGGCCCCTTCAACGAGGCCAAGGAGGTCGTCGGCGGGTTCACCGTCCTGGAGGTCCCCGACATGGACGCCGCCATCAAGATCGCCCGCTCCTGGCCGCCGCTGGAGTTCCCCGGCGTCGCGATCGAGATCCGCCCGATGGTCGAGGACTACTCGCAGTTCGAGTGACCGACCATGACCGCCACCGTGGACGGCCTTCTCGCGCAGACGCTGCGCGAGGAGGCCGGTCCGCTGGTGGCCCGGCTCTCACGCCGGTTCGGTGACTTCGACCTGGCCGAGGAGGCCGTGCAGGCCGCGGTCGTCGAGGCGGTCACGGCGTGGCGCCGTGACGGGCCCCCGGACAACCCCGCCGCGTGGCTGACGGTCGCTGCCCAGCGCAACGCGCTGGACGGCGTACGCCGTGCCGTTCGGCAGCGCGGGCTCGGCCAGCGGGCGGCGGGGGTCGCGCCGCCGAACGCCGAGGCCACGGCCACCGATGACCGGCTGGCCCTGCTGTTCGCCTGCTGCCACCCGGCGCTGGCACCCGAGGCCCGGCTGGCGCTGACGCTCCGCGCGGTCATCGGCCTCACGACGCCTCAGATCGCGCGGGCGTTCCTGGTCAGCGAGACCACGCTGGCGCAGCGGATCGTGCGCGCGAAGCGGAAGATCGTCACCGCTGGCATCTCCCTCACCGTCCCGCCGGAAGCCGAGCTGACCGAGCGCGCCGGCGACGTGCTGTCGGTCGTCTACGTGACGTTCAACGAGGGTTTCGTCTCCTCGACCGGCGCCACCCAGGACCGCGACCTCGCCGCCGACGCGGTCTGGCTCGCGGGAGTCGTGGCCACCTCGCTCCCCCAGGTCGCCGAGGCCTGGGGACTGGCCGCACTGCTGACGGTGCAGCACGCGCGCACGGCGGCGCGGTTCGACACTCATGGCGGCCTCGTGCTCCTGCCTGATCAGGACCGTTCACTCTGGGACCGCGACGCCCTGGCCGCCGGCGAGAGGATGCTCGAGCGCGCGGCCGCCCTGCACGACCCCGGGTGCTACCAGCTGCAGGCCGCGATCGCCGCCTGTCACGCCTCCGCTGCGTCGTGGGAGCAGACCGACTGGGTGCAGATCGTCACCCTCTACGACCTGCTCCGGCGGATGGACCGCTCGCCGGTGGTCGCCCTCAACCGGGCGGTCGCGGTGGCCCAGCTCGGCCCCGACCGGGCCGGAGAGGCGCTGGCCGAGGTGGACGCGCTGGCGCCCGACCTGGCGGCGTACCACCTGTTCCACGCGACGCGCGCACAGCTGCTCGAGGCGCTCGGCCGCCACGAGGAGGCGGCGCACAGCCAACGAACGGGCGCTGGCGCTGGCCGGCAACGAGGCCGAGCGACGCCTCCTCACCACCCGGCTGCACCGGCGACCGCTGGACGACGGGTCGTAGCCGCCGCTGCAGCGCCGCGTGGATGTTCGATCGGGTGGCGGAGGCCTTTACCCTCGCGGGGTGTCCTGGTCCTACCGCCCTGCCCTCGACGGGCTCCGGACCGTGGCCGTCTACGCCGTCCTGCTGTTCCACACCGGCCACCCGTGGGCACTCGGCGGCTTCGTCGGCGTCGACCTGTTCTTCGTGCTGTCCGGCTTCCTCGTCACCAGCGTCCTGCTGTCGGAGCACGACCGGACCGGCGGGATCAAGGTCGGCATGTTCTACGCCCGTCGCGTCCGCCGCCTGCTGCCGGCGGCGGTCGTGGCAATCGTGGCGACCTGTGCCGTCTTCGTGCTGATCAGCCCGGTCACCGAACGGGTGGACCTCGTGGACGACGCCCAGAGCGCGCTGCTGTGGTTCGCCAACTGGCACTTCCTGGCCGAGTCCGGCGACTACTTCGCGGCGGACGTGGACAGCAGCCCGTTCCTGCACTTCTGGTCGCTCTCCATCGAGGAGCAGTTCTACGTCGTGTTCCCGGTGGCGCTGCTGCTGCTCATGAAGGCCGGGCGCCGGTGGGCGATCCGGGTGCTCGGGCTGCTGCTGCTCGCGTCGGTCGCCTCGCAGGTCTACTGGTCCCAGGTCGAAGCGACCCACGCCTACTACGGCACAGACGCCCGGATCTACCAGCCGCTCGCCGGCGTGGTGCTGGCCCTCGTCGTGCACCGGCTGCCGCTCGGGGGCGGTCGGCGCTGGGCGACCGGCGCTGTGGTCGGGCTCGCCACCTTCCTGTTGCTGAGCAGCGGACTCCTCGACGTCTCGCCGTCGTGGCGCGGTCTCGCCGCCACCCTGGCAGCCGTCACCGTCATCGCGTCGGTGTCCGTCGCCGACTCGAACCTCGTCGCGCGCGCTCTCTCGCAGCCGGTGCTGGTCTTCCTGGGCAAGATCTCCTACGGCACCTACCTGTGGCACTGGCCGGTGATCCTGGTCCTCGAGGAGGTGCTGACCACCAGCCCGCGCGTCATCGCGGTCCTGACCGTCGTCACGAGCACCGGCCTCGCCGCCCTCTCCTACGAGGTGCTCGAGAAGCCGATCCGGACCGCGTCGTACCTCGACCGCCTCCGCTGGGCCCCGGCGGTGGCGGGGGTCGTGATCAGCGCCCTGGTTGCCGTGACCGTCGTGCCCAGCCTCCTCGGGCTCGACCGCAGGCCGGCCCTGACCGCGAGCACCGAGCGGCCGGACAGCCTGCCCCATCAGCGTCCGCTCTCGCTCCCGGACGACGTCGACTGGGAGGCCGTGGTCGCCGACCGCGGAGGCGAGGGCACGTGCGCGGCCGACGACCCCGAGTCGCTGCATCGTCCACGAGGGCTCGGGCCCCCACGTGCTGCTCGTCGGTGACAGCCAGGCACAGTCGCTGGTGCCGATGTTCGAGACCCTGGCCGAGGAGCACGACCTGACGCTCTCGCTCAACGTCGTCCCGGGCTGCATGTGGCAGGAGGACCTGTACAACTCCAAGCTCCTCCAGCAGGGCCAGGAGGACTGCGAGGAAGCCCGCGTCGGGTGGTACGACGAGGCGCTTCCCGCGCTCGATCCTGACGTCGTCGTCGTGATGGTGCGACCGCGAGACGACGAGGCGGAGTGGGGTGACATCGTCCACCGCCGCGACGGCGTCGAGCAGTCGCTCGACCGGATGACGCTGCAGGCGTCGCGCGCGACGCTCCGCACGCTCAAGCGACTGGTCCCCCACACGGTCTTCGTGAACCGGATCGTGATGCCGGAGACCTTTGACCCCGCCGACTGCCTCACGACCTCGCCCGACCCGAATGACTGCGTCGTGCCGGTGCCGGTCGGCGGGACCGAGAGCGACAGCTTCGCGCAGACGGAGGCAATCCGGTCGTCGAAGGTCGACGTGCTCGACCTCAACCCCGCCTTCTGCCCCGACGCCCCGGTCTGCCTGCCCGTCGTCGGCGACGAGGTCGTCTGGCGCGACGACCACCACGTGACCGCGACGTACGCCACGAGCCGGCGTGAGGCGGTCTGGCAGCTCCTCAACGAGACCGGTGTCTTCGAGGCTGCGGACGGCGCCTAGGTCAGAGGCCTGATGGCCCCGCCTCGAGCAGCCGCTTGAAGCCGGCCTCGTCGAGGATCGGGACGCCGAGCTCCTCGGCCTTGTCGGCCTTGGAGCCCGCGCTGTCCCCCACCACCACGTAGTCGGTCTTCTTCGACACCGAGCCGGAAGCCCTGCCGCCGCGGGCCAGGATCGCCTCCTTGGCCGAGTCGCGGCTGAAGTCGTCGAGTGACCCGGTGACCACCACGGTCAGCCCCTCGAGGGTGCGCGCCACCGACTCGTCGCGGGCATCGGCCATGGTCACCCCCGCGCGCTCCCACTTCTCCACGATCGCGACGTGCCAGTCGGACTCGGGCCCGTCGAACCACTCGCGGCAGGCGGCGGCGATGGTCGGTCCGACGCCCTCGGTGTCGGCCAGTGTCTTCTCGTCGGCCTCGCGGACCGCCGCCAGCGAACCGAACTGGGTGGCCAGTGCCCGCGCCGCGGTGGGTCCGACGTGGCGGATCGAGAGCGCGACGATCACCCGCCAGAGCGGGACGTCCTTGGCTCGGTCGAGGTTGGCCAGCAGCCGTTCACCGTTGGCGGAGAGCTGTGGCCCCTCCTCGCCCTTCTTGGGCGCGCGCGTGAACAACGCGGTCTGCTTCAGCTTCGCCTCGTCGAGGTCGAAGACGTCGCCCTCGTCGTCGATCACGCCCGCCTCGAGCAGCGCCGCCGCGGCCTCGGACCCCAGGCCCTCGATGTCGAAGGCTCCGCGCCCCGCGACGTGGAAGACGCGATCGAGGAGCTGGGCGGGACAGCGGTGATGGTTGGGGCAGCGGAGGTCCTTGTCGCCCTCCTTCTGCTGGACCAGCGTGGTCCCGCACGAGGGGCACTTCGTGGGCATCTTCCAGGCCTTCAGCCCCTTCGGGCGCAGCGCCAGCACCGGTCCCACGATCTCGGGGATGACGTCGCCTGCCTTGCGCAGCACCACGGTGTCGCCGGGCCGGACGTCCTTCCGCTTGACCTCGTGGGCGTTGTGGAGCGTGGCCCGCTCGACGGTCGATCCCGCGACGCGCGTCGGCTCCATCACGCCGAACGGCGTCACCCGGCCGGTGCGGCCGGTGTTGACCTCGATCGAGAGCAGCTTGGCGTTGACCTCCTCGGGCGGGTACTTGAATGCGATCGCCCACCGCGGCGCTCGACTGGTGGAGCCGAGCCGGCGCTGGAGGGAGACGTCGTCGACCTTCACGACGACGCCGTCGATCTCGTAGGCCACGAGGGAGTGCCGGTTGTCCCCGGCGTGCTCGATGAAGCCCTCGACCTCCTCGAGGGTGGCCAGCACCTTGACCTGGTCGGACGTCGGCAACCCCCACGCGGCCAACGCCTCGTAGGCGTGCGACTGCGCCTTCGGCTGGAAGCCTCGGCGCTCGCCGATGCCGTGGCAGACCATCCCGAGCGCGCGGGTGGCGGTGACCCGGGGGTCCTTCTGGCGCAACGAGCCCGCCGCGGCGTTGCGCGGGTTGGCGAAGACCGGCTTGCCGGCCTCGGTCATCGACTCGTTGAGACGCTCGAACGCCTCGCCGGGCAAGAACACCTCCCCGCGGACCTCCAGCAGCGCGGGGACGGCGAACTCCTCGGTCGCGGTCAGCCGGTGGGGCACCGACGCGATGGTCTTGACGTTCGGCGTGACGTCCTCGCCGGTGCGGCCGTCACCGCGGGTGAGGGCCCGGACCAGCCGGCCCTCCTCGTAGAGCAGGTTGATGGCCAGCCCGTCGACCTTGAGCTCGCAGAGCAGCGCCGGCTCCTCGACGCCGTCGCGCGCCAGTCGGGCGTACCAGGCGGCGAGCTCGTCGCGGGAGAACGCGTTGTCGAGGCTCTCCATCCGCTGCAGGTGGTCGACCGCCGTGAACTCCGTCGAGACCGCGCCGCCGACGGTCTGGGTCGGTGAGTCCGGCGTACGCAGCTCGGGGTAGTGCTCCTCGAGCTCCTCGAGCCGGCGCAGCTTCACGTCGAAGTCGGCGTCGGAGAGCGTCGGGTCGTCGAGCACGTAGTAGCGCCAGCGCGCATCCTCGATCACCTCGACCAGCTGCTGGTGCTCGTCCCGGGCGTCGTCCGGGGCGGCCTTCGGCTCGGGATCCGGTGGGGTCATGGCCCTATCCTGCCGGAATCCGGTGACACCGCGATGCCCACCCATCTGACACGCTGACGGCTCCGAATGGACCCTCGTGGAGGCATCTGTGGAGGACCTGACCGTGACCGGACCGTCGTTGACGCAGTACGCCGCGCCGACGACCACCACCGGCGTCGTGCTGATGCTGCACGGCGGGAAGGCGAACGGCGAGGAGATCGTCGACGGGCGCAGCCTCTCGTGGCTCCGGTCGGCCGCGATGGCGCGCGCCATCGGTCCCGGCGCCGAGGAGGCGGGCGCGGCGGTGTGGCTGCTGCGCTACCGCCACCGCGGCTGGAACGGTGGCCTCGGCCCGGTCGCCGACGCCCGCTGGGCGCTGGACCAGGTCCGCGAGGAGATCGGGGATGCCCCGGTCGTCCTGCTCGGTCACTCGATGGGCGCCCGCACCGCGGTCCACGTCGCCGACGACCCTCAGGTGCGCGGCGTGGTGGCGCTCGCCCCTTGGTTCCCGCCGGGCGAGCCGGTGGCCACCCTGGCCGGTCGGGCGCTCGTGGCGGGGCACGGCAGCCGCGACCACATCACCTCCGCGAAGGCGACGCGTGCCTACGTCGAGCGGGCGAGGGCAGCCGGCGCCGACGCGTCGTACGTCGACATGGGCCGGGTCGGTCACTACCTGCTCCGCCGTGCCTCGGCCTGGAACGAGCTCGCCCTGAGCCGGTCGCTCCGGCTCCTGCGCTAGCGGGCTTGCGAAACGAAACGGTTTCGTTCTATGGTGTGAAACGAAACTGTTTCGTTCCACTGCCGAGGAGTCCGATGGTCCCCGAGACCGCCAGCGCCCGCCCCCGCATCGAGGGTGACCGCGAGCAGGAGATCCTCGACGCCACTCTGACGGTGCTCGCCGAGACCGGCTACGACCGGCTCACCATGGACGCCGTCGCGGCCGAGGCCAAGGCGTCGAAGGCGACGCTCTACCGGCGGTGGAGCTCCAAGCCGGAGCTGGTGGTCGACGCGGTCTGCTCCCACAAGGAGCACCCGCCCACCCCCGACACCGGCACCCTGCGTGGCGACCTCATCGCCGCGCACTGTGGCATGGGTGGCCTGGGCGACCCCCGCGCCACGGCGGTCCAGGCGGCCGTGGTCACGGCCATGGCGCGTGACGAGGAGTTCGCGACGACGTACCGCCGCGAGTTCCTCGCCCCCAAGCTGGCCGCGGCCGGCACCATCTTCGAGCGCGCCCGCGCCCGGGGAGAGATCCGCGACGACGTCGACCTCGACATCGTCGGCCCCGCACTCCCGGGCATCGTCCTGCACCGCATCTTCCTGCTGGGGGACGCGGCCACTCCCGAGCTCATCACGCGGGTGATCGACCAGATCATCCTTCCCGCGGTCTCCCCGCGCCCCTGAACCTCACACCCACACACGACAGGAACTCCCATGACTCCCACCGACACCGACACCGACAAGGTGGCCGGGACCGGACCGGCCGGCCGCGAGCTTCACCTGGGCTGGGCCCTGGTGCTGATCTCCGTCGCCCAGCTGATGGTCGTGCTCGACGGCACGATCGTGAACATCGCACTCCCCTACATCCAGCAGGACCTCTCGATCGAGAGCGCCGACCTGACCTGGGTCGTCACCGGCTACGCCCTCGCGTTCGGCAGCCTGCTGCTGCTGGGCGGCCGACTCGGTGACCTCTACGGCCGCCGGAAGATCTTCATGATCGGCCTGATCATCTTCGCGATCGCGTCCGGGCTCGGCGGCCTCGCGACCAACGAGTCCACCCTGCTCGCCGCCCGTGCCCTGCAGGGCCTCGGCGCCGCACTCGCGTCGCCGGCCGCCCTGGCCCTGATCGCCACCACCTTCCCGGCCGGACCGGCCCGCAACCGCGCGTTCGCCGTGTACGCCGCCATGTCCGGTGCCGGCGCGGCGGTCGGCCTGCTGCTCGGCGGCTGGTTCACCGGGCTCGACGGCATCGCCGGCCTCGACATCGAGGGCTGGCGGCTGACGCTGCTCATCAACATCCCGATCGGCATCGCTGCGGCTGCCCTGGCGCCGCGTTTCCTGCCGGAGTCCGAGTCGCACCCGGGCGAGCTCGACCTGCCCGGCGCCGTCACCGGCACGCTCGGCCTGCTCGGCCTGGTCTACGGCTTCAGTCGCGCCGGCTCCGACGGCTGGACCGACACCTGGACCCTCGCCAGCCTGGCCGCCGGCGCCGTGCTCCTGGCGCTCTTCCTGGTCGTCGAGCGTCGTGCCGAGCACCCGCTGCTGCCGTTCCGGGTGTTCCTGAACCGGACCCGCGCTGCCAGCTACGTCGCGATGTTCCTCGCCCCAGCCGCGATGTTTGCGATGTTCTACTTCCTCAGCCAGTACATCCAGAACGTCATGGGCTACAGCCCGATCGAGGCGGGCCTGGCCTTCCTGCCGTTCTGTGCTGGCATCGTGATCGCAGCCGGCGTGACCTCCAACCTGATCAACCGGATCGACCCCCGGCTCCTGGCCGGCACCGGCACGCTGCTGTCGGTGGTGGCGCTCTTCGGGTTCTCCCGGCTGCCCTACGACACCACGTTCCCGGCCACCGAGGTCACCGGCAGCTACGTCGCCGACGTCCTGCCGTGGATCATCTGCATGTCACTCGGCATGGGCGCGACGTTCGTGCCGTTGACGCTGACCGCCGTCCACCACCTGCGCAACGAGGACTCCGGCGTCGGTTCGGGTGTCCTCAACACCATGCAGCAGGTCGGTGGCGCGCTGGGCCTGGCGATCCTCGGCACGGCCGCGACCCAGATCGCGACCGACCGGGCTGCGGAGTTCGCAGCAGCGGCCAAGCAGGCGGCCCAGGCGGGTGGCCCGCAGCCCTCCGCCGAGCAGCTCGAGCGGCTGCAGGAGATCGCCGGCCTGCAGATCTTCACCGAGGGCGCCAGCAATGCGTTCCTGGTCGGTGCCGGGATGATGTTGCTCGCCTCGCTGGTCACCTGGATGTTCCTCAACGTCAAGCACGAGGAGCTGGCGACCGACAGCCCGGAGGGGGTCACCGTCGGCTGACGCTTGACCGGTCAGAGCCGCTCGGCAGCCTGCCGGGCCACCGTCAGCGCCTGCCGCGCCCAGGTGGGGTCGGCGCCGGCGAGCCCGCAGGCCGGGCTGACGACCAGACCCGGTCCCGGCTCGAGGCCGAGCATCTCGAGCCACTGCACGACCCGCTTCGGCGGCGACCTCCTCCGCCAGCGGCGTCGTGGTGGGGACAACCCCGAGCACGACTGTCTCCCCCGCCTCGAGTGCCTCGGCCAGCTGGTCGTGGTCGTCCGGGCCGAGCCGGGCGAGGTCGACGGCGAGCCCGGTCGCCCCGGCCCCGCGGAGCAGTGCGAGGGGCGTGGCCTCGGCGCACGAGTGGACCCACGGTTCGGCGCCTTCGTCACGGATCGCCTCGATGACCGTGCTCAGCGCGGCGCTCGCCTCGGGCGGGTGGACCGAGCGATGGCGGCCGAACCCCGAGGCGGTGGGCACCCGACCGGCCAGCACCGCGGGCAGCGCCGGCTCGTCCACCTGCACCACCCACCGGTCGACGCCGGGCAGCCGGCGGCGCAGGTCGGCCAGGTGGCGCCGTACTCCTTCGGCGAGCGCCTGCGCCAGCTCCCGCCGCGCACCGTGGTCGGCCAGGGTCAGGTCGCCGCGCGGCCGCTCGACCGTCGCCGCCAGCGTCCAGGGCCCGATGACCTGGGTCTTGAACGCACCCTCGTATCCCTGCGCCTGCTCCTCGACCTGGTCGAGGTCCTGCGCGAGCAGGCTGCGGGCGCGGCGCTGATCCATGCCCTCCGCGCCGGTCAGCCGCCATCCCGCGGGCTGGAGGTCGAACGCGAGGTCGGTGGCGAGCGCGACCGCGCGGCCGGTCATGGTCGCGCCCGCATCCCGACCCGGCAGCTCGGGGACGTACGGCAGCCCGATGGGCGGCGGCAGCTCCCCCAGCACGAACCGCACCGCCTCGGCGTACGCGTGTGCGTCGTCGCCGGGATGGGAGCCGATGCCGGTGGCGGTGGTCATCGTGGCTCGGCCGAACCTGTGGGGCGAGTCGTGAACTTCGTGGGGCAAGTTTCCCCCAGGAAGTTCCGGTTTCCCCGCATAAGCGGGGAAACCGCCGCCCCCCTCACGCCGTGACGCCCGGGGCGCGACCGGTGGCGCTGATGGTGGCCGAGCCGACGACGCGGGTGCCGTCGTAGAGGACGGCCGCCTGGCCCGGCGCGATGCCGTACGCCGGGTCGAGGAGCTCGATCTCCACCGAGTCGCCGACGACGGTCACGGCGGCGCGGTGCTCGTCTCCGTGGGCACGCAGCTGCACCGTGCCCGAGAGCCGGGTCGGGACGGTGCCGCACCAGCGCGGCCGGATGCCGGTGATCCGGTCGATCGCGAGCTCCTCACGGGTTCCCACGGTGACCGTCCCGGAGACCGGCTCGATGTCGAGCACGAACCGCGGCTTCCCGTCCGGTGCCGGTCGCCCGAGCCGCAGCCCGCGCCGCTGACCGATCGTGTAGCCGTAGGTGCCGGTGTGCTGGCCGAGCACCTCACCCGAGCCGGAGTCGACGATGTCGCCGCCCTGGTTGGGCGCCCGGTCGCCGAGCTTCTCCGCGAGCCAGCCCGCGTTGTCACCGTCGGCGACGAAGCAGATGTCGTGGCTGTCGGGCTTGTCGGCGACCAGCAGCCCGCGCCGCGCCGCCTCCTCGCGGACCGCCGGCTTGGTGGAGTCGCCGAGCGGGAACAGCGAGTGCCGCAGCTGCTGCTGGTCGAGCACGCCGAGCACGTAGGACTGGTCCTTGCCGTGGTCGATCGCCCGGTGCATCTCCACCAGCCCGTCGTCGCCGTCCCGCAGCTGGGCGTAGTGACCGGTCGCGACCGCGTCGAACCCGAGCCCCAGCGCCCGGTCGAGGACGGCGGCGAACTTGATCTTCTCGTTGCACCGCAGGCACGGGTTGGGCGTCCGGCCGGCGGCGTACTCGTCCATGAAGTCCTCGACCACGTCCTCGTGGAAACGGTCGGAGAGATCCCAGACGTAGAACGGGATGCCGATCACGTCGGCCGCGCGACGGGCGTCGCCGGCGTCCTCGATCGTGCAGCAACCCCGAGCGCCGGAGCGGTACGACGCCGGGTTGCGCGACAGCGCGAGGTGGATGCCGGTGACGTCGTGACCGGCCTCCACCGCGCGGGCCGCGGCGACGGCGGAGTCGACGCCGCCGGACATGGCAGCGACCAACCTCATGGGCAGAGCTTCATGCTCGCGCTGCCCTCGCCCGTTCGACGACCGGTCCGATCGCCTTCACGACCGCATCGACGTCGGCCGAGGTCGAGGTGTGGCCGAAGGAGAAGCGCAACGAGTGGCGCGCCTGCTCCTCGTCGCAGCCCATGGCCAGCAGCACGTGGGAGGGCTGCGGGACGCCGGCCGAGCAGGCCGAGCCGGTGGAGGTCTCGATGCCATGGGCGTCGAGCAGCATCAGCAACGAGTCGCCCTCACAGCCCGGGAACCCCAGATGGGCATTGCCGGGCAGGCGCTCCGGCCCCACGGGCGCGCCGTGCAGGTGCGCGTCGGGGACGACCTCCTGCACCCGGCGCACCAGGTCGTCGCGCAACGCGGCGACGCGGGTGGCGTGCTCGTCCTGCACCTTGACGGAGTGCTCGATCGCGGCGGCGAAGCCGGCGATGGCCGGGACGTCGAGGGTGCCGCTGCGGATGTCGCGCTCCTGGCCGCCGCCGTGCACCAGCGCGCTGACCGACAGCTCGCGGCGTACGACGAGGGCACCGACGCCGTAGGGTCCGCCGACCTTGTGGCCGGTGAACGTGAGGGCGTCGAGGCCGGAGGCGGCGAAGTCGACCGGGACGGCGCCGACGGCCTGGACGGCGTCGGAGTGGACCGGGATCCCGTGCTCGGCGGCCAGCGCGACGATCTCGGCGACCGGCTGCAGGGTGCCGACCTCGTTGTTGGCCCACATCACCGAGATCAGGGCGACCGAGCCGGGATCGCGCTCGAGCGACGCGCGCATCGCGTCGACGCGGAGCCGTCCCCGGTCGTCGACGGGCAGCAGCTCGACCTCGGCTCCCTCGGCGTCGGCGAGCCAGAGCAGCGGGTCGAGGACGGCGTGGTGCTCGACCGCGCTCGACAGGATCCTGACCGCGGCGCGGGTCCTCGGCACGGCGGGCCCAGAAGACCCCCTTGACCGCCAGGTTGTCGGCCTCGGTGCCGCCGGAGGTGAAGACGACCTCCCCAGGTCGCGCGTTGACGACCCGGGCGATGGTCTCCCGTGACTCCTCCACGACCCGGCGTGCGCGTCGGCCGGAGGCGTGGAGCGAGCTGGCGTTGCCGACCTCGGCCAGCTCCTCGGTCATCGCCTCGACCGCGACGCGCAGCATCGGCGTCGTCGCGGCATGGTCGAGGTAGACCGGGCGGGCGTGGTCGTTCATAGCCTCACCAGCCTACGGCGTACCCCGAGCCTCCCCGGCATCCGTGCCATCGGTGGATAGTCCGCCGCCGATGACATCACTTGCGCAGACAAAACGATGACTTCGGCGGCGGACTATCTCTCAGGTCAGCCGGTGAGCACCTCGAGCCATGGGTGGCTGGCCTCGATCCGAGAAACGGCCTCGCGCAGCCAACCACGCTGGTCGTCCCCGAGCAGCGGCCACGTGACATCGCGATCTCGCCGGTCCTTCGCGCGGTCCAGCTTCGCCTTGAACAACAGCGTGATCTCGGGGTTCAGGTAGCGAATCCCGTCGTCCGCCACCCACGTCACGTCCTCCAGTGGGCGCACGTCGTCATGATCCCGCTTGTTCACCCAGAGCCCGTCCCGGTCCCGGGTCAGTGGCAGGTCCATCACCCACGGGGACTGGGCGTCACGGCGCATCCACAGCTGGCTCTCCGGGTCGGCCACCCCCGGGTGGCGGTCGTCCAGCGGCCGCAGCGTCCCCAGCCACGCGTTCCAGAGGTGCCAGTCGTCGCCGACGTGCGCGCGCAGGGCGGCCACGTCCCGGGACCAGATCGAGACGTCGATGTCCTCGTGCTCACGTGCCACGCCGGTGAAGGCTTCGATCGTCCAGCCGCCCACGATCCACCACGGCCGATCGAAGCCTGCCAGGAAATCCAGCACCCGGGGCGGGTCAAACGGTTCCCACACGCCGTATCGGCGGACGAACGCCTCGTCCTCGGCGATCTCCTCAGGTGTCCTGGGCAGCATCTCCCTCACGCAGACATCCTGACCCAGGTCAGAGCAGGACCAGGTCGTCGCGGTGCACGACCTCACGCTCGTACGCCGAGCCGAGCTCGCGCTTGAGGTCGTGGGAGGTGCGGCCGAGCAGCGCCGGGATCTCCTCGGCATCGAAGTTCACGAGGCCGCGGGCCACCGGCACGCCGGCTGGGTCGGCCAGGTCGACCGGGTCGCCGGCGACGAACGTGCCGGTCACGCCGGTGATCCCGGCGGCCAGCAGCGACGCCCGCCGCTCGGTGACGGCGCGGACGGCGCCCGGGTCGAGGGTGAGGCTGCCCTTCGGCTCAGTCGCGTGCGCCAGCCACAGCAGCCGCGTCGGGCGGCGCTTGCCGGTGGCGTGGAAGTAGGTGCCGACGCGCTCCTGGCGCAAGGCAGCACCCGCCAGGTCGGTGGCGGTCAGCACGACCGGGATGCCGGCACCGGTGGCGATCCGTGCCGCCTCCAGCTTGGTGTGCATGCCGCCCGTGCCGACCCCCGCGTCGCCGGCCCGGCCGATGTCGACGTGCCCGAGGTCGTCACCGGCGGCCACCTCAGGAATCAACGCGGTCCCGGGCTCGCCGGGGTGGCCGTCGTAGAGGCCGTCGACGTCGGAGAGGAGCACCAGGAGGTCGGCGTGGACCAGGTGCGCGACGAGCGCGGCCAGCCGGTCGTTGTCGCCGAACCGGATCTCCGAGGTCGCCACGGTGTCGTTCTCGTTGACGATCGGAAGGACGCCGAGCTCGAGCAGCTTCGCGAACGTCTGGTACGCGTTGCGATAGTGCGACCGTCGGGTCATGTCGTCGTTGGTCAGCAGGATCTGCCCGGCCACGATGCCGTGCCGGGCGAGCTCCTCGGTGTAGCGGTGCACGAGCAGCCCCTGCCCCACCGACGCGGCGGCCTGCTGCGCGGGCAGGGCACGTGGCCGGCGCTTCAGCCTGAGCGGCGCCAGCCCGGCAGCGATGGCGCCGGACGAGACGAGAACGACCTCGTGGCCGGCTCCGCGGGCCTCCGCGAGGACGTCGGCCAGCGCCGCCACGCGCGTGGGGTCGATCCCGCCTGCTGCAGTTGTCAGGGACGACGAGCCGACCTTGACGACGATCTTCATGCGTCGGGGTCCTCGTCGCTGCCGATCTCGTACGACGAGGGACCGAACTTCGGGCGGTCCGCCTTCCGCAATCGCCGTGCGACATCGGCCCGGGTCTCGCCCTCGCCGCGCTCCTCCATGCCGGACTGGATGTCCCGGCGACGGCGCGCGGCCGGCCGCGGCTCGTCGAACCGGGAGTCCTCGCCGCGACGGGCGAGGTTCTCGGCGCCGGCGTCGAGGCCGGGCTGGAAGTCGAAGACGACGGCGTCGTCGGGGTGGCCGATCAGCACGGCGTCCCCCTCGACCGCACCCAGCGCGAGCAGCTTCGCCTCGACGCCGAGCCGGTTGAGCCGGTCGGCGAGGAAGCCGACGGCCTCGTCGTTGCTGAAGTCGGTCTGCCGGACCCAGCGCTCGGGCTTGGTGCCGCCCACCCGCCAGCCCTCACCGGTCTCCTTGACCGTGAAGTCTTCGGAGCCGTCGGCGCCGGGCGGGCGCAGCACGACCCGGGTCGCCTCGGCGATCGGCTTCGCGGCGCGCGCCGCCTGCGACGATGCCGGACATCGCGAACGTGAGCTCGCGCAACCCCTCGCCGGACGCGGCCGAGACGGGGAAGACGCGCAGCCCGCGGGCCTCGAGGTCCTCGAGCACGATGTCGGAGAGGTCTCGGCCGTCGGGGACGTCGATCTTGTTCAGTGCCACCAGTCGCGGCCGGTCCTCGAGCCCGCCGTACCGCGTCAGCTCGTTCTCGATCACGTCGAGGTCGTCGGCGGGATTGCGGCCCGGCTCCATGGTGGCGGTGTCGATGACGTGGACCAGCGCCGCGCAGCGCTCGATGTGCCGCAGGAAGTCGTGGCCGAGGCCGCGGCCCTCGCTGGCGCCCTCGATGAGGCCGGGGACGTCGGCGACGGTGAAGGTGGTGTCGCCGGCCGTGACCACGCCCAGGTTCGGGATCAGGGTCGTGAAGGGGTAGTCGGCGATCTTGGGCCGTGCCCGCGAGATCGCCGCGATCAGGCTGGACTTGCCCGCGCTCGGGAACCCCACCAGGCCGACGTCCGCGACGACCTTGAGCTCGAGCACGATGTCGAGCTCGTCGCCGGGCTCACCGAGGAGGGCGAAGCCGGGCGCCTTGCGCTTGGACGACGCCAGGGCTGCGTTGCCGAGGCCGCCGCGGCCGCCGGCCGCGATGATCATCTCGGTGCCGGGACCGACCAGGTCGGCCAGCACCTCTCCGGTGAGGGTCGTGACGAGGGTGCCGTCCGGCACCTTGAGCACCAGGTCGGAGCCGTGACCGCCGTTGCGGTGGCCGCCGGCACCGTGGCCACCGTGCTCACCGCGACGCTGGGGGCTGTGGTGGTACTCGACGAGGGTGGTCACGCTCGGGTCGACGCGCAGGATCACCGAGCCCCCGGGGCCGCCGTTCCCGCCGTCGGGGCCGCCGAGCGGCTTGAACTTCTCACGGTGGACCGAGGCCACCCCGTTGCCACCCCGCCCCGCGGCGACGTGGAGCGTCACCCGGTCGACGAAGGTCGGGATGGCCATGCGATTTCCCCTCAGGTCATGTGGTGCTGGTCTGAAAATGACGAAGGGCGCCCCGGTCCGGGACGCCCAACGCAACAGTCTGGAGTGACGTCAGGTCACTCGCCGGGGACGATGTTGACGACACGACGGCCGCGGCGGGTGCCGAACTCGACCGCTCCGCCCACGAGGGCGAACAGGGTGTCGTCGCCACCGCGACCCACGCCGGAACCCGGGTGGAAGTGGGTTCCCCGCTGGCGGACGATGATCTCGCCGGCGCTGACGACCTGGCCGCCGAAGCGCTTGACGCCGAGGCGCTGGGAGTTGGAGTCCCGACCGTTCTTGGTCGAGGCCGCGCCCTTCTTGTGAGCCATAGCAGTGTCCTTCGTTGCAGTCCGAGCCGGCAGCTCAGAGGGAGATGTCGGTGACCTTGACCTGGGTGTACTTCTGGCGGTGACCCTGGCGCTTCTTGTACCCGGTCTTGTTCTTGAACTTCTGGATGACGATCTTCGGGCCCTTGGTCGCGCCGAGCACCTCGACGGTGACCGACGCCTTGCCGAGCGACTTCGCATCGGTGGTGACCGACTCGCCATCGACGGCCATGACCACGGGCAGGGTGAGCGTGTCGCCGACGGGCGTCGAGATCTTGTCGATCTCGATGACGTCGCCGACAGCGACCTTCTGCTGCTTGGCGCCTGCGCGCACGATCGCGTACACCGCGGTCTCCTTCATCTGGAACGTCTGTGGTGCTGGGGTCTTCGTCTGCGGCACGCCACGACCCGCGCTTGATGATCGGGGTGCCGTGCAGAGAGGGCACGCCTGGGCGCGCCGAGGATCAATACTACGGACCGCGCACTCCTCCCGCAAAACGGCGTCAACCGCTACGGTCGAGCCGACACTGACCGCACGAGGGGATCCGATGAGCGACTACCCGCAGTATCCGACCGACCCGTCCGCCGACGGCAGCGGCACACCCGCACCCGGCCGCGGCACGCGTCCATCCTCCATCGACATGTCCATCAAGCTGATCTGGGCCAATGTCGCCCTGAGCCTGGTCACCACGGTCATCACCTTCGTGATGCTCGACTCGATCGTCGACCAGGCCCTCGAGGATGCCGGACTGTCGAGCAGCGTCGACACCGACTCCGTCAGGGCCGGTGCCATCGGCGGTGCCATCGTGGGCGTGATCATCGGCGTCGCCATCGCCGCTCTCCTCGCCCACTTCATCGGCAAGGGCGCCAACTGGGCCCGCATCGTCTACACCGTGCTGGCAGCCCTCGGCATCCTGTTCTCGGTGATCGGGTTCGGCTCCCAGCCGGTCCTGCTCCTCCTGCTGAGCCTGGTGGGTCTGGCGCTGACCGGCGCGACGCTGTACTTCTTGTGGCAGAAGGACTCCAACGCCTGGTTCAGCCCGCGCCCCTGACCATCAGGCTCTTGAGGCGGGGCTCAGCGCTTGCGCGAGCCCCGCTTCTTGACCGGTACGTGCTCGACGGTCGGGCGGGACCCCGCCTCGGCGTCGGCCGTGCCGGGCTCGACGGCACCGTCGGCCGGCGGTGCGCCGACCGCACCGGCCGTGGCCCCCGCTGAGGTGGCCTGGTCCGCGTCGGCCGCCGTGGCCGTCGGCGGTCCTGCCGGGCGGCTGGCGCTGCGCCGACGGGTCCGGGTGACGACCTTCGGCGCTGCCGGCTCGGGCGTCGGTTCGGGTGCCTCACCGACCGGCGCCGCGGCCATGACCGGTGCCGGCTCCTTGGTCTCGACAGGCTCGACCGCCGTGGGCGGCGTCTCGGTCTCAGGCTCGACCGCCGTGGGCGGCGTCTCGGTCTCAGGCTCGACCGCCTCGGGAGCCGGAGTCTCGACGGGCTCGACTTCCTCGGTCTCCGTGGGCTCGACAGGCTCGGGCTCGCGAGCCTCGTCATCCGGCTTCGGCGTCCGTGCCATCGCGGCGACGTCCTTGGGGGACGGCGACTTGCCGTTCCCCTGACCGTTGTCCTGCTGCCCGGAGTCGTCGCCGCGACCGCGACCGCCGCGGGACCGGCGGGAGCCGCGCTTGGAGTCCTGCTCCTTCTTCGGCTCGACCGGGGCGTCCGCGATGACCACACCACGGCCGGCGCAGCGGTCGCAGGTCTCCGAGAACGCCTCGAGCAGGCCGGTGCCGATCCGCTTGCGGGTCATCTGCACCAGCCCGAGCGACGTCACCTCTGCCACCTGGTGCCGGGTGCGGTCGCGGCCCAGGCACTCGACCAGGCGTCGAAGCACCAGGTCGCGGTTGGACTCGAGGACCATGTCGATGAAGTCGACGACGATGATGCCGCCGATGTCGCGCAGCCGGAGCTGGCGCACCATCTCCTCAGCCGCCTCCAGGTTGTTCTTGGTGACGGTCTCCTCGAGGTTGCCGCCGGAGCCGGTGAACTTGCCGGTGTTGACGTCGACGACGGTCATCGCCTCGGTGCGGTCGATGATCAACGAGCCGCCCGAGGGCAGCCACACCTTGCGATCGAGGCCCTTGTGGATCTGCTCGTCGATCCGGTACGTCGTGAACAGGTCGGCCTTGGAGTCGTCGTACTCCTCGAGACGCTTCTCCAGGTCGGGCGCGACGTGGGTGACGTAGTCCTTGACCGTCTCCCACGCGTCCGAGCCCTGGACGACCAGCTTCGCGAAGTCCTCGGTGAACAGGTCGCGGACGACCTTGAGCATGAGGTCTGGCTCGCCGTAGAGAAGTTGCGGCGAGCTGCCCTTCGACTTCTTGTCGATGTCGTCCCAGCGCGCCTTGAGCCGCTCGACGTCGCGGGTCAGCTCGTCCTCGCTGGCGCCCTCGGCCGCCGTCCGCACGATCACACCGGCCTCGTCCGGAACGATCTCCTTGAGCAGTGCCTTGAGCCGGCTGCGCTCGGTGTCGGGCAGCTTGCGGGAGATGCCGCTGTTGGTGCCGTCGGGGACATAGACCAGGAATCTGCCCGCCAGGCTGATCTGGCTGGTGAGTCGGGCGCCCTTGTGGCCCACGGGATCCTTGGTGACCTGCACCAGCACCGCCTGCCCGGACGACAGCACCGACTCGATCTTGCGAGGCTGGCCGTCCTTGTGCCCGAGAGCCGACCAGTTGACTTCACCGGCGTAGAGGACCGCGTTGCGGCCCTTGCCGATGTCGATGAACGCGGCCTCCATGGACGGCAGCACGTTCTGGACGCGGCCGATGTAGACGTTGCCGATCAAGGAGGTCTGCGACTCACGGGCGACGTAGTGCTCGACCAGCACCTTGTCCTCGAGGACGGCGATCTGGGTCAGGTCGTCGCGTTGCCGGATGGCCATGACCCGCTCGACCGACTCGCGGCGGGCGAGGAACTCGGCCTCGCTGACGATGGGAGCGCGTCGGCGTCCGGCCTCGCGACCCTCGCGACGGCGCTGCTTCTTGGCCTCGAGACGGGTGGAACCGGACACCGCGGTGATCTGGTCCTCGGCGGAGCGGGTCTTGCGGACCCTGGTGACGGTGTTCTGCGGGTCGTCTCCGGAGCCGCCACCGTCCTCGCCGGCCCGGCGGCGCCGGCGCCGGCGGCGCGTCGACGACGACTCGCCGTCGTCGCCCTCGTCACCGTCGTCATCAGCCGACCTGCCCTGGCTGCCCTTGTTCTGGCCGCCCCTGTTCTGGCCGCTCTTGTTCTGGCCGCCTTGTTCTGGCCGCCCCTGCCCTGGCCGCCTCTGCCCTGACCCGGGTCGCTCTTCTGGTCCTCGTCGGACGAGTCCTGCGCGGAGCCGCCCTGCGCCTCGTCGCCCTCGCCGCCTGGCTTGCGCCGACGACGCCCACCGCGGCGGCGACGACGACGGGCGGACCCGTCACCGGAGTCGTCCTCGGAGTCCTGGCCATCGTCGGTGCCGGGCTGATCGTCCTCGGCAGGCTGCTCGTCGGCGGCGGGGGCCGGGGCGGCAGCCTTCTTGCGCGGCTTGCGGGCCGGGGTCTGCACAGCGTCCGGAGCCTGGAAGAGCGGGGCCGCGGAAGCGGTTGCGTCACCGGCGTCCGGCTCGGCCGCTGCCTTCTTGGCGGTGGCCTTCTTGGCCGGCGCCTTGGCGGCGGTCTTCTTGGCCGGTGCCTTCTTCGCGACCTTCTTGGCCGGGACCGCCTCGGCACTGGGAGCGGCCGGTGCCGCATCCGGGGCCGCAGCAGTCTTCTTGGCGGCGGTCTTCTTCGCGGTGGCGGACTTCTTGGCCGCGGACTTCTTGGCAGCCGCCTTCTTGGCGGGTGCCTTCTTCGCAGCCGCCTTCTTGGCCGGTTCGGCTTCCGGGGCTGCGTCGGATCCGGTGGGGGTGTCCTCGAGCATGTGATGCTCCCTCTGCCCGCCGCGGTGGGCGGCGGACCGTCGGCGCCGAGAACCCGGGTGGACAGAGTTCGCGACGCAAAGCCTTCATGTGGCGGCGACACCCTCCGCGGGTGCGTCAACGCGTGCTCGACGCCGGCCTGCCGCGGTCGCAGGGCCCTCGCGATGGAGGTCTGTCACCCACTCCACCGGGCCGCGTCGCGGTCTGGCGACGACGAGCGCTCGTCGTGCCGGACACTCCTGGTGAACCGGCGAGAACGTCGTCGGGTCGACCCGTGGTCGACCAAGGCCGAGTATCGCACACCGAGGCCCGATCAGCGTGATACGCGCCCCGGACCGGTCGGCTTCGACACGCTTCCGTCGCCTGCTCAACCACCATCGATCGCATCCGCTGACGCGGCTGGATCACGAGAACGGCTCCTGCAGCTCGCCGCTGCCGGGGTCCAGGACGCCTTGGGCGAGCCGGGTGAGGAGGGGCGCCGGGCCGGCGTCGATGCCGGCCACGTGCCGAAGCGCGGTCAGGACGTCGTCGGGCCTGACGGCGGGGACGGTGTGGTGCAGGAGCAGGTCGAGCGAGCTGCCCTCGGCTGCCAGCGCGAGGACGGCGCCGCGGCTGTCGAACTCGCGCAGGCCCTTCTTCGTCATCCGCTCGACGAGGACCGAGTCGGCGGCGAGGAAGGCGGTGGTCGCGGCCGCCAGCGCGCCCGGCTCGGCGTCGGTGTCGAGGCGCCACCGACTGGCGGTCAGCAGGTCGGCGAGCGAGCCCCCCGGCGACTCGGCGACAGCGACGACGTCGAGTCCGTCCGGCATCACCGCGTCGAGGGCGTCGCGGACCGCCTCCGGGTCGAGCCGCTCGGCGAGGCCGATCTCGAGGTACTCGGCCTCACTCGCCGAGCCGGTCGGCGCGGCTCCGGCGTACGAGATGCGCGGGTGGGGGTGGAAGCCCGAGGAGTACGCCATGGGGAGCCTGGCCCGGACCAGGGCGCGCTCGAACGCCCGCGAGAAGTCACGGTGGGAGGTGAACCGGAGCCGGCCACGCTTGGCGTAGCGGATCCGGAGCCGCTGGACCGGCGGTGCTTGTTGTTCGGGCTGCTCACGCACCCGGTCACGATTAGGCCCGGCGGAACAACGCAGGACCCCCGCGCCTCCGGCACGGGGGTCCTGCGTGGGGTGGACGCCGCTACGGCGGCGTCTATCCGATCTGCGAGTAGAGCAGGCGGTTCGGCGAACCGCTGCCCGGGTTGCCCACGACGCCGGACGTCGAGCCGCCGACGATCGCGCTGCCCACCGACGACGGGCTGGCCCCGGGGTGACCCTGGAGGTAGAGCGCCGCCACACCCGCGACGTGCGGGGTCGCCATCGAGGTGCCCGAGATGGTGTTGGTGGCGGTGTCGCTCGTGTACCAGGCCGAGGTGATGCTGGAGCCCGGCGCGAACAGGTCGACGCACGATCCGTAGTTGGAGAAGCTGGAGCGCGCGTCGGTGCTGGTCGTCGAGCCGACGGTCAGCGCCGCGCCGACCCGCGACGGCGAGCCGCCGCACGCGTCGGCGCCGTCGTTACCGGCCGCCACGGCGTAGGTGACACCGCTGGCGATCGAGTTGCTCACGGCGTTGTCGAGCGCCGTCGAGGCGCCGCCACCGAGGCTCATGTTCGCCACCGCGGACTGGCCGGCGGCGTTGCTGGTGACCCAGTCGACGCCGGCGATCACGCCGGAGGTCGAGCCGGAGCCGTTGCAGTCGAGCACGCGGACCGGGACGATCGTGACCTGCTTGGCCACCCCGTACGTCGCGCCGCCGATCGTGCCGGCCACGTGCGTGCCGTGACCGTTGCAGTCGTTGGCACCCAGGCCGTCGTCGATGGCGGTCGCACCGGCAGCGACCCGGCCGCCGAACTCGGAGTGCGAGGGGCGGACACCGGTGTCGATGACGTAGGCGCGCACGCCCTGGCCGGTGCTGTTGTAGGTGTAGGCGTTGTTCAGCGGCAGGTTGCGCTGGTCGATCCGGTCCAGCCCCCACGTGGCGGGCGACTGAGTGGCGTCGATCGAGACCCGCTGGTCCGCCTCGATGTAGGCGACGTCCGGGTCGGTGCGCAGCTCGGCGACGGCCGAGTCGGACATCTCGGCCGAGAAGCCGGTCAGTGCCTGGCTGTAGCGGTCGATGTCGGAGGCACCCTCCGACTTGGCCTCCTGGACCGAGTCGGTGGTGTCGGCACGCGTGGCGCCCTTCTCGAGCACGACGATGTAGCTGCCGTCGACGGCGGACGCACGCTCGGCGCCGATCAGGGGCGCCCGGTGGTCGGTTGCCCCGGAGGTGGGGGCGGCGTCGGCGGTGGCGGCGGTCGCCGCGAGCGTGCCGAGAGCCAGGACAGCGGCGGCGCCGGCCGCCAAGCCGCGCCGGTGGTGGGTCTGCGAGATGTTCCAGGACATGCAGGTTCCTCCCGAGTGGACTCGTGCCCAGCGGTGGCTGGGCCGAATTCGAACGTAGCCAGCGAGGAGCCCGGCTATCGAGGGGTGCCGCGGGTCAGGTTTGTGCATCGCACAAAGTTGTAAAGACGCCGCGTAGCGGCGTCCACCCAAGGCAGAGCCCCCCGGCCGGAGGCCGGAGGGCTCTGCGTTGTTGTTGCTTGTTTCAGCGGTCCTAGCTAGCCGTGAGCGACGTGTCGTCGATGACGAAGCTGGTCGCCAGGCTGGAATCCTCGGTGCCGGTGAACCGCAGGGTCACGGTGCGGCCGGCGAAGGAGGACATGTTGAAGCTGCGCTGCACGTAGCTCGACCCCTTGTTGAGGTTGGAGAACGTGCCCAGCGTCGTGGTGGAGCCGCCCGAGACGACCTGCACGGTCAGGCGGTCGTACGCCGTGGACGTGGTGGTCTCAGCGCTGCTGATGTAGAGCCAGAACGACAGCGTGGCGCTCGAGGCCGCCGGGATGGTGACGCTCTGCGAGAGCGTGTCGGTCGTGGTCTGGCCGTAGCCGTTGAGCCACGCCTTCCACGAGCCGGTCCGGGTCGGCGCGCCGGTGTCGGTGGTGATGACACCGCTGGTGGCGCTCCACGAGGTCGCACCGGACTCGAAGCCCGGGTTGGCCAGCAGGTTGCCGGTCGGCGGCGGCGTGCCACCACCGGTCAGCGGCGAGTAGAGCAGCCGGTTCGGCGAGCCGGTCTGGGCGCCGCTCACGACGCCCGTCGTGGCAGTGCTGGTGATCGCGTTGCCCACCGTGGCAGGCGATGCGGACGGGTTGCCCTGCAGGAAGAGGGCGGCGACGCCCGCGACGTGCGGGGTGGCCATCGACGTGCCCGAGATGGTGTTGGTCGCCGACGTCCCGGTGTACCAGGCCGAGGTGATGTTGGAGCCCGGCGCGAAGATGTCGAGGCAGGAGCCGTAGTTCGAGAAGCTCGACCGGGCGTCGGTGTTCGTGGTGGAGCCGACGGTCAGCGCCGCTCCGACGCGCGAGGGCGAGCCGTTGCAGGCGTTGGTGTTCTCGTTGCCGGCCGCGACCGCGTAGGTGACGCCGTCGGCGATCGAGTTGTTGACCGCGGTGTCGAGCGCCGAGGAGACGCCGCCACCGAGGCTCATGTTGGCGACCGCGGGGGCACCGGCGGAGTGGTTCGAGGTGACCCAGTCGACGCCGGCGATGACGCCGGAGGTCGCTGCCGCAGCCGTTGCAGTCGAGCACCCGGACCGGGCGGATCGTGACCTGCTTGGCGACGCCGTACGTCGTGCCGCCGACCGTGCCGGCGACGTGGGTGCCGTGACCGTTGCAGTCGGTGGTGCCGCGGCCGTCGTTGATCGCCGTGTAGCCGGCGGCCACTCGGCCGGAGAACTCGTTGTGGGTGCCGAGGACACCGGTGTCGATGATGTAGGCGGTGACGCCCTGGCCGGTCGGCGTGTAGGTGTAGGCGTTGTTCAGCGGCAGGTTGCGCTGGTCGATCCGGTCCAGGCCCCACGTGGCGGGCGACTGGGTGGCGTCGATCGAGACGCGCTGGTCGGCCTCGATGAAGGCGACGTTCGGGTTGTTCCGCAGGGCGTCGACCGCGCTGTCGGAGAGCTGCGCCGAGAAGCCCTCGATCGCGGTCGAGAATCGGTCGACGTCGCTGGCCCCGTTGTCGCGGGCCACGGCGATGGCGTTGCCCTCCTGGGCTGTCGAGGCGCGGCCTTCGAGCACGACGACGTAGCGGCCGTCGATGGCGGAGGCACGCTCGGTGCCGAGGACCGGCGCGGGCCGGTCCTTCGCGGGTGCGGCGTCAGCGGCGCCGACAGTGAGCGGAGCGGCCACCAGGGTGAGGGCGCCGATGAGGGATCCGGCCGCGGTGGCGGCGAGGCCGCGGCGCGACCCCCTCAGACGTTGGACAGCGAGATCAAGGACATGTGGTCTCCCGAGTACTTCAAGCAAGGCCCAGCGGTCGCTGGGCAGGAATTGAACGTAGCCACCGACCGCTATCCGGTACGAGCACCGACTGCCTCATGTTTGTGCAGCGCACAAAGTTGTGCGACGCCGCAACAGCGAGGCCCCCGGCGTTCCAGCCGGGGCATCCTCGTTGGGTGGACGCCGCCACGCGGCGTCTTTTCAGGGAAGGGCGCATGCCCTTCATCTGCTGCGACTTGTAGACGCTGCCGACGACCTGACCGTCGAGCCACGCGGTGAGACGCCGCGCCTCCGCGTCGAGGGCGGCCCGGGCCGCTCGCCCGGGGTCGGCGCGCAGCAGGACCTGGACGCGGCCGGCCTCGTCCTGCACCCAGGCGCCGACGATCCGGCCGTCCCACCAGGCGGTGGTTCCGGCATTGCCGGCGGTGTCGAACAGGAACGGAGCATCGGCGGGATCGAGGTAGAAGCCACGCTCCTTCCAGCCCATCGTCGTCGGGTCGAGCACCGGCAGCAGCGCCGCCATCGGGTCGACCGGCTCCTCGGGCTCGAGATCGTCCGGGAGCAGCCACCCGGTGCCGCCGCCGTCGAGGGTCACCTGCACCGCGGCGAGGTCAGCCAGGGCCCGGCGTACGGCGGCCTTGGTCCCGCCCAGCCACCAGACGATGTCGGTCTCGGTGCCGGGACCGAACCGGGCCAGCCACCGGCTGACGAGCTCGGCGTAGCCCGCAGCCTCCTCCAAGCGGCGCGGGGCTCTCGCCCAGCCACCTGGCCATCGCGCGTCCACCGCGGACGCGAGATGCGCCAGTGGCCGCCGTTGGCTGCCGCGGACGATGTCGGCCCGGGCGCCGAGCCAGCCGAGCACACGAGGGGCGATCGGGATCTCGCCACCCCATTTGGTGCCGGGAGAGACCGCGACCTTGACGTCGAGCGTGGGCAGCCGCTCCCGCAGCTGCTGCGCCCCCAGCGGGCCGGCCGAAGCCAACAGGTCGAGGACCTCGTCCCGTCGGGCTGCGAGCCACGCGTCTCCGTCGTCGGTCAGGCCAGCAGTCACCGCGTTGCGGCCGATCCGCTTGCGCTCCGCCTCGGCCACCCGGGCCGAGGCACTACCCCAGGCAGCCGGTAGCAGGTCTCGAGGGAAGGCAAACAGGGTCCGGCGCATCGCCAGCTGCTTGACCAGGCTGCGGTCGTCGTACAGCGCCCGGTCGATGTCGGCGACGGTGACGTCGTCTGTGCGAGCCGCCACGGAGAGGTAGACGGAGGCCGGCTCGGTGGCGTGGAGGCAGACGACGGACGTCGCGGCCGCGACGGGGTCGGCGACCCGGTTGGCCCCTCCGAGGGCCTGTCGACGCACCATTCGAGCTCGGCGCTCGATGTCCGGTACGTGCTGCACCCGGCCTATCCTGCCGGAACCATGAACCCGTCCACCGGCCGCCGCGAGCGCCTGCTCGTGCTCGTCGGGATGGTGCTGCTGGCGGTCAATCTCCGCCCCGCGGCGGTCAGCGTGGGCCCGGTGCTCGAGGAGGTCACCACCGACCTCGCCCTGTCGCCCACGTCGGCGGGCCTGCTCACCTCGTTGCCCGTGCTCGCGTTCGCCACGTTCGGAGCGGTCGCGCCGTGGCTGGCGCGGGTCGTCGGACTCCACCGCACCACGCTGCTCTCCCTGGGTGCGGTGGTCGCCGGGCTCGCCGCGCGCGCCACCGCCGACCACGAGCCGGCGTTCCTGGCGTTCTCGATGCTCGGCCTGGCCGGGATGGCGACGGCGAACGTGTTGTTGCCGTCGCTGGTGAAGCTCCACTTCCCGGACCGGATCGGGTTTGTCACGGCGCTCTACACGACCGCCCTGGCGGTCGGCCTCACCGGCGCACTCACTCTCACCGTCCCGATCGCCGACGCCACGGATGGTTGGAGAGTCGGCCTTGGCGCGTGGGCGCTGCTGGCGCTGGTCGCCGCCCTGCCGTGGCTGCGGCTGGTGCTCCACGACCGGCATCCGACCGACCCCGCCCGCACCGTTCGCGTGGCCGACGTGATGCGCACGCGACTGGGCATCGCGATGGCCCTCTTGTTCGGCCTCCAGTCGATGCACGCCTATGTCACCTTCGGCTGGTTCGCCCAGCTGTGGCGCGACGCCGGGTTCTCCCCCACCGAGGCCGGCGTGCTCGTCGGACTGGTGGCGAGCGTCAGCATCCCGCTCTCGCTGTGGCTGCCGACGCTCGCCGGTCGACGAGAGGACCACCGCACGCTGCTCTACGGCGTGATCGCCTGCTACCCCGTCGCGTACGTCGGGCTGATCGTGGCGCCACGGTCGCTCGCGGTGCTGTGGGCACTGCTGGTCGGCATCGGCTGCGTCATCTTCCCGCTCGTGCTCACCCTGATCGGGCTGCGCGCCCGCACGGCGCCCGCCACGGCAGCCTTGTCAGGCTTCACCCAGTCGGCCGGCTACCTGCTCGCCGCCGTCGGCCCCTTCACGGTCGGCCTGCTCTACGAGGCCAGCGGCGGGTGGACCGTGCCGCTGCTGCTGATGATCGCCCTGGTCGTACCGATGCTCGCGCTCGCGTCGTACGTCGGACGGCCGATCTACGTCGAGGACCAGCTCCGCGCGCCGGCGGACACCGTATGAGGCGCTGCGTGCTCGCCGCGCTCGTCGTCGCGCTGACGGCCTGCACCACCTCCCCTCCGACCACTGGGCCGGCACCGTCGCCTCCCCCATCGCCCACCCCCGCCTCGCCGCAGCCGACCGAGCCGGGTGGGACCCTCGAGCCGTGCCACCGGGGCGAGCCCAGCCGGCTGACCGCGCTGACCCTCAACATCCACTCCGGGCGGACCCGGGACGGCACCCTCGACCTCGCGACGGTCGCTACCGAGCTGCGGGCGTGGGACGCCGACGTGGTCATGCTGCAGGAGGTCGACCGTGGCAGGGAGCGCAGCGACTTCGCGGCTCAGGCGAGCGAGCTCGGTGACCGGCTCGGCCTCGATCACGCCTACGGGCCGACCCGGCAGCTGCGGCCGGGCACGACCGGCAACGCCGTGCTGTCGCGGTTCCCGGTCCGCGAGGTCCACAACCGGGCACTCCCCCGGCTTCCCGGCCTGTTCCGCCGCGGCGTGCTCGTCGTGACCATCGACGTCGAGGGCCAGGAGCTCGCGGTGATGTCGACCCACCTCGACCACCTGCGCCCTGCGGCCCGTCGCGCCCAGGCGGCCGCCGTCGCCGATGTCGTACGCCGGACGGACCGGCCGGTGCTGCTCGGTGGCGATCTGAATGCCGAGCCCGGTCTCCCGCCGCTCAACGCGCTCGACCGGGCCGGCCTCGGCGACCCGTGGCCGGTCATCGGCAGCGGGGACGGACTGACCGTGCCGGCCGCCGACCCTCAGCGACGCATCGACTACGTGCTGGCCGACGAGTCGTTCGTACCGCTGCGCAGCGAGGTCCTGGTCAGCTTCGTGAGCGACCACCGCGCGGTGCGGACGACCTTTGAGCTCCTCCCGCCCGCCTGCGCCTGAGGCGCGGCCGGATCTCGTCAATTCGCGACAAGCTCAGTCTTTCGTCCAGAGGCCGGTCGGGGTGTCCGGTGGCCGAGGTAGGTCCGGTGGCCGAGGTTGGTCCGGTGGTTGAGGTGCGAGGCCGTTCACGGCCGAGCCTCGAAACCCCGGCGCCTGCACGCAAAGTGAGCGCAGGTCCGGTGGTTGAGGTGCGAGGCCGTTCACGGCCGAGCCTCGAAACCCCGGGGCCTGCACGCAAGGTGAGCGCGGGGCATCGTGATCGGACCGTGACCACCAGGGCTGTGGAAAGGCCTGGTTGAGAGGGATTCCTGTCAGTGGTGACGGCTTGAATGGACCCATGACCACCACCGCGAACCTCGCTCCCGAGCTGCCGGACACGGCCGCCGGGGTGCTGGCGTTCGCGCGCGGACGCCGGGAGGCGGCGGATCGGGCGGAGGCGGATCTGTTGGCGGCGGCGGTGCAGTGGGCGGTCATCCACCCCGCCGAGACCCTCGATGACGCCGAGACGTTCCGGCTCCGTAGCGGTGGGGAGCACGCGATCCCGCTGGCCGGTCCGGGGGCGCCGCTGGTCGCGGAGTTCAGTGTGGCGGAGTTCGCGGCCGCGGTCGGGATGGGTCCGGAGTCCGGGAAGTACTACCTCGGCCACGCCCTGGAGCTCCGCTACCGCCTCCCCAGGCTCTGGGCACGGGTCGTCTCGGGTGAGCTGGCGGCGTGGAAGGCCCGGCAGGTCGCCCACGAGACCATCGGCGGCGCCCTGACCGTGGAGGCGGCGGCGTTCGTCGACCAGCATGTGGCACCGGTGGCGCACCGGATCAAGCCCACCCAGCTGGCCCGGCTGGTCGATGAGGCGATCGGCCGGTTCATGCCCGAGACCGCCGAGCGACGCCGCCGGGAGGCCGCCGACGGTCGCCACTTCACCATCGACCACGACCAGGTCTCGCTTCGCCGGCACCAGCCACGTGCACGGTGAGCTGGACCTGGCTGATGCCCTCGACCTCGACGACGCCATCGGGACCATCGCCGGCCAGCTCGGCGACCTCGGCTCCACCGAGTCGCTCGACGTACGACGTTCGCTGGCCGCCGGTGAGCTCGCCCGCCGCCAGCTCGCCCTCGACCTGGCCACCACCGACACCGACACCGGCGACGGCGAGGTCGAGCGGCCCGCCCGGAAGACCCGTCGGCCGAGCCGTCGGGTGGTGCTCCACGTCCACCTCTCCCGCGCCGCGCTCGATGGCACCGACCACGTCGGCCGGGTCGAGAACACCCGGACCCCGGTCACCGCCGACCAGATCCGCGACTGGTGCGGCCACCCCGACACCCACCTCACCGTCAAGCCCGTCATCGACCTCGACGACCACGTCCACGTCGGCCAGTACGAGATCCCCGACCGCATCAAGGAGCACGTCGCCCTCCGCGACCACACCTGCGTCTTCCCCTGGTGCACCCGCCCCGCCCGGACACTCGAGCCCGACAGCCATCCCTGCGACTGCGACCACGTCACCCCCTACCGAGACGACGGACCAGCCCGACAGACCTGCACCTGCTCACTCGCGCCGCTGTGCCGACGCCACCACCGACTCAAGACCCACACCGCCTGGACCTACACGATCCTCGACCCCGGCACCTACCTGTGGTCAGCCCCGCACGGCTACCAGTACCTCCGCGACCACCACGGCACCCTCGACGTCACCGCACCCACAGGCCCGCACCGACGACGATGACCCCGCCCCACACCCCGCCTGACGAGGCGGGGCCGTTGGCCTGCCCCTGAGGCACATCAGGCGGTCAGTGAGACTGGATCGCGTCCCAGACGAAGGTCGCAGTGACCTTGGAGTGCTGGTAGTCGTCGTCCGTCCCGTCACTCGACTCGGGGAGCTCGACGACGAAGTCGAAAGTGTGGGTCTCCCCCGGCTGCCACTGCCCGAGCGACGCGTCAAGCCGGTCGAGCGGGCCGCTGAACACCGGCCCGTCCGTGCCCGACTCGTGGACCGTCAGGTGCAACCGTCCCGAGAGCTCACCGCCACGGGGTCCGGGGGTGTCCACCACCTCCGCGACGCTGAGCCGGAAGTCACCGACGGCATCGCCGACGTTGGTGAGCTCGACAGTGCCTTCGACCCGGGAGCCCGGGACCAGGTCGCGCGCCGTCATGATGGCGGCATCACCGGCGCTGTTGGCCTGGCTCATGCTGCCGGACGCGACCAGGCTCCCGGGGTTGGCCGACGTCGACGAGAAGAGGCCGAAGGTCCAGGTGACCCCGACGACCAACGCCACCACCAGCAGCACGAGTGCCAGCAGCGAGACAGTCATGGTGCGGGTGACCCACCGCAGCCGGTCCCGGGGGGAGACGTCTGCCTGGATGTTCACGGCTCGGTCCCCCAGACCAGCGTGCCGTCGAGGTACGCCGTCACGGTGACTGTCCGCGCGAACGCGGTGTTCGACGCGTGGCTGTAGTCATTCGTCTCGTCGAACGCGTGGAAGCTGGTCTTGTTGAAGCGCAGCTGGATCGGGCCGGTCGACTCACCGGCGTCGAGCGTCCCGTCGTTGAAGCCGACTTCCAGGTACGTGTCGGCCATCGGGCGCTTCGGACGGACCTCGTCGAAGCCGGTGCGAACTGACGGGCAGCCGAGCTGCGCGTAGTCACAGAAGCCCTGGAACTCCCCTTTCCCGGAATCCTTGGTGAACCAGTAGCGCAACGTGAGTGAGGTCAGGTCGATGTCGCCGGTTCCTGTGTTCTGCACCATGAGGCCGGGCCTGATGATCGCGTCGCTCGGGTTGCCGTCCAGGTCGGCGTACTGCACCTCGACCGTCTGCGTGACCGGCTGATCGTCGGGCTCGGCGCCCCACACGAGGGTGCCCCCGACGTATGCGGTCACGGCCGGGTTGTCGGTGAACGTGGCGGCGTCCAGGAAGCTGTGGTCGTCCGCCTGGGGCATCGTCGTCCCGCGTTGGTCGCGGACGGCGAGCTGGTCGAGCATGGCGTTCTGCCCGGGTGCCAGCGTGCCACCCGGGAAGGACACCTCCAGGTAGTGCGTCGCTCCCTCGCGGGCCGGCGACAGCCTGGTGACGCCGAGGTTTGCGTTGCCGCAGCCGAACGAGGCGTAGTAGCAGGCGGTCACCAGGTCGGTCGCGCCATTCGACGTGAACCAGTAGCGGATCGTCACGGTCCCGAGAGAAGCGGCCTGCTGACCGGTGTTGCGCAGGTTCAGCCCCAGCTGGATCTGGCTGCTGGTGGCACCGCCGTCGTTGGTCCGTGACTGCACGACGAAGGACCGGTCCGGCGCCGGCCCGGCTGCCGCCACGAAGTCCTGGGGATTCGACCGGTGTGCCGTGAACGCCCCCACGGCCAGCTCAGCGGCCACGAGGACGAGGGCCACGGCGAGGCCGGGCACGACCAGGGCGCGCTTCATGGCGACGCTCCCGCTCCGGCTGTTGCCGCCTCCTTCCGCTGGCGCTCTTCGCGTACTCCCTCACCGGACATCCGCCAGAGCGTGATGCCCATGTAGACGAGGATCCCGAAGGCCGGCAACCCGATCACGAGCAGCTGCACCCAGCCGATGCTGAGCGCCATGTAGACGTAGCCGATGTATGGCACGTGATGTGCCACCCGCGCCTGGTCGCTGCCGTCGAGCACCATCTGCCACGCATCCCGCTCCGCGTTGGCGTCTCCCTGCGTGTGGAAAACCGGCTGACCTGCCACCTCGCTGCCCTGACCGGCAATGCTGATCTTGACGATCCGGTGCGTGACCGGGTCGTCGATGCCGTACTCCGGCGGCGGCACGAACGTGATGATGTCGCCGACGGCCAGCTCGGAGACCGGCACGACCTCGTCGTACACGACTGAGCCGACGGGGAGCGTGGGCACCATCGAGCCGGAGATGATCACGTAGCGCTGGAAGCCGAGCAGCGTCGGCAGGATCATCAGCGTGGCGAGCAGCAGCGCCACGACCAGGGCAGTCCAGACGGCGATCGTCGCGACCCGGTGGCGAGTCACGGGACCGTCTCCAGCTGCCAGTCGAAGCGGAGGCTGGTGCGCGCGCCGGCGAGGGAGGGCGACGTCTCGCTCGCCGGCCACGTCACGGAGACCTGATACGTCCGAGCCTCGTCCTCACCGAGAGTGGCGAGCGGAACCCGGTCGAGATCCACCAGAGGCCCGTCGTAGGCCGGGGTCGCGGTGGGCGGATCCGTCTGCCGCACCACGACCTGGAGCACCTGGGCCAGCTCGGAACCCGGGTCGAGCTCGAGAAGGTCGAGCCACAGCGACCCCCGGGACCCGGTGTTCGTCACGGTCTGCTCGCCGGTGCGGGTCACCCCCGGTTTCAGTGCTGTGCCGTCGACGAGCTGGCCGGTACGCGACAGCTCCAGACCCGCGCTGCCGGCCACGAACTCGTTGTCGGGGGACCTCGACGACGACGTGAAGTACGCCCCCGAGAAGCCGACGACGGTGAGCAGCAACAGGGCCATCACACCGATCGTGATCAGGAGGCCCATGATGCGACGGTCGCGGAGCAACGCGACGTCGTGCCCGCGCGGCGCGGTCGGGGTGGTGTCGGCGCCAGCCACCACGGGACCTAGGAGGTGCTCTGCTGGGCGTCCCAGGTGAAGTCGACGGTGGATGTGGCGTCCTGGTACTCGTTGCCGCTGCCGGATGCGAACGTCACCGTGAACGTGTAGGTGTGGGACTCCTCTGCCGGCCAGGTGCCGAGGTCGACGGTGCGGATGTCGGAGAGCGCCCCGTTGTAGACCTCGGTGGTGCCGTCTGTGATCACCAACGTCAGCACCCGTGAGAACGCCGGGTCCGCCGGGTCGTCGACCAGGTTGCTCGCGACCAGCTCGAAGTCGCCGTCGGCGTCACCGACGTTCGAGATGGTGACTTCGCCCACGCCGTCCTCGCCCGGTAGCAGGTTGTCCACGGTCAGGATGGCGAGACCGTCTTGCGAGTTGTCCTGCTCCATGATGCCGCTGGAGGTCATGTTGCCCGGGTTGGCAGAGGAGCTCGTGAAGAGAGCGAGGGAGAAGCCCGCGACCAGTGCCGCGACCACGAGGACGAGCAGCGCGATGATCAGCACGCGCGAGTTCTTCGTGGCCCAGGAGAGCCTCTCGCGTGTCGTGGGCTGCGCGGGCGTCTCCGGTCTCGGCGTACTGGTCATGACTGTCTCCTCGGGGGGTTGGTCGGAGACTAGGGGCGCCCCCGTCCGGGACAGTTCCCCCGGAACGGGTGATCAGACGACGCTGAGCGGCAGCAGCTTCTGGCCGGTGGGGCCGATCTGGATGTCGGTGTTCATCTCGGGGCAGACGCCGCAGTCGTAGCAGGGCGTCCAGCGGCAGTCCTCGACGTCGGGGACGCCGTCGGGATCGGCGGCGGCCGCGAGGG
This sequence comes from uncultured Actinomycetota bacterium, assembly GCA_963804845.1. GTDB lineage: Bacteria > Actinomycetota > Actinomycetes > Propionibacteriales > Nocardioidaceae > Nocardioides. The sequence goes on along the minus strand of CAWDSA010000007.1, from coordinate 632,119 downwards.
AGTCCTCCCAGTCGGCCCACATCCAGTCCTTGTCGAGACCGGAGTCGAGGTGGTCCCAGGGCAGGACCTCGTCGTAGCCGCGCTCGCGGGTGGTGTACCAGCCGACGTCGACACCCGAGCCGGCCAGCACCCGCTCGGCGCACTCCATCCAGCGGTCGTAGGAGAAGTGCTCGCTCCAGCCGTCGAACCGGCCGCCGTCGCGCCACACCTCCTCGATGACCCGCCCGAGCCGCCGGTCGCCGCGCGAGAGCAGTCCTTCGACGATCCCGGGCTTGCCGTCGTGGTAGCGGAAGCCGATCGCACGACCGAACTTCTTGTCCGAACGCACGTCCTCGCGCAGCTTGCGCAGGCGCTCGTCGGTCGTCTCGTGGTCGAGCTGGGCCGCCCACTGGAACGGCGTGTGGGGCTTCGGCACGAAGCCACCGATGGAGACCGTGCAGCGGATGTCGTTGCGCCCGGAGACCTCGCGGCCCTTGGCGATGACCTTCTTGGCGAGCGAGGCGATCTCGAGGACGTCCTCGTCGGTCTCGGTCGGGAGACCGCACATGAAGTAGAGCTTCACCTGCCGCCAGCCGTGGGAGTACGCCGTGGCGACGGTGCGGATCAGGTCGTCCTCGGTGACCGCCTTGTTGATCACCTTGCGCATCCGCTCCGACCCGCCCTCGGGCGCGAACGTCAGGCCTGAGCGCCGCCCGTTGCGGGAGAACTCGTTGGCGAGGGTGATGTTGAAGGCGTCGACGCGGGTGCTCGGCAGGCTGAGCGAGACGTTGGAGCCCTCGTAGCGGTCGGCCAGGCCGGTGGCGATGTCGGCGATCTCGGTGTGGTCGGCGCTCGACAGCGAGAGCAGCCCCACCTCCTCGAAGCCGGACTTCCGGATGCCGTTCTCGACCATCTCGCCGATGGTGTTGATCGACCGCTCGCGGACCGGGCGCGTGATCATGCCCGCCTGGCAGAACCGGCAGCCGCGGGTGCAGCCGCGGAAGATCTCCACGCTGTAGCGCTCATGCACGGTCTCGGCCAGCGGCACCAGCGGCTTGGCGGGGTAGGGCCACGCGTCGAGGTCCATCAGCGTGTGCTTGCGCACCCGGTGGGGGACGCCAGGGCGGTTGGGGGTGACGGCCTCGATGGTGCCGTCCTCGGCGTAGGTCACGTCATAGAAGCGGGGCACGTAGACCGCACCGCTCAGGGCCAGCCGACGCAGCACCTCGTCGCGGCCACCGGGACGACCTTCGTCCTTCCACTCGCGCACGACGTCCGAGATGGCCAGCACGACCTCCTCGCCGTCACCGAGAACGGCAGCGTCGATGAAGTCGGCGACCGGCTCGGGGTTGAAGGCGGCATGGCCACCGGCGACCACGATCGGGTCGTCGTCCCCACGGTCGGCCGTGTGGAGCGGGATGCCCGCCAGGTCCAGGGCATTGAGCATGTTGGTGTAGCCGAGCTCGGTCGCGAACGAGATACCGAAGACGTCGAACGCGCGGACCGGGCGGTGGCTGTCGACCGTGAACTGCGGGATCGGACCGTCGGCGTCACCCTCGCGCATCACGGCCTCGAGGTCCTGCCAGACCGAGTAGGTGCGTTCGGCCAGGATCCAGTCACGCTCGTTGAGCACCTCGTAGAGGATCGCGACGCCCTGGTTGGGGAGCCCGACCTCGTAGGCGTCGGGGTACATCAGCGCCCAGCGCACCGACACCGAGTCCCAGTCCTTCACGCACGAGTTGAGCTCGCCGCCGACGTACTGGATCGGCTTCTGCACGGAGGGCAACTTCGGCTCGAGTCTCGGGAAGACCGAAGCTACGGACACGGCACAACACCTCGAATGTCTGTGAGAGGAAACGACCATCGTACGACGCGGAGGCGTCTGGACCGATTCTCCACAACCCGCCGTATCGCCTGCGCGGAGGCCGCGCCAGCCCCTACGATCCGGGGATCGAGGGGAGATCGATCCGTGGGCAACGTGGGCAACGGGGTGGGCTCCAGCACGCGCCGGCGGCTGTGGCTCGTGGTGGCGCTGACGGTTGTCTTCACGGTGCTCGGACTCCAGACCATTCCTCCGGCCGAGACCCCCACCGAGATCTGGGTGACGCTCGCATCCACGTTCATCTGGACCTCGCTGGTCTGGGACGGCCGGTCGCGGCCCGGCCGTGACGTAGGCCTCCATGTCCTGGCTCAGTGGGTGATCTTCGTCGGCTGCGCCCTGGCCTTCGGCTGGGACCCGCTCGACGCGCTGTGGATGGGCACGACCAACATCCTCGGCGGGCTTCTGATGCTGGTGCTCCTCGCGCGGCTCCACCGCGGCGCGGACTGGGCACCCACCACCGCGGTCGCCAACGTGATGCTGCTGCTCAGCGCCGCGCTGGCCTCCACGACCGTGGCGCTGCTCGGCGGTTACCCCTCCCTGGAGATCGGGCAGATCGACCGGCTCACGCTCTGGTGGATCATCCGCGGCACGGTCTACGCCTACGTCGGTGGCGTCACCTTCCTGGGCTTCTTCTACGGAGACCGCCGCAGCGCGTCGCCCGCGCCTCTCTGGGCGGTCGCCAGCCTGGTGCCGATGGGCATCGCCTGCGTGTGGGTGATCTACTCCGACCCGGAGCTGCCGCTGACCTGGTTCCTGCTGCTCCCGGCGCTCGTCGCGGGCTCGATCCTGAGCCCACGCGGCGCCGCGACCTACTCCCTCTTCATCGCGCTGGTGAGCGCGCTGGCCACCCTCCACCCGATCAACCAGTTCGGCTACGAGGGGTTCCTGCCCGGCTCGGTCATCATCGACCTGCTCATCACCACGTCCACCTTCATCACCATCCACCTCTCGATCCTGCGGCTGCAACGCGTCACGGCCACCGGCGAGCTGGAGCGGCAGCGCCGTTCGGCGGAAGACCAGGCGCAGCTCCTCGGCACCGTCTTCGAGACCATGACCGACGGCCTGGTCGTGCTGGAGGACGGCAAGCGTGTGGTGATGCACAACGACGCCGCTCGCCATCTCGTCGGGAAGCGGATCCCGATCGGTGAGGAGGTCGACTGGGTCGACTATCTCGGGCTGCGTCGCCTCGACGGCGAACCGATCACGCGCGCCGACACACCTGGCGGCGACGGGGCCTACCAACGCCAGATGACCGTGCAGAACGAGGGCGCCGAGCGCGTGCTCGAGCTCGGCGCGTGGCCGCTCGAGGGGGCCGGCAACCGGGTGGTCGTGCTGTTCTCCGACATCACCGCCGAACGCGAGCGGCTGAGTGAGCTCACCGGGTTCGCGGGCGTCGTGGCCCACGACCTGCGTGGTCCGCTGTCGAGCCTCCACGGCTGGCTCGAGCTCGCCGCCGACTCCCTCGACGGGCCTGACCCGAGCCGGGCCGGCGACCTGCTCTCCCGGGCCCAGCTCAGCAGCGTCCGGATGCGACAGGTCATCGAGGACTGGCTGGCCTACACCGTGCAGCGCGACGGCCTGCTGACCAAGTCTGAGGTGCCGTTGCGCACCGTGGTCGAGGAGATCGTGGCTTCGTACGGCGCCACCGACGGTGTGGCCGCCCCGGAGTTCGTCGTCACGACCAGCAACGTGGTCGAGGCCGATCGCGTCCTCACCAAGCAGCTGCTCGCCAACCTGATCGGCAACGCGGTGAAGTACACCCCCGAAGGCAAGCGGGCCCAGGTCACGGTCCGTTCCGCGCCCGACCTCGAGCCGGGTTTCGTGCGGATCGAGGTCAGCGACCGCGGCATCGGCCTCCCGCCCGGCGAGGAGGAGAAGATCTTCGAGGAGTTCCACCGTGCGGCCGCCCACACTCGGGCCTACTCCGGCACCGGTCTGGGGCTCTCGCTCTGTCGCCGCATCGTCAACCGGCACGGCGGCAGCATCTCCGCGCGCAACAACCCAGGCCCCGGCGCGACCATCAGCTTCACGCTCCCCGCCGCCAGCTGAGGCCACCACCCACCACCGGCCCCCTAGGGTTTCGGGCATGACGGCAGACGTGGTCCGGGGCAGATTCGCCTGGGGGCTCGTCGTACCGCTGCTCGCCGCTGCCGCCCTGGTCGCCACGTGGGGCCGGAAGCCCGGCGACGTGGTCCTGGCGGTGGTCGCGCTGCTGCTCGTCGGGGCGGTGCTGTCGGCGGTCCACCACGCCGAGGTCGTCGCCCACCGGGTGGGTGAGCCCTACGGCTCGCTGCTCCTCGCCGTCGCGGTCACCGTGATCGAGGTGGCACTGATCGTCACGCTCATGGTGTCGGCGGACCAGGGCAGCGCCGGCCTCGCCCGCGACACCGTGTTCTCCGCGGTGATGATCTCGGTCAACGGCATCGTCGGCATCTCGATCCTGGTCAGCTCGCTGCGCCACGGCTTCGCGGTCTTCAACCCCGAGGGCACCGGATCTGCGCTCGCCACCGTCATCGCGCTCGCGACGCTGACCCTGGTCGTGCCGCGCTTCACGACGACCGAGGCCGGACCGGAGTTCTCCAGCGGCCAGCTCGCGTTCGCGGCGATCGCGTCGCTGTCGCTCTATGCCATGTTCGTGTTCACCCAGACCGTCCGCCACCGCGACTTCTTCCTCCCGGTCGAGGAGGGCGGGACCGCTCCCGACGAGGACCAGGACGGACACGCGGACCCGCCGTCGGGTCGTCAGGCCCTGGCCAGCTTCGGGCTGCTCGCGGTGGCCCTGGTCGCGGTCGTCGGACTCGCCAAGGTCGAGTCCGTCGCCATCGAGCGGGCCGTCGCCGCGGTCGGCTTCCCCGCGGCGTTCGTCGGTGTCGTCATCGCGTTCCTGGTGCTGCTGCCGGAGTCGATCTCGGCGATCCGTGCCGCTGCCCGCCGCCGGGTCCAGACCAGCCTCAACCTGGCCTTCGGCTCGGCGATGGCCTCGATCGGCCTCACCATCCCGACCATCGCCGTCGCCTCGATCTGGCTCGACGGCCCGCTCGAGCTCGGTCTCGGCGAGACCGACATGGTGCTGCTGTTCCTGACGATGATCGTGGCGGTGCTGACGATCGTTCCGGGTCGTGCCAAGCCCCTCGCCGGTGGCATCCACCTGGTGATCCTGGCGGCGTACCTCTTCCTCACCATCGCCCCGTGACCGGGGCCGTGCGGCCGGCTCGCTCAGCCCTTCACGTACGACAGCTTTTCGCAGACCCGGCCGTCGCGCAGCCGTAGGACATCGACGCCTCGCACGTGACCCGGTGTTCCGTCGTCCTCGGTCCAGTCGAATCGCCAGCGCAAGACGCCCCGGTCCCCCGCCACGAAGGACTCCTCCTCGGCGAACGTCGCATCGCCGGTGCCGCCGAACAGCTCGTCCCAGACTCGCCGCACCGCGTCGGCGCCCTCGTGGCGGACCCCGTCAGGGGCAGGCCCGGTCGCCTCGAAGAGGCAGTCGTCGGTCATCAGCGCCATGATCGCGTCGACATCGCCCCGACCGAAGGCGGCGGAGAAGCGGGCCAGCCCGGCGTGGTTCGGGCCCCACCCCGGGTCGCGCCCGAACGCCGAGAGCAGGTCCGCCTGCGGATCCCCGTGTGCGACGGTCCGCGCTCCGACGACCCCGGCGTGGCGGTACTGCTCCTCGCGCTCGGAGAACCAGGACGACACCTCGTGCACCAGCGCGGGATCCAACCGGGTGTCACCACCCGTCGCGGCCGCGAGGTCCCAGCCGTGGAGAAGGTGGTCGGCCGCGAGCTGACGGACGTACTCGTCCATCCGCTCCTCGCCGTAGGACAGGTGGACGGTGCCCTGGGTGGGCAGCGTGGCGGCCACCGTGCGGGTGGCGTCCATCGCGGCGTCGAGTGCGCTCCGGATCGGATCCTCGCCGAGCAGGTCGCCGTCGAACCGATCACCGACCTCGGCGATCGTGCTCCCCTGCATCAGGGGCGTGGTCCACAGGTCCTCGCCCACCACGTGGTTGGTCAACGCCCGGACGTTCCACTCGGTGCACGGGGTGGGACTCTCCCACTGGTCCGGACGTACCGCGTTGACACGGTCGGCCCAGCTCTCGACGGTGCGGTGGTACAGCGTGTTGAGGTCCATCACACGACTCCTGACTGAAGGGTCCAGGACTCCATGATCCTCGTCGGGGCCCCGCGGGGGGACCTCCACGTGGGGGAACTTCAGCGGCGGACCAGGACGCGGGTCTGCGCGACGTAGCGGGCTGCCGGGCTGACCGAGGAGCGCAGGTGGATGTTCTGGAGCAGGCCGATGGCGAGCAGGACGGCGAACATCGAGCTGCCGCCGTAGGAGACGAACGGCAGGGGGACGCCGGTGACCGGCATGATCCCGACGCACATCCCGATGTTCTGGAAGGCCTGGAACCCCAGCCAGCACGCGATGCCGGCGGCCGCGATCCGGCCGAAGACGTCGTCGGCGCGCGAGGCGATGACCAGCGCCCGCCAGATCACGACGGCCAGCAGCGCGATGAGCAGCCCGGCGCCGACCAGGCCGAGCTCCTCTCCCGCGACCGTGAACACGAAGTCGGTGTGCTGCTCGGGCACGAACCCGGACCGGGTCTGCGAGCCGTCGAAGAGGCCTTCGCCGAACAACCCGCCGTTGCCGACGGCGATGCGCGCCTGCTCGGTGTTGTAACCGGCGCCGCGAGGGTCGAGGTCGGGATTGGTGAAGGCGAGGAACCGGTCGACCTGGTAGTCCTTGAGCATCCCCATCGCCACCGCGAGCACCGCGGCGGTGACGCCCCCTGCGGCGAGCAGTGCCAGCCAACGGCGGGGGGCACCCGACGCGGCGAGGACGCCGAAGACGGTCGCGGCGAGCACGAGCGTGGTGCCGAGGTCGGGCTGGAGCAGGATCAGGGCCGTCGGCACGGCCGCGATCAACAGCATCAGCGTGACGTCGATCCAGTCGACCGTACGACGCCGTCGGACCTCGGCGCGCTCGGCGACGACCAGCGCCATCCCGATGACGACCGCCAGCTTGGCGAACTCGGCGGGCTGGATGGACAACCCGCCGAGCTGGATCCACGAGCGCGACCCGTTGATGGTCACGCCGTTGGTCAGCACCATGACCAGACCCGCCAGGGACCCGAGGTAGACCAGAGGGGAGAAGATGCGAACCCAGCGGTGGTCGGTCGCGAGCACCATCACCATCAGCACCAGACCGATCGCGATGTTCACCAGCTGCTTGCGGAGGTAGGTGCCGGAGTCGCCGTCGGTCAGGTCGACGCGTGCCGACGTCGCCGACCACACCAGCAGGGTTCCCATCACGAGGAGCCCGACGACCGCGGCCATCAGCACCCAGTCGAGTCCCGGCACCCGCAGCGCCGAAGACGTACGCGTCGTCCGCGCCATCATCTCCCACCTCCGACGCGCGGCGGCATGATCGCGCCGTTGCGTTGGAACGCGGGCAACGTGTCGGGAGCGACGATCCCGGGGATCGCGGCCCGGTCGGGTTCGACGTCCATGCCGTCGATGCCGTAGAGGGCCTCGTAGATCGCACGGACCGCCGGGCCGGACGTTCCGGAGCCGGTGCCACCCTGGCTGACCATCATCACCACGACGTAGTCGTCCGTGTAGGACGCGACCCACGAGGTCGACTGCTTGCCGTAGACCTCGGCCGAGCCGGTCTTGGACCGGATCTGGACCTGCTCGAGCGGGAAGTCGAGCAGCCGCCAGTTCATCGTGCCGCGCAGACTGACGCCCTTGAGGGCGGTGTCGATGTAGCTCAGCACCGAGTCCGGGAGGTCGAGCTTGCCGACCTTCTTCGGCGCGAACCGCTTCAGCACCGTGCCGTCGGGACTGACGATCGCCTTCGCGATGCGCGGCGCGTAGAGGGTGCCGCCGTTGCCGATCGCGGCGTACGCCCGCGCCAGCTGGAGCGGCGTGACGATGGTGTCGCCCTGGCCGATCGCGAAGTTCACCGCGTCGCCGGCACGGTAGGCGTAGCCCTCGATGCAGAACTCCTTCGCGAAGAGGTAGACGAAGTCGCTCGTCTTCGCGTCCTGCGGCTTGCCGGCGATCCCGCAGTAGTAGCTCTTCATCTGCTTCCAGTAGTCGAGCTTCCAGCGCCGGTCGGCGATCCGGCCGGAGGCCTCGCCGGGCATGTCGATGCCGGTCTCGGACCCGAAGCCGAACTCCTGGGCCTCCTCCACGAGCGGGTCCCGGGCCTTGACGTCGGCGACGTCAGTGCCGAACTTCTGCCAGAAGTGATAGCCGACCCGGTAGAAGAAGGTGTTGCACGAGACCTCCAGCGCGCGGTCGAAGCCGATGTAGCCGTAGGCCCCGGACTCGTAGTTCTTGAACACGCGGTTGCCGACCTGGAGGCCGGACGAGCAGTCGAGGCGGGTGTCGGGGCCCATCCCGTTGGTCATCGCGCCGGCCGTCATGAACGGCTTCCAGGTCGAGCCGGGCGCGAACTGACCCTGGGTCGCCCGCCCGAGCAGCGGCGTACCTGCCTCCTCGGAGTAGAGCCGGGCGAGCTGCTTCTTGGTGATCCCGCCCACCCACACCTCGGGGTCGTACGTCGGCTGGCTGGCCAGGGCGACCACCCGGCCGGTGTCGATCTCCATCACCACGACGGCACCCGAGTCGGCCTCGTAGTTGCGGCCGGTGACCTCGTCGTGGGTGGCGCGGGCGGTGGCGATGGTCTCGGCGAGCTGCTGCTCGACCACGCCCTGCACCTTGGCGTCGATGGAGGTGACCAGGGTGTCGCCCGGCTGGCCGGGGATCTCGGTCTCCTCCCCCAGCACCCGACCCATCGAGTCGACCGCGACCCGGCGATAGCCCGGCATGCCGCGCAGCCACGCGTCGTACTGCTTCTCGACGCCGGCACGACCCACGGAGGACGCGCCGTTGACCGAGCGGTCCCCGTCGTCGCGGGCCTGGTCGTACTCGTCCTCGGTGATCGGGCTGAGGTAGCCCAGGACGTGGGCTGCGTTGATGCCGAACGGCTTCGGGTAGGCGCGCACGCTCTGCTGCTCGGCGATGACCGCGGGGTAGTCCTCGGGCTGCTCGAGGATGCGCAGCGCGACGCGTTCGCGCACGTCGCTCGCGATCGGCACCGGCTGGTAGGGCGAGCCGTTCCAGCAGACGCCCGAGACACTGCCGGTCTCACCGCAGGTGACGAGCTGCTGGCGGATCCGGTGGGGGCGGATGGCGACGGCCTCGCTGATCCGTTCGATCAGCTTGTCCTGCTGCGTCTCGCTCAGCTTGCCGAGCAGGGTGCGGTCGATCGAGACGACCCACGACATCCGGTTGGCGACCAAGGGCCGCCCCTGGGCGTCGACGATGAGTCCACGCTGGGGTTGGACGACGATCTCGCGCACCGACTGGTTGGCGGCCTGGGCGTGGTACTCGTCGCCGCTGACGACCTGGAGGTAGTAGAGCCGCACGAAGAGGGTCGCGAACAGGGAGAAGACCAGTGCCTGGATGACCAGGAGCCGTAGCCGGCTGCGGGTGTCGGAGCTGCTGCCGGTGGGTTCCCGCGGCATCGGGCTGGTCACGCCAGGACCCGGTCGGGCTCGATCCGGCGGAACATCCCCATCAAGGGCGGCAGTACGAACGGCGTCAGCAGGACATCCCACAGGACCGCGACGAAGACGACCTGGAGCAGCGCGGTCACGTCGAGGACCGGCTCCTCCAGCAGGATGCCGGTGAGCGCGAACACGGAGGTCCCGACGAACGACGACACCGCGACGGTGGCGACCACGGTGGTGGCGGTCGCCTTCTGCTCCTGGTGGACCCGCCCGGCGACGTACCCGACGATGACGAGCGCGAGCGCCCAGCGGCCGGCGGTGTGGTCGGCCGGCGGGGCGAGGTCGAGCGCGACTCCCGCAGCGAAGCCGAGCACGGCGGCGAACTGGGGACCGCGCGTGAGCGCGGCGCTGACGACGACGAGCAGGACCAGGTTGGGGACGATGCCCTCCCACGCGACGTGTGGGAAGACCGTCACCTGCAGCACGAGCGCCACCACGACGGCGGCCAGCGCGACGAGGGTGCGGACCACAGTCATCTCAGGCTCCCGTCGGGTTCGATCACGGCGCGGTCGCTCGGCGTCCCGGACGGGACGACGACGCCGACCAGGTCGAGCGCCCCGAAGTCGACGAACGGCTCGATCACGGCGCGCTGGGACGTCTCGCGGATGGAGGAGAACACGGCGGTGACCCGACCGACCGGCACGCCCGAGACGTACGGCGCACCGCCGTCGCTCCCCCACGTGACCACGGTGTCGTGCTTGGCCGGGACCTCGGACTGGTCGACCAGCTCCAGGTCGAGCTGGCCGCTGTCGCCGAGGTCGCCGCGGCCGCGCAGGAACCCCATCTCCATCGACTCGCCGACCCGGCCGCCGACGACCGACCCGGCGTCGATGACCAGCAGCACGGTGGCGGTCGTCCGGGTCACGCGAAGCACGCGGCCGACCAGCCCGTCGTTGTTGAGGACCGTCTGGTCGGGCGCCAGGCCGGCGTCGGCGCCGGCGTCGATGGTGACGGTCCGGCTGAACGACTGGGACGGACCGAGCGCGACGACGCGGGCCGGCACCAGCGCGAGGCCGAGGTTCTCGGCGGTGGCGGTGAGGCCGTCGTACTCCGCGAGCCGGTTGCGGTCGAAGCCCGAGGTGGCGACCTCGGAGCGCAGCTCGGCGTTCTCGGCCTCGAGCGCGCTGAGCTCGGCACGCATCGAGTCGCGCGTCTGGAACCAGCCGGGGATCGCGGTGATGGGGCGGAGCATCGCGGCGGTGGCCGACTCGACCGGGCCGAAGACCTCACCGACGGCCCGTCGTGCCGGCTCGACGGGCGAGTCGTCGCCGCCGGTGTGGTCGAGCGTGATGAGCGAGGCGGAGGCGAGGACCAGCGCGACCAGCAGCGCCCGCGACGGCTTGCGGGCATGGTCGAGGTCCTGGATGCTGCGCCAGCGGCGCTCGCGGCCGCGGTTGACGTCGAGACCCATCAGAACCGCCGGGGCTCGGAGACCAGCACCTGCTGCAGCGCCTCGAACTCCTCGACGCACTTGCCGGCTCCGAGGGCGACGCTGACCAGCGGGTCGTCGGCGACGTGGACCGGCATCCCGGTCTCATGGCGCAGCCGCTCGTCGAGCCCGCGCAGCAGGGCGCCGCCTCCGGTCAGCACGATGCCGCGGTCCATGATGTCGCCGGCGAGCTCGGGTGGCGTCTGGTCGAGCGTGGCGCGGACGGCGTCGACGATCGCGTGGAGCGGCTCCTCGAGCGCCTGTCGGATCTCCGCGCTCGACACGACGACGGTGCGCGGGAGGCCGCTGACCATGTCGCGACCGCGGATCTCGGCCTCGGGCTCGTCGGGCAGCGGGAACGCCGAGCCGAGGGTCATCTTGACCTCCTCGGCGGTGCGGTCGCCGAGCATGAGGGAGTACTCCTTCTTCATCCACGCGACGATCGCCTGGTCGAGGTCGTCGCCGGCGGTGCGGATGGAGAGGCTGGTCACGATGCCGCCGAGGCTGATGACGGCGACCTCCGTCGTACCGCCGCCGACGTCGACGACCATGTTGCCGGTGGCCTGGTGGACCGGGAGCCCGGCGCCGATCGCGGCGGCCATCGGCTCCTCGACGATGTAGACCCGACGGGCGCCGGCCTGGTAGCCGGCCTCCTTGACCGCGCGCTGCTCGACCGCGGTGATGCCGCTCGGCACGCAGATGACCATGCGGGGCTTGGCGAAGTAGCGGCGGCGGTGGACCTGCTGGATGAAGAACCGCAGCATCTGCTCGGTCGCCTCGAAGTCGGCGATGACGCCGTCCTTGAGCGGCCGGATGGCGGTGATGTTGTCGGGGGTGCGCCCGATCATCCGCTTGGCCTCGTGACCGACGGCGAGGATCTCGCCGGTCGACTCGTTCAGCGCGACGACGCTGGGCTCGTCGAGCAGGACCCCCTTGCCGCGCACGTAGACGAGCGTGTTGGCAGTGCCGAGATCCACGGCCATGTCGCGGCCGATGAAGCTGTTCGCCATGCGGGTGCCCTCGCGCTCGCTCGTCGTACCCGGGGAAGGGGTGGGAGGCCGACGCTGCCTCCCCTGCGACGAGGGTAGGTTCGGGCGCGCCGTCAGCCCGGCAGACACGCGGGGGTCGGTGCTGGACGGTCAGCTCAGCAGAAGTGGATTTCGAGACGGGCGGTGGGCAGTCCCTCGCGAGCTCGGGTCTACCCCGCCCTCCTCAATCTCCTCGCGCCACGCTGCCCCGCCTGCGGCGGGTCAGCTGCGCTCGGAGAACCAGAGCCCGATCTCGCGCTCGGCGGACTCTGGGGAGTCGGAGCCGTGCACCAGGTTCTGCTGGACGGCGAGGCCCCAGTCGCGGCCGAGGTCGCCGCGGATGGTGCCCGGCAGCGCGGCGGTCGGGTCGGTGGCGCCGGCCAGCGCGCGGAAGCCCTCGATGCAGCGCTCGCCCTCGACGACCATCGCGACGACGGGGCCGGAGAGCATGAACTCCACCAGCGGCTCGTAGAACGGCTTGCCCTCGTGCTCGGCGTAGTGGCCGGCCAGCAGCTCGGGCGTCGCCTCGCGCAGCTCGAGCCGGACGAGGGTGTAGCCCTTGGCCTCGATCCGCCGGATCACCTCGCCGGAGAGGCCGCGGCGGACTCCGTCGGGCTTGACGAGGACCAGGGTGCGCTGGGTCATGGCCGGGAGCCTAGCCACGCTCGGGACTCCAGAGATCCCGGGGTCGTGCAAAGAACTTGTGCATGAGATCTATGCACAGGTAGTGTGCACGCCATGACCACCCAGATCATCCGACTCGACGCCACCGCCCTGCGCGTGCTCGCGCACCCGCTCCGTTCGCGGCTGCTCTCGGAGCTGCGCCTCCACGGTCCGGCGACGGCCACCGACCTGGCCGAGCGACTGGTGACCAACACCGGGGCGACCAGCTACCACCTGCGCAAGCTGGAGTCGGTCGGGCTGGTATCCGACACCGGCGAGGGAGCCGGGAAGCGCCGGATCTGGGCCGCCGCCAGCCGCGGGCACGAGATGACTCCGAGCGACTTCGTCGGCGACGAGGACGCCGAGGAGTCGATGACGTGGCTGACCCGGCACTACGTCGCGCAGCTGGCCGACCGCGCCGAGGGCTGGTTCCAGGCCGAGCGCGGCTGGCCGCGCGAGTGGCGTGACGCGCTGGGCTACGGCGACGACGGCGTCGTCGTGACCGCCGAACAGGCCGCCGCGATGGGCAAGGAGCTGATGGCCGTGATCGACCGTTACCGCAACGCCGGCGCCGGCGACCCGGCCGCCCGGCGGGTGCTGGTCAGCACGATGGCACTGCCGGTGCACGCCCGCTTCGAGGGGAGCCAGTCGTGACCGACGTACTCTCCCCCGCCGCCGCCCGGCGGGTGTTCCTGCTCCTCACCTTCACCCGCTGGTTCCCGATCGGGCTCGTCGTCGGCGTGCTCACGCTGTGGATCCTCGACCGCGGGTTGACCATCTCCGAGGCGCTGCTCGCGTTCTCGCTGCAGGGCATCGTGGTGTTCCTGCTCGAGCTGCCGACCAGCGGATTCGCCGACGCCTTCGGCCGTCGCCCGGTCCTGATCGTCTCCGCGGTGGTCAACGTCATCGGTGGAGTCGTGATGATCCTGGCCGACTCGTTCTGGATGTTCGTCGTGGCTGCCGCGCTGCAAGGCGTGTTCCGAGCCCTCGACTCCGGGCCGCTGGAGGCGTGGTACGTCGACATCGTCCACGTCACCGAGCCGGGTGCCGACGTCGACGGAACCCTCGCGGTCCAAGGCACGGTCCTCGGCGCCTCGATCGCCGTGGGCGCGGTCATCTCGGGCGGGCTCATCGCGTGGGAACCGCTCCCCGTCGGGTCGGCCCTGCTGCTCCCGATGCTGTGCTGGGCGGCGCTCAACGTCCTCCACCTGTTCGCCGTCATCGCGCTGATGAAGGAGCCGCACACCCACGTCGACACCACCGGCGTACGCCGGGCGGCCGACTCGGTGCGCGAGGCGCCCGCCGTCATCCGTGACGGGCTGGGGCTGCTCCGGAGCAACCGGGTGCTGCGCTGCATCGTGCTGGTGGAGGTCTTCTGGACCGCCGCACTCGTCGTCTTCGAGACCTTCACACCGGTCCGGCTCGCCGAGCTGGCCGGCGGCGAGGAGCAGGCCGGTGCCCTGATGGGGCCGGTGGCGGCCGTGGGCTGGGGGGTCTTCGCGGCCGGTTCAGCCCTGGCCGGGCTCGGCAGTCGGCGATTCGGCGTCGCCAGGATGGCCATCGCCGCCCGGATCCTCAACGGGCTCGGGGCCGTCACCATGGGCCTGGTCGCCGGTCCGGTCGCCCTCATCGTGGCCTACCTCTTCACCTACTCGATGCACGGCATGGGCGGCCCGATGCACGACACGCTGATGCACCGTGAGGCCAGCGCCCGCAACCGGGCGACGGTGCTGTCGATGGGTTCGATGGTCTTCTTCATCTCGTTCTCGATCTTCGGGACGCCGCTCGGCCTCCTCGCCGAGGCCACCAGCCTGCAGGTGTCGATGGTGCTCGCGGGTGCCTTCAGCCTGCTCGGCGCCTTCCTCTACCTGCCCGCGCTGCGCGCCGAGCGGGAGCGGGTGGTTCAGCCGGAGGTGTCCTCGGTCCCGTAGGCCTCGTACGCCGCGGCGCGTTCGCGCTCGATCTTGCGACCGAGGACGTCCGCCGTGGCCCACAGCAAGGCGAAGAGCCCGCCGAGGACGAACATGGCCGGCACCAGGAAGCCGAGGCCGATGGCGGCGGCCTGCAGCACCCAGCCGGCGACGTAAGCCCACGGGGCGCGGAGCATGCCGGCGAGCAGCAGGCAGGCAGCCGCGAGGCCGAGGCCGACGACCGAGCGCGGTGCCGAGCGACACGTCGGTCAGCGTGGCCATCACCGGCGTGGACAACCCGACGACGACGCCCTCGAACGCCAGGACGGCGGCGCACATGCCCCGTCGCGGCGACCGTGTCTGTGGGGTGGGAGTGCTCATCCGCGGCCCTTCAGCATGGTGCGGGCTTCGCCGACGGTCACCACGGAGCCGGTGACGAGCACCGCGCCGGAGCCGATGGACGCGCCCTCGACCGAGTCGGCGAGACCCGTGGCCTGGTCGATCGCGTCGGCCAACCGAGGCGCGACGGACACCCGGTCCTCGCCGTAGATCTCGCGCGCGGCCACCGCGAGTCGTTCGGCGGGCATCGCCCGGTGGGTCGAGTTCTGCGTGCAGACGACGTGCGACAGGTATGGCTCGAACGCCGCGAGCACTCCTTCGTGGTCCTTGTCGGCCATCACGCCCATGACGCCCACGAGCGGGTCGAACGTGAAGGAGTCCTCGAGTGCGGCGGCGGCGGCCCGCGCACCGTGGGGGTTGTGGGCCGCGTCGAGGACGATGGTCGGGCTGCGTCGGATCACCTCGAGCCGGCCCGGCGAGGTGACCTGCCCCAACGCGCTCGCCACGAGGTCACCGTCGAGCGGCTCCTCGCCGATGAAGGCCTCGACCGCGGCGAGGGCGACGACCGCGTTCTGGGCCTGGTGGGCGCCGTACAACGGGAGGAAGAGCTCGTCGTAGCGGGCGCGCACTCCCTGCAGCGAGACGACCTGGCCGCCGACCGCGGGGACCCTCGACACGACGCCGAAGTCGACGCCCTCGCGGACCGGGGTGGCACCGACCTCGGCGCAGCGCTGCAGCAAGACCTCGGCGACCTCGGGCGTCTGCTCGGCCATCACAGCCGTGGCGCCGGCCTTGATGATCCCCGCCTTCTCGAGGGCGATCTGCTCGGGAGAGTCGCCGAGGAACTGGGCGTGGTCGACGCCGACCGGCAGCACGACCGCGACCTGACCGTCGGCGACGTTGGTCGCGTCCCACGCGCCACCGAGGCCGACCTCGACCACGGCCACCTCGACCGGGGCATCGGCGAACGCGGCGTACGCCATGCCGACGATGGTCTCGAAGAACGACAGCGGGTGGGCCTCGCTGGAGTCGACGAGGTGGGTGTACGGCGCCACGTCGTTGAACGCGCGGACGAACTCCTCGTCGGTCAGCGGGCTGCCGTCGACACAGATCCGCTCGCTCATCCGTTCGACGTGGGGGCTGGTGAAGCGACCGGTACGCAGGTCCAGGGTGCGCAGCAGGGTGTCGATCATGCGCGAGGTCGACGTCTTGCCGTTGGTGCCGGTCAGGTGGATGACGGGGTAGCCGCGCTGCGGTTCGCCGAGCAGCTCGGTGAACGCGCGGATCCGGTCGAGCGACGGCTCGAGCCGCGTCTCGGGCCAGCGGGACAGCAGGGCGTCCTCGACCTCGGCAAAGGTCTCGGCCGGGCGGGCGGTGGGGGTCTCACTCATCGGGGGCGAGTCTAGGGCTCGGCCCCCCGCGTCACCCGATCCGCAGGTCGGCCATGTCCACGACCGGCTCGAAGCCCAGAGCGGCGTAGAGCTGGTTGGAGGTCGGATTGGCCTGGTCCGTGTAGAGGCAGGGGCGGGCGCCGTCGTCGAGGAGCTGCTGGCTGATCCGGGCGACCGCGTTGCCGCCGTACCCACGCCCGCGGTGCTCACGCGGAGTGAAGACCGGCCCGATCCGGGCGGCGCCGAAGGCCGGGAGGTTGTGGCCGGTCACGTGCACCGGTCGGTCGTCGTCGTCCACCCAGAACCAGACCCGCTCCTCCGCGATCCGCCGGAGCATGCCGTCCGCGGTCTCCGTCATCTCGTGCAGGCTGCCGGGCTCCCGGCCCGCCTGCTCGTCGGCATCGTGGGCGAAGGCCTCGAACCACTCCATCGCCAGGTCGACCTCGTCGGTTCGCACGAGCCGCAGCCGACCTGCCACCGGTTGAGGAGGGACCAGCGAGGTCGCCTCGTGGAGCCGGGTGCGAACGGTCACCTCGGCGGTCCCTCCCTGCAGCCGGGCGAGCTCGCCCGCGCAGGTCTGCGCGGCGGGCAGTGCGCCGTTCACTCCCGCGACATGCTCCCCGCGTCCGTGCAGGGCGCGTGCGAGCACGGCCGCAGCTTCGCCGGGCATCGGCAGCAGGAAGAGCGGGTACGGCGTGAACGGCGCGGTCCGCATCCCCGTGCCGACCACGTCGCCGGCGTCGTCGCGCACCACCACCCACCACCGGTGGGGCAGGTCGTGCTCGACCCCCGCGGCATCCTCGCGGGCCGACCGCTCGGCGATCGAGGCCACCACCGTGGACAGCACGGGCTCAGCCGCGAGGTGGTCGCGGGCGGCAGCGAGGAAGTCGACCGGGTCGTCGTGGAACGTCAGCCTCGCCATGACCAGACGCTAGGGCGATCGGGGACGGGCCGCGACCGGATTTCAGCGCCACGCAGCCGAATCCGATTGAAGGTTCAGGGGCCTTGCCGCCTAGGCTTTCGGCCCATGACCGACGCGGACGAGCAGGCCACGACCCCGACGAGCCCTGAGCGGGCCGCCGTCGTCGTACCGGAGAAGCCCGCGCTGGAAGGTCTGGAGCAGAAGTGGTCCGAGCGGTGGAAGGCCGACGGGACCTACCGGTTCGACCGCACCCAGCCCCGCGAGAACGTGTACTCGATCGATACCCCGCCGCCGACGGTGAGCGGCTCGCTGCACGTCGGTCACGTCTTCAGCTACACCCACACCGACCTGATCGCCCGCTACCAGCGGATGCGGGGCAAGAGCGTCTTCTACCCGATGGGCTGGGACGACAACGGGCTCCCGACCGAGCGCCGGGTCCAGAACTACTTCGGCGTCCGGTGCGACCCGTCGCTCCCCTACGACGCCGACTTCACCCCGCCGGAGAAGCCCGACCCGAAGAAGCAGGTCTCGATCAGCCGGCCCAACTTCATCGAGCTCTGCGAGCAGCTGGTCGTGGAGGACGAGCAGACCTTCGAGACGCTGTGGCGGACCCTGGGGCTCTCGGTCGACTGGAACGAGAACTACACGACCATCGGCGACAAGTCGCGGCTGGTCAGTCAGACGGCGTTCCTGCGCAACTTCGCGCGCGGCGAGGCCTACCTCCAGGAGGCGCCGACCCTCTGGGACGTCACGTTCCAGACGGCCGTCGCACAGGCCGAGCTGGAGGCACGCGACTATGCCGGTCACTATCACCGGGTCGCGTTCCACCGCCCCGACGGCACCCCGGTCCAGATCGAGACCACCCGGCCCGAGCTGATCCCCGCCGTCGTCGCGCTGATCGCCCACCCGGACGACGAGCGCTACACGGACCTGGTCGGATCGACGGTCACCTCGCCGGTCTTCGGCGTCGAGATCCCCGTCGTCGCCCACGCCGCCGCGGAACCTGACAAGGGCGCCGGCATCGCGATGTGCTGCACCTTCGGCGACCTCACGGACGTCATGTGGTGGCGCGAGCTTCAGCTCCCCGTCCGCACCGTGATCGGCCGCGACGGCCGCCTCCACCGCGACACCCCCGAGTGGCTCTCGTCCGACCCCGCGGCTACGGCGTACACCCAGCTGGCCGGCAAGACCGTCTTCAGCGCCCGTGAGGCCATGGTCGGGCTGCTGCGCGAGACCGGCGACCTCGAGGGCGACCCGGCACCGACCCAGCGGAAGGCGAACTTCTACGAGAGGGGCGAAAAGCCGCTCGAGATCGTCGCGACCCGGCAGTGGTACGTCCGCAACGGTGGCCGCGACGCGGACCTGCGCCAGGAGATGATCGCGCGCGGTGACGAGATCAGCTGGATCCCGGCCCACATGCGGCACCGCTACGACAACTGGGTCGGCGGGCTCAACGGCGACTGGCTGATCTCGCGGCAGCGGTTCTTCGGGATTCCCTTCCCCGTCTGGTACCCGCTCGACGACCAGGGCGAGCCCGACCACGACCACCCTCTGGTGCCGAGCGAGGCCGAGCTGCCGGTCGACCCCTCCGCCGACGCTCCGCGCGGCTATGACGAGGGGCAGCGAGGCAAGCCGGGCGGGTTCGTCGGCGACCCGGACGTGATGGACACCTGGGCGACCTCCTCGCTCTCCCCCCAGATCGCGGGGGGCTGGCTGACCGACGAGGACCTCTTCAGCCGGGTCTTCCCCATGGACCTGTGCACCCACGCCCACGACATCATCCGCACCTGGCTGTTCAGCCGTGTCGTCCGCGCCCACTTCGAGCAGGGCGTCGCGCCCTGGCACACCGCCATGATCTCCGGCTTCATCGTCGACGAGGACCGCAAGAAGCTGTCCAAGTCGAAGGGCAACGCCATCGTGCCGGACGAGGTCCTCGACAAGTTCGGCGCCGACGCCGTCCGCTGGCGTGCGGCCATCGCCCGTCCCGGGCTCGACTCTCCCTTCGACGAGAGCCAGATGAAGGTCGGCCGACGGCTCGCGATGAAGGTGCTCAACGCCTCGAGGTTCGTGCTCGGCATGGGCGGCTCCGACCTCAACCCCGCCGCCGTCAGCGCGCCGGTCGACTGTGCGCTGCTGGGCCGGCTCGACATCGTGATCCGCCGCGCCTCAGAAGCGTTCGAGGCCTATGACTACACGACGGCGCTCGAGGTCACCGAGAAGTTCTTCTGGGAGTTCTGCGACGACTACCTCGAGCTGGTCAAGGAGCGCGCGTACGGCGACCCCGACCAGCAGGGCGACCCCGGCACCGCGTCCGCGCGGGCGACGCTCGCGATCGCGCTCGAGGTCCAGCTGCGGTTGTTGGCGCCGTTCCTGCCCTACGTCACCGAAGAGGTCTGGTCCTGGTGGCGTGAGGGCTCGATCCATCGGGCCTCGTGGCCGGTCAGTGCCGACCTCGGCTCGGCGGCTGCGGGAGCCCCGTCACTGATCGACGCGGTCGCGGCCGCACTCATCGGCATCCGCGGCGCCAAGTCGCAGGCCAAGGTCTCGATGAAGGCGCCCCTGGCACGGGTGGAGATCTCCGGACCTGAGGCGCAGGTCGCCCAGGTGGAGCTGGCCGCCGACGACCTGAGGTCACTGGGCAAGGTGACCGGCGACCTCGTGTTCACCGCGGTGGCCGGCGCCGACTCGATCAGCGTCGAGGCCGAGCTGGCCGAGGTCGACTCCTAGCAGGAGTCAGCGGGGACCGCGCTTGCCGTGGATCGGGTCGATCTTCCGGGGACCCTTGTGCTTGCCGGCCTTGCCGTGGTGCTTCTTGCCGTGGCCCTTCTGGCCGTGGCCCTTCTTGCCGTCTCGCTTGCCGTCGTGAGCCTGGCCCGGGGAGTTGTCGCTGCCGGCGTTGGCCTTGCCGTGGCCGTCGTGCGAGTGGCCGTCGTGCGAGTGGCCGTCGTGCGAGTGGCCGTCGTGCGAGGAGCCGTCGTGCGAGGAGCCGTCGTCGAGCCGTCGTCGTCGTCGTGGTGGCCGCCATCGTCGTCGCCGTCCGAGTCGTCGTCATCGTGACCGCGACCCTCGTCGTTGCCGCCGCCGTTCCCGTTGCCGTCGCCGTTCCCGTTGCCGCCGCCTTGCCGTTCCCGTTGCCGTTCCCGTTCCGCCGCCGTTCCCGTTCCCGTTGCCGTTGCCGTTCCCGTTGCCCGGTGGCGGGCCGACGTGACCGAAGGGGTGCCCGCCGGGTGGGACCTTGTCGAAGTCGTGTGGCAGGGGGCCGTCGCCGTGACCGGGACCGTCGCCGTCACCGTGGCCGTCGCCGTCGCCGTCACCGTCGCCCGGTCCACCGTCGAGGGGCGGGCCGAAGACCCCGCCACCGCTGTCGGGGTCGGGATCCGGCAGACCGCCGTTGCCGCCGCCGTTGTCGGACCCACCACCGGTGTCGGTCAGGTTCGCGTCGGGCGGATCGGCCTGCACCTGGGTTCCCGGCGTCACCGGCTGCGCTGCTGCCGTGGCGACGCCACCGGCGTCCGTGGTGTCACTCGGGAAGAGCGGCGTCCCGAGGAAGTCCTCGATCGAGTCGGAGAAGGAGGGAGCCGGTTCGCCGTCGTCGACGACCTCGGGCTCGGGCGCCGCATCGATCACCGGCGGATCGACGAAGCGCAGAGACTCCTCGCCGGGTGTCATCGAGTCGCCGGCGAAGATGCCGACGGAAGGCCCCGGGCCGAGATCAGGAACCCCACGCAACCCCTGGGCGACCACAAATGCGCACGCCAGAGCGACCAGGATGTAGGCCACGAGTGGGCGACGGTGATCGATTCGCATCGGAGGCTTCCTTTACCGAGATTCGACCTCCAGTCTGCCTTTTCGGACACGAGGGCGGTATGGCCCGAAATGACTAGGTCGGCATAGTCCGGTCGGAGGGTGACGTGGTTCCCGGGGCCCGCGGGCGTGACGCTAGGCGGACTTCTTCTTCTTGGCCTCGGCCTCGCGCGGAACCAGGGTCGGCGCCACCTCGTCGGTGACCACCTCGCCGGTCACGATGACCCTGCCGACGTCGCCGCGGGACGGTACGTCGTACATCACGTGGAGGAGCACCTCCTCGATGATCGAGCGCAGACCCCGCGCTCCGGTGCCCCGCTCCATGGCCTGGTCGGCGATGGCCAGGATCGCCTCGTCGGTGAACTCGAGCTCGACCCCGTCGAGCTCGAAGAGCTTCTGGTACTGCTTGACGAGGGCGTTGCGAGGCTCGGTGAGGATCTGGACCAGCGCTTCCTGGTCGAGCTTGCTCACGCTCGCGATCAACGGCAGCCGGCCGATGAACTCGGGGATCAGGCCGAACTTGGTGAGGTCCTCGGGGCGGACGTGGGTCAGCAGGTCGTCGGCCTCGCGCTCGTCGGCGCCGCGCACCTCGGCGGTGAAGCCCAGCGTCTTCTTGCCGACCCGCTGCTCGATGATCTGCTCGAGTCCGGCAAAGGCGCCGCCCACCACGAACAGGATGTTCGTGGTGTCGATCTGGATGAACTCCTGGTGGGGGTGCTTGCGGCCACCCTGCGGTGGGACGGAGGCGGTGGTGCCCTCGATGATCTTGAGCAGCGCCTGCTGGACGCCCTCACCGGAGACGTCTCGGGTGATCGACGGGTTCTCGGCCTTGCGGGCCACCTTGTCGATCTCGTCGATGTAGATGATCCCGGTCTCGGCCTTCTTGACGTCGTAGTCGGCCGCCTGGATCAGCTTGAGCAGGATGTTCTCGACGTCCTCACCGACGTAGCCGGCCTCGGTCAGTGCGGTGGCATCGGCGATCGCGAACGGGACATTGAGCATCCGGGCCAGGGTCTGCGCGAGGTAGGTCTTGCCGCAGCCGGTGGGGCCGATGACCAGGATGTTGGACTTGGCGACCTCGACCGCCTCTTCCTTGGCGTGCTTGCCCACGGTCGGCTCCAAGCCCGCCTGGACCCGCTTGTAGTGGTTGTAGACGGCCACGGCCAAGGTCTTCTTCGCCTGCTCCTGCCCGATCACGTAGGCGTTGAGGAACTCGAAGATCTCGCGAGGCTTGGGCAGCTCTTCGAGGCTGACCTCGGTGCCCTCGTTGAGCTCCTCCTCGATGATCTCGTTGCAGAGGTCAATGCATTCGTCGCAGATGTAGACGCCGGGGCCGGCGATCAGCTTCTTGACCTGCTTCTGGCTCTTCCCACAAAAGGAACACTTGAGCAGGTCGCCACCGTCACCGATGCGTGCCACTTGGTCTCACCCTCCGTCACTCCGGCGCCACGGGGAAGCGCCGGCCAGCTGCCACTGCTTGTCGTCCTCGGTGGGACGGCCCGACGACCGTACCCCGTGGCGCCCCACAAGGGTGGGTGACACGAGGAACGCTCCGCCCTTGTTCATGGCGGCGGGGAACCCGTCGGAGCCGGTCGTCATGCCAGGGCCGGTGCGCCCTTGCGTGGCTGGATCACGGCATCGACGAGGCCGTACTCGACGGCCTGGTCGGCGGTCAGGATCTTGTCGCGCTCGATGTCGCGGCTGACCTGCTCGCGGTCGCGGCCGCTGTGGTCGGAGATCATCTGCTCGAGCAGCTCGCGCATGCGCAGGATCTCGTTGGCCTGGATCTCGATGTCGGAGGTCTGGCCGAACGTGCCCTCGGTGTAGGGCTGGTGGATCAGGATCCGGCTGTTCGGCAGCGCGGTGCGCTTGCCCGGGGTGCCGGCTGCCAGCAGGATCGCGGCAGCCGAGGCGGCCTGGCCGATGCACACCGTCTGCACGTCGGGCTTGATGAAGTTCATCGTGTCGTAGATCGCGGTCAGCGCCGTGAACGATCCGCCCGGGCTGTTGATGTAGATCTGGACGTCCTGGTCGGGGTTCATCGACTCCAGGCACATCAGCTGGGCGATCACGGCGTTGGCGACGTCGTCGGAGATCGGGGTGCCGAGGTAGATGATGCGGTCCTCGAACAGCTTGGCGTAGGGGTCGATCCTCCGGAAGCCGTAGGACGTCCGCTCCTCCCACTGCGGGATGTAGTAGTTCATGTCAGTCCTTGTCCTGGTTGCGCGCCGGGCGGCCTTCGTCGGCCGCCTCACGGGCGTTCTTGATGACCTGATCGACCAGTCCGTACTCGAGCGCCTGGTCGGCGGTGAACCAGCGGTCGCGGTCGGCGTCGTTCTCGATCTGCTCGACGGTCTGGCCCGTGTGCTGGGCGATCAGCTCGAGCAGCACCTTCTTGATGTGGAGCGACTGCTGGGCCTGGATCTTGATGTCGGAGGCGGAACCGCCCATGCCCGAGGACGGCTGGTGCATCATGATCCGCGCGTGAGGGAGGGCGTAGCGCTTGCCCTTGGTGCCGGCGCAGAGCAGGAACTGGCCCATCGAGGCGGCCAGTCCCATCCCGACCGTCGCGACGTCGTTGGGGATGTAGTTCATCGTGTCGTAGATCGCCATGCCGGCGTCGACCGAGCCGCCCGGGCTGTTGATGTGGAGGAAGATGTCGGCCTCGGGATCCTCGGCCGACAGCAGCAGCAGCTGGGCACAGATCGCGTTGGCGTTCTGGTCGCGGACCTCCGAGCCGAGGAAGACGATCCGCTCACGCAGCAGCCGCTGGTAGATGTGGTCGTCGAGGCCGTACCTCGCCCCGTCGGCGCCGTTGGCCTCAGGGCTGTGATGAAGAGTTGAGTGGTGGGTCACGACAGCGACACTAGCCGGACATCCGGACAGTTCCACGGGCTGACGGCCACTGTTCGCGCACAGCGGATTTCCCCGTCCGGCGGCAGGGTCAGGCGAGCCAGTCCCGGAGCGCACGCTCCACGCGCGGGTGGTTGAGCAGGTCGAAGTGGTCGGCGCGCCCGACGTGGAGGACGTCCGCGTCCGGGAACAGGGTGCACCCACGCTTCCGGCCGTACGCCGAGGGCACCCGCACCAGAAGGTCGCCCATGACAGCTCCGACCGGGTGACGCGGTGACCGGGTCAGGGTCGCGGCCACCAGTCGGTAGCGGGCGTGCGGCAGCGGCGGGACGTCCTCGGCCAGCCCGAGCACGAGGTCGTGCACCCCGACCGAGCGCCAGTCGAGGATGCGGCCGAACGCGGCCGACTCCGGCAGCCGGCCCATGAGGGTGCTGCCGGTGGCGATCTGGGCAGCCAGCGGGGCGCCCAGGTGGGGTGCGCCGAGGGTGACGACGTCCGACACCAGCCGGGGCCAGGACCGGCCACCGTCGTCCGCCACGACGGCGGCCGCGGCCCGCATCACCAGCGCGCCCTGGGAGTGACCCACCAGCGCGACCCGCTCGACGTCCACCGGCCACGCGGCGACCACGGCCGACAGGAGGGAGGCGAGGGCGACACCGTTCTCGCGCAGCGGGAGCCCGGTGTTGGCGCGCAGGAAGACCGGGGTCCAGCCGTCGCCGGCCAGTGCCTCGCCGTACGTCGTGCCGCGCTGCTCGCGGTGCCGGTTCCAGTAGGACTCGTTCTCGCACAGGCCGTGGAGGAAGACCACGATCCGTGCGGTGGCGTCGGGGAACGCCGCGGCCAGCGACGGGGGGTCGGGGGTCACGTCCTCACCGGCATGGCGGACCGCCATCCGGATCGCGAGCCGGTGACGCTCGTGCGCCAACCGGTCGCCGATCAGGCCGTTGACGGCGGAGTTGACGAAACGACCCCGGGCCTCGGTCTCCAGCCGCGGACCCATCCCGCGATCGGCTGCGGCGCCGAGACCGCGCGAGGTCGCGCGCAGTCCGGCCCCGAGGCCGCCGTACACACCGGCGGCGATGCCGCGGTGGACCGTCTCCCCCACGCTCGGTCCGGCACCGGTCGGCCGGCGCAGCAACCCGTGGACCCGGTCGACCCAGGCGACGTGCGTGTCACGCACGGTGCGGACCACCAGCTCGTCAGCGACCTGGGACAGCAGTGACAACGCGTCGAGGACTCCGGGCTGCTCGCGGGTCATGCGCAGGACCGTAGCAGGTCAGTGAACGGATGTTCACTGACCGACTACGGCGTGTGTCAGGCCTGCTGGTCGTCGCTCTCCGTCGCGTCCTCAGCGGCCGCCGGTTCGCCGATGGTGCCGTCGGGCTGCAGGTTCTTCAGCTCGACCGGGTTGCCCGAACCGTCGGTGACGACCGCGGTCTCGACGATGGCGGCGAGCGCCTTGCCGCGCAGGATCTCCTGCACCAGCTCGGGCACGTGGTTGTGCTCGAACATGTGGTTGGCGAACTCCTGCGGGTCCTGACCCGACTGCTGAGCGCGGCGCACCAGGTGCTGGGAGAGCTCGTTCTGGTCGACGCCGAGCTCCTCCTTCTTCGCGATCGCGTCGAGCAGGAACTGCGCGGTGATGGCGTCACGGACCCGGCGCTCGAGGTCGGCCTCGAACTCCTCGACGGTCTGCCCCTCGTCCTCGAGGTACTTGTCCATGGTGATGCCGGCGTAGACGAGCTGCTGCTCGATGCCGGAGCGGCGCGCGGTCAGCTCCTCGGCGACGAGCTGGTCGGGCAGCGGGATCTCGACGCGCTCGAGCAGCACCTCGAGGACGGCGTCCCGGGCAGCGGCAGCCTGCTCGAGGCGCTTGCCCCGGCCGAGCCGCTCGCGCACGTCGGCCTCGAGCTCCTCGGCGGTGTCGAACTCGCTCGCCAGCTGCGCGAACTCGTCGTCGACCTCGGGCAGCTCCTGCTGCTGGACCTGCGAGACGGCCACTGCCACCTCGACCGACTGGCCGAGCAGGTCACCGCCCACGAGCTCGGAGGAGAAGGTCTTCTCGTCACCGGACGACATGCCGTCGAGGGCCTCGTCGAGGC
Organism: uncultured Actinomycetota bacterium; assembly: GCA_963804845.1. Classification (GTDB taxonomy): domain Bacteria; phylum Actinomycetota; class Actinomycetes; order Propionibacteriales; family Nocardioidaceae; genus Nocardioides. Next base: position 606,232 of record CAWDSA010000007.1, on the reverse strand, counting down.
CCTCGAGCATCCCGCCGCGACCGACCTGGTAGGACATGCCGCTGACCTCCGCACCCTCGACGATCTCGCCGTCCTGGGTGGCCTTGAGGTCCATGACGACGAAGTCGCCCTCGGCGGCGGGGCGATCGACGTCGAGCAGGGTCGCGAACCGCTCGCGGAGCGCCTGCACCTGCTCCTCGACGTCCACGTCGGTCAGCTCGATGTCGTCGACCTGAGCCTCGACGTCGTCGTACGCCGGCAGCGTGATCTCGGGCTTGACCTCGACCTCGGCGGTGAACTCCAGGGTCTCGTTGTCCTCGAGCCGGGTCACCTCGATCTCCGGCTGGGCGACGGGCTCGAGGGAGTTCTCCTGCAGCGCCTCGACGTACTTCTGCGGGAGCAGGTCGTTGATCGCCTGGTCGAGGACCGCGCCGCGGCCCACCTGACGGTCGATCACGGTCGGCGGGACCTTGCCGCGGCGGAAGCCGGGGACGTTGATCTGCTGGGCGATCTTCTGGTACGCCGCGTCGAGGCTCGGCTTGAGCTCCTCGAAGGGCACCTCGACGGTCAGCTTGGCCCGCGTGGGGCTCAAGGTCTCGACGGCGCTCTTCACAGGTTGTCTCCTAGGTCTTCAGGGTGGGGGTGGTTCGTCGGGGCGACAGGACTCGAACCTGCGATCTCCTGCTCCCAAAGCAGGCGCGCTAGCCACTACGCTACGCCCCGCCAAGGAGTCCCTCGGCCCTGTCACAGCACGGCCGTCGACCCCTTGGAGCGGATGACGGGAATCGAACCCGCGTAGCCAGTTTGGAAGACTGGGGCTCTACCATTGAGCTACATCCGCGCGCTCAACCCGCCTCAGCGATTTGGGCGCGTTCATCGTGCCACACCCGGACGTCTCGCCCGAATCAGCGGCGGTGGACCAGCACCAGCGCGCGGTCGTCGTTGCGGGAGCCCAGCGAGTCGATCAGCCGCTCGGCACCGCCCTCGAACTCTCCGCGCAGGAGCTGGTCGGTGCGGCCGAGCATCTTGTCGATGCCCAGCCCGATGTCCTTGTCGCGGGTCTCGACCATGCCGTCGGTGTACATCATCACCGCGTCGCCGGGCCGCAGGTCCCCCTCCACCGTCGGGAACTCGGCGCCCTCCAAGAGGCCCAGGGCCGGACCCTGGTCGGACTGCATCTCCCATCGCCCCGAGCCGGCCGCGCGGTGGGCAGCCGGCGGGTGGCCGGCGTTGCGGATCTCGTAGTGGCCGGTGCTCAGGTCGAGAGAGAGGTGGACCGCGGTGGCGAAGCCTTCCTCCCAGTCCTGCCGCAGGAGGAAGTCGTTGGCCGCCGGCAGGAACTCCGACGGCGGCAGCGCACCCATGAGCCCACCCAACGCACCAGCCAGCAGCAGCGCCCGGGTTCCGGCGCTCTCGCCCTTGCCGGACACATCGACCACGGCGACCTCGAACCGATCGGTCTCGGGCGGGCGGACGGTGATGACGAAGTCGCCGGCGAACGGCGTACCGCCGGCCGAGCGCAGCGCGCTCTCGGCGCTGAAGCCGGCGGGGAGGGACGGGATGACGCTCTGGCTCTGGATGCGGTCGCGGAGGTCGACCAGCATCGACTCGCCGAGGGCGCCGGCGACGCCGAGGCGGGTACGCCGGAACGAGGTCAGCAAGATGACGAAGCCGGCCGCGAACAGCACGCCGACGCCGCCGATGATCCGCGGGCTGATGTCAGGCTGCTGGGTCAGCACACCGACCAGGAGCACGAGCAGGAACACCACGAACCACGGCAGGTAGCGCGGACCGAGGTTCAGGCTCCCCAGCAGCATCGGCAGGATCAGCAGCGTCAGGGGTGCGTCGACGGGCTCGAGCCACAGCACCACGGCAATCACGAGCGAGAGCAGCACGAGCAGCCGCAGCGTCCGGCCCTCCGGCGGGGCGCTGCGGCGAAACGCGGAGGTGGCGGCCCGTCGTACTGACGAGTTGCCCCGGCTCTGCTCAGTCATCGCGGTCACTTTACGGCGCGGGAGCGGAACCTGACCTGACATCGCGGACACCAGAACAGGTTCCTCCCGGCGAGGACCTCGGTGCGGACGGTGTGTTCGCACACCAGGCACGGCTGCCCGGTCCGTCGGTAGACGTAGACCTCTCCCCCGTGGTCATCGGCGCGGGGCTCCCGCCCCATCGCCTCGGGCGTGTGCTCGGGGCGCACCGTGTCGATCCGTCCGAGTCGCACGCCGTCGGCCATCAGCACGACCAGGTCGTCCCACAGCGCGCGCCACTGACCGACGCGCAGCGTCTTGCCGGGCCGAAGCGGGTGGATCCGCTGTCGGAACAGCACTTCGGCGCGGTAGACGTTTCCGGCGCCCGCGACCACCCCCTGGTCGAGCAGCAGGTCCCCGATCGGGCGCGAGCTGCGCCGGATCCGCTGCCAGGCGCGGTCCGGATCGGCCTCGGCCTGCAACGGGTCAGGGCCGAGACCGGCGATCACCTCGTCGCGGCGAGACCGCCCGACCAGGTCACACACGATGGCCCCCCGGAGGTCGGCGTACGCGGCACGGCTCTCGAGCCGCAACCTGACCTGGCCCTCGGGGGGCGGGGCTCCAGCTGGGCGGCCCATCTCATGAACGGTGAACTGGCCGATCAGGCCGAGGTGGACGTGCACGTACTGCTCGTGGTCGAACTCGACGAAGAGATGCTTGCCGGCCGACTCCGCGCCCACCAGGAGCGAGCCGTCGAGCACGGCCGCGTCAGCCGCGAACCGGCCCTGCGGGCTCGAGACCGCCACCCGGTGGCCGGCGAACGTGCTGGTGAGCTCCGCCGCGAGCCGGAAGAGGGTGTGGCCCTCAGGCATCGCGGTCCGGGGACCGGCCGAGCGCCGACTCGGGCAGCGGCGGCAGCTCGCCCGAGGTCTCGTACGTCGCCAGCTGGCCGATCCGCCGGACGTGGCGTTCATCGCCGCTGAAGTCGGTGTCGAGGAAGACCTCGACGAACCGCGTCATCTCGTCGAGGGAGTGCAGCCGCCCGCCGACCGAGATCACGTTGGCGTCGTTGTGCTCGCGGGCCAGCCGGGCGGTCTCCTCCGACCACACCAGCGCGCACCGGATGCCGTCGACCTTGTTGGCCGACATCTGCTCGCCGTTGCCGGAGCCGCCGACCACGACGCCGACGGCCTGCTGCCCCTCGGCCACGTCCGCCGCCACGCCCTCCGCGGTGCGGAGGCAGAAGCACGGGTAGTCGTCGAGGGGGTCGTACACGAACGGGCCGTGGTCGACGACCTCGTAGTCGTGGTCGGTGAGCCACGTGAGGAGGTGGTCCTTCAGGTCGAGGCCGGCGTGGTCGGAGCCGATGTGCACGCGCATGGTCGGTCAGTCTGTCAGCGGGCCATCAGGGCGTCCATCGCCACGGCGACGGCCGCCGCGACCCGGAAGTCGACCCGGGCGTCGGGCACGTGGACGGTGTACTTGTCGCGCACGCTGCCCTGCCGTTCGATACCGAGGAGCGGGGCGCCGCGGCGTCGACGTAGTCGAAGTGGATCGGCAGGAACGGGATGTCGACGAAGCGGCGTACCAGCGCGACGGCTTGGCTGCGCTCCTGGCCGGTGCCGGCGTAGCCGGCGCCCTCGATGTGGAACGTCGAGCGCAGCAGGCTGGCGCCGAAGACCTTGCGGAAGAAGCCGATCTGCTGGCCGGCCTCGTCGGTGATGTCGTAGCCGGAGTTCAGGTCGAGCTTGGCGCGCGCCTTGAAGCTGAACACCGGCCGCGACCTGGACTCGTCGGCGTAGAACGTCACCTGCTCCTTGAACGCCATCCGCTTCTGCTGCGCGACCCCCATCAGCGCACCGAAGCTGCCGTCCGGGTTGGCGGCGTAGAGCGCGTAGCGGTTGGTGGTCATGGCGAACTTCTGCTGGACGTAGAACAGCGGCAGGTGCATCTCGGCGGTCACGGAGGGGAGCCTAAAGGGGTGGCACCGGAGGGCGGTCTCCCGGCACGCTGGAGCCATGTCCGAGCCTGCGGTCCGCGTCGACCACGCCACCGACGTCGAACGGTTCCTGGCCACCGACCACCTGGTGTGGTTCGACGAGCCGGAGGACCTCCCGGCCGAGGAGCAGCTGATGGGGGTCCCGCCGGAGCAGCGCTTCGCCGCGGACATCGAGGGGGCCGCCACCGACACCTACCCCGGCATCTACGGCGTCCGGCCGATGCAGCTGTCGCTCCCCGCCGGCGGAGCGGCCCGGCTGGTCCCCATGGCCGGTCTCACGTGGGTCGGGGTGCACCCGGACCACCGTCGGCGGGGCGTGCTGACGGCGATGATGCGCCACCACGTCGAGCAGACCCACCGCGAGGGCGTCGCGGTCTCCGGCCTGCACGCGAGTGAGCCGGCGATCTACGGCCGCTACGGCTACGGCCTCGCCTCCCAGTCGGCGACGCTCTCGGTCGGCCGCGGCACGAAGTTCACCGCCCCGGGCCTCGAGGACGCGGTGGCCGCCGTGCAGACCCGCCTCGCGACCGAGACCGACGCGGCGCTGGTGACACGGGTCCGCGACTGCGAGCTGCGCGCCATTGCCACCGCGCCGGGCCAGGTCGTGGGTGACGAGAACTTCTACGCCGCGCTGCTGCGGCAGTCGCCACAGAAGCTTCGTGACAAGGAGCCGGTGCGCTTTCTCTTCGCCACCCGAGACGGCGTCGACGTCGGCCATGCCGCCTTCCGTCGCACCCACAAGTGGGAGCAGCACCGACCGCAGGGGACGCTCGACGTGCTGGCGATCTTCGGCGACCCCGCGGTGCGGCTCGCGCTGTTGAGACGGCTGGTCGACTTCGACCTGATGGCCACGATCAAGCTCCCCGAGACCGCCGTCGACGACCCGCTGTGGCACTGGCTCGGCCCACGCTCGGCCGGCGACGTGATCCAGGCCGACAACCTGTGGCTGCGAGTGGTCGACCTCTCCGCCGCCCTCCCCCTGCGGTCGTACGACGGTGAGTGCGACGTCGTCGTCGAGGTCGACGACCCCTACGCACCGTGGCAGGCCGGACGCTGGCGGATCGTGGTGTCGGGAGGTGAAGGGCACGCCGAGCGCACCGACGCCGAGCCCGACGTCGAGCTACCGGTGGCCGTCCTCGGGTCGGCGTACCTCGGCGCGACCAACCTGCTGTCGGTCAAGCGAGCCGGGCTGCTGTCGGAGCGCCGCCCCGAGGCGGTCGTCGAGCTGTGGCACGGCTTCCGCAGCGACCTGCCGCCGACCGCCGCCACCGGCTTCTGAGCCCGGTTCTCAGCCGCGACGGAGAATGTCGCGCAGCACCTGCGGGTAGTTGGTGATGACGCCGTCGACGTCCCAGTCGATCGCGCGACGCATGCCCTGGCCGTCGTTGACGGTCCAGACGTGGGTCTCCAGCCCGTGGGAGTGGATCTGGTCCACGGTCGCCTCGGTCATGTCACCGAGGGCGGGGTTGGCCTGCTCGGCCCACGTGGCCGCGTCGGCGAGCTGGGCCTCGCTCGGCGGGCCGCCGGCGAACAGCAAGCCCACGGGGACGTCACCGGCGAGGGTGTCGTACGACCGCAGCCACGCGTGGTCGAACGACTGGACCACGACCCGGTCGCGCTTCAGCGCGGACCGGAAGACCGGGATCGATCGCAGCTCGTCGTCGAGGTCGGCCTCGATGCCCGGGTACAGGTGCGGCGTCTTCACCTCGATCAGCATCGCGGTACGGCGACCGACCGCCCGGCCCCACTCCGCGAGCGTCGGCACCGTCTCGTCGGCGAAGCGCGGGGCGAACCACGACCCGGCGTCGAGGGTCCGGATCTCGGCCAGGGTGAAGTCGCCGACGTTCCACGGCGCCCGGTCGGGGAACTGCTCCTCGACGTCCGTCGTCCGGGCCAGGCTGGTGTCGTGCACGATCACCAGCTCGCCGTCACGGGTGCGCTGGACGTCGTTCTCGACGACGTCCGACTTGTGGTCGACGGCCAGCCGGACCGCGGCGACCGTGTTCTCCGGCGCGGCGCCGGACGAGCCGCGGTGGGCGACGACGTCGACCTCGCTGGGCGCGGCGTCAGCCGGGGCGGCGACCCCCACGCCGAGGACGGTGATCACGGCGCCGGTCAGAAGCCCGAAGGCGCGGGCGCGGACAGGTGTGGACATGTTGCTCTCCCGAGAGACTGGCCGGCCCCGATGGCCGGTCACGAAGGCCCCACCGTGCCCGCCCCGGACGGAGGCGGGGTGGCGCCACGGCGAACGTAGCGCGACCGTCGGGTGACGTCATGTAACCGGTTTCAGAGTGTGGACAGGAAGGCCACCAGGTCGGCGATCGCCGGCTCCCCCTGCTCGTTGTCGGTGTGGCGCCAGAAGCCGTGCGGCACACCGGGGTAGACGACCACCTCGGTCTCGACGCCGTCGCCGCGGAGCCGGTCGGCGAGGCGGAGACCGGTCGGGGTCAGCACGTCGTGCTCGGCCAGCTGGACGAGCGTGCGGGGCAGCCCGGCCAGGCTGTCGCGATCGAGCACGTGGAGGGCCTCGTCGGCCGAGGCGTCGGCTCCCTGGAGATAGAGGCGCCAGAACCAGGCGCACCGCTCGACCGAGAGGTCCACGCCGGTCAGGTCCTGGCGGTAGGACCCTCCCGCGGGGTCGACGAACGGGTAGGCGAGCACCTGCGCGTCGTACCGCGCCGGGTGGCGGAGCACCTCACCGAGGGCCAGCGCCGCTCCCGCAGAGTCGCCGACGATCGCGACCTGGTCGTGGCCGCGCCCGGCCAGCCACTCGGCCGCCGATCCCGCGTCGCGGTCGGCGGCCGGCCACGCGTGCTCGGGCGATCGGCGGTAGTCGACGAGCAGGACCAGGCGGCCGGTGCCGACGGCCAGCCGCCGGGCGATGGCGTCGTGGGTGAACAGGTCGCCCAGCGCGAAGCCGCCACCGTGCAGGTAGAGCAACGCGCCGGACGCCCCCGCGGGCTGGAAGACCCGGGCCGGCACGCCACCGGCGTCGACGTCCTCGACGTGAGCGACGTCCACCTTCTCCTCGCGGGTGGCGTCGGCCCGGCCTTGCGCCCGGTCCGCCGCGACCGCGGCGCGGTCGGCGTCGGTGACGTGATCGGTCACTGCCTCATCACCGTGCTCATCCCAGTCGGGCCAGCTCCTCGTCGACGACCGAGGGGTCGAGCTTGGTGAAGACCGGCGTCGGCTTGTCCACCTTCGCCCCCACCGTCACCGGCCGCGGCGCCCACGCGGGGGTGGCGGAGTAGTCGCCGGTGATGACGGAGTACGTCGAGAGCCCGGCGCCGTTGTCGGGCTCGAGCTCGTCGACCTGCTCCGTGCGCGGCATCGGCACGAACTCGCCCTCACCGCCGAGCACCAGGTGGACCTTGTTGGCGGAGTGGGGCAGGAAGGGTGCGAGCAACGTGTTGCAGTCGCTCACACACTGCGCGGCGACATGCAGGACGGTCGCCAGCCGGTCACGCTGCGCGTCGTCCTTCATCTTGTAGGGCTCCGTGACGGTGAGGTACTTGTTCACCTCGCCGACGACCCGCATCGCCTCGGCGATACCGGCCCGCAGCCGGTGACGGCCGATCAGCTCGCCGACGGACTCGAACCCGTCGCGCACCACCGCCAGCAGAGCCTCGTCGACCGGCTCGAGCTCGCCGCAGGGCGGGATCTCTCCGAAGCTCTTGGCGATCATCGTGGCCGTGCGGTTGACCAGGTTGCCCCAGCCGGCGACCAGCTCCGAGTTGTTGCGGGTGACGAACTCGGCCCAGGTGAAGGCCGCGTCGGAGGTCTCCGGGCCGGCTGCGCAGATGAAGTAGCGCAGCGCGTCCGGACCGTAGCGGGCCAGGAAGTCGCCGACGTAGAGGACATGGCCGCGGCTGGTCGAGAACTGGGCGTCGCCCATCGTGAGGTACTCGGAGGAGACGACCTCGGTCGGGAGGTTGAGCTCGCCGTACTCCCCCGGCTCGCCGCCGCGGTCCCCCTTTCCGGAGTAGGCGAGCAGCTCGGCGGGCCAGATCTGGGAGTGGAAGACGATGTTGTCCTTGCCCATGAAGTAGTGGGACACCGCTGCTGGGTCGTTCCACCAGTCACGCCAGCGATCCGGTTCGTCGAGCCGGCGCGCCCACTCGATCGACGCGGAGAGGTAGCCGATCACGGCGTCGAACCACACGTAGAGCCGCTTGGTCGGCTGGTCCTCCCAGCCCGGGACCGGGATGCCCCAGTCGATGTCGCGGCTCATCGCGCGAGGCCGGATCTCCTCGAGGATGTTCTGGGAGAACTTGATGACGTTCGGGCGCCAGGTGCCCGACGCCTCGCGCTCGTCGAGCCACTCGCGCAGCGCGCCGGCCAACGCCGGCAGGTCGAGGAAGTAGTGCTGGGTCTCGACGAAGTCGGGCGTCTCACCGTTGATCTTCGAGCGCGGGTCGATCAGGTCGGTGGCGTCGAGCTGGTTGCCGCAGTTGTCGCACTGGTCGCCCCGCGCCTCGCCGTACCCGCAGATCGGACAGGTCCCCTCGATGTACCGGTCAGGGAGCGTGCGCCCGGTCGACGGGCTGATCGCGGCGCGCGCGGTCTGCTCGACCATGTAGCCGTTGCGGTGACAGGTGCGGAACATCTCCTGCACCACGCGGTAGTGGTTGCCCGTCGTGGTGCGCGTGAACAGGTCGTAGGAAAGCCCGAGATCGACCAGGTCCTGCACGATGACGGCGTTGTTCTTGTCCGCGAGGTCCTTGGCGCTGATCCCTTCCTTGTCGGCCGTGACCAGGATCGGGGTGCCGTGCTCGTCGGTGCCGCTCACCATCAGCACGTCATGGCCCGCCATCCGCATGAACCGGCTGAACACGTCGGAGGGCACGCCGAAACCGGCCACGTGGCCGATGTGGCGCGGGCCGTTGGCATACGGCCAGGCGACGGCAGACAGGACATGGGTCATGCCCGCAATCCTAGGGACGCGCCGGAGCGGGACCGTACCGGGTTTCCGCCGCGGCTCCTACGGTTGTCCCATGGGAGCCGACACGGAGACGCTGATCGCCGAGGACCTGCTGCTGGTCCTGCTCGACGACGACAAGGGCACGATGGCGGCAGCGTCCAACGCCAGGCCGCTGTTCGGGGGCGCGCTGTTGGTCGAGCTCGCCCTCGGCGAGCACGTCACCGTCGAGAAGCAGGGCTTCTGGCACACCGCGAAGGTGTACTCCGCCGCAGACGCTCCTCTACCCGGAGACCCGCTCCTGGTGGAAGCGCTCGCCACGATCGCGGAGAAGCCGCGGTCGGCCCAGGACCTGGTGCAGCGGATCGGCAAGGGGGTGCGCGAGCAGCTCCTCGAACGACTCGTCGGACGCGGCATCCTCGAGCGACGCGACAGCCGCATCCTCGGTCTCTTCCCTCACACGACCTGGCCGGCCGTCGACCTGCGTCACGAGCAGGACGTGCGCCGGCGGTTGCAGGACGTGCTGGTCGCCGGCGTCGACCCCGACCCGCGCACGGGAGCACTGGTCGGGCTGCTGGCGGCCGTCAGCCACGCCCACCGGGTCGTCGACCGTGGCGCCGTGTCGGCCTCGGACGTGCGCCGCCGCGCCAAGCAGGTCTCCGAGGGCGCCTGGGCGGCGAAGGCGGTGCGCGACGCCGTCGCCGCGGCCCAGGCCGCTGCCACGGCGGCCATCGCTGCCGGCGCTGCCGCGGCATCGAGCTGATCAGGTGAAGCTCGAGGTCCCCGGTGCGCGTGCGCTTGAGCTCGTAGAAGGAGGGCACCTTCGCAAGAGCGATGCAGCCGTCCCAGAGCTGGCCGGCCTCCTCGCCACGCGGGATCCGGCTCAGCACCGGCCCGAAGAAGGCAGCGCCCTCGAACGCGATCGTCGGCGTACCCACGTCGTCGCCGACCTGGTCCATTCCCTCGTGGTGGGAGGCCACGATCGCCTCGTCGTACGTCGAGTCGTGCATCGCGTCGGCGTGCTCGGTCGGCAGTCCGGCGTCGTCCAGCGCCGCCTCGATCATCTCGCGGCTGAACGCCTCGCCCTCGTTGTGGCGACGCGTGCCGAGCGCCGTGTAGAGCGGCAGCAGCGCCTCGCGGCCGTGCTTCTGCTCCACCGCCATGCACACCCGGACCGGCTCCCACGCGGTTCTGAGGTACTCGCGGTAGTCGTCGGAGATGTCCGTCTTGTCCTTGTTGAGGTGGGCCAGGCTCATGATCCGCCAGTCGACGGAGATGTCGCGCTCCTGCTCGACCTCGAGGATCCAGCGTGACGTGATCCAGGCGAACGGGCAGGCGGGATCGAACCAGAACTCAGCAGTGGAGGGGGTCATGTCCGGACAACCTCCCCGCCCCGACCGACATTCCCTCAGGAACGAAGCACCCGCACCTTGGCGGTGGCCCTCGCAGCCTCGATGACCTGCGTGCCGGCGTACGACACTCGCACGGTGTGCCGACCCGGATCGAGGTCGCGGACGACGAGTCGCAGCCGGCCGTCCTCGACGCGTCCGGTGAGCTTGTGGCCGTCGATCCTGACCGTGGCGAGGCCGCCCGGCGCCGCCACACCGGGGGCGGCCACGCGCAGGACGATGGTGGCGCGGTGGTCACCACCCTCGGAGTCGACCGTCAGGGTGGGCACGGTCGTGACCCGACCCTCGACCGGGAGCGTCACGGACTCGTCGCGATAGCCCGCATGGGTCAGGTCCACGCGCACCGACAGCCGATGGCCCAGGTCCTCAGGCCCGACGACGTACGTCCGGCCGCCGGCACCGGCGATGGGCTGGTCGCCGCGCAGCCAGGTGTAGGTGACCTCGGCACCGGCAGGGGTGAAGGTGCCCGGCGTGACGGTGAGGGTGCGACCGACGCGCGACCGACCCGACAGGGAGAACGGCTCGGTGATCTCGAACCGCCCGGCGGCGACCTGCTCGGTCGGCGCCGTCGTGGCCTGCAGGTTGCGGTAGGCCTCGCGGCGGAACACGACGGTCGCCGTGATGGTCCGCCGGATCTGCTCCTGGCTCAGCCGCAACCGGTGCCCGCTCTCGCCCCGGATCCGCTCGCCGTCGGCGAACCAGCGGACCTCGCGGGTGTCGGCTGCCGGCGATGCGCTGCCGGTGTCGAGGGTGAGCACCTCGTCGACGCGGGCGACCCCCGTCAGGGTCGGCTGCGCGGCGACGGTCATGCTGCCGCGTGCGACGCGGTCGGAGCGCTCGGTCGTCGCCTTTCCGGGCAGGTAGCCGCGGGCGGTCGCGGTGACCTTGACCTGCAGCCTGGTCCGCAGCTGGGCCGCGGTCGGGGTCAGCGTGGTGCTGGTCGCGCCAGGAATCGGTTCCCCACCGGACAGCCACTGGATGTCGTACTTCGCGGACGGGGTCCAGCTCCCGGGGTCGACGCGCAGCGAGGAACCCACTGCGGGGTCACCGGTGATGCTGGGCGGTTCCTTCGCGCGCACGGCTCGGTCGTCGAAGTGGACGAAGCCGGTCGGCCAGCCTCCGCCCCGCTTGCTGATGGTCCGCCAGTGGAAGTCGCCGCTCCAGCTGTCCTCGGAGATGATGATCTTGCGGTTCGAGACCACCTCCTCGACGTAGGCGACGTGCCCGCTGGACCCCACCCCGTCGCCGGCGTCCCACCACGCCACGGAGCCGACCATCGGGGTCTGGTCGGTGATCCGGCGGTTGGCGCGGCCCCAGTTGTAGGCCATGCCGGTGCCGTCCCACGGCCGCTCCTCGGACATGCCCTGCTGCACCATCCGGTAGGCGACGTAGTTGGTGCAGTTGTGGCCGGAGTACATCAGCCACCACATCTCGTCGCTGGCCCCGCGGTAGCCGTAGTGGGGGTACCCCGCCTCCGCGCACGCCGCATAGCCGGTGCACAGGTAGGTCGAGGTGGCCCGCGCCGGGGTGACCGGGGCGAGCACGGCGAGGACGGACAACAGCGCCAGCACCACTGCGGTGACCAGGGCGCTGAGGTGTGACCGGGGGGACGGGCGCACGAGACTGAAGTCAACCCCAAGTCAAGGAGGCGCGCGGGCGTTTCCCCAATTTTCTCATCTGCCCCACCGGTCCCGCGCCGGCCGCGTCGCCTCGGGACCACCGATTGTCGGCGATGACATCTGTTCTGGGATGATTCCGCGCATGCCAGGAACGAATCTCACGCGCGACGAAGCCGCCACCCGTGCGGCCCTCCTCGACGTCCAGTCCTACACCGTCGACCTGGACCTGACCACGAGTGAGAAGACCTTCGGCTCCACCACGACCATCCGCTTCACCTGCCGCCAGCCCGGCAGCGGCACCTTCGTCGACCTCGTCGACGCGACGGTCCACGCGATCACGCTCAACGGTCGATCGATCGACCCGAGCGAGGCGTACGCCGACAGCCGGATCGCGCTGACCGACCTGGCCGACGACAACGAGCTCGTGGTCGTGGCCGACTGCACCTACAGCCGCAGCGGCGAGGGTCTGCACCGGTTCGTGGACCCGGTCGACGACCGGGTCTACCTCTACAGCCAGTTCGAGGTTCCCGACGCCCGCCGCGTCTACGCCACCTTCGAGCAGCCCGACCTCAAGAGCCCCTTCACGTTCAACGTCACCGCGCCCGACCACTGGAAGGTGATCTCCAACGCGCCGACGCCCGAGCCGGCCCCGCGTGGCGACGGCACCGCGGTCTGGAACTTCCCGCCGACCAAGCGGATGTCGACGTACATCACCGCCATCGTCGCCGGCGAGTACCACGAGGTCCGCCACACCTATGAAGGTGCGCACGGCACCATCCCGCTGGGCCACTTCTGCCGCCAGTCGCTGGTGGAGTACCTCGACGTCGACGAGCTGGTGAAGCTCACCAGCCAGGGATTCGAGTTCTTCGAGCGCGAGTTCGGCTACCCCTACCCGTTCGAGAAGTACGACCAGCTCTACGTGCCGGAGTACAACATGGGCGCGATGGAGAACGCCGGCTGCGTGACCCTGCGTGACGAGTACCTCCCCCGCAGCCGCCAGGACGCCGCGTTCTACGAGTTCCGCGGCTCGGTGATCCTCCACGAGATGGCTCACATGTGGTTCGGCGACCTCGTGACCATGAAGTGGTGGGACGACCTCTGGCTCAACGAGTCGTTCGCCGAGTGGGCCTGCTACCACGCCGAGGTCGAGGCGACCGAGTTCGTCGACGCCTGGACCGGCTTCACCAACGCCCGCAAGCAGACCGGCTACCGCCAGGACCAGCTGCCGAGCACCCACCCGATCGCCGCCGACAACCCCGACCTGCACGCGGTCGAGGTCAACTTCGACATGATCACCTACGCCAAGGGCGCGGCGGTCCTCAAGCAGCTCGTCGCGTGGGTCGGCCTCCAGCCGTTCCTGGCCGGACTGACGCAGTACTTCCATGACTTCGCCTTCTCCAACAGCGAGTTCACCGACCTGCTGACGGCCCTCGAGAAGTCGTCCGGCCGTGAGCTGGACTCGTGGGCCCAGGAGTGGCTCCAGACCGCCGGCGTCAACACGCTGAGGCCGGAGTTCGAGCTGGCCAGCGACGGCAGCTACTCCTCGTTCGCCGTACGCCAGACCGCTCACCCGGACTGGCCGACGTTGCGGCGCCACCGGATCGCGATCGGCCTCTACGACGTCCCGTCCGATGGTCAGAGCAACGGGGCGCTCGTACGACGTCAGCGGCTCGAGGTCGACGTCCGGGGCGAGCTCACCGAGATCCCCGAGCTGGTCGGGGTGGAGCAGCCCGCGCTGCTGCTCCTCAACGACGACGACCTGACCTACGCCAAGATCCGCCTGGACGAGCGGTCGCTCGCGACGGCGATCGACCACCTGGGCCGGCTCGACGACTCGCTCGCTCGCGCCCTGTGCTGGGGAGCGGCGTGGGACATGACGCGGGACGCCGAGATGCGGGCGACCGACTTCGTGCACCTCGTGCTGCGCAACATCGGCAGCGAGACCGACCCGTGGGGCCTGACCGCGCTCCCGCGCTTCGCCTCACTGGCCAAGAACTTCTACTCGGCCCCCGACCACCGCGAGCAGCTGCACGCCGAGTGGGAGCAGGGCCTGCGGGAGCTGGTCGACACCGCCGAGGCGGGCAGCGACCACCAGCTGACCTTCGTCCGTCACCTGTCGGTCGCCGCACGCAGCGACGAGGTGCTCGACGAGATCGAGGCGCTCCTCGACGGTTCCGGGCACCCTCGAGGGCCTGGCGGTCGACCAGGACCTCCGCTGGACCCTCGTGACCGGCCTGGCGCGTGCCGGCCGCTTCGGCGAGGAGGAGATCGCGGCCGAGCTGGCGCGCGACACCACCATCGCCGGCCAGGAGTACGCCGCGGCCGCGCGTGCGGCACAGCCGCTGCCGGAGGCCAAGGAGGCCGCCTGGGCCGCGGTGCTCGACAAGGAGACGCCCAACGAGACCTCGCGCTCGATCGTGATGTCGTTCATGCGGCCCGACCAGGCCGACCTGCTCGAGCCCTACCTGGAGCGCTACCTCGAGGCCGCGGACACCCTGTACGACGACATCGGCACCCACAAGGCGGCCGTCGCCCTCGAGCACATCTTCCCCAAGCCGCTCGGGTCACCCGAGCTGCTGGCCCGCGTCGACGCGTGGCTCGCGACGACCACCACCAACCCCGGCGCGAAGCGGTTCGTGACCGAGGGCCGGGCCGACGTGGTGCGCGCGCTGGCCGCCCAGGAGCGCGACGCGCAGGGTTGATCAGCGATCGGTCAGCGCGCGTGTTCTGCGAGCTGGGCGATGCCGCGGGTCAGCCCGTGGACCAGGTCGCCCTCGGCGAACGCCGAGCTCATCTGGAGGATGGCGTGGTCGACCTCGCCGTCGGTCAGCGTCCGGCGTACGACGTCACCGGTGACGACCTCGATCGCGCGGGAGGCGGGATCCACCATCACCAGGACGCTGCGAGGCGGAGCCACCGAGGCGCCGTGGAGGCGGACCGCGAAGTCGCGGCGTCTCGCCGTGGGCGCGGCCGACGAACACCGAGAACTCGAAGCGGGAGGCCTGTTCGGCGGCCCGGATCGCCTTGTCGATCTCGTGCCGGTCTCCGTGGGTCAGCTCACCAGCTGCCACTGCCGCCACCGGTCCCTCCGGTGTCGCGGGCCTCGAGCTGAGCGGCACCTGACCGCGGGCCGCCGAACCACTCGTCGGCGGTCTCGGCGCCCGGCCTGACGTTCTCGCCCCGGGCCATCGCGGGCAGATACACCGCCAGCGCGATCAGCACCGCGAGGGACAGGGGGAGGACACCGATCACCAGGAACAGCTGGAGGAAGCCGACCTCGTCGGGATCGCTCCAGCCCTCCGGGATCTCGGCGCTGGCCGGCCCGGCGGCCAGCAGCGGCAGCGCGGCTGCGGTGAGCACGAGGGCGGTGCGGCGGATCAGCGTCGAGGTCACGGGAGGAGGATATCGAAACCGGCCGGGCCCGGCCGAGGCCCCGTCCCGGCGGGTCTGGGGTGGCCGACATACTGGGGCGCATGTTCAACACGGCCGACCCCTGCTCCACCGACGAGACGGTCTGCAACTACGTGCTGGACGAGACCGGGAACGAGCGCGCTGCCTGGTTCGCGGACTGGATGATCGGCACGCCGCTGGCCATCCTCGGGCTGCTCCTGCTGGGTCTGGTGATCCGGTGGATCCTGCACCGGCTCGTCGACCGGATCGTCCGGCGCGCGGAGACCGGCATGCTCCCGGCCCGCATCACCCGGATGTCGCTCGGGTCGCTCAGTGCCGGCAAGGCGACCGGCTCCCAGGAGCTCGCCGTGGCCAATCGCCGCGTGCAGCGCGCCAAGACCATGGGCTCGCTGCTCAAGAGCATCGTCACCGGTGTCGTCGTCGCGGTGATCGCGACGATGATGCTGAGCGAGCTCGGCGTCAACGTCGGTCCGATCATCGCCAGCGCCGGCATCCTGGGCATCGCCCTCGGTTTCGGCGCGCAGAGCCTCGTCAGCGACTTCCTGTCGGGTGTGTTCATGATCGTCGAGGACCAGTACGGCGTCGGCGACGAGATCGACCTCGGCGAGGCGATCGGCACCGTCGAGGCCGTCAGCCTCCGGATCACGCGGCTGCGCGACGTCAACGGCACCGTCTGGTACGTCCGCAACGGCGAGATCACCCGCGTCGGCAACATGAGCCAGAACTGGGCCCGCACCGTTCTCGACATCGCCGTCGCCTATCACGAGGACCTCGTCAAGGTCCGTCGCGTGCTCGAGGACGTCGCCCACGACCTGTGGGAGGACGAGGACTTCAAGGGCGTGATCATCGAGGAGCCGTCGGTCTGGGGCGTCCAGGAGCTCGGGATCGACGGCGTCGTGGTCCGGGTCGCGCTCAAGACCGCCCCGCTCGAGCAGTGGGCCGTCGCCCGCGAGATGCGGCAGCGGATCAAGGCGCGCTTCGACTACGAGGGCATCGAGATGCCCTTCCCCCAGCGGATGGTGTGGCACCGCGACTCACCGGAGAGCGCTCCGGCGAGCGCCGATCCTGCCGCCGCGACGGCCGAGGACGAGCAGGCGTGACTACGTTCTACGACGAGATCGGCGGCTTCGAGACGTTCCGCCGGATCGTCCACCGCTTCTATGAGGGTGTCGCCACCGACGACGTGCTGCGGCCGCTCTACCCCGAGGAGGACCTCGGCCCGGCCGAGGAGCGCTTCCTGCTCTTCCTGGTGCAGTACTGGGGCGGCCCGACGACGTACGGCGACACCCGCGGCCACCCGCGGCTTCGGATGCGGCACGCCCCGTTCGCGGTGACGCCGGCGGCCAAGGATCGCTGGTTGGTCCACTTCCGCGAGGGCCTCGACTCGGTCGAGCTGACGCCGGAGCAGGACGCGCAGTTCTGGGACTACGTCACCCACGCCGCGCAGTTCATGGTCAACACGTTCGAGTAGCGGCCGCGAGTGCGTCGCGGTAGGCGTCCGGCGGTGGTGACGGCCGCCGCGTCTCCGGGTCGAAGAACACCATGACCACGCGCGCCCGGGACAGCACGGTGTCGCCGTCGCAGATCTCCGACTCGATCGTCATCGACGTCGTACCGACGTGGGAGATCCAGGACCAGGCGTCGTACGTCTCCGGGCGGAAGAGGATCGGCAGCCGGTAGTCGACGTCGGTCTGCGCGACCACCATCACCGGCTCGGGCGTGCCCTCGGGGACGTCGCGCCAGAGACGGGCGGTCAGGAGGATGCGGGCCTCCATGAAGTACTCGAAGTACTTGACGTTGTTGACGTGCCCGTAGGCGTCGACGTCGGAGAACCTGACGTGGACCGGGTAGTGGCCGAGCTTCTCGCGCACCGGTTCCGGCGGCCGCGCAACCCTGACCGGCTCGCCGTCCTCGAGGTACGGCGTCAGGGTCTCCTTCTCCTCGCTGGACAGGCGACGCGGCCGCTCGGTGGCGAAGACGTACGGCGTCAGCACGGTGCTGGCACGGAGGTAGACGCGGCGCCCCTCGTCGTTCTCGTGAAAGACCTCGTAGGCCATGGTGAACGCGGCCGCCCTGATCTCGGTGACCCAGCACTCGATGCTGACCGGCTTGAAGCGGAACGTCAGCGGGGCGACGTACTCCACCTCGTGGCGCACCACGACCACGCCCTCCGCGAGCCCTTCCGCGCCCTGGGGGGCCGGACCGTGGTGGCGCAACAGGTCGACGCGCGCTTCCTGCAGGTAGTCGACGTAGATGACGTTGTTGACGTGGCCCAGGAGGTCCATGTCGGCCCAGCGCATCGGGCACTCGTAGACGTGGCGCACGCGTCGACTCTGCCAGAGGTCAGCAGGCCTGGCGTCACCTCACTACCGGCATGCCCGTGACCCCGCCGGGTGGCGGGGTGTGGGGCGGGGTCATCGTCGTCGGCGCGGGCCTGTCGGTGAGGTGACGTCGAGGGTGCCGTGGTGGTCGCGGAGGTACTGGTAGCCGTGGGGGCTGGACCAGAGGTAGGTGCCGGGGTCGAGGGTCGTGTAGGTCCAGGCGGTGTGGGTCTTGAGTCGGTGGTGGGTCGGCACAGCGGCGCGAGGGAGCAGGTGCAGGTCTGGCCGCCGTCACCCTCGTCGCGCCAGGGGGTGATGTGGTCGCAGTCGCAGGGATGGCTGTCGGGCTCGCAGTTTCCGGGCGGGGCGGGTGCACCAGGGGAAGACGCAGGTGTGGTCGCGGAGCGCGACGTGCTCCTTGATGCGGTCGGGGATCTCGTACTGGCCGACGTGCGACGTGGTCGTCGAGGTCGATGACGGGCTTGACGGTGAGGTGGGTGTCGGGGTGGCCGCACCAGTCGCGGATCTGGTCGGCGGTGACCGGGGTCCGGGTGTTCTCGACCCGGCCGACGTGGTCGGTGCCCTCGAGCGCGGCGCGGGAGAGGTGGACGTGGAGCACCACCCGCCGGCTCGGCCGACGGGTCTTCCGGGTCCCGTCGACCTCGCCGTCGCCGGTGCCGGTGTCGGTGGTGGAGGTCGAGGGCGAGCTGGCGGCGGGCGAGCTCACCGGCGGCCAGCGAACGGCGTACGTCGAGCGACTCGGTGGAGCCCGAGGTCGCCGAGCTGGTCGGCGATGGTCCCGATGGCGTCGTCGAGGTCGAGGGCATCGGCCAGGTCCAGCTCGCCGTGAACGAGGCTGGTGCCGGCAAAGCGAGACCTGGTCGTGGTCGATGGTGAAGTGGCGCCCGTCGGCGGCCTCCCGGCGGCGTCGCTCGGCCAGGTCGGGCATGAACCGGCCGATCGCCTCGTCGACCAGCCGGGCCAGCTGGGTGGGCTTGATCCGGTGCGCCACCGGTGCCACATGCTGGTCGACGAACGCCGCCGCCTCCACGGTCAGGGCGTGGCCGATGGTCTCGTGGGCGACCTGCCGGGCCTTCCACGCCGCCAGCTCACCCGGTCATCACCCGTGCCCAGAGCTTGGGGAGGCGGTAGCGCAGCTCCAGGGCGTGGCCGAGGTAGTACTTCCCGGACTCCGGACCCATCCCGACCGCGGCCGCGAACTCCGCCACGCTGAACTCCGCCACCAGCGGCGCCCCCGGACCGGCCAGCGGGATCGCGTGCTCCCCACCGCTACGGAGCCGGAACGTCTCGGCGTCATCGAGGGTCTCGGCGGGGTGGATGACCGCCCACTGCACCGCCGCCTCCAGCAGATCCGCCTCCGCCCGATCCGCCGCCTCCCGGCGTCCGCGCGCGAACGCCAGCACCCCGGCGGCCGTGTCCGGCAGCTCGGGAGCGAGGTTCGCGGTGGTGGTCATGGGTCCATTCAAGCCGTCACCACTGACAGGAATCCCTCTCAACCAGGCCTTTCCACAGCCCTGGTGGTCACGGTCCGATCACGATGCCGGTCACGATGCCGGCGAGTCCGTACGGGTCACGAGTCCGGGGGTTTCGAGGCTCGGCCGTGAACGGCCTCGCACCTCAACCACCGGCCTCGCCTCGCACCTCGACCACCGGCGCGCCTTGCACCTCGACCACCGGCGACGCCTTGCACCTCGACCACCGGCGACGCCGGTCCAGCGTGACGAGCGCCATGTCGTGACCCCACGACGCGGGACTAGGGTGACGAGCGCACGTTCATCACCGAGATCGGAGCCGTCATGCCCGAAGCCGTCATCGTGTCCGCCGCTCGCTCGCCCATCGGGCGGGCGAACAAGGGGTCGCTGAAGGACCTGCGGCCCGACGACCTGGCGGCGACGATCGTGAAGACGGCACTCGACAAGGTGCCGGCGCTCGACCCGAGCACGGTCGATGACCTCTACCTCGGCTGCGGGCTCCCGGGAGGCGAGCAGGGCTTCAACATGGGCCGCGTCGTCAACGTGATCAACGGGATGGACGACGTGCCGGGCGCGACCATCACCCGCTACTGCGCCTCGTCGGTGCAGACCACGCGGATGGCCTTCCACGCGATCAAGGCCGGCGAGGGAGACGTGTTCATCTCCGCCGGCGTCGAGATGGTGTCGCGGTTCGCCAAGGGCACCTCCGACCACTGGCCCGACACCCAGAACCCGCTCTTCGGCGACGCGGTCGCGCGTACGGCGACGACCGCCGAGGGTGGCCAGGACTGGCACGACCCGCGCCAGGACGACACCGTGCCGGACATCTACATCGCGATGGGACAGACGGCCGAGAACGTCGCCCGGATGCGCGGGCTGACCCGCGAGGAGCTCGACGAGTTCGGCGTCCGGTCCCAGAACCTCGCCGAGAAGGCGATCGCGGACGGCTTCTGGGCACGCGAGATCACGCCGGTCACCACGCCCGACGGCACCGAGGTCAGCGCGGACGACGGCCCACGGGCCGGCGTGACCGTCGAGGGCGCCGCCGAGCTGAAGCCGGTCTTCCGTCCCGATGGCGTCGTGACGGCGGCCAACTGCTGCCCGCTCAACGACGGTGCGGCTGCGGTCGTGATCATGTCGGACACCAAGGCGGCCGAGCTCGGCGTCACGCCGCTCGCCCGGATCGTCGCCACCGGCGTCAGTGCACTCTCCCCCGAGATCATGGGACTCGGCCCGGTCGAGGCGACCAAGCGGGCCCTGGCCCACGCCGGCATGACCATCGGCGACATCGACCTCGTCGAGATCAACGAGGCGTTCGCGGCGCAGGTCGTGCCGTCGTACCAGGACCTCGGCATCGACCTCGACCGGCTCAACATCAACGGCGGCGCCATTGCCGTCGGCCACCCCTTCGGGATGACCGGCGCCCGGCTCCAGAACACCATGCTCAACAGCCTCGACTTCCATGACAAGTCGACCGGGCTCATCACGATGTGTGTTGGCGGCGGCCAGGGCATGGCGCTGATCCTCGAACGAATCTGAGCCCGCACCCCTGAGCGGTCAACTGCTCCGCGAGTATCGTCGTCTCTCGTGAGCAACGACTGGCGCAGCGAGACGATCGAGAAGGTCCGTTCCCTGATCCTGGCGGCCGAGCCCGACATGGTCGAGGAGGCCAAGTGGCGCAAGGCGTCGAACCCCGACGGCGTGCCGACCTTCTCCTGTGACGGCCTGGTCTGCACGGTCGAGACCTACAAGGACAAGGTGAAGCTCACCTTCGCCTCGGGCGCCGCGCTGGAAGACCCCTCCGGTCTCTTCAACGCCAGCCTGGACGCCGGCACCCGGCGCGCGATCGACCTCCACGAGTCGGACTCACTCGACGAGGACGCCTTCGTCGAGTTGGTCCGCAACGCCGTGGAGCAGAACCGCTCCTGAAGCCGGCGATCACCGTCCCGGGCGCACGCCCATGCCGCTGTCAGGACGGCGACGCGTGACGCGCTGATCTGGCCCGCCACATGGGTGACGCCCAGTAAGGTCTCTCGGCATGAACGATTCGGGGGTTCGATGGCTCGACCCGTCCCAGCAGCGGGACTGGCGAGCACTGGTGATCGGGACGACGCTGCTGTTCGACCGGCTCGACGACGACCTGGGCCGCGAGCACGGGCTCTCGCTGACGGAGTACGAGATCCTGGTCCGGCTCTCCGAACGTGAGGGACGGCGGATGCGGATGGCGCAGCTGGCCGACTCGCTGGCCCACAGCCGGAGCCGGGTCACCCACACCGTGGGACGGCTCCAGGAGAGCGGGCTGGTGGAGCGGATCAAGTCACCCGAGGACGGGCGCGGCGTGGTCTGCGCGATGACCGAGGAGGGCTACCACCTGCTCCAGACGATGGCGCCCACCCACGTCAAGGGCGTGCGGGCCCACCTGGTCGACCTGGTGAGCGAGGAAGACTTCGCCACTCTCGGCAGGGTCATGAACACGGTGGCCGACCACTTGATCGCCGCGCACCCCGAGATGGATATTCGCGACCCGTAGACGGATTCAGTCGCGCGTCAGCCGCCGGTGCGTCACCCGGTGGGGCCGCGCCGCCTCGGCGCCGAGGCGCTCGATCTTGTTCTCCTCGTAGGCCGCGAAGTTGCCCTCGAACCAGAACCACTTCGAGGGGTCCTCCTCGTCGCCCTCCCACGCCAGGATGTGGGTCGCGATGCGGTCGAGGAACCACCGGTCGTGGGACGTCACCACGGCGCAGCCGGGGAAGTCGAGCAGCGCGTCCTCGAGCGACGAGAGCGTCTCGACGTCGAGGTCGTTGGTCGGCTCGTCGAGCAGCAGCATGTTGCCGCCCATCTTCAGCGTCAGTGCCAGGTTGAGTCGGTTGCGCTCGCCGCCGGACAGGACGCCCGCCTTCTTCTGCTGGTCGGGGCCCTTGAAGCCGAACGACGCGACGTAGGCGCGCGAGTTCATCTCGAAGTTGGCGACCTTGATGAAGTCGAGGCCGTCGGAGACGACCTCCCAGACGTTCTTGTTCGGGTCGATCCCGCCCCGGCTCTGGTCGACGTAGGAGATCTTCACGGTCTGGCCGACGGTGAGCTTGCCGCCGTCGGGCTCCTCGGAGCCGATGATCATCCGGAACAGCGTCGTCTTGCCGACGCCGTTGGGGCCGATGACGCCGACGATGCCGGCGCGCGGGAGCTTGAAGTCGAGGTCGTGGATCAGCAGGCGGTCGTCGAAACCCTTGGAGAGGTCGTCGGCCTCCAGCACGATGTCGCCGAGGCGCGGACCGGCCGGGATGTTGATCTCGGAGGTGTCGATCTTGCGCATCCGGTCGGCCTCGGCCGCCATCTCCTCGTAGCGCGCGAGACGCGAGCGGCTCTTGGTCTGCCGCGCCTTGGCGTTGGAGCGCACCCACTCGAGCTCGCGCTCGAGCATCTTGGCGCGCTTGGCGTCCTTCTGGCCCTCGATCTTGAGCCGGTCCTTCTTGGTCTCGAGGTAGGTCGAGTAGTTGCCCTCGTAGGGGTGGGTCTGACCGCGGTCGAGCTCGAGGATCCACTGCGCGACGTTGTCGAGGAAGTACCGGTCGTGGGTCACGGCCAGGACTGCGCCGGGGTACGCCGCGAGGTGGCCTTCCAGCCACTGCACCGACTCGGCGTCGAGGTGGTTGGTGGGCTCGTCGAGGAGCAGCAGGCTGGGCTGCTGGAGCAGCAGCTTGCACAGCGCCACCCGGCGCCGCTCGCCACCGGACAGGTTGTCGACCAGGACGTCGGGCGGCGGGCAGCGCAGTGCGTCCATCGCCTGCTCGAGCCGGCTGTCGAGGTCCCACACGTTGGCGGCGTCGAGCTCACTCTGGAGGTCGCCAGCCTCGGCGCTGACCTTGTCGAGGTCGGCGTCCGGGTCGCCCATCATCAGGTAGAGCTCGTCGAGCCGTGCCATCTTGGCCTTGGTCTCGCCGACCGCCTCCTCGACGTTCTCCTGGACCGTCTTGCCCTCCGACAGCGGCGGCTCCTGCTGGAGCATGCCGACGGTCGCGCCGGGGTCGAGGATCGCGTCGCCGTTGTTGGGGTGGTCGAGCCCGGCCATGATCTTCAGCAGCGACGACTTGCCGGTGCCGTTGGGGCCGACGACGCCGATCTTGGCGCCGTGCAGGAACGAGAGGGTGACGTTGTCGAGGACGACCTTGTCGCCGTGGGCCTTGCGCACATTGCGCAGGGTGAACACATATTCAGCCATGATCCGTGAGCCTACCGGCGCCCCCACCGGCTCTCCGAAACGTCGCTGACCCCCCTCGCCCGCCCACTCAGGCTGCGGGTGCTGCCACCTCCTCCCGCTTGCGCTCGGCGCGCGCGAACTGCGTGCGTCCCCGGTTGAGGTCGTGGCCGACGAACGTCGCGTCGACCTCGAGCGAGGTCACCTCGACCCCCTCGCTGTTGACCCAGGTCGACTGGTTGAGCCGGCCGTGGACGACCACCGGGTCGCCGCGCCGCAAGGAGGCAGCGCAGTGGTCGCCCAGCGTGCGCCACGCGTTCACCGTGTACCACTGCGTGGCGCCGTCGGACCACTCCTGCGTGGCTCGGTTGTAGCGGCGCGGGGTGCTCGCCACCCGGAAGGACGCCACCAGGGCGCCGGCGGCCGTACGGGTGCGCACGTCGGCGCCGAGCCAGCCCTGGAAGGTGACCATGGACTCGTTCATCGATGTCTCCTCGGATCGGACGCGGTCCGGTGACCGCGTGCGATCAGACTCAGGATCGGCACCGACAGCGCGTCCGTCGGCGCCGCGGTGCTGTGGAGGAGTCGCCGCGAGAAGGAACTGTGGATGGAAGGTGGTCCGGGACCGTCACGCGAGAGCGCGGTCGACCCCGGCCCGCACGTCGCGGTGCGCGGACAGCTCGGCCTCGACCGGCGCGATCACCAGCTCGTGGCAGACCTCGCGGATCGCCGCGCGCAACCGCCGGTCGGCGGTGCGGGCGCGGGCTCGTGCCGTCATGCCCACAAGCACGCGGCAGAGCAGCGCCAGCAGGATCCCGAGTCCGACTCCGCCCAGCAGCATCAGTGTCGGCAGCGGGACGCCGAACCAGGCGGGGGTGTCGGGGGCAGGGACCTGGAGGTATCCCATGATCGCCAGCGAGCCGAGCCACACTCCGCCGCCGAGGGCGGCCAGGATCAGGACCCACTGCAGGACACGCACCAGGCCTGCCCACCACGGGATCCGGGCGACGCCGAGGTCGGTGGCCCCGAGAGCGCGGTCGAGCCGGTCGTGCAGGTCGTCGAGCCGGGAGGTCGAGGCCCGGCGTACGGCGGCGGCCCACGGCTTGCCGAGCCCTTGGGAGGCCTGGTCGGCCAGTGCCCTGACCGAGGTGTCGATCCGGGCGCTCTGCACCCTGGTCGGCTCGGGGACGGACGTGCGTGCCCTTCCCGTCAGCTCCTTGCCGGCGGCGCCGAGGTCGAGGTGGAGCCGCTTGAGCGGGTCGGGCTTGAGTCGCGAGAGCCACGCGGTCACCGGCCAGCCGGTGGCGCGGTTGGCGCGCAGCCTGGTCGAGTTCTCGACGGCCGTGACGACGGTCGGTACGCCGGCGGCGTCGGCGAAGGCGTACTCGAGGGAGACCACCCGCTCCTTCGGCAGCCCGCTGCTCCTCGCGCGCCCCGTGGCCTGGTCGAGCCGTTCGGCCGCGACCCTGAGGTCGGCGGCGATCCGGGTGCGGGTCTGCTTCTTGTCCGCGACCCGACGCGCGATCTCGGCCTTCAGGTCGCTGACGCCGATCTGTTCGCGCGCACTGATGGCGTGGACCGGTACGTCGCCGAGACCGTCCAGCTCGAGCAGCCGGCGGATGTCGGCGACCATGGCCGCGCGACCCGACTCCGGGACGGTGTCGATGTGGTTGAGCACCACCACCATCACCTCGCGGTGGCTGGCCATCGGCGCCAGGTAGCGGTCGTGGACGGCGGCGTCCGCGTACTTCTGCGGGTCCAGCATCCACACCATGAGGTCGGTGAGCCCGACCAGCCGGTCGACCTCGAGGTGGTGGGAGACCTCCGTCGAGTCATGGTCAGGGAGGTCGAGCAGGACGACTCCCTCGAGCTGCTCGTCGGCACGGCCCGTGTCGAGCATGGAGTCGCGGACGACGCGGTGGCGCTCCGGGATGCCGAGCCAGTCGAGCAGCTCGTCGGCGCCATCGGTCCCCCACACGCAGGCGGTCGCCCACGACGTGGTCGGACGGCGTACGCCGACCGCGGCCAGGTCGAGCCCGATCAGGGAGTTGAACGTCGAGGACTTGCCCGACCCGGTGGCACCGGCGATGGCGACGACCGTGTGGTCGGCGGAAAGCCGGAGTCGCCCGGCGGCCCGCTCCACGACGCGCGCGGCGTCGTCGACCACGTCGTCGTCGAGCCGGCCCCGGGCGGCGTTGGCGGCGGCGTCCAGTCCCTCGATCCGGGCGCCGAGGTCAGCGCTGCGGGTGACCAGTCGCCTGGCCCCCTCGAGCAAGGACGTCATCTTCTCCCTCGGTGCTCCGTCGGTGGAGGCAAGCCTAAAGGGAGGAGGACGTGGGTCCGCGATCGGCGGCGAACCTGATGTCATCGACCCGCCGAGCCGCCCCGCGCATCTGGTCGGGCGCCGCCGGGTCGATGGCCAGCGAGTCGAGCAGGTCGGTGTAGCGACGACGCTCGGCGTCGAAGAGCTGGTCGGTCCGCCGATGCAGGTCCTGCCGGGCGCGCTCGGCGAGGGTGCGCACGGCCTGGTCGCCGAACACCGCCTCGAGAAGCTTCTGGCCGAGCACCGCCGCGCCGCCCGCGACACCCGCCTCGGCACCCACGAGCGCGCCACCGGTGTGGGCGAAGACCACGACCATCAGTGCCACCGCCAGCCCGTTGACGCCGTAGGCGAGGACCCGTGCGGTCCCGCGCTTCGAGGCACCCTCCGTCCGCACCATCTCCAGCAGGTCCTGCTGCCAGTCACGTACGGCGCGCTCGGCGCGGGCCCGGAAGTCGCGCGAGGCGCGGCCGAGATCCTCGCCCGCGTCGGCGAGCAGGGCCTGGCCGGGTGCGAGGGTCTGCCAGGACGCCTCGGCCCGTTCGGCGGCGGCCTCGGCGTGCTCGAGGAGAAGCGTCTCCAGTCCCGACTCGACCGCGACGGTGACGCGCTCCGCCTGCTGCGGCTTGCCCTTGACCGCGTTGACGAGCCGGTCACGGAGCCGGCCGACGCGGCTCTCCAAGCTGCGGAGCAGCTCGCCGGTTCCGACGAACTCCTGCCACCGTGCCAGCACCTCGCCGCGCAGCAGGGTGCCGTCGGCGCTGGCCGCGCTCACCTTCGCCACGGCGTCGTCGTACGCCGCCACCGCACCCTCCCGCAGCCGGCGCTCGGCCGCGACCTGGTCGGCCGCCGCGTCCGCGGCGGCGTGCGTTCGGCGGGTGAGGGTCCGGATGGCACCCTCCAGGGTCTGCCGCACGACCATCCCGCGCGCCCCCGCGTCCGCGGCGAGCGCGTCGAGCCAGCCCTTGATCTCGGCCACCGCGCTGGCCGGGAGCAGACCCTCGTCGCTGACCTCGGCCTCCATCACCGTGAACAACGGGGAGTCCTTGAGACCACGGCTGGCGAGCATCCGCGCGAGGTGGGTGGAGACGGTCTCGACCGCGTCGGGCGGGGTTCGGTCGAGCACGATCGCGACCGCGGCGGAGCGTTCGGCCGCGCGGCGCAGGAAGTCCCACGGCACCTGGTCGGCGTACCGGGCCGCCGAGGTCACGAACAGCCAGAGGTCGGCGGCTGCGAGGAGCTGGGCGGCCAGGGTCCGGTTCTGCTCCTCCACGGAGTCGATGTCGGGCGCGTCGAGGATCGCGAGGCCGGCCGGCACGGTGTCGCTCGCGACGAGCTGGAGCGCGGCGGGATCGGTGGTGGCCCGGTCGACACGCTCGAGGTCTGGCAGCACCTGTTTGTCCCAGAACCACGTGGCGTCGGCGGGGTTGTGGACCAGCACCGGCGAGCGCGTCGTCGGTCGCAGGACGCCGTGCTCGGTCACCCGCCGGCCGACCAGTGAGTTCACCAGCGTCGACTTGCCGGCGCCGGTCGAGCCGCCGACGACGGCGAGGAGCGGGGCGTCACCGCTGAGCACCCGCGGGATCACGTAGTCCTCGAGCTGGTCCACCATCTCCGTCTGGCTGGCTCGCTGCTCTTCCGCGCCGGGCAGCTCGAGCGGCAGGCGGAGGTCCTGGAGCGCGTCGTGGAGCTGGGCGAGAGCCGTGATCAACTGGTCCTCCCCGCCGTCAAGGACACTCATCGCGACGGCACCACCTGTCCGGGAAACGCGACGAACGGCCGAGCCAGCGCGATCCGCGCCACGTAGGCCTGGCCGCGGGCGGCGAAGTCCGGCGGGGCGGTGCCGCGCAGATAACGGTGGTGGAGGAAGCCGAGCTCGACCGCGGCCTGCTGGTAGTCGCGCATGGCCCGGTGGGCATCCTCCCCGCCGTACTGCTTCGCGAAGGAGCGGCTGGCTCGCCGTGCGCGAAGGTCGACCAGCCAGCCGATGTCGGTGCCCGGGATCAGGCCGCGCTGGGCGGCATCCGTGAGGGCAGCGGTCAGCATCCTGCGCTCCGAGCGGCGCGCCCACACGGCGATCGCGACGAGACCGAGGAATGCCGGAGCCATCACGAAGAGGTAGACGCCGCCGAAGCCGGTGATGCCATAGAGCGTCGAGGCGTTCCACAGCCCGTGGGCCAGGACGGCGAGGACGTATCCGAGCAGCGGTGCGAAGAACCGGACCGCGCCGCTGCGGGACCCGAC
Organism: uncultured Actinomycetota bacterium; assembly: GCA_963804845.1. Classification (GTDB taxonomy): domain Bacteria; phylum Actinomycetota; class Actinomycetes; order Propionibacteriales; family Nocardioidaceae; genus Nocardioides. The sequence goes on along the minus strand of CAWDSA010000007.1, from coordinate 578,354 downwards.
GGCGATGCCGACGCCGATGCCGATGAAGGTCGTGAACAGGGGGTGGGCGAACGGGCTGATCAGGCACCGCAGCACGAACAGGGTGGTGACTGCCTCGGTGCCGCCCGGCCCCATCCCGTCGGTGCCGTTGTAGGCCGCGCCGAGGTAGAAGATGTTCTCGACGAAGGCGAAGCCGATGCCGACCATGCCCGCATAGACGATCCCGTCGAGGACGCCGTCGAGCTCGTAGCGTCGCCACCAGAGCAGCAACAGCAGGAACAGCCCCTTCACGAGCTCCTCCGAGATCGGGGCGACGACCGCGAGCGAGGCGGTCTCGGAGAAGCCGACCACCAAGCCGCCGAGGCCCTGGATGAGCAAGGCGGCCGCGGTCGCGACGAAGCCACCCCAGAGCAGTCCGAACGCGAGCAGCCGCTTCGGCTCCGGCTCGTAGCGGTCGAGCCAGAGATAGCAGGCCACCAGCGGACCGACGGGCAGGGCGGCGAGGATGATCGCGACGACCATCGCGGAGGGCGCGCCCGAGGCCAGGATGAGGAGCAGGATCGGCAGCGCGCCCAGGCACACCAGCACCGTCACGACGACGGTGAAAGCGACGCTCTCGCGGATGGCCCCGGGCACGGCGGCAGCCTACTTGGGGAGGCGCGGCTTCCTGCCGCCCCGGCGTAGAGTGGCCGGCGTGAACGAGCAGACGACAGACGACACCACGGGGCCCAAGACCGAGTCCCACGACCCGAAGGTCCCCGCCGCGTGGGCCGAGTTCATGCGCAAGGGGTGGGGTGATCGTGAGCTCGACCTGCAGCGACTCCCGGTCGCCGACCGCGCGTCCGAGCGCCGGGCCCGGCTGGCCGAGTCGTTCCCGGGCGAGACGCTGGTGCTGCCCGCGGGCTCCTTCAAGGTGCGCTCCAACGACACCGACTACCGCTTCCGCCCCGACACCGCCCACACCTACTTCAGCGGCAACCAGACCAGCGACGCGGTGCTGGTGATCCCCGAGAGCGGGGCGGACGACACCGTGCTCTATGCACGGCCGCGCTCGTCACGCGAGACCGACGAGTTCTTCCGTGACCGGCAGTACGGCGAGCTCTGGGCCGGTCGCCGGCCCTCGCTCAAGGAGATCTCGGACTCGCTCGGCGTCGAGGTGCGCCACATCGACGAGCTGCCCTCCTTCGACGACGACCGCAAGGTCCGCGACGTCACCACCGACGACGACCTCGGCCGCGTCGCGTCCGAGCTGCGGCTGGTCAAGGACGACTGGGAGGTCGAGCAGCTCCAGGAGGCCTGCGACATCACCGCCCTCGGGTTCGGCGACTCGGTCGCCGAGTGGGACCGGGTGCTGGAGTTCGGCGAACGCTGGATCGAGGGCACCTTCTTCCGCCGGGCCCGCGCCATGGGCAACGACATCGGCTACGACTCGATCGTCGGCGGTGGCAGCCACGCCACGACGCTGCACTGGATCGACAACACCGGCCCGATCACGCCCGGCGAGCTGGTGCTGCTCGACATGGGCGTCGAGGCCCGCAGCCTCTACACCGCCGACGTGACCCGGACGCTTCCCGTCGACGGCACCTTCACGGAGCGGCAGCGCGAGCTCTACGACCTCGTCTACGCCGCGCAGGAGGCCGGCATCCAGGCCGTGCGTCCCGGCGTACCGTTCCTCGCCGCCCACAACGCCGCCATGGAGGTGCTCGCCCACGGGCTGGACGACATGGGCCTGCTGCCGGTCCCGGCCGCCGAGGCGCTCGACCCGGACTCCAAGGTCTACGCCCGCTGGACCCTCCACGGCACCAGCCACATGCTCGGCCTGGACGTCCACGACTGCGGCCAGGCCGCCGACGAGTCCTACCGCGACGGCACCCTCGCCGAGGGGATGGTCCTCACCGTCGAGCCCGGCCTCTACTTCCAGGAGGACGACCTGCTGGTCCCTGAGGAGCTGCGCGGCATCGGCATCCGGATCGAGGACGACATCCTCGTCACCGCCGACGGCTTCCGGAACCTCTCCGCCTCGCTCCCCCGCACGTCGTCCGACGTCGAGGCCTGGATGGGCGACCTCCGCGGCTGAGCCCATGGCAACTGACGCCTCGCGCAGCATGACGATCCCGCTGGCGGCCTTCGCGGCGGGTGCCGTCGTCGCGGTGCTCCTGGGCGTCTACGGACGGCAGCACGACCCGACGTTCGAGCCGATCTGGACGTTCGGCTTCGACTCCATGGTCGCGATGAAGGTCTATCTGAGCTTCGCGGTCGGTGTCCTCGCCGTCCTGCAGGTGCTGGGCGCGCTGGCGATCTACGGGAAGCTCGGCTTCTCGGCGCCGTCGTGGCTCGGCACCGGCCATCGACTGTCCGGGATGTTGGCGATCCTGCTCTCGCTGCCGGTCGCCTACCACTGCCTGTGGGCATTCGGATTCGCTGCTCCGGAATCGCCCGGTCGCGTGGTGGCGCACTCCGTCGCCGGCTGTGCGGTCTACGGTGCGCTGGTCGTGAAGGTGGTGGCCGTGCGGGCCAACCGGGCACCGGGGTGGATGCTGCCGGTGGCCGGCGGACTGCTGTTCGCCGTGATCGTGGTCGCGGTGTGGACCTCGGCGGTGTGGTACGTCGGGGAGCTCGGCTGGCCTTCCGGCGCCGATGCCGGCTACTGAACCACCGCGGTGAAGTGCTGGTAGTCGGGGTCTGCCCACGTGCCGCCCCACTCCCAGCCGATGGCCGCGAAGGCACGGACCACGACGTCCTGCTGTCGGATGGTCCCGGCCGGCACGCGGGCGGTCGCGGACCGGTCCAGCCCGGCGAAGCGACGCCCCGTCGCCGGCTGGACCGACGAACCGGTCAGATAGGGGTTCTGCACCGGATTCACGTCGATCGCGGCGCCAAGGGCGTGGGCCGACCATGACCCGCTGCCCTGCACGCGGCGGCAGTTGTAGCCCGAGGTGTTGTTCGCCCTCATCGAGCGCCCGTCGCTGCCGCCGTAGGCGTCGACGGTCCGCATCCGGCGGATCGGCCAGCGGGCGTCGTACAAGCGCTCGAAGACGTCAGCGACCGGTCGTGCGTACTCCGCCGCGACCACGATCTCGCCGCGGTGGTCACGCCCGTCGAACCCGACGTGGGTCAGCCGCAGCAGGCGCAGGTCGCGCCAGGCCACCGGGCAGCCGGGGCCATGGGTGGTCGCCATGCGCTCCTGCATCGCCGGCCCGATGCGGTGCACCGAGGACTCGAAGCCGCCCACCGCGGAGGACGCGCGTCGTGTCAGGCCCGCACACCCGCGCAGCCGCTCCCACTCCGCGACCGCTCGGGTGCGGGCCGCGCCCGTCAGCGGCATCGGCCGGCCCCAGATCGTGATCTGGGCGGGCAGCCAGGTGTCGCCCACGACCTCGCCGTCCTCGATCCGTAGTCGCAGCACACCCGAATCGGGCTGGTGGTTGTGGTACCAGAGGAAGTTGCCCAGCCCGTAGTTGACGTAGGCATCGTCCTGCCACCCCGAGCCGAGCAGCACGTGGGCGTGACTGCCCACGAGCACGTCCGCCCCGGCGGCAGCCAGAGCACGCGCAGCCGTCTGCTGCATCGGAGTGGGGCAGGCCCGATACTCCTCGCCCCAGTGCAGGTAGACCACCACGACGTCGGCATCCCGACTCGCGGCCCGCACCGCGTCGAGCAGCGCTCGCGGCCGGCCCTCGCGGGCGGCGGCGACACCGGGGGTCGATGGCCCGGCCTCCCAGACACTGCTGGACCCCTCGCGGAACGATGCGTCGGCGGCCAGGAAGGCGATGTCGGTGCCACGCACCGTCTCGAGGTGTGGCGCGAACGCCGCGTCCCGGTCGCGCCCGACACCCACCACTGCGACCGGTCCGGATCTCACCGCGCGCAGGGTGTCGGCCAGGCCGTCGGTGCCGTAGTCGGCGGCGTGGTTGTTGGCCATGCTCACCACGTCGACCCCCGCGTCCGCCAGGAAGTCGAGGGCGGCGGCGGGGGCGCGGAAGAAGTAGCGGCCGTGCGGGACCTCGAGCTCCTTCGCCTCCAAGGTGCCGCGCTCGGTGATCGCGCTCTCGAGGTTGACCATCGCGACGTCCGCGGCTGCAAGCGCGCGACTCATCGGGCCGAGCCCCGGGGAGCCCTTCTCCAGGAGTTCCCCGAGGTGGAGCTGGAAGTGCATGTCACCGGCGAAGGCGAGCGTGACCGTGCCCTGCGGGCCGTCGGGACGCTCGGGTTGCTCGCGCGTCTCGATCGCTTCTGGCTCGGGCTCCGCGGTCGGCGACTGGACTGGCCCTGAACACGCCGACACCGCTGCCGCCGCGACCAGGGCGGCGACCAGGCGAGCCGAGGTGCCAGACATGGCTCAGCCTAACTCGGGTACGACGATCGAGCTCGGTCTCGAGAACACGACCATGCTGCCTCCCTCGCCCAGTGTCCGCGTTCACATGTACGGGGCGCGAGGGAGCCGTTGGGTTCCCGGGTCGTGCGGATCAGGCCAGGGCTTTGGCCTTCAGCGCGTCGAACTCCTCCTGGGAGATCGCCCCGCCGTCGAGCAGCGCCTTGGCCTGCGCGATCTGTTCAGCGGGGGACGCCGACCCGGCGACCGAGCGCACGTAGTCGTCCTGTGCCTCCCGGATCCGCGAGGCGGCGGCGGCGTGCCGCTCCGCCATGTCCCCACCCCGCGCGATCAGGTAGACCACGGCGGTCACGAACGGGAAGAAGATCAGACAGATGAACCACACCGCCTTCATGCCGCCTGAGGTGCTCGCGTCCCGGAACAGGTCGGTCACGATGCTGAACATCACCATCAGATAGGCGATGAAGGCGAAGCTGACGATGATGAACCAGATCACGTCCCAGAAACTCATGCTTTTCCCTCCGTCGATGCGAGCCCGTCAACACCAGGCTCGTCTCAGTGTGGTCCCGCTTCCCCGAGTTGGAAATCCCCGTGGTCAGACGCCCGCCACTGGTACAGACACGTCGCTGCCACCCTCGACCGTGAGGCGCGCTCCCATCCGCACCCGCATGGGACACGGCACGAACTGTCCCGCCATCACCGCCTCCCCCTGCCGGAAGTACGGCGCGGCAGCGACCATCGCGGCCGGCGCGAACCCGAAGATGTCGGAGATCTCAGCCACGTCCGCCGGAGAGTTCATCCGCATCAGCACCAGGTTGTCGCACTGGGACAGCACCTGCTGCGTGCACCTTCGAGGGGCGTTGGGTCGAGAGCAACAGCCACAGACCCGTACTTGCGGCCCTCGGCGGCGATCTGGATGAGTCGCTCCACGAGCAGGGTCTGGATGGACCCGACCGGGGCGGCCGGGCACACGTTGTGGGCCTCGTCGATCACGATCAGTGTCGGCGTCCGGCTCTTCCGCTGTGCCCACAGGTTCTCGACGAGGTCGAGGGTGACCGCAGCCGACTCACGCGGATCGTGGAATCCGGCCAGGTCGAGGACCGTGACGCGGCCACCCTCCGCGACCACCTCCGCCGCCGACCTCTGTTCTCCGGCCCAGACCTCCCAGTCACCCAGTCCCAGGTTCTCGATCCGCTGGGCCAGCGCCCGCTCGTCGGCGCCGCCCCGCAGGAGCTCGGCGACCAGGACCGAGACCTCACGCGGGCGGCACGTCTCCAGCCGCGACCGCGTGGAGGAAGAGGTTGTACTCGTCACGGTCCGCCAGTGGGTCCAGGCGGAGGACGGCTGCCTGCGCGAGCCTGGGCATGGTGGCGAAGCGGAGTCGCAGCGGCTCGGCCGGGGGTGACGCACCCAGGACCCGCACGCCCAGCGCGGCGACCTGCTCGGCTGCCTCCGGGGCCACGCCCGGAAGCGTCTCGCCGAGACGGACGAAGTCGGCGTTCGGGTCGAGGATCACCATGCGCAGCTCGGTGGACAACAGCATCTGCTCGAGGAGCACGCCCAGCGCATACGTCTTGCCGGACCCGCTCTGCCCGCACAGGAACGTGTGACGGTTGAATCCCTGCGCGCGGAGCCGGGCCGGCGCGTCGACCTCTCCCGACCGCCATGTCCCGATGGTCACGCCCGCTCCGGTCGACGCCTGAACGGCCGCGAGGTCGTCGGCGTCCGCCGCCGTCGCCTCCGAGGCCGGGAAGGGGCCCAGCTCCGCCCGCGCGAAGCCTTGGTCGCTCAAGGAGCCGAGCAGGACTCCCCCGGTCTCGTCCAACACCTGACCCAGCGCGGCCGTTCCGGCCGGCTGCGGCACCACGATCAGGTCGCCGGGCGACACAGCGGCGGGCTCCAACGCGAACGTCCGGCCGTCGGGTGAGGTCACGGAAAGCGCACCGGCGTCGGTCATGCGGACACTATGGCCAGCATCGACCCGCACCGCCATCGTCCGAGGCGGACGAGACCCGCGCGAGTCGTCGCGAGGACGAGCCGCGGGTGCGGGAGGATGCCGAGCGTGAAGCTGCCGCAGCCGGAGCGGGCCCTGGATCGGTTCGGGGTCCTGCTGGCGGTCGTTGTCCTGGCCATCGTGGTGCTCGCCACGGTCGAGACGAGCGACTCGTTCCTCCGCGCCGCCCTGGCCAACGCCGTCAGCGGCGCCGCGCTCCTGGTCGCCGCCTGGACGGCGGGCGTTTCCGCTCGCGCGCGACGGGCGGCGGTGCTCCTGGTGCTCGGGGTGGTGGTCGGCAACGGTGTCTACGCCGTGCTCAACTACGCCCGGCAGACCGATGTCGGTGCGGTGGGCAATCTCGTCAACGCGGGCTGGGCGATCGCGGCGCTCCTGGTTCCCATCGTGGTCGTCCGTCGTCTGCTGCAGCACGAGCAGGTCGGCCTCGCCACGGTCTTCGGAGCCGTGGCCGCCTACCTGGAGATCGCGGTCGCCTTCGCCATCGGGGTCCAGGCGCTGGACCTGATCTCCGCCGACGCTGTCTTCGGCTCCGAGGTCCCCTCGACGTCGTACATGTACGTCAGCCTGATCACGATCAGCACGACCGGCTACGGGGACTTCGTCCCCGTGACGACGGCGGCGCGACTCATGCTGTCGTCGGAGGCGGTGGTCGGCCAGGTCTTCCTGGTCACGTTCGTCGCGATCGTGGTCACGCGGTTCAGCTCGACAGCCAGTTCTCGGCGCGCGGAACCGCCGCTTCAGTGACCTGATCCGCGCCCGCAGTCCCCGGCGTGGGCGTCGGGCTCACGTACGCCGTGCGACACAATGAAGGCCTGCCCCCGTAGCTCAGCTGGATAGAGCATCGGCCTTCTAATCCGACGGTCCCAGGTTCGAATCCTGGCGGGGGCGCCACGCTGACCTGCGGAAACGTCGGCTCGTCACGCGCCGGACTGCCGCGTCATCACCGCCGTCAACGCAGCCTCGTCAGGTGGCGTACCCACGCCGTGGCGCAACGCCCAGCACACCGCCTGAGCACGCCGCTGGACACCGATCTTCCGGTACGCCGTCCTGATGTAGGTCTTCACCGTGTTGACCGACACGAAGAGGTCTGTAGCGATCTCGGCGTTGCTCCGACCCCTGGCAATCAGGGTGAGCACCTCGAGCTCGCGGCTGGTGAGACCCGCTTCCGCCACGGCTGGGTGACAGTCGCAGTCGCCCAGCAGGCTCGATTGACGGCCCTTGGTGCGGGCGCGGGTGCGGTGGGGGCGGAGGTCCTCGAGGCGATGCATCAAGTCATCAGCAGCCAGCTGCTTGGGTACGAACTCCCGTACCCCGCAGGCAGCGGCGACCAGTGCCTTGGGACCCGACGGGTTCCAACCGAACGCAACCACGGTGGCCGACGTGTTTCGAAGCAGGGCGTGGAGCTGCGCGTCATGACCCGCCGATTCTTCATCGTCCACGCCGTAGAGGATGACTTCGACCGCAGGGTCGCCGGGACAGTCGATCAACTCAACGCGGTCTGCGAACTGGCCCAGCAGCATGTGGAGTCCGGCGACGACGATCTCGTGCGCATCGATGATGGCGACGCGCACGGGGCTCACAGAGAGAATTTAGGTCAGGGATCTCCACAAGTCATCAACGATCTATTGGTGTCGTTCACTGCTGCAGCAGGGCGTGCTTATCATCTGGCGACAGATGATTTTCTTCATCGAGTCCGGACCACTCCGGGTGATGGATCACCAGCGGTGCTCCGCGAGATCGAGGCCCTCGTCCGGCCCGCCGGGCGGGGGCCCCGGCCCACCGCTCCTTCACTCGGGGAGTCCGCCACCTCTCGAATGTCCAGAAGCCTGCCTTTGCATTGCATGGCTGAATGATTCTCGGGTATTTAGTTCCTATGGAGCCCATCCCCGAAACGCTGAGGGCCGTCGAGGAGCTGGACGTCAACGTCAACGCTGAGGAGGGCGACCTGCTGGAGGGGCTGACCGCCCAGGCAGCCCGTGCCCGCGGGCTCGCTCCCCAGCTGGTCGGAGTCAGCGTGGCTGCTCGTGCTCTCGGAATCACCTTCACCCTCGTTGCTACCGACGAGGAGACTGCGGGGCTCGACGCCATGCAGTATCTGACCAGTGGCCCGTGTGTCGAAGCGCTCGAGAGCGGCCAAGGGATCGCTGCGGGCCCGGATGACTTCCTGAGCGAGGGAAGGTGGCAGGCCCTGGGTCAGGCAACAGCCGCCGCCGGTATCCGGAGCACTCTCACGTTCCCTATCGTCGACGCCGAGGCCGTCGTGGGAACGGTCAACCTCTACGGACGTTCTGACGACGCGTTCGCAGGCAAGCACGAACAGCTTGCCTCAGTGTTCGGAGCGTGGGCGCCCGGCGCCGTCACCAATGCCGACCTCGCGTTCTCCACTCGACGCCTCGCCGAGCAGGCCCCTGGACTGCTGCGCGAGCAGGCCCTCATCGACACGGCAACCGGAATCGTGGCTGCTGCGCATGAGGTCGACGTGGACACCGCGCTCGAGTACCTGCTCGACGCGGCCGAACGGGCGGGCCTACCCCTGATCAAGCTCGCGCGGGTGATCATCGTGGCGAGACAGTCCTGACCCGCGGAGAAGGCCGACTGCTTTCGCGGCCGCCTCCTGCGTTCAGCGATCCTCGGGAGTCGCCTTCTCGACGATCGGTTTGGCGTCGTCATCCTTGATGTCGTCCACGAGCTGGTCCTTGTCCTCTTCCGGCACATCCACTCCGGCCTGGTCGAGGCCCTCGTCGATGTGCTCGCGAACCGTCGATTCCTCCGCTGCGTGCTCCCACGACTCGGCCGAGTCAACGACACGCTGGGCAGCCTCACGGGCCGCGTCAGGGTCCCTTTCGTCCGGGCTTGTCATGACGTTCCTCCTCGTTCGTCGACGAGCCAGGCGGCAGCGTTGAGGGCCGCCCAGCCCAGGGTGATCAGCACGAGCTTGCGGCGTACGTCGGTGTCGGCGGTACTCGCGCCGAGAATCGCGCAGTCCCCGAGGTCGCCCGCGATGCGGAGTGCCATCCCGGCCCGTACCAGAGAGCGCTCAGGGGTGAACAGCAGCGCGGTCGAGGCGAGGTCGCGGACGCCGTAGGTGCGGGAGAGCCGGGCGAGGGCGGGACGTTCGGCAGAAGGCGCCTGGGTCGCGCGCGCAGAGGTGATCGGGTCGAGCCAGCGCGTAGCCAGCATAGGTAGCCGTAGCCACCCCCATGGCCCGGCACAGTGGATAGTCCCTCATCACGGTTCGAACCGACCTTCGCCGGGGCCTGGGAGGCTGAGCGCACTCTCCTTGTGAGCCGCTCTGCTCCGGGCTTGTCGCCTTTCGTGCGAAGCCCCATGCCGACCAGCAAAGCACCCGTCGGCTGAGGGAACCTCACCCCTGCGGGTCAGACGGTGCTGTTGATCAGCCGACTGTGGTCGGGCTGGAAACCGTGGGAGATGCCCCAGCTGACCGCCTGGGCACGGCGGGTGACACCGATCTTGCGATAGGCGGTGCGGACGTAGGTCTTGACCGAGTTGATGGAGATGTAGGCGCGGTCGGCGATCTCCTGGTTGGTGAGTCCCTGCGTGATCAGCGCAAGCACCTCCGACTCGCGCTGGGTGAGGCCGAAGGCCTTGCCGGGCCAGTCTCCGGGCAGGACGTCGTCACCGACGGGGCGAGGAGCGGTCACGACCTCGCCGGCCTGGATCGCCTCGAGTGCCTCGACGATCTCCTCGCCGCTGAGCGCCTTGGACAGGTAGCCGCGGGCCCCGTGGGCCAGGGCGCGTTCGATGAGGTCCGGCTGCAGGTTCCAGGTGAACACCGCGACGTGCGCCTGGGAGTCGGCGAGCAGGTCACCCAGGTTGTAGCCGTCACCCTGCACCTGGCCGAAGGTGTCGTAGAGGACGACGTCGACGTCGCTCGTCACCGGCGCATTCGCCGCGAGCTCCACCACCGCGACCCGGTCCTGGTAGGGCGCGAGCAGCGCTGCGATTCCGGCAATGACGATCTCGTAGTCGTTGGCGATCGCCACGCGCACCGGGCCCATGCCACGAAACCTACGTCACACCGGCCCAAAGCACGACACACCAGCCAAATCCCCGGTCGCGGAGCGACATCGGGATACACATGAGTCGGCCCCGCACAGTATGAGTGTGCGGGGCTCACACCTCGGTGCTCTCGTACGCCGCGATCTCGGTCAGCAGCGCCGCCTTGACGTCGTCCGGCGCCCACGACGCCGCGACCGCAGCCTTCGCCAGCCCGCGCGACCCCCCTCTCATCGAGGTCGAGGAGCTCGGCGGCCACGGCGTACTCCTGGTTGAGGGTGGTGTTGAACATCGGTGGGTCGTCGGAGTTGATGGTCACGGGCACCCCCGCCTCGACGAACGTGCGCAGCGGATGGACGTCGAGGGACTCGACCGCGCGGGTGGCGACGTTGGACGTCGGGCACACCTCCAGCGGAATGGCGTGACGAGCGAGGTGCGCGAGCAGCTCCGGGTCATTCGCGGAGCTGGTGCCGTGGCCGATCCGCTCGGCACCGAGCAGCTTCAGGGCGTCCCAGACCGTCTGCGGGCCGGTCGTCTCACCGGCGTGGGGCACGCTGTGCAGGCCGGCGGCGCGGGCGGCGTCGAAGTGCGGCTGGAACTGCGGGCGCGGGACACCCACCTCAGGCCCACCGAGGCCGAAGCCGACCAGCGCGTCGGGCGCATGGTGCAGGGCGTAGTCGAGGGTGGCATCGGCGGCTGGCACTCCCGCCTCGCCGGGGATGTCGTAGATCCAGCGCAGCACCAGCCCGAAGTCGCGTTCGGCCGCCAGCCGCGCGTCCTCGATCGCCTCGGTGTAGGCCTCGATCGGGATGCCGACCCCTTCCTGATGGGGCCGCACCGAGGTGTACGGCGTACAGGTGAGCTCGGCGTAGCGCAGCGACTGCGCGGTCATCTCGCGGGCGACCTCGTAGGTCAGCATCCGCACGTCTTCGGGGGTGCGGATCAGGTCGACCACCGCGAGGTAGACGTCGACGAAGTGCGCGAAGTCGCGGAACTCGAAGAACGCCCGCAGCTCGTCCGGGTCGGACGGTACGACGCCGGGGTGACGCTCAGCCAGCTCGGAGACGATGCGGGGCGAGGCCGATCCGACGTGGTGGACGTGGAGCTCGGCCTTCGGCAGGCCGGCGATGAAGTCGACGAGGGTCACCCGCCGCAGTGTGTCAGGCGACGACCTTCCGGACCGCAACCAGTGCGTCCGCGGGGCCACCGGCAACGGGCTCGCCGTCCACGAAGACGGTCGGCGTCCCGTTGACGCCGTCCTGCGACATCTGGTCGGTCGCATTCTGGATGAACTGGTCGAACCGGCCCGACTCGATCCCCTCGCGCACGTCCGACTCGTCGGCGCCGGCCGCCACAGCCCACGCGACGAGCTGGTCGTCGCCCGGGCCGGCGGTGCCCTCGACGGGCTGGTTCTCGTAGAGGATGCGGTGCATCTCCGCGAAGGCGTCCGCGCCGGCGGCGTCCTGCACCACCATGAGCGCGTTGGCGGCCCGCGAGGAGTAGTCGTTGAGCGAGGCGTGGTCGAGGAACGAGACGACGCGGTACTCGACCTTCACCTGCCCCGCCTCGACGGCCTCGGCCACGTCGTCTGCGACCTCGCCCTCGAATGCGGCGCACACCGGGCACTGTGGGTCCTCGTAGAACGTGAGGGTCGTCGGGGCGGACGCATCACCGACCGTGACGGCGTAGCCGTCGGTGAGCCCCTCGGGGAGAGCGCCCACCTCCCCCGTCGTGTCGCGGCTGCTCAGCGCCAGGAATCCGGCCACGACCACCGCGACCAGGACGGCCGCGACGCCGGCCCCGATCATCCTGCGTCGCGTCTCAGGTGTCTTCTTGCCCATCAGCTTCCTCGTCTCCGTCTTCGAACAGCACTCGATCGAGTGAGAACCGGCTCGCCGGACGTACGACGAGCCACAGCGACATCGCGAGCAGCCCCAGGTCGCGCGCGATGTCCCACGGGTACGCCGCGGCCGCGTCCGCCTCGAAGCCGCCACCGCCGAAGCAGCCGCAGTCGATGCTCAGACCGCGCGCCCACGCCGACGCGATCCCGACGATGAACGCCACGAGCAGCAGCGCCGACACGGCCGCCATCGCGCGGGTGAGCAGCCCGACGACCAGCGCCAGTCCGACGACCACCTCCACCACGGGCAGCAGGTAGCCGATGGTCGGGACGACCGCCTCCGGGAGGAGGTCGTAGGCGCGTACAGCCCGGACACTCGCGGCGGGGTCCGGGAGCTTGAGCGCCCCCGCGACGATCCACACCACGCCCGTGACCAGGCGCGCCCCGAGCCCGACCCAGTCCTTCACGTCAGGAAGGTAGAACGGCGGTCTGAGGGGATGCTGACGGATCTGAGGGGACCCTGAGCCCGAGGCGCTTCCTGCGCGTGACAGTAGGGTGCCCCTCGTGAAGGAACGACTCGTCTGGATCGACTGCGAGATGACCGGTCTCGACCTCAGGGCCGACGCACTCATCGAGGTGGCCGCGCTCGTGACCGACTTCGACCTCAACGTGCTGGGCGACGGCATCGACCTCGTCGTCAAGCCGCCGGCCGAGGCGCTGGAGCAGATGGGCGACTTCGTGAGGAACATGCACGAGAAGTCCGGGCTGCTCGACCAGCTCGAGACCGGGATCACCCTCGCCGAGGCGGAGGAGCAGGTGCTCGCCTACCTCCGGGAGCAGTGCGACCCCGGCACGCGCCCGCCGCTGGCCGGCAACTCGGTCGCCACCGACCGCGCCTTCATCTCCCGCGACATGCCCGACCTCGAGGCGTTCATGCACTACCGGATCGTCGACGTGTCCTCGATCAAGGAGCTGTCGCGTCGCTGGTTCCCCCGGGCCTACTTCCAGTCGCCGGCGAAGCGCGGCAACCACCGGGCCCTGGCCGACATCCAGGAGAGCATCGAGGAGCTGCGCTACTACCGCGAGGCCGTGTTCGTGCCCTCGCCGGGCCCGGACTCCGACGCCGCGCGGGCGATCGCGAAGCTCCACGGCGGCGCCCTGACGGGCCTGAGCGGCCCCGAAGCGCCGCCGTCCCAGGACGCCGCGCCCGATGCGGAAACCCCGGGGCCGTAGGGCTACACTCCTGTGCGGTTCCCGGTGCTCCGGGGACGACTTGGTGGGTATAGCTCAGCTGGTAGAGCGCCGCCTTGTGGTGGCGGATGTCGCGGGTTCAAGTCCCGTTACTCACCCCAACTGGTCGAGCCCCTGACCCGTGGAGACACGGTCAGGGGCTCGATCACTTGCACGACCGGTTGGCGGTGTCACACCAGCCGGACCGCCGCCCAGGAGACCGCGGGCAGCCTCACCCGCAGCACATCGCTCTCGGCCTGCTGGCAGGTCCCCGGCAGCGGCGTGCCAGCAGGCCGATCGCTCTGGTCGGCTGCACTGATGACCACGCACTCCTCGACGTCGAGGTCGCCCAGCGCCGTGAGGTCGAGGTCGAGGACGGCCTCTCCGTCGAGCGACCGGTTCAGTGCGAAGACCGAGACGACACCCGCGACCGAGTCGTGGGTCACCACGGCGTCGACGACCGGCACCTCGCCGAAGCGCTGTGTCGCCATGGTGGGCGATTCGACGGCGCTGCGCAGCACGGACCCGCGCGCGAGCCGGGCGGTCAGCGCGAAGGGGTGGAACGTGGGTTGCTGCCAGGCGCCGGCACCGGTGGTGGTGCGGATCGGCGCCAACACGTTCACCAGCTGGGCCTGACAGGCGACGGTCACCCGGTCGCAGTGACGCAGCAGCGACATGAGCAGACTCCCGACGACGACGGCGTCGGTGGCGTCGAAGTCGTCCTCCTGAAGAGCGGGGGCCACCGGCCAGCCGTCGGGCAACGGACTCTGCCCCCCTCCCTGGTACCAGACGTTCCACTCGTCGAAGGAGATCCCGAGGCGCTTGGAGCTGCCGCGATCCGCCGCGACCTCGTCGGCGATCCCCGCCACGGTCTCGATGAACCGGTCCATGTCGACCGCTGCGGCCAGGAAGTCGGCGAGGTCCTCGGGTCGCTGCATGTAGTAGGCGTGGCAGGAGATGGCGTCGACGTGGTCGAGCGTGTGACCGAGCACCGTGCGCTCCCAGCCGCCGAACGTCGGCATGCCCGAGGACGAGCTGCCGCACACGACGAGCTCGAGATCCGGGTCGTAGGCCTTCATCGCCGCTGCCGTCCGCGCCGCCAACCGCCCGTAGTCGTCCGCAGACATGTGCCCCAGCTGCCACCACCCGTCCATCTCGTTGCCGAGGCACCACGTCCGGACGTCGTAGGGCGCCGGGTGCCCGTTCGCCGCTCGCAGGTCGGACCAGTGGGTACCGCCCGGGTGGTTGACGTACTCGAGCAGGTCGAGTGCCGCCTCTACGCCGCGGGTGCCGAGGTTGACGGCGAGCACCGGCTCGAGGTCGAGCCTGATGCACCACTGGAGGAACTCGTCGATGCCGACGAGGTTGGTCTCGGTGCAGTGCCAGGCGAGGTCCAGCCGCCGAGGCCGCCGCTCGGGTGGGCCGATCCCGTCCTCCCAGCGGTAGCCGGACACGAAGTTTCCCCCGGGGTAGCGGATCGCCGTCACCCCCAGCTCGCGCACGAGTGAGGCGACGTCACCCCGAAAGCCGTGCTCGTCCGAGGTGCGATGGTCCGGCTCGTAGATGCCGCCGTAGACACAGCGGCCGAGGTGCTCGACGAACGAGCCGAACAGGCGACGATCGATCGGGCCGACGACGCCGTCGGACCCGGCCCGCAGTCGTGCCCTGTGCACAGGCGCCGCGCTCACCTCAGGCGTCGCTGGAGAAGGCCGCGTCGAAGGCGGCCTCCGGCTGGTCGAAGGCCAGCGACCGGACGAACTCGAGCGCCTCGGGCGCTCCGCGGAGCCGGTCCATGCCCGCGTCCTCCCACTCGACGGAGATCGGTCCGTCGTACCCGATGGT
Organism: uncultured Actinomycetota bacterium; assembly: GCA_963804845.1. Lineage (GTDB taxonomy): Bacteria > Actinomycetota > Actinomycetes > Propionibacteriales > Nocardioidaceae > Nocardioides. Next base: position 563,099 of record CAWDSA010000007.1, on the reverse strand, counting down.
GTTGAGCATCCGGAAGCAGCGCTCCCACGGGACGTCCCCGTGGCCGGTGGAGACGAAGTCCCAGCCGCGGCGGGGGTCCGCCCAGGGCAGGTGGGAGCCGAGCCGGCCGTTGCGGCCGTTGCCGACCTGGAGCTTCGTGTCCTTGCAGTCGACGTGGTAGATCCGATCACGGAAGTCCCAGAGGAAGGAGACCGGGTCGAGGTCCTGCCACACGAAGTGGGACGGGTCCCAGTTGAGACCGAACGCCTCGCGGTGCTCCACTGCCTCCATCGCTCGGACGGTGGTCCAGTAGTCGTAGGCGATCTCGGACGGGTGCACCTCGTGGGCGAACCGGACGCCTTCCCCGTCGAAGACGTCGAGGATCGGGTTCCAGCGCGTGGCGAAGTCGGCGTAGCCGGCGTCCACCATCGCCTGCGTGGCCGGCGGGAACATCGCCACGTACTTCCAGATCGAGGAGCCGGTGAAGCCGACCACCGTGTCGACGCCGAGACGGCGGGCCGCCCGGGCGGTCATCTTCATCTCCTCCGCAGCACGCTGACGCACTGCCTCGGGGTCGCCGTCACCCCAGATCCGGGACGGCAGGATCGCCTGGTGCCGCTCGTCGATGGGGTCGTCGCAGACCGCCTGACCCGTGAGGTGGTTGGAGATCGTCCACACCTGCAGCCCGTAGCGCTCGAGCACCGCTCGCTTGTCGGCCAGGTAGGCGTCATCCTCGACGCACTGCCACACGTCGAGGTGGTCGCCCCAGCACGCGACCTCGAGCCCGTCGTACCCCCACCCGGACGCCAGGCGGCAGACCTCCTCGAACGGCAGGTCGGCCCACTGACCGGTGAACAGGGTGATCGGGCGGGTCATCCTCGGTTCCTCTCGCTCACAACCGGTCGCCGTAGGTCTCCACGGCGTTCTCGGAGCTGACCCGCTGCCGGATCTCGGCGGGCAGCGACGTCAGGGCGTGCTTCGGGTCGTCGAAGTCCCAGTGCGGGTAGTCGGAGCTGAACATCAGCGTCCGCTCGGCCTGCGCGATCTCGCACAGGACGTGGAGGTGGTTGCGGCGCCGCGGCTCGGGAAGCGGCTGGGTGGTGAACCGGACGTGGTCGGCGATGTACTCGCTCGGCAGCCGCTTGACCCAGGGCACCTCGTCGCGCAGCCCCTTGACGTTCTTGTCGAGCCGCCAGATCACGTCGGGGATCCAGCCCAGCCCACCCTCGGTCAGGACGACCTTCAGCTGCGGGAACCGTTCGAAGACTCCGTGGCAGACGAGGCTGATGACGTTGGCCTGGAAGACCTGGCTCAGCCCGGTGTGCCACTCGACGTAGTAGGTGGGTGTCCCGCCCGCCATCGGCGGTGAGGTGCGGAAGATGCCCTCACCCGAGTTGGGGTGGACCGTGATCGGGAGGCCGTGCTCAGCGGCCGCCTCGTAGATCGGGTAGTAGTGCCGCTGGCCCATCAGGATGTTCGTCAGCGGCAGCAGGACCGCCACGAACCGACGGTCGGCGGCAGCGCGGTGGATCTCCTTCGCCGCCAGGGCAGGGTCCTGCGGGCCGACGACGAGGTTGCCTCGGAACCGGTCGTCGGCCGACAGCCAGGCCTCCGCGATCCAGTCGTTGTAGGCCGAGGCGATCATCATCGCGGCGTCCGGATCCGGCATCGCGCCGAGGCCGAGCACCTCACCGCCGATGAGCACGGCGCGGTCGATCCCGTTGGCATCGAGCAGCTGCTCGGCCGTGAACGCGGGGTCGGCACCGGGGGCCGACCCGTCGGGCGCGCGCGCGTCGTCGCGCAGCACGCCTGCCTGGTTGACGTAGAGCATGTTGCGCGGCACGGACACTGGCTCGCGGTGCCCCACGGTCGTCAGGTTCCGCCGCTCGTCGAGCCCCAGCCGGCGCTGCGCCGACTGGGACAGGTAGGGCCGCAGGTCGGCCATGCCGCCCTTCATGATCGGGTGCACGTCGCAGTCGACGAGGCGGTAACGGCTGACCCCGGAGGCATCCGCTGCCGGGGTGCTCGAGCAGGTCGGTCATGTGTGGCTCCTGTCGGAGAACCGTTGCGGGCTGGCCCCGGAACCGTCAGAGTCATGCATACCAAATCGATTGGCATGGCGACTAGGCCCATCGCGAAGAGAAAGTGGGACCGCAGGGATGGAGATGAGGATCGGGCCGGTGGAGGAGGTTCGGCGTGACGGCTGTCGGATCGTGGACGTCGACGGCCGGCCGGTGGGGATCGTGAGCGTCGGCGAGAAGTTCTATGCGATCAGTGACCGCTGTCCCCACATGGGGGCGTCCATGTGTGCTGGCTCGCTGGGCGGGACCTTCGTGCCGTCACAGCCACCGGAGCTGGTCTACGGCATGGATCAGCAGGTGATCAGGTGCCCGTGGCACGGGTGGGAGTTCGACCTCGAGAGCGGTCGGTCGCTGCTCGAGCCCCAGCGCTACGGGCTGCGCACGTTCCGTGTGACCGAGGACGGCGGCGACGTCGTGCTCCACACCTGAGGCGATGCCGACGATGCTGAAGAACCTCGATCCCCTGCTGTCCCCGGACCTGCTCGGCCACCTCGCGGCGATGGGACACGGCGACGTGCTCGCCCTGGTCGACCGCAACTACCCCGCAGCCTCCTCCGCACAGCGACTGGTCGTGATGCCGGGGATCGACGTCCCCACCGCCGCCCGGGCCATCTTCTCCGTCCTCCCGATCGACACCTTCGTGGAGCCCGCGGTCCTGCGGATGGGTGTCGTCGGTGACGAGGAGAACGAGCAGGAGGTGCATCGTGTCCTGCAGGAGGTCGTCGACGAGGCCGAGGGCCGGGCCGTCCCCTCGGCAGCCGTCGAGCGCTTCGAGTTCTACCGCCGGGCAGCCGAGGCCTACGTCGTCGTCAGCACCACCGAGGCGCGGCCCTACGGGTGCTTCCTGGTTACCAAGGGTGTGATCTGAGCTCGACCCTTGTCAGCGGCGGCTCGGGACCTTACCGTCATGGCAATCGATTTGCGCGACCGTCGTCACGCGACGTCTCGGACGGTCCACGAGCCAGGGAGGCGCCAGCCGTGCACCCGTCCACCGTTGCCCGACGTTCACTCTTGGCCGGCACCGCCGGCACACTGGCGGCCGGAGCCGTCCTCGGCGGCGTCCCGGCCACCGCGGCGCCGTCACGCGCCGTTGACCCCCTGCCCGGAACCGGGCGGCCACCGCTGTGGAAGCAGGCCGATCGCAAGGGCATCGTGTTCGGTTCCTCGATCGCCACCTGGCAGCTCTCACCGCGCTACCCCCAGCTGCACGCGCGGGAGGCCGGCCTCCTCTTCACCGAGGACGACCTGCTCTGGTACCAGCTGAAGCCCACTCCCGACGCCGAGCTCAACTTCGAGCCGGGCGACAAGATCATCAGGTTCGCCGAGCGGCACGACCAGCTCGTCATCGGCGCCCACCTGGCGTGGGACGAGGGGTTCGGGGAGGGGTGGCGCGACAAGGACCTCTGGGGGCTGAGCAAGGAAGAGGCTCGCCAGCTCCTGTTCGGCGTGATCCGCAAGGAGGTCAAGCACTACCAGGGCCGGGTCAACGGCTGGATCGTGGCGAACGAGGTCACCGACCCCTACGACGCCGACAAGGTGGGGCTCCGCACCAACATCCCGTGGTACCAGACGATCGGTCGGGGCTACGTCGCCAAGAGCTTCGAGCTCGCCGCGGAGCACGACCCGGACGCACTGCGGATCATCAACGAGTTCGGCTTCGAGACCGTCAACGAGTGGGGCGACAAGCCCGAGCCGCGTCGCCGCGCCTATCTCAAGGCGATCGACTTCCTGCTCGACCAGGGCGTGCCGGTACAGGCGGTGGGCATCCAGGGCCACCTGCTCGCCGACGACTTCGGACGTCGTTTCGACGAGCGGGGCTACCGCGCGTTCCTGCGCGAGTTCGCCGACCGGGACCTGCCGGTCCTGATCACCGAGATGGACGTGCTCGACGACGGATTGCCCAAGAACCCCCAGAAGCGCGACCGGATGATCGCCGACGTCTACCGCCGCTACCTCGACGTGACGTTGGACGACAAGAACGTGAAGGCGGTGGTGGCCTTCGGTCTCACCGACCGCTACACCTGGCTCGACGAGGACCAGCCCCGCGAGGACGGCAGCCACCGGCGACCCCTGGCGTTCAACCGGAAGCTCGAGCCCAAGCCCGCGTACCGGGCGATCAGTCACTCCTTCCGGCACGCCCCCGAGCGCAAGCCGCTCTGGGAGCTGAAGAAGGGCGAGCCCGCCTAGGACTGCTCCGGCGGGTACGTCGACGCGGCCACCGTCCCGGTGGCCGCGGAGCGATAGCCCGCCAGTGCGATGGCGAGGGCACGCACCCCGTCCTCGCCGGTCGCGCACGGCTCCTGCACCGTCCCCGCCCGGACCGAGGCCACGAATGCCGCGAGCATGGCCACGTCGGCGTCGTCCGCGAAGGACGCGCGTCGGAGGCCCACCGGTCGATCCTGTCGCGAAGACACGAGGTCAACGGCCTCGGCGGCGTCGGAGATCGTCAACGACCCCTCGGTCCCGACAAGTCGCAGGAAGAAGTCGTAGTCGGTGGGACTGTTCTCGGGAATCGACCAGCTCGGATCGATGCTGCCCACGGCGCCGTTCGTGAATCGGAGCGTCAGCACGGCGAGGTCGTCGACGTCGAGCCCCCAGAGGAGGGCACCCGCCTCGGCGGAGACCTCGGTCACCTCGAGTCCACTCACGTGGCGCATCACGTCGCTGACGTGCACCGAGTGGTCGATCAGTGCTCCGCCACCAGCGCGACGGGGATCGGTGATCCATGCCGGGTACGACGGCGGGAGGGGTGGGCGTCCCCGGTTGCCCCCGAACGCCCCGACCAGCTCCCCGATCCGCCCGCCACGCACGGCCTCGTGCGCTCGAGCGACGGTCGGCAGGAAACGGGACACGAAGGCCAGGTGCAGCTGCACCCCTGCCGCGTCGCAGGCCGCGACCATGGCGAGCGCATCCTCGAGCGTGGTGGCGATGGGCTTCTCGCACAGCACATGCTTGCCGTGGGCGGCCGCGAGCTCGACGTCGCGCCGGTGGTCAGCGTTGGCGCTGCAGACCACGACTGCCTGGACCTCGGGCGCAGAGAGCAGGTCCTCGGCGCGCTCCACGGCCGTCACGTCGAAGTCGTGACGCAGCCACCGGGTGTGCTCCGGCACCGGGTCGTGGACGCCGACCAGCTCCGTCCCCGGCATCTCCTGCAGCGCGCGCGTGTACGCCCACGCGTGACCGGTGTGGGCCGTGCCGAGCAGGGCGACGCCCACGGTGCGGCCCGGCGGCGGCACTCACGGCACCTCCCAGGTCGTCAGGTCGATCGTCTCACCGGTGCGCGCGGACTCCGCGGCCGCGAGGGCGGTGCGCAACGACTCCATTCCCTCACCGGCCGGAACCGGTGACGGTCCCCCGGTCCTGACCGCGTCGAAGAAGGCGGCGAGCTCCCGGACGATGCCTCGGTCGCCGAGCGCGTCCCACCACTCGGACTCGCCCTCCCGCCGGTGGAGGACACCACTCATGAGGTGGTCGGTGCTCCAGGCGAGCCGTCCCTCCGTGCCCACGATCTCGACGGACAGCCGGAAGCCGCTGGCGGCCGGGTGGGCCCAGCTGCACTCGACGTGGGCGAGCGATCCGTCGGCATAGCGCACGGTCGTCAGGGCGTACGTCGCAGGGCCGGCCGGGCTGTCAGCAGCCATGCAGTGCAGCCGCACGGCCGGGCTGCCGATGACCCACCGGAGGTAGTCGAAGCTGTGCACGGCCTGGTCGAGCAAGGGTCCGCCGGATCGCTCGGGATCTGCCAGCCACCCGCCCTCGCTCCAGTGCGGCTTCGGCGACGTCAACGAGTGGGTGACCTGCCGCACCGCGCCGACGTCACCCGCCTCGACCCGATCGCGGGCCGCGCGGTGGTCGGGCTCGAACCGGGTGACATGACCCACCATGAGCAGGCCCGAGGCTGAAGCGGCGGCGGTGACCACGCTCCTGGCCTCCTCGAGCGTGCGGGTCAGCGGCTTCTCGCAGAACACGTGCCGTCCAGCCCGCAGCGCGGCGATGGTGGCCGCGGCATGGTGCTGCGGCGGCGTGCAGACATCGACGACGTCCACCCCGAGGCCGAGGAGCCGGTCGAGATCGGGCACCACCTGCGCGTCGTGCTGATCTGCCAGCCGGCCAGCCTTGTCAGCGACAGGGTCGACCACGGCGACGAGTCGCACGCCCGGGGACCCCCGGTAGGCCTGCGCGTGCACGCCGGCGATCAGGCCGGCGCCCACGAGGCCGATCGTGAGCTCCTCGGTCATCTCGGTGTCGCGATCGCGGGCGCACCCGGGTGGATGTCCGGCCCGAAGAAGAGGTAGACGACCAGGTCGTCCCGCCCGGTGTTGACCACGTCGTGGTCGCGGGTCGCGGCCGCATGGGTGACGACCAGCTCGTCGCGTCCGGGCTCACCCCCTGCCAGCTCGTGCCCGGCAAGCGTCCCCTGCCCGCTCCAGGCGAAGACGCTGTAGACCCCCGGCTCGCGGAGCCGGTGGCGGCCGCCGGGCGGCAGGACCAGCCGCTTCCCGGCGTACTTGTCGGTGTTGTAGAAGACCCATGTCTCCTCGCCGTCGGCCGGACCCACGCCGGGCTGGCCCTCCACCGGGACCGGGGTCAGGTGGCGGCTCTCGTAGAACCACGGGTCTCCGTTGACCGCCCAGTCGACGAAACGGAGGGGAAAGCGCTCACCGTGCGCAGCGCGGTCCTCAGGTCGCACGTCCTTGAAGAGCAGCTCCTTGGAGATGATCCGGCCGGCGTTGAGGGCCTGGAACATCGCCAGCACGTCGGAGTCCTCCTGGAGCTCGAGCGTGAGCGCGGTGCCGGGCGCGTGGAGGACGCCGGACGGCACGTGGAACCCCTCACCGACGACCTGGAGCTCGGCGCGGGCGTGGCGCAGGATCAGGTCGCTGTCCCAGTCGACGAGGTAGGGCAGCAACACCTCGTGGGCCTCCTGCTCCGCGATCCAGGGGTGGACGCCGAAGAACGTCTCGGGATGGGCGCCGAGATCGGCGCCGGGCAGGAAGTGGTAGGACTCGTCCTTGGCGTTGCACCCCACCAGGGAGGCGAACTCCTGCGGCGGGTGGACGTGGTAGGGCAGCCGGTGGGCGTAGTCGAAGATCTTCGCCAGCCGGCCGAGCCCGGCGGGGTGGGTGCGGGCGTACTCCTCGCCCAGCACCGCGCCGGGTCGGCCGCCACGGCCTCCCGCAGCGTCAGCCGCTCGCCGTGCTCGCCCACGACGTGACTGAGCCCCTCGTCCGGCGGCCCGACCCGGTTGTCGGCCCTGGTGGTCGAGGCGAGCCAGCGCTCGCAGATCTCGCCGCGAGCGCCCACGTCGTACTGGTCCTCGGGGAGCCCGAGCCGGCGCCCGGCCGGGCAGGAAGTCGCGGGCCACCCACGCGGGCTCGCACCGGAGCACCCCGTTGCCGTCGGCGAGCAGCCGGTCGAGCGAGGTCGCGCGTTGCGCGGGATCCCGTCGCTCACCCCTTGACGCCGGTCAGTGCGATGCCCTGGACGAAGTAGCGCTGGAGGCAGAGGAACACGATGATCATCGGCAAGGTCGCGATCACCGAGCCGGCGAAGAGCAGGGTCCACGACGTCCGGTTCTGCACCACGAACAGCGCCAGCCCGACCGGCACCGTGTACTTCTCCGGATCGGTCATCACGATCAGCGGCCAGAAGAAGTCCTCCCACACCGCCTGGAACGAGAAGATCGCATTGGCCGCCAGCGCCGGCGTGCACAGCGGGAGCACCACGTTCCAGAAGATCCGGAACTCACTGGCGCCGTCGATCCGGGCCGCCTCGAGCAGCGTGTCGGGGATCGACAGCATGTACTGCCGGAGCAGGAAGATCCCGAAGGCGGTCACGACCTGCGGCAGGATCAGACCCGGCGTAGTTGTTGAGCAGCCCCGCTCCGCCGTTGCCCATCCAGTCGTTGCCGCCCATGAACGGGATGTGCTGGAGGATGATGTAGTTGGGGATGAGCAGCACCATCCCCGGGACCATCATGGTGCCGAGGAAGACCAGGAAGATCGGCGTCTCGACCGGGGAACTTCCGTTTCGCGAAGCAGTAGGCGCAGAGGGCGTTGAAGAAGGTCTGCAGCGTCACGACCGTGATCGCGACGAACGCACTGTTGACGAACCACTTCCAGTCGCCGCTGCCGCGGCCCCGCTCGGCCTTGGTGAGCTCACCGACGTTCAGGAATCCCTTGTAGCCGCCCAGCGTCGGGTCGTCGGGGATCCACGTGGGCGGGTTCTGGAAGATCGTGCTCACCGGCTGGAAGGAGGCACTGATCAGCCAGGCGAACGGAGCCACGAACAGCACCGCGATCGGCAGCAGGACCAGATAGCTGAACAGCTGCGCCTTGACGGTCGTCTTCCTCCGGTCCCGAGGCGCCCCGCTGCGCCTGCGTCGACGAGGCTGAAGCACGGCGAGCCTGAGTCGTGGCCAGGCTCGGACTCGTCGGTCCGGAACGGGGCGCTCACAGGTCCGCCTGCCGCAGCACGCGCAGCTGCACGGCGGAGAACACCAGCAGCATGAGGAACAGGGCGATCGCCAGCGTGCTGGCGTAGCCCAGGTCGTAGTACTTGAAGCCCCAGAGGTACATGTAGTACACCATCGTCGTCGTCCGGCTGACCGGGCCGCCGCTGGTCATCACGAAGATCTGCGTGAAGACCTGGAGCGACCCGATGATGCCGAGCACGGCCAGGAAGACGGTGCTGGGGCGCAGCAGCGGGATCGTGATGTGCCACAGCCGTGCCAGCGCTCCGGCGCCGTCGACCTTGCTCGACTCGTAGAGCTCCTCGGGAATGGCCTGCAGACCCGCGAGGTAGACCACCATCGAGAACCCGACGCCGGCCCACACCGTCATCAAGATGACGGCGGGCATCGCCAGGTTCTTGCTCGAGAGCCAGAGCAACGGCTCGTCGATCAGGTGTGCCTGCATCAGGTAGTAGTTGAACAGCCCGAAGTCACCGTTGTAGAGCCACTTCCAGATGATCGCGGCGACCACGAACGGGGTGACCACCGGGAGGTAGTAGGCGGTCCGGAGCAGGCCGCGTCCGCGGAGGGGTTGGTTCAGCAGCAGCGCGAGGAGCAGGCCGATCGCCATGGTCAACGGCACGGCGGCGCCGGTGAAGTACACGGTGTTGAAGATCGCCTGGCCGAACCGCTCGTCCCCGAGCAGGTCCTCGTAGTTCTGGGTCCCGACGTAGGGCTTCTCCGGCTCGATGATGCTCCACCGGTGGAAGGTCAGCCAGACCGCGAAGAAGAACGCGGCGAACGTGAACACCGAGAAGACCAGCACCCCCGGCAGGATGAAGAGGTACGCCGACCGCTCGGCCCACATCCGGTCGGCGCGAGTCCGCTCGCCAGGTGCTCTCGCCGACGCGCCGATCACCGCTGACGACCTTCGTCGCCATCCGTCCTCCCTTTCGCAGGTCCGGCGCCGTCGCCCCGGCAGCGGCCGGGGCGACGGCTCAGGTCGTGGGACTCAGCCTCGGGCGAGGATCGCCTCGGCCTGCTGGGCGGCGTTGTCCAGCGCCTCCTCGGCGCTCTGCTCGCCGTACATCGCCTTGGCGAGCTCCTCGTTGAGGATGGTCTCGATCCGCGGGAACTTCGGGTTCGATGACGGTGCTCGCCACGCCGCAGTCCATCAGGTCGATGAAGCCCTGGAGTACCGGCTTCTCCTCCGTGATCTCCTCGCCCTCCAGCAGCGAGGTCAGCGGCGGGAGCAGGGTGCCCTCGGTCTCGTAGGTCAGCCGGGCGAGGATCTCGGGCTGGGAGAGGTACTCCATCCAGAGCCAGGCCGCGTCGGGGTCCTCGGTCTGCTCCATCATCACCAGCGAGTCACCGGCGATGGTGGTCTTGCAGCCGGCCGGACCCTCCGGGAGCGGCGCGGTGGCCCACTTGCCGTCGATGTCCGGGAACTCGTCGGCCAGGGTTCCGGCGAACCAGGCGCCCGCCATGTACATCCCGACCTGACCCTCGGCGAACGCGACCCGGCCGTCGTACGAGTTGGAGTTGAGGTAGTCCGGCGGCGAGTAGTCGGTGAGGCCCACGTAGAACTCGGCAGCCTCCTTCGCCTCGTCGCTGGTGAAGAGGATCTCGCCGTCCTCGCTCAGCAGGTCGCCGCCGGCCTGGTAGAGCCACGGGTACCAGTAGTAGGCCGCCTCGGTGGCGAACAGCTCGTAGCCGTACTGGTCCGGCGGCCTCGTCGGTCAGCGCCGCCGCGGTCTGCCTCGAACTCCTCCCACGTGGTGGGCGGGCCTTCGATGCCCGCCGCCTCGAACATGTCGGTGCGGTAGAACAGCCCGGTGGTCTCCCCGCCCATCGGGAGGCCCCACATCTTGTCCTCGTAGGTGACGAAGGTCTTGAACGCCTCGACGTAGTCGTCGGGTATCGACGATCGTCGCTGCGCTCGATGTAGTTCGCCAGGTCGACCGCCGCGCCGCGCGACGCGTAGTCGGCCGTGTCGCTGGCGTTGACGTAGGCGACGTCCGGAGCGTTGTTGCCGGCGATCCGGGTCGACAGCACCTGTCCGGCCTGCTCGGCCGGCACGTTCTCGAACTTGATCGTGATGTTCGGGTGCTCCTCCTCGAACTCCTTGGCCATCTTCTTCATCTCCGGCTGGTTGCCGATCCACGAGAAGAACGTGACCTCCGTGGGCTCCGTCGGGTCCTGCACGGGACCCTGGCCCTCGCCCTTGGGCTCGCTGGGGGCCTCCTCGCCTCCGCAGGCGACCAGGCCGAAGGACATGAGAGAGGCTGCGGCGACCAGCGCCAGCGCCTTCCGCGACACCTTGAACCTCACCGAATCACTCCTCGCTCCCTCTGAGAGGGACAGTGTCCGAGACCGCGGCGCCGCCCATGCAAATCGTTTGGCACCTTTGGCGGGAAGCATCGTGGCCGCCCGGCGCTTTGTCAATGAAATCAGGTGGCGGACGTCACACATCGTCACCGACTCGTGACGTCCGGACCCCGGCGCCGACGCGTGGACGGCGGCGCTCCGTAGTGCCTGCGATACGCCCGGCCGAAGTGCGCAAGGCTGTTGAAGCCCGCCGCGTGACACACCTCGGTCACCGACAGCGTCGTGGCCGTGAGCAGCGAGTGCGCGAAGCGCAGGCGTCGATCCTGGAGGTAGGTCTGGAAGGTGGTGCCGGTGTAGGCCCGGAACCGCTCGCTGAAGTAGTTCGGCGACAGGTGCGCCCGCGCCGCCACATCGGCCAGCCGTAGGGGCTCCCGGAAGTGACGGTCCACGTAGAGCACGGCGGCGTGGAGTCCCGGATCCCCCACCGTCACCGGCGGATGGTCGGCAGGTCCCGCACAGCGGCGCGCCAGCTCGACCAGCACGCTCACGACCAGCGCCTCCGCCAGGGCCTGCGAACCCCATCGCGGCTCGTTCAGCTCGCGTTCGAGCCGGCTGAGGTCGGCCTCGACGTCGAGCAGGTCGGGGGCGTGCCAGGGCAGCGCCGGCGTGCCGGGAACCGGGGTCAGCACCGTCAGGTGCCGTTCGACGAGGCCGGGTGCGACCACGACGTTGTAGCAGTCCAGCGGCTGGTCGCTCCGCACCCGCAGCTCGTGGAAGTCGGCCGGTGTCAGCAGGAAGGCGTGTCCACGGCTGAGCTCGCGTCGCTCGCCGTTGACGACGTGGTCGGCCGCTCCGCCGGTGACGAGGCTCAGCTCGTAGTAGTCGTGCCAGTGGACGCCCACATCACCGAGTCGCGGTCGCATGACCCGAACCCCGATGTCGGACAGCAACAGGGAGTCGGCCGAGTAGCGCTCGACGGCCCAGGTCACCGCGGCTCCCCCTCGATCGCTCAAATCGGTTTGCGGCCCGATTCTGAGTACAGTACCGGCATGCCACGGAGCGGCTCGGCCCCAGCGGCGGACGAGGCCCCGCCGCCGGTTCGCGTGACGATCGCGCACGTCGCGGACCGTGCCGGTGTGAGCCCGACGACGGTCTCCCACGTCCTGTCCGGCAAGCGCGTCGTACGCGCCTCGACCCGCGACATCGTGATGGATGCCATCGACGAGCTCGGCTACCGCCCCAACCACGTCGCCCGCAACCTGCGGACGCGCCAGTCGCACATGATCGCGGTCGTCGTGCCCGACATCACCAACCCGTTCTACGCCGTGCTCACCCGCGGCCTTGCCGACGGTGTCGACCCGGCCGGCTACGGCACCTTCGTCTGCAACTCCGACGGCCAGCACGAGCGCGAGCGCAAGTTCTTCGAGGACGTCATGGACCGTGGCGTCGACGGCATCGTCTTCGCCTCCGGGGAGACCGCCTCGTCGGTGGTCCTGGGCCCGGCCGAGCGGGCGACCCCCATCATCTGCATCGGCGACGAGCTCGACCACCCGCGCAGCGACACGGTCTCGCCCGACGACGAGACCGGCTCCCGCGAGGCCGCGGCGTTCCTCGCCGATCGTGACTACGAGCGGATCGCGATGATCCAGGGCCCGCACCAGTACGGCGCACAACGCACCGCCGGGTTCCGCTCCGCCATGCAGGCCGCGGGGCGGAAGGTGACCGCCGGAGCTGCTGGTGCGCGGCGACTGGACGCGGCGCGGTGGCTACGCGGCCATGCAGAAGCTGATGTCGCTGCCCCAACGCCCCGACGCGGTCTTCTGTGCCAACGACATGATGGCCATCGGCGCCCTCGACGTCGCCCACGAGCTGGGTCTCGCGGTGCCTGACGACATCGCGGTCATCGGCTTCGACGACGTCGACGCCGCCACCATCGTGACCCCGCAGCTGACCACGGTCCGCAACCCCGCCTACGAGGCCGGGCGGACCGCGGGCGACCTGCTGCTGAGCCGGATGACGGGGCGCTACGACGGCGCGGGCCGCACGGTCGTCCTTCCCTGTCCCCTGGTGGTGCGCGGCACGGCGTGACGCTCGTCGACTCCGCGCGACGGGCGGACGAGGTCAGGCGTCGAGCCGGATCTGCAGCAGGGTGGCGAGGTCCATCGACTCGCCGTCTCGTGCGCCCTCCCCGACCCGCAGCGGTGGGGGCGTCGGGCTGAGCTGCAGGGTGCGCCAGCGTCCGAACCGCCGCGGCGGCACCGTCAGGACGTAGTAGCCCCCGTCCGTGGTCGCGCCCAAGGTGCGGTCTCCGCGCAGGTACCACCCCACGAGACCGGTCGGGTAGCGGCCTCGACCGTCCCAGGGACGGGCCGTCAGCTTCTCGGTCGGGAGTCCGCGGCCCTGGGCGTCGGCGACGAAGCGGTCGAGCAGGACCTGAGCCCGCTCCGACTCCGCGGCCCGGCGGCGTTCGTCCGCAGCGCGGTGAGCTTCCGCCCGCTCCGCGCGCTCCTGCCGACTCCGTTCGACGTCACTCATCGTTGGTGGTCATCCGGTCCGGCTGACGACGGCCTTCACGAAGCCGTCGGGCTTGTCGCGCAGCGTCGCGAAGGCCTCGTTGATCTGCTCGAGTGGAAAGCGGTGGGTGACCAGTCCGTCCATCGAGAGCACCCCGGACGAGACCAGACGCATGCCGACCTGCATCCCCCGCATGATCGTGCCGACGTCGCGGAAGTGCGCGTTGAGGATCGTGAACGCCATCCAGTTCCAGTGGGCCAGCGGGATCTCCCGGGACGGTCCCTGATGGAAGCCGACGATGGCGATCCGCCCACTCATGCGGGTCGTGTCGCCACAGGTCGTGAGCCCCGCCTGGGTACCCGTGCACTCGTAGGTGAGGTCGACGCCGCGGCCACCGGTCAGCGCCGATCACGGCGTCCGAGAGCGACTCACGCGTGACGTCGACGACGTCAGTGGCACCTGCCCGCCTCGCACGATCGAGGGCGTCGGCGCGCGTGTCGGCGACGATCAGCCGCCGTGGGGCCCGCAGCGCCGTCAGCCTGTGAACGAGGTTGCCCATGAAACCGGCACCGATCACGAGCACGTCGTCACCGAACCGTGGAGCGGCGAGCTCCACCGCGTTGACCGCGCACGCCAGCGGTTCGGCGAGCGCCTGCTCCAGAGGTCCGCTGCCGGCCGGGAAGCAGTGCGCCCCGCGCACGGCGACGTACTCCGCGAATCCGCGCTCGGTGACCCACACCCCCACCGGATCGCCGACGGCGAGGTCGGTGACCTCAGCGCCCACCTCCGCCACGATGCCGCTGACCTCGTGCCCGAGGTATCGCGGTTGCTCCGGCCCGTCCAGCCACGGCTCGAGCTCGGAGGCGCAGACCCCGGAGACGACGACCTCGACCAGGACCTCGTCCGGGCGGATCGACGGCACCGGGGACATCCTCGATCTCGAACGCCTCCCGCCCGCGCAGGACCGCGATCCTCACGCCAGCTCCCCGTCGTGGAAGACCACGATCGAGTAGACCCCCAGGCTGTCCACGGTGACAGTGTGCACCGAGCCGTCGCCGGCCAGCTCCAGGGCCGTACGCCGGCCGTCGCTCGTCACGAGGGTGGCGCGCTGCTTGCCGTTCGGGAGGCTGACCCGCAGCGGCACGTCCACCACGGGCCGGACCGAGTCGGCGAGCCCGTCGTAGTCGTAGTTGACCAGGTGCAGCGCGTAGGAACCGTCGGCCAGGTGCTGGATGTTCGCCGCCAGCGACGCCGTCGTCTCGACCTGGCGGCCACGCGGCAGGAGCTCGTCGAGTGCGGAGTGCCGGGCGGTGACCACCCGCTCGTGCTCCGGCAGACTCGCGGCGACCCGGTCGGTCACCACGACCGTGCCACCGGACGCCAGGTATCCCTCGACCGCGGCGACCTGGAGACTCGTCAGCGCGTGGACGTCCGGCAGCACCACGGTGGAGTAGCGCGCCAGCGCCTCGGCCGAGGCACGGTCGGGCGCGGTCACGCCGTCGGACCAGATCACGACGTCGAACGGAACGGTCGCGTCAGCAAGCGTGGTGGTCACGACGCGGTAGGGCACCACCACGGAGTCGTCCCGACGGTTCGTGGTGTTGTCGCTCGCGTCGGCCTTGCCGATCAGCTCCCGCGTGCTCTCCACGCTGAACACGACGGCGACCTCGTTGACGGTGGGCCGCGCGATCAGGTGCTCGTGGTCGGCGACGAACGCCTGGATCTCGGTCGCGAGCCCGTGGGGGGCGTAGAACGAGTCCTCGATGACCGAGCCCATCCACGAGCCGTAGGGCACGGACATGTTGGCGCCGAGGGCGGCCGCCTCGAAGATCGAGAGGCGGAACAGGTCGTGACCCCTGCCCTCGGCCAGCAGGCCGATCAGCTCGGGCACCACACCGCCGTACGGGTTCTCGACGACCACGACGTCCTTGTCACCGGCGAAGGCCGCGACGTACCGGTACCACTCGGGCTGGCGGTACGTCGTGTTCCGCATCTCGGTGATCACCAGGTCGACGTCGTCGGCCAGGGCGAGGTACATCGGCTCGAGGTTGAAGAAGTTGCCCGAGACGATGATCTCGCGACCTACCGAGCGGGCGTACTCCCGGGCGTAGTCGGCGAGCTCGCCGAAGTAGCGCTTGATCGCCTGGCACTGGAAGGCGTAGTAGTCGCCGAAGAGCGGCGTCGACTCGCGACCCTCCTTGAAGTCGTAGCCCCTGTCCAGCAGCCAGTCGCCGTAGTGGAACGTCGCGAGGTCGACGTCGTGGAGGGCGGTGTCTCTCTGGGACGGGGCCAGCTCCTGCAGGTAGGCCCGGAAACCCTTCATGCAGTCCTTGCAGAAGCACGCGCCGTACTGGAAGGCCCCCATCGGGAGCTCGGCCTCGTCGAGCTGGATGCCGTCGACGCCGGCGTCGACCTGGATCCGGATGACCGCCTTGAGGTACTCCCGCCACACCGGGTTGTTGCGGTCCATGTAGTAGCACTGGTGGTCGCGATCGGGGCACTCCACCCAGTGCGCGTGACACGGCTGCTGGTGGATGTCGCGGACGACGCACTCCTCGATCAGGTCGGTCACCGGGTCACCGTCGCTGTTGACCAGGCCGTCGGGGAAGTAGTGCTCCACCGGCTTCCAGAGCTTGGGGTAGCGGTTGGACGAGAACTCGCGCAGACCCATCCAGTCGCGCCGGCCCACCCCGCGCAGCTCGTTGATCGCCAGCACCTCGTCCTCGTCCTCGGACAGCTCGACCGGGAACTCCCAGCCCTGGGCCTCGAAGACGATGCCGAGCACCAGGATGTCCCGCTCGTGGCAGGCGGCGATGAACTCGCTGTCGTTGACGAAACCGTAGAACCGGGAACGGGCGTCGACCGGCCCGAAGGCCTCCTGCTCGAGGTAGGGCAGGGACAGCGACCCTCCGCCCATCGACGCCCACACCAGCACGGTGGCGCGGAAGTCGACGAGGTCGTCGACCATCCGCAGCCGTCGCGGCGGCAGGCTCGGGTGGTAGCAGTGCTGGCGTGGGAACCAGGCGTCGAAGTAGACACCGCGGTGCATGGGCGGACCTTCCTGGCCGGGGGCGGGATCAGGCGTTGAGGTACGGGGCGAGCGTGCGTTGTGCGATCGAGAGTCCGCGGCGGACCCGCTCGGGGTCGCCGCTCCAGACCGGGTCCTCGTGCTCGACGGAGACGACGCCCTCGTATCCCGCCTGGACGAGGGCGCCGACGACCCGGCGCCAGTCCACCTCTCCGAGGCCGGGGATCCGGTAGCGCCACCAGCCGCTGACCCACGGCTCCTTGTCGATCACCCGACCGAAGACGCCGTACTGGTTGCGGGCCGGCGCGTGCACCTCGACGTCCTTGGCCTGCACGTGCAGGACGCGGTCGGCGTGCTTCTCGAGGGCGGCGACCGGGTCGATGCCGAGCCACACCAGGTGCGAGGGGTCGTAGTTGAGCCACAGCCCCAGGTCGGCCAGCCAACCCCACAGCTCCGGCGAGTAGGCGAGGTTGGCCGGGTAGCCGTCGGGGTGCCAGCCCTCCATCGGACAGTTCTCGACGACCAGGCGCACGTCGCGGGCGCCGGCGTACTCGACCAGCGGTGGCAGCACCTGCTCGGCGAGTCGCAGGTTCTCGGTGACGGTCTTGCCGATGTCGCGACCGACGAAGGTGCCGACGAGTCCGACCCCGAGAAGCTGGGCAGCGTCGATGCAGCGGCGCAGGTGCTCGTGCGTCGCCTCCCTGACGGCGAGGTCCTCGTGCAGGTTGTTCTCGTAGTACGCGACGGCCGACAGCGCGACCCCGTGCCGGTCGAGGATCGACCTGACCCTCTCCGCGTCGGCCGTGCCGAACGACTCGACGTCGAGGTGGCTGGCCTCCCAGTCGCGGCCGGGACGGTCCGGCCAGGCCGCGACCTCGACGGCGGCGTACCCGTGACTGCCCGCCCACTCGGCGATGTCCTCGAGGGACTCACCGGGCAGGCAGGCCGTCAGCAGCCCGAGCCTCACGCCGGCGCGGGCACGTTCGCGTAGGTGTTGCCTGCCCGGTCCTCACCGCGTGCCAGCCAGATCTTCCAGCCCTGGTTGATCTCGTTGTCGTACATCTCCACCGAGGAGGGGAAGTAGCGCATCGTGTAACCGGTACGCCGGACCGGGCTGGTGTTGGCCTTGGCGCCGTGGACGATCCGCCCGTCGTGCATGGAGAACTCGCCGCGCTGCAGCTCGAAGTCGACCGCCCGTTCCTCGTCGACCTGCGCGATCTCGGCATGGAAGGTCTTGATCGTCTGGTCGGCCGGGACGTACTCGGAGGCCCCGAACGTGAGGTGGGTACCGGGCACGACCCGCATGCAGCCGTTCTCGCGGGTGCTGGGGTTCTCCAGCGCGAGCCAGATGGTCACGATCCCGTCGTAGTCGCTGAAGCGACCGTTCCAGAACGCGCTGTCCTCGTGCCACGGCGTCTCACGCCCGGTGAACGGATCCTTCGAGATGAAGTGGCTCGACCACAGCGCGATGTCGGGTCCGATCAGCGGCTCGACGGTGTCGAGGACCTCGTCGGAGAGGAGGAACTCCAGCAGCCGCGTCGTCACGGTAGTGGGGCGTGTCGAGCTCGTCGGAGAGCTTGTCGCCCTTGTCGGCCAGGTGGTCGTTGAAGATCTGCTCGAGCTGCGACAGCTTCTCCTCGGAGAAGAGCTGACGACCGGGGAGCAGATACCCGTTCTCGCGGAAGAAGGCCACGTCTTGCTCGGTCAGCACGGCCGTTCCTTTCGATCGTTGGGAGGACCCGAACGGGCGGGTCCCGGTGGTGAGGTCGACGGTACGGAGACCCGGTGCACAGGCTCGACTCCTTTCCTCGGCTGGGTTCGACTTATCTTCAGGTGGTCTGCAGTGCCCGGATGATCTCGATGAAGAGCTCGAGGTCCTGGACGAAGTCCTCGGGAGTCGTCTTCGGCGTGCCGCCACTGGTCACGACCTCATGGAAGTGCTCGAGCTCGTAGGTGTAGGGGTCCTTCAGGTGCGGCCGCACCACCGAGCGCTCGTAGGCATCGCCCCGGGTCGTCTCCAGGTGGAGCGTGGTCGGGAAGTGCCGGACGTACGGCGTGTCGTACTGGACCTTCATCGTTCCGGACGCGCCGTACACCTCGATGTAGGTGTCGTAGCGCAGCTGGTCGTCGACGCCGGTCTCGTAGGTGACGACGAAGTCACCGTAGTCGAGCAGTGCGACGACGTAGCCGCCGCTGCGCCACATCTTCGCGGCCGCGACCTTCTCGCGGCCGGCCGAGCATCTCCCGCATCGCCGAGAGGTCGTGGCTGCCGAGGCCGCAGAGCAGGCCGTAGGTCCACTCCAGCTCCTGGGGCACGTCCCCCAGCGCCTCCTTGACCAGCTCGGCACGCCGCGCCCACTTGGCGTCGATCGCCTCCTGAGGGATGTCGTCGGGGCGGTCGACGTTCCACGTCTGGTCGACGATCAGCCGGTTCTCGCCGATCACGTCGTGCACCCGGACGTAGCGGATCTCTCCCAGCTCGGGCAGCCGCTCGACCGCTTCGTTGAAGGCTGGTGCGAAGCGGCGCATGTAGGCGACCATCACGGTCTTCCCGCTCCGGTCGCGCGCCGCGATGATCTCCTCGGCTTCGCGCGGGCTCAGGCACATCGGCTTCTCCACGAGCACGTGGATGCCGGCGTCGAGCGCGGCGACCGCGCCCTCGGCGTGGTACTCGTCGCTGTTCAGGATGAACACGCAGTCCAGGCCGCCGGTGGCGATGAGCTCGTGGAAGTCGGTGTAGCGGTGCTCGACCCGGTAGCGGTCGCCGATGCGCTTCACCAGACCCTGCGAGATGTCGCAGACAGCGGCGAGCTCGTACTGGTCGGACAGCGACTCGATGATGGGCAGGTGGATGACCTGGGCTACCTCACCCAGGCCGATGACTCCGACGCGGAGCTTGCTCACGGTGTTGCCTCTCTGGTGGTGCGGTCAGACCTTGGTCCAGGCCGCGTTGTCGGCCGAGGAGCGCTCGACGGCGTCGAGCACGCGCTGGACCTGCAGGCCCTCGGCGAAGGAGGGAGTGGGGGGCGTGCCTGTCGCGATGTCGCGCACGAAGTCGGCGATCTCGTGCACGAAGGTGTGCTCGTAGCCCAGGCCGTGGCCGGGCGGCCACCAGGCACCGGCGTAGGGATGGTCGGGCTCGGTGACCAGGATCCGCCGGAACCCGGCCTCGCGGGCGGGGCCGCGGGCGTCATAGACGTGCAGCTCGTTCATCGCCTCGAAGTCGAAGGCGATGCTGCCGGACGAGCCGTTGAGCTCGATGCGCATCGCGTTCTTGCGACCGGTGGCGAACCGGGTGGCCTCGAACGTCGCGAGCGCGCCTCCGTCGGTGTGCCCGAAGAAGACCGCGGCGTCGTCGACCGTCACCTCACCGGTTTGGTCGCTGCCACTGCCGCTCAGGCCTGAGGACCCCTCGGCCAAGGGGCGCCGCTCGACGAACCGGGTGAGGTGTCCCGCCACCTCGATGAGCCGCTGGCCGGTGAGGAACTGGGCGAGGTCGATGACGTGCGCCCCGATGTCGCCGAGTGCGCCCGACCCCGCCTTGTCCTTCTGGAGTCGCCAGACGAGGGGGAAGGCCGGGTCGACGATCCAGTCCTGGAGGTAGTGGGCGCGGATGTGGCGGAGCTCGCCGACGACCCCCTGCTCGACCAGTCGTCGCGCCTCGGCGAGTGCCGGCGTACGGCGGTAGTTGAAACCGACCATGGACAGCACGTTGCGCGCCTGCGCGGCGTCGGCGGCGGTCACCATCTGCTCGGCGGTGGCGACGTCGTTGGCCAGCGGCTTCTCGCACAGCACGTGCTTGCCCGCCTCGAGCGCGGCCAGGGCTATCTCGGCGTGGGAGTCGCCGGGAGTGCAGATGTCGACGACCTGGACGTCGTCGCGCGCGATGACCTCGCGCCAGTCGGTGCTCCAGTCGGCCCAACCCAGCTTGGCCGCGGCGTCCCGGACCCCCGACTCGGACCGCCCACACACCACGCGCATCGACGGCGCGAGGGAGAGGTCGAAGAACCGGTGCGCGGTGCGCCAGGCCTGCGAGTGGGCCGCACCCATGAACGCATAGCCGATCATGGCCACGCCGAGGCTCTGGTTGCCGGTCGCGTCGGCACCGTTCATCGGATCTCCTCGGGCGGGCACGCGCTCATCGGCATGCAAATCGGTTTGGTGACCGCACGCTAGAAGGTCGGGGCGGTCCCGTCAACGGCGGCGCCCACGCGCGTCACCCGCGCCGGTGCAGGGGGCCGAGCTCCAGGTCGGCAGCCGAGGGGAACGACGCCTGCGCTCCGAGCCGGGTCACCGCCCAGGTCCCGGCCCGCACGCCGATCCGTACCGCCTCGTCCAGGTCGCATCCCGCGCTGAGGGCGGCCGCGAGGGCGCCGGTGAACGCGTCGCCGGCACCGGTGGTGTCGACCACGTCGACCGCGCTCGCCGGCACGGTCTCCACGGCACCCTCGCGCCCGACGACGGCCCCGGCTGCGCCGAGGGTGACGATCGCGGAGCGGGTGCGCCGTTCGCTGAGCTCGGCAACGGCGGCGCGCGCCCGCTCCCTTCCCCGCACGTCCCTCCCCAGCAGCTCGCTGGCCTCGGTCTCGTTGACGACGAGCGGGTCACAGAGAGCGAGGACGTCCGCATCCACCGGTCGGTAGGGCGCCAGATTGGCGACGGCCCGGCACCCCAGGGCAGCGGCAGTGCGAACAGCGGCTGCGAACGCGGCGTCGGGGATCTCGGCCTGGGTCACCACGACGCCCGTGGGAGCGAGCAGGCGGCGTACCGCGTTCTCGGTGTGGCCCGGCTCGAGCAACAGGTTGGCGCCGGGAGCGACGGCGATGGCAGTTCTCCCCGGCAGCGTCGACCAGTACGAACGCCGTTCCGGTACGTCGGCTCGTCGCCATCACCTCGCGGGTGTCGACCCACGCGTCGGCAAGATCCTTCACCAGGGCACGGCCGTCGTCGTCGCGCCCGACGCGGGCGACCAACGCGGTCCGGGCGCCGAGGAGGCTGGCGGCGACGGCCTGGTTGCCGCCCTTGCCCCCGGAGCCGACGCTCGCCTCGCCCAGCACCGTCTCGCCGGGCCGAGGCAGGGTCGGCACCTGGCACACGAAGTCACGGTTGACCGACCCGACGACCACGACGTCGAGCGCGCCGGTCACGACAGTTCCGCCATCCGCGCCAGGAAGAGCTCCCGGAACGCCGCCGCATCCACGTCCGTGGCGATCCTGCAGTTCGGGAGCGGGGGGTTCTCCCACATGAGCAGGTCCGCCACGGCGACGCCGCGGGTCACCCGGCTCTCGGTCTCGACCGCCACGTGGGCGTCGCGCCAGGTCACGAGGTCGGGCTGTGTGACGACCGCGACGGCCAGCGGGTCGTGCAGCGCACAGCTGCCCTGCTCGAGCTCCTCGCGGGGCTTCACCCGCTCCTGGAAGTCGATCCAGCCGTGCGTGTGCCTCGCAGCCAGGCGACCGAACGCGCCGCCGCGGGCGAGGTCATCGGCGTCGGCGCGCGTGATCCGCACCCGGCGGGTGACGTCGAGCCCCACCAGCCGCAGCGGCGCGCCGCTGTCGAGCACGGCCTGGGCGGCGGCGGGGTCGCACCAGAAGTTGTACTCACCCGGCATCGCAGCGACGTTCGTCTGCTCGAGGAACACTCCACCCATCACGACGATCTCGGCGACCGACTCGGCGAATCGCGGCTCGAGACCGATCGCCCGCGCCAGGTTCGTGAGCGGGCCGATGGCCACCACGGTCAGCTCTCCCGGCGCGGCCAGCACCCGCCGGACCAGGTCCTCGGCCGCGGCGTCACTCGTCGGGGCCCCCTCGCTGACCGGAACGTCAGCACGACCGAGGACGTCGAGCAGCTCGCGGGTCAGGCGCGTGGAGGTCACCACGTCGCTGTTCCCACCGACCGTCGTCACCGCCTCGACCCGCAGCCCCGGGTCGGCCAGGGCCAGGGCCAGGGCGAAGCCGTCGTCGATGTCCGAGCCCGGCGCCCCCATCGCCAGGTCCGTGTCGAGGAGGATCCGCCTCAGCGGCTCGCCCACAGCAGGCCTCGCTCCGTCAGCAGCCGCACGTCAGGGTGGTCGAGATCGTCCAGCTTGTGGCCCATCGTCGAGACGAAGACCCGGCCCCGGCCCCATGCGCGGGTCCAGACGGCGGGGCACGTGAGCGGCTCCCGCCACGGGGTGTCGTCGCTGACGTCGAAGGTCGTGGTGACCAGGACGTCGTTGAGGTCGTCGGTGAGGACCCAGTACTGCTCGGTGTGAAGTCCCCACCTGCTCAGGCCGGAGACGATCTCGTGGTCGGCACGCTCGGGGACGACCTGGACCTCGTAGTCCACGAAGTTCCCGGGGTGGGCGGCCCACTGGCCGCCGGTCAGGTGGAGGTAGTCGGGCGACCCCCGGAAGGAGTCGACGACCCCGCCGTGCCAGCCGGCCAGGCCCGTTCCCGCGGCGACTGCCGCCGACAGGCCGAGCACCTGCTCGTCGGTGGCGACACCCTGCGTGTAGCACTGGAGGACGAGGTCGGTGGCGGCCAGCCGGTCAGCGTCCGCATACACCTCCGGACCGTCGTGGACCTCGACCGTGAAGTCATGCTTCTCCAGGAACGGTATGAAGCGCTCGGTGGCCTCGACCGGACTGTGGCCCTCCCACCCGCCGCGCACGACGATGGCCTGGCGGGTGCTACTCATGGGTGCCCCTCTTCTGCTCGCTGGCACGCCTGGGTTGGACGGCCTCCGGCCCGCACGCTAGCCAATCGATTTGCGAAGCGCCAGACGGCCGTCCGGTACGAGATGAGCGAAGCGGTCTCATGGGGCACGGCGGGCCGTCTCGCGTGCTGCCTGCGGCGTAGCGGACCAACACCTCCGGCGTGGGCTCGGCGGTCCGGACCTCGGTCCCCTCGAGTGGCCACGTCGGGGGCTCCGAACTTCCCGCGAGCACCCACGCCGCCTGCCGGGCGGCGCCGGCAGCGACGTACTCGCCGGCCTCGGGTACCACCACGGGCACGCCCCAGACCGCCGGGGCGAGCTCGCGCAGCGCCTCGGACCGGGCGCCGCCACCGATCAGCGTGACCCGCTCGACGGCCACGCCGTGTCGGCGCATCCCCTCGATCGCCTCCCCCAGCAGGCACAGCAGGCCTTCGACCGCGGCACGGGCGAGGTTCTGACGGGTCAGGTTGCCCAGCCGCATGCCGACCAGCTCGCCGGTGGCCCGGGGGAGGTTGGGCGTCCGCTCACCTTCGAGGTAGGGGACGTGCACCAGACCCCCGGCGCCCGGCTCGGCCGCCAGGGCGAGTCGGGAGAGCTCCGTGTGGTCGACCCCGAGCAGCGACGCGGCGGAGTCCAGCACCCGCGAGCCGTTGAGGGTGGCTGCCAGCGGCAGGAACCGTCCGGTCCCGTCGGCGAACCCTGCCAGGATCCCGGTGGGATCGTGGGTCGCCGTGTCGGAGACGCAGGCGACCACACCGGATGTCCCGACGGAGACGCTCACCTCGCCCGCCTCGAGCCCGAGCCCGAGCGCGGCGCCGGCGTTGTCCCCGCACCCGGGACCGAGGACGACGTGGCCGAGGCCGCCTCCGGCGTGACCGGCGGACTCGTCCGGACCGAGCACGCGCGGCAGCACCAGTCGCTCGGCGCGGTGCTCGTCGAGGTGCAGGGCGCGCGCGAGCAGGTCGCGCCGATAGCCCGACGAGGGGTCGTGATAGCCCGTGCCGGACGCGTCCGAGCGGTCGGTCACGAGGTCGTCGAGGTCGCCGGTCCCACGGAGCCGCCACGTCAGCCAGTCGTGGGGCAGGGCGACTGCTGCCAGCCGGGAGGCGGCCTCGGGCTCGTGGTCGGCAAGCCAGCGCAGCTTCGTCACGGTGAAGGAGGCAACCGGTACCGAGCCCACCGCCTCGGCCCAGGCGCGAGCGCCGGCCTCCGGGTCGCCGTCACCGAGCTCGGCGATCAGCTCGGTGGCGGCCGCAGCGGAGCGGACGTCATTCCACAGCAGCGCGGGCCGGATCACCCGCCCGCGCTCGTCGAGGCCCACCAGGCCGTGCTGCTGCCCACCTACCGACAGCGCTTCGACGTCGGCGAGACCGCCGGCATCGGCGACCGCCGCCTGCAGGGCTTCCCACCACGCCTCGGGGTCGACCTCGGTGCCCGGCGGGTGCTTCGCTGAGCCGTGACGGACCAGGGCACCGGTCTCCGCGTCGCGGATGACGACCTTGCACGACTGGGTCGAGGAGTCGACGCCCGCCACGAGCACCATGCCGGACCTCCGTCAGCCGATCAGGTGCTCGAGGGCGAGCTGCTGGAGGCGCACGAACCCGAAATCGCGCTCGGCGGCGCGGTCGGGATCGAAGCCCTCGTCGGAGCCCATCAGATCGGCCACGGTCTCTCCCTCGGCCATCGTGGGCTCGGCCAGGTCCAGCACGCCGGCGTACGCCATGGCCTCGGTGACCCGGGCATCGGTCCGGAAGGCGCGCGCCTTCTCCGCGAGCATCAGGTACGCCGCCATGTTGGCCTTGGCCGACTCCCAGACGCCCGCCATGTGCTCGGTGCGCGACGGCTTGTAGTCGAAGTGGCGGGCTCCGTCGTAGCGCGGGCCGTCGGGGCGGCTCGGGAAGCCGTTCTCGATCAGGTCGACGGTGAAGAACGCCGACATCAGGTCCCCGTGGCCGAAGACCAGGTCCTGGTCGAACTTGATGCCCCGCTGCCCGTTGAGGTCGATGTGGAACAGCTTCTCGCTCCACAGCGCCTGCCCCAGTGCGTGCGTGAAGTTGAGGCCCGCCATCTGCTCGTGGCCGGTCTCGGGGTTGAGCCCGACGATGTCGCCGTGGTCGAGCTCGGCGATCAGCGCCAGCGCGTGGCCGACGGTGGGCAGGAAGATGTCGCCGCGGGGCTCGTTGGGCTTGGGCTCCAGGGCGATGCGCAGCCCGTACCCCTGCTCCTTGATGTACCCGGCGACCGTGTCCAGGCCCTCCTTGTAGCGCTCCATCGCGGCGTGGACGTCCTTGGACCCGTCGTACTCGCTGCCCTCACGACCGCCCCACATCACGAAGGTGCTGGCTCCCATCGACGCGGCGAGATCGACCGCACGGAGCACCTTGCGCAGGCCGTAGCGTCGGACCTCGCGATCGTTGCTGGTCAGTGCGCCGTCCTTGAACACCGGATGGGTGAAGGTGTTGGTCGTGACCATCTCGACCACCAGGCCGGCGACGTCGGCGGCGTCCTTGAGCTCCCGGCACGCCTGCTCGCGGGTGGCGTCGTCGACACCGAACGGGAACACGTCGTTGTCGTGGAAGGTGATGCCCCACGCCCCCACCTCGGCGAGCTTCTCGGCGTACTCGACCGGCGTGAGGGTCGGCCTGCTGGCGGTGCCGAAGGGGTCGACCCCCACCCAGCCGACGGTCCAGAGACCGAACGAGAACTTGTCCTCGGGACGCGGTGAACGAACCATGATGCCTCCGCCGGTGGTATTTGTTGTGTAACACAACATAAGCATCGTCGCCCCCGAGGACAAGGCATGACGAACGACCACCGAGGCGCCCACCCACGGCGTCCCAGCCTGCGCGACGGCAACCTGGCCGCGGTGTTGGGCGCGGTCGTCCGCGCCCCCGAGCCGCCGTCACGCGCCCGGGTCGCCGTGGCCACCGGTCTCACCCGCTCCACCGTCTCGCGGCTGGTCGACGAGCTGCTCGCCTGCGGGCTCCTCGACGAGCTCGAGCCGGTGAGCGCCCCGGGCCGCGGCCGTCCGGGAACCCCGCTGGCTCCCGGCGGCGACGTCGCCGCGCTCGGCCTGCAGGTCAATCCCGGCTACCTGGCCGTCCGGGCCGTCGACCTGCGCGGCCGGGTCATCGCCGAGCGGTACGTCGATCGGGACCTCGCCGGCAGCAACCCCCGCGCCACGCTGACGGACCTCGCGCACGTGGCCGACGGGCTGCGGCAGTCCCTGCCCCTCGAGCTCCGGCTTGTGGGGTGTGGCCTGGCCCTGCCCGGGATCGTCTCGGTCGCCGAAGGACAGGTGCTCAGCGCCCCCAATCTCGGCTGGGCCGACGTCGCCGTCGCGGAGCTGCTCGACGCCACCTCCTTGGCCGACCTGCCGCTGCGGGTCGGCAACGAGGCCGACCTCGCCGCGCGAACCGTCGTCGAGAGGACGCCGGGCGGGACCGGGCGGCTCACCGACTTCGTCTACGTCTCGGGCGAGGTGGGCATCGGCGGCGCCGCCGTGGTCGACAGCCGGGTCTTCCCCGGCCGCAGGGGGTGGGCAGGCGAGATCGGTCACGTCACCGTCGACCCCGACGGGCCGACCTGCCGCTGCGGCTCGACCGGCTGTCTCGAGCTGTACGCCGGTCGGCGGGCCATGTTGCGCGCCGCGGGCCTCCCGCCAGGCGCTGCCGTGGTCGAGCTGCTCGAGCTGGTGCGCGCCGGTGATCCGACCGCCGTGGCGGCCCTGAACCGGGCCGTGACCGCCCTCGGCGTTGCGCTGTCCAGCACCGTCAACGTGCTCGACATCCCGACCATCGTGCTCGGCGGCCACCTGGCCGAGGCCGCCGAGGCGGTGCGAGAGCCCCTGGTGCGAGAGCTGGCGAGGCGCGTCCTCTCCGCGCGGTGGCAGGCGCCGACCGTGGAGGTTGCCGAGGAGGGCGCGGCCCCTGGCGCCACGGGTGCCGCCTACCTGGTGCTCGACCGACTGATCGAACGACCCGCGGCGTGGCTGGATCAGGTCGGAGTCGTCCGCTGATCAGGTCGGACGCAGCGTCAGCAGGCTCATCGACGGCATCGGCAGCGTGGTCGTCACCCGGACCACGCCCTCGTCATCGGCAGTCACGCCGGTCACGGGCTCGAGCTCCTCGAGGCGGTCGGCCTCGCGCAGCTGCGCCCACTGGTCCTCGGTCGGCCACGCCTGGCCCTCGTCGCGGAGCCGGCCCCAGACTGCGGCCACGTTCGAGTGGTCCTGGTCGACCCGCTCGTGCGTCACGTCGTATGCCGACCCCGGGGCCAGCCCGGTCAGCTCGACCTCGACGTCGCGGGCCAGCGCGTCGGAGCCGGCCGCCTGGTTCTGGTCGAGAGTGAGGTTCCAGAGCGCGACGGCGTGGCTTCCGTCATCGGCTCGAGCGGCGACCGCCTCGACCAACGAGCCGCCTCCGTCGCCGTCGTAGGCGACCGGCAGCCGGGTCTCGCCCAGCCGTTCCAGCATGGAGAGCGCCCACCAGCGCGGCTTGCGCAGCTCGCCGACGGTCCGTAGCCCGAAGCCGCCGTGCAGCAGCTCGGGCGGCCGACCGAGCTCCTCGAAGTGGTCGGAGACCACCCAGTAGGCGAGCGCCTCGATCCGGCCCATCGCGGAGAGCATCCCGCGGGCGAGGAACACGCCGGCGAAGACCGCGTCGCTCACTTCGTTGAAGTGGGTGGGGGTGACGCCCCACTCCGTCCACCAGATCGGCGTTCCGGACCGACCGTGACGCTCGAGCATCGGCCGGAAGTCGAGCGGCGGGGCGCCGTAGGTGTGCGTCGACAGGAAGTCGACCGGGGCGCCGGAGCGGCCGGTGTGGGCCAGCAGCTCCTCGCACCAGCCGGCGGCCGCGGACGAGGGTCCGCCCACGACGAGCCGGGAGTCGACGTCGCGCACCGCGGCGGCCGTGACGTCGTAGAGCCTGAGGTAGTCCTCGGGAGTGCCGGACCAGAAGACCTCGAGGTTGGCCTCGTTCCACACCTCGAACGACCACTGCTCGACCACCTCGTCGCCGTAGCGATCGAGGAGGTGGGCCGTGAGGTCGCGGATCAGGTCGTACCAGCGGCTCCAGTCATGGGGTGGCGAGACGATCGCGTCGTAGTCGAAGACGGTCTTCGTCGGGTCGCTCGCGAGGTCGTGAGGCATGAACGAGAGCTCCACGACCGGGAACATGCCCAGCGACCGGATGTGGTCGTAGACCCGGTCGACGCCCGCGAAGTCGTGGACCGGGTCGCCGTCCACCTCCCGGTAGACCTGGAGGTCGTCGCAGAGGATCCCGTGCGCCCGGACGTGGCTCACGCCGAGCTCGGTGTGGGCCGCGGTCAGTGCGGCGGACAGCTCGTCGCCGACCACCCGGCCGCCCGTCTCGTCGGTCGACAGCGCGTGGGAGAGGTGCTCGCTGCCGATCATCGGTCGCCAGGGCCGCGGCAGCGTCCCCGTGTCCGAGCCGGCGTCGACGCTGACTGTCACCGGGCCGGCCGCGCCCGTCGACGGGGTGGCTGAGACGACATCGGAGTGCGCACCCTCGACGTGCACGTCCGACAGCGACGACACGGCGTACCACCGCTCCCGACCGGGAGTGCCGGTCGTGTCGGCGTACGGCGGATGTGGAACCGACGTGACGTCGCGACCGGCGTGGTCCAGTGCGGCCCAGGGCCCGTCGGCGTCGTCGGCCACCTGCACCTGGTAGCCGATGGCGCCCGGCACCGGGTCCCAGGTGAGCGTCACCTGGGCGGCCCCGGCGACGGCGGTCAGGCCGGTCGGCGGGTCCAGGATCGGCGCGGTGCCCTCGAAGGCGGTCACACTGCCGCTCCTGATGCCGATCCGGTTCTCCCAGTCGGCGCGTGCGTCGGTGGTCACGGTTCTCCTTGCTCTGTCGCGGTCGGGGGTACGACGGGGGTCAGGGCCGGGGCGCGGCCGAGAACTCCTCCTGCTTCATGAGCGGCTTGACCTTCCGGGTGAGCCCGCCCGGGATCACGTAGCGGCGCATGTCGTTGCGGGCCAGCGCGTTGCCGAGGGCGGCCATGACCATGCCCTGGTCGAGCGACAGGTAGCGCTTCGAGACCTTGCTGCTGCCGACGGCAACGGCGTCGTAGAAGCCGCCGCGGCCGTAGGCGTCGAAGTCCTCGCGCAGGTTGCGCAGGTTCGCCAGGGCCGCCCGCGGCGCGTAGCGGAGCGCCAGGAAGGATGCGTGCGGCGTCACCACGCCGTCGCCGTAGTCGGCGGCGGTCGGGGCCGGCTCACCGGCCCGGTCGCACTCCTCCCACGGCTGGTTCCAGTCGGTGCGCTCCTGGTCGGAGGTGTAGCCGGCCTCGTCCAGGCCGAGCATGTCCACGCCGTACTCGCGGTAGCCACCGGCCGGGTTGTTGGACGGTGAGAAGCCCCAGTAGCCGTAGCCGGCCTCTCTCATGCCGTGCTGGATCTGTGCCTTCACGTAGAGCGGGTGGTTGACGCCCCACGAGCGCTTGCCCCACGTCTCCTCGGGCACGAACAGCGGCACCATCAGGGCCTCGAACATGCTGCCGCCCCAGCTGGGGACGACCTTCATGCCGCGGTAGTCGAGCGCGCCCTCGTAGACGTCGACGCCCTCGTAGGTCTTCCACTCGCCGGTCGGCTTCACCTCGAAGCCGCACATGTCATCCGGGAAGGTCCGGAACGTGCCGAAGTAGTGCTTCTGCGGGATCTGGCCGGACGCGATGCCGAGGTAGGACGCCATCCGGGGTTCGGTGTTGAAGGCGCCGTAGTGGTGGCCGGTGTACCAGACGTCCTCCCCCATGCCGCAGTAGTCGCCCGTGACCCGCATG
This sequence comes from uncultured Actinomycetota bacterium, assembly GCA_963804845.1. GTDB lineage: Bacteria > Actinomycetota > Actinomycetes > Propionibacteriales > Nocardioidaceae > Nocardioides. The sequence continues at coordinate 533,209 of CAWDSA010000007.1, read as the reverse complement.
GGATCGCCGAAGTCCTCGTCCCAGAAGCCGCCCCGGATCTGGCCGCCCTCCCCCTCGGCCTCGTTGTAGTAGCACGAGAAGTCCATGTCCTCACGGATCGCATCCGCCTTCGCGGCCACGCGCGGCTCGGCGCGGGCGGCCAGGAGCAGACCGGTGGCGAGCCAGCCGTTGTCGACGCTCGACATGAAGGGCTGCACCTCGTCGCCGCTCTCGGGCCAGGTGGTGAGCTTCTCCAGGGTCTTCGGGTCGTACCAGTTGTAGAACTGGCCGCTGGGCTCGTGCTTCTCCAGCTGGCCCACGGTCCTGATCGTCTGTGTCATCCGGGTGCGTGCCTCGCGTGCCGAGATGAGCCCGGTGTCGCGCGCGGCGACCGTGCTCCAGAGGTAGGCGCCGATGTTGGTGGGCGACGTGAACTCGCTGCGCGTCCTCGGCTTGAGGTTGCCGGCGATGTTGTCGGCGGGGAGACCGGTTCGGGGAACCGTCATCGCCTCGAAGGAGCGCCAGGTGTCGGCGGCGTACTTCTCAAGGACGCCCTTGCCACCTCCCGCTGGTGCGGCCGCGGGGCCGGGTGACGCTGCCGGCGTACCTCCGGCAGGGACGGTCGTCAGGGCGAGGGCTCCGGCCGAGACGACGGCCAGGAGCGAACGACGGATGCGCATGGTCAACCTTTCCGAGGGAGGGATGTCACTTGATGCCGGTCATGGCGATGCCCTGCATGATCCGGCGCTGGAGCACCAGGAACACGACGAGCACCGGCAGCACGACCACGACCGAACCGGCGAGCAGCAGGCCGTACTTCGTGGCGTTCTGGCCCGTGGAGTAGAGCGCCAGGGCTACCGGCAGGGTGAACTTGTCCTCCGACGAGGCGATGACCAGAGGCCAGAGGAAGTTGTTCCACGACGTGAGGAACGTGAGCACGCCGAGGGTGGCGACCGCGGGACCGCAGAGCGGCATCACGATCGAGAAGAAGATGCGCAGCTCGCCGGCGCCGTCCACCCGCGCGGCCTGGATCAGCTCGTCGGGGATGGTGAGGATGTACTGGCGCATCAGGAACACGCCGAACGGTCCCGCGAGGAACGGCAGGATCATGCCCGTCAGCGAGTTGGCCAGCCCGATGTTGGTGGTGAGGACGAACAGCGGGATGAAGGTGACGACGCCGGGCACCATCAGCGTGCCGAGCACGAGCGCGAAGACGACCTTCTTTCCCGGGAACTGCAGCTTGGCCAACGCGTAGCCGAGCATCGAGCAGAACACCATGTTCCCGGCCGCGACCGTCACCGCGACGATCGTCGAGTTGACGAAGTACGTCGGGAAGTCGAGCTGCGTGAACAGCTGCTTGTAGTTGTCGATGGTCACCGTCTCCGGCCACCACGTGGGCGGCACGGCCCGGACCTCGGCCTCGGGCTTGAAGGAGGACACCACCATCCAGATGAACGGGATGACGACGAGCACCAGGCCGACGGCCATGACGCCGTACAGCCAGCGTGGGGTGCGCTGACTGCCTTCCCGCGACTTCGGTGGCTTGCCGTAGTCCGGTTCGTCCAGGCGCGCGACCGGGGTGACGGGTGCCGCGGGTTCGAGGGTCTGGCTCATGTCAGTCCTTCTCCCGGAGCACGCGGAACTGGAGCGCGGTGAGCGCCATGATGGCGAGGAACAGGAGGTACGCCGCAGCGCTCGCGTAGCCGTAGTTGCCGTAGCCCCACTGGTCGAACGCGAAGAACGTGACCGACCGGGTGGAGTCGAGCGGCCCACCCTTGGTCATCACGTAGGCCTCCTCGAAGAACTGGAGGTAGCCGATGCCGGTGATCACCGCGCCGAAGAGCATGGCTGGCCGGAGCAGCGGCAGCGTGATGTGGCGGAACCTGCCCCACGCCGTCGCGCCGTCGGTCTCGGCCGCCTCGAGCAGCTCGCGCGGGACCGTCTGGAGCGCGGCCAGGAAGATGATCATCAGGGTGCCGAAGTTGCGCCAGACGGCCATCACGACCAGGGACGGCAGTGCCAGCGTGGTGCTGTCGAGCCAGGCCGGACCGTCGATGCCGACCACGCCCAGCACGGCGTTGACCATGCCGCCGTCCTCGCGGAGCAGGAACTTCCAGACGACGGAGACCGCGACGATGCTGGTCACGACCGGCAGGTAGTAGCCGACCCGGAAGAATCCCTTGAGCCGCTCGATCCGGTTGAGCCCCACCGCGACCGCGAGCGCGGCCGCCATCGTCAACGGCACACCGAGCACCAGGTAGAGGGTGGTGTTGACGGTGACCTTGCGGAACAGCGGATCGGCGAGCAGCTCCGAGTAGTTCTCGAGGCCGACGAACTCGACGCCGAGCGGTTGGCGGACGTCGGTGCTGCGGATGTCGGTGAACGACATGCCCAGGCTCGCCAGCACCGGCCCGACCGTGAACACCAGGAACAGCACCATGAAGGGCAGGGCGAGGACCCACGCGGCGACAGCCTGTTGCCGCCGCGTGGGGTCCACGTGCCTCGAGGGTGTGCCCGCCTGGTGCTCGGGCGTGGCGGTTCGAGGCACGGTCAGAGCCCGGTGCCGATCGACGCGGCCTTGCTCTGCATCTCGGCCACGGCTTCGTCAGCGGGGAGCCCGCCCTTCGAGGCCTGCTCGACCAGGGCGTCGATGGCGCCGGCGACCTCTTCCCAGGTGGGAACGGCCGGCGGGGAGACGGCGTTCTCGAGCTGCTGGCCGAAGACCTGCAGCTGCGGGTCCTCGGCGAGCTCGCCGGTCTCCCAGGCGGACTTGACGGCGGGCAGGTCGCCGACCTCGTCGTAGAACGCCTGCTGCGTCTCCGGCTCGGTCAGCCACTGCACGTACTTCCAGGCGCTGTCGGCGTTGTCGGAGTCGTTGAAGACCGCGAGGTCGCCACCACCCACGAACGACGAGCCGGGGGCGGAGTCCTTGCCGGGCAACGGCGCGACGGCGTACTGCTCCGTGGTCACGCCCTGCTCCTCGACCAGGCCGGTGTGCCACGGGCCGGAGATGAAGGAGCCGTAGGTGCCGTCGGCGAAGCCGCTCTCCAGCTCACCGATGTCGAGCAGCCGGGTCTCGCTGAGCCCTTCGTCGAAGTACGACGTGTAGTAGTCGAGCGCCTCGGCCATCTCGGGCGAGTCGATCGTGTACTCGGTGCCTTCCTCGTTGGTGAGCGAGGCGCCGTTGGACCAGGCGAACGGCAGCACCGTCTGCCACGAGCCGGTCGTGCCGGGCTGGAGGTTCAGGCCGAACTCGGCACCGCCCTTGCTCTCCATGTCCTCGGCGAACTGCTTGAGCTCGTCCCAGCTCTGCGGGGCCTCGTCCCAGCCGGCCTTCTGGGCCAGGTCCGAGCGGTAGTAGAGGACGCGGGTCTCGACGTACCACGGGACGCCGTACGACGTGCCGCCGACCTCGGTGGAGGCCCACGCCCCCGGGAAGAATTCCGTCTCGTCGACCAGGTTCTCCGGCGTCGGCATCAGGCCACCGGCCTCGGCGAACTCACCCATCCAGGTCGTGCCGATCAGGCTCACGTCGGGCGTCTCGCCGCTGGCGATCGCGCCGGCCAGCTTGTCGTGGGCGGAGTCCCAGGGCACGGCGGTGATCTCGAGGGTGGCGTCGGGGTTGGCCTCCTCGAACTCGGCGGAGAAGTCCTGCAGCACCTCGCCCTCAGTGCCCATGGCCCAGACCTCGATGGTCCCCGTGGCCTCGCCGCTCGAGACCTCGTCGCTCTGGTCCTCGGCTTCGCCGCCGGAGTCGTCACGCCCGCAGGCGGTCAGCACCAGGCTGGTGGCGGCGAGGGCCGCCAGGAGGGCGGTGGACCTGCGTCCGTGGGTGGGTCGGGATCTCATCAGGTGTTCCTTCCGTGGGGGATGGTGCTGTCTGCTGGGTGGCTCAGTTGCCGTGGCGGGTCGATCCCCGCAGCACCAGCTCGGTGGCCAGCAGCTCGTGGCGAGGTTCGGGTCGATTGCCGGTGATCAGGTCGTCGAGCAGCCGGGCCGCGGTGGCACCGAGCTCGCGCATCGGCTGTCGGACGGTCGTCAGCCCGGCGTACCCGGCGGCCATCACGTCGTCCCAACCGGTGACCTGCACCTGTCCGGGTACGTCGATGCCGGCACTGCGGAGCCGGAGGAGCAGGCCCAGGGCGAGCTCGTCGTTGGCGCAGGCGATCGCGTCGGGGAGGTGGTCGCGGGCCAGGACCTGCTCCGCGACGGCGACGCCGGCGGTCTCGCCGAGGTCATCGCACCTCAGCAGCTCGACGGTCGCGGCGCCCGCGGCGGCCTGCCCCCTCAGCGCCTCCCAGCGCTCGGCGACGTCGGGCGCGGACTCGGGATCGCCGACGAAGCAGATGCTCCGCGCGCCGCCCGCGAGCAGGTGGTCGGCCAGGGCGACGGCGCTGTCGTGGTTGTCGGCGTTGACCGAGTCGATCTCGCCGATCGGGGGTCGGGCCACCAGGACGATCCGCGTGCCGCGGCCGGCGAGCTGCTCGAGGACCTCGTCGCTGACGGTGCGGCCGAGCACCACCAGTCCGTCGCAGCGGCCGGCCATGTCGCGGACCGCGCTCTCGGCGTCGTCGCGACCGTTGGTGGACAAGATCAGCACCGACCGGCGCAGCTCGCTGGCCACGATCTCGTAGCCGAGCACGACCTCGGCGTAGTAGGGGCCGGACAGGTCGGGGAAGACGATGCCGTTGGCGGCGTACCGGCGCTCGGCGAGCTGACGGCCGAGCTGGCTCGGCGTGTACTCGAGCTCGCGGGCCGAGGCGATCACCCGGTCCCGGGTGTCGGGACGGACGGTCTGGGAGTCGCGCATCACCCGTGAGACGGTCGCGATCGAGACGCCCGCGTGGCGGGCGACGTCGCGGATCGTGCTCGGGACCATGCACTCCTCCAGACGTGTAACCGGTTTCAGAAACCGGTTACACCGTGACCCCCATCACCCGCTCCTGTCAACCCTCCCGCCCAGATGACGACCACCCGAGATGGGCTACGGTCGCTCCCCATGCCCCTCCCCGACGGCCTGCCCGACCGCTGGATCCCGCTCGCCGAGCGATCGATCTCGCTCCTCCGCGACCACCAGGATCCGAGTGGCGCGTGGCCCGCATCGCCGCACTTCGCCCCCTACCGGTTCAGCTGGTTCCGGGACGGCGCGTTCATCGCCGACGGGGCCAGCGGCGCCGGTCTCGAGGCCGAGGCGGAGCGGTTCCACGCCTGGTGCGCTGACGTGCTGCGGCGGGAGGAGCCGGCCGTCGACCGGGTGTGCGCGTTGCTGGCCGCGGGCGAGCAGCCGACCGACGCCGACTACCTCCCGGCCCGCTACTCCCTGGACGGGACCCGCCACGAGGACGACTGGTGGAACTTCCAGGTCGACGGGTACGGCACCTGGCTCTGGGCGCTCGAACGGCACCTGGCACGGACCGGCGGCTCGCCGGCGCCGTACGCCGACGCGGTCGACGTCGCCGTCCGCTACCTCTCCGCCACCGGGACCGGCACCTGCCGCGACTGGTGGGAGGAGAACCGCGACGAGGTCCACGTGGCCACGCTGGCCGGCGTCGCCGCGGGACTCACGGCCGCCGCCAGGATGGGGAGGCAGTCCCCCGGCGCCGAGGCGACCACCGCCCGCTGTGTGGAGCTGATCAGGTCACGGGGCGCCCGGCGCGGGCGGCTGGCGAAGTGGCTCGACGGTCACGACGTCGACGCGTCCCTGCTGTCAGTGGCGGCGATCTACGACGTGCTGCCGCTGACCGACCGGCTGGTCGTCGGCACGGTGTCGGCCGTCGAAGAGCAGCTGACCGCAGGCGGTGTGCACCGCTACGAGGCCGACACCTTCTACGGCGGCGGCCAGTGGCCGGTGCTGACGTCGCTGCTGGCGTGGCACCACGCGCGTGCCGGGGATCGGGGCCGTGCCACCGAGCTGCTCGACCGGGTCGTCGCGGTGGCCGACGACGACCTGCTGCTGCCGGAGCAGGTGCCACCCCTGCTGGCGCCGGACGTGCTCGACGAGTGGCTGGAGCGCTGGGGGCCGAGTGCCCACCCGCTGCTGTGGTCGCACGGCATGTTCCTCGCCGCGCTCACTGCGTGGCAAGCCGGTAGTCGCGGACCGGCGTCCAGCGATCGTGCAACGTCGTGATCAGGCTGATCAGGATGAGGAAGAACAGCGCCGGGGCCGGATCGATGTCGCCCGGACCGAGCCCGAGCAGCCAGTCGGCCAACAGGACCAGCAGTCCGTTGACGACCACTCGGATCCCGAACGCAAGGCCGGTCGACTCGACGCTGATCGAGCGCCGGGCAGCCGCGAGGATGATCGCCGCGTTGACCACGACCAGGACCGCGACGCTCACAAAGGTCTGCGTGCTGCTGAGGTGGACGCCGGGGAGCATGCTCCCGAACACGACCACCAGCAACCCCAGGAGCACGACCTTCTCCACCGTCGCGGTCGAGAGCACCCGGCCGTACGACGCGGCCCACGCTGCCTGCTCGGCTCGCCGTGTCGATGGCCTCGGGGAGCGGGTCGGCCTCCAGCCGCAACGGCCAGTCGGGGGTGCGCAGCCGCGGCCGGACCACGAACCACAGCACGAGCGCCAGCACCAGCAGCAGCCCGATCAGGAGGGGCCACGCCCACGCGTTCTCTGCGAGCTCGTCGGTGACGTCGAGCTGGGCGATGTGGATCCAGTACTCCTGGGGCAGCTTGATGAACACCCAGATCAACGCGGCCGTCACCACCCACCAGCGCAGCGCGTAGGCGATGGGTGACCAGCGCGACCGGATCGCCTCGTAGGCGATGAAGAAGTACTCGAAGGTGTTCGGGAAGATCAGCAGCAGCGCCCGGGCATGGGTCAGCTCGAAGGCCACGACTCCCGACCAGCCGGTAGAAGTACAGCGCCTGGCCGACGCGATAGGCCGGGATCGATGCCCAGTTGCGCAGGGTGGCGAGGTAGGCGATGGCGAGGTAGTAGACGTCCATCGCCTTGTCGTAGCTCTGGTAGCCCGGCGGGTCGTAGCCGAACCACTGGAAGATCGACTGGTCGACGCCGTCGAGCACCAGGCAGCCGATGATCGCCGGCAGCGGGAACCGCGGGATCAGCAGCGGCAGCAGGAAGCGTGCCCCGACCACGGCGAGGAAGACGACCATCGTGCCGGACACGAGGCGATTGTGCCCTTCCTAGCGCCCCGCCACCGTCAGGCGAGCCGAGCACCCCCTCGTCGAGTGGCGGATGTGCGGCCGTCGAGTGGCGGATGTGCGGCACTTGAGTGCCCCTGATGCGCGACTCAACGGCCCCTCACGCGCCACTCAACGGCCCCGGACGCGCCACTCAACTCAGGTGGGGATGTGGCCGAAGTGGCCGCGCTGGAAGTCCTCGTAGGCCTGCATGATCTCGGACCGGGTGTTCATCACGAACGGCCCCGCCCAGGCGAGTGGCTCGCGGATCGGGCGGCCGCCGAGCACGACCACGTCGAGCGTGGGGGTGCGGCCCTCCTGGCGCGCTGAGGCGGCCAGCGTGACGTAGTCGCCGGCGCCGAGCACAGCGGTCTGTCCGGTGCGGATCGGGTGGCTGTCGGTGCCGACGCTGCCGTCACCGCTCAGCACGTAGACGAGCGCGTTGAACTCGGGGTCCCACGGCAGGTCGAGCCGGGCGCCCGGTTCGACGGTGGCGTGCAGCAGGGTCATGTCGGTGTACGTCGAGCCGGGTCCGGTGTAGCCGCCGACGGTGCCGGCGATCACGCGCACCAGGGCGCCCGCGTCGGGTGTGCTCAGCAGTCGCACCTCGCCGGAGCGGATGTCCTGGTACTTCGGCTTGCTCTGCTTGGCGTCGCGCGGCAGGTTCACCCAGAGCTGGATCCCGTGGAAGAGGCCACCGCTCTGCACCAGCCACTCGGGCGGGGTCTCGATGTGCAGCAGCCCGGAGCCGGCCGTCATCCATTGCGTGTCGCCGTTGGTGATGGAGCCGCCGCCGCCGTGGGAGTCCTGGTGGTCGAAGACGCCGTCGATCATGTAGGTGACGGTCTCGAACCCGCGGTGGGGGTGCCACGGCGTGCCCTTGGGCTCACCGGGCGCGTACTCCACCTCGCCCATCTGGTCCATCATGATGAACGGGTCGAGCCGCGCCAGGTCGATGCCGGCGAACGCGCGGCGGACCGGGAAACCCTCACCCTCGTAACCCTGCGGCGCGGTGGTCACCTGCCACACCGGGCGCGGCTGGTCCCCCAGACCCGGGACCGTCAGTCGGTCCAGCACGGTCAGGTCGGCCACGGTCACTGCGGGCATCTCGGCCCCTTCCTCAGACGTCACCCAGGGCAACTGTAGTTGAACCTTGAACATTCCGCGAGGGGGCGAGGAGCGGCAGCACCACCGAGAAGACCGTGCCCGTGCCGGGCGCGCTCTCGACGTGCATGGTGCCGCCGTGCTCCTCCACGATCGAGTGCGCGATCGAGAGGCCGAGCCCGCTGCCCTGGATGGCGTTGCGCTGCGCGAGGCTCGAGCGGAAGAAGCGGGTGAAGAGGTGTTGTTGCTCCTCCGGCGGGATGCCGATGCCGGTGTCGCGGACCGTGACCACGGCGTCCTCACGCTCGGCGGTCAGCGCCAGCGTCACGGCGCCGCCGTCGGGCGTGAACTTGGCCGCGTTGCCCAGGAGGTTGACCAGCACCCGCTCGAGCAGCTCAGGGTTTCCCTCGACCGTCACGTCGTGGTCCGGCAGGCAGAGTCGGGCGTCCAGGTTGCGCTGGGCCCACGAGGGTGAGACCACGTCGTACGACGTGCGGGCGATGTCGCGCAGGTCGAGCGGCTGTGTCGCGCCTGCCTGCCGCTCGTGCACCCGCGCCAGCGTGAGCAGCTCGTCGATGAGCGAGAGCAGCCGCTTGCTGTTGGTGTCGATGCGGCGTACGGCCAGCTCCTGCCGGGACTCGAGGCCGCCGAACTCGCCCTCCAGCAGCATCTCGAGGTAGCCGATGATGCTGGTGATGGGGGTGCGGAGCTCGTGGCTCACCGACGACACGAAGGTCTCCTTGACCTGGTCGACCTCCTGCAACCGCTCCACGGCACGCCGCTCGGTGGCAAGCGCGTCGAGCAGAGCCTGCCGGGCGGCGATCTCCTCGGCGATGTCGGCCGACAGGCAGACGTAGCCGGTGATCTCGCCGCGAGCGTCGCGGACCGGAGAGAGCGTCATCGAGTGGGTGCGTTCGGTGCCGTCCTTGCGGCGGAAGCGCATGTGCACACCGGCGTGACCGGGCTCAGCCAGCCGCCGAGCCACGTGCATGAAGTCGTCGGGGGCGTCGAGCCGGGCGGCCATCTCGCTGACCGCGCCGTCGCTGTGGAAGACCTGCGCGGAGCGCCCCATCACCTCCTCGGGTCGGTAGCCCAGGATCCGCTCGGCGCCCGGGTTGAAGAGGTTGACCCGGCCGGTCTCGTCGGCTCCGATGATCGCGACGTGGGCGCTGTCGATGACCCGTCGCAGCAGGTCGCTCTCGCGCTCTGAGCGACGGATCGCGGCGAGCTGCTGGCCCACGGCGAGCGACAGCGGGATCGCTACGAGCGCGCAGGCGATGAAGAAGGTCTGGAGGACGATGCCGAGCACGTACTCCGGGAGCGCGTAGATGCCCTGCTCCTCGGCGAGCGGCCCGAACCCGAAGGACGTCATCACCGTGGCCACGGTGGCCACCGCCAGCAGCTGCAGCTGGGTCTCGCGCAACGAGCTGCGCAGCGCCGTCCAGGCGAGCACGGGCATGGCGAGGAAGATCAGGCTCGGGAAGTCAGGGGGCACGAACACCGCGACGGTGACGCCGAGCAGCGTCACCCACTGCACGACCCGTTCGGCCGGGGCAGCGACGGCGGCATGGTTGTCGGTGCGGACCAGGAACGGCAGCAGCACGAGCGCCGACGACATGTGGCCGGCCATGGTGCCGAGCGCGGTGAGCAGCGGCCGGCTGTCGGTCAGCAGCCACGCCGCTACGCCGAGCGACGCACCCGCCACGAAGCCGCCCGCGGTCACAGCGAGCACGAACCGGCTCAGGTCGAGGTCGTCGATCAGCGAAGCCGGTCGTCGCCCGCGCTGGGTGAGGATCGCGCAGATGACCATGGCCTCAGCGGTGATCGCCAACCCTGCGCACACCGCGAAGTCGAGAGGTCGTCCGCCCAGCGCGAACGTCGCGAAGCCGACAGCACCCGACTGCCAGGTGGGCGGGGACGACGTACCGTCCGCTCGCAGCGAGCAGCGCACCCGCGGCCAGTCCTGCGGGCCACATCTCCGACCCGAGCACGCCCTCGGGGCGGCTGATGACGGCCAGCCAGCCCACGACGAAGGCGGCGGCGAGCAGGACGCTCATCCGCGTCGGGCCGGACACGGCCACCTTGACTCCTCGGGTGCGGGGGCACGGCTAGGTTGGGGCGGTGAGTTCTGAGCACACAGCGTATGACGTGACGGTGGTCGGAGGTGGGCACAACGGGCTGGTTGCCGCGGCCTATCTCGCCCGCGCGGGGCTCTCGGTCCTGATCCTGGAGCGGCTGGCCCACACCGGAGGGGCCGCCGTCTCCGCCGTGGCGTTCCCGGGCCACCAGGCTCGACTGTCGCGCTATGCCTGCCTCGTCTCCTTGATGCCGGAGCGTCTCGTCACCGAGCTGGGGCTCGACCTGTCCCTCGAGTCACGCACCACGGCGTCGTACACCCCGACGATGCGGAGCGGGAAGCCCGGCGGTCTGCTCGTCGAAAGGCACGAGGGCCGGGCCACGGCCGCCTCGTTCCGTGAACTCACCGGCGGCGACGAGGAGTACGCCGCCTGGCAGGCGTTCCGTACGCGAGGTCGCCCAGCTCGCCGACGTCGTCGCACCCACCCTGCTCGACCCGCTCCCGACCGAGCGCACGATCCGCGCCACCGCCGGGGCGGAGGTGTGGCACGACCTGGTCGCCCGACCGCTCGGCGAGGCGATCGAGCGGCGCTTCGCCGACGACACGGTGCGCGGCATCGTCGCCACCGACGCCGTCATCGGCACCTTCGCCTCCCTCGACGACCCGTCGCTCGTCCAGAACCGGTGCTTCCTCTATCGCCAGATCGGCAACGGCACCGGCGAGTGGCGGGTGCCGGTCGGCGGGATGGGTGCGGTGACGGGGGCGCTGGCGAAGGCGGCCACGGACGCCGGGGCCGAGATCATCACCTCGGCCGGCGTCTCGGCGATCAAGCCGGGCGCTGACAGCGCCGAGGTCACCTGGCACGACGGCCAGCACACCCACACCGTCACCGCTCGACACGTGCTGGCCAACGTGGCGCCGTGGGTGCTCCGCATCCTGATCGGCGAGGGCGAGGACCTCGACACCAAGCCCCAGGGCGCCCAGCTCAAGATCAACCTGCTCCTCGACCGGCTGCCCGAGCTCAAGTCCGGCCTCGACCCACGTGTCGCGTTCGCGGGCACCCTGCGCCTCGGTGCCGACTACAGCCGTCTCCAGACGGCGTACGACGAGGCCGTGGCCGGCCGGGTGCCGTCGGTCATGCCGGGCGAGATCTACTGCCACTCGCTCACCGACCCCACGATCCTCGGCGACGCCCCCGCCGGCATGCAGACCCTGACCTACTTCGGCATCCACACGCCGGCTGCCCTGTTCGAGCATGACGAGGAGGCGCGCAAGTCCGAGGCGGTCTCTCGCGCCCTGGCCGCGCTCGACGAGCACCTGGTCGAGCCGATCGCCTCCTGCGTCGCGACCGACGCCGCCGGCGGACCCTGCATCGAGGTGATGATCCCGCAGGATGTCGAGGCCGACCTGGCGATGCCCGGCGGCCACATCTTCCACGGCGATCTCGACTGGCCCTGGGCCTCCAACCGGGCCCGGCTCGAAACACCGGCTCAGCAGTGGGGCGTGCAGACCGACCACGCCTCGGTCATGGTCTGCGGCTCCGGCGCCCGCCGCGGCGGGGCCGTCTCCGGGCTCGGCGGACACAACGCCGCACAGGCCGTGCTGGCCTCTCGGTGACCCCGCTCACGCCGCTCCTCTCGATTTCTCCGTGCCGTGGCCGCGTTGTAATGTTGCGGTCGCTTCACAGCACGCGCCATTAGCTCAATTGGTAGAGCAGCTGACTCTTAATCAGCGGGTTGGGGGTTCAAGTCCCTCATGGCGTACCAGCCTCGACAGCGGCCCGTCCGGCACCGTCCGGACGGGCCTTCTGCGTACCCCGGCACAACCAGATCGGCGTCCGGTGCGTCCCACACATGAACCGACGGGACGGAGCAGGACATGAGGACGACAGCACTCGCAGCGGTGATCCTGGCAGCAGTGACGGCGATGCCGCTGGCAGCGGTGGCCGAGGACGGCGCGATCGTCGGCACCGCGGACGACGACACGCTCCGGGGCACGTCGACCGGAGACACGATGCGTGGGAAAGCCGGCGACGACCTGATCGCCGGCCGACGAGGTGACGACCGGCTGTCGGGTCAGCGCGGCGCCGACCGGGTGCTGGGTCGTGACGGACGCGATCTCGTGCAGGGCGGGCGCGGTGCAGACGTCTTGGTCGGCGGGCAAGGAGGGGACGTTCTCGTGGGTCTGGCCGGCAACGACCGGTTGCGCGCGGGGTCCGGCGACGACGGGGACGTGGACGACGGGCCGGGCGAGGACGTGATCCGGCTCGGGACCGGCGACGACTCCATGTGGATCTCCGAGGTCGACGGCGACGCCGACGTGATCCGCTGCGGTGCCGGCGACGACACGGTCGGCTACTGGGGTCCCCCGGACGCGGCCGACGAGCTGCACGGCTGCGAGGAGATCACGGACATCTCCCACTGAGGCAGCGGCCGGCGTGGGCCCGTTTCGGGTGAGGTCAACCCCGTGCCGTCCAAGGCTGCACGCTCGCCTGAGCCGCGTCCGGCCTCTGAAGGCCAAGGCCCTGGCATGAGGGACGTGCGCGTGCGCGGACGACAGGCGGGAGTGTGTGGATGGGGTCGGTGATCGGCGACATCCTGCCTGTGGCGCTGGGGGTCGCGATCTCGCCGGTGCCGATCATTGCCGTGATCCTGATGCTGCTGGCCCCCCGGGCCAAGGCGGCCAGCGTCGCGTTCCTGGTGGGCTGGGTGGTCGGCGTCGCGGCGGTCGTCACGCTGGTCACCTTCCTGGTGCCGCCCGGCGGCTCCTCCGGCTCCGACGACCCCTCCCCCGTCGCGTCGATCGTCATGGTCGTGCTGGGTGCTGTCGCCGTCCTCCTGGGCGTGCGGTCGTGGCGTGGGAGACCGCGCGCGGGTCAGGACCCCACGCTGCCGTCCTGGATGACCGCGATCGACGGGATCACTGTCGGCAAGGCGGCAGGCCTCGGCGTCCTGCTCTCCGGCGTCAACCCGAAGAACCTGACGCTCTGTCTGGCCGGAGGTGCCACGATCGGTGGGGCTGACCTGGCGACGTCCGACACCCTCATCGTCCTCGGTGTCTTCATCGTGATCGCCTCCGCATCCGTCGCCGTGCCCGTACTCGCGTTCATGGCTGCGCCGGCCCGCATGCAACAACCCCTCGACGAGCTGCGGCAGTGGCTCACCCTCAACAACGCGACCGTGATGTCGGTGCTCCTGCTCGTGCTCGGCGTCGCGATCCTGGGCAAGGGTCTCGGCGGCCTCTGACGGTGGCGGGCGGGACGCCGTGACCGGCTACTCAGGGATGGTGACGATCTCGACCGAGCGAGGCGCTCCTGGTCGCCCGCACCCTCAACCTCGTGTAGCTCAGCGCGACCCGGACCAGGCGGGCCGACACGCTAGGTTTCTCGCGGGACCGGTAGCTCGACCACGGCCGCGAAGCCGCCGCCGTCACGGTTCGCCAGCCGCAACTGGCCGCCCTGCTGTTCCTCCACGAGCTCGCGCACGATCGTCAGCCCGAGTCCGTGGCCGGGCCCGGTCCGGGCCGGGCCGCTGCGACTGAAGGGCGTGGTCGCGGTCTCGACGAGCTCGGCGCCCAACCCCGGTCCGTCGTCGGCCACGGTCATCTCGACCCGGTCGCCCACCCGCTCGACGGCCAGCTCCACGTCGCCAGCTCCGTGACGGGTGGCGTTGTCGACCAGGTTGACCAACGCCCGCTCGAGACGTGCCGGGTCGCCCTGCGCGACGACGTCAGCCCGTTCGGCGACCCGGATCTCGCGGCCCTCCTCGGCGAGCACTCCTCGATACCGATTCGCCACCTCGCGCAGCAGCGCCGTGACGTCGACCTGCTCCTGCACCACGGTGACGACACCGGAGCCGGCGAGCAGCACCAGGTCATCCGCGAGGGTCACCAACCGGTCGACGTCCTCACTGATCGAGTGCACGGTCGTGAGCAGCTCGTCGGGCGTACGTTCGCGCGAGAGCGCCAGGTCGAGCTCTGCTCGCAGCAGTGTCAGCGGCGTCCGGAGCTCGTGCCCAGCCTCCGAGACGAACCGGCGTTCGCGCATCAGCCCGGCGTCCAGACGGTCGAGCATCTCGTTGAGCGTCGAGCCGAGGCGCCGGAGCTCGTCGTCCGCCGCCGGCACGGGGAGCCGTTGGCCGGTCGCCCAGGAGATCGTCTCCGCTCGACGGCGCATCCGCTCCACCGGCCGCAGCGCCAACCCAGCCACGAGATATCCCAGGACGCCGGAGATCAGCAGCGCCAGCGGGCCTCCGATCCACAGCGCCGCCTGCAGGCCCTCGCGCGCCTCTTCCTCGGTCTCCAGCGAGGATCCGAGGACCAGCACCTGGCCACCCGCTCGCCGTACGAGCAGGATCGACCGCTCCCGCTCGTCATCGGCTGGCAGCAACACCATCGCCTCGCGGAAGCCTTCGTCCGCGAGGTCGGTCACCAGGACCGACGCCAGGCCGGGTGAGTGGCCGAGCACGTCGCCGTCAGGGGCGAGGACCTGACCGTACGACGTCCCGGCCAGCTGCTCGATCGCGCGGATCCGGGACTCCGGCGGCACGTCGGCCAAGGTATCCATCCGGGACTCCAGCGCTGCCCGGTTCTGCTCACTGAGAGTGGTCGAGAACCGGAGCTGGACGAATCCCCCCAACGCGACCAACGCCAGGGCCGAGGCCGCGACGAACGCCGCTGCGATCCGCACCCGCAACGGCACACGGGCGATCATGTCTCGGCCGACACGAGCCGGTACCCGAGGCCACGAACCGTCTCCAGAGACCGTACGCCGAACGGCCGATCCACCTTCTCCCGGAGGTTGCGGACACAGACGTCGACCACATTGGACTGCACCTCGTGGGCCGCGTCCCACGCCAGGTCCAGCAGGTGCTCACGCGTCAGCACGCGGTCCGGCCGGCGCATGAACGCCTCCAGGACCGCGAGCTCGCGCGCGGACAGCTTGATCTCGCTCTCACCTCGCCACACGCGTGCGGCGGCCGGATCGAGCCGCAGGTCGCCCACGTTGAGGATCGCGGGGCGTTCGGCCCCCCCGCGACGTGCGACGGCGCGCAGTCGGGCCAGCAGCTCGTCGAGCGCGAACGGCTTGCTCAGGTAGTCGTCCGCCCCGGCATCCAGGCCGTCCACCCGGTCGGCCACCCGCGTCCGGGCCGTGAGCATCAGGATCCCCGCCCAGACCCCGGCCGCACGCAGCCGTCTGCACACCTCGAATCCGTCGACGTCGGGGAGCATCACGTCGAGCAGCACCGCGTCGTACGGCTGGGCCACCGCCTCGGTCACGGCGTCCGCTCCGGTGCCGACGTGCATCGCCACGTGGCCGTGCTCCGACAGGGCGCGACCGAGCAGCCGCCCCAGCTTGGGCTCGTCCTCGACCACCAGCACCCGCACCCGCTCATCGTAGGGAGCCGGATGACGCACGGATGAAGGCTTCATCTACGCATCATCTGCACGCCCTACGGTCGGCACGACCAGAGAAGGGAGCACCATGATGAAGCGACAGATGTCCAAGAAGGCAGTAGTGGTGCTCACCGCGGCTGCGGCGATCGTCGTCGGCGGCGCCGGGATCGCCCTGGCCACGGCGGCGACGACGACGGCAGCGAGAGGTCCATCACCGGTTCCGCGCTCGAGCGGGCCAGCGCGGCCGCCCTCGAGGAGACCGGTGGAGGAACGGTCACCGAGACCGAGGTCGGCGACGAGGAGAGCTACTACGAGGTCGAGGTGACGCTCGAGAACGGCGACCAGGTCGACGTCCAGCTCGACCGAGACTTCCAGGTCGTCAGTGCCGACGCCGATGAGGAAGAGTCCGGACGACGAGGACTGATGTCCGCCGCGGCCGGTGCGACCGGCTGGGCGCTGGGAGTCAGCTGCCTCGCCCTGGCGGTTGCCGGGTGCGGCGAGGACGAGCCGAGGCCTCGAGCGACGACCGGCCACCGCCCGCCTGCCTGCCCACCGGACAGTCGAGCCGGTCGAGCTCGACCCGGCCGACTTCACCGCGGACATCACCAACCAGTACTGGCCGATGGAACCCGGGACCCGCTGGACCTACCGCGAGATCGACGAGCAGGGCAACGAGGTGCGGGTCGTCGTCACGGTCAGCACGGAGACCAAGCAGATCGCCAACGGCATCACGGCCCGGGTGGTGCGCGACACGGTGACCGAGGACGGCCAGCTGATCGAGGACACCCTCGACTGGTACGCCCAGGACGCCGAGGGGAACCGTCTGGTACCTCGGCGAGGACACGGCCGAGTTCGATGGCGGCGAGATCACCACCCGTGACGGGTCATTCGAGGCCGGCGTCGACGGAGCGCTGCCGGGCGTGATCATGCCCGGCGAGCCGGAGGACGGCCTCGCCTACCGGCAGGAGTACTACGAGGGCGAGGCCGAGGACAACGGCGAGATGCTGAGTCTCGGCGAGCATGGCGGACGTGCCGGCCGGCCACTACGAGGACGTGCTGCTGACCAAGGACACGATCACGATCGAGCCCGACGTGCTCGAGTACAAGCTCTACGCGCCAGGGGTCGGGCCCGTTCTCGTGTTCGGCGTCTCCGGCGGCGGTGGCCGCGAGGAGCTGGTCGACGTGACGCAGGTCAACGACCGGGTCGCCCGCGCCGCCGGGACGACGCCGCTCGGCGAGCCGTACTGACTGGACCCGTCCCACCAGCAGGCTCAGCCAGAGACGACGTACCGCCGGATCAGGTCCCTGCCGGATCTGGGCATCGGTCCACGCGAACCGCACCCACTTCTCCTGCGAGAACAACCGGGTCTGGTCCTTCGACCACGGGGAGCGTGGGTTCTCGGACTGGCCGTAGGTGAGGATCGTGCGGGCGTCGACCCGCCCCTTGCCCTTGAACGCGATCGCCTGGATGTGGGACGAGCCGTAGGTGATCGGCCGGTAACGGTCCTTGTTGGTGATCGGACCACGTGACGCGAGTGCGTTGGCGTTGCCGACGGAGTCACCCGTGCCGCCACCGAGCGCGATCGGGGGCGCACCCCGGTCGCCGGCGACCTGGAGCGATCCCCAGCGGGCGTCGAACGGTACGTCGGCGGCGCGGATCGACTCGATCCCGTCGGCCATCGCCTGCACCACCTGGGGGTTGACCGTGTTGAGGTCGCGGGGCGTGGTGAGCGGCTCCTCGGCCGAGAACGGCGTCAGCCAGACGCCCTCGGCGGGCAGCCGCTCGACGAACGCCTCGAAGATGTGGGTGCCGACCGACGACGTGTTCGACCGACCGTCCCATTGCTCGAGGACCGCGCAGGCCTCGGTCTCGCCGGTGGCGTCGCACACGGTGTCGAGGTCGCCGTTCGCGCGCATCACCTCGGCGGCCATCAGCCGGTTCTGGTGCTCCCAGCCGCGCAGGATCCGCGGCGAGACCCGGTTGTTCTTCTTCCGCTCGAGCCGGTCGGTGACGTAGCGGTAGACCATCCGGGTCCGCATCGTCCGCTCGCAGTCCTCGCAGCCGATGATGCGGGCGAAGCCCTCGAGCCGGACGGTGTCGTTGGGGGTCCAGTAGGAGTCGTTGGCGTTGCCGACCCAGTCGCGGCGGAAGGTGACGGGCAGGTTCTCCGGTCCGAAGACACCGGGCCGTGCGGAGTCGTCGTCGGTGCGCCACTCGCAGGTCGAGCCGGCGCGCGTGCCGTCGAGGCCGGGCAGTCCCGCCAGCTCGGAGAGGATCCGGCCGGTCGGCGTCATGCACTCCTCGGCGAGGTCGTCCGGCACGTTCGGCACGACCGAGTGGTCGGCGTACACGACCCCACCGGAGCGGTCGGCGCCGGTCGTGTTCACCCACGGCATGCCGCCCTGCTTGTCCTGCCGCCGGATCAGGTCGTGGACATCCTTCGCACGGCCCATGTCGAGGAAGGTGTCGATCGTGCGCAGCTGCTCGGCGTTCGCGTCGCGGATCGCCCACACGCTGGCCGCCGACCACGGCATCAGCACGGCGGGGGCGTCGAGGACGTAGCCCTCGTCGGTCCGGTAGAGGTCCTCCTCCACCTGCTTCAACCCGTTCTTCGTCCTGACCGTCACCGAGACCTCGCGGAGCTCGAGCTCGGCCGGACCTTCCTCCGTGACGTACGTCGTGGGTGTGACCGGGCTGACCAGCCGGTACTCGTAGGGAGTGAAGCGGTACGCCGTGGACACGGTGTGGCTCCACGCCACGTTGTTGTTGAAGCCGATGTTGACCACCGGCGAGCCGATCAGCGAGGCGCCCGCGACGTCGTACTTCCCGGGGATCGTGAGGTGCTGCTGGGTGAAGCGGTAGCGGCCGCGCCACGGGAAGTGCGGGTTGCCGAGCAGCATGCCCTTGCCGGTCGTCGTGTGCTTGCCGCCGACGGCGGTCGCGTTGGAGCCGAAGGGCGACTCGGGGTCACGCCCGAGACCGGTCAGCAGCTCGTCGCGGTCGACGGAGGCGGCGGTCGGGTTCGGAATGCCGGGGTCGTCGGGCGAGGGCGGGTCGGCGTCCACGATCTCCTTGACGAACACGCCGCTCGACGCGAGCAGATTGGCGAGATAGACGCCGTACCAGACGTCGAGGGCGGTGGCTCGTTCCCGGAGGTAGGGCTCCCCGGCACAGGCTGGGTCGGTGACACCGTTCGGGCCGACGTCATCGAGGTAGGCGTTGGAGCCCGCGACGTAGCCGCGCACCATGGCACGCGCCTGCGTGCTCGGGCCGTTCTCCTTGTCGGCCAGCAGCTTCTCGACGACCCTCCGGTTGCGCAGGTCGGTGACGAACGCGTCGACCTGGAGGTTGCTCGCCTCGAGGGTGACCTGGTCGTTGTACCGCTGCTTCGGGCCGAACCACCGCGACCGCTCGCCTCGCGCCGTGATCATGGTGTCGATGAGCGTGCAGAGCGCGGTCTCCGAGGTGGCGTAGCCGGACCCGAAGCCGAGGTCGGCGAACGAGTCGGCGGTGATGTGCGGGATGCCGTGCTTGGTCCGCTCGATCGTGGCGTCGTACGCCGGCTTCCGCTCGGCGGCCGCGGCCGGCGCCGACTGCCCGGCGGCACCGCCGAGCGTGGCGGCCAGGGGCGCGACGAGAGCGAGCGTGGTCAGGGCGACGAGCCGGGTGCGCAGCATGCCTCTCAAACTGCCCCGACCGCCCGGAGGTTACGGGCCGGTAACCGGTCAGCGGTGGAGGCGGTCACGACCGTTCCCAATGCGGCGTCGACATGCGACGCTGATTCCCGTCTCGGATCCTGCGGACAAAGGAGCACCATGCGCATCCTGATCGTGGCCGTCCTTGCTCTCCTTCTGGCCTCCTGCGGCGACGCCGAGACCGGCAACCCCACCGGGTCCGGCGAGGAACCTGAGGAAGGGACCGTGTGCGAGACGACCGACGCGGCCGATGACCTGCTGGCCGAGATCTGCGACCGCGGCGTGCTGACCGTCTCGACGGACGCTGGGTACCCGCCGCAGTCGAAGTACGTGCCCAAGGAGGACACCTACGTGGGCTTCGACATCGACGTCGCGACCGAGATCGCCAACCGGCTGGGTGTCGACATCGCCTGGGAGACACCGTCCTGGGACATCATCACGGCAGGCGGCTGGAACGGACGCTGGGACATGAGCGTCGGGTCGATGACCGTCACCAACCAGCGGCAGGAGGTGCTCGACTTCACCGAGCCCTACTACTTCACGCCCGCCGTGGTGCTGGTGCACGAGGACAACACGTCGATCACCGATCTCACCACCGATCTCGACGGCAGCGACATCGGCGTCTGCAGCAGCTGCACCTACGGGCAGTTCATCGACGGCACTCTCGACATCACGGGCTACACCTTCGACTTCGTGATCGACGACGCCACGGTCAAGGGCTACGACACCGACACCACGGCGCTGCAGGACCTCGCGCTCGGTGACGGCACCCGGCTCGACGCCGCGATGACCTCGGCCACGGTGGCGGAGGCGTACGTCGGCGAGGGCAACCCGGTCAAGGTCGTGGGCGACCCGCTGTTCTACGAGCCGCTGAGCGTCGCGATCGACAAGAGCTCCGAGCTCGACCCGGCCAGCCTCGTCGAGGCCACGGACCAGATCGTCGCCGAGATGCACGACGACGGCACCCTGACCGAGTTCTCCGAGCAGTGGTTCGACGGGCTCGACCTCACGGTCCAGCAGTGACGCCTGACGGGGGCGGACGGGGGGAGCGCCTCGCCCTCGCGTCCGCCCGCGTCCCGTTCCGGCTCAAGGTCGCGACCGTGTGGGTGGTCTTGTTCGCGGTGGTCGCGGCGTTGTTCTACTTCGCCGACTACGACACGGAGTGGATGCGGGAGAACTTCACGTTCATCCTCGGCGGGGTCCAGTTCACGCTGCTGATGGCGCTGGGCGGCATCGTCATCGCGACCGTGCTCGCGACGTTCGGCGCGCTCTCGCGGCTGTCACGCAACCCGATCCTCTACGGCATCTCCGGCTTCTACGTCTCCTTCTTCCGCGGGACACCGCTGATCGTGCAGATGTTTCTCATCTACCTCGCTCTGCCGCAGATCGGGAGCAACCTGGTCGATCGCTTCCCGAGCCTGGGCACCAACTTCGAGCAGCGCCTCATCTTCGAGGCGGTGACGGCGGGAACGATCGCACTGGGCCTCAACTACGGCGCCTACATGACGGAGATCTTCAGGGCCGGCATCCAGTCGGTCAACCAGGGCCAGGGTGAGGCGGCGGACGCGCTGGGCATGACGTACGTCGCGAAGATGCGGCGGGTCGTCCTGCCACAAGCGATGCGGGTGATCATCCCGCCGACGGGCAACGAGTTCATCGCGATGATGAAGGACACCGCGCTCGTGTCGTTCCTCGGGGTCACGGCGGCGAGCGCCGAGATGTTCCGACGAAGCCAGCTCGTCGGCAAGGCGGACTTCAAGAACCTCGAGGCCTACGTGCTGGTGGCGATCTTCTACTGGGTGCTGACCGTGATGTTCACGTTCCTGCAGAGCCGCCTGGAGGCCAAGATGGCGACCGGCTACGTGCGCGATGCCGGCCGGATCACCGGGCCCGCCCGTGAGCACGGTGGAGCCGGACCCTCATGACCGGCGAGGACGTCGTCGTCCGGGTAGCCGGGTTGCGCAAGACCTACGGCCACCACGAGGTGCTGCGCGGGATCGACCTGGAGCTCCACCGGGGTGAGGTGATCGTCGTCTTCGGACGGTCCGGGTCGGGCAAGTCCACGCTGCTGCGATGCGTCAACTTCCTCGAGGACCCCACCGCGGGCACGGTCGAGATCGCCGGGCTGCGGCTGGCAGGAGGCTTGCGGACCCGCCGCAAGCGGCAGCAGATCCGCACGGTCCGCCTGCACGCCGGGATGGTCTTCCAGCAGTTCAACCTCTTCCCGCACCTCACCGCACTCCAGAACGTCATGTCCGGACCACTCGCGCTGGGCAAGGGAGAGCGCAAGCTGCTGGCGGCACCGGTGGACGGGTCGGAGGACATCCGCGACCGCAACGACCGCGCCTCCGTCGAACGTCGGGCCCGCGACCTGCTCGACCAGGTCGGCCTCTCCGACAAGGCCGACCAGCACCCCATCCGGCTGTCCGGCGGGCAGCAGCAGCGAGTGGCGATCGCACGAGCGCTCGCCATGCAGCCCGAGGTGATGCTGTTCGACGAACCGACCTCCGCGCTCGACCCCGAGCTGATCGGCGAGGTCCTCGCGGTCATGAAGCGGCTCGCGACCGAGATGCACATGCCGATGCTCGTGGTGACCCACGAGATGGGCTTCGCCCGCGAGGTCGCCCACCGGATGGCGTTCTTCCACGAGGGCGTGGTCCTCGAGCAGGGCACACCCCAGGAGATGTTCGACAACCCCCAGCACCCCGAGACCAGGCGGTTCCTCGACGCCGTGCTCTGACCGCGACGAAATCAGAGGTAGAGGCCGGTGGCCTCGTCGCCGAGGCGGTCGGCGGCGACGGCGTGGACGTCGCGCTCGCGCATCACCATGAACAGCTCGCCCTGGACCTCGACCTCGGCCTTGTCCTCGGGGTCGAACAGCACCCGGTCGCCCTTCTCGACGGTGCGGGCGTGGGGCCCGACGGCGATGACGCGCGACCACGCCAGCCGGCGCGCCCCCATGGCCGCGGTCGCGGGGATGACGATGCCGCCGCTGGAGCGACGTTCCCCGGCGTCGCGATCGACCTCGACCAGGATCCGGTCGTGGAGCATCTTGATCGGCGCCTTGTCGGACGCCGCGCCCTTGGGGGTCAGCTCGCAACCTTCCGGATCACGACGAACAGGACGACCGCCCCGACCACGCCCCCGGCGAACTTCAGGATGTTGTCGGTGCGGGGCTCGCCCGTCTGCTGGTCGACGAAGTGGTTCTTGATGGTCGTCACCTCGCGGGACACGATCGTGCGCGGGCTGGCGCGGTGCAACAGCTCGTCGATCGTGTGGGCCAGCCGCTCTCGGGTCTCTTCGATGTCGTGCTCGAGGGACGACGACAGCTCGTTGCTCACCCGGGAAGGCTATCAATGGTCCTCGGGTCGAAACCGAAGGGCAGCTCCAGCCGGTTCTCACGCATCAGCCGGTCGTTGGTGAGCACGTCGTACGTCGCCCCGTCGGCCACCACGACCCCGTCGGCGAGCACCACCGAGCGGGGGCACAGCTCGAGGGCGTAGGGCAGGTCGTGGGTCACCATCAGCAGCGTGACGTCCAGCGACCGCAGGATGTCGGCCAGCTCGCGGCGCGACGCCGGGTCGAGGTTGGACGACGGTTCGTCGAGGACCAGGATCTCCGGCTCCATCGACAGCACCGTGGCCACGGCGACGCGGCGCCGCTGCCCGAAGGAGAGGTGATGGGGCGGCCGGTCCGCGAAGTCGGCCATGCCGACCTGCTCGAGCGACTCCATCACCCGGCGTTCCAGCGCCTCCCCCTTCAACCCGAGGTTGGCGGGCCCGAAGGCGACGTCCTGCCGCACCGTGCCGAGGAACAGCTGGTCGTCGGGGTCCTGGAAGACGATGCCGACGCGACGCCGGATCTCCTTCAGGTTGTCCGAGATGACGGGCAGTCCGCCCACCGACACCGACCCGGCCCCGGCAGTGAGGATCCCGTTGAGGTGGAGCACCAGCGTCGTCTTGCCGGCACCGTTGGGGCCGAGCAGGGCGACCCGCTCCCCCGGATGGACGTGGAGGTCGACGCCGTGCAGGGCCTGGTGTCCGTCGGGGTAGGCGTAGGCGAGGCCGCGGACGTCGAGCGTCGGCGTCGTCACGGCAGCCTGCCGGTGTAGCCGCGCGAGAGCATCGCGAGGTGGACCCGTTCGCCGCGTTCGTAGGAGCGGATGAACAGCGCGCCGAGCGCCTTGCCCATCGCCGGCCAGTGACGCGGGCGGCGCGGGTCGCAGCCGCGTGACTTCATGGCGGTGAGCATCCGGCCCATCTCGCCGGTCACCACGTCGAGGTAGCGGATCATGAAGCCCATGATCTGGACGAGGAGGTCGGGAAGCCGCAGCCGCTCGAGCCCTCGCAGCACGTCCTGGGGCTCCGTCGTCGCCGCCAGCGTCAGCGAGGCGAGGACGCCGAGCGTGCCCTTGACCAGCAGTGCCCACGCGGCCAGCAGCCCCGGCTCGCTCACGCTGAGGCCGAGCACCTCGATGCGCGGGCCCTGCGCGATGAACGGCATCAGCAGCGCGAACACCACGAACGGCACCTCGACGACCAGCCGCTTCAGCAGGTAGGTCACCGGTACCCGGCTGACCGCGATCACGACCCCGAGCACGGCGAGGTAGACGAGGTACGCCGGCGTACCACTCGCGCGGCGTCGCCACGACGACGCAGGACGAACCCGAGCAGCGCCAGGATCTTGTGGTGGGGCTGAGCGCGATGGATGGGCGAGTGCCCGTGGTAGTGCAGCCGGTGGCCGTGACCGGCGCCCATCAGGCTCTGCCCATCACGTGGGGTCCGAGGCCTGTGGTTCGCGACGGCGTACGACGAGCGCGAGGCCACCGGCGATGAGCGAGCGTGACCAGGATGCCGATGACGCCGGCGAGCCCGCCGGCGAGGCGCGGGCTGTCGACGCCCTTGACCGCGTAGTCGGCCATCGGCCCGTCGGCGGCCGCGTGGTCGTCGGCGGAGTCGAGGAAGCCGACCTTCTCGGCGACGTACTCGAGGCCGTCGGGGTGGCTGGAGGCGTAGAAGCTGGCGACGCCGCCGAGCAGCAGCGCCACGACCAGGCCGGCGATCAGGAAGTTGCGGGTCGTCACGAGGTGGCTCCGTCAGCGGTCGGGGTGCGGATCTCGAGCTCGCGCTGGGCCAGCGAGGTTGCGGGCGCCGTAGACGAGGTCGGGGCGGGTGGCGACGACGCTGCCGACCACCAGGCGTGGTGATGAGCGCCTCGCCGAGGCCGATCAGGACGTGCCAGCCCACCATCGCGGTGAGGACGGCGTCGAGGGAGACCGGCGCCTGGCCACCGATGGCGAAGAGTCCGACGAAGGCCACGGCGGTGACCGGGACGGAGACGAGGGCCGCGATGCCGGCCAGGACCGGCACCAGCGACAGCCGCTTCGGCAGCACCTGCTGCAGGCCGCGGAAGACCAGCCAGCCGGTGCCGACGGCGACGATGGAGAAGAGCGTGATGTTGGTGCCGAGAGCGGTGATGCCGCCGTCGGCGAAGAGCAGTCCCTGGACCAGCAGCACCACCGCGAGACAGAGCGCGGCCGTGTAAGGCCCCACGAGGACCGCCGCGAGGGCGCCGCCGAGCAGGTGTCCGCTGGTGCCGGCCCCGACGGGGAAGTTGAGCATCTGGGCAGCGAAGACGAACGCCGCGACCAGCCCCGCCATCGGGGCGGTACGGTCGTCGAGTTCACGACGAGCGCCGCGCAGCGCGACCGCGATGCCGGCCGCCGCGACCACCCCGGTCGCCAGCGAGGTCGGGGCGTCGAGGAAGCCGTCGGGAACGTGCATGATGACCAGCCTACGTTATTGCAAGACGTTTGCAACAAGGAGCTCTCGTGACCCAGCGCCTCTCCCCCGGCGACCCCGCGCCCGACTTCACCCTCGAGTCCGACACCGGCGACCAGGTGAGCCTGGCTGACCTGCGAGGGCGGAAGGTCATCGTGTACTTCTACCCGGCGGCGATGACGCCCGGCTGCACCAAGCAGGCCTGCGACTTCACCGACTCGCTCGACTCGCTGAAGGCCGCCGGCTACGACGTGCTCGGCGTCTCCAAGGACGCCCCGGCCAAGCTGGCCAAGTTCCGCGAACGTGACGGCCTGACGATCACGCTGCTCTCCGACACCGACCTCGAGACCCACCGTGCCTACGCGGCGTACGGCGAGAAGTTGCTCTACGGCAAGGTCGTCGAGGGCACCCTGCGCTCGACGTTCGTGGTCGACGAGGACGGGCAGGATCGAGCTCGCCCAGTACAACGTGAAGGCCACCGGCCACGTCGCCAAGCTCCGCCGCGACCTCGGCCTCGCCTGACCGGACGTCGGCCTGGCCGTGTCGGCCGTGAGACCGGTTCGGTCGCCATGAGCGTTCTCAGGCACACTCAGGCGTCAGAATGATGGCGTCGAGCGCCCGTAGCCCAACCGGTAGAGGCACCAGGTTTAGGTCCTGGCCAGTGCGAGTTCGACTCTCGCCGGGCGCACTCCGGATCACTACAGTCCCGCCATGGACTCTGCGCTGACCACGGTGGGCCTTCCGATCGCGCTGGCGATCAT
Organism: uncultured Actinomycetota bacterium; assembly: GCA_963804845.1. Classification (GTDB taxonomy): domain Bacteria; phylum Actinomycetota; class Actinomycetes; order Propionibacteriales; family Nocardioidaceae; genus Nocardioides. Next base: position 507,262 of record CAWDSA010000007.1, on the reverse strand, counting down.
CATGTTCGGGCTCGGGCTCGGTTTGAGCGTCGCGGACTTCAAGCGGGTGGGGGCCGCACCCAAGGCGGTGCTGGTCGCGTTGGGCTGCCAGCTCGTGCTGCTGCCGTTGGTCTGCTTCGGCCTGGTCATCGCCTTCGACCTGCCACCGCTGCTCGGCATCGGCATGATGCTGCTGGCCGCGTCTCCGGGTGGGACGACGGCCAACCTGTTCAGCCACCTGTTCCGCGGCGACGTCGCCCTCAACATCACCCTCACCGCGATCAACACCGTCGTGGCCATCGCGACGCTGCCGCTGATCACGAACGCCGCGATCGACTACTTCGAGCAGTCCGACACCGTCTCGATGCCGCTGATCGAGGTGGTGAAGGTGTTCGTGCTGATCCTGGTCCCGGTCGGCATCGGCATGCTGGTCAACGCCAAGAGCCACGACTTCGCCGAGCGGATGGACCGCCCGGTCCGGATCGGCTCGGCGGTGATCCTGGCGGTCCTGGTGCTCGGCATCCTGCTCGACCAGCGCGAGAACGTCGGTGACTACCTCGCCGACGTCGGCCTGGTCGCGCTGCTGTTCTGCGTGGTCAGCCTGGTCACCGGGTTCTTCCTGCCGCGGGCCGCGGGGGTCACCGACCGGCAGGCGATCGCGTCGTCCTTCGAGATCGGCGTCCACAACGGCACCCTGGCGATCTACGTCGCCGTCGAGGTGCTCGAGAGCACCGAGATCTCGGTGCCGGCGGCCGTCTACTCGCTGCTGATGTTCCCGCTGGCGGCGGTGTGGGGCATGGTCATCAGCCGACGTGCCGCGCGACCTGCGGAGCGATCTGGCGCAGCGCCCGGCCACGGTGAGAGATCCGGTCCTTCTCACTAGCGTCGAGCTCGGCCGTGGTCTGCTCGGGGTGCTCGACCGCGGCGAAGAGCACGTCGTAGCCGAAGCCGCCGCTTCCTCGCGTCTCCCGGCGGATCTGGCCGTCCATCCGGCCCTCGACGACCAGCTCGGTGCCATCGGGGTGGCAGAACGCGACCGCACACGTGAAGTGGGCACCGCGCCGCTCGTCGGGGACGTCAGTGAGCTGGTCGAGCAGCAGCTGGTTGTTGCGGGCATCGTCCTTGGGCGGTCCCGACCAGCGCGCCGAGAGCACGCCCGGCATCCCGTTGAGCGCGTCGACACACAACCCGCTGTCGTCGGCCAGCGTCGGCAGGCCGGTGGCGGCCAGCCCGGCCCGCGCCTTGAGCAACGCGTTGCCCTCGAACGTGGGCTGGTCCTCGACCGGCTCGTCGTACGCCGCGACGTCGTCGAGGCCGAGCACCCGGACGCCGGTGACGAGCGGGGCCAGGATGCGGTCCATCTCGGCCAGCTTCTTGGCGTTGCGGGACGCGAGGAGAACCTCAGCCATCGGACGCGGTGGCTAACGCGGCCTTCTGGATCCGGGTGAGGTCGGCACATCCCTTCTCGGCCAGCCCGAGCAGGGCGTCGAGCTCGGCCCGGTCGAAGGCCACGCCCTCGGCGGTGCCCTGCACCTCGATGAACTTCCCCTCGCCGGTCATCACGACGTTCATGTCGGTCTCGGCCCGGACGTCCTCCTCGTAGGGGAGGTCGAGCCGCGGCACTCCGTCGATGATGCCGACGCTGACCGCCGCGAGCGAACCGGTCAGCGGCTCGCCGGTCAGGGCGCCGGTCGACCGCAGGTGGGCGACCGCGTCGGCGAGAGCGACGTAGGCGCCCGTGATCGCCGCCGTGCGGGTGCCGCCGTCGGCCTGCAGCACGTCACAGTCGAGCACGATGGTGTTCTCGCCCATCGCCTTGTAGTCGATGACCGCGCGGAGCGAGCGACCGATCAGTCGCGAGATCTCGTGGGTGCGGCCGCCGATCTTGCCGCGGACCGACTCGCGATCGGAGCGGGTGTTGGTGGAAGCCGGCAGCATCGCGTACTCGGCCGTGACCCAGCCCAGGCCCGACCCCTTGCGCCAGCGCGGCACGCCCTCGGTGGCCGACGCGGCGCACAGCACGCGGGTCCGGCCGAACTCCACGAGCACCGATCCGGCGGCGTGGTCGAGCCAGTTGCGGGTGATGGTCACGGGGCGGAGCTGGTCGTCGGCGCGGCCGTCGGCGCGAGGCGGTGCGGTCATGGACCGACCCTAGGGGAGGCCCGGGACACGAGTGCGGGCCGGGCCTCTCCCCCGCGAGAGGCCCGACCTGCGGTGGTCGTGCGCAGTACGCCGACGGCTACTTCAGCTCGGCGCGCATCACCCGGAACCAGCCGGCCGCGAACGGCAGCACGATCCAGATCAGCGCCGTCGTCGCGAGCTGGGCGTACTGCTCGCCCGTCAGATCGAAGCCGGAACTCGCCTCGAACAAGCGGCTGCTGCGCCGTACCGAGGTCGACCCAGGGCGCGCTGTCGACGAGTCCCGGGACCAGGGCGAAGACGATCGACGAGGCGATCGGCAGCACGAAGAACACCACGATCGCCGCCGGGGTGTTGAGCAGGATCAGACCGTAGGCCAGGCCCTGGAGCACCGTGAGCAGCTGCAGCGCGAGGAACAGCAGGAACACCGATACCTCCAGGCCACCGAATCCGTCGTCGGCGCCGCCGACGAGGGTGCAGAGGGCGCCGATCACGATCGCGGCGATGAAGGCTCCGAGCCCCAGCATCAGCGCGGCAGCGGTCTTGGCGAGGATCACCCGTGGTCGCGACGGCTCGAGGGCGAAGGTCACCATCGCGGTGCGCTGGCTCCACTCGCTGGTGATCAGGAGGATGCCGAGCACCGGCAGCAGGAAGCCCTGGGGCGTGGCCGCGATGCCGATGAAGTTGCCGAAGATCCGGTCGTCGGCGTCGGCGACGATGAAGAAGATCACCATGAAGACGGCGGTGATGGCGACGATCAGACCGAGCAGCCACAGGCCGGCCTTGGTGTCGGCCATCTTGCGGAGCTCGACGGAGGTCAGCCGCGTGAACGGCACCTGCTTGGTGCCGGAGACGTCGAGGGGCGGCAGCGGTGTGCCGGTGGTCATGGCGCTCATGGGGTGACTCCCTGGCTGTCCTGGTGGGTGAGGTCGTCGCGCTGACTGTCTGAGGTCAGCTCGAGGAAGAGGTTCTCGAGGCCGCCGTCGGCCTCCCGGAGCTCGGTCAGGACGAGCTGCTTGTCGGCAGCGATCTGGCCGATCTGCAGCGTCGTCGCCTCGACCTTGAGCACGTCACCGGCGGCGTGGACCTGGAGTCCGCCCGCGGTGAGCGCTTCGGTGAGCGCCTGGTTGTCGGTCGCCGCCGCGAACGTGCCGGTGGCGCGCTCGGCCAGCAGTGTCTTCTTGTCACCCTGCGCCAGGATCTTGCCGCGACCGATGAGGATCATCTCGTCGGCGATCAGCTCGACCTCGTTGAGCAGGTGGCTCGACAGCAGGACCGTGCCGCCGCGGTTGGCGTACCCCTTGAGGAGGTCACGCATCCACCGGATGCCGGCCGGGTCGAGACCGTTGGCGGGCTCGTCCAGGATCAGCACCGACGGGTCGCCGAGCAGCGAGTGGGCGATGCCGAGCCGCTGGCGCATGCCGAGGGAGTAGTTGCGGACCCGGCGCTTCCCCTCGGCCCCGGACAGCGAGACCATCTCGAGCATCTCGTCGACGCGGGTGTCCGGCAGGCCCATGGTGCGGGCGCCCAGGGTGAGCACCTCGCGGCCGGTGCGGCCGGCGTGCTGGGCCGACGCGTCGAGCAGGACGCCGACATGGCGCCCGGGGTTGGGGATCTGGCGGTAGTCGAGCCCGCCGATCGTCACGTTGCCGCGGGTGGCGGGCGTCAGCCCGACCATGATCCGCATCGTCGTCGTCTTGCCGGCGCCGTTGGGCCCGAGGAAGCCGGTCACCCGGCCGGGTTGGCATTGGAAGGAGATGTCGTCGACGGCCAGGAAGCCGCCGTAGGACTTGGTCAGTCCGGTCACTTCGATCATGCCCACCATCCAACCGGCGCGAGGCGTGGCCCCGGATCGGTCCGCGGGATGAGGATCGCGTGACCAAAGTAGGGGGTCGACGACGCCCCCGGCACGCTGTGGCCGCGCTGCGGGCCGCCCTAACCTGACGACGTGGACCACCCACCGGACCCGAAGGACTTCCAGCCGCCGTTGACGCGCTGGGGTCACGTGTGGCGTCTACGCCGTGTGCCTGGTGCTGTCGGGATCTGGTGTGGAGCACGGCCTTCAAGGAGCAGTGGAACGACCACCGCTGGCTCTGGTACCTCGACCTCGGCGTCGGGATCGCGGCGTACGTCGCTGGTGGCCTTCCGGCGCCGCCACCCGTTCGGGATCGCGATCGTGGTGTCCGTGATGATGCTCGTCTCCGGCGTCGCCTGCGGACCGGCCACGCTCGCGGCGGTCTCGCTGGCGACGCGGCAGCGGCTCCGTCAGATCGTCGTCATCGGGGTCCTCGGCGTCGTCTGCCCCCAGGTGTACGCCGACACCCAGGCCATCGGGAGCGAGGAACCCTATCTGGCTCACTCTCGGGTTCAACGTGGTGGTGACCGTCGGCATGCTCGGCTGGGGCATGTACATCGGGTCGCGGCGGCAGCTGCTGTGGTCGCTGCGGCAGCGCGCCGATCCGTGCCGAGGCCGAGCAGGAGATGCGGGTCGCCCAGGCTCGCACGAACGAGCGGGCCCGGATCGCCCGCGAGATGCACGACGTGCTCGCCCACCGGATCTCCCAGATCTCGCTCCACGCCGGCGCCATGGCGTTCCGCGAGGACCTCGATGCCGACGCGATGCGCGACAGCGCCCAGGTCGTCCAGGAGCAGGCACACGAGGCCCTCACCGAGCTGCGCGACGTGCTCGGAGTGCTGCGCGACGACCGAGACCGGCGAGCTGCACGACCGCCCCCAACCGACGTACGCCGATCTGGCGACCCTGCGTCGACGAGGCCCGCGACGCGGGGCTGACGGTCGACCTACTGGGACCGGCTGTCCACACGAACGGTCAGGCGCTCCCCGACGTGGTCGGCCGGACCGTCTACCGGATCGTGCAGGAGGGGATCGACCAACGCCCGCAAGCACGCGCCCGGCGCAGCTGCTGACTGTCGAGCTCACCGGCGCACCCGGATGCCGGGCATCGACGTCCGGCTGCGCAACCCGCTCGGCTTCGGCCCCACCGCGACTCCCGGTAGCGGGCTCGGACTGATCGGCCTCTCGGAGCGCGCGGAGCTGCGGGGCGGGCGGCTCGAGCACCGGCGGGACGGCCAGTTCTTCGAGCTGCACGGCTGGATACCGTGGCGTGCATGACGCGCGTCCTGATCGTCGACGACGACCCCCTGGTTCGCTCCGCGCTGACGCTCATGCTCGGCGGTCAGTCCGACATCGACGTGGTCGGTGAGGCCTCCGACGGCCGGGCCGGGCTCACGGCCTGCGGCGAGCTCGATCCCGATGTCGTGCTCATGGACATCCGGATGCCGGTGCTGGGTGGGCTCGAGGCGACCCGCGAGCTCCACCGGCGCCCGGATCCGCCCCGGGTCATCGTGCTGACCACGTTCGACGCCGACGAGCACGTCGTCGGCGCGTTGGCCGCGGGCGCCGACGGCTTCCTGCTCAAGGACACGCCGCCGCCGCGCATCGTCGAGGCGATCCGCACCGTCGCCGCCGGAGACCCGATGCTCTCCCCCAGCGCCACGAGGACGCTCATCGACCGGATCCGGGAGGAGTCCGGCGACGACCGCGCCGCGACCGCGAAGGTGTCCCTGAAGCGGCTCACCGAGCGCGAGCGCGACGTCGCGCTCGAGGTCGGGCGCGGCCACAGCAACGCCGAGATCGCCGGCCAACCTCCACCTGTCGGTGCCGACCGTGAAGGCCCACGTGTCACGGCTCTTCGACAAGCTCCAGGTGACCAACCGGGTGCAGATCGCGATCGTGGTCCACGACGCCGGGCTGCTCTGAGAGGCAGATCGGCCATGGCGTACGACGAGGAGCTGGCCGCGCGGGTGCGGGGTGTGCTCGCCGGAGAGTCGGACCTGAGTGAGCGGCGCATGTTCGGCGGGCTCGCGTTCCTGCTCGGCGGCCACATGGCGGTCGGCGCCAGCGGCCAGGGCGGGCTGATGCTGCGGGTCGACCCGGCCGACACCGAGTCGTCGTGCACGTCGACGGCGGGGTCGAGCCGATGGAGATGCGCGGCCGGGCCTTGACCGGCTGGCTGCGGTCGCCGCCGACGGCGTCGCCACCGACGAGGAGCTCGCCCGCTGGGCGGCCCGCGGGGTGGCGTTCGTGCGGACGCTGCCACCGAAGAGCCCCTAGTCAGAGGTCGTGGACGTCGCCGGCCAGGGCGAGCTCGACCGGCCCCTCGTAGACCGTGCGCGCGTCGGCCGCGGCCTCGTCCCGGTCGTGCCACGGCGGGACGTGGGTGATCATCAGCCGACGGGCACCGGCGCGGGCGGCGGCCTCGCCGCAGTCGACGCCGGTGAGGTGCAGCTTCTCGGGGTTGTTGTCGGCGCGGGCGGCGCGGAACGACGCCTCGGCCAGCAGCAGGTCGACGTCGCGGGCGACCTCGTCGAGTCCGGCGCACGGACCGGTGTCGCCGGAGTAGCCGAGCGTGACGCCGTCGGCACTGACGCGCAAGCCGTACGCCGGGACGGGGTGCACGACCTGGATCGCCTCGACGCGGAACGGCCCGAGCTCGACGACGCCGTCGTAACGGCGGAAGTCGAACTCCTCCCGCATCCCCGGGTCGCTCGGCAGGTCGTAGGCGCGGGCCATCCGGTCGGCGGTGTCGGGCGGGCCCCACACCGGGATCCGCGGCTGGGGCCCGGTCGGGTGGTAGCGGCGCATCACGTAGTAGCCGCACAGGTCGAGGCAGTGGTCGGCATGCAGGTGGCTGAGGAAGACGGCGTCGATGGCCAGCGGATCGGCGTACCGGTGCAGCGCGCCGAGGGCGCCGGAGCCGAGGTCGAGCAGCACCCGCCAGGTGCGGCCCTCGTGGTCGGCCTCGAGCAGGTAGCAGCTCGCCGGAGAGTCCGGGCCGGGGTAGGAGCCGGAGCAGCCGACGATGGTGAGCCTCATCGTCGAGCCCGCCCGCGAACTGGGACGCGGCCGACCATCTCGGGGCCGAGGAACCGGCGGCCGATCGCCTCGAAGTCATCGGGGGTGCCGGTGGTGAGGAAGTCGTACGCCGCCTCGCCGTCGTCACGCATCAGGCCGGTGTCGGCGAGCATCTTGTAGACGTCCTTGGCGCACTCCTCCGCGCTCGAGACCAGCGTGACGTCGTCACCCATCACCAGCGAGATCACGCCGGTGAGCAGCGGGTAGTGGGTGCAGCCCAGCACCAGGGTGTCGACGCCGGCCTCGGCCAGCGGGTCGAGGTAGTCGCGGGCGACGCCGAGCAGCTCCTCGCCCCCGGTGACCCCGGCCTCGACGAAGTCGACGAACCGCGGACACGCACGGGTGAGCAGGTCGACGTGGGGTGCGGCCGCGAACGCGTCCTCGTAGGCCATCGACTCGGCCGTCGCGCGGGTGCAGATCACGCCGATGCGGCCGTTGCGGGTGGCGGCGACCGCCCGCCGGGTCGCCGGCAGGATCACCTCGACCACCGGGACGTCGTACCGCTCGCGGGCGTCGCGCAGCACCGCGCGCCGACGCGGAGTTGCAGGCGATGACCAGCGCCTTCACGTCGCGCTCGACGAGGTGGTCGAGGCACTCGATCGCGTACTCGCGAACCTCCGCGATGCGCTTGGGGCCGTAGGGCTGGCGGGCGGTGTCGCCGAGGTAGACCACCGACTCGTGCGGCAGCTGGTCGATCACCGACCGGGCCACGGTGAGCCCACCGAAGCCGGAGTCGAAGATGCCGATCGGAGCCTCGGCGAGCGCTGCTGACACAGGCGAAGGCTACGACCACGCGGCCCGCAGGGCACGTCGACGCGACGCAACTCACTCGCTGTGACGCAGTAGCCTGCGTCGGTGCGTCACCCCCTCCTCGTCGCGGCCCCGCTGGCGCTGGCGGTCCTCCTCGGACCGTCTGCCGCCCCACTCGCCGCCGCACCGGACGCGGGGGGCGCCGTGTCCTCGCCGGTGGCCGCGCCGCGCACGACCAAGGTCCTGATCGTCACGATCGACGCGCTGGGCTCGAACGCCGTACGCCGACTCGGCCGGGATCGGATGCCGACGCTCCACCGCCTGATGCACCGAGGCGCGAGCACCCTGAACGCCCGGACGGCGCGCGAGCAGACGACGACGCTGCCCAACCACACCGGCATCGTGACCGGGCGACGCGTCGCCGCGAGCCCGCGCGGCCACGGCGTCTACTGGAACGACGAACGGCTGTCCCCGCGCACCGTGCAGGGCGCGGCGGGCCACCCCGTCGGGTCGGTGTTCTCGGCCGTCGACTCCGACCGACGCGACCCCGCGCTGTTCACCTCGAAGCAGAAGCTCTCGCTCTTCGAGCGGTCATGGCCGGCCGGGGTCGACCGGTTCGTGGTGCGAGAGCGCAATCCGCGACTGGTGCGCGCGGCCCGGGCCGACCTGGTCGACCACCGCCGCGCGCTGACCTTCCTCCACCTCTCGCTCCCCGACGACGCGGGCCACGAGCACGGCTTCTCGTCGCAGGAGTTCGACGCCGCGGTCGCGCGGGCCGACCGGCTGCTGGGCAAGGTCATCACCACGATCCAGGCGCGGCCGAAGCTGCGCGACCACATGACGGTGATCGTCACCGCCGACCACGGCGGGCGCGGCCCGCCCCGGGCCACTTCGACCCCACGCTGCCGGCAGCTTCCGGGTGCCGTTCGTGGTCTGGGGCGTCGGCGTCGCGGCCGGTGCCGACCTCTACGAGCTCAACCGCGACTACCGCGACCCCGGCCGCCGCCGCACGACGTACGGCGCCGAGCGGCAGCCGGTCCGCAACGGCGACGCCGCCAACCTGGCCACCCGGCTGCTGGGGCTCGGGCGGGTGCCGCACAGCGAGTTCGGGTTCCGCACCCGCCTGAACGTGCTCGACGGTGGCCGCTCGAGCCATCCGCAGGAGTACCAGAGCTCGGAGGGCAGCGGCCACGGGTTGTGGCGGCAGCCGTCGAGGCCCTTGGACTGCTGCATCATCACCGGCGCCGCGTTGCCCGGGCCGGAGCAGCCGAGGTGGCCGTGGCCGAGCCAGTGACCGGTCTCGTGGTTGACCACCATGTGGCGGTAGCCGCGCAGCGGCTGGTTCGCGTCGTTCCACGACGGCGAGGCGTTCAGCCAGCGCATCTGGTTGATGATCACGTAGCGCCCGACCCGGCAGCTCCACTGCGCGCTGCAGACTGACGAGAACGACGGCACGGTGCTGGCCTCGGCGAGCACGACGGAGAAGTCGCCGCCCTCGGCGACGCGCCTGAACGCGACGCCGGCCGAGCGCCAGCCGCGCGGGTCGGCGAACGTCTCGGCGACCTGCTGGCGGAAGACGTCCATGCTCGCGGTGATGTGGCCGCGGGTCTCGATGCGGTAGGTCGCCGTCCGCCTGACCGCCACCCGGTGCATGATCTGGCGGGTCGCTGTCGAGGTCGCCCGGCCGATCCGGTAGCCGTCCTTGCGCGCGAACACCCGGACCCGTACCCGGTGGCCGACGTCCTCCCACGAGAGCCGGTACTTCTTCGACGTCGCGCCCTTGATCGGCTCCCCGTCGCGCAGCCAGCGGTACGACGGCACGACGCGGTTGCGGCCCCAGCGGCCGCGGTCGGCGGTGAGCACGTGGGTGTAGCGCTTGGTGCCCGCCAGCGAGGGGCGGGTCGTGTTGCGCAGCTGGTTCTTCCCCACCTCCTTGGGCTCGCTGGTGGAGACTCCGGTCTGCCCGGCCTCGTCGGTGGCCGTGACCCGCACCCGCAGATGCTTGCCGAGGTCGGCGAGAACGGGCCGGTAGCGCCGCTTGGTCGCGCCGGCGATCTCCTCGCCCCCACGCAGCCACTGGTAGCTGAACGTCAGCCCGGTCTCGGGCTCCCACGTGCCCCGGTCGGCGTCGAGCGGGTCGTCGTAGGACGGCTGGCCGATGATGGCCGGCGGTTCTGTCGCAACGGGCGGCTCGGCGGCGCCGGTGCTGGCCCAGCTCGCGCCGGGAACCAGCGTGGCGACCAGCAGGACGACGACGGCCACGACGCGATTCCTCATGGACCGACCCTAAGCCCAGAGCTGGCCTTCCAGTCGGTCCTCGGCCTCGTCGAGGGTGCCTTCGTAGGCACCGGTCGAGAGGTACTTCCAGCCGCCGTCGGAGACGACGAACGCGATGTCGGCCGTCTCGCCGGCCTTGACCGCCTTCGACGCCTGGGCCAGCGCAGCGTGCAGGATCGCGCCGGTCGAGACGCCGGCGAAGATGCCCTCGTTCTCGAGCAGCTCACGCACCCGGCGTACGGCGTCGCGCGGGCCGACCGAGAACCGCGCGTCGATCAGCGACTCGTCGTACAGCTCGGGGACGAAGCCTTCGTCGAGGTTGCGCAGCCCGTAGACCAGCTCGCCGTAGCGCGGCTCGGCGGCGACGATCCTGACATCGGGCTTCTCGCGGCGGAAGAAGCGGGAGACTCCCATCAGCGTCCCGGTGGTGCCGAGGCCGGCCACGAAGTGGGTGATCTCGGGAAGGTCGGCGAGCAGCTCGGGGCCGGTGCCCTCCTCGTGAGCGAGCGCGTTGGCCTCGTTGCCGTACTGGTACATCATCACCCAGTCGGGGTGGTCGGCAGCGATCTCCTTGGCGACCCGGACCGCCTCGTTGGAGCCGCCGGCAGCGGGACTCGGGATGATCTCGGCACCCCACATCTGCAGCAGCTGGCGGCGCTCCTCGGAGGTGTTCTCCGGCATCACGCAGACGAGTCGGTAGCCCTTGAGCTGGGCGGCCATCGCCAGCGAGATGCCGGTGTTGCCGCTGGTCGGCTCCAGCAGGGTGCAGCCCGGCTGGATCCGCCCGTCCTGCTCGGCGACCTCGATCATCTTGAGTGCCGGGCGGTCCTTGATCGAGCCGGTCGGGTTGCGGTCCTCCAGCTTGGCCCAGAGCCGGACGTCCGGGCTCGGGCGACAGCCGCGGCAGACCCACCAGCGGCGTGTTGCCGACGGAGGCGAGCAGGTCGTCGTACCGGGTCACGTGGCTCCTGGGCGACTCAGCCGCCGGCCACAGCGGGCAGCACGACGACCTGGTCGCCGTCGCTGACCTCGGCCTGCAGGCCGCCGAGGAACCGGACGTCCTCGTCGTTGACGTAGACGTTGACGAACCGGCGCAGGTCGTCGACCCCGTCCTTGGGCTCGAGCAGCCGCTCCCGGAGCCCGGGGTGGTGGGACTCGAGGTCGTCGATGAGCTCCCCCAGGCTCGCGCCGCTGCCGGTCACGGCCTTCTCGCCGTCGGTGTAGGTGCGCAGGATGGTCGGGATCCGGACCTCGATGGCCATCGGGCTGCTCCTGTCCTGGTGGGGGGTGCTAGGCGGGCGGGCCGACGACGGTGACCTCTTCCTCGGTCACCTCGCCGTCGACGATCCTGTAGGACCTGAACTCCACGGGGCCCTCGTTATTCCCGTGCTCACGCGTGCTGACGAGCACGTAGTGGGCGTGGGGCTCCATGGCGAGGCCGATGTCGGTGCGGCTCGGATAGGCCTCGGTGGCCGTGTGGGAGTGGTAGATCACGACCGGCTCCTCGTCGCGCTCGTCCATCTCCTTGTAGAGGCTCAGCAGGTCGGTGGAGTCGAACTCGTAGAAGGTCGGGCTCCCGGCGGCGTTCACCATCTCCACGAACCGCTCGGGACGGTCGCTGCCTGCCGGGCCGGCGACCACGCCGCACGCCTCGTCGGGGTGGTCGCGACGCGCGTGGTCGACGATGGCGTCGTACGTCGCGCGGTCGATGGTCAGCACGTCCCCAAGGGTAGGCAGCGGCCTGGCGCCACCCTGACCGAGCCAGCATGCGGACGTTGCGGCGGTGGCGGGACTCCGGTCATGATGGCGGACGAATCCGTTCGAGCGCTCGGGAGCCGCGGGGCGACGGTCGTCCTCGTGTCGACGAACCGGGGGCGCGTCGTGTCGATGTTCCTGTTCCGCCTCGGGGTCGCATCGCGCGACGCCGGGGCCTCGTGCTCGGCGTGTGGGGCCTGCTCCTCGCCGGTCTCATCGGTGCCGCCGGGATGCTCGGCACGCACTACGACGACTCCTTCGTCATCCCCGGGACCGACTCGCAGGAGGGCCAGGACCTCCTCGCCGACCGCTTCGGGCTCACCGGCACCACTGGCCAGGTCCTCATCACCGCGACCTCCGGCCCCATCACCGGTCGCGCCGGCACGAGTGCGGTGGGCGACATCGTCGCCGACATCGACGACCTCCCCGGTGTCGCGGCGGGCAACCCGTTGACCGGCGACTACCCGCTGGTCTCCGACGACCGCCGGTCCACGATCGTCTCGGTCCGGTTCACGTCCCAGGCGCCGACCGAGAAGACGCTCGATGCCGTGACGGAGGCCGCCAGCCCGGGCACGCCGAGCGGCGTCGAGACCTGGGTCGGCGGGGACGCGTTCAAGGACACCTCCGAGCCGAGTCGGGTCCCGGAGCTGCTCGGACTCCTCGTGTCGTTCATGATCCTGGCCCTCACCTTCGGCTCCCTGGTGGCGGCCGGCCTGCCGATCCTGTCGTCCCTCGTCGGCGTGGGGGTCACCATGAGCTCGCTCGTGCTCATCACGTCGTGGCGACGGTCTCGAGCAGTGCGCCGACCCTGGCCGAGATGCTCGGGCTGGCGGTCGGCATCGACTACGCGCTCTTCATCCTGTCCCGGTACCGGCGCCACCTCGGCGAGGGTCACTCCCCACCCGAGTCCATGTCCCGGGCCCTCGCGACGGCAGGCAGCGCGGTCGTGTTCGCCGGTGCGACCGTGGTCATCGCGCTCACCGGCCTCTCGGTCGCCGGCATCCCGGTGCTCACGGTCATGGGGCTCTCCGCGGCGGCAGCGGTGTCGATCGCGGTGCTCCTCGCGCTGACGCTGCTGCCGGCGGTCGCCCTGCTCCTGGGCGAGAGGTTGCGCCCGAAGCCCCGTCGTACGAAGGAGCGCCGGCCGCGGCGGCGCGCGGGCGGGGGCGGCGGCCCTCGGAGTCCCCGCATCGGCTTCGGCGCCCGCTGGGTCCGGGTCGACCACCCGGTTCCCGTTGCTCACCATCGTCGCCGTGCTCGTGCTCTTCGGCCTCGCCGCCTCCCGTGCCAGTGAGCTCCGGCTCGCGCTCCCCGACAACAGCACGGCCCCGACGGACACCCAGCAGCGGGAGACCTACGACCAGATCACCGCCGCGTTCGGCCCCGGGTACAACTCACCGTTGTCCGTCACGGCCGACATCATCACCAGCTCCGACCCCTCCGAGACCGTCGACCAGCTCGCTGCCGAGGTCGCCGCGGTCCCGGACGTGGTCGCGATCCTCGAGGCCACCCCCAACCCGGAGGCCGACACCGGCCTCGTGGCGTGGTCCCTGCCGAGGGCCAGACGGACGCATCCACCACTGGCTCGTGCAGGAGCTGCGGGACAGGAGCGCGGGCTGGGAGGACGAGCTCGACGTGAACGACATCCTGGTGACCGGCCAGACCGCGGTCAACATCGACGTCTCCGAACGGCTCGGCGACGCGCTGCTGCCCTTCGCGGCCCTGGTGATCGGCCTCTCCGTGGTGCTGCTGATGATCGTCTTCCGCTCGATCGCCGTACCCCTCAAGGCGACGCTGGGCTACCTGCTGTCGGTGGGTGCCGCGCTCGGCGCGGTCGTGGCGGCCTTCCAGTGGGGATGGCTCGACCCGATCATGGGCGAGTCGGCGGGCCCCATCGTCAGCTTCCTGCCGATCTTCGTGATGGGCGTGCTGTTCGGCCTGGCCATGGACTACGAGATGTTCCTGGTCTCCGCGATGCGTGAGGAGTACGTGCAGTCCGGCGATCCGCGCGAGGCGGTGCTCCGCGGCTTCAGGTCCTCCTCGGTCGTGGTCACGGCCGCGGCCCTGATCATGACCAGCGTCTTCGTCGCCTTCATCCCCGGCGGCTCGTCCACCATCAAGCCGATCGCGCTCGGGCTGGCCGTGGGCGTCGCGGTCGACGCCTTCCTCGTCCGCATGACGCTGGTCCCCGCCGTGCTGATGATGCTCGGTCGCTGGGCGTGGTGGCTGCCGGACTGGCTCGACCGGCTGCTGCCCGAAGTGGACGTCGAGGGCGCCGCCCTCCACCGCAAGATCGCCTACGAGGAGTGGGCGGCCGGCGCCGGCCCGACTGCCTTGCTGGGCCGTCGGGTCGTCGCGCACGAGGGCGACGCGGCGGTCGACGTCGTCGCCCCGCCGGGCGTCGTCACGCACGTCCAGGTCCCCGCGGAGGTCGACGGTCGGACTCTCGGTCACGTCCTCGTCGGACGCACCAGGGCGCAGGGTGGAGAGCTGGTGGTGGCCGGCCGGCTGCTGCCCGAGCAGCGCGAGGAGGTCAATCTCGCCGCCACCCTGGTCGAGCTCGACGGCGCCGCGGTCACCGAGCAGACGATCCGTGCCACCGCCCGTCTCACCAGCCGGCGCCGGAGCATCCAGCGTGAGCACGTGGACCACACCCTGGCGCTGGCAGCCGAGCTCGCCCGGCTCGTGGGGACCGGCGGTTCGGACACCACCCTGTGGCCGGCGACGCTGCAGTCAGCACAGGCGGTCGCCCGAGGCGTCGAGCTGATCGTGCTCACCGGCACCGACGACCTTCCGCTGCCCGAGGACCGACAGCGCGCCGAACGGCTCGCAGCAGGACTGGCCGAGCTCGGCCCGGCCGTCGTGCTGCTTCGCGGCGACGCCCGGGCACCGGCCGTACTCACCCCCACCGGAGGAAACGTGACTCATGGCTGACGACGCGAACCCGACCGGACGGCGACGGTGGCTCGGCCCGGCCGCGGTCAGCGTGGTGCTGCCGATGCTTGCCGCGTGGGTGCTGGTCTGGTCGACGGCGGACCGGCGCGACGCTCTCGACCAGGTGCCGGTGGCCATCGTCAACGGCGACACGATCATCACAGACCCCCAGCCCATGGCCGCGGGTCGGGCGCTGTCGGCGTCATTGCTCGATCCCTCCGACGCTGACGAGGAGCTCGACTGGACGCTCACCGACGCCGACGACGCCCGTGACGGCCTGCGCGACGGGACCTACTACGCCGTGCTGACGATCCCCTCGGACTTCTCGGCAGCGATCCTCTCCACGGGCACCTCGTCACCGGCGAGCGGGCAACTGACGCTGCGGAGCAACGCGGCCGCCAGCACGACGCTGCCCTACATCAGCGAGCAGGTCGTCGCTGCCGCCGCCGACGCCCTGGGCAACCAGTCCACGCAGGCCTACCTCACGCAGGTGTACGGCGGTTTCAACCAGCTCGCGAGCGCCAACGAGACCGCTGCGGAGAGTGCCGGGGAGCTCGCCGACGGGACCGCCCAGCTGGCCTCCGGGGCGAGCGAGCTCGACGCGGGCGCCCGCACGCTGGCCGCGAGCCTGGGCGAGGTGGCTGGGGGTGCCTCGGCCCTGGCAGGCGGTACGGCCGGGGTCAGCAGCGGCGCCGCCAGCCTCGCGCAGGGTGCGGAGCGGCTGGCCGGCGGCGTGGGCGAGCTCAGCCGCGGGCTGGACCGGCTGGCCGGGGACGCCGGGCTGCTGGCCACCCGCGCCGCCGAGCACGCCGAGCGGTCGCGAACCGTGACCCGGGGTGCGTCGCTGGTGGCGACGGGTGCTGCCCGCCTGTCCACCGCGACCGACCGGCTCGCCGCGGACCTGGCCGACCTCGGCCGGGAGTGCCTCGCAGCGGGTGGAGCGGCGGACTTCTGCGCCTCGCTGCGCGACGCGCAGGCGCGCGCCCGGCTGATCGACGCCGGGAGTCGCCTCGTCGCACGCGGCACCGGCGGCGTCGAGCTCGCCACCTCGCTCCTCGCGGAGGGGGCACAGGGGCTGGCGGAGGCAGACCGGGCACTCGCCACCGGCACCCGCGCGGTGGCCGCGGCCGGCGGCCGGCTCGGCCGCAGCGCGGACACGCTCGCTGCGGGCGCCGCGGACCTCGCGGCGGGTGCTGCGGAGGTCGACGCGTCCACCCGTCAGCTGGCGGCGGGCACCGCGGCGACCTCGGAGGCTTCACAGTCGCTCGCCTCGGGCGGCGACACCCTCGACGCCAGCGCCGCGGCGGCGAACGAGGGCGCCCACCAGCTGAGTCGTGGTCTGGCCCAGGGCGCCGAGCAGAGCCCGACGTACTCGAAGTCCGAGCAGGCGGCGCTGGCGGCGACGGTGAGCCAGCCCGTGCAGCTGAGCCACGCCACCGACCACACGCAGTACAGCAACGGCTGGCTGCTCGGCGCGATCGTCGGGATGGTCCTGTGGCTGGCCGCCCTCGCCTCCACAGCCCGAGCGGACGTGTCCGCTAGCCGGCGGTTCGGACTCGCACCGGTGTCCTCGCGCCGGATCGCGGTCGTCCAGGCAGTGCCGGTACTGGGCCTGGCGCTGCTGCAGTGCGCGGCGGTGGTGATGGCCCTGGTGCTGAGCAGCGCGAGCGTGGCGTCGGCCGTCGGCGTGGCCGTGCTGTCGGCAATGGCGGCGGTGACCTTCTCGCTCATCGGCTACGCGATGCGGCTGGCACTGGGAGCCGGGGGCGTGGCGCTCTTCGCGCTGTTCCTGCTGATCCAGGTCGCGGCGCTCGCCAACGTGCTCCCGCTCGAGACGGCTCCCGCACCGCTCGCGAGCCTCCACGCCCTGATGCCGCTGACGGTGTTCGTCGACGGCGCCAGTCAGCTCGTCTCGGGAGGCGAGGTGGGCTCGTTGGCGACCGCGGTGGTGGTCATCGCCCTGTGGGGCCTCGCGGCCTTCGGCAGCACGCTGGTCGCCGTACGCCGCCGGCGGATGGTTCCCGCCCTGGCCCCCTGACTCAGCTGCTCAGGGCGTCGACGAGGGTCTCCTGCAGATAGCCGACCCACTGGTAGATGTCGTGGGCCTGGGACCGCGGGTCGTCGTCGTCCATGGCGAGCCAGACCTCGTCGTCGCCCTCCTCGACGCCGAGCCGGGTCGCGAGGGCGAGCCGCAGGTCGGTGAACGACCGCAGCCAGGCCTCGGCCGTCCCCTGCTCCATCTCCACGTCGATGACCAGGCCGTCCTCGGTGAGCTCGGGCGGGAGCCCGGCCTCCTCGAGGGTGTCGATGATGACGGCGGCTCCGGCGGCCTTGCCGTCGCGCAGCGATCCCTCGGTGAACCGGCGGAACTCGGAGGCGGCCTCCTCGTCGTGCTGGTAGGCCGTCGGGAACAGCCGTGCCAGCACGGGGTCCTCCGGCTCGGAGGTCGGGCCACTGAAGTCGAGCAGCGCCTCGAAGGTGTCCTCGGTGGTGCGCGGCACCGCGGCCTCGTTGCGCAGCAGCTCGACGAGCTGGGAGGCGAGCGAGCGCAGCAGGTCGGCCTCGAAGCCGCTGAACGTCGCGATGACGTGACCGCTGCGCCGGTGGCGGGCGAAGCCGCTCATGGCTATTGCTTCTCCATGGTGGCCCACAGCCCGTACTCGTGCATGGCCTGGACGTCGCGCTCCATCTCCTCGCGCGTGCCGTGGCTGACCGCCGACTTGCCGTCCTCGTGGACCTCCATCATCAGCTTGGCGGCCTTCTTCTCGTCGTAGCCGAAGTACTTCTGGAAGACGTAGGTGACGTAGGACATCAGGTTGACCGGGTCGTTCCACACGATGGTCACCCACGGCTTGGAGAGCAGGGTGATCTCGTCGGGTGTCTGGGTCGGCTCGACCTCGACCGGGCTGGCAGCGGACACGTGCCCATGGTGGCACAGTGACTGCCGTGACTCCCGCCCTGCTGACCGACCACTACGAGCTCACGATGCTCCAGGCGGCACTCGCGGCAGGCACCGCGGATCGACGCTCGGTCTTCGAGCTCTTCCCGCGTCGGCTCCCCGAGGGGCGGCGGTACGGCGTGGTGGCCGGGGTGGGGCGGGCGCTCGACACGATCGAGGCGTTCCGGTTCGACGACACCGACTCTGGAGACGCTGCGGTCCGGTGACGTCGTCGACGAGCCGACGCTGTCGTGGCTGGCCGACTACCGGTTCGGCGGTGACGTGTCCGGCTACGCCGAGGGCGAGGTCTACTTCCCCTACTCGCCCCTCCTCGTCGTGGAGTCGACGTTCGCCGAGGCCGTGCTGCTGGAGACGGTGCTGCTGTCGATCTACAACCACGACTCGGCCATCGCGTCGGCTGCGTCGCGGATGACGCTGGTGGCCGGCGACCGGCCCTGCATCGAGATGGGGTCGCGTCGGACGCACGAGGAAGCCGCCGTGGCGGCAGCCCGTGCGGCGTACGTCGCCGGCTTCGCCTCCTCGTCCAACCTCGCCGCCCGGCAGCGCTACGGCGTCCCCACCGCGGGGACGTCGGCGCACTCGTTCACGCTGCTGCACGACACCGAGGCGGACGCCTTCCGCGCGCAGGTCGCCTCGCTCGGCAGCGGCACCACGCTGCTCGTCGACACCTACGACATCGCCGAGGCGGTGCGGCTCGGCGTCGAGGTCGCCGGCCCGGAGCTCGGCGCGGTCCGGATCGACAGCGGCGACCTCGGCGAGCTCGCGCGGCAGGTCCGCGACCAGCTGGACGGGCTCGGCGCGACGCAGCACCCGGATCGTGGTCACCAGCGACCTCGATGAGCACGCCATCGCGGCGCTCGCCTCCGCACCGGTCGACGCCTACGGCGTCGGCACCCAGCTCGTCACCGGCAGTGGTCACCCGACCTGCGGCTTCGTCTACAAGCTGGTCGCGCGCGAGGGTGAGGACGGCGCGATGGTGTCGGTCGCGAAGCGGAGCCCCGACAAGCCCTCGGTCGGCGGCCGGAAGTTCGCGCTGCGGCGACGCGACGCCCGCGGCATCGCCGAGGCCGAGGTCGTCGGCATCGGGACCCCGCCGCGTACGATCGACGGCGACGATCGCGAGCTGCTGGTGCCGCTCGTGCGCGACGGTGTGGTCGTCGGTCGGGAACCCCTCGACGCGGCCCGGAGACGCCACCTCGCGTCCCGCGACGAGCTGCCGATCGAGGCCCGGATGATGAGCCGTGGCCGGCCCGTCATCGACACCCATCACGGCGCCGTAGGGTCGGTCCATGGCACTGCTCACCGTCGACCTGTTCTCGGAGTCCCTCGAGGTCGGGACGTCGATCAACGTCGTCCTGCCCCAGTCCACCAGCCAGCAGATCGGGGTCGAGTCGGTCACCGTCCCGGCCCACGGTTGGCCGGTCCTCTACCTGCTGCACGGACTCTCCGACGACCACTCCGCGTGGGTGCGCTACACCAGCGTCGAGCGCTACGCCACGGCCGCCGGGCCTCGCGGTCGTGATGCCGGCCGCGGGCCGCAGCTTCTACGCCGACGAGGCGCACGGCCACGCCTACTGGACGTGGATCTCCGAGGAGCTGCCCCGTCTGGTCGCCGAGATGTTCCGGGTCTCCACACGGCCCCAGGACACCTACGTCGCCGGCCTCTCCATGGGCGGGTACGGCGCGCTCAAGCTCGGCCTCACCCACCCGGGCCGGTTCGCGGCCGTCGCGAGCCTCTCCGGTGCGGTCGACGTCCGCAGCCTGGCCGAGCCGGCCCGAGCGCACCGAGATCGTCGAGCGGGTCTTCGACGGGAGCTTCGCGGCCGGCGACGACCTCTACGAGCTGCTCGGGTCGGCCGAGGCCGCCGACGTGCCCCCGCTCTACCTCGGCTGCGGCACGGAGGAGGACCGGCTGATGGAGGCCAACACCCGGCTGGCCGAGCAGGCCGTCGCTGCGGGCGTGGACGTGACCACCGACTTCCGGCCCGGCGAGCACGAGTGGGGGCTCTGGGACGCGATGCTGCCTGACGTCATCGAGTGGCTCCCCCGCCCGACTAGTCTCGCCACATGACGCGCGCGCTGATCGTGGTCGACGTGCAGAACGACTTCTGCGAGGGCGGGTCGTTGCCGGTGACCGGTGGCGCGCGGGTCGCCAGCGACATCGCCGAGCTGCTGCACGCCTGGGCCTCACGCGGCCCGGAGGCGCCTGCCTACGACCACGTCGTCGCCACCAAGGACCACCACATCGACCCCGGCGACCACTGGTCCGACGACCCGGACTTCCAGGAGAGCTGGCCGGTCCACTGCAAGGTGGGGACCGACGGCGAGGCGTTCCACCCCAACCTCGACCCGCAGCCGTTCGACGCGATCTTCCTCAAGGGCGAGCACCAGGCGGCGTACTCGGGCTTCGAGGGTCGCACGACCGGACGCGTCACGCTGACCGACTGGCTCCGTGAGCGCGCGGTGACCGAGGTCGACGTCTGTGGCATCGCCACCGACTACTGCGTCCGCGCCACCGCCCTCGACGCGATCCGCGAGGGGTTCGCGACGAGGCTGCTGCCGAACCTGTGCGCCGGTGTGGCCGAGGAGTCGAGCGTCGACGGCGGTCGCCGAGATGCGGGACGCCGGGATCTCCGTTGGCTGACCTCGAGACCCGCGTCGAGGACGGCGCCCTCTGGCTCACGCTCAACCGGCCGGAGGTCTACAACGCACTGTCGGACACCATGGCCGACGAGCTGGCAGCGGTCGTCGAACGGTCGACGTCGGACGACGAGATCCGGGTCGTCGTCGTGACCGGCGCCGGCGACGCCTTCAGCGCCGGCGCCGACATCTCCGGCACCGACGCGCACGAACGGTTCGACGTCACCACCCTCGACCGGGCGAACCGGATCATCCGAGCCATCACGACGCTCGACAAGCCCGTCGTGGCGGCCGTCAACGGAGTCGCCGCTGGCGTCGGCTGCTCGGCGGCGCTCGCCGCCGACCTCGTCGTCGCCAAGGAGTCCGCCTCCTTCCTGCTCGCCTTCGCGCGGATCGGGCTGATGCCCGACGGTGGCTCCACCGCGACCGTGGCGGCCTCCGATCGGCCGGGCCCGCGCGATGCGGATGGCCCTGCTGGCGGAGCCGCTGTCGGCGCGCGAGGCCCACGACGCGGGGCTGATTGCGGAGGTCGTGCCCGACGACGAGTTCGACGACGAGGTCGCGCGCGTCGTACGACGCCTGGCGGGTGGTCCGCCACTGGCCTTCGCCGCGACCAAGAAGGCGATCAACGCCGCGACGCTGACCGCGCTCGACGACGCCCTCGAACGCGAGCGCACGGGTCAGACGCTGCTGCTGCGCACGGCCGACCTCGCCGAGGGCATGGCCGCCTTCTCCGAGAAGCGGCGGCCCGTCTTCCGCGGCGAGTAGCGCTCAGCCGCACCACTTCTCGGCCAGCGCCCGGATGACGGTGAGGTTGCGGTTGGTGGCCACGCCCAGCGCCTTCTCGACCTCGGCGTTCGTGAGCCCGGCGGAGTGGTACGCATCGTCCAGGAGCAGATGGACGGCGCGGCCGCGCACGATGGCGCAGTTCGCCGTCCTTGCCTGCCGACTCGATCACCTTCGTCGCCGCCGCGGTCGGCTCCTCCTTGAGCAGCGAGACGTACTGGCGCCCCTGGTGTTCCATCGCGGCGGCGTCGGCCGCGATCTCCCGGATCTCGGCCGGGGTGAACACGATGGTCGGTACGGCGAAGCCGCGGTCGGCCTCATAGGCCCGCTCCAGCGCAGCCTCGACCTTGGCCCGCGAGCGCAGCGTCGTCGTCAGCAGCACGTTGCCGGTGTTGATGTGGGTCGCGACATCCGTGCCCCCCGCGGCCTCGGTCGCGGCCACGATGTCGGCCTTCGGGAACTTCCGCGTCGCCCCGAGGTTGATGGCGCGCAGGAACGCGACGTACGTCGGCATGGCTACATCCTGCCCGACCCGACGCGACGTGACAGCAGGCGCCCGGTGGTGTTCCGGGCGCCCGCTGTGGTCATGCTCGGTGCGTGGTGCCTACTTGGTCGCGACGCTGATCTTCGCGACCCCGACCAGCAGGCCGGGCTTGACCGCGTCGGTCTTGAACGTGTCGTTCAGCAGCGGGGCGGCGACCTCGGAGATCGTCACCTTGGTGCCCTCCAGTACGGCCAGGTCACCTTCCATCGCGAGCGGCTTCAGGGTCCGACCATCCAGGTTGAACACGGGGACGCTGGTCGCGGCGACCTTGCCGTTGACGGCCACGTCGCCGTACACCTTGGAGACGCCCGGGTCGACGTTGAGGTTCGTGATCTCGACCGTGGTCCCGCCGGCGCTCAGCGAGAGGCCGGAGTTCTCGTGCTGGATCTGGCCGATCACGTAGGGGTCGACCGTGCCCGGCTCGAACACCGTCACGTTGCCGCCGGTGATCGGGAAGACGAGTGAACCATCGGTGAGCTGGGCGTCGCCCACGACGCCGGGGGTGAGCTTGAGCTGCTCGAGAGCGGCGACGAAGCCCTCGTCGAGGGCCACGGCGGTGTCCTGCCCGGTCAGCGCCGGGATCGACGCCACGGCGTCAGGGGCGCCCTGGGAGCTGGTCTCGCCACCCTCGCTGCCAGCGGCCTCGTTCTGGCCGCAGGCGGCCAGCGGGAAGGCGAGCAGTGCGGTGACAGCGAGCGTCGCCACGGACTTGCGGTTCATGAGGTTGGTGCGCATGGGTGCACCCCTTTCGGATGGGCGGGCCGGAACGATCTGCTCCGACCGACACCAGGGGTTCGTTCGCACCCGCGCACCGGATGGCACGTCCTGCGGATTGTCAGGAGATCCTCAGGTTCGGTGTGAGCCACGACACGCCCACCTTCACGGCGAGGTGGGTGCCGACTCCGGCGTACGGTCGGCTCCATGCCGTGCGACTACTGCGGGGAACAGTTCGACCCGATCTCGACCCGGTGGCTCTGCCCGCACTGCCACATGAAGGCCAACTGCTGTGACGGCGCCCCGCTCGGGGAGTGATCGGCAGCCGGCCCGCTGATCGCGATAGTTCGCCGCCAGAAGCACCGTTTCCGAGCTAGCGGCGGTGCTCTCGGCGGCGGACTACCGGGAAGTCAGAGGTTGCCGCGGAGATCCTGCTCGCGCTCGATCGCCTCGAAGAGCGCCTTGAAGTTGCCCTTGCCGAAGCCGAGCGAGCCGTGCCGCTCGATGAACTCGTAGAACACCGTCGGCCGGTCGCCCATGGGCTTGGTGAAGATCTGCAGCAGGTAGCCGTCCTCGTCGCGGTCGACCAGGATGCGGCGCTTCTTGAGCTCCTCGATCGGCACCCGGACGTCGCCGATCCGCTCGCGCAGCTCGGGGTCGTCGTAGTAGGAGTCAGGCGTGTTGAGGAACTGGATGCCGTGGTCGCGCAGGATGTCGACGGTGCGCAGGATGTCGCCCGTGGCCAGCGCGATGTGCTGGCAGCCGGCGCCGTCGTAGAACTCGAGGTATTCGTCGATCTGCGACTTCTTCTTCGCGATCGCCGGCTCGTTGAGCGGGAACTTCACGCGGTGGTTGCCGCTGGCGACGACCTTCGACATCAACGCGGAGTAGTCGGTGGCGATGTCGTCGCCGATGAACTCGGCCATGTTCGTGAAGCCGAGGACCTTGTTGTAGAACTCGACCCACTCGTCCATCCGGCCGAGCTCGACGTTGCCGACGCAGTGGTCGACGGCCTGGAACAGCCGCTTCGGGTGACCCTCGCGGCGGGTGACCGTCGTCTCCGCGGCGACGTAGCCGGGGAGGTAGGGGCCGTCGTAGCGCGAGCGGTCGACGAGCGTGTGCCGAGTCTCGCCGTACGTCGCGATCGCGGCGGTGCGGATCGTGCCGTGGTCGTCGGAGACGTCGTGGGGCTCGACCAGGATCGTCGCGCCCTGGGCGCGGGCATGGTCGATGCACTTGTCGACGTCGGGGACCTCGAGGGCGAGGTCGACCACGCCGTCGCCGTGAGCGCGGTGGTGGTCGAGGACCGGGCTGTCGGTGGTGATGCCACCGGTGAACACGAAGCGAGCCGAGCCCGAGCGCAGCACGTAGGACTTGGCGTCGCGGCTGCCGGTCTCCGGGCCCCGGTAGGCCTCGAGCTCCATGCCGAAGGCGAGCTGGTAGAAGTTCGCGGACTGGGTCGCGTTGCCGACCACGAAGCCGACCGCGTCCATCGCGGTCACGGGGAACGGGTCGCTGCTGGCGTCGTACTCGACGAGCCCGACCAGCTGCTGCAGCTGCTCGAGGGTGAGGCCGGCCTGCTCCTCCTCGTGGGTGAGGACGGTGAGCGTCGTGTTCGTGGTGGTGTCGGTCATGCGCCCACCCTGCCGAGATCTCGCAACCTGTGCAACAGTACGACGAAATACTAGACACATTGCCCAGCAAAGGTGGCCGCGATGGACGAACTGGACGGCAGGTTGATCGCCCTCTTCGCGCACGAGCCGCGGATCGGGGTGCTGGAGGCGTCGCGCCGGCTCGACGTCGCCCGCGGCACGGTGCAGGCCCGGCTCGACAAGCTGGTCGCGACCGGCGTGATCACCGGGTGGGGCCCCGAGCTCTCCGCCGAGGCGCTGGGCTACCCGGTGACGGCCTTCCTGACCCTCGAGATCCGGCAGGGCGCAGGGCACGACACGGTCGCCGGTCACCTGGTGACCATCCCCGAGGTGCTCGAGGCGTTCACGATCACCGGCGTGGGCGACATGTGGGCGCGGGTGGTCGCCCGCTCCAACACCGACCTGCAACGGGTCATCGACCTGGTGCTGAACGACCCCGCGATCGTGCGGTCGTCGACCGTGATCGCCCTCGCGACCCAGGTCCCCTACCGGGTGCTGCCGCTCGCCCTCAGCTCATGATCAGGCAGCTGCTGGTCGCGTGGGCGACCAGCTTGCCGCGCTCGTCGGTCAGCTGCGCCTGAGCCAGCGCCGTACGCCGTCCGCGCTGGAGCACCGTGCCCTCGCACGTCAGCAGGCCCGAGTCCACGGTCACCGGACGCAGGAACTTCACGGTCAGGTCGAGCGACGTGTAGATCTCGCCCGCCGCGAGCGTGGAGTGCACCGCGCACGCCGCCGCCGTGTCGAGCAGGGTCGAGATGACACCGCCGTGGACCCCTCCCAGCGGGTTGTAGTGGAACTCCGCGGCCGGCATCTCGACCACCACCCGGCCCCGCTCGGGACGGAACCCGGTGAAGCCCAGCGTCTCCATGATCGGCGGTCGTGGGGCGTCGCCGGCCACCATCGCCTGCAGCTGGGCGAGCCCGTCGAGCTCCAGCAAGGAGCCGAGGTCCGCCTGGCCGGGCGAGGTCCAGCTGAACGTACGGGAATCGGTGCGGAGTGCCTGGGTCTGCGTCATGGACCGAGCATGCCCCGTCCTTGCTGAGTCTGTCAACAAGACTTAGGGTGTGGTCATGCCCACACCGCCTGCACTCGCGTTCTCGACCGACAACTGCACCATCGGTCGCGCCATGGACATCCTGGGCGAGCGCTGGACCTTCGTCGTCCTGCGCGAGGTCTTCAACGGCATCCGCCGCTTCGACGACATGCGCCGCCACACCGGGATCCCCCGCCAGGTGCTGACCGACCGGCTCGCGCTGCTCGTCGACCAGGAGATCCTGCGCCGCGAGCCCTACCGCGAGCAGGGTCAGCGCGAGCGGCTCGAGTACCGGTTGACCGGCAAGGGGCTCGACCTCTACCCGGTCATGGTCGCCGTCGCGCGGTGGGGCGACCGCTATCTCGCCGACCCGTCCGGGCCGCCGGTCGAGTTCACTCACCGCGAGTGCGGCGCGATCGTCGACGTACTGACCCACTGTGCCGACGGCCACGACGTGTCCGACCCGCGCGACGTCGTGAGCCGCCCCGGCCCCGGCGTACTCCGGGCCGACTCCGTGGGCGGCTGAGGGACTGGGTAACGGGCCCTTGATGGCGCTGGTGCGCCGTCGTACGGGCGCAGGAGCGTCAGCCAGGACCCGTGACCGGCCCGGGCGCCGAGACGCAGTGATGTCAGCGAAGCTGGCGGGCCAGGTGGTCGGCCGCTTCGGTCACCAGCGGCCCCAGCCGCTCCACGTCGAGGTCGGCCAGGGTGACCACCCCGATGCTCGCCTCCAGCCCCTCGACCCCGCGCAGCGGGGCGGCCAGGCCACGCGCCCCCGGCTCCAGCTCGCCGACGGTGGCGACGAACGGCGGACCGTCCACCTCGCGCAGCGCGAGGATCGCCTTCCCGGCGGCGCCGCGGTCGAGCGGGTGCCGGGCACCGACCCGGTAGCTGACGTGGAAGTCGGTCCAGGAGGGTTCGATGACGACGAGGGCGAGTGCCTCGTCGCCCTCGGCCACCGTCAGGTGGGCGGTGCAGCCGACGCGCTCCGCGAGCTGGCGGAGCACGGGCATCGCCACGTCGCGCAGCACCGGCTGGACGGCGGTGGCGAGATGGAGCACGCCGAGCCCGACGTGGAGCCGGCCCTGGCCGTCGCGGCGGATCAGGGCGTGCTGCTCCAGGGTGCTGACCAGGCGGTAGACGACCGTCCGATTGATCCCGAGCGCCTCGGCGAGTGCCGTGACCGACAGCCCCTGCTGCGCTCCCGCCAGCGCCATCAGCACCCGGATCCCGCGATCGAGCGTCTGTGAGGTCTCAGCCGCCATGTGCCGACACTAGCCGTGGTGCGCGGTTTCCCCGCCTCAGGACGTACGCCGCGCGGCCCACTCCCGGACCCGGTCGATCCGGGCCCGCAGCTGGTCGGCGTTCGCGATCGCCGCGGCGGGTCCGCCGCAGTCCTGGCGCAGCGCGGCGTGCGTGACGCCATGGGCCTGCCCGGTGCGGTGGTGCCAGGCAGCGACCAACCCGTTCAGCTCGCGCCGCAGCACGGCGAGCTGTTCGTGGGTCGTCACGTCGTCCGGCTCCGCCTCTGGGCGGCGCCGGGCGGCGCGCTCCTTCTGCCGGTGGTGGAGCAGCTCGCGCATCTGGTCGGGCTCGAGCAGGCCGGGGATGCCGAGGAAGTCCATCTCCTCCTCCGACCCGACATGGACCTCGGCGGTGTGGCCGAACGACGCGCCGTCGTAGAGCACGTGATCGAATCGCGCCTCCGACCCGAGCGCCTCGTAGCCGGGCAGCGCAAGCTCCTCGGACGCGCCCTCCCCGGCCTGCGCGACGGCGAGCAGGTCGCGCTCCGCGGCGAAGATGTCGTCCTCGTCGGTGATCCTGCGGCCGAGGACGTGGTCGCGCTCGGCCTCGAGCTCGGTGGCGTAGCCCAGCAGGTTCGGTACGGACGGCACGAAGATCGACGCGGTCTCGCCGCGGTTGCGGGCGCGGACGAAGCGGCCGACCGCCTGTGAGAAGAACAGCGGGGTGGCCGTCGTGGTGGCGTAGACACCGACGGCGAGTCGCGGGATGTCCACGCCCTCCGACACCATCCGCACTGCCACCATCCAGCGCTTCTCGTTGCCGCTGAACTCGGCGATCCTGCGCGACGCCGCCTTCTCGTCCGACAGCACGACGGTGGGCCGCTCCCCCGCGATCTTCTGCAGCAGCGCGGCGTAGGCACGAGCGGAGTCCTGGTCGGTCGCGATCACCAGCCCGCCGGCGTCCGGGACGTGGCGGCGTACCTCCGAGAGCCGCTTGTCGGCGGCCGCCAGCACCGCCGGCATCCACGAGCCCGCGGGGTCGAGCGCGGTGCGCAGCGCCTGGGCGGCGAGGTCCTTGGTGAGGGGCTCGCCGAGCCGCGCCGCGACCTCGTCGCCGGCGCGGGTGCGCCACTGCATGTCGCCGGAGTAGGCGAGGAACAGCACCGGACGCACGACGTGATCGGCCAGTGCGTGCCCGTAGCCGTAGGTGAAGTCGGCGACGGAGCGTGGGATGCCGTCGGCTCCGGGTGCATAGGTGACGAACGGGATCGGGTTGACGTCGGAGCGGAACGGCGTGCCGGTCAGCGCCAGCCGTCGCGTCGCCGGTTGGAACGCCTCGCGGACACCCTCACCCCACGACAGCGCGTCGCCCGCATGGTGCACCTCGTCGAGGATGACCAGCGTCTTGAACCGCTCCGTGCGGATCCGCATCGCGAGCGGGTTGACCGCGACCCCGGCATAGGTCACCGCGACCCCGACGTAGTCGGACGAGGTCTTGCCCTTGCCGGCGCTGTAGGTCGGGTCGAGCGGGATCCCCGCCCGCGCCGCGGCCTCGGCCCACTGGCTCTTGAGGTGCTCGGTGGGCGCGACCACGACGATCCGGTCGACGATGCGGCGCCCGATCAGCTCGGCGGCGACGGACAGCGCGAACGTGGTCTTGCCTGCTCCCGGCGTCGCCACGGCGAGGTAGTCGCGCGGCGCGCGGTCGAAGTAGTCGTGCAGGGCGGCGGTCTGCCAGGCCCGCAGCGACGTGGCCGTCCCCCAGGCCGCGCGGTCGGGCCACGCGGGTGAGAGGGGGACCGGCTCGAGCCGGTCCGTCACTTCCCGGAGTCCCCGGGGTCGCCGTCCTTCATCTGCTCCCAGATCTCCTTGCAGGCGGGGCAGACGGGGAACTTCTCGGGGGCCCGGCTGGGCACCCACACCTTGCCGCACAGCGCGATCACCGGGGTGCCCATGACCATCGCCTCGGTCAGCTTGTCCTTGGGGACGTAGTGGGAGAAGCGTTCGTGGTCGCCCTCGTCGGTCGGGACCGTACGACGGTCCTCGATCGTGTCGGTCGCGGGGCCGAATCCGAGGGTGCTCATGAGGGGCGAGTCTAGATCAGACGCTTGAGCGTCCACTGCAACAGCCGAACCCCCGTCCGAAGGCCGGGGGTTCTGCGTTGCTTGTTGTGCACGAGTGGCCTAGTTGAGGTCGGGGTCCACCGGGCGTGTGGAGTGCCAGGCGAGCTCGCCGGGCTGGCGGCGCATCACGTCGCGCCACAGCTCGGTGCTGTCCTCGCGGAAGACGTCGAGCGGCTGGGCCGGGACGACGTACCAGCTGCCCTCCTCGATCTCCCCGTCGAGCTGCTCGGCCCCCCACCCCGCGTACCCGGCGAAGATCCGCATGCCGGACAGCGAGCCGTCGATCAGCTCGACCGGGGTGTCGAGGTCGACCACGCCGAGCGCGCCGTGCACCTCGCGGAACCCGACCGGGACGTCCTCGGCGTCGCGGAGCCAGCCGACCGCGAGCGCACCCTCGGTGCTGACCGGGCCCCCCTGGAACAGGACCTCGGGCTCTGCCACGACCTCTCGCCAGTCGGCGAGCACGTCGCTCACGGACACCGGCGTGGGCCGGTTGAGGACGACGCCGAGCGCGCCGTTGTCGTCGACGTCGAGGAGCAGGACGACGGTGTCGGAGAAGTTCGGGTCGAGCAGCTGTGGTGTCGCCACCAGCAGCATGCCCGCGCGCGCTTCCTGCTTCACCCCTGCCCCGTCTGCCGCAGCCATGGCTCCATCATGGCAGCGGCTCGGCCTGCGGTCAGGCGGCCAGTGCAGCTCCCCTGCGGGCCTTCTCCTCGATGGCGGCGCCGGCGGGGGCGGCCGCCGCGCCGTCGGAGATCCCCGCCAGACCGGCCATCACGGCCAGCCAGCTGTGCTCCTTGGCGGTGGCGACCGCCATCGCCTCCGCCATGGCGTCGTCGAGGGGGTGATCACGGTGGCGATCCACGATCGCGCGGACGCCGGGCATCTCGTCGGCGGTCGCCCGCCAGGCCGTGATGACGGCCTGCTGGAGGTCCAGCGGCTGGCTCATGAGCTCGCGGTCGATGCGGCCGGCGAGCCGGGTGTGCCACCGCAGCTGCAGGGCGCCGAGCAGGTCGAGATCGTCGGCGAACGCGGTGCCGACACCGTCGACGTCCCGGGGCAGCTCGCCGTCACGGCGAGCGTCGGCGACTGCGGACACGTCGCGGAGGATCTCCCCGCGGGTCTTGAAGGCGTTCCAGTTCATGGTGGGCTCCTTCGTCGGATGACTCACATACCGTCAGTACGTACCCAGAGTACGGAGTCATACCCACGGTATGCAAAGTGACGCGTGGTGACGTGGCTCACCTGTGAGGGCCGGCCTCGCCTACACTCCCCCGAATGAGCAAGGGGCCCGTATGAGCAAGGCCGCGGTGTCGAAGCTGGTGCCTCGGGTGCCGTCGCGACGCCAGCAGTACTCCGCGGCCACCCGCCGCGCGCTGATCGACATGGGCGAGCAGCTCTTCACCGAGCACGGCTACTCCGCCGCGTCCCTCGACGCGATCGTCGCGGGCGCAGAGGTGACGAAGGGCGCGCTCTACCACCACTTCAGTGGCAAGCAGGCGCTGTTCGAGGCGGTCTTCGAGCGGGTCGAGAGCGAGGCCTCCCGCACCATCCAGGACGCCCTCAAGGGACACGACGACCCCTGGGCCAAGGCGCTGGCCGGGCTGCGGGCGTTCCTCGAGGTCGTCCAGGAACCGGGCTACCGGCGGATCGTCATCCTCGAGGGTCCGGCCGTCCTCGGCTACGCCCGCTACCGCGAGCAGGAGGAGCGCTCGACCTTCGCCAACGTCCTCGACATCGTCGGATCGGTCCTGAAGGCAGGCGAGTGGGAGCTCGACGACGCCATGACCGAGACCTTCACCCGGATCTTCTTCGGCGCGATGTCCTCGGCCGGCGAGTCGGTCTCCACCAGCGAGGACCCGATCGCGGCCGCCATGCGGGTCGAGGCCGCGATCACCTTCATCCTCGCCGGGATGCAGGCGCTCGCCGAGTCCGGCGTCGAGCTGCCCGCCGTCCCCACCGACTGACGCGTTGAGTTGGGGGGTTTCGCCCCTCGAGTTGGGAAGTTTGGCCCCGGTGAGGGGCCAACACGCCCAACTCAGAGGGCCAACTTCCCCAACTCAACGACAGGGTCAGTTGTAGCTGAGGGTGCCACCGGTCTGCGGGACCAGCTCGATCCAGGTGTGGCCGGCGGGGACGGTCAGCTTGCCCTGCTTGGTCGACAGGGTGATCCCGTCGCTGAGGCCGTCCTTCTTCCACGTCGCGGTGACGACCTTGCCGTCGTGGAACAGGAACGCCGCGCCCTGACCCTCGAGCTTGGTCTCCGGCACGGGGTTGCCGGCCGGGTCGGTGTAGCCGGCGTCGCCGACCTGGACGCGCAGCACGAGGACGGTGTCGGTGGGGAACTCGTCGCCTTCGGCGGCGTAGGAGTTCTCGTTGACGTAGCCGCCGTCTCGGAAGACCCAGTTGGTGGTGTGGCCACCGAAGCCGGCCGCGATCGTGGTCGCCTTCTTGCCCTTGGGCAGGTCGGCGGCGTCACCCCACGGCAGGTAGTCGTCCGGCCGCGACTCCTCGACGTCCTTCTGTGCGTCGAGCAGCGTGCTCAGGTCGGCCATCAGGTTGTACGGCGCACTGCGGTCGCTCGCGCGGGAGAACCCGGCGGCACCCTCACCGAAGAACTTGATGCCGGCCTGGGTGACCCGGTTGATCGTGACCGGCGCGGCGCCGCTGGTGACGACCTGCGCCTCGACCGGCGAGACGATCCCGATGTCGCTGGCGCGCATCGACCGCACCGGCCCGACCGTGCCGGGGATGTCGGAGTAGAAGAAGACCGCGAGCCGGGTCATGCCGCCCTCGACCAGCTCCTCGACCACGAGGTCGGCGGAGCCGAGCCCCACCTGCGGGGCACTCGAGGAGGTGTTGTCGATCTTGGTGACCATCACCGGGTGGGTCTGGGCGGAGGACTCGTCGCCCTCGACGTCCAAGCCGGTCAGCGGCCAGGTCGAGAGGAACTCCGAGCCGGCCGCGACCTCCTGGCCGGGCACGCCCTCCTCTTCGGGGGTCTCTTCGTCACCGCCGCACGCGCTCAGCACGAGGCCGGCGGTGATCAGCAGGGCGGTCGTGGTCAGGTGCAGTCGACGCACGAGGAACAGCTCCGTTTCGATCGGGGGTGGTGCGGGTCAAGTGTGCGGGCCGGCGGCGCGTCGTCGGGTCAGGCGCGCCAACGTTCCGCGGCTTTCTACAGTACTTCGGTCGACAATTCGAATCAGCGTCGTCTCAGCCGAGCTTGGCGCCACCGTCGACGTACAGGGTCTGGCCGGTGATGTAGGAGGCCTCGTCGCTGCACAGGAATGCGGCGGCGGCGGCGATGTCCTCCGGGAACCCGACCCGGCGGACCGGGTTGGCCTCGGCGTTCATCTTGCGGAACTCGTCGACCGGGATCCCCAGTCGCGCCGCCGTCGCATCGGTCATGTCGGTGGCGATGAATCCCGGCGCGATCGCGTTGGCGTTCACGCCGAAGGGGCCGAGCTCGATCCCCAGGGTCCGGGTGAGGCCCTGGATGCCCATCTTGGCGGCCGAGTAGTTGGCCTGGCCGCGGTTGCCCAGCGCCGAGACGCTGGAGAGGTTCAGGATCTTGCCGTACTTCTGGGCCACGAAGTGCTTCTGGGCGGCCCGGGTCATCAGGAACGCGCCCCGCAGGTGGACGCCCACGACCAGGTCCCAGTCGTCGTCGGTCATCTTGAACAGCAGGTTGTCGCGGGTGATGCCCGCGTTGTTGACCAGGATGTGGATGCCGCCGAGCTCGGCGACGACCTTCTCGACCGCGGCCTCGACGCTCGCGGAGTCGGTCACGTCACACCCGATGCCGACGTGGCTGGTCTTCGGGTGGTCGGCGCCGGGGAGCGCCGCCGCGGCCTTCTTGGCCGCCCCCTCGTCGAGGTCGATGACCGCGACCCGGGCGCCCTCCTGGGCGAAGCGCTGTGCGGTGCCGTAGCCGATGCCGCGCGCGGAGCCGGTGATCACGGCCACGCGTCCGTCGAATCGGCCCATGTCGTCAGCTCCTGGGGGTTCGGGGGTGCGTTCGGCCGATCACTCTAGGACGGCACCGATCCGTGCGGCGAATTGAGCCGACTCCCCCGCGTCGGCGTACGTCGTGCGCGGCCAGAAGAATCCCCGCAGCCCGTCGCCCTTGGTACGCGGCACGACGTGGAGGTGCAGGTGGGGCACCGACTGGCTGACGGTGTTGTTGACCGCGACGAAGCTGCCCTGCGCGCCGAGCCCGTCCTTCATCGCCGTGGCCAGCCGCTGGGCGAGGGCGAGGAACGGGTCGCGCAGCGATCCGGGCAGGTCGGGCAGGGTGTCGACGTGGTCGCGGGGGACGAGCAGCGTGTGGCCCTTGAAGACCGGGCGTCGGTCGAGGAACGCGACGAAGTCGTCGTCCTGGTGCACGACGTCGGCCTCGATCTCCCCCGCGACGATGTCGCAGAAGACGCAGTCGCTCACGTCGACGTACGCCGCCGGCCGACGCCGCCCTCGAGCAACCCGAGCAGCACCAGTGCCAACAGGCAGGCCATGCCGAAGCTCCAGATGTTGAGGTCGGCGTACGGCTCCGTCAGCACGAGGTTGATCCCGACGCCACCCACGAGGGCGCCGACCACACCGGTGACCACGGTGAGCACGATCGACGGGTCCTCGGGA
Organism: uncultured Actinomycetota bacterium; assembly: GCA_963804845.1. GTDB lineage: Bacteria > Actinomycetota > Actinomycetes > Propionibacteriales > Nocardioidaceae > Nocardioides. Next base: position 474,160 of record CAWDSA010000007.1, on the reverse strand, counting down.
CCGCTCCGCAGCACCCGCGCCAGCACGCCCAGGATCACTCCGGCGATCAGGAACGCGACCATGGCCCCAGTCTAGAACAGGTTCTAGTGGCAGACGCCGCGGCAGTACGGGCGCGCGGTGATCACGCGGCCGCTGCCCGCCGGCACGTCGAAGTGCTGCGAGTCCTGGGTGCCGTAGGTCCAGCGGAAGCCGTGGTTGAGCATGATCTGGACGACCGCGTGGTCGCGGGAGCGCCACGCCACCCGCGGGTGGGAGCGGTTGGCCCACCAGGAGTTGGGCACCCAGCCGTGGGAGGAGTGGTAGGGGTTCTCCCACGTGTTGAGGTCGAGGGCGCGCCCGAAGGCGTGGGGCGAGCGGACCCCGGGCCGGCCCACGACGTCGCGGCAGTTGAAGGCCGAGGTGTTGCCCGAGGCCATCGACCGGTAGTCGTCGGCGCCGTGGAGACGATCGGACCACCCGAAGCGGTCGACGCGGTACATCGAGCGGACCGGCAGCTTGCGGTCGTACATCGCGGTCAGGGCCCCCCGCATGTTGTCGACCGCATCGGCGTGGGCGACCAGCTCGCCCCGGTGGCGGTAGCCGTCGTAGGCCCAGTAGTTGATGCGGAGCAGGCGGAGGCTGGAGCGGCCCACCGGGCAGCCCTGGTGCCATGACCGGCCGGTCATCTGGTTCCACACGCCGTCGGGGATGCGGGTGACCTGTGCGTTCGCTCCGTCACCCTTCGCGCGCGCCTGGTCGGGGAGGTTGATCCGTGGGCGCGGTGCCGCACCCGGCAACGAGACGGGGACGCCGGGGGGCAGGTTGTCGACGCGGTGGATCGGGCTGCGGTCGCGGCTGACCCAGTCCAGGACCGGCGCGACGACCCGCCACCTCGTGTCCACCCGGGGCTGGACCTCGAGCGTGGCCCGGCCGTTCTCGTCGGTGCCGATCCGCCGCAGCCGGTCCCACTTCTTCGCGCCGGCGTCGCGCCGGAACAGCTCCACGCGGCCCTGGACGGGCTCCCCGTTCGCGGTGCGCCAACGCACCCGGAGCTCGACCGACTTCTCGTCGACGACCTGCTTCGGCCCGCCGACGGTCACCACCGCGTCACGACGCTTGATGGGGGCTCGGTAGCGGCCTGAGGTACTCGACTCGTAGGTCGCGTCCCCCGCGTACGACGCCCGGAAGTCGTTGTCCTTCGCGTCCCGGGCCAGCGTCTGGGGCACCTCGGCCCGGCCGGCCTCGTCGGTCGTGAGGATGGTGACGTCGGACCAGGTGCCGTCGACGCGACGCTCGAGCAGTACCGGGGCACCGGCCACGGGCTGCCCCTCGTCCTCCGTCACCAGCGTGACCCGGATCGGGGTGTCGAGGTCGGCGTACCGCTTCACACTGTCGAGCGTCAGGTCTGTCGGCTGCAGCCCCTGTGCGGATGCGGGCAGCCCGACGCCGGCCAGGAGCAGACCGAGGGTCAGCCCGAGGAGTCGCAGGAACATGGGGGTGATTGTGCCTCGGGGAGCACCAGGTCGTCGGCAGGAGTCCGCCTGCGGGTCAGGTGTCGTGGCTGACCCGGTGGACCGCCAGGGCGAGCGCGAAGACGAGCCCGACCACGACCAGCCCGATGATCCACGAGGGCACTCCGGCGTACAGCCCACCGGTCGCGGTGCTCCACATCCAGAAGGCCCCCGCTGCCAGGGCGATCACGGCAAGCACGCCGACGAGGACGCGCGAGGGCATCGTGGGCCGCCCGAGATCGGTCATGGGCACAGCGTGGCGGCGTCGGCCCGGGCCGCGCACGGAAATCCCGAGAACTTTGCCTGACGCTGACGCCACGTCCTACGTCGGGCGCAGGATGCAGCGGAACCCGAGGTGGGACGTCGAGGTGTCGACGGCCTGCGCCATCCGGGCCGCGGGCCGGTAGCGGCGGCAGTAGTTCGGTGCGCAGAGGTGAGAACCGCCCTTCATCACCTTGCGTGGGATCAGGACATCCGCGACGTCCGGGTCGTGGCTCGCGTCCCGCTCACCACCCCGGGGGTTCGTGATGCTGCAGCAGGAGTGGGCGGCCGGTTCGTGGGCGCCGTACCAGTCGCACGTCCACTCCCAGACGTTCCCCGTCATGTCGAGCAGGCCGTAGCCGTTGGGCGGGTACGACCCGACAGGGGCCGTGCCCAGGTGACCGTCGTCCCCGGTGTTGTGGAGGGGGAACTCGCCCTGCCAGGTGTTCGCCATCCACCGGTCGCCGGGCGTGAACTCGTCGCCCCACGCGTAGGTGGCGCCGTCGAGGCCGCCGCGGGCGGCGTACTCCCACTCGGCCTCGGTCGGCAGCTCCTTGCCGGCCCACTCGGCGTACGCCGTCACGTCCTCCCACGCGACCTGCACCACAGGATGGTCCGGCAGCCGCTTCACCGAGCTGCCGGGTCCCTGCGGTTGGCGCCAGTCGGCTCCGGGGACGTAGGTCCACCAGTTGTAGGGGTCGTCCAAGGAGACCCGGTGTGCGGGTTGCTGGAACACGACGGACGCAGCGACCAGGAGCTCCGGGAGGGCCCCGGGATAGTCGTCCGGGTCGGGCGCGCGCTCGGCAGACGTGACGTGGCGGGTCTTCTTCACGAATCGCGCGAAGTCCGCGTTGGTCACCGTGTGTGCGTCCATCCAGAAGCCGTCCACGGCCACCCGCCGGGTCGGACGCTCCTCGGGGTAGAAGTCTTCCGAACCCATCAGGAACTCCCCACCGGGCACCCACACCATGCCGGGGGGCGCCGGGCCGGGTGGGGCCTGGCTTGCCTGCTGGTCGACGTCCACGGGGTCATCCTTCGAGGCGCACGATTCCGCGTCCTCACGCGGAGGGGGTGAGATCCCCCCATGCGCCGGGATCATGGCACATCACCGAGCCCCACCCCCTGAAGTGGGTATTACCCGCGACCAACGCCTCCGGGCCCGATCTGGGCACCGAGACTGCCGACAGGTACCTGCGGCGGGAGGGCCCCGTGACCGGTTCAGTGAAATTGTCCCCCCGGCACCCGAGCACGACCACCCCTGCGCGGGCCGCGCCGCTGCGCCCACGGGACTGGGTCCATGCGGCTCTGGCGTTCGCCGCCACCGCCGCGTCTGTCGCAGCGGTGCACCAGTTCGCGCTGCCGGTGTTCCACGTGCCGTCGAGCTCGATGGAGCCGACGTTGCGACCCGGCGACCGGATTGTCGTCGAGACCATGTCGGTGAACCTCAGCGGCGTGGGGGCTCTGAACCGCGGCGACATCGTGGTCTTCTCCGGCGCCGGCGGCTTCGACGCGCCGGGCGAGGCGGGGGTGTACGTCAAGCGGATCGTCGCACTGCCCGGGGAGACGGTCGCGTGCTGCGACGACGCCGGGAGGGTGACGGTCAACGGCATCGGCCTCGACGAGAGCTACCTCGCGGACCTCACGAGCCCGTTCGGACCGTTCGAGGTGCCCGACCAGCAGCTGTTCGTGCTCGGCGACCACCGCTCCGTCTCCGACGACTCGCGGGGCCGCGGCACCGTCCCGGTCGGGGACGTCATCGGTCGCGTGGTCGCGGTCGGGTGGCCGGCGTCCCGGATCGGCGCCGTCCCGAGTCCCTGAGCAGACGCGAGAGCCGCCCCGACGTGGTGTCGAAGCGGCTCGCGTCAGAGGGCTGTCTGCCGGGTGGAGCTGGCGGGAATCGAACCCGCGTCCTCGAGCGTCGAACCAGGTCTTCTCCGGGTGCAGTCCGTGAGATCGCTTTTCTCAGCCCCGGGGCTCGCACGGACACGTCCCCGACAGGCTCAGTCAGGAAAAAGTCCCGCTCACCCCTCCTGACAGGAGATGAGCAGCAAGTCCTCTAGATGAGGCCTGGGTCCGGGACGAGGACGGGTGCCCGGTCAGACCCTTCGATCGCTACCTCAGGCAGCGAGAGCGAAGTCGTTGCGATTGGAGTCGGCAACTATAGGTTTCCAGCGATCGTTTACGAGATGACGCTGGCTTCTCGACCCGCTTCCCCTGGAACTAACGTCCCAAGTCGAAACCGATCAGCCCCTCTGGAGTTGTGAAAGCAGTTCAACTGTACGGGTCAACGCCCACGAGGTCACACCCATTCCTCCACAGCACCGCGTGGAGCCACTCCTCCCCCAGCTCCAGCCGCTCCAGCGCGTCGAGCTGGTGGGCGTAGGGGTACGGGATGTTCGGGAAGTCGCTGCCCAGGTAGACCCGGCCCGCCAGGCCGAGGTCGCGCAGCCGCGGCAGCAGGTCGTCGGGGTACGCCGCGCCCATCTCGTCGAAGAAGTCGGTGAACACCATGGTGGTGTCGAGGCCGACCCGGTCGTGGCGCTCGGCGAGGTCGAGGAACTCGGCGTACTCCGGAGCGCCCGCGTGGGCGATGACCAGCGGCAGCCGCGGGTGGCGGGCCAGCAGCTCGGCGACGGGCGCCGGACCGGTGTGGGTCGTGGCGACCGGGCCGGAGCCGGCGTGGATCACGACCGGCGTGCCTGCCTCGGCGAGCAGCCCCCAGACCGGGTCGAGCAGCGGGTCGCGGACGTCGAAGCCACCGACCTGCACGTGCAGCTTCCACACCTGGGTGCCGGCGGCCAGGCGCTCCGCGACGTACGTCGGTGCCGTCTCCTCCGGGTAGAAGGTCGCGCACCGCAGCGCCTCGGGCACCCGGTCGGCGAACCCGGCCGTCCAGTCGTTGAGGAACTCCGCCATCCCCGGCCGGTGCGCGTAGGCGAGGGCCGTGAAGTGCCGGACGCCGACGCCGCGCAGCACCTCGACCAGCGCGTCGTCCGAGTCGCGGTAGTGGAGCGGCCACGGCCGCCCGATCAGCGGACCGGCCGCGTCGAACTGCTCCCGGACCTTCGCCATCACCCGCGGCGGGAGGAAGTGGGTGTGGAGGTCGAACAAGGGCCGAGCGGGCGTAGGGCTAATCGGGGATGCCCTTCAGGTGCCGGCCCAGCGCCTGCTCCTTCTCGCGGTCGGCGTCGCGGGCGGCGAGGGCGTGCCGCTTGTCGTACTCCTTCTTGCCGCGCGCGACCGCGATCTCGACCTTGGCCCGGCCGTCCTTGAAGTAGAGCGCGAGCGGCACCAGCGTGAAGCCCTTCTCGACGACCTTGCGCTCGATGCGGGCGATCTCGGATCGGTTGAGCAGCAGCTTGCGCTTGCGGCGGGCGGAGTGGTTGGTCCAGGTGCCCTGCGAGTACTCGGGGATGTGGACGTTGTGGAGCCACACCTCGCCGCCGTCGACCTCGGCGAAGCCGTCGACCAGGGAGGCGCGACCCTGCCGCAGCGACTTCACCTCGGTGCCGACCAGGACCAGGCCGGCCTCGTAGGTGTCGTCGATGTGGTAGTCGTGGCGCGCCTTCTTGTTCTGCGCGACGAACTTCTGCCCCTGCTCCCTGGCCATCCCGCCATCATCTCAGTGCGCGGCAACCCCATTGATCGGGACTGTCGGAGACCTACAGGTAGTTCATCGGGTCCACCGGCCGACCGTTCGCGAGCACGGTGAAGTGCAGGTGGCAGGCGGTCGACCACCCCGTGTCACCGGAGTACCCGACGACCTGACCGCGCGAGACCCGCTGGCCGACGTTGACGGCGTAACCCGATGCGTGGTTGTAGACGGCGGAGAGGTTCACGCCGTTGACCTTGCCAAGGTAGACGAACAGCCGGTTGCCGTAGGACGAGGAGTAGTACTTCGCCACGACCGTGCCGGAGGACGCCGCCAGCAGCGGTACGCCGCAGCCGCCACCGAAGTCGGTGCCGTTGTGGAGGCCGTAGTAGCCGTAGATCGGGTGGGTGCGGAAGCCGAAGGGCGAGGTGACGTACCCGCCCTGCATGGGCCAGCCCAGGAATCCGTCCGCAGAGCCGCGGTAGCCACCCGAGGTCCGCGCGGCCAGCCGGGCGATCTTCTCCTTGATCCGCTGCTCCTGCTCCTTGAGCTTGCGCAGCTGGGCCAGGTCGCGGGCCTTGGCCCGCTGTGCCGTCGCCTTCGCGTCACGCTTCCGGTCGACCACCTCGCGCACGTCGGCGCGCGCGGCGCGGGCCTGGCTGGCGAGGTCCTGCATCACGACGACCTGCGCGGCAGCCTCGACCTGCTGCTCGGCCACCTCCTTCTCGGCCGCGGCGAGCTGGTCCTCCCGCACCTCGAGCAGGACCTCGGCGGCCCGCAGCTCGTCATAGGCCTGGGTCTCGCGCCCGACCATGACGCTCTGGCCCTCCTGGGTCCACGTCAGGTCGGCGGGGTCCTCGGCGTGCAGCATCGAGGAGAACGCCTGCAGCTGCGCATCGCCCTCCTGGTAGATCGAGGTGACCATGTCGGTCACGGCCTCGCGCTGCGTCTCCAGGTCGGCCCGACCGGCCACCAGCTCCGACTGCGCCTGCTCGAGCCGCGCCTCGGCGATCGCCAGCTTCTCCCTCAGCTCCTGGTTGCGCTCGCGGGCCTCGCCGAGCCGGGCCAGCGTCTGCTCGAGGTGGTCGCGGGCCGCGGCGAGCTCTGCCTGGGCGGCCTGGAGGGCGCCGTACGCCCGGCGCAACGCGTCGCTGGAGTGCTCGAGCGCGTCGTCGGCGTGGTCGATCTTGTTCTCGACCCGTTTCTGCCGGTCGTGGATGTCGTCGGCGTGGGCCAGGGGCACGCTGACCGCGCCCAAGGCCAAAGTGGTCGCTACGCCGGCCGCGGCCACGCGGTGGCGTGCGGTACGGGGGAAGAAGCGCACCGGGTCTGCCTTCGCATTGTTCGGGGAAGTGAACGTCTCGAAGGTAGACCAGCGAGGTCAGACTTTGAGGTATTTGCGTGTCAGTACGAGTGTCGGAAGCAACGTGAGCACCGGCCCCAGGATCGCGACGACCAGCAGCGCGTTGAGGAACTCGGGCAGGCCGACCCAGGGGATGAAGCCCACGAAGTCCTCGAGACTGCGACTCACACCGAAGTACATGAACGCCGCCATCGCCCCTCCGGCGAGGGCGACGCCGATCAGCGCGGTCACGATCGCCTCGAGGAGGAACGGCAGTGCGATGTAGAGGGTGGAGGCGCCCACCAGCCGCATGATCCCGATCTCCTTGCGGCGCGCCATCGCCGCCAGCCGGATGGTGTTGGCGACCAGCAGGAGGGCCGCGACGACCAGGAACCCGGCGATCGCGAGGGCACCCCACTGCATCGCCTCGATGCCTCGCAGGATCGGTCCGACCACGGCCCGCTGGTCACGGACCGACCCGACCCCGTCCAGACCTTGCACGGCGCTGAGGATGCCTTCGTACTCGTCGGGGTCCTCGAGCGTGATCCACACCGACTTCGCCATGTCGTCGGCGCTGGCGGCGGCGTTCGGGCCTTCGAACTTGTCGGGGCCGAACAGCTCCTTGACCTTCTCGAACGCCTCCTGCTTGGACTCCACGTAGTAGCTGGCGACCTCGGGGTTCTCGTCGACGACCTTTTCGATCGCCTGCTGCTGCGCGGTCGTCACCTCGGTCGGGCAGGCCGGGTTCTCGTCGCCGTCGCGGCACAGGAACACCGTCACCTGCAGCTCGTTGCCCCACTGCTCACCGGCGCGGACGGCCTGTTGGTTGAGGAGGACGCCGAGGCCGACGAGGGTGAGTGACACGAACAGGGTCAAGATCACCGCGAGGTGCATCGACAGGTTGCGGCGCAGACCCTGGCCGAGCTCGGAGAAGACGTAGCGAAGCTGCATGTGGGAAGGAGAACCTCTCAGGTCATTTCCGTGGAGATCAGTGCTGGAAGCCGTAGACGCCCTGCGCCTGGTCGCGCACGACGCGGCCGCCCTCGAGCTCGATGACGCGCTTGCGCATCTGGTCGACCACGCTGGAGTCGTGGGTCGCCATCACGACAGTGGTGCCGGTGCGGTTGATCCGGTCGAGGAGCTTCATGATGCCGACCGACGTGGCCGGGTCGAGGTTTCCGGTCGGCTCGTCGGCGATCAGGATCATCGGCCGGTTGACGAACGCGCGGGCCACGGCGACCCGCTGCTGCTCACCACCGGAGAGCTCGTCGGGCATCCGCTCGCCCTTGCCGTCGAGGCCCACCATCTCCAGCGTCTCGGGGACCAGCGCCTTGATCTCCGAGGCGCTCTTGCCGATCACCTGCAGGGCGAAGGCGACGTTCTCGGAGACGGTCTTGTTCGGGAGCAGCCGGAAGTCCTGGAAGACGGTGCCGATCTGGCGGCGCAGCCGCGGCACCTTCCAGCCGGCCAGCCGGTTGATCTCCTTGCCCGCGACGTAGACGCGGCCCTTGGTCGGTCGCGACTCGCGCAGCACCAGGCGCAGGAACGTCGACTTGCCCGAGCCCGAGGCGCCGACGAGGAAGACGAACTCCCCCTTCTCGACGTCGACGGTCACGTTGTCGAGGGCGGGAGTGCCCTGGCCGGGGTAGGTCTTGTCGACCTTTTCGAAGCGAATCACCGGGTCGAGAGTAGTCCAGCGGTCCACGCGGACACGAAACCCGGAGTCGGGCGTTTCCGCCGTGGCACAGTGACGCCATGCGCAGGTGGACCGGTCTCGCGGCGCTGGCCGCCTCCACCGCGGCGACCGGGCTGGCGGTCGCGATCGGGACCGCGTCGCTGCAGGACCCTGAGCCCAGCGCCCCGCGGCCGCAGGCCCAACCCGATGGCCAGCCCGAGCCGTCCAGCCTGTCGTCGTACGACACGGCGGGGATCAACGTGGTGCGCGGCCCGTTCTGCGACCGGGTCTCGCCCACGGGGATCGAGCACGCCCTGGGCGACGTGCCTGCCGACAGCGAGGAGTGGACCGACGGCGACCTCGACCGCCTCCCCGACGGCACCCGCGACCGGGTGCAGGAGTTCGGCTGCCGCTGGACCGCCGCCGACGGCACGCAGGCGAGCGCGTGGGTGTTCGCGCCGCCGGTCACTCGGGCCGAGGCCCGTGAGCTCGTGCGCGGTTCGTTCGGTGAGCGGTGCGCGACCACTCAGGGCGACCAGTACGGAACACCGTCCGTCGCGAGCCGCTGCACGACAGGAGCGGTGACCGAGGACGCCCTGCGGGGGCTGTTCGGCGACGCCTGGCTCACCTGCACGCTCGCGACCCGCAGCGAACCGATCGACCTCCCCGAACGCACCAGCGAGTGGTGCGTCCAGGTCGTGGAGGCGGCCGGCAGCTAGCCCGCGTCAGGCCAGGTCGAGCTGGGCGAGCACCAGCCGCGCGATCCGTGCCGGTGGGTTCGCGGAGTCCACGGTCATGCCGTCCTCGTCGGGGCGCAGCGGCTCGAGGGTGTCGAGCTGCGACTCGAGCAGGCTGGGGGGCATGAAGTGGTCGCGGGTCGACATCCGCTCGAGCAGCATCCCCTTGTCGCCGACCAGGTGGACGAAGAACGTCCCCTCCCCTCCCTCGCGCAGGATCTCTCGGTAGCGACCAGCGCAGGGCCGAGCAGGTCATGATCGTCGGCCGGCCCGCGGAGTCGTGATCACGGGTCCAGTCCGCCAGCGACCGCAGCCACGGCGTCCGGTCCGCGTCGGTGAGCGGATGGCCCGCCTCCATCTTCGCGACGTTGGACGGCGGGTGGAAGTCGTCGCCCTCGGCGAACTCCCAGTCGAGCAGCTCCTGGAGCGCCTGCGCCGCCGTGGTCTTGCCGGACCCGGAGACGCCCATGAAGACCAGGTGGAGCGTCACAACACCGCCCAGAGGGCGCCGGCGATCGCGAACGCCGAGAGCCCGAGCGTCGTCTCCATGACGGTCCAGGTCTTCAGCGTGGTCTTCTCGTCCATGCCGAAGAACCGGCTGACCAGCCAGAAGCCGGAGTCGTTGACGTGGGACAGCACGGTCGCGCCGGCGGCGATCGCGACGACGATCAGCGTCAGCTGGACGTCGCCGAGGTTCGCGGCGGCGACCGGCCCGGCCATCAGGCCGCCGGTCGTGGTGAGCGCCACGGTGGCCGACCCCTGCGCCACCCGGAGCAGGGTTGCGATCACGAAGGCCTGCAGGATCAGCGAGAAGCCCAGGTCGGACAGCGAGGAGCTCAGCGCAGCACCGATCCCGCTGAGCTCCAGGACGCCGCCGAACATGCCTCCGGCGCCGGTGATCAGGATGATCGCGCAGATCGGGCCGAGGGCCTGGTCGAGGATCGTGGTGATCCGGGCCATCGACGCGTTCGGCCGACCGAGCACGAAGATCGCGGCCAGCACCGTGATCAGCAGCGCGATCGGCGTCTGGCCGATGAGGCTCAGGAAGTCGATCCAGCCCGCCTCCTCCAGGGTGCCGGTGGTGACCAGGGTGTCGAGGATGGTGTCGAAGGAGATCAGGACCAGCGGGATCAGCAGCAGCCCGAGCACCGTCCCGAAGGCGGGCGGTCGCTTCCCGAACGAGTCGTCGTCCACACCGTCGTGGTCCTCGTCGATCTTGCCGAAGACGACGTTGGCCACCGACACGTCGATCCGCGCGGCGAGGAACTTGGAGACCAGGTAGACGCCGACGTACCACGCCAACACGGCGATCGGCAGACCGATCAGGAGTGTGAGCCCGATGTCGGCGTTGATCTGCTCGGCGGCCGCGACCGGGCCCGGGTGAGGCGGAACGATGGCGTGCATGGCGGCGAAGGCCCCGGCGGCCGGCAGCGCGTAGTAGAGCAGCGAGCCGCCGAAGCGTCGCGCGACGGTCAGGATGATCGGCAGGAAGACGACCAGACCCGCGTCGAAGAAGATGGGGAAGCCGAAGATCAGCGCGGCCACGCCGAGCGCGAACGGCGCCCGCTTCTCACCGAACCGGCTGATCAGGGTGTCGGCCAGCACCTGGGCGCCGCCGGTCACCTCGAGCAACCGGCCCAGCATCACGCCGAACGCGACGAGGAGTGCCACCGACCCGATGGTGTCGGCGAAGCCGTAGAGCAACACGTCGGGGATCTCGGCGAGCTCGAAGCCGACGGCGATCGCCGTCACCACGCTCACGAGCACCAGCGAGATGAACGCGTGCAGCTTCAGTCCCATGATCAGGACCAGCAGCAGCGCCACCGCAGCGGCAGCGATCAGGAGCAGGGTGGCCGTGCCGTAGACCGGGTCGATCGGTTCCATGGTGTCCCTTCCCGAGGTGTGGGTTGGGTCACGACCCTACTTCTCGGGGAGCTCGAAGCGATCGGTCATCTCGCCGGTTCGGACGTCCCACGCGACGATCCCGTCCGCGCCGGACACCGAGTAGAGGGTGCGGCCGGACGGTGCGAACGCGACGGCGCCGGGCTCCTCGCCGTGGCCGACGAGGTCGCGGACCCGGCCCTCCGGCGTCCACAACCGCACCGTCGTCACGCCGCCGGTGAGGGCGACCTGGCGCGAGTCGGGTGAGAAGGCAGCCTCGTCCAGGCGCGCGCCGGCGAGCCGGTCGACCTCGGTGTAGGACCCGGTCTCCCAGACAGTCGGCGTGCCGTCGGCCGCCGGCGCGGCGAGCCACCGGCCGTCCGGACTCCAGGCGAGCCCGGAGCCGTCGGGCGAGTCGTCCGCCACGGTGGCCAGGCGATCGCCGGCTGCCACGTCGTAGACCTCGACCGGGCCACCGCCGCTGACCCCGACCTGCGCCCCGTCGGGGCTGAGCGCAACGCGCTCGGCGTCGTCGTCGAGCGTCAGCGAGCTCACCTCGGCCCCGTCGTCGACCGTCCACACGGTCACGGCGCCTCCGATCCCGGTTGCGGCGACGTGCGAGCCGTCGGCACTGAAGGCGACGTCGAGGACAGGCGAGCCGTCCGCCACCTCGGCGTCATCCAGCCCGGTGAGCTCGTGCACCACGTCGCCGGACTCCCGGTCGCTGAGCACCACCTGGGCCTCGTCGCCGACCGTGGCGAGCAAGGACCAGTCGGGGCTGATCGCGACGTGACCACCGTCGTCGACCGCGGCCAGGCTCCCGTCGGCGGCGTTCCACCGACAGATGCCGTCCCAGCAGTCGGCGAGGACCTCGCTCCCGTCCGGGCTCACCGACAGGTCGTCGGGGAGCACGAGCGAGAACGGGACGTCGCCGTCGGGCTCGGGGCCGGGACCGGGCCCCTCCGGCTCTTCCGAGCAGCCGGTCAGCGTTGCGCTGACGACCAGGAAGACGGCCGTCGCGCCGGAGAACCGACGAGGGTCACTAGCCATCGGCAGGGAGCAGGCCGGCCGTGTCGAAGTAGACCTCGCTGCCGTCGTCACAGACCTGACGGTCGAGGCGCCGGCCGGCTTCGGTGACGAGATCCTGTCGAACGGACCGCCGCCCCAGGCTGCGCAGCAGGTCGTACTGGTCGCTGACGCGGATCACCGACCACGGTCGGCGGACCGTGCCGTCGCCGGTGGCCAGGATGCTGCGGAGCGCGGCCTTGGACAGCGACTCCTCCCGGTCAGCCTCCTGCGTTCGGCCGGTGTGACGCAGCGCGACCGCGAGGTGGGCGTGGGCGGCGGGGCTGAACAGGGCGCCGGGCATCACGCCGTTGAGCACCGAGATCGCCTCCTGCCAGGCCTGTCGCTCCATCAACGGCGCCACCGATCGGTCCAGGGTGAGGCCGGGGTCGAAGCTGGGCGCCGATCGGACCGCCTCGCGCAACGCGGTCAGGTTGTCGGGGGTGGGGTCGGCCAGGTAGGCGTCGACCAGGGCGCCGTACGTCGTCGTGGTCATCGGCTCTCCTCCAGCAGTCGGTCGATCTCTTCCTCGGTGAGCCCCTCGAGGAACTCACGACCACCGTCTCTCGCGTCTGCTTCCACCGGCTGGTTGAAGTAGTCCTCGTAGGAGTCTCCGCCGCTGGTGCTCTTGTAGTCGCCGAAGTTGTCGTCCCACGCGTCGACCTGCTCCTGCGTGATGCCGTCCTCACGGTGCTCGTCGAAGGGGTCGTCCTCCCACGGGAACTGCCAGTCGTTGGCGTCGCGGACCGCCTCGTGCTGGCGGCCGTGCCGGACCTCGTGGCCCACGGTGTGAAGAAGGCGCGGGTCGTCGAGCAGGCCCTCGTTGAGGCTGAGCGTCCCGGGCTCACCGTCTCCCCACGAGCCGTTGGAGTCCCAGCTCTCGTCCTTCCAGTCGATGGTGGGCATGTCGATGCCACTCTCGTCGGCCAGCTCCTCGATCATCTCCTCGATGACCGCTCGACGCTCGGCGTCGGTCAGGGTGGCCCACCGCGCGGCCACACCGGGATCGGCCGTGCCGTACTCGTCGACGTCGGTGACGTGGCCGGACGGGATGCTGCCGGCGAGGGTCGCGTCCGCAGCCTCGGCCTTGCCGAGGATCGCGGTGATGTCGTCGGCGATCGCCTGCGCCTTCGACTGGCGGATCCGGGACCACTCCTCGGCCTCGAACCGGTTGGGGAACGTCGGCGGTTTGCTGGCGTCAGTGACCGACCCGTCGTCGCCGATCGTGAACTGCTCGGTCCGGGCCTGGCCCTGGACGTCGTCGACCAGCCGCTCGATCTCGGCGACCTGGGTCTCGGCGTCGTAGAGGGCGCGCTGCACCGCACGCTTGCCCTCGAGATGGCCGTCCAACCGGCCCACGAGTGAGTCGCGGCGGCCTTCCGCCACGATCCGGGCCAGCCCCACCCAGGAGGCCGGAATCGCCTGGGACTCGAGCTGGTCACGACTCTTCTCCAGCGCGGTCATGTCCTTCTTGACCCCGTCGCCGGCCTGGCCGAGCGGGGCGGACTGCCAGAGCGTGACGTCGCCGAAGGTCACCGGAGCCATCAGCTGCCCCCGAAGGGCAGCAGCCCGCCGAACAGGCCACCGACCCCGCCGTCGGTGCCGTGGAAGTCGTCACCGGCCGCGGCGATCTGGCTGCCGAACGCTGCGACCGCGTCGGCCCACGCCTCGACTTCGTCGTCCCAGCTGGTGCCGAGCTCGGACAGGTGGGCCACGGAGTCGGCTCCCGGGATGGCACTGCCAGCGGTCGTCATCTCCTCGGTGGATCCGTGACCCCGAGCGCCCTCGGCGGCTGTGATCGTCTGGTTCGACGCGGACGTCATCTCGCCGGGGACGACCTGCAGCTCGGACATGTCCTGACTGTGCCCCCTTCCGGTCCCGGTCAAACGTGGGACGGGTGCGCTGCCGGACCGGTTCCGGGACCGGTCAGTTCTCGGCGGCCTTCTCGGCCCCGCGGCGCCAGCGGATGCCCGCCTCGAGGAAGTCGTCGAGGTCGCCGTCGAAGACCGCTGCCGGGTTGCCGGACTCGTGGCCGGTCCTCAGGTCCTTCACGATCTGGTAGGGGTTCAGGACGTAGTTGCGCATCTGGTCGCCCCACGATGCTTGTACGTCGCCGCGCATCTCGTCGAGCTGGGCCTTCTCCTCGGCCTTCTTCAGCGCCAGCAGCTTGGCCTTGAGCACCACCATGGCGCTGGCCTTGTTCTGCAGCTGCGACTTCTCGTTCTGGCAGGAGACGACCACACCGGTCGGGATGTGGGTGAGCCGGACCGCCGAGTCGGTGGTGTTCACCGACTGTCCGCCGGGGCCACCGGAGCGGTAGACGTCGGTGCGGATCTCCTCGTCGGGGATGTCGATCTCGTCGGTCTGCTCGAGCACCGGCACGACCTCGACCGCGGCGAAGCTGGTCTGTCGGCGACCCTGGTTGTCGAAGGGGCTGATCCGGACCAGCCGGTGCGTGCCCGCCTCGACGCTCAGGGTGCCGTAGGCGTAGGGAGCGTGGACGGCGAACGTGGCCGACTTGAGGCCGGCCTCCTCGGCGTAGGAGGTGTCGAAGACCTCCACGGAGTAGTTGTGCTGCTCGGCCCACCGCGTGTACATCCGCATCAGCATCTCGGCGAAGTCGGCGGCGTCGACCCCACCCGCACCGGAGCGGATGGTGACGAGGGCTTCGCGGACGTCGTACTCACCGGCGAGGAGGGTGCGGATCTCGAGGCTCTCGACGGCCTTCTTGATCTTGCCGAGCTCGCGCTCGGCGTCGGTCAGGGTCTCGGCGTCGGACTCCTCACGGCCGAGCTGCACCATCAGCTCGAGGTCGTCGATGCGGCCGGAGAGGGCGATGAAGCGGTCCACCTCGCCCTGGAGCAGCGAGAGCCGTCCGGTGACGCGGGTGGCGTTGTCCTGGTCGTCCCACAGGTCGGGCGCCGCGACCTGCTCGCCGAGGTCGGCGATCTCGGCGCGCATGGCGTCGAGGTCGAGCACCTGGCCGATGGTGCTCATCGTCGCCTGGAGCTGCTTGATCTCGCTGTCGAAGTCGGGTCCTGCCACGAGACGCAACGTTACCGCCGCCACGGGTGCGCGACGGCATCGGCGGCGGGCGCCGGAGCCGGGGCCGGATTCAGCGGCGGCCGAAGACCTGCACGGCGTACGGCGTGCCGTCCTTGCTGTGCCGCACGGCCAGTCCGAGCACGCGGTAGCTCGGCTCGAGCAGGTTGGCGCGGTGGCCCGGGGACTTCATCCACGCCTTCACGGCGGCGCGGCCCGTCGGGTACCCGTAGGCGACGTTCTCGCCGACACCCGACAGGTTGCACCGGTTGAGCACGGCCCCGAGGTCCTGGTGGAAGAGCCGGTCCTGGTTGGCCATCTTGACGGCCTGCCGGCGGGCGAACTTCTGGACGCACTTGTGCTTCTGCAGCGTGGCCAGGTCGTGGTTGTCACGGGCGTTGTTGGTGACCACGCGGGCCTGGTGCCGGTACTTCTCCTTGGTCTGCGCCTGGGCGCTGCTGGCGGGCAGCAGCGACAGGAGGAGTGCTGTCAGCACGACCGCGAGAGCGGTCCGGGGCGTTGGGGTGCGCATCGGGGGGCTCCTGGGTGGATCGGGGGGCTAGGAGTCCTGCGACTGTACCTGCGCCTGTGATGCCCGTCACGCCTTTCACAAACTCTCATCGGCCGCGCGAATCGGTCAGGCCACGACCGGTTGCTCCACCTCGTCGTCGTCTCCTGCCGGTCCGGCGCCGTGGTCGGCCGCGCGGGCCGGCAGCAGGAGCACCAGCGCCGCGACAGCGACGGAGATGATGGCGGCCGCCCCGAAGGCCCACTGGACTCCGCCGACGAACGCGGCGGACGGCGTCGCGCCGTCGTCCAGCAGCGATGTTGGTGCGCGAGGTCAGCACGGTCACCGAGACCGCCGTACCGATCGCGGCCGCGACCTGCTGGGTGGTGCCGAGCAGCGAGGAGCCGTGGGAGTAGAGGTGGTGGGGCAGGGCGCCCAGGCTGATGGTGAAGACCGGCGTGAACAGCGCGGCCAGGCTCACCATCATCAGCACGTGGCTGCCGAGGATCAGCGCGTACGGCGTGGTCTCGCCGACCTGGCTGAGCAGGGTCAGGGCGATGACGACGCCGATCGAGCCGGGGATCACCAGCGGGCGGGCGCCGAAGCGGTCGAAGGCGCTGCCGACGCGGGGGCCGAGCAGGCCCATGGCGATGCCGCCGGGGGCGACGAGCAGGCCGGTCTGCGAGCGGGCTCAGGCCGCGCAGCTCCTGCAGGTAGAGCGGCAGCAGGATCATCGCGCCCATCATCGCGAGGAACGACACGGCCTGGATGACGACGCCGACCGCGTAGGTGCGGTGGGTGAGGACGCGCAGGTCGAGCAGCGGCATGTCACGGCGCTGCAGCGAGCGCTGGCGCAGCAGGAAGATGGCGACCACGGCGAGTCCGGCGGCGACCAGCGCCGGGGCGGGAAGGCCGCCGTTGCTCTCCGCGCCGATCCGGCTGAGGCCGTAGACGAGGGTGCCGAAGCCGAGCGCCGCGAGGACCACGCTCGGGACGTCGAGTGCGGCCTTCTGGGTCTCGCCGACGTTGGTCAGCTTGCGCAGCGCGAGCCAGGTGACGACCCCGGCGATCGGCAGCACCAGCCCGAACAGCCAGCGCCACGAGGCGAACTGGAGCACGACGCCGGACACGGCCGGGCCGAGCGCGGGGGCGACCGAGATCGCGAGCATCACGTTGCCCATCACCCGGCCGCGGTCGTACTCGGGCACGATCGTCATCAGCGTCGTCATCAGCAGCGGCAGCATCACCGCGGTGCCGGCCGCCTGCACGACCCGGCCGGCGACGAGCAGCGAGAAGACCGGCGCGAGTGCGCAGATCGCCGTACCGAGGAGGAAGACGGTCATCGCGGTCGTGAACGCCTGGCGGGTGGTGACCCGCTGCAGGAACCAGCCGGTGACCGGGATGACGACGGCCATGGTCAGCATGAACGCGGTCGACAGCCACTGCGCGCTGCGCGCGGACACGTCGAGCTCGACCATGAGCCGCGGGATCGCGTTGACCATGATCGTCTCGTTGAGGATCACCACGAACGTGGCGAGCACGAGCCAGCGGAGCACGGCGTACGGCGACTCCACGCGCTCGGCCTTCTGGCCGGTGACGGGCGTCGTTGCTTCAGGCACGGGTGCTCCCTCGAAGGTGTCGCAGGTGGTGGTCATGCCGGTGCAGACCGGGACCGGGGGGAGAACTCATCGGACCACGAACAGATTCCCTCTCGCGACCAGTTTTCGGCGAGGAGCCTCGGCTCAGCCGTCGTCCCCCTCGAGCATCGCCAACACGAGCTTGCGGACCTCGTCAGCCCCGGCCAGGGTGAGCGCGACCTCGGCCAGCGTGGTGCACCGGGCGGTGTCGAGCTCGCGGATCGCAGCCTTGACCCGGGGTACGGCCGGCGGTGAGACGCTCAGCTCCCGGACGCCCAGCCCGACCAGCACGGGGATGGCGAGCTCGTCGGACGCAGCCTCGCCGCAGACCGCGACCTCGATCCGACCGCGTGCGGCTCGGCACACGTGGTCGATCAGCTGAAGCACCCCGGGGTCGAGGGCATCTGAGAGGGCCGTGACCGCACCGTTCCCGCGTTCGGCCGCGAGGGCGTACTGGGTGAGGTCGTTGGTGCCGATGCTGACGAAGTCCACGTACGGCAGGAACGCCTCGATCTTCAGCGCCGCCGACGGGACCTCGATCATGGTGCCGACGCGCAGGCCCTCAGGAAGGCCCGCCGGCCCGGCCGCCTCCATCAGCACCTGCCGCGCCTCGATCATCTCGCCGGGCGTGGACACCATCGGGATCATGATGCTGGCCGGGTGGGCCCGCGCCGTCTGGCAGATCGCGGCCATCTGGTCACGCAGCAGGTCACGGTGGTCGAGGCTGAGCCTGATGCCGCGCTGACCGAGGAACGGATTCGCCTCCGTGGCCATGGGGAGATACGACAGGGGCTTGTCCCCGCCGACGTCGAGGGTGCGCAGGGTGATCCGCCGGCCGTCCATGGCTTCGGCGATCGCTCCGTACTCGGCCCTCTGCTCCTCGACGCTCGGGCGCGGTGCTCCGGTCGAGGAACAGGAACTCGGTGCGCACCAGCCCGGCGCCGTCGGCCCCGGCCTCGAGCGCAGCGCGGGCGTCGGCCACCGATCCGAGGTTGGCGGCCACGGCGACTGACGTGCCGTCGCGGGAGACAGCCGGCTGCTCGGCCAGGGCCAGCTGCCGGGCGCGTTGCTCCGCCGCGTCGCGCGGCGCGGCGCTCGAACTCTTCCAGCAGCTCCGGGGACGGATCGACGTGCAGCTCGCCGCTGCCGCCGTCGAGCAGGACGGTGGTTCCCTCGGGGATGCCCAGCACCTCGGGGCCGGCCGCCACGACGACGGGGATGTCGCGGGCCCGGGCCAGGATCGCCGCGTGCGAGGTCGGACTGCCCTGGGCGAGGACGACGCCGGTCACCAGGCCGAGTTCCAGGCCGGCCGTCTCGGCGGGCGTCAGGTCGCTGGCCACCAGGACTCCCCGGCCGTCATCTGCCGTGCGGGCTCCCCGGTCAGTGCCCGCAGCACCTGGTCGCCGACGGCGTGGACGTCGGCGGCCCGCTCCCTGCAGGTAGGGGTCGGGCAGGCCGGCCCACTCGCGCTCGACGTCGGCCAGGCAGCCAGCCCAGGCGGCGACCGCCCCGATGCCGGTGCCGATGCGGGCCTTGACGTCGGCGAGCATCTCGGCGTCGGCCAGCAGCGAGAGGTGCGCGTCGAAGATGCTCGCCTCCTCCGCGCCCACCTCGCGGGCGGTGACGACCCGGACGTGCTCGATCTCGCGGCGCACGGCGGCGACCGACTCCACGATGCGCCGCCATTCCGCGGCCGGCTCCCCGACCGGCTGCTGTCGAGGTCGACCGGCACGGCGGTCAGCCGGCGGACCGGGCCGATGGCGATCCCGGGTGAGGCCGGCAGCGGGCCGCTGATGGAGGCGCGCGCGGCCCGGAGCCGAGGCTCGGCGGCCTCGCTCGACGGTCTCGTCGAACCGTCGCGCCGGCGAGGGTGAGCAGGTGCTCGACCGCTTCCTGCGCCTGTGGCCCGGAGGCGCGGACCTCGACCTCGTGTCCGCGCAGCGCGGCCAGCGTCGCGACCCGGCTCAGGCTTCCGGCCGGGACCGGACCGGCGCCCGTGGTGAGGTTGCGCAGCTGGACCGACGCGTCGAGCGCGCGGACCTCGCTGACCAGGCGGGCGGCCGGCCGGGCGTGCAGGCCGTGGGGGTTCTCGACCGTGAAGACGCCGACGACCTCGGCGGCGCTGACGTCGCCCGGCTCCGGTGTGCGCGACCTTCCGCCGGTGCCGACAGGTGCGCGGCCTTGCCCATGAGCGCGTCTCGCGCCTCGGCCGCGACCTCTGCCCGGCTGGCCCCGCCGGCGGCGGCAACGGCGGCGACGATGAGGCCCTCGACGAGGGGGCCGGCGACAGCGTCACGCGGTCGCGGACGGACGGGTCCTGGAGCAGGTCGAGCGCCAGCTCGGCGCTGAGCACGGCACTGCCGAGATCCATGAGAACGACGACGCCCGCCGGCCCGTCGGCGCGCTCGATGGCCTCCATGATGCTGACCGCGTCGGTGCCGAAGGTCGTGTCGTCGAGACCGGCGGCCACCTCGATCCGCAGCGGGCGGCCGTGCAGCATCTCCGCGGCCAGCGCCACCGCGGCGCGGGCGAGCACGCGGCTGTGGGAGACGACGACCAGTCCGACGCCGCGTCGGCCTCGGCGTCGGCGAGTCTGCCGATGGCTCTCTGTCATGTCCGCTGCACTCCGCTCGCTCGTCATGTCCGGTCGATCAGGTCACGGTCAGAACGGCGCTCGGTCGCCGCTTCGAGCAGCAGGGCCACGGTGGTCGCGCCAGGATCCTGGTGGCCCACGCTGCGCTCGCCGAGATAGCTGGCCCGGCCCTTGCGCGCCAGCATCGGCGTCGTCGCGTCCCGTCCCGCGGCGGCGGCGTCCCTGGCAGCCTTCAGCGCCGGCGGCCAGGGCTGCGCCGTCGGCGAGGGCGGCGTCCAGGGCGTCGACGGCCGGCGCCAGCGCGTCGTACATGGTCTTGTCGCCGGGCCCCGCCTTGCCGCGGTCGACGACGCCGCCGAGCCCCGCTCGCAGGGCGGCCGCGAAGTCGGCGCGCCGTGACGGTCTCGGCGTCGCCCGAGCGGCTGCCCATCCGCAGGAAGAGCGTCCCGAACAGCGGCCCGCTGGCGCCCCCGACCGTGGAGACCAGCGTCATGCCCACCTTGGCGAACAGCGCCCCAGCCGTTGGCGGCGGGTCTCGTCGAGCGCGGCCACGGCGGCCTTCATGCCCCGGTCCATGTTCGACCCGTGGTCGGCATCGCCGATCGCCGCGTCGAGCTCGGTCAGGTAGTCGCGGTTCTCGGCCACCAGGTGCGGCGAACCTGCGCACCCACTCGCTCGAGGACCGCCGTGGTCACGTTCTCGGCCATGTGTCAGATGCCCCATCTCAGCGCTGCCGTGTTCGACTGGAGCGTCCCAGAGCGAGAGCAGCTCGTCATCGACCTTGAGCAGGGTGATCGACGCGCCGGCCATGTCGAGCGAGGTGATGTAGGAGCCGACGAGCGAGCGGGCGATCGGCACGCCGTGCCCGCCGAGGATCTTGTTGACCTCGTTGAACATCACGTAGAGCTCGATCAGCGGGGTGCCGCCGAGCCCGTTGACGAACGCGATGACCGGGTCGCCCTTGGCGAACGGCAGGTCCGCGAGGATCGGCTCGACCAGCATCGCGGCGATCTCGCTCGCCGGCGCGAGCGGCAGCCGCTCTCGGCCCGGCTCGCCGTGGATGCCGACGCCGAGCTCCATCTCGTCCTCGCCGAGCTCGAAGGTCGGCTTGCCCGCAGCCGGCACGGTGCACGAGGTGAGCGCCACGCCCATGCTCCGGCCGTTGGCGTTGACCGTGCGGGCGACCTCGGCGACCTGGTCGAGGTCGCGGCCCTGCTCGGCTGCCGCGCCGGCGATCTTCTCCAGCAGCACGGTGACGCCGACCCCGCGGCGGCCGGCGGTCCAGGTGCTGTCCTGGACGGCCACGTCGTCGTCGGTGACCACCGAGACGACTCGGGCTCCGGTCTCCGCCGCCGCCAGCTCGGCGGCCATCTCGAAGTTCATGACGTCGCCGGTGTAGTTCTTCACGACGTGCAGGACCCCGGCGCCGCCGTCGACCAGCTTGGTCGCCGCCAGCATCTGGTCGGGCACCGGCGAGGTGAACATCTCACCGGCGCAGGCGGCGTCGAGCATGCCCAGGCCGACGAATCCGCCGTGCAGCGGCTCGTGCCCCGAACCGCCGCCGGAGATGATCCCCACCTTGCCCTGCTTGGGTGCGTCGCCGCGGTAGATGATCTTGTTCTGGTGGTCGACCTGCAGGTCGGGGTGAGCCGCCTCGATGCCTTGCAGTGCCTCGACCACGACATCGTTCGGGTCGTTGATCAGCTTCTTCATGAGAGTCTCTTCCGGGTTCGGTTGCGGGTCGGTGTCAGGCGTTGGTGGCTCGCTGGCGGCCGACGCTCGACGTCGGGGTCCCCGAGGTCCACACCGCCGGCGCTGAGCGGTCGGCGGGGGTGCGGGAGAGGAGGCCGAAGAGGACGGCGGCGGCGACGCCGGCGAGGAGCTCGGCGGCCAGGTAGACCGGGCAGCTGCTCCCACTGCACCTCGCCGCCGGCGACCTGCTGGACGAGCATGGGGCCGAACGTGCGGGCCGGGTTGATGGAGGCGCCGGTCGTGGGCGCGACCGGGATGATGGCCGCGAAGACGACCAGCCCGATCGCGACACCGGCGAATCCGGCCGCGGCCTTGCGGTGGATGACGCCGAAGATGGTGAACACCAGGATGAACGTGCCCACGAACTCGGCGGTGAACGCCTGCGTCACGCTCAATGTCTCGGGGTAGGCCGCCACGCCCAGGCCCACGTCACTCGCCTGCTGGCCGAGCACGCCGATGATCGCCGTGGCGCCGACGATCGGCGCCGACGACCTGGGCTCCGATGTAGGCAGGCACCTGGCTCCACGGGAACTTGCCGGTGACGGCCAGTCCCAGGGTGACCGCCGGGTTGATGTGGTTGCCACCGATGTGCCCGAGGGCGTAGACGGTGGCGATCACGACGGTGCCGAAGGCCAGGGAGATCATCCCGAGATCCGCCATGGTGAACGGCGAGTCGCCGTTGACGATCAGCGTGGCGGGAACCGAGCCCACGCCGATGAACACCAGAAATGCCGTTCCGATGGCCTCAGCACCCAAGCGCTGGAACAGATTGGTCTCGTCAAGCATGCCCGTTCCTCTTCTCTCGTTGTCCGAATGAGGTTCGACATTGTCGAATTTGATTGGGACGCTACGCCTATGGTTCACTAGTGCGCAAGAGCTTTTCGTGAAATTGGTCACATGCAGGAGGAACGTGCCCCGTGATCCAGTCGATTGACCGTGCCATCCGGGTCCTGACCGCGCTGCAGGGCACTCGCCGGATGAGCCTCTCGGAGCTGGCTGCCCGCCTCGACCTGGCGCCGTCGACCACCCACGGGATCGTCCGCAGCCTGGTCGAGCACGGGATGGTCGTGCAGGAGCGCGGTTCGAGCCGCTACCAGCTGGGCCCGGCCGTGCTCCGGCTCGGGAACGTCTACCTCGACACTCTCGAGCTGAGGTCGCGAGGCCATCCCGTGGGCCGAGGACCTCGCCCGGCGCACCGGGCTGGCCGTGCGCACCGGCGTGCTGCTCATCGACGACGTGGTGATCATCCACCACGAGCCGCGCCCCGACGGCAGCCGGCAGATGCCGGAGGTGGGCATCGTCATCCCGGTCCATGCCAGCGCGCTGGCAAGGCCATGCTCGCGTTCCTCCCGAGGACGAGAAGCGGGTGCTCGCCTCCGGGAGCTGCACAGCATGACCGGCGAGACCATCACCTCCCGCGACGCCTGCGCGACCAGCTGGACGAGGTCCGCTCCAGCGGCGTCGCGACCGAGCAGGACGAGGCGGTCATCGGCGAGGGCTCCCTGGCCAGCCCGGTCTTCGACTCCTACGGAGAGGCCGTGGGCGCGATCGGCGTCGTCGTCCCCTCCGGTGACCTGGAGCGCCCGAGGTCGGCGACATGGTGCGCGATGCGGCGCGAGCGGTCTCCCGCGAGCTGGGCGCCGCCGCCTGGCCGGCCCGTCCACCGGAGCTGTAACGATGCGGACCTCCGGCCAGACGCGTCGAGGGGTGGCGCGACCGCGGTCCCGGATCGTGCACGCGCAGGTCCGCACCTCAGTCCGGGACTACGCCAGGGGGTGCGAGGATCTACCGGGGAGGTCGATCACGAAGTCGGCGGCTCGATCCCACCGCACCACGCACGAGCTCTGCGGTCAGCAGTCCGCCCAACTTCGCCACGTGAGGTCATTCATCCAGTAGAGAACCAGTGCCCGGCCGACGCGGCGGTCGTCGAAGTACCAGGAGTGGACTTCGTTGTGTGTGGATTCCCGGGTCCGAGGTTCTTCCAGTTCGACAGAACAAGCCTGCTCGTGTCGGATGTGTAAAAGGCGACCCGGGTCCAGACGGCGTCCGTCGTGTGCGGAGGTTTGAAGGTGCTTTTCGAGATCGCACGCTTTCCATCGGGCGAGCGCCTGCATGCAAGCACATGACTCGTTATGCCTGATGCCAACGTGCCCTCTTCACCGCCGTCGGGGGGGAGGTCGTCGCTCTCCTCCAGGCTTGCCTCGAGGGTCACGGAATCCCGCCGTCGGCGGCCTCCGCGTCCAGTGCAAGTCTGGCTCGATCGTCATCGGGCCGGCTTGCTGTGCCCTGCGCTGACGTGGCCATCAGTTCACGACACTCACGCCGACGTACTGGCCGTCTGCCCAGATGGAGGGCAGCCCGTGCGTGTCCGACGCCAGCGTGACCACTCGGTTCGGCCTGACCAGGCCGCCAGGATCGTGCATCGCCGAGAAGATCGCAGCGCTGAGAGCTCGCGCCTGTTCATCGGAGAGCGAACTTGATTCACGGAACGAGCCGTCAGCCTGAGTCATCCGAACACGCATTCCGCGAGTATGCCGAACTACAGCCCCATCGGTAGGGGGCTCGCGTGCGGCCTCGAGTAACTCGCTAGTGCGATTCGCCATTCCCTCCCCGAGCACATCAAGTGAATTTCGGGGACGGGCGACGGGAAACTCTGGCCGTAGACGGTCACCCAGCTTTCATATCCCTACGCGGAGAACGGCGAGGCGGCTCACTTGACTCGGACTAGAAAGCCGCGGTGAGGCGGGGGACCTTGAATCTCGACGCGCTAATCCATCGATCACTCGAGGCTCAGGCCTTCCGACAGGCGCCACTCGAAGGCTAGTGGCCGCCGACTTTCACCTGCCCGGGGCTACGGGTCCAGTCGACGCGGCCCTAACCCAGGTGAAAGCCGACCGCAACCGGGGCTTGAAGTTCTTACGCCAGCTGGCGCAGCTCCGGCTCAAAGGATTCTGGGGCCTCCACCTTCGGTTGGACAATCACGATCTTGAGCTAGTACCCATCTATGCCTGGTCGGGCGACCTCCGGATCGAACTCGTGGATCAGTACATGGATTTCATCTTCACCGTGGTCTCCCAGCTTGAAGGGAACTTGGGTACTTCGCTCTTGAGAAAGGGGACGCAGGACGCACTGGATCTGGCCATGAACACAGCTGGCTTCGGCGACGTCTCAAGAAGGTGTTGGGAGTGATCCTTGAGTTGAACAAGGCCACGATGCCGAACACCAACGTCCTGTTTGTCGATGTCGACGGCATGTCTGCTGACCTGGCCAGCCGGTTCGCTGTGAACGTGCAGCGCGTGAGCCTCAATCCCTTCACCTTCAATCGGCCGACGGTGTACGCCGCAACGGAGTCGACGGTAAAACTTTGGAGATGCATGGGGTGCAGGAGATAGCCACTCTTAACAATAACCAACTGCAGCAAAGCACGGCAGTTCTTGCGCACCCAATAGGGCGCCCGACACAGAGGAGTAGTCGTGGAGCAGTCATTCCCCGAGACCGATACACCGCCACCGCCCCCGCCGCCGTCCGGCGAAGAACGCGAGATCGATCTCCTCGACGAACTAGACGAGCTTGAGGATCAGCACCAGGTCCGCTCATTGATCGCCGGATCCGCGGTCGGCCAACGCATGGTGCAGATCGCACTCTCGCAACGCGGGGTCGCCGAGTCCGGCGGAGAGGACGCCGGCATCCCATTCGAGCGATACGCCAAGCCCTTCGGATACACCTATCCCGTGCCGTGGTGTGCTTGCTTTGTGTCGTGGTGCTACTGGCAGACCACCGCCGCGCGACCTCCTTGGGACAACCCCGGGTACGTTGGATCGGTCTACAACTGGGCAAGAGCCAAGGGCAAGCTCGTGAGAGATCCGTCGTTTGGCGACATGTTCGGCACGAGCGACCGACACATGGGCATGGTCGTTGCGCGCAAACGAAACGGCACCTTTCTCAGCATCGAGGGCAATTGGAACGACCGCGTCCTCAGCCAGGATCGCCCGATCTCGGCACACTGGTACGCCACACCAACGTTCGGATACGACGGTTTGACCCGGTTGCCCGAGGGTCGACATGTCTTCTCATGCCCAGAACCCGGACATGCTGCACTCGCGGCTCAGTGGCCAGGACCTGGTCTAGGGCGAGGACCTCGACTAGGAACTACCCACTCGAGCACCCCGTACTGACAGAACTACGCGATGCGCGCGAACCAGAGACCCGGTGTTGGTCGCCGGTTGCTGCGTACGCAGCCGCTGGAGTTTTGCCCTCGACGGTGACGATCTCCCCGCCGCTGGCCGACCAGACCCATCCAATGTGGTCGCCGCCTACCCCGAACAGGTCGCCGGTCTGGGGCTGGCTCACGAGTTTCCCGTGCTGTCGTGCCCAACCCTGAACCGACAAGACCCAGCCGGGATTGTCCGAGGTGTGCGGCGGTTGCGGTCGGTGGCGTTGTCCCAGCACCAGGAGACGAAGTACGCGCACCATGGGCTAGGCGGGTAGTTGCCGAACCACTGGACGTAGCGCCGGTGTGGGAGGCCTCCGTTGTAACCGGTCTCGCAGACACCCGCCCGTAGTTCGGCGCCGGCGTAGCGTAAGGCTTCCATGACTCGCGGATCCACGGCGTTCGCAGTCAGGGCGGGATCGCCGCGTCCGACGTGTCGAGCTCCACCTCGACGGCATTTTCAACGGCCCCGTCGCTGGGTGCTTCTTGTCGCTGAGTGTCGTCGATGTGGTTGACGTCTGCGGTCGGGTCAGCTGCACCCTCCTCGGTGTGACTCATCAGAGGCCGAGGCGCAGCAAGTGGATGCCTGCCTTCTCACCGAGGCGAATGGCCGCTTGCTCGGCGTCCCATTTGATGCCGCTCGGGACGGGGCCAGCTCCGCAGTGCGGGCAGTAGGTGTCGGACATCGAGAAAGCATGGTTGTTGGGACATCCGATCGAGCCTGCCGATGCTGTCCAGGTCTGCGCCGTGACTAGCGGCTTGTACGTGTTGTCGTTTGCCAGCGT
Source organism: uncultured Actinomycetota bacterium (assembly GCA_963804845.1). Taxonomy (GTDB): domain Bacteria; phylum Actinomycetota; class Actinomycetes; order Propionibacteriales; family Nocardioidaceae; genus Nocardioides. The sequence continues at coordinate 447,590 of CAWDSA010000007.1, read as the reverse complement.
CGTGTACGTCTGAGCGAGTGCGAGGTCCATCATCTGATCGGCTTCTTGCCATTGCGGATCGAAAGGCCGTGCCGGGTAGAGGGCGGGCGGTTCGGTGCCCGGATACTTCGCTTGCCAGGCGGCTCGGAACCCTTCGTGTGCGTCTGTCACAGGTTTGAGTGACGCGATGTTCATGTTTTCCCCCCGTTCGACCGCTACCTATTTCGGCCATCGTCCACAGATTGGGCCGCGGGTGCCAGCCCTTTGGAGTTCACGATCTTTACGTCTCAACTTGGCTGGTTGGGATTACCGTCACGGTACGAGCCCAGTCAACATCAGCTCCCGCCTCACTCTGAAGGGCGATCTGTACGAAACGCTCGTCAGTGTTCTCGACAACAGGCAGTCCAGCTCCGCGAAACCGGCCTCCGGATACTCACTCCGGAAGGGGCCGCGGACATGATCGCCCTGCTCGACGGGCTCGGCATCGAGGCCTGCTGGCTGGTCGGGACGTCGAGTGGCGGGTACCTGGCCCAGCAGATCGCGCTGGACCATTCCACCCGCGTGCGCGGCATGGTGCTCGTCGGCTCGCCCCGCAGCTTGCGGCAGACCCTTCCACCGTTGTTCACCGACACCTTGTCGTCGCTCGCGGACCCCGTCACGCGCGAGGATGTGGCACGAATCAACGGTGCGCTCCCCCTTCACGCCCCGGTGTCCGGCGCCTTCATCGAGGACCAGACGACGGCGGCGTTGACCATCCCGACACACGTGTGGCAAGCCACGATGGAGGGTCTACTCGACGCGGTCCCGCCGACGGAGCGCGGCCAGCTCGAGGTGCCGACCCTGATCCTGTGGGGCGGAGCGGAGGACGTGCTGCCGGCTCACCAGGGCCGCGAGCTCGAGGCGGCCATCCGGGCAAGCCGGCTCCTCACGTACGAAGGCACCGGCCACCTGGTGCTCTGGGAGCAGCCGGAGCGCGTCGCGCAGGACATCGCTTCCTTCATCACGGGGTCGCCAGACTGAGTCCGACCACACCGGGCCAGAGGGCGAAGTGTTGTGACCCTCGCCGTCTCACCAACGGGCCGAGGTCCAGACAGAACCCCTTGCCTGAATCCGATTCCGGTCTGGTGGCGCGGCGACTCCCCACGCGTGAGCCACCCGCTACCCGCAATTCGCCACCTGGCCGGTCTGGTGAAGCAGGCCATGGTCACGCCGCCCTGCCGAGCTCGACGGTGCCAGACCTCAAGGGTCCTCGCGCCAGCTCCGTGCCTCCCAGGAGGTCGCGCGCCAGCTCCTGGCCTCCCAGTCGTTGCCGCGCCAGCTGCGCGCCTCCCACTGGTCGCTCGACCACACGTGGTCCACCCACGGAAGCCCGCTCCACGACGCACCCGTCCAGGTCGCGGCCAGCACCTTCCCGTCCTGCCACGCTGTCCCGGTCCAGGTACGGCCGTTCCAGGCCCCGTTCACCCAGGTCGTGCCGGTGCCCTGGGCCGCGGTCCAGGCACGGGGGTGCCACGGCGACCCGAGTGCGTCGACCTCTCCGGACAGCTCCACGCCGTTCATGGGATCGAGGACATGCTCACCGCCTCGCGACGCCTCGAGCGATCCCAGCCCGCTGGAGGCGGGGTAGGACCCGCGCAGTGTAGGCAGCCGCACCTTCGACTTCACCAACGTCACGGCAGCCCCGACGTCGGTGACGCCGGCGCCTTGGGCAGGACGGCGGTCCAGGAGCAGCGGCCGGGCGGTGTGCTGCAGCACGGCCTTGACCTGGTCCGGTGTCAGGCGCGGGTTCGCCTGGAAGAGCAGCGCGGCCTCGCCGGCCACCACGGCGGCCGCCTGGGACGTGCCACTGCCTCGGAAGAACCGACTCGCGTTCTGGGCTGCCAGCCGGCCCTCCGGATGCGTGAGGTCGGCGTAGGAGTTCGGGACCCGGAGCGACACCACCGACTTGCCGGGCGCCAGCAGGTCGGGTCGACGATCTGCGCTTCCCCCGTTGGTGAAGTCGGCCACCTCGTCGTCGAGCGTGCTCGCCGAACCGTCGTGGTCGACGGCGCCGACAGCCATGATGTGCGGGTCGCGAGCCGGCATGAGCAGGGTGGACGACCGGAGCCCGCTGTTGCCGGCCGCGGCGACCACGAAGATGCCGTGGTTCCACGCGTTCTCGACCGCACGCGCCAGCGGGTCCACCTGCCACGGCTGGAGCGACTCGGTGCCGTAGGACAGGTTCGCCACCCGCACGTTCATGCCCGCGTCGTTGCGGTGCTCGACCACCCAGTCGAGGGCGGCGATGACCTGCGAGACGTCGGCACCGCCGTCGCCGGCTGCGACCTTCATGCTCAGCAGTTGTGCCCCGGGCGCGATCCCGGCGAACTTGCCGGCCACGGGGCGCTGGGGGTCGAGGCCCGCGTCCGCACCGGCAATGATCCCTGCCATGTGTGTGCCGTGGCCGTAGCCGTCGAGGTAGCGGGTAGCGGGGGTCTGGCTCTCGTAGGAGAGGTCCGGGCCGTCGAGGACCTTGTCCGGCGCGTCCAGACCGGGGACGGGGGCGACACCGGTGTCGATGAGCGCCACCGTGACGCCGTGACCGGTGACACCTTGTGCCCACGCTCGCTGGGCGCCGACGGAACGGGTCACGTTGTACATGGACCCCAGGTCGAGCGCAGGCGTCCCACGACCCCGTTCCGGGTGGCACGCGCGCCCTGCCCGTCGTCGTCGCCCCACTCGCTGCCGATGATGCCGGTCTGCGCGACGAGGCCGAGCGTCAGGTCGAGGACTCCGCCGGTCAGGTCGAGGACACCGCCCACGAGCCCGAGGAGTCCGCCACTCGACGCCTCGCGAGTGTCATTCGCCTGGGTTGGTCCCACACCGAGCGACGCCACCAGCACCGCGGCGACGGCTACGGTCGCAAGCCTTCTCCCCGTCATGCTCGACATCACGTACTCCCCCGTTGCCCACGCGAGCCGTTCGTGGCCCGACCCACATTTTCACCCGTATTCGGTACGCGCTGGCGGCGAATACGCAATTTCGCTTGTCCTGACTAGACCGCGACTCAGGCCGTCGACCACGCAGTCGTGGCAGCCAGCGGCTGGGTCGGGTCGGTGGGAGACAGAGGTAGCCGAACCGTGAAGGTGCTGCCCACGCCCAGCTCACTCTGGACGGCGATGGTTCCGCCCATGAGATCGGTCAGCGACTTGCCGATCGCCAGGCCCAGACCGGCGCCCTCGTAGTGGCGGGTTGCGGAGCCGTCGACCTGACGGAAGGAGTCGAAGATCGATGCCTGATCCTCTGCGCTGATACCGATGCCGGTGTCCGCCACGGAGAACTGCACGCCGCAGTCCGGCACCTCGCCTCGCCGTCGCCGTCGACGCGGACCGACGTGGAGGTGGACTCGTCCGTCCGTCGTGAACTTCAGCGCGTTGTCGACCAGGTTCGTGAGGACTTGGCAGATCCTGGTTCTGTCCCCGATGAAGGCCTGCGGCATTCGCGGATCCATCTCCCAGTCGAGCGTGACTCCCTTTTCTCCCGCGCGTAGCAGCTGTACTTCGACGACGTCGTGGACCAGCGCGGGCAGGTCGAAGTCCGCATGGCGTAGAACGGCGTGCCCGGCCTCGATCCGGGAGAAGTCGAGCAGGGTTTCCACGAGGGAGAGCAACTGCCCGCCGTTCCGATTCATCCTGTCCAGGAGCTTCAGCTGAAGCTCGTTCAGCGGGGTGTCACTCAAGAGCTCGCCCGCGGCGAGCACGGTGGTCAACGGAGTGCGGATCTCGTGACTCATGTTGGCCAGGAACATCGACTTCGCCTCCGAGGCCGCAAGGGCGGCATCGCGGGCGAGCTCCAGCTCCTCCGCCAGGGTCTTGAGGTCGCTGACGCTGCGTGCCCGCTCCACGGCGACACCTGCATGCGTGGCGAGCGTCTCGAAGACCTGGACATCCTCGGTCCCGAACGTCTCCTTCTCGAAGGACCGGTCGCACACCACCAGCACGTACCGCGCTGACTCCGCTCCTCGCAGCGGAGCGGCGAGCCCGTCACGCGGCGTGGACAACAGCAGTGGCTCGACCGCGGACGCGGGCGCCTCCCCGTGCGAACGATGGGGACCGTCATGCTGAACCACGCCCGCCTCGAGCGCGCTCCACCACCAGGGCCTCGGCTCCTGCTCCTCGAGCGTCCCGGTGTGCAGCGTGCCGTCCTCGAACGCGTGGTAGCGCGCGCCGTTGTCGTCGAGGTGCTCCACCAGGTACGCACGCTCGGCGTGCATGAGGCCGGCGGCCTCGACGAGAACGACTTCGATGATCTCCTCCAGGGAGCCCCCCGAGGACGTGCGGTCGACGAACCGGTACAGCAGCTGGGTCTGCGCGTGTCCACGGGCGAGGGACACGTAGACGCGGTAGCCCAGCACCAGCAGGACGACAATCACACCCAGCAGCGGCAGGGCCGAGGGCCGGACCACGACGAGTGTCGCGACGAGGAGGGCGACGCAGGTGTTGATGAACGCCGCGACGACGCCCGACCGAAGCGCCTCGCGCAGCACCTCCCCGTCGAACGCACCCTCGGTCAGGCTGATCGCTGCCGTCACGGCGCCGGCGGAGATGAGGTCGGTGATCAGCACCGCCACCAGGACGGCCAACCAACCGCTCGGGGACAACGGGTCGCCACCCTGCAGGATCGCGTGGTAGGTGAGCGCCCCAAGGGCCGCCTCGAAGGCGAACATGGCGGCGTTGAACGCCAGCTTCACGCCCCTCATGCGTGCTGCGAAGACGAGCGCGAGGACGGTGCCCACGACGTACGCCGTGACGTATTGCTGTGGCGCGAGGAAGGTCAGGCCGAGCACCGCCGGTACCTCGCGAAGGGTGTGCCCGTGCGCGTTACGCTGCGTTGGCAGGTGGATGACCACGACCTCGGCGAGCGCGAAGAGGGGCACCAGGATGAGCCACGTGACGTCTGGTTCCGCTGCCGCTGGTTCCTCCAGCCACGCCGGTACGACGATCAGGGTGGCCAGGCCGGCCATGGCCGCCGCGAGGAGCCAGATGTAGGACTGCCGGCGGCGCCCAGAGAGCGCGCCGGCCGACTCCGCCTCCCTGTCGACGGTCATCTCAGTCCAGGGTCAGACCAGTTGCGGGCAGGCACGGTGGCAGACGCGACGTATCGGGTCTTCACACGCATCACCGGTCCCCTGTCGACGCCCGCGGCCCCACGGTCTCTTCGGGGGGTCAGCATACGATCGGAGGCGAGCCCCTATCGCGGAAACCGGAAGATCCTGCCCTATCAATCACCACGACCAACCACCCGAAGGGAATCAGCATCTGCCGAGCCCTCGAGGCGGAACCCGACGTCGCGGGCGACGACCTTGCCGCGCTCGGCGACCAGGATGTCGAGGGCGTCGTACTCCTTCCCCGTAGAGGGGGGATGGAACATCAGGAAAGGCCCGTTGCCTTCGCCGATCAGGCCGCGCGCACCCAGCGGGTGTAGACGACGACGTTCGACTGCCAGCCGGACACCGGGTCGTAGTCGCCACCGCAGGTGACCAGGTTCAGCACGGGGCGTTGGCCACCGGCCTTGTAGACCTTCTGGGCCGGGAAGTCCTCGTTCGGGTACGTCGCCAGCCGGATCACCTGGAAGGTCGAGGTCGACCCGTCCGCGGCGTCCACGAGTACCCGGTCACCCGGCTCGAGGAAGCGAAGTCGGTAGAACACCGCCGGCCCCTGCATCGAGTCGACGTGGCCGAGGATGACGGCCGAGCCGACCTGGCCGGGCGGCGGTCCGAGTCGGTACCAGCCGGTGTCAGCAGGGTTGCTCGGCACCTCGACGGTCCGATCCTTCTCGAGGCCGAGCCGGATCACCTTGGCCGCTACGTCGATCGCGGGGATCCGGATCCCGACCGGTGGCGCCACCAGCTCGGGAGCGTCGGAGGGCGTGCCTGACGCCGACGGGTCATCCGGGGCTGCCGTGACGTCCCGTGGCTCGTCCGGTCCGGCCGCGCGGATCGCCACGACCAGGCACGCCACCGCGACCACCGCGAGGACCGCGGACAGCCACGCCCACGGACGGACCGGGGGGCGGGTCCGCACGTGGGACTGGCTCATCCCGTCGGTTCGGTTGCCCGGGACCTCCGACGCGCGTGGGCGCCGGCGAAGGCGGACGCACCCAGTGCGGCCAGTCCGAGGCCGAACCAGGCCGGGGCGGAGGGCAACGAGGTACCGAAGAGCCCGGTGCCGTCGCGCCCGGTCGGCGGGTTGCCTTCCGGCACGTCGTACTCAGGAGGTGTGTCGCCGGGAGGTGCGTCGCCACCCGGAGGTGCGTCACCGCCGGGAGGTGCGTCGACGGGAGGCCGGCTCGGGGTCTCCGTGGCCGGACCGGTCGGGTTCGCGGTGCCGGTGCCAGTCGGGCCGCCGTTGGTCCCGGTGGCGGTCGGGTTCGCGGTGCTCGCCGTGGCGGTCGGGCCGGTGATGCAGGACGGGCGGGTGATCGTGTTGTTGTCGAGGTTCACCGCGCCGTTGCGGGCGAGGACCCGGCCGACAACGGTGGTGTTCGTCTGCAGGGTCGCCGTGGTCAGCGCCAGGATCGTGCCCTGGAACGTGGTGTCCGTGCGCAGCGTGGCGGAGCTGCCGACCTTCCAGAAGACGTTGCAGGCCTGGGCCCCGTTGACGAGCGCGACGGTGCTGTTGGTGGCCGTGATCAGGGTCGAGCCGGCCTGGAAGATGAAGACGGTGTTGGGGTTGCCCTGAGCGTCCAGCGTGACGGTCCCGGTCAGCTTCATCCCGGCGGAGGTCCGGTACACGCCGCCCACGAGGGTCCGGCCGCCGAGGTCGCGTCTCACCGTGGTGGCCGGAGTGCGGCCGGCGGCGTCGTTGTACGCCGTCGTGAGGTCGTTCTGCGCATCCAGGGCGACGGCGTCGGCGGAGTGAATGGCGCCGTTGATGACCAGGCCGGGCGGGAAGCCGGTGATCGCCGTACCCGGGCTCACGCCCAGGTCGCCGGAGACGACGGACGCGCCGGTGTTGGTCACCGTGGTGCCGGCCAGCACCGCGAACGGGCGCGCGGTCCCGAGGCCCACCTTGGCCGTGGCGGCGGACGCCGGCTGCGCACCGGCCACCATCAGCAGCGCGACGACGGCGGCGATGCCACCGGTGGCCACTGCGGCGAGGAGGCCGTTGCGCTGCGCCTTGGTCGCGCTGGCGGGGCTGGCATGGGCATGGGATTTCGAGGGCATTCGAGGTCTGGACACGACCGTCTCCGAACGATAGCCGGAGTCAGATTCCGCGGGGGGAGGCGAAAGAAGGGGGGCCGGTTACTTGTCACAGTACGCCCGACTGTCAAGGGGCCTGGGGTGTCGCCCGCTACTCGTCGGTGTTTTGGCCGCCGGCGTCCTCGTTGCACTCGATGGAGGGGGGTTCCTCGCCGGGGAAGGCCATCACGTCCATCTGCGGCAACACCGCGCCCGTCATGTCGAAGGCGAGGGCGGCACGCCGGATCGACGTGCCGGATGCGGTCCGGAAGCGATAACCCTCGTCCGGCCCGCCGCTGCTGCGCACACCGACCGTGAACATGCACTCGTCGAACTGGATGAACTCCTGGGCCGGTTCGACCATGTCCTCGAGGTCCTCCTGCGCAGTGTGGAGGTCGTCCCGGAGATCATCGATCCGGTCCGTCCAGCGCTCCGACTTCCCCCGCTCGCCCGCTCGGGCACGCAGCGCCCACGCCGGCGCGACTCGATCCACGCCCTCCCCGGGCTCATGGCCGCACTCGACGTTCGTGAACGGCCGGTCGCGGCCGATGAACGCCAGCAGCATGTAGTCGGGGTCGTCCCACTCGCTGTCGTCGATGTCGATGGCAGAGCGGTACGACGGGGCGCCGTCCGCGCCGCCGTAGAGGTAGCCGAGGTTCTGGTGGGTCCGACCGAACTCGGTCACCGGGAGCCAGGACAGGCAGGACTCCCACTCGTCGAATCGGTCGAAGTCGTCCTCGAGCCGGTCGATCCGCCGTGCGGTCGCGCCCATCCGGCGCTCCAGCCAGCGCAGCTTCTGCCACTTCCCGTTCGCCCCTGACGCGGGGCGCATCACTGCGGGAGGCGCGGCTGACGCTGGGATCGTCCGCGCGTCGTCGCCCGTGCCGTTGGGGTCGGGCGCCCGAGTCAGGCAGCCGCGCGCGCGGCTGAAACGAAGGAGCAGCAGGTCGGGGCGGCCCTCAGCCTCGCGTCGGACCAGCGCCGTCCGGGTGTCCACGCCGGTCCCGTCGCGCTCGTCGTACTCGAAGCCCCAGCCGTGCTCGGGGTCCCCGACCTGGTCGGTCCGCAGCGGGTGGACACACTCCCACCAGCGATTCATCCGGGTCCGCGTCCGCTGGTGGCCCCGGATGACTCCCGCCATCCGGGCCAGCCGGTCGTCGAACTGACCGAGCAGGCCACGGTGCCTGCCGCCACCTGGGCAGGCGGCTCACGCAGGGTCAAGGGCGCGCTCTGCAGCACCGGGTTCTCGCCCGGCAGAGGGCTGCCCGGACGGCAGCCCCACCAGGGCAGCGCTGGCGAGTGCGACGAAGAGAGCCTTCCCGTTCATGGCCGCACACCCCCTACCGCGCCGATCGCGCACGGCACACCGTTGTCCCGCAGGCGCCCAGCTGGTCGTGGGTGAGGACGTCGGGCCAGACGACATCGCTGAGCAGCTGCCCGGCGGGCATCGGGTCCGGAACGGCCGCGCGGCACTCCCCAGCGGGGATCCGCCCGAGCACCGGGCTCTCCGCCAGCGGCCACATCACCCGTCCGTCAGGGTCGTCCTCGAGAGGAGCGAGCATGGGCCGTTCTCGTCGAGCACGTCGCCGGTGGCGGTGAACCCGCACGAGTCGTCCGTGGTCAGGTTGTGCCCGAGCGACACCACGTCGTACACCCGACAGCTCTGACGGGTCGGGCGCGTGTCGCCGTTCGGGTTGAGGACGAACGCCGGCCCGACGATCGAGCGAAGCTGGTGAAGGTGCCTCCAGCGCCGAGGTTGGCGGCGACCGGCGCGATGTTGCTGCTGATCGTGGAGCCGAACAGGCTCAGGTCTCCTGCCGCCAGCAGGCCGCCTCCCTGCCCTTCGGCGTAGTTGTCGGTGACGGTCGAGTTGACGACCATCAGGTTGCCGCGCGCCCAGACGCCGCCGCCGACGTGGGCGACAGCGAGGTTGCGCGCGATGGTGGAGTTGACCACCAGCACGTCCGCCTCACCGGAGATCGCCCCGCCACGGTCGTCCGCGCGGTTCCCGAGCAGGGTCGAACCGAAGACGGCCACGTCGCCGTCCAGGGTGAAGATCGCGCCGCCCGGCCCGTCGGCGGTGCTGCCGTCGATCGTCGAGTCGATCACGGTGACGTCACCGGACTCGTCGGTGTACAGCGCGCCCCCGTCGCCGTCGGTGGTGTTGCCGTCCACACGGGAGCGCACGATCAGGATGTCGCCGGTCGAGCCGACGGCCCCGCCGGACCCGTCCACCAGGTTGTTGCTGAGCACCGAGTCGTAGATCTCGACGCCGCCTCGCCGGGCGTAGACGCCGCCGCCGTCGTCGTTCGCCAGGTTCCCGCTGATCTTCGACCGGATCACGGTGGCCCGGCGCATGGAGAAGATGGCGCCGCCAGGCTCCTCGGCGAGGTTCTGGACCACGACGCAGTCGACGAGGGTGATCTCGCCCCGGGTGGTGACCGCCGCCCCTGGGCCATCACTGCCGCCGCGGCTGAGGTGCAGGTTCTCGAGCTCGAGGTAGCCGGTGCCGTCCTGGCGCAGCAGTCGCTTCTCGAAGCAGGCCTGGCGGATCGAGTACCCGTGCCCGTCGACGTCATCGGGTACGACGACTCCCGGATCGGGTCCCCGATCCGGCAGTTGCGCAACACGATGTCGCCGGTCAGGTCGATCTCGGTCCGCTTCGGGTCGGTCCACGCCTCCCGGAGCTCTGCTTCGGTATCGATGCCCGGCCGTCAGCCGAGCTGGCGGGAGCCGGTGTGGCGGCCGCCGCCCGCGGCACCAGGAAGGAGGGCTCAGACGCCAACATCGGCAGGCCAGCGAGCAGGGTGCAGATCCCGGTCAGTCCCAGGATCTGGCCCAGAGTGGAGGTTCGCGTCAACATCATCGACACCCGCCGCCGTCACTCGCCGCCGCCGAAGGCGGCGATCATGGCTGCCTCAGCAGCCCGGCTCTGGACCAACGCAGCTCGCAACGCTTGACGAGCCACACTCGTGAGCCGGTCGTCCCGCAGAGCCTCGCTCACGACGGCGACCTCGTCCGTGTAGGCCGGAACCGTGTCAGCCAGAGCGTCTGCGTAGTCCGCGCCGGCTTCCTCCGGGTCGAGCCCGGCAATCGCCCTGACCAGCTCTGCCCGCACCTTCTGCGCCTTGGCCAGCGCGGCCCGGATCCTCCTGATCACAGCCTTGCCGTGGACCCGGTCGAACAGCCCCGCCAGCGCCGCGACCGACACCTGTTCGACGTTCAACGCAGCCAGGGCGCTGTCCGGACCCGCCGTGCTCTCCTCCTCCGCCTCCGGATCGACCACGGCCTGCACCTGGTGCAACACGGCCCGGTGCGACCGGTCGAACCCTTCGGCGGCGGCTCGAAGTGACCGGCGAGCGGCCCCTCGACGCCGATCATCGACCGCGGCGACCGAGCGGTCGACGGCGGCCAGAGTCCGATGCAGGGCGGCATCCACCCGGCCGGGCAGGACCACCTCGGGGTCGAACGGGTCGGCCACGAGGATCAGGTCCTGAGTGGGTTGCCCCGCTCCGGGAACGAGCTGCCGGTCCGTCCCGACGGCGAGGGCGAGAGCCCCGATCAGGCATGCGGCCAGTGCGACGGCCAGTGCACGCCGCACGAGATGGAGTGCCACCAAACTGCGCTGGCGGGCGGGCGGGTCCAGCTTCGACAACATGGTCAGTGTCCTCTCCGGTAGTCATCATCCGAAGTCTCGAACGTCGGGCGCGGCGGTCGCACCAGTCACCTCACTGGCCCGTGCCCTGGGCAGTGGCCACGGGACGGCTTGGCGCGACCAACTGCGCCCTTCGGAACGGCCTGGAGGTGTGTCAGGATGACTGGGAGGTTTCGCGCCTCGCGTGGCGTGTCGCCCGCACCTGGAGGTTCCATGGCCACGAAGCTCCGCGGCAGGCAGACCGAGTGCGCGGCGCTCGACGCCCTGGTGGGCCGCCTGCACGCCGGCGGGAGCCAGGTGCTCGTGCTGCGCGGCGAGGCGGGAGTCGGCAAGACAGCCCTCCTGGACTATCTGGCGAGTGGCGTCGAGCCACGGTGCCGGGTGGCACGGGCGGTGGGCGTCGAGTCCGAGGTGGAGCTGCCCTTCTCCGGCCTGCACCAGCTGTGCGGGCCGATGCTCGACCACCTCGATCACCTCCCAGGACCGCAGCGGGACGCGCTGGCCACGGCTTTCGGGATGCACGCCGGACAGCCACCGGACAGGTTCATGGTCGGGCTGGCGGTGCTGAGCCTGCTCGCGGACGTGGCGGAGAAGCAGCCGCTGGTGTGTGCGATCGATGACGCGCAGTGGCTGGACGTCACCTCGGCACAGACACTCGCGTTCGTGGCCCGGCGCCTGATGGCCGAACCGGTCGGGCTGGTCATCGCGGTGCGGGGTGTGCGCGAGGACAAGGTGTTCGTCGGGCAGCCGACCATGCACGTGCGAGGGCTCACGGACGGCGATGCTCGTGCGCTGCTCGACACCGTGCTTCCAGGCGACGTCGACAGCCGCGTGCGCGAGACGATCGTGGCCGAGGCACGTGGCAATCCGTTGGCGCTGCTGGAGCTTCCTCGCGGTCTCTCGACGGCCGAGCTCGCCTTCGGGTACGGCCTGGCGGACACGGTGCCGTTGGAGACTCGCCTGGAACAAGGCTTCTCGCAACGCCTGGAAGGGCTTCCCCGAGCGACGCGCCTGTTCCTGCTGACGGCTGCTCTCGAGCCCGTCGGGGACGTGAACCTGTTGCGCCGGGCCGTTCAGCGGCTCGATGTGGACTTCTCGGCCGCGGCTCCTGCGGTGCAGGCCGGCCTGATCGAGGTAGGCGTCTGGGTCCGGTTCCGACACCCACTGGCACGGTCCGCCGTTGCTCGGGCCGCGGAGCTGCGCGACCTGCAGGCCGCGCACCTCGCGCTGGCCGAGGAGGCCGATCCGGAGCTCGATCCCGACCGCCGGGCGTGGCACCGGGCGCACGCAGCCAGCGGTCCCGACGAGGACGTCGCCGCACGACCTGGAACGGTCCGCGGATCGGGCGCGGGCCCGAGGAGGCCTGGCGGCGCAGGCGGCCTTTCTCGAACGTGCCATCGAGCTGACCCAGGACCCTGCCCGGCGCCCGGCCAGGATTCTGGCCGCCGCGCGGGCCCGGCACCAGGCCGGCTCGGCGGACGCGGCGCTGACCCTGCTCGAGGAGATCGAGGCGATGCGGCTGGACGAGTCGACTCGCGCCGCGGTGGAGGTGCTCCGGGCTCAGATCGCGTTCTTCTCCAGAGACAGCCGCGACGCGCCCCGCCTTCTCCTCTCGGCGGCCCGGCGCATGGAAGCCGCGGGCGAGACGGCGGCCCGCGACCTCTATCTCGACGCGTTGGCGGCGGGTCTGTTCGTCGGAACACTCGCCGACGAGGTCGGTGTCCGCGAGGTCGCGGCCGCGGCCCGAACAGCGCCTCCATCGAGCGATCGTGCCGCCGATCTCTTGCTGGACAGCATGTCGCTGCTCGTGACAGATGGGTTCGCGGCCGGTGTGCCATCCCTGCGCCGAGCGCTGACGGCGTGGCGAACCGATGAGGTGTCGATAGCCGGCGCCCTTCGCTGGCTGTGGCTCGCCAGCCACGCCGCTCACGACGTGTGGGACGACGAGAGCTGGGACGTGCTGTCCACCCGGCACCTCCTGCTGGCACGCCAAGCGGGAGCGCTCGCCGTACTGCCGATCGCGCTCAGCACCCGCATCGGCTTGCATCTCTTCGCAGGCGAGCTCGCGGAGGCTGCCGCGCTTGGTCGACGAGTTCGCGATGGTCAACGAGGTGATGGACAACCACCTGCCGTCGTACGGCGCCCTGGCCCTTGCTGCGTGGCGGGGTCGACAGGACACCGTGTCCGAGCTCGTTCGCACCTACGTGCCGGTGGCCACAGCCCGCGGCGAGGGCATGGGGCTCAGCATCATCGACTACTCGTCGGCCGTCCTGCACAACAGCCTGGGCCAGTACCAGGAAGCCATGGCAGCGGCCGAGCGAGGAGCCGGATACCCGCAGGAGCTCGGCTTCGCCACGTGGTCGCTGGTGGAGCTGGTCGAGGCCGCCGCCCGGAGCGGCCACCCCGACCGGGCGGCGGAGGCCTACGAGCTGCTGACGCGAAGGACCAGCGCGAGCGGCACCGACTGGGCGCTGGGCATCGAAGCCCGAAGTCGCGCACTACTGAGCCAGGGGGACGCGGCCGAGAGCAGCTACACGGAGGCGGTCGAGCGGCTCGGCCGGACTCGGATCCGCATCGAGCTCGCCCGCGCGCATCTGTTCTACGGCGAATGGTTGCGACGAGAGGGCCGCCGTCTGGACGCTCGCCACCACGTCCGGTCGGCCCACGAGATGTTCGCCGACATGGGCGCCGAGGCGTTCGCCGAACGAGCTCGCCATGAGCTGCTCGCCACCGGTGAGACCGTACGCAAACGAGCCGTGGGCGGCCGGGACGAGTTCACGGCACAGGAGGCTCGCATCGCTCGCCTCGCCGCGGAGGGCCGTACCAACCCCGAGATCGGCGCCGAGCTGTTCCTCAGCCCACGGACGGTGGAGTGGCACCTCCGCAAGGTCTTCGCGAAGCTCGACATCGGGTCCCGCAGGGAGCTCTCCGGGGCGCTGTCGAACGCGTGAAGGCGGCCGAGCATCGTCCAGCCCTCGGCTGACTGCGACCTGACTCCTCGGGGCTGACCAGTGCCCCGACCCGGGAGTCTCCCCGGGTCGCGAACCCGCCGGAAGGACGAGGGTTACCGCATCGGCGCGAGCACCACCTCGCCCGCGCGACCCGACCACCGGAGGGCACCATGAACGCACGTCACGAGATCGGTGAATGACGTGGCCACCCCGCTCGCCCCCTACCGCCGGGTGCTGACCCTCCCGGGCGCCTGGGTGTTCTCGCTCAGCGGTCTGGCCGCCCGGCTGCCGATAGCCATGGTCAGCCTCGGCATCGTGCTGCTGGTCTCGACCCGCACCGGGTCCTACGGAGCGGCCGGTGCCGTGGCAGCGTCGTTCCTGGTCGGCAACGCCTCCACCGGCATCCTGATGGGAAGGCTGATCGACCGGCTCGGACAGAGCCGGGTGCTTCCCGCTGCCGCCGCCGTGTTCGGCGTCGGCCTGGTCGCGATGATGGTCGCCGTAGAAGCCGGCCTGCCGACCCCGTGGCCGCACCTCTTTGCGGCGGCCGCCGGAACCGGGCTTCCTCCGATCGGATCGTCCATCCGGGCCCGCTGGATGTACGTGGTGAACGACAAGGGCGACCTGCACACCGCCTTCGCCTTCGAGTCGGCGGTCGACGAGGTCGTCTTCATCGTCGGCCCCGTCCTGGTGACGACCTTGGCCGCCATCGCGCACCCCATGGCCGGTCTCGCCTTCGCCATCGTCGCGACCGTCGCCGGGACGTCGGTGCTGGCCATCCAGAAACGGACAGAGCCGCCGGCCACCGGCGCCCCGCACGGCGACGACCGGGCGGCGGATGCCCTGGCGCGTCCTGGTGCCGTTGACCGCGTGCGCCCTGGCCATGGGCGCCCTGCTCGGCGGCGTCGAGGTGGCAACGGTGGCCCTCGCCGAGAAGCTGGGGTCGTCCTCGTGGTCGGGCCTGATGCTGGCGATCTGGTCGGTCGGCAGCCTTCTGTCCGGGATCATCACCGGCGCGATCCGCCCCAAGGCCGGGAATGCCGCCCGCTTCCGCTGGGGGTTGCTCGCCCTCGGCCTGTCGCTGCTGCCACTGCAGTTCGTGGACGGCTTCCTCACGTTCGGGGCGTTCCTCTTCGTGTCCGGGTTCGCGATCTCGCCCACACTGATCGCCGCCTGTGCCCTGCTCGAGCAGGCCGTGCCGCCGGGCCGGATCACCGAGGGGGGCACGATCTTCACCACCGGGCTCGGCGGCGGCCTGGCCCCTGGGGCTGCCCTGGTCGGCATCGTCGTCGACCATTCAGGTGCCGCGGCCGGCTTCTGGGTGCCGGCCGCCGCGGGCCTCCTGGGTGCCCTCGTGGCCGTGGCACTGCCATCGGTTCGCTCCGAGCAGCAGCCGCCGCTCAAGCAGCCGGCCAGCTAGGCAGTCGTACTGACGTCAAGGTCCTGCTTCTTCACGAATCGGGGAGCACTGGTGTTGCTGACCTCGGCCAGCCGGCACGGACTCGTCATCGGCGCGACCAGCTCCGGTTGCGGGATTGCCGAGTCGTCGTACGGCTCCGGCACCGTCCAGGGCGGAGCCGTCTCAATGACCTGGTCGACATGCGGCACTGCGGGAACGATTCGGGTGCCGTCCGGCGCAGAACGTGCGCTCGGTCGGGTTCGCTTGCGGTTCGTCATGCAGCAACCATCACGTCGGGAGCGCGCGCTCGCGCCCGGGCCATCCCCTGGTCACCACCCGGGTCCCCGTGCCCCGGGACTGCCCCAGGGACTCAGACGGGCGCGACGGGACCAGCTCACCGCGAGGGTTGAACCACCCAGCACATGCTGGGGACGACCCCGGAAGGAACAGCCGTGACCACGAGGATCACCTTCATCTACGAGAACCCGAACGACCCTGCGACGTTCGAGACCGACAACCCCCACCTGCTGGCGATGGCCAGGGCGATCCCCGGCTACCAGGGAATGCAAGTGTCCCGGACCCGCCCCACGGCGACGACGCCACGACGGCACCTGACCACCCCTCACCACCTCTCACGACAAGGACTCGATCCATGACCGCCAAGATCACCGTCATGTACGACGTCCCGAGGGGATGGGGAGGGCTTCGAGGCCCGCTACGACGACCAGGTAACGCTCGCGGCACGCATTCCTGGCCTCCAGCGCGTCCAGTCGCACCGCGTCTGGGCGCGTCCGAGCATCGTCTGGCCACGAGCTGTCGGCCTAGTCGAGCTGGACGACCGCAGCCGCGCGGGCGGAGATCGAGGCGCGTTCCGGGGAGCCGGGGACGGTGAGCGGGAGGTCGAGGGGGGCGCGGACCTGCACGACCACGCTGTCGCGGGACGGGTCGAACCCGACCTCCCAGGTCAGACCCGGGTAGTCGGCGTGGGCGCCGATGTCGCGCAAGTAGTCGGTGATCGCCGCCTCGGCGGCGGCCCGCTGCTGCTCGAGGCGGGTGGCCGCGCCGATCCCCTCGTCGTACAGCGCCTCCTCGTTGCGTGACCCGGCGTCGGCGCCGGCGAGGGCAGCGCCGTCGGCGACGTTGGTGAGGCCCTGGCGGTGGAGGTACGCCGCGGTCGCGTCGACCACGACTCCGATCGCCATCAGCAGCACGACGGCCAGCCCCACGATCAGCACCGTGGTCTGACCCGACTCGTCGCGGCGGGTCATCCGGTGTCCCGGAACTGGCCGATGGGGACGGTGTGGGTCGCGTCGAGCCGGAAGCTCGGAGCGTCCCCGCCGAGGACGGCGGGCAGCATGGGCAGGTCGACGCCCGACCACACGGTCACCGTGATCACCGCCCCCGGCGCGTGGCAGTCGCCGCCGCCGCAGGTCACGTCGAAGACGAAGTCCTGGTCGGCACCGCCCTGGTCGGCCATCGCCTGCCGGATCGCGGCGCTCGCCTGCTCACGGCCGGCCGCGTCGGTGTCGGCCAGTGCGTAGGCGCGGGCGGCCGAGCGGGCTGCGGAGGTGGTGGCGAACGCGCCGCGCTGCACCTCGAAGACCGACAGCACGATCCACAGCAACGGGACCAGCAGCAGGATGCCGAGCCACACGATCTCGACGACCGCGCTGCCGTCATCGGAGCGGCGACGGGCGATCACGGCGACTCCTCCACGGCGTGGCCGACGACCTCCAGGTCGACGCCGAACCCGCCGAGCCCGAGGGCTGGCACGTGTGCGCGGACGACGACCTCGACCGTGGGTCTGCCGTCGATGGTGACCATCCGGGCGTCGACGTCACGGGCGAAGCTGCCCGAGATCGCGCCCTCGACCTGGTCGCGGGTGCGCTCCTCCGCCGCGGCCACGTCACGGTCGAGCGAGGCGGCGTACCGGGCGCCCTCGGCGGCGGCGTTGGCGAGCGTGTTGCGGACCAGCAGCACCAGGCCGACGTGGAGGATGCCGAGGAACAGCGGGATCAGGACGACCAGCACCAGCACGAAGTCCACGACCGCGGACCCGCGCGAGGTGTGGCGCCGGGCGGGCACCTGTCAGCTGACCTTGTTGAGGGCCGAGCGCAACAGGTCGCGCAGCTCGTCACGAGCGACGCCGTAGATGATCGCCACCAAGCCAGCGGTCATCACGGTGATCAGCACCCATCCCGGGACGTCGCCGCGGTCGTCGCGCGGCACGGTGAGTGCGACGAAGAGCCGCACCATCAGCTCGGACATGGGGTCTCCTTCGGTGGGTCGGTCATGGGGTGGTCAGGGAGAGCCCGACGACGCCGGGCCAGAAGGCGAAGAACACGGTCACCGGGAGGACGAGGAACACGACCGGCACCATCATGAAGACCTCCTTGCGGGCGGCGGTCTCGATCAGCTCGCGGCGGCCCGCCTCGCGGACGTCGGCGGCCTGGGCGTGGAGCACGTCGGCCAGCGGCGTGCCGCGCTCGACCGCGACCGCGATCCCCTGGGCGAACCGGGCGACGAGCGGCTGACCGGAGCGCGCGGCCCACTGGTCGAACGCGTCGCCGACCGGCTCACCGGTGCGGACGTCGGCCAGCACGTGGGCGAGCTCGCGGGAGAGCTCACCACCGCTGCGGCGTACGACGCGGTCGAGGGCGGCCACGGGGCCTTCGCCTGCGGCGACCGCCAGCGCCAGCAGCTCGGCGACGGCGGGGAACTCCAGCAGGATCCGACGCTCGCGGTCGCGGACCTGGCCGCTGAGGTGGTAGTCGCGGCCGATCACGCCGAGCGAGAAGCCGACCAGGCAGAGCACGCCGGACGAGACCAGGCTGCCATCGCCGGACAGCGACTGGAGCACGCCGTACGCCGCCGCTACTGCGAACCCGACCAGACCCCACACGACCTGGTTGACCCTGAACTCGTGGACAGTCTGGTCGATGCCGGCGCGTTCGAGCCGGCGGCGAACCGAGGCGGCTCCGCCGAGCACCCGCTCCACCGTGTCGGCCGCGAGCTGGAGCACCGGCCCGAAGACACCCTGGGTGGCGGCCGGGGCGCCGGGAGTGCGGGCGAACTCGGGAAGGTCGCGGAGGTAGGGCAGCACCCGCAACGCGAGCTGCGGGCGGCGGATCGCGGCCACCCGCGACCAGACGATCAGCACGCCGCCGCCGGCCGTCAGGCCGAGCAGGGCACCCCACCAGGCCAGAGTGATGACCAGCGTCATGACAGGATCCGTCGCTCGGTGGGCAGTCGACCGATGCGCATCATCAGCCGGTAGGCGACGAGACAGGCCAAGCCCCCACCGACGAGGACGGCGACGCCGGCGGGCGACGCGTAGCGCTCGATGACCTCGGACTGGAAGCTCATGAACAGCAACACCACCCACGGCGCGGCCACGGCGAGCCGGGCCCCGTTGATGCTCCACGCCTGCCGCGACTCCATCTCGGATCGGGTCCGCGCCTCGTCGCGCAGGTAGCCGGAGAGATTGCGCAGCAGCCGCCCCAGCTCGCCACCCCCCACCTCGCGGGCGATCCGCAGCCCTTCGACCACCCGGTCGCCGACCGGGTCGGCCAGTCGCTCCTTGAGTCGGTCCAGGCACTCCCCGAACCGGCCCGACAGCTGGTAGTCGGTGCCGAACGCGACGAAGGCCGGGCGCAGCGGCTCCGGCCCGCGATCGCCGAGGTTGGTGAGCGCATCGGGCAACGACATGCCGGCTCGTACGGCGCTGGCGAGGTTGTCGACCGCCTCGGGCCAGACCGCGGCGTACTCCCGCGCCCGCCGGCGGGCGCGGCTGCGGACCAGGGCGAGCGGCAGGTAGCCGCCCATGACCGCGAAGCACAGCGCGACCGGCGGGGTGCCGGACACCAGCTGGACGACGAGTCCGGCAGCCACTGCCAGCACGAGGGACATGCCCAGGATGCTCGCGCTGCTCACGTGGCCGAGGCCGGCCTCGGCGAGGGTGCGGCGCAAGCGACTCGTGCGGCGGGTGGGCGTCGTCTCGCGGGGAAGTGCGAAGGCGGCCCAGACGAGCAGCAGCCCCACCCCGACCCCGAGACCGACCAGCGCGCCCATCAGCGGTCGCCCCCGAGCAGGGCCCCGAGGTCGATACCGACCTGCTCGAACCGCTCCCGCCGCGGGGGCACCCCGCTCCCCGCCGCAGCTCGCTCCCGGCGTACTCGAAGATGGTCTCGGTCTCGATGATGTCGGACTCGACGCGGCCGGGCACCGCGACGATCTCCTGGACGCGCCGGCCCCCGCGCGGGTCGAGGCCGAGGTGGACGACGAGGTCGACACTGGCGGCGACGGTCGGTACGACGAAGCGTGCCGAGATGTTCTCGCCGGCCAGCAACGGCAAGGTGCACATCTTCACCAGTGCTTCACGCGCGGAGTTGGCGTGGATCGTGCACATGCCGGGGAGGCCGGCGTTGAGCGCGAGCAGCAGGTCCATGCACTCCTCGGAGCGCACCTCCCCCACGATCAGCCGGCTCGGCCGCATCCGGAGGCTCTCCTTGACGAGGTCGCGCAACGTGATCTCGCCGGTCCCCTCGAGGCCCGACTGGCGGGTCTGCATCGGCACCCAGTCGGGGTGGGGGAATCGCAGCTCGAAGACCTCCTCGACGCGTGACGACCCGCTCGCCGCCGGGGATCGCGGCGGCCAAGCAATTCAGCAGGGTGGTCTTGCCGGCCTGAGTTCCGCCGGCGACGAGGATGTTGAGGCCGGCGCGCACCGAGGCGTCGAGGAAAGCCGCGGCCTGCGGGGTGATGCTGCCCAGCTCGACCAGCCCGCCGAGGCTGGCTGCGCGCAGCACGAACTTGCGGATGTTGACGGCCGAGAAGCCGCGGCTGATGCCCTCGAGTACGACGTGGAGCCGGTGGCCCTCCGGCAGCATCGCGTCGACGAACGGCCGGCTGATGTCGACGCGGCGGCCCGACGACTTGAGCATCCGTTCGGTCAGCTCCTGCACCTGCGCGGTGGTGAGCATCAGGTTGGTCAGCTCGTGGCGACCGTTGCGGGCGATGAAGACCCGGCTGGGGTCGTTGATCCAGATCTCCTCCACGGACGGGTCGTCGAGGAAGGGCTGGAGCGGGCCGAAGCCGGAGACCCGCGCGACCAGCTCGCCGACGACCGAGTCGACGTCGGGGACCGGCGCGACGACCCCGCTCAGGGAGCGTTCGTCGTGGTCGCGGACCACGACCTCCGCGATACGGCGTACGAGCCCGGCGTCACGCTGTGGGTCGACACCCTCGCGGCGGACGTGGTCGCGCACCTGCGCGTCGAGGCTCTCGACGAGCGCAGCGTGCGCGTCAGTCATCGCCATGGTGGCCCCCGGTCCCGAGTGAGGTTCCCTGCCCAGCACGCTAGGCGTCTTTACCTTCTCTGGCGAGAGGCAGCCGCTGCTGCCTGTGGACAACCGGCGTCGGCGGTTGGGTAACGGGTGCTTGGTGGCGCTCCCGGGTCGTTGTAGCGGGGGTGGTAGCGCAGGTAAGGGCCAGTTACGCAGCAAACACCGGCGCTCAGCCCTCGGGCGGGCCTTCGAGGCGGAAGCCGACGCCGCGGACGGCGACGATGCGCTCGGAGACCTCGGCTCCTTCGAGCTTGGCGCGCAGCCGGCCGATGGTGACGTCGAGGGTCTTGGTCGAGCCGTACCAGTTCTCGTCCCACACCTCGGCCATCAGCCGGTCGCGGGCGACGACCTTGCCGCGCTCGGCGACCAGGATGTCGAGGACGTCGTACTCCTTGCCGGTGAGCATGACCTCCTTGTCGGCGAAGAAGACGCGGCGCGCGTCCTGGTCGATCTGGACCTGGTCGTGGCGCACGATCGGCTGGGCCGACGAGGCGGAGGGGCCGGTACGCCGCAGCAGCGCCCGCACCCGGGCCTGCAGCTCGGCGAGGCCGAACGGCTTGGAGAGGTAGTCGTCGGCGCCGTAGTCGAGGCCGACCACCCGGTCGAGCTCACCAGCCCGGGCGGTGACGATCAGGATCGCCCCGTCGAACCCACCGGCACGCGCCTTCTGGCACACCTCGAGGCCGTCCATGTCGGGCAGCCCGAGGTCGAGGATCATCACCTCGGCCTGGTGGGCGGCGAGGTAGTCGAGGGCGATCATGCCGCTCTCGACGCGGGTCACGTCGTACCCCTCGCGCTCGAGGGTGCGCACGAGAGGAAAGGCGATGTCCTCCTCGTCCTCCACGACCAGCACACTCGTCATGGGGACGAGCATAGGGCCCGACCTCCGGCTCCGGAGCACTACTCAGCGCATCGGCCGCGAGAGGTCAGGCGAGACCACCCAGCAGGTCACCGTCGTCGGCGACCCGTTCCAGCACCTGCTCGAAACGGAACTGCTCGAGCTCGACCGGGTCCTCGGCACCCGCCTCGACCTCGGCCCAGGCCAGCGGCGTGGCGACGAACGGCTTGTCGCGACCGCGCAGGGAGTACGGCGAGAGCGTGGTCTTGGAGCCGGCGTTCTGTGACCAGTCGAGGAAGACCTTCCCGGACCTGCGGGCCTTGGTCATGGTCGCGGTCACCTGGGTCGGGTGCTCCTTCTGCAGCTCCTCGGCGACCTCCTTGGCCAGCCCCGTCGTGTCGTCGGGGTTGAGCTTGCCGGGCAGCGCGGCGTAGAGGTGGAGGCCCTTGCTGCCGCTGGTGACCGCCCAGGTGTCGAGGTCGCGCTCGGCCAGCCGGTCGCGCACGAGCAGCGCCACGGTCGCGCACTCGTGGAGCCCGGCCCCCTCCCCCGGGTCGAGATCGATCACCAGCCGGTTGGGGTTGCGGGGCTGCCCGTTGCGCCCGACGGTCCACTGGTGGACGTGGAGCTCGAGGGCGGCCAGGTTGGCCAGCCAGGTCAGCGTCGCGAGGTCGTCGACGATCGGGAACTCGAGGTGGTCGCCGTGGCGGGAGTCGCCGCGCGACCCGGTCGTGGGCACCCGCGCCGTCCTCACCCATGACGGCGTCCCGGCGGGGGCGTTCTTCTCGAAGAAGCTGCTCTGGGCGACGCCGTGCGGCCAGCGGACCCGGGTCACGGCCCGGTCCTTGAGGTGGGGCAGCATCACCGGGGCGATCTGCGCGTAGTAGTTGAGCACCTCGCCCTTGGTCGTCCCGGTCTGCGGGTAGAGGACCTTGTCGAGGTTGCTGAGGCCGAGGGTGCGGCCGTCCACCTCGACCCTGACGTCCCCGGGCACCTCAGCTCCCGATCGCGATCAGCGGCCTGCGGTCCTGGTCGAGCCGGAACATCAGCTTGCGCATGAACCACCGCGGCGCGCTGGCGCAGCCGGCGGTCGCGCCGCTGCCGTTGACGTGGAGGAAGATCGCGCCGCCGCGGTGCTTGACCTGGCTGCGGTTGAAGCTGGTCACGACCGCCCACTCGTACTGGTTCGGGTAGTCCTTGAGCCGCTCGGACCCGTCGGGATGGCTCGAGTCGAGCCACCACCGGAACCCGCCCTGGTCCTTGTTGCGGTAGCGGTTGTAGTGGTTCGACTCGTTGTCGAGCACCCAGTAGTCGCCGTTGCGGACCTTGCGATAGCTCTTGTCCCAGCCGTCGTCCTGCTTCGCCATCCCGAACGCCCACGGCAGCCGGAAGGTCCCGGCCGGGGTCTTGCCCGAGCCCTGCACCCGCTGGCGGGGCCGGACCAGCCCGTTGTAGCCGACGGCGCCGTCGGTGGCCTGGAACCGCTTCACCCACTCGCCGTCGTCCTTCGCCCAGAAGGTCACCCGGGCGTGCCAGCCCTCGGTCTTGTTGACGGTGACGACCTGGCGGGTGTGCTTGCGGAGCTTCACCTTGACGCCGTCGAGGGTGATCTCCGCTGCCGGGCCGGATGCCACGGCGGTCGAGCCTGTCGAGACCATCGGCGGTGCCACCACCAGCAGGGTGGCGACGAGTACGGCGGTGAGCAGCTGCTTCACGAGAGGTCCTCCGGGGTCAGGTCGGAGCGAACGCCCTGGAACGACGGTTGGCGCAGGCGATCGTAACCGAGCCCATGGGTGTTGATGTCGACCACGACCACCGGCTCGACCCAGGTGGTCCCCTGGGCGTCGACGCGCGGCACCTCGTCGGCGAAGGGGCTGGCGGTGGCGTGGAGCGGCGCCAGCATCTCCTGCAGCAGCCGGGCCGTCGCGCCGGTCAGCCCGCTGCCGACCCGGCCGCGGTACATCAGCCCCTCGGTGGTCGGCTCCCCCACCAGGAGGGCGGCGAGCCGGTCGGTCGTGTCGACCTGTGGCCGCCACCCGCCCACGACGAAGGAGCCGCGGTGGCGGTGGGCGCGCTTGAGCCAGTCCTTGCTGCGGGTGTCGAACCGGTAGCGCGACGACACCCGCTTGCTGACCACGCCCTCCAGCCCCTGCTGGAGGGTCGCGTCCCAGAGCATCGCCCCGTCGTCGTACGCCGCCGGCACCTGCCACTTCGACTCGGCCAGCTCGAGGCCGGCCAGCAGCTCACGCCGCTCCGCCAGCGGGCGGCCGGTGAGGTCGTCGCCGTCGAGGCGCAGCAGGTCGAAGGTCATCAGCGTGGCCGGGATGGACTCGACCAGGCGGGCGGCCTCGGACGGCTTGCGGACGTGCATCCGGTGCTGGAGGACACGGAAGTCGGGGATGCCGCGGTCGTTGAGCGCGATCACCTCGCCGTCGACCAGCAGGTCGCGGTCGCCCAGCGGCGCGGCACTCAGGTCCGGCCACGCCGCCGTGACCACGTTGCCGTTGCGGCTGAGCATCCGGGTGACGCCGTCGGTGACGTCGACCAGCACCCGGACGCCGTCCCACTTCACCTCGTGCACCCACCCGTCCCCCGCCGGGACGTGGTCGGTGGACGTGGCGAGCATCGGGCGCATGGCCGCCATCATGCCGGTCAGTCGCGCGACGGCAGCACGCAGAACACGTTGCCGGATCCGTCGAGGTAGGACCGCCACGGCAGGTCGCCCCAGTCGGGGTCGAACACGCTCCCGCCGCGCTCGACGATCCCGCGCCCGACCTCGTCGGCGTCGTCGCCCTGCTCGAGCCGTACGTCGAGGTGGAGCCGGTTCTTGCCGAGGCCCTGCGGAGTCGACTCGGGGCAGAGCTCGAGCAGCGGGCCCCGTCGCGAGGGGTGACGCAGGCTGAGCAGACCGGAGCTGGGCACCTGCGTCCAGCCGGTGAGCCACGACCACAGCTCGGCGTCGCGGTCGGGGTTGCCGGAGTCGAGCGGCAGCGCGGCGATCGGCCCGGTGTCGACGTACTCCTCCCTCTCCTCCATGACGCAGAACGGGTTGCCCTCGACGTCGGCGAGCACCACCCACGGGACGTCGACCTGGCCGACGTCGAGGTGGCGGGCGCCGAGGCCGATCAGCCGGTCGACCGTCTCCTGCTGACGCTCGGCGCCGCGCAGGTCGAGGTGGAGGCGGAGCGGCTCGGACGGCCGCTCGCGCACCGGCTGGAAGCACAGGTCGAGGGCCGGCCCGCCGTCGTGGTGGAGCCGGGTCTCGAACCCCTCCTCCTCGCTGTCGGTCAGTGTCTCGGTGCCGAGGGCCTGCTCCCAGAACCGGCCCAGCCGGCGGGGGTCGAGGGCGTCGAACACGAGGTTCTCCAGGTACATGTCTCCACCGTAAGGAGAGCCGCTGTCAGCGGCGAGTGGTTAAGTCCGCCGCATGAGCGACCACGACGACCTCATCCGCCGCTACTGGGACGCCGCCGACCGGCGCGACTGGGACGCGTTCGCCACGACCCTCGCCGCCGACGTCGTCTACGAGGTGCCGCAGACGCGCGAGCGGGTCCGTGGGCGCGAGGCCTACCTGCAGTTCAACCGCGACTACCCCGGCGACTGGCGGGTCACGATCCGGCGGGTCGTCGCCGACGACACCGGCGGCGTCGCGTGGACCGACTTCACGGTCGGCGAGGAGACGCTGACCGGGGTCCACTTCTTCACGGTCGGCGACGACGGTCTGATCACGCGGGTCGACGACTTCTGGCCCGAGCCCTACGACCCGCCGCCGGGGCGCGACCACCTCGTCGAGCGCTTCTGAGGGTCCGCGACGATATCCTCGTCGCATGCGCGCAATCTGGAAGGGTTCGGTCAGCTTCGGCCTGGTCAACGTGCCCGTGAAGCTCTACTCGGCGACCGAGTCCCACGACGTCTCGTTCCGACAGGTGCACGCCAAGGACGGGGGGCGCGTGAAGTACCAGCGCGTCTGCTCGATCGACGGCGAAGAGGTCGCCTACGCCGACATCGCCAAGGGGTACGAGACCGAGGACGGCGAGATGGTGATCCTCACCGACGACGACATGGCCGACCTGCCGGTCACGTCGTCGCGTGAGATCGCGGTCGAGAGGTTCGTCCCGACCAACCAGATCGACCCGATGCTGCTCGAGAAGTCCTACTACCTCGAGCCGGAGAAGACCGGCGCCAAGCCCTACGCCCTGCTGCGCCAGGCCCTGCTCGAGGCCGACCGGATGGCGGTGGTGACGGTCGCGCTGCGCCAGCGCACCACCATCGCCGTGCTGCGGGTGAAGGACGACGTGATCGTGCTGCAGACGATGATGTGGCCCGACGAGATCCGCACCCCCGACTTCAACGTCGAGACCGGCGAGGTCAAGGACTCCGAGGTCAAGATGGCCAACATGCTGGTCGAGACCCTGGCCGGCGACTTCGACGTCTCCGAGTTCGAGGACGACTACGCCGCTGCGGTCCAGGAGCTGGTCAAGGCGAAGATCGAGGGCGGCGAGATCAAGAAGACCCCGACGTCGACGAAGTCGTCCGGCGAGGTCGTCGACCTGCTCGCCGCGCTCCAGAAGTCGGTCGAGGCGGCCAAGACCGCCCGCGGCGAGTCCGAGCCTGCGGAGAAGCCGAAGAAGAAGGGCGCTGCGAAGAAGGCGGCTGCGAAGACCGCCAAGAAGGCCGCGAAGAAGAAGGCGAGCTAGCCGGCGGCGATCGCGCCGAGGCGCGACGACCAGGAGGTCAGTGCCTCCCGCAGCTCGTCGGGCGCGTCGAGCAGGGTGGCCGGAGCGTCGAGGTAGCCCAGGCCGAAGATCGCCCACCGCACGTCGTTGGCGACGATCGCGAGCACGACCGCGTCGTCGGTCACCTCGGTCACGGTCGCCCACGGACCGATCCGGCGGCGTACGTGCTCCTCGGACGCGGCGACCGAGACCGTGAACCGCAGGTCCTGCTCGCCGCGCGACAGCCCCCCTTTCACGTACGCCGCGGCGTCGCCGCCGGGGATGTCGCGCGGCCGGAAGATCGCTCGGGTGCCGCCCGGGTCGCGGAGCCGGTCGAGCCGGAACGAGCGCCAGTCCTGCCGGTCGAGGTCGTAGCCGAGGAGGTACCAGCGGCGGCCGACGGTCACGAGCTGGTGGGGCTCGACGTGGCGGCGCAGCTCCTCTCCCGGCGCGCTCCCGCCCTTGGCGGTGTAGCCGAACCGGATCCGCTCGTGGTCGCGGATCGCCTGGGCGACGGCCGCGAGGACGCCCGCCTCGACCTCCGGCGCCTGCGAGAACGGCGAGTCGACGGTCGCCGCGCGCAGCGCCTCCGCGCGCCGCCGCAGCCGGGCCGGCAGCACCTGCACCACCTTGGCCAGTGCGGACAGCGACGCCTCCGACAGCGTGCCGCCGTAGACGCTGGCCGAGCTGCCGAGCGCGACCACCATCGCGATCGCCTCGTCCTCGTCGACGACCAACGGCGGCATCGAGCCGCCCGCGGCCAGCTGGTAGCCGCCCTCGATCCCGCGCGTGGAGTGGACCGGGTAGCCGAGGTCGCGCAGCCGTTCGATGTCGCGGCGCAGCGTGCGCTCGGAGACCTCGAGCCGGCCCGCCAGCTCGGTGCCGGGCCAGTAGCGGTGGGTCTGCAGCAGCGACAGCAGCCGCAGGGTGCGTGAGCTCGTGTTCGCCATGTCGTCCAGATTCTCCCATATACCGGTCAAAAACTGACCGGAAGTGTCACTAGCGTCGGAGACATGGCAATCGACATACGCAGATCCAGACACCCAACCGGACACCGCGCCCTCCCACCCGGGACGTACGGCGGCGCTGATCAGCCTGCTGCTCGCCTCGACGATGGAGCTGATCGACGTCACGATCGTCAACGTCGCGCTCCCGACCATCGAGTCCGAGCTCGGCGCCAGCGGCTCACAGCTGCAGTGGATGGTGGCGGCGTACCCGCTCGCCTTCGCGGTGGCGCTCGTGACCGGTTCGCGGCTCGGCGACGCGTTCGGTCGCAAGCGGCTCTTCCTCATCGGGCTGGTCGGCTTCACCCTGATGTCGGCGGCCTGCGGCTTCGCGCCCAACGCGGAGTCGCTGGTCGCCTTCCGTGCGCTGCAGGGCTTCGGTGCGGCGGCGATGATCCCGCAGGTGATGTCGAACATCCAGGTCATGTATGCGCCCGAGGAGCGGGCGAAGGCGATGGGCGCGTTCACCGGTCTCGCCGGTCTCGCGACCGTGCTCGGCCCGGTGCTCGGCGCGGTTCTCACCAACGCCGACATCGCCGGATCCAGCTGGCGGCCGGTCTTCCTGATCAACATCCCGGTCGGACTGATCGCGCTGGCCGCGGCGATCCGCTACATCCCCGAGTCGCGCTCGGAGCGCCGCCCCAACCTCGACCCGGTCGGCGTGGTGACGCTGGGCGGCGGCCTGCTCGCCGTGCTCTACCCGCTGACCATGGGCCGCGAGCAGGGCTGGCCGGCCTGGGTGTTCGCGATGATCGCGGTCGGTGTCGCCGTCCTGGTGCGGTTCGCGCGCTCGCAGCGCCGTACCGAGGACTCCGGGCGTGAGCCGTTGGTCGCGCTCAGCCTCTACCGCGGCCGCGCGTTTGCCGGCGGCAGCACGGTGCTGATGGTGCTGTTCGTGTCGATGTCGGCGTACTTCCTCGGCCAGACCGTCTACTTCCAGGCCGGGCTCGGCTGGTCGGTGCTCAAGGCCGGCCTGGTCGGCATCCCGTTCGCCGTCACGACCGCGGCGTTCGCCGGCTTCGGCGTCGCAGTGCTGGCGCCGAAGATCGGCCGTCGCGTCCTCCAGTACGGCGCCGGCGTGCTGGCGGTCGGGGCGGCGCTCCAGGCCGCGGTGGTCCACGTGGCGACCGCGGACACCTCGTTCTGGCTGTTCGTCCCCGTGCTGGTCGTGACCGGTGCCGGCTTCGGCCTGATGGTCGCGCCGATCGGGATGTTCACGATCGCGGAGGTGCCGGTCGACAAGGCCGGATCGGCGTCGGGCCTCTTCAACACCACGACCCAGCTCGCCAACGCCGCCGGCATCGCCCTGCTCGGCACGCTGTTCTTCGAGGTCGTCTCGCGGCAGCGGACGACGGTGCCGGCCGAGCTGTTCGGTCCGGCGTTCCAGGTCGTGCTGGTCGCCGTCGTCGCCCTCATGGGTCTGGCCTGGCTGGCGGCCAAGGCGCTCCCCGAGACCGCGCCCGAGGAAGTGCCGGAGCTGCCCTGAGCGGCCGGTCCCTGGGTAACGGACCGTGCGGTGCGCTCCCGGGTCGTCACAACGACCCGGGAGCGTCACCAGCGGTCCGTTACCCAGAAGATTCCTCCGCCAGCCAGGCGCGGATGTCGTCGGCGTGCTGGTCGAGGACCGGCGGGGCGGAGTGGTCCCGGCGGGTGACCTCGTCGCCCGCGGCGTCGAAGAACCGGAGCGGTGGGCCCGGCAAGGTCAGCGGGCCGAGGGTGGCGTGGTCGACGTCGACGAGCAGACCCTGGCTCGCGGTCTGGTCCCACTCGTAGACCTCGTCGAGGGAGCGGACCTTCCCGGCCGGTACGCCGACCTCGGCGAGCCGGGCCAGCAGCGGTTCGGCGTCCCAGTCGGCGAACGCGGCCTCGACGACCTGGATGACGCGCTCGCGGCCGTCGACCCGCTCGTGGTTGGTGGCGAGGCCCTCGGCGTCCGGGTCCAGCCCGAAGCCGTCGCACAGCCGCCGCCACAGGCTCTCGCTGCCGACCGCGATCTGCACCGAGCCGTCGCGGCAGTGGAACAGCCCGTACGGGCGCGATCGAGGGGTGGTGGTTGCCCTGCGCGCGGCCGACCTCGCCCGCCACCGTCCAGCGGGTGCCCTGGAAGGCGTGGACGCCGACGACCGAGGCGAGCAGCGAGGTGCGGACGACGGTGCCGCGGCCGGTGCGGTCGCGTTCGTGGAGCGCGGCGAGCACGCCGTACGCGCCGTACATCCCGGACAGGAGGTCGGCGATCGGGACGCCGACGCGCTGCGGGTCCTCGGGACCCGAGCCGGTCAGCGACATCAGCCCGGCCTCGCCCTGGGCGATCTGGTCGTAGCCGGCGCGGCCCCCTTCGGGACCGTCGTGGCCGAAGCCGGTGATGGAGAGGACGACCAGTCCCGGGTTGCGCTCCTGCAGCGCCTCGATGCCGAGACCGAGCCGCTCGAGGACGCCGGTGCGGAAGTTCTCGACCAGGACGTCGGCCCGGTCGACCAGCGCGAGCAGCAGGTCGCGGTCGGCCTCGTCCTTGAGGTCGAGCGCGATCGACTCCTTGTTGCGGTTGGTGCACAGGAAGTACGTCGACTGCCGCTCGTCGGGATCGCCGACGAACGGCGGCCCCCAGCCGCGGGTGTCGTCGCCGCGTACCTGGCGCCTCGACCTTGATCACGCGCGCGCCGAGGTCGCCGAGCATCTGGGTCGCGTGCGGGCCTGCGAGCGCCCGGGTGAGGTCGACGACGAGCACGTCCTGGAGTGGTCCGGTCATGTCGCCAGCCTCTCACCAGCCCTAGGGTGGCGCGGTGACCGGATGCCGAGCAGCTGTTCGTGCTGGCGGCCGGGCTGGTCGCCGGCGTGCTCACCTCCACCGTGGGTGTCGCCTCCCTCGTCAGCTTCCCCGCCCTGCTGGCGGTCGGGCTGCCCCCCGTCGTCGCGAACGCCTCCAACACGGTCGGCATGACACCAGCCAGCCTGAGCGGCTCGTTCGGCTATCGCCGTGAGCTGCGCGAGCACCCCGTGCTCACGGCGACCGTGCTGGTCACCTGCGCCGCCGGCTCCGTGGTGGGAGCGCTCCTGCTGCTCGCCCTGCCGGCCAGCGTGTTCGAGGGGATCGTGCCGTGGCTGATCCTCTTCACGTGTCTGCTGGTCGGCGCGCAACCACGGATCTCACGCTGGCTCCGCGGCCGCCAGGTGGGCGACGCCCCCGACCCGCGCACCCGGATGTCGCCCGTGACCACCTTCTTCGCGACCTTGACCGGCGTGTACGGCGGCTACTTCGGCGCCGGGTCGGGCGTGATGATGGTGGCGGTCCTCGGCTTCGGGACCGACCTCGAGCTGCGGATCGTCAACCCCCTCAAGACGCTCGCCGTCTTCGCCGCCAACGTCGTCGCCAGCCTGATCTTCCTCGTCGTCGCCGACCTCGACTGGGCGGCGATCGTGCTGCTCGCGGCGGGCTCGGTCGTGGGTGGGTACGTCGGGTCACACATCGGGCGCCGCCTGCCCGACGCCCTGCTGCGAGGCCTGATCGTGCTCGCCGGCATCACCGCGGCTGCGTTCCTGCTGTTCTAGTCGCCTCCGCCGGCGGCCCGCGAGTCCGGCGACTTCCGGTCGTAGCGCGCCATCAGTGCGTCGCTGAGCCGGGGCGCCACGATGTTGAGCAGCTCGCCCACCCGGCCGGCCAGCAGGTCGACGGTCAGGGGGCGCTCCTCCAGGGCACGCACCACGCGCGCCGCTGCCTGCTCCGCGGTCAACGCGCGACGGTCCTCGTAGGAGTCGGTCGGCACGACCATCGCGGTCCGCACCAGCCCGAACCGCATGTTCGTGAACGTCACGTTGTCGGCGTACGTCTCCCGGCCGGCGATGCGTGACCAGGTGTCGAGGGCGGTCTTGGAGGCGAGGTAGGCGGCGAACTTCGGCGCCTTCATCTGCACGCCCCAGCTCACCACGTTGACGACCTGACCGAATCCCTGCTCGCGCATCGCGGGCAACAGACCGAGCGTGAGCCGCACCGGTCCGAAGTAGTTGACCGCCATGGTGCGCTCGAAGTCGTGCATCCGGTCATAGCTGAGGTGCAGCGAGCGGCGGATCGAGCGGCCCGCGTTGTTGACGAGGTAGTCGACCGCGCCGTGCTCGGCCAGCACGGTCTTGACGAGGGTGTCGACGGCGTCGGCGTCGGTGATGTCGCAGACGTACGACGCCGCGTGGCCGCCCCGCGACTCGACCTCGTCCTGCACCCGCGCCAGCTCCTCGGCGCGGCGGGCGACCAGGAGCACGGTCGCGCCACGCTGGGCGGCGGCGAGAGCCGTGGCCTCGCCGATCCCGGAGGAGGCTCCGGTCACCAGCACGGTCCGCCCGGCGAGCGGACTCGGGGCCGACCGTCGCAGGCGTCGACGCAGTCGCGCGCGGGGAGTCTCGAAGAGCAGCCCCATCGCTAGCTCGTCTCCCACCGGAACAACCGCGCCGACACCAAGGTCAGCGTGACGGCGAAGACGGCCAGGATCGCCATCGGCAACAGCACCGCCGACGGTCCCTCGCCCCGGACCAGGACGTCGAGCATCCCCTCGTTGAGCCAGTAGAGCGGCAGCACCTTCGCGAAGGCCTGCAGCCAGTCGGGTGCGGCGTCGAGCGGGAAGAACGAGCCACCGAGGAACGCCATCGGCAGGACCAGGAAGTTGGCCATGTTGACCGCGCCCTCGACCGTCCGGGTGGTCGCGCCCGCGAACAGGCCGACCGCCATGAAGCAGAGGGTGCCGACGACGAGCAGCGGGATCGACGCCCACCACGAACCGGTGAGCTGGAGCCCGAACACGGCGCTGCCCAGCCCGAGGAAGATCGCCATCTGCACCAGCGCGATCCCGATCGTGACCGCGACCCGGGCGCCGACGACGGTGCGGGTCGTGACCGGCGCCAGCTGGAGCCGGCGCAGGAGCTTGCTCTGTCGCCAGCCCTGCAGCGTCGCGGCCGCGCCGAACGCCGCGCTCATCGCCACCGCCCAGCCGAGCAGGCCGGGGGTCACGAACTGGATCGTGGTGAGGCTGTCGTCCTCGACCCCTTCGGTGGTGAGCGTGTAGGTCGGCGGCTCGCCGGTCGCGGCGACGTTGGCTCCGTCGACGAAGGCCCGCAGCGCACCCTGGGTCATCGCGGCCTTGACCGGATCGGTCTTCGTGTAGTGGGCGACCAGCTCGCCGTCCTGCATCACGACGGCGACGTCGGCGTCGCCCTCGCGCACCTGGTCGATGGCGGCGTCGAGGTCGTCGGAGTGCTCGACGTCGAAGGTGTCCTCGAAGGCCTCCCGCGCCGGAGCCGGCAGGTCGTCGAACACGGCGACGTCGCCCACCTGCACCAGCTCGACCCTGCGACTCCGACTGGTCGCCGAAGAGGCCACCGAAGAGCACGAGGAACATCAGCGGGAAGACGATCGCGAAGAACACCGACGCCTTGTCGCGGATGAAGCCGCGCAGGATCGCCACCGACAGGGAGACGAACGGAGTCATCGGGGTCCCCGCGGGAGCGTGAGCGCAGCGAGCGGTTTCGTGGGTGAATCATGCCCGGTACTCCCGGCCGGTGAGGCTGAGGAAGACGTCCTCGAGCGTGCCGGTGCGGACGGAGATGCCGTCGAGCTGATGCTCCTCCGCCAGCCGGGCCAGGACCGGCCCCGGGTCACGGGTCTCGACGGTCTCGCCGTCGGCGGTGGTGATCCGGGTCGGCGCGGCCAGGGCCTTGACCAGCTGACGCGGCGTGTCCAGCTCGAGGATCCGGCCGTGGTCCATGATCGCGACCCGGTCGCACAGTGCCTCGGCCTCGTCCATGTAGTGGGTGGTCAGGACGACGGTGCGGCCGGCCTCGTTGATGCCGGACAGCAGGTCCCAGAGGTTGCGGCGAGCCTGGGGATCGAGGGACGCGGTCGGTTCGTCGAGGAAGACCAGCTCGGGGTCGTGGACCAGGGCGCAGGCGATCGAGAGCCGCTGGGTCTGACCTCCCGACAGGTCCTCGACGCGGCTGTCGGCCTTGTCGACCAGCCCGACCTGCTCCAGCCACTCGTCGCCACGCGCGGCTGCGACGCCGTACAACGAGGCGAAGGTGTGGATCTGTTCGCGCGCGGTCAGCCGCTCGAAGAACGACGACGCCTGCAGCTGTACGCCGATCCTCGGCAGCATGGCTGCGTTGCGCGGCCAGGGCGACTCCCCCATGACTCGGATGCTCCCCGCGTCCGGCTTCCGGAGGCCTTCGATCATCTCCAGGGTGGTGGTCTTGCCCGCACCGTTGGGCCCGAGAATGCCGAAGAACTCCCCTTCGGCCACCTCGAAGCTCACCCCGTCGACTGCCTTGAGCTCCCCGTAGGCCATGGCGAGGTCAGTGACCTCGATGGCTCCCATTTTCCACCCTAACGGGGGCAGAAGGTCGGCCAGGGAGCGGCCTGTTCGAGCTGCGCGGAGAGGCTGAGCAACCGTTCCTCCCCGTCCGTGGGGCCGACCAGCTGCACCGCGAGCGGCAACCCGTCGTCACCGACACCGCGCGGCACCGACGCGGCCGGGTTGCCGGCGACGTTCCACAGCGCGACGTACGCGATGGCGGGCATCGCCCGGAGCGATGCTCGAACCGGACCGGTACCCATCAGCACGCCGGTCGCCGGTGGGCGGTTGACCGTCGTGGGCGTGAGCAGCACGTCGACGCGGTCGAAGATGCGGTTGGCCTTCCGCGAGACGGTCTCGGTCATCGCGAGGGCGCGGTCGAGGACCTTCGGGGTGACCCAGCTGCCGAGCCGGTAGGTGGTGCGGGTACGCCGCTCGAGCCGGCGGTAGTGCTCGACCTCGTCGGCCTCGGCGCGGAGCCCGGCGAAGAACTGCGGGACGAAGGCGAGGGTCGGGTCGGGATAGCCGGGGTCGACCTCCACCACGTCGTGCCCGAGCTCGGTGAGCAACCGGGCGGTGTCCTCGACGGCGCGGACGTGGCGCTGGTCCGGTCTGAGGCCCTTCGTCACCGGTCGGGTCGACCAGCCGATGCGGAGGCGCCCCGGCTCCCGTTGGGCGGCATCGACGAACGAACCGGTCTCACCGGCGCGGTAGAGGTCGTCGTCGCCGCTGCCCCGGATCGCGTCGTAGACCAACGCGCTGTCGAGGACCGAGCGGGCCAGTGGCCCCACGGTGCCGAGCGACCACCACAGGTGCGGGTGTGGCGCGGTGGTGACCCGGCCGCGCTGCGGCTTGAGCCCGAACAACCCGCAGAACGCGCTCGGGATCCGGATCGAGCCACCGCCGTCGCCACCCATGCCGGCGGGCACCATGCCGGTCGACACCGCGACCGCCGTACCTCCGCTGGAGCCGCCGGGCGTGCACGAGCGGTCCCAGGGGTTGCGCGTGACGCCCCGGTCGTCGGACTCGGTGTAGGGCCAGGCGCCGAACTCGGGCATCGTGGTCTTGCCGATCACGACCGCGCCGGCCGCACGGAGTCGGCGGACCACCTCGCCGTCGGCCGCCACCGGCGTGCTGTTGCCGCGGCCGCCGAACGTGGTCACCGTGCCGGCGACGTCGAGCTCCTCCTTGATGGCGATCGGGACGCCGTGGAGCGGTCCGACCGGCCCGCCGGTGCGCTGCGCCGCGTCGCGTGCCGCCGCCTCCGCGAGCGCCTGCCGCTCGAGCACCAGCGAGAACGCATTGAGACCGGGGTCGTGCTCGCCGATCCGCGCCAGCGCGGCCTCGGCCTCCGCCCGCGCCGTGGTCTCCCCCGCCGCGACCCGGCGGGCGGTCTCCGCGACGCCCGGCGGCTCGTGGTCGGTCACCCGCGGACTCTAGCGGGCCGAGCGGTGCGGACTTCGCGGGCGAGTCATCGACTTCGCACTGGTTGCAACACCCACAAAGTCACGGTTTCCCCGGCTAGCCGGGGAAACCGTAGCGCCGCCCCGGGTCACGCGGTGCCGAGCAGGCCGCGGACGACGCGCAGCGCGACCGAGAGCCGCGCCAGGTCGGCGTCCTCCTCGCGGCAGATCTCCTCCAGCGTGCCGGTGGCGCGGGTGACCGTGACCAGGTCGGACTCCTCCCAGCTGGCGATCCGGGCCGCGGCGGGCTCGTCGGTCGAGGTGGCCTGGAGCACCTGGGCGGTGAGCTGGCTGTGGACGGCGTAGAGGTCGTCACGCAGCGCCGCGCGGGCCATCGTCTGCCAGCGGTCCTCGCGCGGCAGCGCGAAGATCCGCTTCACGAGCGCCGACATGCCGAGCCGCTCCCCCAGGGCGAAGTGGACCCGCGCGACGTCGGCGGGGTCGCGTTCGTCCCGCAGCGCGATCTCGACGACGCCCAGCAGGCTGTACGCCGGATCGAGCACGGCGACCCGCGTGGCGAGGTCGTCGGGTACGCCCTGCTCGACGAGGGCATCGCGTCGCGCGAGCAGGTCCTCGCGCTCGCGTCCGGTCATCAGCTCGGGCAGCTGCGCCATCAGCGCCTGGATCGGCTCGCTGAAGTGGTCGACCGTGCCCTGGCTGTCGAGGGGAGGCCGCCGGTTGGTCGCCAGCCAGCGCGAGGCGCGCTCGACCAGGGTGCGCATCTGGATCCGCATCCGGGTCTGCACCTGCGCGTCGAGCTTGTTGTCCCAGCTCTTCAGCTCGTCGCGCAGCGGCAGCGACCCGAAGATCTCCCGGGCCACGAAGTTGGCCCGGATCAGCTCGGCCGCCGTGGCACCGGTCTCGCCGGACAGCCGCGGCACGAACGTCATCCCGGCGCCGTTGACGAGGTCGTTGACGACCTGGGTCACGATGATCTCGCGCCGCAGCGGGTGCTGACGGATCTGCGAGACGAAGCCGTCCTGCATCGGCTGCGGGAAGTAGGCACGCAGGTCGACGTCGCAGTAGGGATCGTCGGGCAGGTCGGAGTCGAGCAGCTGGTCGGCGAGCACGATCTTGGTCCAGGACATCAGCACCGAGAGCTCGGGCACCGTGAGTTCGCCGCCCTGCTCCAACCTGCGGCGAACCTGGCGCGAGGTCGGCAGCGCCTCGAGCTCCCGGTTGAGGACTCCCGCGCGCTCGAGCTGCTTCATCCAGTCCTCGTGGACGTGGAGGAGTGACCGCGCGTGCGCGACCGCGTTGGCGAGCGCGAGGTTCTGCTCGTAGTTGTCGCGCAGCACCAGGTCGGCGACCTCGTCGGTCATCTCGGCGAGAAGCGAGTTGCGCCGCTCCTCGCTGAGGTCTCCGTCCTTCACCACCCGGTCGAGCAGGATCTTGATGTTGACCTCGTGGTCGGAGGTGTCGACGCCGGCCGAGTTGTCGATGAAGTCGGTGTTGATCCGCCCGTCGCGCTGGGCGTACTCGATCCGCCCGAGCTGGGTGAGACCGAGGTTGCCGCCCTCGCCGACACACTTCGCCCGGAGGTCGCGGCCGTTGACCCGGATCGCGTCGTTGGCCTTGTCGCCGGCCTCTGCGTGGGTCTCCTCGGCCGCCTTCACGTACGTGCCGATGCCGCCGTTCCACAGCAGGTCGACCGGCGCCTGGAGGATCGCCTTCATCAGCTCGGCGGGCGTGAGCTTCGAGACGTCGTCGTCGAGGCCGAGCGCCTCGCGGACCTGCGGACCGATCGGGATCGACTTCAGCGAGCGCGGGAAGACGCCGCCACCCTCGGAGATCAGTGACTGGTCGTAGTCCTGCCAGCTCGAGCGCGGCAGGTCGAAGAGCCGACGACGCTCGGCGTACGACGCCGCAGCGTCGGGGGTCGGGTCGAGGAAGATGTCGCGGTGGTCGAAGGCGGCCACGAGCCGGGTGTGCTCGGAGCACAGCATGCCGTTGCCGAACACGTCGCCGGACATGTCACCGATGCCGACGGCCGTGAAGTCCTCGGCCTGGCAGTCGATGCCCCGCTCGCGGAAGTGTCGTTGGACCGAGACCCAGGCGCCGCGGGCGGTGATCCCCATCGCCTTGTGGTCGTAGCCCACCGACCCTCCGGACGCGAACGCGTCGCCGAGCCAGAAGCCGTAGTCCTGAGCGACGCCGTTGGCGATGTCGGAGAAGGTCGCGGTGCCCTTGTCGGCCGCCACGACGAGGTAGCTGTCGTCGCCGTCGTGTCGCACGACGTCACGCGGCGGGATGGTCTCGCCGTCGACCAGGTTGTCGGTGATGTCGAGCAACCCGGAGATGAAGGTCGTGTAACAGGCGACGCCCTCGGCCAACCACGCGTCGCGGTCTCCGGAGTCGGGCAGCTGCTTGCAGAAGAAGCCGCCCTTCGCCCCCACCGGCACGATCACCGTGTTCTTCACCATCTGGGCCTTGACCAGGCCGAGGACCTCGGTGCGGAAGTCGTCGCGGCGGTCCGACCAGCGCAGCCCCCCGCGCGCCACGGAGCCGAAGCGCAGGTGGACGCCCTCGACGCGCGGCGAGTACACGAAGATCTCGTACTTGGGGCGCGGCTCGGGCAGGTCGGGGATGACCGACGGGTCGAGCTTGAACGACAGGTAGGGCCGGAGGTTCCCGTCCCCGTCCGGCTGGAAGTAGTTGGTCCGCAGGGTCGCGCCGATGTGGGTCAGGTAGGACCGCAGGATGCGGTCGTGGTCGAGGCTGGCCACGTCGTCGAGCGCGTGCGTGATCCGCTCCTCGATCTCCCGGGTCCGCACGGTCCGCGCTTCCGCGTCGCCGGAAAGTGCGTTGCGACCGGGGTCGAACCTGGCCTCGAACAGCTGCACCAGCAGCCGGGTGATGTCGACGTTGCCGGCAAGAGCACCCTCGATGTAGTCCTGCGCGAAGGGGCTGTTGCCCTGCCGCATGTACTTGGCGTAGGCGCGCAGCACTGTCGCCTGTCGCCAGGTCAGCCCGGCGTCGAGCACCAGCCGGTTGAACCCGTCGATCTCGTTGTAGCCGTCCCACACCGCGCGCAGCGCGTCCTGGAACCGGTCGGGCGACTTGGGGCCGGCCTTCTTGTCGTAGCGGAGCCCGAACTCGTAGATGTACGCCGGGCGGTCGAGACCGACCAGCTCGTAGGGCCGCTCGTCGATGACGTCGACGCCCATCGACGACAGCATCGGCAGCACCTCGGACAACGACAGGGGCGACCCGGTCCGGAAGACCTTGAGCCGGCCCTCCGCGCCGTTGGCGTCGTCGCGGCGGTAGAGCCGGATGTCGATGCCGTCGCTCTCCCCCTCCTTGGCCAGCCCGTCGAGCAGGCCGAGGTCGGCCGCGCCGATCGCCGGTGTGAAGTCCTCCTTGTAGGCCTCCGGCAACGACTCGGCGTACTCCCGCGCGAGCGCGGCCCCGCGGTCCTCGCCGTACTCCGCCATCGCGGCCGAGATGAAGTCGTCCCGCCAGGAGCGCGAGGCCTCGGCCAACAGCCGCTCGAGCTCGGCCGGGTCGACCTCGCGGAGCTCTTCGCCCTTGGGTGGGTGGACGACGAAGTGGACGTTGGCGGTCGCCGACTCGCCCAGCCGCACCGAGAACTCGACCGACTCGCCACCCAGCTGCTCGCGCAGGATCTCGGCGAACCTCTCGCGGACGTTGGTGTTGTAGCGGTCGCGCGGCAGGTAGACGAGCGCCGTGACGTAGCGGCCGTAGGTGTCGTGGCGGATGAAGATCTTGACCTGCCGCCGCTCCCGGGCGTGCATCACTGCGACGGCGGTCGAGGCGAGCTCGTCGGTCGGCGTGTGGAACATCTCGTCGCGCGGGAAGGTCTCCAGCGTGTCCATGAGCGCCTTGCCGGCGTGGCTGCGCGGGTCGAACCCGGCCCGCTTGAGCACCTCACGAGCCTTCTCGCGCAGCAGCGGGATCCGCATCACCGACTCGGTGTACGCCGCGCTGGAGAAGAGCCCGAGGAAGCGTCGCTCGCCGACGACCTCGCCGGCGGCGTCGAACGACTTGATCCCGACGTAGTCGAGGTAGGCGGGGCGGTGGACGGTGGCGCGCGAGTTGGCCTTCGCCAGCACCAGCAGCGTCTTCTCCCTCGCCCGCGCACGTACGGCGGCCGGCAGCTTGCCGAACGAGGCGGACATGTCCTGGTCGAAGCGGAGGATGCCGAGGCCGGTGCCGGGCTGAGCCCGCAGCACGGCGTCGTCGTCGTCGGACTCGAGGCGGTACTCGCGGTAGCCGAGGAACGTGAAGTGGTCGTCGGCGAGCCAGCGCAGCAGGTCCTGGCCCGTGGTCACCTCGGACGCCGGAAGCGGGGGCCGCTCGTGCCCGAGCTCCTCGACGATCTGCATCGCCTGCGCCTGCATCCTCGGCCAGTCGTCGACGGCGTGACGCACGTCGCCGAGCACTCGTTGCAGCGCCTCCTCGAGAGCGGTGGCCTCGGCCTCGTCGGTCACGCGCGAGATCTCGACCTGCATCCACGACTCACGGACCGCGCCCTCGGGCGCGGCGACGGATCCGTCCTCGATGCCGACGACCGACTTGAGCTCACCGGTGATGTCGCGGACCACGTCCATCTGCGGGTGGATCACCAGCCGGACGTCGCGGTCCTGTCGGGCGAGCTCCATCGTCAGCGAGTCGACGAGGAAGGGCATGTCGTCGGTGACGACCTGGACGACGCTGTGGCCGCCTGCGCTCCAGCCGTCGCCCGGACCCGGCGTCAGCACCCGCACCCGGGCGGTTCCCTGGGGGCGGTTGCGGGCCAGGTCGAGGTGCGAGGACAGCGCGCCGTAGAGGTCGTCGGCCGCGCGTTCGCAGACGTCCTCGGCGGCGACGTTGCGGTAGTAGGCGCGCACCAGCGCGCCGGCGTCGGCGTCACCACCGTCGGGGCGGGTCGCGGGTTGCTCCGCGGCCTCGCCGAGGAGCGCGGCCTTCTCGTCGTCGAGCCTCGTCACCACACGCACGACACTAGGACTCCGGGTGGCGCCGGACAACACGGGGTCGGGGCGCGTCCCCGATGGTCACCCCACGGCCGCTCCGACATGATGGAGCCATGAAATTCCGCCACGAGCTGTCGTACGACGCGCCGCCCGACGAGGTCTTCGAGATGCTCGCCGATGCGGCGTTCCGGAAGGCCGTGACGACCGCCCAGGACGTCGTGTCCGCGGAGGTGTCGCTGAGCCGTGAGGGCGACGGCTTCTCGCTCGTCGTCGACCAGGTGCAACGCACCGACGGGCTGCCCGTCGTTCGCGAAGAAGTTCGCCGGCGACACGACGCGTGCGGTGCAGCGAGAGGCGTGGCCGGACGCCTCGGGCGGATCGCTCGCGATCGAGGCGCCCGGCAAGCCGACGTCGATGGCCGGCACCATCAGCCTGGCGCCGGACGGCGGCGGCACCCGCGAGGTCGTCTCGCTCGAGATCAAGGTCAAGGTGCCGCTCCTGGGCGGCAAGCTGGAGGGCCTGCTCGCCGATCAGGTTCGCGGCGGCATGGATGTCGAGCACGGCGTCGGCGTCGCCTGGTTGAACGGAGAACGCGCATGACGCGGCGGATCACGCACGACCTGACCTACGACGCTCCGCTGGCCGACGTGGCGGCGATGCTCGCCGACCCGGCGTTCCGCGAGGAGGTGTGCGCCTACCAGGGCGTCATCCGGTCATCGGTCGACATCGAGCCGGACGGCGACGGCTTCCGGGCCCGCATCGAGCAGGTGCAGGCCGCGAAGGGCATCCCCTCGTTCGCCTCGAAGTTCGTCGGCGACGAGATCCAGATCGTGCAGACCGAGAGGTGGGCCAGCGCCGACCGTGGCGACATCGCCGTGGAGATCCCCGGCAAGCCCGGGGACATGAAGGGCACCGCCCAGCTCCGGGAGTCGGGCGGCACCACCACCGAGACCGTCGACCTCACCGTCAAGGTCGGCATCCCCCTGGTCGGCGGGAAGCTCGAGGGCCTGATCGGCGACCTGCTGCTCAAGGCGCTCAAGGCCGAGAACGCCGTCGGCCGGGAGTGGCTCGCCCGCGGCTAGTTGGCGTCGCGGTCCTGCCGTCGGCGTACGGCGATCGACGACGGCCAGCACCACGAACGGCCCGAACGCCAGCACCATGGTGAGCGCCTGCTCGTAGCCGTGCAGCGAGCCCATGTGGAGCGGGATCACGGCTCAGCCCATGTACGGGTAGCGGTGGTCCTTGGGCGGGGCGAAGGTCTCCTTGATCGAGCGCGGGCTGGTCCAGCGCATCAGGTTCTGCGCGGCGCCGGCCTTGTCGTTGGTGCCGGACGCGCGGGCGCCGCCGAACGGCTGCTGGCCCACGACCGCGCCGGTCGGCTTGTCGTTGATGTAGAAGTTGCCGGCCGCGAACCGGAGGTCGCGCCGGGCGTCGGCGATGGCCTGACGGTCCTGGGCGATGATCGCGCCGGTGAGCGCGTACGGCGCGAACGACTCCATCTGGGCGAGCACCCGGTCGTAGCGGGCGTCGTCGTAGACGTGGACGGCGAGGATCGGACCGAAGTACTCGTCGGAGAACATCTGGTCGGTCGGGTCGGTGGACTGGACGACGGTCGGCCGGACGAAGTAGCCGACCGAGTCGTCGGTCTGGCCGCCGGCCAGCACCGTCAGGTGCTTGTTGCGCGAGACCCTGGCGAGTGCCTTCTTGTGCTTGGCGAACGCGCGGTCGTCGATGACCGCCCCCATGAAGTTCGAGAAGTCGGTGACGTCGCCCATGGTGAGGTTGTCGGTGTCGGCCGCGAACTGGTCGCGCATCTTCGTCCAGACCGACTTCGCGACGTACGCGCGTGAGGCGGCGGAGCACTTCTGGCCCTGGAACTCGAAGGCGCCGCGCAGCAGCGCGACCCGGAGCACGTCGGGGTCGGCGCTCGGGTGGGCGACGACGAAGTCCTTGCCGCCGGTCTCGCCCACGATCCGCGGGTAGGAGCGGTAGCCGGAGATGTTCTCGCCGACGGTGCGCCAGAGGTGCTGGAAGGTCGGAGTCGAACCGGTGAAGTGGATGCCGGCCAGATCAGGGTGGGTCAGCGCGACCTTCGAGACGTCGAGACCGTCACCGGGCAGCATGTTGATGACGCCCGGCGGCATGCCCGCCTCCTCCAGCAGGTCCATGGTCAGCGAGGCGGCCAGCTGCTGGGTGGGCGAGGGCTTCCAGATGACGGTGTTGCCCATCAGGGCGGGCGCGGTCGGCAGGTTGCCGGCGATGGCCGTGAAGTTGAACGGCGTGATCGCGTAGACGAAGCCCTCGAGCGGCCGGTGGTCGGTGCGGTTCCAGACGCCCGGGCTGTTGGCGATCGGCTGCTCGGCCAGGATCTGTCGTGCGTAGTGGACGTTGAAGCGCCAGAAGTCGATCAGCTCGCAGGCGGCGTCGATCTCGGCCTGGAACGCGGTCTTGGACTGCCCGAGCATGGTGGCGGCGTTGATCCGCTGCCGCCACGGGCCGGCGAGCAGGTCGGCCGCCTTGAGCAGGATCGCGCACCGCTCGTCGAAGGGCATCGCCCGCCACGCCGGCGCCGCGTCGAGGGCGGCCT
The DNA here is from genome assembly GCA_963804845.1 of uncultured Actinomycetota bacterium. GTDB lineage: Bacteria > Actinomycetota > Actinomycetes > Propionibacteriales > Nocardioidaceae > Nocardioides. The sequence continues at coordinate 405,172 of CAWDSA010000007.1, read as the reverse complement.
TGACCGCGGCCTCGGCGTCCTTCGCCGTGGTGTTCTTGAAGGTGGCCAGGACGTGCTGGTGGTCATGGGGCTGGACGACCTTCATCTCGGCGCCGCCGCCGTTGCGCCGACGGCCGTTGACGACCGCGCGGAGGGTCGGCTGGCGGCGCTCCTGGCGCTCCAGCTCGGCCACCAGGGCGGCCCGCTCGGGAGATCCCGGGCGCGTAGGTCAGGTTCGGCTCGTTGACGGGAGCCGGGGGCGTCGTGAAGGCATCCATGGAGCCGACCCTAAACCCCGCAGGCGTCACAGCAGGTCGGGGATCTCCTGGGTGGCGAACCACGCCAGGTCGTCGTCGAGGTCGGCATCGGCGGGCCGGTCGGCGACGTCGCAGTGGACCGCGACCCAGTCGCGGACGGCGATCGGGCCCTCGGAGCCGGCGCCGGCGGGCTCGGCGACCACGACGACCCGACGCCCCCCGGCGGGGAGCAGGCCGGCCGACAGCTCGGCGGCGGTCATCAGCGCGTCGTACTCACTCTCCTCGTCGTCGGCCGAGGCGAGCACCCGCTCCGCGGCGGCAGGTACGGCGCCGGCGTCGTGCCACTCGGCCAGCAGAGCCGGCGTGCCCGCGACATAGATCCGCGTGGTCATACCCTCTTGGCCGGCTTCTTGCGGCCCCGGGGCACCTTGGCCCGCTGCCCCGACGCGGTGTCGAGCAGCTCGTCGAGCGCCTCGGTGACGCACTGGCCGAGCAGCTCGACGTCGGGCAGCAGGTCGCGGTCGGCGGTGATGCCGTAGAACACCTGGCCGTCGTACGACGTCACGCCGATCGCCAGCGCGTGACCGGGGAGCAGCGGGTGGACGGGGTAGGTCTCCAGCATCCGGGCGCCGGCGGCGTAGAGCGGCGTCTGGGGTCCGGGCACGTTGGTGACGCTGAGCTGGAATCCCCGTCGCAGCTCCGCGACCGCGACGCGGGAGCCGATCGCGTGGAACGTGGCCGGGGCGAACCCGGCGATGCCCGCGAGCCGGTTGGCGGCGACCCCGCGACCGGTCTCCTGGTGGCTCTGGAACGAGTAGGAGACCTGGTGGAGCCGGACCACGGCACTGGGCTCACCGATCGGGAGATCGACCCGGTGGGCGGCGATCTGGCTGCCGAGGGCGGTGGCCTCGAGCTCGTCGTCGATGACCGAGACCGGCGCGACCGCCTTGATCGAGCGCTTGCCCCCCAAGCGACTCGGCGCGCGCCATCAGCCAGCCGCGCAACGCCCCCGCCACCGTGGCGAGCACCACGTCGTTGACGGTGCCGCCGTGGGCCACCCGGATGGCGCGGTGGTCGGCCAGCGAGGTGCGGACGGTGACGAACCGGCGCTGCTGGGAGAGCTCGCCGGTGATCGGCGACTCGTGTGCGGTCCGTCGGTTGGTCAGCGCCTCGGCCAGCCGGCCGGCGCGGTCGGCGGCGTGTCCGGCCGTGCGGACCACCGACGCGGCGTTGCTGCGCACGGTGTCGAGCACGAGCCGCGGCTCGTGCGCGGAGTCGCCGAGCGCCCCGGCGATCAGTCCGAGCGGCGTCGGTGCCCGGTCGGCGCGCCACCCGTCCCCGCCGAGTGACTTCACGTCTGCTCGGACGTCGAGCAGCACCTGGCCGAGGTCGACGGTGTCGACGCCGTCGACGAGGACGATGTGCGACTTGGACAGCACCGCGATGCGGCCGTCGGCCAGCCCCTCGACGAGGTAGACCTCCCAGAGCGGACGGCTGCGGTCGAGCGGCCGGGAGACGATCCGGCCGACCAGCTCCCGCAGCTGGTCCATGCTGCCCGGACGCGGCAGCGCGGACCGGCGTACGTGGAAGCCGAGGTCGAAGTCGGGGTCGTCGAGCCAGACCGGGTTGGCCAGGCGCCCGGGAACGGCCCGCAGCTTCTGGCGGTAGCGCGGGACGAACGAGATCCGGTCGGCGATCAGGTCGAGGAGCCGGTCGTGGCCGAAGCCGGAGTCACCCGGGTCGAAGATCTCGACCGTGGCGTTGTGCATCGGCGCCGTGGGCGACTCGAGGGCGAGGAGCTCGAGATCACGCGGGCTCAGCCGGTCACCCATATCGTTCTCCCTTCGCCGTCGTTGGCCGGTGGTGGTCATGGTCGCACCGGGGTGCCCGGGTCCACGGGCTTGTCCAACGTGCGATTCTGGCAGAGGTGATGTCCGTGACGGACGCCCGTCCCTGCGAATGAGAGGACCTCGAACGTGCGACGTGTGGCGCTGGTGGCAACCGTGGTCACGATGCTCCTGACCCTGGCTGGCTGCGGCTCCTACGGAAACGAGGACGAGCCGGACGGCAGCACCGACCCCAACCGCGTCGAGCTGACCTTCGAGGGCGACGAGGCACCCCCGACCGAACGGGTCTCCGTCGAGCCCGGCGAGGAGGTCGAGCTGGTCATCAAGTCCGACGAGGCCGGCGAGCTCCACGTCCACTCCGACCCCGAGGAAGTCCTCGAGTACGCCGCGGGCACGACCACCTTCAAGCTGACCATCGACCAGCCTGGTGTGGTCGACGTGGAGCGCCACGAGCCCGAGGCGCTCGTGCTGCAGCTCGAAGTCAGCTGAGCCTCACCCCGATGAGCGACTGGTTCACGCTCGCCCACGGGCTGGGCGGGCCGGCTGACCTGCCGATCCCGCCCGAGCTGGCGATCGCCGGCGCGGTCGCGGCACTGGTGGTCTCGTTCACCGTGCTCGCCGTCGCCTGGCGGCAGCCGAGGTACGACGCGGCCACGAGTGGTCGCCTCGCACCGGCCTGGCTGGCCCGGGTGGTCGACAGCGCGGCCTTCGGCATCGCGCTGCGCGTCGTGGGGATGCTCTTCCTCGGCTGGTTCGTGCTGGCAGCGGTCTTCGGCCGCGACCTCGCCACCAACCCGGTCTTCGGGATGTTCTACGTCTGGTGGTGGGTCGGCCTGGTGCCGCTCTCGGTGGTGTTCGGCCCGGTCTGGAAGGCGATCAGCCCGGTCCGCACGATCAACACGTTCTTCGCCCGGATCTCGGGCAGCGACCCCGACCGCGGGCTCTACGACTACCCGGAGCGGCTCGGCCACTGGCCGGCCGCGGCCGGCCTGTTCGCCTTCGTCTGGATCGAGCTGGTCTACCCCTACATGGGCGAGCTCGGTCCAGTGCGGCTGTGGTGCGCGGCGTACGTGGCGCTGATGCTGCTGGGCGGGGCCCTGTTCGGCAGCACGTTCTACGCGAAGGCGGACCCGTTCGAGGTCTACTCCTCGCTCTGCGCCAAGCTCTCGATCTGGGGTCGTCGCGACGGCGCGCTGGTCGTGCGCAGCCCGCTGGCCAACCTCGACACGGTCGCGCCGCTGCCCGGCCTGGTGGCCGTGGTCGCGCGTCCTGTTCGGCAGCACGGCCTACGACTCCTTCCGCGACTCGCTCACCTGGATCCGGTTCACCCAGGAGTCCTCGGCGTCGACGTACCTGCTCAACAACCTTGCCCTGCTGGCGTTCTGCGTCGGCGTCGCTGTGATCCTCGCGATCGGGAGCGCCGCGACCGGCGTCGACCCGGGCACCCGGCGCCGCGACCTACCGGCGCTGTTCGCCCACTCGGTCGTGCCGATCATCGTCGGCTACATCGTGGCGCACTACCTGAGCTACCTCGTCGAGATCGGCTGGGACACCCTGATCCTGGCGAGCGACCCCCTGGGCAACGGAGCGGACTGGCTCGGCACCGGCGACCTCGACCGGATCACGTGGCTCTCCTTCCACCCGACCTTCCTGGCCTCGCTGAAGGTCGTCGCCGTCGTCACCGGTCACGTGCTCGGCGTGATCGCCGCCCATGACCGCGCGGTGAAGGTGCTGCCGAAACGGCACCAGCTCACCGGTCAGCTGCCGATGCTGGCGGCGATGATCGCCTTCACCGTCGGCGGCCTCTACCTGCTGTTCGCCGCCTGAGCGGGCGACGGCATCAGCGCGGCCGCGACACCGTTGATCGCCCGGCCGACGGCGGAGTCGCCGACCTCGGTGAGGGACCGCCCGGCAACGAGCGCGCGGTCGACGGCGGCGCGGTCGTCGGGCAGGAAGTGCAGGCCCGTGACGTGAACCAGGCCGCCGAGCATCCCGGCGATGTCCTGCTCGGCCCAGCCGAGCGTCGGGCGCATCCGGTTGACCACCACGCGTACGTCGGTGCGGCCGGTCGTCTCGCGCAGCTCGACCAGGCCGCGCGCCAGCCGTGACAGCCCGACCGGGTCGGCACTGCCGACGACGACCACCTCGTCGGCGGTCTCCAGGGTCTCCAAGGTCATCGTGTTGCGCCCGGTACGTCCGGCATCGGTGGCCGGATCGTGCTCGAGACTGAAGCCGGTGTCGACGACGACCCAACCGTGGCTGCGCGCCACGTCGAGCAGGTGGTCGAGGACACCGGCGCGGATCTCGACCCAGCGGTCGGCGCGCGGCAGGCCGGTGACGACGCTGAGCCGGTGGTCGAGGGAGCGCTGCAGCGAGCCGAACCGCTCGGAGAGGTGGCCGGTGGCCACCAGGCGGCTCGCGGCCAACAACCCCGACACCTCGTCGACGATGCCGAGCTGCTGGGCGACCGCGCCGCCCCAGGGGTCGGCGTCGACCAGGATCGTCCGGTGGCCGCGGGCGATCTCGGCGGCGAGGCCGACCGCCAGCGTCGTCCGACCCGGGGCGCCGGCCGGTCCCCACACGGCGACGACCCGGCCCGGCTGCCGGACGAGCACGGACTCACGGTCGTCGGCGGCACGGGCGACCGTGTCGTCGGGCTCGTCACCGGCGGCGACGAGGTCGCCCAGCGCGGCCAGCTCGTGGTCTCCGACCAGCGCGCGGATGCCGATCCGGTTCGCCCGGAGGGCGGCCGCGTCGAGGTCGGGGCCGCCGGGCAGCACCGCCACCGGACGGACACCGTGGCTGCGGAGGTGGTCGACGGCGGCGCGGTCGAGCCCCGGCGAGTCGATGGCGACGACCGCCACCTCGGCCTGCCCCGCGGCCACGGTGGCAAGCAGGTCGGGCACGTCGACACAGCGCTTGAGGACGACGACGTCGCCGCGGTCGGCCAGGCGGGTGAGCGCCCCGGACTCCCATGCGGCACCGGCAGCCAGCACCAGGACGACGACCATCCGGCTCAGCTCCCGACGACCGTGACCACGGGCGCCTCGAGCCCCGCGAGCAGCTCGAACCACCGATCGGCGTCGTCCTGCTCGACGGCCAGCACCAGCTGGCGAGCACCGGTGAGGTCGTCGGCCGACGGCGCGTCGACGACGGTCACCCCGTCGAGGGCTGCGCCGGCGCACTCGTCGCAGCGGGACGTGTCGCGGACGTAGACGCTCACCACCGATCCGGCCCCGACGCTGTCGGGCACGAGCGTGGGCTCGACCGAGATCGGCAGCTGGAGCACGCCGGCTTCGTCGGCCGAGCCGAGTGCCGCGCGCGGCAGCAGCTCACCCTCTCCCACTCCGCGCAACAGCCGGGCGTCCGCGGGGAGCGCCTGGTCAGCGGGGACGTAGCGCTCGAGGTCGGCGGCGTCGACGAACCGCACCTGGCGGGCCTCGAGGTCGTCGCCGGTCACGTCGTCCCCGACTGCGAGGTCGGCGGTCGCCGCCCACACCGCGACGGAGTCGTCGGCCGCGGCGAGCAGCCGAGACCCGGCCACGACCGAGATGGCGACGATGGCGACGCCGATCCACAGGCGAGGGTCGCGCCAGCCGGGCCGGGTGGCGCGCGTCGCTGCGGGTGGCGCGGTGGAAGGTGGAGTGTCCCCGAGAGTGGTCACGGGGTCATCATGGCTCGAACCCACGGTGCGGGTCACGGGTTCTCCACAGGCCAGCGGGCCGGCGTACCGCGGGGACACGCGGGAGTGGGACCATGGACCCATGTCCGGCACGCCGCGATTCCTCACCCTGGCCGACGTCGCCGAGGTCCTCAACACCTCCAGCGCGCAGGTCTATGCGCTGGTCAGGCGCGGCGACCTGCCGGCGATCAAGATCGGCGGCCGCGGGCAGTGGCGGGTCGAGGCGGCCCAGCTCGAGGGCTACATCAAGCGGATGTACGACGAGACGCGCGAGTTCGTCGACCAGCACCCGTTCGTCGAACCCGACGGGAAGGTCGACGACGAGCTCAGCTGAGCCCGGCGGCGACGCGCGGCTCAGCCAACCTCGGAGTCGAGGGTGATCGTGAGCGTCTGCGTCTCCCCGTCCCTGCGGAAGGTGAACTCGATGGTCTCGCCGGGCTGGTAGGTCCGGATCGCCACGATGAGCGCGATGCCGTCGGTGACCCGCTCGCCGTTGACCTCGGTGACGATGTCGCCCTTCTCGAGCCCGCTGTCCTCGGCGGGGGTGTCGGGCAGGATCTCGTCGATCAGCGCGCCGGTGCCGTCGTCGTCGCCGCCGGTCTGGACCTTGGCGCCGATGACGGGGTAGCGGGCCTCGCCGGTGCGCAGGATCTGGTCGGCAGTGATCCGGACCTGCTCGATCGGGATGGCGAAGCCGACGCCGATGTTGCCGCTCTCGCCGCCCAGACCGCCGCCGGTCGTGGCGATCGCGCTGTTGACGCCGACGACCTGGCCCTGGAGGTTGACCAGCGGTCCACCCGAGTTGCCGGGGTTGATCGCGGCGTCGGTCTGCACCGCGTTGATGTAGGACGAGTCGTTGGCCGTGTCTCCCGTCGTCACCGGGCGGTCGAGGGCGCTGACGATGCCCGAGGTGACCGTCGAGCTGAGGCCGAGGGGTGAGCCGAACGCGACCACGGGCTCGCCCACGCTGAGCCGGCGGGAGGCGCCGAGCGAGGCCGGCGGCAGCGCGGCGGCGTCCTCGGAGTACAGCACGGCGAGGTCGTAGACGGCACTGCGCCCGACGACCGTGGCGACGTAGCGGTTGCCCTCCTGGTCGACGATCTCGATCTCGCCCTCGGACTCGTCAGCGGACTGCACGACGTGGTTGTTGGTGACGATGTGGCCCTGGCGGTCGAGCACGAAGCCGGACCCGGTCGCACCGCCGGTCTCACCCTCGAAGGCCGCCACGATCTGCACGGTGCTGGGCAGCAGCTGGTCGGCGACCCGGACGACCGACTTGTTGGTGGCCGTCAGCGGCGGCGAGTTCTCGGTGTCGACGCCGTCGAGTCCCCGCGTGACGGTGCCGGGCCGGTCGGTGTCCATCACGCCGTCGAGCAACGCGGCACCCACCGCTCCGCCCACGATCCCGACCAGCAGCGCGAGAGCGGCGACGGCCGGCAGCAGCCAGCCGGGCACGCGACCGCGCGGGGCGGCAGGCGGCTGGGGGGCGGCCGACATCGGGTACGGCGGCAACGGCCGGGTCGCAGCGGGTTGGTGCCACTGGCCCGGCGGGGGCTGGTCGACCGGAGGCAGCCATGCTCCGGCGGCCGGACCCACGGGTGGAGGGGTACCGGTGGGTGGGGTACCGGCGGGCCGGATCGGCTGCGTGGGCTCGGTGCCCTCGCCGGTGCCCTGATGGTCGCTCACCGGACCATTCTGACCCTCGCGTGGTGACACGCCTAACGGGACGGTGCGGGAGCGGCCGGCCGCAGCGTCGTGCCGGGCACCCGCGCGGGCAGCTGGCGGGACCCGTCGGACCCGCCGAAGTTGGTCACCGGCGCCTCGCGGGTGGGGGCGGGGGCGTTGGCTCCCCCGAGCCCCAGCGCGACCACCCCGATGACGGCCACGCCGGCGGCAGAGCCGCCGAGCAGGATCAGGGCGGCGCGACGCGGGCGGTCGGTGTCGGCCTGACCGGCGGGGAGCGGGTCTCCGCAGAGCAGGGAACCCTTGAGGTGGTCGGACACGCCTCCCGGACCCGCCGAGAGGCCGGCCAGCCGGGTCTTGATCCAGCCCTCGCGCTCGACCGCATCGCGGCAGTAGTGACAGGTGTGCACGTGGGCCCAGGCGCGCTCCGCCTCGTCGGGTGGCAGCTGGCCGTCGAGCAACGCACTCACGCGGTGGCCGAGGTGTCCGATCACGACGCGCCCTCGGGGGCCATCACCGGGCCGGAGTAGCGGACCCGGCCGTCCTCGGGAGCGCGGTGGGCCAGCGCGCGCCGCAGCATCGCCCGGCCACGGTGGATCCGCGAGCGCACCGTGCCGAGCTTGGCGCCCATGATGTCCGCGATCTCGTCGTACGAGAGGCCCTCGACGTCGCACAGCACCACCGCGGCGCGGAAGTCGGGCGGCAGCGAGGCCAGTGCCCGCTCGACGTCGTCGTCGAAGAGCCGCTCGGCGAGGGCGGCGTCGGGTGCCGGGCCGGCGCTGCGGAGGGTGCTCGCCCGCTCGTCCGAGAGGGCGTCGAACCGGATCCGCTGCTTGCGGCGGGCCTGGTCGAGGAAGAGGTTGGTGGTGATCCGGTGCAGCCAGCCCTCGAACGTGCCGGGGGTGTAGGTGTCCAGGCGCCGGAAGACGCGGACGAAGACCTCCTGGGTGAGGTCCTCGGCGTCGGGCCGGTTCCCGGTGAGCCGGTAGGCCAAGCGGTAGACCCGGTCGGAGTGGCGCTCCACGATCTCGTCCCACGACGGGACCTCTCCATCGATCGACGCGTCGATCTGGTGGTCGCTCATCGTGGGCTCCTCACGGGGCGGGTTCCGGAACAGCTGCGGGCCAACCTCTCCTCGTGGGCCACGCTAGGGGCCCGGACTGAGAGGAACCTGTGAGACCTCTCGCCCAGCCCAACGACCCGCGGGCCGTCCGTGTTCCCCGCTCGGTCGCGATAGGGTCGGAACGCTCGTCAGCGCCGCCCAGCGGCCGGACCCAGGAGGCCACCATCAGCAGCTCGAAGCAGGCGCCGATCAAGCCCGCCAGCTGGTCCTACGCCGAGTCGTTCGTGGCCGAGGACGAGGTCCTCGCGGCGGCCCGGGCCAGGGCCGAGGAGGTCGGCGTGGTGCCGATCGGCTCCGGCGGCGGCGCCGCCCTGCAGTTCCTCGCCTCGGTGCTCGAGGCCCGTGCGGTCGTCGAGATCGGCACCGGCACCGGGGTCTCGGGGGTGTGGCTGCTGCGCGGCATGCGCGCCGACGGCATCCTCACGACCGTCGACATCGAGGCCGAGCACCAGCGCCTCGCCAAGCAGTCGTTCGCCGAGGCCGGCATCCCCTCGCAGCGGGCGCGCACCATCTCCGGTGCCGCCCTCGACGTCCTCCCGCGGCTCACCGACGGCCACTACGACCTGGTGTTCTGCGACGGCGACAAGGCCGAGTACGACGCCTACCTGACCGAGGCGCTGCGGCTGCTGCGTCCCGGCGGCGTGGTGGTCTTCGACAACGCGCTGTGGCACGACCGCGTCGCCGACCCGGCCCAGCGCGATCAGGACACGGTCACCATCCGCGACCTCGGCAAGCGGGTCGCGGCCGACGAGGACCTCGTGGCCGTGCTGCTCCCGGTCGGCGACGGCCTGCTGGCCGCCAAGAAGGTCTGGTCCCCCGAGGCCGGCGACTGACGCCTGGTTGAGTTGGGGAGTTTGGCCCTTCGAGCTGGGGCGTTCGGCCCCGGGCGGTCATTGATTCGGGGCCATCACGCCCAACTCAACGGGCCAATAGGCCCAACTCAACCCAGGGTCAGTACTGCCCGGGCCGGATCCGCCAGGTCTTGAACCGCAGTCCCGCCATGTTGTTGAAGCGGGCGTGCGAGCTCTCCTCGACGTACGTCGCGAGCTCGTCGGCCACCTCGGCGGGAGCATCCTCCAGCGACCAGCGCACGGTCAGCCCGCGCATCAGCCGATGCCTGCAAGAGGGGTGGGACCGGTGAGCCACCGCAGCAGCATCCGCACGCCGAACCCGGTGGGGCCGGTGGTCCACTCGTGTCGCTCGCCAGGTGAGTCACCGACCGACGCGATGTCGACGTGGGCCCACGGGCGGCCGTCGACGAAGTGCTGCAGGAAGAGGGCCGCGGAGATCGCGCCAGCATGTCGGGGAGCGTTGTCGGCGTCGGCGACCTGGGACTCGAGGTGATGCTCGTAGTCGGCCACCAGCGGCATGCGCCACAGCTCCTCGCCGGCATCGTCCCCGGCCGCGCGCAGCGCCTCGGCGAGGGCGTCATCGTTGGCGAAGTAGCCACCGGTGTGCTGACCCAGCGCCACCTTCATGGCGCCGGTCAGGGTCGCGATGTCGACCACGGCGACCGGGTCGAGCTCGGCCACGGCGTAGGCGAGGGCGTCCCCGAGCACGAGGCGTCCCTCGGCGTCGGTGTTGGTGACCTCGCTGGTGCGCCCGCCGTAGTGGCGCAGCACGTCACCGGGCCGGAGCGCGTTGCCACCCGACGGCGTTCTCGGCGGCGGCGACCAGGCCGGTCACGCGCAGCTGGCAGTCGAGGTCGCGCAGCGCGGCCAGCACCGACATGACGACGGCACCGCCGGTCATGTCGCGCTTCATGTTGACCATCGCCTCGGCGGGCTTGATCGAGAGGCCGCCGGTGTCGAAGGTGATGCCCTTGCCGACCAGGACCACCAGCGGCGCCTTGCGGCCACGCCGGGGCACGTAGTCGAGGCGGATCAGCCGCGGTGGGGTGGCTGAGGCCTGACCCACCCCGAGGATGCCGCCGAACCCGTCCGCGAGGAGTCGGTCCTCGTCCCAGACCTTGACCGCGAGGCCGGTCTCGTGGGCGAGCTCCTCGGCCTGCTCGGCCAGCCACTGCGGGTTCTTGATGTTGGACGGCACCGTGGCGAGCATCCGCGCCCGCCACCCGGCTCCGCCGAGGGTGATGCCGCGACGCATCGCGCTTGCCATCGTCGCGTCGTCAGTGGCGCCGGCCAGCACCACCCGCTCGACGGGGGTGTGCTCGGGTCCCGTGGAGCGCAGGTGGAAGCCGAACGAGCCCAGCGTCATCCCGACCACGAAGGTCGTCAGCCCCTCGTCGTCACCCGCGGCCGCTACCGAGGTCGCGACCGCGGTGCGGTCGCGGCACGCGCGCGCCAGGGCGGCACCGGCCCGGCGCAGGTCACGTGGGGTCTGCTCCCCGATCCCGACGAGCTGGACGAGCCGCAGCGACGGGTTGCCGGGAATGCCGACCGGGACGGGGCAGGCCGTGATCTCGCCGGTCTTGCCGGTCGCCTTCTCCGCGTCGAGGATCCCGAGCAGGTCGACGCCCATGGCATCCCCGAGCTCCTCGGCGCCGGGGCCGAGCAGCAGCGACCCTCCCTCGGGAGCCGGGAGCACGGCCACGGCCGCGACCTCGACCCCGCTGACGGCGTGGGGGCGACGTGGGCTGAGCGCGAACTGGGGTGGACTGACCTGTGCAGGAAGGGAATCGGTCGCGGGACTCACGAGATCAACTGGTGACGCCCTCGAGCGCCGTGCGCAAGTCCTTGGCCTCGTCGGCGTTGAGCTCCACGACCAGCCGTCCGCCGCCTTCGAGCGGGACGCGCATGACCAGGCCGCGCCCTTCCTTGGTGACCTCCAGCGGTCCGTCGCCCGTCCGGGGCTTCATCGCCGCCATCCGCGCACCTCTTCCTTGTGTGATCCATGACGGAGGTGGCCGCGAGGCGGCTCGCCCTGTCGTATGCCGGACCATTATCCCCCATGCCGGGAGTGATGCCGACCACAGGTCCCGAAGTCTCGGCACGACCCAGATGGAAGACTCCATGCCATGCACGCCCGGTCAGCGTTGTTCGACGTCTACGGCGACCACCTGCGCGCACGGGGCAGTCAGGCACCGGTGGCCGGCCTGGTCCGGCTGCTCGACCCCGTCGGCATCGCCGGCCCCGCCGTACGTACGGCGATCTCGCGGATGGTCTCGGAGGGCTGGCTGGAGCCGGTGCGACTCACGTCGGGTCGCGGCTACCGGGCCACGTCGCGCACCATCCGCTGGCTCGACGACGTCGCGGCGCGGGTCTACCGAGGCGACGGGCGGGCCTGGGACGGCTACTGGCACCTCGCGCTCGTGGAACAACCTGCCCACCGCCCCGACCGGCTGCGGCTCCGCGCCGACCTGGCGTTCGTCGGGTACGCCGAGCTGACGCCCCACACGTGGGTCAGCCCGTTTCCGCGCGCCGAGCTCGGCGAGGTCCTGGAGCGGGCAGGGACCAACGCCCGGTTGGTGCGGGCCGACCAGATCGAACCCAGCCCGATCTCCGCCTGGGACCTGCCCGGGCTGGCCGCGGCGTACTCGCGCTTCGTCGCGGAGGCCGAGGCCCCGGTCGTCGACGTGGAAGCCGGCGACACCGACGAGGCCGCGTTCGCGGCCCGGTTCCAGCTGGTCCACGAGTGGCGCAAGTTCCTCTTCACCGATCCCGCCCTCCCCGACGCCCTGCTGCCCCAGGACTGGCCGGGGCGCGACGCCCTCGAGCTGTTCACGCGTGAGGCGCGGCGACTCAAGCCGGCCTCCGACCGGTTCGTCGCCGCCTGCCTGACGACTGAATCCGTCGGGTCGGGCAGACTGCCCGCATGACCTCACCCGTGCTGCTGGACCTCACCGAGGGCGTCGCCACGATCACGCTCAACCGGCCGGAGGCGATGAACAGCCTGGACGTCGCCACCAAGGAAGCGCTGCTCGAGACGGTGCGCGCGGTGGCCGACGACCCCACTGCCCGCTGCGTCGTGCTCACCGGCACCGGCCGCGCCTTCTGCGTCGGCCAGGACCTCAAGGAGCACATCGAGATCCTCCGCAGCACCTCGAGCGACGCGCTGTTCAACACCGTCGACGTCCACTACAACCCGATCGTGACCGCGCTGGCGACCATGGCCAAACCGGTCGTCGCCGCCGTCAACGGGGTCGCCGCGGGAGCGGGCGCCAGCCTGGCCTTCGCCTGCGACCTGCGCATCCTCGCCGAGGGCGCGGGCTTCAACCTCGCCTTCGCGAACGTCGCGCTGTCCTGCGACACCGGCGCCAGCTATCACCTGCAGCGCCTGGTCGGCCGCGCCCGGGCGATCGAGCTGCTCTACTTCCCGCGCACGATCTCGGCCGAGGAGTCGCTGTCGCTGGGCCTCGCGACCCGCGTCGTACCCGCCGACGAGCTCGCCGGAGCCGTCGGCGAGGTCGCGGCGAAGCTGGCCGCAGGCCCCACCGTCGCCCTCGGCGCGATGCGGCGCTCGGTGGCGTACGCCGCAGGTTCGTCGTTCGAGGACGCGCTGGCCTTCGAGAGCTCGATGATGACGCTCACCGGCGCGACCACGGACCACGCGGCCGCCGTCGCGGCCTTCGTCGCCAAGGAGAAGCCGACGTTCGAGGGCCGCTGAGAGCTACTCGATCCCGGAGTCGAGCTGGACGCGGCGGGCGCCGAAGATCTTCAGCACCTTGGGCGGAACGGTCTGGCGCATCATCTTGCGGCTCGGTGAGGAGCCGTACTCGACGGTGAGGGCCGCGCCCTTGAAGTGGTGGTTGTACCAGGACGTCATCGTGCCGTGGCACACGCCGCCGCAGTCGAACGTCTTGGCGGGGAGGTCGAGCGCGTCGGCCACCCGGCGCGCGAACTTCTTGTTCTTGGTGTCGGTGTCGACGCCGTACAGCGGCTGGTGGAAGCTGAGCAGCCGGCGCGGCTTGACGTCCTTGAGGAACGCGATCACCGCACGCGTCTCCGGCTCCGACTTGGGCTCCGGCCCGGACTCGTAGTCGCCGTCCAGCTCGGCCCAGTTGTAGGGGTAGTTGCGGTTGAGGTCGACGCCGCGGCCGTTCTTGCGCGTGCCCGCGGCGAGACCGTCGGGGTTGTAGGTCGGTACGACCCAGAGGTTGACGCCCTTGATCGGGGGGCCGTCCTTGAGCGAGAGCAGGATCTGTCGGGTGCGCGGCTCGTCGCCGTGCATGGTCGAGATCAGCACCACGGTCTGCTTGTCGGGATCGCCCAGCCGGTAGGCCATGATCGGCCGGCCGTTGACCGACTCCCCCAGCTTCCGCTTGCGGACGACCGCGTCCTCCTGGGCTGCCGGAGAGGCCGCCGAGACGGGAGAGAGGGCAGGTGCGGCGGCGGTCATGGCGGGCGGAGCAGCGGTACCGACCGCCGCGAGCGTCGGCACCAGGGTGCCGGTGGTCGCCAGGGCCAGGGCGAGGAGCGTCGGGCGCACGTCAGATCTGGGACGCGCCGTAGGCGTAGGTGAACACCAGGACGCCGACCAGCATCCCGACGTGGGCGAGCACCGACAGTCCGGGGCCTTCCGACCAGCTGTCCTCGGTGCCGGTGGTCGCGTGTCGCCCGCGACTGGGGATCCAGCGGACCAGGATCAGCAGCCCGGCCAGGGTGACGATCCACCACAGGGCGAGGCCGATGATGCCGGCCAGCTCACCGCCCATCGGAGTGTCCTCAGCGGAGACGAGATAGGTCACCCACACGATGAGGGCGAGGACCCCCGCGACCGTGTGGACGTTGAGCAGCGCCTTGCCGACGCTGACCCGGCCGGCGCCTGACTCCTGCTTGCCCAGGCGCACTCGCGTCAGCACGACGACGACGGCTGCCAGGCCAGTGAGGATGTAGACGATCACCTCGATGGACACGCTCGAAGTGTGCCCTAGAGCGACTCGTCGTTGCCACGACCGGGCGGGCGTGGCGACTGTGCTTCCTGCTGGGCCTCGGGGCCGGTCTCCTTCTCCGTCGCGAGCCGGTCGAGGAGCGCGTCGACCTCCGACATCCGGTAGCCGCGGAAGGCGAGCGAGAAGCGCACCCGGCGCAGGTCGGCGCCCGACAGCGGCCCGGCCGCCGGTACGACGGCGTCCGGCCGGTCGTCGTAGGCCCGCTCCATCGGGGTGCCGCGACCGGCTGCGATCACGGCGATGCCCCCGAGGGCGAGCACGACGAGAATGGCGAAGACCCAGACCACGTGGCTCACTCCGCCCGTCGCGGTGGTGGGCTGGGCAGGTCGTTGTCGCGTGCGCGCTCCATCAGCTCCACCGCCTCGTCGACGTCGTCGGTGACGATCAGCATCTCGAGGTCGGCGGCGGAGACGTAGCCCGCGGCGTGGACCGTGTCGCGGAGCCAGTCGAGCATCCCCCGCCAGTAGTCGCTGCCGATCAGCACGACCGGGAAGGACGTGACCTTCTGCGTCTGCACCAGCGTGAGCGCCTCGAACAGCTCGTCAAAGGTGCCGAGGCCACCCGGGAGCACGACGAAGCCCTGGGAGTACTTCACGAACATGGTCTTGCGCGCGAAGAAGTAGCGGAAGTTGATGCCGATGTCGACGTACGGGTTGAGCCCGGCCTCGAAGGGCAGCTCGATGCCGAGGCCGACCGACGTGCCGCCGGCCTCGCGGGCGCCCTGGTTGGCCGCCTCCATCGCGCCCGGCCCGCCGCCGGTGATGACGGCGAACTCGGCCTCGGCCAGCTTCCGGCCCACCTCGACGCCCATGGCGTAGTAGGGGCTGTCCGGCCGGGTGCGTGCCGAGCCGAACACGGCGATCGCCGGCCCGAGATCGGCCAAGGATCCGAAGCCCTCCACGAACTCCGCCTGGATGCGGAGCACCCGCCAGTAGTCGTGGTGGGTATCCAGCCGGGTGCCGCGGTCGAGCAGCCGCTGGTCGGCGGTGCTGCCGGACTCGCCTGGGGTGACGCCGACCTGGTCTGCCATCACGCTCCCCCGAGCCAGGCGCGTAGCTGACGCTCGCATCGCTCGATGTGCTCGACCGGCACGTGCTCGTCCTGCTTGTGGGCGAACATCGGGTCGCCGGGGCCGAAGTTGACGGCCGGCACGCCGAGCGCGCTGAAGCGGGCCACGTCGGTCCAGCCGAACTTGGGGTTCACGTCGCCGCCGATCGTCTCGACGAACGCCTTGGCCGCCGGCAGCCCGAGGCCGGGCATCGCCGCGGGCGCGCTGTCGGAGACGGTCACGTCGAAGCCGTCGAAGAACTCGCGCACGAACTGCTCGGCCTCGGCCTCGGAGCGATCGGGGGCGAACCGGTGGTTGACCGACACGACGCACTCGTCGGGCAGGACGTTGCCGGCGACGCCGCCGCTGATGAAGACCGCGTTGAGGCCCTCGCGATATTCGAGCCCGTCGATCACCGGCCGCCGCGACTCGTAGGCGTTGAGCCGGGCCAGGATCTCGGCGGCGCCGTGGATGGCGTTGACCCCCTTCCAGCTGCGCGCGGCATGGGCCCGCTCCCCCGTCGTACGTACGTCGACGCGCAGCGTGCCCTGGCAGCCCGCCTCCACCACGGCGTTCGACGGCTCCATCAGGATCGCGAAGTCGGCGACCATCAGCTCGGGGTTGGTCTGGCTGAGCAGGCGGAGACCGTTGAACTCGTCCTCGATCTCCTCGGCGTCATAGAGGATGAACGTCACGTCGCGGTTGGGCGCGGGGACGGTGGCGGCCAACCGCAGGATGACCGCGTCGCCGCCCTTCATGTCGCAGGTGCCGAGACCGTGCAGCAGGTCGCCCTCGCGCCGGGCCGGCAGGTTGTCGTTGATCGGCACCGTGTCGAGGTGGCCGGCGATCACGACCCGTTCGCCGTGGCCGAGGTCGGTCCGCGCGACCACGGTGTGGCCGTGGCGGGTGACGGTCAGGTGGTCGAGCGGGCGCAGCGCGCGCTCGACGGCATCGGCGATGGCCTGCTCGTTGCGGCTCACCGACTCGATGTTCACCAGCTGCTCGGTCAGCGTGACGGCGTCGGCCGTGAGATTCAGAACAGTGTCGAGGTCGGGCATGACCCCATCCAACCATCGACCCCGCTAGCGGCTGCTGGAGATGCGGTACTGCCGCACCGACAGCGGGACGAACACGACCAGGATGATGACCACCCAGATCAGCGTGTAGCTGACCGGGTTCTGCAGCGACCAGACGTCGGGGACCGGGTAGGTCGGATCGATGTTGCCGAACAGCTCGCGGCAGGCCTGGGTCAGCGCCGAGACCGGGTTCCACTCCACGAACACCTGCAGCGCGGCCGGGAACGACTCCACCGGCACGAACGCGTTGGACACGAACGTCAGGGGCATGATCACGATGAACGCCGCATTGTTGATCACCTCGACGCTCGGCACCAGCAGGCCCACGTAGCCCATCACCCAGCTGAACGCGTAGGCGAAGACGAGCAGCAGCAGGAAGCCCGCGGCCGCCTGCCAGAACCCGTCGCGGATCCGCCACCCGACCAGCAGGCCGGTCAACGCCATGATCACCAGGGACAGCAGGTTGTAGACGACGTCGGAGCCGGTGCGGCCCACGAGCACGGCGGAGCTGGACATCGGGAGCGACCGGAAGCGGTCGATGATGCCCTTCTGGATGTCCTCGGCGATCCCGGCACCGGTGAAGGTGGCACCGAAGACGACCGTCTGCGCGAAGATCCCGGCGATCAGGAACTCCCGGTAGGAGACATCGCCGCCCGGGTCGATCGCTCCACCGAACACGAAGGCGAACAGCAGCACGAACATGATCGGCGAGATCAGGACGAAGACCAGGATCTCGGGCACCCGGATGATCTTGATCAGGTTGCGCTTGGCGACGATCCAGCCGTCGGTCGCCACTTTGACGGTGCTCATCGGCTCGCCTCCTCGTCGTGTCGGGTGGTGGAGTCGGGCGAGCCGGCGTCGCCCGAGGCGGTATCGGCGGCGTCCTCGGCGGCATGGCCGGTGAGGCTGAGGAAGACGTCGTCGAGCGTCGGCCGGCGGAGGCCGGCCTCGAGCACCTCGACCTGGTCGGTGGCCAGCTGCTCCAGCACCCGGCGCAGCGCCTCAGCGCCGCGGTCGACCGGTGCGGTGAGGTGGCGACCGTTGTCGGCGACCTGGACCTCGCCCACGGCGACCGACCCGAGGGCGCCGGCGGCCAGCTCGTGCTGGGCGCGGTCGGCCAGCACGACGTCGATGCGCTCGCCGCCGACCTGGCTCTTGAGCTCGTCGGCGGTGCCGCGGGCGATCGCCTGGCCGTGGTCGATGACCACGATGTCGTCGGCGAGCCGGTCGGCCTCCTCGAGGTACTGCGTCGTCAGCAGGAGGGTGGCCCCGGAGGTGACGAGCTCGCGGATGACCTCCCACATCTGCTGCCGGCTGCGGACGTCGAGACCGGTGGTCGGCTCGTCGAGGATCAGCACCGGCGGCTCCGCCACCAGCGCCCCGGCCAGGTCGAGCCGGCGGCGCATGCCGCCGGAGTAGGTCTTGGCCGGGCGGCCGCCGGCGTCGGCGAGGTCGAACCGCTCCAGCAGCTCGTGCGCCCGCGCCCGGGCGGCGCCGAGCTTCATGCCGTAGAGCCGGCCGACCATCTCGAGGTTCTCGGCCCCGGTCAGGTGCTCGTCGACCGCGGCGTACTGGCCGGAGAGCCCGATCTTGTGGCGCACC
This sequence comes from uncultured Actinomycetota bacterium, assembly GCA_963804845.1. Taxonomy (GTDB): domain Bacteria; phylum Actinomycetota; class Actinomycetes; order Propionibacteriales; family Nocardioidaceae; genus Nocardioides. The sequence continues at coordinate 387,024 of CAWDSA010000007.1, read as the reverse complement.
CCGTCGGGGTCGGCGAGCACGTCGACGCCCGCCACCTCCGCACTACCACTGTCGGGCACCAGCAGCGTGGCCAGGATCCGCACCGCCGTCGTCTTGCCCGCCCCGTTGGGGCCGAGCAGCCCCAGGACGGTGCCCTCCGGTACGGAGAGGTCGAGGCCGCGCAGGGCTTCGACCTCCTTGTAGTGCTTCACCAGGCCCTCGGCCCTGATCATCTCCCTCGTCATGGGTCCATTCATTCACGAGCCACTGACAACCGTTCCAGCGGATCCGCTCCTGGGCCCGCCAGGTCCTGCGGCAGAGTGGGTACCCATGAGGTTCGTCGCGCCCCCGAACTGGCCACCCACGCCCGAAGGCTGGCAACCGCCGCCTGACTGGCGGCCGCCCCCGGATTGGCCCGCCGCACCAGCAGGCTGGCAGTTCTGGCAGGAAGAGAGGCCGAGACCGTCGGTCTGGTCCACACTCGGGATCGCTCTGGCGAGCGCTCTTGTGCTCGGGTCGGCGCTCGGCGCGGCCCTCGGGAGCGGCGACGACCTCGCCAACGACATGGGCTACGGCTTCGGTCGACTGGTCATCCCTGCCCTGCTGGTGGGCGGGCTGTGGCCCTTCGTGGCACGCCGGACCAGTCGCTGGTTCATCCCGTTGGTCGTGCTCGGGATCGGCGCCCTGATCACCGTGCTGGTCAACGCCGGCCAGGCTGCGCCCTAGTCCTCAGTCCGCCTCACCGACACCGATGTCTCACCCGCCTCGTCGTAGGTCACCGTGGTCGCGAGCGTCTCCTCGGTCAGCAGCGCCTCGTGGGTCCGAGCGGCGGCCAGCACGTCGGTCGGGCCGGACAGGCGGAGCGTGATCCGGTCCGAGACGTCGAGCCCGGCGTCGCGCCGGGCCTGCTGGACGGTCCGGACCAGGTCGCGAGCCACGCCCTCGGCCTCGAGCTCGGGCGTGGTGGCGGTGTCGAGCACGACGAAGCCGCCCCGTGGCAGCACCGCCGTCGCGGAGTGGTCGTCGCCCTCGCCGGCGACGGTCTCCAGGGTGTACTCGCCCTCGGCGAGCTCGAACCCGGCGCAGGTGACGGTGCCGTCCGCGGCCACCGACCAGTCGCCCGCCTTGGAGCCCTTGATGACGGTCTGCACGTCGCGACCCAGCCGCGGCCCTGCGGCACGGGCGTTGACCGTGAGCCGCTGCTCCACGGCGTACGCCGCCGCCTCGTCGGACCCGGCCTGCACCAGCCGGACGTCCTTGACGTTCAGCTCGTCGGCCAGGATCGGCTCGAACCCGGTCAGCGCCGACGCGTCGTCGACGACCAGCGTCAGTGAGGCCAGCGGAAGCCTGGTGCGCAGCCGGTGAGCCTTGCGGAGGGCGAGCCCGGCCGACGCCACGTCGCGCACCTCGTCCATCGCGGCCACGAGCGTCGGGTCGTCGGGCAGCGAGGCGGCGTCCGGCCAGTCCGTCAGGTGGACCGAGCGCTCGCCGGTGAGCCCGCGCCAGACCTCCTCGGTCGTCAACGGCAGCAACGGCGCGGCGACCCGACAGACCGTCTCCAGGACCGTCCAGAGGGTGTCGAACGCGTCGGTGTTCTCGCCCCAGAAGCGGTCGCGCGAGCGCCGTACGTACCAGTTGGTGAGGACCTCGAGGAACGTCCGTGTCGAGTCACAGGCGTTGGCGACCTCGTAGTTGTCGAGCTGGCGGGTCATGTCCTCGACGTACTGACGCAGCTTGGCCAGCACGTAGCGGTCCATCACGTGCTCCGACGCGGGCCGCGCGGCGGCGTCGTAGCCCCGCCCGTCGTTGGCCGCGTTGGCGTAGAGCGCGAAGAAGTACCAGGTGTTCCAGAGCGGGATCAGCACCTGCCGCACCGACTCGCGGATGCCGCGCTCAGTGACGATCAGGTTGCCGCCGCGCAGGATCGGGCTCGACATCAGGAACCAGCGCATCGCGTCGGCGCCGTCGCGGTCGAAGACCTCGTAGACGTTGGGGTAGTTGCGCAGGCTCTTCGACATCTTGTTGCCGTCGGAGCCGAGCACGACGCCGTGGCTGACGCAGGCCGAGAACGCCGGCTTGTCGAACAGCGCCGCGGCCAGCACGTGCATCGTGTAGAACCAGCCGCGGGTCTGGCCGATGTACTCGACGATGAAGTCGCCGGGGTAGTGGTCCTCGAACCAGTCGGCGTTCTCGAACGGGTAGTGGACCTGGGCGAACGGCATCGAGCCGGACTCGAACCAGCAGTCGAACACGTCGGTGACCCGGCGCATGGTCGACTTCCCACTCGGGTCGTCGGGGTTGGGCCGGGTCAGGTCGTCGATGTAGGGCCGGTGCAGGTCGTCCGGTCGTACGCCGAAGTCGCGCTCGAGCTCCTCCAGCGACCCGTAGACGTCGACCCGCGGGTGGGCCGGGTCGTCGGACTTCCACACCGGGATCGGGCTGCCCCAGAACCGGTTGCGGGAGATCGACCAGTCGCGGGTGTTCTCCAGCCACTTGCCGAACTGGCCGTCCTTCACGTGCTCGGGGACCCAGCGGATCTCCTGGTTGAGGTCGAGCATGCGGTCGCGGATCTTGGTGGTCGACACGAACCACGACGAGACCGCCATGTAGATGAGCGGGTTCCGGCAGCGCCAGCAGTGCGGGTAGGAGTGCTCGTAGGTCTCGCGTCGCAGCAGGACCGTGCCCGGGGTGATGCTCCCCGTTCGCGCTCTGCTCCCCGACGGCGCTGGTCATCGCCTTGAGGTGGTCGATGATGTGGAGGTTGGCGTCGAAGACGTGCATCCCCTCGTAGTCGGTCACCGGGAACGTGAACGTTCCGTCGAGCGCGACCGGCACCACGAGCTCGATGCCCTCGCGGTCGGTGATCGCCTTGTCCTCCTCACCGAACGCGCCTGCGGTGTGGACCAGCCCGGTGCCCTCGCCGGTGGTGACGAAGTCGGCCTCGACGATGCGGAACGCCTTGGCGTGCCCCTCGAAGTAGGACATCGGCGGGGTGTAGGAGCGACCCATCAGGTCGCGGCCGGTCAGCCGCTCGACGACCTGGTCCTCGAGCTCCCGGTCGTCGTCCTGGAGCTCCTTGGCGTACGCCGTGAGCCGCTCGGCGCCGATGACGTAGCGCTCCGGCTGGCCGGTGAAGGACGACTCGACCACGACGTACTCGATGTCGGGGTGGACCATGATCGCGAGGTTGGCGGTGAGGGTCCACGGGGTCGTGGTCCAGACGAGGGCGATCTCGCCGGTCTCCAACCGGCAGCCGACGGTCACCGCCGGGTCCTGGCGGGACTGGTAGACGTCGTCGTCCATCCGCAGCTCGTGGTTGGACAGGGGCGTCTCGTCGTTCCAGCAGTAGGGCAGGACCCGGAACCCCTCGTACACGAGACCCTTCTCGTAGAGCTCCTTGAACGCCCAGATGACCGACTCCATGTAGTCGAGGTCGAGGGTCTTGTAGTCGTTCTCGAAGTCGACCCAGCGGGCCTGGCGGGTGACGTAGTCGCGCCACTCGTCGGTGTAGGTGAAGACCGACGTCCGGCAGGCGTCGTTGAAGACGTCGATGCCCATCTCGACGATCTCGTCGGTGGTCTTGATGCCCTTGAGGCGCATCGCCTCGAGCTCGGCGGGCAGGCCGTGGGTGTCCCAGCCGAAGCGGCGCTCGACGCGGCGCCCGCGCATGGTGCGGTAGCGCGGGATCAGGTCCTTGACGTAGCCGGTCAGCAGGTGGCCGTAGTGGGGCAGGCCGTTGGCGAACGGCGGTCCGTCGTAGAAGACGAACTCGTTGTCGCCGTTCTCGCCCGCCTCCCGCTGCTCGACGCTCGCCTCGAAGGTCCCGTCGGCCTTCCAGTACGCGAGCACCTGCTCCTCGATCGCCGGGAACGCCGGCGTCGCGGGCACTCCTGCGGCGTCGGTGTGGGTGACCTTCGGGTAGGTCTCCTGCTCATGCTGGTGGCTCCTGCTCGTCCTCGGTGTGTTCACGAGGACGATCCCGTTGCTGCTGGGACCGCGGTACCACCTCGCTTGCCGCCTCCCCCACCGGGGCGACGACCGCTTCGTTCTCGGCTGTGACGGGCCCACCCGTCCGGTTCTACTGAGGTCACCCCGGGTTTCGGGGCGGCCGGTTCTTCCGGAGGCTCGCCGCTGATGACGGCTCGAACGCCTGTACCTCCCAGCGTACGGGTCGGGTCGTCGTACCCGCCAATCCATTGGGTGGTGGGTGGGTGTGGGCGGTAGGGGGTCAGGAGGCGCGGCGGTACCGCATGAGCCGCGATCCAGGCGGGGAGCCCGGAGCTGAGCGGCCCCGTCGACGACATCGACCTCGGCGAGGACGACGGCCGGATCGTCTGGGACGTCAGCACCGACGGTGAAGGTCCCGGCACCAGCGTGGTCGTCGATGCCCAGTCGGGCGACGTGATCGGGTATCACGACTGACTCCGTACGCTGGTCCCGTGACTGACACACCGACCTCCGCGTGGGGCCACGGACTGGCCACGCTCGACGCCGACGGCAACGTCCTCGACGTGTGGTTCCCCTCCCCCGCGCTGGGTGGGCCCGACGACAGCGAGGCGCCGGCCGACCTCCGTGCCCTGGAGGGCAAGGACGAGGCGCGTGCCGTCGTCCGGGAGGTACGCCGGGTGGTGGTCGACGACCTGCAGGCGCCGATCGGCGACACGGCCGACGCCTGGCTGCGGCTCCACCTCCTCTCGACCCGGCTCGCGCGCCCCCACACCATCTCGATGGAGGGCGTCTTCGGGGCACTGACCAACGTGGTCTGGACGAGCGCCGGCCCGTGCGCGGTCGCGGGGTTCGAGGCGACCCGCGCCCGGCTGCGGGCGAGCGGCCAGCACGTCAGCGTGTTCGGCGTCGACAAGTTCCCGCGGCTGACCGACTACGTGATCCCGACCGGCGTCCGCATCGCCGACGCCGACCGGGTGCGGCTCGGCGCCCACCTCGCCGAGGGCACCACCGTCATGCACGAGGGGTTCGTCAACTACAACGCCGGCACCCTGGGCGCGTCGATGGTCGAGGGTCGGATCTCGGCCGGCGTGCTGGTGGGGGACGGCAGCGACATCGGCGGCGGGGCCTCGATCATGGGCACCCTCTCCGGCGGCGGCAAGCAGGTCATCTCCATCGGCGAGCGCTGCCTGCTCGGCGCCAACGCCGGCATCGGGATCTCCCTCGGTGACGACTGTGTCGTCGAGGCCGGCTGCTACGTCACGGCCGGGACCAAGGTCACCATCACCGACATGGACAGCAAGCCCAAGCTGGTCAAGGCGGCCACTCTCTCCGGGGCGAGCAACGTGCTGTTCCGCCGCAACTCGGTCAGCGGCGCCATCGAGGCCGTGCCGTGGCAGGGACACGGCATCGTCCTCAACACCGACCTGCACGCGAATTGAAGAAGGTCTGGGCGGTCGGCGCCGTCATCGCCGTGGTCGCCGCCGGCATCGTCGCCTGGCGGCTGATCGGTGACACCGTGGCGCCGCTCCTCAAGGCCGACGACTGCGAGGCCACCGTGCAGGGCCGGACCGTCATCCTGGCGCCCGAGCAGGCCGAGAACGCCGCTCTGATCGCCGCGATCTCGGTCGAGCGCGGCATGCCGGCCCGCGCCGCCACGATCGCTCTGGCCACCGCCTATCAGGAGTCGAAGCTCTACAACGTCGAGTACGGCGACCGCGACTCCCTCGGCCTCTTCCAGCAGCGGCCGTCCCAGGGCTGGGGCACGCCCCGCCAGCTGCTCGACCCCGTCTACGCGACCAACGCGTTCTACGACGCGCTCGCCGAGGTCGACGACTACGAGGGCCTCGAGGTCACCGTCGCCGCCCAGGAGGTCCAGCGCTCCGCCTACCCCGAGGCGTACGCCGATCACGAGGCGGACGCCCGCGTGCTGGCCAGCGCGCTGACCGGCCAGTCCGCCAACGCCTTCCACTGCACGGTCACCGACGAGCCCGACGAGGCCTCGACCCAGCTCGGCGACGCCGGGCTGACCGAGCGGGCCGACGTCGTACGCCGCCACCTGGAGACGGTCTTCGGACCGCAGTCGCTCGGCGGCTTCGCGCCGGGTGGTGTCCGGGACGGCCACATGCCCGGCTCGGCCCACTACGACGGCCGCGCCGTCGACGTCTTCGTGCGGCCGATCAGCGAGGACAACCGCGAGCGCGGCTGGGCGATGGCGCAGTACCTCGTCGCCCAGGCCGCCCGGCTCAGCGTGAGGACCGTGATCTTCGACGACCGGATCTGGACCTCGGGGTGGCGCTCCGCGGACGGCTGGCGCGACTACGACCCGGACACGTCGGGACGTGACGCCGACACCGCCGCGATCCTCGAGCACCGCGACCACGTCCACGTCGACGTCTACGAGTGACCCGTTCGGACCACTGAGGACCGCCGTCCGGTCAGACCTTGACGATCACCCCTCACGAAGCCGCACTCGGCCCTACGTTGGGCATCAGGACCGGCGTTAGTGGGATGCCGGCCGGAAAGGCCCTCCATGCAGTCGACGCTCTTCACCATCGGCACCGCGCTCAGCCGCGCCCGCGACCACGGCGTGGTCGTCCGCGTGCTGGTCGCCGGCCACTGGATCGAAGGCATGGTGAGCGAGGTCGACGGGCACGGTGTGGTCCTCACCGGCGCCGGGACCGACCACCACGTGGTGCGGGTCGAGGCGATCGCGGCGGTCAAGGTGCCCACCCTTGACCCGTTGCAGCACGACGACGAACCTTCACGTCCCGCAGGGGAGGACGTGACGGTCGAGGAGCCCCGGCTCCCGGTGATGGCCGTTCCGCTCTAGGCGAGTCGCGCTACCGCGGCCGCGACTCGCTCGTCGGTCGCGGTGAACGCGATCCGCACGTGGCGCGAGCCGGCGGGTCCGTAGAAGGTGCCGGGAGCGACCAGGATGCCGTGCTCGGCGAACCACAGCACGGTCTCCCAGCAGTCGTGCCCGTGGGTCGCCCACAGGTAGAGCGACGCCTCGGAGTGGTCGACCTCGAACCCGGCGCCGAGCAGCGCCTCCTTGAGGACGGCGCGGCGGGCGGCGTACGTCGCGTGCTGGGCCACCACGTGGTCGTCGTCCTCGAGCGCGGCGATCATCGCCCGCTGCTGGGGTCCGGGGACCATCAGGCCGAGGTTCCTGCGGACGGCGAGCAGCTCGGCGACGACGGTCGGGTCGCCGGCGACGAACGCGCAGCGGTAGCCGGCGAGGTTGGAGCGCTTCGACAACGAGTGGACGGCGAGCAGTCCCTCGAAGGACCCGTCGCAGACGTCCGGGTGGAGGACCGAGACCGGCTCCGTGTCAGGGCCGGTCTCCCAGGCCATCTCGATGTAGCACTCGTCGGAGACCAGCAGCGTCCCGCGCTCGCGGCACCACTCCACGACCTTGCGCAGGTGGTCGACGGGCAGCACACGACCGGTCGGGTTGGACGGCGAGTTGAGCCACAGGAGCGCCGGCCGCTCGGGACCGAACGACGTGAGCGAGTCGCTCGCCAGGGCGCGGGCCCCGCAGAGGGCCGCCCCGACCTCGTAGGTCGGGTAGGACAGCTCGGGGTAGCCGATCAGGTCCCCCTCGCCGAGCCCGAGGTGACCCGGCAGCGACGCGATCAGCTCCTTGGAGCCGATGACCGGCAGGACGCCGTCGATCCCGAGCCCGGCCACCCCGTGGCGTCGGCGCAGCCAGTCGACCGCCGCCTGCCGGGTCTCGGGCAGGCCGATCGTCGTCGGGTAGCCGGGTGCGTCGGCCGCTGCGCACAGTGCGTCCTGGATGACGGTCGGGGTGGGGTCGACGGGCGTGCCGACCGAGAGGTCGACGATCCCGTCGGGATGGGCGCTGGCCCGGCCGGCGTACGACGCCAGCTGATCCCAGGGGAAATCCGGTAACCGCTCTGAGATCACTCGTCGTGTTCTTGCGGCGGCAGGGCCGCAACGATCTCGTGGTCGTGGTCGATCTCGCCCATCTTCGCGGCGCCACCGGGCGAGCCGATCTCGTCGAAGAAGTGGACGTTGGCGTCGTAGTAGGACTTCCACTCCTCCGGGGTGTCGTCCTCGTAGAAGATCGCCTCGACCGGGCACACCGGTTCGCAGGCACCGCAGTCGACGCACTCGTCGGGTTGGATGTAGAGCATCCGCTTGCCCTCGTAGATGCAGTCGACAGGACACTCGTCGACGCAGGCCCGGTCCTTGAGGTCGACGCACGGCTGGGCGATGACGTAGGTCACCAGATCCTCCTCTCCTCGTAAGACTGCGCGGTTCTCCAGCGTGCCTCAGCCTAGTCTCTGGTCGTGCACGATCCGCCCGTGGCCCACCGGCTGGGCCCCCACGTCGTCGGCCATCGCGTCGTCGTCCGCCGGGTGGTGCCCGGCGAGACCGGTCCGACCGGCGGCCCCGCGCTCACCGACGTCCTCGGCGTGTGCCTGCGCTGGTCCGACGGTGAGTGTGTCGTCCAGCCGGAGCAGGGGCCGGCGGTCACCATCCCGGTCCGGCTGATCGTGTCCGGCAAGCCGGTGCCGCCGCGAGCGTCCCCACGGCTCCGGGTGAGTGCCCGCGAGTGCCAGCTGCGCGCGCTCGCGCTGTGGCCGGACCTGGTGACCGAGCCGCTCGGCGACTGGCTGCTGCGCTCGTCGCCGACGTCGACCGCGCGGCGCGCCAACTCGGTGCTCGCGTTCGGGCCGCCCGGCGTCGAGGACGCCTACGACCGGGTCGTCGCCCACTACGCGCGCCCGATCGCCAACGTGCTGCCCGACTCGCCGGAGGAGGCGCTGTTCAGCGATCGCGGCTGGGTCCTGGACGGTGCGGACGCCGACACCGTCCTCCAGCTGGCGTCGGTCGCCAGGCTGGCCCGCGCGCTCCCCGGCAGCCCGGCCAACGCGACCCTCGAACCTCTCGGCGGCGGGCTGGTGCGGGCAGACATCGACGGCGTGGCGACCGGCCTCGCGGCGTACGCCGACGACTGGGTCGGCTTCCGCGGCGTCGAGGTCGAGCCGGCCCATCGCGGGCGAGGCCTGGCGCTGGCGGTGATGGCGGAGCTGGTCGAGTGGGGCGCCAGCCAGGGAGCGACCACGGCGTACCTCCAGGTGTCGCGTGGCAACGTCCCTGCCCGCCGGCTCTACGAGGGGCTGGGATTCGTCACGCACCACGCCTACCGCTACCTCACACCGGCTCGCTGACCTCGGCGCGGACCGCGTCGGTGTGCTCGCCCAGGGCCGGGACGGGATCCATCCGCGGCTCGCTGCCCACCACGGTCACGGGCGGCAGCATCGCGCGCATCTCGCCGCCCGGGTGTCGGACGCTGCGCCAGCGGTCACGAGCCTCGAGCTGGGGGTGGTCGGCGAACTCGCGCGGGGTGCGCACGAGCGCGTGCGCGACGCCGGCCGCGTCGAGGTCGGCCACCACGTCCGACGCCGCACGGTCGGCGAAGCAGTCGGCGAGGACCGCGGCCAGCTCCGGCTCGTGCTCGACACGATCGGAGTTGGTCAGGAACCGAGGGTCGTCGAGCAGCTCGGGGCGGTGCAGCACGTGCTCACAGAGCAGCACCCAGTCGCGGTGGCTCTGCACGCACAGGAAGACCGGGCCGTCCCCTGCGGGATAGGAGCCGTATGGCGCGATCGTGGCGTGCCGGGCGCCGGACCGTTGCCAGTCGCGCTCGCCGTCACGAGACCAGTAGACGGGCTGGCTCATCCACTCACCGAGCGCCTCGAGCATGGTGATCTCGAGCGTGCTCCCCTCGCCCGTCCGGTCGCGCTGCACCAGCGCGGCGAGGATGCCGGCGTAGGCGTACATGCCGGCCGCGATGTCGGCGACCGAGGCGCCGACCCGTGCCCCGGCCTCGGGCGACCCAGTCGCCTCGACCATGCCGGTCTCGCACTGCACCAGCAGGTCGAACGCCTTGCGTCCGGCGTACGGCCCCGGCTCGCCGTAGCCGGAGATGGAGCAGTGGACCAGCTCGGGCCGCTGGGCCCGCAACGTCGCCGCGTCGAGCCCGAGCCGCTCGGCGGAGCCCGGAAGCAGGTTCTGCACCACGACGTCGACCCGCTCGACGAGCCGCGCCACCACTGCCCGGTCGTCGGGGTCCTTGAGATCGAGCTCGACGCTCTCCTTCCCGCGGTTGAGCCAGACGAAGTAGCTGGACTCTCCGCCGACCGTCTCGTCGTAGTGACGCGCGAAGTCGCCCACCACTGGTCGCTCGACCTTGATCACCCGGGCGCCGAGGTCGGCGAGGTGGCGGGTGGCGAACGGACCGGCGACGGCCTGTTCGAGCGAGAGCACGGAGATGCCGTCGAGCGGGAGTCCTCATGGCCCCATCCTCGTACGCTGGGGTCATGAGCCGTCTCATCGACCTCGCGGCCGACGTGGGCGAGGGCTACGGATCCTGGCGGATGGGCGACGACGCCACCCTGCTGCCGTCCCTCAGCTCCGCCAACGTCGCCTGCGGCTTCCATGCCGGCGACCCGACCCTGATGCGGCGCACGGTCGAGCTCTGCCGCGACCACGGCGTCGCGGTCGGCGCGCACCCTTCCTTCCCCGACCGCGTGGGCTTCGGCCGCCGCACCCTGCAGATGTCGTACGACGAGCTCTACTGCGACGTCGTCTACCAGATCGGCGCGCTGGCCGGCTTCGCCCGTGCGGCCGGCGTACCCCTCCGCCACGTCAGTCCCCACGGCCGGCTCGGCAACCTCGTGGTCACCGACGAGGCGTATGCCGCGCCGGTGCTGGAGGCGATCGCGACCGTCGACGAGTCGCTGGCGGTGGTGACCTACTCCGGCGTGCTGGAGCGGATGGCGCGCGAGCGCGGGATGCGGGTCGGCCTGATGGCCTTCCCGGACCGGGCCTACGAGGAGGACGGCACGCTGGTCTCGCGGCAGCAGCCGGACGCGGTCTTCCACGACGCCGACGTGATCGCGCAGCGCGCCCGCGCCATGGTCGAGAACGGCACCGTCGAGGCCCACACCGGCGCCGAGGTGGAGCTCGACTTCGACACGATCCTGCTCCACGGCGACAACGCCGACTCCGTCGCCGCGGCCCAGCATGTGCGCTCGGTGCTGGAGGTGGCCGGCGTGACCATCGCGCCCCTGACGGAGGTCCTCGAGGCTCGCCCGTGACCGGGCGCGCGGCGATCCACGACTACGGCGACGCGGCCGTCCTGGTCGAGCCCGAAGGTGACGCCGAGGCCCAGTGGTCCATCGCCCAGGGGCTGGCCCGGAGCCTGGTGGCGGCACCGCCCGACGGGTTCGTCGACGTCGTCGCCAGCTTCCGGCACGCCTTCGTCGCCTTCGACCCGCTGGTCACCGACCACGCAGCGGTGGCCGACGCCGTCCGGGAGCGGCTCGCCCACCCCGTGGCCGAGCCGGAGCCGCGGTCGTTCTCGATCCCGGTCTGCTACGGCGGCGAGCACGGACCAGACCTCGACGACGTCGCCGAGGTCCTCGGCCTCCCACCCGACGAGGTGATCTCGCTCCACACCGCGCAGCCGTTCGTGCTGCGCTTCGTCGGCTCCCCGGTCACCGCCCTGTTCGTCGAGATCCCCGACCTGCCCGCCGAGATCCCCCGGGTCGCCTCACCACGGGTGCGGATCACCCCCGGCTCGGTGGCCCTCAGTGGCCGGCAGTCGATGATCTACCCCGTCCCCTCGCCGGGTGGGTGGCGCCTGATCGGGCGTACGCCGCTGCGGCTCTTCGACGTCGCCGACCCCGACCTGGTGCCCTACCGCACCGGCGACCTGGTCCGGTTCGTCGCGATCGGCGCCGACGAGTGGGACGACCACGCGGGCCGGCGACCCGAAGCGGACGCATGAACGTCACCACGCTCACCGTCGAGCAGCCCGGCCTGACCACGGCGCAGGACCTCGGTCGGCCCGGCTACGGCCGGCTGGGCGTGGCCGCCAACGGTGCGGCCGACCGTTACGCCGCCGCCGTGGCCTCGGCGCTGGTCGCCAACGACGCGCACGACCCCCTGCTGGAGGTGACGGCCACCGGCTTCGTCTTCTCGGTCGACCGGCCCTCGCTCGTCGCCGTGACGGGCGCCGCCGAGGAGGTCGAGGTGGACGGGGCCGCTCAACCGGTGTGGCAGACCCTCGCCGTCCCCGCCGGCGCTCGGATCGCCGTCGCCGAGCCCAGGCGCGGCCTGCGCAGCTATGTCGCCGTGGGCGGGCGGCTGCGGGCCGATCGCACGCTCGGCAGCGTCGCCCCGGACCCCCTGCTCGAGGTCGGCCCACGCCTGGACGCCGGCGCCACGCTCGAGGTGGCCACCCGCTATGCCGGTCTCGACCACCCCCACACCGTGATCCCCGTCTTCCGGTTCCGCGTGGACCGGCCGGCGCTGACCCACGACTGGACGATCGACGTCACACCGGGACCGGACACGTCCCAGTTCGGAGACGGCGTCCTCGCCGACGGGGCGTTCGAGGTCGCGCCCGAGTCGGACTACGTCGGGCTGCGGCTGACCGGGTCGACCCCGTCCCGGCAGGGCATCAGCGAGATCCTGTCCCGCGGCGTACCCGTCGGCGCCATCGAGATCCCGCCCGCCGGTGGGCTGCTGGCGCTCCTGCGCGGACGCCTGCTGACCGCCGGCTACCCCGTGGTCGGCGTGGCGACGACGGTTGCCGTCGACCGCCTCGCGCAGGCCCGGCCCGGTGACGTCCTCCGCTTCCGCGCCTGCTCGCCGGCCGACGGGATCCGGGCGGCCCGCGAGCAGGCCGCGATCCTCGAGCACCTGGCCCGCGGCGTCCGCGAGGCGCTGGCGTCGCTCGGGCTCGGTCGAGTCCACTGACACCGGGCGCGCCGTGGCGGATTTCGCTCTTAGTGGAGCGATTCAGTAGACTTTGGGCCATGTTGCGCGACCGGACGAACCTGCCGCTGACCGACGGCTTCGACGTGCACGGCACCGACGCCGAGACCGTCTGGAGCGGTGAGGTGCCGCCGGTGACCCCGGTCGAGCGCTTCTTCGTGCGCAGCCACACCCAGGCCCCGGCCATCGACGCCGGGCTGTGGCGGCTGCTCGTCACCGGTGACGGTGTCCACGGCCAGACGACCTACTCCCTCGAGCAGCTGCGCGACTTCACCACCGTCACCCAGACGTACGCGCTGGAGTGCACCGGCAACGGGCGACGGTACTTCGCGTCCCAGCAGGGCATGGAGCGCCCGGGCACGCAGTGGGGTCACGGCGCGATCGGCGTCGCCCGCTGGACCGGCGTACGACTCGCCACCGTGCTGCGTCACGCGGGAATCCGACCGGACGCCACGTCGGTGATGGCGGTCGGGCTCGACGATCCCTATGTCGTCGACGGCGTCGACCACGGCCGGGTGCGTCGCCCGCTCCCGATCGAGAAGGCGCTCGACGACGTCCTGGTCGTGTGGGAGATGAACGGGCACCCACTTCCGCTCGACCACGGCTTCCCGGTGCGCCTGATCGTGCCGGGCTGGGTCGGCGTCGCCAGCATCAAGTGGCTCGGGGAGCTGCGGGTCAGCCGATGTCCGGTCGAGTCCCCGTGGAACACGCGCTGGTACCGCATGCACGGCGAGGGGTGGTCCGGCGACGAGGCCGTGCTGGACCGGATGCCGGTCAAGAGCGTGGTCGACACGCTCGGGCCGTTCCCGTCGAACCGCCCGGTGACACTGCGCGGCCGGGCCTGGTCGGGCGAGGCCGCGATCGCCTCGGTGTCGGTGAGTGTGGACGACGGGGCGACCTGGCAGGACGCGCGGCTGGTCGGCCCCAACGACCCTTCGAGCTGCAGCGCGTGGGAGGCCGACGTCGTCTTCGGGTCCCCCGGCGAACACGGTGTGGTCACGCGGGCCGTCGACACTGCAGGGACGAACCCAGCCGGACGAGGCGCCCGACAACGACGACGGCTACTTCTTCTCCGCGCCGATCCGGCAGCCGGTGGTCGTGACGTCCTGACCGGTGGTCGAGCCTGGTCGAGACCTCAGCCGTCCGTGGCGTTGGGGTTGGTGCAGATCACGGTGTCGCTGGGGATGTAGGAGGTGTGGAACTTCTCCTGGCGGACCAGCTCGGAGGAGCCCGGCTTGCGGAAGTAGCGCCACACGTCGATGTCGAACCCGCCGTAGCCCTCGTTGGGGTGGCACTGGAGCGTGTCGACCCGCCGCGTCTCGGGACTCGTGAAGTTGTAGCGCTCCGACGCCGAGGTCGTGATGTCCCAGTGCTTCGTCGACCACATGCTCACGGTCACGACCCCTGAGCTGGTCGGGGTGCTCGGGGTGACGCTGGCGGTGATCAGGACGCCGTACGGCGTGTCGTTCTGGAACCGCAGGTCGACCGAGCCCCACGCGACCGTCGCCTCGCGGCCGACCGGGTAGCGGTCGATGTAGAACGAGTGGGGCTTGTGCTCGATGTCCTTGAGGCCGGCGAAGAACATCGCGTTGAACGTCGTGGTCGCCATCTGCGAGACGCCGCCACCGAGGTCGGTCACGAGGATGCCGTCCGAGATGACGTAGCCCTCGGTGAACCCGTTCTCGACCGTCCGCTCCCCCACGATGCCGTTGAGCGAGAAGATCTCGTCGGGCTCGAGGATGGTGCCGTTGACGATCTCGGCGGCGCGTCCGATGTTGACGTTGCGGTATTCGGCGTAGGGGAAGTACGTCGTGAAGGTCGACACCCGCTCGGTGATCCCGAGCGCGCGGGCATCGGCGGTCGTGAAGTCGGCCGTCGCCGAGACCGCCTCGATCCGCTGCTCGCGCTCGCCCGACGGTCTGGGTGACCAGGTCGAGGAAGGTGCGCTCGACGTCGGCCGGCCGGTAGGTCACGCCCGGCTTGGCGGGGATCACCCGCGGCTCGCCGTCCACCACGCGCACCGTGGCGTCGACCGGCTCGCCGCTGCTGATCCGGGAGTCGAGCAGCCGGGTGAGCGCCTCGCGGTCGAGGGCGGGGACCAGCTCGCCGTCACGCGGGCGCAGCTCGAGCGCGTCGCCGTAGTCGCGCGGGGAGATCCGGATCCGGGAGTCGCCGAACAGCAGCGTCACCGGGCCCGAGACGGCCGGGTTGGCGAAGTCGTCGAGCGCCTCCTGGACGTCGGCGTCGTCGATCTCGGGCTCCGCCGTGGTCAGGGTGAGCTCGACCGCCGCCTGGTCACCGTCGCTGAGATAGGCCTCCTCGATCTGCTCACCGGCGGCCTCGGGGTCGAGCGCCTCACCGGTGCGGGAGTCCTGGACCACGACCCGGGAGCCCTCGAAGTCCACGGCACCGTCTCGGGGCGGGCTTCCGACCTGGGCGGCGAGCTCGTCGAGCGCCTTCGCCAGCGCGTCCTCGTCGACGTCGAGGGTGGCGGGCAGCTCGTCGCCGCCGGTGTAGTAGTCCCACAGCCGCGCGGGACTCCAGGACTCGCCACCACCGGCCGCCTCCACCGACGCGGGGTAGTCGACGCGCAGCCCGGTCGCGGCAGGTCGGAGCGGAACCACCTCGCCCCCGACCGAGACCGGGATCGGCTCCTGGGCGCGGTCGGCGAGGCCGGTCTCGAGCTCCTCGAGCGCCTCGTCGGGGGTCATGCCGCCGATCTCGACCCCGGCCACGGTCGTGCCGCGCGGGACCCGGTCGCCGGCCGCGAGATAGGCAGCGGCGTACGCACCGCCCGCCAGCAGCGCCAGCCCGAGCAGCAGGAGCAGGACGACGCGGCCGCCCGGCCTCTCACGCCCCTGTGGCTCAGTCACGCGCGACATCGTAGGTCGTGCCACCCACGTGATCGGGGCGCGACCCACGCTTTGAACGGGCAGAGCCTGGACGCGGGAGAGTGACCACGGCCGCGATCAGGACCACCAGGGCGAGCAGCAGCAGCAGGTAGCCGGGGGTGCTCGAGGAGATCAGGTAGTCGCCCTCGGGTCGCGTGGTGACCGCCACGAGCACGACGCCCACGAACCCGACGGCCAGCGGCAGCCGGGTCAGCCAGCCGCGGCCGACCGCGACGAAGGTGGCGACCAGCGCGGCCGTCGCCAGCGGCAGCCCCCACCAGAGCTCGTGGGCGACCACGGTCGCCGCCGCGGTCGCCGCCCCGACGACGAAGAGCACCGCCGCCGCGGCGATCCGCAGTGCCCGATCCTGCTGGGTCCTCACAAACCCGCGAACAGGTCGGACTCGAAGCCGTCGTCGTCCGGCACCGGTGTGCCGCGCACGATGCGGTAGAACTCCTCGGCCCAGAACGCGTGGCCGCTCTCGCCGCCGCTGAAGAACGGGCCGTCGGCGTCGACCTGGGTGCGGTGGGCGGCCAGCGCTTCCATCTTGCGGTCCACGAAGGCGGCGCCGTCGACGCGCGCCGAGATCAGCTCGTCGGGCGTGACGAAGGGCGGCAGGTCGCCGTCGGGGTCCAGCCCCTCGAAGGTCTCGGTGTCCCCGGCCTCGCGCATCTGGCGCAGGCTGTCGCGCATCCGGCTCTCCGACATCGCCGCCCAGTAGACCTTGGCGATCTCCCACGGCTCACCCAGGTCCAGTCGGTACGACGGCACGGCGGCCAGCGTGGCGGCGTACGTCGCGACCCGGTGGGCCTGGATGTGGTCGGGGTGGCCGTAGCCGCCGAACTGGTCGTAGGTGACCAGCACCTGCGGCCGGACCTCGCGGATGACCTCGACGAGGTGGTCGGCGGCCGTGGTCAGGTCGGCGTGCCAGAACGCGTTCTCGTGGGTCTCGTCGGCAGCGATCGCGTAGCCGTCCTCGTGCCACTTCATGCCGGAGTCGCGGTAGGTGCCGAACCCGCCGAGGAACCGGTGGTCGCTCACGCCCAGCACCTTCATCGCCGCGTCGAGCTCGCCACGACGGTGGGATCCGAGGCCGTCCTCCTGGTCTGCGGCGAGGTGCGCCAGCTCCGGCACGAGCACCTCGCCCATCTCGCCGGCGGTGCAGGTCACGAGGGTGACGCCGCGGCCCTCCTCGACGTAGCGCGCCATGGTGGCGCCGTTGTTGATCGTCTCGTCGTCGGGATGGGCGTGGACGAGCAGCAGGCGGTGGTCGGACATCTCGCGCATGGGGACCAGCCTACGGAGTGAGCAGCGCGCGCAGCTCGGGGAGGAAGGGGCGGTCGGGTGCGAGCCAGTCGACCTGCTCGAGATCCTCCGGGGCCAGCCACCGGACCAGGTCGTGCTCGGTCGGCCGCGGCTCGCCCGACTCGATCCGGGCGGTGGCGACCCGGAGCGCGAACCGTTCCCCGATCGGCACCTCCGCGGCCAGCCAGCCGGTCACGTCGATGGCGCAGCCGAGCTCCTCGCCGATCTCGCGCACCAGGGCTGTCTCCGGCGTCTCGCCTGACTCGACCTTGCCGCCGGGGAACTCCCAGAGCCCGGCCACGGCCGCCGGCGCCGTACGGCGGGCAGCCAGCACCATGCCGTGGCGCACGATCGCCGCGCCCACCACCGGTTGTCGCTGCTCCATGCCGACCATCCCACCACTCCGCCGGGGCATTTCCGGGTAGTCCACATCGTTCCGGTTGTTCACGGCGGCCCTGGACGACCGAAACGATGTGGACTACCGGATACGGTCGCGACATGACCAGCAAGTTCACCGAGCTGGCGATCGACTGCGCGGACCCCCAGGGTCTGGCCAGGTTCTGGTGCGCGGTCCTGGGCTACGAGGTGCAGGACGAGGACGACGAGGTCGTCACCATCGGCTCTCCTCTGGTGCCGGAAGGGAAGAGCCGCGTCGGCCCGGTGCCGCCCACGCTGACCTTCGCGCGGGTGCCCGAGGGCAAGATCGTCAAGAACCGGCTCCACCTCGACGTCAACCCGACCGACGGGGAGCAGGAGGACGAGGTACGTCGCCTGCTCGACCTGGGTGCTCAGCACGCCGACGTCGGCCAGACCGGCGAGGAGAGCTGGGTCACTCTGGCCGACCCGGAGGGGAACGAGTTCTGCGTGCTGGCGGGCCGCCACCCCTGATCCGAAGCCCGGCCACACCGTCCGGCAGCGTCCGCCGGCTACGGTTCCGCCATGACCGGCGTCCACCTGTCGCGCGGCGACGAGAACGTCGCGGAGATCGACGCGCTGGCCGCGCGGCTGGGTGGGCGGGTGGGGCTGGACGGTGTCCTGGCCGACCTGGACCGCCAGGCGCGGAGGTCCCGGCTGGGTCGGCTGCTCGGACGGGCCGTGGACGAGGCGTGGACGTGGGAGGAGCGCGACAACCGCGACCACCGCTGGTGGCCGCAGGGGATCTCGACGTCGGCCGACGCCTCGGAGACGGAGGACGTCGGCGGCCGCCGGCTGCTGGTGACGACGTGGTACTCCCACAACGTCGACGGCGTCTCGCACGGCTCCCGGGTGACCTTCGTCGACCTCGACACCCTGCGCTACCGACACGTCCTGCTGGTGACGCCGCAGCTGGAGCCGCTGCACGTCCATGCCGGCGGGCTGGTCTGGTGTGGCCCCTACCTGCACGTCGCTGCCACCGCGAGGGGATTCCACACCTTCCGGGTCGATGACGTGATGCGGAGCGACCTGCACGGCCACGACTACGTGCTGCCGGTGCGGTTCTCCTACCAGGCCCACGCCGACGAGGGATTCGACCGGCTGCGCTACTCGTTCCTGTCCCTCGACCGGAGCACGTCGCCGACGCTGGTCGCCGGTGAGTACGGCCGAGGCTCCGCCACCACCCGGCTGGCGCGGTTCGACCTCGACGCCGAGTCCGCGCTCCCCACGCCCGGCGACGACGGCTTCTCCCGCCCGGTCGCCCTCGAGGAGGGTGGCGTCCTCCAGATGCAGGGCGCCGTCGTGGCCGACGGCCGCTACCACGTGACCGTCTCGCACGGGCCGTGGCGACCGGGATCGGTGTACGTCGGACAGCCGGGCGACTTCACGGCGTACCCGCTCGCGGTGCCGATGGGACCCGAGGACCTGGCCTACTGGCCGTCGACCGACCGGCTCTGGTCGGTCTCGGAGCATCCCCGGCGACGGTGGATCTTCTCGATGCGGCGGTCGTGGTTCGACTGACGGGTTGTCACTCGGCCCGTGGCAGGCGGGCGAGCTGACGGCTCTGCGCGACCAGGCGGTCGGCGGCGTCCCACACCTCGCAGTCCTCCTCGAACATCCCGCCGGCGATGTTGCGGGTGGCGTGGCGGACCCGCAGCCAGCCCGGCACTGGCCGGGCGCGGACGTGGGCGGTCAGCTCCAGGGTCGGCGCCCAGCCCATCATCCCGAGCTCGAAGGTGACCGGGGGGAGCGCGTCGACGACGGTCAGCAGGCTGATCGGATCGGGCTCGCGCCCGTCGGCGAGCCGGAACCAGGCCTGCAGCTCACCGTTGCCGCTGGGCTGCCCGACTGTCCACCCGACATGGCGCGGGTCGAACCGCATCTCGAAGCGCCGCATCAGGGGCGCCATCCGGAAGATCTCCTCCGGCGCGTCCGAGTTGGAGACGCACTGCTCGAGCGGCGGCAGGTCCGGCGGCGCCGCGGTCGTCCGGACGTCGTCGGGCAGCCGCGCGAGGTCGCCGTACGTCGCCAGGACGGTGATCCGGTCGACGCCGTCCTGTCGCAGGTCGGCGGCCAGGGTGGCCACGCTTCTCCCGTCGCGCACGACGCGGGGATGGACCGTCGCCGGTCCGGGCACCGCGACCGAGAGGTAGTAGGCGCTGACCGAGATCGGGTCCGGCTTTCCCGGGACCACCTGTGCGAGCGCGTGCCCGATGACCGCGAGCAGGTAGCCCCCGTTGACGCCGCCGCCGACCACCCAGCCATCGGTCAGGTCCGCCGTGAACATGTCGCCGTCGCGAGCGACGGCGATGTGGGTGTCGTACTCCAGCACGGGGTCGAGCCTAGGAACTCGGGACGCGAGGCGAACAACCGGGTAACAAAACTTGGAAACCACATCGTTTGCGGTCGCCGCCGGACAGAATCGGTACCCTCGGGAACCAACCCAGGGAGCCCTCCATGATCCCCCCGCCCTCGGCTGCCTCGGCGCGCTCAGCACGCCGGATGCTCTGGGCTGCCCTGGTGGCCGGCATCTGGGTCGCCGCCGTGCTGATCCACGTGATCCGGCCCTCCGACCTGTGGGTCGCCTGTGCGTTCATCGGGGTCCTGGCCGGCTCGGCCGTCATGGCCTGGATCGGTAGCCTCCGGGCCACCCCCGAACGGCGACTCCCGGCGAGGCTGGTCGCCCTGGGCCTGGCGAGCAACGCCTTCGGCGAGCTGATGTGGTACACGATCGTCGTCGACAGCGAGTTCACCGACGCCTCGTTCGCCGACGTCGGGTGGCTGGTCGCCTACGTGTTCCTGATCGCGGCCCTCGTGATCTCCCTGCATCGCGCGCGGGCCGGTGCCCGGCGCGACGTCGACTCCCTCATCGACGCGGCCACCATCGTCACGGTCAGCGTGATGGTGCTGTGGACCATCTCCGTCGCCTCGATCGCCGGTGACCCGTCGCTGACGCCCTTCATCAAGCTGGTGTGGTCGACGTACCCGATCGCCGACGCGATCCTGCTCGCACTGGTGCTGCGGATCGCGACCAACCGCCGCGCGCGCCAGTGGATGGACCCGTGGTTCGGTGTCGGCGTGGTGGCGTGGCTGATCGCCGACCTCGGCTTCCTCACGCTGCCGCTGACCGACTTCAACGAGAACTGGGAGAACGCCGGCTGGATGCTCGGCGCGATCCTGATGGCCCGCTTCCACCGCGGCGGACAGGCCCACGCGGGCCGACCGATCGTGCACGATCACATCGTCGTCAAGCTGGTCGTCGCGATCGGCCCGCTGTTCGCCGTACCAGCGCTGCTGCTGTTCGACGTCCTGTTCGACCGGGAGGTCGACGTGTGGCCGCTGATCATCGGGTCCGTGATCCTGCTGCTCCTCGCCCTGATGCGCACCGCGCGGCTGCTCACCGCCCAGCAGCGCGCCCAGGAGGATCTCGAGGCCGCCCGCGACGCCGCCCTCCAGGCCTCCCGTGCCAAGTCCGAGTTCCTGGCGACGATGAGCCACGAGATCCGCACCCCCATGAACGGCGTCATCGGCCTCTCCCAGCTGTTGATGCAGACCGACCTCGACGAGCGTCAGCGGCAGTACGCCGAGGGCGTGCACGGCGCCGGCGGGATGCTGCTCAACCTGATCGACGACATCCTCGACTTCTCTCGCGTGGAGAGCGCCGGCCTGGAGCTCGAGGTCGCCGACGTCGAGGTGGTCGACGTCGTCGAGGAGACCGCCGACCTGGTCGCACCGTCCGCCCACTCCAAGCGCCTCGAGCTCGTCACCGAGTGCGACCCGCTGCTGCCCGAGCTCGTGCGGGGCGACGGGGCGCGGATCCGGCAGATCCTCTTCAACCTGGCCAGCAACGCCGTGAAGTTCACCGCGGCCGGCGAGGTCACGCTGCGCGTCCGGATGCTCGGTGAGCAAGCACGGCCTGGCGCGGCTGCGGTTCGAGGTCACCGACACCGGGATCGGGATCACCGAGGACGTCCGCGAGCGGCTGTTCGACGCCTTCTCGCAGGGCGACTCGAGCAACACCCGGCAGTACGACGGAGCCGGGCTCGGCCTGGCCACGGCACGCAAGCTCGTCGACCTGATGGACGGAGAGATCGGCGTCGACAGCGCGCCCGGCGTCGGCAGCACGTTCTGGTTCACCCTGCAGCTCGCGATCGTGAGCGAGCGGCAGGAGACCGCGTCGCCCCGTCTGGACGGGCTGCGAGTGCTGGCCGTCGACGACAACCCCACCAACCGGCTCGTGCTGAGCGACCTGCTGCGCCAGTGGGGTGCCGAGGTCGACACCGCCGACGGTGCCACGTCCGCGCTCACGATGCTGGCGGGCCCGACGTCGTACGACCTCGCGGTGCTCGACATGATGATGCCGGTCATGAACGGGCTCGACCTGGCGGCCCGGATCACCGAGGCGGGAGCCCGGCCACGCCTGGTCCTGCTGACCTCGGACCCTGCGGTGGACCAGGTCCGGGCAGCGCACGCCGGCTTCGCGGCCACGCTCACCAAGCCGGTGCGGTCGGCCCAGCTGCGCACGGTCCTGGCCGAGCTCGCGGAAGAGCAGTCCCGCGAGGAGGATCCCGGCGTCCCGGGCCGGATCCTCGTCGTCGACGAGAACCCGACCAACCAGCTGATCACCTCCGGCATGGTCGAGTACCTCGGCTACGACGCGTCCGTGGCGGCCGACGAGGTCGAGGCGCTGATCGCCCTGGCGCGCGTGCGCTACGACGCCGTGCTCATCGACTGCCGGCTGCCGATGCGCGGCGAGCTGAAGACCGCGCAGGAGATCCGGCGCTTCCACGGCGTCGGCGAGCGAGTGCCGCTCATCGCGATGACCGCCGACGAGACCGGCGACCACCTCGCCGACCTGCGCGAGGCCGGCATCGACGACCACGTCACCCGACCGATCGCCCTCGAGTCGCTGTCAGACGTGCTCACCCGCTGGACCAACGGGCACTCACACTCCTGACCGTCCGTTCACCGTTGCCACTCGTACGGCGTCGTCGTCGAGACCTTGGCGAAGCCGTAGCGCTCGAGGATCGGGCGTGAGTACTCCGTCGAGTCGCTGTGGATCAGCGTCTTGCCGGCGGCCAGCGCCGAGCGGGCGCGAGCCGCGGTCAGCGCCCGGTAGAGGCCGCGGCCGCGCCACTCCAGCAGGGTGGCGCCGCCCCAGATCCCGGCGAACACCGTGTCGGCGACCGGTTCCAGGCGCCCGGCGCTGACGATCTGTCCGTCCGCCTCTGCCACCCACAGCTCCATGCCGTCGTCGAGCGCCAGCCGGGCGAGCAGGGCGTCGGCTGTCCGCTGGGAGACACTGTCCCCGAAGGCCTGGTCCGACATCGCGCTCATGGCGCGGACGTCCGGCTCGTCGGTCACCCGGCGCAGCGTCACGTCGTCGGGCAGCGGGACGTCGACCGCGAGCGCGGCTGCCTCCCCGATCATGATCGACTCCGGTGTCTCGGCCACGAACCCGTGGTCGACCAGCGCCTCGTGCAGCCCCGGAGCCCGGTCGTGGCCGCGGGTCTTCCACTCCACCCGTTGGATGGCCGGGTCGGCCCGGTAGTGCTCCAGCGCGCCGGCCACGAGCTCGGTGATCTCGTCGGCGTCAGCCCCGCCGAGGTCGCGGTAGGTCACGAACCCCCGCCCGCCAGCGAACGTGACGAGGCGCAGCGGGCCCATCCGGGTCACGGTGAGCGCGCTCGGCGTCTCGGCGTCCGTGCGCAGCTGGTCGTCGTAGGCCGCGAGGAGGTCGCCCGGATCCGTCATGCCGGCCTAGCCGAGGTCGTACGCGGTGGCGTGTGCGGTTGGTAGAGAAGCATGTCGTCGGCACCCGGCACCAGCATCAGCGAGCCCCTGCCGAACCCCATCTCCTGCGGGTCGCCCCGGAACTCCGCCCCCTCTGCTCCGCGAGGTCGGCGATGGTGGCGTCGAGGTCGTCGCACATCACGGCGATCGAGTGGTGCTTCGGCGAGTTCCACTCGTGGCCGCCGTGCACACCGGACGTCGGGTGCACGCCCAGCTCGCTGCGGCCGGTCGCGAAGATCAGCCACTCGGCCGGATCGTCCCCACCCGTCCCGTCGCCACCGACCCCGCCGTCACCCTGGTCGCCCTCGGACACGAACGGCCATCGCAGCACGTCCTTGAAGAACGCCCTGGTCGCCGTCGCGTCGTCGGAGTAGACGAGCGTGTGGATCGCGGTGATCATGTCCTGGACTCTACGGGCACGGCAGGGTCACCCGATGATCTCGTCGTCGGTGATCAGCCAGGAGCTCTCGCCCTCCTCCAGGTAGATCCGCCGTACCTCCTCGTCAGAGCCGTCGTAGAGCAGTGTGACGTCGACCGCGCGCGGCCCTGCGGGGGAGGTCTCCTGGACGCTCACGTCGTCCACGGTGGACCAGAACCCGTCGTAGTCCGCATAGCTGGTGCGGTCCTGGTAGGAGGGTGAGAGCCGTGCGTAGCCGGCCCGGGTGTCCTCGGGCAGCACGGCGTAGTAGTCCTCCACGAATGCCGTCGGGGCCGCCGCGCCAGGCGGTGCGCTGCCAGTCGTCTCCTCGGTCGTGGGCTCGGTCTCGTCGGGGGTGCTGTCGGGAGAGTTCTCGGGCGCCGAGTCGCTTGCGGTGGGGGATGACTCCGCTCCGCTCGGCTCTTCGGCCGTGGGTGGAACCTCCGGGTCATCGCCGAACAGGACGAGGCCGGCAATCACCATCGCGAGCAACGTGACCAGGCCCGCGACCAGCAGGGCACCCCTTCCGATCCGTCGTCGGGGTGAGGGAGCGGGGGCGGGAACAGCGCCGGTGTCTGCGCCTTCAGATGCCGTGGCCGGTGGCGCTCCTGCGGCAGTGACCGGCGCCGCGGCAGCACCGATGGGCGCGGTCGCTGCCAGGACCGGTGTCTCCTCCCGGGTGTCCTCGCTCGGGGCTGGCTGCTTCTCCAGCCGGTGCAGCGCCGAGACCACGTCGGCCATGGACCAGCGTGAGGTCGGGTCCGGGTCCAGCATCCCGCCGATCGGACCCGCCAGGGGTCCGGCCCGCTCCGGCGACGGTGGCTCCTTGACGGCAGCGATGGTCATGAGGAGCGCCAGTGCGTTGGAATTGTTCTCGAACAGCGGCCGACCCTCCACCGCGGCAAAGAGCGTCGCGCCGAGCCCCCAGACATCGGCGGCGGGACTGGGGTCATCACCACGCGCGACCTCGGGAGCGAGATAGGCCGGGGTTCCCGAGAGCATCCCGGTATGGGTCAGGGTGGCGTCACCGGCGGTGCGAGCGATCCCGAAGTCGGAGATCTTGGCGACGTCACCCTCCGCGACAAGGATGTTGCCGGGCTTGACGTCGCGGTGCACGGTGCCCCTCTCGTGGGCGGCCGCCAGCCCCTCGGCGACCTGGACGCAGATCCGCGCTGCGCGTGTGGGTGACAGCGGTCCCTCCTCACGCGTGAGCTGCGCGAGGGTCTGGCCCGGCACGTACTCCATCACCAACCACAGGTGGTCGTCCTCTGCCACTGCGTCGTAGACCGAGACGACATGGGGATGGTTCAGGGCCGCGGTCGACCGGGCCTCCCGCAGCGCGCGAGCCTGGTCGGTGACCGACTCGCCGGGCGTCCGACCGACCTGCTTGACCGCGACCTCGCGGCCGAGGCGCTCGTCTGCGCAGCGGTAGACGGCCCCCATTCCGCCCCGTCCCGCCTCGTCCAGGACTCGGTAGCGGCCAGCGATGACATCGGGTCGTTGCGGCATGGCACCTGACCGTACCCACACCCTACGCCGGAGAAACCTCTCGGCCGCCCCTCACACGTTCAGGGCGCGGTCCCCCATGGCCCAGAGCGACTGATCAGTCGTCGTACGCCCCGATCTCCGTGGTGTCCATGTACTGGCAGCCCGCGTAGTCGAACGGGCAGCCGCTCCAGTCAGGGACCTGCGGGGAGAGCATCACGTACTTGACCGCGCCCACATCAGCGACCGGCGCGGCGAGAGGGATCTCCACGAACTGGCCACGGTCGTCGACGGTGAAGGTGCCCTCGGCGACGGGCGTACCCCACGGGCCGGCCGGCGTCTCCGCGACGTAGATCTCGAAGTCCTCCGTCGACGCGCTGCCCGGATCACCGCAGGTGGGGCCGGGGTTGACGGCGAACGCGGTCGCGGTGATGGTCTGGGGCAGCTCGATCACGATCTCCTTCGGGTCGATGTCGGCCTCGCTCTCGGCAGGGCTCCCGTCCGCCGTCGTCTCGCTGCCCCAACCGGCGCCTTGCGAGAGGTCGATCGCGTTGTCCGGACCGCAACCGAAGGGGGTGTAGTCGGGCCCGGTGAAGCTCGCGATGCTGGCGCCGCCGCTGGCCGACGCCCAGTCGCGTCGGAGCGACGCGTCGAAGGTCGTCGTGGCGTCCGGTTCGACCGTGACGGCCTCGGAAAGCGGCTCGTAACCAGCCTTGGTCGCCACCACCTTGGGCCACGTCCCCGAGACCACGTCGGTGATCTCGTAGTTGCCGTCGGCGTCGGTCACGTCGGAGTACTCACTGTGGCCGGCGATCCGGACCACGGCGCCCTCCAACGG
The DNA here is from genome assembly GCA_963804845.1 of uncultured Actinomycetota bacterium. Classification (GTDB taxonomy): domain Bacteria; phylum Actinomycetota; class Actinomycetes; order Propionibacteriales; family Nocardioidaceae; genus Nocardioides. Next base: position 361,139 of record CAWDSA010000007.1, on the reverse strand, counting down.
GACTCCATCGTCGGTGACGGTGCCGGCGATCGCGCCGGTCGGTGTCCCCGGCGGAGGCGGCGGGTTGAAGTCCGCCGCGGGCTCGGCGTCGGAGCCGCCGTCCGATCCGGCGTAGAAGCCGAAGCCGCGCGCGGCGAACAGCTCCCACAGCGCATCCACGTGGGCGCCGCCGTAGATCGCCTCGTCGGCAGCCAGGATCGCGTCGCGCATGTCGAGCATCGACGGGTCATCGGTGCTCAGTCGCATGCCTTCGGTGGTGATCCCCATCGTCACCCGGTGGCCGAGCTCCTCCCGGATGTCGAAGAGCGTCTGTGACCACGCCTCGCCGGCGGCGTGGACCTGGGTGCCGAGCTGACCGTTCCCCACGTCGTCGTAGGTGTAGCCGCCGGGGTCGCCGGTGAGGAACTGCACGCACGTGGCCGCGGCCTCGCCCAGCCCGCAGTCGATCGCCTCGGTGCGGGTGACCGCCGCGTTCTTGGCGAGGTAGAGGTCGAGGCTGAGCTCGCCGGGTGCGTCCGTGTTGGTGGTGAGCTGCCGCGCGAGCAGGTAGTCGAATGCGTAGAAGTCGCTCCACCCCTCGCCCATCGCGCCGGCCTGGTAGCTGTTCAGCGTCGAGCGGTTGTTGGAGTTCACGACCAGCCGGTTCGACAGACCATGGGTGAACTCGTGGCCCAGCGTCAGGAAGTCGTCGGACGAGCTCGCCGCGAGGTAGGGGCTGTAGTTCAGATACATCTGCATCCGAGGCTTGCGACCGTCGGGCGGGGTGTTGAAGTTCGCGTTGTTGACGTGGTTGCCGTCGGGGAAGCCGTGGTCGGTGGCCGCCCCGTCGAGCCCGTTCAGGTCGACCGGGTCGCCGCCCTGGCGGGTGAAGTTGCCGCTGCTCCGGTCGAAGCCGAACGGCGGCCCCGCGAGCCACTTGGCGTACCTGCTGATGAGGTAGAGGCCCTGGAAGGCGTCGTGTGCCTGGTTCCGGCGCCACGACCGGGCCGTGCTCGGGTTCCAGCTGCACTTGTAGCGCTTCGTGCAGGTCAGCTCTCCCGGTGCGGTCCGGAACGGCTTCAGCCGCATCTGTCCCGCCTCCTTGCGAGAATCGGGCAGGCTCGTCGTCTCACGCTTCTGTCGCTTGTCGTCGTCATTGAGGTCGGCCCAGACCGTGGCGTACTTCCCCTGGGGGAAGTTCGCGTTCGGCAGCAGGAACCCGCGCTTGATGAGGTTCACGTGGTGCGCCTCGCCGCCCGACGACTGTCCGCGCGCGCCGGGGTAGTTCTCGTGGACGAAGGCGTGACCGGAACCGTCGAACGCAACGGTGGAGCGGCGGTAGAGCGTGGCGCCGTTCGCGGCGTCGATGACGTGCTCGTACGCCGTCGCTGCACCGGGTTCGGTGTAGGTCAGCCAGCCCGGCCTGAGCCCCGTGGGCGCGAGGAACCACACCGACTCGGCGCTGGCGCCGGGCCGCAGGTCCGGGTCGGCGAGTCGGGCATCGGTGACCGCCGTGCGGATCGCAGCGGCACGGTCGATCCGGCTGTCGGGTGCCCGTCGGGCCAGGGCGTCGAGGCCCGCGACCGGGGCCCCTTGCACGGAGATCAGCCTGCCGGCCTTGTCGACGTGGGCGCGCAGCCCGTTGCCGAACACCTGGGTGCCGGCGACCTGCTGGGCCCAGTAGACGTGGGTGATCCCGTTGACGTCGGTGTACTGCCGGGCCAGCACCAGGGTGTCGAGGTCGGACTCGTCCAGGCCGAACCCGGCCAGGTGGTCCCGCACGAAGCCGAGGGCGACGGCCGAAGCGCTTCGGTCGCTGGGAGGCGTCAGCGACGTCCGGGCCGAGACCTGGTCAGGCGTACCCGTCACCGGGTCGATGTCAATGACCGCTCCCGGGCCCAGGCTCCTGCTCAGCCGGCTGACGGACTTGCCGTTCTCCCGCACCTGGCGGGTGGCCGCTGCGGCCGCGCGATCGCCGCCGACGAGCCGCGAGTCGTAGTTGCCGAGCGGCTCTCCGCCGGAGCGGGCGGCGAGCCGTGGTGCCGCCCGGTCGCTCGGGGACGACGCCCCTTCCGACTGACCGGTGACCGCGAGGGTCGCGACCGCGACCGCGATCACCGCCCAGACGCCGAGCCAGGTGCGGCTCGTGGATCGTGCTGCCGACAGGTTCATCGTGCCTCCCCCGATGTTCGGCCGGTCCTGCCAAGGCAGCCGGCGGAGCTGACCTCTGCACCCTAGACCGGGATGCCGTCGGGGGGGAGGGGGCGGATGGAAACTTCCTCTCAGGCCCCGCCGTCCCCACGCGTCACGCTGTGAGGCGGCCGCGTCGGTGGAGGAGACAGTGTTGCGACCTCAGCCTCCTCGGTCTCCGCTCAGTAGATCACTGCGCAACTCGACATCCGGACCTCACCGCTGGTGCAACGGTCGGCACCGTCGTCACCCCGGATGGAGTCCACCCCCTCGCCACCGTCGAGAGTGTCGTCCGCGGCACCGCCGTAGAGGTCGTCGTTGCCGCCTCCGCCAACGACTGTGTCGGCTCCAGCGCTGCCTTTGATCACGTCCACTCCGTCGCCACCGCAGAGCTTGTCGCCGGCTCCAAGACCGTCAACGTTGTCCGCCCCGGACAGCGCATGAACAACGTCAACGCCCGGGGTGCCCTTGATCACGTCATTGCCACCGGTCCCCAGGATGGTGGGAGTGATGCCCTGACACTTGGGCACCACCACCGAGTAGCCACAGGACCGGCTCTCTGAGTTCCCGGCCCGGTCGACGCCGGTGAGCACCGTGGAAAAAGTGCCTGCGACCGCTGTCGAGACCAGCCTGCTGGTCATGGCTGACACCGGTCCGGAGAGTGAGTCGGTCACCGCAGCACTGACCGATGCGATCGACTGTCCGAGCTCGAACGTCGGGGCGGCTGCGCAAGAGACGGTCGGCCGCGTCGCGTCGCGTTTGACCGTGATCGATCCGGACCCTGAGCCGCCGGCCGAGGTCGCCGTACAGGTGAGGACCATCGCGCCGACATCGACCGACAGCGTCGACGGATCACAACCGACGCGCGTGAGTATCGGCGACTCGTTGTCTGTCACGGCCCAGCTCACGGCGACGTCCGAGCGATACCACCCGTTGTTGCCCAGAGTCCCGGTCAGTGTGGGCGCCACCGCTGGCGCCGTGTAGTCGGCATTCGCGGGGCGCCAGAGGAACACGCCACGAACCGAGTTCGCCGCATCGGCCGCCGTGCCGAAACCGATGCTTCCCCTAGCGGTGTTGCCCGCCAGGCTGTGCGAGTATTCGGCGCTCGCGCTGATCGGGAGTCCCGACCCGGCGTCCGTCGACGCAGTCCACCCGCCCGTCCACTCCGAGAAGGAGTAGTTGGAGGAGGAGGACGTCGTCCACCTCATCACACCGAGGAAGCTGATCGCCCCCCAGAAACCGTCAATGCCTGACACCACGTCGGCCGAGGCGAGCCCGGGTGCGTAGTCGTCCATGAGGTCACGGACCTGACCAGCGGTTGCCCACGTCCAACCGCTGAGGTTGCGACCGCCAACTGTGCCCGAACAGGGGCTCTGCCCGTCGGTGGGACACACGGACGCGACTTGGGACCACGACAGACCCGTGGTCTCGTACAACTCCCGCCACTGCCGTCCGTCCGAGGTGGGCGCAGCGGTCGAAATCCCGGGACCGAGCGACAACAGTGCCCCCACGAACACGGCGATGAGTACTAGACGAAGAGACCCGTGACGCATCGGAACCTCCGAAGCCAGGAAGTTTAACTTTCACCATCCTCCCGACTGAGCCGAATGTCCATGGCTCGTCTGAGGTATTTGCGCCTGCACCACTCGGGGACCGCTATTCCTGCCGTCCCCGCCGATTCACACGTTGAAGCGGAACTCCACCACGTCACCGTCGGCCATGACGTAGTCCTTGCCCTCCATCCGGACCTTGCCGGCCTCCTTGGCCTTCAGCATGGAACCGGCGCTGAGGAGGTCGTCGAAGCCGATGACCTCGGCCTTGATGAAGCCGCGCTGGAAGTCGGTGTGGATGACGCCGGCGGCCTCGGGAGCCGTGGCGCCCTTGCGGATCGTCCAGGCGCGCGACTCCTTGGGACCGGCGGTGAGGTAGGTCTGCAGGCCGAGGGTGTCGAAGCCGACGCGGGCGAGCTGGTCGAGCCCGGACTCCTCGATGCCCATCTCGGCGAGCATCTCGCGGGCCTCGTCGTCGTCGTCGAGCTCGACCAGCTCGGCCTCGAACTTCGCGTCGAGGAAGATCGCCTCGGCCGGAGCGACCAGGTCGCGCATCTGCTGCTTGAGCGCCTCGTCGGAGAGCTCGTCGGCGTCGCAGTTGAAGACGTAGATGTAGGGCTTCGCGGTGAGCAGCGAGAGCTGGCGGAGCAGGGTTCGGTCGAGGTCGGCCGCGAGGATCGGCGTACCGGCTTCGAGCGCCGCCTGCGCGTCCTTGGCCGCGGCCAGGGCGGGCTGCAGGTCCTTGCGCATCCGGGCCTCCTTCTCCAGCCGCGGAATCGCCTTCTCGACGGTCTGGAGGTCGGCGAGGATCATCTCGGTCTGGATGGTGGAGATGTCGCTGGCCGGGTCGACCTTGCCGTCCACGTGGGTGACGTCCTCGTCGCGGAACACCCGCGTCACCTGGCAGATCGCAGCGGACTCACGGATGTGGGACAGGAACTTGTTGCCCAGCCCCTCGCCCTCACTCGCGCCGCGCACGATGCCGGCGATGTCGACGAACTCCACGGTGGCCGGCAGCACCCGCGCACTCGCGAAGACCTCGGCCAGCCGCGGCAGCCGGTCGTCGGGGACCCCGACCACCCCGACGTTCGGCTCGATCGTCGCGAACGGGTAGTTCGCAGCGAGCACGTCGTTCTTGGTCAGGGCGTTGAAGAGGGTGGACTTGCCCGCGTTGGGAAGTCCGACGATGCCGATGGTGAGGGCCACGGGCGGCGATTCTAGGTGGGCCACGCCGACGACTTCGAATCCCCGGCGTGCGCGTGGCACCCTTCACGGCATGCCCGCCGAGCCGACGACCGCACCGTGGTGGCGCCGGATGGACCCAGGCGTCGGCCTGTGGCTGTTGGCGGCAGCGGTGGTGTGGGGCGTCCGCGGTTTCCAGGACGACCTGGGTCGCGACCAGGCGCTCTACGTCCTCGCCGGACAGGCCGTCGCGGACGGAGCGCCGCCGTACGTCGAGGTGATGAACCGGTCCGGACCGCTCGCGGCGCTGCTGCCAGGGGGCGCCATCGCGCTGGGTCGACTGGTCGGCCTCGACGACGTCGTCGCCGCTCGCGTGCTGTTCCTGGTCCTCCTGGTGCTCGCCCCCGCCCTCGTCTACATGCTGGCCCGCGATGTCTTCGGCTCCAGGCTCGCCGGGTCGGCGGCGGCCGCCACCCTGCTCGCGTTCCGTGGCCTGGCGGTCTCCGCGACCGACGGCCCGCAGAGCAAGCAGGCCATGCTGGTCCTGCTGGTCGTCGCCCTGCTGCTGCTCACCCGACGCCGGTGGCTGTGGGCTGGAGTGGCCACCGGTCTGGCGACGCTGTCCTGGCAACCGGTGGTGATCGTCCTCGTGGTGGTCGCACTGGTGTTGGCGCTCCTCCCGTCCGGTGACGACGTCCGTCAGCGACTGAAGGGTCTGTTCCACTTCGGCGTCGGCGGCGCGCTCGCCCTGGGCGTGACCGTGGCCTACTTCCTGGCGAGGGGGAGCCTCACCCCTTTCGTGGAGGGCTTCTGGGGCATCAACGCCCGCTACACCGAGCAGCAGGGGCTGGCCGCTCGGCCGCTCGACGGGTGGAACTACGTCACGGAGTGGTTCGGCTGGACGGTCGTGCTGCTGTTCGCCGGCCTGCTGTTGTCCGTCGCGCTGGGTCTGCGGGGGGCGATCCGCCGCTCCGGACGCGACGCCGATGTCGCCGCGTTGGGGGCCGGAACGCTGGCCGGCCTGGGCTGGAGCATGATCGCCTTCAACGGCGCGCCAGATTCCCTCGTGGTCCTGCCGATGGCCGCGATCGGAGTCGGCGGTGGCGTCGCACTGGTCGGCGAGCTCCTGCCGGAGCGCTGGCAGCGACCGCTGGGGGTGGTGGTCGTCGGCGGGGTGGTCCTCGCCCTCGTGGCCACGCTCCACCTCACCTGGACGAGTCGCGAACAGCTGCTGGCCGCGGAACGCGCCGATGCCGAGGCCGTCTTCGCGGGACAGCCGGACGACGCGACCGTGTTCGTCTTCTACGCACCACAGCCCCTCGCCCTGACCGGCCGGAAGAGCATCAGTCGCTTCGTCCTCTTCGGGGAGGGCATGAAGGACTACGTCGCCTCGCAGTGGGACGACGGATTTGACGGCTTCGTCGCGTGGGTGCGCGAGGAACAACCGGACGTGATCATCGTGACCGAGCGGGGACTGGTCGGCAGCCTGCGCCCGCTCAGCCGCGACTACGTCGAGGTCGGCGGTACCGACGGGTACCGCGCCTACGTGCCCGCGGACGAGGCGCCCCAGCGGTAGCCTCGCCCGGTGCGCCTCGCGACCTGGAACGTCAACTCGCTCCGCTCCCGCATCGACCGGGTCGAGGCGTTCCTGACCCGACACGACGTCGACGTCCTGGCCCTCCAGGAGACGAAGGCGCGCGAGGAACAGCTGCCCCTGATGGGCCTGCAGGCGATGGGGTACGACGTGGCCGCGGCTGGCTACAACCAGTGGAACGGCGTGGCCGTGATCAGCCGGGTCGGGATCGAGGACGTCGAGGTCGGGTTCCCCGACATGCCGACCTGGGGCGAGCCCACGGCGGCCGAGGCGCGCGCGATCGGGGCGACCTGCGGCGGAGTTCGGGTGTGGTCGCTCTACGTGCCCAACGGACGCAAGGTCGACGACCCCCACTACGTCTACAAGCTCGAGTGGCTGGCCCGGCTGCGCGAGGCAGCCGCCGACTGGCGCGACTCCCCCACGGCCCTCGTCGGCGACTGGAACATCGCGCCCCAGGACGACGACGTGTTCGACATGGCCGCGTTCGCCAAGGACACTCACGTGACTCCACCCGAGCGCGCGGCGTTCGCAGCGTTCGTCGACGACGGTTACGCGGACGTCGTACGCCCCCACACGCCGGGGCCGGGCGTCTACACCTACTGGGACTACTACCGGCAGCGCTTCGAGCGCAACCGCGGTATGCGGATCGACTTCGTGCTCGCCTCGCCCCCGCTCGCCGAGCGCGTGACCGGCGCGTTCATCGACCGCGACGAGCGGGCCGGTGCCGGCGCTTCCGACCACGCGCCCGTCGTGGTCGACCTCACGGCCTAGGGTGTCCGGGTGCTGCTGAGACGGGGGATGGATAGGGCGGAGCCTGCCTCGCGTCTGAGACGCATCGACTGGTGGGGGCCGCTGCTCACCGCGATCGGCGTCCTGATCTTCCTGCTCCACGGGTTCGGCGGGCTGCTCACCCGCGACCTCGCGCTCTATGCGTACGCCGGGCAGCAGTTCGCCGAGGGCGTCCCGCCGTACGTCGGCGTGCTCAACCGGGCCGGTCCGCTGGCCCACATGGTGCCGGGTGTCGGGGCGATGATCGCCCGCGCGCTGGGCACCGACGACCTGATCACCATGCGGGTCCTGATGATGGTGCTGTCGACCATCGCGGTGTGGCTGACCTACCTGCTCGGGCGTGACGCCTTCCGCTCGCGGCTGGCCGGCGTGGCATCGGCCGCGACGCTGTTGACCTTCCAGGGGTTCGTCACCTACGCGACCGGAGGCCCGCGCGAGAAGACCACGATGATGCTGATGGTCGTCTGCGCGCTGCTCGCCGTGGTCCATCGGCGGTGGGCATGGGCCGGGGTAGCGGTCGCGCTCGCGACCCTGACCTGGCAGCCGGCGTTCTTCGTGGGCACCGTTGCCGCAGTGGTGGCCGTGCTGGTCGGCCTGCCGGGCCGGCGCAAGCTCGGCGGGTTGTGCTGGTTCGCCGTGGGCGGAGCCGTCGCGACCGGGGCGATGGTCGCCTACTTCGTCGCCGTCGACGAGCTGCAGGCCTTCCTCGACGGATTCCTGTTCCTCAACGCGACCTCGACCCACCAGACCGGGTTGTTCGAGTGGCTCGGGCAGGCGCCCGAGGAGATGGTCGAGGGCTTCGGCTGGTCGCTGGTGCTGATCCTCGCCGGCCTTGTCGCCTCCGTGGTGCTGGCCGTGCGTTCGTGGCGCGCGGGCGAGCGGTCCACTCCCGAGGGAGCGACCGTGATCGCGATGGGAGCCGCCACCGTCGGCTCGGTCCTCTGGTCGTTGAAGGCATTCAACGGCTGGGCCGACGCGGTCTTCGTGCTGCCGCTGGCCGCTGTGGGGTTCGGTGGCCTCGTCCACGCGCTCGTCAGCCGGATGGACGCACGCCGCGCGACCCGTCTCGTGGCGGCCTACGCCACCGTCGTCCTCGTCGCGACCGCGATCGACACCTGGGCGACCCGGCCCGACGACCTCGACCCCATGCGCGCCGAGACGGAGGCGATGCTGGCCGAAGCCGGCCCTCACGTCAGCGTGCTCTCGGTGGGAGCCCCTCAGCCGCTCGTGCTCGGTGGGCTGCGCAACCCGCTGCGGCACCAGATGTTCCTCGGCGGGCTGGCCGAGTACCTCGACGAGACCTGGCCCGGCGGGCTCGAGGCCATGGAGGCGGTGGTCCGGCGCGAGCAGCCGACCTTCATCACGATGGACCACCCGACCTGGTACGGCTGGCTGCGGTCACTGATCCTCCGCGACTACCGCGAGATCGGTACGACGCTCGACTTCACCTGGTACGTCAACCGCAGCGTCGGCGAGGAGGAGATCACACGGCTGACGCGGATCCTCGACAGCGGCCCGTGACGGCCCGCCCGACGGCTGTGACACGATCCGTGACATGACCGCGCCGGACCAGATGCTCGACCGCGCGAGCTTTACGTACTCGATCGTGATCCCCGTCTTCAACAGCGAGCCGATCGTCGGCGAGACCATCGACCGCGTGGTCGAGGTGTTCACGGGGGCGGGCCTGACGTTCGAGGTCATCCTCGTCAACGACGGCAGCACCGACGGCAGCTGGGGCGTGATCTCGGAGCGCGCGGACCGGATCCCGGGCGTCATCGCGCTCGACCTGCTCAAGAACTACGGCCAGCACTACGCCAACCTGGCCGGGCTCACCCACGCGACCGGCGACTACGTCATCACCATGGACGACGACCTCCAGAACCCGCCCGACCAGGCACTCGTGCTGATCGACAAGGCGATGGCCGGCCACGAGGTCGTCTTCGGCCAGTTCCAGCAGAAGGCCGCCGCCGGGGTCCGCCGCATCGGCAGCAAGCTGATCGGCGTCATGAACAGCCGGATCTTCGGCAAGCCGTCGAACCTGGTCGTCTCCAACTTCCGGATCCTGCGGCGCGACGTCGTCAACCGGATCATCGCGTCCCGCACGGCGTACCCCTACATCACCGGACAGGCGCTGATGTACTCCGGCGACCGCGCGAACGTCCTGGTCCGCCACGACGCGCGGCCGGTCGGCAAGAGCAACTACAGCCTGGTCCGGATCGTGCGGCTGGTGCTGACGATCCTGTTCAGCTACAGCTCCTGGCCGCTGCGCGCCGCCGCCGTGCTGGGTTTCGCGATCTCGGGCCTGAGCTTCGTGTTCGGCGGCTACCTGGTGCTGCGCGGGGTGATGTCGGACGCCACGGTGCCCGGCTGGACCTCGATCATGGTGCTGGTCTCGCTGTTCGCGGGCTTCATCATCGCGCTGCTGTCGATGATCGGCGAGTACGTCGTGCGCACGCTCCAGACGGTGAGCACCGAGGAGTCGTTCCACGTCGTACGTCGGGTCGCCTGATGAGGCCCCCGGAGAACCAGCACTTCCTGATCGTCGGGGCGCAACGCTGCGGCACGACCTACCTCCACGACCTGCTCGCGGGCCACCCGGAGATCGCGATGGCTCGGCCCGCGCGGCCGGAGCCCAAGGTGTTCCTGCGTGACGAGCCGGTCGACGCGGCCGCCTATCGCGCGGAGTTCTTCGGCCACGCCGACGACGCGGACCTGCTCGGCGAGAAGAGCACGTCCTACCTCGAGGTGCCCGGCGTCCCGGAGCGGGTCGCTGCGTCGCTCGGCTCGCCACGGATCGTGGCCCAGCTGCGCGACCCTGTCGCCCGGGCCGCCTCCAACTGGAGCTTCAGTCGCGACCACGGGGTCGAGGAACGGCCGCTGGCCGAGGCACTGCGGGCCGACCTGACCGCCCCACGCGAGTGGGACCGGACCGTGTCGTCGGTCTCGCCCTACGCCTACGTCACGCGTGGCCGCTACGCCGACGACCTGGCCCGCTGGGTCGACCGCTTCGACGTCCACGTGCAGTTCCTCGAGGAGCTGCTCGACGACCCCGACACGATCGGCGACCTCTACGGCTGGCTGGGCGTCGACCCGGCCGCCCGGCCCGACGTCGGCGACGCGCCCGTCAACGCCAGCTCGGCGGCGGGTGCCGATCCGGACGACCTGGACGACGAGCTGGTGGCCGAGCTGCGCGCCCACTACGCCGACAGCGACGCGGCGCTCGCCGAGCTGCTCGGCCGCGAGCTCCCCTGGAAGGAATCATGAGCGACATCCCGTTCAACCGACCCGAGATCGCCGGCCGCGAGCTCGATCTGATCCGTGAGTCGATCGAGAGCGGCCACACCTCCTCCGGAGGGGCGTTCTCGAAGCAAGCAGGCGCGATGCTGAAGGAGGCGACCGGCGCCGGCGAGGTGCTGCTCACGACCTCCTGCACGTCCGCGCTGGAGCTGACCGCGATGCTGCTCGACCTCGGCCCCGACGACACCGTGATCGTGCCGTCGTTCACGTTCACCAGCAGCGCGCTGGCGTTCGCCCGGCAAGGTGCGCGCATCCTCTTCTGCGACATCGAGCCGGTGACGCTCGGGCTCGACCCCGCCCACCTCGCCGAGCTGCTCGACGACAGCGTGCGGGCGGTGGTGGTCGTCCACTACGCCGGGATCGCCTACGACGTCGCCGGCGTACGTCGTGCCCTCGCCGACCGCCCCGACGTCGTGGTCGTCGAGGACGCCGCCCACGGCCTCCACGGCGCGTGGCAGGGCGAGCGGCTCGGCAGCCTCGGGGGCTTCGCCAGCCTCTCGTTCCACGAGACCAAGAACTTCACGTGCGGTGAGGGCGGCGCCCTGCTGCTCAACGACCCCTCGTACGTCGACCGCGCCCGGGTCCTCTACGACAAGGGCACCGACCGGCAGGCGTTCTTCCTGGGCCAGGTCGACAAGTACTCCTGGCGCGACAACGGCTCCTCGTTCGGCCTGTCCGACACGCTGGCGGCCTACCTCGTGGGGCAGCTCGAGCAGGCGGACTCGATCCAGGCCCGGCGCCGCGCCGTCTTCGAGGGGTACGCCGACGCGCTGGCCGGGCCGGCCGCCGAGCTCGGAGTCAGGCTCCCCGTGGTGCCGGAGGGCAGCGACCCGGCCTGGCACCTGTTCTACCTGCTGCTCCCCGACTCGGCGATGCGGCCGGTGGTGATGGGCGCGCTGCGCGACCAGGGCATCGCGACGACCTTCCACTACGTGCCGCTCCACGACTCCGAGGGCGGGCGGCGGTTCGCACGCCGGCCCACCGAGTGCCCGGTCTCCAGCGACGTCAGCTCCCGGCTGGTGCGGCTGCCGTTCTTCAACACCCTCACCCCGGCCGAGGTGGAGCGGGTCTCGACCTCCCTCGTCGCGGCCGTCAAGAACGCCTCATGAGCACCCCACGACGTTCTTCGCCTCCCCCGCTGCGCTCCTCCATCGAACAACGCCGCGGGGACCCCGGATGACCGAGCAACCGATCGGGTCGGCCTCGATCGACCAGCCCGACTACTGGTGGTACCGCGCCCGTGCCGACCTGCTCCAGGCCGCGCTCGGCGACTTCGCCACGACGACCACGCGGGTGCTCGACGTCGGAAGCGCCGACGGGCCGAGCGTGCCGTGGCTGCGCGGCGACCAGCACGTCACGGTCGACCTCGACCCGCGCGGGCTGCGGCCCGGCGAAGGTGTGTGCGCGTCCGCGTTGTCCCTCCCGTTCCGCGACAGCAGCTTCGACCTGGTCAGCGCCTTCGACGTGGTCGAGCACTGCGAGCCCGAGTCGGTCGCGCTGGCCGAGCTGGGACGGGTGCTGGTGCCCGGCGGTCGTCTGCTGCTGTCGGTCCCGGCCTACCAGTGGGCGTGGTCCGCCCACGACGTCCACGCCGGCCACCACCGCCGCTACACCCGGCCCCGGCTGGTCGCCGCGGTGGAACGAGCCGGCTTCGTCGTACGGCGCGCGAGCTATGGGTTCGCCGGGGTGTTCCCGATGTTCGCGGCCGAGCGGCTCGCGCGCCGGGTCCGGCGTCCCGCCGCGAGCCGTTCGCTGCCCGAGCCGCCCGCGACGGTCGAGAAGGTGCTGCTCGGGCTCTCCCGCGCCGAGGCGCGCTGGTTGAAGGGCCACGACGCGCCGTTCGGGTCGTCAGTGTTCCTGGCTGCCGACAAGCCGGTCGTCGAGTCGGTCTGAGCGCCACTCCAGCAGCAGGAAGCCGAGCCACGCGACGGCCTCGACCACGACGAACGTCCAGCACGTGCGGGTCAGCTCCGAGCCGGGCACCAGCAGAAAGGTGACCAGGCCGAACGGCATGGCCGCGAGCCAGGTGCGTGCGACGGCGACGCTGCGGCCGCGAGCGAGCAGCCCGACGGTGAGGACCAGCGTGGCGAGGGCGAAGACGCTGCCGACCGCGACCAAGGCCGTGTTGCCGCGGTCGAGGCTGACTCCGTCGCCGAAGACCAGCTCCATGATCTCGGGCCCCAGCCACGCGCCCCCCAGTCCACCCAGTCCGGCCGTGACGAGGGTGGCGACGATCAGGGCCTCGCGGACGCGACGCAACGCGTCGTGCTGCCCGGCCTCGACCATCCGGGTCAGCCGGCCGGTCAACGCCGCGACCAGGCCGAGCGCGAAGGTGTAGGGCGCCCGGAACAGCGCCAGGGCCGCGAACAGAGCGGTCACCTGGGCCGGCGCACCACCGACCGCCGCGAGCAGCACCGGGCCGCCGGTCAGCGTGACCTGGGCGAGCAGCTGACCGGCCGATGCCCCTGACAGGAAGGTCAGCGGGGTTCCCAGGCCGCCCGATCCGGTCCGGCGCGGCACGAGGGCAGCCGGCCACAGCAGCGTCGCCGCCGCGCCGACGACCAGGGCCACGCCGTACGCCGTGGGGCTGTCGCTCCCGCGCAGGATGAGCACCGCTGCCAGCAGGCACCGCAGCCCGTTCTCGAGCACCAGGCAGATCCCGAGGGCGACGAACTGGTGGCGTCCGCTCAACGTGCCGCGGACCAGACCGACCAGACCCGCACCGAGCCCGATGCCGACCACCAGCAGCGGGAACCAGTCACCGTCGGGTCCGAACAGCCGCTCACTCGCGAGCCACGCGCCGATCCCAGCGACCACCGATGCGCCGACGACGGCGGCCGCGACCCGTGGCAGCCCGCGGCGTACGGCGGCCTCCCCCGCGTCGAGCGCGGCGGTGCGGGTGATCCAGTGCTGCACCGGGAAGGTGAGCGCCGCCCCCGCGAAGCTCCACCACGCCCACAGCACCGCGACCGGCGCCGCCGGCCCGGCACCCAGGGCGCGGGTGACGAGGGCGAAGAAGACGTAGGCGAGCACCCCGGCGACCAGCGACCCGACCGCGAGCAGGGAGGCGTCGCGTCGATCGCGCGGCTGCGCGGTGCCCAGTGGGGTGCTCACGTTCGATGATTGTGCCGTGGGTTGGGTAGTCCACATCGATTCGGTCGCCGACACGCCCCGCGGACGACCGAAACGATGTGGACTACCCGTCTCCCCGGCGCCGTTGTCAGTGGTCTCATCCACACTCCGTGACATGGACACACTCGTGATGCTGGCCGTGCTGCTTCTCGGGCTCGCGCTCGGCGGGGCGCTGGGGCTGCTGTGGGCCCGGTCGCGACCGAGCGTCGCCGCGGGGATGGTCGAGCAGGCCGAGGTGATGCAGGGGCTCGACCGGCTCAGCGACCAGATGATCGACCTCGACCGGCAGCGCGCGAGCTGGCAGGGCGAGTTCCGACAGCACGTGACCGAGCTCCAGCACGAGACGCGCAGCCTGTCGACCGCCCTCCGCAAGCCCCAGGTGCGCGGGCGGTGGGGTGAGCTCCACCTGCGGCGGGCCGTCGAGCTCGCCGGGCTGGTCGACCGCTGCGACTTCCGCGAGCAGGTGCGCGTCGCCGGCGGCGCGCTGCGTCCCGACCTGGTCATCCACCTCGTCGGTGGCCGGGAGGTCGTGGTGGACGCGAAGGTGCCGCTCGACGCCTACCTCGACGCGACCGGGACCGACGACCAGGCCGCGCGCGACGACGCCGTACGGCGCCACGCCCGCCAGCTGCGTCAGCACGTCGACGCGCTCGGGTCCAAGGCCTACTGGCGGGCACTGCCCGAGACGCCGGAGTTCGTGGTGCTGTTCGTCCCCGCAGAGTCGTGCCTCGCGGTGGCGCTCGATGCCGACCGCGACCTGATCGAGTACGCCGCCGAGCGGCAGGTCGTGCTGGCCTCGCCGACGACCCTGATCGCCCTGCTGCGCACCGTCGCCCACGGCTGGCGCCACGAGGCGCTGGCCGACCAGGCGCGCGAGATCCACCAGCTCGGCCGCGACCTCCACGAGCGGCTCGGCACGCTCTCCGGTCACGTCGACCAGGTGGGCCGCTCGCTCAACGCCGCGGTCGGCCACTACAACGCCGCGGTGGGCAGCCTCGAGTCGCGGGTGCTGGTCTCGGCCCGCCGGTTCCGCGACCTGTCGGTCACCGACGACGCGCTGGCGGGGCCGCGGCAGGTCGAGGCGGGGGTCCGGTCCCTCGGCGCGCCGCCCACCGACGAGGACGACGTCCTCCTACCGTGGACCCGTGCCCGATAGTTCGGCGCCGACGGGCCGCACCCTCTGGGAGGAGGGCCGCGAGCCGGGTCGGCAGATGATCGCGCTCGCCGTGGCGCTCGCGCTGTCGGCGGTGGTGCTGGACGTCGCGCTGGGCCAAGGCCTCGGCCTCATCTTCGACCTCTGCTTCGTCACCATCTGCGTGGCGATCGCGCTCCTGGTCCGGCCGCGCGACTTCTTCACCGTCGGGGTGCTGCCGCCGCTGCTCATGCTGGGCGTGTTCGTGCTGCTCGACATCGCCCGCCCCGAGGTGCTCGGTCACCCCCAGGACGGCGTCGTCCAGTCGGTCGTCACCGGACTGGCCCACCACAGCGCGGCGCTGGTCTCGGGCTACGTGGTGTGCCTGACGGTGCTGGCCATCCGTCACCACGTCACGACTCAGGCTGCGAAGCGCGCGGGGTCTCCGGCTCCGACCCGCACGATCTCCGGGTAGCCCTCCGACCAGTCGACGACCGTCGTCGGCTCGGCACTGGTCTCACCCGCCTCCACCACGACGTCGACCTGGTGGTCGAGCTCCTCCTTGATCTCCCAGCCGAGGGTCCGCGGGTCCTCCTCGTCGGGCAGGATCAGCGTGCTGGTCAGGATCGGCTCACCCAGCTCCTCGAGCAGGGCGCAGACCACCACGTGGTCGGGGATCCGGACGCCGACGGTGCGCTTCTTGGGGTGCATCAGCCGTCGCGGGACCTCGCCGGTCGCCGGCAGGATGAACGTGTAGGGGCCGGGGGTGGCCGCCTTGATCGCGCGGAACGCCGAGTTGTCGATGTGGACGAACTGTCCGAGCTGCGCGAAGTCCCGGCACATCAACGTGAAGTGGTGGCGCTCGTCGAGCTGCCGGATCCGCAGGATCCGGTCGCGCCCCTCCCGGTTGCCGAGCTGGCAGCCCAGGGCGTAGCCGGAGTCGGTCGGGTAGGCGATCAGCGCGTCGTCACGCAGCGCCTCGACGACCTGGGTGATCAGCCGGGGCTGCGGGTTGACCGGGTGGAGGTCGAGGTAGCGCGCCACGGGGGCGAGCCTACGCGGGCGACCCGGCCTGCTGGGCCAGCTTGAGGTCTCGTCGCAGCTCCTTGGGGAGCGCGAAGATCAGCGACTCCTCGGCCGAGTGCACCGCCTGCGCGTCGGGATAGCCCCGCTCGGCGAGGAAGGCGAGGACGCCGTCCACGAGCTCCTCCGGCACGCTCGCGCCGGACGTCACGCTCACGTTGCGGACGCCCTCGAGCCAGGCCTCGTCGATCTCGTTCGCGTCGTCGACCCGGTACGACGTCTTGGCACCGGCCTCGAGCGCGACCTCGACCAGCCGCACCGAGTTGGAGGAGTTGCCGGAACCGACCACGATGACGAGGTCGGCCTCGCGGGCGATCTCCTTGATCGCGAGCTGCCGGTTCTGGGTGGCGTAGCAGATGTCGTCGCTGGGCGGGTCGAGCAGAGCGGGGAACCGCTCGCGGATCGCGGCCACGGTCTCCATCGTCTCGTCGACGCTGAGGGTCGTCTGCGACAGCCAGGCGACCTTCTCCGGGTCGCGGACCACGATGCCCGGCACGTCGTCGGGGTGCTGGACGAGCTGGATGTGGTCGGGTGCCTCGCCCGCGGTGCCCTCGACCTCCTCGTGTCCCTCGTGGCCGATCAGGAGGATGTCGTAGTCCTCAGCGGCGAACCGCTTGGCCTCGTGGTGGACCTTGGTGACCAGCGGACACGTGGCATCGATCGTCTTCAGCTCGCGTTCGCCCGCCTGCCGGTGCACCTCGGGCGAGACGCCGTGGGCGGAGAACACGACGGTCGCACCTTCGGGCACCTCGTCGAGCTCCTCGACGAAGATCGCCCCCCGCGACTCGAGGTCGGCCACGACGTGCTTGTTGTGGACGATCTGCTTGCGGACGTAGACCGGCGCGCCGTACAGGTCCAGCGACTGCTCGACGGTCACCACGGCGCGGTCGACGCCGGCGCAGTAGCCACGCGGCGCAGCGAGCAGCACCGAGCGCTCGTCGTCGCTCAACAGGCGCGGGGTCCCCAGGTCGGTGGTCATGTGGCCGAGTCTAGGTGCCAGTCGCGAACCCGCCCCAACGGCGGTCGAGCCTGTCGAGACCCCACCGCCTAGGGTGGCGCCGTGCCCTCGCTGCGTGACGCCACCGCGGACGCCCCGGCGCCGGTGCGCGCGGTCTCCAACGCGCTGTCGCAGTGGATCGGCCAGCTCGGCGCGGTCTGGGTCGAGGGACAGGTGACCCAGTTCACGCGCCGTCCCGGGCTCGGGACCGTGTTCATCAGCCTGCGCGACCCGGTCGCGGAGGTGTCGGTGCAGGTCACCTGCGCGCGCACCCTGTTCGACTCACTCAACCCGCCGCTGGTCGAGGGCGCCAGCATCGTGATCCACGCCCGGCCGACGTTCTACGCCGGCAACGGCAGCCTGTCCCTGGCCGCCTCCACGATCCGCATGGTCGGCCTCGGCGAGCTGCTCGCCCGGCTCGAGCGCCGTCGCCAGCTGCTCGCCGCCGAGGGGCTCTTCGACCCCGCTCGCAAGCGGCGGCTCCCCTTCCTCCCCCGCTGCGTCGGACTGGTGACCGCGCCGGGCTCGGCCGCCGAGCGCGACGTCGTCGACAACGCCCGCCGGCGCTGGCCGGCAGTGCGCATCGAGACGGCGTACGCCGCCATGCAGGGCCAGCGCTCGGCGCTGGAGGTGATCGAGGCCGTCGAACGGCTCGACCGGAACCCGGACGTCGATGTCATCGTGGTCGCCCGCGGCGGCGGCTCCGTCGAGGACCTGCTGCCGTTCTCCGACGAGGGCCTGGTCCGGGCCGTCCACGCGGTCCGTACGCCCGTCGTGTCGGCGATCGGCCACGAGCCCGACGCGCCGCTGCTCGACCTGGTGGCCGACGTCCGTGCCTCGACACCCACCGACGCCGCGAAGCTGGTCGTGCCCGACGTCGTCGAGGAGCAGCGCCACGTCGCCGCCGCCCGCGACCGGCTGCGCGGAGGAATCCGGCTGTTCCTGGCGCGCGAGCAGCAGGCGCTCGACTCGCTGCGCTCGCGGCCGGTGCTGGCCGACCCCCGCACCCTGGTGATCGCGCGGTCCGAGGAGGTCGTCGCGCTGCGGGAGCGGGCCACGGCGCTCGCTCGGTCACGCCCTCGACCGGGCGACCGACAACCTCGACCACCAGCGCGCCCGGGCCCGTTCGCTCTCACCCCTGAAGACCCTGGAGCGCGGGTACGCCGTGCTCCAGGACGACGCCGGACACGTCATCGCCTCCGTGGCCGGCGTCGAGGCCGGGCGAGCCGTCAGCGTCCGCGTCGCCGACGGGCGCGTCCTGGCCACCACGACCGGAACCGAGGAAGCCACCATCAAGGAGGACGGCCGTGACTGAGGAGATCCCCTACGAGCAGGCCCGCGAGGAGCTGGTCGAGGTCGTCGCGCAGCTGGAGGCCGGCGGCCTCACCCTGGAGGAGTCGCTGGCGCTGTGGGAGCGCGGCGAGAAGCTGGCGACGCTCTGCCAGACCTGGCTCGACGGCGCGCGCGCGCGTCTCGAAGAGGCCATGAACGAGCGACGACTAGGTCAACGGGTCGGTCGTGAGGGACCCCGCGAGCTGCTGCAGCGCCGAGGCCGGCGCCGACCCGTAGACCAGCACCTGCTCGCCGTCGATCTCCCCCACGTAGCCGAGGTCGCCGTCGGCGTCCTCGAACGCCTCCCACTCCGACGCGCCGTTCCCCTCGATCTGGACCGGGTCGAGCTCGGTGGTCTCCTCGTCGACGTAGGTCTCGAGCAGCTCCGAGGCCGAGCCGTCGGACTGGTGCAGGCCCGCGAACCCGTCGGGGGTGAGGAAGCCGATGCCCCACTCCTCCCCCGGCTGCGACTCGATACTGGTGGACCTCCAGCCCTCCGGCACCGACGGCGGATAGACCACCGTCCAGTCGGCGTCCTGGGCGAACTGCACGGCCTCGAGGTAGTCGACGGTCTCCGGCTCCACCTCGACGTTGTCCCGGTTGAGCGCCCGGAAGCCGACGTACGCCGCCACGACCAGCAGCAGGACCACCATCGCCCCGACCATGCCGGAGACCGAGCGCTGGTATCGGCCGGGTTGCTCGCTCACGAGCCAAGTCTCACAGACGCTCAAGACATGACGTCCGGTGCGGCACTATGCCCGCATGACGCGCACCGTGACTGCCGACTGGGTCGTCCGTCGACGGCTAGCCGTGCAGCGACTCTCGTCGGCACCCCTCGCCCGTGCCGCTGATGTCGTCCAACTCCTCACCTGCGTCCAGAGCCAGGACGCACCCCTCGCTGCCCACTCACTCGCGATGCGCTCGCGCGTTGAGAGGTATGCCGGTGTCTCTGGCGGAGCAGGCAACCGGCGGTTGGGTGCGCACCCACATCCTGCGACCGACGTGGCACTTCGTCGCACCTGAAGATCTGCGCTGGATCCAGGCCCTCACTGGTCCCAAGGTCGAACGCTCCATGCGGGCTCGTCACCGCCAGCTCGGCATCACCACCGAGGTCCTTGAGAGCGGCACGGCCCTGCTCCAGCCAGCTGCTCGGCGGCGGCCGTGCCATGACTCGCAAGGAGATCGGGCCCGAGTTCGCTGCCCGCGGACTGCCCGGCCCCGGCGAGGCCATGGCTCACCAGCTGATGGTCGCCGAGCTCCGCTCCGTGATCTGCTCCGGTCCTCCGCGCGGCACTGAGCACACCTACGTCCTGGCCGATCAGACGATCCCTTCATCCGAGGCCGACTCATGGTCGCGTGATCGGGCGCTCGTCGAGCTCACGCACCGATTCCTCGCCGGTCACGGGCCGGCATCCGAGCGCGACCTCCAACGCTGGAGTGGGCTCACGCTCGCCGAGATCCGTGCTGCCACCTCCGGACTCACGTCGCAGGACAGCCCGCATGCTCTCGAGTCCGTGGAGTGCGCAGGTGAGACCCTCTGGTTCGATCCGACCGTTACGGCACGGACGACACGGGAGCACACGGCCTACCTGCTGTCGACGTTCGACGAAATGGCCCTCACCTATCCGCGGCTCGGCTTCCCACGCAGGAGGCCTGACATCGATCGGACGCGACTCATCTCCGAAGCCGGTGGCGGCATCGTTGTCGTGGGCGGTCGCGACGTCGGCACGTTCAAGCGCAAGGTCGAGACCACACGAGTGACGGTCACGGTCCGCGCAGAAGTCGATCTCACCCGCACCGAGCGCGACGGCGTGGCCGACGCCGCCCAGTTCCTCGCCGACTTCCATGAGCGACCTCTGCACCTCGGCTACGCCTGACGTTCGGGGACATTGCCCGAGGCGTCTGCGGCTGATTTCTTGTATTTCATCCGCATGTGCGGCACCGTTCACGCATGACGACGTACCGAATCGCGGAGGCCGCAGAGCTGCTCGGCGTCAGTGACGACACGGTGCGCCGATGGATCGAGGGGGGCAAGATCCCCGCCGGGTCCGAGTCGGGCCGGACCACCGTGGCGGGCGTGGATCTGGCCCGCCTGGCCGAGGAGCTCGCCGACCATCCCGACCGCGACCGCACCCGGGCCAGCGCGGTCAGCGCCCGCAACCGGCTGCCCGGGATCGTCACGAAGGTCACCAAGGACACCGTGATGGCGCAGGTCGACATGATCTGCGGGCCCCACCGGATGGTGTCGCTGATGAGCACCGAGGCCGCCGAGGAGCTCGGCCTCGAACCCGGGGTGCGAGCCCTCGCGTCCGTGAAGTCCACCAACGTCGTCGTGGAGCGTCCCTGATGAGCCGTCCTGCTCGGCCTGGTGCTGGTGCTCGCCCGTTCCGGCGCTCGCCTCGGATGCGGCGCGAGGTGCCGAGGAGGAGACGACCGTCCAGGTGCTCGCCGCCTCCTCGCTGACCGAGGTCTTCACCCAGCTGGCCGACGCCTACGAGTCCGACCACGAGGGCGTGGAGGTGGAGCTGCAGTTCGGCTCCAGCACCGACCTCGCCGAGACCGTCGCCGACGACGCGCCCGGTGACATCCTGGCCACCGCCGACGAGGCCGCGATGACGATCGCCGTCGACGCCGACGTCACCGACGCCGAACCGGTCGTCTTCGCCGAGAACCAGCTCGTCATCGTGACGGCTCCGGGCAACCCGGAAGGAGTCGAGTCGCTGGACGACCTGGCCGGCGTCGACTGGGTGCGCTGCGCCGACGACGTCCCGTGCGGCCGCGTCGCGCTGGAGCTGCTGGACGGTGCGGGGGTGACCGCCGAGCCGGTCAGCCTCGAGGTCGACGTCAAGGCCACGCTCGAGAAGGTGTCGACCGGCGAGGCCGACGCCGGCCTGGTCTACGCCTCCGACGCGGTGTCGGCCGCCGACGCGGTGGAGGCGACGCCGATCGAGGGCTCGGAGGAGGTTCCGGCGGTCTACTACATCGCCCCGCTCGTGCAGTCGACGGACGCCGAGCTGGCGGCCGACTGGATCGAGCTCGTCACCAGTGACGAGGGGCAGGCCGCCCTCGAGGAAGCCGGGTTCTCCTCGCCGTGAGGCGCACCGGGGGTGACCCGCTCGGTCGCGCGCCCGCCCTGCTGCTGGTCCCGGCCGCGCTGGCGACCGCCCTGCTCGTCGTACCGCTGGCGGCGATGGTGGCCGCGACCGACTGGGCGGGCCTGCCCGAGCAGCTTCGCTCCGAACCGCTACGCCAGGCGCTGTGGCTCTCGCTCACGACCGCGACCGCCGCTGCCCTGGTCTGTCTCGTGCTCGGGCTGCCCCTCGCCTGGGTGCTGGCGCGGCTGGACTTCCGGTTCCGCGGCGTGTTGCGGGCGCTGGTCGCGGTACCACTGGTGCTGCCGCCGGTGGTGGCTGGCGTGGCGCTCCGCACCACCTTCGGCCGTCAGGGGCTGCTGGGCGAGCCGATCCTGGAGCTCACCGGCTTCAGCTTCCCGTTCACGACCTGGGGGGTCGTGCTCTCCCACGTGTTCGTGTCGCTGCCGTTCGTCGTGATCGCCGTCGAGGGCGCCTTCCGGGCGTCCGGCCGGGAGTACGACGCCGCGGCGGCGACCCTCGGTGCGAGCCGCTGGACGACCTTCCGGCGGGTCACGGTCCCGCTTGCCCTCCCGGGCATCGTGGCGGGACTGGTGCTGGGCTGGGCGCGCGCGCTGGGTGAGTTCGGCGCCACCATCACCTTCAACGGCAACTACCCCGGCACCACCCAGGTCATGCCGAACCTGATCTACATCACCCGGCAGTCCGACCAGGACGCCGCCCTCGCCCTCAGCCTGGTCATGCTGATCGTCTCCGTCGGCGTGCTGCTGGCACTGCGGGACCGCTGGTTGGGGACGGCATGAGCGGCCTCGACGTCGACCTCCGGGTGCCGGGCCGGGTGGAGGCCCGGTTCTCGATGGAGCCGGGCGAGGTGCTCGCCGTGATCGGCCCCAACGGCGCCGGCAAGTCCTCGCTGGTGCACGCCCTTGCTGGAACCGTCCCCGCCGAGGGCTCGGCGGTGCTGTCCGAGCGTCGACCTGCTGACCCTGCCGGCCCGTGAGCGCGAGGTCGGCATGGTGTTCCAGGGCCAGCTGCTGTTCCCCCACCTCACCGCGCTCGCCAACGTCGCCTTCGGGCCCCGGTCCCGCGGCGTCAGCCGCGCCGAGGCCGAGGCCCTCGCCCAGGACTGGCTCGACCGTTTCGGCATCGGCGAGCTCGGTCACCGCAAGCCGCGCGAGCTGTCCGGCGGGCAGGCGCAACGCGTGGCCATCGCCCGGGCGCTGGCGACCCGGCCGCGGCTGCTGCTCCTCGACGAGCCGCTCACCGGGCTCGACGTCAAGGTCGCGATGGCACTCCGCATCGAGCTCGGCCGTCACCTCGCGTCGTACGACGGCGTCACCCTGCTCGTCACCCACCACGCCATCGACGCCCTCACCATCGCCGACCGGGTCCTCGTGCTCGACGAGGGGCGCATCGCGCAGATCGGCACGCCGCAGGAGGTCTCGCAGCGGCCGCGCACCGAGCACGTCGCCCGACTGGTCGGCCTCAACGTCGTCCGCGACGAGCGGACGCTGACCGCCTTCACGCCGGAGGCGGTCGCGGTGTCGCTGGCGGAGCCGGTCGGCTCGCCCCGGCTGCGCTGGCAGGGACGGGTCGCGGACGTCTCGCCGCACGGCGACGCGGTCCGGGTGCTCGTCCACGCGTCCCCCGACCTGATCGCCGACGTGACGCCGGCTGCAGCCACCGAGCTCGACCTGACACCGGGCCGGGAGGTCTGGCTGTCGGTCAAGGAGACCGCGTGCCGCCGCTATGAATTGGACCCGACGGATGTGGGTACAGTCACGCCATGACCGAGGACGAGCTGCCCCTGAACGCCGGGAAGGTCGACCGGAACCTGGCGATGGAGCTGGTCCGGGTGACCGAGGCGGCCGCGATGGCCGCCGGCCGCTGGGTCGGCCGCGGCGACAAGAACGGCGCCGACGAGGTGGCCGTCAACGCGATGCGAGTCATGATCTCGACGGTCAACATGAACGGCGTGGTGGTCATCGGCGAGGGCGAGAAGGACCAGGCGCCGATGCTCTACAACGGCGAGAGCGTCGGTGACGGAACCGGGCCCGAGTGTGACGTCGCCGTGGACCCGATCGACGGCACCACCCTGGCCGCCAAGGGCATGAACAACGCGATCGCGGTGCTCGCCGTCGCCCCCCGCGGCGCGATGTACGACCCGTCCGCGGTCTTCTACATGAAGAAGCTCGTCACCGGTCCCGAGGCGGCCGAGGTCGTCGACATCCGCAACCCGGTCGCCGAGAACATCCATGCCGTCGCCAAGGCCAAGGGCTCCAACGCCGAGGACGTCACGGTGGTCCTGCTCGACCGCGCGCGTCACGAGAAGCTGGTCGACGAGATCCGACGTACCGGCGCGCGCATCAAGTTCATCTCCGATGGCGACGTCGCCGGCGCGATCATGGCCGCGCGTCCCAACACCGGCATCGACCTGCTGCTCGGCATCGGCGGTACGCCGGAGGGCATCATCGCCGCCTGCGCCATGAAGTGCACCGGCGGCGTCATCCAGGGCCAGCTCTGGCCGCAGGACGACGCCGAGCGGCAGAAGGCGCTCGACGCGGGCCACAACCTCGACCCTGACTTCGTGCTGTCGACCGACGACCTGGTGTCGGGCGACGACGCGTTCTTCGTGGCCACCGGCATCACCGACGGCGAGCTGATGCGCGGCGTGCGCTACCGCGCCGGCGGCTGCACGACCGACTCGCTGGTGATGCGCGCACGCAGCGGCACCATCCGGTCGATCAGCTCCGAGCACCAGCTCGCGAAGCTACGCACTTTCGCCTCGATCGACTTCGACCACTGAGTCGCTCGCCGGGACGGCGTGACGCCGCAGCGCCGCCGCCACCTGTTCGATCGTGGTCGGGTCGACCGCCATCCCGACGTGGGAGGCCGTGACCTCGACCGGTGTCGCGATCGGGTCGACGCACGCCCGCCAGTCGACGATCCCGTCACGCCGCGAGTAGATCGCCGTGAACGAGACGTCCGGCGGCAGCGGCTGCCGGCTCTCCTCGAAGCTCTGCTCCGCGCACGCGCCGGCGACGCAGTCCGCCGACATCAGCCCGGGCAGACCCGCGCGGCTGAGTCGCACCAGCACGTCGACGCTGCGGGTCAGCGACGCATGGTGGGCGGCCGGCGCGAGCATCGGGCTTCCCAGGGTGACGATGCCGGCGATCAGGTCGGGTCGACGCACGGCCAGCCCCCGCGCCAGCATGCCCCCCAGGCTGTGGCCCACGACCTGCACGCGACTGCCCCGGCGAGCGACGACCGCCTCCAGCCGGGTCTCGAGCTGGGCCGCCGCCTGGAGCGTGCAGCCGACGTTGGCATGGATCGACGAGCGATAGGTGCGGTGGCCGCGACGGCGCAGCGAGCGGGCCATCGGCGCCAGCGAGCCGTCGCCGGCGAGGAAGCCCGGCACCAGCACGACCGGCTCGCCGCGGACCGTCGTACGGACGGCGTACGGCGTGTGCCGGCGGGTACGCCGTTCGCCGGCGGCCCACAGCACGTGGCGGCCGGCCTCGCTCACGACGCTGCCCTCGCGGAGCACCGCTGCGAGCCCGGGAGCCGCGAAGCCCTCAGGCAGCAGGAACGTGCCCAGCGTGGGTGCCACGTTCGCGACAGTAGGCCGAACTCGGCCCGGATCCGGGGATATCCACCCGCTATCCCCCACATGGGCGACGGTGATGTTGACTGTCGGTATGCCCCGAACGACGCGCAGCGACCCACCGATCCCGGTGTCGGAGGAGCTCTTCGCCCCCGTGAACGGTGAGATCGAGCTGTGCTACCAGACGTTCGGCGACCCCGAGGCCGAGCCGGTGCTGCTCGTGATGGGGCTGGGCGGTCCGATGACGTGGTGGGACCCGGAGTTCTGCCGGATGCTGGCCGCACGCGGCTGCTACGTCATCCGCTACGACAACCGCGACACCGGCCGCTCCACCAAGGTCAAGGAGCGGGTCCGGCGTTCCACCCTGGTGCGGGCCTTCGCGGGCCGGGCGGTGCGCCCGCCGTACACCCTGGCCGACATGGCCGGCGACGGCTTCGGCCTGCTCGACCACCTCGGGCTCGAGGCCGCGCACGTCGTCGGCATCTCGATGGGCGGCATGGTGGCGCAGACGATGGCCATCACCGAGCCCCGGCGGGTGCGGTCGCTGACCAGCATCATGTCGACGACCGGCAAGCGCTCGGTCGGCTGGCAGCACCCGCGACTGCTCCCGACGCTGATCGCTCCGCGCGGCGCCGGTCGCGACTCGTACGCGGCGGCCTCGGCCAGGATGTGGGAGCTGATCGGGTCGCCGGCGTTTCCGCAGCCCCACGACGAGGTCATCGCGCGGGCGCACGAGACGTTCGACCGCGGCGTCTCGGCCAGCGGGGTGATGCGCCAGATGCTGGCGATCCTCCACGAGGGCAACCGCGGCCCGCGGCTGCGCGGGCTGTCGATGCCGGCGCTGGTCATCCACGGCGCAGCCGACCGGATGGTGCACGTCTCCGGCGGCCGGGCGACCGCCCGCGCCGTACCCGGTGCCGAGCTGCTGGTCATCGACGGCATGGGCCACGACCTGCCCGCCGACCTCTACCCCACCTTCGTCGACGCCATCGCCCGCACCATCGAGCGAGGAAGTCGAGTGGAGGGTTTGTGACATGTGAGTGGAGGGTCTGTGACGCCGGCGGCGTCACAGACCCTCCATCGGGCGGTCACAAACCCTCCACTCAACGGCTCAGTCGGAGAGGCGCTCCCCGCTCTCGGTGTCGAAGACGTGGACGTTCTCCGGGTCGGTGGTGACGTAGATCGTCTCCCCCTTGCGCACGGAGTCGCGTCCCTGGGAGACCCGGACGATCACGTTGCCGGGCGTGCCCTCGACGTCGCTGGTGCCGTAGACGAAGCCGTCGGCGCCGAGCTCCTCGACCACGGTCACGTTGACGGGCAGGCCGCCCTCGCTCTCCGACACCAGGCGCCAGGCCTCGGGGCGGACGCCGACGGTGATGTCGTTGTGCTGCGGGCCGAGCTTGGTCGACGCGGTCGGGTCGACCGGCACGAGGTACTTGCCGATCTGGGCCTGGCCGTCCTTCGCGGTCGCCTTGAGCAGGTTCATCTGCGGCGAGCCGATGAAGCCGGCGACGAACAGGTCGGTCGGCTTGTCGTAGAGCTTCAGCGGGGTGTCGACCTGCATCAGGTGGCCGTCCTTCATCACCGCCACCCGGTCGCCCATCGTCATCGCCTCGACCTGGTCGTGGGTGACGTAGACGGTGGTGACGCCGAGGTCGGACTGCAGCCGCGCGATGTCGGTGCGGGTCTGGACGCGCATCTTGGCGTCGAGGTTGGACAGCGGCTCGTCCATGCAGAAGACCTGCGGGTTGCGCACGATCGCCCGGCCCATCGCCACCCGCTGGCGCTGACCACCCGAGAGTGCCTTGGGCTTGCGCTCCAGGTAGTCCTCCAGCTGGAGGATCTTGGCCGCCTCGGCGACCCGCTTCTTGCGCTCCTCGTCCGGCACCTTCGCCATCTTGAGCGCGAACGCCATGTTGTCGGCGACCGTCATGTGCGGGTAGAGCGCGTAGTTCTGGAACACCATCGCGATGTCGCGGTCCTTGGGCGGCATGTGGGTGACGTCGCGGTCACCGATGAAGATCTTGCCCTCGTTGCACTCCTCCAGCCCGGCGAGCATCCGCAGGGTCGTGGACTTGCCGCACCCGGACGGGCCGACGAGCACCATGAACTCGCCGTCGCCGACCTCGAGGTCGATGCCGGGCACCGCGGGCTTGTCCGCCCCGGGATACCAGCGCTGTGCCTTCTCGAACGTCACTGTGGCCATGTCAAACAGCTCCCTTCACCGGCAGGTACGTGCCGGACGATCCGTAGTGAAGTGACTGCCGTCACACTAGTGAGCGCGAGGGGACTCCACCAGCGCGCGTCTCACCCACGCAGCTCCAGCCCCAGCCCGTCAGCGCGCCACCGGACCGGCACCGGGTCGCCCACGCCGCCGACGAACTCGCCTCCGGCGTCGCGGTTCCGGAACGCGAGCAGCTGCCAGCGCCCCTCCCGGTCGGCGACCAGCTTCCCGACGTACGACGCCTCGTCGGTGAGCCGCACCGCGGCCGACACGTCGACGGGCTGCCCGGGCCCTGCCGTGGCGGTCGTCCAGATCCCGCCACTCCCGGCCGGGGCGTGCGGCATCTCGGCCGCGAGGCAGTTGAACACGACGACCCACCGGCCCTCGACCTCGACCACCTGGAGCACCTCCAGCCAGTCGAACCGGCCGGTCGACGCCGACAGCGGCGGCCCGACCCGCCACTCCCGGAGGTCCACCGACGTCGCGTGGCCGACGACGCCCGACCCCGGCCCGCCGGTCCGCGCCGTGGCGTAGAGGTGCCAGGTGCCGGCCGCGTCCCGCACCACCCACGGGTCGCGCCAGTGGACCTCACCGTCGCCCACGTCGTACCAGCGCGGGTCCGCCTCCAGCACCAGGTCGGTGGGCTCCCACGTCACGAGGTCGGCCGAGCGGGCGGCGCCGATCCGCTGCACCCGTCCCCCGTCGGCCCGTGACCGGCCGGTGGTGAACAGCCACCACGCTTCCCCGTCCTGGACCGTGCAGCCGGTCCACTGCGCGAGGTCGTCGAACCCCGGTCGCGGGGCAAGCGGATCGGGCAGCCGCCGCCACCGGCGGAGGTCGCTCCCGACGGCGTGGCCGACCCGCGCGTGGTCGTGTCGCAGGTCGGGATCGCCCAGGGTGCGGGGAGCGTGCAGGAAGAACAGGTGGTAGTCCGCACCGTCCTCGGCCAGCCAGAAGTCCCAGACCCACTGCGTCGGGCAGGTCGAACATTCAGTCCTCGGCGCGGGCGCACAGCACCCGCGCGGTCTCCGGCGCCGTCACCCCGAGGCGTACGCCGACGCTCCCCAGCACCCGTCCGGGGAGCACCGCGTCGATCCGCCGCGGGGCCAGGTCGAGCCCGTGCTGGCCGTCGGTGGGGGTCTCGTCGGTGACCCGGTAGCGCCGGCCGGGATCGAGCCCCTCGAGCCGGACCGGCGCGAGGTGCTGGGTCGCCGACAGCCCGGTCAGCGCGACGACGTACCACCCCTCGTCGCGGTCGGGAGCGACCACGCCGGTGACGAACGCCGACGGGTCCGGGTGGTCGCTGCGCACCAGCCGTCCCGTGGCGATCACCGGCCGGATCCGCTTGTGGAGGTCGACCCACGCCCGGACCAGCGCACGCTCGTCGGCCGAGACACTGCGCAGGTCCCACTCGATCCCGAAGTGGCCGAGCAGCGCGGTCGCGGCGCGGAGCTCGAGCCGGTGGGTGCGGCCGGTCGTGTGGGCGGTCGGGCCACCGAGGTGGGCGCCGGTCATCTCCGGCGGTACGACGAGGGTGGTCCAGCGCTGGATCCGCTGCCGCTCCACGGCGTCGATCGTGTCGCTGGGCCAGACCCGGTCGGTGCGGGCGAGGATGCCGAGGTCGATCCGGCCGCCACCGGATGCGCACGACTCGATCTCGAGCGCGGGGTGGGCCGACCGCAGCTCGTCGATGAGGGCGTAGGACGCCAGCGTCTGGGCGTGGCTGCCGGGAACGTCGATCAGGTCGCGGTTGTGGTCCCACTTCAGGTAGGCGATGTCGTGGTCGGCGAGCAGCCCCAGCAGGGCGTCGCGCACGTGGGCGTAGGCGGCGGGCACCGACAGGTCGAGCACCTGCTGGTGACGCCACTCCTCAGGCAGTGCGGTGTGGGCGCGCAGGATCCAGTCCGGGTGGGCGCGGGCGAGATCGGAGTCGACGTTGACCATCTCGGGCTCGACCCACAGCCCGAAGTCGAGGCCGAGCTCGTGGACCCGCTCGATCAACGGGTGCAGCCCCTGCGGCCAGACCTCCGGGTCGACGGTCCAGTCCCCCAGTCCGCGCCGGTCGTCGCGCCGTCCGCGGAACCAGCCGTCGTCGAGCACGAACCGCTCGACCCCGACGTCGGCGGCCACCCCGGCCAGCTCCGCCAGTGCCTCGAGGTCGTGGTCGAAGTAGACCGCTTCCCACGTGTTGACGAGCACCTTGCGGTCGGGTCGGGGCGTGGTGCGTCGCACGAAGTCGTGGATCCGCGCCGACACGCCGTCGAGGCCTTCGTCGGACCACGCACCCACCAGCCACGGCGAGGTGTACGACGCCCCCGCAGCCAGCTCCACCTCACCCGGCGCCAGCAGCTCGCCGCCGCCGAGCAGGCAGTCGCCCTCCGGCGTCCGTTCGGCGTACGACGCGTGGTCGCCGCTCCAGGCGACGTGCACTGACCACACCTCGCCGGTGCGGAACCCGAAGCCGGGCGTGCCGGCGCTGAGCAGCAAGGTCGCGTCGTGGCCGGTCCGGCCGTGGCGCCCGGCCCGCTGCCAGGTGCCGACCGGCCAGGGATGGCGCTGCGGGACCCGTTCCCCGATCCAGCGGCCGGTCAGGTCGAGCAGCTCGACGGCCCGGGCCGGCACCGGCAGCGCACCCCGCACCGTCACCACCTGCAGCCCGTCCTCCCCGTCGTTGGTGACCGTGGTGCGGGAGCGGACCAGGCCTTCGGGGGTGAGCTCCAGCTCGACGATGACCGAGCAGTCGAGGTCGCCGTCGCGGGCCGTGCACGAAGCGCCACCGTCGTCCGGCGTGCACGACCACTCCGAGAGCCGCACCGGAACGGCACCGCCGGCCCGGAACACCTCGACGACCGGCGTACCGGTGAAGCCGTGGGCGGTGAGCGGCACCAGCCCGGTGTCGCGAGGCTCGTCGAGCGCGCTGGGTGAAACCCCCGCTCGTTGCCCCTCGGCGAGAGCGGTCAGGTCGTCGGAGGTCAGGTCACCGAGCGCGGCGCCCCAGTGCTGCACCACGGGCATGCCGACACGAGAGGGCGTGAGCACGAGGCTCACGCCCTCTCGGGTCAGATGGAGAGGTGACCAGGTCACGTCACCCCTTGACGGCTCCCGCGGTCAGGCCACGGACGAAGAACCGCTGCAGTCCGAGGAAGACCGCGACCGGCACCACCATGGTGATGAACGCACCCGCGGTGGTGAGGTTGGCACCCTGCCCGAACTGGCCCTTGAGCTCGCTCAGCTTCTGGGTGACGGGCGCGTTGTCGCCGGGTCCGATGAACATCAGGGCCACCAGCAGGTCGTTCCAGACCCACAGGAACTGGAAGATCGCGAACCCCGCCAGTGCCGGGACGGACATCGGCAGCACCAGCCGCCAGAAGGTCTGGAAGTGGCTGGCACCGTCGACCTTCGCCGACTCGATCACCGTGCCGGGAAGGGTCGCCATGTAGTTGCGCAGGATGTAGATCGCCAGCGACATCCCGAAGCCGATGTGGGCCAGCCACACCGCCGGGAACGTCCCGTTGAGGTCGAGCGTGTCGTAGATCTGCAGCATCGGCACGAACGCCACGTAGTTGGGCACCACGAGCAGGCTGACGATCGCCAGGAACAGGAAGTCGCGACCCGGGAACTCCATGAACGTGAACGCGTACGCCGCGAACGCCGCCACCAGCAACGGGATGAAGGTGGCGGGCAGCGTGATGGCGAAGCTGTTGATGACGCCCGCACCCATGTCGGAGCCCTGAAGGGCCTCGCGATAGTTGTCGAGGGTGAGCTCGTCGAGGGAACCGAGGAACGTCCACCATCCCGAGCTGTTGGCGGCGTTGACGCTCCGGAAGGACGTGACGAAGGTGCCGAAGAGGGGCACGATCCAGAGGAAGCAGATCAGCCACCAGGACCAGCTTGGTGAGCCACCCCGCCTTGGCCGGGTTGGCATCGAAGTGGGTCGCCTTCCTCTTCTGCCGCGTCTCGGGGGTGGGAGTCGCGGCCGCGGTGGCGGGACTCGGCTGCTGGCTCATGCGGCCTCCTCGGCCTTGAAGTGCCTGACTTGGTAGAACATCACCGGGATCACGGCCACCATCAGCATGACGACCACCGCTGCGGCCGCACCATTGTTGAAGTTGGTGTTGAGCTCGGTGAAGAACCGGTTGCCCAGCACGTCGGTGTTGAAGTTGCCCCTGGTCATCACGAAGACGATGTCGAAGATCTTCATCACCGAGATGAGCACGGTGATGAAGACCGTGATGATGGTGCCCTTGATCTGCGGGACCACGACCTGGAAGAAGATCTTCCGCTCGTTCGCGCCGTCGATGCGGGCGGCCTCGAGCGTGTCGACCGGCACGCCCTTGACGGCAGCCGAGAGCAGCACCATCGCGAAGCCGACCTGGGCCCACAGCAGTACCAGCATCAGCAAGAAGCTGTTCAGGTGGAGCGTGCTCTCCTGCAGCCAGTTGATCGGGTCGAAGCCGAGCGCGATGACGATCGCGTTCTGCAACCCGATCTGCGGCTGGCCCTCCGGCCGGACCGCGTAGATGAGGTCCCAGATCACGGCGGCCCCGACGAGAGCGATGGCCATCGGCAGGAAGATGATGGTCTTCGTCAGCTTCTCGGTGCCCGGCCTCAGGCGATCGGCCAGCGTGGCCACCGCGAGCCCGAGCACCACCGTGGCCGCCGGCACCACGAGCATCCACAGCAAGGTGTTGAACAAGGTGTCACGGAAGGAGTCCGACGACAGCAGGTCGGTGTAGTTCTGCATACCGACCCACTCCTCCGAGGCGCGGTCCTGGAAGCTGTTGATGACCGTCTGGATGGCGGGGTAGAGCAGGTAGACGGTGATCGCGAAGTAGGCCGGGAGGATGAAGAAGTACGGCTTGACCCGGTGCTCGAGCTTGCCGGGCATGAGCTCGGCCAGCTTGTTGAGCGCCCAGTAGACGAGCAGCGCCGCGCCGACGCCGTACAGCACCGTGAGTAGGGCGTTGAGCATCTTGATCCACATGGCTGGGGGCTTCCTTTCCCGTTGGACCCTGTCGCGCAGCGATGCGTCAGCGGACGACGCCGCGAGCGGACGGGGGCGACACTTCGCCCCCGCCCGCGGTGGCGTCAGCTGGACGGCCAGCTCTCGTCGATGTTCTGGAGCGTGGTGTCGAGATCCTGCTGGTCCGAGATCCAGGCAGTCATCTCCTTCCAGAACGAGCCCGCGCCGACCTCACCGGGCATCTGGTCGGAACCGTCGAACAGGAACGCGGTCGAGTCGTACGCCACCGCCGCCATCTGCTTGGTCAGCTCGGTGGGGTAGAGCTCCGTGTCGAAGGTCGTGTGCGGTGAGATGAACGAGCTGTTCGGAGCCGCCTCGTTGCCGATCTCCGGGTCGGCCAGCCACTCCATGACCTGGGCCGTGGCGTCGTCGTCGGTCATCATCACGGCCATGTCGCCACCACCGAGGACCGGGTTCTCCCCGCCCTCCTCGACCGGCGGGAAGCCGAACACACCGACCTCCTTGTCGAGGTCCTCCACACCGGCACTCTCCTGGAAGAAGCCGGTCATGAACGAGCCCTGCTTGTACATCCAGCAGTCAGGCTCCGGCTTGAACATCGGGTTGGCGGCGTTGCCGAAGTTGGTGCTCGAGATCGCCTCGCGACCGCCCAGCACGTTGCCCTCGGTGAAGAGCAGCTCCTCGAACTCCGCCGCTGCCTCGCGGACCACGTCGGAGTCGAACGGCGTCTCGTGGGCGACCCACGCGTTGTACTCCTCGGCGCCGCCGTAGCGCATGATCAGGTCCTCGAACCAGTCGGTGGCGGCCCACCCGGTGCCGCCGCCGTCCTCGATGCCCATGCACCAGGGCGTGTTGCCGTCGGCCTTGATCTCCTCGGTCAGCTGCGTTGAGCTCGTCGATCGTGGCCGGCGTGGGATATCCGGCCTTCTCCCAGGCGGGCTTGTTGTAGAAGACCAGCGACTTCACGTTCATGCTCACCAGCAGCCCGTAGGGCGTGCCGTCGACTGCCCCGACCTCGAGCGTGCCGGGTGTCATCGTCTCCTCGAGGGCCTCCATGTCGAGCACGTCCTCGAGGGGGACGGTGGTGTCGGCGCGGGCGACGACGTCCTTGACGACGCCGGGCTGCGGGATCATCGCGATGTCCGGCGTGTCACCGGCCTGGATGCGTTGCATGATCAGCGCGTTGATGTCTTCGACCGCCTCGACCCGGACGGTGATGCCCTCTTCCTCGGCGCGCGCGTCGAGCGCCGCCTGCAGCCCCTCGATGACGGGCGGGTCCATGCTGGCCCAGACGAGGACCTCGTTGGCCTCGTCGCCCTCTTCGTCTCCCCCGCCGGCGAGGCATCCGCTCAAGGCCAGGGCGACTGTCGTGACCAGGGCCACCGCCGCTCCCCGACGCCGCTTCGTGATTCCCATCTCGACTCCCCTTTGTGTTCCCGGTGCGACGCCGCCGGCGCCTCGCCCGCTGTGTGGTGTGACGGCCGCCACACCACTGGTATCACCTGTCTAGTCACATCGACGGAGTTTGTCGAGGTCACCAGCCGAGTGCTGGGCCCGGCGCAACCGGGCGTGCAAACGTTTGCATCGGATCGTGGCGCAGGTCACACCCGATCGTCAAGGCTTGTTCGCAAACGTTTGCAGATTCGGTACCGTGAGGGGGTGCCGACCACGGTGGAGCCGCCGACGCCCCCGATGCCGGGGCGTGCCGGAGCGGTCAACATGGCCGACGTGGCGGCGCGGGCCGGGGTGTCGATCGCGACCGTGTCGCGGGCGCTCCGCGACGTGCCCGGCGTCAGCGAGCCGACCCGGCAGCGGATCCGGGAGCGTGGCCGACGAGCTCTCCTACGTCGTCTCCCCCGAGGCGTCGCGACTGTCGCGGCGCGAGACCGGCCGGGTAGCGGTGGTCGTCCCCCGGATCGATGTCTGGTTCTACTCGGCGATGCTCGCCGGCATCGAGCAGGTGCTGCGCGACGCCGACCTCGACGTCTTCGTCTACCAGGTCGACGGGCAGGCCCAACGCAGCCGGTTCTTCCGCGAGCTCCCCGCCCGCCGCAAGGTCGACGCCCTGGTCCTCATCGCGCTGCCGGTGCTGGCCGAGGAGGAACGCCGCCTCGACCTGCTCGGCGTCGAGGTGATCGTTGCCGGCGGCCAGCTGCGCGACTACCCCCACGTCCGCATCGACGACCACGCCGCGGCGCTGACTGCGTGCCGGCACCTCGTCGACCTCGGCCACCGGCGGATCGCCATGATCCGCACCGGCGACACCGAGGGCACGCGGTGGTCCTCCGACGTCGAACGCTCCCGCGGCTACCGCGACGCCCTGGCCGGCGCCGGCATCCTCTTCCGGGACGACTACCTCGTCACCCGACCGTTCGGTGTGTGCGCCGGCGCCGAGGGCGTCGACCTGCTCCTCGCCCTCCCCGACCCACCGACCGCCGTGTTCGGCTACTCCGACGAGATCGCCCTCAGCGCGTTGCAGCGACTCCGCGAGCGCGGCGTGGCGGTCCCTGAGGCGATGTCGGTCATCGGCGTCGACGGTCAACCGATGGCCGAGGCGTGGGGCCTGACGACGGTCGTCCAGCGCGTCGACGACCAGGCGCGGCTGGTCGGAGAGATGGTGCTGCGACGGCTGCGTGAGGACCACTCCGCAGACGCGTCGGTGGTGCTGGAGCCGATGCTCGAGCTGCGGGCCACGACCGCGGCGTACTGACCCGTGGTCAGGAACCGCCGCCGCCGAGCAGCTTCTTCTTGAGCTGGCGCGGGGGGCCCTTGCGGGTGACGGTCACGCCGGCCATCAACGCGATCCCCTTCACGCGGATCACGGGTGACTCGGCGGTGAGCTGCGGCTCGACCTTGTCGCGGCCCTGGTCGAAGGCGCCCATGATGCCGACCCCCTCGACGATCACGTGGGTGTGGGCGTCGACGTAGATGTCGATCCCGCCCATGATCGCGTTGGCGTAGATCGTCGTCTCCCTGGCGGCGAACGTCGCCTCGCGCAGGTCGAGGTCGACCCCGCCCATCATCGTGAACGCGGTGTGTCGCTCCGGCACCAGCCAGGCGCCCTTGCGGCTGACGCCGCCCAGCAACGCGATCGAGGAGTCGAACGTCCCGCCCGTCACCGGCAGCGACTGCCGCGCCACGACCGGTGTCTGGTCACCCGGGTGGGCGGGCAGGTCGATCGTGATCGGCACCAGGTCGCCGTAGGTCTTCGCGGCGTACGTCGCCTCGAGCCGCTGGTCGAGCTCGTCGAGGTCGATCCGGCCCTCACCGGCGGCGTCGCGCAGCAGCTCGGCGACCTTGTGCCGGTCGGCGTCGGAGATGCGCAGCTGCGACGGGTCCCCGGGCGGCGGCGTCGGCTCGAGCGATCCTCCCATGGCGTCCAGCCTAGACGTCGGCGTCCGGTCGCCAGCGCCGGTGGCGGGTCCCGGTGCTGCCCTCGCGGATCAGGTCGAGCCGCGGGCGCGGTCCGTCGGATCGGCCGGTCTGGGGCTTGCGGCGTCCGGCCAGCCACGGCAGCGGCCACACCGCGCCAGGCCCGTCGTAGTCCTGCTCGACGGACGCGTGGAGCGTCCACGACGGGTCGTAGAGGTGTGCCCGGCCGATCGCGCACAGATCGGCGCGGCCGGCCAGCAAGATGGAGTTCACGTCGTCGTAGGAGGAGATGACGCCGACCGCGATCGTGGGTACGCCGAGGCGGTTGCGGATCGCGTCGGCGTACGGCGTCTGGTACGACCGGCCGAACGCCGGCCGCTCGCGGGCCGTGACCTGCCCGGTCGAGACGTCGATCGCCGCGGCCCCCGCGTCGACGAACGCCCGAGCGACCGCCAGGGCGTCCTCGAGGGTCTGGCCGTCCTCGACCCAGTCGGTCGCCGAGATCCGCACGGTCATCGGCCGCTCGGTCGGCCAGACCTCCCGGACCGCGGTGAACACCTCGATCGGGAAGCGCAGCCGGCCGCCGATGTCGCCGCCGTACTCGTCGGTGCGGTGGTTGGTGACCGGGGAGAGGAACGCCGAGAGCAGGTATCCGTGGGCGCAGTGCAGCTCGAGCAGGTCGAACCCTGCCTCCGCGCCGCGGCGTGCCGACTCGACGAACTCTTCGCGGATCGCGTCCATGCTCGGCACGGGTCAGCTCGCGCGGAACCTGGTTCACGCCGTCGCGGTAGGCGACGGGCGACGGGGCGACCACTTCCCAGTTGTCCTGCTCGAGCGGCTGGTCGATCCCCTCCCACATCAGCTTGGTCGAGCCCTTGCCGCCGGAGTGGCCGAGCTGGAGGCCGACCTTGCGCGGCGCTGTTGGTGTGCACGAAGTCGGCCACCCGCCGCCACGCTGACTGCTGCTCGTCGTCCCAGATCCCCGCGCAGCCCGGGGTGATCCGGCCCTCGGGCGACACGCAGACCATCTCGCTCATCACCAGGCCGGCGCCGCCGAGGGCCTTCCCGCCCAGGTGGACGAGGTGGAAGTCGGAGATCAGCCCGTCCACGGCGACATACATGTCCATCGGCGAGACGACCACGCGGTTGACGAGGTCGAGCTGGCCGATCCGAGCCGGCTGGAACATGGGCGGTCTGACGTCGGTGGCCCCCACGTGGCCGGCGTACCACTCGTCGCAGCGCGCCACGAACTCCGGGTCGCGCAGCCGCAGGTTGTCATAGGTGACGCGTCTGCTGCGGGTCATGATGTTGAAGCCGAACTGGAGCGGGTCCTGGTGGACGTACTGGTCGAGGTTCTCGAACCACTCCAGGCTGGCCTGGGCAGCCCGCTGCGTGGAGAGCACGACCGCCTTGCGCTCGGTCTCGTACGTCGCCAGCGCGTCGGCGAGCTCGTCCTGCTCGTGCAGGCAGGCCGCGAGGGCCAGCGCATCCTCCATCGCCAGCTTGGTGCCCGACCCGATCGAGAAGTGGGCCGTGTGCGCGGCGTCGCCGAGGATCACGACATTGTCGTTGACCCAGTGCTCGTTGCGGACCGTGGTGAAGCTGATCCAGCGCGAGTTGTTGGCCATCACCTCGTGCCCGTCGAGCACGTCGGCGAACAGCTCCCGGATCCGGTCGATCGACTTCTGGTCCGACTCGCCGGGTGCCCACGACCGGTCGGCGTACTCGGCGAAGCCCGCCTTCTCCCAGACGGCCGAGGTCATCTCGACGATGAAGGTGCTGCCGGTCGCGTCGTAGGGGTAGCCGTGGATCTGCATCACCCCGGCCGGCGTCTCGGCGATGTAGAACTTGAAGGCGTCGAAGACCTTGTCGGTGCCGAGCCAGATGTACTTGCAGTCCCGCTCCTCCAGCGTCGGGCGGAAGGCGTCGGCGTACCTGCTCCGGACGGCCGAGTTGAGACCGTCGCAGGCGACGACCAGGTCGTGGGTGCGCGCCAGCTCCGCCACGTCGGGAGCTTCGGTGCGGTGGTGGAGCGTGACGCCGAGCTCGCGGCAGCGTTCCTGCAGGATCTCCAGCAGTCGCCGCCGCGACATCGCGGCGAAGCCGTGGCCACCGCTGGTGACCACCTCGCCCTTGACGTGGACGTCGATGTCGTCCCAGACGGCGAACTCACGCTGCATCTGGGCGTAGATCCCGGGGTCCGCGTGCTCGATGCCGCCCAGCGTCTCGTCGCTGAAGACCACCCCGAAGCCGAACGTGTCGTCGGCAGCGTTGCGCTCCCAGACGGTGATCTCGTGGGCCCGGCCGGTGCGCGCGCCGAGCTGTTGCGCGAGGGCGCTGAAGTAGAGCCCGCCCGGGCCGCCGCCGATCACCGCGATCCGCATGTCGGCAACATAGTGCGTTCTTGACGAGCGTTGTCAAGGCGCAATAGCGTCGCGGAGCATGAGGCTGACGGAGGACTACGTCGCCCGGATCCGCGCCGTCGCCACCGACCACCTGCTCGCGATCCCGCCGGTCCACGGGGCGGTGAACCGTCCACTCGTCGAGGCCCTCGGACAGCACGGGCTGCTGCGCGGCCTCTTCGGAGGCGACCCCGACGAGCCGCCGCGCGACGCGGCCGCGCTCCAGCTCTGCCTCCTGCGCGAGACCCTGGCCACCGTCACCACCGAGGCCGAGACCGCGCTCGCCCTGCAGGGGCTCGGCAGCTACCCGATCCTCCAGTCCGGTTCGGCGACCATGATCGAGCGCTGGATCCCTTCCGTGGTAGCCGGCGAGGCGGTGCCCGGGTTCGCACTGTCCGAGCCCGAGGCCGGCTCGGACGCGGCCGCCCTGTCGCTGGCGGCGACCAAGGACAGCGACGGATCCTGGCGGCTGCACGGCGAGAAGACCTGGATCTCCAACGCGCCCGACGCCGACGTCTACTCCGTCTTCGCCAGGACCGGACCGGACGGCGCCCGCGGCGTGACCGCCTTCGTGGTGCCCGGCGACGCCGAGGGGCTGACCGGCGAGCCGCTCGACATGCTCGCCCCTCACGCGATCGGCCGCTTGGTCTTCGACGGGGTCCGGGTCACCGCCGACGACGTGCTCGGCGAGGTCGGCCGGGGCTTCGCCGTGGCGATGCGCACACTCGACCTCTTCCGGCCCAGTGTGGGCGCGTTCGCGGTCGGCATGGCCCAGGCGGCGCTCGACGCAACCCTGGACTGGGTGCTGACCCGTGAGGTGTACGGCGACCTGCTCATCCGGCAGCAGTCGGTCGAGCACACGCTGGCAGAGATGGCGACCCGGACCGAGGCGGCCCGGCTGCTGGTCCGAGCCGCGGCCACGACGTACGACGAGGGAGCCCCGGCCGGCCAGGTCACGCAGAGTGCCGCGATGGCCAAGCTGTTCGCGACCGAGACCGCGCAATGGGTCGTCGACCAGGCAGTCCAGCTCCACGGCGCGCGCGGGCTGGAGCGGGGCCACCTGCTCGAGCGGCTCTATCGTGAGGTGCGCGCCCCCCGCATCTACGAGGGCGCCTCCGAGGTTCAGCGCACCATCATCGGTCGCGGCCTGGTGCGCAACCGGCAGGACCGGCAGGAAGGACAGCAGTGACCCGCTACCGGGGAAGCGTCCCGATCACCGACGACTGGCAGCACTTCCGGTTCGAGGTCGCTGACCGGGTCGCCACCGTCACCTTGAACCGTCCCGAGAAGATGAACCCCCTCACCTTCGAGTCGTACGCCGACCTGCGCGACCTGCTCCACGAGCTGCCGCACCGCGGCGACGCCGACGTGCTGGTGATCCGCGGCGAGGGCAAGGGATTCTGCGGCGGCGGTGACGTCAACGAGATCATCGGCGAGCTGATCCGGATGGACCCGCGCGACCTGATCGGGTTCACCAGGATGACCGGCGACGTGATCAAGGCGATGCGCGAGTGCCCGCTGCCGATCGTGACCGGCATCCAGGGAATCGCCGCCGGTGCCGGCTCGGTGATCGCGATCGCCTCCGACTTCCGGGTGTGCTCGACGTCGGCACGGTTCGCGTTCCTCTTCACCAAGGTCGGCCTGTCCGGCGGTGACATGGGTGCGGCGTACCTCCTCCCCCGGCTGGTCGGCGCCGGGCGCGCCACCGAGCTGTTGATGCTCGGGGACACCATCGACGCTGCCACCGCCGACCGCTACGGCCTGGTCTCGCAGCTGGTGTCCGACGACGACCTGGACTCCGCGGTGCACACGCTCGCCCGGCGGCTGGCCGACGGCCCGACGCTGGCCTTCGCGCAGACCAAGTCGCTGATCACCCGCGAGCTCGACATGCCGATCGGCGCGGCGATGGAGCTGGACGCGATGACCCAGGCGCTGCTGATGACCAGCGCGGACCACGCCGAGTTCCACGCCGCGTTCAACGAGAAGCGGCGGCCGAACTGGACCGGTCGATGATTTCACCCCA
The DNA here is from genome assembly GCA_963804845.1 of uncultured Actinomycetota bacterium. Lineage (GTDB taxonomy): Bacteria > Actinomycetota > Actinomycetes > Propionibacteriales > Nocardioidaceae > Nocardioides. Next base: position 321,184 of record CAWDSA010000007.1, on the reverse strand, counting down.
CGAAATCGCTCCGCTGCGCTCCACGATTCCGCGGGGACCCCGATGAGCAGCAGGATCGCCTTGGTCACCGGTGCCTCGCAGGGCATCGGGGCGGCGTGTGCGCTGGCGTTGTCGGAGGCCGGGCACCGGGTCGCGCTGGTCGCGCGTTCCGAGTCCTCCCTGAGCTCGGTGGCTGACTCGCTGCCGGGTGAGTCGTTGGTGATCCCGACCGACGTGCTCGACCCTGCTGCCCTGGAGTCTGCGTTCGCCCAGGTCGAGTCGACGTGGGGTCCGGTGTCGATCCTGGTGGTCAACGCGGGGGCCGCGATGTCCGCGCCGATCGTGAAGACGTCCGACGAGGACTGGCAGCGGATGCTCGACCTCAACCTGACCGCACCCTTCCGTTGCCTCCGCCGGGCCCTCCCGGCCATGACCGACGCCGGCTGGGGACGCGTGGTGGTGATCGCGTCGATCGCCGGCAAGGCCGGCGCCGCCCGGATCGCGGCCTACACCGCCAGCAAGCACGGCGTGCTCGGCCTGGTCCGCACGGCAGCTTCCGAGGTTGCCCGCTCCGGTGTCACGGTGAACGCGATCTGCCCCGGGTACGTCGACACCCCGATGACCGACGAGTCGGTCGCGAGCATCTCGGCAGGCACCGGGCGCACCCCCGAGGACGCCCGGTCGATCCTCGAGAACAGCCAGCCCATCGGCCGCCTCATCACCGCGTCGGAGGTGGCCTCCGCGACCATGCTCTGCGTCGACAACGGGGCCATCAACGGGCAGGGCCTCAACGTCGACGGCGGGGCGGTGCAGTCATGAAACGCATCAACCCCCCGTCCCTCGCCGCCCCCTCCGGCTTCTCCCACGCCGTCGTGGCGACCGGGACCACTGTCTTCCTGGCTGGCCAGACCGGGATGTCGTCCGACGGCGCGATCGTGCCCGGCGGCGTCGTCCCCCAGTTCGAGCAGGCCCTCTCGAACCTGCTGACGGCACTGGCCGAGGCCGGCGGTTCGCCGGCCGACCTGACGTCGCTGACGGTCTACATCGTCGACATGGACGACTACCGCACCCACGCCCGCGAGATCGGCGCCGTCTGGAAGCGCCTCGTCGGCGCCGACTACCCCGCGATGGCGGGCATCGGGGTCTCCCGCTTGTGGGACGCCGACGCCCTGGTCGAGGTGCAGGGGTTTGCGGTGGTGGAGTAGCGACGAGCTCCTAGCTCGGCTCGAACGATGCCTTGAGCGCCTCGATCGTGACGGTGCGTTCCCGCGTGGCGAATCGCCGGAAGATGGGCGCCGCCCACCGATACACGCCGTACAGGTTCAGCTTGGCGTGATGGCGAACCAGGGTCACGTTGTCCCCCGATGCCTGCAGGGAGTAGCCGGGCCAGCCCTCGAACTTGAGCTGGCCGGACTTCGACGTGTCCCACCAGTGGAAGACGACCTTGTGGGGCGCTTCGAGCTCAACGATCTCGCCCTCCATCGCACCTTGCTTCGTCTCGTCGACGTACGTGGTACCGACGGTCGGGTCTCCGGGTGACGTCTGCCGAGTGTGCTTCAGCATGCTGCCCTTCGCGGCCATCCATTCGTTGTGTCCATTGATGTCGACAAGGCGCGCGAACACATGGTCGATCGGTGCCTGGATCGTGCGTTCGAGCTCGAACTCGAGGGTCTTCATATGCGTCAGGATGCTTGCCAGGCCGTCGGGCAGCAAGGGTCACGGCGACGTGAGTGATGAGTTTCGCCGTGGGTCCCGGTCTGTACTCACACATCAGCGCCACGCGAGGAGAGCGACATGACCGCCACCTACACCTTCGACGTCTTCTCCAGCCTCGATGGCTTCGGCGCCGCCAGCGGCGACTGGAGCGGCTACTGGGGCAAGCAGGGCCCGGAGCTGCTCGACCACCGCCTCGCCCTGTACGAGGTGGAGCAGCGGATGGTCTTCGGGGCCAACACCTACCGGGCGTTCACGCAGATGCTCGCCTCGAGCGCCGAGGAGTTCGAGGTGCACGACCCGTGGGTCACCCGGATGGTCAACCTGCCGGCGACGGTCGTGTCGACGACGCTCGCAGGACCCCTCGACTGGCCGGACGGGACCCTCGTGAGCGGCGACGCCGTCGACGTCATCGCGCGACTCAAGGACGAGTCCGCGGTGCCGTTGCGCTCGCACGGCAGCCTGACCATGAACCGGGCGCTGATGGCCGCCGGCCTGGTCGACCGCGTGCAGGTGACGCTCTTCCCCGTCATCACCGGTCAGACCGGGCTCGACCCGATCTTCCAGGGCGCGGCGGACTTCGACCTGGAGCTGGTCGAGCACCGGACCCTCGACGGGCACACCCAAGAGCTCGTCTACCGGCCCACGCTCCACTGACCGGCGTCACGGGCTCAGCGACCGCAGCGGTCCACGCGCTCCCAGGGCCAGTCAGTCGTGAGCCAGCGTGCGACGGCGTCGGCGAGTGGTACGTCGAGGTCCGACCTGTCGGCCCGCACCCAGGACCGCACGGTGACGTCCCACTCCTCGGACCGCGAGGGATACAGGTAGACGCAACCGATGACGTCGTGGTCGATCGGGTCGAGAACGGTGAAGGTGAAACCGGTGCGCCGCGTGAAGTCGTCGGCATGGCCGCGAAGGTCGGCGAGGTTCTCCTCGAGCGGCATGCCGGTGGCTGGTGGCCATGTGCCGTAGGGGTAGCCGGGAGTGGAGCGTATGTGCTCGATGCTCGACGTCCAGGCGGCGTGATCCGCCTCATTGTGCTGCGGTCCCAGAGGTTCGAGATGGACCTGGGCGGTGACCAGTGAGGTCGGCGGCTCGAAGCCGTCCGGCACGAACTCATGCGCGGTCATGACTTCTTCAGCTCCTCGGCGAGCATGACGAGGATGCCGCTGGGGCCGCGGACATAGGTGAGCTTGTAGACGTCCTCATACGTCGCCACGCCGCGCAGCGGGTGGCAGTCGTGCCTCGCGGCGATCTCCAGGGCCTCGTCGATGTCGTCGACCGAGAAGGCCACGCGGTGCATGCCGATCTCGTTGGGCCGGGTGGGCTCCGTCTCGATCGCGTCGGGGTGGATGTACTCGAAGAGCTCGAGGCGACCGTTGCCGTCCGGCGTCTGGAGCATGGCGATGTTGGCGTGGTTGCCGTCGAGGCCGACGGCTGTGTCGGTCCACTCGCCACTGACCGTGTCACGGCCGAGGACGGTGAGCCCCAGGTCGGTGAAGAAGGCGATCGTCGCTTCGAGGTCGCGGACGGCGATCCCGACGTTTTCGAGTGTGATGGGCATGCGCTGCACGCTATCGAGTCGTGGCGGCCGACCGTCAGACGAGCGTCGTACCGACGTAGGTCGTGATCGCCGCGGTGATCCCGGTTGTCGCGACGAGGAAGGCGACCGTCGTGGCCACTCCGAAGGCGCGACGGGCCATCGATGCGTCCTTCGGGACCACCGCCCGCCGTCCCTTGTTGAGCGCTCGACCGCAGGACGCCAGGACCCGGCGGGCCCAGTCGTACTCCAACGCCAGGAGAGCCGCACCCAGCGCCATCACCACCAGACCCGGTCCCGGAAGCACCAGCATGGCGACGCCGGCCGCGACCACGAGTGGGCCGACGACGCTCACGCCGACCTTGACGAGGACGGCGCGGACCGGCCCCTGGTGCGCCCATGCCTCGATGGAGGCGAGAAGTTGGTGGGCTCGGGGGGTGAGAGTGGTGCTGGTCATTGATTCTCCCTGCTGACAGCGACCACCATTGTCGCTGACCTGACTGAGGGCATCCTGAGGATGGGTGCCCGGCGCGCAGTCATACTGGGCGGGTGCGTGCAGCGGTTCGGACGCGGTACGGCGGCCCGGAGGTCATCCACTTCGACGACGTCCCCGACCCGGTCCCCGCCAGCGGGGAGATCCTGGTGCGGGTGCACGCCACCACCGTGAACCGCACCGACTGCGCCTACCGGTCCGGAGACCCCTGGATCAACCGGGCCTTCTGTGGGTGGCCTCGGCCCCGAGTCCAGGTGCTGGGGTCGGAGTACGCCGGAGTCGTGGTCGGCCTCGGGGAGGGCGTCACGTCGTACGCGGTCGGAGACCGGGTGTTCGGGTTCGTCGACGGCCGGCCCGGCGCCCATGCCGAGCTGGTCGCCGTCGCCGCGGACGGGCTGGTCGCCCCGGTACCGGAGGGCTGGGACCTGGCCGACGCGGCTCCGGGCATGGAGGGGGCGCACTATGCCCATGCCTGCCTTCGGGTGACCGGCCTGGGCCCGGGTCATCGGGCCCTCGTCCACGGGGCCACCGGAGGCATCGGCACCTCGCTCCTGCAGCTGCTTCACGCCGAGGGCGTCGAGGTGACCGCGGTGTGCGACCGGCTTCCCCCGGGCCGTCCGGACCTGCTGAGCGAGCTCGGGGCCGTGCTCGTCGTCGAGCTGGCTGGGGCACGCGGGCTGGGCTCGGTCGGAGACGGCTTCGACGTGGTGGTCGACGCGACCGGGCACACCTCGTTCGGCGCCACTCGCCGACTGCTCCGACCCGGCGGCAGCTACGTCTCCTCGGACCTGGGCCGCGGGTGGCAGAACGTCCTGCTCGCCGCAGCTGGGCCGTTGGCTCGGGCGCTGGGACGCCGCCACGTCCGGTTCCCGCTGCCGCACGCCGACGCCAGCCTCGCCGCACACCTCTCCCAGCTCATGGACCGTGGCGCCTACCGCCCCGTGGTCGACCGCACCTTTGACTTCGAAGAGCTGCGCGACGCGTACGCCTACGTCGACACCGGCCGCAAGGTCGGCAACGTCGTGGTCGTCATGCCTGGCACGTAGGGCCAGGACGTCGAATCATGCTGGCGGGAGGCTGCTCATGATCAGCGCGGCGTCGTCGTTCTCGGGGTCGAGGTCGAGGGCGCGTCGGAGGAGGCTCCGCGCCAGGTCCGGATTCCCGTCCACCTGATGGGCCCACCCGGTCATGGTCCAGGCTTCCGAGGAGTCAGGACGCAGCTCCGTCCACACTCTCAGGAGGGGCCAGACCAGGCTGGTGCGGTGCAGCTCGATCGCCCCCCACACGGCGTCGGCGAACACCTCGTCGTCGAGGTCGTACTCGGCCGGGTCGGCCGCAGCCAGTCGGTGGAAGGCCGCCACGGCGGCGTCCGGACCTGACGTGGCCAACGTCTCGGCCACCGGGCCGACGACCGGAGGCAGCAGCTCGCGGAGCGCCGCCACGCCCTCGCCCGGCTCCTCGGCGAGGGCGAGGTCGAGCGCTGCCGCGGCGACGTACCCGGTGGGGACGGTGTTGGAGTTGGCCAGCACCACGACTCCGGTCCGCCGCTCGGGCACCAGCACGAGCTTCGAACCGAACCCCGGGTCCGCGCCGCTGTGGCTCAGCGTCCGGTGCCCGAGGTAGCTGCCCACGGCCCAGCCGAGCCCCGCCGATTCCTCCCACGGGGGCTGGCCCACCGACACCACCGGCTGCCACATCAGGTCGAGCAGCCCAGCGTCCAGCCGGGTCGGCTCGAAGTGGGCTTCCATCCAGCGGCACATCTCGACCAGGTTGGAGTGCAGGGTCGAGCTGGGCGCATGGCGCCTGGTGTAGGGATAGGCGCCCTCGGGCACGGTCAGCGGCATCCCCACGTGCGGTGAGGAAGCCAGCTCTGGGGGCACCTCGGAGCGCAGGAACGTGCTGTTCCGCATCCCGAGTGGGGCCAGGACCTGCTGCCGGACGGCGCTCTCGAACGTCGTGCCCATGACCCTGGACACCAGCAGCCCGAGGAGCTCGAACCCGGCGTTGGAGTAGGAGAACGCCGAGCCGGGCTCCGCCTGCAGCCGCCAGTCCGACAAGCTGCGTGCGAACTCGCTGAGTGCGTCGTCGCCGAGCTGAGGGTCGTGCCAGCCGTAGTCCGCGACGTCGGGGAGACCGCTCGAGTGGCTCAACAAACGCCGAGCCGTGACCTCCCCGGCGCGACCGTCGGCGAGGGTGAACTCGGGTATCCATGCGGTGATCGGAGCATCCAGGTCCAGGGCCGGGTCGCCGGCGTCCCGAGCGGTCGCCAGCGACACGACCGCGGTGGCGACGAAGGGCTTGGACACCGACGCCAGGTGGAACATCGTCTCGGGCGTGACCGGCGCACCGGTCACGACGTCACGGACGCCGAACCCCCGCGAGACGACCTCCCCGTCGCGCACCACTGCCACGGCCACGCCTGCCGCGTCGTGCGAGCCGAGAAAGGTCTCGACCAAGGCCACAGACCTTCCTCCACGCTCCCTCGAAGGCGCCCCGTACCCGCGTCCACGTCCCGACACTACGCCGACAACGAGTCGCGGCCTCGGCGTCCAGACGACCCGGAACTCAGCTTCGGCAGCTCGGCCCCGCGCACGAGCCATACCGCTGGAACAGTTGCCGGAGCTGGGCCTGGGTGGAGTCGTGCGCCGGATTGTTGGTGAGGCTGGTCATCTCGTCCGGGTCGTTGAGCAGGTCGTAGAACTCGACTTCCCCGGTGGAGTACTCGATGTACTTGTACCGGGGTGTGCGGATCCCGTGGTAAAAGTCTGGACCGCCGCGGGTCGTAGGACCGGCTTGGACCACCAGGGTCCGCGAGGGCCACCCTCCCGGGTCACTCACCAGGGGTAACAGCGAGACGCCGTCAACCTCCAGCGTTGGCGTCGCTTCGGCAAGGTCGGCGAACGTCGGGGCCAGGTCCACGTTGACGACCGGCTGCGACCGCGTGACCCCTACGGGGAAACCAGGACCGCGCACGATGAGCGGGACCTGTGAGGACGCCTCGTAGGGGACCGTCTTGCCGGCATGGATGCGGTGCTCGCCGAGCATGAACCCGTTGTCGCTCGAGAACACCACGACCGTCTTGCCGAGCTCACCGGATTCTCGCAGCGTCTCGATGATGTGAGCGACCGACTCGTCGACCGCCCGCAGGGACTCCCACCTCTGGGAGTTCGCCTCTCGCATCTCCGCCTGTAGCGACGCGCTGAGGCGCCGCTTGTTCCTGACGTAACCGGGCTTGTCCGTGACGTTGCTCTCGTTGAAGCTGGGGTCGGTCGGCAGCGGAGACGAGGCGTAGTGGTTCTTCCAGCGTGACGGGACCGCCGGGGTGTCCATGGCGGGATCGTCGGCCTCAACCGGCGTCCCCGAGTGCGGCGCGAACTGTGACACCCACAGGAAGAACGGAGCGGCACCAGGCGCGCGCCGGGTGATGATGTCGGTGGCGATGGAGTCGTAGAGGTCGACCTGGTAGATGCCACTGTAGGTGCGCGTTGCGAGGACTCCGCCAGTGTTCTCGCGGAGTCTCGTGGTGAGGTAGTTACCGCCGCTTACCGCCGCGTGCCATTCCTGCCACCCGGGTGGTACGACCACCGGCTTCACCGATCCGTAGCCATTGAGGTACTTGCCCACGAACGCAGTCTGGTACTCGGCGCTGCGCAGCCAGGTGGCCACCGTCGACGAGGCGTCCAGCGCGCCGAACCCACCCTCCGGGGCGGTGCTCGATGCATTGCCCATCACGCCGTTGTTGTGGTTGTACTGCCCGGTCATCCATGACGCCCTTGCCGGACAGCACAGGGGGTACGACGCGATCGACGTGGTGAAGCGGACTCCCTGCGAAGTCAGCAGATCCTGGACGTTGGGCATCGCGACCAAGTCGCGGACCCGCATGTCGTCGGTGGTGATGAACACGATGTTGGGTCGCGTGTCGGCGACCGCGGTCGCCTCCGTCGCCCTTCCGGGCAGGCCGAGGCAAACCCCGACCACGGCGATAGAAGCGGCGACGGCGACCCAAGGAGCCCGCCGCCCGCCCGATCGGGTCCGTGTTCCAGCAGTCACCATGCTGCACGCCCATCTGAGGGATGTCCCTCGCTCCCTACACATGATCCTCGGTTGGAGAGTCCGGTCAATACCTCGGGTGATCCGAGAAGGGCCTGCCCCTCACGCCCCGGCCCTATGCCGCCGACACGGTGGCGACCGATGGCACGGGCGAAGTCGGCGTACTCTCACTAGAAGCCGAAACGAGGGAGTGCCCGTGAGTACCGCGAACCATCTGCTGGAGGCGCTGGAGCCGGTCGTGGCCGAGAATCTCGACCGCCACCTCGGAATGGCGCAGGAGTGGCACCCCCACGACTACATCCCGTGGAGCGAGGGCCGCGACTTCGCGTTCCTGGGCGGTGAGGACTGGTCTCCCGAACAGTCACGGCTGTCCGAGACCGCCAAGGCCGCGATGATCACCAACCTGCTGACCGAGGACAACCTGCCGTCCTACCACCGCGAGATCGCCACCAGGTTCGGTCGCGACGGCGCCTGGGGCACGTGGGTCGGGCGCTGGACCGCCGAGGAGAACCGCCACGGCATCGCCATGCGTGACTACCTGGTCGTGACCCGCGGGGTGGACCCGGTCGAGCTCGAGCGCGCCCGGATGGACTACATGACCTCCGGCTACGACTCCGGTGACAAGACATCCCTGGAGGCGGTCACGTACGTCTCCTTCCAGGAGCTCGCCACCCGCGTCTCGCACCGCAACACCGGCAAGGTCACGAACGACCCCGTGGCCGACCGGATGCTCGCCCGGATCTCCAAGGACGAGAACCTGCACATGGTCTTCTACCGCAACATCGTGGCGGCCGCGTTGGACATCGCCCCCGACGAGACCATGCGCGCGATTGCCGACGAGGTCATCGGCTTCGAGATGCCTGGCGCCACGATGGCCGGCTTCCGCCGCAGCTCGATGATCATCGCCAAGGCAGGCATCTACGACCTGAGGCTGCACCACGACGACGTGATCATGCCGATCCTGCGGCACTGGGACGTCTTCGACCGGAGCAATCTCGGCGAGGTCGGCGAGCAGGCCCGCGACGAGCTCGCGACCTTCCTCGAGGGTCTGGACGCCCAGGCGTCCCGCTTCGTGGAGCGTCGCTCGGAGCAGCGCGACCGCGCCGCCGCCCGGTCCGACAGCGACGAGACGCCCGACATCGCCTCCTGAGCCAGCGTCGTCTATCTGCGTGCGGTCACGATGAGCGCGCGTAGTCGGACCGGATAGCCGCCGGCCGACTCGAGGGCATCCATCTCCCGGAAGCAGGCGGCTCGATACGCGTCCAGCGCGTCGGGCGCCAGCTGCTCCAGGAGCCCGCGCACGCTGAACGACCAGTGCCAGTCCCACCACTGCTGCTTGGACGCGAAGTGGATCTCGGTCTCCTCGTGATGCACCTGGAGGTCGGTGAAGGCCGCCGCAGCGAGCAGCTCCGTCACGTCCTCGGCGCGGTCGAAGGGCTGCTGCAGAGCCCGGACGGCCGGCGCGTCCGAGATGGGGAGGAGGTCGTCCTCGAAGCTCCAGCGCTGGTCCTCCTCACCCCAGGTCGACACGGCCAGGACACCGCCGGGCCGGAGCACCCGATGGAACTCGGCAGCCGCCCGCGCGGGTCGTGGGAGGAAGAACAGGGCAAAGGCAGCGGTGAGTGCATCGAACTGGGCATCGGGGAATCCCAGCTGCTCGGCGTCCATGACCCGCAGGTCGACGTCGGTGATGCCCGCCGCACGGAGGTCCGTGCCGGCGAGCTCGATCATGGCCGGCGAGACGTCGATCCCGGTGAGCCGGCCGATCCCTCGCTCGGCGGCCGCGGCCAGGACCGCACCACGTCCGCAGGCGATGTCGAGCAGATGGGTATCGGATCGCAGGGCAGCCAGGTCGAGCAGCCGCTCGGCGAAGTCCGCGTGGTACGCCTCGCCGACGCGGTCATAGGTGGGCGCCGCCCGGTCGAACACGCCCGCCAACCACACCTTCTGGTCCACCACGAAGCAAGCCTAGTCTCGTCAGCCGTGCACGATCGCGTGGGCGTGGGTGTGCGCTTCGTCGCGAAGCCGGGCGTCGAGCGTGGCGAACAGCTCGCCCGCCTCGATGCCCGGCCAGTCGCGCGGCAGGTGCTCGAGCGGGAGGCCCGGGTCCAGGTAGGGCAGCCGCCGCCACGAGGTCAGCATGGGGACGTACGTCGCGAACGCTTGCGCCGGCGACATCGCTGATCGGCGGCGCGCGACCGGTCGCCACGTCGCGCAGAACCCGGCGTACAGCCGCTCCAGCTCGACCAGGTCCCACCACTCCCCGAGCCGGGCCGAGACGTCACCGGCGCCGAGGTAGTCGCCGCGGAAGAACTCCGTGTACGCCGTCAACCCGGCCGCATCGAGCACCCGCACCGTCTCGTCGTAGAGCGTCGCCGGTGCCACCCACACCCCGGGCGCCGCCGTGCCGAAGCCGAGGCGACTCAGCTGCGCGCGCAAGGCGTGCCGGCGCTCGCGCATCGCCTCCGGCACCGAGAAGACGACGACCAGCCAGCCGTCGTCGGAGGCCGCCCGGGGACGCGACCAGATCCGTCGGTCGCCCTCGCGCAGCACCTCCAGCGAGGCGGACGACAGCGCATAGCCTGCCTGGCCGTCGCGGCGTTCGGCCTCGAGCACGCCGCGCCGCTTGAGCCGGGAGACGGAGGAGCGAACGGCCGGCGAGTCGACGCCGAGGTCTGCCATCAGCGCGATCAGTGAGGCCACGGACAACCAGTTGCGCTCCTCGCGGGCATACAGCCCGTAGAGCGACAGGATCAGCTGGCGCGGCGACGCCTGCTCCACGAGGTCAGCCCTCGGCCCGCAGCCGGAAGCGCTGAAGCTTCCCAGTGGCGGTGCGCGGCAGCTCGTCGACGAACTCGACCGCGCGCGGGTACTTGTAGGGCGCGATCTCGGCCTTGACGAAGTCCTGCAGCTCGCGCGCCTTCTCCGGGTCGCCGGCCGTCGGCGACGCCAGCACGACGTACGCCTTGACCAGCGACCCGCGCGCTTCGTCGGGGATCCCCACCACCGCACACTCGGTGACCTCCGGGTGCTTGAGCAGCGCCTCCTCCACCTCCGGGGCGGCGATGTTGTAGCCCGAGGAGATGATCATGTCGTCGCTGCGGGCGTGGTACCAGAAGTAGCCCTCCTCGTCGCGGCTGAACGTGTCGCCGGTGATGTTCCAGCCGTCGCTGCACGTAGTCACGCTGCCGCGGGTCGTTGAGATATCGGCACCCGGTCGGGCCCTTGACCGCGAGCCGTCCTGGCTCGCCCGGCGGGGCCTCGACGCCGTCCACGTCGAGGACCGTGGCGGAGTAGCCCGGCACGGCCCGGCCGGTCGAACCCGGCCGGATGTCGTCGCCGGCCGCCGAGATGAAGATGTGCAGCATCTCGGTGGCGCCGATCCCGTCGATGATCCGCACGCCCGTCGCGGCGTGGAAGGCCTCCCACGTGGCCGCCGGCAGGTGCTCGCCCGCGGACACGGCCGCGGTCAGCGACGGGCAGGGTCGCGCCCAGCCGCGAGCATCGCCTTGTACGCCGTGGGCGCGGTGAAGCACGTCGTCACGCCGTAGTCGTCGATGATCGCGGCGAGCTCGGCAGGCGTGGCCTTCTCGACCAGGACCGTCGACGCCCCCGCGTGGAGCGGGAACAGCAGCACACCGCCCAGCCCGAAGGTGAACGCGTACGGCGGGGTCCCGGTGAACACGTCGTCCGGCCCGGGCCGCAGCACGTGACGGGAGAAGGTGTCGCAGATCGCGAGGACGTCGCGGTGGAAGTGCATGGTCGCCTTCGGCCGCCCCGTGGTGCCCGAGGTGAACGCCAGCAGCGCCACGTCGTCGACCGAGGTTGCGACGTCGTCGTACGTCGCCGGCTTGTCGGCGAGCAGGCCGTCCAGCTCGGCGTCGCCCCCGAACGGGACCACCCGCACGCCGTGCTCACCGGACAGCCCCTCGGTGCCTTCGACGAATCGTGCGTCGACCAGGGCCAGGTCGAGCCGGGCGATCTCGTGGACCGTGGCCAGCTCGCCGGCGCGCAGCAGCGGCATCGTGGTCACGGCCACGGCGCCGGCCTTGAGCACGCCGAACCAGCACGCGGTCAGCCACGGGTTGTTGGGCCCGCGGAGCAGGACCCGGTTCCCCGGCACGATGCCCAGGTCGTCGACGAGTGCGTGGGCGACCCGGTTGGCCGCGGCCAGCAGGTCGGCGTACGACCAGGTCTCGGCACCCGGCGCGTGCAGGCAGGGTCGGTCGCCTCCGTGCTCGGCGATCACGTCGTCGAGCAGCGCGGTGGCGCAGTTGAGGTGGTCGGGGTAGGCCAGCTCCGGCAGGTCGAAGCTCAGCTCCGGCCACTGGTCGAACGGCGGCAGGTGGTCGCGGCAGAACGTGTCGACGTGCGCGGACGGCAGCAGGTCCATCCCGAGAACGTATGGCCCGTCTCCAACGACCGTCAAGAGTGCGACATACCGGACCCGCCGACTACCCTGCGTGGGGTGAGTGACCCCGAGTTCCGCTACTCCGACCTGCTCCCGACCGGTGCCGACGACACCCCGTACCGCCTCGTGACCACCGAGGGGGTCTCGACCTTCGAGGCCGACGGCCGCACGTTCCTCAAGGTCGATCCGGAGGCGATCCGGCTCCTCACCGCGGAGGCGATGCACGACATCGCCCACTACCTGCGGCCGGCTCACCTGGCCCAGCTGCGCCGGATCATCGACGACCCGGAGGCGTCGGGCAACGACCGGTTCGTGGCACTCGACCTGCTGAAGAACGTCAACATCTCGGCCGGCGGCGTGCTGCCGATGTGTCAGGACACCGGCACCGCGATCGTGATGGGCAAGAAGACCGAGGGCGTGCTGACCGGCGCCGACGACGCCGAGGCCGTGTCACGCGGGGTGTACGACGCCTACACGAAGCTCAACCTGCGCTACTCCCAGCTGGCTCCGCTGACGACGTACGAGGAGAAGAACACCGGCACCAACCTCCCGGCCCAGGTCGAGCTCTACTCGGTCCCGGGCGACGAGCCGGCCTACAAGTTCCTGTTCATGGCCAAGGGCGGCGGCTCGGCCAACAAGTCCTTCCTCTACCAGGAGACGAAGGCGATCTTGAACCCGCAGCGGATGCTGACCTTCCTCGACGAGAAGCTCCGCTCGCTCGGCACGGCCGCCTGCCCGCCGTACCACCTGGCGGTCGTCATCGGTGGCACCTCGGCGGAGTACGCCCTCAAGACCGCCAAGCTCGCCTCGGCCCACTACCTCGACCACCTGCCGACCCAGGGGTCCGCGGCGGCGCACGGCTTCAGGGACGTCGAGCTCGAGGAGGAGGTCTTCAAGCTGACCCAGGCCTTCGGCATCGGCGCCCAGTTCGGCGGGAAGTACTTCTGTCACGACGTCCGCGTGGTGCGGCTGCCGCGCCACGGCGCCTCCTGCCCGGTCGCGATCGCGGTGTCGTGCTCGGCCGACCGCCAGGCGCTCGGCAAGATCACCGCGGAGGGCGTCTTCCTCGAGCAGCTCGAGGAGGACCCGGCCCACTACATGCCGGATGCCGGTACGGCGGACGACATCTCCGGTGGCGAGGTGGTGTCGATCGACCTCAACCGGCCGATGGTCGACATCCTGGCCGAGCTCTCCCGCCACCCGGTCAAGACCCGGCTCTCACTCACCGGCCCGCTCGTCGTCGCCCGCGACATCGCTCACGCGAAGATCAAGGAGCGGCTCGACGCCGGGGAGGAGATGCCGGCGTACCTGCGCGACCACCCGGTCTACTACGCCGGTCCGGCGAAGACCCCCGACGGCATGGCGTCCGGCTCGTTCGGCCCGACCACTGCCGGCCGGATGGACTCCTACGTCGACCAGTTCCAGGCCGCCGGCGGATCTCTGGTGATGCTGGCGAAGGGCAACCGCAGCAAGGCCGTGACCGAGGCGTGCGACACCCACGGCGGGTTCTACCTCGGCTCGATCGGTGGCCCGGCAGCGCGGCTGGCGCAGGACTGCATCCGCTCGGTCTCCGTGCTGGAGTACGAGGAGCTCGGCATGGAGGCGGTGTGGAAGATCGAGGTGGAAGACTTCCCCGCCTTCATCGTCGTCGACGACAAGGGCAACGACTTCTTCACCGACCCGTCCGGCACCGTCACGGTCCCGCTGACGGGGATTCGGGTCCGCTCTGCGCAGTGAGACACCGCCCACCCGGGCCAGGTCGTCGGACCCGGCCCGGGTGGCCTGTCTGCCGCGGCGCTACGGCGTGAGCACCTCCGCGAGCCGGCTGAGGGTGTCCTCGATGCCGAGGAACCCCTCGTTGGGGTTGAACTCGTCCTCACCGAAGTCCACGTCCGGGTCGTCGGCGGTGCCGCCGACCATGTCCGGGCCGACGCCGTAGAGCAGGGGGAAGTTCCCGCCCTGGTCCATGATGTTGAGGATGTCGTTGAACTGGTCGACGTGCCAGTTGCCGAGGTAGTGACCCGCCTCGTGCGACGCGACGTTCCCGATCGCGGTGCCGATGAACTTCACCTTGTTGCTGGCCGGCGTGATGTAGAAGTTCAGCGACGCGTCGCCGAAGCCGTCGACGGGGTCGGGGTCCCCGCTCAGCACGTCGAGCAGGATCAGCGCCGTCTCCTCGTGGCCGTAGTTGCCGGGGTCGATCGACTCGGCGATGCCGATCGTGTCGACACCGGACTCGGCGATCGTGCCGCCGACGATGAGCCGGCTGACGTTGGGCTTCTTCCCGAAGGTGTCCTTGTCATCCCGGACGACCACCTGGAAGTCGGCGTTGACCCCGCTGGCCTCCATGTCGCGGATCAGGTTCTCCCGCGTGGTCTTGACGATCTGCTTGACCAACGGCTGGTAGTCGGCATTGGTCAGGCCCCAGCGTCCCAGGAACCCGCGCAGCGGGCTCAGGTCACGCACGCCCGGGCCACCCCAGATGCCGGTGTTGACCCGCGCTCCGTTGAAGTCCAGGTAGATCGTCTGCTGCGGCGGGTCGCCCTCCAGGCCGGGACGGTAGGCCTCGGCCGTCACGTCATAGTTGCCCGAGCCGGACTCGACGGCGATGTAGTGCCACCCTCCCTCGTCAGCGATGTGCTCGTTGACGGCGTTCCCGCCGCCGGGCAGGGGTGAGTCGAGCGGGTAGAGGGACGAGGCGTCCTGGTTGGAGCCGTGGACCAGCTCCCCGTCGCCCTCGAGGATCCCGAGCATGGTGGCGCCTGCCGCTCACGCTCAGGCCCAGCACGTCACCCTTCTTGAGGCGGACGCCGTAGACGTCGACGTCGACCTCGCCCTGGGTGATCGTCACCTCGTACGTCGCCTTCACTGCCGGCACCATCGCCGCTGGCGCTGTCGAAGGGGTCCTCGGGGAAGTTCGGGTAACCGTGCACGAAGGCGTAGTAGGTACCGTCCTCCGGGACCGAGAAGCTGACCTGGCTGTCCCCGGCGAACTCCTCGAAGTCGTCATTGAACGCCACGAGCTCCCCGGAGGCGTCGAGCAACGAGACCATCGAGTCGAGGTCGCTGGTCGGGCTGTCGGTCTCGATCGTGATCGCCTCGCCGGCAATGCCCTCGATGGCGTAGACATCGAAGTCGCCAGTACCGGTTCCGGCGTCACCGTGGGGACCGTCACCGATCGTGCCGGTCGTCGAGAAGCCGTCGAGCGTGGTACCGACTCTCCGTGTCGCGCGCGAGGGGGATCGACCCGTCGTCCTCGGTGTTGGGGTCCTCCTCCGAGACCGGCACCACCTCGTTGTCGAGCGATCCGAGGATCCGCGCCCTCGGGTTCCGGCTGGTCCCGAACTGCGGGATCAGCTGGGCGGTCTGGTAGGTGTCGTTGGACCCACGCGTACCGTCCTCCTCGATCTCGTCGACCACGACGGGCGGCTTCGCCTTCCGCTGCGCACCCTCGCGTGCCGCGATCCGCTCGCGTCGCGCGTCGCGCCGGTCGCCGACCCGGTCCAGGTAGGCGTCCCAGGCCGCGTAGTCCACCCGCTCCGGATGGGGCAGCAGCGCGAGGTACGGGTTGGCACCCTTCGGCCTGGGCGCCTGCTTGGTCGTGGCCTTGCCGTCGGCGAACCCGAGTGCAGTGGCCTGGGCGACGACGTTGTCGTCGCGGGCCGCGGCCGCCCCTTGCGAGGCGGGGAGCGAGGCTGCCAGCAGCAGTCCGCTCCCGAGCGCCACGAGGGCAGGTGTTGTTCTCATGTCAATCCCTCCCGAGACGAGCGCGGCCACCCGATGGCATGTGCCCGAGGGGTCGACCCCTCTCCGATTGCACGTCCGTGTCCCCCGAACGGTCACAGATCGTGGCTGCGACCCTACTGAGGGATCACTCCCGCGGGAAGGCGTCGCGAGGCGTCAGGACCCGGCGTTCTCCTGCACCGTCGCCAGTGCGCTCTCGGCAGCCTTCACGCTGCGCCGTCCACGTCCTGGCCGAGGTGGGGTGAGCCGAAGGTGACCGAGACGAAGCGACCGTCGGTGCAGGTCTGGGCCGACACGGCCTGCGGCTCCGCCCGGCTCGGAAAGATGTTGGTCACCGAGTCAGACCCGGCGGGCATTCCCTGGATCTCGGCGAGCGTCGAGAAGGTCTCGCAGGCCTCCTCGGCGCTGGCGCCCTCATCGATCAGCGCCAGCCCCTCGTCGAGACGTCGCTGCTGGTCCGGGCGGATCTCCAGGCCGGAGGCCCTGAGCCCCTTGATGAGCGCCGGCAGCTGGGCGATCCACTCGTCGGCCGGCAGGTCGAGCACCTGCACGCCGGCGGTCGGGGTACCCCACTGACACGCGGGCAGCTGGCCGGCGCGGCCCTCCTGCGCCGTACCGACGTCGCTCCCCACGAGCTCGGCTGCCTGCTCGTCGGTGAAGAGGTCGGTGCACGGCGCTGCCCCCGCGGCGTCGGACTCCGGCGCACTCGCGTCGGTGTCACTCCGCTCCGGCTCGGCCTCGGTTCGTCTACCCGGCGCAGGCGGACGCGGTCAGCACGAGACAGAGGCCGGCGACGAAGTACCCGAGACGACGCATGCCGCCCACGGTGCCACAGCCAGGCCCGGGAACCTCTCGCCCATTCGGGTCGTTTGTACCCGCGACGACAAGGAGATCGCATGAAGTGCCCCCAGGACGGTGCCACGCTGACCATGAGCGAGCGCAGCGGCATCGAGATCGACTACTGCCCGGAGTGCCGCGGCGTGTGGCTCGACCGCGGCGAGCTCGACAAGATCCTCGAGCGCTCGATGGGCCAGGCAGCCGCGCCCCCGCCCCCGCAGGCTCCGTCGTACGAGCAGGAACGCGACGACCGGCGGCAGTACCACGACCAGCGCTACTCGCAGCCGAGCGGCCAGTACGGCAACCAGCCCTATCGCAAGAAGAAGAAGGAGAGCTGGCTCAGCGAGATCTTCGACTGATCGCAGCCGCGACAGCGGATGCGATCGTTGGTGGTTGAGCAGGTTTCGACAGGCTCAACCACCGCCGTGTCGAAACCTGGTGACGTGCGTCGGAAGGCGCCGACCCCGCCCTGCTCGCGCAGCCGCCGAGCCATCTATGGCGCTGTCCGTATGACGTCAGGGCAGGCCGTAGCGTGTGCTTCCGTGGGCTACGTCGAGATTGCGCGCGCCGAGTCGGAGCGCGGGGAGCTGGTGCTGCGCGAGCGGCGCGACGAGGACGGCCCTGCCGTCCTCGAGCTGCGCGCCAACGGCGTGTTCGTGATGGACAACGCCGAGTTCACCAGCGAGGAGGCGCTCGCGACCGCGGCCCTCGACATGGTCGAGGAGCCGCGCGACGTCCTGGTCGGCGGCATGGGGCTGGGCTTCACGATGCACCGGGTGCTGGCCGACCAGCGCGTGGAGCGGTGCACGGTCGTGGAGATCGAGGAGGCGCTGGTCGGCTGGATGCGCGACGGCACCATCCCCCACGGCCAGACGATGCTCGCCGACGCGCGCGCCAACCCGGTCGTCGCCGACGTGACCGTCGCGTTGCCCGAGGCCGACGAGGCGTCGTACGACCTGATCCTGCTCGACGTCGACAACGGGCCGAACTTCCTGGTCCACGAGAGCAACGCCCGGATCTACGAGGCGGAGTTCCTCGGCCAGGCGCGGCGGATCCTGCGGCCCGGGGGCTGCCTGGTCGTCTGGTCGATGGACGAGGCCCGGGGGCTGCAGGAGTCGATGTCCGACGTCTTCGACGAGGTCGTCGCGCTGTCGCAGGCGGTCCGGTTGCAGGACCGCGACGAGACGTACTGGCTCGTCGTCGGCCGGGTTGGTCAGGAGAACTCGGCGCGGTAGTAGGTCGGCGAGCGCCGGGTAGTAGTCGTCCCAGTCGACGCTCGCGACGTCGCGGCCGGCCTCGACGGCGACCAGCCGGTCGAGGTAGTAGTCCCAGCCAGGCCCGACGCTGTCGACCGGGAATCCCTCGCTCGACCTCGCTGGCTGAAGGTCAGCGTGGTGACGCCCGCCGCGCTTCGACGAGGTCGATCTCGAGCTCCGCCAGACCGTGTCGTCCTCGGGCGACGCCGACTCGCGTCACCAGCCGCCGCGGCGGGTCGCACGCGACGATCCGGTGGATCTCGACCGGGCGCGTCCTCGGCCTCGGCAGTCATCCGGAACGCGATCGAGCCCGCCGCCGGGTCGCCCTACCACGTGCCGATCCAGCGCTCGAGGCGCGCCGGCTCGGTGACCGCGGCCCAGACGTCGTCGATGGGGGCGCGGAACGTCGCGCTCGGAAGACGACGTACGCCGTGCCGTCACGGTCGCTCGCGGCGTGCCAGTGGCGGTGTGGTGCTCATGCTGTCTCCTCGGCTCGTGCGGTGGTCGGTGGATGTCGTCGTGGCGCTCGCGGACGGTTCGGCGGACCTCCAGCTCGAGGCCGTCGAACGCCTCGGCAGGCAACGGCCCCCGCAGCTCGCGCAGCAGGCCGGCGACCGGACGCAGGCCTCCGGGCTCCAGCGCGTAGTGGCGCTCGCGGCCGCGATCCTCTGCGCTGACCAGCCCGGCGTGGCTCAGCACCCGCAGGTGGCGGCTGATCGCAGGCCGGCTGATCGGATGGTCGGCGCTGAGGTCGACCACCCGCGCCGGCCCGCGCGCCAGCCGCCGGAGCAGGTCGCGGCGGACCGGGTCGGCGAGTGCGGCGTACACGTCCATGCGCTATTGGTAACCGATAAGTTACGCATCGTCAAGCGTGGAGCTCCGCGATGTGGCGGCCCAGGGCTGCCATGGTGCGTCGCAGCTCGACCGGCAGCAGCACCTCGACGTCAGCCCCGAGCGCGAGAAGCTCCTGCGCGGCCGTGTCGTACGACGGGAACCGGAAGGACCCCTCCACCCACCCGGGCGCCGTCTCATCGCACACCGCACGCGGCCGCGGCCGCCAACCCTCGGGCCGGCCCAGCACCAGTGCGAGCTGCAACGCGGCGGGCGACAACCTCACCCGGACCCGGCGCAACCGGCCCGAGGGTGCCGCAATCCCGGCCGGCAGCGCCGGGAGCTCGTAGTCGAACGTGTCGAGCAGCTCGAACCCTCCCCGGCAACCTCGTACGGAGTACACCGGGACCCCCGACGCACTCAGCCGGTCCAGGTCGCGCAGCACGGTGCGCTCGGACACCTCGAGCCTCGACGCCAGGTCACGCGCCGTCATCCGGCCGCCGTTGCGCAACAACAGGAGCAGACTGAGCAGCCGTTGCGCGCTCACCGGAGACCGTCCACGACAAACACTGACACATGATGTCAGGTATCACCCGGCAGGGTGGGTCCACGAGTCCGACCACCAGAGAGGGACGCACATGATCGAGCACGTGGAGGGCAACGGCACGGCCGAGGATCCGTGGATCCTGACCACGCCGCCGGGCAGCTCGGAGTTCGATGCCTGGCGCGACGAGGGCAAGGAGGCCCTCATGATCCGCGCGGGCTCGACGACGCTCAGCTACCAGTGGCGTTGCCTGGAGGACCTGCACGCGATGCTGGTCGAGCACGGCGACTGGATGCCACTCGGCAACGCGGACGAGAAGAAGGAGGCCAAGCCCGGGACGGTCGAGGCGTGGGCCAGGTCCGCAGACAACCCCGTCGGCGGGTGGTACGGGCTACGCAAGGGTTACCGGGGTCGGTTCGGCACCTACGTGCCGCCGGTCCTGGAGCACCTCGGACTCGCCGAGCTCGAGCACCAGCCACGCAACAACCGGATGAGGGCGCGCGGGTAACCTGCCCGGGTGGAGGACTTTCGGATCGAGCGCGACTCGATGGGCGAGGTGCGCGTCCCCGCCGACGCCCTGTGGCGGGCGCAGACCCAGCGCGCAGTGGAGAACTTCCCGATCAGCGGGACGCCGATCGAACCCCGCCTGGTGCGCGCCCTGGCGCTGGTGAAGCAGGCGGCCGCGCGGGCCAACCGCGAGCTCGAGGTGCTCGACGCCGACATCGCCGAGCGCCGTCGAGGAAGCGGCCGCGGCGGTGGCGGCGGGCGAGCACCGCGACCACTTCCCCGTCGACGTCTTCCAGACCGGCTCCGGCACCAGCTCCAACATGAACATGAACGAGGTGCTCGCCTCGCTGGCCGGGCAAGTGGGTCCATCCGAACGACCACGTCAACGCCAGCCAGTCGAGCAACGACACCTTCCCGACCGCGATCCACGTCGCAGCGACGCTGGCGGTCGTCGAGGACCTGCAAGCCCGCGCTCGTCGTCCTCCACGACAGCCTGGCGGCCAAGGCGGAGGAGTTCGCCACCCTGGTGAAGTCGGGCCGCACCCATCTGATGGACGCGACGCCGGTGATGCTCGGTCAGGAGTTCGGCGGGTACGCCGCGACGCTCGCCCTCGCCGGTGAGCGGCTCGACAGCGTGCTCCCGCGGGTGCGCGAGCTGCCGCTGGGCGGCACTGCCGTCGGCACCGGCATCAACACACCCGCCGAGTTCGCGGCACGCGCGATCGGGGCGCTCGAGGAGCTCACCGGCCAGCCGTTCCGCGAGACCCGCGACCACTTCGAGGCCCAGGGCACCCGCGACTCGCTGGTCGAGCTGAGCGGGGTTCTCCGCACCATCGCGGTGGGACTGACCAAGATCTGCAACGACCTGCGCTGGATGGCCAGCGGCCCCACCACCGGGCTGGCCGAGATCCAGCTGCCGGACCTGCAGCCGGGTTCGAGCATCATGCCGGGCAAGGTCAACCCGGTACTACCGGAGGCCACGCTCATGGTCTGCGCGCAGGTGATCGGCAACGACGTGACCGTGACGACCGCCGGGGCGGCCGGCAGCTTCGAGCTCAACGTGATGCTGCCGGTGATCGCGCGCAACGTGCTGGAGTCGGTCCGCCTGTTGTCGACGTCGACTCGCACTCTCGCGGAGCGGTGCATCGACGGCATCACCGCCGACGCCGAGCGGATGCGCGCGTACGCCGAGTCCTCTCCCTCGATCGTGACCCCGCTCAACCGGATCATCGGCTACGAGGAAGCGGCCAAGATTGCGAAGCAGGCGATGTCCGACGGCACGACGATCCGCGACACGGTCGTCGCCATGGGCTACGTCGAGCGCGGCGAGATCACCGAGGAGCAGCTCGACGTCGACGGCGCTCGACGTAGGTCGACGACTGCTCGCTGGTCGACCACCTGGAGCGCGGCTGTCGCCAGTTGGTCGAGCCGCCCGAGCCGCTGGCGAGGGCTCGCCTGTCCGGTAGCGCGGCGATGGTCTCGAGCGCCGGCGCTCGCGCTGACAACTGGGACGTGGTCTCGACGCCGCTGCTCCGACGTGTCACCGGATGATGCGGTCGATCCCCCGCGGATCACGTCGCGTCCGGCCATCCCGACGATCCATGTCGCCGTCCTCGCCTCCGCGGAGCCGGTCGCGACCGTCGCCGCCCCGGATCCAGTCCCTCCCGGGGCCTCCGTTGGTGCGGTCGCGACCCATCGCACCGCCGAGGTAGTCGTTGCCGCGACCACCGAACAGCGTGTCGCGTCCGGCGTCGCTCAGCACGGCCATCTGGAACTTGGCCGGCAGGCCGCGTCCGTCGACGTAGTCGTTCCCCAGCCGGGGACGCACCTCGAGGAGAGTGGGGTGACCGTCGCCGGGGACGCGGCAGGTGGCCGCGACCCCAGGGCTCACCCGCTGGCGGGTGCACGTCCTGCGGCAGCGACTTCCACGACGGTGTACGTGTGTCCCGGAAACGCAGCCGGCCATTGGTCAGCGTGATCCGTGAGGTGTGAGTTCTGCGCAGCCGCGATGAACCGGTATCCGTACTTCGGTGCGCTTGATCTGGGCCTCGTCCCTCACCGACTCCTGGGGTCCGTCGTCGGGCAGGATGGAGTCGTCGAACGGGTCGGCGGGGCCGTAGCCACGAGGTTGCCCGGCGTGGGCGGTCGTGCTCGGGGCCACGACGGCCAGGGTGGACACAGCGAGGACGGCGACGAGGGAGAAAGCCAGTCGCCGCGGGGTGGCGAGACATCTGGGGGTCCCTTCAGGGGGGATCGGGGGGATACCCATCGTAGGGATCCCGGGCGTCCGCGGCCACTCCTGGACCGCCGGACCACCGACCTCGAGCCGTCGCCAGCTGTCAGTACCAGCCGTTGGCCTGCTTGAAGGACCAGGCACTGCAGGGTGAGCCGTAGGCGTCCTGGATGTACTCCAGGCCCCAGCGGATCTGGGCCTCGGCGGAGGTGTAGTAGTCGGACGGCAGCTCGTGCATCGACGTCAGCGCCTGGGGGATGCCGTAGGCCGAGGAGATCGGGTTGTCGGCATCGACGCGCCAGTTGCTCTCGCTGACGTAGAGCGAGTCCAGGCAGGGGAACTGGTCGGCACCGAAGCCGTACTCGGGCAGCAGCGCCAAGCCGATGTCGCGCGGGTCGGCCTCCGAGATCTCCTCGCTGCGGACCACGACGCCACCCTGCTCCTGGCCCAGCGCCGCTTCCTTGCCGGCGTCGGTGCGGTCGCGGCTGTCGGAGCGCGACACGGGCGTCGGGCGGTCCTCGAGCCCGGAATCGCTCAGCTGTCCCAGGGGTCGGTCGAGCGACGCGGCCAGCTGGCTGCTCGACGCGACCGAGCTGGTCGTGACGCCGTTGGCCACCGCGACCCCGGTGGCGGCGACGGCCGCCGTCGACAGCAACGCGGCATTGCGGACCACGGTCCGCGGCGCCCGGTGCGCGAGGGTGCGCGAGCGGGACTGCCGGTGCTTGGGCGCGTACTTCTGGCGCGAGGGTGAGGCAAGGGACATGAGTGAGGGGGTTCGGGGGTAGACGACACGGGAGGAGATCAGTACGCACCCGGTGCCCGAACACGCAAGGTCACGAAACGATCACGAGCCACCTTGCAGGAGGAACGGGGGCGATGCAAACCGAACGCGACAATTCGTGGGGAGAAACCGGTCACATGTTGTCACTTGTGCACCACCAGCCACATCGGTCCCCGGCGCCACAGCTGTGCTGGGCCGGGGACCGATGGGCCGCCGGGGGTTGGGTCAGAGGGTGACGTTCTCCAGCATCTCGGTGACGAGTGCGGCGATCGGCGAACGCTCGCTGCGGGTCAGGGTCACGTGGGAGAACAACGGGTGCCCCTTGAGTCGGTCGACCACGGCCACCACGCCGTCATGGCGACCGACCCGCAGGTTGTCGCGCTGGGCCACGTCGTGGGTGAGCACGACCTTGGAGTTGGCGCCGATCCGGGACAGCACCGTCAGCAGCACGTTGCGCTCCAGCGACTGCGCCTCGTCGACGATCACGAAGGAGTCGTGCAGGGACCGGCCGCGGATGTGGGTCAACGGCATCACCTCGAGCATCCCCCGGTCGAGCACCTCCTCGATCACGTCGCGGGAGGTGACCGCGCTGAGGGTGTCGAAGACCGCCTGCCCCCACGGGTTCATCTTCTCGGCCTCCGAGCCCGGCAGGTAGCCGAGCTCCTGGCCGCCGACGGCGAACAGCGGCCGGAACACGACGACCTTGTGGTGCTGGCGTCGTTCCATCACCGCCTCGAGACCGGCGCAGAGCGCCAGCGCCGACTTGCCGGTGCCGGCGCGGCCGCCGAGCGAGACGATGCCGACCTCGGGGTCGAGCAGCATCTCCAGGGCGATCCGCTGCTCGGCGGAACGGCCGTGGATGCCGAACGCCTCGCGGTCGCCGCGCACCAGGTGGACGTGCTTGTCGGCCCCGACCCGCCCCAACGCCGTACCTCGATCCGAGAGCAGGACCAGGCCGGTGTGGCAGGGCAGGTCGCGCACCGACTCGAGGTCGAGGGTGCCGTCGTCGTAGAGCTCGTCGAGGTCGGCGGCCGTCACATCGATCTCGGCCATGCCGGTGTAGCCGGTGTCGGAGTCGCTGATGGACTCGGCGCGGTACTCCTCCGCGTCCAGGCCCACGGCCGAGGCCTTGATCCGCATCGGCAGGTCCTTGGAGACCAGGGTGACGTCGCGGCCCTCGTTGGCGAGGTTGCGGGCCACGGCCAGGATCCGGGTGTCGTTGTCACCCAGCCGGAAGCCCGACGGCAGCGAGGCGGCGTCGGTGTGGTTGAGCTCGACCCGGACAGTGCCTCCCTCGTCGCCGATCCCGACCGCCTCGTCCAGCCGACCGTGGGAGACCCGCAGCTCGTCGAGCAACCGCAGTGCGGAACGGGCGAAGAAGCCCAGCTCGGGGTGGTGCCGTTTGGCCTCCAGCTCCGTGATCACCACCACCGGCAGCACGACCTCATGCTCGTGGAAGCGTCGCAACGCACCCGGGTCGGCCAGCAGCACGCTGGTGTCGAGCACGAACGTGCGTACGGCGGGCGTGGCCTTGGTACGGGACTTGCTGGAGGCGGGCGCCTTGGTCTTGCTGGCCGTGGTCGGCACGATGTCACCCCTCACGAACCGGCGCGAGCACTCCTCGCCCGGTCCTCGATACTCGCGACGGACCGGGATGCGTGCCTCGGTCGTGACTTCTCACGAACTTGCCTCCCAGTACGACGAGCTTCCCCGCTCGCCGTAGCTGTGAAAGTACGCCCGCTGGCTGGTGGTTGCGGGCAGACACGCCCGAACGCAGGGTGAACGGAGTCCGACCGAACTCAGGACCCGAACCGACGCTCCCGCATGGCGTAGGCACGGATCGCCCGGAGGAAGTCGACGCGACGGAAGTCGGGCCAGTACGCCTCGCAGAAGTAGAACTCCGACTTGGCGCTCTGCCACAGCAGGAACCCGCCGAGCCGCTGCTCACCGGAGGTGCGGATCACGAGGTCGGGATCGGGCTGGCCCTTGGTGTAGAGGTGGTCGGCGATGTGCTCCACGTCGATGACCTGGGCCAGCTCCTCGATGCTGGTGCCGATGGCTGCCTGCTCGGTCAGCAGCGACCGGACGGCGTCGGCGATCTCGCGCCGGCCGCCGTACCCGACCGCGATGTTGACGAGGATCCCGCCGACGTCGCGGGTGTCGTCCTCGGCCTGCTTGAGCCGCGCCGCGGTGGCGGCCGGGAGCAGGTCGAGGGCACCGACCGGGTGCAGCCGCCAGCGGCGCTGCTCGGCCAGGCTCAGCACCGCTTCTTCGATGATCTCGAGCAGCGGGTCGAGCTCGTGGGGTGCCCGGTTGAGGTTGTCGGTCGAGAGCAGCCACAGCGTGACGACCTCGACGCCCACCTCCTCGCACCACTCCAGCAGCGGCTCGATGTTGGCGGCACCGGCTCGGTGCCCGTGAGCCGTGTCGCGACCGACTGCCTTCGCCCAGCGGCGGTTGCCGTCGAGCATCACACCGACGTGCTTCGGGAGCTGGTCAGCAGGGAGCGCCCGCACCATCCGCGCCTCGTAGGCCGGATAGAGCCGGCGGCGTACGGCGTCCTTGACGCGCCTCGTCGTCGCCACGTTCCGATGGTAGACCGTGACGTCGGTCCCGATCCGCCCCGAGGTGACCGCCACTGCCGTAGCCTCGGCGAATGAACACTCGGCCCGACTTGAACGGCGCGGTGCGGCACGGGCTGGACCAGCTCGCCGACAACCTCGCCGAGATCAAGGCCGAGATCAAGCCGCGGCTCCGCGGCTGGCTGCACCTCGTCAACGCCCCGCTCACGCTGGCCGCCGGCATCGTGCTGATCGCGCTCTCCCCCACCGCCGCCACCAGGACGGGATCGGCGATCTTCGCCGGCTCGGCGCTCGTGCTGTTCTCGGTGTCCGCGATCTACCACCGCGGCACCTGGTCGCCGCACGTCCACGACATCCTGCGGCGCTTCGACCACGCCAACATCTTCGTGCTCATCGCCGGCTCCTGCACGCCGTTCGCGATCCTGCTGCTCGACGGCGCCGAGCGATGGGCTCTGCTCGCCATCGTGTGGGGCGGCGCGCTCGCCGGGTTGGCCATCAGAGTGGCGTGGGCCAGCGCTCCGCGGTGGTTGTCGCCGCCGATCTACATCCTGCTCGGCTGGGCGCCGGTGTTCTTCTTCGGCGATCTCATCAGCGGCGCCATGGACCTCGGTACCGCGATCGGCACCGCCGTGCTCGTCCTGGTCATCGTCGGCGGCGGGCTCTACACGGTGGGCGCCGTCGTCTACGGCACGAAGTTCCCCGACCCGTCCCCACGCTGGTTCGGCTTCCACGAGGTGTTCCACTCGCTGACGGTCCTCGCGTTCGTCAGCCACTACGTCGGGGTCTCGCTCGCGACGTACTCGCTGCGCTGACTGCGGCACTCGGTCGATCAGAGCAGGGCGGCCGGGTCGGTGACCGGCCGCTCGCACACGAACCCACGACAGACGTACGCCGCCGGCCGGCCGTCGACCGGAGTGCGCCCGACCAGCAGGGGGATGTCGTCGCGCGGCCCGTCGGCCACCACGACGACGGCGCCCAGCCTGCGTCGGGCCGCGAGGGCGAGAGCGTCCCGGTCGGGGCCAGGGGGGCCGACGACCGCGATCTCCTCCGGCCCGTCCAGCATCGGCACGGCGGCCGCGAGCGACCAGCCGGCGAAGCGCGGGACCCGCTCGGCGATCGTCGCCACCGCCGCCAAGGCCTGCTCGGCGGCCTCGCGGTGGCGGCCCGAGCCGGTCAGGGCGGCGTACGCCGACAGGGCGTGGACCATCGCCGACGCCCCGCTCGGCGAGGCGTTGTCGGACGGATCGCGGGGACGCGCGACCAGCTGCTCGGCGTCGTCGGCGGTGTCGTGGAACCCGCCGTCCCCGGTCGCGAACCGGTCGAGAGCGACGTCGAGCAGGCTGCCCGCCCGCTCCAGCCAGACCGGGTCTCCGGTCGCCTGCAGGAGGTCGAGGTAGCCGGCGGCGACGCAGCCGTAGTCCTCCAGCACGCCGGCGGGGGTGCCGACCGCGCCGTCGCGCGAGACCCGGCGCAGCCGTCCATCCACGACGTGCACGCGGTGCACCAGCTCGCCGGCCGCGACTGCGGCCTCGACGTACTGCGGCATCCCGATCACGGTCCCGGCGACACAGAGACCGCTGATCGCCAGTCCGTTCCAGGCGGCCACCACCTTGTCGTCGCGCGCCGGCCGCTCGCGGAGGTCTCGGACCGCGCGGAGCCGGCGCTGGCAGTCGAACCAGCGCTCGAGGTCGTCAGGGTCGTCGCGCAGCTGCAGCGTCGACGTGCCGTGCTCGAAGGTGCCGGCCTCGGTGACGGACAACCATCGCGCCGCCCAGGGACCGTCGTCGGGGCCGAGCACGTCGGTCAGCTGCTGCGGCGTCCAGACGTAGTAGGTGCCTTCCGCGCCCTCGGAGTCGGCATCGAGGGCAGAGGCGAAGCCGCCCTCGGCCGTGCGGAGCTCGCCGAGCAGGAAGTCGGCGATGCCCTCGGCCGCCCAGACGCCGACCTCGTTGCCGGAGACGGCGAACCACTCGGCGTAGACGCGGAGCAGCAGCGCGTTGTCGTAGAGCATCTTCTCGAAGTGCGGCACCACCCAGTCGGCGTCGACGCTGTAGCGCGCGAAGCCACCGGCGAGCTGGTCGTGGATGCCGCCCCGCGCCATCGCCTCGAGCGTCCCGGCCGCCATCTCGCGCGCCTGCTCTCCCGCGGCGGTCGAGCCTTCGAGACTCGCAAGAGGAACGCAAGCACCATCGACGGCGGGAACTTGGGTGCGCCGCCGAAGCCGCCTCGCTCCGCGTCGTACTCCTTCGCCAGCCCCTCGACGGCAGTGGCAATGACGTCGGCACCGATCGGTGCTGCGGCCGCGGCCAGCGGCTGGTTCAGGTGGTCGCGCAGCTGCGCAGCGACGCGCTGCACGTCGTCGGACCGGTTCTCCCAGGCGTCGACCAACGCCTCCAGCACCTGCCGGAAGCTCGGCTGCCCCTGCCGCGGCCGATCGGGGAAGTAGGTGCCCGCGAAGAACGGGTTGCCGTCGTGATCGAGCACGCAGGTCATCGGCCAGCCGCCGTGGCCGGTCATGGCCGTCGTCGCGTTCATGTAGACCGCATCGACGTCCGGTCGCTCCTCGCGGTCCACCTTGATGCTCACGAAGTGGTCGTTGAGGTACGCCGCCGTCGCGTCGTCCTCGAACGACTCGTGCGCCATCACGTGGCACCAGTGGCAGGCGGCGTACCCGACGCTCAGCAGCACCGGCACCTCGCGCCGGCGTGCCTCGTCGAACGCCTCAGGCCCCCACTCCCACCAGTCGACGGGATTGTCGGCGTGCTGGAGGAGGTACGGCGACGTCGCGTGCGCCAGGCGGTTGGCCATGTGCCGAGCCTGTCACGCGCGGGTGTGTGAGCTGGCGTGCGGGGATCCATTGTCCCTGAGCCGGGCCAGGGTCCGCCCCACTCCGTCCAGCTCGCTTCCCACCTGTCCGCCGTCGGAGCCCTCTGCGCGAGGGGTCGAGCGGGCTCGTGGGGTCTCGGTCTCGGCGGGCACGGTCTCGAGGTGCACGGTCTCGACGGGCACGGTCTCCACCGGGACACGTGACTCGGCCGGGGTCAGCGTCACCCGACCCTCGACGCGGAGGATCGGCAGTCCGAAGAGCCGCGCGACGAGTCCGGTGTCGACCAGCACACCCCGCGCGAGCGAGGACGAAGGGTCCTCAGCCGCTCGTGGACCGGTCGCCGCGCGCGGGTGCACGATCACCGGGAGACTGTCCCTGCGAGTACGCCTCCAGCCGGCCAGCCATCTTGCTGGCCGCCGCCGAGATGGTTTCATAGCGCTCCTTCCCGGCCCGGGTTCCGAGGACGTAGCCGACACCGAAGGCCGCGAGCCGGCCCAGCATCAGCCGGCCTCATCGCGCCGACGCAGCGCCGAGACTCCAGCGCTGGCGAGTGTGACCGCGACTGCTGTAGCGATGCCAGTCAGGGCGGATCGCACCGGTGGTCGGCTCGCGGCGTCGGCCGCCGGCGCCACCAGCTTCTGCCACGTGCTCGTCTTCTTGCTGAACATGCGCTCCTCCTTCGTCAGGCGGACGAGCTCGCACGTCACCGCTTCAGGGCCTTGACCAGCTGTTCCTTGGTCATTCCTGAGCGGCCGTCGATGCCCTTGGCAGCGGCGAGGTCGATGAGCTCCTTCTTGGTCAGGCCGGACAGCTTCTTGGTCTGGGAGCCGGGTCCTGGGCGGGTCGCCGTGGCGGTCACCTTCCGGTCGGCGGCTGCTGCCGCCCGCTGTTGGGTACGCCGGGCCTCGGTCACCGACTTCTGGGCGTTCACCGGCCTTGTGCGCGCCGTACCCACCAACCGATCTGCCTCGCGCTTGGCCTCGGCAGCGGCCTCCTCGGCGGCCGCGGTGGCCTCGTCGGAGAGTCGCCGCGCCTCCGCGAGCCGCTCTGTGGCGGTGGCGAAGTCGATCTCGGCCTGCTCGCGCGCCTTCTCCGCCTGTTGGCTACGGCGCTCCACCTCGGCATCGACCTGCTCCTGCTGCCTGCTGGGCAGCCTGGTCGACCTGGCGCTGCTCTTCTGCCCTGACGCTCAGCGACTCGACGTTCGGCCTCGGCCTCCGCCTCGCGCACCGCTGCGTCCGCCGCCGTCCTGTCGCTCGGCACGGACCTTCTCGACTCGGCTGCTCTCGTTGCTCGGCGGCGCGATCGGCCTCCTTGGCGAGCTGGTCGGCGTGCTTGGTGGAGGCGACCGAGCGCTGCTCGGCCTCCTTGGCGGCGTCGGCCGCCGCGTGGGCGCGCCGGAGTCGCAGCTCGACCGAGTCGCCTCCCGGGAGGGCGTCCTTGACGGTCGCCCCGGCGCTCCGGAGGGCGTCGACGGCCCTTCCTCCGACTTGGATCGCGTGCTCGTGAGCGGCCCGAGCGCCTTGGCGGCGAGCCATGAGGCGTTGCGAGGCAGGTCATGCACCCCTGCCGTGAGAGCCGATCTCACCGGGTTGTCAGTCGTGTCTGGTGCGGGGTCGTGACTGCGTGCCATCTGTGGTTTCCCTCCCACTTCGCGGGCGGGTGCCGTGCGGCAGTTCTGCTCGCGCGCACGGCGCTACCGAGCCCTCGGATGTATCTTCCAACCTAGGACGAAGCGAATCTGACGGGCATCACCCCAAGGGGCCAGTCCGGATCCCGGGTCAGGCGGCTCAGCCGAGCCAGACGTGGCGCAGCTTCGTCGACCAGGTCGGCGGCCTGGCGCAGCCCGGCCCGCGCCGCGTCGGCCCGCTTGGCGGGGTCGAGCAGGTTCCTGCCGAAGTCGGCCAACGCCGGGGCGTCCGGGGTGACCACCGACCACTCCTGGGGGGCCGCGCGCTCCAGCTGCGCCCGGATCGACGTGCTCTTGCTGAAGGCCTGCGGCAGCGGTGCCAGCACCACGAGCCGCTCGGCCCCCGCCGCGAGGTCCACGTTGGCCGTCGATCGCATGCCGCCGTCCACGTAGTGGTGCCCGCCGATGGCGACCGGCGGCCAGACCGTCGGCACCGCACAGCTCGCGGCGACCGCGGACACCAGGTCCACCCCGGAGTCGCGGTCGAAGACGGTGAAGCGGCCGGTCTCGGCCTCGACGGCGGTGATCAACAGGTCGCGGTCAGCGGGCCAGTCGTTGATCGAGATCCGCGACCGGATCACCGACTCGCGGTCGATCGAGCCGGGCGGGTGGGCCTTCATGGCCACGCTGCCGACGCGGCGCAGCTTGTCGCGGCCACTGCCCGGCAGGGCGTACGGCGGCACCAGCTTCAGTGCGGCGATCCGCGACAACCGCCCGCCGATCTCGGCATCGGCCGGCGTCAGCTGCTCGGCATAGAGGTCCTCGATCGGGAGTCCGGACGCCAGCTGCGAGCCGACCACGGATCCGGCTGACGTGCCGATCAGCAGGTCCGCGTCGGTGAGGTCGACGCCGTTCCGGGCCAGACCCTCGAGGATCCCCAGCTCCCAGGCGATACCGGTGATGCCGCCGCCGCCGAGGACGAGAGCCGTGCCAGTCATGGATCAAACCTAGGCGAGCCCGGATGGTCACCTAGGCTCCGGGCCATGGGAGAGCGGCTGAAGGATCCGATCTTCTGGAACGACGTGGTTCAGCTGGTCAAGACCGTGGTCGCCGCGGTGATCGCCTGGGTGGTGGCGGCGAGCGTGCTCGAGCTGCCGCAGCCGTTCCTGGCTCCCTGGGCGGCGCTGCTGGTGGTGCACGCCACGGTGTACCGCACGTTCTCCCGCGGGATGCAGCAGGTGGCCGCTGCCGTGGTCGCCGTGCTGCTGGCCTCCCTCGTGGGCAACCTGTTCGGCCTCGACACCGTCGCGGTCGCCGTGCTGCTGGTCCTGGCGCTGGCGATGGGGTCGCTGCCCTGGCTGGGGGCCGAGGTCACCACGATCGCCACCACCGCGCTGGTCGTGCTGACCACCGGCTTCTCCGACGACGCCCGGCTCCTCTCGCGGCTGCTCGACACCGGGATCGGTGTGGCCGTCGGGCTGCTGGTGAACTTCATCGTCTGGCCGCCGCTGAGACGGCGTACGGCGATCGTGGCGATGAACCGGATCGATGACGGCATCGGCGAGCTGCTGACCCAGATCGGCACCAGCGTCTCCGGCGGCTGGAGTGACGAGGACGTCGAGGACTGGGTGGAGCGGACCCGCTCCCTGGACGGCGAGGTCGACCACGCGTGGGCGCTGGTGCGGCAGGCCCGCGAGAGCGCCCGCATGAACCCGCGCCGCGCGGCGGGTGAGTTCCGCGATCCCCAGGAGTGGCAGCAGCTGCTGCGGCGGATGGAACAGGCGGTCGCCGAGACCCGCAGCATGGCGCGCACGCTCGGGGACCAGTCAACGCCGAGGTCCACGTGGGACGAGGGGTTCGCGGGTCGCTGGGTCACGCTGCTCACCGAGGCGGGACAGGCCGTCGCCGCCGCCGACCCCCGCGAGATCGTCGCGGTCCGTGGCCGCCTCGAAGCGCTCGTCGACGAGGTGCCGGACGGGCCGGCCACGGAACAGTGGCCCGTCTACGGCGCGCTCATCATCAACCTGCGCAACATCCTCGAGGCCATGGAGGAGGTCGCTGCGGTGAACCCGCTCGGTCAGCCGCCGGTCCCGCTGGCGCGGATCCGGCGTGATCGACCTGCCGGCCCGCCCGCGTAGGAGTCAGCCGCGGGTGACGGCGGACGCCTGGCGCAACAGCTGCTCGAAGGGCACCGGGTCGTCGGCCGACGCGGCGGCCAGGCGACGGCGGGACACGGCCGGGGACGTGAGGTTCACTCCGGGTCGAACCAGGTGGGCCAGCTCGGCGGCCGCCCGGGCAATGCGGCCGGAGAGGTCGGAGTCGGTGCCGAAGTCGTCGGTCGCGGCGAAGACGCCGGTGGGGACGACGATCGCCCGCTGGTAGGAGAAGACCGGGCGCAGGGCGTGGTCGATGACCAGCGAGTGACGAGCGGTGCCGGCCGTGGCCGCGAGCAGCACCGGCGTGCCGTCGAGCACCTCACGGTCGAGGACGTCGACGAACATCTTGAAGAGTCCGCTGTACGACGCGGCGTAGACGGGCGCCACGGCGATCACGCCGTCCGCCGCCCGGACCGTCTCGATCGCGGCGGCCAGCTCATCGCTCGGGAAGCCGGTGAGGACATGGTCGGCCAGCGCGTGGGCGAGCGGACGCAGCTCGACGACGTCGACGTGGACGTCGCCGCCCAGGGCCTCGACCACCGCCTGCGTGAGGCGGTCGGCCAGCAGCCGGGTGGCGGACGGGACGCCGACACCGGCGGAGACGACGGCGATGCGGGTCATGCGGTTTCCTCTTCGTCTGATTCGGAGTCGGTGGTCGCGGCGGCGACGAGCGACGCGTGGGTGGGTGCGTCCGGGACGTGGCTCGGCCGCCCCTCGGCGAACCCGGCTCGCAGGTCGGGCAGGATCTCGCCGAGCAGGTCGAGCTGCTCCAGCACGGTCTTCAGCGGCAGGCCGGCGTGGTCCATGAGGAACAGCTGGCGCTGGTAGTCACCGACGTAGTCGCGGAAGCCGAGCGTCCGCTCGACCACCTCCTGCGGCGAACCGACCGTCAGCGGCGTCTGGGAGGTGAAGTCCTCCAGCGACGGGCCGTGGCCGTAGACCGGCGCGTTGTCGAAGTACGGCCGGAACTCCCGCACCGCGTCCTGGCTGTTGCGACGCATGAAGACCTGACCGCCCAGTCCGACGATCGCCTGGTCGGCGCCTCCGTGGCCGTAGTGCTCGAACCGGCGACGGTAGAGCGCGACCATGTCGCGGGTGTGGCTGGCCGGCCAGAAGATGTGGTTGTGGAAGAACCCGTCGCCGTAGTAGGCCGCCTGCTCGGCGATCTCGGGGCTGCGGATCGAGCCGTGCCACACGAACGGCGCGACGCCATCGAGCGGCCGCGGCGTCGCGGTGAAGCCCTGGAGCGGCGTACGGAACCGTCCCTGCCAGTCCACGACGTCCTCGGTCCAGAGGCGGTGGAGCAGGGCGTAGTTCTCGATCGCGAGGTTGATGCCCTCCCGGATGTCCTTGCCGAACCACGGGTAGACCGGACCGGTGTTGCCGCGACCGAGCATCAGGTCCATCCGGCCGTCGGTCAGGTGCTGCAGGGTGCCGTAGTCCTCGGCGATCCGGACCGGGTCGGTGGTCGTGATCAGCGTGGTCGAGGTCGACAGGATGATGCGCTCGGTCTGTGCCGCGATCCACGCCATCGTCGTGGTCGGCGACGACGCGACGAAGGGCGGGTTGTGGTGCTGGCCGACGGCGACCACGTCGAGGCCGACGTCCTCGGCCTTCTTGGCGATCTCGACCTGCGCCTTGATGCGCTCGTGCTCGGTGGGGGTCCGGCCCGTCGTGGGGTCGGTGGTCACGTCACCCACCGTGAAGATCCCGAACTGCATCGTGGCTGCTCTCCTGATTCCGGTTGGCTGAGTTGGTTGAATGGCGTACTAGTTACGCAAACAGCATTGTGGTGTGGAACATTCCCTCCATGGACGCCGACGCCTGGGACGAGCGGTACGCCGCCAGCGAGCTGGTGTGGTCTGCCGAGCCGAACCGGTTCGTCGCCGAGGAGCTGGCCGACCTGCCACCCGGACGGGCCGTCGACCTGGCCGCCGGCGAGGGCCGCAACGCGATCTGGCTGGCCCGGCGGGGTTGGCAGGTGACCGCGGTCGACTTCTCGGGGGTGGCGCTGGACAAGGGCGCCCGGCTGGCCGGCGCAGTGCTCGATTCAACTACGGGCGATGTCGAGTGGGTCGTCGCCGATGCCACGACCTGGCGGGCCGAGGAGCCGCTCGACCTCGCCGTCATCGCCTACCTCCAGGTGCCGGCAGCCGCCCGGCGCGCGGCGAACCGCAACGCGGTCGAGTCGCTGCGACCGGGTGGGACGTTCCTGCTCGTGGGCCACGACTCGACCAACCTGACCGAGGGCACCGGCGGACCGCAGGACCCGACCGTGCTGATGACCGCCGACGACGTCCTCGCAGACGTCGCCGGGATCGACGTCGACGTCGTCAGCGCCGGCCGCGTGCCCCGCGAGGTGGTCCTGGGCGACGACCACCGTGGGGAGGCGTCCGCCACGGCATGGGACTGTCTCGTCCGGCTGGTCCGGAGCTGATCGTCAGTCGCGAGGGGTCTCGGTCGGGGAGTCGACCGGCTCGTCGGCGTCGTCGTACACCCCGGCGTCCTTGGCGGCCTGCGCCTTGCGGAGCTGCTTGACGAAGTTGAACATCAGCAGGACCGTCGCCCCGATGAGCAGCAGGAAGATGGCGAAGGCGGTCCAGCCGGCCTTCACGTCCTCGGGCTCGGGGCCCTGCGGGAGCTGGTCGGTGAGGCTGACCAGGACGAGCAACAGCTGCATGGGTCCAGTGTCTCAGGTGTGGGCGTTCAGGTGGGCGTCGGGATGCCGGCGAACAGGTCGTCCTCGGGGAGCGGTGAGTCGACGTGGGAGACGGCCAGCTCGTAGTCCTCGGTGGGCCAGGTCTTCTCCTGGATCTCCCGCGGGATCGCGAACCACGGGCCGTCCGGGTCGATCTGGGTCGCATGGGCCAGCAGCGCCTGGTCGCGGACGCCGAAGAAGTCCGAGCACGGCACCCGCGTCGTGATCCGGGCGTCCCACTCCGGGTCGGCCTTCCACTCGTCCAGTCGATCGGCGTACGGCGACTCGAGGTCGTGGGCGAGCATCGCCTCGTGCAGCGCCTGGGTCCGCGGCCGGTTGAAGCCGTGGTGGTAGTAGAGCTTCAGCGGCTGCCACGGGTCGCCCGAGTCGGGGTAGGCGTCGGGGTCGCCGGCCGCCGCGAACGCCGCGACCGAGACCGCGTGGCACGCGACGTGGTCAGGGTGGGGGTAGCCCCCGTGCTCGTCGTACGTCGTCACGACGTGAGGCCGGAACTCGCGCATCAGACGGACCAACGGCTCGGCGGCGTCCTCGACCGGGACCAGCGCGAAGCAGCCCTCGGGCAGGGGCGGCTTGGGGTCGCCCTCGGGCCAGCCGGAGTCGACGAACCCGAGCCAGTCCTGGCGGACGCCGAGGATGTCCCGGGCCCGCTCCATCTCCTGGCGCCGGACCTCGCTGATGTTGGCGAGGATGTCGGGTCGGTCCATCTTCGGGTTGAGGATCGAGCCGCGTTCGCCGCCGGTGCAGGTCACGACGTGGACGTCGACACCCTCGGCGACGTACATCGCCGTCGACGCCGCGCCCTTGCTCGACTCGTCGTCGGGGTGGGCGTGGACGTGCATGAGGCGATAGCCGGACCGGGGGCGCAGCACACTGCCCGGATCAGAGGGGGCCGAAGAAGGCATGGCCGAAAGTCTAGGGACACCGCTGTGTGACGATTGCGGGGTGACCACGGACCTGGCCGAGAGATACGGCGCGCCGTCGCCGATGCGGCGCCGCATCGTCATCGTCGGCGTCGTGATCCTGGTCGTCGGGTTCGCCGGATGGCTGGCGTGGACGACGCTGTTCCACGCGTCGCCCGCGGTGGAGTCGGAGCTCACGGGCTACGAGGTCCACGACGACAACCGGGCCGCCGCCACCGTGAACGTGTCGCTCGAGGAGGGCGTGGTCGCGAGCTGCACCCTGCGGGCCCTCGCCGAGGACCACTCGACCGTCGGCGAGCTGGCGTTCGAGCCGGTCGAGGGGCTCAACGAGGTCACCGTGCGGACCGAGCGCCGCGCGACCTCGGTGACCCTGCTCGGCTGCACCGCTCCGGGGCAGCCGCGAGCTCGCTGAACGATCACCGACCTGCGTTCTGCGGCCCAAGTTGCTAAAGTCGACATCGATCACCCCGCAGGGTCCTCCAGGACAGCTCGTGGAGCCCCGGCGGGTTTTGCTTTTCTCGCCAGGAGTTGAGACACCGAATGACGCAGCCCGCACAGCCGACCCAGGTCTGGCTGACCCAGAAGAGTCATCGACGGCTCATCGCCGAGCTCGACGACCTGCGTGGTCCCCAGCGCCAGGAGGTCATCGAGCGGATCAGCGCTGCCCGTGACGAGGGTGACCTCAAGGAGAACGGCGGCTACCACGCCGCCAAGGACGAGCAGGGCAAGATCGAGGCGCGGATCCTCCAGCTCGAGGAGATGCTCCGCAACGCCACGACCGACAAGTCCGACGACGACGGCATCGTGTCGCCCGGCAAGGTCGTGACCTACCGCTACGCCGGTGACGACGAGGACGAGACGTTCCTGCTCGGTGCCCGCGAGATCGACGACGACCACGACGACATCGAGGTCTTCTCGCCCCAGTCACCGCTGGGCGCGGCGATGCTGGGCGCCACCAAGGGCTCGACGATCGACTTCGAGGCCCCCAACGGCAAGACCCTCAAGATCGAGATCGTCGACACCGTTCCCTTCTCCGAGTGACGCCTACTCGATGACCAGGTAGCCGCACTCGCGGAGGCGGGTCACGACCTGCTCGGCGTGGGGTTCGCCGCGGGTCTCCATCTGGATCCGCACCTCGACCTCGTCGACGGCGAGGCTGGGTGAGATCCGCTCGTGGCTGACCTCGAGGATGTTCGCGCCGACCTCACTGAGCTCGGCCAGCAGCCGCGCCAGGCCTCCGGGGCGGTCGGAGATGTTGACGCGCAGGTAGAGGTAGCGTCCGGCCCCCGCCATGCCGTGCCGGATCACCTTGCCCAGGAGCAGCGGGTCGATGTTGCCGCCCGAGAGCACGGCCACCGCAGGCGTGCGGTACGCCGTGGGGTGCTCCAGCAGGGCTGCCACCGCGGCCGCGCCGGCCGGCTCCACCACCATCTTCGCCCGCTCCAGCAGCGCCAGCAGGGCGCCGGACAGTGACTCCTCCGAGACGGTGACGATGTCGTCGACGTACTCCTGCACGGCGCGCAGCGTGAGGTCACCGGGAAGCCCGACGGCGATGCCGTCGGCCATGGTCTGCATCGACTCCAGCGCGACCGGCGAGCCCTTCGCCAGCGAGGCCGGGAACGCCGCGGCGCCCTCGGCCTGGACCCCGACGAGCCGGACGTGCGGGCGGCGCGCCTTGACCGCCAGCGCGACCCCGGCGAGCAGTCCGCCGCCCCCCGTGGGGACCAGGATCGTCTCGACGTCGGGTGCCTGTTCCAGGATCTCAAGCCCGCAGCTGGCCGCGCCGGCGACGATGTCGGGGTGGTCGAAGGGGTGGATGAGCACCGCGCCGGTCTCCGCTGAGAACTCGCGGGCCTGGACGAGCGCATCCTCGAGGTAGCGGCCGTGGAAGACCACCTCGGCGCCGTAGCCCCGGGTCGCCTTCTCCTTGGGGATCGGGGCCCCCTCGGGCATGAACACCGTGGCCTTGATGCCGAGCATCTGCGCGGCCAGGGCCACCCCCTGTGCGTGGTTGCCGGCAGAGGCAGCGACGACGCCGTTGGCGCGCTCGGCCTCCGGCAGCCGGGCCATCCGGACGTAGGCGCCGCGGGCCTTGAACGACCCGGTGCGCTGGAGGTTCTCGCACTTCAGGCTGACCGGTCCCCCGGCCAGCGCCGAGAGCCACCGCGACTCCTCCATGGGAGTCAGCACCGCGACGCCGTCGAGCAGCTCGCGGGCTGCGGCCACGTCGTCAGGTGTCGGCAGGTCTGTCACCCGGGGCTCCTTCCGGTACCTCTTCCTCGGCGATGTCTTCCTCCAGCTCTTCCTCGGGATCGTCCGACCCGACCTCGGTGTAGGCGGCGAGGTGTTGCACGACCGCATTGAGGGCAGCCGCGAAGGGAACGGCGATGAGGGCGCCGACGATGCCCGCCGTGAGCACGCCGCAGCCGATCGCGAGGATCACCCCGAGCGGGTGCACGGAGACGAAGCGGCCCATGAGGAACGGCTGGAGCACGTGGCCCTCGATCTGCTGGACGAGGATCACCCCGCCCAGCATCAGCAGCGCCGTGAGCGGCCCCTGGTCGACCAGCGCCACGAGCACCGCGACCGTGCCGGCGATCGTGGCACCCACCATCGGGATGAAGGCACCGAGGAACACCAGCACGCCGATCGCCAGCACGAACGGGACCCCGAGGATCGCGGCGACGATCATGATGCCGATCGCGTCGACCGCCGCCACCAGCACGGTCGCGCGCACGAACTGGGTCAGGCTGTGCCAGGCCACCTGGCCGCTGCTGTCGACGCGCTCGCGCGCCGCGCGCGGCGCCAGCCGGACCAGCCAGGACCAGATCCGGGCGCCGTCGGCGAGGAAGAAGAACGTCGAGAACAACACGATGAAGAAGCCGGCGATGACATGACCGACGGCGGTCCCGACCTCAGCGGTGCGTGCCAGCACACCACCTTCATCAGCGCTGGAGCTGACTGCATCCTGCAGCGAGGCGAGGGCATCGTTGATCTGGGAGTTGCTGGCATCCAGCGGACCGGTCCTGAGCCAGTCCTCGATCTCGCCGATGCCCTGGGCGGCCGAGTCGGCGAGATCCGTGGCTCCCGACGCGACCTGGGCTCCCACGAACGTGAGCAGCAGCGCGACGGATGCGATGCCACCCAGCACGACCACCCCGGCGGCGAGCCCCTGGGGAATGCCGAACCCGTGCAGCCTGCGTACGACGGGCGAGACGAGCGCGGCGATGAGCAGGGCGACGGCGACCGGGACGGCGATGACGGCGAAGAAGGCGAAGAGCCAGAGGATGAGGTAGGCGGCACCGGCGATGACGAGGAAGCGCCACGCCCAGGCGGCCGCGAGGTCGACGCCGTAGGGGACCTGGCCGCGCGCAAGGTTGCTGGTCCCGGCCTCGATCGAGAGCGGCTCGGGTCGGCGCTCGGCCCGGGCCTGCGCCCACTGGTGGGCGAAGCGCCCGGCGAACCGCTGGGGCTCCCTGGTCTCCCGCTCCTCCTCCCGGCTGCTCACGACCGACAGGCTACCCAGCGTCCGCCGCGGGGCCCGACAGCCGCTGGCTCAGCCGGTACGCCGCCTGCGGCTCGGGCCCGGCGAGCAGGCCGATCGCGCAGAGCGCGTAGTCGTGGTCGACCACGACGCGTGGCGCGCGAGGCAGCTGCCAGCCGCCCTCGGGATCGGGCCCGATGCTGCCGGCGAGCACCCGCTCGGAGACCCCCGGGCGGCCGTTGCGCAACACCCCACCCGAGCCGATCAGCAGCTCGATCTCACGCAGGTCCTTGCCGGTGCGTTCGACGACCCGGCCCTCGGGACTCACCACGACCTGCGAGCGACCACAGTGACGCTTGAGGGCGAGGTCGACCGCCGCGCGGGCGATCTGCTCGTCGATGTCGGCCTCGCGGTCGTCCTCGGGCAGGTAGTCCGGTCGGTCCCGACGGACGCTCGCCGGCGCGGCGAGCTCGGCCAGCCCCGCCGCCTCGACGGTCGACAGCGCCGACCAGCGCATGCCGAGGTCGCCCTCGACGGTGCGCGTGACGGGCGTGACGGCGACGACCTCGCGCGAGAGGCCACCCCCTCCTTCGGGCAGAGTCTCGGGGTCGAGTGCGACGACGCTGTGGACATCGGTGGTGGCGCCGCCGACGTCGACCACCGCCACGTCGCCGGCACCGGGGCGGGCCTCGTCGAGGCCGCGGGCGAGCAGCTCCACGCCGGCCAGCACCACGTCGGGCGTGGCTCCGCGGACCATCCGGCGGAAGTCGTCGCTCGCCGAGAGGTGCTTGCCGCCGATGACGTGCTCGAGGAACATCTCCCGGATCGCGGCGCGGGCGCTCTCGGGAGCGAGGACGCCGATCCGCGGCACGACGTTGTCGGCGATCACGTGCGGCAGACCCGCCAGGATCGCGGCGACCTCGTCGCGGGCGTCGACGCTCCCCGCGACCACCACCGGCCCGTTCCACCCCGCGTCGACCAGCGCGCGGGCGCCGGTCACCAGTGACTCGGCGTTGCCGCCGTCGGTGCCGCCGGTCAGCAGCACCACGTCGGGGGTGAGCTCGGCGAGTCCGCCGATGTCGTCTCCCTGGGCGAGGACGCCGACCACCTTGCCGCCGCTGGACAGCGCCACCCGGCGGCCGGCCTCGGCAGTGACCAGCTCCTCGTTGCCGACGACCGCGATCCGCAGCCCGCCGCCCGCGCTGGAGCAGGCCAGGACCTGGGCGGTCTCCGCACGGTCGTCCGCGGCGGTCAGCACGGCCCGGCACGCGGCGTACCCCTCGAGGACGTCGGTGCCCACGTCGTGGGGTGGCTGGCGGAAGCGACGATCCGGCCCTCGGCGAGGTCGACGAGCGACGCCTTGGTGAACGTCGAACCGAAGTCCACGCAGACGACGACGCTCACAAGAGCACCGAGAGCGCGGCGGCCGCCAGACACAGCACCACCGCCGCCGCGGTGACCTCCACCGGAACACTCCGGGGCAGCGTCCGATTCAGGCGGACGGCGCGGTCGACGGCGCGGTAGCGGACATAGCCGCCGATCGCCGCGACGGCGCCTGCCGCGAGCAGCAGCGCCCCGAGGAGAACCTCCGGCCACGACTGCTCCAGGAGGTGGAAGACGGCCAGCGAGGCCGCCACCATTCCGATCGCGGTGCGCTCGTAGGCGAGGAAGGTGCGCTCGTTGGCGAGCGTGAACCGGTAGTCGGGTCCGACAGGGCCGGGATCCGGAGCGTCAGCCGAGGGCACGGTCGAGGTCCGCGATCAGGTCGTCGGCGGTCTCGATGCCGACGCTGAGCCGGATCAGGTCGGCCGGGACCTCGAGGTCAGTGCCCGCGACGCTGGCGTGGGTCATCCGGCCGGGGTGCTCGATCAGGCTC
The DNA here is from genome assembly GCA_963804845.1 of uncultured Actinomycetota bacterium. GTDB lineage: Bacteria > Actinomycetota > Actinomycetes > Propionibacteriales > Nocardioidaceae > Nocardioides. Next base: position 280,071 of record CAWDSA010000007.1, on the reverse strand, counting down.
TCGACCCCGCCGAGCGACTCGCCCAAGGTAAAGACCCGGGTCCGCTCGCAGGCACGCAGTGCGTGCTCCTCGCCGCCGGTGACCCGGAACGAGACCATCCCGCCGTAGCGCTTCATCTGCCGACTGGCGACGGCGTGGCCGGGGTGGTCGGGAAGGCCCGGGTAGACGACCTCGGCGACGGCCGGGTGGCCGCTGAGGAACTCGACGATGGCCTCGGCGTTGTCGCAGTGGCGGTCCATCCGGACACCGAGCGTCTTGAGGCCGCGGTGGGTGAGGAACGCGTCGAACGGGCCCGGAACCGCACCCATCGCGTTCTGGTGGAACGTGATCCGCTCGGCGAGGTCGAGGTCGCGCACCACGATCGCCCCGCCGATGACGTCGGAGTGGCCGCCGACGTACTTGGTCGTGGAGTGGACGACGACGTCGGCGCCGAGGGCCAGCGGCTGCTGGAGGTACGGCGACGCGAAGGTGTTGTCGACGACGAGCAGCGCGCCCGCGTCGTGAGCGACGGCGGCGAGCTCCTCGATGTCGGCGATGTTGAGCATCGGGTTGGTCGGTGTCTCGATCCAGACCATCGTGGTCTCGCCCGGCCGGATCGCCGCGCGGACGGCGTCGATGTCGGAGACGGCTGCCGGGCTGTGGGCCAGGCCCCAGACCTTCTCGACCTGGTCGAAGAGCCGGAACGTGCCGCCGTAGGCGTCGTCAGGGATCACCGCGTGGTCGCCGGGTGTGCAGACGCTGCGGATCAGGGTGTCCTCAGCGGCGAGGCCGGACGCGAACGCGAAGCCGCGCTCCCCCTCCTCGACCGCGGCCAGCGCCCCCTCGAGGGCGGTACGGGTCGGGTTGGCGGAGCGGCTGTACTCGTAGCCGCCGCGCAGCCCGCCCACGCCGTCCTGCTTGTAGGTCGACGTCGCGAAGATCGGCGGGATCACCGCTCCGGTCGTGGGGTCGGGCTCGTAGCCCGCGTGGATGGCGCGGGTCTCGAAACCGGCCTTGTCGGCATGCTCTTGGCTCACGGGGCCGACCCTACTCAGCGGCACGCTCGTGAGAGTTCGGAGGTGACGGTCGCCGAGGGAAGGTTGGGCGCCCATCGGGTGTTGGACACACTGGAGGCACCACTCGACCGCCTCCAGACGAGGAGCACCGATGTTCGGCCTGAGCAAGAAGACGGACCTGGTCACCGCCGAGGAGGCGCTGCGCGGACGCGATGCGCGGCCGTGGACGCTGGGTGAGCACGTCGTGCTCAAGACCCCGGTCGTCAGCGACGAGGTGCCCAGCGGGCACGAGGTCGCGATCTTCGGCCTCGGCTGCTTCTGGGGCGCGGAGGAGATCTACTGGCAGCTGCCGGGCGTGTGGTCGACGTCGGTCGGCTACGCCGGCGGCCACAGCCCGCACCCGACGTACGAGGAGGTGTGCTCCGGCAGGACCGGCCACACCGAGGCGATCCGGGTGGTGTTCGACCCGGCCGTCGTCTCGTACGCCGACCTCGTGAAGCGGTTCTTCGAGGTCCACGACCCCACGCAGGGGATGCGGCAGGGCAACGATGTCGGCACCCAGTACCGCTCCGCGATCTACTGGACCACGCCCGAGCAGGAGCAGACCGCGCGGGAGCTCACCAAGGTCTACGGCGACGAGCTCGCCCGGCGCCGGCTCGGCGACATCACGACCGAGGTCCGACCCGCCAGCGAGACGCCGTACTACTACGCCGAGGACCCGCACCAGCAGTACCTCGCGAAGAACCCGTTCGGCTACCGCTGCCACGCCAACACCGGCGTGAAGTTCCCCGGCTGAGGTTGTCGAAACGGCCGGTCCCCGATCGTCCCTAGGGTGACGGTGGACACCGGGTCCGCCGAGCGAGGAGAGCAGACGTGACCGAGTACCTCATCTACTTCAACCAGCAGTGGGTCGGCGACCACACCGAGGAGTGGTTCCGCAGCCGCGTGGGAACCAGCATGGCCGTCGTGCACGAGATGGAGGCGGCCGGCGTGATGGTCTACGCGGGCGGGCTGGCGGAGGACGGGCCGGTGCTGAGCGCCGACGCGACCAGCGGCAGCCTCGTCGTCACCGACGGACCCTACGCCGAGACGACCGAGTGGCTGGGCGGGCTCACCATCGTCGATGTGCCCGACCTCGAGACCGCCCGGATGTGGGCCGGCAAGATCGCGGAGGGGTGTGGCTGGCCGCAGGAGGTCCGCCAGTTCAGCCGCCGGCCCGACCGCCCCGCAGACCACGGCTGAGAGGATGACCGCGTGACCCAGGCCCCCGCCCCCGCGCCTCGGCGCAAGCACCTGATGGACCCGAACGCGCCCCGGGCCGTGCGCGACCCGGTGCGCGAGCAGCAGAGCCTGAACCGGGTCCAACGCTGGGTGATGTCGGCGCTGGCGGTCACCACGATCCTGCACATGTCGGCCGGCCTGGTCCTGGGAGCGATGTCCATCGACGACCCGCAGCCCGGCGCCGAGGTCGGGCTGAACCTGATCGCCGCCGCCTTCGGCGTGATGGCCGTCGCCGCGTTCCTGGGTATCCACCGCAGGAGCATGGTGTCGCCGTGGCTCCTGCTCGGCCTGGTTCCCGGCGTCGTCGGGCTCTGGCTCACGCTCGGCTGACCGAGCTCGCGGCACGTCCTAGGGTGCGGGTATGGACCTCTCCGTCTGTGCCACTGAAGCCGACTACGAGGCGTGGCGGTCGGTGCGGATCGCCGTCGAGCCGGGCGACCGTTGCCCGACGGTCGAGGAGCTGCGTGCAGCCGCATCACCCGAGCGGCTGACGCTGCTCGCGAAGGTGGACGGCCAGGTGGTCGGATCTGGCATGGCCCACCGGGCAGAGAGCGCCGGCGTCGGGTACGTGGCGCCGCGGGTGCTCCGAGACCACCGGCGCGCCGGTGTGGGGTCGGCGTTGCTGCGGGCGCTCGCCGACCACTGTGCGTCGCTCGGGCTGCCCTCGGTCCGCGCGGGTGCGGACGACGAGGGGTCAGTCGCGTTCGCGGCGCGGCACGGGTTCGTCGAGGTGGATCGGCAGGTCGAGCAGCTGCGCACGGTCGGCGAGGAACCACTGCCGACCGATCTGCCGGACGGCGTCGACGTGGTCATGCTCAGTGATCGACCTGGACTGTGGGCGGAGTGCTACGAGACATTCGGCCGCGAGGTGCTCGCGGACTTCGCCCTGTACACGCCGCTGGAGATCAGTGCCGAACAGTGGAACACCGAGTGGGCGGGCGACCCGATGTTCCTGGCCGTGCACGACGGCGCGGTGGTCGGCTGCGCCGGCCTGGAACTGGACGCCGACCGGCCCGACCGCGCCGAGAACGCCTTGACGGCCGTCAGCCGCGGCTGGCGCGGCACCGGCCTCGCGGCCCACCTGAAGCGACGAACCCTGCACTGGGCCGCGACCCACGGCGTGCGCGAGGTCTACACCTGGACCCAGGCCGGCAACACGGCGATGATCCGGCTCAACGAACGGCTCGGGTACGTACCAGGACAGACCAGCGTCACGGTGTCGCGGGACCTTCCGATGTAGCCTTTCGGCCGCCGGCTGGCTTCGCCCCGGGCGTGCGTTCGCCTACCTGACAACGCCCGCGGCGATCGTGGACGCCCGCCGCGTTCGTCTCTAGTCTCAATCAGGAAAGCGCAGGCAAGGGACGACGCCATGAATGACACGGTCGAGACAGCGGTTCTGGCTGGCGGATGCTTCTGGGGGATCCAGGAGCTCATGCGCAAGCAGCCCGGCGTGGTGTCCACGCGGGCCGGATGGACGGGTGGCGACAGCGTGGCCCGGGTCACCGGGGCAACGGCGTCTTCCGGCGGCGGGAAGAGCGGGTCAGGCACCTGGTCGAGCCCGGACAGCTCGACCGTGACATGGCGGTGCCCGGGCAGTGAGTCCACCGCAGCGCCCACCACCCGGTGCTCGGTCGTGGCGTCGAACCAATAGGGCTCGGCCTCGGCGGTCAGGGCCAGATCCTCGGGCAATGCGTAGTGCAGCTCGGCGGGCCGACCCTCCATTGCGCGGCCATGGAGGAACATCACAAGCACGTGCTCGAAGACGTGGTACATGTTCTTGCCGCGCGCGGACTTCTCCTCCCCGCCCAGAGGGAACATCTTGTCGCGCAGCGGGCGCGTCCAGGTCACATGCGGAGGCTCCGGGTCGACGTACGGTTCGAGCCAGCCCTGCGCACTGCGCGCCAGCCCGTCGTTCCGGGCGACGTCCTCGCAGGTCGTGCTTCCAGCGTCTGATCCGCCTCGACGTGAACCGACCACGCACTGTCGGGCACCACGGCACCGGGGAGTCCACCAGGTCGTCGTGCCACCTCGCGACCGAATCGTCCCAGGCCTTCGCGAGGAGCACGTCCCGGTCGGACGCCAAGGCGTTCCAAGGACGGTCGGCGAACACCTGGTTGGCGTTGTGGATCATCTCGTGGCTCTTGATCGTGTGCCCGAAGTCCGTCTGGGCGGCGGTCTGCACCCCAATGCGTCCGGTCCGTCCCCAGAACCACCATGTCTCCGGCGAGACGTTGTTGCGGTGCTGGTCGATGAGCGCCTGCGTCACCACACGGAGGTCGTCACGGAACTGTGCCCGCCGTGCGGGGTCGGTCAGCAGGTCCGCGTTCGGTAACAGCAGGGCTGTCCCCGGCACCAGCATGTTGACGATGTCGCCGCCGTTGTTGCCGATGTCGACGACCCGGTTCATGTTGGCGGAGCGGGCGTCGAAGAACCTGCCGCTCACTGGGTCGTGATACCTCTGGAATATCAGGTCGCGAACACCCAACAGTCCGGTTTCCGCCCAGGGGTCCCGGGTGACGTTGAAGTACATGCCGTAGGCAAGACCCAGTGACGCCAGGTCGAAGAGCTGCTTGTCGTCCGCCGCATCGAGCGGGGCGCCGCTCTCGGTGAGATCGCGGTACCAGCCGCCTCGTACGTCGTCGAACCCGTGCTCCTCCAACCACTCGAGGCCGGCCCGGGCGTACGTCAGGTACCGCTCGTCGCCCGTGAGGTGGAAGGCGACGCTGCAGCCGTAGACACCCGGACGGCGGAGATGCTGCGTACTTTCCGCGGCCAGGGTCGAGGTTCCCCAACCCGTCACGCCACGTCGGGAAGTTGCCCAACGGCGTCCCCAAGGCCACCGGCATCTCCCAGTACGGCAGCAGGTCCTCGCGCAGGTGCTGCAGCCAGGTGTCCCCGGCCAACACCTCCGGCACCGTGCGGGTCGTCGCGGGGTTGCCGGCGTGGGCCGCGGTGGGCTGCCGGTCCGCCGCGGCAGGGTCGACCGCAGCGGCGTTGGACATGACGAGCGCGGCCAGCGTGGCGGTCGTGACAAGGATTCGAAGAGTCGACATGACGCTCCCTCACGGGCCCGGATCCGGAGCCCGAGCCGGCGACCTGCCATGTGCCTTCCGGCCGCCCCAAGCGATGCCATCCTGTCGAGATGACACTCGACCCGGCGCGGACCAACCCCCAGCACTACAAAGTCGTGTTCGAGAACGAACGGGTACGCGTGCTGGAGTACAGGGACGAGCCCGGGGACAGCACCACGCCCCATGGACATCCCGACAGCGTCATGTACACCCTGTCCTCCTTCCGCAGACGGCTGGTCGCCGGCGAGGTCGAGAGGGAGGTGTCACTGGAGGCCGGGACGGTCGGGTGGCTGCCCGCCCAGCAACACCACGGCGAGAACATCGGTGACACCCCGACGCACGCGATCTTCGTCGAGCTGAAGGAATCGGCCGGGCCAGCACCCAGCAGCGGTCAGGTCATCGGGCCGCAGACGTGACCGCCGTGGTCGGGCCTCAGCCGAGCGTCTTCGCGAACCAGACGTCGGCGTCGGTGTTGCCGTTGTAGTCGGGGACGGAGCGGTAGCCGCTGGACTCGTAGAGCGCCACCGCGGAGGTCAGCGAGCTGTTGGTGTCGAGCAGGGACTCGTGGCGGCCGGCCGCGACGATCAGGGCCTCGAGGTGGGCGAGCAGCGCGCGGGCCACTCCTCGTCCGCGGGCGGCCGGGGAGACCCACATCCGCTTGATCTCGGCCCGGTCGCCGTCGAGGAACTGCACCGCGCCGCAGGCCAGCGGCGACTCGTCAGGCCCGGCCAGGACGAAGCGGCCGCGCGGGTCTGCGTACGCCGTCACCGCGTCGTCGAGCGCGGTGCCGACCTGGAAGCCGAACTGCCTGCCGATCTCGGCGAAGTACTCCCCCATCGCCCACTGCGCCGGCGCGGACGCGGGGTCGACGACGCGGAACTCCATCCGTCCATCGTTGCACCACTCATCAGTGCACGATCTCCACCGACTCGACGACCTCCGCGAGCTCGCGCAACCCGCGCGCCGGTGTACCCGGTGCCGAGAACGCCGAGACCAGCACCGCCTCCCCGTCGACGTCGAGAACCCACAGATCGATCCGGGAGCCGGGTGCGAGCGACCAGATCGGGAGTATCTCCCCGACGGACCACAGCGAGAAGTCGTGGTTGCCCGCACAGTTCACGCCGGCCGACTCCTGCAGCACCAGGTGGGTGGCCGGCATCCCGAAGCGGTCGTCCGGCTCCGGGCTGGTGACGAGCTCGTGACGCGGGATCCTGGTGAGCGCCCGGACCAGGCCCGCCGGATCGTCACCCACCGCGGTCATGCCCTCGAACCAGGGGCCACACGGAGTCTCGGTCACGTAGGCGACGTCCTGCACCAACAGGCTGACGTATCCGCGCGGGAAGACCCGGTTGGGCCCGATCCAGCCCGTCCAACCGTCCGGCACAGTCACCTCGGCCGTGACCTCACCCCGGTCGGTCCCGACCTGGATCGCGTAGGTCCCCTTCTCCAGGTCCACGACGTTGGCACCGCCCATGTAGGGGCGGGCACTGCTCTCCGGCTCGATCGCCGGCGGCGGGTCCGCGGACGGCTCACGGTCGAGGGTCGCCAGGTAGCCCACCGCGACCAGGCAGGTGACCACTGCGGCCGCCGCAACTCCCTGGCGGCGGCGACGCAGGGAAGCGCCGCGGTCGACGAGCCCGGCCAGGTCGGGCATCTCGACACCGTCCTCGGCGTGGCGGGCGAGGGCCCGCATCTTCTGGTCAAGCATCGTCGTCCTCCTCGGTCAGCAGCTCGGCCAGGGCCTCACGACCACGGCTGAGCCGGGACTTCACGGTGCCCTCGCGGATCCTGAGCGTCTCGGCGATCTCGGCGACCGGAAGGTCGGCGAAGTAGTGGAGGGTGAGCACCTCACGCTGGCCGGGCGGCAGCCCGCGAAGCGCCTCCACCAGGGCCAGGTGCTGTTCTTCCGCGGGCAGCTCGCGGGTCTCGACCAGGTCAGACCGCACCCGGGTGAAGTTGCGGAACTTGCGCCACCGGTTGCGGTGGAGACGGATCGCCACGGTCCGCAACCACGCCTCGTGGTTGCGCACGCGGGCGAACCGGGAGCCCGCGGCCGCGGCGCGGACGAAGGCCTCCTGGACCAGGTCCTCGGCCTCGCCGAGGTCGCCCACCACGCCGTAGAGCTGCACCACCAGCGTGCGGTAGGAGCGGAGGAACACGTCGCTGAGCGCTGCCTCGGCATCCACGGTCGCAGGGGCGGGCCCGATGTCGATCACCTCGGGTCGCTCCATCACTGACCTCCTGCCCCTTCGCGCTGTTGCCGGTGACGACACGCGAGAACGGGCGCAGGTTCCATCGTCCTCCAGTCAGGGGTCACGACGCACCTGACATGATGTGGACCGTGACGGTTGACATAGAACGAGCGCCCCACGCCGGTTGGCGTGCGCTCGCGGCGACCGTCCTGATCATGGCGGGCTCGCTAGGCGCCCACACCTGGGCCGGTGGGCACCTGCCGGACGGCGCTGGTCTGGTGGGGCTCTCAGCCGTCGTGTTCGCCGCCAGCATGGTGGCGATGCGCGGCACGGTGTCGGCTCGGCTGCTGCTCGTGGTCGTCGCGCTCGCGCAGCCGGCACTCCACACCTCGTTCACGACGCTCGGTCATGCCGAGCACGCCGCCCACAGCGGCGACGTCGCCGCCGCATGGACCTGGCAGATGCTGGCGGCCCACACGGCCGTCACCCTGCTCACCGCTGCCGTCTGGTGGCTCTGCAGCCGGGCCGCCACGGTCGTCGATCGGGGCACTCACCCTCTTCACGCCGTACGTCGGCGGGCGGCGCGACCTGCGTTCTGCTGCGCGCGACACCGCGCGCGCGATCCAACTGGTCCACCTCAGCGCCGCGCCACGCCGCGGGCCACCTGCGCTGGTCTGCCGCGGCTGACCCTCCGGTGACACCGGGAGGTGTCGCGGCACACGCGCACACCACCCGACCCATCACCTGAGAGGTACCACCATGTCCATCCGCACCCTCACGCGCTTCGGCGCCGTCCCGGCTGCCCTGGCCTCGATCGCCCTCGTGGCCGCGCCTGCCAGCGCGCACGTCTCTGGCACCCCGTCGGACGCCACCGCCGGGTCCTTCACCGTCTTCACCTTGAGCGTCCCGCACGGCTGCGACGGCTCGCCGACCACCGGGATCGAGATCCAGATCCCGGAGTCGGTGCTGTCGGTGACGCCGACCCGCAACCCCCTCTACGACGTCGAGAGCAACATCGAGCAGCTCGACGAGCCGGTCACCGATGCCCACGGCAACGAGATCACCGAGCGCACGGCGTCGATCGTCTACACCGCCACGACCCCGCTGCCCGACGGGCAGCGCGACACGTTCGAGCTGTCCTTCCAGGTGCCGGACGCGGCCGGCGAGCTGCTCGCCTTCCCGACGATCCAGACCTGCGAGCAGGGCGAGACCGGCTGGGTCGAGGTCCCCGAGGAGGGCCAGGACGCCGAGGAGCTGGAGAGCCCGGCACCCGCGTTCGAGATCCTGCCCGCTTCCGAGGAGGGCGGCCACGGTGAGGAGGAGCCGGCCGCGGACGACGCCGCGGCCGAGGCGCCGGCGTCCGACACCGAGACGGCGGCGACGCCCAGCGATGACGACAGCATGCTCGGCTGGGCCGGCCTGGTCGCAGGCCTCCTCGGTCTGCTCGCCGGCGGGATCGCACTGGCACGGACGCGCACCCGGGCGTGAACCTGCGAGGACGACCGTTGCGGTGGCTCGAGCCACTGCGCACGTCACTGGGGCTGGCAGCCACCGTCACGGTCGTCCTCGGGTTCCTCCTCGCCACCGCCAGCCCGGCGGCGGCCCACGCCCAGCTGATCAGCACCGACCCCACCGAAGGGGCACTGCTGCAGAAGGCCCCGGACCAGGTCACGCTCACCTTCAACGAGCCGGTTCGGCTGACGGCGCAGGAGATCACCGTCTACGACGCCGACGGCCAGACCCTGTCCTCGGAGGCGGTCTCGTCGGGCACCGAGGTCACCATCGACCTGCCCGACGCCGAGGAGCTGGGCCGCGGCACCTTCGTGGTCGGCTGGTTCGTCCTCTCTGGCGACGGCCACCCGATCTCCGGGTCGCTCACGTTCTCGGTCGGCGAGCGCAGCGACGAGGTGGCCGAGCCACCGCCTCCACCGACGTCCTCCGCAGCGGTCACCGCGGTCCAGGGCATCGTCGGCGGACTGCTCTACCTGGGGCTGCTCGTGGCCGCCGGACTCGCCTGCTTCGTCGCACTCGTCCTGCCCACGTCGTACGACGGCGACCGGGTCCGTCGACAGGTGCGCCGTCTCACCCGGCTGGCGGCCGGGCTGGGTGCGCTCGCCGCGCTGCTGTCGATCCCGATCGCCTCGGTCTACGCCCGCGGCGCCGAGCTGTCCGACGTCTTGTCGGGGTTCGACGCCGCGCTGGTGTTCGACGAGCTGGTCTCGGCCGCGATGCTGGTCGTCGGCCTCGTGGTCGTCGCCGCGACGATCCGCGCCAGGCCCCCGACCCGTCGCGACCGGTTCGTGCTGCTCGGCGGAGCCGCGCTCGCGCTCGCGGCACCGGCCGTCGTGGGCCACACCCGGTCCTACCAGCCGGTGCCGCTGCTGATCGCCTCCGACATCGTGCACGTGACCGCGGGAGCGGTGTGGCTCGGTGGGCTGGTGGGGCTGGTCCTCGCCCTACGTGCCCTCGCCGGTCGCGAAGAACTCGCGGCCACCACCCTGGCCCGATTCTCCACGCTGGCGGGAGGGCTGCTGTTGGCCGTCGCCGCAGCCGGCACCGTTCTCGCGTGGCGGATCCTGGGCTCGTGGTCGGGCTTCGTCGACACCGGCTACGGCGTGCTGCTCCTGGTCAAGATCGGGCTGGCCCTCGTGGTGGCCGGGCTCGGCGCCTGGAACCGGTTCCGGCTGCTCCCGCAGGTGCGCGCCGCAGCCGGCTTCGCCGAGCGCGAGCGAGCCGCGGACATGGTCGTTCGCGCCGTGAGGGTGGAGGCCGTCGTGCTCGTGGTGGTGCTCGCGGTCACCGGCTTTCTGGTCAACCGCTCCCCCCGCCCGGCGCCGGTCGAGGTGCCGCCGGGGCGTACCGGCGTCCAGGACGCCCGGCTCGCCGACGTCGAGGTGTTCGCCGTGATGTCACCGCGCCGAGCCGGGCCCAACACGATCCTGGTCCAGCTGCAGGACGAGGCCGGCGAGCCGGTCATCCCGCCGCGTCCACCGGAGCTCGAGCTGCGCTCCGGGACGATCGATCTGGGAACCGTCCCCCTGGAGAACACCGACACGGGCACCTACCGCGCGTACGTGCTCATTCCCCAGGGCGGCACGTGGGAGGCGCAGGTGAGCCTGCGGCTGACCCGCTTCGAGAGCCCGGTCACCACCCTGCGCTTCCAGGTCGCGGACTGAGCGGAAGCTCAGGCGTCGGCGACGGTCATCTCGACCGGCACCGTGTGTAGGAAGCCGTCCACGCGGACCTGGGCGAAGAGCTGGTAGTCGCCCGGCCGCTCGATCTCGGTGTGGAAGGTCAGGGAGGTGCCGTCCTCGGTCACCTCGGGGGAGGTCAGCGGGTGCAGGTGGATCATCGAGCCGGTGTCGCGCTGGAAGCCGGTGACGTGGCCGTAGGTGCCCAGGTAGGTGCCGAGCAGCACCGGCTCGTCATCGGCGTCTCGCACGCGGAGCGTCATGCGCCCGTCCGGCCCGACCTGCGGCTGGCCGGTGACCGACACCGACACGATGGGGTCGGGCGGAACGTCGTCGGCCTCGGCCCCGGCCACGGCCACGGTGTCGCCGAGGATCACGTGGTCGCCGTTGCCCCCGGAGTCGCGGGCGACGAACTCGGCGATCACGCGGTAGTCGCCGCCGGCAGGCAACGACAGCGGGCCTCGCCAGGTGCCGTCGTCGGCCATCGTCGGGTGGACGTGCCGGAAGACGGTCAGGTCCTCGTTCACGACGTACAGGTGCAGATCCTTCGTGAGCTCCTCGACGTAGTCGGTCAGCGGCTCGCCGGTGTGGGTCTCGATCCGGAACCGCACCTCGCCGGTGACGCCGGCGCGCTCGGGCAGCTCCACGTCGGTGAGCGTGTAGCCGACCAGCTCCTGCTCCGTGCCGTCACCCACGGGCAGCGACACCGAGATGCCCCCGGCATGGGAGTGCCCGGGCGTCTGAGGGGCCTCGGTGCAGCCCGTGACGAGCAGAAGCAACCCCGCGAGGAGCGGCAAGAACAGGCGCACCATGGCCACAGTCTGCCCACAGACCGGTGAACCCACCCCAGGTGGGCGACAATAGGCGGATGACCGAGCTGCCCCGCAAGGCCGCCGCCCGGACGGCGCGTCTCGCCGCCCTGCCGCTGGGCTATGCCGGGCGCCAGGCCGTCGGGCTCGGCAAGCGCCTGGGGGGCAAGCCGGCCGAGGCGGTGCTGCTCGAGGTCCAGCAGCGGACCGCCGAGCAGCTCTTCCGTACCCTGGGCGAGCTCAAGGGCGGTGCGATGAAGTTCGGACAGACGCTGAGCGTGCTGGAGGCTGCGCTTCCGGAGGAGGTCGCGGCGCCGTACCGCGATCACCTCACGGCGCTCCAGGACTCCGCACCGCCGATGCCGACCCAGACCGTCCGGGAGCAGATCGCCCGCTCGCTCGGCGACGACTGGCGCGACCAGCTGGTCTGGCTCGACGGCGCGCCCGCCGCGGCGGCGTCGATCGGCCAGGTCCACCGCGGCCGGTGGCACGACGGGCGCGACGTCGCGGTCAAGGTCCAGTACCCCGGCGCCGGCGAGGCGCTGATGTCCGACCTGCGCCAGCTCGCCCGCGTCGCGCGCGGGATCGCTCCCGTCTTCCCTGGCATCGACATCAAGCCGCTGGTCGAGGAGCTGCAGGCACGCGCCGCGGACGAGCTCGACTACCGGCTCGAGGCCGAGGCACAGGCGACGTACGCCGAGGCGTTCCGGGACGATCCCTGGGTCGTCGTGCCGGATCTCGTCGAGGTCGGCGAGCAGGTGCTGGTCACCGAGTGGCTCGAGAGCCCCCACTCGCTCTCCCGTGTGATCCGCGAGGGGACGCAGGAGGAGCGCGACCACTACGGCCGACTGTTCGTGACGTTCCTGTTCGAGGGTCCGCGACGTACCGGGATGCTCCACGCCGACCCGCACCCGGGCAACTACCGGGTGCTCCCGGCCGACGACGGCTCGCCGGGGCGGATCGGGGTCCTCGACTTCGGTGCCGTCGCCCGGCTTCCCGAGCGCAGGCTCCCCGAGGCGATGGGGCGACTGATGCGGGTCGCCGCCGAGAGCACCGCCGACGAGCTGGTGGCCGGCTTGCGTGCGGAAGGGTTCATCAAGGACCAGATCCGGGTCGACCCCCAGCTGCGTCCTCGACTACCTCGCGCCGTTCATCGAGCCCACCCGCCACGACACGTTCCGCTTCACCCGCAGCTGGATGCGCGAGCAGTTCGAGCGCGTCAACAACCCACGCAACCCCGCGTTCACGGTCGCGACCAAGCTGAACCTCCCCACGTCGTACCTGCTCATCCACCGCACCTGGCTGGGCGGGCTCGGCGTCCTCAGCCAGCTCGAGGCCGAGGCGCCGTTCCGCGCGATCATGGAGGAGCACCTGCCGGGGTTCGCCGGTCCCTAGACCAAGTCGAGGTACATCACGTGGAGGCCGACGTCTCCCTGCGTCCGGGAGCGGAAGGCGCCGGGCACGGTGCCGATGATCTCGAACCCGAAGGACTCCCACAGTGCGACGGCGGCGGTGTTGGTCTCGACGACGGCGTTGAACTGGATGCCCGCGTAGCCCTGCTCGCGGTGCCAGTCGAGGACGTACGACGCGAGCCGTCGCCCGACACCCTGTCCGCGTGCCTCCGGGTCGACCATGAACGAGGCGGTGCCGACGTGGGCGCCGCGGCCGGGCCGGTTCGGCCCCATCTTGGCGGTGCCGAGGATCTCGCCGTCCTCCTCGAGGACGACCGTGAGCCCCGGTGGCTGCTCGATCCACAGTGCGCGCGCCCCGTCGGAGGTGAGGTCCTCGGGGTAGGCGTAGGTCTCACCCGCGTCGACGATCGCCGAGAAGATCGGCCAGATCGCCGGCCAGTCGTCGGCCGTCGCCGATCGGATCACACGTCGACCCGCCCGTCGATCGACTCCCGGATCAGGTCGGCGTGCCCGCAGTGGCGGGCGTACTCCTCGACCATGTGCACCAGGATCCAGCGCAGGCTGACGGGCCGGCCGCGTCTCTCCAGGGCCGACACGGAGTCGAGGCCTTCGAGCAGGGCACGGTCGATCGCCTCGTCGGCGCGGGCGACCTCGGTGGCGTGGAGCGCGCGCAGGTCGGCACCGGTGTCCGTGGCCGCGGAGGTCAGCTCCCAGTCGCGATCGGCGTCAAAATCAGCGCTGGCCCACGGCTCGGACTCGTCCTCGCCCAGCAGGATGTGGCGGAACCAGAACTGCTCGACGAGCGCGAGGTGCTTGAGCAGCCCGCCGAGCGTGAGAGTGCTCGGCTCGAGGCGGCTGTGCAGCTGCTCGTCGGTCAGCCCCTCGGCCTGCCGCCGCAGCGTGGCGCGGAAGTGGTCGAGGAACGCCCGGAGCGTCGTCGCCTCGTCGGCGGTCACGGGAATGGTCACGATCTCGAGGATATGCCGCGCCGACTGCAACCTGCCTGCGCCATTTCGCGTCTTGGGGGCGATGGAATGGAGGTGCAACGGATGCACGCACTCGCAGGAACGGGGATGGCCGTGGCCAGCACGGACCGCGACGCCGACTTCTCGGCGTACATGCACGCGCGACAGGCCAGCCTGCTCCGCACGGCGTACCTGCTGACCGGGGACCGGCACACCGCCGAGGACCTCGTCCAGACCTCCTTCGCCAAGCTCTACCTGTCGTGGGACCGGGTCCGTGAGCAGGGCTCGATCGACGGCTACGTCCGCCGGATCCTGGTCAACGAGAACAACTCGTTGTGGCGGCGCGCGTGGAAGCGGCGCGAGCTCGCCAGCGACAACGTGCCCGACCGCCACCATCACGACGAGTACGACGCCGGCGCCGGCCGCGAGCTCTGGGACCTCGTCCAGACGCTCCCGAGGAAGGCGCGCGCGGTCGTCGTGCTGCGCTACTACGAGGAGCTCTCCGAGGCAGAGACCGCCGAGGCGCTCGGCATCTCCGTCGGCACTGTGAAGTCACAGGCCAGCCGCGCGCTGGCCGCCCTGCGCGAACGCGCACCCCAATCCCTCGACCCCACCGCCCACCCCCGGGAGGAGGAGCGATGAACGACCAGCTGACCACCCGACTGAGCCGCCAGCTCCACGAGCAGGTGGACACCATGCGCGACGCTCCGCTGACTCTCGACGGCGTCCGGGGCCGGGCCCACTCGATCCGACGCCGACGCCACGCCGTGGGTGCGGGCGTAGTGGCCGCGGCCTTCCTCGCCGTGGCGATCCCGGTCGGCCTCAGCCTGGGCGGGCAGACCGACTCCTCGCCCGGCCCGGCCACGCCCTCGAGGAGCGAGATCGTGGACACCGAGAACCCGCAGCCGGTGCAGACCGCCATCGACCTGCCCTACCTCGAGGGCGACCTGCTCACCCTGCCCGACGGGACGGAGCTCGAGCTGCCGCCGACGGATGGTGGGGAGCAGTACTTCGGCGGGGCGGTGCTCGGTGACCAGGTCCTCGCACTCCGGTTCGACCCCAACACCGGTGCCCAGACCCTCGACCGGTTCGACGAGGACATGCAGGTGACGGAGTCCGTGCCGCTGGCACAGGGCATCGTCCACAACCCCGAGGGCTCGGCGATCGCCTACGCGACTCGCGGCGGCGACCTGGTCATCGAGTGGGCAGACGGCCAGATGGCCCTGGGTCCCGTCGGACGCGTACAGCCGGTCCGGCTGCTCGGCGGCCCCGACTGCACCCTGGGGGCCGACGACTGCGTCGTCTACTTCCACGACGGGGGTACGGCGGAGTTCCTCAACAACTCGGGCGAGGGAGCTCCGGTGTCCGGCGACCTGTTGAAGGTGCTGGACGTGACCTACGACTACCGGATCGCCGTCCTGACCAGGATCTACGAGCGGCCTGAGCCCGGATCGTGCAGCGAGGTCCGCAACGTGCAGACCCAGGACCTGGTCTTCGAGACGTGCGAGCACACCCTGGGTCGGTTCTCGCCTGACGGTGCGCACATCAGCGGCCTCCCCGCCTACCTGGACGGCATCGGTGCCGGCTACACCGCCATCCTGGACGCCAAGACCGGTGAGGAGCTCGCCCGCTACGAGCCCGAGAACGGATTCGTCCGCAACGCCGTCTGGGAGGACGACGGCCATCTGCTCGTCACGGCGTACGACGCCGGGGCGTGGAGCGTGATGCGGCTCGGGGTCGACGGGAGCGTCGAGCAGGCGCTCGGCCCGAGCACGGCGACAGACGAGATGACACCGGCGTACACCGTGCTGGGAACCAGCTGACCTCAGCTCCAGGTGAAGGACGCCAGCACCGAGTCGACGATCTCCTGCTGCTCGTCCTCGGAGAGCTCGGGGTCGAGCGAGAACCCGACAGAGACGGCGTTCCCGCCACGGACCGCGCCGTAGCTCAGCTCGGTCCTCCCGCCGGACGCTCGGTGACCAGGTAGGCCGGTTCTCCGCCGAGCTCGACGTCGTAGGTCACCTCGGCGTCCTTGTCGACGTTGCCCTGCAGCTCGACCTCGGCCATCTCCCGCGGTGTGCTCACGTCGACCACCCCGAAGTCGGTGTAGATGATCGTCGACAGCCCCGAGGATGCCTGCACGATCCCGAAGCCGAACCCGAAGTCCTTGACCTTCCAGCCCTCCGGCGCGCGGGCGAAGGCGCTGTCGCCGCTCTCCAGGAGGTCCCCGGTGGCCGGCTCCACGGTCGCCTCCGACGTGGTCGGCTCCGAGGGGGACGACTCGCCCCCGGGCGTGCTGGAGGCGGTCGGCGGCGGGTCGTTCCCGGGCTCGTCGTCACTGCAGCCGGTGAGCGTCAGCACGGCGAGCGTGGTCGCCAGTGCCCCGAGCGTCTGCAGCCGCCTCATGGCAAAGACAGTAGCCGCCGTAACTTGACCGGCACCCGAGAGGTTTAGTGGGGTGAGGGAGCGGGCATGACCCCCTAAGCGAGGTTTGACGCGCTCGTGACGACGACACAGACGGAGGTTGAGGGACCATGCTTCTCAGCGATGGGGTCCGGGGGATCCTGACCGGCGCAGGCGTGGAGGACGACACCGTCCAGCAGATCCTGGACACGCTCAACGAGGCCAAGGGCGCGGTCCGCAAGGGCGGCGACATCGAGATGGCCCCCGCCGCGTCGTACGGCGGCGCGTTCACGGCTGCCGAGCTGGGGACCCACGCCGGCAAGGCCCACCATCACGTCGTCGAGGCGATGACCCAGATGGTCGAGGGTCTGGGCATGTATCACCAGAGCGTCGAGCACTTCCGCCAGGACGTCCACGAGACCGACGCGACGGAGGCCACCGAGTACACCCGCCGGGCCCAGCGCTCCAGCGACGTCGACGTGGACCGGCTCATCGACATGGGCAACGCGTGCAACACGCCCACTGACTTCTCCACCAACACCACGTGCGAGGTACCGGCCGAGGGGAGCGACCAGTGAGCAAGGGCCCCGAGCAGCTGAAGTACGAGCAGGCCGTCGACGGCGCTGACGCAGCCGCGCTGCGGCGCGCGGCCAACGACTGGCGCAAGGCGAAGCAGGCCCTCGACGACGTGGCGATGCAGCTCCGCCTCAAGGCCGAGCCCGCCGCCACCATCTCGGAGAAGACCGGGCCGAAGATGAGCCAGGCCTTCACCACCTCGGCCGAGAGCATGACCGAGAAGTCGCGCGAGCTCGAGCGAGGCGCCCAGGCGCTCGACCAGGCGGCCGGCAAGCTCGAGGCCGCCGAGGAGGACAAGGCCAAGCTCAAGCCGCTGGACGACCCCGGCACCTACTCCGGCCCCGGACAGCCGAAGACTCCCGAGGAGGTCAAGGCCAAGGCGGAGTACGACACCGCGGCCGACACCTTTGAGAAGAACAAGCGCTTCAACGAGACGCTGTCGCAGGGCCACAACCAGTCGATGGACGACCAGAACCGGCACTCGACGTCGGTCATGAAGTCGATCCACGGTGAGCCTGACCCGGTCCAGCAGCCGGCCGGCCCTGGCGGCGGCGGCTCTGGTGGCGGCGGGACCGGCGTGCCCGGCGGAGGCGCGACGCCGACCGGCGGCACCACGCCCGGAGGCGGGACCACCCCCACCGGCGGCGGAACCACCCCCACCGGCGGCGGAACCACCCCGACGGGTGGCGGGACCACCCCCGGCGGCACGACCCCCGGGGGCGGGTCGACGACGCCCACGACCGGCACCGGCACCACGGGTTCCCCTCAGAGCGGTACGCCCGGGTCGACGGCACCCGCGCCCGGCACGGTCGGTGGGACCGCTCCCACCTCCGCCCCCAGTGGCGGCTTCGGCAGCACGGCCGGCGGCGTTGCCGGCGCGGTCGGCGGCGGCCTGGTCGGCGGAGCCGGAGGCGTGCTCGGGGGCATTCGGGGCGGCTCGACCCCGGTCTCAGCCGCCGGTGCGACAGGCACCCGCCCGATCGGCAGCACCAGCCGAGCGGCCGCGGGCAGCACCCTCGGACGCTCGGGCACCGCCGCAGCCGGCCAGCCCACCAGGGCTGGTGCGACCGGCCGGTCCGGCACGGGCGGCGCACGCGGTGGAGCCGCGGGCAGCACGGCCGGACGCGGAACGTCCGGACGGGGCGCCTCCGGACGCGGCTCGGGCGCGCGCGGCGCGGCCGGGGCGGCAGGAGCCGCCGGCGGACGTGGTGGCTCGAAGGACCGCGACAAGGCCGTCAAGCAGGACCACCTCATCGACGACCAGGACTGGATCGACGACGAGGACGTCGCGCCCCCGGTGATCGACTGACGCTCAGACGAGCACCTCGGTCACCGGCAGCGAGGAGTCGGCCGGCAGGTCCAGTGCTGACGGCGTACGTCGCCGGGTCACCATCTCCGCGCCCAGCGCGGCGACCATGGCGCCGTTGTCGGTGCACAGTCCCGGCCGCGGGACGCGTACCCGGATCCCGCGGGCGGTGGCGCGCTCCTCGGCCATGACGCGCAGCCGTGAGTTGGCGGCGACCCCGCCGCCGATCAGCAGGTCGTCGATGCCGTGAGCGACGGCGGCGTCGACCGCCTTGCGTGTGAGGACGTCGCAGACCGCTTCCTGGAACGACGCCGCCACGTCGTGGACCGGCACCGGCTCGCCGCTGCGCTCCCGGGTCTCCACCCAGCGCGCGACGGCGGTCTTGAGGCCGGAGAACGAGAAGTCGAACCGGTGGCGCTCGAGGTCGCGGCGCGAGCTGAGGCCGCGCGGGAAGTCGATGGCGACACGGTTGCCTTCGCGGGCGGCCCGGTCGATGTGGGGACCACCCGGGAACGGCAGCCCGAGCAGCCGGGCCACCTTGTCGAACGCCTCACCCGCGGCGTCGTCGATCGTGGCCCCGAGCGGCTCCACCCCGCCGGTCACGTCGTCAACCCGCAGCAGGCTGGAGTGGCCGCCGGAGACCAGCATCGCCAGGCACGGCTCCGGCAGCGGACCGTGCTCGAGCTGGTCGACCGCGACGTGTGCGGCGAGGTGGTTGACGCCGTACAACGGCTTGCCCAGCCCGAGCGCGAGCGCCTTGGCGGAGGCCACGCCGACCAGGAGGGCACCGGCCAGACCTGGTCCGCAGGTGACCGCGACCGCATCGATGTCGTGGAGCCGGATCCCGGCGGTGTCGCAGGCGCGCTCGATGGTCGGCACCATCGCCTCGAGATGGGCGCGGCTCGCGACCTCGGGGACGACACCGCCGAACCGGGCGTGCTCCTCGACGCTGCTCGCGACCGCATCGGCCAGCAGCGTGTGGCCCCGGACGACACCGACGCCGGTCTCGTCACACGAGGTCTCGATGCCGAGGACCAGGGGCCCGTCGTCAGTCATGCCGCTCATCATGCCCGCACCGGTCGCGACATGATCACGGCCGTCGCTCCGTCGCGGTAGTAGCGCGGCCGGCGGGCGATCTCGTCGAAGCCGCTGGCGAGGTAGAAGCCGAGCGCGTCGGCGTTGTCCTCGCGCACCTCGAGCAGCACACGTTCGGCGCCCTCGGCCGACGCCAGGTCGACCACGGCGCCCAGCAAGGACGTGGCGAGGCCACCGCGTCGGTGGGCCGGGTCGACCCCGACCCGCTGCAGCTCCACGACGTCGCCGGCGATGCTCACGACGGCGTAGCCGACCACGTCGCCGTCGCGGGCGACCAGGTGGCGCACGGTCGGCACGTCGCGGGTCACGCCGTCGCGGACCAGCCCCTCCGACCAGGCGTCGGCGCCCTGGCAGACCTGCTCGAGCCGCACGATCGCGGCGACGTCGTCGGGCCGGGCGGGTTCGATCACGAGGCGGGCTTGCGGGGGCCGGGCATCACGGCGTCGGGACGGCGCAGGTAGAGCGGTTCGGGGTCGGTCAGCTCCGCCCGCTCGTCGGCGACCGTGCGGGCGAGCCAGCCTGCTCCAGGCCGCTTCGGCCCCACGGCCGTCGGGAACTGGTCCGGGTAGAGGACGGCACCCTCCCCCACGACCTGGGCGTCGGTGGCGAGGGCGTCCGGCCGGTCGACGACCGGGCCGGCGAGCCGATGGCCGTCCTCGTCGTACGACGCGAGGTAGACCTCCTTGCGGCGCGCGTCGGTCGCGACCACGAAGTCGCCGATCACCGCGCCGGTGTCGACGGCTTCGACGGCCAGCACGTCGAGCGTGCAGACGCCGTAGACGGGGATCTCCAGCACGAAGCCGAGGGTCCGCGCCGTCACCAGGCCGACGCGCAGGCCGGTGAACGGGCCGGGCCCGACTCCGACGGCGAGCGCGGTGAGGTCCTGGCGGACGATCCCCGCGTCGGTGAACACGGCGTCGATCAGCGGCGCCAGCTGCTCGCCGTGCTTCATGGTCAGCTCGCTGGTCCGCTCGGCGACCACGTCGGTGCCGTCGTGCAGGGCGACCGTGACGGAGGGGGTGGCGGTGTCGAACGCGAGCAGCACGCGCTCAGGGTAGAGCGGTCGGGTGCCTCGGGCCGACGGGACCTCGGTGGCCGGGGAGCTCCAGGTCGTACCAGCGCGGCCCGACGGGGGTCAGCAGCACGTGGCGGGGGTCGTGGTCGGCCGTCTCGTCGACGTGCGCCATCGCGCGCAGGATCCGAACCTCCAGCCGCGAGTCAGCCAGCGCCTCGGCAATCCCCTCCCCCCACTCCACGACCGTGACCGCCTCGTCGAGCGAGGTGTCGAGGTCGAGGTCGTCGAGCTCGTCGATCCCGTGGAGCCGATAGGCGTCGACGTGGACCAGCGGCGGCCCGGCGGCCAGCGAGGGGTGGATGCGGGCGATCACGAACGTCGGAGAAGTGACGTCGCCACGCACGCCGAGGCCCTCCCCGAGCCCCTGGGTGAACGTGGTCTTGCCGGCCCCCAGCTCGCCGGTCAGCACGAGCAGGTCGCCCGGGCGCAGCTGCTGGGCGAGCTCGCGGCCGAGGTCGCGCATCGTGCTCGGCCTCGGGCACCTCGAGCACGTAGGTGCGCAGCGGGCGGCGCAGCTCGACGTTCGGCTCGAGCCGGCGTACCTCCCGGAAGCCCTGCCGCTCCCAGAACCGGACCGTCTCCGGCAGCTCGGACCGCGCGACGACCGTGAGGTCGTCGAAGTCACCGCCGGCGTCGGCCAGCGTCGTCTCGACGGCGGCCGCGATGAGGGCCCAGGCGACACCGTGACCCTGCGCCTCGGGCACGACGCCGAACCGCCGGACGTACATCGACCGTTCGACGGGGTCGAGCACCAGCCCTCCGACGGGCCTGCCGTCCAGCGTCGCCAACAGCCCGCCGTACGACGCCAACCGGCCGGCCAGGGTCTCGACCGTCTCCTGCAGGGCCGCGGCCGGGGGGTCGAGCGGCGGTCGCACCTCGAACGCGGCGCGGACGACCGGCATCAGGACGTCGGCGTCGGCGGGACCGATCCGGCGGACCTCGACCGCGCGCGACGTCGTCACCGGCGGTGCACCCGCTCCCCCGCCGCGGCGAGCAGCTGGTCGAGGGCGGCGTTGACCTGCTCGTGGCGCTCGAGCAGCACCATGTGGCCGGCGCCCTCGCACTCGAGCAGCGTGGCGCCCGGGATCTTCGACTGGAGCTTGCGGCTGTGGCCGATCGAGGTCAGCTTGTCCTCGGTCCCGCAGATGATCGAGACCGGGACCGCGCCGAGGGCCTCGACGGTCTCGAACTTGTCGAGCGAGCTGAAGTTGGGGAAGAACTCCGCGATCACCTCGAACGGTGTCGCCGAGAGCATCTGGTCGACGAACTGGACGTAGCTCTCCGGCACCTCGTCGCCGAACGCGAACGTGTCGGTCACCACGGTCGCGATCGCCTGGGTGATCCGGCGTACGCCGTCGACCGCGCGGTGGCCGCGGGCGAGGGTGGCCACGGCGCGCACCGCGAGCGCGCTGCCGAGGCCGGACGGCAGCGCGGGGATCAGGGACCGGTGGGGGTCGAGGCCACCGGCGGTCGTGGACATCAGTGCGACGCCGACGATCCGGTCGCCGAACAGGTCGGGATGCTCCTCGGCGAGCGCGATGATGCTCATCCCGCCCATGGAGTGGCCGACGAGCACGATCGGCCCGTCGCCGGCGACGTCGTCGATCACCCGCTTGAGGTCGCGGCCGAGCTGGTCGACCGTGGCGTGGCCGTCGGTCGAACGGCCGGACCTGCCGTGGGAGCGCTGGTCGTAGTAGACGGCACGGACGAGGCCGCGGTAGCCGGCGCGCTGGAAGTGCCAGCAGTCGAGGTTGAGCGCGTAGCCGTGGGCGAACACGACGGTCACCGGCGACCGGGGCGCGTCGTCCACCTCGACGTGGAGGGGTACGCCGTCATCGGCGACGACCGTGACCGGGTCGGACCTCAGGGCACCGAACGGGGTTGCGTCGCCGACACCGCGGTGGGCGATGATCTTGCGGCGGCGCGCAACCCCCACCGCCGTACCGGCCACGGCGACTCCGGCCGCCGAGGCCGCGAGCCCGAGGATCCTGCCTCGCACGCTCATGACGTGCTTCCTCCGTCGTCGATGCGCCGGTCGAAGCGGCCGCCGATCCGGGTGACGATCTCGTAGCTGATCGTCCCGCACCACTCGGCCCAGTCCTGGGCCGTCGGCTCTCCCTGCTGACCGGTCCCGAAGAGGGTCACCAGGTCTCCCGGAGCGGCGTCCACGTCGTCGAGCTCGACCACGAACTGGTCCATGCAGATCCGGCCGCGGACGAGGCGCCGCTTGTCGCCGACCAGTACCTCGGCCCGGTTGCCGGCGTGGCGCGGGATGCCGTCGCCGTACCCGACGGGGACCAGCCCGACCCGGGTCGGGTGGTCGGCGTGCCAGGTGTGGCCGTAGGAGACGCCGTCGCCCGCGGCGATGTCCTTGGTGAGCGCGAGCCGGGCGACGACGGTCATCGCCGGCCGGAGGCCGAGGTCAGGCGTGTGGCCCGGGGCGGGGTCGAGGCCGTACGACGAGATGCCGCACCGGACCAGGTCGAAGCGGGCGCTCGGCCGCAGGATGGCGGCGGCGGAGTTGGCCAGGTGGCGGACCTCGGGCCGCAGCCCTTGTGCGTGCGCGAGATCGAGGGCGTCCCTGAACGCGCCCTCCTGGGCGTCGTTGGCCGGGTGGTCGGGCTGGTCGCTGCAGGCGAAGTGGGACCAGATGCCGGTGACCGTCCAGTCGCCCCGCTCCTCGCCGGCTCGCGCCTCCGCGACCACCGCGGCCCAGTCGGCCAGGGTCGAGCCCCCACGGGACAGGCCGGTGTCGACCTTGAGCTGCAGCCGGGCCGGCGTGCCGGTGCTGCGGACGGCCTGGGTGATCTCGGCGAGCTCGGGGACGGTGTAGGCGGTGACGTCGACGTCGGCGGCGATCGCGGCGGCGTAGTCCTCGCCCGGGACACCGAGCCAGCTGAGCACGCGGCCGGTGTCGCCGCCCTCCCGCAGGGTGAGGGCCTCGTCGATGGTGGCGACACCGAGCCACCCGGCACCGCCCTCGCGCGCGGCCCGGGCGGCGGGCAGGATCCCGTGGCCGTAGCCGTCGGCCTTCACCACCGTCATCACGTCGACACCGGTGTGCTCACGCAGGATGCCGACGTTGTGGCGGATCGCGGGCAGCTCGACGACGATCTCCGCGCGGCCCCGGCTCATTCCGCGGATTCTTCCATCCCCGCGTGGAGGAGCAGCCGCACCGTCTCGGGGAGGGCGCGCGCGACGTCGCCGGCCTGCAGCGGTCCGCCGCGCGCGGCCAGGGTCGCGGCGGCGCCGTGGAGCCACGACCCGACCGACGCCGCGTCGTACGCGTCGAGGCCGGAGGCGAGCAGCGCGCCGACCAGCCCGGCGAGGACGTCGCCGGCGCCGGCGGTCGCCAGCCACGGCACACCGGTCGTGGTCGCGCGGACCCGGCCGTCGGGGTGGGCGACCAGCGAGTGGCGCCCCTTGAGCAGCACGACAGCCTGGTAGCGCTCGGCCGCGGCTCGCGCGTGGTGGAGCGGTCTCTTCTCGACGTCGTCCCGGTCGGCGCCGGTCATGGCGGCCAGCTCGCCGGCGTGGGGCGTCAGCACGGTGTCGACCGGTAGCGGGCCGTCGACGTGCTGGAGCGCGTCGGCGTCGACGACCAGCGGTACGTCGTCGGCCAGCGCCCTCGTGAGCTGGTCACCGGCGTCGTCTCCCCCGCCGGACCCGACGACCCACGCCTGCACCCGGCCCTCGCCGACCACCTCCGGGTGGTCGGTCCGCACCTCGGCGACCGCGTCCCCGACGTACCGCACCATGCCGACCAGCCCGCTGGCTGCGCCGGCCACGCAGAGCCTCGCCGCGCCGGGGTAGTCGCTCGATCCGGCCCGGACCCCGACGACGCCGCGCGTGTACTTGTGGGCGTCGCTGGCCGGTCGGGGCAGCAGCCGGCGTACGTCGGCGGGCTGGAGCGCCTCGACGACCGGGTCGGGCAGGTCGAGGCCGAGGTCGACGAGGTGGACCGCGCCGCACACGGCCGAGGCCGGGTCGACCAGGTGGGCGACCTTGAGGGTGCCGAAGGTGACGGTCAGGTGGGCTGTCGCGTGGGGGCCGGCCAGCTCACCGGTGTCGACGTCGACGCCGCTGGGGGTGTCGACCGCGACGAGGGCGACCCCGCTCAGGTGGTCGAGGGCGGCCACCGCGGCCTCGCGCAGCCCGGGCCGCCCGCCGATCCCGACGATGCCGTCGACCGCGACGTCCGCGCGGTGGTCGTCGTGGGGCTCGGTCACCCGGCCACCCGCCGCTCGCAGCGCAGCCAGGCCCTCGGCGTACACCTCGTCGGCGAGCAGCCACGCCTCGACCGAGCAGCCCCGGCGGGCCAGCATCGCGCCGGCCCAGAGCGCGTCCCCGCCGTTGTGGCCGGCGCCCACCAGCAGCACCACGCGTCGCCCGTAGGCCCCACCCATCAGGTCGATCACGGCGTACGCCAGTCCCGCCGCCGCGCGCTGCATCAGCGCCCCGTCCGGCAGCGACGCCATCAGCTCCGCCTCGGCCGCCCGGACCTGCTCCACCGTGTGCGCACGCCGCATGCCCTCCACCGTAGTCGCGGCGTGTGCCTGAGAACGCCCCATAGGTAGGTCTCAGACACACGCCGGCCTCTGGGGGCTGTGGAGGACGGTCCTGACGGCCCTCGATCCCGGGAAGGCTTGCGGCATGCACGATCTCGATGCCCTGCTGACCGTCCAGGCCGGCCTGGTGGCACGGCGCCAGCTGACGGCGCGAGGCGTCCGCTGGGACGCCGTCGACCACCACATCCTCGCGGGCCGCTGGTGTGCTCGCACGCCACGCGTCATCAGTACGACGACCGGTCCGCTCGATGTGTTGCAGCGACGGTGGCTGGCAGTGCTCCATGCCGGCCCGCGCAGCATGCTCGGCGGGCTGACGTCGACGGAGGTACACGGGATGAAGCGCTGGGAGCGGGAGGTGATCACCGTGCTGGTGGACGACGAGCTCGCGTTCGAACCGGTCGAGGGTGTGCACTTCTTCCGGTCACGGCGTTCGTTCGAGCTGCTGCACGACCCGGGTTCGTCGCTTCCGGTCGCACGGGTCGAGCCGGCGTTGCTGATGTGGGCGGGTTACGACGCGTCCCCTCGTGCCGCCCACGCAGTCCTGGCCTCGGCCGTCCAGCAGCGGATGACCACGGCGTCCCGGTTGCTGCGCTGGATCGACCTGCTGAAGCCGCTGCGACGCGCCCCCGCCTTCCGCGCCACCCTCGCCGACATCGAGGGCGGCTCCCACAGCGGCGCCGAGCTCGACGTGGTCAGACTCTGTCGCGCGTTCGGGATCTGTCGACCAGACCGACAAGCGGCCTCGACGCGACCGCGCCGGTCGACGCCGGTGGACGGACTGCGAGTGGGATCTGCCCGACGGATCCGTCCTGGTGCTCGAGGTGGACGGCTCGTTCCACATGGAGGTCGAGCACTGGGGCGAGGACCTGAAGCGTGCACGCCGCCTCACCACCCGCGAGCGCACGGTCGTCCGCTGCACGGCGTACGAGCTCCGCCACGAGGCCGGCGGCGTGGCCCACGACCTGATCGCCCTCGGCGTACCCCTCCTGGCGGCGTGTGCCTGAGCACGCCCAATAGGTAGGTCTCAGGCACACGCGGCGAATTCGACCCGTTCAGGACTCCAGCACCACGACGGCCGAGGCGATGCCGGCGTCGTGGGAGAGGGAGAGGTGGACGGAGACGACGCCGAGCTGGTCGGCGCGGGCGCGGACGGTGCCGCGGAGCGTGAAGACCGGCCGGCCGGACTCCTCGGAGACGACCTCGGCGTCGTGCCAGCCGAGGTCGCCGGGGGCGCCGAGGGACTTCGCGAGCGCCTCCTTGGCGGCGAACCGGGCCGCCAGCGACGCGGGCTGGCGACGCGCCTCGGCGGGTGTGAACAGCCGCTCGCGCAGGCCGGACGTGCGTTCCAGCGACGCCATGAACCGCTCGATGTCGACGACGTCGATGCCGACGCCCAGGACTGCCACGGCTATTCGACCGTGACCGACTTGGCGAGGTTGCGCGGCTGGTCGACGTCGTGGCCGAGCACGGTCGCCAGCTCGCACGCGAACAGCTGGAGCGGTACGACGGCGACCAGGGGCTGCAGCAGCACGGGCACCTGGGGCAGCCGGATCAGCGCGTCGGCGTACGGCGTGATCGCCTCGTCACCGTCCTCCGCCAGGCAGATCGTGTGGGCACCGCGGGCGCGGACCTCCTGGATGCCGCTGACCATCTTCCCGTGCAGGAAGTCGCGGCCCTGGGGCGGCACGATGCACAGCACCGGGAGGCCGTCCTCGATCAGCGCGATCGGGCCGTGCTTGAGCTCGCCGGCCGCGAAGCCCTCGGCGTGGAGGTAGGCGATCTCCTTGAGCTTCAGAGCCCCCTCCAGCGCGACGGGGTAACCGGCGTGGCGGCCGAGGAACAGCACCGACTTCGCATCGGCGTGCTGGCGCGCCAGCTCGTAGACCTGCTGGTCCTGGTCCAGCATCCGCTGGACGTGGGCCGGCATCTGCTCGAGCTGGTCGAGGACCTGGGTGATCTCGTCGCCGTAGCGGGTGCCCTTCACCTGCGCGAGGTAGAGCGCGAGGACGTAGCAGGCGACGAGCTGGGTGAGGAAGCCCTTGGTCGACGCGACCCCGATCTCGGGGCCGGCGTGGGTGTAGATCACGCCGTCGGACTCGCGCGGGATGGTCGAGCCGTTGGTGTTGCAGATCGCCAGCACCTTGCTGCGCTGCACGCGGGCGTGCCGGATCGCCTGCAGGGTGTCGGCGGTCTCGCCGGACTGGCTGATCGCGACGACCAGCGTCGAGCGGGTCAGGATCGGGTCGCGGTAGCGGAACTCCGAGGCGAGCTCGACCTCGACCGGGATCCGGCACCAGTGCTCGATCGCGTACTTCGCGACCATGCCGGCGTAGAACGACGTCCCCGCCGCGATGATGATGATCTTGTCGATCTCGCGCAGCTCGTCATCGGAGAGTCGCATCTCGTCGAGGTGCAGCAACCCCTCGGGCGTACGACGCCCCAGCAGCGTGTCGGCCACCGACCGCGGCTGCTCGTAGATCTCCTTGCGCATGAACCAGTCGTAGCCGTCCTTCTCGGCGGCCGAGAGGTCCCAGTCGACGTGGTAGGACCGACCCTCGGCGGGCGAGCCGTCGAAGCCGGTGACCGTGACGTCGTCGCTGGTGATGGTGACGACCTGGTCCTGGCCCAGCTCGAGCGCCTCGCGGGTGTGCTCGATGAAGGCGGCGACGTCGGAGCCCACGAAGTTCTCGCCCGTGCCGATCCCGACGACGAGGGGGCTGTTGCGGCGGGCGGCCACGACGCGGGTCGGATCCTCGGCGTCGGCGGCGACCAGCGTGAAGGCGCCCTCGAGGCGGCGGCAGACCGTCTGCATCGCCGTCGTCAGGTCGGCGCCGCCGATCACCTCCACCTCGATCAGGTGGGCCGCGACCTCGGTGTCGGTCTCGGAGCGCAGGTCGTGGCCGGCGCTCTCGAGCTCGGCGCGCAGCTCCGCGAAGTTCTCGATGATCCCGTTGTGGACCAGCGCGACCCGGCCGGTGCGGCCGAGGTGGGGGTGGGCGTTGCGGTCGTTGGGTGCGCCGTGGGTCGCCCACCGCGTGTGGCCGATGCCGGTCGTGGCGGGCGGGAGAGGCGTGTCGGCGATCGCCTTCTCGAGGTTGCCGAGCTTGCCGGCGCGCTTGTCGGAGGCCACCGACCCCTGCGCGACCAGCGCGATCCCCGCGGAGTCGTAGCCGCGGTACTCGAGACGTCGGAGCCCCTCGATGATGACCTCCTGGGCCTGCTGGGGGCCGACGTACCCGACGATTCCGCACATGGTCGTGAGTCTAGGGCGAGAGCGACTGCAACAATGCCGCGCATGTCCCCCACCGGCGGTCCGGCCGACGACACCGGTCGCGAGCCGTCGCCGTACGTCGAGCTCGACCGTGACGCGTGGGCGGCCCTGGGCCGCAGGACGGAGAGCCCGCTCACCGCCGAGGAGATCCAGCAGCTGCGCGGCCTCGGTGACGCGCTCGACCTCGAGGAGGTCGAGCAGGTCTACCTGCCGATCTCACGCCTGCTGAGCATGTACGTCGCCTCCGCCGGGCGGCTCCACCGGGAGCAGGAGTCGTTCCTGCACCAGCCCCAGCCGCGGCGCACCCCGTTCGTGATCGGGCTGGCCGGGTCGGTGGCGGTCGGCAAGTCGACGACCGCCCGCGTCCTCGCGCAGCTGCTCGCGCACTGGCCCGAGCACCCGACCGTCTCGCTGGTGACGACCGACGGCTTTCTCTATCCGAACGCCGAGCTCGAGCGGCGCGGGATCCTGCAGCGCAAGGGGTTCCCCGAGTCCTACGACCGCCGCGCCCTGCTGCGCTTCGTCGTCGACATCAAGTCCGGCAAGGACGAGGTCCTCGCACCGACGTACTCCCACCTCGTCTACGACGTCGTGCCGGACGAGAAGGTCGCGATCAAGAGCCCCGACATCGTGATCATCGAGGGGCTCAACGTGCTGCAGCCCGCGCGGGTCCGCGAGGACGGCCGCGCCGGCCTGACGCTGAGCGACTTCTTCGACTTCTCCGTCTACGTCGACGCCCGTACCGAGCACATCCGGCAGTGGTACGTCGACCGGTTCCTGCGGCTGCGCGAGACGGCCTTCCGCGACCCCGAGTCCTACTTCGCGAAGTACGCCGCGCTCACCGAGGACGAGGCGGTCGCGATGGCAGGCGAGCTGTGGGACTCGATCAACGGGCCGAACCTGACCCAGAACGTGCTCCCGACCCGCTCCCGCGCCACGCTCGTGCTGCGCAAGGACCGCGACCACTCCGTGCGCTACGTGCGGCTCCGGAAGCTGTAGCGGCTCAGAGCGCCAGCTGGCGGCGTACGACGCCGGCGAGCCGATCCGCGACCGCGCGCGCCTGCTCCTCGGTGGGCGCCTCGACCATGACCCGCACGATCGGCTCGGTGCCGGAGGGGCGGAGCAGGATCCGGCCGGTGTCGGCCAGCTCGGCCTCCTCCTCGGCCACCGCGGCCGCGACGACGGCGTCCTCGTCGGCGCGCGACTTGTCGACGTCGGGGACGTTGACGAGCACCTGCGGGAGCCGGGTCATGACCGAGGCCAGCTCCTTGAGGGACTTGCCGGTGGTGGCCATCCGGTGGAGCACGGCCATGGCAGCCAGCGTGCCGTCGCCGGTGGTGGCGCGGTCGCTCATGATGACGTGGCCGGACTGCTCGCCGCCGAGGGAGTAGCCGGAGACCTTCATCGCCTCGAGCACGTAGCGGTCGCCGACCTTGGTCTGCCGGACGCCGATGCCAGCGGTGCGCATCGCGTGGACGAACCCCAGGTTGCTCATCACGGTGGCGACGACCGTGTCCTTGGCGAGCCGGCCCTGGTCGTGGAGGGACTGCGCCAGGATCGCGAGGATCTGGTCGCCGTCGACGACCGTGCCCTCGTGGTCGACCGCCAGGCAGCGGTCGGCGTCGCCGTCGAGAGCGAAGCCGACGTCGGCGCCGTCCTTGAGGACGGCCGCCTGGAGCGACTCGAGGTGGGTGGAGCCGCAGCCGTCATTGATGTTGAGGCCGTCGGGCATCGCGTGGATCGCGCTGACGTCGGCACCGGCGCCGACCAGTGCCCGCGGGCCGGTCTCGGACGCCGCGCCCTCCGCACAGTCGAGGACGACCTTGATCCCGACCAGCGGGTGGTCGATGGAGTCGATGAGGTGGTCGACGTAGTCGTCGATGGCGGCGTCGTACGTCGTGACCCGCCCGACCGCGCCGCCCTGCGGCCGCTGCCAGGGCTCGCGCAGCCGACGCTCGATCGCGAGCTCCACGGCGTCGTCGAGCTTGTGGCCGCCGCGGGCGAGGAACTTGATGCCGTTGTCGGGCATCGGGTTGTGAGACGCCGAGAGCATCACGCCGAGGTCGGCGCCGAGCTTCTCGGTCAGGAAGGCGACGCCGGGGGTGGGCAGGACGCCCAGCAGCAGCACATCGACACCGGCCGACGCCAGGCCGGCCACGACCGCCGCCTCGAGGAACTCGCCGGAGACGCGGGTGTCGCGGCCCACGACCGCACACGGGCGGTGGCCCTCGAACTCGCCGGCGTCGCCGAGCACGTGGGCCGCGGCGACGGAAAGGTCCAGGGCCAGCTCAGCGGTGAGGTCACCGTTGGCCAGGCCCCGGACCCCGTCCGTGCCGAAGTAGCGCTTCGCCATCTGCGTCGCGCCTGCGGATCAGCGCTTCGTGAACTGAGGTGCCTTGCGGGCCTTCTTGAGTCCGGCCTTCTTCCGCTCGATGACGCGCGCGTCGCGGGTCAGCAGGCCGGCCTTCTTCAGGATGGCTCGGTTGGCGTCGAGGTCGACCGCGTTGAGCGCCCGGGCCACGCCGAGGCGCAGCGCGCCGGCCTGGCCGGTGATGCCGCCGCCGTGGATGCGGGCGATGACGTCGAAGCGACCCTCGAGGTGCGTGGCCGCGAACGGCTCGTTGACGACCTGCTGGTGCAGCTTGTTCGGGAAGTAGGCGTCGAGCGGGCGACCGTTGACGGTCCAGGTGCCGGTGCCCGGGAAGATCCGGACGCGCGCGACGGCCTGCTTGCGGCGGCCGGTGGCCGCGGCGGGGGCGATGGTCGAGGTGACCGGCGCGTCGGCGGCCGGGGCACTCTCGGAGCTGTAGGCGACGCCCTCTTCGTTGGTCTCGAAGGTCGCCTCGACCTCGACCTCGGTCTCGGGCGTCTCGGTCTCGGTGCTGTTCTCGCTCACGTTGATGTCCTCGTGTCCTCTGTCGTTGGCAGTCACTGGGAGATCTGCGTGATCTCGAACGGCGTGGCCTGCTGGGCCTGGTGGGGGTGGTGGGGCCCGGAGTAGACCTTGAGCTTCTTGATCATCTGCCGACCGAGCTTGTTCTTCGGGAGCATGCCCCAGACGGCCTTCTCGACGACCTTGCGGGCGTCCTTCTCGAGGATCTGCCCGACCGGGGTGGCGGTGAGGCCGCCCGGGTAGCCGGAGTGACGGTAGGAGAGCTTCTTGGTGGCCTTGTCGCCGGTCAGGGCGATCTTCTCGGCGTTGACGATGACGACGAAGTCACCGACGTCCATGTGGGGCGCGAAGATCGGCTTGTGCTTGCCGCGCAGGAGGTTGGCGGTCTGCACCGCGAGGCGGCCGAGGACGATGTCGGTCGCGTCGATGACGTGCCATTCGCGATGGATGTCGCCCGGCTTGGGGCTGTACGTGCGCACGTGACGTGCCCTTCTCGTTCGTGGACCCGCGCGACGGTCGTCGACCGGGTGGTGGTGCTACGGCTCCTGACGAACACGGCCCGGCTCGAACATCACTCCGGGACTGCACCCCGACCCACGTGTGGTGGTCGGGACGCGGCAGAAGTCGCGACCGCTCAGATTACCGGCGCGTCGGCGTACGGTCCAATCGTCAGGGGCGACCGCAAGACTCGGATTCGCACCCCGAACTACCCGGGGCTAGGTTGGGTGGGTGACTGATTCTCTCACCGTCCGCGACAACCGCACCGGACAGGAGTACGACGTCCCGATCACCGACGGCACCATCAAGGCCGCGGATCTGGGCCAGATCAAGGCCAAGGACGAGGACGACCCGGGCATCGCCGTCTACGACCCGGGCTTCGTCAACACCGCGTCCTGCCGCAGTGCGGTCACGTTCATCGACGGCGAGAAGGGGATCCTCGAATACCGCGGCTACCCCATCGAGCAGCTCGCCGAGAAGTCCAGCTTCCTCGAGGTGGCCTACCTGCTCATCCACGGGACGCTGCCGACCAAGGCCGAGTACGACGCCTGGGTCCACGAGATCACCTACCACACGTTCGTCCACGAGAACGTCAAGTCGTTCATGGAGGGCTTCCGCTACGACGCCCACCCGATGGGCATGCTGATGGCCTCCGTCGGCGCGCTGTCGACGTTCTACCCCGACGCCCGCAACATCGGTGACGCCGAGAACCGCCACATGCAGATCGTGCGGATGATCGCGAAGATGCCGACGCTGGGCGCCTGGTCGTTCCGCCACGCGCAGGGCAAGCCGTTCATCTACCCCGACAACGACCTGTCCTACACGGCGAACTTCCTCTCGATGCTCTTCAAGATGAGCGAGAAGAACTTCGAGGCCGACGAGCGGCTGGTCAAGGCGCTCGACGTGCTGTTCATCCTGCACGCCGACCACGAGCAGAACGCGTCCACCAACGCCGTCCGGTCGGTCGGCTCGACGCAGGTCGATCCGTACTCCGCGGTCAGCGCCGGTGTCGGCGCCCTCTTCGGCCCGCTCCACGGTGGTGCCAACGAGGCGGTGCTGCGGATGCTCCGCCGGATCGGCTCGAAGGAGAACATCCCCGACTTCATGGACGGCGTGAAGGACGGCAACGAGAAGCTGATGGGCTTCGGCCACCGGGTCTACAAGAACTACGACCCCCGGGCGAAGATCATCAAGAAGTCCGCCGAGGACGTCTTCGAGGTCACCGGCACCAACCCGCTCCTCGACATCGCGCTCGAGCTGGAGAAGATCGCGCTCGAGGACGAGTACTTCGTCAAGCGCAAGCTCTACCCCAACGTCGACTTCTACTCCGGCCTCATCTACGAGGCGTTCCAGTTCCCGCCCGAGATGTTCACCGTCCTGTTCGCCATCGGCCGTACGCCGGGCTGGCTGGCCCAGTGGCACGAGCTGGTGCAGGACAAGGAGCAGAAGATCGCCCGCCCCAAGCAGATCTACACCGGCGACCGCACCCTCGACTTTGTGCCCGCGTCGGAGCGCTGGGCCTGAGCGGCTTCCCGCGGCGTGTGCCTGAGAGAGCGCTATGGCGCACGGGAGGCACACGCCGCACGACAGGCGGAACGGATCGGGCAGCGGGACGGCGCCGTCCACCCCGCCGGACCAGCCGGGGCTGAGTGCCCAGTAGAGGACGTCGGACGTCAGCTCCCTGGCGGTCCCGGACAGGAAGACGCCGTTGTGGTCAGCGCACATCGTTCTCGAACACGATGCTCGATGGTGCCCAGGTCCTCCCCACTGCCGACGCGGACGAAGCCATAGGGCGGATCGAACTGTTCGCAGATGCGGGCCTACCGGGCCCTTCAGCGGCGCCGCCGCGATCGCGTCCGCGAACGCCGACCGAATCCGACTCCGACAGCAGCTCGCTCTGCACCAGCCAGCCGTCGCCCCCGTAGCGGCACACACTCCACCGGTCGCCGCTGCCGGCTGCGGCGTCAGCCACGTCCCGCGGCGCGCACCCGTTCGGGTCGCGACCGTCGATGCGAGCAGCCGAGTCGATGACCGCGCGCGCCGTCGCCTGGTCCGGTGCGACGACCATCGCGTAGTGGTCGCCGACCAGGTAGAGCCCGAGCCAGGCGTCCTCGGGATAGACCTTGACCTGGTCAGGCGAGTCCCAGCCGTACTGCCACACGTCACCGGAGGACCGCGCCCAGTTGATCGCGCTCCCGTCGCCGAAGTGCAGCCCGTACGACAGCTGCGGCGTGCAGCCGATGGAACGCACACCGCCTTCGGGCCGGACCACTTCAGGCCGCGACCCGGAGCCGTCAGCGGCACACCAGTCGGTGCCGCCGCCGTACCCCCAGTCGTCGGGCACCTGCAGGGTGAGGTTGCGCCAGGACTCGACCCGCCGTCCGTCGGCAACGGGGTCGCGGTCAGGAGACGGCGACGGCGAGTCCGAGGTCGCGGGCGGGGTCACCGGCGACCGATCCGTGGTGTCGCCCGACAGCGTGAGCGCCAGCACCACCGGCACCGCCGCCACCGCGACCACGACCGAACCGACCGTCGCCGTCGTACGGCGCCGCGACCGCAGCCGCGACCGAGCTCCCGTCCGCCAGCCCGACGGCGTCGGCGTCACCGACACCTGCGACCAGCGCCGCCCGGACCCGCTCCTCGAAACGCTCAGTCATCGTCGGTCAGCTCCTCTCGCAGCACCGCCAGGCCACGCGAGACCCGCGACCTCACCGTGCCCTCCCGGACGCCGGTCAGCTCGGCGATCTCGGCGTACTCCAGCTGTTCGTAGTAGCGCAGCACCACCGCGGTGCGCTGCGCCTCGGGCAGTCGTCGGCAGGCCGCCCAGATCCGGTCGTGGTCGTCGGGCACCGGGCCGGCGACGGCCGCATCGGGAACGGTGTCGGTCGGCGTCTCCCGCCGCTGGAACCGCCGCCACCAGGACGTCCGCTCGTTGACCACCATCCGCCGGACGTAGGCGTACGGGTCGGCCGTCGCCGAGATCCGCGACCACCGCGGCAGCGCCCTCGCCAGCGCCTCCTGGACGAGGTCGTCGGCCTGCGCCGCATCGCCGGTCAGCGCACGCGCCAGCCGCAGCAGCGCCGGCCCGCGCGCCGCCACCCACTCGTCAAACTCCGGAACCGTCAGCGGTGTCACCTCGTCCCGGACCACGATCGCGTCCATACCCGGAAACGCTCCCCGGGCCGATCCTGTTGCACGGCAGGGTCAGACCTGCTCGTGGTGCGGGCGACCGGGGTCGTCGTACGCCGGCTCCGGCTGACCCGCCCGCACCGCCTCGAGCTGGGCGCACACGGCCGCGCCGTAGAAGAACGCCATCGCGCTCAGCAGGCTCCACAGCAACAGCACGAACACGCCCGCGAGGGGGCCGTAGGTGGAGCTGAACGACCCGCTGACGGTGACGTACGCCGCGAGGCCGCCGGTCGCGACCATGCTCAGCAGCACCGCGATCGCCGCCCCGAGCGCCAGCCACGACAGTGCCGGCTGCCGGCGTCGCGGGGCATGGTCGAGCAGGAGCGCGATCGCGAAGACGAGCAGCGCCAGACCGACCGGCCAGCGCAGCCGGTCCCACCAGTCCTGGGTGGTGGTCGACCACACCGACTCGGCCACCATCGCGTCGCCGAAGGCGCCGCCGCCCACGATCAGCAGGAAGCCGAGCCCGACCGGACCGGCCAGGACCGCCGTGAAGGCCGCCGCCCGTCCGTACTTGTGCAGCGCCGGGCGGTCGCGGCGGATGCCGTAGATCCGGTTGGTGCCGCGCTCGACCTGTGCCATCGCGGTCGTCATCGTCACCAGCGCGAAGACGAGCCCGAACGCGAGGGCGATCTCGCCGCTCTCCTCCGACCCGCCGGCGAGCGCCTGCGCGAGCGCGTCGTTGCCGCCGGGCGTGATCGCGTTCACGGTGGACGCCACCACGCGGGCCCAGCGGTCGTCGTCGATGTCGGCCGCCAGGCCGGTCACCGCGAGCATGAACGGCACCACCGCCAGACAGGTCTGAAAGGCGAGGGCGCGGCTGTTGGTGAAGCCGTCGCCGTAGCGGAACCGCACGAACGACTCGACCAGCACCCGTCGTACGCCGTGGCGCCGGACCAGGTGCCACGCGTCCTCCGCGTCGAGCTCGTCCCCGTCCATCTCGGTCGTGACGGGCACGGTGCGGGCGGTCGTCATACGGTCTGCCGGTCGCGGCCCTCCCAGTAGGGCTTGCGGAGGTCACGCTTGAGGATCTTGCCGGTGGGGTTGCGCGGCAGGGCGTCGATGATGTCGACGCTGCGGGGGCACTTGAACTTCGCGAGGTGCTCCTGGCAGTGGGTGATCAGCTCCTCCTCGGTCGCCGACGCACCCTCGTTGAGCGACACGACCGCCTTCACTGACTCGCCCCACGTGTCGTCGGGTACGCCGATGATGGCGACCTCCATGACGGCCGGGTGCTCGGCCAGGACCCGCTCCACCTCGGGGCTGTAGATGTTCTCGCCGCCACTGATGATCATGTCCTTGAGCCGGTCCTCGACGTAGACGAACCCGTCGGCGTCCACGCGGCCCAGGTCGCCGGTGCGGAACCAGCCGTCGTCGGTGATGACCTGGGACGTCTCCTCCGGCTTGCCGAGGAAGCCCTTCATCAGCTGCGGCGTGCGGAACCACAGCTCGCCGTGCTCGCCGGTCGGCATGTCCTCGAGCGTGCCCGGGTCGACGACCCTGACCTCCGCCCCGGGGATCGGCTGGCCGGCGCTGACCAGCCGCTCGGGGTGGTCGGCGTCGCGGTGTGCCTCGGGCATCAGGTGGGTGATGACGCCGCCGACCTCGGTCAGCCCGTACACCTGGATGAAGTCGGTGTCGGGCCACGCCGCCATCGCCGCGCGCAGCAGCGGCATCGGCATCGGCGAGGCGCCGTAGCAGTAGGTCTTGAGCTGCCCGAACAGCTTGATGGCGTCGTCACCGGACTGCAGCACCTGGGCCAGCACCGCCGGCACCAGGAACGTGCGGTTGGCGCCGGCCATGATCGCGCCGGCGAGCGAGGCGCCGTCGGGGTCGCGGGTCATCACGCTCGGGACGCCGTCGTGGATGCCGAACAGGACGTACGACGAGCCGCCGACGTGGAACAGCGGCATCGACACCATGTTCTTGTCGCCGTCGTCGAATCCCCAGCCCTCGTGGGCGTTGAGGGTGTGGGCGACCATGTTGGCGTGGGTCAGCATGATGCCCTTGGGCCGGCCCGTGGTGCCGGAGGAGTACATGACGAGGCAGACGTCGTCGGGCGAGACGTCATCGGGCCGGGACACCGGCTCGGAGCCGGCCAGCCAGGCCTCGTACTCGTCGCCGTCGCCGCCCTCGGGCGTCACCTCGATGACCTTCTCGACGCGGGTCAGCCGGTCGCGGATCTTGTCGACGAGCGGCATCAGCTCGCTGCCGACGACCAGCACCTTCGCGCCCGAGTCGTTGACGGCGTAGTCGACCTCGTCGCCCGCGGAGCGCCAGTTGACGATCGCGTTGGCGGCGCCGAGGGAGGCCGCGCCCAGGCTGAGCTCGACGCAGGCGGGGTGGTTCTTGTCGAGGAACGCGACGACGTCGCCGCGGCCGATCCCCAGCCCCTGCAGCCCGCCCGCGACGCGACGCACGCGGTCGTTCCACTCCGCCCAGGTCCAGGTCCGGCCGAGGTAGGTGATCGCCTCTCCGTCCGGCTCGTGCTCTGCCCAGTGGGCGAGGCGGTCGTCGACGAAGGTGGGGTCGGCAGGAGTCATGCCGCATTGTGACCCAGGCCATATGGCGGGACAACCGGCTGACCGCGGCCCCACAATGACGGTGTGAGCGACGTGACCACTGGCGACCTGACCGAGCATCTCGACCACCTGCGGGCCGCGCCCGCCGACGTCGGCACCCTCGACCTCGTCGTACGGCGTCCGAGGCATGGCGAGCGCGAGGTTCTCGCCGAGGGCGTGCTGGATGTCGACGACGGTCTGGTCGGCGACAACTGGCTGAGGCGGGCAAGGTCCCGCGCGGTCGCCGAGGGTCGCCACCTCGACGCGCAGGTCACCGTCATGAGCGCCCGCATGGTGGGCCTGCTGGGCGCCACCGACCTCGATCGGGCTGGCGCCGGAGACCAGCTCTACGTCGACCTCGACCTCTCCCACGAGAACCTCCAGACCGGCAGTCGGCTGGCCATCGGCGAGACCGCGGTCATCGAGGTGAGCGCCAAGCCCCACAACGGGTGCAAGAAGTTCCTGAACCGGTTCGGCGCACACGCCGTCGAGTTCGTGAACTCCGACGCCGGCAAGGCGTTGCGCCTGCGCGGCCTCAACGCCCGGGTGGTCACCGGCGGCGTGATCCGCCCTGGTGACGCGGTTCACAAGCTCTGAATGAAAACTTGACGGGCGGCCAGCCGGTTTTCAGTGAGTTCACAGGGTCGCCCGCGAGGGTGGAGACATGTCTGAGACCCGTGTCCTGCCCCCGTTCCCGCCCCAGCCCCAGCAGCCGTCGTACGACGAGCCGCGGAAGCCCCGCCGGGGCCGGTTCGCTGCAGACCGTGGTGGCGGGCGCGCTCGTCGTCGGTGGCGCAGCCGGCGTCGGTGGCGCCGCTGCCGTGGGCGCACTCGAGGACGACCCGACCGTGTCGCTCCCGACCGAGCGGCAGACCGCGCAGGTCGTCGACACCGGCGACGCACCCGCCGCTGACGGCTCGGTGGAGTCCGTGGCCACCACGGTGCTTCCGTCGGTCGTGAAGATCGACGTGCTCACCGACCAGGGCGGCGGTTCGGGCTCCGGCATCATCCTCAGCTCCGACGGCCAGATCCTGACCAACAAC
The DNA here is from genome assembly GCA_963804845.1 of uncultured Actinomycetota bacterium. Taxonomy (GTDB): domain Bacteria; phylum Actinomycetota; class Actinomycetes; order Propionibacteriales; family Nocardioidaceae; genus Nocardioides. The sequence continues at coordinate 241,677 of CAWDSA010000007.1, read as the reverse complement.
CACGTGGTCGAGGGCGCCGGCGAGGACGGCCGGATCACCGTGTCGTTCGCCGACGGCAGCCACGCCGACGCGACCGTCCTCGGCACCGATCCCGCTCACCGACACCGCCGTCATCCAGGCCGAGGACGTCAGCGGGCTGACCCCGGCGACGATGGGCAAGTCGGGGAACGTCGACGTCGGCCAGCAGGTCGTCGCGATCGGCTCGCCGTTCGGGCTCGACGCCACCGTGACCAGCGGCATCGTCAGCGCCCTCGACCGCCCCGTGAACGTCGGGACCGACGCGGAGGGCAACGCGACCGTCTACCCGGCCATCCAGACCGACGCGGCGATCAACCCGGGCAACAGCGGCGGCCCGCTCGTGGACATGGAGGGCCACGTCGTCGGCATCAACTCCTCGATCCGCTCCACCGGCTCGACGTCGGTCCAGGCCGGCTCGATCGGCCTCGGCTTCGCGATCCCGATCGACGAGGTCCTCGAGATCGTCGACCAGCTCGCCGCCGGCGAGACCCCCACCCACGCCATGCTCGGCATCGGCGTCGACAACGCGATCACCGCGTCCACCGACGTGCAGATCACCGACGGCGCCCTGGTCGGCGAGATCGGCGACGGCTCGGCCGCGGAGGACGCCGGTCTCGAGAGCGGCGACGTGATCACCCGCGTCGACGACCGGGAGATCACCAGCGCCGACTCCCTCATCGCGACCATCCGCTCCTACCGCCCCGGCGACGAGGTCACCGTCACCTTCCAGCGCGACGGCGAGGAGCAGGAGACCACCGTCACCCTGGAGTCCGACGGCTGACGCGGCCGCGGGCTACCGTTCCTGCGTGACCTCGAAGGCGCGCGCCTGGGCCGGATCGGCCGCATTCCTCGTGCTGGCACCGGGAACCATGGCGGTGCTGGTCCCGTGGCTGCTGACGCAGTGGCACGGGTCGCCCGCAGGCATCGACGCGCTCGACGTCCTCGGTGGCGTGATGGTGGCGGCCGGCGCCGCGGTCGTGGTGGCGTGCTTCGCCCGGTTCGCGGGCGAGGGCCGCGGCACGCCTGCCCCGGTCGCGCCCACCGAGCAGCTGGTGGTCGGCGGGATCTACCGCCACGTCCGCAACCCCATGTACGTCGGGGTCGCCGCCGCGATCGCCGGGCAGGCGGTGATCTTCCGGAACGCCGGCCTGGTGGTCTGGCTGGTCATCTTCCTGCTCGCGGTCGTCAGCTTCGTGAAGGTCTACGAGGAGCCGACCCTGCAGGAACAGTTCGGACCGTCGTACGACGCGTATCGCGCGGCGGTGCCGGGCTGGGTCCCACGGCTGCGCCCGTGGCGGGGCTAGCGCGACCGAGCCACCCGCCCCTCGTCCCAGACCGGGCCGTCGGACTCGTAGACCGAGCCGTCGCCGCCGTAGACGAGGAACCGGTCGAAGCCGCGGGCGAACCACCGGTCGTGGGTCACCGCGACCACGGTGCCCTCGAACGACTCGAGACCCGCCTCGAGCGCCTCGGCACTCTGCACGTCGAGGTTGTCGGTCGGCTCGTCGAGCAGGAGCAGGGTCGCGCCGGAGAGCTCGAGCAGCAGGATCTGGAACCGGGCCTGCTGGCCGCCGCTGAGTGACTCGAAGGTCTGCTCGCCGGCGTGGGCGAGCTCGTAGCGGTCGAGCACCCGCGCGGCCTGCTCGCGCCCCATGCCGTCGCGATGCTCGTCGCCGCGGTGGAGGATCTCGAGCAGCGTGCGGCCGATCAGCTCGGGGTGCTCGTGGGTCTGCACGAACCAGCCCGGTCGCACCCGCGCGCCGAGGCTTGAGCGCGGCCGGTGTGGGTCGACCGGCTTCGATCGCCACGTCGCCGACCGGCTGGTGCTCCGATGTCCGGGTCGCTGCCGCCCAGCGCCAGCAACCGCAGGAAGTGGGACTTGCCGGAGCCGTTGCTCCCCAGCACGGCCACCCGCTCGCCGTACCAGACCTCGAGGTCGAAGGGGCGCATCAGACCGGTGAGCTCCAGCCGCTCGCAGACCACCGCCCGCTTGCCGGTGCGGCCGCCCTTGAGGCGCATCTTCACCTGCTGCTCGCGCGGCTGCTCGGTCGGCGGCCCCGCCTCCTCGAACTTCCGCAGTCGCGTCTGCGCTGCCTTGTAGCGGCGAGGCCATGCCGTAGTTGTAGTCCGCCTTATCTTTACCTCAGCATCTGGGCGCCTTGATCTTGGCGTGCTCCTCGTCCCAGCGCCGGCGTCAGCTCCTCGAAGCGCGGAACCGTTCCTGGCGCGCGACGTGGTAGCTGGCGAAGCCGCCCGGGTGGGTCCACACCAGGTTGCCGGCGTTGTCCCAGCTCGACGGTGACGACCCGCGTGGCGGTGTTGTCGAGCAGCTCGCGGTCGTGGCTGATGTAGAGGATCGTCTTGTCCGACTCGCTGATCCGCTCCTCGAGCCAGATCTTGCCGGGTACGTCGAGGAAGTTGTCCGGCTCGTCGAGCAGCAGCACCTCGTCGGGACCGCGGAGCAGGTACTCCAGCACGAGCCGCTTCTGCTCGCCGCCCGAGAGCGTGCGCAGCTCGCGGTACTTCGCGCGGTCGTAGGGCAGCCCGAGCCCGGCCATCGTGCAGACGTCCCACGTGACCTCGAGGTCGTAGCCGCCGGCGTCGGCGTACTCGGACAGCGCCTCGGCGTACTGCAGCTGGGTCTTCTCGTCGTCACTCCCCATCAGCGCCACCTCGAGCCGGTCGACCTCGGCGTGGGCGGCCGTGATCGCGCGGCGGCGCCACCGAGAGGAGCAGGTCGGCGACGGTCGGCTCGTCGTCGAGGCCGTGGGCGACCATCTGCCGCATCACGCCGAGCCCGCCGGAGCGGGTCATGACCCCGGCCTGGGGCATCGAGGTCACCGGTGACGATGCGCAGCAGGGTGGTCTTGCCGGCGCCGTTCGCCCCGACCAGCGCGACCTTCGCACCCTCGCCCGACCCGGAACGACACGTCGTCGAGCAGCACCCGGCCGTCGGGCAGCTCGAAGCGCACTCCGGCGACGTCCACGTGACCCATGAGGCGATTGTCCTGCCAGCGGCCGCGCGGCGCATCCCGGTTTCCGCATTCGCGGCGAGGCGCCCAGGACTGACCCGCAGTTGCCGCATCCGACGTACGGGTCCATCATGAAAGCCGGGCCGAGGGAGGGGCCATGCCCACAGAAGGCGTCCCGACAGAGCAACGCGAGATCGATCGCGACCGCGAGCTCAGCGACGCCCGCGAGCAGGCCGTCGCCACCGAGGAGATCCTCCTGGCGCTCGGGCGAGCCGGCACGGACCCGCGAGAGATCCTCGACAGCATCGTCGACCGCGCCGCCCGCCTCTGCCGGGCCGAGGCCGGGCAGCTCTACCTGGTCGAGGACGACGCGTTCCGGCTCTCACGTACTGCTGGCGCGATCCCCGAGGAGTACCGCCGTTACATCACCGACCACCCCGTCCAGCGGAACCGGGACACCCTCATGGGCCGCGTCGTGGAGGACAGGCAATCCCAGCAGATCTCCGACGTGCTGGCGGACGCGGCCTACGGCCGACAGGACTTGCAGCGTCTCGCGGGGTACCGCGCGCTGTGCTGTGCGCCGATGCTCCTCGGCGACGAGGTCGTGGGTGTGCTCCTGATGTGGCGGACGGAGGTCGGCGCGTTCAGCGAGGGTCAGATGCACATGCTGGACGACTTCGCCGCCCAGGCTGCGGTCGCGCTCCGCCAGGTCGACCTGATGCGCTCACTCGAGACTCGCGGCGCGGAGCTGGCCGGCAAGCTCGAGCAGCTCGAGGTGCTCCGCGAGCTCAGCGAGGCCGTGAGCTCCACCCTCGACGCCGACGAAGTGCTGAAGCGCATCGTCACGAACGCGGTGCGCCTCACGGGAGCCGACGGCGGGTCGATCATGGAGTACGACGAACAGGTCGACGCGTTCCACGTGAGGGCCACGGCCGGCACCAGCGGCCAGCTGGTGAGCCGGCTCCGACACACGACCATCCTGCGGTCCGCGACTCTGGTCGGGCGCGCCGCCACCGAGCGTCGTCCGATCCAGGTGGCGGATCTCGCGAGCGCGGAGCCTGACCCGCACCTCGAGGCCCTCCGACAGGACGGCTGGCAGTCCGTGCTCGCGATGCCCATGATCCGCGGGAGCCTCATCGTCGGGGTGCTGGTGATCCGCCGTCGGTCGCCTGGGTCGTTCCCCGCGGACATGGTCGAGCTGCTCCGGATCTTCGCATCCCAGTCGTCCATCGCCATCGTGAACTCGCGGCTCTTCCAGGAGCTGGAGACCAAGTCGGCGGAGCTCGCTGTGGTGAGCCGGCACAAGTCGGAGTTCCTCGCGAGCATGTCGCACGAGCTCCGTACTCCACTCAACGCCGTCATCGGGTTCTCGGAAGTGCTGCTCGACCGACTGTTCGGGGAGCTCAACGACCGCCAGGACGAGTACGTCCGGGACATCTGGAGATCGGGTCGACACCTGCTCGAGCTGCTGACGGAGATCCTCGACCTGTCCAAGGTCGAGGCCGGACACATGGTGCTGGACCCGGCTACGTTCCGGGTGTCGACAGCGCTCGAGTACACCCTCTCCCTGGTGCGGGAACGGGCGAACCAGCATGGCCTCGCCGTCGAGCTGACGGTGGCCGACGACGTGACCACGATCGTTGCGGACGAGCTCAGGTTCCGGCAGGTGGTGCTCAACCTGGTGTCGAACGCCGTGAAGTTCACCCCCGACGGTGGCCGCGTCGACGTCCGTGCGTGGATCGAGGAGGACGAGCTCTCGGTCACGGTCACCGACACCGGTGTGGGAATCGCCGAGGCCGACCGGGAGCGCATCTTCGACTCCTTCCAGCAGGGCGGACGTGGGGTGACCCGCGAGGAGGGGACGGGGCTCGGGCTGACGCTGTGCCGGCGCATCGTCGAGCTGTTCGGTGGCCGGCTGTGGCTCGAGACCGAGCTGGGGGTGGGCAGCACCTTCGGCGTGGCGCTGCCGGTGCGCCCGGAACCGCAGGCTGCGTCGCGGGACCGCGACGGGACCCGGGAGGCGGCAGGCCCCACCGTGCTGGTCGTGGAGGACGACCGGGCCTCGCTGGAGCTCGTGTCGGCCTACCTCGAGGACACCCCCGCGCGGGTCGAGCGGGCCCGGGACGGCGCCGAGGCGATCAGGCTGACGCACGCGCTCAAGCCCACCGTCATCCTCCTCGACATCCAGCTCCCCGACCTGGACGGGTGGCAGGTGATCCGCGCCCTGCGGGACCAGCCCGGTACGGCCGACATCCCCATCGTGGTCACCACCGTGGTCGACGACCGTCCGCGGGGGCTGTCGATGGGCGTCGAGGAGTACCTCATCAAGCCCGTCCGGCGCGAGGACCTGCTCGACGCCCTCGCCCGAGTCGGGGTGTTGCCCGCTCGCGGGCACGACCAGCTGACCTCGGGGTCGTCATGACGGGCGCGCGCATCCTCGTCGTCGAGGACAACCCGCTCAACCTCAAGCTGGTTCGTGACGTGCTGGGTGCGGCCGGGTATGACGTCGTCTCCGCCACGTCGGGCGAGGAAGGACTGCGCGTGGCAGCCGAGCTGCCGCCGGCGCTCGTGCTGATGGACCTGCAGCTGCCGGGGATGGACGGTGCCGAGACCATGCGCGAGCTCCGCCGGAGCACGCTCGACCCCCGGGTTCCCATCCTGGCGGTCACCGCCTCGGCGATGTCCGAGGACCACGAGCAGGCGCGGCGAGCCGGGTTCGACGACTACCTGGAGAAGCCGATCAGCGTGCGTGGCCTCGTAGCCCGGGTCGCCGAGCTGCTCGAGGACGGCCGACCATGACCTCGCAGCCGGTCACGGTTCTCGCCGTTGACGACCAGGCGGTCAACCGGCGGTTGCTGGAGGCCGTCCTGACACCCCGTGGCTACCGCGTGCTCGGCGCCGCCTCGGGGGAGGAAGCGCTCGCGATGCTGGTGGAGGAGGACGTCGACCTGGTGCTGCTCGACGTGGTCATGCCGGGGCTGGACGGCCACGAGGTGTGCAGCCGGATCAGGGCGGACGACCGGACGGCCTACCTGCCCGTGGTGATGATCACGGCCAGTGGCGAGCACCAGCGCCTGACCGCCCTCGAGTCAGGTGCCGACGACTTCGTCACCAAACCCTTCGACCAGGGAGAGCTGCTGGCCCGGGTCGCCTCCTTGGCCCGGATCAAGCGCTACCACGACACGATCAGTCGTCAGGCCGCCGAGCTCGCCACGTGGAACGCCGAGCTCGAGCATCGGGTGACGGACGGCGTCGCGGAGCTCGAGCGCACCCGGCGGCTCCGCCACTTCCTCTCCCCTCAGCTGGCTGACCTTGTCATCGAGGACCAGGGCCTGCTCTCCTCGCACCGACGCGAGATCGTCGTGGTGTTCTGCGACTTCCACGGGTTCACTCCGTTCGCCGAGACGAGCGAGCCCGAAGAGGTGATGGCGGTGCTGGGTCAGTACCACCAGGTGGTCGGCACCCATGTGCACGCGCACCAGGGCACGCTCGAACGCTTCACCGGCGACGGGATCATGGTCTTCTTCAACGATCCCGTCCCGTGTGACGACGCCGCAGAGCGGGCCGTGAGGATGTCCCTGGACATCGGTTCCGCCGTCCAGGAGCTGTCGCGCGAGTGGCAGCGCCAAGGTCACGACCTGACGCACCGGACCGGCATCGCCCAGGGCTACGCCACCCTCGGGCGCATCGGCTTCGAAGGCCGGTTCGACTACGCCGCCATCGGGAGCGTGACCAACCTGGCGTCGCGACTTTGTGCCGACGCGGACGCATGGCAGGTCCTCGTGACCGATCGGGTCCTGGCAGCCGTCGAGGACCGTGCCCGGGCAGACCTGGTCGGAGACGTCAGTCCGAGGGGCTTCGCTCGATCGGTGCGGGTCCACAACATCCGGTCCCTCGATCACAGTGGGGTGAAAGCATGACTACGACCACGAGCTCCTCCGCCTCGACGCCTCGTGCGCTCCCCGACCTCGACGAGGACGAGCGCTACCGTGCCTTCGACGCCCTGCAGCAAGGGATGTCCGACGTGTGGGCCGCCTGGCAGCTAGACCACACCGACGAGTCGGTCGTCGTCGTCCCCTCCATCAGCCTGGACCGCTCGACGGCGTCGACCGGAACCCTCGTCCAGGCGATGGAGGAACGTGCGCTCTTCCTGCTGCTCCTCCTGCGGCAGCCACGGCTGCAGATGATCTACGTGACCTCGCAGCACGTTGCCGAGGACGTCGTCGAGTACTACCTGGGCCTGCTGCCGGGTGTGATCCCGCGGCAGGCCCGCAACCGGCTGACCATGGTCTCCCTGGCCGACGCGTCGCCGATCCCGCTGAGCGTCAAGCTGCTGGCCCGGCCGCGGGTGCTCCGCGAGATCCGTGAGCTGATCCCCAACCCGGCTCGCAGCCACCTGATCCCCTACAACACCACGCCCCTCGAGCGCGACGTCAGCCTGAGCTTGGGCATCCCCATGTACGGCGCCGACCCCCGCCTCGCGGACCTGGGCAGCAAGACGGGCTGTCGACGCATGTTCGAGCAGCTCGAGATCCCGTGCCCGGCAGGCGCCGAAGACCTGCGAACCGTGGATGACCTCGTCACCGGCCTGCAACACATCCGCCAGCGGCGACCAGGTCTGGCCGAGGCGATCGTGAAGCTCAACGAGGGCGTGTCAGGCTCGGGCAACGCACTGGTCGACCTGCGCGGGCTGCCGAGCCCGGGAGCCGAGGGCGAAGGCGACGCGCTGCGGGCACGGGTGGCCGCCATGGCCCTCGAGGACCCGCAGCTCGCGCGCGAGGACTACCTGCAGGCACTGGCGTCGGACGCCGGGATCGTCGAGGAGCGGATCTCCGGGACCGCGCTGACGAGCCCGAGCGTCCAGATGCGGGCGGCGCCGGACGGAACGGTCGAGCTCCTCTCGACGCACGACCAGCTGCTCGGTGGGTCGAGCGGCCAGTCCTACCTGGGTTGCGTCTTCCCCGCCGACCCGGCCTACGCGGCGGCGATCGCAGAGCCGGCCATGGTCGTGGGGCGCCATCTGGCGGGTCTCGGCGTCATCGGTCGGTTTGCCGTCGACTTCGTGACCGTGCGGGACGAGCAGGGGATGTGGACCGCCCATGCCATCGAGCTCAACCTGCGCAAGGGCGGGACCACCCATCCCTTCCTCACGCTGCAGTTCCTCACCGACGGGCACTACGTCGGCGACGAGGGCCGGTTCGTGACAGCCGCCGGCCAGGAGAAGCACCTGGTGGCCACGGACCACTTCGATGACCAACGACTGTGCGCGCTGCGTCTCGAGGACCTTCTCGACGTCGTGGCGACCAGGCGCCTGCACTTCGACGCCTCTCGGCAGACCGGGATCGTCCTCCACATGATGAGCTGCGTCACCGAGTGCGGACGGCTGGGCCTGACCGCGGTCGGCGACTCGGCCGAGCAGGCGCGAGAGCTCTACGACGAGGCGCAGCGGGTGTTGCTGGACGAGGCCGAGCGAGCCCGCCTGGACGGCCCGCTCCTCGTGTGAGGCCGCGGCTCGCCACCGAGGACCCGGTCTGGTACGTCGCCTACGCCTCGAACTTGAGGGCCGACCGGTTGCGGTGCTACCTGGCCGGCGGGCGCCCCGCGGAGGCGCAGCGGCTCTATCTCGGTGGTCGCGATCCCTCCCCACCTACGGCCGACGTCCGCCTGACCCTCCCGGGCGGTCTGGTCTTCGGGGGACGGTCGACGGTCTGGGGGGGAGCGTTGGCCTTCTACGACCCCACCGAGCCCGGCCAGGTCGTCGCGCGTGCGTACCGACTGTCGTTCGGTCAGCTGAGCGACCTCGTGTCCCAGGAGGCCAGGCAGCCGGTGGGCACGGACCTGGAGCCGTCGCTGCTCGCGGGTCGGCCTTGGGAGACGCGTTCCGGCGTCTACGAGTCGTTGCTCGACCTGGGTGACCGCGGCGGCGAGCCGCTCTTCTGCCTGACCTCCCTGCGCCCGCCCGGAGCGGCGTCACCGGCCGCAGGCTACCTGCGCACGATCCTGCTCGGCCTGGGTGAGATCTGGCCGTCGAGCCCGCACGACCGGGCGTCGTACCTCGCGGACGCCAGGGGCGTCACGCCGACCTGGACCGTCGCCGGCCTGGTCTCGCTCCTCGACGGGCGGGACGTCCATGCAGCTCCGCGGCCGGGCCGCGCCACGCCTCTCGATCGGTGACCAGTCCCCCGTCGTCACCGGCGACAGGACATGATGCAGGCACGGACCGCAGGCATGGACCAGAGGAGCCACGGATGAGGCTGGAGCTGTCGGAGGACGACCGCGCGTTCCGCGAGGAGATGCGGACCTTCTTCACCACCGAGGTGCCCGAGGAGATCCGCACGGCCGTCATCGAGGGCCGCGAGCTCCCCAAGGAGCACATTCGTCGACAGCATGCGGGTGCTCAACGACGCCGGCCTCGCCGTCCCGCACTGGCCCGAGGAGTGGGGCGGGCGCGGGTGGAGCGACCTGCGGCGCCACATCTGGTACGACGAGATGCAGCGCGCCGGCTGCCCTCCCCCGCTCGCGTTCAACGCCTCGATGATCGGGCCGGTGATCGCGCAGTTCGGCAGCGAGGAGCAGAAGAAGGAGTTCCTGCCGAAGACCGCCAACGTCGACATCTGGTGGGCGCAGGGGTTCTCCGAGCCCGACGCCGGCTCCGACCTCGCGTCCCTGCGCACCACGGCGGTGCGTGACGGCGACGACTGGATCGTCAACGGCCAGAAGACCTGGACGACGCTCGGCCAGTACGCCGACTGGATCTTCACCCTGGTGCGCACCGACCCGGAGGCCAAGAAGCAGCGGGGCATCTCGATGCTGTTGATCGACATGAGCCTCGACGGCGTCGAGGTCCGGCCGATCGAGCTGATCGACGGCGGCTTCGAGGTCAACGAGGTGTGGTTCGAGGACGTCCGCGTTCCCGGTGACATGCTGGTCGGCGAGGAGAACCAGGGCTGGACGATGGCGAAGTTCCTGCTCGGCAACGAGCGCGTCGGCGTCGCCCCCGTCACCGCGACCAAGCGGGCGCTGGCCCGGCTGAAGGAGCTCGCGGCCGACACCCTCGCCGACGACGTGCTGGCGCAGGCCCGCGTCGCCGAGCTCGAGAACGAGCTGCTCGCCCTCGAGCTGACGGCGATCCGGGTCGCCGCCCACTCCGCCGACGGCGAGCCGCACCCGGCGTCGTCGGTCCTCAAGCTCAAGGGATCCGAGCTGCAGCAGGCCGTCAGCGAGCTGGCCGTCGACCTCGCCGGCCCGGGCTCGCTGGCCAGCGGCGCCGACGACGACTCCTCGGTCGAGTCCTGGCAGCGGCTCACCACGCCGCGCTACCTCAACCTCCGCAAGGCCTCCATCTACGGCGGCTCGAACGAGATCCAACGGCAGATCATCGCCGGCCGGATCCTCGGGCTCTGAAGGGATCAGCATGGACTTCGCGTACGACGACGAGCAGCTGGCCCTGCGTGACGCCGTCCGCGGCCTGGTCGGCAAGAGCTACGCCGACCACGAGCACCGGCGCGAGATGACCAAGGCGGCGCCCGGCTTCGACGAGAAGCTGTGGGCGCGGATGGCCGAGATGGGCCTGCTCGGCCTGCCCTTCGCCGAGGAGGACGGCGGGGTCGGCGCCGGTCCGGTCGAGATCGGCATCGTCTGCCAGGAGCTCGGCCGGGTGGCGGCTCCCGAGCCCTACCTCGCGTCGGTCGTGATGGCGGGCGGCCTGGTGGCGGCCTGCGGCAGCCCCGAGCAGCGGGCCGAGGTCATCACGCCGCTCGCTGCCGGCGAGCTGCTGCCCGCCCTGGCGCACGCTCGAACCGGGCGGGCGTTGGGGGCCCGACGCCACCGGAGTCGCGGCCACGCCGGACGGCGACACCTGGACCCTCACCGGCACCAAGGAGCCGGTGCCGCACGGCGGTCGCGCCGACGTACTCGTGGTGAGTGCGGCGCTGCCCGACGGTGGCACCGGCGTGTTCCTCGTCGACCCGTCGCAGGCGTCCGTCACCGACTACGCCGTGTACGACGGCAGCCGGGCGGCCCGCGTCGACCTCGACGGCACGCCGGCCACCCCGCTGGGTGAGGGCGGCCGCGACCTGACGCCGAGCATCGCCGCGGTGCTCGACCTCGCGCGCGTGATGGCGGCCAACCAGTCCCTCGGCGCGATGCGAACCGCGCTCGCTGCGACGACCGACTACCTCAAGAGCCGCAAGCAGTTCGGCGTCACCCTCAACACCTTCCAGGACCTGACGTTCCGCGCGGCGGACATGTACGTGTCGCTGGAGCTGACGCAGAGCATGGTCGACTGGGCCACGATGGTGATCGCCACCGGCGACGCCGAGGCGATGTCCGAGGCCGCGACGCGGGCGGCGCTGCAGGTGAGCCGGGCCGGTCGCCACGTCGGCCAGGAGGCGATCCAGCTCCACGGCGGGATCGCGATGACGGCCGAGTACAGCGTCGGCAGCCTGGTCGCCCAGCTCACCGTGCTCGACCACCTGCTCGGCGACGGCGACCACCACCTCGCCCGACTGGCCGGCGGCATCGCCGACCACGGCATGATCGACCCGCTCGGCTGAGCTACTCCTCGCAGGCGATCTTGGTCTCGGTGTCGCACGCGTCGGTGCCGTTGCCGCCGTCACCGGTGTCCTCACCACCGTTGCCGACGAGGGTGTCGCGGCCGCCCCGGCCTCTCAGCACGTTGGGACCGTCGTCGCCGATCAGGGTGTGAGAGCCGCCGTTGTCGGTGACGTCCTCGATCCCGACCAGCGGAGCCGTGCCCATCCCGGTGATCGTCCCCGCCGACAGGTCCAGCACCGCAGGGCGAGCGGATCCGATGTAGTCCGAGATCAAGAACAGGTCGCGGCCCTCGCCCCCGTCGAAACCGAGACCGTTGACGTCGCCGCTGTAGGCACTCAGCTCGAGAACGTCGTCCCCGGCGTCGCCGTACAGCTCCGGGGAGCCCCAGACCGCGATCAGGAGGTCGGCCCCGTCCCGGCCGTGGACGGAGTCGTTGCCCTCGTCGCCGTCGAGCCGGTTGGGTCCGTCGTCGCCGTGGATCGTGTCGGCCTGTGGTGAACCGGTGGCGTCCTCGAACCCGTTCAGCGTGTCGGTGCCGCTGATCCCGGTGGCGGTCCCAGCGGCGAGGTCCAGGACCAGCCCGCTCTCGCCGTACATCTGCAAGTAGTCGATCTCATCGGTGCCCGGCCCGCCGTCGTAGCTGTCAGCGCCGCGGCCACCCTGGATCCAGTCGTCGCCCTCCCCGCCCTCGATCAGCGACTCACCGGCACCGTCCCGCACGTAGTCGTTGCCGGCTCCGGCGTGCACCGTGTCGTCGCCGCCGTCGGTCTCGACGTCGTCGGCCATGGCCGATCCCTCGACCACGTCGTCGCCGGCGCCCGTCTCGACATAGCCGCGGCCGCCGAGGTGGACCGTGTCGTCACCATCTCCCATCCGGGCGAGAACGCCGTTCCCCGTCGTCTCGAGGATGTCGTCCAGGTCGCCGGTGTCCACGTCTCCGCGGCCGGCGGTCGTGACATGGTCGGCACCGTCGCCGGTGGCGATGAACCCGTACCAGCCCGGTGCCGTCACGATCACCCGGTCGTCTCCGCCGCCCGTGGTGACGTACGAGTAGCCGCGTTGTCCGGACACCACGTCGTCGTACGGCGTGGTCACCGCCTCGCCGACGCCGACCAACGTGTCGGTTCCCTGCCCGGTGCTGGTCCCGGCTTCCAGGTCGACCACGACGCCGCCTCCGGCGTTCTGGAAGAAGACGACGTCGGGCGCGCGCGGGTCACCGCCGACGATGGCGTCGTCACCAGCGCCGCCGGAGAGATCGTCGCCGAAGTAGAAGCAACCCTCGTCCCAGTAGCACCCGTCTCCCTGGCCGAAGAGCCGGTCGTTGCCACCGCCGCCGTGGATCCGGTCGAAGTTGGCGCCGCCGCAGATGATGTCGTCGCCGCCGCGGCCGTCGATCGCGTCACGGCCATCCAGCGCGACGATCACGTCGTCACGGCCGGTGCCCCGGATCGTGTCGCGCTCCGCCGTGCCCACGATGGTGGCGCGCTCGCCGCCACACATGGGCGGCGCCGCCTGGGCGACGCTCACGGGCGTCAGCGCCCCACTGAACGCGATCGTCACAGCGAGGAACCAGAACCGTCGTCTCACGATGACCCCCGTCATTGTCCGAGGACCACCACGGTACGCCGTTACTCCTCGGTCTGCTCCGCCCAGAGATTGACGCCCGACTCCACCGCGTACTGGTCGATCTCGTCGAGCTCGTCATCGGTGAGCTCCGGGCCGCCGACTGCGTCGAGGTTGGTGTCGAGCTGTTCCACGCTGGACGCGCCGATCACCGCACTGGTGACGCGGTCGTCGCGCAGCGCCCACTGCAGCGCCAGCTGGGCGAGCTTCTGGCCGCGCCGCTGTGCGATCTCGTTGAGCGCGCGCACCCGGCGCAGCACGTCGTCGTCGAGACCCGCCACCGTCGAGCCCGTCCCGGGCGGCGCGCGAGTCCTCGGGCACGCCGTCGAGGTAGCGATCGGTCAGCAGCCCCTGGGCGAGCGCGGTGAACACGATGCAGCCCATCCCGTGCACCTCGAGCTCGTCGAGCAGGTCGCTCTCGATCCAGCGGTTGAGCATGGAGTACGACGGCTGGTGGATCAGCAGCGGCGTACCGAGCTCGGCGGCGATCATGGCGGCCTCGCGCGTCTTGTCGGCCGAGTAGGACGAGATGCCGGCGTACAGGGCGCGCCCGGACCGGACCGCGGTGTCGAGCGCCATCATCGTCTCCTCGACCGGCGTCTCGGGGTCGAAGCGGTGGCTGTAGAAGATGTCGACGTAGTCGAGGCCCATCCGCGAGAGCGACTGGTCGAGGCTGGCGAGGACGTACTTCCTGCTCCCTCCGCCTTGGCCGTACGGCCCCGGCCACATGTCCCAGCCGGCCTTGGTCGAGATGATCAGCTCGTCGCGGTAGGGCTTGAAGTCGTCCTTCAGGTAGACCCCGAAGTTCTCCTCCGCGCGGCCGTACGGCGGGCCGTAGTTGTTGGCCAGGTCGAAGTGGGTCACGCCCCGGTCGAACGCGCGGCGCAGGATCGCCCGCTGCGTCTCCTCGGGCCGGTCGGTCCCGAAGTTCTGCCACAGCCCCAGCGACAGCGCCGGCAGCTTCAGCCCGCTCTGCCCGGTGAACCGGTACTCCATCCCGACGTCGTAGCGGTCCTCGGCTGCCTCATAAGTCATGTGGCCAGCATGTCAGTCCACTGGTGCTGCGATCTGTTGCCAGGTCTACCGTGCGGATCATGAGCTTCGCTGTGTCTGCCGAGGCCTATGGCCGGTTCATGGGTCGCTTCTCCGAGCCGCTGGCCCCGGCGTTCGTCTCGGCCGCGGGCATCGAGGCGGAGATGCGCGTGCTCGATGTCGGGAGTGGGCCCGGCGCGCTGACCAGCGCTCTCGTCGACACCGTGGGTGCCGATCAGGTGGAGGCCGTCGACCCTCAGCCCGTGTTCCTGGAGGCGCTCCGGGAGCGGCTCCCCGGTGTCGTGGCCTCGGTGGCGTCCGCCGAGCGGCTCCCCTTCGACGACCACGCGTTCGACGCGACGCTGTCGCAGCTCGTCGTCCTGTTCATGTCCGATCCGGTGGCAGGGGTGCGCGAGATGGCACGGGTGACACGCCCCGGAGGCATCGTGGCTGCCACCGTGTGGCAGAACGCCACGGGCAACGGTCCTTCCTCACCGTTCTGGGCAGGCGTGCGGTCGATCGACTCCCAGGCGCCCGACGAGTCAGCCCTGCCCACGACCGGGCCGGGTGAGCTCGCCGAGCTGTTCGCAACAGCCGGTCTGCCCGCCTCCGAGTCGAGCTCCCTGGCTGTCTCGGTCAGCTTCGGGTCGTTCGAGGAGTGGTGGGAGCCGTTCACGCTCGGCGTCGGCCCCGCCGGCGACTACCTCGTCTGCCCAGTCGCCGGACCGCCGGACCGCCATCCGCGATGCCTGCGCGGCCCACCTCGGTCCGGCCCCCTTCACGGTGACCGGTTCCGCGTCCTGCGTGGTCGCCACCCGCTGATCCGCGGGTGCTCACCTGAGCAGGTCGGCCACCAACAGCCTCCACCCGACGCCGGATCTCGTCGCGGATCGGGCGGACGGCCTCGAGCGGTTGCCCCGCCGGGTCGTCGAGCACCCAGTCCTCGTAGCGCTTGCCGGGGAAGAAGGGGCACTCGTCGCCGCAGCCCATGGTGACCACCACGTCCGAGGCTTCGACCGCGTCCTCGCTCAGCACCTTCGGCTGCTCACCGGCGATGTCGATGCCCACCTCGGCCATCGCCTCGACCGCGACCGGATTGATCGAGGCGGCAGGCGCGGAACCGGCCGACCGCACCTCGATCCGGTCGCCTGCCAGGTGGCGCAGCCAGCCCGCCGCCATCTGGGAGCGTCCGGCGTTGTGGACGCAGACGAAGAGCACGCTGGGGTTCACGGGGAGACCTCCGGAGACGGGGCGTACAGGAGACGGACGAGGGCGAGCGCGAGCGCACCGCCGACGACCTGCATGAGCAGGAACATCGGGACCGAGCTCGGCGCGATGCCCGCGAAGGTGTCGGACAGCATCCGCGCGAGGGTGACGGCCGGGTTGGCGAAGCTGGTCGAGCTGGTGAACCAGTACGCCGCCGCGATGTAGCCGCCGACCGCGAAGGCGACGTTCTCGGGGCGGTCGGACCGCAGCACGCCGACGACGACGAGCACCAGTCCGACCGTCGCGACCACCTCGGCCAGCCACAGCCCCGACCCGGAGCGCTCGGTCGAGGCCACCGACACGGCGGGGAGCTCGAACATCAGGTTGGCGAGCACCGCGCCCAGTACACCGCCGACCACCTGGGCGCCGACGAGCGGGACAACCAGGCCGAGCGGGATCCGGCCGAGAGCACCCTCGACCAGGGTCACGACCGGGTTGAACGACGCCGACACCGGCTGCAGCGCGAGGATCAGAGCGACCAGGACGGCGCCGGTCGCGATGCTGTTCTGGAGCAGCTGGAGGCCGACGTCGTCGGGCGAGAGCCGGGCTCGCCATGATCCCGGAGCCGATGACGGCCGCCACCAGGAAGGCGGTGCCGACCAGCTCGGCAACCGCCCGTCGGACGAGGGTCACTTCCCGGCGCTGCCGATCAGCGCGCCCAGGTCGGCGAGGACGCGCGCGTTGACGCGGTAGTAGACCCAGACGCCCCGCTTCTCGCGATCGAGCAGCCCCGCGCCGTGCAGCACCTTGAGGTGGTGGCTGACCGTGGGCTGGGAGAGGTCGAAGGCGTCGTTCAGGTCGCACACGCAAGCCTCGCCGCCCTCGTGTGACGCGACCAGCGAGAGCAGCCGGAGCCGGGCCGGGTCGGCGAGCGCCTTGAGCATCGGGACGACCCCGCGGCCGCCGACTCGCTCAACGGCGCCGAGGTCAGCGGCGAGCAGCAGGCCACGGCGTCGACCGGCGTGAGGGTCAAGGACTTCGACATGTGTCGATATTGACAGATATCGATGTCTGGTGCAATCTCTGACATCGACCAATATCGATATCTTGCGAAGGAGCCCACCATGTCCCGCCTGCAGCTCGCCCTCAACGTCGACGACCTCGACACCTCGATCGCCTTCTACTCCAAGCTCTTCGGCACCGAGCCCGCCAAGACGAAGCCCGGCTACGCCAACTTCGCCGTGGCCGAGCCGCCGCTGAAGCTGATCCTGATCGAGAACCCCGGGCCACGGCGGCTCGCTCAACCACCTCGGAGTCGAGGTGATCGACACCGCCACCGTCGACGCCGAGCAGACCCGGCTGGCGGCTGCCGGCCTCGCCTCGGTCGACGAGCGTGACGCGACCTGCTGCTACGCCAAGCAGGACAAGTTCTGGGTCGAAGGCACCCCCCACGGAGAGAAGTGGGAGGTCTACACCGTGCTCGAGGACGCCGACGTGATGAACTGCGAGTCGACCCGGCGACCAGACCTGCTGCGCCTGACCTCAGCCGCGTCGCGTCTCCAGCACCCGGAACCCCTTCGCGCTGGCGAGCCGCGTCGTGGGCCAACCCTGGTCGCCGAGCCACCGCTGCAGCGAGTCGGCGCCGAGGTGCTTGCCGACCACCATCACCGCCCGACCGTCGTCGCGCAGCCGCGGCAGCCACGCCAGCAGCAGCTCGTGGAGTGCCTGCTTGCCGACCCGGATCGGCGGGTTCGACCAGATCTCGTCGTACGTCGCATCGGGTGGCACCTGGTCGGGCCGGCAGCCGATGAACCGGCCTTCCACGTCGAGCGCGCGTGCGTTCTCGTTGGCGAGCAGCAACGCCCGCTCGTTCACGTCGACTGCGGTCACGTTCGCGAGCGGCACGGCCTTCGCCAGTGCCAGCCCGATCACGCCATAGCCGCAGCCGAGGTCGAGGAAGTTCCCGGGCGGGGGCGGCTCGACCGTGCGCAGCAGGACGTCGGTGGCGTGGTCGAGGTGGCCGCGGCTGTAGACGCCCGCGCCACTGGTCAGCGAGAGCTCGTGGCCCCACACGGACGCCGTGAACGTCTCGCGCTTGAAGGGCGCGGACGGGTCGGCGGTGAAGTAGTGGTCCTCGTTCATGGCACCTCCCGCTTCGTGCGCGCCCGGGCGGCCTGTGCTGCCAGCTCTGCGGAAGCCGGGTAGCCGACCTCCTCGAGCGTCAGGCCGTGGGCGGGTGCGACGGCGACCGCCGGGTCGCGCACCCCGGCGGCCAGGATCGACGCCGCCCACGACGGCGCCCGCCGGCCATCCCCCACCGCCAGCAGGCAACCGACCAGCGAGCGGACCATGTGGTGGCAGAACGCGTCGGCCCGGACCGAGCAGACGGCCAGCCCGGCTGCATCGCGGGTCCAGTCGAGGTCGAGCAGGGTGCGGACGGATGTCGCGCCCTCGCGCTGCTTGCAGAATGCGGCGAAGTCCTGGAGACCGAGCAGCGGCTCGCACGCGCGGTTCATCGCGTCGAGGTCCAGCGGCCGCGGCCAGCTGAGCACGTGGCCACGGGTCAGCGGGTCGACCAGGGCCGGGCCATCAGCCACACGGTAGGCGTAGCGCCGCCAGAGGGCCGAGAACCGCGCGTCGAAGCCCTCCGGTGCCGGAGCAACGGCCCGCACGCGGATGTCGGCCGGCAGGATCCCGTTGAGCCGTCGCAGCAACCGCTCGTCGTACGACGAGGGCAGGTCGACGTGGACCACCTGGCCCCGCGCGTGGACACCGGTGTCGGTGCGGCCGGCGCAGACGACCGAGACGTCCGGGAGCCGGAGCACGATGGCGAGCGCGTCCTCGAGCGTGCCCTGCACGGTGCGCAGGTCGGGCTGGGTCGCCCAGCCGTGGAAATCGGTCCCGTCGTAGGACAGGTCGATCCGTAGCCGCACGATCGACCATCCTAGGAGTCCGAACTGTGTTCAACCGATTGGTTGACAACCGGCGCGTTCGCATCGTAGGTTCGTAGTCAACCAATCAGTTGAGGAAGGCGCACCATGACCGACCAGCTCTCCCGGGTCTTCGCGGCACTCAGCGACCCCACACGGCGCGACATGGTCGCGCGGCTCACCGACGGCGACGCCAACGTCGGCGACCTGGCAGCGCCGTACGACGTCAGCCTCCAGGCCGTCTCCAAGCACCTCAAGGTGCTCGAGGACGCCGGGCTGGTGACGCGCAGCCGGGAGGCGCAGCGGCGGCCGGTGCACCTGGAAGCCGAGGTGTTCGACCTCATGACCAAGTGGATCGAGCGCTACCGACAGCGCGCGGAGGAACGCTTCCGCAAGCTCGACGACCTGCTCGCCGAGATGAATGACCCGCTGAACGACGACCAGACCGATGAAGAAACTCCAGGAAGGAACCGCATCATGAGCGCAACGACCACCACCCGCTACACCGAGGCCGCCATCGAGGCGGTCCCCGACCTGCCGATCGTCCGGATGACCCGCGACTTCAAGGCGACACCGGAGCAGCTGATGCGCGCCCACACCGATCCCGAGCTGTTCGTGAAGTGGATCGGTCCCAACTCCACCACCGCCAGCATCGACCAGTGGGACTGCCGCAGCCTCGGCTCCTACCGCTACCTGGCGAAGCACGAAGGTGGCGAGGAGGCCTTCCGCGGCACGTTCCCCGAGGTCAGCGAGAACCGGATCGTCCAGACCTTCTGCTGGGAGGGCATGCCCGAGGCGATCGCCCTCGAGACGATGTGGTTCGAGGACCTCGGCGACGGCTGGACCCGGCTCCACGCCCAGTCGCTGTGCGACTCCATCGAGGGCCGCGACGGGATGCTCGCCAGCGGCATGGAGGTCGGCGTCCACGAGGGCTACGCCAAGCTCGACAAGCTGCTCGCCGGCTGAGCGGAGCCGGCCTTCGTAGTCGGTCGAGCCGCCCGAGCGCTAGGCGAGGGCGAGTCGAGACCACCTCTCGCACATCGCCAGGGTCTCGACAGCCGCTCGCTGCGCTCGCTGCTCGACCAACTGGTTTCGCGGGATGGGTCATGCTGGACGCGTGCCCCATCCCGCGATCGTGCTGATCTCCGCGGACCACGCCGAGACACTCGCCGCCCAGTTCGCCCGCTACGAGCACGAGTACGACGTCCGCACGTGTCGAAGCACCCTCGACGCCTACCACTGCATGCTCGACCTGCGTGAGTCCGGCAGCCAGGTCGCGCTGTTCGTCGCCGAGTCGGTGCTCCCCGACGCCACCGTCTACGAGGCCGTCGCCAAGATGCGCAAGGTGGTCCCGACCGCCCGCCGGGTCGTGGTCGCCCACTGGGATCGCTTCCGCACCGACGCGGCCGGCCTCCGGCCCGGCATGGCGACCGGGAAGTACGACGCCTTCCTGCTCCTCCCCCGCGGGATCCGCGACGAGGAGTTCCACTCCGCCATCGTCGACCTCCTCAACGACTGGGGCGCGACCGTCGCCGCGCCGGAGGTCGACTCGGTGCGCATCATCTCGCCCACGCGGGACGCGCTGACTCTGGCCATCCACGACTACCTGTCCCGGATCGGCGCACCCAACTCGATCTACACCCCCGACACCGACGTGGGCCGTGAGGTGCTCGACCGGTTCGACGGCGTACCGGATCGGTGGCCGGTCGTCGAGACGTTCAACAGCCCGCCGCAGATCGCGACCTCGACCCGAGACGTCGCGATCACCATCTACGGGCGGCCCGACGACATCGAGGTCGACCAGGTCGTCGACCTGGTCGTGGTGGGTGCCGGCCCGGCCGGGCTGGCCGCGAGCGTCTACGGCGCCTCGGAGGGGCTGTCCACGGTCACCATCGAGACCGAGGCGATCGGCGGCCAGGCCGGCACCAGCTCGATGATCCGCAACTACCTCGGCTTCCCACGCGGCATCTCCGGCATGAGGCTGGCCCAGCGTGCCCGCAACCAGGCGATCCGCTTCGGCACCCGGTTCTTCACCGGCTGGCCCGTGGAGCGCCTCGTCCCCGGCGTGGACGGCGAGCCCCACCTGGTCTGCACCGAGGGCGGCGACGTACGCGCCCGCGCCGTCGTCGTCGCGACCGGGGTGACCTACCGGCGTCTCGGCGTGGAGTCGCTCGAGACGTTCTCGGGTCGCGGCGTCTTCTACGGAGCCGCGATGACGGCCGCCCGGGAGATGGAGGGGTATGACGCGGTCGTGGTCGGCGGTGGCAACAGCGCCGGCCAGGCGGCCGTCCACCTCTCCCGCTTCGCCCGCAGCGTCACCATCCTGGTGCGGCGGCCCGACCTGAGGGCGACGATGTCGCAGTACCTGATCTCGGAGATCGACTACAACCCGCGCATCGAGGTCGTCGGCTCCGCCCGCGTGGTCGACGGCGGCGGTGAGGAGTACCTCGACTGGATCGACGTCGAGGACACCACCACGGGCGAGCGGCACCGGCGCGACGTCCGCGGGTTGTTCCTCCTGCTCGGCGCGGAGCCCCACTGCGAGTGGCTGCCTGAGGAGGTGGCCCGGGACTCGAACGGCTACGTCCTCACCGGCCGCGACGTCCCGCAGGAAGCCTGGGGCGACGGCGTCCCGCCCGCCAACCTCGCGACCACGGTCCCGGGCATCTTCGCCGCCGGCGACATCCGATCGGGCTCGATGAAGCGTGTCGCCTCCGCCAGCGGCGAGGGTGCCTCGGTGGTCGCGCTGGTCCACACCTGGCTCGAGCCGGGCGGCTAGGCCGTGACCAGTCCCGGACCGACCCGCCGGACGGTGCTCGGGACGGTCGTGGCCGTGGGCGCGCTGGCCGCCTGCGACCCCCAGCAGCGTCGTACCGCACCGCTCCCGGTCGCGGTGGTCGGCGCCGGGGTCGCCGGGCTGGCGGCCGCGCGACTGCTGACGGAGGCGGGGGTGCCGGTGCGGGTGCTCGAGGCCCGCGACCGGATCGGCGGCCGGATCGAGACCACGCGCGAGCAGGGCGTGACCTTCGACCTCGGTGCCTCCTGGATCCACGGCTACGTCGGCAACCCGCTGACGGCCCTCGCCCGCGAGGCGGCCGCCGACACCGTCGCCACGTCGTACTCGTCCACGGCCCTCCACGTGGCACCGTCCCTCGCGGCGAGCGGACTGCGCGCCCCCGACACCGATCGTTGGAGCGCCCTGGTCCGTGCCGCGATCCGAGACTCGCGGAGCCGTGGGCACGACGAGCCGTTGGCAGACGCGCTGCGCCGCGAGCTGCCGCCGGCCGCCCGCTCCGCCACCGAACGCGCCGACCTGGCCTTCCACCTCAACGCCTCACTCGTGACCGAGTGGGGGGCCGATCCGGACGACCTGTCCTCGTGGCACATGAACGACGGGAAGGAGTTCGGCAGGTACGGGGAGGACCTGCTCTTCCCTGATGGCTACGACCAGGTGGTCGACCACCTCGCCCGCGACGTCCCCATCGAGACCGGCGTCACCGTCGAGGAGATCGACTGGGGCAGCGATCCGGTCGAGCTGCGTACCTCCGCCGGACCCGTCCGCGCCAGCGCCGCGGTCGTCACCGTGCCGGTGGAGCTGCTGCGACAGGGAGCGCTCGGATTCACGCCTCACCTCCCGGGACCGACGGCCGCGGCCATCGGCGCGATCCGCACCGGCGTGCTCAGCAAGACGTTCCTGCAGTTCCGCGAGCCGTTCTGGCCGATCGACGTCGACTGGCAGGAGTACCTCGGGCCGGTGCCGGGCCGGTGGTCGCAGTGGCTCAGCCTGTCCCGTGCGGGTGCCCCGGTGCTGGTCGGGTTCCACGGCGGCGACGCGGCCCGGGCGCTCGAGACCGCGGACCCACGCGTCGTCGCGGCAGAAGCCATGCGCACGCTGCGCACCATGTTCGGTGCCTCGATCCCCGAGCCGACCAGCTGCCGCACCACCGAGTGGTCACGGGACCCGTTCGCGCGGGGCTCCTACTCATACCCGGCCGTCGGCGTCAGTCGCGGCGTGCGTCAGGTGCTCCAGGAACCGCTCGCTGGCCGGGTGTTCCTGGCAGGTGAGGCGACGGACCCGGACTACGCCGCGACCGTTCACGGCGCCTACCTGTCCGGGCGACGTGCCGCGCGGCAGGTGCTCGCGGGGCGCTCTGCCTGAGCGCTAGAACGGCCGGTCGAGCTCGTGGCGGTACGGCGGATCGGCGCCCGGTCGGCCGACGGTGATCGAGGCCGCACGGGCGGCGTGGGCCAGCACCGAGACCACGGTGTCGCGGGTGACCTCGACCAGTTCCTGACGACGGTCCGCGCCGAGCAGGTCGCGGGACCACAACGCGTCGATCACCCCGGCGCAGAACGTGTCGCCGGCGCCGATGGTGTCCGCGACGACCACCGGCACCGCCGCGACGCTGATCTCCTGTGAGGGGGTCAGCCAGGTGGCGCCCTCGGGGCCGCGGGTGACGATGACCGCAGCGGGGCCGAGCGCCAGCAGCCGCTTCGCGCCGGTGATCGGATCGGCTCCGTCGTACAACGCGGCGATGTCCTCGTCGCTCGCCTTCACGATGTCGCTGAGCGACGCCACGTCCTCGACCTTCTCCACCAGCTCCGGCCCGGTGCCGGTGACGGCGGGGCGGGCGTTGACGTCGTAGCTGACCGTCGCGGTCTCGCGCATCCGCTCCAGAAGCGCGAGGACGTCGTCCGCACCCGGTGCCAGCACGGCGCCGAGCGAGCAGGTGTGGACGACCTGGGCGTCCAGGCCGGACTCGACCGCGTTGAGCCGCCACGACAGGTCGAACTCGTAGGATGCGGCGCCGTCGGAGCCGATGGTGGCCACCGCGGCCGAGGTGTGGCCCACGGCGTGGGGGTCGGCCGCGAGCTCGACCCCGTCACGCCCCAGCCACTCGGCGAGGGTGCGACCACGCTCGTCGTCGCCCCAGCTGGTGGCGAACCTGACCTCGCGGCGCAGCCTCGCGAGTGCGACCGCCACGTTGGCGGCGCTGCCCCCGGGGAACTCGGTCGTGCTGCCGTCGCCGCCGCGCACGATGTCCACGAGGGACTCCCCCACGACCAGCGCCGACTCGGACATGGCCAATTTCTACTGCATCCCGACCCGGCTGGCGAGGGCTAGTCTGCGCACCATGCGGATCGACCCTCCCGACCCGGTCGCCGAC
The DNA here is from genome assembly GCA_963804845.1 of uncultured Actinomycetota bacterium. Lineage (GTDB taxonomy): Bacteria > Actinomycetota > Actinomycetes > Propionibacteriales > Nocardioidaceae > Nocardioides. The sequence goes on along the minus strand of CAWDSA010000007.1, from coordinate 218,172 downwards.
CAGCCGCCGTTCGACCAGCTGCGCTCGCAGATCGCCCGCCGCGCGGCCTCGGGCGACCTGCCGCCGGGCAGCAAGCTGCCGACCGTCCGCGCCCTCGCGGCCGAGCTCGGCCTGGCCGCCAACACCGTCGCCCGCGCCTACCGCGAGCTCGAGGCCGATGGCGTCGTGGCCACCGAGGGCCGGCGCGGCACCTTCGTCGCGACCACCGAGGCCGGATCCTCCGTCGACGCCCGCACCGCCGCCGAGGAGTACGTCGCCGCGGTCCGGCCGCTCGGCCTCAGCCGGGCCGAGGCAACCCGCCTGGTCGAGCAGGCCTGGCCCGTCTGAGCCCTGTGGACGACCCGTCCACGATGTCGGCGGGTCGTGCAACTCTCTGGACCCGGCCAGGCCGCAGCGATGGGCGGTCGGCAGCAGGACGACCTCGGCGGCACCCGGAGCTCGGCGACGCCTGGCGAGCAGCTCTACTACTGACCAATTCTCCCTGGGGCAGCGACGCACGCTCATGCCGATGAGCGTGCGGGGTCCTCAGCCTTCCTCGATCTTCAACGCCATCTGCTCTGCGACCGCCTGCTCGTCCGCGCGGCCACTCTCACGCAGCCCGGCGACTACGCCCTCGCGGTCGGCTCGCGATCGGTTCTGGCTGAGCTTCGCCTTTCCCTCCACGCGCGTCACCGTCAACTCAACGCCGACGATTCCTCGCAACTGTCGGTCGATGTAGGAGCTCGGCGCGTCCGTGACGTGCCAGCGTTCCTCGCGGCGCTGCTCATGCTCGTGGGTCAGTTCCTCCACGGCCATGCGAAGCCACTCGGTGTCCTCATGCACTCGCGCCAGTCCGGTCAGGTGGACGGCAATGTAGTTCCACGTCGGCACGACCTTGCCGTGCTCGGCCTTGGCGGCGTACCACGACGGCGACACGTAAGCCTCTGGGCCGGTGACAATGACGAGCGCCGGGATATCAGGCGTGATCTCCCGCCAGTGGCGATTCGCCTTAGCGAAGTGCGCGATCACTCGATCCTCTCGCCACAGCACGGGAAGGTACGTAGCTGACGGCGCAGCGTCCTTGCCATTCGTCACCAGCCACCCCGTCCGCGCACCCGCCACGAACGTCCGCAGTTCGGCTTCATCCTCGGCGCGGTTGAACGGTGGGGTGTACATGGCTTGACGCTATATCGCGAGGGGATCTGACCCGTCCGCTCATGCCGCTGACCGGTCATGCCGATGAGCGGGCGGGCATGGTCGAACAGCCTTGAGGCCTGGTACTCCCAGCCAGCCTGGCACCGCTTGCCATGGTGACATTGCGCAGCGCATGCTGGCTTCAGCCAAGTAGGTGACGCCGCGTGTGGCACCAGGACGACGCCGCACGGGAGCAGAGAAGCCATCCGCCGGAGTGTCGTGAAAGTAAAGTCGCAGGCGATCGCTGGAGCTCTTGCGCTTCTCCTGACTGCCCCTGCGTGGGTGGGATGCACCGGAGAACCCGAGAGCCGTCCAGCGCCTCGCAGTAGCCCGCGGTCATCTACCGTTCCGACGACGCAGTCGCCTTCACCCCAGGTGACCTCCGCACCGACGAGCACGGTGAACCCGCTCGTGGTCACCCAACTGCCGAAGCCGTACGTGCGGGTCCGGCCAGCCACCTACCTCGTGCGCGCTGATGATGGAACCACGTTGGTCGGCTTCGGTGAGCCCGGGGTGAACGACAGCACTCAGTACCGCCTCTACGACCGCCAATGGCGGCCCCTCACCCCGCTGCTCTCCATCGATGCGCGTCTCGTGGCCGAACGCGGCACCGCCCACGGCTTCGTAGGGCAGGCCACGAGAAGCAACCGCATGGGGCGCCACACGCTCAATCAGTGGGTCACCCTCAACCGGGCCGGACGCGTGCACCCAGTCGCGGACCAGCCAGACCGGTCCGCCCGCGCACGGCCGTCACGACCTGGCGACCTCCACCTTGAAGGCAATGGGATCCGCGGCTCGCTCGCCTACCGACCCGCCACTGACACCGTGTTCAAAAAGCCCCGACCTCCGTGGGACACCGTCGGGCACAGCTGGTACGTCGACACCGACGGCATCTGCGCCGGGAAACGTGGACCCCTGGCCGAGCGCACCATCCACGTCTCCCTCAACGAGGGCGGCACCTACACCACCATCCCGGTTGGCGACATCGTTCCCGCGAGCAGCGGTCCGCGACTCCAGTCCTGCGACGCCGGTGCTCAGCGCATCCTAGTCGGGACCGGCGGCGAAAGCCCCCGTTGGTTGCACACCCTCGACCGAACCGGCACCCAACTCCTCTCGAGCCGCGAGCTCGGAGACCTGCTCGACCCCTACAACTGGGGAATGCTGCCGGACGGACGACTCGTCACCGGAACGAATCGGGCCGGGCTGATGGTCGCCACCGACAACACCAACACCAGTATGGCTTACCGACCCGGTCCGATACCGGTGGGGTTCGGCGTCGACATCGTCGATGACCAGCTCGTCAGCCTGCGCGGGCGAGGTCTGGACGTCTCGGAGGACGCGGGGCTGACGTGGCGGCACGTCGAACTCCTGGACCCTGGAGGCGTCTAACCAACGAACTCTCATGCCGCGAAGCGGTCGACCGATCTCTCGCCGACTCTCAAGACTGATCACCCCAGACGTACGCTCATGCCGATGAGCGTGCGGGGCAGCCCGCGCGGAGGCTACGTTCTCCCGACGAGTTCGTAGGCCCACGTCTGCTCACCGTCGTAGACGTGGATCACCGTGGGCACCGGCTCGATGTGTTGTGCCGTCGGAGGGAGGAACATCCGCCCCCCACCATCAGTGCTTCCGAGACCGTCAACATCGAGGATCTCCTCCGGCGGCTCAGGTGCCAGTCCTGAACGTGAGTAGTCACCTCCGAGCACATGCAGCGTGGGAGGGGCAGCTGAAGGCGTGAGGCGCCACTCACCGGTCTCGGAGTGGACCTGCGCCACTCGCACCCCGAGCACGCCGACGCCCATTAGCACCAGGACGGCAGCGACAATGACAGTCTTGCGGGCCACAAGAAGAGTATGGGCCCAAGAAGCGCCCGCTCATGCCGCTGAGCGGATAGCCATTGGCTCGATGTCGTTCGATTCCAGCCACCACGGAATGCCGAGGGCCAGAAGGGTCACCAGCGCAACGACGAGCATGCCGCTGAGAACGATTCGGGCACGGGCTGATGCCGTCGAGACCTGGCGCGGCATCAGTGCGTAACGGGAGGACGACTAGCTGTAGACCACGAAATCGCCCTCGTCGTCTGGCACGTCGTCGGATGTGACGTGTGCGAGGAGGCTGCGCAAGATAGCCAGTTCGTCCGGGTCGGAAGCCGCTTCTTCAGCCACCGCCTCCGGCTCACCCAGATTCTTCCGGAGGATGACGCCACCGACTGGCGGCATCCGCACAGTCGGTCCGTTCAGGCCGAGAACGAGCGTCTGGTGCAGCATGACCCGGTCGTACGTCGCAGCGAACGGGTGCGGGAAGCGCTCGACGAACGCGGCGCGTGCCTCAGATCGGGTGTCCCACACCAAGGTGACCTCGCCTCGTTCGAGCGCTGTCAGCGTGACGCGCAGTTCGGTGCGGAACTCGATGGGCAGGGACGCGGTGGTCGACGTCCAGTCGGCCATTGCGCGGTCGAGTTCGGGCCAACCCGACTCGTGGGGCATGGCGCTGATACTACGACGCCCGCGAGCGCGACGGCTCGTCTTGAGCTTCCCTGCACTCTCGGAAGTGCGCGCTCATGCCGCGAAGCGTTGATCCCGATGAGCGGCCGGTCGAGGAGCGGCTCCGACGTGGCCAGTTGATGCTGCCTGCCTAGGGTGGAGGCATGACGGACTCGATCGACCTGCCCGACGACACAGTGACCCTGACCGCCGGCTCGGCTATGCCGCTGCTGGGCTTCGGGACCTGGCAGATCAAGGGCGACGACGCCGTCCGTGCCACCTCGGCGGCCCTCGAAGCCGGCTACCGCCACCTCGACACCGCGACGGTCTACGGCAACGAGGGCGAGGTCGGACGCGCCCTGGCCGAGAGCGGGGTGCCGCGCGACGAGGTCTTCGTCACCACCAAGTGCCCGCCCAGCAAGGCCGGGCACGAACTCGACACGCTCAAGGAGAGCCTCGACCTGCTGCAGACCGACCACGTCGATCTGTGGCTGATCCATTGGCCGGGCGACGGGTCCTCCAACACCGACATCTGGCGCGCTTTCGGCGAGGCCCGCGAGGTGGGGCTCGCCCGCGAGATCGGGGTCAGCAACTTCGACGCCGCCCTCCTTGACGAGGTCACCGAGGCCACCGGGCTCTCCCCGGCCGTCAACCAGATCGAGTGGAGCCCCCTGCTGTACGACGCCGCGACCGTGGCCGACCACCGCGACCGCGGCATCGTGCTCGAGGGCTACAGTGCCCTGCGCGGCGGCACGCTCGAGCACCCGACGATTCTGAGGATCGCCGAACGCGAGGGCCGCACGGCCGCCCAGGTGATCATCCGTTGGCACCTCCAGCACGGCTTCGTGGTCATCCCCAAGTCCGTGAACCCGGAGCGGATCCGCTCCAACGCGCAGGTCGCCAGCTTCAGGCTCGGCGACGACGACATGGCCGCCCTAGACGCGCTCGGGAAGGTCTAGCGGCGCCCCGCCTAGTGCTCGTCCCAAGTCATCCACAGACACGCGTCGCAGGCTGACGGTTGTCGGTGCTGTCCGACTATACTCGAACACATGTTCGATCGATCCTCGACTCCGCCACGTGAGGCACCCACGCGGGTGACCGCCGCGGCCGTGGCCGAGTGGCAGGGGTCGCTTTCGGACGCGATCGTCGATGACAGCGGGCTGGACGCCGACGAGCTCGTCGACTCGATCCGGGCGCTCGAGCAGCTCGTCTGCACCGTCACCGCGGCTCAGGCCAAGTTGAGTGCCGAGCTCGACGCGCGGCAGCGGGCCGACCACAGGGCGGCCGCCATCCCCGCCTCACGCCAGGGCCGCGGAGTGGCCGCACAGGTGGCGCTGGCACGACGTGAGTCCCACCACCGCGGCCAGCGGCACCTCTCGCTGGCCAAGATCGTGGGCGAGGAGCTGCCCCACACCTGGGCAGCCTGGCGGTGCGGTCGGATCACCGAGTGGACGGCCACCCTGATCGCGCGCGAGACCGCGTGCCTCTCGCGGGAGGACCGCGCCACCGTCGATGCCCTCGTGGCCGGCGACGGAGCGCGGCTCGAGGCGATGGGTCTGCGCGAGGTCGTCTCGACCTGTCAGAGAGAGTCCGCCCGGCTCGACGCCGCGTCGGTCGTCGCCCGTCGCCGTCGCGCGGAGCGGGACCGTCACGTCACGCTCCGCCCGGCGCCGGATGCGATGACCCGGCTCACCGCGCTGCTGCCGGTGGCGGACGGGGTTGCCGTGCACGCCGCGCTCGTCCGCGCGGCGGAGACCGCACGAGCCACCGGTGATGAGCGCAGCAAGGGGCAGGTGATGGCGGACTCGCTGGTCTCCGCGGTCCTGACCAGCGCCCAGGCGAAGGATCGTGCGGCGACCCAGTGGAACCCGACGCCCCCAGAGGATCAGCGACCGGCCCCGGCCGGCCTGGGACTCAACCTGGTCATGAGCGACCGCTCACTCTTCGGGGTCAGCGAGGAGCCCGCCCACCTCGACGGCTACGGCCCCATTCCCGCCGAGCTCGCCCGTGAGCTCGTCACCGGCGCCTGCTCGCGCAGCGAGAAGCTGTGGCTCCGGCGGCTCTACACCAGCCCCGCCACCGGCGAGCTGCTCGCCATGGACGCCCGCAGCCGGCTCTTCCCCACCAGCCTGGCCCGGTTCATCCGGCTTCGCGACCAGATCTGCCGGACCCCGTGGTGCGACGCGCCGATCCGCGACACCGACCACGCCGAGGAGCACGAGGCGGACGGCGCCACCAGCAGCCAGAACGGGCAGGGCCTCTGCGAAGCCTGCAACCATGCCAAGCAGGCTCCCGGGTGGCGAGCCAGACCCTCCCCCGCAGGGGGAGCCCACCAGATCGACACCACCACCCCGACCGGCCACACCTACCGATCGCGGGCACCGGCGGTGGCGACCGTCCGGGAGGTTCCGTTGCAGATCGACTACGTGCTGACGGGCTAGCAGCAGCCCCAGCACGAACGACAGCGGCCCGCCATCCCGGAGGGACGGCGGGCCGCTGTCAGTCGATCTGTGGAGGGTTACTCCCCTGCCTTGGTGAAGCCGGCAGCCTCGGCCGACTCGACGGAGTCGAACCACACCTCCGCGGTGGTGTTGGCGTACCACTGGCTGTCGGGCTCGTGGTACTTCATCGAGTCCTCGTTGCCCTTGATCGGGAAGCCGTCGGGCACCTGGTCGGCGTCCTCGAACGGGACGTGCGAGCCCGGGTACTTGCCGGACACGCCACCCTCGGTCTCCTCGAACGCCTCCACGTCCTCGCCCTCGACGTCGACGAGGGGGGCGATGCCGGCGTCCTCGGCCTTGGCCTCGACCGGGTCACTCTCGTCGGTGGCCGGAGCCTCCTCGACAGCCGGAGCGGGAGCGGCGGCCGCCGGGGCGGACTTCTTGCTCGACGCAGGCTTGGGCGAGTAGGGCTCGGTCACCAGCTCGATGACCGCCATGGGGGCGTTGTCGCCCTTGCGCGGACCGATCTTGGTGATCCGGGTGTAGCCACCAGGACGGTCGGCGAAGGTCGGCGCGATCTCGGTGAAGAGGGTGTGCACGACCGACTTGTCATGCACGGTCCGCAGCACCTCGCGACGGTTGTGCAGGTCGCCCTTCTTCGCCTTGGTGATCAGCTTCTCGGCGTAGGGACGCAGCGTGCGCGCCCGCGACTCGGTGGTGGTGATCCGGCCGTGCTCGAACAGCTGGGTGGCCAGGTTCGACAGGATCAGCCGCTGGTGGGCCGGGCTACCGCCGAGGCGGGGACCCTTCTTGGGGGTAGGCATCTCGATCTCTCATTTCTTCCGAGCCGTATCAGGTACTCGGATAGATGTGCAATTTAGTACTGCTCGTCCTCGACGAAGGCGTCGTCGTCGTCATCCGAGCCGTACGCCGCCAGCGCGGCGTGAGGGTCGAAGCCCGGGCCGCTGTCCTTGAGCGAGAGGCCCATCTCGACCAGCTTGGCCTTGACCTCGTCGATCGACTTGGCGCCGAAGTTGCGGATGTCGAGCAGGTCCTGCTCCGAGCGCGAGATCAGCTCACCCACGGTGTGGATGCCCTCGCGCTTGAGGCAGTTGTAGGACCGGACCGTCAGGTTGAGCTCCTCGACCGGCAGGGCGAGGTCGGCGGCCAGCTGCTCGTCGACCGGCGAGGGGCCGATGTCGACGCCCTCGGCCTCGACGTTGAGCTCACGGGCCAGGCCGAACAGCTCGACCAGCGTCTTGCCGGCCGAGGCGATGGCGTCGCGCGGGCGGATCGACGGCTTGGTCTCGACGTCGATGACCAGCTTGTCGAAGTCGGTGCGCTGCTCGACTCGCGTGGCCTCGACCTTGTAGGTCACCTTGAGGACGGGCGAGTAGATCGAGTCCACCGGCATCCGGCCGATCTCGTTGTCGGCGCCCTTGTTCTGCACCGACGACACGTAGCCGCGGCCACGCTCGACGACCAGCTCCATCTCCAGCTTGCCCTTGTCGGACAGCGTGGCGATCTTGAGGTCAGGGTTGTGGACCTCGACGCCCGCCGGCGGGTTGATGTCGGCGGCGGTCACGTCGCCGGCACCCGACTTGCGGAGGTACATGGTCACGGGCTCGTCGTGCTCGGAGGAGACGACCAGGCCCTTCAGGTTGAGGATGACCTCGGTGACGTCTTCCTTGACGCCCTCGATGGTCGAGAACTCGTGGAGGACGCTGTCCACCTTGATGCTCGTGACCGAGGCACCGGGGATCGAGGACAGCAGGGTACGGCGCAGGGAGTTGCCGAGGGTGTAGCCGAAGCCGGGCTCCAGCGGTTCGATCACGAACCGGGACCGGAACTCGTCGACGGACTCTTCCGACAGGGTGGGGCGCTGTGCGATGAGCACTGGTTCTTTCCTTTCCGGGCCCGACCGCTATTTGAGGGACCCAGATCTACGGGGTGTGGCGGTGTCTCGACGCGGGTTCGCTTCGCTCACCCGGCTCGACAACCAACGGCGTGTTACTTCTTCGAGTAGTACTCGACGATGAGCTGCTCCTGGACCGGGAGGTCGATCTGGGCGCGTACCGGGACCTGGTGGACGAGGATGCGCATCCGCGAGGGGATGGCCTCGAGCCAGGCCGGGACGACCCTCTCGCCGTGGGTCTCGCGCGCGACGATGAACGGCGTCATCTCGAGCGACTTCTCGCGCACGTCGATCACGTCGTGGGTGCTGACCTGGAAGGACGGGATGTCGACCTTCTGGCCGTTCACCCGGAAGTGGCCGTGGGCGACCAGCTGACGGGCGTGACGACGGGTGCGGGCGAAGCCGGCGCGGTAGACGACGTTGTCCAGGCGGCACTCCAGCATCTGCAGGAGGTTGTCGCCGGTCTTGCCGCTGCGACGGCTGGCTTCCTTGTAGTAGCGGACGAACTGCTTCTCGAGGACGCCGTAGGTGTAGCGAGCCTTCTGCTTCTCACGAAGCTGCAGCAGGTACTCGCTCTCCTTGATACGACCGCGACCGTGCTGGCCGGGTGCGTAGGGACGCTTCTCGAACGCGGCGTCGCCGCCGACGAGGTCGACACCGAGACGGCGCGACTTCTTGGTCATGGGGCCGGTGTAACGGGCCATGGTTCAGTCTCCTTGGTCTCTGGTGTCGGTCAGACGCGCCGGCGCTTGGGCGGGCGGCATCCGTTGTGGGGCGTGGGCGTGACGTCCTGGATGGTGCCGACCTCGAGGCCGATGGCACCCAGGGAGCGGATCGCGGTCTCGCGGCCCGAACCCGGACCCTTGACGAAGACGTCGATCTTCTTCATCCCGTGCTCCTGGGCCCGTCGCCCTGCGGCCTCGGCGGCCATCTGGGCGGCGAACGGGGTGGACTTGCGCGAGCCCTTGAAGCCGACGGTGCCGGCCGAGGCCCACGCGATCACCCCACCCGCGGGGTCGGTGATGGTGACGATGGTGTTGTTGAACGTGCTCTTGATGTGGGCTTCGCCCTGAGCAATGTTCTTCTTCTCCTTGCGACGCACCTTGCTGGAGCGGCTCTTGGGAGGCATACGTTTCTCCTAGTTCAGCTGGTCAATGAGATCGGATGGCGGGGAAGGCCCTACTTGGCCTTCTTCTTGCCGGCGACCGTGCGCTTGGGACCCTTGCGGGTGCGGGCGTTGGTCTTGGTGCGCTGACCGCGGACCGGGAGGCCCTGACGGTGGCGGCGACCCTGATAGCTGCCGATCTCGATCTTGCGGCGGATGTCTGCCTGCACCTCGCGGCGCAGGTCACCCTCGATCTTGTAGTCGCGACCGTCGATCTCGTCGCGAAGCTTGACCAGCTCTTCGTCGCCCAGGTCGTGGACGCGCAGGTCCGGGGAGACCCCGGTGGCGGCCAGAACTTCCTGGGCTCGGGTACGGCCGATGCCGTAGATGTAGGTGAGAGCGACCTCGATGCGCTTGTCGCGCGGGAGGTCGACTCCGAGGAGGCGTGCCATGTGTGGCCCTTCTTGACTTCACGGTGGTGTGGTCGTGACGCGTCCCGATGTCTCTTGGTCGGGCTCCGGCCATCCGCTCCGGAGGTGATTTCAGTCCTGGTGGGGACCTAAGCGATCACGTTGATGGTGTTGTTCAGTTGTGCGGCTGCTCTAGCCCTGCCGCTGCTTGTGGCGCGGGTTGTCGCAGATGACCATGACGACACCGTGGCGGCGTACCACCTGGCACTTGTCACAGATCTTCTTGACGCTGGGGGCGACCTTCATCAGTCGGACCCTTTCTGATCGGAACGGCTGTACTGGATGAGTGAGCTCGCGAGCTCGCTCACTTGTAGCGGTAGACGATGCGACCCCGCGTGAGGTCGTACGGCGAGAGCTCCACCACGACCCGGTCCTCGGGGAGGATCCGGATGTAGTGCTGGCGCATCTTGCCGCTGATGTGAGCGAGCACCTTGTGCCCGTTCGTCAGCTCCACGCGGAACATCGCGTTGGGGAGGGCCTCCACGACGGTGCCCTCGATCTCGATGACGCCTTCCTTCTTCGGCATGTCCTCCACAATCTCTGTTGGTCGATTCGTCTTCCGTCGGCCCGCGAACCTGGTCCGTGGTTCCTCATCCCGGGCGCACGCGAGCGAACTCTTGCCTTCAGAGATCGTCGAGTGATCCGGGCAGCCGCGAGGCACCACGAGACGCAACCCACGTTGGGCCGACACACCAGTGTAGGGGGAAGCGCAGATCAATCCCTAATCTGGCCGCCCCCTCACCGCCCAGGGCGGAACGTGCGCAGCGACAGCGCCGCCCGGATCCGGCGGCCTCGTGTGACCTGCGACGACAGGGACGCCCGGTAGGCGTCGACATTCTCCCAGTACGCCGTCGCCGCCTCGGCCTGCGGGGGGCGCGGGCCGAAGACGTGGGCGTCGGCGTCGCGCGCCAGGGCCGGCGCCCGGCCGGCGGCCCCGATGCCGGCCAGCGCGAGTGACTCCTCGCGGCGGGTGGCGCCGGTGATCGCCAGCCCGAGGTCGCGGGCGTGATCGGTGACCTCGCGCCATCCCCCGCCGAAGCGCGCCGAGACGGGCTCGGCCGAGCGGCGGCGGCGACGACGCAGCGCCTTGGCGGCGACAATCGCCCCGGCCACCGCCAGCACCGCGAGCAGCGGCAGCACGAGGTAGACCAGCAGCGCCTTCAACCAGGCCGGGAACGCAAACCCGTCCTCGGACTCTCGCTTGTTCTTGAGGGCATTCAGCTCGGCGTCGGTGGGCTCCCCCACCGTGCTGGGAGGCGGGATCGCCGCCGGGGGCGGCACGTTGGTGCCGCTCATCTCCTCCTCCTGGCGCGGCGGCAGCTCGGCGGGGCGGTCGGTGTCCATGAACGCCTCGGTCGGCACGGTGCGCCAGCTGCCGTCGGCGGCCTGCACCTCGACCCATGCCTGGACGTCGGCGCCGGTGACCTCGCCCCCCTCGGGCACGACCGCGCCCATCACGACGCGGGCGGGGACACCGATCTGGTTGGCGAGCAGGGCCATCCAGGCGGCGTACTGCTCGTCGTTCCCGACGATGATCGGGCTGTTGATGCCGCCGTCGTCGTCGGAGAGCCGCGACTGGTGGTGGCCGCCGAGGTAGAAGCGCTCGGACGCCCGTACGCCGTCGCTGTACTTCCCCTCGTCGCGCAGCCGCTCGGCGATGTTGAGGACCTGCTCCATCGGCCGGGTCGAGGCCGCGGACCAGTCCTGGGCCTGGGCCGTGAGGAAGGGAGCGGCGGTCTCGGCGAGCCCGATGGTCGACGACGCCGGGGTGTCGGCGGTGAGCTCCTCGTCGGTGAGGACGGCCTCAAAGGTGTAGGTGTCCCCGGGCTGGAGTCCTGCCGGTACGACGCCGGTCGAGGTGGCCAGGTTGTAGCGGAAGGTCTCGGTCTCCTCCTCGGCCCGGCTGCCGTCGAAGCTGAGGCCGGTGAGCGCGCCGACGGTCGGCAGCCAGACACCCGAGTAACCCTCCTCGAGGGTCACGGTGACCTCGGTCTCGGGGCCGGTCGCGGGGTTGGAGATCGCCGAGGAGACCCGCTGGAAGGTCCCCTCGACGGGCCCACCGAAGGTGCTGTCGTTGCTCGCGCCCCAGATGACGCCGTCGTAGGTGTCCAGCGCCGCGAAGCGGACCCGGGTCCCGGGCTCGACGCCCGTGATCGACAGGAGGGGCTTCTCGTAGAGGTTCTCGGGGTCGGGCCGGGGCTGCTTGACGTAGCGCCGGAACGACGAGAGCGGTGAGGCGTACTGGCCGACGTCGAAGGGTGGTTCGACGTGGTCACGCAGCACCACCCGGCCGTCGTCGGCGCCGCTCGACCAGGTGGCCACCGGCAGGGCGAGGCTGGCGCCCAACCCGATGAGCACCGCGCCCGACACTGCGCGAAGCCAGCGCACCCTGCCGCCGAGCTGGGCATCGTCGTCGCGGACCACTCGCCGGTGGGTACGGAGCACCACCCAGGTCAGCGCGAGGGCGGCGAAGACGACCCCCTGGAGCCAGAGCGAGGCTGGCTCGCGGACACCGAGCAGGATCACCGCCGCCAGCAGGGCCGTCGGGGCGAGCACCGGCAGCACGGCGGCGACGAACCCGCGTCCCGTGGCGGTGACGGTCAGCCCGGAGGCCAGCCCGCCGACCAGCCCGGTCGCGAGCCCGAGCAGCCACGGCAGGGCCAGCAGAGTGGAGTCGACGTCGACCGGCGGCAGCGTGGTCAGCAGGTCCTTCCAGCCGAACACGAGCTGGTCGCCGAGCAGGAGCATGGCGTCGGGCGTGGGTGGGCGCCCCAGCGCGAGCGGGGCGCCGAGCAGGAAGTATGCCACGACTGCCAGCACGACCGGGGCGATGAACGGCCAGCCCAGGACGGCGGCCACGCGCACCAGCACGACCCCCAGGACGACGCCCGCCATCCCGACCAGCCAGAACGCGACACCCGCGAAGGTCGGCGCGAGGCCGGCCAGCGCCAGGCCCGACAGCGCGACCAGCAGCGCGGCGTCGATCCAGCCACGGGCGTCGGGGAGCCAGCGTTTCATACCGCGACCCCCGTCAGGCTCCATCGCAGCACCGCGGCCAGGTCGCCGAGCTCGGCGAGACGCAGGACCGGCAGGCCGCCGGCGTCGGTGACACGCGACGTGCCGGAGGGATCGATGGTGAGCGCGTAGCGGCGTACCTCAGGGGCGAAGGACGCGGCGGCCCGCAGGTCGTCCTCGAGCGTGGTCCCGGTACCGCCGATCAGGAACAGCAGCGAGGTGTCGGGCGCCAACCGGGCGGCCTCCCGGCCGCCGGCGACGATGCCGCGGTCACCCGGCTCGGCGCGGCAGACGGCGTCGAGGGCGCGCGAACCGGTCTCGCCCGAGGCGGCGTGGTCACCGCAGACGAACGAGACCTCGAAGTCGTCGAGCACGGCCCGGACGGCGATGGACGCGGCCACCGACATCCCGACCTCGAACTCGTCCTCGTCGCCCCAGGCTGCGGGCCGGTCGTCGACCACGATCGTGGCGTGGCTGCGCCGGGTGTCGAGGTACTGGCGCACCAGCAGCTGGTTCTCACCACCGGAGGCCATGACCTTGGCCGACGAGCGCCAGTGGATGTGTCGCAGGTCGTCACCGGGGACGTACTCGCGCAGCGCGTGGAACGCGAGGTCGCTGGCGGTGATCGCATCGGTCGTCACGCCCTCGAGGTCGCGCAGCAGGCCACCGGCGAGCGAGTCGAGCGGCGTCATCGGCGGCCGCACCAGGACCTCGGTCACCGGCGTCCACGCCACGTCGCGGGAGAAGGCCCCCAACGGGTCGCCGCGCCGGGTCATCGCCGGCCCGACCTCGATCACGCCGCGACGACGGGTGCGGATGGTGAAGGACTCCTCATGGCGGGCGCCGGCCGACAGGCTCGGGAGCGGGTAGCGGTGGACGGAGGCCCCGACCGGGACCTCGAGCATGGTCGGCAGCAGCCGGCGATCGGCCGCGTTCCTCACGGTCAGACCGGCGACGACGCTCTCCCCTGCGGTGACCCGCTGCGGCTCGAGGTCGAGGTGGACGGTGACCGACGTACGGCCCAGCAGGAACGGCAGGGCGAGCAGCACGACCAGCAGGCAGGCGGCCGCCACCACGGCGGCCTCCAGCCATTCGGTACGACGGGCGACGAGCACGAGCAGCACGCCCAGCCCCAGCAGGGTCCACCCGAGCGGGTTGACCACCCCCAGGGCGGCGAGTGCGCCACGGCGCAGCCGGTCGAGCCAGGCGGTCACGCGATCAGGCCACCCGGTCCGTCGGCGGCGCGACCGAGTCGAGGAGGCGGCCGATGACGGTGTCGACGGTGATGCCGCTGAACTGCGCCTCGGCGTCGAGGAGCAGCCGGTGGCTGAGCACCGGCTCCGCCAGCGAACGGACGTCGTCGGGGACGACGTGGTCGCGACCGTCGGCCGCTGCCCAGGTCTTGGAAACCCGGACGAGGGCCAGGCAACCGCGCGGTGACAGTCCCAGCTTCACGTGAGGTTGGCGACGCGACTCCTCGGCGAGCTCGGCGACGTAGCCGATCACCGACGGGTCGATGTAGACGTCGTCGGCCAGGCCGCTCATCTGGCCGATGGTCTCGGCCGTGATCACGGGCGTGACCAGCGAGGCCCGGTCACGGACCTTGGCGTTGACCAGGAGCTCGACGGTCGCGTCACGGTCGGGATAGCCCACGGAGCTCTTCATGAGGAACCGGTCGAGCTGCGCCTCCGGGAGGCGGTAGGTACCGGCCTGCTCGATGGGGTTCTGGGTCGCGATCACCATGAACGGGCGTCCGACCGAGCGGCTCACTCCGTCGACGGTGACCCGCGCCTCCTCCATGACCTCCAGCAGCGCGGACTGGGTCTTGGGCGACGCGCGGTTGATCTCGTCGGCCAGGACGATCGTGTGGAAGATCGGGCCGGGGTGGAACTCGAAGCTGCCCTTGTGCTGGTCGTAGACGGTCACGCCGGTCACGTCTGCGGGCAGCAGGTCGGGCGTGAACTGGATCCGGGCGTGGCTGCCCTGCACCGTGTTGGCCAGGGTGCGCGCCAGCATCGTCTTGCCCGTTCCCGGAAAGTCTTCGAGCAGCATGTGTCCCTCGGACAGCAGGCAGGTCAGGGCCAGCCGTACGACGTGGCGCTTGCCGAGGACGGCGCGCTCCATGTTGTCGGTGAGCAAGTCGAAGGTCTGCTTGAACCAGGCAGCCTGCTCGGGCGAGATCGTCACGAGGGTGTCTCCGTTCGGGTGGTCATCACGGGGGCCAGGTGTAGTGGTTGGACTCGATGCCGTTGCAGACGGCCCACACCTGTCTGCCGGGATAGCCGAAGTAGGTGCCGGGTTCAGTGGTGGTGTTGGAGCGCACGCTTCTGACCGTGAACTGGCCCTCGACGCTGTCCCAGAACTCGCACCGGATGGTCGCATCGACGTAGTTCACGGTCGTCACCTCGATCTTGGCGCAGCTCGAGTTCACGCAGTCGACCCCCGCGCCGCTGGTGTTGCAGGCGGGAAGTCCGCTGCCGGGAGAGTCACTGCAGTCCGAGCCCTTCCGGATGGTGACCTTCGGCTGCTTGCGCTCAGGAGTGGTGATCCGGAACTCGCGCGATACGCCGGCGCGCGAGGGCGAGGCGTCGCTGAGGTTGACCAGGATGATGTCGGAGGTGCCGCCGCGGATCACTTCCTTCGCGGTCGTGAAGGTCTGGACGTCGACGCTGGACATCTGCCGGGTCTCGTTGCGCTGGGCGCCCTCGGTGCCCGAGCGGGAGGTGATCTTGACGGTGCCGGGGTCGCCGTTGTTGTCGACGGTGATGGTCCACCAGACCTGGTAGGAGTCGTCGCCGTACTCCTCCTGGTGCGGCTCCGCCGAGAGGATGTGCCCAGCGGCGAAGGGACCGTAGGTCTGCACGGCCTTGGCGGACGAGTCGGAGCAGTTGCCCTTCTCGTTGCAGACGCGCAGCGAGACGGAGTGGGCACGGTCGTTGTCGCCGACCGAGATGTCCACGGCCTGGCCACCGGTCCACTGCTGGGTCTGCCGGACGACGCCGTCGACCAGGATCGAGACCTCGGACTTCGCCCCGCGCGACGGAGGCACTGTGAACGTCACCCTCGCCATCGTGTTCGCGCCGGTCGGCGCCACCGTCCACGACTCGTCCCATGCCGCCGGCTGGCCGACCGCCGCCCACTGGGTGCCGGGGCCGATCGGCGAGCTCTTGGCGTCGTCGACGGCCCGGTTGTTGGTCGAGCGGACGGCGTAGGTGTAGATCGTGCCGTCGTAGGTCAGACCGGTGTCGTCGCAGCTCCGGGCCGAGATGTTGCTGCACTGGGCCAGAGCCTTGCCGTTGCGGAAGACCGTGTAGACGACCGGCGTGGGCCCGTTGGGATCGACGGCGCCCCACGCGATCGTCACGGCAGTGTCGCCCGCGCCGGTCTGCTGGTCGGTGACGGTCGGCGCGGCCGGAGTCTGCGGAGTCCCGATCGACTGGAAGGTGTCGGACGTCCGGGGCGTGCCGTAGTCGAGTGCGTTCTCGGCCACGACCGTGAACTTCTGGGCGGTGTTGTTGTTCAACCGCGTGATGGTGATCCGAGGCTCCCGCGTGGCTCGACCCTGCCCGCTCCCTGGCCAGGACACCCAGTAGTTCTCGATGTCCGAGGTCTGCGTGGTCGGCGGCGTCCAGCGCAGCGAGATCGTGCCGTCCCCGCGGTCGACCATCTCGATCGGGCCGACGATGCCCGGCTTGGCGTCCGGCGTCGCGGTCGAGGAGAAGCCGCTCCAGTCGGAGTTGCCGACGGCGTTGATCGCGCGCACCTGGAAGCGGTAGTCCTCACCGTTGACCAGACCTCCGACGTCGCAGGAGGTGGACCCGCAGCGGGTCACGTCGCCCCGGTCGTCGCGCACCTCGTAGTACTCGATCGGCGCGCCGTTGTCCTGCGGGGCCCGCCAGCTCAGGGCGACCTCCTCGCTGCGGACGGTGCGGCCGGGGACGGGTGCGGTCGGGACGTCGGGGACGTCGAGCACCTCGAGCTCGACGAAGCCGGTCACCTCACGCTCGTCGGACAGCGAGTCGGCGACGTCGCTCATCACGATCCGGAACCGAGCGGTGCCGTCGACCTGGGGGCCGGTGGTGAGGGTCAGCTCCGCCGGGCCGCTCTTGACCGCCTGGACGTCGAGATCGGTCTCGGGGGTGACCGTGAGGAGAGTCGGCTCGGCGTCCGGCACGCCGGGCACGAGGTAGCGCGCGAGGTCGATCGTGCGGGTCTCGCCGGCCTCCATGTCCGAGATCCGGATCGGGGTCAGTGACGGCGGCGGCGTCTTGATGACCCGGATCGGCAGGATCGCGGGGATCCCGCCCTCGGTGGTGACCTGGAGATCGGCCGTCACGCCCGGCTGCGCGTTGCCGTCGGCCGCGACCTCGATGACCGCGCCCTCCGGCTCGATGATGCTCAGCCCGTCGACGGACGTCTCCCAGTCGGCGACGAACACCAGGTCGTCGGCGTCCTCGGGGTCGGCGGTCCAGGCGTGGCAGACCGAGGCGATGTCGAGCTCGAGCACGGTTCCCTGCGGGATCTCGATGGGGTTCTCGGGGCAGCGCAGGACCGGGCGCTCCTCGCCGACCTGGACCGGCACCGTGAGGATCGCGGTGCGACCCGCCGGGTCGTCGACCGACGTACCGGTGGTGACCTCGAAGGACACCGCGCCCGGGCCTTCGTAGGACTCGCTGGCCTCGACGCGGAACTGGTCGTCCCCGGTGATCGCAGCCCCGACCGAGCCGACCGGGCTCGACCACATCCGGTTCTTCAGTGTGAAGGTGAGCGACCCACCCGACGGGTTCTCGACGTAGTCCGCGAGGTCGAGCTCGACGGCGTCGCCGGGGTCGACCTCGATCAGTCCGTCGGCCTTGACGTAGGGCAGGCCGTTGCTGGCCGGCGGCACGTAGAGCGACGCGGTCGTGGCCCCACCGTCGGCGTCCTCGACGCGGAAGGGTACGACGACCGGCTGCTCGCCGCGCGTCACCGTGATCGTGCTGCCGGACGCCGTCGCCTCGACACCCAGGGGCGGCAGCACCTCCGCGATGACGAGCTCGCCGCTCGGGCCGTCGGGGTCGTAGGCCGTCTCGAGCACGTCGACCTCGACCGATGCGCCGTCGTCGGCGTTGCCGAACGCGTCGAAGGCGACCGGCGGATTGTTGTAGGGCTCGGCCGTGCGGAGGGTGACGGTGCCCCGGGACGCCGCGATGCCGTTGGTGACCTCGTAGACGACCTCGACCGTGCGGCCCCCGCCCTCGGCGGGTGCGTCGAGCATCAGCGGCCCGACCGGCGTCTCGAGCTCGGCGCCCTCGGGGGCGTCGAGCAGGCGCGCGCTGACGCTGTCGCCGGACGCGATGTGGTCGTTGGCGAGGATGTCGATGGTGGCGGTCCGTCCCGGCTCGACGGTGAGCGGGTCGTCGACGGCCAGCGGCGGCTGCGGCGCGCCGGGAGGGGCGACCGCCACCCGGACCGAGCCCGTGGCGGTCCCACCGAAGGAGTCGGTCACCGCATAGGTGAACTGCTCGGTGCCGACGCTCCCGGGGAACGACTGGTAGAAGATCGTGTTCGCCCCGGTGCGCACGACCCGGCCGAGCGTGGGCGCCGAGTCGATGCCGAGCAGGGTGACCGCATCGCCGTCGGGGTCGACCCCGGCGCCGGGAAGCCGCAGCGTGACCGAGTCGCCGGCGACCACGCGCCCCTCGAGCGCCGGCGGCTCAGGCGGCTGGTTGGCGCGGTCGGCCGGCACGACGGTGACCTCGATCTTGCCGGGTGCCGAGACACCCTCGCTGTTCGCGGCGAGGTAGGTGACGGTGAAGACGTGGACGTCGGCCAGGTCGGCCGGGGCGACGTAGCGGACGAAGTTTCCGGTCACGAACGCCTGACCGGTCGGCACCTTCTCGTCGCCCTGGGGTCGCACCGAGAGTCGGCCGGACGACTGGTCCGCGACGTGCTCGACCAGGCTCAGCTCACCTCCGGAGGGGCTGAAGTCGTTGTCCAGCGCTGGGATCGCCACTGCTGCGCCGGCACGGACGGTCACGGAGTCCTTCTCGGTGACCGGGACGTCGCGCTCGGGCTCTCGCTGGGTCACCACGATCTCACCCTCGATCCCGGACCGACTGCCGTTGGTGATCTCGTAGCGCACGATCGCGGGATTGGGCGTCAGCTGTCCCTGTCGTGCCGCGACCCGGACCCACCGGCCGTCGACGACCGCGACGTCGAGCTCGTTGGCGTCGTTGGCAGTGGCCCCCTGCACGGTCAGCAGGCCACCAGCGGGGTCGAGGTCGTTGCGCAGGACGTCGACCAGGATCGCCTTCTGGCCGCTGATGAGGGCGGTGTCCGGCATCGCGACCGGAGCGTCCGGTGGCCGCTGGGGGTTGCGCACGTCGACCCGGATCGTGCCCTGGGCCAGCGGCGCGTTGCCGTAGGCCGCGTCGTACTCCAGGAAGTAGGTGTCGGCCACGCTGGCGGTGAAGGTGACCGTCCCTTCCACGAGGTCGGTCGTCGCCTCGGCTGCACCCGGGGACGGCAGCCGGCCGGCCAGGGAGAGCCGGGCGTCCGGGGTCAGCGGGTCGGACCCGGGCTGGTCGTTGTCGAGGGGCGAGATCGAGATCGGCTCGCCGACCTGGCCGCTGATGACGTCGGGCTCCGCGACGCCGGGGAATGCCTGGCGGTCCTTCGGGTCCTGCACGTTGACCACGAAGCTCCGCTCGACGTCGCCGCCGATGCCGTCGGAGACCGTGTAGGTGATCTCCAGTGGGCCGCCGACCGCGGGGGCCGTGACCCGGATCTGGCCGCTCGCCGTGGGGCGGGCGTCGGCGCCGTTACGGACGCCAGACGCGGCCTCGGCCGACATGACGACGATCGGGTCACCGTCGGTGCGGTCGCGCCAGTCGGGCAGGACCGGGACGTCGAGCACGCCGCCCGCGGGCACGGTCCACGTCCGTGGCTCGAAGCCGAGCCGTAGCCGCGGGTCGCCGTTCTCGCCCGGTTGCCGGATCGGCACGGTCACCGTCGCGTGGGCGGTCTTCCCCTCCCGGCCGTCGTCGATGAAGTAGACGAAGCTGACCCGCCCGTCGGCGCCGGGCGGCAGAGTCAGCTGGACGGTCTGGCCGTCGGGGCTGATGGACACCGTCGAGCCAGAGCCGGTGACCTGCTCGACGGAGCGGATCGACAGCAGCCGGCCACCGGGGGCGGTGTCGTTGTCGAGCGGGTGGAGCACCGTGGTCCGGCCGGGCCGGGCGCCGAGGGTGTCGGGGTTGGCGACCGGGGGTCGCTGGTCGCCCTGCTGCTCGTCCTCGTTCTCCTCCTCCTCGTCCTCCTCGGTCGCCTTGCGCTTGAAGGCGTCCCAGTCGTCGAGGCGGGTCGGCTGCTCGGTGTCGATGTTCCACACGGCACCGGTGGTGCGGTCGTTGAGCAGGATCTGGTCGCGGTTGACGCGGAACACCAGGTCGCTGGTCGGCGAGCCGAGACTGACGACGCGCGGCTCCGCCCCGTCGCACGCCGTGACCACGGTGCCGCCACCGCCCGACCACGCGCCGTACTGACAGGCGCCGAGACGGACCGGAGCCGCGGGTCGACCGCCGAAGCCGTCGGCCAGCACGGTCGGCTCGCCGCCGCCGAGCGGAACCGACAGCAGGGAGTCGGGCGTGGCCAGGAGCGCCGCGTCGCCGGAGGGACCGGGCTGCTGCAGCACGCCCTCGACGGGTACGTCGGAGCGCTCTGCCTGGCTCGCGCCGCTGCTGGCGATCGCCCACATCCGGCCGGCCTGGGCGTCGAGGACGACCGGCGTCTCACCGACGGTGGTGACCCGCGAGGTGTCGCCGATGTCCTCCGGCAGCGAGGTGGTCTCGGGGGCACGGAAGCCGCCGTTGGCGCTCGCGAGCCGGGTCAGGCTGTCGTCGTCGGCCGAGACGACCACGACGTCCCCGCTGCTGGTGACCGACAGGGCGGCCGATCCGCCGGCCTTGTGGAGCGGCGTCGACTCGCGGTCGAGGCCGACGACCGAGACCGGCCCGAGGCTCGGGTCGGCGACCACGGCCCACGTCGAGCCGTCGTCGGGGTCGGTGACGGCGATGGTGTCGCCGCGAGCGACGACGTCGGAGCTGCCCGCGATGCCGGCGACCTCGCCCTCGGGATGCTGGACCGTGGCCGGGTCGATCGGGGAGAGCGAGCCGCTGCTGCGGTTGAGACCGAGCACGGTCGCACCGTCCTGGACGACGTCGAGGTCGGCGCCGAGCTCGGCGAACAGCCCGCCGTCCATCTGACCGATGGGCTTGTTGACCCGCCCGAAGTAGCCGTCGGTGTTGCTCGTGACCCAGACCCCGCCGTCGTTGAGCCGGGCTTCGTGACTGCGCTGGCCATCCGCCGAGACGGCGATGACGAGGACGGCGGTCGCGGCTATGACGAGGGCGAGACCGGACGACAGCGTGGTCCCATGACCGCTGACGGCACGCCGGAGCCGGGTTGCGCTGAATGAGCGCACGCCCAGACGTCCCACGAGCCTTCTCCCCGTCTCCGCAAAGGGTTCGCCCCGGCGCTCGTCACCGGGGGGATGACGACCGGAGCCGCCCCAGCAGGGTAGATCGATGCCCCTGCCTCGCCAAATCTCTCACTCGCCCTACCCTCATGTGGCAGGTTGCGAGAATGAGCCGAATCAGTCGGCTGGGAGGAGACCCACGGGTGGAGGTGCGCTACACCCCGGGCGACGGCGTCCTCGTCGCGCGCGGCGAGCGCTGGCTGCTGCTCGGCGCGCCCCACGAGCAGGCGCTCACGGCCGTGCTCGACCAGCTCTGGGACGACCTCGGCCAACCGGCGGCCAGCGCGCTGGCGCTGGCCACGGTCCGACGCCATCTCGCGGGGTCGCCGATCGCGTGGCTCGACGCCGTCACCGGCGAGCACGTCGCGGACGGCGGGGCTGCGGTGGAGCGCCACGGCGACCGCTGGGAGCTCACCATCGGTCCCTCGCCCGCGGGCGCCTCCCTGCGCCTGGTCGAGGGAGTGGTGGCGGCCGGCGCCTTGCAGGTCACCGGAGCCATCCCCGTCACCGACGACGTCGCCACCCCCACGGGAGCGGTCATCGACGGCATCCCCGCCGAGATCCTGAGCGCTGAGCAGCCGACCAGGCCGGCGCCAGCCGCCGATGCCTCGCTGTCCGAGGCTCTGCCACCCGAGGCTCTGCCATTCGAGGAGCGGCGATCACGACCACCACACCCGGAGGCGTTCCCCGGCCGGTACCGCGGCGGCCGCAGCTGAGCCCGGCCATCTGGAGCAGTCGACCTCCGACACCGTGCTGGCGGTGAGCTGCCCGCAAGGCCACCTGACCGACCCGCTCTCCGCGGTGTGCCGGGCCTGCGGCGACCCGGTGCCTCCGCAGGAGCCGGCGCGGGTCCTGCGCCCCCAGCTCGGGGTGCTCCGGCTGCCCGACGGCACGGTCGTACCCCTCGACCGGCCGGTGGTCCTGGGCCGGCAGCCCGCGCCGTCAGGCCCCGGCGACTGGCCTCACCTGGTCCGGCTGCCGCACGACTCGACGTACCTCTCACGGCGCCACCTGCGCATCGAGCTCGATGGCTGGCACGTGCTGGCCGAGGACCTGGCGTCCCGGGGCGGGACCACGCTCTTCGCGCCCGGCCGCGACCCCGAGAAGATCCGCGCCCACGAGCTCCACCTGCTCGAGGACGGCACCACGCTCGACCTGGCCGGTGTCTATCAGGTCACCTACCTGGCGACCGCTCCCTCGACGGAGGGGGAGACCACGTGAGCGGTCCCCGGATCCCGGGCTTCACCTATCTCCAGCACCTCGGTAGCGGCGGCTTCGCCGACGTGTTCCTCTACGAGCAGGAGTGGCCGCAGCAGCGCGTCGCGGTGAAGGTGGTGCGCGCGGGCCTCGAGCTGAGCGACCACGAGAAGTCGCTGTTCACCAGCGAAGGCAACGCCATGGCGCGGCTGGCCGACCACCCCTTCATCGTCGACGTCATCACCGCCGGCGTCACCGACGCCGCACAGGGCGGCCGGCCCTACCTGGTGATGCGCTACTGCCCGCCGCCCGACCTCGGCGCGCGGGTCCGCGCGCAGCCGATGTCGGTGCCCGAGGCCATCAGCACGGGCATCAAGCTCGCCAGCGCGGTCGAGACCGCCCATCGCGCCGGCATCATCCACCGCGACATCAAGCCGAGCAACGTGCTCGTGACCACCTACCAGGAACCCGCGCTCACCGACTTCGGCATCGCCGGTCACCTCTCCGAGATCCACCAGGACGCGGAGGTGCGGATCTCCTATCCCTGGGCACCGCCCGAGCTGGTCGACGGCCAGTCCAACGGCAGCGTCGCCTCGGACGTCTACAGCCTCGGCGCGACCATCTGGAACCTGCTGACCGGCCGGTCGCCGTTCGCGATCCCCGGAGGGGACAACTCCTCCCGGAGCCTCACCACGCGGGTGCTCCACGCCCATCCCCCGTCCCTGCAGCGCCCGGACGCGCCGGCGGCCCTCGACCGGCTGCTCCAGCTCTGCCTCGCCAAGCGTCCCGAGCTGCGGCCGCAGAGCGCCCTCGAGCTGGCTCGTGAGCTGCAGCGGATCGAGTCCGCCTCCGGATATGCCCGTACGCCGATCGCCGTCGCCGGTGACCAACCGGCCGTCGCCACCGCGCCGGCCCCCGGCGAGGAGGCCACCGCTCTCAAACCGGTCAGCATCGAGGCGACCGGGCCGGTCGTCCCCGCCCGCCCCCCCGACCCGGAGGGCCCGCGCCCGCCCGCTGGCCGCGGTCCGGTCGTCTGGGCCGTGTTGGCGGGTGTCGTGCTGATCGCGCTGGCAGGGATCCTGGTCGTGAACCTCGGCGGCGGCGACCGGCCCGACCCGCCCCCCGAGCTGACGTCGAACCCGTCGTTCACCCCGACCGATGTCGTGCCCGACGCCCCGGTGCCACAGCCCGCGGTCCGAGGCACCCGCGACGGCGACCGCGTGACGTTCACCTGGCGCGTCGTCGGCGGCACCAAGCCGGGCGACACCTGGATCTGGCGGCGAGCCGAGACCGGCGAGTCAGAGCGTGGCCCGGCTCAGGAGCTCACGCTGACCGAGCCGGGGCGGATCTGCCTGCAGGTGCAGCTGATCCGCCGCGGCGAGCAGTCGCCGTCCACGCAGAAGTGCGTGGAGTGACGTTCCTCAGTCGTCGTCCCAGTCGCGGCGCGGCCCGGTCGCGGCGTCCTGCGCCTTCTGGTCCATCCGGCGCGATGCCAGCAACGACCAGATTGCCGTGACCGCGAGGGTTCCCACGATGACGGCGAGCGAGACCCAGATCGGGATCTCGAGCCAGGGGTAGTCGAGCGGCTCACCGTCGTTGATGAACGGCGGCATGTACTCGTGGAGCGCGTGGAAGATCAGCTTCACACCGATGAAGGCGAGCAGGAACGCCAGGCCGTAGGAGAGGTAGATCAGTCGCTCCAGCAGCCCGCCGATGAGGAAGTAGAGCTGGCGCAGCCCCATGAGGGCGAAGATGTTGGCCGTCAGCACCAGGTAGGCCTCCTGGGTGATGCCGAAGATGGCCGGGATCGAGTCGAGGGCGAACAGCAGGTCGGTGGTGCCGAGCGTCAGGATCACGATGAACAGCGGGGTGATCACCCGGGCGCCGTTCTCCTTGGTGATGATCTTGCGACCGTGCCACTCCTTGGTGGCCGGGAACCGCTTCTCCACCCAGAGGACCAGCCGGTTCTCCTCGTACTCGTCCTCGTCCTCGGCCCCCTCCTTGGCGAGCTTGACGGCCGTGTAGATCAGGAACGCCCCGAAGAAGTAGAAGATCCACACGAACTCTTCGATGGCGGCCGCGCCGACCGCGATGAAGATGGCGCGCATCACCAGGGCCATCACGATGCCGATCATCAGCGTGTACTGCTGCAGCTCACGCGGGACGGCGAACTTGCTCATGATGATGATGAAGATGAAGAGGTTGTCCACCGACAACGAGTACTCGACGAGCCAGCCCGCATAGAACTCGCCTGCGTACTGACCGCCGGAGGTGACCAGGACTCCGACCCCGAACAACAGGGCCATGCCGACGTAGATCGAGAGGTAGGCCGCGCACTCCTTCATGCTCGGCTCGTGCGGCCGCCGGCCGACGATCACCAGGTCGAAGGTGAAGATCACCAGCGTCGCCGCGATGGTGACCCACCAGATCCAGGGTGCTACGTCCACGTTCCATCCCTCCGCGGTTTACGTTACGCGGGAACGCGGCCGGCGCGCCCCTCGCCCAGTCTGTCAGTGGCCCCCGAAGGGGATCTCCAGCTCCTTGAGCCGCTGCTCGCCGCCGTCGAGCGCGGTGAGCACCCACGCCCCGTCGGGTGTCAGCGTGAAGGTGTGCTCGAAGTGCGCGGCCCAGGTGCCGTCGGCGGTGCCGACCGTCCACTCGTCGGCGAACAGCTCGGTGCGGTTGCTGCCGAGCGTGACCATCGGTTCCACGGCGAGCGCCAGGCCCCGGACCAGCTTGGGTCCGCGTCCTGGTCTGCCGTAGTTGGGGACGTTCGGCGGCTGGTGCATGGCCGAGCCGATTCCGTGCCCGACGTACTCCTCCAGGATGCCCCACGAACCGTTCGCCGGGTGTTCCTGGGAGCGTACGTAGGACTCGACGGCATGGGAGATGTCGGTGACCCGGCCGCCGAGGCGGGCGGCCGCGATGCCGCGCCAGAGGGACTCCTCGGTGACCCGCATCAGCTCGGCGACGTCGGCCGGGACCTCGCCGACCGCGACCGTGATCGCGGCGTCGCCGTGCCATCCGTCGACGATGGCCCCGCAGTCGATCGAGATGATGTCACCGTCACTCAGCACGCGGTCGCCCGGAATGCCGTGGACGACCTCGTCGTTCACCGACGCGCAGATGGAGCCCGGGAACGGCGGGTGGCTGTAGCCCTTGAACGACGGGACGGCGCCCGAGGACCGGATGTGGTCCTCGGCGATCGCGTCCAGCTCGCCGGTCGTGATCCCGGGCCGGGTGGACTCACGGAGCAGCTCGAGCGTGCGGCCCACGACCAGGCCGGCCCGCCGCATGACCTCGATCTGCTCCGGCGTCTTGATCTCGACGCCGCGTTCACGGAAGGACACGTCAGCGCCGCGTCAACTCTGGGGGACAACGTCGAGCGCGTCGAAGATCCGCTTGGTGACCTCGTCGACGGGACCCATGCCGTCGACCTCGATCAGGATGTCGCGCTCGCGGTAGACCCCGATCAGCGGCTCGGTCTGCTCGGCGTAGACCTCCTGGCGACGCCGGATGACCTCTTCGGTGTCGTCGGCGCGTCCGTCGGTCTTGGCCCGCTGCAGCAACCGCTGCACGAGCTCCTCGGGGTCGACGGTCAAGACCACGGCCGCGTCGAGGCTGTGGCCGGTGAACGCGATCATTCCGTCGAGCTCCTCGACCTGGGCAAGCGTGCGCGGGTATCCGTCGAGCAGGAACCCCGGCTCCGCATCGGGTTCCTCGATGCGGTTGCGGACCATCTGGTTGGTGATCGAGTCAGGGACGTACTCGCCCTTGTCCATGAAGCGCTTGGCCTCGACACCCAGCTCGGTACCCGCGGACACGTTGGCCCGGAAGATGTCGCCGGTCGAGACGGCCGGTACGCCGAAGTGGTCCGCGACGACGTTGGCCTGGGTTCCCTTCCCGGCCCCGGGCGGACCCATCATGATCAGACGCACTAGCGCAGGAATCCTTCGTAGTTGCGCTGCTGGAGCTGGCTCTCGATCTGCTTCACCGTGTCGAGCGCGACGCCAACCATGATCAGGATGGACGTACCGCCGAACGGGAAGTTCTGGTTCGCGTTGATCAGCACGAGGGCGATCAGCGGGATCAGCGAGATCAGACCGAGGTAGAGAGCGCCCGGCAGCGTGATGCGGGACAGGACGTAGGACAGGTAGTCCTCAGTCGGCTTGCCCGCCCGGATCCCGGGGATGAAGCCGCCGTACTTCTTCATGTTGTCGGCCACTTCTTCGGGGTTGAAGGTGATCGACACGTAGAAGTAGGTGAAGAAGATGATGAGCACGAAGAACGTGGCCATGTAGAGCGGGTGGCTGCCCTGGACGAAGTAGTCGTTCAGGATCTCGACCCACTTCGAGCCGCTGTTCTGGTTGAACTGCACCGCCATCGCGGGCAGGTACATCAACGACGAGGCGAAGATGACCGGGATGATGCCGGCCTGGTTCACCTTGAGCGGTATGTAGGTCGAGGAGCCGCCGAACATCTTGCGCCCGACCATGCGTCGGGCGTACTGAACCGGGATCCTGCGCTGCGCCTGTTCGATGAAGATGACGGCCGCGATGATCACGAGGCCGATCACCAGCACGACGCCGAAGGTCCACCAGCCCTCACCGGTGCCCACCGACCAGAGCGAGGACGGGAAGGTCGCGACGACCTGGGTGAAGATCAGCAGCGACATCCCGTTGCCGATGCCGTGCTCGGTGATGAGCTCGCCCAGCCACATGATGACGGCGGTGCCGGCGGTCATGGTGATGACCATGATCAGGAAGGTCGAGGTGCTGTTGCTGTGGAGCAGCGGCAGGGTGCAGGCCCCTCCCAGCAGGTCGCCCGAGCGGGCCAGCGCGACGATGCCGGTGGCCTGCAGCACCGCCAGGCCGAGGGTGAGGTAGCGGGTGTACTGCGTGATCTTCGCCTGACCTGCCTGCCCCTCCTTCTTGAGAGCCTCGAGCCGCGGGATGACCACGACCAGCAGCTGCAAGATGATGCTCGCGGTGATGTAGGGCATGATCCCCAGCGCGAAGATCGTGAGCTGCAGGAGCGCGCCACCAGAGAACAGGTTGATCAGGCTGTAGAGGCCGTCGTTCTCCACCGCCTTGAGACACGTCTGCACGTTCGCGACGTTGACGCCGGGCGCGGGAACCTGGGACCCGAGCCTGAAGACCGTGATGATCAACAGGACGAACAGCAGCTTGCGCCGCAGGTCCGGGGTCTTGAATGCGTTGGCGAACGCGCTCAGCACGACTTCCTCAATCTCTTAGGCTAGTTGCGGCTCCCGCCCTGTTGTCACGGGGCGCGACCGGCGTCGGGGAGAGGTACCGGGCAGCCTAACAGGCGGTCCCGAGCCCTTCCGGTGTGCGTCGACGGCGACTCAGACGGTCGTCGTGGTGCCGCCGGCAGCCTCGATCTTCTCCTTGGCGGAGCCGGAGAACGCATGGGCGCTGACGTCGACCTTGACCGCCAGGTCGCCCTGACCGAGCACCTTCACCGGGTGGCCCTTGCGGACCGCACCCTTGGTGACGAGGTCGTCCACCGACACGGTGCCGCCGTCGGGGAAGAGCTCGTTGATGCGGTCGAGGTTGACGACCTGGAACTCCACCTTGAACGGGTTCTTGAAGCCCTTGAGCTTCGGCAGCCTCATGTGGATCGGCATCTGGCCACCCTCGAAGGAGGCCGGGACCTGGTTGCGGGCCTTCGTGCCCTTGGTGCCACGGCCGGCAGTCTTGCCCTTGGAACCCTCGCCTCGACCCACACGGGTCTTGGCGGTCTTGGCTCCCGGCGCCGGGCGCAGGTGATGCAGCTTCAGCGTCATTTCACTCCACCTCTTCGACCGTCACGAGGTGACGGACGGTCTGGACCATGCCGCGGATCTCGGGCCGGTCCTCCTTGATCACGACGTCGCCGATCCGCTTCAGGCCGAGCGTGCGCAGTGTCTCGCGCTGGTTGGCCTTGCACCCGATCGTCGACTTCTTCTGCTGGACCTTGAGCTGTGCCATCACGCCGTCACCTCTTGCGAGGTGCCCTCGGGCACCTCGTCACGCGCCTTGAGCAGCGCGGCAGGGGCGACGTCCTCGACGCGGAGGCCCCGGCGCGCGGCCACGGCCTCGGGCTGCTCGAGCATCCGGAGGGCCTCGACGGTGGCGTGGACGATGTTGATCTGGTTGGACGAGCCGAGCGACTTGCTCAGCACGTCGTGGATGCCGGCGCACTCCAGCACGGCACGCACCGGACCACCGGCGATGACACCGGTACCGGGTGCGGCCGGGCGCAGCAGGACGACGCCCGCGGCCTTCTCGCCCTGGACCGGGTGCGGGATGGTGCCTTGGATGCGGGGGACCTGGAAGAAGTTCTTCTTGGCCTCCTCGACACCCTTGGCAATCGCGGCCGGAACTTCCTTGGCCTTGCCGTAGCCGACCCCGACGAGTCCGTTGCCGTCGCCGACGACCACGAGGGCGGTGAAGCTGAAGCGACGACCACCCTTCACGACCTTGGCGACTCGGTTGATCGCAACGACCCGCTCGAGGTACTGGCTCTTCTCCTGCTGGCCACCGCGACCACCGTCGCGGCCACCGCGGCCGCCACCGGCGCGCTGTCCGCGCTGCTGGGATCCGCTCATCAGATAACTCCCTTGAATGTCATGTCTGCCATCAGAAGGTCAGGCCACCCTCGCGGGCGCCGTCGGCCAGGGCCGCGACGCGACCGTGGTACTTGTTGCCGGCACGGTCGAAGACCACGGACTCGACGCCGCTGGCCTTGGCGCGCTCGGCGACGAGCTCGCCGACCTTGTGCGCCTTGGCCGTCTTGTCGCCGTCGAGGGAGCGCAGGTCGGCCTCCATCGTCGACGCTGACGCCAGTGTCTTGCCGACCAGGTCGTCGACGACCTGCACGGTGATGTGGCGCGACGACCTCGTGACGACGAGCCGCGGACGCTCCGCGGTGCCCGAGAGCTTCTTGCGGCCCCGGACCTGACGACGCAGGCGCAACCGGGTGCGCGTTGCCGTGTGCTTGTGGTGAGAGAGCTTGATGGCCATGGTCACTTACCAGCCTTTCCGACCTTGCGGCGGATGTGCTCACCCGCGTATCGAACACCCTTGCCCTTGTAGGGCTCGGGCTTGCGAAGCTTGCGGATGTTGGCCGCGGTCTCGCCGACCAGCTGCTTGTCGATGCCCTGGACGCCGAGCTTGGTCGGGCCCTCCACCGTGAAGGTGATGCCGTCGGGGGCATTGAACGTGATGTTGTGGGAGTACCCGAGCTGGAACTCCAGCTGGGTCGGGCCCTTGGACAGGACGCGGTAGCCCACGCCGACGATCTCGAGCTTCTTCTCGTAGCCCTCGGTGACGCCGGTGACCATGTTGGCGATCAGGGTCCGGGTCAACCCGTGCAGCGAGCGGCTGATGCGCTCGTCGTCGGGACGCTTGACCTCGATGACGCCGTCGCTCTTCTCGACGGTGATCGGGGCAGCGACCTGGTGGCTGAGGGATCCCTTGGGGCCCTTCACGGTCACCAGGCGCTCATCGACGGCGACGTCGACACCCGACGGCACCGCGATCGGGAGCTTGCCAATGCGCGACATGCTTCTTCTCTCCTTACGCGTGTAGTCGGGTCACCAGACGTAGGCGAGGACTTCCCCACCCACGCCCTTCTGGTTGGCCTGGCGGTCGGTCAGCAGACCCTGGCTCGTCGAGATGATCGCGACACCCAGCCCGCCGAGCACCTTGGGCAGGCCGGTGCTCTTGGCGTACACCCGCAGCCCGGGCTTGCTGATGCGGCGTACGCCGGCGATCGAGCGCTCGCGGTTGCGGCCGTACTTGAGGGTGATCACCAGGACCTTGCCGGGACCCTCGGTGGCGTCCGCGACCTCGAACGAGGTGATGTAGCCCTCCTGCTGGAGGATCTCGGCGACGCCCTGCTTCAGCTTGCTGTAGGGCATGGCAACGTCGTCGTGGAACGCCTGGTTGGCGTTGCGCAGACGGGTGAGCATGTCTGCGATCGGGTCAGTCATCGTCATGGTTGGTCGTTCTCTCTCTTCTGTGGTTTCCCGTGCAGGGACCTTCAGCGGTTGGTTACCAGGAGGACTTGGTCACGCCGGGCAGCTCGCCGCGGTGTGCCATCTCCCGGAGGCAGATCCGGCACAGGCCGAACTTGCGGTAGACAGCCTTGGGACGGCCGCATCGCTGGCAGCGGGTGTAGCCGCGCACCGCGAACTTCGGCTTGCGGGCCGCCTTGACCCTCAGTGCAGTCTTTGCCATGGGTTGGTCGCTCCTTCTTCTCAGCGCTCTGCGAAGGGGAACCCGAGCTGCTTCAGCAGCGCGCGACCCTCGTCGTCGGTGGTGGCGGTGGTCACGACCGTGATGTCCATGCCGCGCGACCGGTCGAGCTTGTCCTGGTCGATCTCGAGGAACATCGCCTGCTCGGTCAGGCCGAACGTGTAGTTGCCTCGGCCGTCGAACTGCTTCGGCGAGAGGCCGCGGAAGTCGCGGATGCGGGGCAGCGCCAGGGAGAGCAGCCGGTCGAGGAACTCCCACATCCGGTCGCCACGCAGCGTGACGTGGGCGCCGATCGGCATTCCCTCGCGCAGCTTGAACTGCGCGATCGACTTGCGGGCCCGGGTCACCATCGGCTTCTGGCCGGTGATGGCGGTGAGGTCCTTGATCGCGCCCTCGATCAGCTTCGAGTCACGCGCGGCCTCGCCGACGCCCATGTTGACCACGATCTTCACCAGACCGGGGACCTGCATGACGTTGGGGAACTCGAACTCGCTCTGGAGAGCGGGCACGATCTCCTCGCGGTAGCGAGTCTTCAGGCGGGGAGTCACCTTCTCCTCGGCCGGGGCCGAGGTCTCCTCGACAGTGGTGTCGGTCATCTCAGATCTCCTTCCCGGTCTTGCGAGACACGCGGACGCTGCGCGTCGAGCTGTAGGTCGAGCCGTCGGGACGGCGCTTGGTGACCTCGTCGCGGCGGAAGCCGACCCGGGTCACGCCGTCACCATCGACGAGCATCACGTTCGACACGTGGATCGGGGCCTCGGCGGTGATGATCCCGCCGGTGGTGCCGCCCCGGCCGCCCTGGTTGACGACCTTGGTGTGCCGCTTGACGCGGTTGACGCCCTCGACGATCACCCGCTGCTCCTCACGGAGCACCGAGATGACCTTGCCCTCGGCGCCCTTGTCCTTGCCCGAGATGATCCGGACCTGGTCGCCCTTCTTGATGTTCACGGTCTTCTTTCCCTGCTTTGCCATGGTCAGAGCACCTCCGGCGCCAGCGAGATGATCTTCATGAACTTCTTCTCGCGCAGCTCACGGCCCACGGGGCCGAAGATGCGGGTACCGCGAGGCTCGCCGTCGGTCTTGAGGATCACGGCGGCGTTCTCGTCGAAGCGGATGTAGGAACCGTCGGCACGGCGGCGCTCCTTGACGGTGCGCACGATCACGGCCTTGACGACTTCGCCCTTCTTCACGTTGCCACCGGGGATCGCGTCCTTCACGGTGGCGACGATGACGTCGCCGATGCCGGCGTAGCGGCGACCCGAGCCACCGAGCACCCGGATGCAAAGGATCTCCTTTGCACCCGTGTTGTCGGCGACCTTGAGTCGCGACTCCTGCTGAATCATCGATTTCTCCTGGTTGTCGTGCTGGTTCTCGTGGCCTCAGCGGCCCACGAGCCTGGCCGAACTCGTTGGTTACTTGGCGCGCTCGAGGATCTCGACGACGCGCCAGCGCTTGGTGGCCGACAGGGGACGGGTCTCCATGATCAGGACCCGGTCGCCCGTGCCGCACTCGTTCTGCTCGTCGTGCGCCTTGAGCTTGGACGTGCGGCGCAGGACCTTGCCGTAGAGGGCGTGCTTGACGCGGTCCTCGACGGCGACGACCACGGTCTTGTCCATCTTGTCGGACACGATCAGGCCCTCACGGGTCTTGCGAGTGTGGCGCTGACCCGTGGTCTCGCCAGTGGTCTGCTCACTCATGCTGAAGCCTCTTCCTTGTCAGCCCCGGGATTGGTGCGGATGCCGAGCTCGCGCTCGCGCACCACGGTGTAGATCCGGGCGATCTCCTTCTTGACCATGCGGAGCCGGCCGTGACTCTCCAGCTGGCCGGTGGCCGCCTGGAAGCGGAGGTTGAACAGCTCCTCCTTGGCCTCGCGCAGCTTGGTCTCGAGGTCGATGTCAGTCATGTCGTCCAGCTCGTGCGCCTTGACCGTGCCTGCCATCAGAACTCACCTGCTTCGCGGGAAATGAACCGGCACTTCATGGGGAGCTTGTGCATCGCGCGACGCATCGCCTCGCGGGCGACGTCCTCCGTCACACCAGACAGCTCGAACATGACGCGACCGGGCTTGACGTTGGCGACCCACCACTCGGGCGAGCCCTTACCGGAACCCATCCGGGTCTCAGCCGGCTTCTTGGTCAGCGGGCGGTCGGGGTAGATGTTGATCCACACCTTGCCGCCACGCTTGATGTGACGGGTCATCGCGATACGCGCGGACTCGATCTGGCGGTTGGTCACGTAGTGACCCTCGATCGCCTGGATGCCGAAGTCACCGAACGCGAGCGTGGTGCCGCCCTTGGCGGTACCGGTCCGCTTGGGGTGGTGCTGCTTGCGGTGCTTGACACGACGCGGCATCAACAACGCTCAGCCCTCCGTTCCGGCAGTGCCATCGGTGGCGGGAGGCGCCGTCGCCGGAGCGGTCGCCGGTGCGGCCGTCGCCTCAGCGGCGGGGGCCTCGGTGGCGCGGTCGGCGCGCGTCGGCCGCGAACCACGGCTCGGACGGTCGCCACCACGGCTGGGGCGGCCTCCGCGACCGGGGACGCCGGCGCGGGCAGCGGCCTGCGCCTGGCGCTCGGCACGGGTGCCGGCGACCTCGCCCTTGTAGATCCAGACCTTCACGCCGATCCGGCCGAAGGTCGTCCGGGCCTCGTAGAAGCCGTAGTCGATGTCGGCGCGCAGCGTGTGCAGCGGCACCCGGCCCTCACGGTAGAACTCCGTGCGCGACATCTCGGCGCCGTTGAGCCGACCCGAGCACTGGATCCGGATGCCCTTGGCACCCGACCGCATCGAGGTCTGCATCGCCTTGCGCATGGCCCGCCGGAACTGCACGCGGCCGGACAGCTGCTCGGCAACGCCCTGGGCGACCAGCTGAGCGTCGACCTCGGGGTTCTTGACCTCGAGGATGTTCAGCTGGACCTGCTTGCCGGTGAGCTTCTCCAGCTCGCCGCGGATCCGGTCGGCCTCGGCGCCACGGCGACCGATGACGATGCCCGGACGGGCGGTGTGGATGTCGACGCGGACCCGGTCACGGGTGCGCTCGATCTCCACCTTGGAGATGCCGGCCCGCTCCATGCCCTTGGTGAGCAGCTTGCGGATCGCGACGTCCTCACCGACGTAGGACTTGTACAGCTTGTCGGCGTACCAGCGGGACTTGTGGTCCGTGGAGATGCCGAGGCGGAAGCCGTTCGGGTTGATCTTCTGGCCCATCAGGCGGTCCGTCCCTTCTTGGCGGTCTTCTTCGCGGCGGCCACGTCGGCCGACTGCACGACCAGCGTGATGTGGCTGGTGCGCTTGAGGATCCGGGTCGCTCGGCCCTGGGCACGGGGGCGCCAGCGCTTCATCGTCGGTCCCTCATCGACCTGCGCGACCGAGACGACCAGGTCGGCCCGGTCGAGGTCTTCGGTGGTCTCGGCGTTGGCGATCGCACTCTCCAGCACCTTGTAGACGGTCTCCGAGGCGGCCTGCGGCGTGAACTGCAGCAGGGCCAGGGCCTCGTCGACGGGGAGGCCGCGGACCATGTTGACGACACGGCGGGCCTTCATCGGGGTGATCCGCACGAAGCGGGCCGTCGCGAAGGCTCCCGGCTGGTCGCCGAGCAGCGTCTCGCGGCGGGCGCTCGTGCGCCGGCGCTCAGTGACACTCATCGGGTACGGTCTGCGTCGTCCCTTCCGGTCGTCCTTCACGTGCCCGCGGTAGGTGCGGGTGGGGGCAAACTCGCCCAGCTTGTGACCGACCATCGAGTCGGTCACGAACACCGGAACGTGCTTGCGGCCGTCGTGCACGGCGATCGTGTGGCCGATCATGGCCGGCACGATCATCGAGCGACGCGACCACGTCTTGATCACGTTGTGGCTGCCCTTGTCGTTCTCGGCGTCCACCTTCTTGATCAGGTGGTCGTCGACGAAGGGGCCCTTCTTCAGGCTGCGAGGCATGTCGTTTACTTCCTACCCTTGCCGGACTTGCGGCGACGGATGATCTGGGAGTCGGAGGCCTTGCGCTTGCGCGTGCGGCCCTCGGGCTTGCCCCATGGGGACACAGGGTGGCGACCACCGGAGGTCTTGCCCTCTCCACCACCGTGGGGGTGGTCGACCGGGTTCATGACGACACCGCGCACGGTCGGGCGCTTGCCCTTCCAGCGCATGCGGCCGGCCTTTCCCCAGTTGATGTTCGACTGCTCGGCGTTGCCGACCTCGCCGATCGTCGCGCGGCAGCGGACGTCGACGAAGCGCATCTCGCCCGAGGGCAGGCGCAGCGTGGCGCGCGAACCCTCACGGGCGACCAGCTGGGCGCTGTTGCCCGCGGAGCGGGCGATCTTGGCGCCGCCGCCGGGACGCAGCTCGACGCAGTGGATCGTCGAACCGACCGGGATGTTGCGCAGCGGCAGGTTGTTGCCGGGCTTGATGTCGGCGTGGGGACCCGACTCCACCTGGGCGCCCTG
The DNA here is from genome assembly GCA_963804845.1 of uncultured Actinomycetota bacterium. GTDB lineage: Bacteria > Actinomycetota > Actinomycetes > Propionibacteriales > Nocardioidaceae > Nocardioides. The sequence continues at coordinate 183,159 of CAWDSA010000007.1, read as the reverse complement.
CACGAGGTCCTTCGGCGCGATGATGTAGCGCTTCTCGCCGTCGGCGTAGTGGAGCAGCGCGATCCGGGCGGTGCGGTTGGGGTCGTACTCGATGTGGGCGACCTTCGCCGGGACGCCGTCCTTGTCATAGCGACGGAAGTCGATGATCCGGTAGGCACGCTTGTGACCGCCGCCCTGGTGCCGGGTGGTGATCCGGCCCTGGTTGTTGCGGCCGCCCTTCTTGGGGAGCGGACGGGTCAGCGACTTCTCCGGCGTGGTCCGGGTGATCTCGACGAAGTCGGCCACCGAGGAGCCGCGACGGCCCGGGGTGGTCGGCTTGTACTTGCGGATAGCCATGTCTGTCTTCCTTCTCAGGCGCCGAAGATGTCGATGCGGTGGCCCTCAGCGAGGCTGACGATGGCGCGCTTGGTGTTGGCGCGCTTGCCGGTGCCGAAGCGGGTCCGACGGGTCTTGCCCTGGCGGTTCAGCGTGTTCACCGACGTCACCTTGACGTTGAACACCTTCTCGACCGCGATCTTGATCTCGGTCTTGTTGGCGTCCGGGCGCACCAGGAACGTGTACTTGTTGGCGTCGAGGAGGCCGTAGCTCTTCTCCGACACGACCGGCGCGATCAGGATGTCGCGGTGGTCCTTGTGAAGGGTGCTCACTGGTCGGTCTCCTTCTCGGCACGGGTCAGGCCGGCGGCCTCGGCGTCCTCGACCGACTTGAACCAGAAGTCGGCGGCGGCGGCGTCGTAGCCGGCGTCGTCGGCCTCGCGGTAGACACCGGACTCCTGACCCATGACCTCGTAGCCCTTCGGCGGACGGGGGCTCTTCAGCGGAGCCTTGGCGCCCTTGGGCAGCGTCGGCTCCTCGGTGGCGGTCTCGGTCTCGGTCGTGGGCTCGGGCTTGGTCTTGGGCTCGGGCTTGGTCTTGGGCTCAGCGGTGACCGCGGCCTTCGTCTCGGCCGGAGCGGCACCGCCGGCGTTGCCCACGAACGCGTCGTAGGCGCCCCGGGTGAAGACCACGTCGTCGCTGGCGAGCACGTCGTAGGTGTTGAGCTGGTCGACCGCGACGATGTGCACCTCGGCCGCGTTGCGCAGCGAGAGCCAGGTCGACGAGTCGGTGCGCTCGAGCACCACGAGGAACTTGGTGCGGTCGCTCAGGTCGGCCAGCGTGGCCAGCGCCGAGCGGGTCGACGGCGAGTCACCGCTGCTCAGCGAGTCGACGACGTGGATGCGGTCGTTGCGGGCCCGGTCGGAGAGGGCACCACGCAGGGCGGCGACCTTCATCTTCTTGGGGGTGCGCTGGTCGTAGCTGCGCGGCTGCGGGCCGTGGACGACGCCACCGCCGGCGAACTGCGGCGCGCGGGTCGAGCCCTGACGCGCCCGGCCGGTGCCCTTCTGCTTGTGGGGCTTGCGGCCACCGCCGCGGACCTCGCCGCGGGTCTTGGTGGACGCGCTGCCCTGGCGGGCCGCGGCCTGCTGGGCCACGACGACCTGGTGGATCAGCGGGATGTTGACCTCGGCGTCGAAGATCTCGGCCGGGAGGTCCACGGAGACAGCCTTGGTTGCCCCAGTCTTCGTTGACATAGCGCTCAGGCCTCCTGGGTGCTCTTGGCGGCGGTGCGGAGCATGACGAGTCCACCCTTGGGGCCGGGAATGGCGCCCTTGACGAGGATCAGGCCCTTCTCGGCATCCACGGCGTGGACAGTGAGGTTCTGGACAGTGACGGTGTCGCGACCCATGCGGCCGGCCATCCGGACGCCCTTGAAGACGCGACCGGGGGTCGCGCAGGCGCCGATGGAGCCCGGCTTGCGGTGGTTGCGGTGGGCACCGTGGGAGGCACCCACGCCGTGGAAGCCGTGACGCTTCATGACGCCGGCGAAGCCCTTGCCCTTGCTGGTGGCGGTGGCGTCGATCTCGTCGCCGGCGGCGAAGGTGTCGACCCCGAGCTCCTGGCCCACGGTGTACTGGGTGGCGTCGCTGGTCCGGATCTCGACGAGGTGGCGGCGCGCGGTGGTGCCGGCCTTCTCGAAGTGACCGGCGCGCGGCTTGTTCACCTTGCGGCCCTCGATCTCGCCGTACCCGACCTGGACGGCGTTGTAGCCGTCTGTCTCGGGCGAGCGGACCTGGGTCACGACGTTGGTGCGCGCGTCGATCACGGTGACGGGGACGATGCGGTTGTTGTCGTCCCAGAGCTGGGTCATGCCGAGCTTGGTGCCCAGCAGTCCCTTGACGGTGCGTTCGAATGTGGCAGTCATCTTGACCTCAGAGCTTGATCTCGATGTCGACGCCGGCAGGCAGGTCGAGACGCATGAGCGAGTCGACGGTCTTCGGCGTGGGGTCGATGATGTCGATGAGACGCTTGTGGGTGCGCATCTCGAAGTGCTCGCGCGAGTCCTTGTACTTGTGGGGCGAGCGAATCACGCAGTAGACGTTCTTCTCGGTCGGCAGCGGCACGGGGCCGGCGACCTTGGCACCCGTGCGGGTGACCGTGTCCACGATCTTGCGCGCCGAGGTGTCGATCACCTCGTGGTCATAGGCCTTGAGCCTGATGCGGATCTTCTGTCCCGCCATAGGTCTCTCTCGTCCTTCTCGTTGTCAGTGCCGCATTGCGTTTCGGAACGTCATCCGAGTTGACTCGGTCCCGCCCTGCTGCCAACCTCCGGGCTCCGACCCCCGAGGTCGGGCGTGTCGCGCTCATCGGACGCAACACAAGACCTGAGGATCCTGCACGGTGTTGGTGGTGCCCAGCGGTTCGCCGGGCCGATCGGGTCTCGCGGTTCGGTGTCGCCGCACGCAGGCAACCACCGATCGATCGTGAGACGCGATTCAGTAGTCAAGCATGTGGCGCACCCCGGCAACCCGGCCGAAGCAACCGGACTATCTTGACAGACCTCTTGGGCCTGCGCCAAATCACGCCCCGCGACCGAGCAGGGGTCCGGTCGTCTCCTAGGCGAACGAGCCCCGTTTCGGGATCAGCAGGCACGCTCCTGCGGCCACGACGCAGAGGGCGCCCGCGGTCAGCCAGGCGGTGAAGTAGTCCCCCTGCACGGTCCGGATCCAGCCGGCGAAGCTCGCCGCGACACCGGCGCCGACCATGTGGGCGGCGAAGACCCAGCCGAAGACGACACCTGACCGCTCGATGCCGAAGTGCTGGCGGCACAGGGCCACCGTGGGCGGCACCGTCGCGACCCAGTCGAGGCCGTAGAACAGGATGAAGACGAAGAGCGTGGGATGGACGTGGGGGCCGAGCAGCCACGGCACGGCCAACAGCGAGAGGCCGCGGAAGAAGTAGTAGCCGAACAGCAGGTAGCGGCTGTCGACCCGGTCGGTGAGCCAGCCGCTTGCGACCGTGCCGATGATGTCGAAGATGCCGATCAGTGCGAGCAGGGTGGCGCTGGTCGTGGCCGGCATCCCGTGGTCGTGGGTCGCCGGGATGAAGTGGGTGCCGATGAGGCCGTTGGTCGACCAGCCGCAGATCCAGAAGGTGCCGAACAGGATCCAGAACGTCTTCGACCGGGCGCTCTGGCGGAGGGTGCCCAGCGCCAGCGCGGCCGCTCCCCCGGATGCGGGTGAGGCCGGCGCGGGGACCGGCGTGCCCAGCTCCGCGCCGTACGCCGTGGTCCCGACCTGGGCGGGCGAGTCGCGCAGCACGACCCACGTCACCGGCACCAACAGCAACGCGAACCCGGCCACGAGGGCGGCCGCGAAGCGCCATCCGGGTCCCGCCGCGAGGGCGGCGATCGCCGGGAGGAAGACCAGCTGGCCGGTCGAGCTGGCAGCGCTGAAGACGCCCACGACCACGCCGCGGTGGCGGACGAACCAGCGGTTGGCGATGATCGCACCGAACACCAGGGCGAGCGATCCGGTGCCGACGCCCACCGCGAAGCCCCAGAGCAGCCACAGCTGCCACGGGCTGGTCATCACGAGGGTGAGGCCCGAGCCGACGGCCACGAGGGCCAGCGCCACCGCCACCACGCGCCGCACCCCGAAGCGCTCCATGAGGGCGGCGGCAAAGGGGGCGGTGAGCCCGTAGAGGACGAGGTTGAGGCTGACGGCACCGCTCGTGGTGGCGCGGGACCAGCCGAACTCCTCCTCCAGTGGCACCAGCAGGGCACCGGTCGAGGAGCGGAAACCGGCCGCGGCCACCAGGGCCGCCATCGTGACCGCTGCGACCCACCACGCCCGATGGATGCGTCGCGTCCGCGGCACCGTCGTGGTCACCGGAGCAGCCTATTCGGCGGCGTCAGAGACGGCCCACGGGCACCGAACCGGCGTACGCTGGAGCGATGGCCGGGATCGTCGAGGCCGTTGCCTTGATCATCGTCATGGCCGTCGTACCGACGGTCATCCTCGCCACGATGGTCGCCAGACCAAAGGCGTGGCCGGGACGGGGTTTCCTGGCCAGGCAACCGCGCCACTCCGCGACCGAGGAGCCGCCCGGCAGGCCGTGGCACGAGATCGTTGCCGACGTCCGCCGGGTCTCCGAGCGTTACCACCAGGACGGCATGCGGTTCGCGCAGTACGAGGGTCGGCGACAGGCCTTCGACCGGATCCTGGTCGAGGCAGCTGCCTCGCTGGAGATCTCCCATCTGCTCGGCGTCCTCCCACCCGGACCCGAGCTCGACCACGAGCGGGCACGCGTCGAGGCCGCGCTGGCAGACTTCGGGGTCCTCCCCCGGCGAGTCGAGCCCTAGGGAGTACGCCGGTAGCAGAGATCGGTGATCGAACGACCGGCCTCGAGACCCTTCCGCTCGAACTTCGTGACCGGACGCTCGTCCCACCGCGGCACCTCGCCACCGTCCAGCGACGGCTCCGCGTCGAGCACCTCGCGCATCTGGTCGGCGTAGTCGCCCCAGTCGGTCGCGAGCCGCCAGGCGGCGCCGGGGCGCAGGCGGGACGCCGCGAGGGTCGCGAACTCGGGGTCCACCAACCGACGCTTGTGGTGCCGCTTCTTCGGCCAGGGGTCGGGGAAGAACGTCCAGAGCTCGTCGAGCGAGTCCGCCGCCACGAGGTGTGCGAGCGACCAGGCCGCGTCGATGGAGCAGAACCGCACGTTGGTCGCACCCGCCATCGCCACCTCCGCCAGTCCGGCTGCGACCCCGGGGCGCCACACCTCGAGTGCCAGGACGTCGTGGTCGGGACGTGCGGCGGCCAGCACTCCGGTCGCCTCGCCGACCCCCGGCCCGATCTCGACGATCAGCGGCGCCTCGCGGCCGAACCAGGCGGTGAGCGAGAACTGCGGATCGTCGACCGCCTCGTCGGGGATGACCCAACCCGCGGCGTACGCCTCCCAGGCCTCGGCCTGGGTGGGCGTGAACCGGGCGCCGCGTCGGGAGTAGCTCAGCACCTCGCGCATCCGACGACCGTCGGGCGTCAGCTTCTGGTGGGGCCGCTCAGGACGGACGGGCTGGGTCACGGGCTCCATCCTCCCCCGGCTTGCGGACGTCACTAGCCTCGGGTCGTGGAGCACGCACTACCCGACGGCCGGATCGTGCAGTACTGGCTGGGCGGTGCCGACATCGGACCGGTCGTGGCCTTCCACCACGGCTGTCCTGACACCCGGTGGGCGGCGATGACCGGCGAGCAGGCGGCCCGCGAGGTCGGGGTCCGACTCCTCTGCGTCAACCGTCCCGGGTACGGGACCTCGAGCCGCCACGCCAGCTCGCACGCCAGCGTCGCCGACGACCTGGTGGCGGTGCTCGACGCACTGGGCGTCGAGCAGGTCGCCACCCTCGGCATGTCCGTCGGGGGTGCCTACGCCGTCACGCTCGCCGCCCGACACCCCGGCCGGGTCACGGCGCTGGGCGTCGTGGCTGCCCTGCCGATGGACGCGGCGTACGCCGGACCGGTGGAGGAGCAGGCCGAGGTCCACCGCGCCGGCTACGAGGAGTTCGTCTCCGGCGTGGCCCCGGCGGACCCCGACGACGAAGCACTGGCTGGGCGTTGGCTGGCGGCCCTGCCGGACCGGGACGCGGCGGTGCTGGGCGCCTTCGGGCCGGCCTTCGTGGCGGCGGCGGTGCGGGAAGCGATCACCGACTACGCCGGCTACCTGCGGGACGCCGCCCTGCTGACGAGCGCCTGGCCGACGCGGGCCGCGGACGTCCGGTGCCCCACCAGGCTCTGGTACGGCGAGTCCGACCTGCGGGCACGGCCAGGTGGCGACTGGTTCGCGGACCGGATCGAGGGCGCCACCCTCGAGGTCCGCCCCGGCGAGACCCACTGGTCGACGCTCGGCTCGCACTGGCGCGACACCCTCGCCTGGCTCGCTGCCCCTACATTGCTCTCATGATCGACCGGGACCGGCTGGCATCACTGCGACGCGACGAGGAGCGACGGTTCGAGGAGCTGCACCCCGACTCGGCGCGGTTGGCCGGGGAGGCCGAGAGGTCACTGCTCGCCGGCGTGCCGATGCCGTGGATGACCCGTTGGCCGGGCCGGTTCCCGCTCTTCGTCGAGGGCGCGACGGGGGCGCGGCTCACCGACGTCGACGGGAACGAGTACGTCGACCTGTGTCTGGGCGACACGGGCGCGATGACCGGTCACGCCCTGCCCCAGGTCACCGACGCGATCGCGGCGCAGTCCGGGCGCGGCATCACCACGATGCTCCCCTCCCCCGATGCCGCCTGGGTGGCCGACGAGCTCGCGCGCCGGTTCGGGCTGCCGTCGTGGCAGTTCGCCATGTCGGCCACCGACGCCAACCGGTTCGTGCTGCGGTTCGCCCGCCACCTGACCGGGCGGCCTCGGATCGCGGTCATGGACTGGTGCTACCACGGCACGGTCGACGAGACCCTGGCCGTGCTCGACGGCGGCCGGGTCGTGGCGCGTCCCGGAGGGCTCGGACCGCAGGTGCCGGTCGCCGAGACCACTGCGGTCGTGCCGTTCAACGACGCCGGAGCGCTGGATCGCCGGTTGGCCGAGGGCGACGTGGCCTGTCTGCTGATGGAGCCGGCTCTGACCAACATCGGCATCGTGCTGCCGGAGGAGGGCTACCTGACCGCGGTCCGCGAGATCACCCGGCGCCACGGTGTGCTGCTGGTCAACGACGAGACCCACACGCTGTGCGCGGGCCCGGGCGGCGCTACGGCGGCCTGGGGCCTCGACCCCGACCTGCTGGTCGTCGGCAAGCCGATCGGCGGCGGCATCCCGGTCGCGGCGTACGGCATGTCGGCTGAGGTCGCCGAGCAGCTCGCAGGCCCGATGCGGGGGCACGAGATCGACGTCGCCGGCGTCGGCGGCACCCTGACCGGCAACGCGCTCGCGCTCGCCGCCGTGCGGGCCACGCTGTCGACCTGCCTGCGCGAGGAGGACTTCGCCATCGCCGTACCCCTGGCCGAACGGTTCACCGAAGGCGTGATGGGCGTGATCGCCGAGCACCGGCTGCCGTGGCACGTGCAACGGCTCGGCTGCCGGGCGGAGTACTGGTTCTGCCCACCACCGCGCGACGGGGCGGCGGCAGCCGCGGCGGTCGACGAGGAGCTCGAGGGCCTCCTGCACCTGTGGTGCCTCAACCGGGGCGTCCTGCTCACGCCGTTCCACAACATGGCCCTCTTCAGCCCGCACCACACCGCCGCCGACGTCGACCGGCACACCGAGGTGTTCGCCGACGCCGTCGCGGCCCTGGTGCGCGCGGCCGCGTGACCCGCTAGCCCTCCAGGCCCGACGCCTCCTGGCGACCGGCCACGCAGAACTGGTTGCCGTCGGGGTCGGCGAGGGTGACCCAGCGGAAGTTCTCGTCGCCACGCTTCCCGACCATCGAGGCCCCGGCGCCCAGCAGCCGCTCGACCTCCCCGTCGAGGTCGTCGGCGGTGAGGTCGAGGTGGACCCGGTTCTTGCCGGGCGTCGGGTCGTCGACCTTCTGGAAGGCGAGCAGCGCCGGCAACCCGCCACCGGCCAGGATGAGGAAGGTGCCGTCGAAGTCCTGCACCACGGCCGACCCGGTCTGGTCGGCCCACCAGCCCGCGAGGCCGGTGGCGTCGGTCGTGTCCATCGTGATCATGCCCAGTGTGAGTGCCATGCCTGCACGCTAGAGGAGGCCGCCGACAGCCGGCTCGACGGCCACGGACGACGAAGCCCCCGGCCGTTCGGCTGAAGGCCTCGTGACTCCGTGCTTCAAGCGTCCGGGGCCGATACACGGGTCGCGACTTCGCAGAGCTCGGTCGCGCCGCTACTCGGCCTGGCGCTTCAACCGCTCACTTCGTGATCTTGGTGACTCGACCGGCGCCGACGGTACGACCGCCCTCACGGATCGCGAACCGGAGGCCCTCGTCCATGGCGATCGGCTGGATCAGCTCGACGGTCATCTCGGTGTTGTCGCCCGGCATGACCATCTCCTTGCCGTCAGGCAGGGTGACGACGCCGGTGACGTCCGTGGTGCGGAAGTAGAACTGCGGACGGTAGTTGTTGAAGAACGGCGTGTGACGGCCGCCCTCCTCCTTCGAGAGGATGTAGACCGAGGCCTCGAAGTTGGTGTGAGGCGTCGTGGTCCCCGGCTTGACGACGACCATGCCGCGCTCGACATCCTCGCGCTTGGTGCCACGGAGCAGCAGGCCGACGTTCTCACCGGCCTGGCCCTCGTCGAGCAGCTTGCGGAACATCTCGACGCCGGTGACGGTCGACTTCTGGGAACCCTCGCGGATGCCGACGATCTCGACCTCCTCGTTGATCTTCACGATGCCCCGCTCGATGCGGCCCGTGATGACGGTGCCGCGACCGGTGATCGTGAAGACGTCCTCGACCGGCATCAGGAACGGCTTGTCGGTCTCGCGCTCGGGAGTCGGGATCGACTCGTCGACGGCGTTCATCAGCTCGATGATCGACTCGCCCCACTTGGCGTCGCCCTGGAGCGCCGGGAACGCGGCAACCTTGACGACGGGGATGTCGTCGCCGGCGAACTCGTACTCGGAGAGGAGCTCGCGCACCTCCATCTCGACGAGCTCGATGAGCTCCTCGTCGTCGACCATGTCGCACTTGTTGAGCGCCACGACCAGAGCCGGCACGCCGACCTGGCGGGCGAGCAGCACGTGCTCACGCGTCTGCGGCATCGGGCCGTCGGTGGCGGCGACCACGAGGATCGCGCCGTCCATCTGCGCCGCGCCGGTGATCATGTTCTTGATGTAGTCGGCGTGACCGGGGCAGTCGACGTGGGCGTAGTGACGCGCCTCGGTCTGGTACTCGACGTGCGCGATGGAGATGGTGATACCGCGCTGACGCTCCTCGGGAGCCTTGTCGATCTCGTCGAACGCCGACGCGTCGTTCAGGTCCGGGTGCTTGTCGTGCAGCACCTTCGTGATCGCCGCGGTCAAGGTGGTCTTGCCGTGGTCGATGTGACCGATCGTGCCGATGTTGACGTGCGGCTTGGTCCGCTCGAACTTCGCCTTAGCCACTGTGGGCTCCTCCTGGTGTGGTGGTTACTTGACTCGTTGGGGTTTGGTGCCGAGGTCTCGGGCTACTCGCCGCGGACCTTCTTGACGATCTCGTCGGCGATGTTCGAGGGAACCTCGGCGTACGAGTCGAACTCCATCGAGTACGAGGCCTGACCCGAGGTCTTGGACCTCAGGTCGCCAACGTACCCGAACATCTCGGACAACGGCACGAGGGCATTGATGACCATGTCCCCGTGACGCTCCTCCTGGGCCTGGATCTGCCCACGGCGGCTGTTGATGTCGCCGATGACGGTTCCGAGGAAGCTCTCGGGCGTGATCACCTCGACGGCGAACATCGGCTCGAGCAGGACGGGCTTGGCCATCCTGGCCGCTTCCTTGAACGCCTGGTTTCCGGCGATCTTGAAGGCCAGCTCCGAGGAGTCGACGTCGTGGTAGGCGCCGTCCTCGAGGGTGAACTTCACGTCGACCATGGGGTAACCGGCGAGCACGCCGAACTCCATGGCGTCCTGGCCGCCCTGGTCGACCGAAGGGATGTACTCCTTCGGCACCCGGCCACCACTGACGTTGTTGGCGAACTCGTAGCCGGCGCCGACGCCGGTCTCGGGGTCGATGTTGGGACCCAGCGAGATGACGACCTTGGCGAACTGGCCCGACCCACCGGTCTGCTTCTTGTGGGTGTAGCTGTGCTTGGTGACCTCCTTGCGGAGCGTCTCGCGGTAGGCGACCTGCGGCTTGCCGACCGTGGCCTCCACGCGGAACTCGCGCTTCATCCGGTCGACCAGGATCTCGAGGTGGAGCTCGCCCATGCCGGCGATGATCGTCTGCCCGGTCTCCTCGTCGGCCTTCACCGTGAAGGTGGGGTCCTCGTCGGAGAGGCGCTGGATCGCCATACCGAGCTTCTCCTGGTCGCCCTTGGTCTTGGGCTCGATGGCGACCTCGATCACCGGGGCCGGGAAGGTCATCGACTCCAGCACGACCGGGTTCTGCTGGTCGCACAGGGTGTGACCGGTCTTGGTGTCCTTCAGGCCCATCACGGCCACGATCTGGCCGGCGCCGACCGACGCGATCTCCTCACGCTTGTTGGCGTGCATCTGGTAGACCTTGCCGATCCGCTCCTTGCGCCCGGTCACCGAGTTCATGACCGAGGAACCCGCCTCCAGCTTGCCGGAGTAGACGCGGACGTAGATCAGCTTGCCGAGGTGCGGGTCGGAGGCGATCTTGTAGGCGAGGCCGGAGAACGGCTCGTCGTCGTTCGGCTGCCGCTCGATCTTCTCGTCCTCGTCCTTGACCGAGTGGCCGACGATGGCGTCGATGTCGAGCGGGCTGGGGAGGAACTTGACGACCGCGTCGAGGAGGGGCTGGACGCCCTTGTTCTTGAACGCGGTGCCGCAGAGGACCGGGTTGAGCTTGTCGGCCAGGGTGGCGCGACGGATCGCCGTCTCGAGCTCGTCGACGGTGAACGACTCGCCGTCGAGGTACTTCTCCATGACGTCGTCGTCGGCCTCGGCCAGGGTCTCCAGCAGCTTCTCGCGGTACTCGTCGACCTGAGCCTGCATGTCGGCCGGGATCTCCTCGACCTCGTAGTCGTCGCCCATGGTGGTCTCGCCGCGCCAGGTCAGCGCGCGCATGCCGACCAGGTCGACGACGCCCAGGAAGTCGGACTCGGCACCGATCGGCAGCTGCAGGACCAGCGGGGTGGAGTTGAGGCGCTCGACCATCATGTCGACGCACCGGAAGAAGTCGGCGCCGGTGCGGTCCAGCTTGTTGACGAAGCACATGCGGGGCACGGAGTACTTGTTGGCCTGGCGCCAGACCGTCATCGTCTGCGGCTCCACGCCTGCGACGCCGTCGAACACCGCCACCGCGCCGTCGAGCACCCGCAGCGAGCGCTCGACCTCGGCGGTGAAGTCGACGTGGCCGGGGGTGTCGATGATGTTGATCTGGTGGTCCTTCCACCAGCAGGTCGTCGCGGCGGACGTGATCGTGATGCCGCGCTCCTGCTCCTGCTCCATCCAGTCCATCGTGGCCGCGCCCTCGTGGACCTCACCGATCTTGTAGGTGATGCCGGTGTAGAAGAGGATGCGCTCGGTGGTGGTGGTCTTACCGGCATCGATGTGCGCCATGATGCCGATGTTGCGGACCTTGTTGAGGTCCGTGGTGATGTCGACAGCCACTGTCTCAGCAATCCTTAGGTTCGTCGGGGGTGGTGATGGGAGCGGGGCCACTGTGGCCCGCGAGAACGTGACCACGAGTGGTGATGGGCACGCCCCGCGACCACATCACCAGCGGTAGTGGGCGAAGGCCTTGTTGGATTCGGCCATCTTGTGGGTGTCCTCGCGCTTCTTCACAGCGGCGCCGAGGCCGTTGGAGGCGTCGAGGATCTCGTTCATGAGGCGCTCGGACATCGTCTTCTCGCGGCGGGCGGCGGCGTAGCCGACGAGCCAGCGCAGCGCGAGCGTGGTGCCGCGCGTGCCCTTGACCTCGATCGGGACCTGGTAGGTCGCACCGCCGACGCGGCGGGACTTGACCTCGATCGCCGGCTTGACGTTGTCGAGGGCACGCTTGAGCGTGACCACGGGGTCGGTGCCGGTCTTGTCGCGGCAACCCTCCAGCGCGGTGTAGACGATGCGCTGGGCGACCTGCTTCTTGCCGTCCTTGAGCACCTTGGAGACCAGCTGGGTCACCAGCTGGGACCCGTAGACCGGGTCGACGTCGATGGGCCGCTTCGGTGCGGGACCTTTACGCGGCATATCAGCTCTTCTCCTTCTTGGCGCCGTAGCGGCTGCGCGCCTGCTTGCGGTTCTTCACGCCCTGGGTGTCGAGCGTGCCGCGGATGATCTTGTAGCGGACACCGGGCAGGTCCTTCACACGACCGCCACGCACGAGCACGATCGAGTGCTCCTGCAGGTTGTGTCCGACGCCCGGGATGTAAGCGGTGACCTCGACGCCGCTCGACAGGCGCACGCGGGCGACCTTGCGGAGGGCGGAGTTCGGCTTCTTCGGGGTGGTGGTGTAGACGCGGGTGCAGACGCCGCGGCGCTGCGGCGATCCCTTCAGGGCAGGTGTCTTGTTCTTCGACACCTTGTCCTGGCGGCCCTTGCGGACCAGCTGATTGATGGTGGGCACCTGGGTGGTTCCCTTTCTTTGCCTTGATCAGTGGCCGGCGCGGTGCCGGGCACGGGGTTCTGCCTGTGTTGCTGTGCCTGTGGTGTGAGCGCCGGCGGAGGCCTACGTGGTCCGGGCGCGCGCAACGGTCTGGTCGTGCCAGACACGAGGATCGATGCTACTCGGCGCCCACACGGGGGTCAAAACGGCGGATGAGCGTTGCCCTAGCCTCCGACGGGCACCGGGATCGGCTCGTCACGGGGTTGGTCGTCACGCTCGACGCGCCGGCGCTGGGCGCGCAGGTAGAGGGCGCTCGAGGCGAGTACGCCGAGGGCGGTCATCGCGCCTCCGACGAGCAGCGTCCAGCGGGCACCGGCCACCTCACCGATCCAGCCGATGAGGGGCGCCCCCAGCGGCGTACCACCGATGAAGATCATCATGTAGAGCGCCATCACGCGGCCGCGCATCCCGGGGTCGGTGTGAAGCTGCACGAACGTGTTGGCGGCGGTGATCATCGTCAGCGCACTGAGCCCCAGCAGCGGCGTCATCAGCGCGAAGGTGACATAGGTCGGCATCAGTGCCGCCACGATCTCGAGCCCCGCGAACGCCAGCGCGGCGCCGATCACCAACCGGTGCCGGACGTGTACCCGACGGGCCGCCAGGAGGGAGCCGGTCAGCGAGCCGACGGCGAGGAACGTGCCGAGCAGGCCGTACTCGGTCGCGCCCCTGCCGAACACCTCGGTCGCCATCAGGGCGGAGGTGAGCTGGAAGTTGAGACCGAACGTCCCCGCGAAGAAGACGATCGCCATGATCAGCATCAGGTCGGGACGACCCAGCACGTAGCTCACTCCCGCGCGGATCTGGCCCGGCTCCCGCCGGACGAGGTCGGGGGTGTCGAGCGCCCGGCCGTCGAGCGAGCGCAGCGTGAGGATCGGTGCGACGTAGGTGACCGCGTTGATCAGGATCACCCAGCCCGTGGCGACCACGCCCCCGCCGAGGGCGGCGATCAGGAGGCCGGCGACGGCCGGGCCGACGAGGCGAGCTGCGTTGAAGCTGGCGGAGTTGAGACCGACGGCGTTGGAGAGGTCGTCGGCGTCGACGATCTCGGAGACGAAGCTCTGTCGGGCCGGGGCATCGAAGGCGGCGGCAGTGCCGAGCACGAAGGCGAGAACGTAGACGTGCCAGATCTGGGCCGTGCCGGTGACGGCGAGCACGCCGAGCACGAGGGCCGGAAGCGCCATGCCGAGGTTGGTGAACTGGAGCAGCCGACGCTTCGGGATGCGGTCGGCGACGACCCCGGCGAACGGTGAGAGGAGCAGGAACGGGAGGAACTGGAGACCGGTGGTGATGCCGATCGCAGTACCGCTGTTGGCGGTGAGCTGCAGCACCAGCCAGTCCTGCGCGATCCGCTGCATCCAGGTACCGGTGTTCGACACGACGCCACCGGCGGCGTATCGGCGGTAGTTCGGGTTGCGCAGGGAGCGGAACGTGGGACTCAACTAGAAGAAAGCCTTTCGAGGATCGGAGCCGCCTCACGGAGGACGGCGCGTTCGTGGGGAGTCAGGTCGGACAGCCGGCGGGCCAGCCAGGCGTCCCGGCTGCGCCGGTCGGCGAGGACGGTGTTCTTGCCGGTCTCGGTCAGCGCGACCACGACCTGGCGGCCGTCGGTGTCGTGGCGGCGGCGTACGACGTGGCCGACCTCCTCCAGGCACGTCACGGTGCGCGTCATCGACGGAGGCTGGACCAGCTCGAGGGTGGCCAGCTCGCCGACGGTCAGCTCGCCGTGGCGGTAGAGGGAACCGAGCACGGCCATGGCGCCGAGGCTCAGCTCGTTGTCGGGGTGGCGCTCGTTGGCGAGCCGCCGGCGCAGCCGCATGACGGAGAGGCGGAGCTGGGAGGCCAGCCCGGCGTCCGTACGCGCTGCCTTCTCGACCGTGGGAACCATATCGTTAGCATAACTCATTACCCATGCTAACTATTCCGGTAGGCCGAACCCCCCGCGGGCCAGGACTCGCGTCCTAGGTGAGCCAGGCCGTCAGTGGGTGGATCGCGAAGTAGAGGACGAACAGGCCGGCCACCACCCACATCAGCGGGTGGACCTCGGCGAGCTTGCCACGGACCACCTTGATCAGCACGAAGGCGATGAAACCGGCACCGATACCGACCGAGATCGAGTAGGTGAACGGCATCAGCACGATCGTCAGGAACGCCGGGATGGCGATCTCCAGGTCCTCCCAGTCGATGCCTCGGACCTGCTGCATCATCAGGAAGCCCACCAGGATCAGGGCCGTCACCGCGGCCTCGCTCGGGATGATGTTGACCACGGGGGCGAAGAACATCGCCAGCAGGAACAGCAGGCCGGTCACGATGCTGGCGAGCCCGGTGCGAGCACCCTCGGCGACGCCCGAGGCGGACTCGATGTACGAGGTGTTGCTGGAGACCGAGGCGGCACCACCCGCCGCTGCAGCCAGCGAGTCGACGATCAGGATGCGTTGGGTGTGGGGCGGCATGCCCTCGTCGTCGAGGAGTCCGGCCTCGGACCCGATGGCGGTCATCGTCCCCATGGTGTCGAAGAAGTCGGCCAGCAGCAGCGTGAAGACGAACAGCGCGGCGAGGACCACACCGGCGTTCTCCCAGGAGCCGAGCAGGTTGAACTCCCCGATCAGCTGCAGGTCGGGCTTGCCGACCACGTCGCTGGGCCAGTCGGGGACGTTGAGCGCCCACCCGACCGGGTTGACGATCAGGTTGCCGTCGGCGTCCACGCCGGTGACTGCGGGGCCGATCTCGGCGACCTTCTCCACGATGATCGCCACCACGGTCATGGTGACGATCGTGATCAGGATGGCGCCCTTGACCTTGAGGACATGGAGCGAGAACAGCAGGATCAGCCCGAGGCAGAACACCGCGACCGGCCAGCCCTGCAGCTGCCCGCCGACGCCGCCGAGCTCGACGGGCACCGGACCGGCACCGGTACGACGTACGAAGCCTGCGTCGACCAGGCCGATGAGGGTCAGGAACAGGCCGATGCCGACGGAGATCGCGATCTTGAGCTGCGCCGGTACCGCCTTGAACACGGCTTGGCGGAAGCCGGTGAGGACCAGCACCAGGATGATCAGACCCTCGATCACGACCAGCCCCATCGCGTCCGCCCACGTCATCTGGCTGGCGATCGAGTAGGTGACGAAGGCGTTCAGGCCCAGGCCGGTGGCGAGGGCCAACGGGAAGTTGGCGACGGCGCCCATCAGGATCGTGAGGACGCCGGCCGCGAGCGCGGTCGCGGCGCTGATCGCCGCGAAGTCGCCGCCCGCGAGCTGGTCGCCGTTCATGTCGACGCCACCGAGCAGGATGATCGGGTTGAGCACGATGATGTAGGCCATCGTCAGGAACGTGACGACGCCGCCACGCACCTCCCGGCTCACGGTCGAGCCGCGCTCAGTGATCTTGAAGAAGCCGTCCAGTCCGCCGGCGGGACGCCGGGTGCCGGCACCATCGCCGGTCTTGGTGCTCTCGCTCACGCACGCAGCATGGCAGAGCGTCGACCCACCCCCGGGGAGGCGCGGGCTATCGTGTTCGCGTGGAGCTCCGCGACGACCAGCCGATGAAGCACGAGATCGGCAACCGCACCTACATCGTCGCCGACGTCGAGCCGCTGGACGTCGACGGCGTTCGCACCGTCGAGGTCGGGTCCGCCATCTGGCTGATCGGGTTCATCGCCCTGCTCCCCTTCTACGGCGAGCTGCAGGACAACGGGCGCGTGTGGTGGCTCTGGGCCTGCCTGGCCGGGTTCGGACTGGGTCTGTTCGGGTTGGAGTACTGCCGCCGACGGCGCAAGGCCCGGGCCGAGCGGGACTCGACGTTGCACGATGCCGGATCCGAGGGCTGAAGGCCCGCCACCGACCCGGTGGCAGCTGGCCGGGGAATCGGCACAGGGGTACGGCGAGCACTTCGCTCGGCTCGTCGCGGACGGGGACGACATCGACGGCGAGGCCCGGCTGGCCGATGCCCTCGTGCCACGCGGGGCGCGCATCCTCGACGTAGGTTCCGGCATGGGTCGGGTGGCGGAAGCGCTGCGGCGGCGCGGTCACGAGGTCGTCGCCACGGAACCCGACCCGACGCTGCGGGCCCAGTCGCTCGCGACGTACCCCGACCTGGCGGTACTGCCGTACGAGGCACTGGACCTCGACCCCGCCGAGCACGGCCGTTTCGACCTGGTCGTCGCCGTCGGCAATGTGATGGTCTACCTCGGCGAGGACACCGAGCGGGCGGTCCTGACTCGGCTGCGCGACCTGCTCGCGCCGGGTGGCCGCCTGCTGGCGGGATTCCACCTCACCGCGGTGATGAGCGGCAGCCGGACCTACCCGGCCGACGACTTCGTGGCGGACGCCACCGCTGCCGGACTCGCGATCGACCAGCGGTTCGGGACCTACGAGCTGCACCCACCGGTGGCCGACTACGCGGTGTGGATCCTGTCGGCCGCGGGCTGACGGCCGGTCAGAGGATCTCGATCCCGTCGTCGCCCAGCGTGTCG
The DNA here is from genome assembly GCA_963804845.1 of uncultured Actinomycetota bacterium. Taxonomy (GTDB): domain Bacteria; phylum Actinomycetota; class Actinomycetes; order Propionibacteriales; family Nocardioidaceae; genus Nocardioides. Next base: position 166,157 of record CAWDSA010000007.1, on the reverse strand, counting down.
TAGACATGCTCCGGCATCGGCTCCGGCTCGTGCTTCTTCGCGATCTGCACCTCGGAGTGGGCGCCACAGCCGTGGTCGAAGGACACGACCCGGCCGTCGTCGTTGGCGTTGCCGTTGGCGCAGACGCCGAAGCTGTCCGACAACGGCCCGGCCAGCCGCATCAGGAAGCCGCAGGTCGAGCACACGTCGGGGGCTGACTGGGCGAGTGGCGCGGACGGGCCACCGTCGCCGTCGTACCAGCGCTCGGCGGCGAGGTCTCGCCCCTCCAGGGACAGCGTGCGCACCCGACCGAGGCCGAGCTCCTGGGCAACCCGGCGCACCTGCGCCTTGTCGTCGTCATCGAGCGGGTCGTCGCCGAAGAAGTAGGTCGGGACCAGCCGCGCGTCGTCCTCCTCGACGGGAAGCAGGTCGCCCGGTGAGAGGTCGCCCGGCTTGACGCGCTCCTTGTAGGGGACCCACTCGGGCGCGACGATCGCCTCGTCGCCGGGCACCAGCACGATCTCGTCGACCGTGACGCCCTTCTGGCGGCTGGCCCGGGCCACGGTGACCGACCAGTGCCACCCGGCGTAGCCGCGACGGGTGCACGCGAACAGGTGGGTGACCAGGCGCTCCCCCTCGACGACATGGCCGAGGTGGTCGCCGACGTCAGACGCGTCGACCTGCTCGAGCAGCGCGGCGCGCGCCGGGTCGATCGCTTTGACGGCGACGCTGTCGGTCTTGCTGCGCAGGGAGGGACTCACGCTGCGCATCATGACAAATCATCGGCTTCCCTGTCAGGTCGGGGCGCCGATCGTCTCGCCGTGGGTGGCATTGGGCAGGATGGAGGCATGACCGAGCCGCGACCCGACGACGCGACTGGGGCCGTCTCGGGCCCCGGTCCCCGGGGGGAGCGGGCACGGTCGGTGTGGCGGGGGGTGCGTGACGGCGCGACCGGGGCGGCGCGGATGACGAGCCGGGCCAGCCGGTTCACCGTGCGCCAGGCTCAGCGGGCCTCCGAGGCCGAGGGCGCCGGCGAGTCGGGGCTCTCACGGCTGATCCAGATGCACTTCTTCAACACCGCCGGCGACGCCGCGGTGGCGATCTCGCTCGCCGGCTCCCTGTTCTTCACAGTGCCGTCGGGCGAGGCGCGCGGGCAGGTCGCCCTGTTCCTGGGGCTGACGATGCTGCCCTTCGCCATCGTGGCGCCGCTGATCGGGCCGTTCCTCGACCGCTTCGCCCACGGCCGCCGGTGGGCCATCGGGGGAACCATGGCGATCCGGGCGTTCCTGTGCTGGGCCCTGGCCACCTCCGTGACCGGCGAGTCGCCCTGGCTGTTCGCCGCGGCGCTCGGGGTCCTGGTGTCGTCCAAGGCGTACGGAGTCACCCGCGCCGCGGCTGTGCCCCGGCTGCTTCCGCGCGACTTCACACTGGTGCGCGCCAACGGTCGGGTGTCACTGGCGGGGACCGTCGGAGCGACGGTCTCGGCGCCGATCGCCATCCTTCTCTCCCTGATCGGGCCGGAGTGGTCGCTGCGCTACGCGTTCGTCGTGTTCATCATCGCCACCGTCTGCGCCATCCGGCTCCCCGAACAGGTCGACTCCTCCGCCGGGGAGGACGAGCTGGTGCTGCGCGGCTCGGAGGCGACCCCCAGCCGCCGCGGACGGGCCAAGGTCAGGATCCCCCCAGCGGTCGCGTTCGCACTGCGCGCCAACTGCGGCCCGCGCTGGCTCTCGGGATTCCTGATCATGTTCATGGCGTTCCTGCTGCGCGAGAACCCACCCCCCTCAGCCCTGGAGGCCGAGGTCCTGATCGGCCTGGTCATCGGCGCGGCCGGCGCCGGCAACGCGCTCGGCATCCTGCTGGCCTCGCTGCTCAAGATGATCAACCCGGCGGTGACCGTCGTCCTCGCGCTGGTCACCGTGGCCGCGGTGACGCTGGTCTGCACCCTGTTCTACGGCGTGCTGACGCTCGTCCTGCTCGGACTGACGGCGGGCCTGGCTCAGTCGCTGGCGAAGTTCTGCCTCGACGCCACCATCCAGCGCGACGTCCCGACGCGGGTCCAGGCCAGCGCGTTCGCCCGCAGTGACACGACCCTGCAGCTGGCGTGGGTCATCGGCGGCTTCGTCGGGATCGCACTCCCGCTCGACCCGCCCCGGCTCGGGCTGGGTGTGGCGGTGGCGGTGCTCACCGCATGGGCGGTCTTCGTGCTGGCCTATCGACGCCCGGAGGGCGTCCACCCAACGGAGAACCCACGGCCGGAGGCCGCGGGTTCTCGTTGATGCCTTTCAGAGGGTGGTCCTAGAGCTCGAGCTCGTCGGCCAGGGCGCGCAGCAGCTTGGCGGTGGGACGGGCGGTCTTGGCGTCGGGGTGGTGGCCGCGGCGGTAGCTCTCCCCCACGCCGTCGAGCAGCCGGATCGTGTCCTCCACGATCGTCACCATCTCCTCCGGCGGCTTGCGCCGAGCGTGCGACTGGTTGCGCTGCACCGACTGGGGCGCGTCGAGGACGCGCACCTGGAGTGCCTGATCGCCGCGCCTACCCTGCGCGATGCCGAACTCCACCCGAGCGCCGTTCTTGAGCGTCGTGACGCCCTCCGGGAGCGCGTCGGCGTGAACGTAGACGTCGGGACCGTCCTCCTGGGACAGGAACCCGAAGCCCTTCGCGGGGTCGAACCACTTCACCTTGCCGCTCGGCACGCCACTGACCTTTCGTCCTGCCGCGGCCCATCGCCGTGGCGGCGACCAACGATAGGTCCCGTCCCCCGGGGTGGACAAACGGGTATCAGCGGGGACCGTTCAGTCGGCGCCCACGGGCAGCACCACCCGGAACCGGGAACCGTGACCCGGCTCGGACTCGACACTCACCGTGCCGCCGTGGGCCTCCACGATCGAGTGGACCAGGGCGAGCCCCAGACCGGCACCGGGCACCTCCGACTCCGCGGCCTGGTGGGTGCGGAAGAAGCGTTCGAAGACCCGGGTGCGGTCCTCCTCGTCGATGCCGCAGCCGGTGTCGATGACGTCGAAGGTGACCTGCGTGTCGCTGGCGGCCACGCTGAGCTCGACCCTGCCGCCGTCCGGGGTGAACTTCAGGGCGTTGGCCAGCAGGTTGACCAGCACGCGCTCGAGCTCGGCCTCGTTCCCCCACAGCGCGACACCGGCTGGTGCGGCGTCGGGGAGCAGCAGGTGGACCTGGCGTCCGACCAGCAGTGACAGCCCGCGATCACCCACACGACCCAGCAGCCCCACCAGGTCGACCGGGTCACGCTGGGTCTGGAACTCGTGGGCAGCGACCCGCGAGAGGCTGAGCAGGTTCTCCGTGAGGGACAGCAGCCGCTCACAGTTGCGGAGGATGACGTCGAGGGTGCGCTGCTGAGCCGGCGTCGGCTCGCCCACCTCGCCGTCGACCAGCAGCTCGGTGTAGCCGCGGATGCTCGTCAGCGGCGTCCGCAGCTCGTGGGAGACGCGCCACACGAACTCGTTCTTCACCTCATCGACCTGCTGGAGCTCGCGGACGGTGTCGACCTGGCGCTGATGGGCCTGCGCCTGGAGCAGTGCTCCACTCAAGTCGTGGGCCAGTGCCTGCGTGATGATCCGGTCGCGGGACGTCCACGTCCGCGACTCGGACTCGATGTGAAGGGCCAGCCAGCCCACGAGCCGTTGCCCGGTGAGCAGGGGTACGCCGGCGTACGCCCGGCAGTCGAAGCCGACGCCGGCCTGCCGCGGCTCCGATACCCGCGGGTCGACCGCGAGGTCGTCGATCCACAGCGCCTCCTCGCGGTCCGCGTGCTCCGACACCAGCCGTCGGAACGGCGGGTCGAGCTCGGAGTCGGGGGGCAGCCCGGTGACCCCGGGGCCGAGCCACTCGGTCACGACACTCCCGATGTGGTTCTCGTAGGCGAGCCGGACCACCACCCGGTCGACCTCGAGCGCCTCACCCAGCGCCCGCACGGCCCGCTCCAGCATCAGCTCCGGGTCGAGATCCGCGCGCAGGGACCGCGAGAGGGCGTAGGTGAGGTCGGACAGCTCGGCGCGGTCCCGGAGCTCGGCCTCGGCCTGCTCGAGCCGCTGCACGGTGTGCCAGAGCTCGGCCGTCGTGGCCTCGCCGATCTGCTCGGCGGCGCGGCGGGCACGACGTTCCCGGTCCAGCTGCCGGCGGAGCAGCCCGGGGTCTTCGGAGGTGGACTGCTCAGCCGGCATCGCTGAGCACTTCTGTGTCGGCCGGGGAGAAGCGGCACCGCATGACGCACACGTCGTCGCCGCGGTGGGTGCAGGTCTCGTGCCGGACGGTGGCCCGCTCGCCGAAATAGGACGCCGCGCCGCCCAGCATGCCGTCGGCGAGAGCGCAGAGACCGCGGCGCGAGCGGTACTCGATCACCAGCTCCTCGTCGCCGACCTCGCTGAAGAGGAACTCCGGCGGATCCGCGGCGCGGTGGATCTTGCGGACCTCCGCGTGGATCACGTCGTTGAGGGTGACCACGAAGTCCAGGCTGCGCTGGTGAGGCGTGAAGAAGTGGGGGTACTGCTCGGAGAGACCTACGGCAGCGCCATGGCCGAGCTGCCGCAGGACCTGGTCCGCCGGCACGTCCAGAGCAGTGGACGCCGCGCCCACGAGGGCGTGCAGCTGCTCGTCGGGATAGTCACCCATGGAGGTGTAGCCGCCGTCGAGTCGGGCTTCGGCCAGCAGCTGGTCCCAGACCTGTTCGCCGTACGCCTCGCTCACGACGTCCTCGACCAGGTTGAAGATGATGCCCTTCACGTGCGCCTCTCGTGCCGGTCGGGTTCCCGTCTCGCGGCAGCCTAGACCGGTGGGCGAGTGAGAGCACGGAGATTCAGAGAAGGTCGTTGAGCGAGCCGGACCGGAACCCGCGCGGGTCGACCTCGAGCTCGCTCGAACCCCGCCTCACGCACGCGCGACAGCACGGCGGCCTCGACGTCAGCGTCCAGCGGAAGCACGCCCGCGTCGAGCTCCAAGGACGCGCGGTCGCCGAGGTCGCGGACGCGCAGGTCACGCAGTGGTACGTCGAGCGCGGAAGCCTCCTCCCTCACCGCGGACTCTGCCCGCTCGACCCGTGCCAGCCGGTGGGGGGTCACCTCGATGCCGTAGGCGATCCGGGACGAGAGGCAGGCGGCCTGCGGCTTGTCCCACGTCGGGAGGGACCACGCCCGCGACGCGGCCCTGACCTGGTTCTTGGTCAGTCCGGCGTCGGCGAGCGGCGTGATCGCGCCGCGCTCGGCGGCAGCACGGATGCCGGGCCGGAAGCCGGCCACGACGTCGTCGGCGTTGGTGCCGGTGGCGACGTGTTCCAGTCCGTGCTCGGCGGCCAGCGGCACGAGGACGTCGAGCAGCTCGGCCTTGCAGAAGAAGCAGCGCTGCCCGCTGTTCGCGCGATAGCCCGGCCGGTCCATCTCGTGCGTCTCGGGAGTGAGGACGCGGACGCCGAGCGCCTCGGCGAACTCGCGCGCCGGGTCGCGCTCGACCTCAGGCAGCGAGTCCGAGTATCCGGTGGCTGCCACGACCCGGTCGGCGCCGAGGGCGCGTACGGCGGCCGCGAGCAGCAGCGCGCTGTCGGCGCCGCCGCTGTAGGCGACCAGCACCGAGCCTCGGTCACGCAGGTCGGCGGCCAGGGCCGCGAGCCGGGTCGCGAGCAGGTGCTCCTCGAGCCACGCGGGGAACTCGGTGAGGTCGTCGAGCACAGCGTGGGTGCCCGCCGCGAGGAGCTCCTCGCGGGTGCAGCCACCGGTCAGCACGGAGACACTCGTGGCTCCAGCCGCGAGTGCTCCCTCCACGTCGTGGATGTGGTCGCCGACGTAGACGCTGCAGCCCTCGCGCAGCAGGGCCTCGCTCTTGCCGACACCCCAGACCTCGCCCGCCAGCGCCTCGTGGCCGAGCGCGAGGTGGTCGAGGTGTCGTTGCGCGTTGGGAGTGAACTTGCCGGTGACGACGACGACCCGACCGCCCGCGTCCCGGACGGCGGCGACCGCCTCGGCGGCTCCGGGCAGCAGCGGCACGCTCGTGATCGCGTGGTCGGGGTAGAGAGCGCGGAACCGGTCCACAGCCGGCGCGATGGCCTCGCTCGCCAGGTGCGGCGACAACATGTGGTCCAGGGGCGGGCCCAACCGGGCGGTCATCTCCTCGACCGGGAAGGCGACGCCGAGCTCGACCCCGAGGACCTCCAGCACCGCGCCGAAGCCGGGCGTGGTGTCGATCAGGGTCATGTCGAGGTCGAACCCGACCGACAGCGGCGCGGACATGGCGCCAGCCTAGGCGGGGGTGGACAGCGGTCAGCCGTTGAGCCCCAGGTCGGCGGCCGACTTCTCCCGCATCTCGACCTTGCGGACCTTGCCGGTCACCGTCATGGGGAACTCGTCGACGACCATGACGTAGCGCGGGATCTTGTAGTGGGCCAGCTTTCCGGACGCGAACGCGCGGACCGCGTCGGCGTCGAGCGGATCAGCGCCTGACCTGATCCGCACCCACGCGCACAGCTCCTCGCCGTACTTCTCGTCGGGTACGCCGATCACCTGGACGTCCTCGATGTCGGGGTGGGTGTAGAGGAACTCCTCGATCTCGCGCGGATAGACGTTCTCGCCCCCACGGATCACCATGTCCTTGATCCTGCCGACGACCGTGCAGTAGCCGTCGTCGCGCATCTCGGCGAGGTCGCCGGTGTGCATCCAGCCGTCGTCGTCGATGGCCTCGCGGGTCTTCTCGTCATCGTCCCAGTAGCCGAGCATCACCGAGTAGCCGCGCGTGCAGAGCTCACCCGGCTCGCCGCGCTCGACGACGTCGCCCGTGGCGGGGTCGACGATCTTGATCTCGACGTGCGGGTGGACCCGGCCGATGGTCGCCGTGCGCCGATCGAGGTCGTCGTCGGCGCGGGTCTGGGTCGACACCGGGCTGGTCTCGGTCATGCCGTAGCAGATCGAGACCTCCGCCATGTGCATCTCCTCGATGCACCGCTTCATGACCTCCACCGGACAGATGGACCCGGCCATGACGCCGGTGCGCAGCGACGACAGGTCGAAGGACGCGAAGTCGGGATGGTTCTGGATGGCGATGAACATCGTCGGCACCCCGTAGACGCCGGTGCAGCGCTCCTGCTCGATGGTGCGCAGGGTGATCTCGGGATCGAAGCCGGGTGCCGGGATCACCATCGTCGCCCCGTGGGTGGTGCACCCCAGGTTGCCCATCACCATGCCGAAGCAGTGGTAGAAGGGGACCGGGATGCAGAGCCGGTCCTCCTCGGTGAAGTTGATCAGCTCGGTGGTGAAGAAGCCGTTGTTGAGGATGTTGCGGTGGCTGAGGGTGGCGCCCTTCGGGCGTCCGGTCGTCCCCGACGTGTACTGGATGTTGATCGGGTCGCCGACGCCGAGGGTCGCCATCCGCTCCGGGACGGCGCCTTCCGGCAGCGACTCACCCTCGGCGACCAGCGCTTGCCAGTCGTCGGTGTCGAGGTAGACGACCCGGCGCAGCCCGGGACACTCGTGCCGGGTCTCCTCCACCATCGCGCGGTAGTCGCTGGTCTTGAAGGACGACGCCGAGATCAGCAGCGACAGCCCGCTCTGGTTGACGGCGTAGGCGAGCTCGTGGGTCCGGTAGGCGGGGTTGACGTTGACCAGGATCGCACCGATCTTCGCCGTGGCGTACTGGGTGAGCGTCCACTCCGCACAGTTGGGCGACCAGATCCCGACCCGGTCTCCCTTCTCGACACCGGCCGCGATCAGACCCCGCGCCAGGGCGTCGACGTCGGCGTCGAGCTCGGCCCACGTCCATCGCCGACCGCTCGCCACCTCGACCAACGCCTCGCGCTCGGGATGACGCGCGACGGTCGCCTCCAGGTTGGCGCCGATCGTCTCCTGCAGGAGAACCGGGGTCGTCTCGCCGCGTGCTGTCGAGAGCTCGGCCATGCGTGTGAACCTACCGGGAGTGGACCGGCCCCCGGAGACCGAAGTCTCCGAGGGCCGGACCGATGGTGCTGTGGTGCAGGCGTGTCAGCTCGAGGAGCCGACCCGGATCGTCATCACGCCCGCCTTGTTGACGCGGACCACGCGCACGGTGGTTCCCGTCTTGGGCACGTCGACGCTGAACCAGCTGGGCTGGTAGTGCCCCGGGTGGGTCTCCCCGCTCGCAGCGTGCTCGTCGTTGTCGAACCACCAGTCCTGCATGTCGTTGAAGACCGACTGGCCCGCGTGACGCGGCAGCGTGTACCAGGTGCCGTTGTGACGGAGCTCGACCCGGTTGGTCCGGGTGAGACCGAACGCCGCGTCGTGTGCCCCGATCCGCGGCCGGAGCAGCGTGCCGTCAGGCGCGTGGTCGAACTCGGGGTGAGCGTCGACCGGCAGCAGCTCACCGTGTCCGGGGTGGTCTCCGACGTTGTTGTCGAAGTACGAGCTGTCCCAGTAGGTGATCAGCGCGCCGGGCGAGTAGCTGAAGAAGTCGACCCAGTTGGGCTTCGACCCCAGACCAGCGAACTGGTAGTTGTGCTTCAGCACCTTGTCGCCGCCGACGTACTGACGGTTGTCGACGAAGTAGGCGTTGGTGTGCTTCGTGATGTCCGTACCAGTGGTGGTGCGGAAACCGTCGAACACCCAGCCCTCGTCGCCCTCAGCGGTCCCGATGTCGGTGCCGTCGATGGCGACGTTGTCGACCCGGAACCCGGACTCCACAGAAGCGCCGTCCGTCATGTAGTGGAACCGCACGTGGGTGGCGTCGTCGGGCACGGTGGCCGTCAGATCGGTCCAGCCCTCGCTGGTCCCGGTCATGCCGGTGTCGGTGGAGTTGTAGCCGCTCTGGTTGTGGCCGGCGTGCGGACCCACGTCCGAGAGGTTGGTCGGAAGCTTGTCCCAGTTCTCGCCGTCGTCGCTCGAGCTCTCGAGGAACGCGTAGTCCCACTCAGCCTCGATCTCGTAGTTGACGACCGCGGTCAGCGGGCCGCCCTCATCGACCTCGACGGTCATGGTGTTGTCGAGGTCGTTGCCCTGGTCGCTGTAGAAGTACCGCGATCCGCAGTCGCCGCACGGGGCACCGATGTCGTGGCTGACCTCCTTGTCAGGGAGCAGCACGACTGCGCCGTTGTTGACGCTGGTGCTGTCGGCAGACTGGTTCGGTCGGATCTGGTGGGTGGCCGTGCGACCGGCCCGAGTGACCTTGTAGTCCAGCCAGCCCAGGGAGAACTTCTCCCAGGCCCCCATCGGGGTGGGCCGATCACCGATGCCGGCGTCCTTGGGCAGCGTGCCGCGCGACTGGGCCATCAGGGACCAGAAGCCGATGCTGTTCTCGGCGCCGCCGGAGTTGCCGGAGGTGTCGTAGAGGTCGGGCAGACCGAGGTCGTGGGCGAACTCGTGAGCGAAGACGCCCAAGCCGCCGTTCTCGGGCTGGACGGTGTAGTCGTTGACCCACACCCCGGTCGGGTTGTCGGGCACGTTGACGATGCCGCCGCCGGACGGGCCGCCCTCACCGGCGTTCACGCCGCCGATCTGCGCGCCGCCCTCGGGGCCGCTGGTCTCCGGAGGGTGCACCTGGGCGTGACCCTTGTGGGCCCAGATCGCGTCGATGCCGTAGACCGGGTCGCCGTCGGACTCGTCGCCGCCGGCGTGGACGATCTGGAAGTGGTCGATGTAGCCGTCCGGCTCGTCGAAGTCGCCGTCTTCGTCGAAGTCGTAGCGGTCCTTCTCGTCGAAGGTCTCCAGGTAGTCCGTGGTCTGCTGCATCGTCCAGCCGTCGCCACCCTCGCTGACGGGCGTGGTCTTCTGCTCGACCCAGTAGGCCAGCGCGTCACGCACCAGGTAGATCGTGTTCGCCTCGTCGCGGCCGTAGCGGGCCTCGTTGAAGGGGACCTTGACCCACTCGGTGATCTGGCCGCCGATCGAGAACTTGCCGTTCGACTCCTTCTCGTAGAACTTGCGCATCCGCTGGAAGTACATGTTCTTGAAGTGGTCGGTGTCGTAGTTCGCCTGCCACACCGTGGAGTTGTCCTTCTTGCGGTTCGGCTTCGGGATGTCGTTGTGCATCGGGCCGTCGAAGGTGGTGGCGTCGCTCTGCTCCGGGTCGTCCGGGACGGCCGGGTGGGTGACGTCGCCGAACTCGGCGAGCACCACGAAGATCTTCTCCTTGCCGGTCGTCGCGACCCGGCCGTAGCTGGTTCTTCGAGATCTTCTCAGCCGCTCCGGAGCCGCCGGTCTTGAGCCGCTGCTCGAGCGCCTCCCGGTTGATGGCGTCGTACTTCTTGGCCCAGGCGGGCGTGTTGATGACGTGGCCGCGGTTGGCCTGGTCGCGCGCGCTGTCGGCGGACGAGCCAGTTGCCGGCGCCGGGGTTGCCCCGGACGACGAGGCGGCGAGGGGCAGCACGGCTGCCCCGACGAGTGTGGCGGTCGCGATCGCGACAAGCCGGTTCCTCTTCAAGAGCTTTCCTCCATATGCTTCGTCGACGGCCCTGTGACGTCGAGCGCGACCCAGGGCCCGCCGGAGCGGGAGAGTCCCCGAGTACCAACGCACCTGACCTCGTGGGACCCCTCCAAGGGAAGGGCGACGCGGCATCGTTACCGGACTGTTACCGATGAGCGCCGAAGGTGGCGCAGCCGTCACAAACGTGACCGGCCAGTAGGTTGGAGCCATGGAGACCGCGGACGTGCTCGGCCTCGTCCAGCGGGTCGCCGAGGAGGTGGTGGTGCCGCGGTTCCGCGCCCTCGACGCGGATCAGGTGTCCGAGAAAGGCCCCGGCGACCTGGTCACGGTCGCCGACCGCGAGGCCGAGGCGATGCTGCTCGAGGCGCTGGCCGCGGCGTACCCGTCGGCGGTGCTGCTGGGCGAGGAGGCGACCGCCCATGACCCCGGCCTCCTCGACCGGTTCCGCGCGGCCGACCACGCGTTCACGGTCGACCCCGTCGACGGCACCAGGAACTTCGTCCACGGCTCACCCGACCACGCCGTCATGGTCGCCGAGATCCGCGGCGGCGAGACCGTGCGCAGCTGGATCTGGCAGCCCCAGCACCGGGTGGCGTACGTCGCCGAGCGAGGCGGCGGCGCCTGGCGCGACGGCGTGCGGCTGACCCGGCCGCCGACTCGCGGAGCGGTTGCGCGGCGTGACCTCGCGCCGGTCCTGGATCGGCCGCGCGCTGGGGACGCTGACCGCGCTCGAGCTGACCTGGGTCTGCTGCGGCGTCGACTATCCCAAGCTGGTGGAGGGCGAGGCCGACTACGCCATCTACCGTCACGGCAAGCCGTGGGACCACGCCCCGGGGTCGCTCCTGCTCAGCGAGGCAGGCGGCCACCTCGGGACCTTCGACGGCCAGCCCTACCGTCCCCAGGCAGACCCGCCCACCGGGCTGGTCGCGGCCGCGGACCGAGCGACGTACGACCTGGTGCACGGTCTGCTCCCGGACCTGGGCTGATCCCTAGAGGTCGGCCACCGCGAGCTCGACCCGGGTGTCCGTGAGCGCGATGCTGCGGTCGTACCCGCCGATCACGACCACCCGGCCGTTGCTCACGCCGACCGTCGAGAACGACGCCCACTCGCTGCCGGCGGCCGGGATCGGCGTGCTCACGCCGCTGCCCGGGTCGAGCAGCTCCACGCCCGGACCGCCGCCGGCCACGACGACGCGGCCGTCAGGCAGGACAACCGCGCTACCGGTCAGCTTGTACCGGCCCTGGTCCAGGTCAGGTCCGGGCCGGAAGGAGCTGGTGACGGGGTCGAACACCTCCGTGGAGCGCAGCAGGGCCTGGTCGTCGACGGTTCCCCCGAGCACCAGCGCCTCGCCCGACGGCAAGGTGACCGCGGTGTGCTTGAACCGCGCGGTCCCGAGGGACTCGACCTCGACGATGCCGCCGTCGGGGGTGATCCGGACCGCCGCGCCGGTCCCGACCTCGGAGCGCTGCTGCCCACCGACGACCAGGACGCTGCCGTCGGCGAGGGTCGTGGCCGCCAGTCCGTCTGCGGCCACGGGCAGGTCGGGACCGGGCTCGAACTCGCCGGTGGCCGGGTCGAACAGCTCGGTCGTCTCCGTGTAGGTGTCGCTGCTGAGCCAGCCGCCCGCGATCAGCACCCGCCCGTCGCCCAGGAGTGCGGTGGCGTCACCACCGCGGCCGATCGCGAGTTCGCCGACGACGTCCCATGCTCCGGACTCGGGGTCGAAGACCTCGGCGCTGCGCAGGGGCGCGGTGCCCTCCCCGGCGAAGCCGCCCGTCACCAGCACCCGCCCGTCCTCGAGCAGCGTGGCGGTGTGGCCGGCGCGTGCCTGCAGCATGTCGGCAGCGGGCCTCGCCTCGGCCGTGCCGTCGGCCCCGACGAGGTACGCCGAGGCGGTGGCGGTCGAGCAGCCGTCGACGTCACACCCGCCCGCGACCAGGTGGGTGCCGTCGGCGAGCGTGGTCAGGGTGTGTGCGGCCCGGTGGGCGAGGGCAGTGTCGGGTCCGGCTCCCGTGGTCGTCGTCGGTTCGGGGGCCGAGCCAGACGGGTCCGCGGCCGGCGTACAGCCCAGGGTCAGCAGTGCCACCGACACCAGTACCGCGCCGACCGACCGCATCCCTCTTTGTCCCACGGATGCCGCCGGGCGGTCACGGCCCGATGCCCAATCGTGATGGGTCAGGACTCCCGGACGACGGTCATGCTGCGGTCGCCGAAGCGGACCAGGTCGCCGGACAGGAGCGTGGTGGGCTTGCCCGGCGGGAGGTCGCGGGCGACGCCCGAGCGGATCAGCATCGATCCGTTGGTCGAGCCGCGGTCCATGACGACGAGGACACCGTCGGCGGCGACCTGGAACTGGGCGTGGGTCTTGGAGACCGACATGTCCTCCGACGGCAGTGGCACGAGATGGCGCACCGGCTCGCCCGGGCGGCCCTCGGGGCGGCGGCCCACCAGTCCCAGCCCCTCGACGAGGAAGGTCTCGCCGGTGTCGAAGGTGACCCGCCAGCTCGCAGACACGGAAGCGGGCGGTTGGCCGGTGGCACCCCTGACGACGGTCCGCTCGGCTTCGGCGGAGGAGGTGGCTGCGTGGCGCGGCACGGTCGAGACCGGCACCGGCGGTGGGCCGGGTGGCGGCGCCGGCGGCGGGCCGGGCGGCATCGGGGTGCGGCCGGGCGGCGCTCCCGGCGGGAGGGTGATCGGCGAGCCCGGGGGCCCGGCCGAGGGTGGCGGGCCGGGGCGGTCCACCCGATGGCCGACGCCGGTGACCGGCTGGGTGGGATCGCGTCGCGGAGGGGTCGGCGCCGGCACCGGGGCCGGGGTCGGGGCCAGCCGCATCGCGGTCAGGTTGACGACCTGGCGGGGCGCGTCGTCGGTCGCGGCGCTCGCGATCTCCTGGACCGGCCGGACGTCGACGACGACGCTGTGGCAGAGGTGGTCGTGCCAGCCGCGCCGTTGCCGGCCGGGGTCCATCACCGCGGTCTGGGCGAGGGTCGCGACGCCGAGGCAGGCCGTCGGCAGCGCGGCGACACCCAGGACGAGGGTGCGCAGCAGCGCGCGCCCGACGCCGATCGGCGTACCGCCCTCGGCGCGGACGACGCGCAGCCCCATCGCGGCCTTGCCCGGCGAGGTGCCGACCAGGCCGAGCACGACGGCGAACACCAGCCCGACGAGCAGCACGACGCCGGCGATCAGGGCGACTCCCTGCCAGACGTCGCCCTCGCTGAAGAAGAACCGGTAGCCGAGATAGGCCGCGACGCCGATCAGCGGCCAGGCGATCAGCCGGTCGAGGGCGAAGGCGTAGAACCGGCGGTCGAGGCCGGCCGGCGGGTACGCCGAGACGGGCCCGGGGGCGGCGGGGACCGACATCAGGGATTGATCACCTGGATCGTGACGCCGTCGCCGAGGTCGATGATCGCGCCGGGGATGAGCTGGACGGCGATCCCGGGCTTGAGGTCCTCGGGAGGCAGGCCGGGCTGGACGAGGACGGTGCCGTTGGTCGAGCCCAGGTCGGTGACGACGGCGCTGCCGTGGTCGGCGCCGGCGCCCGGCCGGATCTCGAGGTGGGTCGAGGAGATCTCCTGTGCCGGGCTGGGCACGGTGACCAGTCGCGGCTGGTCGCCGGAGGTGAAGCGCCTGGCCTCGGGTGCGCGGCCGACCAGCACCGCCCGGTCCACGTCGATGTCGTCGCCGCTGGAGAGCACCAGCCGGGCGACGGGACGGGTCACGGGCGCGGGTGGCTCGACCGCCGCGGGGATGGCCTCGCCGAGCTGGCCGGCCTGGGTGTTGCCGTCGTGCTCGATCGGCGGCGGCGGGCCGGACGGGACGCCCACCGGCGGCACGGGTGGGACCGGCGGCAGGACCGGTTCGGGCCCGATCGGACCCGGAGGCGCGATGCCGGGCTGGGATGCCGTGTCGGAGTCGGGGTCGTACGCCGCTGGCAGCGCGTCCGGCTCCGGCTCGGGCTCCGGCTCCGGCTCGGGCTCGGGCGTCGGTACTGGCTCGGGTGGGGCCGGGGCGATCCGTCGCGGCTTCGGCGACGGGTGGCTCGACGACTTCGCTGACCCGCACCAGGCCGTTGTCGATCGGGAGCGGCGCGCCCTCCTCGCCCTCGGCGCCGACGGCCAGCCGGGTCGCGGTGACCCCGGAGAAGGACTGCTCGGCCCACGTGGTGACGTGGGTGCCGGCGACCTCGACGGTCTCGTCGCCGGTGGTGAACCAGGCCCGGGCCTCGCCGCGGATGACGACCTTGGTCTCGCCGTCGGCCGAGGAGACCAGCACGAACCCGGGCAGGTCGCGCAGCCCCTGGGAGATGAGGGCATCGAGGACCACGTCGAAGCCGGCGCCGTCGTCGACCATCGCCCACAGCGTCCCGACGCGCTCCTTCTCGGAGGGCGGGAGCAGGACCATGGCGTGTTCACCGAAGATCCCGAACCACTGCCCGGGTCGGTAGGTGCGTGTCACGGCAAGGCCCCCAGTTTCTGTTCAAGGCTCAATCGCTGGCGGTCGGAGTCGTAGTCCGGGACGTCGGCCCATCCCACCACATCGACCACGACCGCGGTGGCGTTGTCGCGGCCACCAGCGGCCAGGGCGAGCTCCACCAGGAGGTCGGCCGCGTCACGCGGGTCCTCGGCCTCGACGAGGACCTCCGCGATCGCCTGGTCGTCGATCATCCCGCTGATCCCGTCGGAGCAGAGGAGCAGTCGTTCGACCGAGGCCAACGGCAGCAGGAAGTAGTCGGCCTCGGCGAGGTCGGGACCGCCGAGTGCGCGGGTGATCACGTGGCGCTCGGGGTGGTTGGCGGCGTCCTCGGTGGTGATCGTCCCCGCGTCGACGAGCTCCTGCACGACGCTGTGGTCGACGCTGACCTGGTCGAGGTGGTCGCCCTTGACCCGGTAGATCCGGGAGTCGCCGAGATTGACCAACAGCCACTTCGGCCCGCCGTCGTCGACCAGCAGCGCCGCGGCGACCGTGGTGCCGGCGTAGCCGCGCGCGTTGCCCTCGGTGACCTGCTCGGCGCCGTACTCACTGATCCGGCGCTGGCACTCCTTGAGAGTCTCGGTGACGAGGTCACCCGCGCGCGCCGGGTCGTAGCCCTCGTCGGCGAGCTTCCCGAACTCCTCCACCACGATCCGGCTGGCGACGTCGCCGCCGTCGTGGCCGCCCATGCCGTCGGCGACGACGAAGACCGGAGGCATGGCGAGGAACGCGTCCTCGTTCACCTCACGCACCAGACCGACGTCGGTCCGCGTGCCGTGGTGCAGCTCCACGTGCTTCATCACACCTCCCCGGCGGGCAGCAGCGTACGGCCTCCGGCGTGGTGGTGGCCGGGTAGCGTGGGAAGGATGGCGGAGGTTGGGTCGGCCGGCGAGGCATTCCGCACCCTCGCCGAGCAGCTGAGGGCATGGCCCGACGACCGGCTGACCCGGTTGCTGCGCGAGCGTCCTGACCTCGCCACTCCTGCACCTCACGATTCCGGCCAGCTGGCGTCCCGTGCCGCCACCAGGTCCTCGGTGGTCCGCGCGCTCGACCAGCTGAGCATGGTCGAGCTCTCCGTCCTTGATGCCCTCGTGGTGGTCGGTCAAACCCCTCGCGCCCAACTACCCGACGTCGTGTACGCCGAAGCCGCGGTCGTGGCCGCCGCGGCGGAGCGCCTCGTCGACCTGTGCCTGGCGTGGGAGTCGACCGGGGGCCTGCGGCCGCTGACCGGCGTCGTCGAGGCGATGTCGGCCGGCACCCCGGGCACCAGCGGGGTACGGCCGCGCACCGACGACGCCCCCTCGCCGGACCGGATCGCCGCCCTGCTGGACGAGCTCGGCGCCGAGGCCGAGGCGATGCTCCACCACGTCGACGCCCACGGCGGGCAGGCGACCGTGGGTTCCGCCGAGGGACCGGTCGAGGAGCTCGTGTCACGCCGACTGCTCGTGCCGCGCGGCGGCGTGCTCGTCCTCCCCGGCGAGGTCGGGCTCGCGCTGCGCGGCGGCCGGACCACCCGCGAGCCGGTGGACCGGGTGCCGGAGATCGCCACGACGACGCGGTCGGCGGCGCTGGTCGACCGGGCCGCGGCCGGCGCTGCCTTCGAGGCCGTCCATCGCGTCGAGCTGCTGCTCGACCAGTGGGGCAACGAGCCCCCGGGCGAGCTGCGCGGCGGTGGACTGGGGGTGCGCGACCTCAAGACGGGTGCGGCCCTGCTCCACACCACCGAGCGGGTGACGGCCCTGCTGGTCGAGGTCGCGCACGCCGCCGGGCTGATCGCCACCCGGGCCGACGCACAGGGCGACCCGGTCTGGGTGCCGACCGACGCGTTCGACGCGTGGACGGCACAGGAGCACGCACAGCGGTGGCTGCTGCTCGTCCACCACTGGCTCGCGATGCCGCGGGTGCCCGGCCGGGTCGGCAGTCGCGAGCCCGGCGGCAAGGGCCGCAACGCGCTCGGCACCGACCTCACCAGCCCGATCGCTGCCGAGACCCGGCGGATGACGCTGCGGGCGCTGGCTTCGCTGCCGGCGGGCGACGCCCTCGCCGCCGGCACCGGCGTCCCGTCCCTCGTCGCCCACGTCTCCTGGCTGCGGCCGCGCCGGCCGCGCAGCCGCCCCGAGCAGGTCGCGTGGTCCGTCGAGGAGGCGGCCGCACTCGGGCTGCTCGGCATGGGCGGTGCCGCGTCGTACGTCGCGCCGCTGCTGGCCGGGGACGAACCGGAGGCCGCGGCCGCGCTGGCGCCGCTGCTGCCCGAACCGGTCACGCAGGTGCTCGTGCAGGCCGACCTCACCGCCGTCGCGCCGGGCCCGCTCGAGACCGTGGTCGCGCGCCAGCTCCACCTCGTCGCGGAGGTCGAGTCGCGGGGCGGGGCGACCGTCTATCGCTTCACGCCCGCGTCGGTCCGTCGCGCACTCGACGTCGGCTGGTCGGCCCTGGAGATCCACGACTTCCTCGACTCGGTGGCCGCGACCGAGGTCCCGCAGCCGCTGCGCTACCTGGTCGACGACACCGCCCGCACGTTCGGCACGATCCGGGTCGGCCACGCCGAGGCCTTCCTGCGGGCGGACGACGAGACCGCGCTGACCGAGCTGTTGCACCACCCCAAGGCGGGCAAGCTCGGGTTGCGGCGGATCGCGCCCACCGTGCTCGTCTCCGACACCCCGCTCGACGTGCTGCTCCCGCGCCTGCGCGAGCTCGGGGCGGCTCCAGTCGTGGAGGCCGCCGACGGCACGGTCCGGATCGCGCGGCCCGACCTGTTGCGCGCCCGCACGCCGCGTGGTCCCCGTCCGACCGGCGACCGTGGTGGCCCGGGAGGCCGCGCTGGCCGCCCAGGTCGTGGCCGCCGTCCGGGCCGGTGACCGCGTCGCCGCGAGCCGCCCGGCGGGGACCGTGGAGACGCTCTCCCCCAGCGGGTCGCTGGCCGCGCTGCGCGAGGCGATCGAGACCGGGACGCCGGTGCTGATCGGCTACGTCGACAACCACGGCACGCGCGGTGAACGACTCGTCGAACCGATCCGCGTCGACGGCGGGCAGCTCACGGCGTACGACGTGCGCAGTGACGACACCCGGCTGTTCGCGATCCACCGGGTCACCTCGGTGCGCAGCGCGGCGGACGTCTGAACCCTGCGGCCGTAGACTCGCTGCCGTGGACTTCGTCAGGTACGCCGATGCGTCCGCGAGCCTGCTCAACGCCCGGCTCGCCGACCGCGACGACCTCGTCGCGCTGCTGGTGTCGCGGCAGTGGCTCCACGACCAGTCGACGGACCGCGATGCGACCGTGCTGCGTCGCTTCCAGCGGGAGCTGCGGCCGGTCTTCGAGGCGTCCGACGTCGGCGACGTCGGCGGCGTCATCGCTGGCCTCAACGAGCTGATGGAGAAGTACCCGATCACCCCGATGATCTCCGACCACGACCCCGACGACCTCCACCTCCATGTCGCCACCCGCACCGCCACCGTCTCCGAGCTGCTGATCGGCGAGGCGCTGCTGGGGCTGTCGACGCTCGTGTGCGACCTCGGACCGACCCGGCTCGGCGTGTGCGCCTCGACGAAGTGCTCACGGGTCTACGTCGACACCTCCCCCAACCAGTCGCGCCGCTACTGCTCCGACCGCTGCTCCTCGCGCGCCAACGTCGCGGCCTACCGCGCCCGGCAACGGGCCGAGTCGGCTGTCTGACACGCGGGCCGTCGCGGCCCGGCTGCGGGCGGCGGGGTGTGTCTTCGCCGAGGACGAGGCCGCGCTCCTCCTCGCCGCCGCGTCCGGTCCCGCGTTGGACGACCTGGTCGACCGTCGGGTCGCCGGTGAGCCCCTCGAACACCTGCTGGGCTGGGTCTCCTTCGCCGGCTCGCGGTACGTCGTCACCCCCGGCGTCTTCGTCCCGCGCCGCCGGTCCGAGCTGCTGGTGGAGCTGGTGATGGGGATAGTCCGCCGCCGAAATCATCAGCCCGAGGCCGCGAACGATGATTTCGGCGGCGGACTATCCCACCCACCGGTCGTGGTCGACCTGTGTTGTGGGGCCGGGGCGATCGGGGCGGCGGTGAGTGAGCGGCTGCCGGAGGCCGAGGTGTGGGCGGCCGACGTCGACCCGGTTGCGGTGGCCTGCGCCCGGCAGAACCTGCCACCGGAGCGGGTCCTCCAGGGAGACCTGTACGACGCGTTGCCCATCGACGTGCGCGGTCGGGTCGACGTCGTCGCGGTCAACGCGCCGTACGTCCCGACCGACGCGATCGCGACCATGCCGCCCGAGGCGCGCGACCACGAGCCGCGGGGGGCGCTCGACGGCGGCGCCGACGGGCTCGACCTCCACCGGCGGGTGCTCGCCGAGGCCGGGCCGTGGCTCGCGCCGGGCGGCACGGTCGTGATCGAGACCAGCCGGGCCCAGGCGGCCGGCAGCGTCTCCGCCGCGCGCGACGCCGGGCTCGAGGCGACCGTCGAGACCGACGACGACCGCGACGCGACCGCGGTCGTGGCGGTCAGTCCGAGGTGACCCAGGCGCCGTACTTGCGCCAGCCCGGCACGGAGTCGGTGACCTGGCCCCACTCGAAGGTGCCGAAGGTGCTGACGCGGAGCCGGTCGGGCATCTGCCCGTCGGTCCGGTAGCAGCCCCGGCCGGTGACGACCTTGAGCAGCCTTGCGTTGTCACGCTTGTGGGCGACGTGGAGGTCGCAGTCGACGCGCTCGCCGTCGTGCAGCGTGTCGTAGGGATCCTTGCGGCTCGGGAACCGGTCGATCCGCCGGACGCCGACGCTCGGCTGCGGGTCGACCTCGTTCCTGATCACGACGAACACGAGGAACTCGGGGCTCCCGTCACCGTGGGTGTCGACAAGGTGCCACATCTCGTGGGGCAGCTTGTTGCCCAGGAACATCCGGGAGTTCAGGCCGACGCGGCGCTCGCCATGGCGCACGGTCACCTTCTTGGCGTCGACGTCGCGGGCGCTGTCGCCCTGCTTGTCCTGGGTGACGGTGAGCTGCGCCTGGGCGGCAGGTGCCGCCGTGGCCAGGAAGGTCACCGCAATGCCTGCGGCGAGGAGGGTTCGAAGCATGGTCGTTCCTCTCGTCGTGCCGGTCTCTGCCCATGCAGACGCATCGGGACGCCAGATGGTTGTGCCGTCTTCCGTACTGTTGACCATCGTGACCCCCGGCCCGCTGATCGTCCAGAGCGACAAGACGCTGCTGCTGGAGGTCGACCACCCCCAGGCCGCCGACTGCCGCAAGGCGATCGCGCCGTTCGCAGAGCTCGAGCGCAGCCCCGAGCACATCCACACCTACCGGCTCACCCCGCTCGGACTGTGGAACGCCCGCGCGGCCGGCCACGACGCCGAGCAGGTCGTCGACACCTTGCTCTCCTACAGCCGGTACGCCGTCCCGCATGCCCTGCTCGTCGACGTCGCCGAGACCATGGCCCGCTACGGCCGGCTGCGGCTGGAGAAGCACCCCGTCCACGGCCTGGTGCTCGCGAGCAACGACCGGCCAGTGCTGGAGGAGGTGCTGCGCGCCAAGAAGATCGCGGGCATGCTCGGTGAACGGATCGACGACGACACGGTCGTGGTCCACGCCTCCGAGCGCGGCAACCTCAAGCAGGCCCTGCTCAAGCTGGGGTGGCCGGCCGAGGACTACGCCGGCTACGTCGACGGCGAGGCCCACGCGATCGCGCTCGACGAGACCGGGTGGCACCTGCGCGACTACCAGCGCGAGGCGGCCGAGTCGTTCTGGAACGGCGGCTCCGGCGTCGTTGTCCTTCCCTGTGGCGCCGGCAAGACGATCGTCGGCGCGGCTGCGATGGCCCACGCCGGTGCCACCACGCTGATCCTGGTCACCAACACGGTCTCCGCGCGTCAGTGGAAGGACGAGCTGATGCGGCGTACGTCGCTGACGGCGGACGAGATCGGCGAGTACTCCGGCGCCGTCAAGGAGGTCCGACCGGTCACCATCGCGACGTACCAGGTCATGACCACGCGCCGGAAGGGCGTCTACTCCCACCTCGAGCTGCTCGACGCCCGCGACTGGGGCCTCATCATCTACGACGAGGTCCACCTGCTGCCGGCCCCGATCTTCCGGATGACCGCCAACCTCCAGGCGCGGCGCCGGATCGGGCTGACCGCCACGCTGGTGCGCGAGGACGGCCGCGAGGGCGACGTGTTCTCCCTGATCGGCCCGAAGCGGTACGACGCGCCGTGGAAGGACATCGAGGCGCAGGGCTGGATCGCGCCCGCCGACTGCGTCGAGGTGCGCGTGACGCTGCCGGAGGCGGAGCGGATCGCCTACGCGACCGCCGACCCCGAGGAGCGCTACCGGCTCGCGGCCTGCACGGCGGCCAAGACCCGGGTCGCCGAGCAGCTGGTCGCCCAGCACGCCGGCGAACCGACGCTGGTCATCGGCCAGTACCTCGACCAGCTCGACGAGATCGGCGCAGACCTCGACGCTCCTGTCATCAAGGGCGAGACCCCCGTCAAGGAGCGGCAGCGGCTCTTCCAGGCGTTCCGCTCCGGCGAGATCGACCTGCTGGTCGTCAGCAAGGTCGCGAACTTCTCCATCGACCTCCCCGAGGCGGCCGTCGCGATCCAGGTGTCGGGCTCGTTCGGGTCACGGCAGGAGGAGGCCCAGCGGCTCGGCCGGCTGCTGCGACCCAAGGCCGACGGGCGTACGGCGCGCTTCTACGCGATCGTCTCCCGCGACACCGTCGACGCCGAGTTCGCCGCCAACCGTCAGCGGTTCCTGGCCGAGCAGGGCTACGCCTACCGGATCCTGGACGCCGTCGACCTGTGAGCCGACCCGTCTTCGTGCTGCACGAGCACGACAAGCCGCAGCACCACTTCGACCTGCGCCTCGAGGAGGACGGCGTGCTCCGGTCGTGGGCGGTGCCGCGTGGGCTACCGACCGACACCCAGCACGACCGGCTGGCGGTTCCGGTCGCCGACCACGACCTCGAGCACGCGACGTACGAGGACGACGACAAGCGGATCGCCGACACCGGCTGGTGGGAGCTCGAGGACCGCAACGAGCGACGCTCGGTGTTCGTCCTGCACGGCCGCGCCGGCTCCCGTCGCTACGCGCTCATCGACACCGGCTCCGATGCGTTGCTCCACCTGGTGAAGAAGCAGGGCTGACGCCGACCCTGACGTCTCCCTGATTTCGGCGTCTCGGGGCTGAAATGAGACGGATTGCGAGGCACGATCGATGACATGAGCACCTCGACTTGCACCCCGCACCCTGTCCCGCCCCCGCCACGACCGATGGATCGCCGGCGTCTGCTCCGGCCTCGCCCACCGGTTCGGCATCAGGCCGAACACGATGCGCGTCATCTTCGTCGTCAGCTGCCTGCTGCCCGGCCCGCAGTTCCTGATCTACGGCGCGCTCTGGATCCTGCTGCCGAACGAGTCCTGACCCGGCCGGGGACCGGTTTCGGTTCCCGGTCGCGACGGCGGTGCGGCGTACCCCTACGATCTCCGACGTGGACAGCATCCTGGGGTGGTTGATCGTCGCGCTGCTCGGCATGGGCACCGTGCCGGGAACGGCATCGGGGACGGACATGAGCGTGGAGTCCGCCGTCCCCACCCCGGCGCTCATCGGACCCTCACGGGTCACCGAGCGGGCGTTCTCCGAGCGCGAGATGCTGCCGCCCTGTGGCGTGGTCGAGACGGGGAAGCAGGTGGCCGCGAAGTCCGCGTGGCGGTGCCTGCAGGACGCCATCGGCGTGCAGGGGGCCGAGCTGGTCACGATCGAGTCCCGCCCCGGCGGCCGGAGCGTCAGCACCTTCTACCGCGTGACGCACGACGGTCGGCTCGAGGTGTGGACCCAGCGCGACCGGGCCGGCGCCGACCGGTCCCGCTGGACCTTCTCGGAGTGCACCCCCTCCGACGACCTCCTGCGGCAACCCTGCGCCTCGTAGCCTGAAGGCATGCCGCCACTCCGCGTCCGCCTCGGAGAAGCCCTGTTCCGGGCGACCGCCGGCCCGGACGGACCGCGCCATCGCGAACGCATCCACGGCCGACCCGGCCCCCGCTGGTTCGACCCCGCGTCGCCGATCGGGACCGTGCACGGCGACGCCGCGATGTATGTCGGCGGCCTCCGCGCGCTGCTCCTGCAGACCCTCCATCCGGCCGCGATGACCGCGGTCGCCGAGCACTCCGACTACCGCCACGACATGCTCGGGCGTCTCGCCCGCACCAGCACCTTCCTCGCGGTCACGACGTTCGGCCACGCCGAGGATGCCCAGCAGGCCGTCGACGCCGTCCGCCGGATCCACGAGCGGATCTCGGGCACCATGCCCGACGGCACGCCGTACCGCGCCACCGACCCGCACCTGCTCGAGTGGGTGCACGTCGCCGAGATCGACAGCTTCCTGCGCGCGCACCAGGTCTACGGCCGGAAGTCACTCGACCAGGCCGGACGGGACGAGTACGTCGCGCAGACCGCCGAGATCGCGCGCCGGCTCGGCGTCCTCGACCCGCCGACGACCGAGGCGGAGCTGGCCGAGCGGCTCGAGTCGTTCCGCCCGGAGCTCGCCGCGACCGAGCACGCCCGTGAGGCGGTCCGCTTCGTCATCCGACACCCGCCGCTGCCGCTCGCCGCCCGTCCGGCGTACGGCGTCCTGGTCGCGGCGTCGGTCGCGCTGCTGCCGCGCTGGACGCGCCGCCCGCTCCGGCTGCCCTACCTGCCGGTGTCCGAGCGCACCGTCGTCCGGCTGCTCGGCACCGCCGCGACCGGCACGATCCGCTGGGCCATGACCCCGAGCCGCGACGGCGCCCGGGAGCTCGCGGATGCCCGCTGAGTCGGCCGGCCTCGCCGGACTCTGGCCGCTGGAGACACTCGGCGACGTGCGGGACGAGCTGCTGGCGGCGTACGCGTCGGATGCTCGCGGCTACCACGACACCCGCCACCTGGCCGAGGTCCTCGACCGGCTCGACGACCTCGGCTGCGACTCCGATCGTGGTGCGGCTGGCGGCCTGGTTCCACGACGCGGTGTACGACGCGGCACCCGGCGACGAGGAGCGCTCGGCGCAATGGGCCGAGCGGGCGCTGCCGCCGGAGCTGGCCGGCGAGGTCGCCCGGCTGGTGCGGGTGACCGCCGCCCACGACCCGGCCGACGACGACCTGGCGGGACAGCAGCTCTGCGACGCCGACCTGGCGATCCTGGCCGCGCCGTCCGACCGCTACGAGGAGTACGCGCGCGACGTACGCCGGGAGTACGCGGCCGTGCCGGACGCCGACTTCAGGGAGGGCCGCGGCGCCATCCTGGCCGACCTGCTGCAGCGGCCGACCCTCTTCCACTCGCCCCTGGCCCGCTCGCTCTGGGAGGAACCGGCGCGGGCGAACATCGCGGCCGAGCTGCAGCGGCTCGGGGGTGAACCTCTTGGGTAACTGGATCCCGATGGTGCTCCCGCCCCGCTAGAGCAAGGCGGGAGTGACACCACGATCCAGTTACGCAGCAAAAGTCAGCCACCGGTCTTGCGGCGGCGCAGGCCGGCGGCGACCAGCCGGGAGACCAGCTCGCGGGAGCTGACCGGGGCCGCACCGGCGTCGACCATCACGGAGTAGAACTCCTCCGGTACGTCGTAGTGGTCGCGGTCGAAGCCGCGCTCGGGGATACCGGCCGCGCGCGCGAACGCGTGGAGCTCGTCGTAGGAGGTGTCGCTGGCCAGGTGTGACCACAGCCGGCCGCGGCCCTCCGCGAGCGGGGGGTCGATCAGGATCACTGGTTGACGGCGGTCCGGGCGACGGATCGGTCGCTGCGCACCACGGCGTCGTCGAGCAGCAACCGCCAGGAGCGGACGTGCCCGGCGTCGACGTACGCCTTGTCCGAGCCGCCCGGACGCACCTGGGAGTCGACGTGGAAGGTCCGCACGCCGGCGCGCACGAACCAGGGGACGTGCTCACCGGCCAGCCCACCAGCCGGGATCAGCCGCTCCGCGATCCGCGGCCACCTGGTGGCGTGGGCGAGGAGGTCGTCGTAGCCGACGCCGAGACCGCGGGGCGACCCGGCGGAGTGGACGCCCACCAGGCCGGGGAGGTCGAGGACACGGGCCCAGGAGCGCTCGACCTCGAGTGCGTCGTCGAAGGCCCGGTGGAAGGTCCACGGGACGCCTGGGAGCGCCCCGGCCAGACCGGCGCAGACCTGGAGGTCGACCTCCAGGTCGGCATCGAGGAAGCCGAAGGACACCCCGGCCGCCCCGCAGCGCAGGAAGTCCTCGGCGAGACCGGGCAACCGGGCCATCTCGCCGCCGGTCGTGGTCCAGGAGTCGGTCAGCCGCAGCTGCACGAAGACCGGGAGCTCGGTCTCGCGACAGACGGCCGAGACGGCCGCAGGCTCGGGCGACAGCTCCCCCTCGCCGACCAGGTGCAGCCGGTCGGCGCCGCCCTCGTCGGCACCGGAGACGTCGCCGGGGTGCCGCACGAGCACCTCGAGCAGAGCCTTGCCCATGCCTTTCACTGTAGGGCTGCGGCTGCCGTGCAGGCTGCGCCGCGCCCACGCGAGGGGCAGAATCGGAACGTGGACCACCGGCTCTACCTCGCGGCCCGATCCCGGGTCCTCGCCGACCTGTCGGCCCGCCGCCAGGCGACCCCCGACATGGTGTCGGTGCTCGAGGACGCGGTGGCCGCCCGGCGGTGGTGGGCCGAGCAGTGGCCGGAGGGCGAGATCTACGTCGCCGGCCTGGTGGCCCAGGACGTGCAGGACGCCGCGATCGATGCCGGGAACCGGTGGCCGCTCTGCCTGTCGTGTCCCGGTGCCGAGCACGCGCTGCACATCCAGCCCGACCTGGGCGGGCCGGATCCGGTGTGGGTGTGCGAGGAGTCGGGGCAGCCGGTGGCGGAGCTCGGTCGGCTGGATGTGTGATGCCGAGGGCTGCCGGTCAAGCGAGCGTCTTCCCGCGCCCGGATGGCAAGGCGGACGAGCGAAGGCGTGGCGGAGCCACGTCGAGTCGAGGAGAACGCCGCCAGTCGGGATGCGGGGAGGCGCGAGTCAGGCACTCCTCTCGGCATCACCCATCTAGTACGCCTGGCCGAGCTGGACCCACCAGGTGAAGCGGTCGGCACGATAGACCGAGCGCGACACTTCGACGACCTTGTCCTCGGCGAACGCGCGGCGCGACTGGCGGAGTACGACGCCGCCGGCGGCGATCTCCAGCAGCTGGGCCTCGGGCACGGTCGCCACGTCCGCGGTGATCGAGTCCTCCGCCCACGTCGGCCGCAGGCCACGCGCGTCCAGCGCGTCGTACAGGCTGGTCGGCATGCCGCTCTGCAGGAAGCCCGGCAGCAGGATCTCGTTGAGGTAGGCGTCCTCGAGGCACATCGGGGCGCCGTCGGCGCGGCGTAGCCGCTTCCAGTGGATGACGGAGTCGCCGATGGTGACCGAGAGTGCGCGCGCGACGCCGGGTCCTGCCTGCTCGCGGCGCGCCACCAGGGTCTGCGACTCGGCGAGGAGCCCGCGCGCCGACATCTCCTCGGTGTAGCTCTGGAGCCGGCCGACGTCGCGTCGCGGCTGGGCGACGAACGTGCCGCGGCCGGGCACTCTCTCGAGGAGTCCCTCGGAGACGAGTGCGTCCATCGCCTGCCGCACCGTCATCCGAGCGACGTGGAACTGGTGGACGAGCTCGCGCTCTGACGGGGCGGCGGTGCCGGGGTTGGCGTCGTGCACCAGCCCACGCACATACTCACGGACCTGGACATGCTTGGGGATACCAGAGCCCGTCAGGAGTGCCTCCACTCGCCTGATGCTAGGGCCAGACACGCCAGATCGTCCCCTGAACCTGGGAAACAGGATGCCCACAAAGATCCGAACAGATGTTCGATTCACGTGCTAGCGTCGGTGGCATGCAGTTCCAGGCCACGCTGTTCCAACCCGAGCCCGGAGACGACGAAACCGCCACCGCCCTCGCTCCGGAGCGGACGCCGCTGACCCGTGGTGCGTGGGTCGACGTCCAGCGCGGGTGGTTGCCCGACGCCGACGAGGTGTTCGCGACGCTGGTGCGAGACGTCCCGTGGCGCGCCGAGCGGCGGCAGATGTACGACCGCATCGTCGACGTACCCCGGCTGACCCACACCTACATGATCGGCGAGGAGCTGCCCCACCCGGCGCTGACCGCCGCCCGCGAGGCGCTCTCCGACCACTACCGCGACGAGCTCGGTGAGCCGTTCCGCACCGCCGGCTGCTGCTACTACCGCGACGGGCGCGACAGCGTCGCGTGGCACGGCGACACCGTCGGCCGGGGTTCCACCCACGACACGATGGTCGCGATCGTCTCGGTCGGCGACCCGCGCCGGCTCGCGCTGCGCCCTCGCGGCGGCGGTGAGTCGATCAGCGTCGAGATGGGACACGGCGACCTGGTCGTCATGGGCGGAAGCTGCCAGCGCACCTGGGAGCACGCGGTCCCCAAGGTCGCCTCCGCCGGACCCCGCCTCTCGGTCCAGTTCCGGCCCTTCAACGTGTTCTGAGACGAGCAGTGCCGCGCGAGGCACGAGCGCGGCGCGTGGGCTCGGCCAGGTCGAGCGCGTCGCGCGACTGAGGAACGAAGTCGCGACCGACGTGTCGAGACCAGGACAGTCGTGGTCTCGACACGGGCTCGCTGGCGCTCGCCCGGCTCGACCAACTTGCCGCGCGAGGCTCGGCCAGGTCGAGCGCTTCTACCAACTTCTCGCGCTAGAACGACACCTTCGGCGCCTCGTCGTGGCTCTCGGGGGCGTCGTAGAACTCGCGGGCCTTGACGCCGGCCATCGGCGCGAACAGCAGCCACGGGATGGTGGCGACGAGTGTGTTGAGGGCGCGGACCGCGTCGTTGTAGTACTGGCGGGCGAAGGAGATCTGGTCCTCGGTCTCGGCGAGCTGACGCTGGAGGTCGCGGAAGTTCTCGTTCGCCTTGAGGTCCGGGTAGGCCTCGGCGACCGCGTTGAGCTGGACGAGCGCGCTCTGGAGCTGGGCGTCGGCCGCGGCCTTGGCGGCGACGTCGTCACCGGCGGCCGCCTGCTGGACGCCGGCCCTGGCCTCGGTCACGGCCTCGAACACACCCTTCTCGTGCTCGGCGTAGCCGCGGACGGTCTCGACGAGGTTGGGGATCAGGTCGGCGCGGCGCGTCAGCTGGACGTCGATGCCGCCCAGCGCCTCCTGCGCCGCGATGTCACTGGTGCGCAGCTTGTTGAAGGCCACGACTGCCAGCAGCAGGAACCCGACGACGAGGACGCCCAGGACGATCCACACGATGGTCATGGCGACATTGTGGAGGACGCGGTCACCAGGAGCCACCGCCCCCGCCGCCGCCACCGCCGCCACCCGAGAAACCTCCACCGCCCGAGGACGACGATGACTGGGTGGCCTGGTAGGAGCTGATCGCCGCCGACACGGTCGTGTCGAAGTCGCCGATCATCTGGTCGACATGGCTGCCGGTGTGGGCGCCGACGTAGGTGGACCCCAGGTAGCCCGGAACCGGCGGCTCGAGGCCGGTCTCGGTCCGGTACTTCGCCGCCCACGCGTCGGCACACCCGAACGCGACCGCCCACGGGACGTAGGCCGTGTAGAGATCCTCCCGGCCGGAGAACTCGAACCGCTCCTTGCTGGCCGGGGTCGACAGCACCCGGCGGAACCCCCCGACCCGCGACCAGAGATCGCGGCCGGACGCGGTCCGCAGCGTGGCGGAGCCCGGAGCGAGCAGCCCCAACGCGCCGATCGCGAACAAGCCGGGCACGATCGCGACCAGCGAGACGCCGAGCGGGTTCCAGAACCCGAGGAACATGGCCGCGCCGTACGCACCGAGCACCAGGAACCCGCCGGCGCCGCCGATCGGGCCGGTCACCATCAGCTTCTCGCGTAGCGCCCACTGCTTCGTCTCGGACTCGAAGGTCTCGAGCTGTGCCTGCAGCTTCTTGCCGGCCGCGACGTTGCCGGGGCTGGCGGTGAAGCCGCGCTCACCGTCGGCGACCAGGCTCGAGAGACCGGCCGTGACCGCATCGAGGTCCTGCCAGGACCTCTCCCCCGTCTCGCGCAGCGTCCAGTCGTGGTCGGCGCGATCGATGGCGACCACGCGTTGCTCCGCCGCATGGAGCACGGTCGCGACGAACTGTGGTCGCCCCACACGCTCCTCGAGGATGTACGCCGCCTGAGCCGGGCCGACCCCCGCCGGCGGGGCGTAGAGCAGCGGGAAGCCGGGCTTGGGCTCGTGGGCCCGGCGCGAGGCGCGGGCGCCGACCGCCGCGGCGACCAGGCCCGCGAGCACGATCAGCACGATCGCCGGCCACGAGTGGAGCACCCGGTCGTACTGCGGTGGCCAGGAATAGGTGTCGCCGACGATGGGCGGCACCGGCTGGGCCACGTCGGTCTGGACGGTGACCGGCGTGAAGGGCTCCAGGTCGGCCAGCGCGACGGTGAGGCTGGTGGTGCCCTCACCCGACGCCGAGCAGCCCGACGTCGCGGTCGCGCCCACTGCGCACAAGACGTCGGCGGTGTCGGCCGGCAGCATCACGCTGAGCCGGGCCTGCTGGATGTCCTGCGTCCAGCCACCAGGGATCAGCTGCCAGTAGAAGCGGGAGCCGTCACCGCTGGGATCGTCGATGAGTACGTCGTCGACGACGTACTCGATCCGGTAGGTGTGGGGGCCGAGTGTCAGCGTCCGGTCAGGGTCGCCGATCTTCGCGACGTAGTAGCGGCCCTGGCCCTCGGTGAGGAACTCGACCGGAACCGGGGCGCCGTCCTGCTGCACATTGACCGACCGCGGCTGGCGCCGTAGCTCGGGAGCGTTGGGATCGGCGCGGTCGAAGTACCGGAAGATGCCGTGCCGGTCGATGGTCGAGACCTCCACCACGATGGTCTCGACGACCCGCATCGAGCCGTCCTCGCTCACCTGGAAGGTCGCGTCGTAGCTGCTGATCGTGGTCGGCTCGTAGACCTCCTCGATCCCGGTCCCCTGGTAGACCCAGGACGGGAACAGCACCGCCACCCCCAGCAGCAGGAGCGCGACACCCCCCAGCATCACCCGCTTCACAGCGGGCAGCCTAGTGGCCGGACAGTGCGCGCAGCGGAACCGTCTCCGTCCGTCCGCGCCCAGCCCGTGGGGGTGGCGACCCGGAGGCGATGAGTGCGACAGTGTGGCACCGATCACACTCGCGGGAGACCGGATGCTCAAGGCACGCAACCTCGAGGTCGTCTACGACGACGTCGTGCTGGCGTTGCGCGGTGTCAGCCTCGAGGTTCCAGCCGGCTCGATCGTGGCGCTGCTGGGCTCCAACGGCGCCGGCAAGACCACGCTGATCCGGGCGCTCACCGGACTCCTGGACCTCCACGACGGGGAGATCACCAAGGGCCGAGTCACCCTCAGCGATCGCAACCTGCCGCTCACGTCCCCGGAGAAGATCGTCCGCCTCGGGGTCAGACAGGTGCTCGAAGGTCGCCGGGTCTTCGTCGAGCTGACCATCGAGGAGAACCTGAAGATCGGCGCCCACACCGCGCGCGCGTCGATGGCGGAGAACCTGGAGCGGGCCTACGCACTCTTCCCGGTCCTGGCCGATCGGCGGACGCAGACCGCCGGCTATCTCTCCGGCGGTGAGCAGCAGATGCTGGCGATCGGTCGGGCGCTCATGTCCGACCCGGACTACCTGCTGCTCGACGAGCCGACCCTGGGGCTGGCCCCGAGGCTCGTCGAGAACATCCGCGACGTCATCCTGGAGATCAACAAGACGGGGACGGCCATCCTGCTGGTCGAGCAGAACGCCACGATGGCGTTGTCGGTGGCCCACCACGGCTACGTCATGGAGACCGGCCGGATGGTGCTCGACAAGCCGGCCGACCAGCTGCTGCGCGACGACGACGTACGCGAGTTCTACCTCGGGCTCCATCCGGGGGAGGACGGCCGCCGCTCGTTCCGCGAGACCAAGCACTACCGCCGCAAGAAGCGGTGGTCGGCATGAGCAGCAGCGATCCGGTCGCCCGTCTCGACGACATCCACCTCTCCTTTGCGGGCGTGAAGGCCATCGACGGTGTCAGCCTGGAGGTCCGGCCCGGTGAGCTGTTCGCGATCATCGGACCCAACGGCGCGGGCAAGACGTCGCTGTTCAACGTGATGTCCGGCGTCTACCGTCCGCAGCGGGGCACGGTGGAGTTCCTGGGACAGGACATCCGAGGCATGCGACCGCACCGGATCGCGGCGATGGGCATGGCCCGCACGTTCCAGAACATCGCCCTCTTCGAGCACCTGACGGTCCTCGACAACCTGATGCTGGGGCGCCACCAGCACATCCGGTACGGCGCCGGGGCCGCCCTCGTCTGGCTCGGCCGGGCCCGCAACCAGGAGCTGGAGCACCGGCGGCACGTCGAGGAGATCGTCGACTTCCTCGAGCTCGAGCAGTGGCGGGCACTGCCGGTGGGGCTCCTGCCGTACGGCGTGCAGAAGCGGGTCGAGCTGGGGCGGGCACTGGCGATGGAGCCGAAGCTGCTCCTGCTCGACGAGCCGGTGGCGGGCATGAACCTCGAGGAGACCGAGGACACCGCGCGCTACATCGTCGACATCCG
Source organism: uncultured Actinomycetota bacterium (assembly GCA_963804845.1). GTDB lineage: Bacteria > Actinomycetota > Actinomycetes > Propionibacteriales > Nocardioidaceae > Nocardioides. Next base: position 134,812 of record CAWDSA010000007.1, on the reverse strand, counting down.
CGACGAGCTCGACGTACCGATCGTCATGGTCGAGCACGACATGGGACTGGTGATGGACCTCGCCGACCGGGTGATGGTCGTCGACTTCGGAGTCCCGATCACCACCGGCAGCCCGGACGAGGTGCAGCGTCACCCCGACGTGGTCCGGGCCTACCTCGGCGAGGAGGTCCCACAGTGACTTCCTCTGGGGCCAGCCCGGCGACCCGGATCCGCGACCACGCGGCGACGATGCCCGACGCCGTGGCCCTGCGCGACAAGTACCTGGGCGTGTGGCGGGAGTGGACCTGGGCGTCGTACTGGGAGCACGTCCAGGTCGCCGGCCACGCCTACCTCTCCCTCGGGGTGGAGCCGGGAGACCGGGTGGCGATCCACTCGGAGAACCGGCCGGAGTGGCTCGTCGCCGACATGGGAGCGCTCGCCGTCCGCGCGGCCTCCGTCGGCATCTACCCCACCAACCCGGTCGCCGAGGTCGGCTACCTGCTGCGCGACTCCGGCGCCCGCGTGATCGTGGTGGAGGACCAGGAGCAGCTGGACAAGACGCTGGCGGTGATCGACGAGCTGCCCGACCTGTCGTACGTCGTCCATCTCGAACCGCGCGGCATCCGGCACCGCTACACCCACGACAAGCTGCTGTCCTGGGCAGACTTCCTGGAGCGCGGACGCCAGCACCGGGCCGAGCACCCGGACGCGCTGGCCGAGGTGCTGGCCGGTCAGCGGGACGACGACCTGGCGACCCTGATCTACACCTCCGGGACCACAGGTCCGCCCAAGGGCGCGATCCTGACCGTCGCCAACGTGGAGTTCGCGATCAAGGTGCTGATCCGGGAGGGTGCCTTCACCGATCCCCCGCCCGGGCCGCGCGACCTGACGCTGTCCTACCTGCCCCTGTCGCACGTCGCCGAGCGGATCTTCACCACCTGGTTCAACGCCGCCGCCGGCACGCAGGTGAACTTCGCCGAGTCGATCGAGACGGTGCCGGCCAACCTCCGCGAGGTGCAGCCCACCATCCTGTTCGGCGTCCCCCGGATCTGGGAGAAGCTGCTGGCGGGGATCGAGACGCGGCTCACCGGCGCCACCTGGTTCAAGCGCCGCAACGCCCGGTTCTGGCTCGCGGTGGCCGACCGGATCGGGCGCGACCTGGTCGTCAACGAGGGAGCGCACACCGCCCGGACCCGGCTGATGTACGGCGTGGGGTGGGTCTTCTTCTACCGCGCCCTCCAGGAGCGGCTCGGCATGCGCCGCGTGCGCTACGCCAGCTCGGGCGCCGCTCCGATCGCGCCCGACGTCCTCCGGTTCTTCATGGGGATCGGCGTCCCGATGCACGAGGTCTACGGGATGACCGAGAACACCGCCGTCGCGACCGGCAACCGCCCGGGCCGGGTGAAGCTCGGCACCGTCGGCGAGGCACACCCGGGGGTGGAGGTGCGCGTCGACGAAGCGACCGGCGAGATCCTGACCCGCCACGCCGGTGTGTTCGCCGGCTACTGGGGCAAGCCGGAGGCGACCGCCGAGGTCCTCGGTGAGGACGGGTGGCTGCGCACCGGTGACGTCGGCGAGTGGGTGGACGGCTCGCACCTGAAGATCACCGACCGCATGAAGGACATCATCATCACCGCGGGTGGCAAGAACATCTCCCCGTCCGCGATCGAGAACGAGCTCAAGGCCTCGCCGTACGTCCGCGAGGCGATCGTGGTCGGAGACGGCCGCAAGTACCTCGCCGCCCTCATCGGGATCGAGCTCGAGACCGTCGGCGAGTGGGCCCAGGCCCAGCGGATCGGCTTCAGCACCTACCGCGACCTCAGCGAGAAGGAGGAGGTGCTGGAGCTGGTGGCGGGCGTCGTCCGCGAGGTCAACACGCAGCTGGCGCAGGTGGAACAGATCAAGGAGTTCAGGTTGCTCGGCAAGGAGCTCGACCACGAGGACGGCGAGCTCACCGCGACCCAGAAGGTGAAGCGTTCCGCCATCGCGACCCGGTTCTCCGACACGGTCGAGGGCATGTATGCCGGGAGCAGCCGATGACCGAGCTGCTCGAGGTCGTGGTCCGGGGTCTCGGCACCGGCTCGGTCTACGCGCTGCTCGCCCTCGGGTTCGTCATCATCTACAAGTCCACCGGCGTGATCAGCTTCGCCCAGCCGGCCCTGATGCTCACCGGGGCCGTGGTGGCGTCGTACGTCGCCCCCGCCCTGGGCTTCGTGCTGTTCACGGGTCTCGCGTTCTTCCTCTCCATGGGAATGGCCGTCCTGGTGACGGCGGTGGTCGCGCTGGTGGTGGAGCGGCTGGCGATCCGGCCGATGGTCGGGCGCCCGGTCTTCGTGGTCGCGATCATCACCCTCGGGCTCGACATCGCGATCCGGGTCGTCACCTCGGCGTTCATCGGCGTCGGCGCGCGCCCTGTCGCCAACCCCTGGGGCCTCTCGCGGATCGACGTGCTCGGGCTGCAGGTGCTGGAGCGGAACCTGGTCTCGGTCGCAGTGCTGACCGTCGTGGTGGTCGTGCTGTTCTGGTTCTACCGCCACACGCGATTCGGACTCGCCATGCGGGCGACGGCCTTCGACCAGGAGACCGCCCTGACCCAGGGGGTGAGTGTCGGCAACGTCTTCGCCGCGTCCTGGGCACTCGCGGGCGCGCTCGCGGCCATCGCCGGCACGCTCCTCGCGGTCACCGCCGGGGTCGACCGCCAGCTGTGGATCGTGGCCCTGGTGGCCCTGCCGGCGATCATCCTGGGCGGGCTCGACTCCCTCGAGGGGGCCGTCATCGGCGGGCTGGCCGTCGGCGTGGTGCAGGAAGTCGTGGGCCGCTACCAGGGCACCTACGCTCCGTGGCTGGGCGACAACTTCGCCGTCGTGTCGCCGTACGTGCTGATGCTGCTGGTGCTGATGGCCAAGCCCTACGGGATCTTCGGCACTGCCGAGGTGAGGCGCGTATGAGCACCCCACGAAATCGCGTCCTTCCCCCGCTGCGCTCCTCCAGCCCCCGATTCCGCAGGGACCCCGCATGACGACCGTGCACCAGCACCCCGAGACCGAGACGTCGCCCCTCAGCTCGAGCACCGGCTCCCGTCCCGAGGGGCCGCCCGGCCGCACCCGGCGGCTGAGCGGGCGCCCGCAGTTCTACCGCACCTACAGCCAGCAGCTCGCCCTGTTCAACACCCGGCCCAAGCTGGTCGGCGTCGCCGCGATCGTCCTCGTCGCCCTGTCGATGGTGTTCGTGCTGACCGACTCGTTCCTGCAGACCCTGGCGATCGCCTTCGCGTTCGCGATCGGGGCGCTCGGCCTCAACATCGTCACCGGCCTCGCGGGTCAGGTCTCGCTGGGACACGCGTTCTTCCTCGGCGTCGGCGCCTACACCGCTGCCGCCATCTCCGGCGACCCTGAGGGACGCACCATCGGCTTCGGCATCACCAACATCCTGGTCTGGCTGCCCGCCGCGGGTCTGGTGGCGGGACTCGCGGGCGTGCTGATCGCGCCCCTGGCGACCCGGTTGCGCGGGCTCTACCTGGCGATCGTGACCCTCGGGCTGGTCTTCATCGGCGAGCACATCTTCCGCCAGTGGTCCGACCTCACCGGTGGCAGCGGCGTAGGTCGCGAAGGTGCCGTCGCCGAGCTCTTCGGCCTGGAGTTCGCCACCAACGGCGAGGTGTTCACCGGCGACCAGAAGTTCTACCTGTTGACGCTGGTCCTGCTCTGCCTGTTCGCGCTCGGTGCACGCAACCTGGCCAGGTCGCGCGTCGGACGATCGTTCGCGGCGGTCCGCGACCGTGACATGGCGGCCGAGATGATGGGGATCAACCTGCCCCGCACCAAGACGCTCGCGTTCGGCATCTCGTCGTTCTACGCGGGCTGCAGCGGAGCGTTGGTCTACTGCATCATCGGCTTCTTCGAGCCGAACTCCTTCAACCTGCTGCTGTCGGTCGAGATCATCGCGATGGTGCTCATCGGCGGGGCGGGCACGGTCTCCGGCACCATCATGGGCGCCCTGTTCATCAGCCTGCTGCCCACGCTGACGCGCGAGCTGCCGGCGTACGTGCCGTTCATCTCCGCCAACGTCACCGACACCCCCAACGTCTTCCAGCTGGAGTCGATCCTCTACGGCCTCCTGATCGTGGGCTTCCTGCTCTTCGAGCCACGTGGGCTCTTCGGGATCTGGATCCGGATTCGCAACTACTGGAAGGGATGGCCCTTCAGCTACTGAAGGACCGGTCAGTCGTCCATCGACCGAAGGAGAAAGTGCCATGAAGGTGCACAAGTACGGAGTGCTGCTGGCAGCACTCGCCGTCGCCGTCACCGGTTGTCGGGGTGGCGAACCCGAGGGGGACGGCGAGGTCGACGCGCCCGGCGTCACCAGCGACCCGTGCCCGGATGCGGTGAACGAGGACAACGGCTGCATCTACCTCGGCACCATCTCCGACCTCACCCAGGGGCCGTTCGCCGCGCTGGGAGTCCCGATCACCGACACCCAGAAGGCGTTCTGGGACCGGGTCAACGAGGACGGCGGGATCGGCGGCTACGACATCGACACCGCCACGTACGTCAAGGACAACCTCTACAACCCCGAGACCCACAAGCAGGTCTACGGAGAGATCTCCGGTGAGGTCCTCGCCCTCGCCCAGACCCTGGGCTCCCCCACGACCCTGGCGATCGTCGGGGACATGCAGAACGACGAGATGATCGGCGCTCCGGCGTCGTGGACGTCGCTCTGGGCCTTCGAGGACGCCATCCTGGAGTCCGGCGCCAGCTACTGCGTCGAGGGCATGAACGCGGTCGACTACATGGTCGAGAACGAAGGCATCGAGTCGGTCATGGCGGTCGGTTTCGCCGGCGACTACGGCGGGGACGGCGCCGCCGGCGCCGAGATCGCCGCCGAGGCGAACGACCTCGAGTTCACCAGCGTGGAGACCGAGCCCGGGCAGGAGGCGCAGGCTGGAGCGGTCAGCGCCGTCGTGCGGGAGCAGCCCGACCTGGTGCTGCTCGGCACCGGACCGACCGAGACCGCGGTCATCGTGGGCGAGGCGGCGGCCGAGGGCTACCAGGGCCGCTTCATCGGGCTGGGACCCACGTGGAACCCCGCCCTGCTCGAGAGCCCGGCCGCCGAGGCGTTGCAGGGCCTGTACTGGCAGTCCGGCTACTGGGGCCCCTACGGCACCGACACCCCGGGCCACCAGGCGATGCGCGACGCGCTCGGCGACATCGACGCCCCCACCGACGGACACACGGCGGGCTGGGCCTGGTCGTACCCGCTGAAGGCGGCGCTCGAGGAGTGGCTCGAGGGTGACTACGACAAGACGCGGGCCGGGCTGCTCGAGGCAGTGCAGTCGCTGGAGACCATCGACTACGAGGGGATGCTTCCCGAGGAGGCCGGAAACCGCGCCGGCGAGCCGAACGACACGCTGTTCCGCCAGACGGTGCTCAGCGAGGTCGACCCCGAGGCCCCGACCGGGGTGACGATCATGGAGGACTTCTTCGTCGGTCCGACCGCGGAGGCCTACGAGTTCGAGGGTCCCTGCTTCGAAGGCTGAGGCGTCGCTCGGGGTTGGGCGAAGCGCAGCTCAACCCCGAGCGAGGCCACCGCAGGAACGGTCAGCCGCGGGCGATCAACCACCAGAGGATGGCGATCACCGCGACGCCCGCGAGCACCGGCTTCCAGTAGGCGCGGACCAGCACCGGCAGCACGGCGGCGCCGAGGTCCAGTGCCTCGTCGGACTTCGCCGGAGGAGGGGGTGGCGCCGGCGGTGGAGCGGCGGCCGAGGCCGGCGCGGGAGCCGGCTCGGCTGAGGTGTCCCCCGGAGGAGAAGCCGGGGCGGGCTCCTCCTCCGGGGGAGGTTCGGGGGCAGCGGGCGTCGTCGTCAGCCGTTGCTCGAGACAGGCGACGAACTGGCCCAGCAGCTTGTCGGAGACGTCCTGGATCACGTTGCCCCGGCCGAACTGGGCCGCCTTGCCGGTGATGCTGAGATCGGTGCGCACCTCGACGTCGGTGGCGCCACCCGCCCCCTCCGTCATGGTGGCCGTGACCATCGCGCCGGCGGTGCCGTTGCCGCGCTTGTCCTTCCCCTTGGCGTCGATGACCAGCCGGTGCGCCGTTTCGTCCTTCTCCACGAAGGTGCCGGTGCCGTTGTAGACCAGCGCGATCGGCCCGAGCTTCACCTTGACCGTGCCGGTGAACGACTCGGCGTCGGCCTCGGTCACCGTTGCGCCCGGGAAGCACCCCGCGACGCCCTCGATGTCAGTGAAGGTCGCCCACGTCTCCTCGACGCCGGCCGGGACGGTGAACTGGTGCTGGAGCTCCAAGTCAGGCTCCCGCCGCCTTCAGCACGGCCCGGCGCGTCAGGACGGTCACCAGGTGCCGGCGGTAGTCGCTGTCGCCGTTGAGGTCGGACGGCGGACTGGTGCCGTCGGCCGCCTTCGCGGCCGCCTCGCGTACGCCGTCCTCGGTGGCGGCAGCGCCCGCGAGCGCCTCCTCCACCGCGGTGGCGCGCAGGGGGGTGTTGCCCATGTTGGTGAGGCCGACCCTGGCCTCCGCGATCGAGCCACCGTCCATCCGGACGGTCGCCGCGACCGCCACGATCGGCCACTGGTGCTTGATGCGCACGAACTTCTCGTAGTGGGCTCCCCATCCGGTGTGCTTGGGGATCCGCACCTCCGTGAGGATCTCGTCGTCGCCGATGGCCGTCTCGAACAGGTCGACGAAGAACTCGGACGCCGCCGACGGTTCTGGTGCCACCGCTGCCGGCGATCGTGAACTCAGCGCCCAGCGCCAGGGTCGGAGCTCCCATGTCGCCTGCGGGATCGGCGTGGGCCAAGGCGCCGCCGAAGGTGCCGCGGTGACGGATCTGCTCGTCGGCGAGCTCGGTCACCGCGTGGGTGATGACCGCGGCGTGCTCACGCACCAGGTCGCTCGTGCGTACGTCGTGATGAGTGGTCATCGCGCCGATCACGATCGCGTCGCCGTCGTCGCGGATGCCCCGCAGCGCGTCGATCTTGCCGAGGTCGATCACCATCTCCGGCGCGTTGAGCCGCATCCGCAGCACCGGCAGCAGGCTCTGCCCGCCGGCGATGATCTTCGCGTCGTCCCCGTGCTGGGCCAGCGCGGCCAGGGCGTCCTCGACGGACGTCGGTGCCACGTAGTCGAACGGTGCCGGAATCATGCGCCTGCTCCTTCCGTGCTGGCCGTGCCGGGTGTCTCCTGGTTGCCTCCTGCGCCGTCGTCACCGAAGTGAGGCATGGCGGCTTCTTCGGTCGCACCGCCGTCCCCGCCGGTCCTGATCGCGCGCCACACGCGCTCGGGCGTGCACGGCATCTGGATGTCGTTGACGCCGAGGTGGCGGACGGCGTCGACGACCGCGTTGACGACCGCCGGAGTCGACGCGATGGTCCCCGCCTCACCGACGCCCTTCGTGCCCAGCGAGTTCGTGGTGGACGGCGAGGTGGTGTGGCCGGTCTCGTAGCTGATCGTGTCGGCGGCCGTGGGCAGCAGGTAGTCCACGAACGACCCCGACACCAGCGTGCCGGCGTCGTCGTGCACCGCTTCCTCCCACAGCGCCTGCGAGATGCCCTGCACCAGTCCGCCGTGCACCTGCCCGGCGACGATGAGCGGGTTGATGATGTTGCCGATGTCGTCGACGCAGACGTACTTGCGCATCTTCACCTCGCCGGTCTCGGTGTCGACCTCCATCGCGCACAGGTGGGTGCCGTGCGGGAACGAGAAGCTCTCCGGGTCGAACGTCGCGTCGGAGTCGATCGTCGCCTCCACGCCGTCGGGCAGGTTGTGCGCTGCGAACACCGCGGTCGCGATCTCAGCCGATACCCATGCCCTGGTCGGTGCCGCGGACCGCAAACCGGCCACCGGAGAACTCGAGGTCGTCGACGGACGCCTCCAGCAGGTGGGCGGCGATCGGCTTGGCCTTCTCGATCACCTTGTCGGCCGCCCGGACCAGCGCCTCGCCGCCGACGACGAGCGACCGCGAGCCGTAGGTGTCGTAGCCCTTGGTCGAGATCTGGGTGTCGCCGTGCAGCACCTCGATGTCCTCGAACGGCACGCCCAGTCGATCGGCGACGATCTGACTGAAGGCCGTCTCATGGCCCTGCCCGTGAGCGCTCGCGCCCGTGACGACCTCCACCTTGCCGGTGCCGCCCAGCCGGATCGCGGCGTGCTCCCACCCGCCGGCTCCGTAGTTGAGTGATCCGAGCACCCGGCTCGGCGCCAGGCCGCACATCTCGGTGAACGTGGAGACGCCGATGCCCAGCTGCACCCGGTCGCCGGCCTCCCGGCGCTGCTTCTGCTCGGCGCGCAGCTCGTCGTACCCGAACATCTGGCGGGCCTTCTCGGTCGCAGCCTCGTAGTTGCCCGAGTCGTACTCCAGGCCGCACACGGTCGTGAACGGGAACTCGTCGTGCTTGATCCAGTTCTTCTCGCGGATCTCCAGCGGGTCCACCCCGACCTCGGCCGCGAGCTCGTCCATCATCCGTTCGACGGCGTACGTCGCCTCGGGCCGGCCGGCGCCGCGGTAGGCGTCGGTCCAGGTCTTGTTCGTCAGGACCGTCTGCACGCTGAACCGGTAGGCGGGGAACTTGTAGATCGCGTTGAACATGAACGCGCCGAGCACCGGCACCCCGCCGCCGACCAGGGAGACGTAGGAGCCGAGGTCCGCCAACAGCTCGACCTTGAACCCGGTGACGGTCCCGTCCGCCTCGGCGCTCAGCGTGAGCTTCTGCCACTGGTCCCGGCCGTGGTGCCCGGCCAGCAGCGACTCGCTGCGGGTCTCGGTGTACTTCACCGGCTTGCCGAGTCGCCGCGCCACCGCCCACGCGATGAACTCCTCGGGGGTGGTCTGCAGCTTGCCGCCGAACCCGCCGCCGACATCCGGTGCGATGACCCGGATCTTGGCCTCGGAGACACCGGTGGTCGCGGCCAGCGCGAACCTGAGGATGTGGGGGATCTGGGTCGCCGACCACATCGTGAGCTGTTCGCTGGTCGGATCGACGACCACCGAACGGGGCTCCATGAACGCCGGGATCAGCCGCTGCTGGCGGTACTCGCGTTCGATCACGATGCCGCCGTCGCGGGCCTTGCTGATCGCCTCCTCGACGTCGCCTCCGGTGCCGGCCTCACCCGAGTCGAAGACCCAGTGGGCCGACTTGTTGGTGCCCAGGTCCGGGTGCGCGAGCACCTCGTCGTTCGCGGCCGCCTTGAGGTCGAGTGCGGCCGGCAGCTCGTCGTACTCCACGTCGACCAGCTCGGCCGCGTCCCGCGCCTCGGCGGCGCTGCGGGCCACCACCACGGCCACGGTCTCGCCCGCGAACGTGACCCGGTCCGAGGGCATCGGCACGTGGGTGGGGGCCTTCTGGTCGGTCGTGATCGCCCAGGCGTTGATGTTGACGCCCTGGGAGTCGCCGAGGTCGGCGCCGGTCAGGACCGCGACCACGTTGGGCGCCGACGCCGCCGCCGCCGTGTCGATGCTGGTGATGGTGGCGTGGGCGAACGGGCTGCGCACCATGGCGAGGTGCAGCATCCCGGGCAGGGTGATGTTGTCGGTCCAGCGGGTGCGGCCGGTGATCAGCCGCTGGTCCTCCTTGCGGCGCCGGTCCTTGCCGATCTCGGCGGCCGGCCGCTCCTGGGTGGCGGTCATGCGTTCGCCCCCTCTGGCAGCGTGGAGGACGCTCTTCACGATGTTGTGGTAGCCGGTGCAGCGGCAGAGGTTGCCCTCGAGGCCGAGCCGCACCTCCTCCTCCGACGGGTTCGGGTTGTCGGCCAGCAGGTCGACGCTCTGCATGATCATGCCCGGCGTGCAGAAGCCGCACTGGAGGCCGTGGCACTCCCGGAACGCCTCCTGGACCGGGTGGAGCTGGTCGCCGTCGGCGAGCCCCTCGATCGTGGTGACCTCGTGGCCGTCGGCCTGGACGGCGAGCACGTTGCACGACTTCACGCTGCGCCCGTCGAGGTGGACCGTGCAGGCGCCGCAGTTGCTGGTGTCGCAGCCGACGACGGTGCCGGTCTTGCCGAGCTTCTCGCGCAGGTACTGGACGAGCAGCATGCGGGGTTCGACGTCGTCGGAGACCTGTGCTCCGTCGACCGTGAGGCTGATCCGGGCCATGGACGGCTCCTCCTGCTCGATGGCGTGCCTGTGACCCGGGTCACGCTAGGAGCGGGAGGGTTGGTGAACGGTTGGCTAGCCTCGCCGCTGTGCCCAGCACCCGCTCTTCCGTCGCCGTCGAGGCGGCGCTGGTGGCCCTCGGCGGGGCGGTCGGCAGCGTGGCGCGGTGGGTCGCTCGGGCAGGTCCTGCGCGGGCCGTGGGCACGCTCGCGGCCAACCTGTCGGGCTGCCTCCTGTCGGGCTGCTGGCGGGCTGGCTCTTCGAGACCCACCCGCGGTTGCGGCTGCTGCTCGGAGTCGGCCTCCTCGGCGGTTACACCACGTTCTCGACCCACCTGCTCGATGCGCACGACCTGCTGCCCGACGCGACCGCGGCTGCGGCGTACGTCGGCGGGACGTTGGCCGGTTGCGTACTCCTCGCCGCCGCCGGGCTTCGGGCGGGGCGGGCGCTGCGATGACCGACCTGTTGCTGGTCGCGGTCGGCGGCACCGTGGGCTCGTTGCTCAGGTGGGCGGTCGGCCGGCTGGGTGGCGAGGGCTTCCCGTGGCCGACGCTGGTGGTCAACGTCGCCGGCAGCCTGCTGCTGGGTGTCGTCGCCCATGCCGGCCCCGCGTGGGCGCTCACGCTGCTCGGCTCGGGTGTGGCCGGGGCGCTGACGACGTACTCCGCCTTCGCTCTCGAGACCGTGCGAGTCCCGCGACGGACAGCAGCCCTGTCCGTGGCCTTGACGCTCGCCCTCGGGTCCGCCGGCTTCGCGCTCGGGTGGTGGTTCGGGGGCCTTGCTTGACGTCAAGCAAGGCCTGCGTCAGCGCGCCGAGGCCGCCAGCCGGCCCTTGAGCAGCGCCTTGGCGGGATGCTCGCGCTCCCCGAGCACGGCCAGGCAGCGCTCGACGACCTCGGTGTCGTGGGGCGCGAGCTCGCCGTAGCGCAGCACGGCGGCCGGATCCGGGTCGGCGAGCAGGGCCTCGCGCATGCTGACCGCCAGGTAGTCCCCCAGCTCGGCGAGGGCCGGGGCGTTCGTGCCGGGCAACAGGTCGCCGCCGTACGCCGCCACGGCCGCCTTCACGTCGCCGACGCCGAGCAGGGCGAGCACGTCCTCGACGTCCGTGCGCACCGGCATCGTCAGCCGGTAGGGACGGGAGGAGAGCTGGCCGCCGACCGCCGCGCGCAGGTGGGAGACCTCGGCCTTGAGCGTCGACAGGGTGATCGCCTGCTCCCCGTAGACGAGGGAGTGGAGCCGCTCCAGCGAGAGACCCTCCGGGTGCAGGCAGAGCAGGGCGAGGATCTCGGTCTGACGCCGGTTGAGCAGCAGCCGCTGGCCGTCGAGCCACGCTTCGGCGGTCCCGAGCAGCGACAGCGACAGACCCGGCTCGCGTGGCGCGAGATCGCTGTGGCTGGCACCCCACTGCCGCGACAGCGGCATCGCGCCCTCGATCAGCCGCGCCAGCACCCGCGCGGTCGCCAACCCGATCGGGTGGGTGCGGTCCCACGTCGTGGAGAGGTCGATGACGCCGATCTGCTCGCCTGAGACCGGGTCGTGGAGCGGGGCCGCCCAGCAGACCCAGTTGTGGACGATCGAGGCGAAGTGCTCGGCGCTGAACACCATCGACGGATCACCGGTGCGCCCCGCGATGGCCAGCGCGTTGGTGCCGACGCTGGCCTCGTCCCAACGGCCGGCCGGCACGAAGTTGACGGTCTCGGCCTTGCGGCGCATCACCCGGCCGCCGTAGGTCCACAGGATCCGGGTCTCGGCATCGGTGATGGCGAGGACCAGGTCGCCGTCCTCCGCGGTGCGCCGCAGGTCGGCCTCGACCCGCTCGACCGCCAGCTGCAGCGGCGAGCCCTGGAAGTAGGCGGCGGTCTCGCCCTCGTCGTCCAGCGGCGCCTCGGCCACGTCGGGCGTCACTGCCGCTCCGGACAGCTCCCAGCTGCGCAGGATCTCCGGTCGCACGGTGGTGGTGTCGCCGTGCTCGATGAACGTCGTCCAGGCGCGCACCGCCTCCAGTCGTCGCGACTGCAGGTCGTCAGGTCCGCTCATGTCCGCCCCGGAAACTCGTGATGCCCGTCACGGTAGCGCCGCCCCGGTAGCCGCTCAATCGTGATGGTGGATCGGACCCCTGGTCGACGCCAGCGGCTCGCCGGAGCCGCCCCACCGACCGGCGACGATCTCCGCGGCGATGCTGATCGCGGTCTCCTCCGGCGTACGGGCGCCCAGGTCGAGGCCGATCGGGCTCGACAGCCGGCCGATCTCCTCGTCGGTGAGGCCGGCCTCGCGCAGCCGGTCGAGCCGGTCGTCGTGGGTGCGCCGGCTGCCCATCGCGCCGATGTAGGCCGGGCGGTGCTCCTCGGGCAGCCGCAGCGCGACCTCGAGCAGCGGGACGTCGAACTTCGGGTCGTGGGTGAGCACGGCCAGGACCGTGCGCCGGTCGAGCCGACCGCCGTCGATCTCGGCGCCGAGGTAGCGGTGGGGCCAGTCGACGACGACCTCGTCGGCCTCCGGGAACCGGCTCGTCGTCGCGAAGACGGGCCGGGCGTCACAGACGGTCACGTGGTAGCCGAGGAAGCTGCCGACCCGGGCCACCGCGGCCGCGAAGTCGATCGCCCCGAAGACCAGCATCCGCGGCTTGGGCGCGAACGCCCACACGAACACCCGCATCCCCTCCCCGCGCCGCTCCCCGTCGGGACCGTAGGTCAGCGTCGCGTGGTGTCCCGCGGCCAGCAGGCCGATGGCGTCGTCCCGGACGGCGTCGTCGGCCCGCTTGCTGCCGAGGGAACCGGCCACCACGTCGTCCCCACGAACGATCAGGCGGCGGCCGAGCCGGGTGGGGTCGGGGTGCTCGATGACGGTGGCCACGGCGACCGGGGTGCCCGCCTCGATGTCGGCAGCGACCTCCCCGAGCTCGGGGAAGGTCTCGCGGCTCACCTTCTCCACGAAGACGTCGAGGATGCCGCCGCAGGTCAGGCCGACGGCGAAGGCGTCGTCGTCGGAGACGCCGTACCGCTCGAGGACGGGAGTGCCGGACTCGAGGACCGACTGGGCGAGCTCGTAGACCGCGCCCTCGACGCAGCCGCCGGAGACCGAGCCGACCGCCGACTCGTCAGGCCCCACCAGCATCGAGGCGCCGGGTGGGCGCGGGGCGGACTGGAAGGTCGCGACGACGGTGCCGACCCCGATCGTCTCGCCGGCCTCCCACCACGTCATCAGCTCGGGCAGCACGTCACGCACGCGACACCAGCTCCGTGACCTCGGCGAACGTCGCGAGGGAGTGGCCGGCGACGAACGCGTCGCAGTGCGGCAGCGCCGCGACCACCCCCGCCTGCACCGGTTCGTAGCCGGCCTTCCCGCGGTGGGGGTTGACCCAGATGACGCGGTGGGCGATCCGGCCGAGCCGCTCGAGCTGTTCGGCCAGCAGCGTCGGGTCGCCGCGCTCCCAGCCGTCGCTGAAGACGACCACGACGGCGCCGCGCGCCAGGCCGCGCTGCCCCCAGCGGGTGAGGAAGATCTGCAGCGTCTCGCCGAGCCGCGTGCCGCCCGACCAGTCGGGCACGGTGTCGCCCGCGGCGACGATCGCGCGATCCGGGTCGCGCAGCCGCATCGCCCGCGAGACGTGGGTGAGCCGGGTCCCGACCGTGAAGGTCTCGACGACGCGGCCGCCGGTCTGGGTCCAGCGGTGCGCCAGCCGCAGCAGCGCGTCGGCGTACCCGCTCATCGAGCCGGACACGTCGACCAGCAGCACGACCCGGCGCGGACGGGTGCCGCGCCGTCGCCACGCGATCTCGGCCGGCTCGCCCATCCGGCGCAGGCTCTCGCGCAGGGTGCGGTGGGCGTCGACGTCACCGCGGTGCCACCTGCGGTGTCGCGCCGTACGCCGCTGCGGTGGCCGGCACGACAGCTGGAGGAACAGCCCGGCCAGCCGCTGCTTCTCCGCCGCGGAGAGCGCGGCGACATCGCGGTGCTTCAGCACCTCGGTGGCACTCGCCGCGGCCCGGACCACCTCCTCGTCGTCCGACCCGTTCTCGCCCTCGGACGGCTCCTGCTCGGGGAAGGTCGACACCGGTGCGCTCTGCGGCGTGGCGGGTCGTGCCCGCGGCAGCCCGTCACGGGCGTTGAAGAACGCGTCGAAGACCTCGTCGTAGCGCTCGAGGTCGTCGGGCCCGGCGCACAGCGTCGCCCGGCCGGACCAATAGGTTCCGCGCCGGTCGTCGAGCCCCAGCAGGGCCGTCGCCTCGAGGAAGCCGTGGGCGCGGTCCTGGGTGACCGGCATGCCCGCGGCGCGCAGCGAGCGCGTGAACGCGAGCAGGATCTCGTCGGCGGCGGCGGTGCGTCATCCGGCGAGCATCCGCTCCAGCGCCTGCTTCACGCGGTCGCTGTCCTCGCGGTACTTCACCAGCGCCCCGAGCGTGGCAGCGGCCGACTCGAGGTCGAGCTCGGCGGTGCCGAGGTGCTGCAGGGCACGGGCCCAGTCGAGGGTCTCGGCGACGCCCGGCGGCTTGAGCAGGTCGTCACGCGACCGCAGCTGCTGGACGATGTCGACGACCTGCTGCCCCAGCGCCTCCGACACCTCGGGGGCGCGGCTGCGCACGATCGCGAGCTCGCGCTCGAGCCCGGGGTGCTCGATCCAGTGGTAGAGGCAGCGCCGCTTGAGGGCGTCGTGCAGCTCACGGGTGCGGTTGGAGGTCAGCACGACGACCGGCGGCTCGGCGGCAGCCACGGTGCCGAGCTCGGGGATGCTGACCTGGTAGGTCGACAGCACTTCCAGCAGGAACGCCTCGAACTCGTCGTCGGCGCGGTCGACCTCGTCGACGAGCAGCACGGCCGGTGCCTGCTGCAGCGCCTGCAGCACCGGCCGAGCCAGCAGGAACCGCTCGTCGTACAGGCTCTTCTCGGTCTCCTCGCACGTCCGAGGTGGAGCCGTGGACAGCCTCGAGGGCGCGCAGGTGGAGGATCTGTCGCGGGAAGTCCCAGTCGTAGAGCGCCTGCGTGGCGTCGATGCCCTCGTAGCACTGCAGCCGGATCAGCGGCAGGTCGAGCGACGTGGCGAGCGCCTCGGCGAGTGCGGTCTTGCCGGTGCCGGGCTCGCCCTCGACCAGCAGCGGCCGCTGCATCCGCAGGGACAGGAAGGCGACGGTCGCGAGCTCGTCGTCGGCGAGATAGCCCGTTGCGCCGAGCCGCCCGGCGAGGTCGCCGGCTGAGTCGATACCGTCCATGCCCTCAAGGCTACGGCGCGGGGTGTTGGCCGGAGGTTGGCTTCTCAGACCGGGTGTCGACATCGCGGCCGGTGGCGAGGTCGCCACACTCGACCTCGACGACCGTGTGGCCGGCGAGGTAGTCGCGGGCGCCGGCGTCGCCTGCGGCGCTCTCGGCGATCCCGGCCCAGTGGTCCCGGCCGAGGAGCACCGGGTGGCCCGGTCGTCCGTCGTACGTCGCGCGGGCGAGCACGCCGGGCTCGATGCCGAGGTCGACGACCCGGTGGACCACGTCAGGGCCGACGTCGGGCAGGTCGACGAGGGTGACCACTGCGGCCACGGCGTCGGTCGCGACGAGGGCGGTGAGCCCGGCCCGGAGCGAGGCGCTCATGCCGGCCGCCCAGTCGCCGGCCACCACCGTGGTGACGGGGCCGTGGGGGACGAGGCTGACGGCGTCCTCGGCGGCTGCTCCGAGGACCACGGTCACGCCGTCGCACCCCCCGTCCAGGAGGGAGGCCACGCCGTGGGCCAGCCAGGGCGCACCGTCCTCACCGACCACCAACGCCTTGGGGGTCCCCATCCGGGTCCCGGAGCCGGCCGCGAGGAGCAGTCCCTGCAGGGTCACGTGCTCAGGGTGTCAGAGCCCGGCGCGTTCAGGAGCGGAACGACTCTGAGTAGAGGGCAGCGAGATCGTCGGTGTAGGGACCGGAGAAGCCGCAGACCATCACCTGGCCGTCGTCGGTCCCGGCGACGAGGTAGCGCTGTCCCACCTCGAACTGGGTGGCGCCGATCAGCATCGCCATCTCGGGCGAGCTCTGGTCGACCTCGACCTGGTCGGTCGCATCGCCGGCGTACCACTGCGTCGCGTCGAGGGTGACGATGCCGTCGGCGATCGCCAACACCTCCGCGTCGACGGCGTACGCAGCACCCGAGAGCACGCGCGCGTTCGGGACCATGCAGCGGCCGGCGGTGGCTCCCGGCATGGTCAGCTCGGTCACGGTGGGCGCGGACGCCGTGGGGTCGGTGCCGGCCGTCGGCGGGGTCGGCTCATCACCGATGTCGACGAAGGTGAAGAGGCCCGCGGCGGCGATCAGCACGACCGCGGCCGCCGCGACCAGCCAGGTGAGCGGGCTGCGGTCGTGGGTGCCGGTCTCGCGCGACTCGGTCATCGTGTCGTGGCTCATCGCGTCCTCCAGGAGTCGGGCGACCCGGTCCGGGTCGGCGGCTGGGAGGGAGTCAGCGGGGTCGGCGCCGCGCAGTCTGTCGAACAGCTCGTCGCTCATCCCGTGGACCCTCCTTCCGACTCCTCATGTCCGGCACCGGCCTCGACCTTTCCGAGCTCGTCACGCAATTTCTCCCGAGCCCGGTGCAACCGGATGCTCACCGCGTTGGGCGTCACGTCGAGCACGGTGGCGATCTCGGCCGGCGTCAGCTGCTCCCACGCCCACAGCCGGAGGAGCTCGGCGTCCTCGTCGCGGAGCCGTCCCAACGCCTCGTGCAGCGCGTCGTCGCGGCGGCCGCCCGGGTCGGCCACCTCCCGAGGTGGGTCGACCACGGCCAGCTTGGCGGCCACGCGCTGCTGGCGGCGGACGGACCGCTGGGCGTTGGCCAGGCAGTTGCGGGCGACGCCGTACGCCCAGGGGAGCGGCGGGTCCGGGATCTCGTCCAGCCGTCGCCAGCAGACCAGCAGGACCTCGGCGAGCACGTCGTCGGCGGTCGCAGGGTCGGTACGCCGGACCAGGAACCGTCGCAGCGGCTCGATCAGCTCGCGTGCCAGCGCCTCGAACCCGGCGCGGCGCACGTCGTCCTCCTCGCCCACCTCTCCACCGTGCCACACCCCACCACCGGTTCAGGCGTCGGGTCGCCACCGTGAGCAGCACGACGGCGTCGGTCAGGGCGGCCAGGTCGTGCCGGTGCGGTGGGATCACGACGTGGTCACCGGCCTCGCCCTCCCAGATGTCCTCGCCGGCGGTGAGGCGCACCCGGCCGACCGTGACCTGCAGGGTCGCCTCGCCCGGCGCGTCGTGCTCGCCCAGTGACCGGCCGTCCGCCAGGGCGATGAGGGTCTGTCGGAGGTCGTGCTCGTGCCCGCCGTGGACGGTGACGGCCGCGCGGCCGCTGGAGGCAGCTCGCGCCTTGTCGAGCTGTTCCTCGCCGAGCCGGTTGAGTGAGATGGCCTGCATGCCGTGGTCCTTGTCGTCGAGGAAGCTGGGGAAGCCAGCTCGTTCTCACCGTGCCCGTTCCGGCCCGCGCTGTCCATCGTCACGCAACAAGGCCCCCGCCTTGCGGCGGGGGCCTTGCGTGGTGCTCAGTGTGGGAGGTGGATCAGAAGTCCATTCCGCCCATGCCACCCGACGGGTCACCCATCGGGGGGCCGGCCTTCTCGGGCTTGTCGGCCACGACGGCCTCGGTGGTGAGGAACAGCGCAGCGATCGACGCGGCGTTCTGCAGCGCCGAGCGGGTCACCTTGGCGGGGTCGAGGATGCCGGCACCGATCATGTCGACGTACTCGCCGGTGGCCGCGTTGAGGCCGTGACCGGCCTCCAGCGAACGCACCTTCTCCACCACGACGCCGCCCTCGAGGCCGGCGTTGATGGCGATCTGCTTGAGCGGAGCCTCGGTCGACGCACGCACGATGGCGGCACCGGTGGCCTCGTCTCCGGTGAGGTCGAGCTTCTCGAACGCCTGCTGGGCGGCCTGCAGGAGAGCGACGCCACCACCGGCGACGATGCCCTCCTCGACGGCAGCCTTCGCGTTGCGAACGGCGTCCTCGATGCGGTGCTTGCGCTCCTTGAGCTCCACCTCGGTGGCGGCGCCGACCTTGATCACCGCAACGCCGCCGGCCAGCTTGGCCAGCCGCTCCTGCAGCTTCTCGCGGTCGTAGTCGGAGTCCGACTTCTCGATCTCGGCGCGGATCTGGTTGACGCGACCGGCGATCTGGTCGGCGTCACCGCCACCCTCGACGATCGTGGTCTCGTCCTTGGTGATGACGACCTTGCGGGCCGAGCCGAGCAGCTCGACGCCGGCGTTCTCCAGCTTGAGGCCGACCTCCTCGGAGATGACCTGGCCGCCGGTGAGGATCGCGATGTCCTGGAGCATGGCCTTGCGGCGGTCACCGAAGCCCGGCGCCTTGACGGCGACGGACTTGAAGGTGCCGCGGATCTTGTTGACGACCAGCGTGGACAGCGCCTCGCCGTCGACGTCCTCGGAGATGATGACCAGCGGCTTGCCGGACTGCATGACCTTCTCGAGCAGCGGCAGCAGGTCCTTGACCGAGGAGACCTTGGAGTTGGCGATGAGGACGTAGGGGTCCTCCAGCACCGTCTCCATGCGCTCGGGGTCGGTCACGAAGTAGGCCGAGATGTAGCCCTTGTCGAACCGCATGCCCTCGGTGAGCTCGAGGTCGAGCCCGAAGGTGTTCGACTCCTCGACCGTGATGACGCCTTCCTTGCCGACCTTGTCCATCGCCTCGGCGATGATCTCGCCGACGGTGGTGTCGGCGGCGGAGATCGACGCGGTGGCGGCGATCTGCTCCTTGGTCTCGACGTCCTTGGCCATGCCGAGCAGCTGGTCGCAGACGGCCTCGACGGCCGCCTCGATGCCACGCTTGAGGCTCATGGGGTTGGCGCCGGCCGCGACGTTGCGCAGGCCCTCGCGGACCATCGCCTGGGCGAGCACGGTCGCCGTCGTCGTACCGTCACCGGCGACGTCGTCGGTCTTCTTGGCGACCTCCTTGACGAGCTCGGCGCCGATCTTCTCGTAGGGATCCTCGAGCTCGATCTCCTTGGCGATGGACACGCCATCGTTGGTGATCGTGGGGGCGCCCCACTTCTTCTCGAGGACGACGTTGCGCCCCTTGGGTCCGAGCGTGACCTTGACCGCGTCGGCGAGGGTGTTCATACCCTTCTCCAGCCCGCGGCGGGCCTCCTCGTTGAATGCAATCAGCTTCGGCATAACTGCTGCGAAACCTTTCGGGAGTCTGGTGGCGACGTGGTGGGTTGCCCGCGACGGACGGCCCGACCGGAGCGGCGAACCCTGCTCGCCGACCGGGCGCGGACCTCAACGTCACCGCGTCATAAAGTTGTCACTCTCATGGTACGAGTGCCAGCGTCATGTTTAGCACTCGGGGTGGGCGAGTGCAAACGTCTCAGGAGTGAGCGTGCAGGAGGCGGGCGACCAGATCGGCGAAGGGGGCCGCGTTCTCCGGCAGCACGTCGAGGTAGAGGCCCGGCTCGGTGAGCTCGAGCTCGCCCAGCACCCAGCCGTCCTCCCACCACATCAGGTCCACTCGCGCGTACGCCGGAACGTCGCCCAGCACCTCGCCGGCGGCGACGACTGCGGCCTCGGCCAGCTCGGCGTTGGCCGGGTCGAGGCTGCCGACGACCGTCGACCCGCCGTACCACTCGTGGACCCGGATCTCCCCGGCCGCGGGTCGCTTGTCGAAACGGCTCACGGCGGCGTCGCCGAACACGAACACCGACACCTCGCCGGTGGTCCGCACCGACTCGACGAGCGGCTGCACCACCCACGGTCCCGCGTCGTCGCCGGGTTCCTGCCCAGCGGTGACGACCCGGACCCCGCGGCCACTCGCGCCGACGCGCGGCTTCACCACCGCCGTGCCGAGGTCACCGATGGCCGCCCGCAGCTGTTCGCCGCCCTCGACCGAGACCGTCGGGACGATCGGCAGCCCGGTGGCTGCGAGGTCGAGCAGATACGCCTTGTCGGTGTTCCACCGCAGCGCCGCGGCGCTGTTCACGAGGCCCGGGCCGACGGCGTCGGCCCAGGCGAGGAACTCCGGCAACCGGAACTCGTAGTCCCACGTCGACCGCACGAACACCAGGTCGGCGGCAGCCCAGTCGACGGCCGGGTCGTCCCACACCGCCCATGCCGCGTCGACGCCGCGCTCACGCAGGGCTGCGTCGAGCGAGTCGACCCCGGGTTCGCCGTCGGGGAAGAAGGAGCACGTGGCGAGGAGGACCTGCGCCACGCGTTCAGCCACCCGCGACGGCGGGGATCACCGAGATCTGGGTGCCTTCCGGGGTGGGCGTCGCGAGATGGTCGAGGAAGCGGACGTCGTCGTTGCCGACGTAGACGTTCACGAACCGGCGCAGCTCACCGCTCTCGTCGACGATCCGGCCCTTGATGCCGGAGTAGCTGCCGTCGAGGTCGTCCAGCACCTCGGCCAGGTTGGTGCCGTCGGCGCTGACCTCCGACTCGCCCCCGGTGTAGGTGCGCAGGATGGTGGGGATCCGGACCGAGACGCTCATGAGTTGCCTTTCGTGTGGTGTCAGTCGGCGAGGCCGGTGGCCGCGAAGGCGGCGTACGACGGGTCGATGGTCGCCGCGGCGCCGACCCGGTCGGAGACCGCGTCGAGGGTCTTCAGCCCCATGCCGGTGTTGATGACGACGGTCTCGAGGGTCGGGTCGAGCTGCCCGGTCTCGACGAGCTTCTTCAGGACGCCGACGGTAGTGCCCCCGGCGGTCTCGGTGAAGATGCCCTCGTTGCGGGCCAGGAGCAGGATGCCCTCGCGGACCTCCTCGTCGGTGATGTCCTCGACCGCGCCGCCCGTGCGCCTGCAGATGTCGAGGACATAGATGCCGTCGGCCGGGTTGCCGATCGCCAGCGACTTGGCGATCGTGTCCGGCTTGACCGGCCGGATCGCGTCGGTGCCGGCCTTCCACGCCGCCGAGACCGGGGAGCACCCGGTCGCCTGCGCGCCGTACACCCGGTAGGGCTTGTCCTCGACCAGCCCGAGCCGGATCAGCTCCTGGAACGCCTTGTCGACCTTGGTCAGCTGGGAGCCCGAGGCGACGGGGATGACGATCTGGTCGGGGAGGCGCCAGCCGAGCTGCTCGGCGATCTCGTAGCCGAGCGTCTTGGAGCCCTCGGCGTAGTAGGGCCGGACGTTCACGTTGACGAACGCCCAGCCCTCCTCCTCGCCGGCGATCTCGGACGCGAGCTTGTTGACGTCGTCGTAGGTGCCGTTCACGGCGACCAGCGAGTCGGTGTAGACGGCGGAGTTGACCTGCTTGGCGTGCTCGAGGTCGCTCGGGATGAAGACGACGGTCTTGATCCCGGCGCGCGCACCGGCCGCGGCGACGGCGTTCGCGAGGTTGCCGGTCGACGGGCAGGCGAACACCTTGGCGTGGAACTCGCGGGCCGCGCTCAGGGCGCAGGCCACGACGCGGTCCTTGAACGAGTTGGTCGGGTTGGTGGAGTCGTCCTTCACCCAGAGGGTGTCGATCCCGAGCTCGGCGCCGAGGTTGCCGGCCGGCAGCAGCCGGGTGAAGCCGGGCTCGGTGTTGGGCGAGCCCTCGATGTCGCTCGGGACCGGCAGCAGCGCCTTGTAGCGCCAGATGTTGCGGGGCCCGGCCTCGATCTGTGCGCGGGTGACCGCCGGGAAGTCGTAGGCGACCTCGAGCGGGCCGAAGCAGTCCGGACACGCGTAGTGCGGTCCGAGCTCGACCTCGTGCCCGCACTCGCGGCAGGCCAGCGCGGTGGCGTGCCCGAACGCGCCGTCGCGGACGGTGGTGGGGGTGGTGGTGGCCTCGGCCAGGGTGGTGCTCACGGAAGTCCTCCTCCTCATCTTCCCCGTGGCGGCTCTCGCCCCGGGCCGGAATTGGCACCGTTTCCACCCCCGCGGTGCGGGTGGTGGCGGTTGCCGGGACGTCGACGGGCCGTTCCCTCAGTCCCTCTCGATGAGCTGTTCAGGACTCTACGACGTACGTCTCAGCATGCGTACTCCGGTCCCGCATGCTGGATTCGTCCTCGGGGTTGTTACTGGTCAGCCGGCGTCGCGGGTGAGGCGGCGGAGCAGGTCGAGGACGCCGTCCGGGCCCTTGACGAGGACGTCGGCGCGGGCGGCGAGAGCCGACTCCTCGTCCGAGAGCGAGCAGACCAGCAGCGTCGGCATGCCCTGCTCGCGCAGGTCCTCGACCGCGGCGAACGCGTCGAGGTCGCCGAGGTCGTCGCCGGCGAAAAGGAAGCCGCCGGCCTCCTGCTCACCCACCAAGGTCTCGACCGCATGACCCTTGCTCATGCCGGGCGAACGGACCTCGATCACGTTGCGGCCCGGTTCGATCACGAGTCCGTGCTTCGTCGCAAGCTCCTCGAGCGGCGCCCTCAACCGGTCACGGGCAGCCACCGGGTCGTCGAGCCGGCGGGTGTGGATCGCGACGGCGAGCCCCTTCTCCTCGACGTACGCCGCCGCTGCGTCATGCCGGCGCAGCACCGCCGGCAGCTCACGCTGGAAGCTCGAGAGGCCGTGCGGGGGCCGCGGCGAGACGACCCGGCGCTGGGTGGAGGACCACCGTTCGTTGCCGTACTGCCCGAAGACGAACAGCTCCTTGCCGTGGTCACCGATCTCGGCGCCGACCTCGTCGAGATCACCGAGGGCGAGCGCCTGGCGGGCGGGCCGGCCAGTGATCACGGCGATCGCCCGCACGACCTCCGCCAGCTCGACCAGGACCTCCCGCGCGCCGGGGTGGATGCGTGCCTCGGAGGGCTCAGCCACGATCGGCGAGAGAACGCCGTCGAAGTCGAGGCCGACCACCGTGCGCGACGCCGCTGCCACGAGCCCGGCGTAACGCTGTTCGCCCTCGGGGGAGGTGAACTCCATGCCCCCATCCCACCATGAGGAGGGGTCAGACGGCGTCGGCGGTCAGGACGACGGTGAGCCGGTCGAGGCGCATCGAGCCGATCGCGGGCAGGACCCGGGTGATGCCGAGATCGAGGGCCAGCAGCTTGCCGGCGGTCTCGAGCCGGTCGGGGTAGTAGACGGTCGAGCCGGGGACGGTGCCGTACCAGTTGTCGGAGCCGACGACCTGCCAGCCGACGTCGGTCGCGGTGCCGGCGTAGCGGCCCGCGAGGCCGGTGATGCCCGAGTTGTTGTAGACCTCGACGTAGACGTCGCCGCGGTTGACCTCGCGCTTGATCGGGGCCGGCTTACCCTCAGGCAGCCGTTGCTCCTCGACCGGGTCGGAGTCGGCGTCGGAGGGCCGCGACACCGTCGTGACCTCGCGCTCGGTGGGCTCCTCGCCCTGGGTCGCGACGTAGGCGATCCCCGCCATCGCGACCGCGATGACGCTCAGCATGGCGACCGGCGAGGGGAAGGCGACGCCGCGCTGGCTGCGGATGCGCACGTCTAGACCTCGAAGCCGAGGCGGCGGGCGGAGCGCTGGCGCTGGCGGGCGGCACGCAACCGGCGCAGCCGGCGGACCAGCAGCGGGTCGGCCTCGAGGGCCTCGGGGCGGTCGATCAGGGCGTTGAGCACCTGGTAGTAGCGGGTCGACGACATGTCGAACTTCTCGCGGACCGCGGTCTCCTTGGCGCCGGCGTACTTCCACCAGTGACGCTCGAACTCCAGGATCTCGCGGTCGCGCTCGCCCAGGCCCGGCTGCTGCGCGCCGGCCGGGTGGCCGTGGCGGGCGTTGGCGGCGTCCATGCGATGGTCTCCCCTGGTCGAACCGGTCTGCTGCCGCCACTGTAGGTGACGAACCACAACGATGTCATTCGCCTCGGGGCGAGTCGCCGACAGCCGCGACATAGGGTGGAGACGTGTCCGACCCCCACCAGCTCGTGATCGTCGCCAACCGGCTTCCGGTCGACCGGGTCGAGCTCCCCGACGGGAGTCGCGGCTGGCGCCGCTCCCCCGGCGGCTTGGTGACGGCCCTCGACCCCGTGATGCGCCGCAACAACGGCGTCTGGATCGGCTGGGCCGGCGACACCGAGGCCGACGTCGAGCCCTTCGAGGACGACGGCCTCTCGCTGGTCCCGATCCCGCTGACGGAGGACGAGGTCGCGGAGTTCTACGAGGGCATGTCCAACGCGACTCTCTGGCCGATCTACCACGACGTGATCGCCAAGCCGGAGTTCCACCGTGAGTGGTGGGACAGCTACGTCGCGGTCAACCGCCGGTTCGCCGACAAGGCGGTGGAGATCGCCGAGGAGGGAGCCACGGTCTGGGTCCACGACTACCAGCTCCAGCTGGTGCCGGCGATGGTGCGCGAGCTGCGGCCCGACCTCCGCATCGGCTTCTACCTCCACATCCCGTTCCCGCCGGCCGAGCTGTTCGCCCAGCTGCCCTGGCGCCGCCAGATCCTCGAGGGCCTTCTCGGCGCTGACCTGATCGGCTTCCAGATGGCCGGAGGTGCCGCCAACTTCGTGCGGCTGGTGCGCCAGCGCGTCGGTCACAAGACCCACCGCGACCTCGTCCACCTCCCCGACGGCCGCACGGTGAGGGCCGCGGCGTTCCCGATCTCGATCGACGCCGAGGGTTTCGTGGAGCTGGCCCACCAGGAGTCGGTCCGCAAGCGTGCCGAGGAGATCCGCAACGCCGTCGGAAACCCCGCCAAGGTGTTCCTCGGCATCGACCGGCTCGACTACACCAAGGGGATCTACGCCCGGCTGCGCGCCTTCAGCGAGCTGATCCAGGACGGCCACCTCGACGTCGAGGACGCCGTGTTCGTGCAGGTCGCGACGCCGTCACGCGAGCGCGTCGAGCAGTACCGCATCCTGCGCGACGACATCGACCGGCTGGTCGGTCGCGTCAACGGCGACCTCGGCCGGATCGGCCGACCCGCGATCCACTACCTCCACTCGGCCTACCCGCGCGAGGAGATGGCCGCGCTCTACCGGGCGGCCGACATCATGGTCGTCACGCCCTTCCGCGACGGGATGAACCTGGTCGCCAAGGAGTACGTCGCCTGCCGCTACGACGACGACGGTGCGCTCGTGCTGTCGGAGTTCGCCGGCGCCGCCGACGAGCTGCGGCAGGCGTGGCTGGTCAACCCCTACGACATCAACGGCATGAAGGCCGCGCTGCTCGACGCCTACCGGGCCGACGACAAGGACAAGACGCGGCGGATGAAGGCGATGCGCAAGCAGGTCCTCGCCAACGACGTGTCGGCGTGGGCGACCAAGTTCCTGCAGGGCATGGCCGACGTCGACGTCCACAAGCCGGGGCGCTCGAGCTAGTCCGCGGGGGGCCGATCCTGCCCGTCGTGCTGGGCCAGCATCAGCCGGGTGACCTCACGGGCGAGCTCCGGACCGACCTGACCCCACCCTTCGTCGTACCCGTAGACCTCACGGACGCTTCGGCTGCCATGGATGCCGTCGAGCAGGTCGACGTCGTCGGCCGTGATCAGCGCCGGGTGCACGACGCCCACGGCCTCGGAGACCTTGAGCAGGTCGCGGCGCAGCGTCTTGACGTAGTTGGCCAGCCGGACGCTCTTCAGCGTCGGGTCGAGGCCACGGGTGTAGCGCGGGTTCTGGGTCGCGACGCCGACCGGGCAGTGGTCGGTGTGGCACTTCTGCGCCTGGATGCAGCCGATGGCGAGCATCGCCTCCCGCCCGACCGACACCAGGTCGGCCCCGAGCGCGAAGGCCACCACGGCGTTGTCCGGGATGCCGAGCTTGCCGGCGCCCACGAAGGTGACGTCGTCGGCGAGGCCGGCCCGGGCGAACCGGCGGTAGACGTGGGCGAAGCCCACCCGGAACGGGTAGGCGACGCTGTCGGCGAAGATCATCGGCGCCGCCCCGGTCCCGCCCTCGCCGCCGTCGATGTTGACGTAGTCGACGCCCCGCTGGTGGTCGGCCATCTGGCTCACCAGCGCGTCCCAGAAGTCCATGTTCCCGACCGCCGACTTGATGCCGACCGGCAGCCCGGTCTCGCTCGCCACCAGCTCGACGAAGTCGAGCATCGAGTCGACGTCGGAGAACTCGGTGTGCCGGCTGGGCGAGGCGCAGTCGACGCCCGCCTGGATGCCCCGGATCTCGGCGATCTCCTCGCTCACCTTGGCGCCCGGCAACATGCCGCCGAGTCCGGGCTTGGCGCCCTGGCTGAGCTTGATCTCGATCGCGCGCACCGGCGTCGAGGCGACCAGGTCCTTGAGCCGGCCCAGGTCGAACCGGCCGTCGTCGTCACGGCACCCGAAGTACGCCGTACCGATCTGGAAGACGAGGTCGCCGCCGTTGCGGTGGTACGGCGACACCGCGCCCTCACCGGTGTTGTGGAGGCAGCCGGCCAGCGCCGCGCCCTTGTTGAGGGCCTCGATCGCATTCTTGGACAGCGCACCGAAGCTCATGCCGGACACGTTGACCACCGACTGCGGCCGGAAGGCATGGGCCCGCCCGCGCGGCCCACCCAGGACCTTGGCCGAGGGCAGCACGACCTCCTCGCCGGCGTGGGAGGCGGTCGAGGCGCCCGGTCCGGCGAAGGTGCGGTGCTTGATGATCGGGTAGCCGGAGGTGTTCTCGAAGTCGTTGTCGGTGCCGAACCCGAAGTAGTTGTTCTCGAGCTTGGAGCTCGCGTAGACCCAGCGACGCTGGTCGCGACTGAACGGCCGCTCCTCGTCGTTCGACGTCACGATGTACTGGCGCAGCTCGGGCCCGAACCGCTCGAGCTGGTAGCGCAGGTGCCCGACGACCGGGAAGTTCCGCAGGATGGCGTGCTGCTTCTGGGTGAGGTCGCGCGCCGCCACGGCACCCAGCGCTGCCGCGGTGAGGGCGCCGGCACGCTTCCACTTCATGTGTTCGGTTCTAGTCGTCGCGGGCCACGCTGTCGAGGAACAGGGTTTCGACACGCCTGTCGCGACCTCGCCCGCTCGCTCGCGAGGCGAGCTCTACCTACCCTCGCCCACGTCAGGCCCTCCTGCGTCGGGCCCGACTGCTCGGGTACTTTTCGCTCATGGATCTGATCCCGAAGCCCGATCAGGTCGTCTCCGCCGCCGGGAACGTGGCGCACATGGTGTTCTACGGCGGACTGGCCGACCTGCGGCCGATGCCGCGCACGCTGATCGACGACGGGACCCTGCGCGAGCTCTACCACTACCGACCGGCGAAGGTCCGCGAGCAGGGCGACCCGGTGCTGCTGGTCACGCCACTGGCCGCGCCCGCGCTGTGCTTCGACCTCCGGCGCGGCTGCTCGGTCGTCGAGCACTTCGTCACCAACGGCCGCCCGACCTACCTCGTCGAGTACGGCCAGGTCTCGTTCAAGGATCGCAACCTCGGCATGGAGCACTGGGTCGAGGAAGTCGTCCCGGCCGCCATCCGCGCGGTCTCCGAGCACGCGGGCGGCCGGCCGGTCCACGTCATCGGCTGGTCGCTGGGCGGGATCTTCACGCTGCTGGCGGCCGCCGACTCGCCCGACCTACCCGTGGCGTCGCTGACCGTCGTCGGCTCGCCGGTCGACGTGACCCGGGTGCCCATGGTGGCGCCGTTCCGACCGTTGCTCAACCTCAACGTGACGCAGGGTCGCGGCGCGATCACTCGCGCCTACCAGGCGATGGGCGGCGCCCCGAAGCCGCTGGTGAAGTGGGCGTTCCAGCTCTCCTCGTTGCAGAAGCTGGTGACCAAGCCGCTGGCCGTGGCCCAGAACCTCGACGACGCCGACTTCCTCGCCCAGATCGAGGCCGTCGACCGGTTCATGGACAACATGATCGCCTACCCCGGCCGGACCTTCGGCCAGCTCTACCACCGGTTCGTGAAGGGCAACGTCCTGGTCGGCGGCGAGTTCGAGCTCGACGACCGCACGATCTCGCTGGCCGACATCGCCGTGCCGGTGCTGGTGTTCGGCGGCGCGAACGACGGCATCGCGCCGATCGCGGCCGTGCAGGCCGTCGTACCCCTGCTGACCGGCTCACCGGAGGTGCGCTTCGAGATCGTCCCCGGCGGTCACCTCGGCATGCTCACGGGCCGCGCCGCGCGGGGCAGCACGTGGCAGGTCATGGACGAGTGGATCGACGAGTGGTCCAGCGACGGCGAGGAGCAGCCCGGCTCCGACCCCGCACCGACGGATCCGTCGACGGACACCATCGGCGTCAACCCGAAGCGGCGCTACGGCTCGGCCGGTTCCCGCGCCCTCGGCGGCTGATGTGGGTAACGGGTCTTGCCAGGCGTGCTGGCGCGCCGCTGTCACGGCGCAGGAGCAGCACCCGGAGACCCAGTTACCCGAGACCCCGAGCCGCCAGCCACTTCCGGGCGGCGGTCTTCGAGGCCCGGGCGAGCCACGCGTCGTAGACCGTCTCGGCGAGCTCGTCGTGGGTGAGCCGGCCCACGTGAGCGCCGCGCAGGAGCACCGACGGGTGGCCGTCGAAGTGAGGGGTCGTGAAGAACGGCGTTGACTCGTCCCGGACCATCGCCTGCTTGGCCTCGTCGGACTCGACCCAGAAGACGATCACGTCGTCGTAGCGCTCGCCGGTGTCGGGGTCGACCGCGTCCGGACGCGGGTTGCGGAAGAAGACGAAGCTGCGCCCCGACACCTGGTAGACGGTCTTGCCTCCTGGATACAGCCGCGCGCCGGGCATCGACGAGGCGAGCTCGTGGATGTCGGCGACGGTGGCGCGGCGTCTCATGAGGACAGGGTAGGGAGCATCACCCGTCGCCTTGCCCGGCCTCGCTCGTTGTCCCGCACATGCCACCGATGCCGGAGCTGACCCGACGCTCGCTGCTGACAGGTGCCGCGGTGGGCGGGCTTGCCCCGGGCCTGCTGACCGCTCCGGCACACGCCGGGCTCCAGGGAGCGCTCCCCCGCGCCGTGGACGTGGTCGTGGTCGGCGGCGGCATCTCCGGCCTGGTCGCTGCCCGCTCGCTGGCGCGCCGCGGCCGCGAGGTGCTGCTGGTCGAGGCGCGCAACCGCGTGGGCGGCCGGGTCCTCAACCACCACCTCGAGAGCGGCGGGGTGATCGAGTCCGGTGGCGCCTTCGTCGGCCCGACGCAGACCCACATCCGCAAGCTCGCGCGCGACCTCGGGGTGCGGGAGTTCAAGGAGTACGTCGCGGGCGACTCGGTCTACATCTCGAGCACGACCGGGCGACTGACCTACCAGGGCACCATCCCGCCGGACCCCACGATCCTTCCCGACGCCGCCAACCTGCTCGCGCAGATCAACGACTACGCGTCCGAGATCCCCGTCGACGCGCCGTGGACCCATGCCCGCGCCGCCGAGTGGGACGCGATGACGCTGCGCGAGTGGATCCAGGCCAACGCGATCAACGGCGACGGCGTCGCCAACCTGATCGAGTGCTGGACCGAGCCGGGCTTCGGCGCCGACCCGAGCGAGCTCTCCTTCCTCTACGTCCTCTGGTACGTCGCGTGCTCGGGCGACGAGCGCCACGTCGGCACGTTCGAACGGAACTCCGAGACCAGCAACGCCGCGCAGGAGCGCCGCTTCATCGGCGGTTCCGGGCTGATCCCGGAGCGGCTGGCGCGCCAGCTCGGCGACGTGGTCGCGCTGCGGGCTCCGGTCCGTCGGATCGTGCAACGCGAAGGCCACGTCCTGGTCCACACCGAGCGCGGGCCGGTGCGGGCGAAGCGCGTCGTCGTCGCCTGCCCTCCGCCACTCGTGCTCGACATCGACTGGCAGCCGCAGCTCCCCCGCAAGCGCGAACAGCTGCTGCGCCACCTCGGCATGGGGCAGCTGATGAAGTGCGACGCGGTCTACGAGACGCCGTTCTGGCGCGAGGACGGGCTCAACGGGTTCGGCCTCAACGACAGCGGCCCGGTTCGTGTCGCGTTCGACAACTCACCCAAGGACGGCGACCCCGGGGTGCTGCTTGCCTTCGTCGGCGGGGCCACCTGGCGTGAGTACGGCATCCAGAGCCGCCGCGACCGGCGCGAGGCGGTGCTCGGCGGCTTCGCCGCGATGTTCGGCGAGCAGGCGCTCACGCCGATCGAGTACACCGAGTTCGACTGGAACGACCAGGCGTGGACCGGCGGCGGCCCGGTGGCCAACTACGCCCCCGGGACGATGACGTCGTTCGGCCACGTCATCCGGCGTCCGTTCGGCCGCGTCCACTGGGCCGGGACCGAGACGTCGACGTACTGGACCGGCTACATGGACGGCGCCGTCCGCGCGGGCCAGCGCGCCGCGGCCGAGGTACGGGAGCGGATGTGAGGGCGCTCGCCGCGGGCGTCGCGCTGAGCCTGCTCGGCCTCGCCGCTCCTGCCTCCGGTGTCGTCACCGAACGAGAGCGGTGGGACACGCGGGTGTTCGCGATGGTGGAGGAGCCGGGCTTCCCGGCGTACGCCTTCGTCCACCGCAACGGCCGGGTGTACGCCGGGACCTACACCAACCCGCAGGGCGACTCGACCCCGTCGCTGGTGCGCGAGTGGCGGGCCGACGGCACGTTGCAGCGGACCTGGACGGTCCCCGGTCAGGACCTGTCGGAGGACCACGGCGTGCAGGTGGCGAACGCCGACCGGCGCGGCCGACTGGTGCTGCTGGAGAAGTCGAAGGCGCGGGTGATGACGCTGTCGACGAAGACCGGTCGGTTCCGGACGTGGGCGCGGCTCCCCGACCTGCCGACGTGCGACTCCGGTGAGGAGCCGTGCTCGCCCAACGTGGCGGACGCGCCGGCGATCCCGAACTACGCGACGTGGGGTCCGAGGGGCGCACTGTTCGTCACCGACTACGCCCAGGCCGTGATCTGGAAGATCACTCGTCGAAGCCAGCAGCCGCGGGTCTGGTTCGCCTCGCCGCAGCTCGACGGCTCGGAGTTCGGCACCACCGGGATCGTCTACCGGAAGCAGCGACACGACCTGCTGATCACGCAGCAGTCGACCGCCACCGACGGCACGGTGCCGACCAACGGCAAGCTCTACCGGCTGCCCGTGAAGCGGTCCGGGAAGCCCGGCACGCTGTCGACCCTGTGGACCTCGCTGCCCGGCGACCTGCCCGACGGCTTCGGCATCGGCCGGCGCTCGGGACGGATCTACGTCGCCAATGCCGGCCTCTCCAACCAGCTGGTCGTGCTCGACCGGAAGGGCGAGGAGGTCGAGCGCTTCCCCGCGACACCGGGGTCCGGCGACAACGGCTCACCGATCCCGTTCGACACTCCGTCCAACGCCACGTTCCTCGGCCGGCGGCTCATGGTCGCCAACCAGTCGTTCACCGGCAACACCGACCACCACGCGATCCTCGACGTGTACGTCGGCGAGCGGGGCCGCCCGCCGTACCTCCCCCGCCGCGCGTTCTGGCGCTAGCGGGCGAATCCGCCGCAGGACCGATGTCGCCGGGCGTCCGGGTCCCTACCGTGGTGGCATGACCCTTCCGCGCGCTCGTCGTCCGCCACTGGCGGACGCGCTGCTCGCGGGGTTCCTCGCCCTGGTGGTGTGCATCGAGGCTTTCACCTATCCGTCGGTGCAGGTCCCTGCACTGCACGCCGTCGTGGGCACCACGGTCATGCTGGCCATCGCCTGGCGTCGGGCGTTTCCGGTCGCGATCGCCGCCCTCGTGCTGGCGGCCAACATGGTGCTGGGCGCCAACGGCGGCGAGCTGTCGGTCGTGTTCGGTCTGCTGATCATGGCCTTCACCCTCGGCTCCGAGACGGAGGGCCGCACCAGCTGGCTGGGGGTGCTGGGCCTGCTCGGCTTCTTCATGTCGGCGCTGGTCATCGGCAACCAGGGACTGGTGCCCGGCGACCTCGGTGCCGGGGTGGTGCTGATCGCGCTGCCGTGGGTGGCCGGGCGCACGCTGCGGGAGCGCGCCACGAGCCTGGCCACTGCGATGTCGAGGGCCGACCGCCTCGAGGAGGAGAAGCTGCAGGAGGCCGAGGCCGCAACCGCCCGGGAGCGAACCCGCCTCGCCCGTGAACTGCACGACATCGTGTCCCACTCGATCAGCGTCATCGCGATCCAGTCGCAAGCGGTACGACGTCGTCTCGGGCCGGACCACTCCCGGGAGGCCGCCGACCTCGCCGGCATCGAGTCAGCCGCCCGGGACGCCATGGCCGAGATGCGCCGGCTGTTCGGAGTCCTGCACGAGCAGGGGGAGGCCGCCTCGCTCGCCCCGCAGCCGGGACTGGCGGAGCTGGAGCGCCTGCTGGGCCGGGTCCGCGACACCGGCATCCGCGCCGAGCTGACCACGAGTGGTGAGCCGGTCGACCTCTCGCCCGGGCTCGACCTGGCGGCGTACCGCATCGTGCAGGAGGCCGTCACCAACGCGCTTCGGCACTCCGGTGCCGATGGCGTGGAGGTCCAGCTCGACTACACGCCTCGCGAGCTGATGGTGACGGTGGAGGACGACGGCCAGGGCATCAACGGCACGTCTGCCGGCGGTCATGGGCTCAGGGGCATCCGTGAGCGGGCCGAGCTCTACGGCGGGAGCCTCGAGATCGCCCGCCGCGACCGCGGTGGCACCCGCGTCCATGCCCGACTGCCCCTGGCGGGCCACCCGTGATCCGGGTCGTGATCGCCGACGACCAGGGCATGGTGCGGGCCGGCCTGCGGTCGCTGCTCGAGTCGGAGCCGGACATCGAGGTGGTCGGCGAGGCCGGCGACGGAGAGCAGGCGTGCGCCCAGGTGCTGGCTCTCGACCCGGACGTGACGCTGATGGACATCAGGATGCCGGTCCTGGACGGGCTGGCCGCGACCCGGCGGCTCATCGAGGCCGGGATCCGTGGGCGGGTCGTCGCGCTGACGACGTTCGACCTCGACGAGTACGTGTTCGGCGCGCTACGCGCCGGGGCATCAGGCTTCCTGCTCAAGGATGCCCCCGCCGACGAGCTCGCGAACGCGGTGCGTGTGGTCGCCCGGGGTGACTCGCTGCTTGACCCCGGGGTGACCCGGCGGGTCATCGACGCGTTCGTCTCGACCGGTGAGCCACGCCAGTCCGCCTCGCCTTCCTGGCTGTCGAGCCTCACACCGCGGGAGCTCGAGGTGCTCGGCCTGTTGGCGCGTGGCCTGTCCAACCTCGAGATCGCGCGTGCGCTCTTCATCTCCGAGGCGACGACCAAGACCCACGTCAGCAACATCCTGGCGAAGCTCCAGGTCACCGACCGGGTCCAGGCCGTGATCGCCGCCTACGAGTCCGGAGTCGTCACGCCCGGCTCGCAAGATCCGTCGCACGACTGAGTCGCAACTCCCTCGTCCGCCCGATCCGCGACGAGACGTCCGGCTCCCACTCTGGGGTCCCGACACTGAACCAGGAGCTCTCGTGACCAGAACCGCACCCACCAGCGCCCTCGTCGTACGCCGCTGGGCCGTCATCGCCGCCGCCGGGCTGTCCGGCGTCCTCGTGATGATCTCCATGTTCGTCGACCCTGCGCCCTCGGCCGACGGCCGCGAGCTGATCGCCGCGTACGCGGGGGACACCTTCGCCTCCGGCCTCCACACCAACCTGATCCACTACGGCTTCGTGCTCATCGCACCCGTTGTCTACGTCATGGTGGGGATGGTCCGGGGTCGGGGCGCGTGGTTCGCCAACGTCGCGGCGCTGCTGGCTGTGATCGGGCTCAGCACCCTGCCCGGCCTGGTGATGCTCGACCTGACCTCCACCGCCGCCGTGCAGGTGACCGACATCGACACCGCCTTCGCCATCGAGGAGCAGCTCGGCCAGTCGCCGGCGTTCGTGTTCCTCGTCATCCCGGCCTTCCTCGGCGCCGTCGCCGCCCTGCCGGTTGCCGTCGTGGCGATGTGGCGGGCCGGGCTGGTCCACGGGGTCGTCGCCGTGGCCGCCGTGGTGTCGGCGCTCGCCCCGAATCTCGCGCCGACGTGGTGGCTCGGGTTCGGGGTCAACGCGGTCTGGATGCTCGGGCTCGGCTACGTCCTCTGGCGGCTGCCCATGTCGGCCTGGTCCGGTGGAGCCGAGACCGCCGGCACGGTGGGGCACGGAGAGCGGGTCGCGGCCCACTAGCCTCGGCTCCGTGAGCACGTTGGCCGAACTCGTCGACCGGGGGCTGGTTGCGGCGGACTGGGCCGAGGCGCTGGCGCCGGTCGAGGAGCGCATCGCCGCGATGGGGCGGTTCCTGCGCGAGGAGCTGGCCGCGGGCCGCACCTACCTCCCCGACGGCGACCACGTGCTGCGCGCGTTCCAGCGCCCGCTCGCCGATGTCCGGGTGCTGGTCGTCGGGCAGGACCCCTACCCGACACCCGGCCACCCGATCGGGCTCAGCTTCGCGGTCGCCCGCGACGTGTGGCCGATCCCCGCCAGCCTGCGCAACATCTACGTCGAGCTGCGGGACGACCTCGGCGTCGTACCGCCGAAGCACGGGGACCTGACCGCGTGGGCCGACCAGGGCGTGATGCTGCTCAACCGGGTGCTGACGGTGCGGCCGGGCGAGCCGGCCAGCCACCGCGGTCGCGGCTGGGAGGAGGTCACGCGAGCGCGCGATCCACGTCCTCGCCGACCGCGGTGGCCCGCTGGCGGCGATCCTGTGGGGTCGCGACGCCCAGTCGCTCAAGCCGATGCTCGGCCCGGTGCCGTGGGTGGAGTCGGTCCACCCCTCGCCGCTCTCGGCCCACCGCGGCTTCTTCGGCTCCAAGCCCTTCAGCCGGGTCAACCGGTTGCTCGAGCAGCAGGGCGGCGAGATCGTGGTCTGGGACCAGGGGTGGGAATGAAATTGAATCTTGAACTATTGTGGTGGACATGAACACTCGTATGCCGGCGCTCTACATCGGCCACGGAGCGCCGCCGCTGCTCGACGACCCGGTGTGGTCGGGCCAGCTCGCCGCCTGGGCCGCCGACCTGCCTCGCCCGAAGGCGATCCTGATCGTCAGCGCCCACTGGGAGTCGGCGCCGGTCATGCTGAGCGCGAGTGGCGTGCCCCTGGTCTACGACTTCGGCGGCTTCGACCAGAAGTACTACCGGATGACGTACGAGACGCCCGACGCCACCGCGCTCTCGACCCGGATCGCCGCACTCATGCCGGACACCGAGCCGGTCCACCAGCACCCGTCGCGCGGCCTCGACCACGGCGCGTGGGTGCCGCTGAAGATCATGTACCCCGAGGCAGACATCCCCGTCGTGCAGATGTCGCTGCCGACCTCGGACCCGGTGCGGCTGATGGACCTGGGCTCACGGCTCAAGCCGCTGCGGGACGAGGGCGTGCTCATCGTCGGGTCCGGCTTCCTCACCCACGGGCTGCCGTTCCTCACCGACTGGCGGATCGACGCGGCCGTCCCCGGCTGGTCGGCCGACTTCGACGCCTGGGCGGGCGAGGCGCTCGCTCGCGGCGACGTCGACGCGCTCGCGGCGTACGCCTCGAAGGCGCCGGGCATGCCCTACGCCCACCCGACCGTCGAGCACTACACCCCGCTGTTCGTCACCCTCGGCGCCGCCACCACCCCCGACGAGCCCGGCAGCCAGGTCATCGACGGTTTCTGGATGGGCCTCTCGAAGCGGTCCCTGCAGGTCACCTGACAGGTCCCGCGAGGAACGAGCGGGGCCGTCGTCAGGGGAGGTCGAGCAAGCGCAGCGGCCGAGCCTGCGAGGACGCGAAGCGCGTCGAAACCTGGAGAGGGTCTCGACAAGCTCGACGCCGTGGGGTCGTTTCAACGCACTCGGAGACGCCGCATCATCTTGAGGCCGCGGAGCATCTGGGCGACGTAGGAGTCGTAGTCCTGGCCGGGGCGGGCACCCATCACCTGCTTCTTGAGCACGGCGACGTTCTGGACGTCGGTGTACTTCAGCAGCCCCTGGTCGCCGTGCCGCGCGCCGACGCCGGACTGCTTCACCCCTCCGGACGGTGTGCCCTTGGAGGCGTACGCCGTCGCGAGCGAGTCGTTGACGTTGACGTTGCCCGACTCGATCCGACGGGCGACTGCCTCGGCCGCGGCGAGGTCGGTCCCCCACACGCTGGCGTTGAGGCCGTAGTCGGTGTCGTTGGCGAGCTCGATCGCCTCGTCGACCGTGCGGTAGCGGTGGAGGGCGACGACCGGCCCGAACGTCTCGCACGATCCGGCCAGCATGTCCTTCGTGACGCCTTCCAGGACCGTGGGCTCGTAGAACGCCGGCCCGATGTCGGGCCTGGGCTTGCCGCCGGTGAGCACGTTCGCGCCACGGGCGACCGCGTCGTCGACGTGGGAGGCGACGCGGTCCCGGTGGTCGACCGAGACCAGGGAGCCCAGCTCCGGGCCGAAGTCGTAGGACGCCCCGATCTGCAGCGCCTCGGCCGCGGCGACGAACCGGTCCCGGAACTCGTCGTACCGCTCCTCGGCGACGTAGATCCGCTCGATGTGCATGCAGATCTGGCCGGTGTTGCCGAAGACGCCGAACAGGGCGCCGTTGATGGTCTCGTCGAGATCGGCGTCGGGGAGCACGATCATCGGGTTCTTGCCGCCGAGCTCGAGGCAGCAGCCGATCAGGTTGCGGCCGGCCCGCTCGCCGACGAACCGGCCGGTGGCCGTCGATCCGGTGAACATGACGTAGTTGGCGTGGTCGATCAGGGTCGGGCCCACGTCCGGCCCTTCGCCGCACACGACCTGGAACAGCCCGCGCGGCAGGCCCGCCTCCTCGAGCAGCGAGATGCCGTAGAGGGGCGAGAGGGCGGTCTTGTTGTCGGGCTTGAGCACGATGCCGTTGCCCGCCATCAGCGCCGGGATCGCGTCGGAGAGCCCGGTCGCGAAGGGGAAGTTCCAGGGCGCGATGATCCCGACGACGCCCTTGGGCTGCCGGATCTCGGTCGACGTCGACACCATCGGGACGGGGCCGCCGCGACGCACCGGCGCGAGCAGCTTCGGCGCCCGCTTGAGGTAGTGGCTGATCACCATCGGCGGGTCGCAGGTCTCCTCGATCGCCATCCGACGGTTCTTCCCGGACTCGGCCTGGATCAGGTCGGCCGTGGTCTGGGCGTGGTCGATGAGCAGGGTGTGGGCCTTCGCGAAGACCTTGAGTCGGTCGGCCACCGGGCGTTGTGACCACTCCCGCTGCGCGTCGCGAGCCGCGGCGTACGCCGCCTCGATGTCGGCCGGTGTCGACTGGGGCAGCTCGACCAGCACCTCGCCGGTGTAGACCTCGGTCAGCTTGTGGGTGCCGCCGGCGGTGGAGGGGACGCGTTCGACGAGGGAGCGCAGGAAGTCGTCGGTGAGGGTGTCGGGACGGTTCACGACAGACTGTGTCCTTCTCAAGACGAGCTCCGCTGCCTTCTCACCGATCATGATCGCCGGTGCGTTGGTGTTGCCGCCGGTGATCGACGGCATGATCGACGCGTCCGCGACGCGCAGTCCCTCGACACCGCGGACCTTGAGGTCGGGCGAGACGACCGCGAGCTCGTCGACACCCATCCGGCAGGTGCCGACGCCGTGGTAGACCGACGTCGCGCGGTTGAGGATCGCGTCGCGCAGCGCCGGCCCGCGCAGGTCGGCGCCCGGATGGATCTCCTCCTTGACCGCGCCCCCGAACGCCGCCCCCGCCATGATCTCGCGGACCATCTCCGTGCCCTCCCCGAGCACCTCCAGGTCAGCGGGATCGGCGAGGTACTGGAAGTCGATGAGCGGCGCCGCCGTCGGCTCGGCCGACGCGAGCCGGAGGGTGCCGCGCGAGCGCGGGTAGATGAGCGTCGTGAGCACCGTGAGCGCCGTACGCGGGTCGACGTCGTGTCGGATCGGGGCGTCCTGGTTGGGCGAGACGTAGGCCCAGGGCAGCAGGTGGAGCTGGAGGTCAGGCACGTCGGTCGCCTGCGACGTGCGGACGAACCCGACGACCTCGAAGACCGAGTTGGCGAGGAACGTCGTACCGGGTCGCACCACCTCCCTGGCGAGCCCCTTGGCGAAGTACCACGGGTTGCCCTTCATCTGCGCCGAGGTGGCGTGGAAGGTCAGCGCGTGGAACAGGTGGTCGTGGAGGTTGTCGCCGACGGGCAGGTCGGCGACGACGTCGATCCCGTGGTCGCGCAGGTGCTGGGCGTGGCCGACGCCGGACAGCATCAGCAGCTGCGCCGAGCCCACGAAGCCACCCGAGAGGATGACCTCCTTGGCAGCGCGTACGACGCGGCGTGAGCCGTCCTTGTCG
The DNA here is from genome assembly GCA_963804845.1 of uncultured Actinomycetota bacterium. Lineage (GTDB taxonomy): Bacteria > Actinomycetota > Actinomycetes > Propionibacteriales > Nocardioidaceae > Nocardioides. Next base: position 96,813 of record CAWDSA010000007.1, on the reverse strand, counting down.
GTCACCTCGACGCCGGTGGCACGGCCGTTCTCGATGACGACGCGACGCGCGAGGACCTCGGTCTGGAGCTCGAGGGTCGGTGGTGCGAGGTCGTGGATGTAGCCGCGCGAGGCGCTGTAGCGCAGGCCGTTCGCGGCGTTCTGCTGCATCCGGCCCACCCCCTCCTGCGACTCGCCGTTGTAGTCGTCGAGGACCTTGACGCCGAGGGCATCGCTGGTCGCCTGGAGGAACTGCAGCGAGCCCTCCTGCGGGAACTGGTTGCGGGTGATCCGGATCGGCCCGCCGGCGCCGCGATAGGCGTTCTCGCCGTCCTCGAAGTCCTCCATCCGCTTGTAGGCGGTGTTGACCTCGTCGGCCGACCAGCCGGTGTTGCCCTCAGCGGCCCAGGAGTCGTAGTTGGCGCGGTTGCCGCGCACGTAGACCATGCCGTTGATCGAGCTCGAGCCACCGACCACCTTGCCGCGCGGCACCGGCAGGGTGCGGTCGAGGAGGTGCTTCTGCGGCGTCGAGTAGAGGCCCCAGTCGACGCGGGCCTTGAGCTGCGGCACCGCGTGCATCGGCCCGATCATGCCCGGCTTCGTCACGAGGAACTGCTGGTCGGACTTGCCGGCCTCCAGCACGATCACCCGGGCGCCCGACTGCGCCAGCCGGCCGGCGACCGCGGCCCCGGAGCTGCCGGAGCCGACCACGACGTACTCGGCCTCGTCGGAGTACGGCTTCGCCCTTGGTCTGCGCTGCGCCATGCCCGAAACTGTAACGCGTTCTAGTTTGTGCGGGAAGGGTGACCAGCGGGAGGATCGCCACCGTGCGCATCCTCTCGATCCAGTCCCACGTCGCCTACGGCCATGTCGGCAACTCCGCTGCCGTCTTCCCGCTGCAACGACTGGGCCACGAGGTCTGGCCGGTCCTCACGGTCAACTTCTCCAACCACACCGGGTACGGCGACTGGCGCGGACCGCTGATCGACCCCGACGACGTGACGGCGGTGATCACCGGCATCGAGGAGCGCGGCGTGCTGCCCACCTGTGACGCCGTGCTGTCCGGCTACCAGGGCAGCCCGGCCATCGCCGGCGTGGTCGTCGACGCGGTTCGACGCGTCAAGGCGGCCAACCCGGCGGCGACGTACACGTGTGACCCGGTGATGGGCAACGCGAAGTCGGGCTGCTTCGTCAACCCGGAGATCCCGCCGATCATCCGGTCGCAGGTGGTGCCGGTGGCGGACGTGCTCACGCCCAACCAGTTCGAGCTCGGCTTCCTCACCGACACCGACCCCCACTCGTTGCCGGAGGTGCTCGACAGTGCCGACCTGGCGCGGGCGATGGGGCCGTCCACGATCCTGGTCACCAGCGTCGAGACCGGCGACGACTCGATCGGCCTGATGGCCGTGACCGACGACGGCGCCTGGCTCGTCGAGACGCCGCTGCTGCCGATGAAGGCCAACGGCTCCGGTGACATCACGGCGGCGCTGTTCACCGCGCACCTCCACGCCACGGGCTCCCCCGAGCTCGCCGTCGCGCGCACCGTCTCCTCGGTCTACGCCGTCCTGCAGGCCACCCTCGACTCCGGCGAGCGGGAGCTGCGGCTGATCGCCGCGCAGGACGCCATCGCCTCGCCCGCGTGCGAGTTCGAGGTGCGGCAAGTCCGCTGAATAGGATGGCGGCTGCTCCTCGCCGGTGTAGCTCAGTTGGTAGAGCGTTCGCCTTGTAAGCGAAATGTCGCGGGTTCGACTCCTGTCACCGGCTCTGCGTCAGCGCCCGCCTAGGCTTCCCTCGTGACCCGTGTCGACGACTGGCCCGCGCTGGCCGAGCTCGCCGATCGGTACGGCGTCTCCCGCGAGTACTGGGACTGGCGGGGTGAGCACGTCCCGGTCCAGGTGCTCGACGGTCCAGGCCGTGCTGAGTGCGCTCGACGTGGACGCCTCGACGGAGGAGTCGGTGCAGGCCGCGCTGGCCGACCTCGACGAGGCGCCGTGGCGGCAGCTCGTCCCACCGGTCACCATCGGCCGCACCGGCACTTCCGTTGACGTGCTGGCGCACGCGCCGCACGGGCGTGGACATCGGCCTCGAGGTGGTCACCGAGGACGGTGATACGCGGCGTCTGCGTCAGATCGAGTACCTCCGAGCGGAGCCACGCACGGTCGACGGAGTGGTGACCGAACGGGCCGCTTCAGGTCCACGGCGACCTGCCGGCCGGCTACCACACGCTCCGCGCCCAGTGTGGGGACCGGACCGAGGAGGGCTCGCTGATCCTGGCCCCGGACCGGCTGGAGCTTCCGGCGTCGCTGGCGCACCAGGTGTGGGGCCTGATGACCCAGCTCTACTCCGTCCGCTCGCGGGAGTCGTGGGGCATCGGCGACTTCGGTGACCTGGGAGGACTGGCGTCGTGGGGGGCCGACCTCGGCGCCGCCTTCGTGCTCGTCAACCCGCTCCACGCCGCCGAGCCGGTGCCGCCGCTCGAGGACTCGCCGTACCTGCCCACCTCACGCCGCTACCTCAACCCGCTCTACGTCCGGGTCACCGATGTCCCCGAGCTCGCGACGCTGTCGGCCTCCGACCGCGCCCGCGTCGAGGAGCTCGGCACCGGGCCGTTCGAAGCTGCGAACGGACTGCTCGACCGACAGTCGTCGTACGCCGCGAAGCTGGCAGCCCTCGACCTGCTCCATGCCGCACCCCGGTCGGCAGCGCGGGAGGCCGAGCTGGAGGAGTTCTGCCGGCGCGAGGGCCCGGAGCTGCGGCAGTTCGGCGTCTGGTGCGCCATCGCCGAGCACCTCGGCGGCGAGGAGTGGCCCGCCGAGCTGGTCGACCCGGCCTCACCCGCGGTCACGGCCCTCGCCGACAAGCTCGCCGACCGGGTCGACTTCTTCGTGTGGCTGCAGTGGCTCGCCGACCAGCAGCTCGCCGCCGCACAGGCGCGTGCCCTCGAGGCAGGGATGACGATCGGCCTGGTGACCGACCTCGCGGTCGGCGTACACCCTGAGGGCGCGGAGGTGTGGACGCTCGGCCCGGCGCTGGCGCGCGGGCTCTCGGTCGGCGCCCCGCCCGACGCCTTCAACCAGATCGGGCAGAACTGGTCGCAGCCGCCGTGGCGGCCCGACATCCTGGCCCAGCAGGGCTATGCGCCGTACCGCGCCGTGCTCCGGGCGGCACTGCGTCATGCGGGCGGGCTGCGGATCGACCACGTGATGGGGCTGTTCCGGCTCTGGTGCATCCCCGAGGGCGCGTCGCCCGCCGAGGGCGCCTACCTGCGCTACGACCACGAGGCGATGGTCTCGATCCTGCTGCTGGAGGCGCAGCGCGCGGGCGCGTTCGTCGTCGGCGAGGACCTGGGTGTCGTCGAGCCGTTCGTCCGCGACTACCTCGCCGGGCGCGGCGTCCTCGGCACGTCGATCCTGTGGTTCGAGGCCGACGACGGCCGGCCGCGGCCGCCCGAGAGCTGGCGTGAGCTCTGCCTGGCCAGCGTCACCACCCACGACCTGCCCCCGACCGCCGGCTACCTCGCCGGAGAGCACGTCCGGCTGCGCGACAGTCTCGGCCTGCTGACCCGCTCCGTCGACGAGGAGCTCGCGGTCTTCGAGAGCGAGCGGGCGGTCTTCATCGCCGAGCTGCGCGCCCGCGGCCTGCTCTCCTCCGACGACGCATCATCGTCGGAAGAGGCGGTCGTGTCCGCGCTCCACGAGCTGCTGACGCGGTCGCCGAGCCGGTTGCTGGGCGTCAGCGTGACCGACCTCGTCGGCGATCGCCGTACCCAGAACCAGCCGGGCACGCACCGCGAGTACCCCAACTGGCAGATTCCGTTGTCGGGCCCCGACGGCGTGCCGCTGCTGCTCGAGGACCTGGCGACGTCGGCGCGTGCCCGGTCGCTCGCCGCCCGGCTGCGGAGCGGCTCGGGGGCCTGACCGCGATCCGGACTTCCTGAGCGAGTCGGTGACCTACTGGGTGTTGCTTGCCCCTGTAAGTCGCGGTTTCCCCGCATATGCGGGGAAACCGCGACGCCCGACTAGGGTCGTGACATGGCCCTGCGGATCGTGGCGAGCCGCCCCGACCCGGCGATCGTGACGCTGCCGTGGGCGACGCCGCTGGAGGAGTGGGGAGACGACTACGTCGTGCCGCTGCCGCGCGGCCTGTCGCGGCACGTGGTGCGGATCGTGCGGCTCAAGCACCGCGTGTACGCCGTCAAGGAGACGGTCGAGGACATCGCGTTCCGCGAGTACCGGCTGCTGCGCGACCTGCAGCGGATGGGGCTACCCGCCGTGGTGCCGCAGGGCGTCGTCACCGGCCGTGAGGACGCGACTGGTGAGGAGCTGCCCGCCGCGCTGCTCACCGAGCACCTCCGCTTCTCGCTCCCCTACCGCAGCCTGTTCTCCCACGGCCTCTCGGCCGACAGCCTGCCGTCGCTGGTCGATGCACTGGTGGTTCTCCTCGTGCGGCTCCACCTCGCCGAGTTCTACTGGGGCGACGTCTCGCTCTCCAACGTGCTGTTCCGCCGCAGCGCGGGCGGCTTCACGGCCTATCTCGTCGACGCCGAGACCGGGGAGCTGCGGCCCAACCTGTCCGGCACGATGCGCGACTACGACGTCCGGGTCGGCTGCGAGAACGTCTACGCCGAGCTGCTGGACCTGCAGGCGAGTGGCGCGCTGGAGGAGCGGGTCGACGCCTTGGAGATCGTCGAGCTGATCGAGTCCCGCTACGAGGCGCTGTGGGACGAGCTCACCGGCGAGGAGGAGTTCCCGGCGGGCGAGATGTGGCGGATGGAGCAGCGCATCGAACGGCTCAACGACCTCGGCTTCGACGTGGAGGAGATCGACATCGTCACCGACTTCGACGGCGACCGGGTGCGGATCCAGCCGCGGGTGGTCGAGCTCGGCCACCACAGCCGCGACCTCCACGGCCTGACCGGCATGTACGCCGAGGACGCTCAGGCCCGCCGCATGCTCAACGACATCGCGGGGTTCACGGCCGCCAACGACCTCGGCCGCGAGGACCGGGCCCTGGTGGCGAACCGCTGGCTCACCGAGGTCTACGAGCCGCTGATGGCGATGGTGCCGACCGAGGCCCGGGGCAAGCTCGAGCCGGCCGAGCTGTTCCACGAGGTGCTCGTGCACCGCTGGTACCTCTCGGAGCGGGCCGGCGCCGAGGTCAGCCTGTTCGACGCGGGCCGCGACTACATCGAGACCGTCCTGGCCTCGAAGCCCGAGGAGGCCGTCGCGGCACCGACGCTGGCGCCGGAGGCGGAGGAATAGCTCACTCGTCGTCGAGCTCGAGCTCGACGTACTCCTCGACGAGAAAGGTGCCGTTGGTCTGCAGGGTGACCGGCTGGATCCCGACCGGTCGGCCGTCGCGGTAGGTGAGGAGCGAGACCATCGCGTCGCGGCGCGGCTTGCTGCCGATCGCGATGGCGTACGCCGCACCGCCGGTCGTGCCGGTCGTGAAGGAGTAGCCGACGCGACCGTTGGCGCCCTCGACCTGGTTCGGGCCGATCTTCACGTGCACGTGTCCGCCCACGACCAGGTCGGTGCACCCGGCCTCGAGCGCCTGGACGCGCGAGGTTGACGTCGTGCACCAGCACCGTGGCCACGCGCTCCTCCGCTTCGCAGATCGCGTCGCTGAAACGCTGGGCGACCTCGGTGAAGCTGAGGCCGGTCTCGTCGCGCCAGTTGCCCAGACCGCTGGACCGCGGATCGGCAAGGCCGATCAGCGGAGCACCGCCCGGGCCGTCGACGACCTCGCCGTCGAGCACGTCCCAGCCGAGCCCGCCCAGGTAGTCTGCGACGAACTCGCCCGAGTCGTGGTTGCCGAGCACCGAGAACCGGTCGTAGCCGTCGAACGCCGCCGACACCGAGTCGAGGCTGAACGCCTCCCACGGCTGGCCGGTCGACGTGTCGTCGCCGGCGTCGAGCACGACCGTGGCACCAGCGCGGTCGCCGATCGCGCGGGCCACCCGGTCCATGCCGATGTTGTCGTGACGGTCCGAGACCAGGACGGCCACGGTCTCGCCCTCCTCGGGCTGGCGCACGTCGAGCTCAGCCGCGCCCTCGGCGGCGGCGTCGTAGAACTCCGTGCTCTGGCGGTACGTCGAGACTGCGCTCTCGACCAGCCGCCGCGAGTCGAAGGCACTCGCGTCGTTGAGGATCTCCAGCCCGGCAGCCTGCTCCGGGACCGCCACCGTGTTTCCGAGGTAGATCGGCAGGGGCAGCCACGACGCCTCCGACTCCACCCGCTCGTCCTCGCCTCCCCACGGCTCCCAGACGAGCACGGCGGCCAAGGCGACAGCGGTCAGCGCCGCGAGCCCCTGGACGCTGCGGGCTCCACGCCACAGCTCCCGTCGGCGGTCGACGCCCAGCAGCAGCCACACGGCCACCGGCACGAACCCGACCAGAGCACCGCGCAGGGCCGCGTCGTACGCCATGTCGGTGACGGCCGACTCGACGCGGGCGATCGAGCCCGCTGGCTGGCTCGCGATCAGGGCGTACCGGTCGACGAGCTCGGCGGTGGTCTCGGCGTTGGTCTTGCCGAGCGTCACGTCGACGCCGAGCATCCGACCCGAGTCGATCCGGACGTCGGGCAGGACCGGCCCGGTCCGCACCACGACCCACCCGTCGAGGCGTCGGCCTGATCACCGTGTCGTGGCTGGCCACGACCACCTCACGCTCGGAGTTCATGAAGAACCCGAAGCCCGGCCGCAGCCGAGACCACGAGCCACACCGCGGCCAGTCGCGAGGCCGCGCAGGATCGGGGCGGCCGGCATCAAGTCAGCGTACGGGCCTGCGCGATGGCGTAGAGGGTGACCGACGCGGCGACGCCGGCGTTGAGGGACTCGAGGCTGTTGGCCATCGGGATCGACACCAGCTGGTCGCAGGTCTCGGCGACCAGTCGCGACAGGCCGCCGCCCTCGGCGCCGACCACCAGGACGAGCGGGCCGTCGGCCAGTCCGTCGGGGGCGATCAGCTCGGGCAGGGACACGTCCCCGTCGGCTGCCAGGCCGACCACCATGCAGCCGGCCTCCTGGTAGGCCTTGAGCTGTCGTGTGAGGTTCACGGTCTGGGCGACCGGGATCCGGGCCGCGGCACCGGCGCTGGTCTTCCAGGCGGATGCGGTCATGCCGGCCGCACGACGCTCGGGAACCACCACGCCGTGGGCACCGAACCCGGACGCGCTGCGCACGACGGCGCCGAGGTTGCGGGGGTCGGTGACCGAGTCGAGCGCGACGATCAAGGGCACCTCGCCCGCCTCCTCGGCGCGGGCGATGAGGTCGTCGGCGTGCGCGTACTCGTACGCCGGGATCCGCGCGGCGAGCCCCTGGTGGACCGCGCCGTCGGTCCGCCGGTCCAGCTCCTGGCGGGTCACCTCGAGCAGGCTGATGCCCCGCTCGGCGGCGAGCTTGAACGCCTCACGCAGCCGGCCGTCGCGCTCGGCCCCTTCGGCGACGTAGACGCCGGAGACGGGGATGCCGGCGCGCAACACCTCGACGACGGAGTTGCGGCCCGCCACCCACTCGGCGTCCGAGCTCGTACGCCGCTTGGGGCGCGACTGCTGGGCCCGGTCGGACTGCTGCCGCGACTTGTAGACCTTGTGGTTGGGGCGGTCCTTCGCCTTCGGCGTCGGCCCCTTGCCCTCGAGGCCGCGGCGCACGCGACCGCCCGACCCCGCGGTCGGCTTCTTCGCGCTCTTCCGGATCGAGCCCTTGCGCTGCGAATTACCTGGCACGTCAGTGTCTCTTTTTCCGGTGGTTGAGGTGCGAGCGCAGCGAGCCTCGAAACCGCCTGGCATCACACGCTCCACTTCGGGCCGTCGGGGGTGTCCTCGATCTCGACGCCGGCGGCCTTGAGCCGGTCGCGGATCGCGTCGGCGCGGGACCAGTCCTGGTCGGCGCGCGCCTGGGTGCGCTCCTCGAGCATGCCCTTGACCAGGAGGTCGACGACGCCGGTCAGCTTCCCGTCGTCGGTCGGGTCGGCGAAGTCCTTCGGCGCGAGGCCGAGCACGGCGAGCATCGCGTGGACCTCACCGAACCGCTGGTTGAGCTCCTCCGACGGACCTGTGGCGAGCAGCCGGTTGCCCTCGCGAACGGTGTCGTGGAGGACCGCCATCGCGGCCGGCGTGCCGAGGTCGTCGTCCATGGCGTCGCTGAACGCCTGGGGGTAGTAGGCGAACCAGCCGCCCTGGATGTGCGGCGCGGCGCGCTCGAGGAACGACTCGATCCGCCGGAAGCCGGCGGCTGCCTCGTCCAGCGCCTCGAACGAGAACTCGACGGTCGAGCGGTAGTGGGCGCTGACCATGTAGTAGCGCAGCTCGATGCCGCGGACCCGCTCCAGCACGTTCGGGATCAGCAGGGAGTTGCCGAGCGACTTGCTCATCTTCTCGCCGGCCGTGGTGATCCACGCGTTGTGCATCCAGTACGACGCGAAGGGGTCGCCGGCGGCACGGGACTGGGCCTGCTCGTTCTCGTGGTGCGGGAAGCGGAGGTCGACGCCGCCGCCGTGGATGTCGAAGGCCGCGCCGAGGTACTTGCGCGCCATCGCCGAGCACTCGATGTGCCAGCCGGGGCGACCCGGACCGTAGGGCGACGGCCAGGCCGCGGTCTCGGGCTCGGACTCCTTCTTGAAGCCCTTCCACAGCGCGAAGTCGCGGGGGTCGCGCTTGCCGCGCGGGTCGGCGTCGCCGGCGGGCTCCATGTCGTCGACGCCCTGCCGGGTCAGCTCGCCGTACTGCGGCCAGGAGCGGACGTCGAAGTAGACGTCGCCCGAGCCGTCCTCGGCGGCGTACGCATGCCCGTTCGTCACCAGCCGTCCGATCAGGTCGAGGATCTCCGGGACGTGACCGGTCGCGGCCGGCTCGTAGGTCGGTCGCAGCACGTTGATCGCGGCCAGGGCCTCGTCGAGCTCGTGGTGCATCCGCTGCGCGAGCGCGTACCAGTGGATCCCCTGCTCGGCCGCCTTCACCAGGATCTTGTCGTCGATGTCGGTGACGTTGCGGATGAAGTCGACGTCGTAGCCGCGGTGGGTGAGCCAGCGCCGCAGCACGTCGAAGTTGACCGCCGAGCGCACGTGCCCCACGTGCGGCTCCGACTGCACCGTCAGGCCGCACACGTAGATGCCGGCCTTCCCCTCCTCGAGGGGCACGAAGTCACGGACTTCGCGGGTGGCGGTGTCGTACAGGCGGAAGGTCACGCGGCGATTCTAGGGGCGGGGACGCGTTCGGCCCTGATCGGCGGAGCCTGTGACTCGTGGGACAGGAGTGACGATCCCGCGTACCCTCGATGCGTGCGCCGCCCCCTCCTCCCCCTCCTCCTGCTCGCGCTCGTCGGGCCGCTGCTCGCCACGCCCGCGAGCCACGCCGCCCCGGCGCCCCGCAAGATCCGGTACGCCGAGTGGCGGGCCGCTGACCTCGACGCCGGCACGCTGCAGGGCACCGCGCTTCGCCAGGGCCGGGTGCGGATCACCGACCCGGTGGAGACCCGCTCGCTCGGCGGCCACACCTACGAAGTCGGCCGGTGGGTCTCGCCCTGGCGCAAGCCGGGCTTCGCCCTCACCGAGCTGATCGCGTCCTGGCAGGCCGGCACCCCGGGCAACAGCCTGGTGGAGGTGCAGGTCCGCGGCCGGGCCGGCGGCGGCGCCCTGACCAGCTGGGACACGCTCGCCCGCTGGGCGGCCTCGGACGCCCGCGTCCGGCGTACCTCCGTTCCGGGCCAGGGCGACGACCTCGCCGACGTCAACGTCGACACCTGGCGGGTGCCCGGCGGCGCGGTCGCGTGGCAGCTCCGGGTCAACCTGCTCCGCGTCGGCCAGGCGTCCCCGTCGCTGCGGGCGGTCGGCGCGGTGGCGTCGCGGCTGCCCGACGTCGACGGCGTCGCCACCTCTCAGCCGGGTGTGGCCAGCGGTCCCGACCACGTCGTGCTCGACGTGCCGCGCTACTCCCAGATGATCCACTCGGGCCACTACCCCCAGTGGGGCAGCGGTGGGCAGGCGTGGTGCTCACCGACCTCGACGTCGATGGTCCTCGGCCACTTCGACGCGCTGCCGGGGCCGAAGGCCTATGCCTGGGTGGCCGACGGCCACCCGCAGCCGTGGGTCGACCACGCCGCGCGCAGCACCTACGACCACTCCTACGACGGCACCGGCAACTGGCCGTTCAACACGGCGTACGCCGCCTCCCTGCTCCGCGGCACGGCGTTCGTGACCCGACTACGCAGCCTGCGCGAGGCCGAGCGGTTCATCGCCGCCGGCATCCCGCTGGTCGCCTCGATCTCCTTCGGCTCCGGCGACCTCGACGGTGCCCCGATCTCGAGCACCAACGGCCACCTGCTGGTCATCGCCGGCTTCACCGAGAGCGGCAACGTGGTCGTCAACGACCCGGCCGCCCAGCAGAGCAGCGGCGTACGGCGTACCTACGACCGCGGCCAGTTCGAGGACGTCTGGCTGCCCACCTCCGGCGGCCTGGTCTACGTGATGACCGACGCCGACCACCCGCTCCCCGGTGGCAAGTCCGCCAGCTGGTGAGACGTCACAAAGTGACGTTTGGCGGGGCGAGGCGTCACAAAGTCTGACGCTTCGCGTGGCGAGACGTCACACTTTGTGACGCCTCGCGCCTAGGTCGAGTAGCCGCCGTCGACGGCGAGCTTCTGACCGGTCACGAACCCGGCCCGTTCGGAGGCGAGGAAGCAGACCGCCTCGGCGACGTCGTGGGCGCGGCCGAACCTGCGCAGCGGGATGTTGCGGCGCGCCACGTCGAGGGCGTCCGGGCCCAGCTCGCCCGACTCGATCAGCCGCTGCGCCATGCCGTCGGTGAGCATCCCCGGCCCGACCGAGTTCACCCGCACCCCGAACCGGCCCTCCTCGGCCGCCAGCGCCCGCACCATCGCCTCGACCGCGCCCTTGGGCGCGGCGGAGAGGCCGTCGCGCACCGGATAGCGGTCGGTGGCTGCCGTGGTGACGGCGACGATGCTGCCGCGGGCATGTCGCAGGTGGGGCAGCGAGGGATGCGCGACGTTGAAGAATCCGGCCGCGTCGGCGGCGAGCTGGGCCGCCATCGTCGCCGGCGCCACCGACGACAGGTGGGCCATCGGCACGTGCGGCCCCGCGGCGTAGACGACCGTGTGGAGGCCGCCGTGCTCCCGCGACGCGGTGTCGACGACCTCGGCGGCGGACTGGTCGTCCGTGACGTCGAGGGAGTACGACGTGGCGCGGACGCCCCACTCGCGTGCCGCAGACACCGCCGACTCGCCACCCTCGGCGTTGTGGCGGAAGGTGACGGCGACCGACGACCCCCGACTGGCCAGCAGCCGGACGACCGACAGCCCGATCCCGCCGCTCCCGCCGACCACCAGGGCCGCGCCGGACCGTTCCGAGAAGTCCTGCACGGTGCCCCCTAGGCCTCGGTCGCGGTGAACTCGACATCGTGCCAGCCGCTCGCGCCGTCAGGGACGACACTGCGCTCGACACTCGTCTGCACCTCGCCGTCGCGGCTGGTCGCCCGGACCCGCACCGTGTGGTCCCCCGGCGCGACCGAGACGGTGCCGGCCCACTGCACCCAGGTGTCGTCGGTGGGTGAACCGGCGAGCTCGACGGCCTGCCACTCCCCGCCGTCGACGGCGACCTCGACCGCCTCGATGCCGATGTGCTGCTGCCAGGCGACGCCGCCGACGTCGACCGCACCTGCCGCGACCTCCGCGCCGGAGCGGGGCACGTCGATCCGGGAGGCGAGCCGGAGCGGGGCCTGCTCGGCCCAGCCCTTGCCCGTCCAGTAGGCCTCGATCCGGTCGAAGCGAGTCACCTCGATGTCGACGACCCACTTGGTGGCCGAGACGAAGCCGTAGAGGCCGGGGACGAGGGTGCGGACCGGGAAGCCGTGCTCGATCGGAAGAGGCCGGCCGTCCATGGCGACCGCCAGCATCGCGTCACGCCCGTCCCGCACGACGGAGAGCGGCGTACCGCACGTCCAGCCGTCCTCAGACGTCTGCAGCAGGGCGTCTGCCTCGTCACTGACGCCGGCCTCGTCCAGCAGGTCGGCGAGGCTGACGCCGCTCCACCAGGCGTTGCCGATCAGGTCACCGCCGACCGGGTTGGACACGCAGTTGAGGGTCACCCACGCCTCGATGCGCTCGCGCGCCAGCAGGTCCTGGTAGGTCAGCGTGATCTCGCGGTCGACCAGGCCGTGGATCCGCAGCTGCCAGTCCTCGGGCTCGATCGTCGGCAGCGCGATGGCGGTGTGGATCAGGTAGAAGTCGTCGACGGGGGTCGCCCAGGGTGCCACGCCGGCGAGGCCGATCTTGGTGGACGGGGGGACCCGCGGCTCGGTCACGCCCGTGAGGCGCAACAGCCGACGCGCCTCCTCGACCTCGCGTCGGCCGCGGCCGAAGAACCGGCCCAGGCCGGCCAGCCCGAGCGAGATCACGGCGACCGCGCCGGCACCGATGAGGAAGCCCCGACGACCACCGTGGGTGGACGGCTCGTCGGTGGGGCTCCGCTCGGCGGCACGCAGCCGGTCGGTGAGCACGCTGAGGACGAGGACCCACGTCACGAAGCCGACCGCGATCGGCAGGTACGACGCAGGTGACGGCGTCTCCTGGATGGCCACCGCCGCGACGCCGACTCCGGCCAGGGCTCCGAACACCAGCACGGCGAGCCACCAGGCCCGGGCAGCGAGGTGCCCCGCCCAGGCGAAGGCCAGGGCCAGGAACACGAAGATCCCGCCCACCAGCAGCGGCTTGTCGGCCGTCCCGAGGGAATCGATGGCCTGCTCGACGGCAGCGCCAGGGGTCAACCTGATGACGAGCTCGGCGACGGCCACCACCGGCGAGTCGCGGATCGCCAAGACGTTGGCCACGACGTAGCTCGTGGCCAGGCCCGCAGCGCCGGCGATCAGGCCCGCCAGCGACCACGCGCCCCGGAAGGTGCCCATGCGTTCGATTGTCGCTCAGGCATGATCATCTCGTGAACTCCACGCGCGGGCTGCCCGTCCGAGTCGGCATCGGCACCGACGTCCACCGCCTCGTCGACGGAGTCCCGATGCGCCTCGCCGGGCTGGCCTGGCCGGACGAGCCGCAGGGCCTCGAGGGCCACTCCGACGCCGACGTCGCAGCCCACGCAGCCTGCGACGCCCTGCTCTCCGCCGCCGGTCTGGGTGATCTCGGCGGCACCTTCGGTACGGCGGATCCGGAGTGGGCAGGCGCGGCCGGCACGACGCTGCTCGCCGAGACCGCCCGCCGCGTGCGCGAGGCCGGCTACGAGATCGGCAACGTCGCCATCCAGGTCATCGGCAACCGGCCGCGGGTAGGTCCACGCCGCGCCGAGGCCGAAGCCGCGCTGGGCGAGGCGGTCGGTGCGCCGGTGTCGGTCTCCGCCACCACGACCGACGGGCTCGGCCTCACGGGCCGCGGCGAGGGCGTGGCCGCGATCGCCACCGCCCTGCTTCACCTGCCCTAGGCGATGCGGGCGTGGTTGCTCAGCGCCGGCACATGTGACGCGACAGCACGAGGCCCCGCGGACGGCGTCCGCAGGGCCTCGTGGTGAGTGAGTGTGGGTCGATCAGGAAGCGAGGACCTCGTCGAGGATCGCCTCGGCCTTGTCCTCGTTGGTGTGCTCGGCCAGTGCCAGCTCGGAGACGAGGATCTGGCGCGCCTTGGCCAGCATCCGCTTCTCGCCGGCCGACAGACCGCGGTCACGCTCGCGGCGCCACAGGTCGCGCACGACCTCGGCCACCTTCATGACATCGCCACTGTGGAGCTTCTCGAGGTTCGCCTTGTAGCGGCGCGACCAGTTGGTCGGCTCCTCGACGTGGGCGGCGCGGAGGACGTCGAACACGCGCTCGAGACCCTCCTTGTCGACGACGTCACGCACTCCTACGAGATCGAGGTTGCAGGCCGGGACCCTGACGACCAGATCCTGCTGGGCGACGATCCTCAGAACGAGGTACTGCCGGTCCTCTCCCTTGATCTGCCGCATCTCGATGTCCTCGATGACTGCGGCCCCGTGATTTGGATAGACAACCGTTTCGCCGACGGTGAAGGTCATATGTGAAGTACCCCTTTCAAGGTGTCCATCATAACACGGCGCCACAGCGGCCTCCGACGCGTTTGTGCAGGTCAGGACGGCAATCGGGGCTTGACAGGATCGCGGTCGGTGTGGTGGGCGGTGACTGCCGGAGGCGGTCACGAGGCGCCGCGATGGACCCAAGTCGTGAACATGCTCGCCGCCGGGGGCTGCGTGGCCGATACTGCCGGACATGGCCTCGAGCACCCCGCCCAAGCGTCGGCTGCGCCGTCGGAGCAGAGCCGCCGAACCCGCGGTCGAACCTGCCGTCGAGCCGCCCGCTGCCACGCCCGTCGCGTCCGCCGTGGCCACGTCGACCGACGAGTCGGCCGAGAGCACGCCCCGCCGGTCGCGACTGCGGACCTGGGGCCCGTTGCTGCTGGTCCGGACGGCACACCCCCGGCTGGCGCTCGTCAGTGCCTTCGCGCTCGCGGGGGCCGCCGCGTTGAGTGGCCGCAGCACGGCCGCCGTCGGGATGGTGCTGCTGACGGTGCTGGTCGGGCAGGCCGTCCTGGGGTGGGCCAACGACCTGGTCGACCGGCGTCGCGACACGTCCGACGAGCGACTGGACAAGCCGCTCGCCCAGGGCACCCTCGACCCCGGCGACGTCGTGTTCGTGATGTCGTGCGGAGTCCTGGCCGTCGTCCCTCTGGCGATCTCGCACGGCCTGGTCGCCGGGCTCAGCTACCTCGCCGCCCTCGGCATCGGCCTGCTCAGCAACCTCGTGCTGCGCCGCGGTCTGTTCTCCTGGGTGACGTGGGCCGCCTCGTTCGCCCTCTACCCCGCGTTCCTCGCCTACGGCGGCTTCGCCGGCGACGGTCAGGACACGCCACCCGAGATCAGCGTGACGGCCCTGGCGGCCGTGCTCGGCATCTGTGTCCATGTCCTGGTCTCGCTTCCCGGGCTGGTGCTCGACAACGAGAACGGCATGCGGCACCTGCCCCTGCGCATCGCGATCCGGATCGGCGCCGCCCGGCTGCTGTGGGCGACCGTCGCGGTGACTGCCCTGGTCCTGGCCGGGCTGATCGTGGTCGGCGCCCAGGTCGGGCTGCGTCAGTGACCCCCAGGCCGCGTGCGACCGATAGCATGCCGCGCATGCAGATCAGACGCTCCCTGGCGCTGGTGTCCGGCGCGCTCCTGCTGACGACGTCGCTGGCCTCGTGCGGCTTCGACCCCGCGACCAACCAGATCAACAACGTCGCGCAGGGCACGACCAACCGCGACGCGACGGTCGACGTCCTCAACGCCGTGATCGTCTCGGCCGAGGAAGGATCGGGCGTCTTCATCACCACGCTGGTCAACAACGACCTCGACGCGGAGGGCTCGCTCGACACGCTGACCGCCGACGACGCCGACGCGGTCCAGGTCGCGGAGTTCTCGCCGATCACCGTCGCCCCCAACGGCCTGGTCAACCTCGCTTCCGACGACCAGGAAGGCATCCCGGTGGAGGGCGAGCTCGCCGCCGGCGACGTCGTCCCGATGACCGTCGAGCTGTCCGGAGGACAGGTCCTCCAGATCGAGGTCCCCGTCGTCTCGAACTGCCACGAGTTCGCCGGCATCGACGGTGACGGCGGCGACTGCGAGGTCGCCGAGTCCGAGGGTCACTAGGAACCCTTCCTCATGACCCACACCCTGATCCTGCTCCGCCACGGCGAGAGCGACTGGAACGCCAAGAACCTCTTCACCGGCTGGGTCGACGTCGACCTGACCGAGAAGGGCCGCGCTGAGGCCGTACGAGGCGGCGAGCAGCTGGTGGAGGCCGGGCTGCTGCCCGACGTCGTCCACACCTCGCTCCAGCGCCGGGCGATCACCACCGCCAACCTCGCCCTCGACGCCGCCGACCGCCACTGGATCCCGGTCCGCCGGTCCTGGCGCCTCAACGAGCGCCACTACGGCGCGCTCCAGGGCAAGGACAAGAAGCAGACCCTCGAGCAGTACGGCGAGGAGCAGTTCATGACGTGGCGTCGCTCGTTCGACGTCCCCCCGCCGCCGCTCGACGACGCAGACAAGTACTCGCAGGCCGGCGACCCGCGCTACGCCGACCTCGGCGACGACCTGCCGCGAACCGAGTGTCTCAAGGACGTCATCGAGCGGTTCCTCCCCTACTGGGACTCCGACATCGTGCCCGACCTGCGAGCCGGGCACACCGTGCTGCTCGCCGCCCACGGCAACTCGCTCCGGGCGCTGGTCAAGCACCTCGACGGCATCAGCGACGCGGACATCGCCGGCCTCAACATCCCGACCGGCATGCCGCTGGTCTACCGGCTCGACGAGTCGCTGGCCCCCACGACCGTCGGTGGCGAGTACCTCGACCCCGAGGCGGCGGCCAAGGCCGCCGCCGCCGTCGCGAATCAAGGTCGCTGAGCAGGCGACCGCGAGACGAGCGGTTGCCGTGGGCTCAGGGAGGTCGAGCTCGCCCCACGCCCGAGGAACGAGGGCGCGACGGGCGTGTCGAGACCCAGCTGAGCTCGGTAGTCCACATCCTTTCGGTTCCCAGGATCGTCACGCAGGGACCGAAACGATGTGGACTACCGTCCTCAGCCGATCCGATGCGGGCGGCGGAGGGTGGCGGGGAGGCGGGCGGCGCCGGGGGCGCGGTCGTCGGCGGCCAGCACGTCGCCGGGGTTGTAGATCGTGCAGCGCTGCAGCGACAGGCAGCCGCAGCCGATGCACGAGTCGAGTCCGTCGCGTAGCGACGTCAATGCCGCGATCTGCTCGTCGAGCCGGCCCCGCCAGTGGCGCGAGATCCGCGACCAGTCGGCCTTGTTCGGCGTCCGGCCGTCGGGCAGCGAGTCGAGCTCCTCGCGGATCTCGCCGAGCGAGAGACCGACGTTCGCCGCGGCGCGGATGAAGGCCAGCCGGCGCAGCGTGCCGCGCTCGAACAGTCGCCGACCACCCGGTGAGCGGGTGGCGGAGATCAGCCCTTCGGCCTCGTAGTAGCGCAACGCCGACGCCGCGAAGCCGCTGCGGCGCGCGATCTCGCCGACGGTGAGCAGGTCTTTGGACTCCATCTGGCCTCATCCCTTGAACTCAAGTTCACTTGAACTTGAACAATGGCAGACATGACCAACGAACTCAATCCCGTTGCCCTCGTCACCGGCGGATCGGAAGGGCTCGGCCTCGAGCTCGTCCGTCGCCCTCAGCGACCGCGGCTGGACCGTCCTCACCAACGCCCGCACCGCAGACCGGCTCCAGGACGCGGTCTCCCGGCTCCCCGGGGCCGGGAACGTCACCGGACTCACGGGAGACATCACGGAAGCCGACCACCGCGCCGCGCTGGTGGACGCCGTCGACCGAGCAGGTGGGCTGGACCTGCTCGTCCTCAACGCGAGCACCCTGGGCCCGCTGCCGATGCGGCCACTGCGCGAGCTCACTGCCGTGGAGCTGGGCGACACGATCCGCGGGACGGCTGGCGCCAACGCCGTGCTGATGATCGAGCTGACCGAGCAGCTGCTGCGCCGTACCGGCGTGGTCGTCGGGATCTCCTCGGACGCCGCGGTCGAGCACTACCCGACCTGGGGGCCGTACGGCGCCGCCAAGGCCGCCCTCGACCACCTGGTTCAGACCTTCGGCGAGGAGACCGGGCTGTCGGCGTACGCCGTGGACCCCGGCGACATGCGTACCCGGATGCACCAGGACGCCTACCCGGGCGAGGACATCTCCGACCGACCGCTCCCTGACACGGTGGCTCCGCGGCTGCTCGCCCTCGTCGAGCAGCGGCCACCCACCGGCCGCTACCGCGCGGCCGACTTCGAGCCGGCGACCGTGGGTGTCCCGGCATGACCTCACCCACGTGACGGTGCTGACCGAGCGCCCCACGACCACGTTCCGGGCACCGCCCACGGCGTTCGCGATGGCGCCGGCAGAGGCCCGCGGCCTGGCCCGCGACTCGGTACGCCTGCTCGTGGCGGACCCGCGCGGCATCCGGCACGTGCGGTTCGCCGACCTGCCCGAGCACCTCAGCCCGGGCGACGTCGTGGTCGTCAACAACTCCGCGACGGTCGCCGGACAGCTCGACGCCACCCACGACCGCGGCGACCGCAGCGGGCCCGTCGTGGTCCATGTGGGGACCCGGCTCGAGGACGGCAGCCGAGTGATCGAGGTCCGGACGGCGCCCGACGCGGACCGGGCGGTCCTCGATGCGGAGCCGGGCGACCGGCTGCGCGTCGCCGGCGCCGAGCTGACCCTGCGCGCTCCCTTCCCCCACGCAGGCTCCTCCCCCACCGGTGACGGCAACCGGCTGTGGCGGGCCGGTGTGGCCGGCGACCTGGGGGTCGCGCTGCGCCGGCATGGCCGACCGATCAGCTACGGCTACCTCGACCGCCGCTACCCACTCTCGGCCTACCAGTCCGTCTTCAGCACCGAGCCCGGCAGCGCCGAGATGCCCTCGGCCGGGCGGCCGTTCACCAACGAGGTGATCACCCGACTGGTCGCCAGCGGCGTGGGGGTCGCGCCGATCACGCTCCACACCGGGTTCTCGTCCCAGGAGGCGGGCGAGGCGCCGCAGCCGGAGTGGTACGACGTCCCGGCCGCGACCGCGCGGCTGGTCACCTCGACCCGGGCCGCCGGCGGCCGGGTCGTCGCCGTCGGAACCACCGTGACGAGGGCCCTGGAGTCCGCCGTCAGCGGAGACGGGCAGGTGGTGGCGGGTCGCGGCTGGACCGAACGGGTGGTGACCCCGGCCGATCCGCCGCGAGTCGTCGACGGACTCGTCACCGGGTGGCACGACCCCGGCGCGTCACACCTGCTGCTGGTCGAGGCCGTGGCCGGGCCCGAGCTCACGCAGGCGGCGTACGACGCGGCGACGGCCGAGGGCTACCTGTGGCACGAGTTCGGCGACTCCGCACTGCTGCTGCGCCGCTGAGCTCACGCGTCGACGACGTGAACCTGACCGGTGACGACGAAGACGATCCGGTTGGCGACCGAGACCGCGTGGTCGGCGATCCGCTCGTAGTAGCGACCGAGCAGTGCCAGGTCGACCGCCGCCTCGACGCCGTGGGCCCAGTCGTCCGAGAGGAGGTCGCGGAAGCTCTGGCGCCGCAGCCGGTCCATCACCTCGTCGTCGCGGCCGAGCTCGATGGCGGCCTCGACGTCGCGGTTGGTGATGATCTGGGACACCCGCGCGACCATGTCCTGCGCCACGTCGGCCATCCGCACCATCGTCGGCCGCAGCTGCTCGGGCACCGCGGACTGCGGCACCCGGAGCCGGGCGATCTTGGCGACGTGGACCGACAGGTCGCCCATCCGCTCCAGCTCGCTCACCATCCGCAGCGCCGAGACGACGACGCGGAGGTCACCGGCCACCGGCTGCTGCAGCGACAACAGGGTGAAACAGGTGTCCTCGACACGCTCGCGGGCGGCGTCGATCTCGGCGTCGGAGCTGATCACCCGCTCGGCGATCTGGGCGTCGCCCTCGAGCAACGCCTCCGAAGCGAGCTTGACGGCGATCTCGACGTTGTCGCAGATGCCGGCCAGGTCGGCGAAGACGGAGTCGAGCTGGTCATGGAAGGCCTCACGCATGACCCGAACCCTACGAGACACAAGTGACGGGACGGGGTGGAAGCGTGAACGAGCGGTGAACACTGTGGAGCAGGCCGTCCGGCTGCGGAATGGAAGATGAATCCCTGCGTACGCTGAGCGTGTGGACCCGACGACCCAGGCGTTCCTCGCCGCGCTCCTCGGAGCCGGCGTCGCCGGGACCGCGGTCCTCGCCTGGTCGATCAGCGACCGGATCCAGCACCGGCCCGAGCCCACCGAGGAACCGCTCGTGCCCCCCGGCATCGCCACGGTGCTCTCCGTCCTCCGCAGCAGCGCGGTCGTCGTCGGCGAGGACGACGTCGTGCTCAAGGCCAGCGCACCGGCGTACGCGCTGGGCCTGGTGCGTGGCAACGCGTTGGTGTCCAGCGACCTGGCTGGGCTCGTCGACCTGGTACGACGTGACGGCATCATCCGCGAGACGGAGCTGCTGATGACCCGGCCCGGGCTGTCACCTCGCCACGTCACCGCGCGGGTGGCGCCGCTGAGCTCGCGGCTGGTGCTCGCCCTGGTCGAGGACCGCACCCGCGAACGGCAGGTCGACGCCGTGCGCCGTGACTTCGTCGCCAACGTCAGTCACGAGCTCAAGACACCCGTCGGCGCGATCCGGCTGCTCGCGGAAGCCGTCAACGAGGCGGCCGACGACCCGGAGGCGGTGCAGCGGTTCAGCGGCCGGATGATCACCGAGTCCGAACGGCTCACGCGGCTCGTGCAGCAGATCATCGAGCTGTCGCGGCTGCAGGGCGACGACCCGGTCGACGAGCCCCTCGCCGTACCCATCGACGACGTCATCAAGACCGCGGTCGACACCAGCGCGATCGACGCCGACTCCCGCAACATCGCGGTGGTGACCGGCGGGGCGCACGGCCTCGAGGTGTTCGGCAGCAGCGAGCAGATCACCGCCGCCGTCTCCAACCTGGTCGCCAACGCGATCGCCTACTCGGCCGAGGGCTCGACCGTCCTGGTCTCCGCCAAGGCGCTCCCCGACCTCGTCGAGATCTCGGTCGTCGACCAGGGCATCGGCATCCCCGACCGTGAGGTCGAGCGGATCTTCGAGCGCTTCTACCGCGTCGACCCCGCCCGCCACCGCTCCACGGGGGGCACCGGTCTGGGCCTCTCCATCGTCAAGCACGTCGCCGCCACGCACGGCGGCGACATCAGGGTGTGGTCCGTCGAGGGGCACGGATCCACGTTCACCCTCACCCTGCCCCGGAAGAAGCAGGAGACAAGCCGGTGACCCGGGTACTCGTCGTCGAGGATGAAGAGAGCTACAGCGACGCTCTCGCCTACATGCTGCGCAAGGAAGGCTTCGAGGTCGCGATCGCGACCAACGGCCACGACGCGCTGACCGAGTTCGACCGCAACGGTGCCGACATCGTGCTGCTCGACCTGATGCTCCCCGGCCTGCCCGGCACCGAGGTGTGCCGCCAGATCCGGACCACGTCGAACGTGCCGGTGATCATGGTGTCGGCCAAGGACGACGAGGTGGACAAGGTCGTGGGGCTCGAGCTCGGCGCCGATGACTACGTCACCAAGCCGTACTCACCGCGCGAGCTGGTGGCCCGGATCCGGGCGGTCCTGCGTCGCGGTGCCGGCGACGGCTCCCTCGACGTCCCCACGCTCGAGGCAGGGCCGGTGCGGATGGACGTCGAGCGGCACGTCGTCACCGTGAACGGCGAGGGTCAGCGGCTGCCCCTCAAGGAGTTCGAGCTGCTCGAGATGTTCCTCCGCAACCCGGGTCGGGTGCTGACCCGCGGCCAGCTGATCGACCGGGTGTGGGGGTCCGACTACGTCGGCGACACCAAGACCCTCGACGTCCACGTGAAGCGGCTGCGGGCCAAGCTCGAGCCCAACCCGTCGGAGCCGAAGTTCCTCGTGACGGTGCGCGGGCTCGGGTACAAGCTGGATCTGTGATCCCGCAGGGATCACAGATCCAGCGCGCCGGGCCGGAATCCGCAGCTCGCAGCACTGGCCGGATCTCGCGCAACCCCGTCCGATAACCGCGTGTGTGGGCCATCCCACCTCCCTAGGCTGGGGCGCGTGATGACGAGCACGGCGCCCGCCCGCAGCTGGCTGCCGCTGGCCGCGGTGACCTGCACGCTGGTGTTCTGGGCCTCCGCCTTCGTCGCGATCCGCCACCTCGGCCACGACTTCTCCCCGGGAGCGCTCTCGCTCGGGCGCAACCTGGTCGGGGCCGCCTGCCTGGCCGTGCTGGCACTCAGCCGCGGGATGCCCCGGCCGTCGCGTCGTGACCTGGTGCTGATCGCGATCATCGGCGTGCTGTGGTTCGGGGTCTACAACGTCGCCCTCAACGCGGGCGAGCAGCGCGTGGATGCAGGCACTGCCGCGATGCTGATCCAGCTCGCGCCGTTGCTGATCGCCCTGCTGGCGGCGATCTTCCTGTCCGAGCCGTTCACCATGTTCCTCGGCATCGGACTCGCGCTCGGCTTCGTCGGCGTGGCCGTGATCGCGCTGTCCGGCAGCCCGGGCGGTGATCACGACGTGCTCGGCGTACTCCTGTGCCTGCTGTCGGCCGCGGTCTACTCCATCAGCCTGATCCTGCAGAAGCCGCTCGTCGGACGGCTGCCTGCCCTGCACGTCACCTGGCTGGCCTGCACGGTGGGCGCGGTCGTGTGCCTGCCGTTCGCCGGCCAGCTGTGGTCGGAGGCCGCCGACGCGCCGGCCTCGTCGATCTGGTGGCTGGTCTATCTCGGCGTCTTCCCCACCGCCCTCGCGTTCACCACCTACGCCTACGCGTTGCGGCACATGTCGGCCAGCAACCTGGGCGTCACGACCTACCTGGTGCCACCGATCACCATCGCGATGGGCGTGCTCTTCCTGTCGGAGGCACCGCCGACGATGGCGTACGTCGGCGGCGCACTGGCCCTGGTGGGCGTGGCGGTCGCCCGGCGCAAGCCACCGCCCCGCCGAGACGGCGACGCAGCGTCCGAGGCTGCCATGCTGTCCCGGTGAGCACCCTCGCCGCCGTCCTGGTCGCCGTCGTCGCCCTGCTCCACGCCTGGTTCCTCGTGCTCGAGATGTTCCTCTGGACGGCGCCGATCGGTCGGAAGACGTTCGGTCTCGATGCCGAGTTCGCCGAGCGCAGCAAGGCGCTCGCGGCCAACCAGGGCCTCTACAACGGATTCCTCGTCGCCGGCCTGGTCTGGGGACTGGTCGACGACCGGGACGACGTGAAGCTGTTCTTCCTGGCGTGCGTCATCCTCGCCGGTGCGTACGGCGCCGCCACGGTCAACCCGCGGATCTTCCTCGTCCAGGCCCTCCCCGCCCTGCTCGCCTTCGGGGCTGTGCTCGCGGCCTAGGCCTCGGGGGTCTCCGGCGGCGACCCGGACTCCAGCCAGCCGCGGAACGCCTCGAGGTTGCGGGTCGACTCGCCGCGCGAGGTCCGCCACTCCCATTCCTTGCGGATCGACGAGCTGAAGCCGAGCTCCAGGATGGTGTTGAACGACTCGTCGGCGTAGGTCAGCACCGACCCGAGCAACCGGTCGATCTCCTCGGGCGTCACCGCCACCAGCGGCAGCCTCGCATCGAGGTAGATGTCACCGAGCGGGTCGAGGCCGAACGCGACGGCGTACATCTTGAGGTTGCGCTGGAGCAGCCAGCGGTGGACGCCTTCGTGGTTCTCGTCGGGCCGGCGGCAGACGAAGGCGTGGACGCCGAGCGCGTGAGGACCGACGTCGAGCCGGACCGGCACCTGCAGCTTGCGCTCGCCGGGCATCGTGACGGTGAAGACTCCGTCGGCGATCTCCTCGTGCTCGAGCTCTGCCTCTGCGAGGTAGGCCCGCAGGACGTCGGCCGCGGTCACACCAGAGCCGTCATCGCGGCGCGGGCCTGACGGTAGACCTCGAGCGTGCGGTCGGCGGTGCGCTCCCAGGAGAAGTCGCGGGCGTGACGCAGCGCCCCGTCGGCGAGCCGGCCGCGCAGCGCCTCGTCGCCGATGATCCGCTCGAGTGCGTCGGCCCAGGCGGCGGGGTCGTGGCTGTCGACCAGCAGCCCGGAGACCTCGTCATGGACGACCGTCGTGAGGCCACCGACGGCGGCGGCGACGACCGGGGTGCCGGAGGCCTGCGCCTCGACGGCGACCAGCCCGAACGACTCGTTGTAGGACGGTACGGCGACCAGGTCGGCCGCGGCGCACCAGCGGCTGAGCTCCGCCTGCCCGACCGGCGGTACGAACCGCACGACGTCGGCGAGCCGGAGCTCGTCGGCCAGGTCGGCGAGCGCGGTCGGGTGGTCGAGCCCGGAGCCGGACGGGCCGCCGACGACCGGGACGACGAGCGACGACCGCAGCGCCGGGTTCGCGCTCGAGCAGCACCGCGACCGCCCGGAGCAGGACGTCGGGCGCCTTGAGTGGCTGGATCCGGCCGGCAAAGAGCAGCACGTGGGCGTCGGCGGCCAGGCCGAGGTCGCGGCGCACCGCCGCCCGGTCGTGGGGCCGGAACACCTCGAGGTCGACACCGGGGTGGACGACCTCGACCCGACCGGGGTCCGCGTCGTACAGGTTGATGAGCTGCTTGGCCTCGATGTCGGTGTTGGCGATCAGCATGTCGGCGGCCTCGACGACCTGCTCCTCGCCGATGATCCGCCCCTCGGGCTCGGGGGTGTCGCCGTCGGCCATCGCGTCGTTCTTGACCTTGGCCATGGTGTGCATCGAGTGGATCAGCGGCACTCCCCAGCGGTCGCGCGCCAGCGCGCCGACCTGGCCGGAGAGCCAGTAGTGACTGTGCACGGCGTCGTAGTGGCCGAGAGGGTGGGCGGCCTCGGCCCGCAGCACCTCGCGCGCGAAGACGCAGAGCTGGCCCGGGAGCTCCCCCTTGGACAGACCTTCGAACGGGCCGGCGGTGATGTGGCGGACCAGGACGCCGTCGGCGACTCGCACTTCCTGGTCGAGGGCCGACGTCGTGGCGCGGGTGAAGATGTCGACCTTGATGCCGCGGGTCGCGAGCCGCTTGGCGAGCTCGAGTACGTAGACGTTCATGCCGCCGGCATCGCCGATCCCAGGCTGGTCGAGCGGCGAGGTGTGCAGGCTGATCATCGCCACCCGCTCGATGTCCTGCCCCGTGTTGGGCTCCACGCACTCTCCTGACGGTCGTCCACTCTCCTCCCGTGCCAACCACGTCCGCTCGCCGAACATTCCGACCGGCGGACCCGTGTGTGGGCGGCGGCCGACCGGGCCTCCTCCACTGGCGGCGCTTTCAGTTCGCGTGGCTCCCGCGACTGCGGTGGGGGTGGAGCCCGGCAGCTCGCGTGCGCCGAGCACGGAACAGCGCGACGATCGAGAGCAGCATCGCGGCCACTCCCACGCCCCCGTCGAGGGTGATCGCGTCGCCCTCGCCCTTCACCACGGCGTAGACCGACCACACCAGGAGCGGACATGCGATCGCGACGATCATCCGGAGCCAGATCGCGCTGCGACTGACCAGGCCGGCGCCGACACCAGCCAGGGCCAGGCCGATCAGCGCGAGGCCGGCCAGGTAGGCGCCGTCGGACCAGCCGGGCTCGCTCCCCGCGAGGTCGGCGCCCCAGCGCGCCACCCAGCAGGCTCCGCCCAGCAGGCCCGCCACGGCGGTGAGAACACGCAGGTTCATCCGTCCTCCAGTCGTCGTGCCGAGGCATTGTGCCACCCGGAAGGGTGACCCGTCAGGATGGGTGCCATGAGCCTGTCACGCACCGCCGTCGTCACCGGAGCAAGCAGCGGCATCGGCGCGGCCAGTGCCCGGGTCCTGGCCGCAGCCGGGTTCGAGGTCGTCTGCGCCGCCCGTCGTACCGACCGGATCGAGGCGCTCGCCGCCGAGATCGGCGGGCGCGCCGTCGGCTGCGACGTGACCTCGCCCGCGTCGGTCGCCGGCCTCGCCGAGGAGGTCGGCGAGACCCTCCACGTGCTGGTCAACAACGCCGGCGGCGCCTTCGGGGCCGACCCGGTCGCGACGGCCGATCCCGAGCAGTGGCGCGCGATGTACGACGTGAACGTGCTCGGCACGCTGCACGTCACCCAGGCGCTGCTGCCGGCGCTCCGGGCGTCGGGCGACGGCCTGATCGTCAACGTCGGCTCGACCGCAGGCCGGGTCGCCTACGAGGGCGGCGGCGGCTACACGGCGGCCAAGCACGGCACCCAGGTGCTGACCGAGACGCTGCGGCTCGAGCTGGTCGGGGAGCCGATCCGGATCTCCGAGATCGCCCCCGGCATGGTGCGGACCGAGGAGTTCGCCACCGTCCGCTTCGACGGCGACCAGGCCAAGGCCGACGCGGTCTACGCCGGCGTACCCGACCCCCTGGTCGCCGAGGACGTCGCCGACGCCATCGGCTGGATCGCGACCCGGCCCTCCCACGTCAACATCGACGAGCTGGTGATCCGTCCGCGGGCGCAAGCGGCCCAGCACAAGGTGCATCGGGTCACCTGAGCGTTGACCGGGTGCAGCTCGGCTGCGACGCTCCGCTCATGACCGAGGACGCACCCCCGCCGTCGGTGACCTACATGACGGCGCTGCAGACACTCGACCCGCTCTTCAACTCGCTCGACGCCTTCGCCCTGATGCGCGGTGCCTGGCGGTCGGGCATCGTGCAGGCGTGCGCCGAGCCGGTCACGGCTGTCGACGTCGAGGGGAGGCTCGGCATCGACGTACCGCACGTCAACCGTGTCTTCGGCGCACTCGTCGCCCACGGGGTGCTGGACCGGCACGACGACGACCGTCATGTGGTGAGCGACGCCTGGCGACAGCTGCTGCTCGACAGCCCGCCGCTGGACCTGCTCGATGCCTGGCGCTACGCCGAGGCCCGCTCCCGGATGGTGGAGGACGCCGTGACGGGCGGTAGCGGCTACTGGGCCGCGCGCGAGGAGGACCGGGCGGCGTACGCCGTCGGCGTGACCGTCGATCCGGAGTCGACGCACGGGGTCGAGCTGATTGCCGCCAGCCAGGCGGCCAACCCGGCGTTGAGAGACCTGCTGGAGGGCGGTGGGCGCTACCTCGAGCTCGGCTGCGGTGCCGCCGGCGCGATGTGTGCCACGCTCCAGCTCCACCCGCAGGTGTCCGCCGTCGGCGTCGAGCTCAGCGACGACCTGGTCCGTGTCGGCGCGTGGGCGGGCCGAGCGGCTCGGCCTCACCGACCGGATGAAGGTCGTGCACGGTGACGCCGGCGACTTCGACGAGCCCGACGCGTTCGACTTCGGGTTCTGGAGCCAGTTCTTCTTCCCCGAGCCAGCTCGCGCCGGGGCGCTGGCGGCGCTGCGGCGATCCGTCCGCTCCGGCGGCGTGGTCATGGCCCCGCTGATGGGCGACCCGGTGACGTCGGTCGAGGAGCTGCGCACCGACGACGGTCAGGAGTACGCCGTCGACTTGCTGCTGCACGGCAGTTGGGGCATCCCGATCCGCAGCCCCGAGGAGCTGCAGGCCGAGTTCGAGCACGCCGGGTTCGTGGACGCAGAGCTCCTTCAGCTCCCCTTTGGCCGGGTGGTGTCCGCGCGCCGTCCCTGACTGCGGTGGCAGACTGCCGCCGTGCAGACCATCGGACTCGTCGGCGGCATGTCCTGGGAATCCAGCCTCGTCTACTACCGCGACCTCAACGTCGGCGTGCAGGAACGGCTCGGGGGCCTCTCGTCACCCAAGCTGGTCCTCTCCGCGGTCGACTTCGCGGAGCTGACGGCGCTGGAGGACGCCGAGCGCTGGGACCGGATCGGTCAGCTGCTCGCCGACGCCGCACGCGGCGTGGAGAAGGCCGGCGCCGACTTCCTCGTGCTCTGCACGACGACGTTCCACAAGGTCGCCGACGAGATCGAGGCCGCCGTCGACATCCCGCTGCTCCACCTCGGTGACGTCGTGGCCGAGGCCGTGAAGGCGGCGCGGGTGACCAAGGTCGGCTTCATCGGGACGACGGTGGCGATGGAGGACAGCTTCTTCGCCGACCGGATGGCGGCCCACGGGGTGGAGGTGGTGGTTCCCGCCGTCGAGCACCACGAGTTCCTCAACACCGCGATCTACGAGGAGCTCGTGCACGGCAAGGTCGTCGACCAGACCCGCCGCCGGGTGGTCGAGATCGTCGACGAGCTGTGGGACGCCGGCGCGCAGGGCGTGCTGGTCGGCTGCACCGAGCTGGAGCTGCTGATCTCGCAGTCCGACATCGACCTGCCGGCGTTCCCCTGCACCACCCTCCACGTCAACGCGGCCCTCGACCGCGCCCTGGCCTGAGGCCGAGGCTCGCTTGGAACGCGCCCGTCGACGCCGGTCGGGTCCCTGGTGGAACCGCTGCAGCCATCGCTCGCCGGAGCGCACCCAGAGCGAGCTGCGCAGGGTCGCGTCCCCGGTGGTCGACAGCGCCCGCCACACCAGCAGGAGCGCGTCCGGGCCGATCCGGTCGGTGGACAGCACCTCGAGCTGCACCCGGTCCGACAGCGGGCCGATCGTCGCCAGCATCTCCTCGCGCGACCAGCGTCGACCGGAGCGACCGATCTCCTCCCACGCCGGGTCGAGCAGAGCCGCGACCGCCGCCGGGTCGCCGCGCACCTCGTCGGTCAGCAGCGCCTTCTCCAGTCGTACGACGAGCTCCTCGTCGGTGGCGACAGGTTCCTCGGCCAGCGAGAAGAGGTCGGGGTCGGGCTCGGGTGGCACGGTGACGGTGAAGTCGTGCTGCCCCCGGTCGGCCCCGGCGTACCCCGGCCCCGCCTCGGGCTCGCGCCCTTCCTTGCAGGCGAGCGCCGCGGCGTTCGCCAACGCGTCGGCCGCCTCGTTCAGCTCGTGGCCGGTGTGCCCCTTCACCCACTCGAAGCGCACCCGTCGGCCCTGCATCGCCCGGTCGAGCGCCTGCATGATGTCGACGTTGGCGACCGGCTTGCCGTCGCCCTTCTTCCAGCCGCGCCGCTTCCAGCCGGGCATCCACTTGGTGATCGAGTTGATCGTGTAGGTCGAGTCGCAGTAGACGAGCAGGTCGTCGACCCCCGCGGTCTGCTGGAGCAGGTCGAGGACGGCGGTGAGCTCGCCCATGTTGTTGGTGCCGTGGGCCCACCCGCCGCTGGCCCAGCAGTCGTCGTCGACGTACCACGCCCAGCCGGCCGGTCCGGGGTTGCCGAGCGCCGATCCGTCGGCGGCGGCGATGAGCGTCACGGCGGCATCGTGCCATAGCCTGACTCGGCCATGCCCAGCACTCATTCAGCCGTCCGTGCGGACCTCCGCAACGTCGCCATCGTCGCCCACGTCGACCACGGCAAGACCACCCTCGTCGACGCCATGCTCCACCAGGCCGGTGCGTTCACCGCCCACCAGGCCGAGGGGGTCGCCGACCGGGTCATGGACTCCGGTGACCTCGAGCGCGAGAAGGGCATCACGATCCTCGCGAAGAACACCGCCGTGCACTACACCGGTGCGCAGTGCGCCTGAGGGCATGACCATCAACATCATCGACACCCCCGGCCACGCCGACTTCGGTGGCGAGGTCGAGCGCGGGCTGTCGATGGTCGACGGCATCGTGCTGCTGGTCGACGCCAGCGAGGGGCCGCTGCCGCAGACCCGGTTCGTGCTGCGCAAGGCGCTCAACGCCGACATGCCGGTCGTGCTCGTCGTCAACAAGGTCGACCGCGCCGACGCCCGGATCGCCGAGGTCGTCGACGAGACCTACGAGCTGTTCATGGACCTGCTCGACGAGTCCCACAGCCAGGACGCACTCGACTTCCCCGTCGTCTACGCGTCGGCCAAGGCCGGTCGGGCGTCGCTGGAGCTGCCCGACAACGGCGGGATGCCCGACTCCCCCGACCTCGAGCCGCTGTTCCGCACCATTCTCGACACCATCCCCGCGCCGACGTACGACGAGGGCGCACCCCTCCAGGCCCACGTGACCAACCTCGACGCCTCCCCCTTCCTGGGCCGGCTGGCGCTGCTGCGGGTCCACCAGGGCACGCTCCGCAAGGGCCAGACCGTGGCGTGGATCAAGCGCGACGGCACCCGCAAGAACGTCAAGATCACCGAGCTGCTGGTGACCGAGGGCCTCGAGCGCAAGCCGGGCACCGAGGCCGGGCCGGGCGACATCGTGGCGGTCGCCGGCATCCCCGACATCACCATCGGCGAGACCCTCGCCGACGCCGACGACCCGCGGCCGCTGCCGCTGATCCACGTCGACGAGCCGGCCATCTCGATGACGATCGGCACCAACACCTCCCCGCTGGTCGGCCGGACCAAGGGCGGCAAGGTGACCGCGCGACTCGTGAAGGACCGGCTCGACGCCGAGCTGGTCGGCAACGTGTCGCTCAAGGTGCTGCCGACCGAGCGCCCCGACGCGTGGGAGGTCCAGGGCCGCGGCGAGCTGGCGCTGGCGATCCTGGTCGAGCAGATGCGCCGCGAGGGCTTCGAGCTGACGGTCGGCAAGCCGCAGGTGGTCACGCGGGAGGTCGACGGCAAGATCCACGAGCCGGTCGAGCGGCTCACCATCGACGCCCCGGAGGAGTACCTCGGCACGATCACCGAGCTGCTCGCCACCCGCAAGGGCCGGATGGCGCAGATGACCAACCACGGCACCGGCTGGGTGCGGATGGAGTTCCTGGTCCCGGCGCGCGGCCTGATCGGCTTCCGGACCGAGTTCCTCACCGAGACCCGCGGCACCGGCATCGCCCACCACGTCTTCGAGCGGTACGAGCCGTGGGCGGGCGACATCCGCTCCCGCGCGTCCGGCTCCCTCGTCGCGGACCGCAAGGGCGCGGCGACGGCGTACGCCATGACGAACCTGCAGGAGCGCGGCATCATGTTCGTCGAGCCGACCACCGAGGTCTACGAGGGCATGATCATCGGCGAGAACTCGCGCGCCGACGACATGGACGTGAACATCACCAAGGAGAAGCAGCAGACCAACATCCGGTCCGCCACCTCCGACAACTTCGAGAAGCTGATCCCGCCGCGCCGGCTGTCGCTCGAGCAGTGCCTGGAGTTCTGCCGCGAGGACGAGTGCGTCGAGGTGACCCCCGAGTCGGTGCGGATCCGCAAGGTCGTGCTCGACGCCCACGAGCGCGCCAAGACTGCCGCCCGCGCCCGCAAGGGTGTGCGGTAGCCCGAAACCGGCCCGCTAGGACACCCGGACCAGGTGGCGTTCCGGCGTCTGGGTCGCCGCGATCCCGATCCCACAGAGGCCGAGGGTGACCAGGAGTACGGACGCCGAGGCGAGCTGCGGCGGAAGCAGCCCGGCGACCGGCAGGCTGATGACGTGGAGGAGGAGCAGCATCGGGACCCAGCGCGGAGTCGACAGGGACAGCAGCAGGGCCCACGCGATGAGCGTCTCGCCGAGGTAGAACGCACCGACCCAGATGCCGATGAAGACGCCGAGCCCGACGTCCTGGGTCAGCGTGTCCAGCCCGCCTGCCTCGATCGACCCGGTGAGGGCCAGCGCCCGGAAGAACACGAGCAGCATCGCGTAGCCGGCGGTGCCGATGCAGCCGATGGCAAACATCCCCGCGCCCACCAGCCCGATCTTCCCGCTCCGTGGCCCCAGCAGCGTGAGCACCGATGGCAGCCCCACCGTCAGCGCGACGGCGGCACCGAAGTAGAGGACCGCGACGGCCAGCCAGCGGCCACCCTCGTCCTGGACGATCTGCAGTGAGTCGGCGCCGTCGCCCAAGGTGGGCATCAGAAGCCCGCCCATGGCCAGCGCGATCGCGCCGGCGACCAGGGCGGACGCCGAGTAGGGCACCCAGTCGAATTTCATGTGTTCCTCGGGGGTGGAACGTGAACGCGGGGGGACTGCGGAAATCGTAGGACGAAGGACACCGTCGTCGGGCAAGAATGGCGCAACCCGCTGTACGAATCCCGGAACGGTCAGCGGCGCCGGTCGGCGAGGGAGTAGGCGGCGATGACGCCTCCGACGGCCCCGAAGAGGTGGCCCTGCCACGAGATGCCGGGCTGGCCGGGGAGGACGCCGAGCAGCACGCTGCCGTAGAAGATGAACACGCCGACGGCGACCAGGATCCCCACCGGCCGTCGCTCGAGGAAGCCCGCCACCATCAGGTAGGTGAGCAGCCCGAAGACCAGACCCGAGGCGCCGACGGTCACCGCGTTTCCCGGCCCGACGAGCCAGACGCCGACACCGCTGATGAGCCAGGTCACGGCCAGCACGCCGACCCAGCGCGCGGTGGAGACGACCGCGACCAGGAAACCGAGGATCAGCAGCGGGCCGGAGTTGGCCTCGAGATGCCCCCAACCGGCGTGGAGCATCGGAGCGGCCACGATGCCGCCGAGGCCCTCGTCGGTGCGAGGACGGATGCCGTAGCGGTCGAGCGACCCAGCCGTGGTGCGGTCGACGATCTCGACGAGCCAGAGCACCGCGACGAACGCGGCGCTCAGCCCGGCGGCACGCACCCACCCGCGGGTCGGGTCGGCGCTCGTCGTACTCCGGGCGACGCTCATGTCGGGAAAACTACCCGGGCCGTCCCAGCCACTGAGGTGGGTTCTACTGTGAACGCTCAGACCCACCCCAGGAGGACATCGATGCCCGCGACCCGGGTCATGCCCACCGAGGAGTCCGCCGAGCTGATCCGGCTCGTCCGTGACTTCGCCACCCGGGAGCTGCTCCCACGCAGCGCCTCGGCCGAAGCCGAAGAGACCTTCCCGCGAGACGTGTTCGCCATGCTCGGCGAGCTCGGCGTGCTCGGGTTGCCGTACGCCGAGGAGTACGGCGGCGGCGGCCAGCCCTACGAGGTCTACCTGCAGGTGCTCGAGGAGCTCGCGGCCGTCTGGTCCAGCATCGGCGTGGGCGTCTCGGTGCACGCCCTGTCCTGCTTCGGGCTGGTGACGCGCGGGACCGACGAGCAGAAGCAGCGCTGGCTGCCGGACATGCTCGGCGGTGGGCTGCTCGGCGCCTACTGCCTCTCCGAGGCGCACGCCGGCTCCGACCCCGCGGCGATGCGGACGAGCGCACGGCGTGACGGCGATGACTACGTCCTCAACGGTGCCAAGGCCTGGACGACCCACGGCGGCCACGCCGACTTCTACAAGGTCATGGCCCGCACCTCCGACTCCCCCACATCTGGTTCAGGGGGCATCTCCTGCTTCCTCGTCCCCGCCGACACGGACGGCCTCGTGGCCGATCCCCCGGAGCGGAAGATGGGCCTGACCGGATCGGCCACCGCGACCATGCGCTTCGATGCGGTCCGCGTCCCGGCCGAACGTCTGCTCGGCGACGAGGGCGACGGGCTGCGGATCGCCCTGGCCGGCCTCGACTCCGGCCGGCTCGGCATCGCCGCGGTCGCGACCGGGCTCGCCCAGGGCGCCCTCGACCAGGCGGTCGGCTACGCCAAGGAGCGCGAGACCTTCGGCCAGCCGATCATCGACCACCAGGGCCTCGGCTTCCTGCTCGCCGACATGGAGGCCGCCGTACAGACCTCCCGCGCCGCCACGCTGCACGCCGCGCGCCTCAAGGACGCCGGCCTCCCGTTCAGCCGCGAGGCCAGCGTCGCCAAGCTGGTCGCGACCGACTCGGCGATGAAGGTGACCACCGACGCGGTGCAGGTCTTCGGCGGCTACGGCTACACCCGCGACTTCCCCGTCGAGCGCTACATGCGCGAGGCGAAGGTGATGCAGATCTTCGAGGGCACCAACCAGATCCAGCGGATGGTCATCGCCCGCAGTCTCGCCGGGAAGTCGACCGCCACCATCACCCACCTCGACTGATACACGCTCGACACCGTGCACCAAGATTTCCGAACGGCGGTCGAAGGTCTCGACAAGCTCGACCGCCGTGGACCAAGGTTCCCGAACGGCGGTCGAGCTTGTCGAGACCCGTCAGGTCAGCGGTCGACCAGCCAGCGGGCCAGGAGCGTGCCCTCGTCCTCGACGAGCGTGTGGAGCCGCAGCGGTACGTCGATCGGCGGGCCGTCCAGGATCCGCGGGTGGAGGCCGCCGATGGCCCGCGGCACGATCGTCGAGTCGATCTCGTCGGCGCACCCCTGGTCGAGCAGGTCGCGCAGCAGGTGGGGCCCGCCCTCGGACAGGATCCGGGTGTACCCGCGCTCGACCAGCTGCTCGCGCAGCGCGGCGAGGTCGACCCGGTGGGACCCGAGGACCAGCACCTGCTCGTCGCCGAGGATCTCGCGCGCCTCGGCCAGGCGTGGCGCGTGCGCGCAGGTCGCGATCAGCACCTTCCCGGGTGCGCAGTCGCGCAGCGTCGGCGGCACCTCGCCGCTGCGGGTGACGGCGACGATCGGCAGCGGGTTGGGTGCGTAGCCCTCGTCCCGCAGCGTCCCCGCCCCCACCACCAGCACGTCGGCCTGCTCGCGCAGCAGCCGGAAGACGACCTGGTCGACCTCGTTGTTGATCGAGCGGCTGGTGCCGCTGTCGCCGGTGGCGGCGCCGTCGACGGTGGAGACCATGTTGACCCGCAGCCACGGCTCGCGTGGGACGACGTACAGCTCGGGCAGCGGGACGTCGGGACCGACCAGCACTCGCATGCCCCGACCCTAGACTCGAGCGAGTGATCTCCCTCGCCGACCTCGCCGCAATCCACGACCGGTATGCCGACGACCTGGCCCTGCCCGTCGAGCCGGTGCGGGTCACCGACGACCTGACCATCGGCGACGGCGCGGTCACGCTGATGGGGGTGGTGAACCTCTCGCGCGACTCGACGTACCGCGAGAGCATCGCGGGGTCGACCGAGGCCGCCGTGCGCAAGGGCCGGATCCAGGCGAGCCAGGGAGCGTCGGTCATCGACCTCGGCGCGGAGGCCAGCGGTGACGATGCCGACCGGGTGGATGCCGCGGAGCAGCTCGAGAAGCTGTTGCCCGTCGTCGAGGAGCTGTCGCGAGACACCGTCGTGTCGGTCGAGAGCTATCGGCCCGACGTCGTCCGCGCCGTGCTCGACGCCGGCGCCCGGATGATCAACCTCACCGGTCGCAAGGACGAGGACGAGATGCTCGCCGCGGTCGCGCAGCACGACGCGACCCTGCTGATGTGCTTCGGCACGTCGGACAACGTGCGCGAGCACGACGACCTCCCCGGCGAGCGCGACCTGGTGCCGTTCCTCGTCGACCACTTCGCGGAGCGGATCGCGCACGCCCGGTCGCTCGGTGTCGGCAAGGTGATCGTCGACCCCGGCATGGGCTTCACCTACCCCAACCTCGGCGGCGTGGAGCGGGCGCGGCTGCAGACGCGGACCGTGACGCAGAACTTCCGGCTCCGCTCGCTCGGCGTGCCGACCGCGAGCGTGCTCCCCCACAACCTCGACATCTTCGAGGACGAGTTCCGCAAGGCGGAGGGCTTCTTCACGGTCTTCGCGTCGCTCGGTGGGGTCCACCTGCTGCGGGTCCACGAGGTGCCCCACATCCGGACCGTGCTGCGCGCCCTCGAGGTGCTCGACGTCAGCTGAGCACCATCGCGAGGACGTCGGGCTCGCCGTCGGGCAGCCAGTGCGGACGCACCTTCGCCACCTCGCGCCAGCCGGCACGGGCGTACATCTCCAGCGCCGCGGCGTGCACCGGCACCACGTCGAGGCACGGGCCGCGGTCGTGCGCCCGTAGCCAGGCCACGGCGGTGTCGTGCAGCCTGCGGCCGAGTCCCATCCGGCGTACGGCGGGATCGACGAAGAAGCTGCCCAGCACCCCGAGCCGCTCGACAGGGCGGCCGTGCGCAGCCGACCAGTGAGGGAGAAGCAGATCGTCGTCGGCTGACTGCGCCGCAGCGTGTCCGACCACCCGGCCGTCGAGCTCGGCGGTCCAGCCCGTCAGGTCGCTCGGGCGGACGATGAACTCTTCGACGGGGAAGGGCAGCGGCCAGCGCATGGGGTAGCGGGTGAGCGCCTGCTGGGCCGCGAGGATCCCGGAGAGCTCCGGGAGGTCGGCCTCGGTCCGCGGTCGGATGACGAGGTCGCCCATCAGACGTCGGTGACCCGGATCCCGGAGTGGGCCTTGTAGCGGCGGTTGATGCTGATCAGGTTGGCGGTCAGGGCCTCGACCTGGTGGCAGTTGCGCAGCCGGCCGCCGTAGACGCCACGGACGCCGGGAATCGTGTCGGCGAGTGCCTGCACCAGGTCGGTCGCCTCGCGGACGTCGCCCAGCACCAGCACGTCGGTGTCGACGCTCGTCACGTCCGGGTCGTCGAGCAGCACCGCGCTGACGTTGTGGAACGCACCGACCACGGTCGACTCGGGCAGCAACGCGGCCGCCTGCTGCGCGGCCGAGCCCTCCTCCACGGCGAGCGCGAAGGCGCCCTGCTTGTCGAACCCGAGCGGGTTCACGCAGTCGACGACGACCTTCCCGGTCAGCGGGCCGGCGAGGTCTCGGAGCAGGTCGGCGTGACCGTCCCACGGCACCGACACGACCACGACGTCGCCCTGGTCGGCCGCGGTCGCGTTGTCGGCGCCCGACACGGTTCCGCCCGTCGCCTCGCCCAGCTCGGTCGCGGCCTCGGCCGCCCGCTCGGCCGACCGCGACCCGATCACCACCGGGATCCCGGCCGCCGCGAACCGGCGTACCAGCCCCCGCCCCTGCGGCCCCGTCCCACCCAGCACGGCCACGACCTTGTCGGTCGGGAAGTCAGTCATGGTCGAGGAGCCTAGTGCTGAGGTCAGTCCAGGAAATCGGCGGACGGCGCCGGTGAGACCGCGCGCGGCACGGACCCGGCCGGCGTCGGAGGTGAGGACGCGTGCGTCGTGGCGGTTGCGGAGGTTGCCGAGCTCGACCATCACCGTCGGGATGTCGGAGAGGTTGAGGGTGCCGAGGTCGCCGCGCCGGTCGAGACCGTCGCCGCCGGCGGCGTAGTCGGCCGCCCGGAACCCGCGTGCGCGCAGCGAGCCACGGACGTCGTGGGCCAGGCGGAGTGAGGGGCGGAAGATGTCGCCGGTCCACCCCTTCCGCTTCGTGGGGGCGATGACGTGGAAGCCACGGCCGGAGCTCGCAGCACCGTCACCGTGCAGGCTGATCTTGAGGTCGGCATCGATCCGGTTGCCGCGCCGGCCGCGCTCGTCGACGCACGGGCCCCAGCGGTCCTGCCGGTTGCTGGTGCGCGTCATGACGACCCGCGCGCCGCGCGCCGACAGCCGCCGCTCGAGCACCCGCGCCACCCGCCAGACGACGGTCGCCTCCGCCACGCCGCCGCGAGTCGCGGTCCCGGTGGTGTTGCAGGGCTTCTTGAAACCACCGGCGGGCACCAGCCGGTTGATCTTCCTGGGGAAGTTGTGGTTGCCGAGCTGGTGGCCGGGATCGATCACGATGGTGCGCCCGGCCAGCGGCTGGGGCGAGACCTCGGAGCCCCCGGCCACGTCCTCGGCGTACGACGTGGCGGGCGCCAGCAGCACCAGCACCAGGGCGCCTGCGCAGGCGCGGATCATCAGCCCGCGTAGCCGTGGGGGTTCTGGGACTGCCAGCGCCAGGTGTCCGCGCACATCTCCTCGACCGACTTGACCGTCTGCCAGCCCAGCTCGGCATTGGCCTTCGACGGGTCGGCGTACGACGACGCGACGTCACCCGGACGGCGACCCACCACCTCGTAGGGCAGCTCACGACCGACCGCCTTCTCGAAGGCGTGCAGCAGCTCGAGCACGCTGGTGCCGCGGCCCGAACCGAGGTTCCAGACGTTGACGGGGGTCTCGGTGGTGGTGAGCGCCTCGAGGGCCGCGACATGTCCGGCCGCCAGGTCCTCGACGTGGATGTAGTCGCGCACGCCGGTGCCGTCAGGCGTGTCGTAGTCGTCGCCGAAGACCTGCAGCTTCTCCCGGCGTCCGACCGCGACCTGGGCGATGTAGGGCATCAGGTTGTTGGGCACCTCGGAGGGGTCCTCACCGATCGTGCCCGACGGATGGGCCCCGACCGGGTTGAAGTAGCGCAGCAGGGCGAAGCGCATGTCCGGGGCGGCGGCAGCGACATCGCGCAGGATCTGCTCCTGCATCACCTTGGTCCAGCCGTAGGGATTGGTGGCGAAGGTCCGCCGGTCCTCGGTGGCGCCGGCCTGGTCGGTGCCGTAGACCGTCGCACTCGATGAGAAGACCAGCTTGGGTACGCCGTAGCGCTGCATCGCACGGACCAGGGAGAACGTGGAGCCGAGATTGTTCTCGTAGTAGTCGAGAGGCTTGGCGACGCTCTCGCCGACCGCCTTGAAACCCGCGAAGTGGATCACGGCGTCGAAGTCCTCGGCGGCGAAGAGGTGCTCGGTCTTGTCCACGTCGCACACATCGAAGGCGTGGAGCGGCAGGCTGGTGCCGGTCAACGACTCCAGCCGCCCCATCACGGCCGGCACCGCGTTGCTGAAGTTGTCGACGATCACCACGTCGTGACCCGCCTCGACGAGCCGCACGACCGTGTGCGACCCGATGTAGCCGGCACCACCACTGACGAGAACCTTCATGCCCGGCAGCGTATCCACTCGTGCGGCGCTGGCATGATCGGCGCATGCCGACCGCGCTCATCACGGGCATCACCGGCCAGGACGGGCTCTACCTGGCCGAGCTGCTGCTCACCAAGGGGTATGAGGTGCACGGCCTGATCCGCGGCCAGAACAACCCGCGGCGCGACCTGGTCCAGGACCTCGTCCCCGACGTACGCCTCCACAACGGTGACCTGACGGACATGTCGAGCCTGATCCGGGCGCTGCGCGACGCCGATCCCGACGAGGTCTACAACCTCGGCGCCATCTCCTACGTCGCCTACTCCTGGGAGAACGCCTCGCTCACCACGGACGTGACCGGCAAGGGCGTGCTCAACCTGCTCGAGTCGGTCCGGCTCCACGCCGGCGACGAGCCGGGCCGGGTCCGCTTCTACCAGGCGTCGAGCTCGGAGATGTTCGGCAAGGTGCAGGAGACGCCGCAGCGCGAGACGACCCTGCTCTGGCCGCGCTCGCCGTACGGCGTGAGCAAGGTGTTCGGCCACTACATGACCATCAACTACCGCGAGTCCTACGGCATGCACGCCAGCTCGGGCATCCTCTTCAACCACGAGTCGCCGCGTCGCGGACCGGAGTTCGTCACCCGCAAGGTCAGCCAGGCGGTCGCGCGGATCAAGCTCGGCCTCCAGGACCACGTGACGCTCGGCAACCTCGACGCGCAGCGCGACTGGGGCTATGCGGGCGACTACGTCGACGCGATGTGGCTGATGCTCCAGCAGCCCGAGGGCGGCGACTACGTCGTCGCGACCGGCGAGACCCACTCGATCCGCGACTTCCTCGACCTCGCGTTCGGCCACATCGGCATCGACGACTGGACTCCCTACGTCAGGCAGGACCCACGCTTCATGCGGCCCGCCGAGGTCGACGTGCTGATCGGTGACGCCAGCAAGGCCCGCGATGTCCTCGGCTGGAAGCCGGAGGTCTCGTTCGCCGAGCTCGTCGCGATGATGGTCGAGGCCGACCTCGAGGCGACGAAGCAGGGCTGGTGACGCCGACATGACCCGCGGGGGCCGGGCGTTCGTGACCGGCATCGGCGGCCAGGACGGTCGCTACCTGGCCCAGCGACTGCTCGGCGAGGGCGTCGAGGTGCATGCGCTGGCACACGAGGCCGAGCCAACTCCCGACCTGCCCGGCGTCGAGCTCCACGTCGGCGACCTCACCCGCGCCGACGACGTACGGCGGCTCGTGCTCGACCTCGCCCCCGACGAGATCTACAACCTGGCGGCGCTGAGCTCGGTCGGCCGCTCGTGGGAGGAGCCGGCGCTCACCTTCGCGATCAACGGCACCGCCGCCGCCGAGCTGCTCGGGACCGCCCTCCAGGTGCGCGAGCGCACGGGGAAGGACGTCCGGTTCGTGCAGGCCTCCAGCGCGGAGATCTTCGGCAGTCCGGACCGCTCGCCCCAGGACGAGGACACCCCGATCCGGCCGGTCAACCCCTACGGCGAGGCGAAGGCGTTCGCCCACCAGCAGGTCGAGGTCTTCCGGGCCAAGGGGCTGCACGCCTGCGCCGCGATCCTCTACAACCACGAGTCACCGCTGCGTCCGAAGCAGTTCGTGACCCGCAAGATCACGTCCACCGTGGCCGCGATCAGCCGCGGCGAGGTCGACCGGCTCGTGCTCGGCAACCTCGAGGCCCGGCGCGACTGGGGCTGGGCGCCGGACTACGTCGACGCGATGGTCCGCGCGGCCCGGACCGACGACCCCGGCGACTACGTGGTGGCGACCGGCGTCTCCCACTCCGTGCGCGACTTCGTCGCCACCGCCTTCGCCCACGCCGGCATCACCGACTGGGAGCCGTTGGTCGAGGTCGACCAGGCGCTCGCGCGTCCGGCCGACGCGACCGAGCTGGTCGGCGACGCGACCCGGGCGGCCAGGCACCTCGGTTGGACGGCGACGGTCGGCTTCCACGACGTCGTCACGCGCATGGTCGACGCCGACCTGGCGACCTACTGATCCTGGAGCAGGCCCA
Organism: uncultured Actinomycetota bacterium; assembly: GCA_963804845.1. Taxonomy (GTDB): domain Bacteria; phylum Actinomycetota; class Actinomycetes; order Propionibacteriales; family Nocardioidaceae; genus Nocardioides. Next base: position 56,933 of record CAWDSA010000007.1, on the reverse strand, counting down.
GCAGGTAGTCGCCGTACCCGCTCTTCTCGAGCTCCCCGGCGATCGCGACGAGCTGCGCGTCGTCGATGAAGCCCATCCGCCACGCGACCTCCTCGGGGCAGCCGATCTTGAGCCCCTGCCGGCTCTCGACGGTGCGCACGAAGTCGCTGGCGTCGTTGAGGTCGTCGAAGGTCCCGGTGTCGAGCCAGGCGGCGCCGCGTGGCAGCACCTCGACCTTGAGCCGCCCCTCCTCGAGGTAGGTGCGGTTGAGGTCGGTGATCTCGAGCTCACCGCGGGCCGAGGGCTTCAGCGCGCGCGCCCGCTCGACCACGTCGGTGCCGTAGAAGTAGAGGCCCGGCACCGCGAACCGGCTGCGCGGGACCTCGGGCTTCTCCTCCAGCGAGATCGCCGTGCCCGCCTCGTCGAACTCGACCACGCCGTACGCCGACGGGTCGGACACCCGGTAGCCGAAGACGGCCGCGCCGTCGATGTCCGCGAACCGGCGCAGGTGCTTGCCGAGACCGGCGCCGTAGAAGATGTTGTCGCCGAGAATCAGGGCCGCGCGGTCGCCGGCGATGTGGTCCTCGCCGATGAGGAACGCCTGCGCCAGCCCGTCCGGGCTCGGCTGCACGGCGTACGTGATCGTGAGGCCGAGCGCCGACCCGTCGCCGAGCAGCCGCTCGAACTGGGTCGCCTCGTGCGGCGTCGTGATGACCAGGATCTCCCGGATCCCGGCCAGCATCAGCGTCGAGAGCGGGTAGTAGACCATCGGCTTGTCGTAGACGGGGACCAGCTGCTTGCTGACCGCCCGGGTGATCGGGTGCAGTCGCGAGCCGGTCCCGCCGGCCAGGATGATGCCGCGCATGGGCCGATGATGGCACGCGAGTTCGTGGCGGTTGGAGTCGCTCTGTCACGATTGCCCGCATGTCCAGAGCAGCCCGACCCGCCAGAGAGCACCCGGTACGACGCCGGGTGTTCCTGTCGATCGTCGCTGTGGTGGCGTTCGCGGCGCTGCTCGCGGTGTGCGCATTCTCCCTGGTGAGCGTCCCCGGTGATGCCGCATCGGCGAGGAGAGCCCTGGCCGCGGCGGCCAGCTCGCTGCGGGAGGGCGACGTGGCTGCCGCTCGGGAGCAGGTGACGACAGCACGCGCGCACATCGACGACGCGCAGGACTCGCTGGGCGGGTGGCGTGCCGACATCCTGGGGTTCGTGCCCTGGCTGGGCACCCCCGTCGACGATTCGCGGCACCTCGTCCAGGCCCTGGACGACGCCGTCGCCATGGCCGAGATCGGGGTGGAGGTCTATCCCGAGGTGAGCGGCAAGAACGCAACGCTGTTCACGGACAAGCAGATCGACCGACCGACGCTGGACCGCGTGATCGCCGGCCTCGAGGAGATCGGGACCGAGCTCGAGTCGGCGGACGCCGAGCTGGCCGAGGTGGACGGGACCACGCCGTTCGTCGGTGACCGGATCAGTGACAGCCGCGACGAGGCGGCATCGATGCTGGGGCCGATCAACGACGCCTTCGCGGACGTCGTCCCGATGCTCGACGAGCTGCCCGCCTTCTTCGGCTTCGAGGGAGAGCGCAGCTACCTGATCGCCATGCTCAACCCGTCCGAGCTCCGCTACTCCGGCGGCGCGGCCCTGGCCTTCGCGCCCATGACGTGGGACGACGGCGCCCTCGAGGCTCGGTGAGTCACTGAGACCTGTCGACGACGGCGAGCTCCGGACTCCGGTGCTGTGGCCACGGGTCCGGGGCAATCGGTTCCACCGCGAGAAGACCTACCTGGTCAACTCGACCTTCGCCCCGTCGTGGTCGGTGTCCGGCGAGGAGCTGCTGCGGGCGTGGAAGAAGACCCGTGAGACGGTGCACGACGGAGTCATGGCCGTCGACGTGGTCGCGCTGGCCCGGCTCGTCGGTGTCACCGGCGGCCTGGACGTCCCCGGCTACGGCGAGCTGACCGAGGCCAACCTCGTGCAGCAGCTGGTCGGGAACTACGACGCCTACTACCCCGACGCGGCCGCGCAGGACTCGTTCAACGACGCCCTGATCCCGGCGTTCCAGGACCAGCTCTTCAGCGGCGGCCAGTACTCCGAGAAGGCGCTGGCACTCAACGAGGCGGCGGCCGGCCGGCACTTCGCGCTCTACCTCCGCGACGACGACCTGCAGGCCGGGTTCGCGGCGCTCGGACTCGATGGCGACCTCGACCAGCTCCGCGGGGGACTACCTCGGCGTCGCGACGCAGAACCTCAACGCCAGCAAGACCGACTACTGGCAGCGACGCAGCCTCGCGCTCGACGTCACCCTCGACGAGGACGGCAGCTCCCAGAACCGGCTCGACGTCGTCATCGACAACGCCACTCCTCCTTACCCGTTCCCGGTCCCGGATCCCCGCACCGGGTACTTCACCCGGTGGGCGAGCGTGGCGCTGGCGGTCTTCCTCCCGGACGGCGTGACCGTGGACAAGTCGACCGTCCCGGGAGAGCCGCAGGACCTCGAGGTGCGCAGCTTCGCGTGACCACGACTACGTCGCACCCCGGCTGCGGGTGCCACCCCAGGGCACCGCCGAGGTCACGCCTGCGCTACCAGGTACCCGGAGGCCGCCACCCGGGAAGAGTCCGGCGACCTGACCTACCGGCTGGCGATCGACCCGCAGGGAACCGTCAACCCGGCACGCTCAGCGTCTCCGTCCACGTGCCCGACGGCTACACGGCCGAGACCGTGCCACCCAGGTGGACCACCGACGGCGACACCCTCACCTTCCAGACCAAGGCCTTCAAGGCCAGCGGGACGTGGGAGATCACGCTGACGCCCGACAACTAGACTCCGGCGCATGCATCGGGTCCTCGTCACGGGTGGCGCCGGCTTCATCGGCGCCAACTTCGTCCACCACCTGGTCGAGCACACCGCCGCCGACGTGACCGTGCTCGACAAGCTGACGTACGCCGCCAGCGAGGAGGCGCTCGCAGGACTCCCGTCGGACCGGGTGGAGCTGGTCGTCGGAGACGTGGCCGACGCCGACCTGGTCGAGCGCCTCGTCGGGGCCTCGGACGTCGTCGTACACCTGGCCGCGGAGTCCCACAACGACAACTCGCTCGACGACCCGACCCCCTTCATCCGGACCAACCTGGTCGGCACCTTCACCCTGCTCGAGGCGGTCCGGCGCTCCGGTGCCCGCTTCCACCACGTCTCGACCGACGAGGTCTTCGGCGACCTCGAGCTCGACGACCCCGCGCGATTCACCGAGGACACGCCCTACCGACCGAGCAGTCCCTACTCGGCGTCCAAGGCGGGCTCCGATCACCTGGTGAATGCCTGGGTGCGCAGCTTCGGGGTCCGCGCCACGATCTCGAACTGCTCCAACAACTACGGCCCGTGGCAGCACGTGGAGAAGTTCATCCCCCGCCAGATCACCAACGTCCTGCAGGGCAGCCGTCCGCGGCTCTACGGAACGGGGGCGAACGTCCGCGACTGGATCCACGTCGACGACCACAGCTCGGCCGTGCTGGCGATCCTCGAGCGGGGTCGCGTCGGTGAGACCTACCTGATCGGCGCGGACGGCGAGCGCAGCAACCTCGAGGTCGTGCGGGCCATCCTGCGACAGATGGGGCGCGACGAGGACGACTTCGACCACGTCACCGATCGCGCCGGCCACGACCTCCGCTACGCCATCGAGTCGAGCAAGCTCCGGACCGAGCTCGGCTGGCAGCCCCGCTACGTCGACTTCGACGAGGGTCTGGCCCGGACCATCGAGTGGTACCGCGCCCACGACGCCTGGTGGCGTCCGCACAAGGAGGCGACCGAGGCCGGGTACGCCGCCAGGGGCCAGTGACGATGACCCGACTCCCGTCCATCGAGGGGACGGCCATCCCGGGGTTGCTCGTGCTCCGGATGCCCGTGCACGAGGACGATCGCGGCTGGTTCAAGGAGAACTGGCAGCGCGAGGTGATGAGCGAGCTCGGGCTCCCGGCGGGTTTCACCCCGGTCCAGCACAACCTGGCCTACAACACCCGACGAGGCACGACCCGTGGCATCCACGCGGAGCCGTGGGACAAGCTGGTCAGCGTGGCCTCCGGCCGCGCGTTCGGAGTGTGCGTCGACCTGCGGGAGGGCGACACGTTCGGCACCACTGTCACACGTCGACCTCGACGCGTCCGTGGCGGTGTTCATCCCCCGCGGCGTCGGCAACGCCTACCAGACGCTCGACGACCACACCGTCTACAGCTACCTCGTGACCCGGCACTGGAGCCCGCGTGCCCAGTACACCGCCATCGACCTGGGCGACCCCACCGTCGCCGTACCGTGGCCGATCGCCCTCGACGAGGCCATCGTCAGCGACAAGGACCGCTCCCAGCCCGCGCTGCAGGACGTGGCACCCTTTCCCCGCCGTCGAGTGCTCATCACGGGCGCGGGTGGCCAGCTCGCCACCGCGCTGGCGACGGCCCTCCCGGGGGCCACCAGCGTGACCGCCGACGAGCTCGACATCGCCGACCCGAAAGCTGTCGCAGCCTGGCCGTGGACGGACTACGACGTGGTCCTCAACACGGCTGCCTGGACCGACGTGGACGGTGCCGAGTCCCCGGAGGGCCGGCGGCAGGCGTGGCAGGTCAACGCCGAGGGACCGGCCCATCTGGCCCGGATGGCGTCGGCCCATCACCTGCTGCTGGTCCACTACTCCACCGACTACGTCTTCGACGGCACTCACGAGCAGTACCCCGAGGACGAGCCGCCCAGCCCCCTCGGCGTCTACGGCCAGACCAAGGCCGCCGGAGACCTGGCCGTTTCCACGACCGCCCAGCACTACGTGCTGCGGACCGCCTGGCTGGTCGGCGACGGCCACAACTTCGTCCGCACCATGGTGAGACTCGCGGCCGGTGGCGTGTCACCTTCGGTGGTCGACGACCAGGTCGGCCGGCTCACGTTCGCCGACGAGCTCGCCCGCGCCACCCGGCACCTGCTGGACACCCGAGCGCCCTTCGGCACCTACAACTGCACCAACACCGGGCCCGCGACCAGCTGGGCCGACGTGGCCCGTCTCGTCTTCGAGCAGTGCGGCAGATCCGCCGACGACGTCACGAGCGTGGCCACGGCTGACTACGCGGCGGGCAAGGATCTGGCGGCCAGGCCGCCGAGCAGCGTGCTCGACCTGACCAAGCTGGAGAGCACCGGGTTCCAGCCAGAGGACGCGGCCTCCGCCCTGCGGCGCTATCTCGAACGCCTGCCCACCGCCGAGGGCTCATGAAGCAGCTCAGCACGTTCGCCCGCGAGGTCGGCACACCCGTGCTCGTGCTCCACGACGCTGCCTCGGCGGGCGCGGTCGCCGACCTCGAGCCGGACTGCGAGGTGCACGCGACGACCGGACCGTTTCCCGACAGCCGACCGTGGGCCGGTGTCGCACTGGTCGTCGCCGACCGAGGTGCGCTGCGCACGGTCAGCGGCATCCTTCCCCGACTGGGTCGCACACGCGCCCTTGCCTGCCTCCTGACCGACGACGACCGCCCGGCCCAGCTGGGGCCGCGTCCGGACTGGCCTCCGGTCGCACGGCTCTCGTCGCGGACGCTCCCGTCCGGCGGCTCCCTGACCGTCCTGCACCTGGAGGGCGCGATGCCGGCCCACCTGGTGCTGCGCGAGCTGGCGCGGCTCGCCGGGACCTCGAAGCCGGCTCCCGGACGGATCCTGCTGGAATCACCCACCCACGGCAGACGCTTCACGTTGCCCCCCGAGATCGTGGTCGTGGCGGACGACACCGTGCCGGTCCAGGAGTACGACGCGAGCGTCGCCCCGCCGCCCGTGGTGGTGGCCGACGTCGAGCTGGCCCGCGGACCGCTCGACGAAGGAGTCATCAACCCGATCGGCTTCCATTCCGATCCCGACCAGGGCATCGCCGAGCTGGACCGGACGCGAGAGGTCAGCGCCGGCACGGTGTCGGCACTCCGCAGCCACCAAGGGGTGCGGGTGAGCTGGGCGGACCCGACACCGGAGCTGGCCCGCACCGTGGCAGCCCTGGCCATGGCTGGGATCCCTCTGCTGGGTGACCCACCGCCGAACAGCACGCGCGCGTGGCTCGGGGAAGGCCTGTTCGAGGCCCTCGCCGGCGACGCCGACGTCACCGATCCGCTACGGCGCGAGGAACACAGCGTGCGACTGCGCCGAGCGGCGCTGCTCACCCACTCGGGTCCGGGGTGGCGGTCCCGGGTCACGGCAGCTGCGGGGCGGACCGGCTCCCGGTTCCCGTCGTGCAGTGTCGTGCTCGCGACCCGACGACCTCACCAGCTCGACTCCGCGGTGGGACAGGTGGCCAGGCAACGAGGAGTCGACGTCGAGCTCGTGGTCGCGGCCCACGGCTTCGACCCTGATGTCAGCCACCTGCGTGACCGCTACCCGGCACTGGCTCTCGACGTGGTCACCCTGCCGCCGGACACCCTCTTCGGGGACGTCCTGAACGCCGCCGTTGCCGCGAGCTCCGGGGACGTCGTGGTCAAGATGGACGACGACGACTTCTACGGGCCGCACTTCCTGCTCGATCTGTTGCTCGCGCGCGAGTACTCCGGCGCCGACATCGTCGGCACGCCCGCCGAGTTCGTCTTCCTCGAGGACCTGGACCGCACGATCCGCCGGCACGGCACCGCCCGCGACGCGTCCGAACGCTTCGCGGGCATCGTGGCCGGCGGCACCATCACCGTGTCGCGGGAGCTGCTGGCTGCCCTCCGTGGCTTCCAACCCGTGCGACGCTTCGTCGACCACCAGCTGTTCCACGCCGCCAGGGCGGAGGGTGCCACCATCTACCGGACGCACGGCCTGGGCTTCATGCTGCGGCGCTCCTCGGACGGGCACACCTGGACCGTCGGCGACGAGCACTTCCTCGATGAGGACCGATTGCGCCAGGAGTGGGACGGCTTCGTGCCCACCCGGATCCTCGAGCCGGACGACCAGGAGACACCGTGAGCGACTTCCTCAAGAGGCAGGCGGTCCGCCACGTCAAACCACGGCTGAGCCCGGAGCGGTGGGCTCGCCTGAGCGGCCACCGGGAGGCGCCACCGGCGCCCCCGGACCTCACCCAGATCGCCACCAACACCGGCACCGACAAGTGGGGCGTCCACTACTACACGGAGCACTACGACCGTCATCTGAGCCACCTGCGAGACGAGGAGTTCGTCCTGCTCGAGATCGGCGTCGGCGGCTATGCCCGCAACCGCCAGGGTGGCGCCTCGCTGCGGATGTGGAAGCGCTACTTCCACCAGGCGCAGATCGTGGGACTCGACATCGAGGACAAGTCGTTCGTGGACCGCCCGCGCATCACCACGGTGCAGGCAGACCAGACCGACCCGGCCGCGCTCCGCGAGGTGGTCGAACGGTTCGGCATTCCTCGCGTCGTGATCGACGACGGCAGCCACCGACCGGCCGACATCATCGCCACCTTCGGAATCCTGTTCCCGATGCTCCCCGACGGGGCGTTCTACGCCATCGAGGACACCCAGACGTCGTACTGGCCGGAGTTCGGCGGCCAGGAAGATCCCAGTGCGCCCGGGACGACGATGGCTTTCGTGAAGGCGCTCGTGGACGGGCTCAACCACGAGGAGTTCCTGACGCCCTCCTACGAGCCCACCTACACCGACCTCCACGTCAGGGCCGTGCACTGCTACCACAACCTGGTGGTCGTCGAGAAGGGCGACAACCGCGAGGGCAGCAACAAGCGGGCGGTGCTGCGACAGCGCTACCGGGCTCGTCCCTGACGGTCGCTGACCCGCTTCAGCAGCTCCGCCACCCGGTCGTCGAAGGACAACGATGACGGCTCGACAGGGCGCGACGCCGAGCTCGTCTGCAGGGCGGCGACGGCGTCCTGCATCTCCTGGGGCGTCCGGACCACCATGACGTCCTGCGCGTCGAAGACGTCATGGAGCCCCACCACGTCGTCGGAGATGACCTTGGCTCCGGACGCGACCGCGTCGAACACCCGGTTGGCGACGAAGCCCCGCTGGGCCATGTCGGGCCAGTGATCGGCGAGCACGATGCCGTGGTGTCGGTAGAGCTCCGGCAGCTCGGCGTTCGGGACGTACTCGCCCTGCCACACCCCGCCAGGAAGGCCATCCCAGCCCGGCCCGTAGACGGACAGCGGGACTCCCGCTTCCACGGCCAGCCACACGAGGGGCCGCTCGCGCCGGCCGAGGTTGGTGCCGACGAACACCACGGTGGCCTCCGGACCCGAGGCCGCCCGGACCCCGGCCGGTCGCTGGAACTCGCTGGCCTGCAGGAGCGGCACGACCTCGCGTCCGGTGCGCTCGGACATCTCCTCACTCCACACCCGCGACGCGGCGCACACCACGTCGTACCCCTCGAACTCGCGAGGGTCCACGTCCTCGGGATGACTGATCACCCAGAGCACGTTGCGCTGCCCCCGCGTGGGCGGGATCGGATGGAGCCCTCGCAGGGCCAGTGACACGTCGTCGAGGTGAAGGGGCCCAGACTCATGAGCCCCCCGACGGCGGGTGACCACGTCCTGCCCCAACCGTCGCAACGCCCGTGCCACGGCGTCGGCGTAGTGGGTGTCTCCCCACGTGTCGCCGTAGCTACCGGGTGGCGAGGCCAGCTTGATCGACCATCGCAGCTGCCCGGCGTCAGGAGGGCCGTCCCCGAGGGACCCCGCTGCGGTCGAGCTTGCGACAGCCTCCGCCTCCGTCCGGAAACCCGACCCCACGTCGGTCGAGCTTGTCGAGACCCACGACGTCGGCGCCACGCGCAGGCAGTCCGCCGAGCGAGGCGTCAGTCGTGCGTCCCCGAAACGCCGCGCCAACGCGAGGTGGGAGATCCCCGGCACAGCTACGCCCTCGAGGCGTAGTGCGTCCTCCTTGGGGTGATCGACGAGCATGGGCGCCCCGGTCTCCGTCAGGCCGGCCGCGGCGATGCTGTCGTCGGGCTGCAGCAGCAGCGGCTGGACCGCTTCGACGCCGGGGTCGTCGAGCGGAGCGAGCAGCGGGGGCAGCCACCCCCGCCGTACCTCGCACGAGGCGTCGAGGCGCACCACCCGATCGCCGGTGCAGAGTGTGTCGTCAGCGTCCCCTGCCACGTCGCGGAACGCCAGACGAACGGCGCCGGCAGTCCAGAGCCACCCCTCTGCTTCTGCCGACGGAGTGGCCGAGAACTGCGCGCAGGCCCAGGCGTGGAGTCCCAGTACGACGTGCGGTGGGAGCCCACGGTCGACGACGACCACTTCGACGTCGAGGTTGCCGGCATGACGTACTGCGCTCGCTGCCGATCGCAGGGTCGACGGGGAGCCGTCCGACATCACGACGACAGACGTCCGACCCGCTGTGCGGGGTCTCGCGGGTCGGGTGCGGCGTGGGGACGCCCGCTGCCCGCCGATCCTCTCGGCCACCGCGAGCATGTGAGTTCGCAGCTTCTCCGGATCGCGAGGCGCGGCCAACGGCCCCACCGGACGGACCAGGTCGTCCGGTCCGGTGAGGTGCCGGAGCACAGGGTTGACCTTGCCGCGGCGGAAGGCACGGCGCACCCCGGCGGGCAGGCTGAGCACGTCCAGGAACGGATGGGGACTCAGCCGCTGGGCCATGCCGTGGTCGACGAAGTCCTCGGCCGCCTCGATCGGGCTCTCGAAGTGACGGCCGCGCAGGGCGGCGTAGAACTCGACGTCGAGGAGCCCTGACCCCCTCCACCGTTCAGCACGGGTGGAGTCCGACCCTCCCCGCGCCGCGCTCAACGCTGGTGCAGGCCGCGGAGCGCCGGCCGGACGTCGGCCAGGAACACGAACGCGGCAATGGCGAAGGCCAGGTTGATCAGGTTGAGCGGCGAGGCCGGCAGCAGCACCGCAGCAGCCACCCCGAGGCCGAGGATGATGACCCACGTCTGCTTGGTGAGCTTCCCTGCGGCGTGGTAGTGCTCGACAGAGAAGAGCAGTGACGTCACCAGGGCGAAGATCTTCACGCCGATCAGCGCCAGCGCCACCACCAGCAGGATCGTTCCCTCGAGCTCGAACACAGTGGGCACGACGCCAGCGTACGCCCCGCCGGATGGGGTGAGGATCAGTGCGTCGAGAACGTGAGCTCAGGCGTGTCGCACAGCTCCGCGAGCAGGCGCCGAACCTCGTCCGGTTCCACCAGGTTCTTCACGGACACGGTGAACTCCTCGTCGAGGGCGGGGACGGGGACGTGCGACACCATCGGGTGGACCGGCCGCACATCACGTGGTTCCTCGGCGCCGAACAGGTCCTCGTGGAGCTTCTCGCCCGGCCGCAAGCCGGTGTAGACGACCTCGAGGGGACGGCCGTTCTGCGCGATCAGCTGTCGGGCCATGTCCTCGATCCGGACCGGATCACCCATGTCGAGGACCAACGCCTCGCCCGGGCGACCGATGGCCGCGGCCTGGACGACGAGCTCGCAGGCCTCCTCGATGGTCATGAAGTAGCGGGTGACGTCGGGGTGAGTGACGGTCACCGGCCCGCCGGACGCGATCTGGCTCGCGAAGGCAGCCAGCACCGACCCACGACTGCCCAGCACGTTTCCGAACCGGACCGACAGGTAGTGATGACCGGTGCGCTGGGCCCGACCTGCGGTGATCCGCTCCGCCACCCGCTTGGAGTAGCCGAGGACGCTGCTGGGGTCGGCGGCCTTGTCGGTGGAGATGTTGACGACGCGCTCGCAGCCGACCAGCTCGGCGGCGTCCAGCACGTTCTGAGTCCCCACGACGTTGGTCTTGACCGCCTCGGCGGGATACTGCTCGAGCATCGGGAGGTGCTTGAGCGCAGCCGCGTGGAAGACCACGTCGGGCCGGCGCTCCTTGAAGAGGGCGAGCAGCGCGTCCCGGTCGCGGATGTCGCACAGCACGACCTCGTCCGAGTCGAGCAGGGCACGGCCCTGGATCGAGAGCTGGACGGCGTGCAGCGACGACTCGTCCCGATCGAGCATGATCAGCTCGGCGGGGCCGTAGCGACCGATCTGCCGGCACAGCTCCGACCCGATGGATCCTCCGGCACCCGTGACCAGCACGCGCCGGCCCGACAGGTAGTCCGCGATCGCCGAGACATCGGTGTCGATCTGGTGACGCCCGAGGACATCTCTGAGGTTGATGTCCCGGAGGTCCCGGATGCCGACGTCATGACTGAGCAGCTCCCCGGGTGAGGGCAGCACCTTGATCGGCACCTCGGCCTTCGCCGCGTCGTTCTGCAGACGCGCGATGAGCTCTCGCCCGGCGCTGGGGATGGCGACGACGACCGCCTCGGCGCCCGTGGCTGCGACCTGCTCGACCAGTCTGTCCGTTCCCCCGATCACCGGAAGACGTCGGATCTTGCGGTGTCGCAGGAGCGGGTCGTCGTCGAGGAACCCGACCGGGGCATACGTCTTCTCGGGGTCGCGCAGCATCGAGTTGACCAGGTCTCGACCACCTTCGCCGGCGCCGATGACGAGCACGGGGGTCCCGCCGTCGCCGTCGTGCCGCTCGTGCTCGAGCTCCTTCAGGCGCCGCCACATGGCACGAGCCCACGCCATCACGACCAGGGCGCCCACGGCCGAGCTTGCCGGGACGCTGCGGGGGATCCACTCGAAGAAGAGGTTGAGCGCGAAGGTCACGGCTCCGGCGCTCATCACGCAGGTGCCGAGGAGCAGCATCTCCTCCAGGCTGCCGGTGCGGGCCCGGCCCTGGTGGAGCTTGGCGGGATAGGACACCGCCAGGTAGATCAGCCCCGTTGCCGCGCCGAGGATCAGTACGCCGGTCCACGGAACCACGGTCGAAACCGAGTCCATCCGAAGCCACGCGGACAGCGCGAAGACAGCCACCCACGCTGACAGGTCGAAGGCAACGGTGGCCTGCGCCCGCCGCTGGCGCAGCAGTGCGACGATGTCCGTCACACGTCCTCCCGTCCCACGAGCGCTGGAGTCACAATCTCGGCGCAAACGGTTGTCGACATCTGAGACTCCCTGAGTATCACAGAATTGAACGACCCGCCCACGCGACGGTTATTCACCCCTCCGGTGGTTTCCCCCACAGAGGACGGCGCAGGGCCCGGCACATACCCGGGCCCTGCGTCTTGTCGTCTGGGAAGGTCAGTCGCCGACCTTCTGCGCCGCGTCCGCGGTGGCCCGGGCAGCCGACGCAGCGGTCTTGCTGGCGGCCGTCGTGGTGGCCTTGGCGCTGCTCCGCGGCGCGCTGCTCTTCTTCTTCGCCGTGGTGCTCGCCTTCTTGGCGGTCGACTTGGTCGCCTTGGTGGCCTGGGTCTTGGTCGTCTTGGCCTTGGCCGAGGTGGTCCTGGCGGACGCCACGGTCGACTTGGTCGACTGCTGGCGGCGGATCCGGGTCACCAGGTTCTCGCCACGGTCGATCAGGTCGCCGTAGGCGTCGCCGACGGTGGAGATGTTCTCGTCCACGAAGGCCTGCAGCTTGGCCGGGAGCGCCTTGGCGTCCTTGCTGATCGCGTCGACGCGGGCGTTGACGACCGTCGTGGCCTGGGTACGGAGCGCCTTGGGCTCGAAGTCGAGGTCGGTGACCCGCTTCTGGGCGACGGTCACGTAGTCGCGGACGATCTCGACGGCGAGGTCGGTGACACCGACGCCCGCGTACAGGGGCTTGGTCGCCTTGGTCGTGATGGTGCGCTTAGCCATAGGTGTTCATTCCTTTTCGGTTGGGTTTTCGGTTTCCCTCGGAGTGTTCAGCGCCAGGAACGACGCGTAGACGTCGAGCAGTGATTGCTTCTGGCGTTCGTTCAGGTGGGCGTCGTGCAAGATCGCCAGCTCCACCGAGCGTTCCGGTGCGCCGGGCATCTCCTCCGGGCTGACGATGCCGGCCCGGATGTAGAGCTGTTCCGCGGAGATCCGCAGCGCCTTGGCGATCTGTTGCAGGACATCGGCCGAGGGCTTGCGCAGACCTCGCTCGATCTGGCTCAGGTAGGGGTTCGACACTCCGGCCTGCTCGGCGAGCTGCCGCAACGAGAGTCGCGACTGCAGCCGCTGCTCCCGTAGATACTCACCGAGCGACTCGACGGTCTGCCCGACCTTGCCCTTGGCCATGCCCCCACTGTGCTAACTCTTGCTAGCACTTTGCAAACTCAGCTAGCGTGACTTGCTTCACAGTCGGCGGCAGACAGATGCGCCGGGCGCCGGAAGCGAGCGCAAGCGAGCGAATCCCGCGGCAGTCGAGCTTGTCGAGACGCGAAGCTCAGAAGCAGGCGCGGATCTCCCCCACCGGCTCGCCGCCGCCCAACAACGACACCACGCCGGTGCGGCGTACGGCGTCGGCGTCGACTCCCGGTTCGTCGAGGATCCCGCTGCGGGACAACGCCGCCGCCATCAGCACCGGCCGCACCCGTGGCGCGCCGTCGTCGGTCTTGAGCGTGAACGCCCGGCCGTCCGGCAGCGCGACTGCATAGCAGGACTCCGCGCCGGCCTTGCCGATGGCGCCGGGGATCGCCGTGAGGAGCTCGCGCTCGTCGCGCCGGCTGCCCGAGACGTACGCCGGATGCGCGCGGATCGCGTCGGCGACCCGCTGAGCGAGCGGCTCCGGCTGGTCGAACCCGTCCAGGCCGAGGGCCAGCCGCCGGAAGGCGCGCGCCAGGCCGAGGAGCGAACAGGACAGCAGCGGGGCCCCGCACCCGTCGACGGCGACCTGGGCGGGTTCGCCGGTCATCTCCTCGAACGTGGCGCGGATCGCGACCTGCAGCGGGTGTGCGGGGTCCCGGTAGGACCCGGTGTCCCACCCGTTCGCGACGCAGGAGGCGAGCATGGCCGCGTGCTTGCCGGAGCAGTTCATCAGGATCGGCGCCTTCGCACCGCCCTCGCGGATCACCGCCTCGCGGGCGGCTTCGTCGAGCGGATAGTCGGGTGGCGTCTGCAGGGCCGACTCCTCCAGCCCGGCGCCGGTCAGGATCCGGCGGGCGCCCTCGACGTGGAAGTCCTCACCGGAGTGGGACGCGCACGCCAGCGCGAGCAGCTCCGCGGGAAGGTCGAGCCCGGCGCGCAGCATCGCGAATGCCTGCAGCGGCTTGTTGCACGAGCGCGGCATCACCGCGGACTCGACGTCACCGACCGACCAGTCCACCGTGCCGTCGGCGGCCAGCGCCAGCACGGAGCCGTAGTGGTGGCCCTCCACGAAGTCGGAGCGGACGATGTCCGCGACGACGACCGGAGTGTTCACGAGGGCTCGGACCGCTGATAGTCGTCCTCGAGTCGCACGATGTCGTCCTCGCCGGTGTAGCGACCTCGTTGGATCTCGATGATGGCGACGACCTCGTCGCCTTCGTTTCCGATCCGGTGCGGAGCGCCCTGCACGACGTCGACATGCTCGCCCGGACCGGCCGTCGTGGTGACGCCGTCGATGACGAACGTGGCGGTGCCGCTGAGGACCAGCCAGTGCTCGGAACGGTGCTCGTGAGTCTGGTAGGAGAGCCGGTGGCCGGGTGTGACCTCGATCCGCTTCACCTTGTAGCCCGGACCCTCGTCGAGCACGAACCACGCACCCCACGGGCGCTCGGCGGACTGGGCTTCATGGTCAGACACGGGGACGACCCTAACCACCCCTACTGGCAAGATGACCGCCGTGTCCGTGCCGCAACACTGCCCGTCGCCCCGGGAGCTCGATGACCTCGAGCTGCTGTCGACCGGCGCCCTCGCGCCGCTGACCCGCTTCGACGAACCCGGCAGCCCGGTCACCCTGACGCTCCCGCCGGACCTCGCGGACGCACCGACGGTCGAGCTGGTCGACCCCGAGGGCCTCCCCCTGGCACGGGTCACCACCGCGACCGGCGAGGTCGAGGTCCTCACCCACCACCAGTACGGCCCCTTCAGACGGCTCTACCTCTCCCCCGCCCAGGTCCGCGACCAGTACGCCGGACACACCTTCGTGCCGGTCACCGACGCGCTCGACGAGGCCCAGCTGGCCGAGCTCGCCGGGCTCGGTGCACCGCTCGTGCTGCTGCCGTTCGTCGGCCACGGCACCTCGACCCTCAGCCCGGTGGCCCTGATCCGGGCCAGCCTGGCCGCGGCCCGGCGGCTCGGCGGCGACGTCGTCGCCGTTCCCTTGGCCGCCCACGGCGACCCTGAGGACGACCACGCCCTCGGCGTCCGGGTCGTGCAGAACTACGCCGGGCCCGACCCGGTCCACGCCCTGCGGTCCGTCGGTCGAGGTCTCGACAGGCTCGACCGCCGTTCGGGACTCACCCCACGGCGGTCGAGCTTGTCGAGACCTATCCCGACGACATCGCCGCGATCGTCGCCGCCGACCGGCCACCGCCCGACGAGCAGGGACTCGTGCTGTTCTTCACCGGCCTCTCGGGCAGCGGGAAGTCGACCCTGGCGCGCGCGCTGATCGACCGGATCCTCGAGGAGGGCCAGCGCACGGTCACCAGCCTCGACGGCGACGTCGTCCGCCGACACCTGTCGGCCGGCCTGACCTTCTCCAAGGAGGACCGCGAGACCAACATCCGCCGGATCGGCTGGGTCGCGGCCGAGATCGCGCGCCACGGTGGCGTCGCGGTCTGCAGCCCGATCGCACCGTTCGCGGAAACCCGGACACAGGTGCGGGAGATGGTCGAGGACGCCGGCGGGGCGTTCTTCCTGGTGCACGTGGCGACCCCGCTGGAAGAGTGCGAGCGCCGCGATCGCAAGGGCCTCTACGCCAAGGCTCGGCGGGGTGAGATCCCCGAGTTCACGGGCATCTCGTCGCCGTACGAGGAGCCGGGCGACCCCGCGGTCCGGGTGGACACCACCGGCCGCAGCATCGAGGACGCCTTGGGCGACGTCATCGACGCGCTCCGCGCGACCGGACTGCTCGATCTCGAGGCACCGATCGTGACGAGCGACCTCAGCGTGCTCTTCGTCTGCACGGCCAACATCTGCCGCTCCCCCTTCATGGAGCTCCTCGCTCGCGAGCTGTCCGGCGGCGGCCTGACCACCAGCAGCGCCGGCACGCACGGTTTCGCCGACCACCCCATGAACCCCGCGATGGCCGTCGGCCTGACCGCGCGTGGGATCTCGAGCGAGTCGTTTCGCAGCCGACCGCTGACGACCGCCCTGATCGACGCGGCCGATCTGGTGCTCACCGCCGAGGACAGACACCGGAGGTTCATCCTCGACGACCACCCCGCGGCCTTCCGCAAGGTCTTCACGCTCGGCCAGTTCGCGGAGGCGGTGCGCCGGGCCGACGAGCTGGGTGGGCGTGACCTCGTCACGGCGGCAGGCCTCCGCCGGCCGCCGTCCGACCCCAGCCAGGATGTCGACGACCCCTACCAGCTGGGGCCGGAGGCGGCCGCCTCGAGCGCAAGCCGGATCGAGGAGCTCTTGCGGGTCATCGTCCCAGCACTGACCGGATCAGCGAGGATGCAGCCATGACCGACGTCCTGACGATGACCTTCTTCGCCATCCTGGCCGCTGGCTTCTTCGTGGGGATCGTCGTCGGCCTGACCGGCATGGGTGGTGGCGCACTCATGACGCCGGCCCTGATCTTCCTGGGCGTCGGTGAGGCCGCGACCGTGGTCACGGCCGACCTCACGGCCGCAGCCGTCTACAAGAGCGGTGGCGCGATCGTGCATCACCGCGAGGGATCTCCCAACCTCGCGCTGGCCAAGTGGTTGATCATCGGCTCGGTCCCCATGGCGCTGCTCGGCCCCTACCTGGTCTCGTGGGCGACCGACAGCCCCGAGGAGCTCGACCAGGTCCTGAAGCTCTGCATCGGTTTCGCTCTCCTGTTCGCCGCCATGACCTACGCGCTGAGGCTCTGGATCAATCTCCGCCGCGTCCGCATGGGCACCCACGTCGAGGACGACAACCCCGCGATCCGGATCGTGCCCACGCTGCTCGTGGGCGCACTCGGTGGCCTGCTGGTCGGCGTCACCAGTGTCGGCTCCGGCTCGGTCATCATGATCGCTCTGCTGATGCTGTATCCCGGCCTCTCCGCGGTGAAGCTGGTCGGCACCGACCTGGTCCAGGCGGTGCCGCTGGTGCTGGCAGCCGCCATCTCCAACATCGCGATCCATGGCCTCGACTGGGGCGTGCTGATCCCGCTCCTCATCGGTTCGGTCCCCGGCACCATCCTCGGCGCCTCGTTGGCACCGCGGGTCCCGCAGTCGTTCATCCGCCGCGGGATCGTCGTGGTGCTCACCATGTCGGGGGTCGCCCTGCTCGACAAGGCAGGCTGGGGGCCCCTGGGCGCCGGGGAGGACGAGACCTACCCGATGCTGATTGCCGGCGTCGGACTTGCCATGGTCGTCCTCGTCCCGCTGGTGTGGGGCGTGATCCGGCGGACACAAGGCCTGCCGATGTTCGGCGCGCCCACCGTCAGCCAGCTCGAGGACCCCTCCTGGCGACCGCGGGATCGTGGGGATGAAGAGGGACACCGGCCGCGGCAACTAGTATCGCCACCGAGGAACCCCCGACTGGAAACGGAAGTGCTGTGGAGCTGCGGGACTACTGGCGCATCGTGCAGCGACGCTGGCTGCTCATCCTGGTGTGCCTGGGACTCGCCATCGGCGGCGCAGCGGTTGCCACGTCGCTGGCCACCCCTCAGTACGCGTCCACCGCGCGCCTGTTCGTCTCGTCGGGGGAGCAAGACGCTGCGAGTGCCTACCAGGGTGGCCTCTTCGCGACGCAGCGAGTGGCGTCGTACGCCGATCTCGTCGGCAGCCGCCAGCTGGCCACCGCGGTCGGCGATGACCTCGACCTCACCGACAGCGAGGTAGACCGCCTACGGTCCCAGGTCGAGGCCGCGGTCGTCCCGGAGACCGTCATTCTCTCGATCACGGCCACCCACCCGTCGGCAGAGCGGGCGCAGGCGGTGGCCCAGGCGTACGCCGAAGAGCTGCAGGAGCTGATCCGCGAGCTGGAGACGCCTCCGGGGAGCAGCAACCCCCCGATCAAGGCGTCCATCGTCGACGACGCCACCCTCCCTCGGTCGCCGGTCACACCGCAGCCGCTGCGCAACTACGCCCTCGCCGCCGTGCTCGGCCTCCTGCTCGGCGTCGGCATCGCCGTCGCCCGCGAGCTCCTCGACAACACCGTCAAGTCTCCGGAGCAGGCGATCGAGGCGCACCGAGGCATCCGTGCTCGGCACCATCTCCTTCGACAGCGGGGCTGCCAAGACGCCGCTGGTGACGTCGCTCGACAGCCATGCCCCGCGGTCCGAGGCGTTCCGCGTGCTGCGCACCAACATGCAGTTCGTCGACGTGGACTCCGAGGGAGGGGGCCGGGTCTACGTCGTGTCCAGCTCGGTTCCGCAGGAGGGCAAGACCACCACTGCGGTCAACCTGGCACTCACCCTGGCCCAGGCGGGGCAACGTGTGCTGCTGGTCGAGGCCGACCTGCGGCGACCTCGCATCGGCGCCGTGCTGCAGATGGACAGCGCCATCGGCCTGACCACCGTCCTCGTCGGGCGGGTGCCGTTGCTCGACGCGCTCCAGGACTACCGCGACACCGGGCTGACGGTTCTGCCCAGCGGCGCGACGCCACCCAACCCGGCCGAGCTGCTCCAGTCGCATGCCATGCGCGAGGTGCTCTACGACATGCGGCAGAAGTTCGGGATCGTCATCATCGACGCGCCGCCCTTGCTGCCCGTCACCGACGCGGCGCTGCTCGGCTCTCAGGCCGACGGCGTCCTGTTGGTCGTCCGGCACGGCAAGACCACCCGCGAGCAGCTCGGAGGAGCCGCGGAGCGCCTGGCCGCGGTGGGAGCGCGCACGATCGGAGTCGTGATGAACATGGTGCCGGTGCGGCGACTCCAGGGCTACGGCTACGGCTATGGCTACGGCTACGGATACGCCCCCCAGCAGGTGATCGAGACCAAGACCAAGCATGGCCGCGGCGGGCGGCGCCGGGCCGGCTGACGGCGCACTCGGCGCAGGCGGGTGTGACCCCCGACTCATCGCGTCCACGCCCTACCCCACGATTCCACCCGGCCACACCCACCCGGCTAGCATGAGTCCGCTTACCCGAGGAGAGGCCCCGCAAACCGATGACTGCACCCCCGACCCATGTCGACTACCAGCTGAGCCAGCTCGACCAGCTCGAGGCAGAGTCGATCCACATCTTCCGTGAGGTCGCCGCCGAGTTCGAGAAGCCCGTCCTGATGTTCTCGGGCGGCAAGGACTCCATCGTCATGCTGCGCCTGGCCGAGAAGGCGTTCTTCCCCGCGAAGATCCCCTTCCCCGTGCTCCAGGTCGACACCGGCTACGACTTCCCCGAGGTCCTCGCGTGCCGCGACTCCTGGGTCAACCGGCTGGGCGTCAAGCTGAAGGTGGCCAGCGTCGAGCAGGCGATCGCCGACGGCGTCGTCGTCGACGACGGCAAGACCTCCCGCAACCGCCTGCAGATCGGCACCCTGCTCCACGCGCTGGAGGAGGAGGGCTACACCGCCGCCTTCGGTGGCGGCCGCCGCGACGAGGAGAAGGCCCGCGCCAAGGAGCGCGTCTACTCCCACCGCGACGAGTTCGGTCAGTGGGACCCGAAGATGCAGCGCCCCGAGCTCTGGAGCCTCTACAACGGCCGGCTCCACGAGGGCGAGCACATGCGGATCTTCCCGCTCTCGAACTGGACCGAGCTGGACATCTGGTACTACCTCGGCCGCGAAGAGATCGAGATCCCGAACATCTACTTCTCCCACCAGCGCCGCGTCTTCGAGCGCGACGGCATGCTGCTGTCGGAGAGCGAGTTCAACCCGACCAAGGGCAACGAGACCGTCGAGGAGCGCACCGTCCGCTTCCGGACCGTGGGCGACCTCACCCTGACCGGGTGTGTGGAGTCCGAGGCCGACACCATCGAGAAGATCATCGACGAGATCGCCATCGCCCGCGTGACCGAGCGCGGCGCCACCCGTGGCGACGACCGGTTCTCCGAGGCAGCCATGGAGGACCGGAAGAAGGAGGGTTACTTCTGATGAGTGACACCACAGAGAAGCCCGAGATGGACCTGCTCCGCTTCGCCACCGCCGGCTCGGTGGACGACGGCAAGTCGACCCTGATCGGTCGACTGCTGCTCGACTCCAAGTCGATCTTCGAGGACCAGCTGGAGGCGGTCGAGGCCACCAGCCACTCCCGCGGCTACGACTACACCGACCTCGCGCTGCTGACCGACGGTCTCCGCTCGGAGCGCGAGCAGGGCATCACCATCGACGTGGCCTACCGCTACTTCGCGACGCCGGCCCGCAAGTTCATCATCGCCGACACCCCGGGCCACGTGCAGTACACCCGCAACATGGTCACCGGCGCCTCCACCGCCGACCTCGGCCTGGTGCTCGTCGACGCCCGTCAGGGCCTCACCGAGCAGTCGCGCCGCCACGCGGTGATCCTGTCGCTGCTCCGGGTCCCCCACCTCGTGCTCTGCGTCAACAAGATGGACCTGGTCGACTACGACCAGGAGGTCTACAACCAGATCCACCAGGAGTTCACCCAGTTCGCCACCAAGCTCGCCATCCCCGACCTCTCGGTCATCCCGATCTCGGCCCTCAAGGGTGACAACGTGGTGACGCGCAGCGAGGAGATGGACTGGTACTCCGGGCCGACGCTCATGCACCACCTCGAGAACGTCCACGTCGCCTCCGACCGCGACCTGGTCGACGTCCGGTTCCCGGTCCAGTACGTCGTGCGACCCAAGTCCGACGAGTACCACGACTACCGCGGCTACGCCGGGCAGGTCGCCGGCGGCATTCTCAAGCCGGGTGACGAGGTCGTGGTCCTGCCCTCGGGCATGACGTCGAAGATCTCCAGGATCGACCTGTTCGACCAGGAGATCAGCGAGGCGTTCCCGCCGATGAGCGTCACCGTCCACCTCGACGACGACGTCGACGTCTCCCGCGGCGACATGATCGCCCGCGTCAAGAACGCCCCGAAGCCGAGCCAGGACATCGACGCGATGATCTGCTGGATGACCAACACCCCGCTCAAGCCGCGGCAGAAGCTGGCCATCAAGCACACCACCCGCTCCGGCCGCGCGATGGTGAAGGACATCCAGTACCGCCTGGACGTCAACACCCTCCACCGCGACCAGGAGACCAAGGAGCTCGGCCTCAACGAGATCGGCCGCGTCCAGCTGCGCACCACCGTGCCGCTGCTGTGCGACCCCTACTCCAAGAACCGCACCACGGGCTCGTTCATCCTCATCGACGAGGCCACCGGCATCACCGTCGGCGCCGGCATGATCAACTCCGGCGACTGAAGAGGAACGCTGGTTCGCGAACCAGTCCCGCTCTCAGCCACCCCACCATTCGATGAGTGGGAATGAGTCCCGCCAATCCTCTCGTACCAAGAGGTAGTTCGACTCCCGAAAGCTCTCGAGTTCGGGGTGCCAGCGGTCGTAGAGTTCGATGCCTTGCGGCGTGACTTTCGCCACCGAATACAACGAGGAGCCACGCACGAGGTCGAACACGTCCTTCAGGTACGTCCGGGAGTAGACCCAACGCCAGTTGTACTCGAACTGTGCGATCGCGATCTCGCCGCGCCCGAGCATCCCCGACGCACCCTGGAGCACGCTGAGGTCGGCACCCTCGGCGTCGATCTTCAACAAGGTGATGGTCCGGATGTCGCGCTGCTCGCAGAACCGGTCGACCGTCTCCACCACCACGGCCTCGGTCGCGGTGATGCTCGCCCCGTCGTCGACGGGCACCAGCGAGTTGACACCGGCACCGTCCTTCACGATCTGGAGCTCGGCCTCGCCGGGCTGGGACGAGAATGCGAGTGCATGTACCTGCGCTTGCCCGCCCAACGCCTCGGTCGCCTTGGCGTGCGAGTACGAGGACGGCTCGAACATGTGGAGCTCGGGCGGATGACCCGGCTGGGCCAGGAGCGCCGTGGCCCACTGCCCGACGTTGGCACCCACGTCAAAGATCACAGGCTCTGGGCGCGAACGGGCTATCCGCTGAACCATCTGCTCGCCGTTTAGCTCGATCCGGTTTCCGTCATCGAACCGCAGGACGTTGGTGGCGAAGCGGGCAGCCCGCACTGCACGCCGTCGCCCGACGACTGCGGACGCGCCTCGCACGACCCCGACGGCGGCGCGTCTAGCGGTCGAGCCAGTCTTGCTCATGAGTTCGTGCTCACCGTTAGTCATCCTTCAAAGCGGTATCCGAAGAATTCAATGTCCGCCCGAAATGCCTGAGCAACCCTGTCGACGGTGGTGGCGTCGTAGTACGACGCGAAGGGAGCGTGGCTGGACGGCTTGACGTGCGGCAGCGAGGCGCGGACACCCAACTTGCTGCACAGCCTCGAGAACTCCTCGACCAAGGACTCGTAGCGATAGACATCATCAACGAGCAGCTCGCCCCGCGGTAGTCGAGATCCAGTCCAATTGACTGGCGAACATCTGAGGTCGGTAGACCACTTCCTCGTCTCCTTCCACCAACGTGCGATGCACCCAGTCGCTGAAAGTCTAGGTCGCCTCGCAACCTGCCGCGACCCTTCCTGTGGTGATAGTGCGAGACCATCCTGTCCCACGGATTTCGCACGAAGGTGAAGCTGTAGCGACGGTTCCACTCCTCAGCACCCAGCAACGCGACCCGCATTTCGGCGGTCTGATGGTTGAACGGAAGTCCGAGGGCTTTCTCGATGCTTGACCCACCGGTCTTGTTGATGTGGATGAACTCCACCGCGCCGTGCCGATCGTGCCTGCGCTGCTGACCCCGCAAGACCGCCGCGTCACGTCGGTTACGCACCCCGCGCCGGACGTCATCCAACCCGACCAACAGCTCCGCCTCCCTGCCGTCGCAGCATGGCCCGACGGTAAAGCATGACGTACTCCCCGGCGACGTGGGATGCCGAGTGCTTGTCGGCGTTGGCGAGCCCTCGGTCACCAACTTGTGGCGCAGCGCAGGGTCGCTGAGAACAGCCGTGAGGGCATCGGCGATCTCCGCCGGCTGTCCGGGTCGACGAGCACGGCGGCGCCAGCGCAGATCTCGCTCATCGGCGGGAAGTTCGATGTCACGACCGGCAGTCCGACGGCCTGGGCCTCCAGGATCGGCAGGCCGAAGCCCTCGTTGAGGGACGCGAAGGCCAGCACGTCGGCGTTGAGGTACTCCTGCAGCAGCTCGGCGTCGCTGAGGGAGTGCACGGCGGAGTAGGGCACCCCGAGCTGCTGCAAGGTGCGGGTGAGCTCGTCGTCGAGGCGACCGACGATGCGGAGGGACGCGCCGACGCGACGCACCGCCTCAGCGGTGGTGGGAAGATTCTTGTTGGCCGCGGTCCCGATCGCCAGCACGACAGCCGGTCCCGTGCGCGTGGACGGCGAGGGCGACCTGCGCTCGATCGACGCGAAGCCCGGGTCGAGCGGGTTCTCGACCACCGTCACCTTGTCAGCCACGCCGGCGAACTCGGCGATCACCTGGCGACGTGTCTCCTCGCTCACCGTGGTGACAGCGTCCGCGTGAGCGAGCGGTCGCGTGTACCAGAACCAGCGGATGATGCGCCTCCGCAGGCCCTTGGTGCGGTGCAGCGAGGCCAGGTCATGGATGGTGAGGATGCGGACGGAGGATCGTGGAAGGGCGGGCAGCACGTAGTGCACGTCGCCGGTCACATGGACCACGTCGGACCGGATCGAACGCGCAGCCCGTACGTTGCGCAGCACGGCCGCCACGCTGATGCCGGCGCGCGGGACGCGCACCCGGCGGGTGGTCACGTCCGACGGCACACCCGCGACCACCGCGTCGAAGACCCGCTCGATGCTGAAGTGACGACCCGGCGCCGGTTGACGCTCCACAAAGGTCACGCCGAGAGAGACCCGGTGCTCGGCCGGCACCATCGCGTCGCCGTTCCCTCGTTCACCCGCATCCGCCTGCACGGCCCGGATGATGCCACGGCGCAGCAGAAGCGCACTGGTCGAGTACGCCATGACGCTCACCGACGGCGGCACCGGTGACGCCGAACAGCTCGACCATGGGCCACAACGCGACCACGGTCACCGCGGCCGCAAGAACCTCTGAGTAGGCCGACAACTCCGGCCGGTTGTAGGCACTCGCGATGGAGACAAGGGTGAACCGGACGGACTGCATCACCGCGCCGACGAGGAGGATCCAGAGCGGCACCAGAGCGTCCAGCCACTCGGGTCCCAGGACCCGACCCAAGATGACAGGAGCCAGCAGCCCCATCAGCACGGCCACGGCACCAGCAAGGCAGATGGTCAACCGCACCGCGCGCTGCGCCTCCCGCCAGCTCTTGGCCGTCGGGGCCCGCCGAGCGATGCGCGGAAAGACCCACGGTGCCGCAGCCGTGGAGAGCGGCACGATGTACTGCGTCAGGCTCGACGCCACCGCGTAGAGACCGACCTGGGACGCCGGAAGGAAGATGCCGAGCAGCGCCACGTCTAGGCGGACGTTGGTGACCTGGGCAGACAGGGCCAGCGAGCTCTTGAAGCCGTAGGCAAGCATCGCCCTCCTTAGCTCGCCGAAGGAACGCCCTGTCCGCCGGGCGACCGGCGTCCGGGCGATCCACCAGCAGCAGCCAGCGGACACGAAGAGACTTGCAAAGTAGGCAACAGCGCCGGCCACCACGGTGAGGTGACCACTCAGGGCGACGAGCACCACCGTCCCGGCGTATACGGCCGGTTGGATCAGTCGCACCCTCGACCAGAGCTTGAGGTTGATGGAGTTGAGCATGCCGCGCCGGATGCCGCTGAGAAGTGCGAAAGGAGTCGCCAGGAAGCCGATGAGGAGGGCCTTGAACAGGTCTGGATTGTCACGCGCGAAGAGCCACGAGCCTGCGAAGCCCACCACGTAGATCACGGTGGTGCACAGCAAAGCGAGTTGCAGGCATGCACGCAGCACCTCGCCGTGCCGGTCGGGGTGCCGCGCCGCGAAGAAGGCGGCCACGTTGCGAAGCCCCAGCCCGAGGAAGGCCAGCGCGATACCGGGCCACGCGAGAGCGATGGCCAGCAGGCCACGTCCCTCGGGCGCCAGCACCTTGGCCAGGATCAGGCCCGCGATCAGCCCAAGCAGGGAGTTCATGACGTTCCCACGCAGGATCGCTGCGAGGTTGCCACGCCAGAGCCGTCTGGCCCTGCGCAGAGAGGCCCAGCTCATCTCCCGACGTGCTTCCGGGTCGCCACTGCGGCATCTGACGGCTCCGCAGGTCTTCGACCCTCCAGTGGCTCTCACGAACAGGAAGCGGTAGAGGATGCCGGTGATGAGGAAGTACCTGATGGTGCCGACCAGGAGCCCGGCGAGGTCACCCGACCGGAGCAGCGGGATCGCGGCGATGAGCAGTGGGACCAGCCAGACCGAGTGCTTGGCGGAAAAGCCTGGTCAAGGAGCCGGACGTACCCACCCAGCAGGGCCATGACGAGAGCAACGGAGAGCAGACCGCCGTAGCGGTAGGCATCGCCAACCGGCGACAACGACGTCGCGGTGATGACGCTGGGCGGGAGGCCGTAGTAGTCCCGGGAAACCTCGAGCGCATAGAGGTCGAGGGGCTTGTCCGGCCACAGCACGCGCGGGACCACCCCGGTGGCCACGCGCTGCGCCATTTCGCTAGGGGGGGAGTAGGGCTTGCCGGCGTCATGGGCCTGGATCGACACGGCTGCCCGGTCGGCCTCGCGGAACCGACCGACCGTCCGGTCGAACGCGTACTGGGCGTACTCCCCGGCCCCGCGGCGAAAGCGGCGCCGGTCTGGCCGACTGCAGATCCGAGAGCCGCAGGCGCCTCCGCGGCCGAGAGCTGACGGCCTGACTCCGGCCGCAGGATGTCGCGATAGCTCTCCACGAGCGGGAAGATCAGCAACAGCGAGGCCACAGCGGCGAGGATCGAGCCTGCGCGTGGGCAGCCTGCCGGCGGCACGCAGGGCGAGCGCGAACATCACCACCACGATCAGGAACTCGCTCTTCTGGCCCACCAGGACACCGAGGACCAGCTCGATCGGGAGCATCCACCGGTAGGCACGCCGGTAGCCCACCCTGTTCTCGGCGGCGTGACCGCTGGCCACGACCGTAAGTCCCATGATGATCGACACCGAAGTTTCCGTACTCGGCCGCGTACTGGAGCAGTGGGCTGGCCGACGTGGTGGCATCGCTTGCGTTACGCAGGTAGCCGTACCCGGCTCCAGAGACGATGAGCAGGACTCGCACGATCACGGTCGTGCCATGGATGGCCACCAAGGTGGCCGGACCGACCGGGCGACGGTCCGCTCGGGCAGGACGAGGCGCCGGACACCGCGGCTCAGACTCTCGAGTGGAGGAGGCGGTACCCCACGAACCACGCCAGGATTCCAAGCGGCAAAGGCGACAGTGCTCACGCCGTCGAGCCCATGGGGAAGATCCGTCGCTGAACTCGGGCGCCCCCCCGAGCAGCGCGAACCCGTAGGAGATCGCGTAGTAGAGGCAGAAGATGGCGCCGAGCGACACGTACCACCGCTCCTCGGCCGGCCGTCCCTGCCACAGCGCCACCGCGAGCCCGGCGGCTCCCAGGCCCGTCAGAATCCCGATCGTCAAGCGGGCTCAGGTCCAGCAGGTCCGACTCCGCGAGGGCAAACGTGGTCGCCAGCACGAGGATGCCGAGTGGCGCGAGCAGCTGTGGTCCCCTCACGACAGCGCCAGGTCGTCGAGCATCTCATCGAGGCGATGCCTGATCAGGTGCTCCCGCACCACCCGGTCGTGGGCCGCGGCGCCGATCCGCGTCGAGGTCTGCGTCGGACAGGTCCTGGAGGGTGCCGACCAGATCCTGGACCGAGGCGAAGGTGACCACCTCGACCCCCGGCTGCAGGTAGCGCCGGACCTGCGGTACGTCGTCGACCAGCACCACGCCACGACAGGCCGCCGCTTCGAACAACCGGTAGTTGACCGACTCGACCTCGGCGAAGTGGAGGTTGTTGAGCACCCCCCGGGCGTCGCGGAAGACCTGATACTTCGCCGGTCCGGACAGGAATCGACCGCTGAAGCTTCGAACAATCGCCTCGGGGACCCCATCGTTGTGCAACCGACCGTGGATCTCGACCGGGATCTGGCCGACCAGCTCCTCGAGGAAGCGGACCCGAGTGGGATAGACGTTGCCAACCATGGCGACCGAGTTGGACCGACGCGGGCCCGGGTTCGCTGCCGCCCACTCGACAGCATCAGAGGGAGCGCCCTCGGGGAGGTACCGCACCTCGCGCACCCCGCCGCGGGCGCCGAGCCGATCGACCAGGTAGGGGTCCTTGACGTAGATCCGGTCCAGACCCGCGCCGAACGCCTGCTGCCGCCCGAAGTTCGAGACTGCATCCGGGAACCAGAGCACGATCCTGCGCCCCGGGAGCCACCTCTCGCCAGCTCTCCACTTCCTCCCGGGTGACCCGCCCCAACGTGGTGACGACCAGGTCGGGCTTCGCCTCGCGGAGCTCGCGGAGCATCGCGCGGTAGAGCTGACGGATCGCACCGGGCTTGCGGCTGACGACGTCGGTCCGGACGATGCTGGCCACATTCGCCAGCCGACCTCGTCTGGGCTCCCCCACCATGCGCATCTGATGGGTCGACGCCTCGTGGCCGAGCTCGCGGAACGCCACAGCGATGTGCGACACGAAGGAGCCCGGGTTGGTGGAGCGGCCGATCACGGCAACTCTCATCGGCGTACTACTCCAGGTCGCTTCTCGGACAGCGTCAGCGCGACATCGTACTGACACGCGCGGTCCACGATGCGACGGCCCTCGACGCCGAGCAGAGAACGACTGTCGAGGAGCGGAGCGTTCGACACCTTCGACCGGGGCAGGGGCGTCTCCGGAACGCCGAGCAGCCGCTGTAGTGCGGTGGTGTCGTCGTCCAGGCTGGCGTAGTCGAGCACGACATCGGCCACCACCTCGCCGTCGATCGAGTAGATCGGCGCGTTCGCCAGCTTGTCCAGGGGGAAGCGGTGCAGGAACTCCGCGAGGTCCGCCTCGTTCGATCCCCGCGTCTTCCAACGGAACATCGACAGCGCTCGGTCGTAGCGGTCACGCTCGACGGTGACCTTCAGGAACGAGTCCCAGACCTTGTCGCCGACCAGGGTGCGTACGGCGTCGGCAGGCATGTGGTTGTAGTAGCGGGGCCGCCGCCCAGCCAGTCGACGAGCGACGTCACGCGGTCCGTAGCGATGCGCGGGGATCCAGTGGTTCTGGGCCCGGCGTCCTATGCCGGCCCGGACCTGCTCGTCGGCCGGGTCGAGTGGCGCGAGCACATCGGTCGAGCCCGCAATCGACGAGAGCCAGAGCTCCACGCTGGTGCCTGCCGTCTTGCGGGTCTTGAGGAAGATGACCTCGTGTGCGTACGAGATAACGGTCACGACGCCTCCCCGGGGCACGCACGCTCCACGCCCTGCATGATCGCGGCCCAACGACGATCCGTGGGGCGATAGCCCGGGGCCGCCGGTTCCAGGCGGACGCTGCCTGCCGGAGCAGGAACCAGAGCGCCCACCTCCGCGCAGGCCCGTTCAACCGTGCCGTGGGGATTGAGGGCGAAGCTCTCGAAGCTCACCCTGGTGGACCTGCCGACCTCAGCGAGCGACGAATCGGCTGCCGCCGTCAGGAAGCGGTGCAGGACGATCAGCCGTCCTGCTGCAGGCAGGCGGTAGAACGCCGCGACGTCGTACCCGGCCCGGTCCAGCAGTAGGGAGAGCTTCGAGCCCACGGCCGTCCCGCACAGGGCCTCCATGCCCCAGAAGTCGAACCGGTCCGACCGGGACCAGAAGCTCCGCTCGAGCATCTTGAGCTGGACCCGGCCGCGGAAGTCGCGGCGGTTCGGCAGGAGGTGAGAGGAGGCAAAGGCCCGCTCCGCCCTGACGAGATGGAGGAACCGAGCATCCGGGAAGAGCTCGGCCAGCTCGCGGATCTTCAGGTGACACCGAGTCAGGTCGAAGACGACGTGGTCACCCTGGCCGGCCAGGAAGCGGAGGAACTCCTGTTGGCGGGATGTGAGGAACGAGTCCAGCTCCTCGGCCCGGTGGACCGGGGCGTAGGCACGCCAGAACTCCTCCGGGGAGCGCGTCAGGACCTGCTGGTACTCGGTGAACACTCCCTTCGCGTGTTGGCTCGGAAGCTTCAGCAGCTGCTCGCTGAAGGGCTCGTCGAAGCACGTGAACCGCGGGTCCTGCCGGAACCACTCCCAGAAGATGGTCGTGCCCGAGCGCCGCAGGCCGACGATGACCGTCACGCTCATGGACGTTCCCCTGCGGGACGGGACCAGTGGGAGAAGTCCCGATCGGTCAACCGCTCGAGCTCGGCGATGTCCGGTGCGTAGAACTCTCGGAGCCGCGTAACCGTGGCCGGGTCCATGTCCGGAACAGGCTGCAGGTTCGAGCGACGCAGCCGGTCGGCCGCCGCGTACACCGGTGTCCCGCGCACGAGCTTGCCGGTGCGCACCGCGAGGCTGCTGTGCAGCATCCGGTGCATCCGTTGGCTTCGAGGCGTCCCGCCGGTGTTGACCCGCTCGATCGCGGCGTCGGCGTGCGGGCGCAGCCCCAGGAAGCCGAAGAGGTCGGCGAGCAGACCGTGGGGGTCATGGCCGAGTCGGGCGAAGTCCTCGACGAAGATCTGGTCGGCGGTGAAGCGGTCGAAGTACCGGCCCAGGAGGTAGCCGTAGCGCCCGGAGTGGACCCGGTTGGCGTCGAGGTCGAACGCCTCCTCAGGAGAGTCGGTGGTCCAGCCGTTCCGCCGCGCCATCCAGTAACCCGACCACGCCCGCTCGACAGGGTCGCGCAGCACCGCGATGAGTCGGACATCCTCGTTGTGGGCGGCCAGCGCCTCCGGGGCGAAGTGACTCTCGAGGTAGACGACGGACGCCTCACCGAGCAGCGCGTCGGGGGGAGCAGCGGCGAAGTGCCGTGCGTACTCCGCGAAGGTCGTCGCCGGCCAGTCGCGCGCAGGCTGGGCCCCCCAGGCGAGCAACCCGGGTCGCTCCTGGTCGTAGGCCCAGTAGTTGAGCTCCTTGCGATCCGGCTCGAAGACCTGGGGGTGCTGGCAGAGGGAGTCGAACAGCGCCGTCGTCCCCGATTTGGCCGCTCCGATGATGCAGAAGTCGAGCTTCACGCGGTGTCCCCCACATGCGCGTCAGCCACGGCGCAGGCACGGTGGTAGGCGGACTCGGCCCGAGCCCGCAGCCGCGCACTGGCCTCGTCGTACGCCGCGACACCCCGCTCGTTGTCGGCGGCTCGTGCCTCGCTGGGCGAGAGGTGTGGTCGCTCGGTCCGGAACAGGCTGGCCACGTTCGCCTCAGTGTGGTCGAAGGGGACGAAGTCGGTCGCGAACCGACGGTTCACGCGGGCGATCACCTGGCCATAGTCGCCGATCACGTCCTCGAACCGGACGACGAGGATCGCATCCTGGACCTTCAGGATGTCCCGGTGGAACTCGGCGTACCTCGTCAAGGATGTCGCGATGTCCAGAGGTGGCTGGGACGGGTCGGACCGGCGCAGCTCCTCTCGCAGCGCGAAGTGCGACGGGATGCAGCGGGCCGGGTCGCGGACCACCACCAGCGTGGGTGTCCCCAGGCTGGCCGCTCTCCTCACATGGGCTGCGTGATGGGCGTGGGTCGCGATCCGCACCTCACGGGGTTGGGCGCTGGCGAACGCCCGGTTGGCGAAGCTGGTGCCGGAGCGCGGGAATCCCTCGATCACGATCTCGGTCGACGGGCCGACGATCCTGTGCCGATAGGGGTGGTGGCGATACTTGGCGTACAGGAGAGCCACGTAGGCCCGGGGCCAGCGGCCCGCGGCGGACTGAACCGATCCAGCTAGGGTGCCCATGGCGCTCCGTCGTCGAGCAGGCGGTCCATCTCGTCAGAAACCGCGGCAGCATAGCCCGCCGGGGTGTTGAACCTCCATTCGTCCTCGTCCCCTTCCTCATCGGGCGCGGGCGGAGCGTCGGCAACCGCGGCGAGGAGCGCGTCGGCAGCTCCGTGCGGGGATGCCGGGTCGAAGAGCCGAGCGCTCACCCGCAGCTCCTGGTGGGCGTCGATGTTGCTGGCGGCCACCGGGAAGCCGAGTCGTTCGAACTCGACGAGCGGGTAGGAGTACGACTCGGTCGTGCTCGGGATCAGCACTGCGTCGAACTGGTCGCGCAAGGTCGACATCGAGGCGCCGTCGTAGCTGAATCCACCCACGACGTTCGCTGAGGTCAGTGAGGGCGGAAGCTCCGCCGTCACCCGGATCTGATGGTCCACACCACGATCCGACATGACCGACGACAGCCGCCCAAGGAGAGCGAGATTCTTGTGCGGCTGGTTGGTCGACGGTACGAGGACACGCAACGGACCCTGCGTCCAGCGTGGGACCGGATCGGCCCGGCTCTCGGTCCGCAGTGGATGTCTCAGGATGAGACCGGGCGTCGCCGTTCCTGACCGTTCAGCGGCGGTCCGAGCTGCCGCGGTCGGGTAGATCACCAGGTCGGACCCGGCCATGGCGGCCCGCGCGAACCTCGCGTTGACGGAGGCGGAGGCCGAGTCGGCGGGACCGAAGTAGAGCATGTTGCAGGCCCACAGGATCTGCGGCACCGACGCGTTGACCGGGCCGTGGTTCAACGGGCTGAGGATGATGTCGGACCGTCCACCCTGCCTCCGCGTCGCTGACCTGGTCCAGGTGCAGTCGCAACCGTGGGCTGCCGGCACCGAGCGTATGGGTGGAGACGGTGATGCCCCAGCTCGCCACGAGGGCGGCCGTCTCGACTGGAGCGATCGCGACGAAGGAGTCCTGCGGCCTCATCGCCACCAGCTCCGGCAGGAAGCCGGAGACGTGGGTGACTCCGCCCCCGCGCCGGAGGGCAGCGAGGTTGAGGACGATTCGCTTGGACGCACCGCTCACGGATGATCGTCCCGCTGTCCACGCAGCCCGTACCACGAAGCGCTGCGCAGGCAGGTGGACGTGATGAAGCGGACGACGCGCCGCGAGGTGTCGTCCACCTCGTAGCCGGCCGGCAGCGAGGCCGGCCCGTCCGCCATGGCGATGGCCACCGCCTCGACGACGTTGCGTTGCGTCCAGGCCGGTCATGATGATGGCGCCGGCGTCGAGAGCCTCCGGCCGCTCGATGGAGTCGCGCAGCGTGACCGCGGGGAAGCCGAGGATCGAGGACTCCTCCGAGATCGTGCCGGAGTCCGAGAGCACGCAGGCGGCACTCGAGCTGGAGCTTGTTGTAGTCGTGGAAGCCGAACGGCTCCATGACAGCGCATGTCGCCTCGCGCTCTTCGAACCCCTCGAGCGCCTCGAGCCGCTTGCGGGTGCGTGGGTGGGTCGAGACGACGACCGGCAGCTGCCACCTGTCGTGAACGCGCATCCAGGCAGTCGAGCAGCAGCCGCAGCCGAGTCGGGCGAGTCGACGTTCTCCTCACGGTGCGCGCTGACCAGGAAGTAGCCCCGGGGCGCGAGGCCGAGCCGATCGAGCACGTCGGAGGCGTCGATCTGTGGCCGGTAGTGCTCGAGCACCTCGCGCATCGGCGAGCCGGTCACGATCACCCGACGCGGGTGCAGGCCCTCGGCCAGGAGGTTGCGACGGGCGTGCTCGGTGTAGGCGAGGTTGAAGTCGGCGACGTGGTCGACGAGGCGTCGGTTGGTCTCCTCCGGCACGTTCTCGTCGAAGCAGCGGTTGCCGGCCTCCATGTGGTACGTCGGGATCCGCATCCGCTTGGCCATGACCGCGGCGATGCACGAGTTGGTGTCGCCGAGCACGAGCACGGCGTCAGGCCGCTCCGTCGACCAGCACCTTCTCGGACTCGATCAGCACCCCGCCGAGCACTGCTCCGAGGCTCGAGGTGTCGACCCCCAGGTAGTGGTCGGGCGCGCGCAGCTCGAGGTCGTCGAAGAAGACCTGGTTGAGCTGGTGGTCGTAGTTCTGCCCGGTGTGCACCAGGACGTGGTCGATGCCCTCGGTCGCGTCCAGGCGCGCCATGACGCGGGACAGCCGGATGATCTCGGGTCGGGTGCCGACGATCGTCATCACCTTCACGACACGGTCACCTCCTCGGGGTACTGGTCGGGATTCTCGGGATCGAGCAGCTGGTCGGCCCAGAACATGGTCACCAGCTCGGTGTCGCCGACGTTGCGGATGTTGTGCACCCACAGGGTCGGCATGTCGACGAAGGACGGGGTGTCGCCACTGAGTCGGAACGTCACGACCTCGTCGTGCAGCAGCCGGCGCAGGCTGATCTCCGCCTCGCCGCTGACGACGAAGAACCGCTCGACCTTGTGCAGGTGGTAGTGGTCGCCGCGGACCTGCCCCGGGCGGGTCGTGGAGACGAAGGCCTGCCCGGTCCCGCCGTGGGAGCGCACCGTCTCGAACAGGTCGCCCCGGTCGTCGGCGTGCACCTGCGGGGAGAGCGGCCACATGTGCGGGAAAGCGGCAGCGCGGTAGGTGTTGAAGAGGTTGAGCTCGAAGCGACCCGCCACCGATGGGATCTCACCCCTGCTCGCGTAGAGGCTGTGAAACTGCTCCAGCAGGCTCAGGACCTCGCCGATACCCCGTGGCTCACCCTCGATCGTGCGCCGCTCGGAACGGCCGATCGAGGCGATCAGCTCGTGCGCAGCGTCCTGGGCGTGCAGCAGGGGGATCGCCCGATCGCCGGAGACGGTCGGCCGCCGACCCGAGGCGACCTCGTGGGCGAAGGTCGCGACGAAGGAGTTGTATCGCCGGCCGGCCGTGCTCACCGAAGAGGTTCGGCAGCAGCACGTCTGCGAAGTGGCCACCCGAAGCCGCCACCACGTCGCCCAGGATCCCGGCCGCGGCCGCCTTCCCCCGGCCGTAGGGGTTGTCCAGCTCGGCCTGCACCGAGTTGGCGTAGACGACGTCGACCGGGCTCTCCCGGTGCGCGAGCGCGGCGGCGAGCGTCCGGGCGACCTCCACGTTGCCCCGCTCGACCTCCTCGTCGCTCTCCGCACGGTTGACGCCCGCGAGGTGGAGCACGGTGTCGACCCCGGCCAGTGCCGCCGCCAGCCGCTGCGGATCGTCGAACTCCGCGCGCCCGATCCGGACTGCGCTCGACGCCGTGCACAGCGCGCAGTCGACACGCGGTGTGCCAGCCCAGGAACCCGTGGCCACCGGTGATGGCGATGTTCACCGACCCACCACCAGCACGTCGTGCAACACCGCCAGCACCCGGTCGATCGCGTCCGGCGGGTGGACCGAGCCGCTCGGCAGCGTGACGCCGGTGCGGAACAACCGCTCGGCGACACCGGTCTCGAGGCGCGGGGCGTCGGCGAAGACCGGCTGGAGGTGCATCGGCTTCCACAACGGCCGGGCCTCGATGTCGGCGGCCTCGAGCGCGGTGGCCAGGGAGGCCGCGGTGACCGGAGCTGCGTCGGGATCGAGGACGAGTGCCGTCAGCCAGCAGTTGGCCTCGCTGTCGTCGGCGGCCCCGAACACGCGAACGCCGGGCACGTCGGCGACAGCGCTGGAGTAGGACTCTCGGATCTCGCGACGCCTCGCGATCATCGCGTCCAAGCGCTCCAGCTGAGCGCGGCCGAGCGCGGCCAGGACGTTGGAGAGGCGGTAGTTGTAGCCGACGTGGCGGTGCTCGTAGTGAGCCACCGGCTCCCGCGCCTGGGTGGACAGGAACCGCGCGTGATCGGCCAGGGGTGCGTCATCGGTGACCAGCATGCCGCCGCCCGTGGTGGTCATCACCTTGTTGCCGTTGAACGAGAGCGCGGCCACCTGCCCCCACGAGCCGGCGGGTCGGCCGGCATGGTGCGCGCCGATCGACTCGGCTGCATCCTCGATCAACGGAACCCCGTGGCCCTCGCACACTTTTGAGAGCGCGGTGAGGTCGCAGGTCTTGCCGAGCAGGTCCACCGCCATCACCGCGCCGATGCGACGCCCCTGGCGCCTGAGCTCCTGCAGCGCTTCGTCGAGGAGCTCCGGGTCGAGGTTGCCGTCCTCCTCGGCGACATCGACGAAGTACGGCGTCGCGCCGGTGTAGGTCACGGCGTTGGCGCTGGCCACGAACGTCATGGTGGCCACGACGACGACGTCGTCTGGCTGCACCCCGACGCCGAGCATGGCGAGGTGCAGCGCGGCGGTGCCCGAGGACAGCGCGACTGCGTGCGCTACGTCCCGGTGCGCTCAGCGATCTCCTCCTCGAAAGCGGTCACCTCCGGGCCGGTCGGCGCGACCCAGCCCGACCGGACCGCTCTGAGGACCGCCTCCTCCTCCAGAGGTCCGACGTCTGGGGGAGACATCAGCAAGCGGGTCATGGCAGGACCTCCCCGGCATCGGTGGCGTGGGTGGAGACGGTGGAACGGACGGTGGCCAGGAGGCAGGCCACGTCACCACCGAGCGACCAGGAGCGCACGTAGTGGCGGTTGATCCTGACCTTGTCGGGCCAGATGACCTCACGGTTCAGGCGTTCGGGATCAGCGGCCGCAGCAAGCAGCTCCTCCTCATGACGGTACGCCAGCGCCGCCGGGCCGGTGATCCCAGGCCTCACCGCGAGCACCACTCGGTCCGCTCCGGTCAGCACATCTGCGAAACCCGGGACGTCGGGGCGCGGACCGACCAGGCTCATCTCTCCGAGCAGCACGTTGACGAGCTGCGGGAGCTCATCGAGCTTGAAGCGTCGCAGCACGGCCCCGGTGCGGGTGATCCGGGCGTCGCCGCTGGTGGTCACCGTCGACTCCTGGCCGGGGACGACCCGCATGCTGCGCAGCTTGAGCACCTCGAACGGCTCCCCGCCGCGACCGATACGGACCTGACGGAACAGCCCGTTGCGCCGCGTCGAGACGGTCGCCGCCACCCACCCCACCAGGATCAGGGGCCAGGTGACCGCCAGGCCGACCAGTGCGACGACCATGTCGAACGTGCGCTTCAGCGCCGCCTGGCGAGGCGTCAGGCCGAGCGGCTCAGTCACGGCGCACCCGCTGCAGCGTCGGGCCGACGAGGGCGTCGAGCCGGGCCACGGCCTCCGCCCCCAGGCGGTCGCGTCCCTTGCCCACGCTGGCCGGCGACACGTGGTCGACGACTGGGTCACCCACCAGGTCGAGGCGCTCGGCAAGCCTTGCCGCTTGCGCCGCCGGGTCGGCGACGAAGTCCTCGTAGTGCAGCGTGACCAGCTGCCCCGGGGGCAGCCCTGCGAGCCCGCGCCACGACGCCTCGACGCAGCGCTGCCACTGGATCGCACAGATCTCGTCCAGCGTGTGCTCGCGCATCAGCTCCTGGAAGTCACGCGGGCGCGGCCCCCACCAGCTGGAGACCTGGCCGGGGCGCCCGCCTCTGTCGTCACCGCGGTCGACGCGACGACGCAGCTGGGTGGCGGCCAAGCGCCAGGCCTGTCGGGCGAGGTCCGTGGGCGGCGCGACGCGCGCCTTCGCCGCTGTGTAGCGCAGGTCGAACGGCGCGTTCCAGCGCTCCATCGCCGAAGCGGCCGCGTCGACGCCGTCGCGGGTGATGAGGACGTACGTCGCGTCCGGGAGCACCTGACGGGCGAACTCGACCCGCAGCGACGTGGCACAGGTCTTCTCCACGACCACCGGCGCTCGAGCGCTCCGGCGCAACCGCTCGAAACGGCCCCGGATGTAGGACCGGACGGCCGGCCGTGCCTGCTCAGCCGTCAGCTCGTCGGAAGGCTCACGGTGGTTGCCGTGCTTCCAGACCAGGTTGATCTCGTCGCACGGCCAGGTCGTGACGCCCGGCAGCGAGGTGAGGACGTCTCGGAGCATGTTGGTGCCGGAGCGGGGGGCGCCCACGATCACGATGTCCTGTCGCCGCTGCTCGATCACTGGTCTGCCCCCACGCCGAGGCGCCGACGCCGACCGAGGCCGCCGATCAGGGCATCCCACTGCTCCAGCCGCCCCTCGACGGCGAACTCGCGGCGCCACACGGAGCGTGCCTGTGCGCGTCGTTGGCTGGCTTGGTCGTCGCCGCCCGCCAGGTCGGACAACGCCCTGGCCGCGACCTCGGCACTGTCCAGGGGCAACCTTGTCCCGACGCCCCACGTCTCGACGTCACGCACCAGCGAGCTGTCGGCTTCGACGGCAGCGAGGACCGGCAGACCCTCGGAGAGGTAGGTGGCCGTCTTGCTGGGATAGGCGTAGCGGATCACGTCGGGAGACAGCGAGACCAAGCCCCAGTCGGCGACCCGCATCAGGGCGCGGGCCTGCGCGGAGCTGCCGTGAGGCAGCAGGTCCACTCGCCCTCGAGACTGCTCCGGGGCGGCGGCCACCTGCCGTGCCAGCCCGTCCTTGGCGGCTCCCTCCCCCATCAGCACCAGCCGAACTCGGTCCATGCCCGGGTGATCGGAGAGGACGGCCGCGACGATGACGTCGAGCCGTTGGAATCGGCCCAGGTTGCCCGTGAAGACCACGGTCATGAGCTCTTCGCTCACCTCGAGGGGGACGTCGGCGGTCTCGGCACCGTACTCCGGCAGGTCGAAGTTGTTGAGGACCACGATGCGCTCATCCAGCGCGGGATCGCGGCGCAGCAGCGCTTCACGCATGTCGTCGGACAGCACGACCACGGCCGCTGCGCGTCTGCAGGCACGCAGGTCGAGCCACATCAGCAGTCGATAGACGATCGGGTTCGCGAACTCCCCCGACAGCTTCCCGATCTCGGGGTGCAGGTCCATGCAGTGGTAGACGAAGGCGCTTCCACGAACGCGGGCCGCCCAGGACGTCGTCCAGCCCAGCAGGACCTGCGGCACGGTCGAGCACATCACCACGTCGCGGCGCGGACCGAAAAGCACGCGCAGGGCCACCAGCAGGCTGAAACGCACCATGTTGCGCGGGCGACGGAGCCGTCCTCCCCGGTCGGGACGCATCCGCAGCCGCCGCACCCGGAAGCCGTCGATGTTCTCGTCCGATGGAGCGGTCACCGGTGTGGTCTCCGGCTTGTAGGAGGGCTGGCTGGCGAGCACCTCCACGTCATGACCGGCAGCGGCCCAGTGGGCGGCGATCGCTCGCAACATCGCGGCGTACGGCGGCGTGTCCGGCCAGAAGTAGCGGTGGACGAGCAGCAAGCGCGCCCGTTCCGACCCGATCCCCGGGACCGGCTCGGTCACGGCCCGCTCCCGACCAGCTTCCGGAAGTCCGGCAGGCCACGGAGCAGGTCCACCACCCGCTCCACGCCCAATCGCTCGGTGTTGTGGGAGTGGTAGTCCTCGTCGGCGGTAACCCGTTCGCCCTCGTCGAAGTACTCCGCATAGTTGAGGTTCCGGGCGTCGACGCTGACCCGGAAGTAGTCACCCTGGTCCTCGGCGCGGGTCAGCTCCTCCCGCGTGGCCAGGGTCTCGTAGAGCTTCTCGCCGTGTCGCGTCCCGATGGTCGTCAGCTCCGGCTCGACGTCCAGCGCTCGACCGACGGCGAGTGCGAGGTCCTCGATCGTGCTGGCCGGCGCCTTGCGGATGAAGAGGTCACCGGGGCGGGCCTGCGCGAAGGCGTGCTCGACCAGCTGCACCGCCTCGTCCAGGCTCATGAGGAACCGGGTCATCGCGGGGTCGGTCAGCGTGACCTGGCGGCCCGCCCTGATCTGCTCGACGAAGAGCGGGATCACCGAGCCGCGCGAGCACATCACGTTTCCGTAGCGAACCGTGGAGACGACCGTCTCTGCGGTGGGGTTGTTGCGCGCGAATGCCTGGGCGACCTTCTCCATCAGCGCCTTGGACATGCCCATCGCATTCACCGGGTAGGCGGCCTTGTCGGTGCCGAGGCACACCACCGAGCGCACTCCATTGGCGTTGCTGGCCTCGATCACGTTGGCGCTGCCCAGGATGTTGGTCCTGACCGCCTCCATGGGGAAGAACTCGCAGCTCGGCACCTGCTTGAGGGCGGCGGCGTGGAACACGAAGTCGACCCCGCGGGTCGCCCGGTGGACGCTGTCGTAGTCACGCACGTCGCCGAGGTAGAACCGCAGCCGTTCGTCGGGGAGCTGCCGGCGCATGTCGTCCTGCTTGAGCTCGTCACGGCTCAGGATGCGGACCTCGCGCACGTCGCCGTCGAGCAGGCGTCGCACCATGGTCGAGCCGAACGATCCCGTTCCCCCGGTCACCAGGACGGTGGACTGGTCGGTGTGCATGGAGTGTGGTTCGCCTTTCCAGATGGGCCAGCAGTAGAGCCTAGGACCGCAGCGCATCAGACCAGCGACATCCGGGCGCGCTAGCCTCTCTCGAGACCACCATGACCGGGCGGTAGTCCAC
Organism: uncultured Actinomycetota bacterium; assembly: GCA_963804845.1. Taxonomy (GTDB): domain Bacteria; phylum Actinomycetota; class Actinomycetes; order Propionibacteriales; family Nocardioidaceae; genus Nocardioides. The sequence continues at coordinate 17,944 of CAWDSA010000007.1, read as the reverse complement.
CCGGATCCGCTTGCGGCGAGACGGGCTGAGAGTCCACGCCGCCCTCCTGGTTCTCCACCCGCGGGTGGAGGCGGGGTCTTGATCGGGGTCTTGCCCTGGGGCTTCCAATAGATCCGGCGGGTCTCCTTGCCCTTCGTGGCCGTGCACGTCCAGAGGCCGTTGCTTCTGCTTGCACCCCCGGAAGTTGGTCCCGTTCAGCCACGACCGGACGACCTCGTAGGACTTGCCGGGAGGCAGCGCCTCACCGCTGGCTCTCGGCCATCTTGACCGCCATCGTGTCCGTGGCTGAACCAGCCGAGCCAGTAGGTGCGCCGCATCTCTGGCTGCCGGCGCTCAAGACGTAGGTTCGGATCACGTAGGACTGCTGCTTATCGACCGAGTACGTCGATCGTGGTCGGCGCGCCGGCGCCCGCCACGCCGTAATTGATCTCGTTGCTCCAGAACGGCTTGCGTACGCCGATCTTTCCCAGCTGCTTCTTGCACCTATGCGCATGATCTGGTACGAGTCCTCGGGCGTGCCCTTCTGCTCAGGGAAGGGGTCGATCGCGATGGCGTCCACGTAGGTGTGGACCCGCTTGCCGCCGACCTTCTGCCTGAAGTACTTCACGGTCCACTTGCGCTGGCTCTTCAGCCGCAGCGCGACCGCCGGCGAGACGACCTTGGCCTTCTTGCCGGCGTGCTTGCCTGATCGCCTTCGACGCCACCATGGTCAGCTTCGCCATCTGGGCCGGGGTGCCATGCCAGTTCTGGATGATGTTGGGCTCCGGCCAGATCTGGTAGTCGATGCGGGTGCCGTAGCGGTTGGCGACCTTGCTGACGTACTTCTTCCACGGCTTGAGCTTCGGCGGGTGGTCCTGGTAGTCGTCCGACTTCGGCCGGGTGGACGCGAACCGGGGCGACTTGCCCAGCACGAGCATCGGTTGGGCGCCGATCGCGTGTGCCGCATCGACCTGCGTGTCCAGCCGGCTCCAGTCGAAGCGACGTTTGGACAGCTGGATCGCGGGCCAGTAGGTTCCGGCGGTGGTGAAGTTGGCAGCACCCACCGGGACCGTGGGAGGCGTGACCCAGTCCTTGTCGTGCATGGCCCAGAAGTCGCCACTGATCTTCTGAGCAGCGGCACTGCCCGCACCGGCCGTCAGACCCGTCAGCGTCAGGCCGAGCAGGATCAGGAGTATCAGTGCGCGGCGCCTTCGATCAGCGACCCCCCCAGGCATGGCCCAAGAATGCGTCTTCTGGGGAGCAACCGCCACCCATGGGCGGCACTTGGTTTGCGCTATTTCCTCGAGGCCACCATGACCGGCCGGTAGTCCACCCGGATCTTCTTGCGTGAGACGCGGCTGGAGTCCACACCACCCTCCTGGTTCTCCACCCGTCGGGTGGACCGGGGAGTCTTGATCGTGGTCTTGCCCTTGGGCTTCCAGTAGATCCGGCGAGCTTCCTTGCCCTTGGTCGCCGTGCACGTCCAGAGGCCCTTCTTCTGCTTGCAGCCTTGGAAGTTGGTCCCGTTGAGCCACGACCGGACGACCCCGTAGGACTTGCCGGGCGGTAGTGCCTCACCACTGCTGTCGGCCATCTTGACGGCCATCGTGTCGGTGCTGAACCAGCCCAACCAGTAGGTGCGCTGCATCTGGGCTGCCGCGCTCAGCACGTAGGTCCGGATCACGAAGGACTGCTGCTTGTCGACCGCGTACGTGGTGGTGGTCGGCACTGCCGCCGCCAGCCACGCCGTAGTTGATCTCGTTGTTCCAGAAGGGCTTGTGCACGCCGATCTTTCCCAGCTGCTTCTTGATCGACCGCATGATCTGGAACGAGTCCTCGGGCGTGCCCTTCTGCTCCGGGAAGGGATCGATCGCGATGGCGTCCAGGTAGGTGTGGACGCGCTTGCCGCCGACCTTCTGCTTGAAGTACGTCACGGTCCACTTCTGCTGGCTCTTCAGCCGCAGCGCGACCGCGGGCGAGACCACCGTGGCCTTCTTGCCGGCAGCCGCCGTGATCGCTTTCGACGCGACCGCGGTCAGCGTCGCCATCTGCTGCGGGGTGCCCTGCCAGTTCTGGATGATGTTGGGCTCTGGCCAGATCTGGTAGTCGAGCCGGGTGCCGTACCTCTCGGCGACGCTGGTCACGTAGTTCTTCCACGCGTCGCCGGTGGGCATGTGGGCGGCGAAGTCGTCGGAAGCGGGGGCCGACGAGTGAATTCGCGGCGTCCGCCCCAGCACGACCATCGGCTGGGCTCCGATGGCCTCCGCCGCCGCCACCTGATCGTCCAGTCGCGACCAGTCATAGACCCCCGGCAACAGCCCCGACTCGATCGAGGTCCAGTAGGTGCCCGAGGTCGTGAAGTTGGCGGAACCGACGGGGACCGTCGGCTCACTGACCCAGTTGTTGTCGTGCATGCCCCAGAAGTCGGACCTGATCTTCTGCGCAGACGCACCGCCCGCGCCGACGGTCAGTCCGGCGAGCACCAGACCGGGCAGCAGGACCAGGATTGTCAGCGCACGGCCAACCGATCGACGAGCAGCCATCGGGTGTCTCCAGATGAAATCAAGCGGGAGCCTTGGCTCCCCGGGGGGACGGTCAGGTTAACAGCGTCCCGAGCCTTCTATTGCATCAACGCTGAATCGAACCGGGGGTCACGCCACGTCGAGACGCTGCCGCGAACGGGCGAGCGCACGGGTGACCAGGGCCGCGGCCAGCGCTCCGATCAGTGCCCCGGTCGTGTTCGCGACCACGTCCTCGAACTGGGCGGAGCGGGGTGGCAGGTAGAGGCCCTGGAGCAGCTCCACGCCCATCGAGGCCACCAGGGCGTAGACCACCCAGTTGGCCCACGGGTGCCGGGGGAAGGTGAGGGCCGCCAGGAACGCGACGGGCACGAACATCGCGGCGTTCAGCAAGAACTCGACCCGCCCGGGCCCGGTCACCAGCGCGGGGGCGCCTCGGGCCTCCAGCCACAGCTCGGCTCGGGTCACGACATCGACCGCGATGGTCGGGTTGTACTCCGTCAGCACCGCGCCCAGGAACAGCAGGTAACCCGCCAGGAGGGTCGCGCTGACGCGGCGGGCGGTGGATGACATCGGTTCATGGTGGCATTCGTGTCGCACAGCCCCGTCGTCGACCTACGGGGCCGCCGAGCTCCCGCGCATCCGATCCCGCACCACGTCCCAGACGAAGACCATCACGAACCACGGATAGCGCACGAAGTAGCGCGTCGCCAACCGCGGCTCGTCGATGATCCGGTAGAGCCAGCGGAGGTTGGAGCGGTCGAAGAAGCGTGGGTAGTAGGTGTCGCCGCGCGAGCCGGCCGTCTGGTGCAGGAAGCCGCCACACGTGTAGGCCAGGCCTCGCCACCCCTCCGCGCGCAGCTCGCTCACCAGCTCCTCCTGGCCCGGCGTCCCCATCCCGACGATCAGCAGCCCCGGATCGAGCTCCGCGAGGCGTCGTACGGTCGCCGCCCGCTCGTCACGCGAGGCGAAGTAGCCGTCACGCACGTGGCCGACGCTCAGCGGCCCGTAGAGCGCGGTGAAGGAGTCCACAGCAGCCTCGGCCACCCCTGGCTCGCCACCGACCACGGCCATCGTCGTGCCGCGTCGGCTCGCCTCGGCGAATACCCCGGGCGCAAGGCTCGTCAGGTCGAAGCTCCGGCGCTCCACGCGGATGCCGAGCAGGCGGCGTACGGCGACCACCATCGAGATGCCGTCCAGGTAGACCGCATCGAAGTGCTCGAGGAGGTCCGCATGTGGCCGCAGGAGCAGGTAGGAGTGGGGGTTGAGGAAGGTGGCGGCACCCTCGGTGATCGGCGCATCGGTCACCTTGGCCCTGAGCGCAGTGATCACGAGCGCGATCCTAGGAACTCAGCCGACGACATGTGGGAGCGCGATGCGCACGATGCCGCCCACCCCGACCGCGGTGTCGCGAGAGACCGTGCCGCCGTGCGCCTCGACGATCGAGCGAACGATGGTGAGGCCGAGGCCGGTGCCGGGGGTGCGGAGATCCTGGGAGGGGCCTCGGAAGGGGCGGTCGAGGTCACGGGGGTCGATGCCGCGGACGGCTTCGGTGACCGTCAGGTGGACCTGCCCGTCGATCAGGGCGAGCCGGACCCGGACCTTGCCGCCGGCGCCGGCGGCAGTCACGCCGTTGGAGATCAGGGTGTCGAGGACCTGACGGAGGCGGCCCGGGTCGACCTTCGCGGGCAGGACCACGGGGAGGTCGGCCTCGAGGGCGACGTTGGTCGCGACCCCGGCGGGTCGCGCCGCCTCGAGAGCGTCGGCGACCACCTTGGACAGGTCAGCGTTGGTGCGGATGACGCTGAGGGCTTCCGGGCCCTCGACGACCACGAGCAGGTTCTCGACCAGGCCCCGCAGTCGGAAGGCGTTGCGCTCGACGACCCCGATCCGCTCGGCCACGTCGGCCGGGAGGTCACCGCTCTCCACCACCATCTCGAGGTGACCCAGGACCGATGCCAACGGCGTCCTGAGCTCCTGGGAGACCAGCGCGACGAGCTCGTCCTTCAGCGCGAGCGCCCGGACGTAGTCGGTCACGTCCTTGTAGGCCAGGGCGGCTCCGACCAGGGCGCCGTCGGCGTCTCGCACGGACCGGGCGGAGACGGACAGCGCGACCCGGGTCAGCGGATCTGCGCCCACCCACACCCGCACGTCGTCGAACTCCTCGCCGGATGCCGCACGCGAGGAAGGCATCTTCTCCGAGTCCACGACGGTGGTGCCGTCCTCGCCGAACACGTCGCCGACCTGGCCGGCCTGACCATCGTGACCGTCGGGGTAGGCCAGGGTCATGAAGTCGCGGTGCCGTCGGTTCATCGACTCGTAGTGCCCCGACGCGTCGATGAGCAGCAACCCGACGTCGACACTCTCGTAGACCGCCTGGGCCATCAGCCGCTGGAGGTCGATCGTCGCCTCCGCGGCAGCGAGCCGCTTGAGCGCCTCCTCCCGAGCGGTGACGTCCACGACCTGCGAGACGAGGTGGAGGGGGACGCCGTCGTCGTCGCGCTGCAGCGCGACCGAGACGTCACCCCACACGACATGGCCGTCGGCGTGCAGGAAGCGCTTGAGCAGGCGGTACGACGACCGCTGGCCCGACAACGTCTCCTCGAACTGCTGGAGGTCGTCGTCGAGGTCGTCGGGGTGAGTGATCTCGTAGAACGCCAGGGACACGAGCGTGTCGGCGTCGTAGCCGAGCATGTCGCACAACGCCTGGTTGACCACCAGCAGCTGACCGTCAGGAGCCACCAGGCTCATGCCGACCGAGGGTGACTGCAGCGTGAGCTGCCACAGCTGCTCGCTGGCTAGCGTGTTCTCCACAGCGGTGTCACCCCGTCCCTGCCGCCTATCCCGGCGGTATCGAAAACAGTAAGCGCCAGGACGGGCCGGTGCGGGCGGTTCGGATCAGATGGAGACGGTCACCTCGGCGACATAGCCCACTTGGGCCACCACGGACTGGTCGGTCGGGTCAGCCTTCGGGGCGAGGGTGCGCAGTGTCCAGCTGCCGTCGCCCGCGAAGAACCGGAACTGGCCGGCGTCGTCGGTCGGCACCTCGGCGGTGAACTCGCCCGTGCTGTCGAGCAGCCGCACGTAGGCGTTCCCCACCGGCTCACCGGTGCCACCGTCGAGCTGACGGAGCACCTGCCCCTGGATGATCGCCTCCTTGGCGACGTCGATCCCGTCGAGTGAGCGTCCGCCCACCACTGCTCCGCATCCCATCAGGCCTCGCCCTTCTCGTCGCCGAGCGCCACGGGTACGCCGACGAGCGACCCGTACTCGGTCCAGGACCCGTCGTAGTTCTTCACGTTCTGCTGGCCGAGCAGCTCCTTGAGCACGAACCAGGTGTGGCTCGAGCGCTCGCCGATGCGGCAGTAGGCGATGGTGTCCTTGTCCCAGTCGACGCCCGCCTCGGTGTAGATCTGCTTGAGGTCGTCGTCGGACCGGAAGGTGCCGTCGTCGTTGGCCGCCTTGCTCCACGGCACGTTCGCGGCGGTCGGGATGTGACCGGCGCGCTGCGCCTGCTCCTGCGGCAGGTGGGCCGGCGCGAGCAGCCGCCCGGCGTACTCGTCGGGCGAGCGCACGTCGACCAGGTTCTGGGCGCCGATGGCGGCGACCGTCTCGTCCCGGAAGGCGCGGATCGAGTGGTCCTGCTCCTGGGCGGTGTACGACGTGGTGGCGCGGTCGGGCAGCTCGTCGGTCAGCTCGCGGGAGTCGAGCTCCCACTTCTTGCGGCCGCCGTCGAGCAGCTTGACGTCCTGGTGGCCGTAGAGCGTGAAGTACCAGTAGGCGTAGGCGGCGAACCAGTTGTTGTTGCCGCCGTACAGGACGACCGTGTCGTCGTTGGCGACCCCGCGCTCGGAGAGGAGCGCCTCGAACTGCTGCTTGTTGACGAAGTCACGACGGACCTGGTCCTGCAGGTCGGTGGTCCAGTCGAGCTTGATGGCACCCCGGATGTGGCCCTTGTCGTAGGCGGTGGTGTCCTCGTCGACCTCGATCAGCACGACCTTGTCGTTGTCGAGGTTCTCCTCGACCCAGTCGGCGGTGACCAGTGAGTTCTCGCGGCTCATGTTGGTGCCTTTCAGTTGGTGGTGGCGATGGTGGTGCGTCCAGGGCGGTGCTGGACGCGCTTGATGAGGAGGTAGACCTCGCAGCCGAGGCAGAAGCCCACGGTCGCGTTGAGCAGGGCAGCCGCCAGCGCGAGGCCGACGGCGATCAGTCCGAGCGTGGTGGCGCCGGTGAGCAGCCCGACGAGGCCCACCAGCGCGAAGCCGAGCCCGACCGCCTGCGCGAACCGCGGCGGGGCCGCGTCCTCGAGCGCGGCGGGCGCCCCGAGCCGGGGCCTGAGGAGACTGCGGAAGAGCCAGGCGTACGGCGTGCGCTGGACGCCGAGCGCCGCGCCGACCGCGAACACCGCCGCCTGGGCGGCGAGGAGGACGGTCGAGAAGGGCCCGGGCGCGGTCAGCAGCACGAGGGCCAGCGCGAGGCTGGTCAGCGTGGCTGCGAACCGGGGTCCGCGCGGGTCGATGAGGGTGGGCATGACAGTCCTGTCCGGTTGGCCGAGGGGCTGGGGGACGGGCACGCCGACGATGTTAGTCGAGTAATCGACTAGACAAAAGCCAGAAGAAGGAGCGGCGCGCCTCTAGGACATTCGACACATGGCCGAGCGCACGAGGCAGTGATCCACCACGCGGCGCTTGGTCAACAGGGTCGAGCTCATGGAAAGGACTGTAGGGCGCCGGTCATGCCGGCCGACAACGAGCGTCTCGTTAGGTGAGACGTCGTTCCACGATCTGGACATCACGCCTCGATTCCGGCGAGGGCGGACAGCACCTGCTCCTTGCGCGGCGCCCCGGACGCCCGGGTGACTTCCTGTCCCCGGTCGTCCAGCACGAGCGTCGTGGGCGTCCGCAGCACGCCGACCCGGCGGACCAGGTCGAGGTGGTGCTCGGCGTCGATCTCGACGTGCGTGACACCGGGAACGACGGCCGCGATGTCGGCCAGCACCCGTCGCGTCGCGCGGCAGGGCGCGCAGAACGCGGAGCTGAACTGGAGCAGCGTCGCCCGCTCACCGAGCTGGTCTGCCGCCAGGAGGGGCTCGAGTGGTCTCGACTCGCTCGCGGATGCGGTCGCGAGCGGCTCGAACCTCGGCTCGACCACCTGAACCAGCTCGCCGCGTGATCGCATGGGTGCCGGTGAACCGCCCGTCGGCGTAGGCCCGCCAGAGCCCGACCGCCACCACGAGCGCGAGGCTCGCCAGCAGGATCCAGGCTCCGGTCGTCATGGGGGCTCAACGCGCCCTCAGCCGCGCACATTCCGCCTGCAGCCGCGCCACCTCCTCCTCGAGCGCGAGCACCCGGGCGATGCCCGCGAGGTTGAGACCGTCGGCGAGCAGGTCGCGGATCCTGTGGAGCCGCGCGATGTCGGCGCGGCTGTAGCGGCGGGTGCCGCCGTCCGTGCGGCCGGGATCGACCAGGCCGTGCCGTTCGTAGACGCGCAGGTTCTGCGCCGGCATCTCCACCATCTCCGCCACCACGGAGATCGCGAACACTCCTCGCTCGCGCGCCATTTTCCTGCTCCTTCGACTTGAAATCTCGCTGACAGATAATCTATAACAGTGATTGCAGGTTACGCACCTGCCGACACCACCACAGAGACTCAAGGAGGAGAACCGTGTTGCTGCGTACGACGGACCCGTTCCGTGACTTCGACCGACTGGCCCAGCAGCTGCTCGGCACCACCAACCGGCCGGCCGTCATGCCGATGGACGCGTGGCGAGAGGGCGACAGCTTCGTCATCGAGTTCGACCTGCCGGGCGTGAGCCGCGACAGCATCGACCTCGACGTCGAGCGCAACGTGCTGACCGTGCGGGCCGAGCGCGTCGCCCGCAACGGCGACTGGGAGATGCTCGCCTCCGAGCGCCCGCGCGGCGTCTTCAGCCGGCAGCTGGTCCTCGGCGACAACCTCGACCTCGACCGGATCGGGGCCGACTACGACGGCGGCGTCCTGAGGCTGACCGTCCCGGTCGCCGAGAAGGCGAAGCCGCGCAAGATCGAGATCGGCGGCTCCGACCGCACCGCCATCGAGGCCTGACGGGCAGTTCCGTCAGGTAGGGCCGCGTCCCGACGGGGGGACGCGGCCCTGTCATGTTCGAGGCCTCAACCGCCAGCGAAGGGCGGCAGGAACTCGATCGAGTCGCCGGGCAGGATCGCCACGTCGGCGGGGTCCGTGGTCGAGACCGGGCGGTCGCCGACCAGGACCGAGCAGACCTCGAGGATCCCGGCGAGGCGGGCTCCGGGGTGGGCGTCCACCACGCGCCGTACGACGTCGGCGAGCGTGGTCGGGCCGTCGACGGGCAGGTCGTCGTGGTCGGTCCCGGCCGCCGACCGAGCGGCTGCCCAATAGCGGACAGTGACGTGAGAGGCACTCATCACGAACTATCCTTCCCTATCGGGTCCCGACGGCTCGACCGCCGTGAACGGAGGCTAGGCGTGAGCAACGTGCTGCTCCTGACGAGCGCCCTCCAGCCCTCGGCCGAGGTCGTGCCCGGGCTCGCACTGCTGTCCCACCACGTCAGGATCCTCCCCGCCGAGGGCAGTGCGCTCCTCGACGCCCCCGACGCCGACCTGCTGCTCGTCGACGGGCGCCAGGACCTCGCCCACGCCCGCGACCTGTGCCGCTTGATCCGGACCACGGGCGTCGACGTACCGGTGCTGCTGGTGCTCACCGAGGGCGGGCTGACCGCCGTCCGCCACGACTGGGGCATGGACGACGTCGTGCTCAACACGATCGGGCCCGCCGAGCTCGAGGCGCGGATGAGGCTGGCGATCGGCCGGTTGCGTGCCGAGCGCGATGCCGGTGACCCCGAGTCCCACGTCATCCGCTCCGGCGAGGTGGTCGTCGACGACGCGACCTACACCGCCAAGCTCGGCAGCCGGGTGCTCGACCTGACGTTCAAGGAGTTCGAGCTCCTCAAGTACCTCGCACAACACCCCGGCCGCGTCTTCAGCCGCCAGCAGCTGCTCCAGGAGGTGTGGGGCTACGACTACTTCGGCGGCACCCGCACCGTCGACGTCCACGTCCGCCGGCTGCGCGCCAAGCTCGGCCCCGAGCACGAGACGCTGATCGGCACCGTCCGCAACGTCGGCTACCGGTTCGTCGTCCCGGTGTCCGAGTCGGCATCCGACCGCGACTCGCAGGACGCCTGAGGACGTTCGCCGCTGCGAGGCGTCGACTACGGTCGATGTCGTGGACGCCGACCGCCTGAGACAGGTCGCTGACGTCGCCGCCGACTCCGAGGCGGCCGACGGGGCGGCGCCGATCGACGAGGCGACGTGGCTCGCGCTGCGCAACCACCCCGACGACGTCGCGGGGTGGGTGTCCGGGGACGGCTTCGCGCTGGTCATCGGCGACGACCTCTCGCTGGCGGTGCGGCCCTCCGCGCGCGGTCGTGGCGTGGCAACCGCCCTCGTCGAGCAGGCGCTGGCGTCGTACGACGGAGGACTGCAGGCGTGGTCGCACACCGACCACCCGGCGGCGGCGACACTCGCCAAGCGGCACGGCTTCGAACGCGTGCGAGAGCTCTGGGTGATGCGGCGGCCCGCCGGTCTCCCGGCCGGGGAGATCACGCTTCCCGAGGACGTGGTGATCCGCGGCTACCACCCCCGCGACGAGGCGGGCCTGCTGCGCGTCAACGCGGCGTCGTTCGCCTCCCACCCCGAGCAGGGTGCGATGTCGGCCAGCGACCTGGCCGAGCGGATGGGCGAGCCCTGGTTCGACCCGACCGGCCTGCTCGTCGCCGTACGCCGTGGCCACCTGCTCGGCTTCCACTGGACCAAGCAGCACTCGCGGGCGCTGGGCGAGGTCTACGTCGTCGGCGTCGACCCGGAGTCGCAGGGACTCGGGCTCGGCAAGGCCCTCACCCGCGCCGGCCTCCGCCACCTCGCCGAGCGCGGGGTCTCCGAGGTCGAGCTCTACGTCGAGGCCGACAACTTGCCCGCGATCGCGCTCTACCAGGGCCTGGGCTTCACCCACGACGACCGCGACACCCACGCCATGTATCGCCGCACCTAGAGTGGCGCCCGTGCAGCGAGTCGTCGTGGTCGGGCTGGGCTATGTGGGACTTTCCGTGGCCGCCATCCTGGCCCAGCGCCACGCGGTCGTGGGCGTCGATGTGGACGCCGGACGCGTCGAGGAGCTGCGACAAGGTCGGTGCCCGATCCACGATCCTGAGCTGGCCGCACACCTGGGCCGCGACGACCTCGACCTGACCTTCACGACCGACGCCGCGGCGTACGCCGACGCCGATTTCGTCGTCGTCGCGACACCGACCAACTACGACCCGGAGACCGACGCCTTCGACACCAACACCGTCGAGCAGGTGATCCGCGAGATTCTCGAGACATCGTCGGCGGCCACCATCGTCGTGAAGTCCACGGTCCCGGTCGGCTTCGTCGAGGACGTGCGGGAACGGCTCGGCACCGACCGGGTGATCTTCTCCCCGGAGTTCCTCCGCGAGGGGCAGGCGTTGCACGACAACCTCCACCCGACCCGCATCATCGTCGGCGACACCACGGACCAGGCCCGGCAGTTCGCCGACATGCTGGCCGAGGCATCACTCGAGCCCGACGTGCCCGTGCTCCTGACCTCCCCACGCGACGCCGAGGCCATCAAGCTCTTCGCGAACACCTACCTCGCCATGCGCGTCGCCTTCTTCAACGAGCTCGACTCCTTCGCCATGGCCCACGACCTCTCCTCACGTGACGTGATCCACGGCGTGGGTCTCGACCCACGGATCGGGCTGCACTACAACAACCCCTCGTTCGGATACGGCGGCTACTGCCTTCCCAAGGACACCCGGCAGCTGCTCGCCAACTACTGGAACGTGCCGCAGAACCTCATGCGCGCCATCGTGGACGCCAACACCACCCGCAAGGACTTCATCGCGATGGACATCATCGCGCGCAAGCCTCGCGTCGTCGGGGTGCACCGGCTGGCGATGAAGACGGGGTCCGACAACTTCCGCTTCTCGTCGGTGCAGGGCGTGATGAAGCGGATCAAGGGCAAGGGGATCGAGGTCATCGTCTTCGAGCCCGAGCTGGACGACGACCTCTTCTTCGGATCCCGGGTGACGCGCGATCTCGCAGAGTTCAAGTCGACGGCCGACCTCATCATCGCCAACCGGATGTCACCCGAGCTGGCCGACGTCGAGAGCAAGGTCTACACGCGCGACCTGTTCGGCTCACGACTGACTCAGCGCAGCTTGGGACGCACGTGGAGCCCGACCTCGGGGTCGACCACGACTTCCTGGGAGGCGACCAGCCCGTCGACGGTGAGGGCAGCGTCGAGCGGCACGTTGCGCTTGACGATCGCCAGCGCGATCGGGCCGAGCTCGTGGTGCCGGGCGCTGGAGCCGACGAAGCCGACGACCTTGTCCCCGTTGAGTACGTCGGCGCCGCGGACGGGCAGCCGGTTCTCCGAGCCGTCGAGGTGGAGCAGCGTCAGCCGTCGCGGCGGCCGGCCCAGCGTGTGGACCCGCGCGACCGTCTCCTGGCCCCGGTAGCAGCCCTTGTCGAGGTGGACCGCGCTCGGGATCCAGCCCGCCTCGTTGGGGATCGTGCGGTGGTCGGTGTCGACCCCGAACCGCGGCTCCCCGCGCGCGATCCGCAGCGCCTCGAACGCCCAGAGCCCGCAGGCCGGCCCCGCCGCCTCGGCGTACGCCGTCAAGCGCTCGCGCGGCACGAGGTCATAGCCCTTCGGCCGCCACGTGACGGCGAGCTCGTCGGTCACGTCGGTGATCTCGACGCGCGTCATGAACACCATCCGCTGGAGGAACTCCAGCAGCGGGGTGCCGGCGCCGGGCTCGGTGTGGGCGGTGAACGCCTCGCCGTCGTCGACGCCGGTGAAGGCGTGCTCGACGTGGCCCTGCGGGCTGAGGACCAGCGACTGCGTCCACTCCCCCGCTGGGAGGTCGGAGAGGTGCTGGGTGGTCAGCGAGTGGAGCCAGGTGAGGCGGTCCGGGCCGGCGATCCGCAGCACGTCGCGGTGGGAGAGGTCGACGAAGCCGTCGCCGGCGTCGAGCGTGCGCTGCTCGCGGTTGAACGAGCCGTAGTGGGCGGCGACGCCCGCGTCGATGCCCTCGGCGGACACGGCGCCGGGCAGGTCGAGGAGGGGACTGGTCAGCGGCACGAGGCACACGTCCCGAAGACGGTCAGGTGGCCGACGTCGGCGGTGAAGCCGTGATCGGCGTCCAGGCGTTCGAGCAGCGGAGAGAGCACGTCAGGGTCAACCGAGATCACCGCCTGACAATTCCGGCAGACGAGGTGGAAGTGCTCGTGGTCGCTCACCGAGTGGTACGTCGGAGCGCGGTCGCTCAGGTGGGCGTGGCGCACCAGCCCGAGCTCCTCGAGCACCTCCAGGGTGCGGTAGACCGTCGAGACGTTGACCGCCTCGGAGTGGGAGCGCACCTCCGCCAGCACCTCGTCAGGCGTCGCGTGGCCGAGCCGCTCGACCGCGGCCAGGATGAGCTCCCGCTGCGGGGTCAGCCGGTAGCCGCTCCCCCGGAGCTTCGCCCTCCAGTCGGTCTCGCTCACTGCCTCACCAGCTGTGCGTGGGTGTGGGGCTGGAGCTCCTGCCCCATCGCCGCCATGTCGAACGCGTAGAGGAGGTCGCCGTTGACGTAGCCGTAGAGCCGCTTGCCGCCGGTGTAGTCCTTGGCCGTCGCAGTCCGGGCCACCGCGTCGGTGACGATCTCGAACCGCGGCTGGTCGGGGTGGATCTCGCCGTGCCAGATCTCCACGAAGCCGGTGTTGTGGGACAGCACCATCTCGATGGTGCCGTCCTCCTGCGGCCGGATGAAGCCGGTCTCCTGCGCCGCCAGTCGGATCACCCCGCCGTCGGCGTCGGTGATCCAGGCGCGGCTGAAGTAGTGGATGAACGGGCGGCCGTCCTGCTGGAAGATCGCCTCCTGGCCGAACTGGTACGGCTCGATCGTGGGGTACTCACCGTGGCCGTTCCCCGCCCAGGTCCCGATCAGCCACGCGAGCCGCGCGCAGTTCGGGTGGATGTTCTCCGGGATGTCGAACGGCATGCGTCGAGTCTAGGGTTCAGGCATGGCTCGGTCATTGGTGGTCAAGGTGACGTGCGGGCTCAACGACCCCGAGCGCTGCAACCAGGCGTTCACCGTCGCCGCGTCCGCCGTCGCCGCGGGCGCCACTGTGTCGCTGTGGCTGACCGGTGAGGCGGCGTGGTTCGCGCTCCCGGGCAACGCCGCCGGCTTCTCCCTCCCCCTCGCCACCCCGCTGGAGGACCTCCTCGCCGCCGTGATCGCCGGTGGGCAGGTCACGCTGTGCACCCAGTGCGCCGCCCGACGCTCGATCGAGGAGCCCGACCTCCTCCCCGGCATACGCATCGCCGGCGCTGCGGTCTTCGCCGAGGAGATCCTCGGCGACGGCGTCCAGGCCCTCGTCTACTGACACTCCGGGCAGCTCGCCGCCTCGCCTTCCCAACCGCGGCGTCCTCAGCAGGGCACCCAAGCGGCGCGCCGTCCGGCAGCTGCGACGTGTCACCTGACCCCAACCCAGTCGCACCGCGACCCTGCCCGCGACCACGTCGTCGAGATCGCGGTCCAGATCGCGGTCGCGCTGACGCGCGTTGTCGTGGAAGAGCCGACCGTCCAGTTCCACGACGACGGCCTCCTCGAGCCACTCGGCGTCGCGATACTCACGGCGACTGCCCGTGGACTCCACCACAATGCGCTGGACCTGGCGCGACGGAGCAGTGAGCCCGTGGGCCGCCACCACGCGGGTCATGAAGAGATGCTCGAGCGCGGAGCACGTTCCGGCCGCGATGTCGGTGAGCACGGCTTCGAGCACGTCCCGCCCGCAGACGCGGCCGCGCCGGGCGAGGGCGGAGATGATCTCGTCCACCGTGGTCGCGCGAAACTGGCACGCATCCGCGACGAGACCCACGATGTCGAGCACGTCCTTCGCCTCCAGGACCAGCTCGAGTGCGGCCTCGGCCGGCCGCAATCGGGGCGGCGTCCGCATCCTGTCGACCCGGTCTCTTGAGGTGTGCGACACGCACGAACCGGTAGCCGGAAATCCGTCGAAGGCTGCGCCGCTCGTCGATGCAGATCTCGATCGGTCCGCCGGCGCCTCGCCTCCACCCGGCGCCGATCGCGTGTCTCAGCGCAGCGTGACCGCCCAAGGCCGCCCCCAACGGTCGACCCTCGCCGTCCAGCCCGCTGGCCGCGTGCAACACCCCGGCCACCGCCCTCTGCTCCCACGTCGGGTCACCCGTGTGGTGGACGTAGACCCCCGCGACCAGGGTCGCCCACTCCCGCCTGCGCAGCCGACGCCGTATGTCGTGGTCTTCCCCTCCACACACCAGCACCTGCGCGCGCGAAATCACGCCGTCCTGGATCGTCAGCAGCTCCTCGAGGTCCATCGCCGCAGCGTCCACCCCGCCACCGACACCTTGACGCGCGATTCCCAGTCACCTGGTGACTGGGAATCACGCGTGAAGGCGTTATCCACAGGTTCGGATCCGGGGGTGTCCTCGACCGGCGTGCTTCGTTAGGTTCAACAGGAGTCTCGGGAGGTTCCGTCGATGTCCCTACGCCGCACCGCCGCCGCTCTGATCGGCGCTGCGTTGCTGCTGGCCGGGTGCTCCGATGACCCCGAGCCCCGTTTCGACCCCACCGCCTCCCCCTCCCCCAGCGAGTCCGAGACCACCGCCGAGCCCCAGGCGCAGACGCCGGAGGAGTTCATCGAGGAGTGGTTCGAGCTCAACACGGAGATGCAGAACACGGGCGAGACACGGCGCCTTCCTGGCGGTCGTCCAGCGGCTGCAGGCCTTGCGCAGTTTGGCCGAACGGGTCGAGCGCATCTACGGGGCTGGCGGGTTCATACGGACTCGATAGTCAGAAGGTGTACGAAGATGGACCACGGTTCGAGGTCCGCCGACCATCAAGCAGTTCGATGTGGTGGTCGACCGTCACCAACGAAGTTCCGCGAGAGCGCGAGGCGGAAGATGCAGAGCTACGACGGCGGCCGCGTCTCCTATCAGCTGACTTTGATGAGGCGAGGGGATCCTGGCAGTGGCGTATGGACGACGTGCTCATCGCTGGGTGATCGCCGCGATCTGCCTGTTGGCGCTGTCTGCCCCCGCGCCCGCTGGGGCTGATGGTCCTGGACGCGATGTGGGCTTGCTGGCCGCCGAGGTATGCGAGACAACCGCAGGGCAGGTACGCTGACTCTACGCGACAGCAGCCTCGGACGGCTACACGTACAGCCTCGCGACGCGGTGCAAGCCGGGGGACAACTGCACCAGGGACGAACGGATCTGTCGCACCGAGACCGGTGCGACCGGCACGTGGTACGTGCTCATTCGCACCACCGACGCCACGGGCGCTTCGAGCAACCTCGGGATCGTCTGTCTGGCGCCCGCGGACGTGGCGGGCCTGGCCACGATCACGCCGGCGATGGTGCGACGGGAGATGGAGCGGCTCGACTGGCCGCAGGCGCAGCTCGAGGTGCAGCCGCCGGACGGGCAGACGCTGATCAACTTCGACACCAACTTCTTCACCGACAACGTGAGCCCCACGACGCAGACGGTGACGCTGCTCGGGCAGCGGGTGACGATCGAGGCGACGCCGACGGAGTACGAGTGGGAGTTCGGGGACGGGGAGTCGCTGACGTCGCGGAGTCCGGGTGCGGCGTACCCCGACCTCGACATCACCCACGACTACGCCGAGACCGGGCGGGTGGCGCCGAGCGTGTCGACGACCTACACCGGCCGCTACCGGATCAACGGCGACGCGTGGCAGACGATCCCCGGCAGCCTGACCGTTCCGGGAGAGTCGGTGTCGCTGCGGGTGCGGTCGGCCAGCCCCCATCTGGTCGGGACCTACTAGGCCGCCCGGATCCCCAGGAACACCCGCGCCTCGGCGGGGGTCATCGGGGTGCGCTGGACGATCTTGCCCAGCGCGACGACCCGCTCGACGAGCTGCCGGTTGTGCTCGACCGGGACGCCGCGGGCCAGGGTGAGCACGTCCTCCATGCCCACCCGCAGGTGGCCGCCCTTCGAGAGCGAGGCGAGGGCGACGGCGAGGGTCGAGCGGCCGATGCCGGTCGCCGACCACGAGGTCACCGTGGCAGGCAGGTCGTGGACGGCGGCCACGAGCGCGTCCGCCGTGCCGTTCATGCCGCCGGGGACGCCCATGACGAGGTCGGCGTGGACGCGACCGCCGTACGGCGCGCCGTACTTGTCGAGCAGCCGGTGGAGGGCGTGGACCTGGCCGAGGTCGAACAGCTCGAACTCGGGGACGACCTGCCGCTCCTGGCTGAGCTGGTAGAGCTCGCAGACGAACGGCCACGGGTTGGAGAAGACGTCGTCGCCGAAGTTGGTCGTGCCCATGGTGAGCGAGCAGGAGTCGGGCTCGGCGTCGAGCACCTTCAGCCGCTGGTCGAGCGGGTCGTGGACCGAGCCGCCCGTGGAGAGCTGCACGACCAGCGACGACGCCGAGCGCACGGCGGCGACCCACTCGCGCAGCAGCCCCAGGTCGAGGGTCGGGCGGTGGTCGGCGTCGCGGACGTGGATGTGGATCATCGCGGCCCCGGCCGCCTCGCACGCGGCGGCCGTCTCCGCGATCTCCTCGGGTGTGGTCGGCAGCTGGGGGCACGACTCCTTCGACGTCTCCGCCCCGGTCGGGGCGACGGTGACGAGGAGGCGGTCCGCGGGAAGGTCGGTGCTCACGGCTGAGACACTAGCCCGGTGCGAGCGGTGGTCCAGCGGGTGCTCTCGGCGTCAGTGGCCGTGGACGGCCAGGTCGTCGGCGCCATCGATGAGCCCGGCCTGCTCGTCTACCTCGGCGTCACCCACACCGACGGCGACCGGGAGGTCGCGTGGCTGGCCGGCAAGATCCGCGACCTGCGACTGCTCCGCGACGAGAAGTCGGTCGGCGACATCGGCGCACCCGTCCTCGTCATCAGCCAGTTCACGCTCTACGGCAACAGCCGCAAGGGCCGCCGCCCGACGTGGAACGCCGCTGCGCCGCAGCCGGTCAGCGAACCGGCGTACGACGCCGTCTGCGACGCCCTCGCACGTGACGGGATCCGCGTCGAGAAGGGCGTGTTCGGCGCCGACATGAGGGTCACCAGCGTCGGTGACGGGCCGGTGACCCTCATCGTCGAGACGCCGTAGGAGTCAGCGGCTGTGCAGGCCGCGCTCGTAGAACCGCACGTGCAGGTGGTCGTGGTGGTTGTCCTCGTACTGCACCAGTCCCTCGTTGATCAGCACCGGGTCGTTGAAGAAGATCAGCTTTACCTGACCGGTCGCCCGCAGCTGCTGGATCAGGGTCCGGGTCGCGGCCCGGTCGTAGTCGGCGTCGTGTAGGCCGTGGGGCTCGAGCACTGGTCGCGGCTGGTCGTGATCAGCCGGAGGTCGGCGTCGAG